>NZ_JAERVJ010000003.1:0-257192 GCF_016745395.1 Methylocystis sp. Sn-Cys
GTTTCACCGACAATGTCGGCGCGCACCAGGGCGATTACCCCAGCGCGACGAGCACCGACGACGCGTCGCCGGTTCTGAACGGAACGCTGTCGGCGCCGCTGGCGGCGGGCGAGGAGCTGCGGGTCTACGAAGGCGCGACGCTGGTCGGGACGGCGAGCGTCTTGGGGACGGGCTGGACCCTGGCGCTCTCCGCGCTCTCGGAGGGGACGCACAGCTACACGGCGGTCGTGGCGGACACGGCCGGCAATGAGGGGACGGCCTCGTCGCCCTTCGCTGTGGCGGTGGATACGACGGCGCCGACTGTCGCCGCCAACATCGCCAGTTTCACCGACAATGTCGGCGCGCACCAGGGCGATTACCCCAGCGCGACGAGCACGGACGACGCGTCTCCGGTTCTGAACGGAACGCTGTCGGCGCCGCTGGCGTCGGGCGAGGAAGTGCGGGTCTACGAAGGCGCGACGCTGGTCGGGACGGCGAGCGTCTCGGGGACGGGCTGGACGCTGGCGCTCTCCGGTCTCGCGGAGGGGACGCACAGCTACACGGCGGTGGTGGCGGACGCGGCCGGCAATGAGGGGACCGCGTCGGCGGCCTTCGCTGTGGCGGTGGATACGACGGCGCCGACTGTCGCCGCCAACATCGCCAGTTTCACCGACAATGTCGGCGCGCACCAGGGCGATTACCCCAGCGCGACGAGCACCGACGACGCGTCGCCGGTTCTGAACGGAACGCTGTCGGCGCCGCTGGCGGCGGGCGAGGAGCTGCGGGTCTACGAAGGCGCGACGCTGGTCGGGACGGCGAGCGTCTCGGGGACGGGCTGGACGCTGGCGCTCTCCGGTCTCGCGGAGGGGACGCACAGCTACACGGCGGTGGTGGCGGACGCGGCCGGCAATGAGGGGACCGCGTCGGCGGCCTTCGCTGTGGCGGTGGATACGACGGCGCCGACTGTCGCCGCCAACATCGCCAGTTTCACCGACAATGTCGGCGCGCACCAGGGCGATTACCCCAGCGCGACGAGCACGGACGACGCGTCTCCGGTTCTGAACGGAACGCTGTCGGCGCCGCTGGCGTCGGGCGAGGAAGTGCGGGTCTACGAAGGCGCGACGCTGGTCGGGACGGCGAGCGTCTCGGGGACGAGTTGGACTCTGGCGCTTTCCGGCCTCTCGGAGGGAACGCACAGCTACACGGCGGTGGTGGCGGACGCCGCCGGCAATGAAGGGACGGCCTCGTCTCCCTTCGCTGTGGCGGTGGATACGACGGCGCCGACTGTCGCCGCCAACATCGCCAGCTTCACGGACAACATCGGGACGCAGCAGGGGAACTACCTCAGCGGGACGGCGACGGACGACGCGTCTCCGGTTCTGAATGGAACGCTGTCGGCGCCGCTTGCGGCGGGCGAGGAAGTGCGGGTCTACGAAGGCGCGACGCTGGTCGGGACGGCGAGCGTCTCGGGGACGAGCTGGACGCTGGCGCTCTCCGGGCTCTCGGAGGGGACGCACAGCTACACGGCGGTGGTGGCGGACGCCGCCGGCAATGAAGGGACGGCGTCGTCGCCCTTCGCTGTGGCGGTGGATACGACGGCGCCGACTGTCGCCACCAACATCGCCAGCTTCACCGACAATGTCGGGACGCAGCAGGGGAACTACGCCAGCGGAACGCCGACGGACGATTCATCGCCGGTGTTGAACGGAACGCTGTCGGCGCCGTTGGTCGCGGGCGAGGAGCTGCGGGTCTACGAAGGCGCGACGCTGGTCGGGACGGCGAGCGTCTCGGGGACAGGCTGGACGCTAGCGCTCTCTGGCCTCTCGGAGGGGACGCACAGCTACACGGCGGTGGTGGCGGACGCCGCCGGCAATGAGGGGACCGCGTCGTCGCCCTTCGTGGTGACAGTCGACATGACGGCGCCGGTAACGACGGCGACGATTGCGACCTTCACCGACAATGTCGGGTTGCACCAGGGCGATTACCCCAGCGCGACGAGCACGGACGACGCGTCTCCGGTTCTGAACGGAACGCTGTCGGCGCCGCTTGCGGCGGGCGAGGAAGTGCGGGTCTACGAAGGCGCGACGCTGGTCGGGACGGCGAGCGTCTCGGGGACGAGCTGGACGCTGGCGCTCTCCGGCCTCTCGGAAGGAACGCACAGCTACACGGCGGTGGTGGCGGACGCAACCGGCATTGACGGTCCGATCTCGTCTCCCTTCGTGGTGACAGTCGACACGACGGCGCCGACGGCCACCACCGTCATCGCAAGCTTCACCGACAATGTCGGGACGAACCAGGGGAACTACCTCAGCGGGACGGCGACGGACGATTCATCGCCGGTTCTGAACGGAACGCTGTCGGCGCCCCTGGCGGCGGGCGAGGAAGTGCGCGTCTACGAAGGCGCGACGCTCATTGGGACGGCGAGCGTCTCGGGGACGAGTTGGACGCTGGGACTCTCCGGACTCTCGGAGGGGACGCACAGCTACACGGCGGTGGTGGCGGACGCGGCCGGCAATGAGGGGGCGGCCTCGTCGCCCTTCGCTGTGGCGGTGGATACGACGGCGCCGGCGACCACCACTGTCATCGCCAGCTTCAGCGACAACGTCGGGACGCAGCAGGGGAACTACGCCAGCGGAACGCCGACGGACGATTCATCGCCGGTGTTGAACGGAACGCTGTCGGCGCCGTTGGTCGCGGGCGAGGAGCTGCGGGTCTACGAAGGCGCGACGCTGGTCGGGACGGCGAGCGTCTCGGGGACAGGCTGGACGCTAGCGCTCTCTGGCCTCTCGGAGGGGACGCACAGCTACACGGCGGTGGTGGCGGACGCCGCCGGCAATGAGGGGACCGCGTCGTCGCCCTTCGTGGTGACAGTCGACATGACGGCGCCGGTAACGACGGCGACGATTGCGACCTTCACCGACAATGTCGGGTTGCACCAAGGCGGTTACCCCAGCGCGACGAGCACGGACGATTCGTCTCCGGTTCTGAACGGAACGCTCTCGGCGCCGCTGGCGGCGGGCGAGGAGCTGCGGGTCTACGAAGGCGCGACGCTCATTGGGACGGCGAGCGTCTCGGGGACGAGTTGGACGCTGGGACTCTCCGGCCTTCCGGAGGGAACGCACAGCTACACGGCCGTGGTGGCGGACGCCGCGGGCAATGAGGGGACGGCCTCGTCGCCCTTCGCTGTGGCGGTGGATACGACGGCGCCCTCCGGCACGCTCCTGATCGACCTTGCCAGTGCGAGCGACACGGGTCCGAGCACCACCGACAACATCACCGCCCTCTCGACGCCGACAGTCACAGTATATGTCAGCGGCGTCAACGCGGCCGACGGCGCCTCGATCGAAGCAGGCAATACGACCCTCAACTTGTGGGATGACGCGAATAACAACAATGTTATCGACGCTGGCGAGCGGGTGCTGGTCAGCAACGACAACTTCAGCGCGGAGTTCGCCGGCTCGTCGGCGGTCATTAGCTTCACGCTGCCGTCTCTTCCGGACGCCGTCTATAATTTGAAAGTGGAAATGACCGACCCGGCGGGGAATGCAAAGGCGGGGTATTTCGATAGCTCGAGCACGTCCGGAAGCTTGCTCACAATTTCGACCGGGACGTTTACGACCGCGAATGCGGGTTATTCCGTGCAATCTCACGACGGTCTCGGCTTTGCGGCGAGCCCGGCCGGGGATTTCAACGGCGACGGATACATGGACTATGCGGTTTCGGGCCCGCACGCCCACTTTGGCGATACGGTCGGAGGAGCGTCCGAACTCTACCTGATTTATGGCTCCGCCAATGGTTTGCCGTCGACCAGCGACGCCGATAGCCTATCGGCGTCGAAGGCGCTGCATATCACTGGGCAGGGCGTTTCGGGGGACCAAGACATTCAGGGCTTGCAAGTTCAGGGGATCGGCGACCTGAACGGCGACGGATTTAGCGACCTTCTCGTGACATCTGTGCTGAACGACGGCGCCTTTGTCATCTGGGGACGCGCTGCGGCCACAGGGACGATCAGCCTGGGCTCGATGGATACAACCGCGACGAGCGACGGTTTCGCAATCCACGGCGTCGCGGGCTCCCCTTTGTTTGGGGCCGCGGCCGGCGGCACGGATTTGAACAATGATGGCTATGCGGATCTGCTTTTGAGCGATCCCAGCGGTTACTCGGCCGAGTCGTCGCCCGTCGGCACGTTGACCGCCGGCGCGTTGCACGTGCTCTATGGCCATTCGGGCGCCGGGGCGGCGGTCTGGACGAATCTATATGGAAACGGAAACGGTCTATACGACTCCGTGAGCAACACCCAGTTGGGAGCGGGCGCCCAGACCACGATTGGCACCAACGACACGGGCGCCGCGCACTTCGGCGGCAAGGTCCAGAATGTGGGTGATGTGAATGGCGACGGGATTCTCGATTTCGTCGTCACCGATCCGCGGCTGGGCGACATAACCACGCCGAATTCGGGCGCTGCTTATCTCGTTTTTGGGCAGCAGGGCGGTCTCGCCTCCGACGTGAATATTACTTCTCTGCTTTCTGCCGGACAGGCCATTCGTCTCGATGGCTCTCAGGCCGGAGAAGACCTCGGCGGCGTTCAATTGGACTACGGCAATAACGGCTCGGCTGATGCGTGGCGCTCGGGCGAAGGAAATACGATCGCCGCATTGGGCGACATCAATGGCGACGGGTTTGGGGATTTTGCGATCGGCTCTCCCGAATGGGGCGATGGGCTAGAGGATGGCTTCGCGCCAGGGCGTGTGTACGTGCTATATGGCGGCCAATCTGGATGGGCCTCCGGGTCGATTGCGACCGCGGCGAGCGGCGCCACAGGTTTCACGCTGACCAGCAGCCTGTCGACCAACGCAACAAACGGCTGGCTGGGCTACGATATTCGCGGCGCCGGCGACGTCAATGGCGATGGCGTCGATGATTTCCTGATCGGCGCGCCAGGGATCGACGCGGGCGGGACCGACAGCGGCAGCGTATATTTGGTCTATGGCGCCGCGGGCGGGGGCTTTGTAAGCGGCAATCTCGAATCGATGGTCTCCGGCGGGACCGCCGTAAGGCTCGACGATTTGGGCGCTGGTTCTCTCCTTGGCGTCAGCACGGCTATGGGCGATTGGAACGGCGACGGCATTAGCGACTTTGCCATCGGCGCCTGGGGGATCAATACGGGCGCCGGCGGATTCTACAGCTTCCTGGGATCGACCAGCGCGCTCACCCAATCCTTCACAGTCGGGAACGATACGCTGGTTGCCGGAGGCACGACGATCGGGGCCGCGTCGATTGTTGACGGCGTCGATCGGATCAGCGGCGGTCTGGGCAATGATACGATACTCGGCATCGGCACGGACACGACCGGCACGACCGCGACCAGCGTCTTGCACGACGTGGCCTATGGCGGGCAGGGAAGCGATGCGATCCATCTTGCCGGCCTCAATTTCACGCGCGTCGATGGCGGAGAGGGGATCGATACTCTGGCGCTGGATGGGTCTGGTCTGGTTCTGAACCTTGGCGCCTATGGCGACAGGGTCCAGGGCTTCGAGAAGTTCGACCTGGGAAGCGGCGGCAATGAGCTCGATATCCGTCTGTCCGACGTGTTGAACGAACCCGAAGCGGCGTCGACGCTCGGCCATATCGAGATTGCGGGCAGCGCAACGTCGACTGTGAATCTCATCGATGGCGGCGGCGCGTGGTCGGTTACGAACACGCAGACCGTGGGTTCCGTGACCTTCGATGTTTATCACAACAGCGCGCTCGATGCGGCCCATACATTTGGCGATGTCTGGATTCAGCAGGGAATAGTGGTTGTCTGAGACGCGATCGGCTTGATTGGTTCGGCGTCATCACCGATCGGACCTCCGGCTCGTCGGAAATGACAAGCGCCAAGGCGAGCTATCTGATGCAGAGGCGGGGGCTCGCATCCCTGATCAGGAGCGGGAACCGGCTTTCGTCGATGCTCCGCGCGCATGCGGGCGCAGAGTGGAGAGCTTTATTTGTCGAGAGATTTTTACTCCGGGAGAATTCTGCTTGAGAAAGCGTGTCAGGCGCCTCACGAGGCGCCTCTTCCTCGTTCCGCTTGAACAGCTTGCATTGGAGTTTGTCATTCCCGGCGCGCCGGAAATCCGACCGGGAATGCAGAGCAAAAATAGTTATGGTTTTACGCGGGGTTTCCGGTCGCTCGCTCTGCGAGCGTCGGGAATGTGGCCCCACCTGTTTGCTTGTCTTCTTGCCGTCGTCGCGCTTCACGGCTGCTCCAGCGTCGGAAATGACGGGCCGCCTGAGATGGCCGCGGAAGTCGTGACTCGCGCCGTGGCGAGCGAGAAGGTTATTCCCAAAAAGGAGGCTTCAGCCCCGCCCGCCGTCCCAGAACGTCCCGCCAGCCTCGACACGATGCGCGGAGCCGTTTCAGCCGCGCTCGATTACAGCTCGAGCGTTCGGCATGCCGGCTCGCAGCTCGCCTTGTCGGGCGTCAATATCGATATTGCGCGGGCCGGCTATCAGCCGACGCTGCAGGGCTCCGCTGGCGGCATAAAACATTCAGCCTACCGCAATCTCGGCGCGGCCGGCCTGCCGGATTTCCAATTCACCGTGAGTCAGCCGCTCTACGATTGGGGAAAGACCGACGCCGACGTCGACCGCGCCCATGCGGAAAGCGAAGCGGCGGGATTGGAGCTTGCGGCGGAGCACGAGAAGGCCGCGCTCGAAGCGGCGCAGGCATATATATCGGTCAAGCGAAACGAGGCGATCGTTCGCGCCGCTCAGGATAATCTCGCCGCACATGAGCGCTTCACCAAGCTTGCGAAGGAACGCGCGAAGGGCGGCGTCGGAGACCACAGCGAAGTCGAGCTCGCTGGCGTTCACCAGTCCGAGGCGATGTCGGAACTCGAAAATGTCAACGGGCTGTTGCGCAACGCCCGCAGCATCTTCCTGTCGAAAGTCGGATATGAGCCGAAGCAGCTCTCGGATATTCCAGACCTCAATCTCGCGCTTGGCGATATAACGGATGTCAGAGCCGAAGCCTCTCTGGCCCCGGCCGCTTCCGCTTCGCTGGCGAAGGGCAGGGCGGCGGAACATGCCGTGGCGTCTGCGAAAGCGGAGCTCTTCCCGAAGCTCACCGCGGAAGGCTTCGTGCGGCAATATCCCAATAACTCGTACTCCAACTCGCAGTACCCCTATACGCGCACGACCGACGCGGGCGTAGGTCTACGGCTCGTTGCGCCGACCTTCGTCGGGCTGAGCAATTTCAAGCGTGTCGAAGCTGCTCACCTGCAGGCCGACAGCGCGCAATGGGCGGCCGAGACGACCATCCGCAAGGCGGTGGAGGATGTCCGCGCATTCCAGGACAAGGCGCCGACCCTGCGCAGCCAAGTGAGTATTCTCGAGGCGCAACTGCGCAAAGCCAAGGCCCTGCGCAAAATCTATGAAGATCAGTTCCTGCTCGGGGAACGCACGCTCACCGACCTCGCATCGGTGCAGGGGGACGTCTATCGCATCGAACGCAACGGCGCTGAAGCGCGATATGCGATTTCCGATCTGCAATATTCGGCGGCAAGCGCGCTCGGCAGGCTCCTGCAGTTGCTCGACATCGCCGCCGGGGAGCAGAAGAAATGACCGAGCTGGGGAAGGTTCAGTCGATCAAGGCCGGCGCCCGCACGCGCGAGTCCGACGAGCGGGATTCCTTGCTGGATGGGCTGCTGTTGCTCTGCCAACTTTACAATCGGCCTGCGAGCGCCTCGGAACTAACGGCGGGCCTGCCGCTCGACGGCGGGCGCCTTACGCCCGATCTGCTCCGGCGCGCCGGCGCCCGCGCAGACCTCGACGTCCAGGTCCGCCGCAAGGACATCAGCGCGATCGTTTCGGGGTTTCTGCCCGTGCTGCTCCTGATGAAGGACGGCTCCGTAGCGGCGCTTCTCAGCGTCAAAGAGGGCAAAGCGAAGATCGTTCTGCCCGAACTGGCCACGCGCGAAATGTCGGCGCCGGTCGAGAGCCTGATGGCGCGCCACAGCGGCCTCGTCGTCCTCGCCGCGCCTCGGGCGCGGCGCGACTCCCGCGCCGACGGGTTTGGAGATGCGCCGGACAAGCACTGGTTCTGGGACGAAATCAAGCGCTACTGGCCGAATTTCCTGGAAGTGGCTTTTGCAGCGGGCGTCGCCAATCTCCTCGCCATCGCAACATCTCTGTTCGCCAAGCAGGTCTATGACCGGGTCGTTCCAAATCTGTCTTTCGCGACCTTATGGGTGCTCGCCCTGGGCGTCGGTCTTGCGATCGTCCTCGAGACGGTCATGCGGATATTGCGCGCGCATCTGATGGACGTCGCCGGTCGCCGGCTGGATCTCACGTTATCGGCGCGCCTTTTCGAAAGGGCGCTCGGCTTGCGGCTGGAAGCCCGGCCACGATCGGTCGGCTCTTTCGCCAGCCAGCTCAAAGAAATGGATGCGGTGCGCGAATTCTTTACCTCGGCGACGATCGGCGCCCTGAGCGACATTCCCTTCCTCATCTTGTTCATCGTGATCGTCGCTTATATCGGCGGACCTGTCGCGATCGTTCTTGCCTGCGCCGTGCCGCTGATTGTCATTCCCGGCGTGATCGCGCAATGGCCGATTTCCGAACTGTCGCAGCAGCACTTACGCGAAGGCGCGATCCGCCATGGCTTGCTGATGGAGGCGCTCTCGGGCATCGAAACGGTCAAGGCGACACAAGCAGAGGGCCGCTTCCAGCGATTATGGGAGGAATATACGGCGTTGCTCGCGCAAAACGGCGTGCGTATGCGCACCATCTCCAGCTTGCTGATGTTCTCCGCGACCGCCGTTCAGCAGATCGCCTATGTGCTGGTGATGGTCGTCGGCGTTTATCGCATCGCCGACGGCGAGATGACGGTCGGGGCGTTGCTCGCCTGCTCGATTCTCTCGTCGCGGACGATCGCGCCACTCACGCAACTTGCCGGCATCTTCGCCCGCTGGCAGCACATGCGCGCCGCGCTCAACAGCCTCGACGCGGTAATGGAGGCGCCCGTCGACCGTCCGGCGGATAGGAAGTTCGTTCACCGGCCGCGGCTTATGGGTAGCTATCGTTTCGAAAATGTCGCTTTCGCCTATGACAAGGACAGCAACCCGGCGCTGCAGATTCCAACGCTTTCATTCGAGGCCGCCACGTCGACAGCTCTTCTCGGCGCCAATGGATCGGGAAAATCGACGCTGCTGAAGATTTTGGCGGGGCTGTATCACGTCCAGCAGGGGCAATTGCTGCTCGACGGCGCGGAGATCAGGCAGATCGACCCGGCGGATGTGCGGAAATCAGTGGCCTATCTGCCGCAGGATGTGCGGCTGTTTCACGGCACCTTGCGGGATAATCTTCGTCTCGGGCTCGAGACGAAGCAGGACGAGGAATTGCTGGAAGCTCTGGCTTTCGTCGGCGCGGAGGGCCTCGTCCAGGAACATCCTCTCGGCCTCGACCGGATGATCACCGAAGGCGGCGGCGGCGTCTCCGGGGGACAGCGGCAGTCGATCGGTCTGGCCCGCATATGGCTGCGCGATCCACGAATTGTCCTGCTCGACGAACCGACGGCCGCGATCGACCACGCGCTGGAGCTCGTGCTCATCAACCGCATCAGGGAATGGGCCGCCGGCCGCACGCTCGTCGTCGCCACCCATCGCCAACCGGTGCTCGCCCTTACGCAGCGCGCCATCGTGCTCAACGCTGGCCGCCCGGCCGCCCACGGACCTGTGGAGGGCGTGCTTGCGGCGCTTGCCTCCAATCGCACGGCTGGCCCGGCCCGTCATCCACAGCCCTCGAAGGAGGCCGAGTGATGGATATAAAACGCATCGGCGCCAATGCGGCTGCGCTGATCGCCGCCGCGATGGAGGACGAGGCTTCCGATCGCTACAGAATGTCGCGGCCGCTTCTCTGGATCACCGCGCTTGGTCTCGTGGTTTTTTTGGTCTGGGCCGCCAATGCGTCGCTCGACGAGGTCACCAATGGCGCCGGGAAGGTCGAGCCATTGAGCCGCAGCCAGGTGATCCAGAGTCTACAAGGGGGAATTCTGGAATCCCTTGCCGTTCAGGAGGGCGAGGAGGTCGCGGTCGGCCAGAAGCTCGCCGTCATCGAAGATACGCAGTTCCGCGCCGCCTATCAGGATCTCGACGGCCAGACGATCGCTTTGAAGGCCGCGTTGAGCCGGCTTTACGCGGAGTTGAGCGGCGCCGATCACATCGACTTCAACCGGGACGTAAAGGCCAACGACGAGATCATCCGAGGCGAAATCAGCCTCTTCAATGCGCGGCGGCAACATCTTTCGGAAGCGGTTTCTTCTCTCGACGAACGTATCGGACTGACATCCCGACAGCTCGAGCTGCTCAAGCCGATGGTGGAGCGGGGCGCGTCGAGCAGGCTGAAACAGATCGAATTGGAGCGGACTCTGGCCGATCTGAAGGGGCAACTGGCGGAAGCCCGCAATTCCTACTTTCAGGAAATCAACGACCAGATCACCAAAAAGAGCGCGGAGCTTGCGAGCCTGACTCAGCAGCGCGAACAGAAACGCGACGCGCTCACGCATGCTGTGCTAAAATCTCCGGTGCGGGGAATCGTCAAGAATTTGAAAGTGACGACGCGCGGCGGCGTCGTCTCTCCCGGCGAGACCATCATGGAAATCGTGCCGCTCGACGATCAGCTCTATGTCGAAGCCGAAATCAGGCCCCAGGACGTCGCCTTCCTGCATACGGGTCAGCGCGCCAATGTCAAAATCACGGCTTATGATTACACGATCTACGGGATGCTCACCGGAGAGCTTGTGTTTATCAGCGCCGACACCCTCAAGGACGAGACGCGGAAGGACGCCGACCCCTATTATAGAGTCCGCGTGCTCACCGACACGGCTGCGTTGCAGGGTCCGGACGGCCCCCTCCCGATCAAGCCCGGAATGGTCGCCGACGTCAATATTCAGACCGGCAAGAAAACAGTGCTCGACTATTTGCTCAAACCGATATTGAAAGGGCAAGAGGCGCTACACGAACGCTGATGCGTAGCGCCTCTCACTCTGCGCGCTCGCTTCAGTGCGCGGCGCCGAGGGACTGAACCGCTTGCTGGCACGCCTGTTCGCAGCTCTGACAGGCCTCCGCGCAGATACGGCAATGCTCATGCGACTGCGCGTGCTTCTGGCATTCGTCTGCGCAGAGGCGGCAGGCCAGCATGCAGCTCTCCAGCGTCGAACGGATGATCTCCTCATTGCTTCCCGTGCGGCGCGTTGCGATCGCCCCGGCTGCAAAGCAAATGTCCGCGCAATCGAGGTTGAGGCGGATGCACTGCCTGAGGCGCGTGACCTCTTGCTCCCCGATACAAGCGTCGGCGCAGGAAATGCAGCTCTGTCCGCAGTCGTAGCATTCCTCGATCGCGCGGATCAGGGCTTGGTTGGTCTGCCCCTTTACGTCTGGATGCGTCCCGATGATCTCCTGAGTGTGCATGAGGCTTCTCCGCAGGTTGAGACGCGGGAACAACCCTGCCCATGCGAAATTGTTTCCGGCGGCGCCCTAGCGGGCTTTCCGGTGGTATGGAATCGTGCGAGCGATATAAGAGCGCACAGATACAAAGAACTGGAGCGCATTCTTTTCGCAAAAGCCGATCAACTTTGGCGGGATGGGGTGTAGTCGCGGTCAAGACGGAGATGGCGCCTATTGGAAAAGATTAAACTATAAGTTGCTAAAATGTCTTTACGCTCGGGATGGACGAGTTCTCGGCCTGGATGGGGCGGTTCCCGTGGCGATCTGCTCGACCGACCGCGTTACGATCTTTCGTTCTCCCACCCGCCAAGGTCTCGTCCGCGTTCCAGATTTCACGCCGACGGTCGCTGAAAGGCGTGATTTTCAGAGCCTTATCCAAATGCAAAGGGTGGATAGGACAAGCGCGACCATGGAGCTTGACACTCTACAGACTTCGGCCATTTTAGGGGGCGATGGCTTGGCGGCGGATAAAATACAGCAGCTTTCGGCGCGCGTTTATCGCTTGCGCCACGCTATCTATTTTTATGCTTCAGCTCGCGTCATTAGCGGGAGCGATAAAGCTTTCCGGGGTCATCGGTCTATACGCATCCTCGGAAGCCGCCGCCTTGTGCAGCCTGGAGGGCGATAACGCCGCTCCGGCGCATGGCGACAGCCATCATTCCAAATGCCGCGACCATTGTTTGGCGAGCGGCCGCGCGGCGTCTGCTCTGGCGTTCGCGGTCACTTGCTTCGCTATCCTGGACTTGTTCCCCGAGCGCCAAATCGCCGCTTATGGCCTCTTGGACGAACCCTGGCCCATCCCGGGCCGGTTGAATAGCTGGTCGTCTCGCGCGCCACCCTTCTTCTCCTGATCGACCGAACGCAGCCAGAGTCTGCGCAAGATAATTTCGGTTCTCGCGGCCGACAGCGCCGTCAGGGAGAAGCAACGTGTTTTCAACCGTTTCATCGAGCGGCGAGCAGTCGCATGCTCCCGTTGGGGAAGCTTATTCGCTTCGCGAGGTCTTTCTTTCGAGCCGAGGAGACCTTCTCCGCTACCTCACGCGAAAGGTCGGCTCGACCGACGCGCCGGACCTTCTTCAAGAGACCTTTGTCCGAGTCGTCCGGCTGGAAAAGCCGGAGAGAATCAACGATCCGCCGGCCTTCCTAAAAACGATCGCGACTAATCTGGCGCGCGATTTTGTGCGCCGCCGGAGAACCGAAGCGGGCTACATCCAATTTGGCGACTATCTGGTCGAAGCGCCGTCCGCAGATGCTCCCGCCGACGAACGTCTGGATTATGAACGTAAATCCCGCCTGCTCGACGTGGCTGTCAGCTCTCTGCCGCCGCGGTGCCGGGAGGTTTTCAAGCTTCATATCTACGAAGACGTTCCCCTCCACGAGATTGCGCGGAAATTAGAGATCTCCGACAGGATGGTGCGTAAGCATCTCAGCCTGGCTTTCCGGACCTGCCGCGCCGCGCTCAAATCTTCTTTAGAGTGACACGAGCCCACTGCAGAAAAAAATTCCCGCGGCGAGGTTCCTTATTCTCGATCTGATGCGTCTAAGGAGCTTGGGACAACCTATAGCTCTGATGATCTGACGGGGAGTGCGACCATTGGCTCGATGAGGGCGCGTCAAGACGTATAGAAGATTAACCGCGCGCCGTATGTGTTTTCCGGTCTGCGAATGAGGATCGAAGCGATGTTGGGATCGATTGGAAGGACTGCATTTTGGCTGCTATTGACGCTCGCGGCGCTCGCCGGCGTCGGAGAGGCCGCAGCGAAAGATTTGCCTGTCGCCATCAACTTCGGACTGATGGCGGATGGAAAGGATGTCGGTTGCGGGGCGCCGCTCGCCAATCTCGGCGTCGCCCATCTGCAGGCCAAGCTCCATGAGGCGCGTTTTTACATCTATGGCGTGAAGCTCATCGACGCCAAGGGCATACGTACGCCCGTGGCGCTCGCGCAAAATGAATGGCAGTACGGCGACGTCGCTTTGGTCGACTTCAAAGACGCGCGCGGCGGCAACGCTCCCTGCACGGAGAGCAATCCGGCCAAGAATGCGAGGATTTCCGGGACCGCGCCGCGCCGCGCCTATGTCGGTCTGGAATTTTCCGTCGGCGCGCCTGTGGAGACGATTATCGACGGAAAGCCCGTCTCCATCAACCATTCCAACGTCGAGACGGCGCCGCCGCCGCTCGATGTCGCCGGCATGGCGTGGAATTGGCAGGCCGGGCGTCGATTCCTGGTGTTCGAGGTCGATCCGCCGTCTCCGATCGTCAAAGCGGACGGTTCCAAGACCAAGACCTGGACGGTGCATCTGGGCTCGACGGGCTGCAAGGGTAATCCCGCCACGGGCGAAATCGTTTCCTGTGCGCATGAAAATCGTTTCACTGTGACCTTCGACCGTTTCGACCCGAAGACGCAGCGCGTCGAATTCGACCTCACCCGGCTCTTCGAGAACAGCGACCTTCTTGTCGATAAGGGCGGCGCGGTCGGTTGCATGAGCGGGCTCGATGATCCGGAATGCCCCGCGATTTTCGCCGCGCTTGGCCTCAATCTCACGGGCGCCGACGGGACGGCAGGCAAGCAAACGAAGCCAGGCGCCTCCCCGGTCTTCAAGGCCGGCCTCGCGAAATTGGCGGGAGGCAAGCAATGAGGCGCGGGCAGCTTTTCGCGATCGCTTTGCTGGGTTTCGCCGCCGCGTCTTTCGCGATGGCCGAGCCAGCCAAGCAAACCGGCTGGAAATGGGACCTGCCCAATTATGTTCCGCCGCCGCGCGTTCCTGCGGACAATCCGATGTCGGAGGAGAAGTTCCAGCTCGGCAGACGCTTGTTCTACGATAAGCGTTTGTCGGGGAACGGGGCGATCTCCTGCAGCTCCTGCCATCTGCAGGAGCGCGCCTTCACGGACGGCCGCGTGGTGAGCGTCGGCTCGACCGGCGAGAATACGCCCCGAAACGCCCCCTCGATTATCAATTCGGGATGGCATGGGACGCTGACCTGGGCCAATCCGGCGCTGGTGACGCTCGAGCGGCAGATGACGAACCCGTTGATGGGCGAGCGGCCGATCGAAATGGGCGTGAACGACTCGAACAAGAACGAGATCCTTGCGCGCTTTCGCGCCGACCCGGATTATCGAAAATGGTTCAAGGAGGCGTTTCCCGACAAGATCGATCCGATCTCCCTGGAGACCATCGTCAAGGCGATTTCCGCATTCGAGCGGGGGGTCGTGTCGTTCAACAGTCGCTATGATCAGTACCTGCAAGGCAAGCTCAAATTGACCGAGGCCGAGCAACGGGGGCATGATCTTTATTTCGGCGAGAAAGCGGAGTGTCATCACTGCCACGGCAGCGTGAATTTAAATGACCAGTTTGTTCACGTGAAGACGCGCGAGGCCGAGACGCCCTTCCACAACACCGGGCTTTACGACATCGACGGCAAGGGCGGATATCCCCTTCCGAACCGCGGTCTCTTCGATATAACGTCCGATCCTGACGACATGGGCAAATTCCGCGCGCCCAGCCTGCGCAACATTGCGGTGACAGGCCCCTACATGCATGACGGAACCGTCGCGACGCTCGAAGACGTCATCGAGATTTATTCGAAGGGCGGCCGTAAGATCGAGAAAGGGCCGAACGCCGGCGACGGACAAGCGAGCCCGCTCAAAAGCGGCCTGATCGTCAAGATCGATCTGACGCCGCAGGAAAAGGCCGATCTCGTCGCCTTCCTGAAAACTCTCACTGACGAGACTCTGCTGACCTCGCCAAGGTTCTCTGATCCTTGGAAAAAGGCGGCGGCGTCGAATTAGCGAGAAGGCGGCGCCTCGTCATAGAGCGCATTCCGCAAAGTGGTGCGCTTTTGCGAAATGAATGCGCTCCAGCTTTTTGAAGCTGCGCGCTTTCTCGTCGCTCGCATGATCCCATGCGAGCGGAAAGCGCGCGAGAGGCGCCGCCATCTTCGAACCCGCACCTTCAGTTGTGCTGAAACCGATGCTGGCGCATCTGCGCTCGCCGTGTCTCGCGGCTCCTCTTTGCCGGGCGCATGTTCTTTGTTGACGCCCTCCTTGGGCGCTGATCTTTTGCCGGCCTCGTCGACAGGCGCCAATGCAGCGCCTTCCTGGAGAGAATATTTACGCCAACCCATGCGTTACGCGATTCCGATCGGATTTCCGGGTCAGCTTGCATTTCGCGCGCAAGGAGTATTCTCTCGACTGAGCGCCATGCGAGCAGACGAAGAGCAGCAATTTCGGTTCGATCAATGATGCCTGGCACTGAAACACCGCCCTCCGACTCCGACGATGCTGGAGACGAAGCCATCGACTGGTTCGTGAGGTTGAGGGCGGGACTGTCGTCCAACGAGGAAAAGGCGGCTTTCGAGCAGTGGCGCGCCAAAGACGCGGAAAATGCGGCGGCCTTCGAGGAGGTCCTGCGGATGTTTGGCCATCTCGCCGGGATGAGCCCGTCGCGTCGGGCCCAAACGCCGCGCCATGGCGGTCGACGCCGTGCCGCGGCCGCGGTCGCCGGACTGGGGGCGGCTCTCGCGCTACTGCTGTCCTTGGGCGACGTCGCTACGCGACTCCGCGCAGATCACTATGCCGGCGTCGGCGAAAGGAAGGTCGTCGCCTTGGAAGACGGCTCAAAGGCGGAGCTCGATGCGAGTTCCTCTATCGCGGTCCGCTACGGCGCTGCGGAGCGGCGCGTGATCCTGCTGTCCGGCGAAGCCTGGTTCGATGTCGCGCGCGACCCCGCGCGTCCCTTTATCGTCGAGGCTGGCGAAGGATCGGCGACAGCGCTCGGCACCGCCTTCGACGTCGCCTTGAACGGTTCCGGCGCGCGCGTCACAGTGAATGAACATCGCGTGCTGGTCGTGAGCGGGGGAGCCTCGGTCGTGGTGGAGGAGGGCCAACAGAGCGCTTATGAGAGAGACGCAGCGGCGCGCGCGCCCGAAACCGTGGACGTCGAGGCGGCGACCGCCTGGCGACGCGGGAAGCTGATCGTGACCAAGCTGCCGCTCGGCGACGTTCTGGCGACGGTTGGGCGTTACCATCGCGGCTTTATTTATTGCGTCGAGCCTTCAGCTTGCAGTCGCCGCGTTTCTGGTGTTTTCGACGTCGCGGACGCGGCGCAGATCATTAGCGAAATCGAGATGTCGCTCGGTCTGCGCGCCATTCGTCTGACGCCGTTCGCGACCTTCTTGTATTGACGTTCGAGCGCCTGTGATTTCCGGTCTCTCTGCGTCGAAGGAGAAATAATGAGAAAAGAGACGCCGCAACGGCTCCGATATTGTGATGACCTCATGCGCTCGTCCTTTCCATTTCACGGCGCCCAGCAACCGCCCCTGTGGCGCGAAGCGAGATGAACGTCTCCGCGCCTTTCATTCGACGCCCCGTCGCCACCACGTTAATTGCCGCCGCCCTCTTCCTGCTCGGCGCGCTCGCCTATTTTTTTCTGCCGGTCGCCAGCATTCCGTCCGTCGAGCGGCCGATCATCAGCGTCTCCGCCAATCGTCCGGGGACCGATCCGGCCACCATGGCGGCCTCGGTGGCTGCGCCGTTGGAACGGCGGCTCGCGGGCATATCCGGCGTTACCGAGCTCACTTCCGCCAATTCATACGGTTCGACGTCGATCACCCTCCAATTCGGGCTCGACCGAAACATCGATGCGGCGGCGCGCGACGTGCAGGCTGCGATCAACGCGGCGATGACCGATCTTCCGTCCGACCTGCCGTCCCCGCCTTCCTTCCGCAAGGCCAGCTTGGCCGGGCCGCCGGTCTTCGCCCTCGCGATGACGTCGGATACGCTGCCGACCAGCGCGATCTATGACATAGCGGACACGGTCATCGCCCAGCGAATCGCGCAGATTCCAGGCGTCGCCGACGTAAGGATCGCTGGCGCCGAGCAGCCGGCAATCCGCATCCAGGCGGACCCGACGCGGCTTGCAAGCATGGGCCTCAGCATCGACAGGGTGAGCGAGGCGATCCGGAAGGCCAATGTCCTCGGTCCGCTCGGCGCGCTCGACGGCGACGCGCGTTCCCTGACCTTCGGCGCAAACGGCCTCCTGTCGACGCCCGAGGAATTTCGTCAGATTGTGGTCGCTTCCTCGGCCGGCGCCGTGACGAAGCTCGGCGACGTCGCCTCTGTCGAGCTGGGCCCGCGCAACCGGCTGTCGGCCGGATGGTACAACGGCAAGCCTGCGCTTTTCGTCGTCGTCTCCAAGCAGCCGAGCGCCAATGTGATCGAGACGGTGGATCAGATAAAGGCGTTGCTGCCGAGATTGCAGAACTGGATTCCGAGCGGCGTCGACATCTCGGTGCTCACAGACCGCACGCAGACGATCCGCGCCAGCGTTTCGGAGATCCAGCGCGCCTTGCTGATCTCGGTTATCCTCGTCATGCTGGTGGTGTTTCTCTTCCTTCGCCGCGCGGCGCCCACCTTTGCGGCGGGGATCACCGTCCCGCTCTCTCTTGCGAGCGCCTGCGTGGCGATCTGGGCGGCAGGATTCACGCTGGACAATTTTTCGCTTATGGCGCTGACGATCGCTGTCGGCTTCGTCGTCGACGACGCCATCGTGATGATCGAGAACATCGAAAGGAATATCGAGCGCGGGATGGGGCGGCTCGCGGCGGCGCTCGAGGGCGCGCGGCAGATCGGCTTCACGGTCGTCTCCATCAGCCTGTCTCTCGTCGCCGTGTTTGTCCCTCTGCTCTTCATGAGAGACACCGTCGGCATGATGCTGCGGGAATTCGCATTCACGCTGAGCTTCGCAATCGTTGCGTCGATGCTCGTGTCCTTGACGGTCACGCCGATGATCTGCGCACATCTTCGTTCGGCTCGTCCCGCGAGTCCGTCGGTCATGGACCGGATCGTGGGCGGCGCGCTCGGCGCGATCCTGCGGCTCTATGCACGAACATTGCGGCCCGTCGTGGATCATCCGCGCGCGATGCTCCTCGTGATCCTGGCGACGATAGGCGTGACTGTGTGGCTCTATCTCACCATACCTCAGGGCGTCATGCCGCAGGATGACATCGGCCTTATCAACGGGACGTCTGAGGCCTCGCCCGAGATATCTTTCACGGGCATGGTCGAGCTGCAGCGGAAAGCCGCCGATGTGATCGGCGCCGATCCGGACGTCGTGGGGGTCGGTTCGGTCCTGGGCGGCGGCTTGGGCATGCTTGGCAATCAGGGGCGGTTTTTTATCGCGCTGAAGCCGGCGGGCCAGCGCAAAGCGACGAGCGCCGAGATTGTCGCGCGGCTGCGGCCGAAGCTTGCCGAGATCGACGGCTTGAAACTCTTCATGATCCCGGCGCAGGATTTTCGCGCGGGCGGCCGGCAGAGCAAGGCGCAATTTCAATTCACGCTTTGGGATGCTTCCGTCGAGGAGCTGGGACGATGGACCCCTAAAGTCCTTCAGCGTCTGAAAGCGTTGCCTCAGCTCGCTGATGTGTCGAGCGACGTGCAGAGAGGCGGCCTCCGAGCAAATGTGATGATCGATCGCAACGCTGCGTCCCGAATGGGCGTCGCAATCTCGTCGATCAACGCCGCGCTGAACAGCGCATTTGGCCAAAGGCAGGCGTCGATCATCTACACGGAGCGCAACCAATATCGCGTGATTGTCGAAGCGCCCGAATCGCGCCAGCGCAGCCTGCCCGATCTCGAAAGCGTCTATGTGACGGGGACCGGCGGACAGATCATGCCGCTCGCCGCGGTCGCGCGTATCGAGAGCGGGGCCATGCCGCTTGCCGTCAATCATCAGGGCGTCTCGCCGGCCATCACGCTGACATTCAACACGGCTCCCGGCTATTCGCTCGGCGCCGCCGCGGCGGCGGTGCGCGAGGCGGTCGAGGATCTGCGCATTCCAGATGGGCTACATGCCGAATTCGCCGGCGACGCGGCGGATTTCATCAAGACGGTGAAGGGGACGCCGCTCTTCGTGCTCGGCGCGCTCATTGCCGTCTATATTATCCTCGGCATGCTCTACGAGAGTTTTATCCATCCGTTGACGATCCTCTCGACGCTGCCGTCAGCCGGGCTGGGCGCGCTGGTCGCGCTCGAAGCGTTTCAGACGCCATTCACCACCATGGCCTTGATCGGCGTTCTGCTGCTGATTGGCATCGTCAAGAAAAACGGCATCATGCTCGTCGACTTCGCGCTTCAGGCAGAGCATGAGAAGGGCCTCTCGCCGCACGACGCCATACTGGCGGCGGCGGCCGAGCGGTTCCGCCCGATCCTGATGACGACGCTGACAGCAATGCTGGGCGCGCTCCCCCTCGCTTTGGCGACGGGCGTCGGCGCCGAATTGCGCCGCCCGGTCGGCGTCACCATTGTCGGCGGTCTGCTTCTCAGCCAGATCATGACGCTCTATACGACGCCGGTGATCTATCTCGTCATGAGCAAGCTGCAAAGAAGGGCGCCGCGCCGCAACGCCGAAGCGCCGATCGGCTCAGAGGAAGCGGTTGGTTGTAGCGGGGGGCTACAGCCGCGCAGTTGAAAATTCGATGAAGTCGCGAAAGCGCCTCGGGGAGATGGGGAAACGCCGCGGTCAGTGCTCTGAAATGTCGATTGGTTCGCTGTCATTCCCGACGCTCGCAAACCGAGCGATCGGGAATTACCGCCGTCATTGCGAGGAGGCGGAGCCGACGAAGCAATCCAGGGCGGCGCCGCTGCCTGGATTGCTTCGCTTCGCTCGCAATGACGGGCTCTGAGTAAAACCAGCGCTTTTTGGGCTCTGTATTCCCGACGCTCGCTCAAGCGAGCGTCGGGAATGACAGGGAACCGGTCAAGCGAATCTCGTATCAAACCACACCGCCGGAAATCCGCTCGATGGTCAGAATTCCAGACGCAAGGAACCAAGTATGGTTCTCGGGGGGCCGGCCATGATCTGGAACCGGGACGCGGCGCTCGCATAATATGTCGTGTCCAGGAGATTCTTTGCGTTGAGCTGCGCGGTGAGATGCGCGGGACCGACGTCGAAGCGATAAGAGATCATTCCATTCAGGATTGCATAAGCCGGAATGGTGAAGGAGTTGGCGTTGTCGCCAAAGGCGCTTCCCACGACTTGCGCGCCGCCGCCGATGCTGAGGCCTTGGAATGAGCCGTCAGCGTCATATTTGACCCAAAGATTGCCCATGTTCTTGGGAACGGTTGGAAGCCGGTTCCCGGCAATGAATAACTGAGTGTTGATCTCGGTGAGCGGATTGTAGAGCGAGCCTTTGGTGACGCGTGCGTCGTCATGTGTATAATTGGCGATCACGCTCCAATTTTCGTTTATTTGGCCCTTTAGATCGACCTCGAATCCTTTGCTTTCGGCTTCGCCCGCCACCAGCGTGTTGCCGGGATTGGTCGGATCAGGCCCCGGGACATTCGTCTTGACGAGATCGAAATAGGCCAGTGTCAGCAAGAGACGCTTATCCAAAAACTCCGCCTTGACGCCGCCTTCCCATTCATAGGATCGGACCGGAGGCAAGGGCGACGGGATCGCGCTGCCGGCGTTGAGCCCATTGTCGGCGTTCAGCGACTTCGTGTAATTGGCGTATAAGGAAAGCCAAGGCATCGGCTGTATGGTTAGACCCACGCGTGGGCTAAACGCCTTGCTCAAATTCGGGCTCACGATCCAAGCGGTGCGCAGATCATTATTCTTGACCTGCCAGTTGGTCTCGGCCCAATCATATCGGCCGCCGAGAAGCAGATGGACTTTATCGTCCCAGAACGAAATCGTGTCCTGGGCGTAGACGCCCTTCCAGGATTCTGAATTTGTCGTGAAAAGATTGGGCGTTACGCCGGTATATCTGCTTCCGTAAATCGGCGCGTAGATGTTGAACGCGGGCAGATATTTCGACGCGGGAACGACAAGATAGAAGGGCGCGAGCGGCTGATAGTTGCTGTAATAATCGAACCCGACAAGCGTGGAATGGCTCAAGGGCCCGGTGACGAACTTGCCCTTCAGATCCAGATTTGTGGCCATGCCTTGGTTGGTGATGGACTGGTAATAGGAGCCGCGCGTCAGGGCGCCTGTCGCTTGGTTGAGGCCGATGAAAGACACCGACGACAAATCTTGCCCCTGACTCCGATAATAGAGCCTGTTCGTCAGGCTCCAATTTTTATCGATGTCGAACGTCCAGTCATAGCCATAGTATCTAAGGTCGAACCGCTGCGGAAGCTTGCCGGTGTATGATGGGTCTTGAAGATAGCGCGTGATTGGAATCGATGCGGGCCTGTTGCCGACCGCGACGGTGTTTGACTCGGGCACGAACACGTCATGCATGAATTGCAAGTCGATATTGGCCCTGAACTGATCATTCGGGCGGATGGAGAGTGTCGGCGCCAGGAAGTAATATTCTTTGTTTGCAAAATCCTGGTAGGAGTCGGAGCGCACATAGCTGCCGTTGAAGCGATAGGCGAGCGTCTTCTCCTTGTTCAAAGGCGCGGTGGCGTCCACCGTTGTCCGGGTAAAGCCATATGACCCGGCTTGCTGCTGCACGGAATAATATGGTGTGTCCAAGGGGCGTTTCGGCACGAGATCAACCAAGCCGCCGGGCTCGGATCGCCCATAGAGCATCGCTGCCGGACCTTTCAAAACGTCCACCGACTGAAGATTGGCGGTATCGACGTTCATAAGCTGGTACTGGCGCAGACCGTTGAAATAAACGCTTGTGTTCGTGGAAAAACCGCGAATCATCAGTCCTGTGTAGAATGAGCTGTTGGGCACGGCGAGCACGCCGCTCGAATTGCCCACAACCGCATCTTTGAGATCGATTGCCTGCTGATCGTCCATCGTCTGGCGCGTGATGACCTGCACCGAGAAGGGAGTCTTCAGCAGCGGCGCGTCGGTTTTCAGCGTTGTGCCGGCCGTGTCCGACATGTAGCCGGTGAATCGTCCGCCGAGACCATCTTTTCCGGAGCCTTGGTCACGCGAGGCGGTTGCGGCGGACCGGCCGACTCCGCTCCCATGAGGCGCCTGTTCATTTGACTGAGGGGATGCGCCGACTTCGATCGGCGGCAAGGCTTGCGCATTGCGCGGGCTTGCGTCGCTCATCGTCCTGTTCGATTGGGCCAGCACGATCGAAATCGCTTCCCCGTTCTCGCTGAGCCGGTAATTGAGCCCTGTTCCCGACAGCAGCGAGTCGAGCGCGCCAGAGAGCGTATAATCTCCGTTTAGCCCCGGCGTTGTGAGATTTTCCGTTAGACGCGAATGATAGAGAACGTGAAGGCCATTCGCATCCGCCAACCGGTTGAGAGCAACATCCATCGAGCTTTGAGGAATCTGGTAGGTTTTGACCGCCTGTGCGATTTCCCTGTTGGTCATCGAGGCATGCGCGACTGCGGGGCTGCCGGCGTCGATCGCTTTCACGGCCATGACGATCGTAATCGCCGTTGTTTTCTTCCACTCGCTTTTGGCCGTTGTCTCGTTCATTTTCCACCACACAGAAAAATCGGCGAGGACGAATCTCCTCCCTTCTTTTCTGGGACGCGTGGCGTGTCGTTTCTGGAACGTCGTTCGACATCTATTTTTGGCGTTATCGAAGCGCGACGCACGCATATCGCAGCGAAAGCTAGCGCATGAGCGTCTCGGAGCGCCCGAGCAAGGAATGTTGGTCCATTCGGAACCTCGCGGACGATGTCCGGGTTCTGGCGAAGGCCCCCTTGGATCATAGTAGGTGCGACATGGAACGCCGCTCTATTAAAGACACGCCGGCATGCGCTCCCGTTTCGAGACCGGATTGCCCCGATTGGGCGCTCCGGCGACTGAGACTGGAACGTCTGGCGAGCTTGATGGAAGCTGAGAGTGAGCCGGTGCGGCTCTTCTCGACGATGGAGTGCTATCCGAAAAAAAGGCGCCTCGCTCTGCGGCAGGAAGGATCGCCCCTGGCCATCGCCTTCAAGGATTCGATCTTCCGGCTAGAAGGCCTGTCGGGGGACACTGTCGGCGACGGCGTCTCCTTCTTCAAGCTGTCCTTGTCGGAGGCGCATGAACTCCTTTGCGACTGCCATTATGGCGGCGTCTTGCATTTCGGGCAGCCAATCAGCGAACAGGTCGCCCGCCGGGCGCGGTCGCTCGCGGCGAAGCACAGCTTCGCGGAGCTGCGCGATCGCGTGACGTCCTGGCTTGGGCGGCAGTAGGCGCGCGTCCCGCCGGCCGTTCGGAAAGCAACGAACGGCCGACCGGGCGCCTTTATCGAAGAGGCGGACACATGCCGAAGCGGTTGATGATGATGGCGGCGCTTCTGCTCGCGACGACCCTGCCCGCGGCGTCGCAAAGCCTGGAGCACCGGGAACATAGCGCCATGCAGCACCTCGGCGGCCACTACCGCCATATGCACCGCGACTGGAGCGGCGAGAAAGGGCGCCATGTGCACAGCGTCTGCTGGGATTGGGACGAGGGCGAGGGCTGGGTCTGGATTTGCCGATGAGCGCCTTCGGGTGGCGGGTCCGATCCGCGGTTTAGTTCGCCGTCCCCCGATGGTTGCCGGCCGGACCTTCTGTGTTATTGTGTGGCCGGGAAACGCAATGAAGCTCAACTGGCTGCGCCTTATCGTCTCTGCGATGCTCGTCATCGCCGCTCTGTGGGCGGCGGCGCCGGGTTACGCTACGCCTGCGCCCCATGCCTGTGCGGCGATGACCGCAGCGGACGACTGCCCCGACCATTCGGCCAACCATGCGACGGCGCCGCGGCACTGCGATTCTCTCATGTGCGGCGCTATTCAGTTGACGCCGCCTAGCGCCCTTGTGCCGACGATCACGGCCGCGCTCTCACCGGCGCGTCGTATATTCGACGACGCGGCCTATCGAGGGCTCACGGCGCCGCCGGACCTTCGTCCCCCGATTCTCTGAGCGCCCACCTAGGCCCGCTCTCTGCGCATGCGCCATCATGGGCGCCTCGGTGGCTGGCGCCACCGGCCAATGCGCGCGGGCGGCCCGGATTCTCCGTCTTACGATCTCATATCAGGCCCCCAGCGGGGCGGTAGCCCACTTGCGCGCAGCGACGCTTGCGCGTGAGGCGTGAGAGAACTCAGATGCGACAGAACTTCTTGCGGCTTGTCGGCGCGACGGCTGTCTTCGCGCTCGGCCTCGGATATGC
This sequence comes from Methylocystis sp. Sn-Cys, assembly GCF_016745395.1. GTDB lineage: Bacteria > Pseudomonadota > Alphaproteobacteria > Rhizobiales > Beijerinckiaceae > Methylocystis > Methylocystis iwaonis. The sequence continues at coordinate 24,519 of NZ_JAERVJ010000003.1, forward strand.
CCGCGCGGCGGTCGACGATTACGCATTTCAACTGGTTCAAACTCGAATCAAAACGGGGCAAAGCTTCGCCGATGTGCGCCTGGTCCATAAACCGGACGGCAAACTTGTTGGCGACGCCATTATTTTCGCCACGCGACTCGACATGGCGCCGGACGACATGGAATCGATGACGAGCGCCATCGAACTGACGCAAAGCCCTGAGCCTGGCCTTTACCGCTTCAAGGTCGATCTGACGGATGAGGGACGCTGGCGCATGTCCATCGCGGCGAAGATTCAGGGAGAGACCGGAACGCTCCAGGGCCGGCTGATCTTGCAGGCGACTCCATGAGGCGACTCGTTTTTTTGTCGATCTGCGTCGCGACAGGCGTTTTCGCTTCGCCTGTTTCGGGGGCGGAAAGGAGTCCGCCCGGCGCGACGGCGGAGAGCGTGGTGGCCTTGGCCAGGCGGCTCAGTCCAGAGCTCGCGGCCGCGGTTCTCGACGCCGACGCGGCCTTGCAGCGCGTGGGCGCCGCCGGGGTTCAACCCGACCCGACGGTCACCCTGCAGGCATGGGACGTGAACAGCAAGGGCGTCGGCCAGCGCTGGATCGGCGTCGAGCAGACCTTCAGGCTCTGGGGTAAGACGGACCTCGAAAAAGGCGTCGCCCAGGCGGACGCCGATGCGTCGCGGCATCAGAGCCAGGCGATGGAGGTCGATCTCGTCGCTCGTGTGAAGACGGCCTATGCTCAATACAGCGCCGCCCAGCGCGCGCTGGAATTATCGAGGTCGCTCCAGCAGCGCGTCGATCAGCTCCTGGAGCTGCTGCGGCTGCGTTATGGCGCGAGCTCGGTCGATCAGCAGGAGGTCATCAGGTCCGAGCTGGAGGCGGCCACCGCGGCCGCCGACGTCGCCCGCAGAGAAGGGGACGTCAAATCATCGGCCGCGCGCTTGAATGCGCTCATCGGCCGCGACGCGCGTGCGCCGCTGGCGCCGTCCAAGGGCTTTCCGCCGCTGAGAACAAAGCTGACGCTCTCCGGCGTCCAGGATCTTGCCCGGTCGTCGAATCCCCAGCTCGCGGCGACGCATGCGCAGGTGCGCTCCGCCACGACCAAGAAGGAATTGACCGACCTCAACTACTATCCGGACATCACCGCCGGCGCGAATTTCGTGCAGCGCCAGAGCGGCGAAAACAGCGGCATGTTCCTGCTGGGCTTCAAAGTGCCGCTGCAATATGAAGCGAAGGACGCCGAGCAGCGCGCGGCCAGCGCCAGTCTCGGGGCCGCGCAGGCGCGCAACGACGCGCTTCGTATCCGCCTCGACGGAGACGTCGCCGAGGCGTGGTATCGCTTGGAGGCCATCCGCAAGGCGATCAAAATCTTCGAGCAGCGCCAGCTTCCCCCGGCGCGGCTGTCTGTCGAGACGGCGCGCAGCGGTTTCGACGCCGGAACGACCAATCTCGCGACGCTTCTCGAATCCGAGCGGCGCCTGCGCGCCGTCGAACTGGAGCTTCTCGCTTTGAAGGTCGAGGAGCAGAGCAAATACGCCGACCTCGAACGTCTGGCAGGAGGCGCGCTATGAGCCGCGCAAAACTCATTTTTTCGGCCGTCCTCGCCGCTGTCGCGCTCGGCGCCGCCGGCCTGTGGCTGTGGCGCGCAGAGACGCCGCGCAACGCCGGCGAGATGCATGCGCAAGGGACCGGCCCAATCATCTACTACCGTGATCCGGATGGCCCCTTCTATTCGATAAAGCCGAAGAAGAACGCCGCCGGCAAGGACTATGTCGCTGTCCGCGCCAGCGAGGATGTCTCCTTCGAGGACAAGCCGCCGGAAGTTGCGCAAACGCAATCGTCCGGCCGGCGCATTCGCTACTATCGCAACCCCATGGGCCTTCCGGACACGTCGCCCGTTCCCAAGAAAGACCCGATGGGGATGGATTATGTCCCGGTTTATGAGGACGAAGCGCAGGACGTTTCGACCGTCACCATCAGCCCTGGAAAGCTGCAAAAGACGGGCGTGCGTTCGGAGCCTGTCGAGCGACGGGCTGTGACCGTTCCTGTTCGCGCCGCGGGCCGTGTGGATTTCGATCCGCGGCGCACCGCGGTTGTCGCGCTGCGCTTCGAGGGCTTCATCGAATCCGTCGAGAAGGTCGCCGAGGGCGATTATGTGCATAAGGGCCAGCCGCTCATGCGCGTCTATGGGCCCGACCTCTCCAGCGCAGCCGCGGAATATGTCGCCGTGCTCAACGCGCATTCGGCGGCGCGCATGGAAGGGGCGCGGCGCCGCCTCGTCAATCTCGGACTCGACAACGCGACGATAGCCGCCATCGCCCGCAGCCGCCGCGTTCCGCGCGTCATCGACTGGCCCGCGCCGCAGGACGGCCATGTCATCGAGCGCACGGCGCTGAGCGGGATGCGCGCGGCGCCGGGCGAGACGCTGTTTCGCATCGTCGACCACAGCATCGTTTGGATTTTGGCGGACATACCCGAGCGCGACGTGGAGGCCGTGGCGCCGGGGCAAACGGCGATCATCCGCGCGCGCTCCTACCCCGATCATCCATTCAAAGGACGCGTCGCGCTCATCTATCCGCATCTGAATATGGAGACGCGCACGGCCCGCGTGCGCATCGAGCTGCCAAATCCGGAAGGGCGCCTGCTCGGCGATATGTTCGCCGACGTCGAGATCGAAGCGGGCGGCAAGGAGAAGGTTCTGGCCGCGCCCGAGAGCGCGATCATCGACGCCGGCAAGCGACAGGTCGTCATCCTCGATAAGGGTGAGGGGCATTTCGAGCCGCGCGAAATCAAGATCGGGAAGCGCGGCGACGGCTATGCGGAAATTGCCAGCGGCCTTGCTGAGGGCGACCGCATCGTGACGTCGGCGAATTTCCTGATCGACGCCGAGAGCAATCTCAAAGCTGCACTGCAGGCGCTCGATCACAGTGAGGCGGGGAAATGATTGGCCGCCTCATTGCTTGGTCGGCCCGCAATCTTGTGCTCATCTTTGTGGGAACGGCCTTCGCCGTCGCCGCGGGACTCTATGCGCTGCGCACGCTGCCGCTCGACGCCATCCCGGATCTCTCCGACGTGCAGGCGATCGTCTATACGGAATATCCTGGGCAGGCGCCGCAGGTGGTCGAGGATCAGGTCACCTATCCTCTCACGAGCGCCATGCTCACTGTGCCGCGCTCCAAAGTCGTGCGCGGCTTCTCCTTCTTCGGCGTCTCTTTCGTCTATGTCATCTTCGAGGACGGGGTCGACGTCTATTGGGCGCGCTCGCGCGTGCTCGAATATTTGAGCGCGGCGACAAAGCGCTTGCCCGCGGGCGCCGCGCCGGTGCTCGGTCCGGACGCCACGGGCGTCGGCTGGGTCTATCAATATGCGCTCGTCGCCAAGGAAATGACGCTCGCCGAACTGCGCTCGCTGCAGGATTGGACGCTGCGCTACGGGCTCGCCAAGGCCGAAGGAGTCGCCGAGGTCGCAAGCGTCGGCGGCTTTGTTCGTCAATATAACGTCGTCGTCGATCCCAATCGCCTGCGCGCGCTCAACATCCCGCTCTCGCGCATTCGCGAAGTCATCCGCGCCAATAATGCTGATGTTGGGGGCCGCACGGTCGAACTTTCGGAGTTCGAATTCATCGTGCGCGGCCGCGGCTATCTGAAGGGCGTCACTGACCTCGAAAACATCGTGCTGCGCGTCGGTGGAGGCACGCCGCTGCTCCTCAAGGATGTGGCGCGCATAGAGCTCGGCCCCGATGAGCGCCGCGGCATCACGGAGCTCAACGGCGAGGGCGAGGTCGCGAGCGGCATTGCGCTGCAACGCTACGGCGCCAACGCCCTCACGGTCATCGACAACGTCAAGGCGGCTCTGGCGCAGCTTGCGCCGAGCCTGCCCAAGGGTGTCGAGATCGTCCCGGTCTATGACCGCTCAGAGCTCATCCATGCGGCGATCGAAACGCTGCGCGGCGCGCTCGTCGAGGAAAGCGTCATCGTCGCGCTCGTCTGCGTCGTCTTCCTTTTGCATTTCCGCAGCGCGCTGGTGGCCATCATCATGCTGCCGGTCGGCGTGCTGATGGCCTTCGCGGCAATGAAGGCCCTGGGGCTCGGCTCCAACATCATGAGCCTCGGGGGCATCGCCATCGCCATCGGCGCCATGGTCGACGCGGCGATCGTCATGATCGAGAACGCGCACAAACGTCTGGAGCGCGCCCCGCCCGATACGCCGCGCATCGATATATTGATCGACGCCGCGACCGAAGTCGGCCCGGCGCTGTTCTTCAGCCTGCTGATCATCACCGTGTCCTTCCTGCCGATCTTCACTTTGGAGTCGCAGGAAGGGCGTCTCTTCAGTCCGCTCGCTTATACGAAGACCTTCGCCATGGCGTCGTCGGCGCTTCTGTCGGTCACGCTGGTTCCGGCGCTGATGGTGATTTTCGTGCGCGGCAAGATCGTATCCGAGGAGAGAAACCCGATCAATCGGGCGCTCATCTATATCTATCGGCCGATCATCCGCCTCGTGATGCGTTCGAAAATTCCAACCGTCGTTCTGGCGCTCGCGGCCGTCGCCGTCACGATCATTCCCGCACGCCAGCTCGGCTCCGAATTCATGCCGGCGCTCAACGAAGGCGCGCTGCTCTACATGCCGACGACGCTGCCGGGGCTTTCGGTGACCAAGGCCGCGCAATTGCTGCAGACGCAGGACCGGATCATCAAATCCTTTCCGGAAGTGAAATCCACCTTCGGCAAGGCGGGCCGCGCAGCGACGGCGACAGACCCGGCGCCGCTCGAAATGTTCGAGACGGTCATCGATCTCAAGCCGAAAGCGGAGTGGCGGCCCGGCGTGACCGTCGAAAGTCTCGTCGCCGACATGGACGCGGCGCTGCAATTTCCTGGCGTCTCCAACGCCTGGACCATGCCGATCCGCAATCGCATCGACATGCTCGCCACCGGCATTCGCACGCCCGTCGGCGTCAAGATCATGGGGCGCGATCTCGCGCAGCTCGAAGGACTCGCGCGCCAGGTCGAGAAGGTCGTGAAAGGCGTTCGTGGCGCCGCGTCCGCTTATGCCGAGCGCGTCATGGGCGGTTACTATCTCGACATCATCCCTGATCGCGCAGCGCTCGCGCGTTACGGACTGATGATGGACGACGTGCAGGCGACCATTGCCACGGCCCTCGGCGGCGAAACAGTGACCACCACAGTGGAGGGGCGCGAGCGCTACGGCGTGAACGTCCGCTATCCGCGCGACTTCCGATCGAGTCCAAGGGCGATTGCGAGCGACGTGCTGATCCCGCTCGCTGGGGGCGGAACGATCCCGCTGGGCGAGGTCGCGAAGGTGGAGCTGGTTCGCGGCCCGACGTCGATCCGCACGGAGAACGGGCAGCTCGCCGTCTATATCTTCGTCGATGTTCGGGACCGCGACATTGGCGGCTTCGTGACCGAGGCGCAAAAGGCCGTCTCCGAGGCGGTTCAATTCCCCGCCGGCTCCTATGCTGTCTGGAGCGGCCAATATGAATATCTCGAACGCGCGGAAGCGCGCATGCGCGTCGTCGTGCCGGTGACGCTCGCGATCATTTTCCTGCTGCTCTATCTGAATTTCCGCAAGATCACCGAGACGCTCATCGTCATGCTGTCCTTGCCCTTCGCGCTTGTCGGCGGCGTTTGGCTGATGTGGTTCATGAACTTCAACATGTCAGTCGCCGTGGGCGTGGGTTTCATCGCGCTTGCAGGCGTCGCGGCCGAGACCGGCGTCGTCATGCTCATCTATCTCGACGCCGCGCGGCAGGAGATCGCGGCCCAACGCGCCGCGGAAGGGAAAGCCTTCACGAAGATGGATCTTCACAAGGCCATCATGCTCGGCGCCGTGGAGCGCGTGCGCCCAAAGATGATGACGGTCGTGGCCATCATGGCCGGGCTCGTGCCGATCCTTTGGAGCACCGGCGCGGGGTCGGAGGTCATGCAGCGCATCGCGGTCCCGATGATCGGCGGGATGGTGTCGTCGACCTTGCTGACGCTTTTGGTCATTCCGGCGATCTACGCTTTGATCAAGGGCGTGGGCTTGCCGGCGGACGATCAACCGAGCTTGCGCGTGGTTACAAAGTCGATGGCGGGGCCGGTGTAGGCCTTTGTGGTTCGGTGTTGATCCCGACGCTCGCAAAACGAGCGATCGGAAATACTGCCGTCGTTGCGAGGAGGCGGAGCCGACGAAGCAAACCAGCGCCGCATCGCTGCCCTGGATTGCTTCGCTTCGCTCGCAATGACGGGCTCTGGGTCAGGCGCGGGGCCAGAGACGCGCCAAGGCGGCGCCACATGCGAGCCCAACGGTCAGTCCCGTTGAGCTGGCTAAGGCGTCGAGAAGGTCGGGCGACCGCCCGGGGATGAAACTCTGAATCCCCTCCAAGACGACGCTCGCGATAACGAGCGCGCCCCAAATCAGCGCCCGCGTTCTACGGCGTCGATACGCAATGCTGAAAAGGAGCCCCGTTCCTGCATAGGCGATAAAATGTTCGAGCTTTCCCGGCAGAGCAGTGTGCGGGCGAGCGTCGCCGGGCGCCAGTGAAAGCGCCAGGATCGCCAAGACGCATGCCCAAGCGAGCATGCGGATCATTCGATGAGCTGCGCTCGCCACGTTCACTTCTCCATCGTCGTCACCTTTCGCCCGCCCGAGCGAAAGGAAAGGACGTGCTCAATATGTATCTCAAACCCGGCGTCTGGAAAGCAGTCCCTTAGCAAACGCCGACTTACCGAATGCCCGTGCAAATAGTAAGCGTCGGTTGACAGATCCACGCTAAGCTTGTCACCTCCGGCAATGTTTGGGCAGAAGCGGCAGAGGGACATCATGGACGGGAAGATCGGGCTCGAGGAGCATTTCGGCACGGCGGATTTTCTTCACGATTCCGAAGGCGTCGTGCCTGCCGACCGTTGGGACGTGCTGAAAAGCAGGATTCTCGACATCCACGACCGCCGTCTGCGGCTGATGGACGAATACGGCATGGAGATGATGATCCTGTCGCTGACCTCGCCCGGAATACAAGAGATTCCAGACGCCCCCACGGCCATCGAAACCGCCCGACGCTTGAACGATTATCTTGCGGAACAGGTCGCCAAACGACCGGATCGGTTTCAAGGCTTTGCGGCGCTGCCGATGCAGGACCCGGACGCGGCCTGTGTTGAGTTGGAGCGCTGCATCGGCGCCCTCGGCTTTCGCGGCGCCCTTGTGAACGGCTTCACCGAGCTTGGCGCCGACCGTGAGGCTCTGTATTACGACATGCCGAGGTACCGTCCGTTCTGGGCGCTCATGGAGCAACTCGGCGCGCCATTCTACCTTCATCCGCGTAATCCGCTGCCGCGCAACGCCGGCGTTTACGAGGGGCAGGAATGGCTCATGGGGCCCACCTGGGCCTTCGGCAGCGAAACGGCGGTGCATGCCTTGCGCTTGATGGGATCGGGCCTCTTCGACGAGCATCCTGGCCTGGCCATCATCATGGGGCATCTCGGTGAAGGGCTCCCTTACAGCATCTGGCGCGTCGATCATCACAACGCATGGGCCAAGGCGCCGCCCAAGCACAAAGCGAAGCGCGGCCTTCGCGACTATTTCCAGGAAAACTTCTACCTGACGACGTCGGGCAACTTTCACACGCCGACGCTGATGTGCGCGATTGCCGAACTGGGCGCCGACCACGTCCTGTTCTCGACGGATTGGCCTTTCGAAAACATCGACCAAGCCGCCCTTTGGTTCGATGCGGTCGATATGAGCGAAGGCGACCGCCGTAAAATCGGCCGAACGAACGCGCAGAAGCTGTTCAAATTAGGCGGCGACGGCGCCTAGCCGCGCCGTCGATTGGCCCAACACGTTTAGTCACGAGAGAAGCGCGATGAAGAACGGTGACGATCTGACAAATCCTTCTCGTCGCGCCATACTGACGTCCAGCGCCACCCTTGTTGGCGCGAGCGTCGTTCCTCAGACGCAGGCCAACGCTCACAGCGAGCTTCCACAAAACAACACCGCCACCGCGCCCGAATTGCCGCCGCAAGGTTACAACATCCTTTTCATCCTGGTGGATCAGGAGCGGTTTTTTCCTAAGTGGCCATTCCCGGTCCCGGCCCGCGAGTGGCTCAAGAAGAACGGCGTCACATTCAACAACCACCAGATTGGCGCCTCGGTATGCTCGCCGGCCCGCTCGGTCATTTACACCGGCCAGCATATTCAACACACGGGCGTCTTCGATCTGATGAACTATCTGTGGCAGCCGGACATGTCGACGAAGGTGAGAACCGTCGGCGACCGCCTGCAGCAGCTCGGCTACTATCCGGTTTACCAGGGCAAATGGCACCTCTCGTATAACCTCGATCAGGCCAAGCGCCCGTTTGAGGCGCCGGTGCAGGAGTACCGGAAAATCCTCGAGAGCTATGGCTTCAAGGATTTTTTCGGCTACGGCGACATCATCGATAAGGAACTCGGCGGCTACCGGTACGACGCGGATACGGCGTCGATCGCGATCACCTGGATGCGAACCGAGGGCGAGAAACTGCGGGCCGAGGGCAAGCCTTGGTTCATGGCCGTAAACTTCGTCAATCCACACGATGTGATGTATATCGATGCCGACCTTCCCGGGCGCCCTGTCCAAGGCAAGAAGCACGCACTTGGCATTGCGCCGCCGCCCGATGACGAGATTTACTCGGCCAGTTGGGACGGCGTTCCTTTACCCAGCACGCGCAGCCAGCCTCTCGACGCGCCAGGCCGTCCCGAGGCCCACAAGATCTACGGCGATATTCAATATCTCTTCTCTGGCGAGTGGCCCGATGAAGACCGCCGCTGGCGTCTCCTGCAGAACTATTACTTCAACTGCATTCGCGACTGCGACCGCCGGGTCATGCGTGTCCTGGAGGCGTTGAAGGCGCACAGGCTCGACAAGAATACGATTGTTATCTTCACCTCGGACCATGGCGAGTATGGCGGCTGCCATCAGATGCGGGGCAAGGGCAATTCCGCCTACCGCCAGCAAAACCACGTGCCGCTCATGATCTATCATCCGGCATATCCGGGCGGCGTGGAGTGCAACGCGGTCACATCGCAAATCGACCTCGCGCCGACCATCCTTGGCCTGACGGGGCTCGATAAGGAAAAAATCAAGCAGGCTTCGGAGGGGTTGAAGGGCAGGGACATTTCGGCGCTTCTGAAGAGCCCAGCGACAGCGAAGGAAGACACGCTGCGGTCCGGCGCGCTGTTCTGCTTCGACATGCTGCTGTTTCAGGACGCCTTCTGGATCGCCAATCTGTACGACTTCATGGAGTCGGCGAAGGTTCCCGATAAGAAAAAGATCAAGGCTCTGAAACAGAAAGAGCCGAACTTTCACCACCGGGTGTCGATGCGCAGCGTGTTCGACGGGCGCTATCGTTTCTCGCGCTACTTTTCGCCCTTGCAGTTCAACACGCCCACGACAATGGAAGAGCTACTGGCCAGGAACGACCTCGAGCTCTTCGACCACAAGAGCGATCCCGAGGAAGTCGAGAATCTCGCCATGAAACCCAAGGAGCGAGGCGAACTGATCATGGCCCTCAACGCCAAGCTCAACACGCTGGTTGCGAACGAAGTGGGCGTGGATGACGGCAGTTTCCTGCCGATCCGAAACGGCAAGTGGCGTTTCTCTCCCAAGAGCGAGCGCTGATCTCCGAAGGTCGCCGCCTCGTTTGAACAGCTCGCATTGGGGCTTGTCATTCCCGGCGGGCTGAAAGCCCGACCGGGAATCCAGATCCACGAGAGCGGTTTTGCTCTGGATTCCCGATCGCTCGCTTCGCGAGCGTCGGGAATGACACCGAACCAATCAAGCGGATCTCGCCTAAGCCGCCCGCAGGGGATCAGGCAATTTCCGCCTCCATTTCTTCCAGAGTCTTGGGCTCCGTCTTCTTCGGGGTGTGAGAGTTTCCGCGCCAGCGCTCGTCCAGCGTCTGCAGCACCACGAAGAACGCCGGCACGAGGAGAACCGCGAGGACGGTCGACGAAATCATTCCGGTGAAGACGCTGGTGCCGAGCGACCTGCGGGAATTGGCGCCGGCGCCCGTCGCCAAAACGAGCGGGAGAACGCCGAGAATAAAGGCGATCGACGTCATCAGGATGGGACGAAAGCGCGAGCGCGCCGCGTCGATCGCCGATTCCAGTATCGGCTTGCCGTCATTGAGGCGCGCTTCGCGCGCGACCTCGACGATCAAGATGCCGTTCTTGGCCGAAAGGGCGATCAGCAGCATCAGTCCGATCTGCACATAAAGATTATTGTCGATGCCGAGGCTGGTCAGGGTCAAGGCCGGCCCGACCAGAGCCAGGGGAACGGCCGCGATCACCGCCAGCGGCAGCAGCCAGCTTTCATATTGACCCGCGAGCACGAGATAGACGAGAAGCACGGACATGGCGAAACCCAGATAAAGCAGGTTTCCCGTGATCTCCTCCTGATAGGAGACGGCGCTCCACGCGTAGCCCATGTCGCTCGGCAAGGTTTTGGCGGCCACGGACTCCATGTGCTCCATCGCCTGGCCCGAGCTGACGCCCGGCGCAGACCCTCCCGTGATCGTGGCGGAGGGGTAGAGATTGAAGAGCGTAATCAGGGGAGGCGCCGAGGTTTGCGTCAGTTGCGCGAGCGTTCCGATCGCCACCATGTTCCCGTCCGTCCCGCGAACATACATGTTCAACAGGTCTTCCGGTTGAAGGCGAAATTGCGAGTCAGCCTGCACATAGACTTGCAGGACCTGCCCGAACTTGGTGAATTGGCTGACATAGGAGGAGCCGACATAAGACGTCAGCGCCGAGAAGACGTCTCCGACGGAAACTTTGACCGTCTCTGCCTGAACGCGGTCGACGTTCAGCCCGACATGCGGCGAATTGGCCCGGAAAGTGGTGGAAGGCTGCTGCAGCGCGGCGTCGGCCTGCGCATTTTTCACCATGTTTTGCGCCGCCACGCCCAGTTTCGCATAGTCGAAGCTGCCGCCCATCAAATTCACTTGCATCTGGAAGCCAGAGGCGTTTCCGACGCCCTGGATGGCGGGCGGCGCCACCACGACCGCCAGGCCGTCCGAGATGCTCGCCAACTTCTTCTGTACAATTTTCGTAAGCGACGCTATGTCCTGGTCCTTGGCCTTTCCGCGCGCGTCCCAGTCATCGAGGGCCAAATAGGCGACTCCGGCGTTGGAGAGCACGGCGTTGTTGTCGAGCACCGAAACGCCGGCGATGGTGATCACATTCTTCACGCCGGGCGTCGACATCCCGCTGCGCGCCGCTTCGCTCAAAGTGTTGGCCGTGCGTTCGAGCGACGCGCCTTCCGGCAGTTGCGCCACCACGATTAGATAGCCCTGGTCCTCGTTGGGGATGAAGGCTTTCGGCAAACGCGCGATCCCCCACACAGCCAAAGCCGAAATCGCGAGACCGATCAGCACAACCATTTTCGAACGCGCCACCAGCACGCCGACGAAGCGGATGTAGATGCCTTCGAGGTAATTATAGGCAATGTTGAAGGCGCGATAAAAGGCGTTGGTGTTTTCAGCCTGTTGTGGGCGCAGCCACTGGGCGCATTGCGTCGGCTTCAAGGTCGCCGCATTGATCGCGCTGATGAGCGCTGTCGTCGCGATGACGACAGCGAATTGCGCGAGCATCTTGCCCGAGAGCCCGGGCAAAAAAGCGGGCGGGACGAAAACGGCCATCAGGACGAGGGTGATGCCGATGATCGGCCCGAACAACTCTTTCATGGCGCGGATCGCGGCGTCATGGCCGGACATGCCCTGCTCGATATATTTCGACGCGCCCTCGACGATGACGATGGCGTCGTCGACGACAATGCCAATCGCCAGCACGACGCCGAACAGGGTCGACATGTTGATGCTGTAACCCAGCGCCGCCATGCCGGCGAAGGCGCCAATGATTGTCACCGGCACGGTCGTCGCGGGGACGAGCGTCGCGCGGAAGTTTTGCAAAAACACCAGAATGACGACAAGGACGAGGATGCCGGCCTCGTACAGCGTCGTGTAAACCTCATTGATGGAGGTTTTGACGAAATCCGTGGTGTCGAGGGGAAGGGTATATTGCAGATCCTGCGGGAAACGCCGCGCCAGCTCCACCATCTTGGCGCGCACCTCCTGCGAAACCTGAATCGCGTTGGCGTCCGGCGTCTGGAAAATGGCGATGCAGCCCGCGGGACGATCGTTCATCTTGCATTGTTGCGAGTAGTTCTGCGAGCCAAGCTCGACTCGGCCGATATCCTTGACCCTGACGAGACGTCCGCCCTGAACCGTCCCTTCGGACTTCACGATGATGTTCTCGAACTCCCCGGGATCGTTGAAGCGTGAGCGAATATCGACCGTGTATTGGAAATCCTGATTTTTCGCGGCGGGCGGCATGCCTGTCTGTCCGGCCGCCACGAGCTGGCTTTGTTGATTGATGGCGGTGCTGACATCCTGGGGCGTCAGTCCGAAGGAATAGAGCTTGCGCGGATCCATCCAGACCCGCATGGCGTATTTCGCCGCGCCGAAGACGGTGACATTGGCGACGCCATGCAGGCGCGCCAGCTCGTTCACGAGATTGATTGTCGCGTAATTGCTGAGGAAGGAGGCGTCGAAGGTTCCCTTTGGCGAATTCAGCGCAATGATCTGTAGGATCGCGGTGGATTTTTTCTGAACGGTCACGCCCTGCGACTGTACGGCGGCAGGAAGCGAAGACAGCGCATTGGATACCCGATTCTGGACGAGCACCTGCGCCATGTCGGGGTCCGTCCCGATCTTGAAGGTCACGATGAGCTGGTAGCTGCCGTCGGCCGCGCTCGTCGAGGACATGTAAAGCATATTGTCGACGCCATTGACCTGCAACTCGATGGGCAGGGCGACGTTGTCGATCACCGTCTGTGGGCTGGCGCCCGGATAGTTGGTCGAGACCACCACGGTCGGCGGAACGATATTGGGATATTGGGCGACCGGCAGGCTCCGCATCGCAACGAGGCCGATTACCACGATCACGACCGCAATGACGTTTGCGAGGATGGGATGTTCGATAAAGAATTTCGAGATCATTGCTGATCGGCGCTCCCCTCGATTGCCGTCAGCCTGGGCGTGACCTTGACTCCGGCCGAAACGCGCCAGAAATCCCCGACGACGATGCGATCGTCGCTCTGAATGCCGGAGAGGATGACGCGAAGGTTGCCGTCGAGATCGCCAAGCTGAACATAGCGTTGCTCGACCACATCATCCTTGTTCAGCACGTAGAGAAAGCGGCCGACTTGATCCGATTGCACGGCGCGATCCGGCACGAGCAACGCTCCCGGCAATACGCGGGCTTTCGGCAAACGAATCTGCACGAAAAAGCCGGGCAGAAGCCTGTGGTTGGGATTATCCAGCACGCCGCGCACGTAGAGCGTCCCGGTCTTGGGATCGATGCCGGGCGCGACATATTGAATTGTCCCGCGGAAGGGATAATCGCCCTGGTTCTCCATGCCGACCTCGACGGGAACCTGCATAAGTTCGGCGTGGCTCGGCATGCGTTGATTCAGGTTCTTTCGAACCGTCAGAAATTCCGTTTCGCTGAGGTTGGCCACGACATAGATCGGGTCGAGCTGGAGGATGTCGGCGAGGACGGTGCGCTGGCCGGAGCCCCCGACCGTATTGCCCGGGTCGACATAACGCTTGCTCATCTGGCCGTCGAAGGGGGCGCGAACCTCGGTGTAACTGAGATTGAGCTTTGCGATGTCGACTTGCGCTCTGGCCGAGGCGAGATCGGCCTCGGTTTTTTTGGTCTGGAAATTCCACTGATCGACGACGACCTGCGCCGCCGCGCCCTTCTTTTGCAGCGCTTCGTAACGGGCGGTCTCGATCTTCGCATAGACGAGCGCCGCTTCCAGCGCGCGGACCTGGGCTTCCGCCTGTTGAAGCTGATCCTTGTATTGCTGCTGCTGGATCGTGAACAGAATGTCGCCCTTCTTGACGATCTGGCCGTCGAGAAAGTGAATCTTCTCGAGATAGCCTTCGACGCGGGCGATGAGGTTGACCGTGTTGATCGGCGTCGCATTGCCGGTGAGCTGAATATATTCGGTCACCTTTTGAACTTTGGGGCGCACGACCGGGACCGACGGACCCGCCGATTGAGCGGCGACCACGGCCGTCGGCTTGCTCGCAGAGCTTTGCGCGGTTTTTTCCTGCGCCGGGGGTTGGGAACTATCGCTTGCGCCGAAAAGCTTGCTCCATGCCGACTCCGCGAGGCACGGCTGCGTCGATCCGCCAAGGAGCGCGCCGACGACGGCCAGCGCGGCGCCAGGACGCGACGTCCCGTTGCGAGCTCTTGAGCAGCCCGCGCCTCGCGCCAAATGAATAATGACCATCATCGCGAATCGCCCTTTGCTTTTGCCTTCGTCCTCACCATTCCGGCAGGCGGATTGTGGGGCCTCGGTCCTCGGGCCCAGGCAGACCGGGGTCCGGCGGCGGCGTTTCTCCCTCGGGCGATAGCAACTCGCCCCAATTGGTCCGGCTGCGCATCTCGCGAGCGGTGGCCTCGTTCACGAAGCCTTTGCCCTCGCGGATCTGCCAGCCGCCGCCGAGACCGCGGAAGACGGCGACGAGCCCGGTCGCCACATTGCCGCTTGCCGCCGCGAGATTGTTTTGGGCCGTCAAAAGATTTTCTTCAGAGGTCAGGACCGTCGTGAAGTCTTGCGTTCCCTGCTGATATTGCAGCAGCGCGATATCGACTGCGCCGCGCGCCTCCAAGACGCTGCGCGCCAGATAGCGCGCCTGCGTCTTGGAAAGCGTGAATTTGGAAATGCCGTCTTCGACTTGCTGCTGCGCCACGAGCACAGCGTTCTGATAGTCGACCAGATATTGCTGCAGGGTCGCGTCCTGGAGACGCACATTATTGGCGATCTGGCCGTAATTGAGCACGTTCCATTTGAACGACGGCCCGACGGTGAACATTCGGCCGATGGGGTGGAACGCCTGAGCCAGATTATGTCCGCTGGCCGTGGACGCGAGCCCGCCGAAGCCGCCTGTGATGCTGATCGCCGGATAGAGCTCCGCCTGCGCCACGCCGATCTGCGCGCTTTGCGCCGCGGCCTTCAATTCGGCGGCGCGAATATCCGGTCTGCGGCGCAGCAGATCCGCCGGAACGCCGACCACCACTTTGTCCGGGGCGGATGGGATTTTCCCGCTGGAAGAGGCGAGCATGGCGCCGATCTCGCCGGGCGCCATGCCGAGGAGCACGGCCAATGCGTTTTGCCCCGTGCGCAACTGGAGCGTCAGTTGCGGGACGGTCGCCTCGGTCGTCGCAAGCACATTTTCCGCCTGGTGGACGTCGAGCATCGTGGCGGCGCCGCCCTTGTAGCGGTCGCGCGCAATGCGGACCGCTTCGCGCTGCCGCGTGATATTTTCGCGGGCGATGGCGATCTGGCGTTCGAGCGTGCGAATGCCGATATAGGTCTGCGCGACGTCGGCGAGCAGCGTGACGAGCACGTCGTCATAGCTCGCAATCGAGGCGAGATAAGTGGCGTCGACTGATTCGACGCCGCGCCGGAATTTCCCCCAGAAATCGAGTTCCCAGACGGCGGCCGCCGACCAATTGTCGGCCCAGAAATTTCCGAGCGTGGAG
The DNA here is from genome assembly GCF_016745395.1 of Methylocystis sp. Sn-Cys. Taxonomy (GTDB): domain Bacteria; phylum Pseudomonadota; class Alphaproteobacteria; order Rhizobiales; family Beijerinckiaceae; genus Methylocystis; species Methylocystis iwaonis. The sequence goes on from NZ_JAERVJ010000003.1 coordinate 40,093, forward strand.
GAGTTTCCGCCTTGCGACGGCGTGGTCGCATTGCTCGAGCGATTGTACGACGTCGAGATGGAAAGCGCTTGTTTCTGCGGAAATAATTCTCCGATCGCGACGCCCAGCTCTGCGCGCGCCTGAAGCACTTTCGTACCGGCGCTCAGCAGAGTCAGGTTCTGCGCGTAGGCGGCGTCGATGAGCCGGTCGAGGACCGGATCGTGGAAGACCCGCCACCAGTCCCGATATTCGGCAGGACCGCTTTTGAGCGAGTGGTTGCGCCATTCGATCCAGGCGTCGGCGATCGGCGCCTGCGGCGTTGCGAAGTCAGGGCCGACAGCGCATCCGGCCGACAGGGTCGAAAGGACGATCGCGACACACGCCGCGCCCCTCTTCTTCGCACCAGCAGCTCCCATCAAGGCCCCAATTTTTCTCGTAAAATGCTTTGGCCAGTTGACGCGCGACGCGCGGCCTCCCGGTGCGTTCCTTGACCAAGGATCGACGTCCTTCAGTGGAGGTCTGAAGCGAGAGGCGAATCAGCCGGCGCGACTACCGAGCTCAAGTTAATATACAGTGCAACGCTCATGGCGCCAGATTTCCCGATATCTTCCCACAGTTCCTTCTGAATGGCCACGCGCGACAATCTCGCCAGTGAGCGCTGATCGGCCCTTCTAGCCTTCGAGAAATTTGCGCGCCGCTTCGACGCTTGGCCGCGCTCGCCCGCTTTTGCGCGGCTCGTCGAGAGTTCAAGCCTCCCCGAGAAGATAGTATATTTTGCTAACTGGAACGATTCCTAACTGGGAATCGACCTTGTTTGAAATAAAACAATCCGTACAGCGGCCTGTCGGAAAGCGTCTTATTGTAAGAGTTCCATTCTAGGCCCGCGAATAATTGACCAATGGCAAGCTACAGCACTAGCTTTAGTCAACAGACATTGCGCTTCGACGTGGCGCAGACGCACACAGACAGTATGGATTCAGAATGAAGAAGGTCAAATCTCCCGTTTCGCTCCGAGCATTGCACGCGTCTCTCCCCGGCCTCTCGGAACGCGCCTCGGCGAAAGCGCTCGGCGCTGCGATTGTCGCCACCGGCGTCAGCGTCTCGGCTTTGGCGCAGGAGTCGTCGACGACCCTGCCGCCTGTCAAAATCGACGCGCCTCGAGAGAAGCCGCGCCCAGTCGTCACTCCCGTGAAGCCGAAACCCACGCCGGTCGCCGCCGCGAAGCCGCAACCAGCCCAACACCCGGCCCAGTCTCATGCATCGGCGGGAGAGCGCAGCGCCGGTACGACGTCTGCGAGCGCGGCTTCGGCAGGCGGGCGGGGCGGCGCGCCGAGCGTTCCGCTCTTCGTTGGCGCAGCCGACGCCGACCCCTATGCGGATCCGGTCGCGCCGTATCGTGCTGTTCGACTTTCGTCGAATAAATTCACGCAGCCGATACTCGATACGCCGCGCACCATAACGGTCCTCACAAAGGAAGTGCTCCAGGACAAGAACGCCACGACTCTGCGCGAGATCGGCCGCAGCACGGCGGGCGTGACGCTTGGAACCGGCGAAGGCGGCAACGCCTTCGGCGACCGTTTCTTCATACGCGGCTTCGATGCGCGGAACGACATCTTTATCGACGGCGTTCGTGATCCGGGTGTCAGCATCCGCGAAAATTTCTACACCGAGCAGGTCGAAATCCTGCGCGGCCCTGGCTCGTCATTCGCCGGTCGCGGCACTGCCGGCGGCGCGGTCAATATCGTGACCAAACAGGCGACCGACCGTGATTTCACGGATCTGAACTTCATGGGCGGCTTTTCGGATCATACGAAGCGCGTCACGCTGGACGTCAACAAAGCGATCAGCCCGATCCTGGCGGTGCGTCTCAACGCCATGTATCAGGGCGCCAATGTGGCCGGGCGCAGCTATGTCGTCGACGACCGCAACGGCGTCGCGGGTTCTGTCGTTTTCAAGCCGATCGAGGGGCTGACGCTGACGGCGGAATATAACCACGTCTATCTACGTGGGCTGCCGGACTTTGGCGTGCCCTACAATCGAATCGCCAATCGCCCGGTCACCGAAAACCTCGTCCCGCGTTATACGTGGTACGGACTCCTTGGCCGGGATTTCCAAGCCTCGCAGCAGGACTTCGGCACCTTCACCGCTCAATATAAAGTGTCGGAAAACGTGACGCTCAGCAGCCGTTTTCGCCAGGGGCGATCGGTTCTGGATTATATCGGCACGCTCGCGCAAAACGCCAATATCTTTTCGGGGACCGTGTCGCTCAGCCCGCAAAGCCGAAATCAGGTTACGAGCGTACTGGATAATCAAACAGAGGCGAATATCAAGTTCAGCACAGGCCCCGTCAGTCACGCGGTCGTGACGGGCGTCGAGTTTTCCCGCGAAGGACTCACGCGAAACACTTATTCCGGTTTGCAATCCGAGCTCAACGCCGCAGGACCCGCGAACGGCAGCGTTGTCGGCAACCTGTATCTGCCGCCGACATATCTGCCTTTCTTGAGCGACCCCTATCTGACAGCCAATCCCACGCGCATAGCGGTCGACTCCAAGTCGGGATATGTCATCGAGACGGCGAATTATCAGGATCTCGTTCTCGCCAACGGCGGCGTCCGCTACGACGATTACACGATCACGAGCCGCAACGAAACCTACACGACCTTCGCGGCCAATCACTCCGGCATGGTCAATTACAATGTCGGCCTGACCGTGAAGCCGATGCCGAACGTCAGCCTTTATGCGGCTTACGCAACATCGAGCAATCCCGTGGGGGCCGAGCTCGACGGAAGCGCTGCAAATTACGGCGGTCTTTCGACTGCGGCCCAGATTTTCGCGCCTCAATACAACCGTGCGAAGGAGTTGGGCGTCAAATGGGAGCTGTTCGGGCATCTGCTCGCGACTGCGGCCTTGTTCCGGACCGACGTGACCGGCGCACGCGAAGTGAACGCCGGCGTGACCACCGGCAATGCGGCCTATTATGTTCAGGGCGTCGATCTCGAACTGGCCGGCAACATCACGGAAAAGTGGAGCGCGATGGGCGGGCTCGTCCTGATGGAGTCCAAGGTGACGAGCTCCTATGCTCCGACCAATGTCGGCTTGCAGCTCGCCAATGTCGCCCACCAGTCATTCAGCATGCTCTCCAAATACAAATTCGGAGACGTGCTTGGGCTTAATCCCGACGTCCTGGAGTTCGGCGGACAAGCAATCTACCGTTCGAAAATCTACGGCGGCAACAATCTCGTCGCCAATGGCGGAACCAGCTTCAACGCTTTTGGCTGGCCGACGCCGACCGCGAGCAATCCCTACGTGAATGTGCCAACGCAACTTCCGTCCTACTGGCGGTTCGATGTCTTCACCGAAGCGAAGATCGGCCCCTACACGACGCTCAAATTCTCGGTGACAAACCTCTTCAACCGCACCTACTACGACTCCTTCTACCAAACTGCCGCGCCTTTCGCGCAGATGGCGCCCGGTCGCGCCGCCTATCTCGAAGCCAGCGTGAAGTTCTAGGAGGCTTGCGATGCTCGCATATGTTCCAATGGCGCTCGGAAAGGCGGAAGTCCTGCGCTTTCGTGACGCGCTCGCCGGCGCGCCGTGGGAGGACGGCGCGCCATCGGGAGGAGCAAGCAAAACGGCGAAGCGAAACAGCCAGGTCCCGCCCGACTCCGAATTGGCGCGCAAGCTCGGGGCGGCGGTGGGGTCAGCCCTGCTCGCCAGTCCGGCATTCGTTGCGGCGGCGATCCCACTGAGAATCTTCCCACCTCTTTTCGAGCGTCACGAAGTGGGGGATCGCTACGATCCACATGTCGATAATGCGGTGCGCGGAGACGCCATGACCGGCGCGCGCATCCGCGTCGATCTCGCAGCGACTCTCCTCCTGTCGGAGCCCGAGGAATATGACGGCGGCCATCTCGTCGTTGAAGACATGTTTGGCTCTCGTGATTTCAAGCCCCGCGCCGGCGATGCAGTGCTGTTTTCCGCTGGCAGCCTGAACATGTTGACGCCCATCACAAGAGGCGAGCGCATCTCATCCTTTGTCTGGCTGCAGAGCATGATACAGTCGGACGAGGCGCGCGATCTGATCTGCGATCTCGATACGGCGATACAGGACCTTTCGCCGCGTATCGATGGGGACGACCCCGACATGCGCAAGCTCACGACTGTCTATCACAACCTCATCCGAATCTGGGGAGAAGCGTAGGCGCCCATGCTGATCTGCATTCCCGAGGTATTGACCAAACAACAGGTGGCTTTCTTTCGAGAGACCATGTCGGCTGCCGATTGGGAGGATGGTCGCGCCACGGCCGGCGCACAATCATCGCTCGTGAAGAGCAATTTGCAGCTTCCGCAGGACAGCGGCGCCGCCCGGGAATTGGGCGAGCATGTCTTGCAGGCCCTCGCCAATTCGCCGGCTTTCGTGTCAGCGGCGCTGCCGCTGAAAATCTTTCCGCCGCTCTTCAATCGCTATTGCACGGGACACAATTTCGGCCTCCACGTCGACAACGCTATTCGCGGCGTTCCCGGCGCAGCGGTCCGCATTCGCACCGATCTGTCTTGCACCCTCTTCCTCTCTGAGGCCGAGGATTACGACGGCGGGGAGCTTGTGATCGAGGACCGCGTGGGGCAGCAGGAGGTCAAGCTCGCTGCAGGCGATCTGGTCCTTTACCCGTCGACGAGCCTTCATTTCGTCCGTGAGGTCACGCGCGGCGAGCGCGTCGCTTCCTTTTTCTGGCTGCAAAGCATGATCCGGGACAATGTGGCGCGCGCTTTGCTCTTCGATCTAGACCAAGCGATCCAGTCCTTGAGCAATCGGCTTGGCGCTGGCGACCCGGCTTGCGTGCGGCTGACAGGCATCTATCACAATCTCATTCGGATATGGGCGGAAGCATGAAAAGCATAATGCGATCGGCGTTCCTCGGAATGCTTGCTCTCGGGAGCTTCGTCTCATCCTGCGCGGCTCAAAGCCCCTCGGCTGCGCGCGCAGTCGATGCAGCCAAGACTCACGACCTCTCCGTCTGGGCGATGTTTTACAACGCGGACATCGTCGTCAAAGTGGTCATGATCGGCTTGCTGCTCGCCTCGATGGGAACGTGGACCGTTCTGATCGCCAAGACGATCGAGCTGAAGCGCGCGCGCCAGCGCGCCATCGATGCGATCGCCAGGCTCTCCGAGGCGCGCGGACTTTCGGAGGCGCGACTTGCCTTGGGCAATGCAGGTCGTTTGACCGCCGCTCTTCTGTCCGAAGCAACGCGGGAACTGAAGCTGTCCTCGGACATTCTCTCCGGACCTGGAGTCAAGGAGCGTATCGCCTCCTGTTTTGCGGAAGTCGAACGCGCCGAGGCGCAGTCGATCAAGCGCGGGACGGGATTGCTGGCTTCCGTCGGCTCCACGGGGCCCTTTGTCGGCTTGTTCGGCACAGTCTGGGGCATCATGAACAGCTTCATCGGCATTTCGAAAGCGCAGACGACCAATCTCGCCGTCGTCGCGCCCGGCATCGCCGAAGCGCTTCTCGCGACCGCCGTCGGCCTCTTTGCGGCCATTCCCGCGGTGCTGATCTACAACCATCTGGCGCGCCAGACCGGCGCCTATCTCGAACTCGTGACGAATGTCTCAGGCGAGCTGCTGCGCATCGTTTCCCGCGACCTCGATCGCGGACATCATGCAAACAAGATCCAGGCCGCGGAGTAAACGACCATGGCCGCGCATCTCGGCAAGGGCGACCTTCAGGAAACGCATGAGATCAACGTCACGCCTTTCATCGACGTCATGCTCGTTTTGCTGATCATCTTCATGGTTGCGGCGCCGCTCGCGACCGTTGATCTTCCCGTCGATCTTCCTGCCTCCAACGCCGCGCCGCACGAGAAACCGGACAAGCCCGTCTATGTGACGATCCAATCCGATCTTGCGCTCGCGATCGGCGACACGCCGGTCAAGCGCAACGATCTTATCACGACGCTGGAACGTCAGCTCGGAGACAAGAACAAACGCATCTATTTGCGCGCCGACAGCGCGGTGCCATATGGAGAGATGATGGCGGTGCTGGAGCGGTTGCGCGCCGGCGGCTTTCTGAAGGTTGCGCTTGTCGCGCTCGATGCGGGCGGCAAAGACGCGAGCGCCGTGAAATGAGCGGCGCGACGGCTCTGAGAAACGAAGCGCCCAACAACAGGCTCTGGAGCCTCGCGGCGCTTTGCGCGATACTCCTGCATGTCGGCGGCGCGGCGACGGCGCTCCTCTCCCTGCGCGGCGACATCGAAGACGACGCCAGCGGCGCGCCCGCGATCGAGCTTTCACTCGAACCCGTCGCGGCGCGCGAGACCGAGCCGACCGATCTGCCGCCCGGCCCCGTCACCGACGAATCCGCTGCCGCGGCGCCCTCCGTCTCCTCCGCCGAAACGAAGGAAAGCACCGAAGAGCAAATTGCGCGCGCCGAGGCGGAAGACGCGGAATTGTCGCGCGACGCCAAACCGGAACGGCCGGTCGAAAACCAAAAGTCGCAGCAGGCCCAGCAGGTCGTTTCGAGCGAGTCCGCTGCGTCCGAAGCGACCGCGCCGCCGAAATCGGAAGCTGCGAAAGTCGCAGATCGCCCCGCCGCGCCGGTGCAAGGCGCGGATGCGGCGGTGAACGCCGTCAAGCTGACGTGGCAAAAGGCGCTCATGGCGCATCTTAACCGCGCGAAACGCTATCCGGCGGGTGGCGGCAGGCGTGCGGCGGAAGCGAGCGTCCATTTCACGCTCGATCGGCTCGGTCACGTGCTGGCCTATAGCGTCAATCGCTCTTCCGGCCTCCCGCTCTTCGACGAGGCAGCGCTCGCCATGATGAAGCGCGCCGATCCGGTGCCGCCGCCCCCCGCGGTCATCGCCGACCAAGGATTGTCTTTCGACGTGCCGGTGCAGTTCCGAGCGGACCGGCGATAAGCCGGGCCGCGCCGCCTGCGGAGCATGCCCTCGGTTCAGTCCGCGGGCGCCGCCTCAGCGGTCTCCGCGCTCGTCGCGGCGTTGGGATCGCCTGGATCGGTTTCCCATGCGACCCCGGGAATAGCCACGATGCGCCTGCCCAGGCTGTCGAGGCGGCAGACGATCGCCTCACGCTCTTCCATATAGGCCAAAAGGCGGCGCGCCCGCCGGGGGGAGTTGGTGCCATAGGCGCGGGCGACCTCTGCGTCGGAGGGGCAGGGGCGGCGGTCGAACGCCGCCCGCGCAAGGGAGAGGAACACGCCCTGCGAGTCCTCCGGCAGCGCGTCCGCCATGGCCAGCACTTCGGCCCAAGGAGAGCCCTCCGCTTCCGCCTCGGCGAGGTCGACGCCCGCATGGGCCGCCGCGAGTCGCCGGCGGAACGACGCCAGGCTGAGCGGCTCGCCGCCAATACGGCGAATCCGGCAGCGCGCCAAAAAGTCCTGGTAAAGCGCGGCGGCGGCGCGGAACTCGCCGGCGCCCTCGCTCACGATATCGCAGACCGCCGCGTCGATCGCCGCTTGGCGCTCCTCAGGCGACAGGCCGGGCGGCGGCTCGGCGACAGGCGGCGGCGACGGCGGCGCGCTGCGGGCGAGCTGGGCCAGCACGTCCACTGTTGGCGTCACCGCTGCAGGCCGGCGCGGAACCGAGAGACGGGCCTCCTCGGCGCCGGGCGTGAACAGCAGATCATGGGCGTCCTCCGCGGCCAGAGGCTCCGGCAGCGGCGCCAGCTTGGGATTGGTCGAGCGCGCCGAGGTCTCCACCGGGCCTATTCGCACGGGTAGCGGGCGGCGCGCCAAGGCCGGGCCGAGGGCGACGAAATTGCCGCTCTCCAGGTCGCGGAACATCTCGGCCTGGCGGCGCTCCATGCCGAGGAGATCGGCGGCGCGGGCCATGTCGATGTCGAGGAAGGTGCGGCCCATGAGGAAATTGGAAGCCTCCGCCGCGACATTCTTCGCCAGCTTGGCGAGGCGCTGGGTTGCGATGACCCCCGCGAGGCCGCGCTTGCGTCCGCGGCACATGAGATTGGTCATGGCGGCGAGCGACGCCTTGCGGGCCTCGTCGGACACCTCGCCCGCGGCGGTGGGGGCGAACAATTGCGCCTCGTCTACAACCACCAGAACGGGATGCCACATCTCACGTTCGGCCTCGAACAGGCCGCCGAGGAAGGCGGCGGCGGCGCGCATCTGCTGCTCGGTCTCGAGCCCTTCGAGATTGAGCACCACCGAGACCCGGTGCTTACGCACCCGCGCGGCGATGCGCTGGAGGTCCGCTTCGCTGCGCTGGGCGTCGACCACCACATGGCCGTAGCGGTCGGCCAGGGTGACGAAATCGCCCTCCGGGTCGATGACCGCCTGCTGCACCCATGGCGCGCTCTGCTCCAGCAGGCGGCGCAGCAGATGCGACTTGCCGGACCCGGAATTGCCTTGCACCAGCAGGCGCGTGGTCAGCAGCTCCTCGAGATCCAGCAGGGCCGTCGCCCCGCCCGCGCGGGCGCCGAGGTCGATGGAAATCTTGGGGGACGGCGTCATCGCAGCGCCCGCCCGGCAGTGAGGGAACCAAAAATCATTGCGCGACTCATATCGATTCGCGCGGCGCGTTCAACTGCGGGGAACGATCAGGCCTCTCCCGCCTGGGGGGCTCGCAGGGTGCGAGTGCTCGCCATACCGCAGCGTGGAGCTTATCTTTTGATTTTCTTGGTGAGCGCGGGGAGCTTATCGATACCAGGTCCGAGGTCGTGAAAGTGCATGACATCGAGGTGGCCCACGACAAGTAGGACGATCTTCCTCTATTAGGCGAAGAAGAATGCGGTGGGCGACCTTAGACTTGAAGAGCAAGCGTCCACGAAATCGCTTAGAATACTGTCATGGATTCGGCTAACGATAACGATCCATATTTCCTTGGCGGCGATGATTTTCGTCGCGGTATTCCGCGCCATTCGAACCCCTAAGACGAATGGCAATACGGTACTCCGGCTTGGGAGGCGTGGTTCGACGGATGGGATGAGGCCGCCAGCGGCACATCATACAGCATTGATTAACCGAGAACTTGTACCTTCCACCCGATCCTATCGTCGAGGGATCTGGGCGGAGTGCGCGCGCATGTTGCAAGTGCTTGATAGGACTCGCGATCGCGTTTCGAAGAACGCACCGCAATCGTGGACTGTCGGTAAGCAGAAGGTCGTTCTCGGTGACTGCGAGACCCTCCTCGCCGGAATCCCCGCCGGGAGCGTCGACGTTGTTGTCACCTCGCCACCCTATAACATAGGCGTCACCTATCGATCCTACGACGACCGCAAGCCAAGGCAGGCGTATCTCCAGTGGCTTGGACGGATCGCCGTTGAGATTTCGCGCGTCCTGAAACACGACGGCTCGCTGTTTCTCAATGTCGGGAGTACAAATTCGGACCCGTGGGTGGCGATGGACGTCGCCAACGTCTTTCGTGAACATTTCACGATGCAGAACAACTTCACTTGGGTGAAGTCCATTTCGATCGGAAACGATTCCGTTGGGCATTTCAAGCCGATCTCCGGAAAGCGCTTTTTGAATCACAACCACGAGTCCGTCTTCCACTTCACGAAGTCAGGATGTGTGGAGCTCGACCGCTTGGCGATCGGGGTTCCGTTCAAAGACAAGACGAACATCGCTCGATGGGGCCACGAGCGAGATAAGCGATGCGGCGGAAACGTCTGGTTCATCCCCTACAGAACGGTCCGGTCGAAGTCGCAGAAGTTCGGTCACCCCGCTGGCTTCCCAGTCGAGTTGCCGGAGCGTTGCATTCGTCTGCATGGGCGGCAGAACCCGGTGGTCCTTGACCCGTTTCTCGGCGCTGGATCTACTCTCGCAGCCGCGCAGAAGCTTGGTTGCGACGGGATCGGTATCGAGATCGATCCCGTCTACGCGCAAACCTCGGTGGACAGGCTACGGTCGGCCTAGTTTCGGCCCTAGCGTCCGTCCGAAGGCTCGGATCAGTCGATCTTCCCAACCGCCATTGTTGTAATCGAAGGCATAGCGGGGGATGCGTTCCAAGTCCGACGCGGACAGGTCGAGTTCGCCTGTCTTCGTGTCGACGCTACTCTGCAATCTTACCATCAGCGCCTGAAAGCCGCCGTCGGAGGCGCTCGCAGCGGGCTGTTTCATCAATTCCTGAATCTCACCCGTGTTCAAAACAACCTTCGTCATTCGGTCGTCCTTCTAGGCCACGGCTTCGAGGTAATCGAAACCCCTGCATCACGTAGTGGGTCAAGGTTCCCCTTCAAGGACATCGCGAAGGTTTGGCTGTTGACAGGATTTCAGGGGGGCATGCGGCTGGCGGAATGATCTTCCGCCTGATCATCCACTTCCCTTGGACGCCAATTGGCCCCAACGAGGCAATACAACTGGTTGTTTTTGTTGGTGAGCGCGCCGGGGCTCGAACCCGGGACCCCCTGATTAAAAGTCTCATTTTCCGCCTATCCGGCACTATCCGATTCCCAGCCATAGTGCGATAGTGTATTGATTTATATTGACATTATCTTCGACGTCGTTTCCGATTGCCGCCAGCGACTATCTTTCAAGTGGTCACCATTTGGTCACCGAAGGAGGCGAGATGAGCGAGCGAATTGCGAAGCTGACAAAGCGCGTCGTCGACGCGGCGGCGCCAAACGCCGAGCGCTATGTCATCTGGGATAGCGCCCTCAAAGGGTTCGGCCTGAGGGTCGAGCCCTCGGGCACGAAGACATTTCTGGTCCGATATCGGGCTGCCGGGCGAAAGCGATTTGTGGCGGTCGGCCGGTTTGGCCCCTTGACCCCGGAACAAGCGCGGGGGCTGGCGCAGGCGACGCTCTCCGAGGTGCGTACGGGGCACGATCCGGCGGAAGAGCGACGCCGGGAGCGCGCGGCGATAACAGTCGCGGAGCTGGCGCGGCGGTTTCTGGCGGAGCATGTCGGGCCGAAACGGAAGGGTACGACAGCCATTCACTATCGAAGCCTGATTGAGCGTTATCTCGTTCCAAAGCATGGCGCCCGCAAAGCGCATGATCTGTCTCGGCCCGATCTTGCGCGCCTCCATCTGTCCATGCAGGAGCAGCCCTATCAGGCCAACCGGCTGCTTGCGGTGGTCGCCAGCATGTATTCGTTTGGCGAGCGGATGGGACTGACGCCCGAAGCGTATAATCCGGCGAGCCGTATCGAGCGATTTCCGGAAAGCCGACGTGAACGGTTTTTGAGTAAGGAGGAGTTGGGGCGGCTCGGGGAAGCATTCCGACGCTTCGAAGGCGACGGGCGGTTCCGAGAAGGGGTCGCCGCGTTGAGGTTGCTACTGTTCACCGGGGCTCGGCTGCGAGAGATCCTCCACCTGCGCTGGGAGCATGTCGATCTCGACCGCGGGCTTTTGTTCTTGCCCGACTCGAAGACCGGCAAAAAGACAATCACGCTCAATGCGCCGGCGATGATGGTGCTGAGCTCGCTGGAACGCCTTGGCGACTGCGTCATTCCCGGCGCCAATCCCAATGTCCCGCGAGCCGACCTCAAGAAGCCTTGGCTAGCCGTCACGGAGGCGGCCGGCCTTGAGGGATTACGCATTCACGATCTGCGCCACTCCTTTGCCAGCGTCGGAGCCGGGGCGGGGCTTGGGCTCCCGATTGTCGGCAAGCTTCTAGGCCATATGCAAACTGCTACAACGCAGCGCTACGCGCATCTCGACGCCGACCCGGTCCGTCTCGCTGCAGATAAGATTGGCGCGAGCCTCGCCGCCGCGCTTGACGGCAGTGCATGAGAACGGCGAGGGGATGGTCAATCATGCACCTCGGGCCCGCCTGCAAACGCGATAACTTCCTCCGAGTTACCGGTTGAATGCTCGCCGAGGAGGCCGGCGATCCGGGGCCGTGACGACAACAAGCGATCCTTGGCCGTGCATGCTGGGACGCGGATGCGTCGGGCGGCATCGTGCGCGATTACGCGCTCGAAACCCTGGCCGATGACGACACGGTTCTCGTCGTCGACGAGACAGGGTTCCTGAAGCTGGGCAAAGCCCCCTGCGGCTCGTGCGGCAATACACGGGCTCGGCGGGCAAGACCATGAGCCGTCAGATTGGCGTCGTCGCCTGCTTTATCGCGTCGCGCGGCCATGCTTCATTGACCACGAATTCTCTGGCGGCGCGCCTTGCTTCTCTCCCGCTCCGGACAGCCATCCGAAAATCTTAATGGCTTCCTTATGTCTTTTGCGGCCATCCTCCATCGTGTCTGATCGGTCCTTCGGCGACAAACTCGAACTGACAGATAATGCAGGCCATGGAGTTCTGTCATGCCAGAGCCAATCTTCGCGTTAGGCCTTTTCGCCTTGTATTCACCGTCGGAAACAATCTCGTCCAGGAGATCAAATGGCGACGGGATAGAAAGACACGGCGCAGTTGAGGAGGCGACGAATGCTCGACTTTGTCTACGTCGCCTTGGACGTCGTTCTTTTTGTTGTCGCCGCCGCCTATGCGCGCGCGTGCGGTCGTCTTTGAAGGAGCGGCGGCATGTCGGAACCAGCCATCGGCCTGATCGTCGCCGTTCTTCTCGGCGTCTATCTCGCCTACACACTTTTGCGTCCCGAAAAATTCTGATGAGGGAGGCCCGGCTCCGTCCGGGTGTTCGCCATGACCGCAATCGGACTGGCGCAGATCGCCATCGTCCTTCTCGCCGTGATTGCCGCAGCCATGTCGCTCGGCGCCTATATGGCCCGAGTCATGGGCGGAGAGCGCACAGCGCTTACGCCAGCGCTCGCGCCCATCGAGCGCGGGTTCTACAAATTATCCGGCGTCGATCCGGCGCGTGAGCAGAATTGGCTCGCCTATGCGATGGCCATGCTCGCATTCAGCATAGTCGGCTTGCTGTCGCTCTATGCGCTGCAGCGGCTGCAGGGCGTTTTGCCGCTCAATCCGCAAGGCTTCGCAGGCGTGCAGGCCGACCTCGCCTTCAATACCTCGGTAAGTTTCGTCACCAATACGAATTGGCAGAATTACGCCGGCGAGACGACCATGAGCCATCTGACACAGATGCTCGGCCTCACTGTGCATAATTTCATCTCCGCCGCGACAGGACTTGCGATGGCCTTTGCGCTGGTTCGCGGCTTCGCGCGCAGCGAGTCTTCGACAGTCGGGAATTTCTGGGTCGATCTGACGCGCGCGACGCTTTACGTGCTGCTGCCCATGTCGATCGTCCTGGCGTTCGCGCTTGTCGCGCTCGGCGTTCCGCAGACGCTTGCGGGCTCCACTCAGGCGACGACGCTCGAAGGCATTGGTCAGGTGATCGCGCTCGGACCTGTCGCCAGCCAAGAGGCAATCAAGGAGCTTGGCACGAATGGCGGCGGCTTCTTCAACGCCAATTCCGCGCATCCCTTCGAAAACCCCAACGCGCTTTCCAATATGCTGGAGATATGGGCGCTTCTCGTCGTTCCTTTCGCCTCGGTCTTTGCCTTTGGGCGCGCGGTTCTCGATGCGCGACAAGGGCGCGCGGTCGCGACGGCGATGGGGATCGTGCTGCTCTTTGGCGCGCTTTTAGTGTATTGGGCGGAAGCGGCGGGCAATCCGCTTCTGACGGACATCGGCGTCGATCCTTCGCCCGGCAATATGGAAGGCAAGGAAGTCCGCCACGGCGTCGCCACCAGCGCCCTTTTCGCCGCCGCGACAACGGGAACAAGCTGCGGCGCCGTCAACGCGATGCACGACTCTTTCACCCCTCTCGGCGGTCTGCTGCCCATGTTCAACATGCTGATGGGCAGCATTGCGCCGGGCGGAGTTGGCGCCGGGCTTTACGGTTTCCTCATGCTGGCGGTCATCGCTGTCTTCGTGGCGGGTCTGATGGTCGGGCGCACGCCGGAATATCTCGGCAAGAAGATCGAAACGCGGGAAATGAAGCTCGCCATGCTGGCGGTGCTGATCTACCCGCTGACCGTCCTGGGCTTCACGGCCGCGTCCGTCATGTTGCAGACAGGCCTCGCTAGCATGAACGATGCGGGGCCCCATGGATTGTCCGAGGTTCTCTACGCCTTCGCCTCGGCCAACGACAACAATGGCTCCGCCTTCGCGGGTCTTTCGGGCAACACGCTTTGGTATAACACCACGCTGGGCGTCGCGATGTTCGTCGGCCGCTTCTTCTTCGTCATTCCGCTGCTCGCGATGGCGGGCTCCTTCGCGGCGAAGAAGAGGGCTGCGGCCTCGGTCGGCACGTTTCCGACGCACGGCCCGCTGTTCATCGGCCTGCTGCTCGGCGTGATCGTCATCCTCTACCTTCTGCAATATTTCCCGGCGCTGGCTCTCGGGCCGATTGTCGAGCACTTGCTCATGACCGCCGGAAAAACCTTCTGAAAGGAGCGCGCTGATGTCTTCGAAAGTCGCCGCTCCCGGCTTGTTCGACGCCGGAATCATCCAACGCGCCAGCATCGACGCCTTTAAGAAGCTCGATCCGCGCCGGCTGGCGCGCAATCCGGTGATCTTCGTCACGGAAATAGTTTCAGTGCTGGTCATGGCCTTTTTTGTGCGAGACCTCGTCGCCCAAAATGGCCAGGCGTTCTTCTCGGGCCAGATCGCGGCCTGGCTTTGGTTCACGGTGCTGTTCGCCAATTTTGCCGAGGCCGTGGCGGAAGGGCGCGGCAAGGCGCAGGCCGACGCGCTGCGCAGGACCCGTAGCGATGCACACGCCAAGCGACTCATAGACCCCTACGGCGAAGCCGGCATGAAAGAAGTCTTTCAAGGCGTCTCCGCGCTCGAGCTGCGCGTCGGCGATGTTGTGCTCGTCGAGCCTGGCAATCTCATTCCCGGCGACGGCGAGGTGATCGAAGGCGTCGCCTCCGTCAACGAGTCCGCCATCACCGGCGAATCCGCTCCCGTCATCCGCGAGGCGGGCGGCGACCGTTCGGCCGTCACAGGCGGTACGACCGTCTTGTCCGACTGGATCAAGGTCAAGATCACCGCGGCGCCCGGCTCGACTTTCATCGACCGGATGATCGCGCTCGTCGAGGGCGCGCAGCGGCAGAAGACACCGAACGAGCTGGCCCTCTCCATTCTGCTTTCTGGCCTGACGATCGTCTTTCTCATCGTATGCGTGACACTGTGGCCGCTTGCGGCCTATTCGGGCGCGTATCTCTCCATCACTGTGCTCATTGCGCTGCTCGTTTGCCTGATTCCGACGACGATCGGCGGGCTGCTTTCAGCGATCGGCATCGCTGGCATGGATCGCCTCATCCGCTTCAACGTCATTGCGACCTCGGGACGCGCGGTGGAAGCGGCGGGCGACGTCGATACGCTCCTGCTCGACAAGACAGGCACGATCACCTTCGGTAACCGCATGGCCGACGAATTCGTGCCTGTCGGCGGCGTTTCAGAGCATCACCTCGCCGAAGCGGTGCTGCTGGCGTCTCTCGCCGACGAGACGCCAGAGGGCCGTTCGATTGTCGCGCTGGCGACGAGCCGCTACGGTCTCGCGGGTCCGACGCTCTGCGCCGAGGCGACGATCGTTCCCTTTTCGGCGCATACGCGCATTTCGGGCGTCGATCTTCCCGGCCGCTCGCTGCGCAAGGGCGCCGTCGATGCGGTGGTCTCGCAGGCGACGACTTCCGTTTCCGAGTGGAACGGCGGCGGAACGACAATGCTCTCTGCCGGCGTGGTCGATCGCGCGCGCGTCGAATTCGATCAGGCGGTCGAGCGCATTTCCCGCGCCGGCGGAACGCCGCTCGCCGTGTCGGAAAACGGCCGGCTGCTCGGCGTGGTGCATCTGAAGGACATCATCAAGCCCGACATAAAAGCGCGCTTTGCCGCGCTGCGCGCCATGGGGATCAAGACGGTCATGGTGACCGGCGACAATCCGATCACTGCGGCGGCGATCGCGGGCGAGGCGGGCGTCGACGACTTCATCGCGCAGGCGAAGCCCGAGGACAAGCTCGCCTATATCCGAAGGGAGCAGCAGGGCGGGCGCCTCATCGCCATGTGCGGCGACGGCACCAATGACGCCCCGGCGCTGGCGCAGGCGGATGTCGGCGTCGCCATGCAGACCGGCACGCAAGCCGCGCGCGAGGCCGGCAATATGGTGGACCTCGACAGCGATCCGACGAAGCTCATTGAGATCGTGCAGATCGGCAAGCAGCTTCTGATGACGCGCGGCTCGTTGACGACCTTCTCGATCGCCAACGATGTCGCGAAATATTTTGCGATCATCCCGGCGCTTTTCGTCGCCGCCTATCCCCAGCTCGAGACGCTCAACGTCATGAAGCTGGCGTCGCCTCAGTCAGCGATCCTTTCGGCGGTCATTTTCAATGCGCTCATCATCATCGCGCTCATCCCGCTCGCTTTGAGGGGCGTCGAATATCGCCCCGTTGGCGCCGCCGCGCTGCTGCGTCGCAATCTGCTGATTTACGGCCTCGGCGGGATCATCGTCCCCTTCGTGGGGATCAAGGCGATCGACCTCGTCGTCTCTCTTCTTCATCTCGCTTGACGAGGCAAGAATGCTTTCCCAACTTCGTCCCGCAATTGTCATGATGGCGCTGTTTACCGCCCTTACGGGCGTCGTCTATCCGCTCGCCATCACTGGCGTCTCTCAGCTCGTCTTCGCCGAGCGGGCCAATGGCAGCATGATCGAGCGCAACGGCGTGATCGTGGGGTCATCCCTCATCGGCCAGAATTTTACGTCCGAGCGCTATTTCCACGGGCGCCCCTCGGCGACCGTCGGCTATGACCCTGCCGACGCCAGCAAGACCGTGGACGTCCCCTACAACGCCGCGAACTCCGCCGGTTCCAATCTCGGCCCGACGTCGAAGAAGCTCGTCGACCGCGTCAATGCGGCGATCGAGGCCGAATTTGCGGCAGGGCGCATCGATGTCGTTGCGGCCGACGCCGTGACGACCTCGGGGTCGGGCCTCGATCCCCATATCTCGCCGCAATTCGCGTTGGCTCAGATAGCCGCCGTCGCCAAGGCGCGCGGGCTCGGCGAAGATCGGTTGCGGCGCCTCGTGGAGGAGCATACGGAAGGGCGGCTCATGGGCGTGATCGGCGAACCGCGCGTTAACGTCCTCCTGCTCAACATTGCCCTCGACGCGCTAAAATAAACCGAGATCAGGCGGAGCGGAGACGCCTTTGTCGCGGGACGAGTTCGATCGCCGCCCTGACCCCGACGCTCTCCTCGCCTTGAGCGAGAAGGAGGGGCAGGGCAAGCTGCGCGTTTTCCTTGGCGCGGCGCCGGGCGTTGGCAAGACCTACGCCATGCTCCTGCGCGCTCGTGCGGCAAAGGCCGACGGTGTGGATATTGTGGTCGGCCTTGTCGAAACGCATGGCCGCGCCGAGACGCAAGCGCTGCTGGAGGGGCTCGACGTCCTGCCGCGTCGGCGCAGCGAATATAAAGGGCGCGCGATCGATGAATTCGACATCGACGCCGCCCTCGCGCGCAAGCCCCAGCTCATCGTCGTCGACGAGCTCGCCCATACCAACGCCCCCAATAGCCGGCATCCGAAGCGATGGCAGGATGTCGAGGAATTGCTTCAGGCGGGGATCGACGTCTGGACAGCGATGAATGTCCAACATCTAGAGAGTCTCGCCGATGTTGTGACTCGCATTACCGGCGTAGCCGTCCGCGAGACTGTGCCCGACCGTCTGTTGCAGGACGCAAACGACGTAATCCTCGTCGATCTCACGCCGGAGGAGCTGCTCCAGCGCCTGAAAGAGGGGAAGGTCTATGTTCCGGAGACGGCCAGGCGGGCCACGCAGAACTTCTTTACGCCACGCAATCTGACGGCCCTCCGCGAACTTGCCCTCAGGCGCACCGCCGAGCGCGTCGATGATCAGATGGTTGATCTTTTGCGCCAGGGCGCCATCGAGGGCCCCTGGGCGACCTCGGAGCGCCTTCTGGTTTGCGTCGGCCACGACAGGACGACGCTTGCGATCGTGCGCGCCGGCGCGCGCCTCGCCACCGGCCTCAACGCCCCGTGGGTCGCGCTTTATGTTCAATCCGCTGGCGGGGAGGAACAGTCCCCCGAGACCGTCAGACATATCGACGCCGCGCTACGCCTGGCCGAGCGGCTCGGCGCGCAGGTCGAGCGCATCGCCGGAGACGACCTCGCCGCGGAAGTGCTCAAATATGCGCGCCGGGAGAATATTACCCAGATTGTTCTCGGGCGCTCGCGCGCCGGGCGTCTGGCGCGTCTCCTCGGCCGATCTTTCACGGACGAAATCGTCAGGCGCTCCCAAGATATCGCCGTCCATGTCGTCGTCGACGATATCGGGACTGCCGAGCCGCGTCCCCGCCGATGGCGGCAGCCGAGTCTTACCCCAAGCTGGGTTTCGGTTCTGGGAGCCATTGGCGCGGTCTCGCTCACCGTCGCTTTTGCCTATGGTCTCGATCGCTGGCTGCATCCGCCCAACCTGTCTGTCGTCTTCCTTCTGCCTGTCGTCCTGTGCGCCGCCCGATTGGGGCTGACGTCGGCGATCGCGGCCGCCCTCCTGTCCTTTCTCGCCTGCGATTTCTTTTTCATCGAGCCGCGTTACGTTTTCACCATTTCGGAGCCTCAGGAATTTCTGGCGCTCGTCGTGTCCCTGGTCGTCGCTGTGATCACCGGCGCCTTGGCGAGCAAAATGCGCGAGCAGACGCAGAACATGCGGCGGCGGGCGCAAGCGGCGCAGGGGCTTTTCGAATATTCCCGCAAGCTCTCCGCCGCCAAGGACCTCGACGAAGTGCTCTGGGCCGCCACCGTGCAAATCCAGAAGGCCCTGAACGCGCCAAGCGTCGTTATGCTCATGCCCAACGAGGGCGAACTGCGTCTTGCCGCCGCTTGGCCCCCGCTGGACCAGCTCGACGCCGGCGAGGCCGCCGCGGCGCGGTGGGCGCTCGAAAAAGGCGAGGCCGCCGGGTGGCGGACCGGGACGCTCCCGAATGTCCGCCTCCAGTTCCGTCCGCTGGCGGCGGCGCGGGGCGTCCTGGCCGTTTGCGGCGTCGAGCCTCGTTATCCCAGCGAGCCCTTTTCCGCCGAGGAGGAAAGTGCCTTGACCTCGCTGATCGAACAATCTGGCGTCGCCGTCGACCGGTCGATGCTCGTCGGCGAATCGATCCGGGCGGCGGCGTTGGAGGAAAACGAAAAGTTGCGCACAACGCTGCTGGCCTCGCTGTCTCACGACTTGCGCACGCCTCTCACCTCCATCACCGGGGCAGTGACCAGCCTGCGAGAGCTCGGCGAAAAACTGCCGAAGGCCGATCGTGACGATCTCTTGTTGTCGATCGAAGAAGAAGCCGGGCGGCTCACCCGGTTCGTCGCCAATCTTCTCGACATGTCCCGAATCGAGTCGGGCGCTCTCTCGCCGCGTCGCGATCTTGTCGATGTGGCGGAAGTCATCCGGCGACTTGTCGAAAGATGCAAAAAGGCTTTTCCTGGCCAGAAACTGGGGATCAGCGTCGCCTCCAATCTCCCGCCTATTCGTGGGGATGCCAATCTGCTCGAGCAGGTTCTCTTCAACCTTGTCGACAACGCACAAAAATATGGCGGAGAGACCGGCGCCGTCATCCATGCGCGGCGCGAAGAGAAAGATGTAGTCGTCACGGTGACCGACGAGGGGTCGGGCGTGAAGCCCGCCGATCTCGAGCGCATTTTCGAGAAGTTTTATCGAAGCGGTCGCATCGATGGGCGCAAGGCGGGCACGGGCCTCGGCCTGTCGATCTGTCGCGGTTTGGTGAGCGCAATGGGCGGGACCATCATCGCGCAAAGTCCCGCGATCCGACGAAAAGGAACGAGGATCGTCATGCGTTTCCCTGCCGTGTCCGAGCAGTAGGAGAGCAATTGCATGAACAAGCTGCGCGTCCTCATTGTGGATGACGAGCCACAGATCAGGCGCGTTCTCAGACCTTCCTTGATCGCGAGCGGCTACGAGGTGCAGGAAGCCGCAAGCGGCCATGACGCGCTTATGCGAATTTCCGAGCGCCTGCCGGACCTCGTGATCCTCGACCTCGGCCTTCCGGATATCGACGGCAAGGAGGCGCTCCGCAAGCTGCGGCTCGTGACGACGAAAACGCCTGTCATCATTCTTTCGGCCCGCGAGCGGGAATCCGAAAAGATTGCAGCGCTCGATCTCGGCGCCAACGACTATGTCGAAAAGCCGTTCGCCATGGGCGAGCTCCTCGCGCGCATGCGCGCGGCGCTGCGCCTCGCGCATGCCGCAGACGCGGAGCCCGTAACCATTACGGCTGGTGCCTTATGCGTGGATATTCCCAAGCGGCTCGTGACCAGGAACGGACAAAACTTGCGCCTCACGCCAAAGGAGTTCGACCTTTTGGCGATCCTCGCGCGTAACGCCGGGCGGCCTCTCTCGCATCGGGAAATACTTCGCGCCGTGTGGGGGGCGTCGCATCAGGACGATGTGCAATATCTCCGCGTCTTCATCGGCCAGTTGAGGGCCAAAATAGAGGACGATCCCGCGACGCCCCGGATTGTTCTTACCGAGACGGGGATCGGCTATCGTTTCATAGCTGATTAGATGGCGTAAAGGGCCGCAGCGACTCGGAGGCTTCGCTGTGAGGAGGTCTTTTCATCCTTCAGAATTGCGGTGTGAAACGGAGCCCGACCTTTCGTCGGTTCCAAGCATCATCGGAGGATGACCATGGACCCCAGCTGATGTAGTCGCGGCTAATCACGAGATCGCCGACGTCGGCTCAGCCCCGCACCAGGACATGGATGTGGAGATGCTCGGTGTTCCAATGGTCGATCGCCGCCCAGTCGATTATGGTCCCGAGATCGGGGGCCAATCTCGCCCATGAGATCACGGGCGAAGGCGCGCAAGTCGGAGAGCTCCTGGGCGTCATCGGGCGAGACGATGAACCGGAAATGATGACGGTCGCCCTGGCAGCGACCCGCGAAGTCGCGTGTGTCCGCCTCGTCGCCAGCGGCGTCGAACATTCGTCCGGGCGCACCGTCGCGGGTGACGCCGTCGCGTTGCAGATAGGAAGATGCGTCGTGAGCGGCGCCGACTTCGGGCCGTGGCGCACAACCCGCGCCTTGAGCACAACGCCGCGCGAATGGGAGGTCAGGCCGCGCAGCGCCGGAGACGCTCGTCGCCCGGCCGCGGCCGAAGGCGACGCGCCCCTTTCCGCGCGCGCCCGAATGATGGAGACCGCCCGCCTTCTGTGTCGCGGCCAGCACGCGCGACACGAAGCTCTTCGCTCTTCCCGGCTTCGTCGAGCGGATGCGGCGGGGCCGAACGCGAATGTCGTCGTCACTCGACATGGCGAAGCGCAGACGAGGTGGAAATTGGCGCGTCGTTACAGGGACCTGCTGCGAGTGAAAGGCTGTGCGTCGAAAACGCAGCCTGTGTGAATGCATTGAAGCACAACGACAAACCGACCGCCGGACAAAGCCGCAGGCTGTCCCTTTTATCTTGCGATAAGTCGGTCGCTGGCGCTCCCTCGGGAGCGCTCGCGCACAAAGGCGCGAGGACATGCGCAATTCTACGAAAATGGGGGAGCGGTGTCATTGGGACGCTCCAGACGACTGGCGAATAGCGAAAAGGTCGGAGGCGCGCGAAGGAGCAGCAGGCGACGCAGCGTTGAGGCGACCTGTTGCGCGCAAATCTGTTGCAAATAGTCTGACATCTGGCCGCGCCGGAATTTGAGAACGTCGTGTTCGTCCGTTGGCGCTGAGAGCGGTATCCGCGCTGTGTATCGACTGTTTATCGTCGCCCGACGCGGTGATCGCCACGAAGATAGAGGCGCGGTTGCAGGAGGAAACCAAAAAAAGGTGCCGCGGAGCGACCGCCGAGTTAAAGTGCGGACGCAATCCTTCGGTCATAATCCGTCGTTTCGGCCGGCAAAGCGCGACCGCGAAGATAGTCCTCATAGCGCCCTGGACCGGTGTTATAGGCCGCCAGAAAGCCGTGCTCGCCATATTGGTCGAGCAATTCGCGAAGGTAGGCGGCCCCAGCCAGAATATTGTCATAAGCGTCGAACGGGTCGGCGCCGAGGCCGTAGCGCGTGCGCAACTTGGCGTAGGTCGCCGGCATGAGTTGCATGAGGCCAATCGCGCCTTTGCTGGAGACGGATTTGGCGTCGCCGTCGCTCTCGGCGCGCATGACGGCGCGCAGCCAATGGACAGGGAGACGGAAGCGATTGGACGCCTCCGTCAGTGCGCTTTTGATGGCGAGACGGCGCGATTTTTCGTTCGCTATAGCGTCGCCGCCTGTGGACTCCGCAAAAGCAGGAAGCGCCGAAAAGACGCAGAGCAGGGCGCGCGCACTCGCTTGAAATCTTGCCGAACCCCGGCGGATGGAAGCGCCGCAGCAAGTTACGTCTCTGCAGAGGGATGGATCGACCATCACTCCGCCTCCGTCCAGATCGGTCGCGCTCGGCTGATGACAGCGTCAATCGGAAGCGCCCCGAATACCGCCCGTTGAGCGAGGCTGGATGATCCCAATTGAGCCGGAAGTTTTCACCGGGCTTGAGCGTAAAGCATCCGCTCCAACGCGGCAGATCGCGGCCCGCGTGATCGCGCGCATTCGCCTCTGCGACGACGCTGCCGTCAACAGATATTGTGAGGTCAGCTCGGGAGACGTTCTGTCCGCGGAGCGCCGCCACTCGCTTGATGAGCAGCGCGCCTTTGGGCAGCTATCCGCGCGCGGTGAGCCGCTGGCGAGGGGGTCGGGCGGCCGCGCGACGATGAGATCAGTGATGGCGAGCGCGCCGAGTGGACGGACAGCTTAGAGTCCCATGGGCGCATTGGCGGACGCGTTCCAGACGAGAAGCGGCTCACAGCCGCTGGCGAAGATCGACGCGATTGCGTAGACGACGACGAAAGCAAGAGCGAGTGTCCTCATGGGCGTCGCTCCAAGGCGCCGGGCTTTACGCCCGGAACGGTGGTGCAGGGCTCGCCGTCGTCTCAGGCGCGCAGGATGTCGACCCGCGAGACGAGCGTTCCATGTGCATTCGACGCCCAGCGGATGAAGGCGAAGATGGCGCCCGGCGTGAATGTCGCGACGCGTCGCCGGCGATGAGCGTTTGCTCGCTGATCGGCTTGCCAAAGCGCAGCCAGCGTTCAATCTTGCCTCTGACGAAATAGAGTTCGACTTCGGTCGGCGCGCTCATGACCGGCCTCCGTTCGACTCATGGTCGAAGGGAGACGCGGGCCGAATTCTGTCTGCGAAGGGTCGTTGTCTCGAAGGGATGACGGCGTCGCCGTCGACCGGATGGTCGGCTCTGCGCGCGCGGCGTGGGCGCCGAGCTGCGGGTGCGCCTTCTTCTCTTACCGGCTGGCCTTTTGCTCGTGGGGCGACAGTCGAGCGGGAGGCGCCCGCCGTTAGAAGGAATCCGAAGGATTCCGAAGTTAGTAAGTTAAGAGCGCCGTGAATGACGCCGCGACAATGGCTTGGGCGCCATTTTGGTCCCCGATAGCACGAGGATTTGGTCCCCGATAGCACGATAGCTTCGGTCCCTGATAGCACGAGGCTATTCACAGCTTTTCCACAGCGGCGAGACGACGATCGAGGCGCTGAACGGCGCGCTCGAGCGGATCGGTGGTGAGCGACGCGAAGACCAGAAGTTCGCGGTCGAACAGCCCTCGGCGAATGTCGAGCCGGTAATTGGGAATGGGCTGGCGCCGAACGATGTCGCGCAGATCGAAGGCGAAATGTTTGAGCGGCGAAAGCGCGCCGGTTTGGCGTGGAGATGCGTGAAATCGAAGCTCCAGCTGCCCTGGTGATTGCCGGCGTCCTTGCGAACGAGGCGATAAAGCCAGATAAGCCCCGTCGATTGTGACCACCAAGGCTTCGTTGATGACGTGCACATAGAACCAGTCGGGGATGATGAGTTCGACGCCGATAGGGCGTCCGCTCGGATCGGCGGTCTCCTTCCATTCGTTGGTCGAGGAGAAGCGCCGTCGCCGGCGCTCGGTGCATTGACGGATGGAAGTCACGGCGTTCGTCAATTGCAGGAGGTCGAAGGCGGCGCGCAGCCGTTGATAGTTGCGCACGCCCGTGGCGCGGCCGGTGAATGTGAGGATTTCTACACGCTCATGGCGAAGCTAAAGATGCAGTTGTTCGGGCCCTGACTTATCGGGCTCGCCCGCGGCGTCCTATAAATTTTCAGTGAGGCGCGAGTGGTCACCATGTGGTCACCAGCCTATAGCGCGCAGATACCACGCGACGCTTATATCTTTGATTTTGTTGGTGAGCGCGCCGGGGCTCGAACCCGGGACCCCCTGATTAAAAGTCAGATGCTCTACCGACTGAGCTACGCGCTCTAACCGTTTTGCCCCGTCACATCTGGCGGCGGGGCTGTAGGCAGGCGGGTCGGTCCGCTTGCCGGCCGCTGGCGCGGCTAGCGTTCAACTACCGGCCGCCGCGGGGCGGGTCAACCCCGCTTCGGCCGGTTCCGCCTTCAATCGCCCCAAAAAGCTAACCGGCGATGAAATTGGCGGCAATTACGACCAAGCCGAAGATCAGGGCCGCAACCACTGTGGTGATCGCGGCTTTCCTGGCGAGCTGGGGCGCGACGGGCGAGCCCGGATCGGCGCCTTCCGGCAGCTCCTCGCCCGCTTCCTCGGACGAGCGAACGCCGAGCGGCAGGACCGCAAGCAGGGTGATCCACCAGATCGTGACGTAGATCGCCAGGGCGAGGGGAAGCGGGAAGGGCATGGGTCAGGCCTGCTCGAGTTCGATCAGCGTGCCGCAGAAGTCTTTCGGGTGCAGGAAGAGCACCGGCTTGCCATGGGCGCCGATCTTCGGCTCGCCGTCGCCCAGAACTCTGGCGCCCGCGCCCTTCAGTTGATCGCGCGCCGCGAGGATGTCGTCGACCTCATAGCACACGTGATGGACGCCGCCGGACGGCGACTTGGCGACGAAGCCGGCGATGGGCGAATTCTCGCCATAGGGCTCGAGTAGCTCGATCTTGGTGTTCGGCAGTTCGACGAAAACGACGGTAACGCCGTGTTCGGCGAGCGTCTCGGGCTCCGTTACCTTTGCGCCCAGCGCGTCGCGATAGACCGCCGAGGCTTTTTCCACGCTTGCGACGGCGATAGCGACGTGATTGAGACGACCGATCATTCTTTAATTTCCCCAAGCCGAGCGGCGACGCCGCGATGTTGCTCGCGGCATTAAGGCCACGGCGGGACAAATATCAACCGTCCTCGACGATCTGGATCGGGCTGCCGCGCAAGCTGCTTATTTCGCTGCGCAGAGGCGTGAGGCGCGGTTCATGCGGCGCGAAAACGAACCAGGGGCAGCCCTCGTCGCGCGCCCGACGGAGCGACTCTCTCGCTTCGGCGTCTCGGCCGAGCGCCAGTTTCGCGGCCGTTTCGAACAGAAGCGGCGGCGCCGCGTCGTCATTCGACGAACAGGCGGCAAGGGCCGTTTCGGCCTCGTCGTGCCGTCCCGCTCTCGCGAGCACATAGGAAAAGGCGGCGAGAAGCAGCGGGTCGTTGGGCGTCGCCTGCAATCCGTGTCGCGCCGCTTCGTGAGCGTCGTCATGCTTTCCGCACAGGCTGCACGCCGTGGCGGCGACAACGCGCAGGCTGGCGGCGTCGGGCCGCAGATGCAGCCCCCGGCGGGCCAGCGCGTCGGTCGCTTCGGGATCGCCGGCGCAGAGCTCCAGCCAGGCGCGCAAGCTCAGAAGCGTTTCATCGTAAGGGCAAACCCGCAGCCCGGCTTCGACGTCCCGGATCGCCTCGGCCAGCCGATCGCCGCCCGCGAGCGCCCAGCCGCGGTAAGCCCGCGCCCTGCCGTAATCAGGGTCTTGCGCCAGCGCTCTGTCGAGCATCTCCAGCCCCTCGTCGAGCCGCGCCGAGAGCGTGGCGCGCGCCCAGCCCAGCGCGGCCAAAGCGGGAGGAAAATCAGGGGAAAGCGCGAGCGCGCGGCCGGCGTCGGCCTCGATCATCGCCGCCGCTTGCGCGGGGCGCAGATGCCCGCGAACGACGCGGCCGGCCGCGATATCGGCGGAAAGCGACCAGATCGCCGGCGATTCGCCCCCGTTCTCGACCGCGGCCGCGATCGCCGCTTGCGCCCGGGCGTAGCCGTCGCGGGAATGCGTTCCGGCGAGCTCATAGGCCGTCCGCCAAAGATCGAGAATGCGTCCCTCGATGGCCTCAGGCGGCGCGCGCATAGGCTCGTTCTCAGGGTCGGCCGGCTGCACCTTCGCGCGCAGGGAGAGACCCCGGCCATAGGCGGTCGCGATCAGATCGCCGGAGCCGGCTTCTCGCAGCGGCTTGCGCAAGAGATAGGCGCAGCGGTCGATCGAATCGTCCGACGGCGGGCGATCCGGCCATAGTCGGGAAGCGATCTCGGCCTTCGAGACGACTCCCCCATTCGACTCGAGAAGAAGTTCGAGCAGTTGTCGGGCCTGGGGCCCGAGGTGAATCGGGACGCCATCCCGTTGTAAGCCGGTCTGAGCGCTGTAAAAAAATCCTGCGAACCTGACAGAACCGACCATCGTCCCCTCCCGGGTTACAATGTCCGATTTCGGCTGTCTGGCGCAAGACCTTAAAATAACAAATCTTTTTGCCTTTGGCGTTGCGAGAATCTCGCAAATGCCGGGCATAAAAAAACGCCGGGCGTACCTCCGGCCCGGCGTTTTTAGAACTTCCGAGCTGTCGCCCAGCGGTTCTAAGGCCGGTTTAGAGGGGCAGGGTGACGGGGAAATGACATTGCGCCGACGTTGCGTCACCTTGGCCGGCGACCGCTGGTTGTCGCGCGGGCGAAGCGATAGACTGCAAAACAGACTTCTTTAAGGATGGGAAAGCGCGATGCGTCTTGTGCTCGCTATGCTCTTGTTCGCGGCCGCCCCTGCGGCGGCGGCCGACATAAACGACTACCCCACCTCGGCGCGCGCCGATTATGTGTTCGCCTGCATGAAAGCAAACGGCGATTCGCGGTTGTCGCTCGAGCAATGCTCCTGCTCCATCGACGTGATCGCGAGCATTCTGCCTTATGACAGCTATGTCGCCGCCGAGACGGTCGCGAGCGTCAATCAGCAGCCGGGACAGATCGGCATGATGATGCGCAACACGGGCGCCGCGCGCGATACGTTGGAAACGCTGCGTCGCGCGCAGGCCGAAGCGCAAGTGCGCTGTTTTTGAGGCGTATAACTCTTTTTGCCAACGGCGAGGAGCCAACCCAACATGCTCGTTCTCATTCTCGGCATAGCGCTTTTCATTGGCGTCCATGTCTTTTCCACCCTGCGCGGCGCGCGCGGCCAGCTCGTCGCGCAATATGGCCTGCAGGCCTATAAGGGCGCTTATTCGGCTGTCGCGCTTCTCGGTCTTGTGCTGATCGTCTGGGGCTTCTCGCGCTATCGCGCCGAAGGAATCATCCAGATCTGGGACCCGCCGTCCTGGACGCGCCATATCGCCATGCCGCTGGTGTGGATCGCCTTCGTGGCGCTCGCCAGCCGCCGCGCGCCGCCCTCGCGCATCAGGGGCTGGCTGCGTCATCCGACGCTCGTCGCGCTGAAGAGCTGGGCGACCGCGCATCTTCTCGTCAACGGCGATCTCGGCGGCATGCTGCTTTTCGGCTCCTTCCTTGGCTTCGGCGTCTATGACCGAATCGCCGTCAAGCGGCGCGGCGACCTCGGTGCGCCGCGTCTCGACGCCTTCACCAAGGGCGACGCCATCGCGCTCGGCGCCGGCACGGCGCTTTATGTGTTGTTCCTTTTGCTGCACCCCTATCTCTTCGGCGTCGCCGTTCTGCGCTGAGCGACATAAATTCCTGCTTGGATTGCTCGCATTGATATCTGTCATTCCCGGCGCGCGAAGCGCGACCGGGAATCCAGAGCCAAAATAGTAAATGGTTGCTCTGGATTCCCGATCGCTCGCTGCGCGAGCGTCGAGAATGACAGCAGCAGTCGACCAAAATTCACATGACTTCGGAAGAGGGCCTCGTCAGCCGGCAAGGCGCGCGAGCGCCGTCGCGCGCCCGATCAGCGGCAGGAGCGCCGCGAGCTCGGGACCGCTTTCTTCCCCCGTAAGCGCGAGGCGCAGCGGGTGGAACAAGGCTTTTCCCTTGCGGCCCGTCGCCGTCTTCACGTCGCCGACCCAGGCGGACCAGGTCGTCTCGTCCCAAGGCTCCTGCGGCAGAAGCGCGGCGGCCTGCGCGAGGAACTCCGGCTCTTCGCGGACCGGCGCGATCTCGCCCTCGACCACGCGCCACCATTTGAGAATATCGTCGAAGGTCGAGAGATTGCCGCGCGCCGCGCGCCACAGCGGCTCCGCCTTGTGGCCGACGACGTCGAGCGCGGCGAGACGGTCGCGCACATCCTCGAATTCGAAGAGCGCCAGCGTGCGATGCGTCAGCGTTGCGAGATCATCCGGATCGAAGCGCGCCGGATTGCGCGAGACATGGGCGAGATCGAAATGCCGCCCCAGCTCGGCGAGCGTGCGCACGGCCTGCACATTATCGGAGGAGCCGGTCAGCGTCGCGAGCGCCGCGACGGCCAGCGCCTCATAGCCTTCCTCGCGCAGCGAGGCGATGGAGAGCGAGCCGGTGCGCTTGGAAAGCCCTTCGCCGCTCGCGCCGATCAGCAGATTGTGATGGGCGAAAGCGGGCGGCGGCGCCTGCGGCGCAAGCGCCGCGAAGAGCTGGAGCTGCACGGCCGTGTTGGTCACATGGTCCTCGCCGCGAATGACATGGGTGATCTTCATGTCGATGTCGTCGGCGACGGAGGGCAGGGTGTAGAGGAAGCTCCCATCCTCGCGGATCAGCACCGGATCGGAGAGCGCCGCGCAATCGATATGCACAGGCCCGCGAATGAGGTCGTTCCATTCCACGACGCCCGGCGCGAGCTTGAAGCGCCAATGCGGCCGGCGGCCCTCGGCCTCGAGCTTGGCGCGCTCGGCGTCGGAAAGGCGCAGCGCGGCGCGATCGTAGATTGGCGGCAGGCCGCGCGCCTGCTGCATTTTGCGGCGCTTTTCCAGCTCGTCCTGCGTCTCGTAGCAGGGGTAGAGGCGACCCTCTTCGCGCAATTTTGCGGCCGCGGCCTCGTAGAGCGCGATGCGCTCTGACTGCCTGAAAATCGCGTCCGGAGCGACGCCGAGCCAGGCGAGATCGATTTCGATCGAACCTGCAAATTCCTCGGTAGATCGGGCGAAATCAGTGTCATCGAACCGCAGTATGAATCGTCCATGGTGCATTGTGACGAACAAATAATTGAACAACGCGACCCGCGCATTGCCGATATGGATGCGGCCTGTCGGGGACGGCGCGAAACGAACGATCGGAGAGGTCATGAGGAAGCTTCGTCAGGAGTTTTCGCAAAGCGAGGGCAGGGAAAAGAATCCCGCGCCGCAACCCTTTTGCCAAGAGCCGACGTTTTTGTCAGTCGGAATATTGAGCTGGCCGCGTCCGGGCCTGGCGCGCCGCGCCAACCGTCAGACCGAAGCCAGCCTTCGCCTGCGCCGCCAATCCGCCCAAGTCGACGCGTGAGCCGAAAAACTCGATGATCCTCGCCTATATCTGCGCCGGATGGTGCGCCTTCATCCTCGTCCTCAACTTCGCCAGCATGTGGCTCATGGGCCGCAAATGCCGCGCCCGCGAGCGGAACATGCCAGCTCCGGCCGATGCGCCCTGGGTCAGCATCGTGCGCCCGGTGCGCGGCGTCGAGACCTTCTCGGAAGAGACGCTCGGCGCGACCTTCGAGCTCGACTATCCGCATTATGAAATCATCTTCTGCGTGCAGTCGCCGAGCGATCCGATCATCCCGCTCGTCGAGCGGTTGATCGAGGCGCATCCCGAACGCGAGGCGCGGCTCTTGATCGGCGACGATTACGTCAGCGCCAATCCCAAGCTCAATAATTGCGTCAAGGGCTGGGAGGCGGCGCGCTACGACTATGTGATCCTCGCCGATTCCAACGCTTTGCCGCCGCGTGATTATGTGCAGACCATGCTCGCCGCCTTCCGGCCGGACACGGCGATGACCGTCTCCATGCCGATAGGCTCCCGCCCGGTCGGCTTCTGGGGCGCGGTCGAATGCGCGATCCTCAACACCTTCCAGGCGCGCTGGCAATATGGCGCCGAGGCGATCGGCGCGGGCTTCGCCCAGGGCAAGAATATGATGTGGCGGCGCGAGGTGCTCGACCGCGCCGGCGGCATTCGCGCGCTCGGCGCCGAGATCGCCGAGGACGCCGCCTCGACCAAGGTCATCCGCGCCCAGAACATGCGGGTGCGCCTCGTCGACATGCCTTTTGAGCAGCCGCTCGGCCAGCGCACGGCGCATGAGGTCTATTCCCGCCATGTCCGCTGGGCGCGCCTGCGCCGCGTGACGTTTCCCGCCCATTACGCGCCGGAGTTCATGAACGGCAGCTTCGTGGCCGTGGTGCTCGGCGCCTACGCGGCGCTGGAGTTCGGCGGCGACGCGGCCTCCGCTGCTTTCACCGCCACAGCGATTGTCGGCGCGCTGCATGGCGGCGAATTGTGGCTGGCGCGCGTTTGCCGCT
Source organism: Methylocystis sp. Sn-Cys (assembly GCF_016745395.1). Taxonomy (GTDB): domain Bacteria; phylum Pseudomonadota; class Alphaproteobacteria; order Rhizobiales; family Beijerinckiaceae; genus Methylocystis; species Methylocystis iwaonis. Next base: position 70,421 of record NZ_JAERVJ010000003.1, read on the forward strand.
TCCCGCTCGACTGGCGCACGCCCTTCGCGCTGGCGATGCGCGATCTGCTGCTTCCGGTGATGTTCGTCGACGCGCTGCTCTTCGACGATTTCGTCTGGCATGGCAACGCCATGACTGTGCGCGAGGTCGAAGATACGGTCGGCTGACGCCGCTTTCGCAGATAGGATCGCCGACAAAGTGGCATTGACGCCCCTCGTGCTTCGAGAAGGCTGCTGCGCAGCCTCCTCAGCATGAGGGGCTTCTGCATCTGCGCCAAACACATAGGCCTCATCCTGAGGAGGGCGCGAAGCGCCCGTCTCGAAGGACGAGGCCGCCTCCGAAGTTCGTAAACAAACTGAAGGGCGCATTCACCGCCCTTCTTCTTTTAGCAATTCGAGCGTTTTCGGATCTTCCGCGCCGTCGAAAAAACGCGCCAGAGCCCTTGCGAAAAGCGGCTCCTGCGGCGCGGCATGCGCAAACAGCGTCATCGACGAGCGGAATTTTAATGCGTCCATAGAGCCCAGCACCTCTTCGGCGCTGCGAGCGCTCGTGGCCAGCATGGAGTCCACGCATTCGCGCAGCCGCGGGCCAAGAACTGGATGGGCAAGATAGGCGCGGGCTTCATTAAGGCCGCAAAGACCGTAGAAACGGCTGGCCTGACTGAAGCCGAGACCCGTCAGTTGCGGAAAGACATACCAGATCCAATGGCTGGTTTTGCGCCCGGCGCGCAGCTCGGCGAGCGCCTGCGCGTGAGAGCCCCTTTGCGCCTCGATGAAGCGCTGCAGATTGAAAGGGTCGTTGTTGTCCGGAGCGCTCATGGCCGCCACCCCACATCTCATCCCCCGTCGTCGCCCGCTATCTTAGCGGAGCGGCGACGGGTGGGGAGAGATATAGCGTGACGGACTTACGCCGCGCCTCTTGGGGGCGGCGCGAACGGAGATCCGCTGATTGGCCCGGTTGTCATTCCCGACGCTCGCAGAGCGAGCGATCGGGAATCCAGAGCACAACCAGCGCTCTTGTGGCTCTGGATTCCCGGTCGGGCTTTCAGCCCGCCGGGAATGACATGACCCTAAGCGAGCTGTTCAAACGGAAATGGTTTTACTCGGCCGCGTGTTGCTCCGGGACGCCGCGGGAAACCCGCTCCGCCTTGAGCAACTCGGCCACGAGGAACGCCACTTCAATTGCCTGTTCCGCATTGAGGCGCGGGTCGCAATAGGTGTGGTAGCGGTCGCGCAGATCATTCTCCGAAATGGCCCGGGCGCCGCCGGTGCATTCGGTGACGTCCTTGCCGGTCATTTCGAGATGAATGCCGCCGGCATAGCTGCCTTCGGCCTGATGGACCTCGAAGAAGCCGCGGATTTCCGACATGATCCGGTCGAACGGCCGCGTCTTGTAGCCCGCCGCGCTGATCGTGTTGCCGTGCATCGGATCGCAGGACCAAACGACATTACGCCCCTCGCGGGTGACGGTGCGCACGAGCGCGGGCATGGCGTCGCCGATCTTATCCGCGCCGAAGCGGCAGATGAGCGTGAGCCGCCCGGCCTCATTGTCGGGATTGAGGGCGTCGATGAGGCGCAGCAATCCGTCCGGCGTGAGGCTCGGACCGCATTTCAGGCCAATCGGGTTCTTGATGCCGCGCATGAATTCGACATGCGCGCCTTGCTCCTGGCGCGTGCGATCGCCGATCCACAGCATATGGCCGGAGGTCGCGTAATAATCGCCCGTCGTGGAATCGATGCGGGTCAGCGCCTGCTCGTAGCAGAGCAGGAGCGCCTCGTGCGAGGTGTAGAAATCCGTGCCGCGCAGCTCGGGATGGTGCTCGGGATCGAGGCCGATCGCGCGCATGAAGCCGAGCGTCTCGGTGATATGGTCGGCGAGCTTCTGATAGCGCGCGGATTGCGGGCTGTTCTTCACGAAGCCGAGCATCCAGCGATGCACATTTTCGAGATTGGCGAAGCCGCCGGCCGCGAAAGCGCGGATCAGATTGAGCGTCGCCGCCGACTGGCGATAGGCCAGGAGCTGGCGCTGCGGATCGGGCTCGCGGGAGGCGAGCGTGAATTCCAGGTCGTTGATGATGTCGCCGCGATAGCTCGGCAGCTCCTGATCGCCCTTCTTTTCAAAGGGCGAGGAGCGCGGCTTGGCGAATTGCCCGGCGATGCGGCCGACCTTGACCACGGGCGAGCCCGCCGCATAGGTCAGCACCACCGCCATCTGCAGGAAAACGCGGAAGAAATCGCGGATGTTGTCGGCCGAATGCTCGTTGAAGCTCTCGGCGCAATCGCCGCCCTGAAGCAGGAAAGCCTTGCCGGCCGCCACATCGGCGAGCTGGCGCTTCAGATTGCGCGCCTCGCCGGCAAAAACGAGCGGGGGAAAGCCGGCGAGCTGCCTCTCGACATCCGCGAGCGCCGCCTGGTCGCGATAGACCGGCGTCTGCTCGATCGGCAAATTCCTCCAACTGCCCGGCGTCCAGCGTTCCACTTTCCAAACTCCACGAAAATCTTGCCGCGAGCGGATGGCCCGGTGAGGCCACGGCTTTGGCGTGAAAGGCGCTTATAGAGGAAAATTCGAGACGGCGCGACCCTTTCCGGCGTCTCGCTGGACGCCCCGGCCCTGATTGGCTACGCGCAGGGAAATGGGCATCATTTCCATCACTGAAACGCCCCCTCCCTGTCCCTCCCCCGCAAGCGGGAGAGGGGACGCTCGCGATCTGCATTGCTGATGAAGGCCACAATCTACCCCCTCTCCCGCGAAGCGGGGGAGGGTTGGGGAGGGGGCAATGCAGCGCCACAAATCCCGCCGCCGATTTCCGACGCGAGGCGATACAGGAAGCCGGGACGCCCCGGCCCCGTTCGGCCGGTAGCGTGAAAAATAAGCGCATCGGAACCAGAGCGTCCCGGCTGCGGTCTTTATTCGCGCGCACCTTTCCGGGCCGAAGTAGCGCCATCTCGTGGCGGTTCCTCCGTCCGGCGCAGCCGCCAGACGGCGCCTGCTTCTTTCCCGGGAGGTTTGAACCTCCCGAGCGCGTCGCAAGGGCCTCGACATGCGCCGCCTCCGGCCCGCCGGCGCTTTCCCTTTCGGTACTCGGGCCGCGTGTCGCGGGCGCGAAAACTATGCCCAGCCTTTGCGTGGATTTCTCCACGCAATCTCCCCACGAAGGAGAGACCCGGCGGGCGGCGCCGGAGTCCCGCACGGAACGAGGGTCGCGTCCCGCGCTTAACCGACCCCGCCGGCGCCGCCGACCCTGACGACGCCCCTGCAAGTTGGCGAGGCGGGAGCGAGTATAGGGGAGCTTTGGAGGGTGGGGATAAAATGAGCGGGCGAGATAGGCCCTCATCCGACCCTCGCTCACGCGAGGGCCACCTTCTCCCGCAAGCGAGAGAAGGGGAGAGCGCGAGAAAGCATGGGCGCCTCTGGACCGCGAGCCTTCAGGCTCGCCCCGCAATGCGAGCCTGAAGGCTCGCGGTCCATAACCACGGCAAAGGCGCTGGCAGCTCCCGCTAACCCTCGCGCCTGATCCTGCGCGCCGGCGCCCGCATCGTCACCAGCTCTTCGGCAGCCGTCGGATGCACGGCCATGGTCGCGTCGAAGTCGCGCTTGGTCGCGCCCATGTTGAGGGGAATGGCGAGGAGCTGCGCCATCTCTCCAGCCTCCGGGCCGAAAAGATGCGCGCCGACGACGCGCTGGCCTTCGGCCTCGACGATGAGCTTCATATAGATGCGCTCGGCGCGGCCGGAGAGCGTCGCGCGCATGGGGCGGAAGCTCGTCTCGTAAATATCGAGCGCGGCGTATTTCTCTTGGGCGGCGGCCTCCGTCAGCCCCACAGCGCCCACCTCGGGCGTGGTGAAGACGGCGCTCGCCACATTGTCGTAGTTCACGGTCGTCGGCAGATCGCCGAAGACCGTATCCGCGAAAGCATGGCCCTCGCGGATCGCCACCGGCGTTAGATTGATGCGGTCGGTCACGTCGCCCACCGCATAGATGGACGGCACATTGGTGCGCGACTGCGCGTCGACGATGATCGCGCCATTCTCGCGCGTCGCGACATCCGCGCGCTCCAACCCGAGATGTTGCGTGAGCGGCCGGCGGCCGGTGGCGACCAGCACGGCGTCGACCTCGCGCGTCTCGCCGTCGCTCATGGAGACGGCGTAGCCCTTGGCGCATTTGTCGATGCGCGTCGGCAGCGCGCCGGCGTGATGCGCGACGCCTGCCGACGTCAGCGCCTCGGCGACGCGCTTGCGTAAGTCTTCGTCGAAGCCGCGCAAGGGGAGATCGGCGCGATAGGCGAGATAAACTTCCGCGCCGAGGCGCGCGAAGACGCTTGCGAATTCGACGGCGATATAGCCGCCGCCGACGATCAGCAGCCGCTGCGGGAAGGTCGGCAGGTCGAAGATTTCATTCGACGAGAGGCCCCATTCGAGGCCGGGAATATGCGGCGCCAGCACCGGCGCGCCGCCTGTCGCGATGAGGATGTAGCGCGCGCGCGCCGTGCGCCCGTCGGAGAAATGCACCGCGTTAGGACCGGCGATGGTCGCGCGGGCGCGGATCAACTCTACTTTCGCATTGCCGAGCGTCTGCTCATAAAGGCCGGAGAGGCGGCTGATCTCCTTTTCTTTCGCGGCGACGAGCGTCGGCCAGTCGAAGGAGGTCTCGCCAACATGCCAGCCGAAGCCCTTGGCGTCTTCGAACTCGTCCTTGAAGCGGCTTGCGAGCACATAAAGCTTCTTTGGCACGCAGCCGCGGATGACGCAGGTGCCGCCGACGCGGAATTCCTCGGCAATGGCAACTTTGGCGCCATGGCTCGCCGCCACGCGCGCGGCGCGCACGCCGCCGGAGCCCGCGCCAATGACGATGAGATCGTAATCGAAGTCGCTCATAGCGCGCCGCCTGTCACGTCGCCGATGATGCGCACGCCATCCTTGCCGGCGACGAAGATCGCCGTGGCGAGGCCGATGAAGAGGCCGTGGTCCACGACGCCGGGAATGGCCCGCAGCCGCTCGGCGAGCGTCTCGGGCGCGTCGATGGCGCCGAAGGCGCAGTCGTAGATATAATGCCCGCCATCGGTGAGATAGGGCGCGTCCGGCGCGCTCATGCGCAGCGTGATCGGGCCCTCTAACCCCAGGCCGCGCGCGACGCGCTCGATATGCAGCTTCGTCGAGCGCGCGCCGAAACGGTCGATCTCGATGGGCAGCGGAAAGGCGCCAAGCGTCTCCACCTCCTTGGTGGCGTCGGTAATGACGAACATGCGCTTGGAGGCCGCCGCGACAATCTTTTCGCGCAGCAAAGCGCCGCCGCCGCCTTTGATCAGCCGCAGCGATGCGTCGAACTCGTCGGCGCCGTCGATCGTGAGATCGAGCTCCGGCGTTTCATCGAGCGTCGAGAGCGTGACGCCGAGCCCCTCGGCCTGGACGCGCGTGCGCTCGGAGGTCGGCACGCCGACCACTTCCAGCCCCTGGCGCACGCGGGCGCCGAGCAGATCGACGAAATGCGCGGCGGTGGAGCCGGTGCCGAGCCCAAGGCGCATGCCGTGGGTGACCTTTTGAAGCGCCGCCTCGGCGGCGGCGCGCTTCATGGCGTCAGCGGAAAAGGGCGACATGGTGTGATCCCGCGCCGCGGGAGAGGCGGCGAAACCCGCGAATAGGAGCTTGCGGACGCAAAATCAATCGTCGCGGTCGCAATCGCCCGGGCGGCCCGCCGCTAATGCTGCTCAAGCGCGTTTTTTAGCCTGTATCACAGCGTCGGCGATTTCGACGAAGCCGGCGCCGCCGGGGCCTTGCGTGATCCAGGCTGGCGGCGTCGGGATTTCCGACAGATAGTCGCGAACGGTGCTGACGCCGACGGTGTGACGGAAAAAGGCGAACATGGGCGCGTCATTCGTCGAGTCGCCGGAATAGAGCACCGCGTCGCGATCGTCGTCGATGTCGAGACGGAATGTTTCGGCGAGGATGCGACGGGCCATTGCGAGCTTGTCATAGCCGCCGATCCAGCCGAGAACCCAGAGGTTGTTGACCGTCGCATCCGCGCCGGCGTCGCTCAGCGCGGAGAGAATTTTGCCGCAAAGAACGGGGTCGTCCGGCCGCGCAAAGGCGAGGCTCGTCAGGCGGAATGGCTGGTCTTGCGCAAGCCGCGCCTGCGGAAGCGCGTCTTGCACGGCGCCGGCAATCGCCTGCAAGCGGGCGGCGACCTCGGCGCGCGCCGCGTCCGGATGCCAAAATGTCCGCGCTATGTCGTGCCCGCTGGGATCGCGCTGGAAAAAGAACCCGCCATTCTCGCCGATGACGCCGTCGACGGGCCACATGCGCGCCATCTGATCGCACCAGCCCGCCGGAGCGCCGGTCACCGGGATGACCGTCACGCCGGCGTCGCGCAACCGCTCCAGCGCCGCATATGTATCGGCGTGGAGGCGGCCCCGATAGGTCAGCGTCTCGTCCATGTCCGTGAGAACGAAGCGAACGCTCGCGAACTCAACCGCCGTCGCCTGCGCCAGAGGCTTCATTTGGCTTGGGGCGTGCAGACGACCGAGCTTTCGTTGAGCACGAAGCAGATCGACATCATGCCGGAGCGCAGATCGACGCGGAACACGCCGCCTTCGCCCGTATGGCGCGAAGCGACGAGCGCATATTCGCTGAAGGTTCCCGCCTTGGCGCCTTCGCCCGGCGGATAGCACAAAGTGACGCCGATCGCGGTGCCTTCCTTCAGGCCATATTGGCAGGCGCCGATTTCGCCCGTCGCCTTGTCGAGCCGGAAGACGCGGTTGAGGTCGGTCTGCGGGGCGGCGAGAAATTCGTAGTTTCCGGCCGCGAGCGCAGCGCCCGTCGCCAGGAGCGGCCCGAGGGCGAGCGATGCTGCGCGCAAACGGCGTCCCCGGCCACCGAAAAATTGCGAAAGACGCATTCCTTCTCTCCTGTCGCGAATCGGTTGCGCGCAGTCTACACGCCGCCTTTCGGCGCGAAAATCGGGCGGCGGCGCTTGATCGGCGGGCACGTGCCCTTTAGGCCCAGGCGCATGACCCAGCGCGCGCCCATTCTCGTCTTCGATCTCGACGGCACTTTGGCGGACACCGCCCATGATCTCATCGCCACCCTCAATGTGCTGCTAGCCCGCGAGGGCCTGCCGATGGCGGCGCCCGCGTCGGCGCGCAGCATCGTGGGGGCGGGGGCGCGGGCGCTGATCGAGCGCGGCTTCGCCCTCAGCGGCGCGCCGCTGCCGCCAGACCGGGTGGAGCCGCTGGTGATCGAGTTTCTGGCCCATTACGAGGCCCATATCGCCGACGAAAGCCGCTTGTTTCCCGGCGCGCTGGCGGCGCTCGATCGCTTCGGGGATGCCGGCTTCAAGCTTGCGGTCTGCACCAATAAGCCCGAGCGGATGGCGCGACTGCTGTTGGAGAAGCTCGGAGCCGCCGATCGTTTCGCGGCGATCTGCGGGCGCGGCACTTTCCCCATGCACAAGCCCGATCCGCGCACTTTGGAGCTGACCATTGAAACCGCGGGCGGGGACCCGGCGCGGGCGGTGATGGTGGGCGACTCCAAGACCGACATCGACACCGCCAAAGGCGCCGGCGCGCCGGTGGTGGCGGTCGATTTCGGCTATACGGAGATCCCCGTGACCGAGCTCGCGCCGGACCGGGTGATCTCGCATTTCGACGAGCTTTGGGCGGCGGCGGAGTCGATTCTCCCGCCCTCCGCCTTCACGCGCACTTGACGGAACGCCCCGCCCTCTCTTACAGGAGGGTTCCTCGCGTCCGACGCGACGGGCGATTAGCTCAGCGGGAGAGCACTCCCTTCACACGGGAGGGGTCGCAGGTTCAATCCCTGCATCGCCCACCATTGAAATGCTGAGAAACGAGACGATAGGGGAGTGATCACTCCCCTTCTCCCCAGCGAACGAAAAACAAATTTCCCTGTGCAATCGGGGGAAATTGTTCCCTGTGCGTTCGCCCTCAGGGCCCCGGTTGCAGGCCTCAACCTCGCCTCCCCGGATGCGTTATTCCTCCCGAAGAGAGATGGGATGGGGACGGAACTTTGCTCAAAATGCGTTTGCGATTGGACCTTGCAACAGGCGCTCTCCAAGGCTTAGATCGTGGCATATTAACCAAACCTGAGCGGAAGTTTTAGAATGCGATTTCGCCTCGTCCCGCTACTCGCAATGAGCCTGCTCCTCCTTGTCACAACCTGTACGGAAATGTTGGCCGCGACCGTCCCGCCGGATATTAAGAAGGTCGTGACCTTCGTATTCTTGGCAGACGAGCAAGGAAATCTAAAACATGATAGCACTGGTTCGCCGATCCCTTACGGAACGGGCTTTTTTGTAGGTGTTAACGCCAAGCAGCCGAATAAAGGAATTTATGGTTATTTTGTTACCGCTAAGCATGTGCTCGCGGACGCGACTGGAAATTTATTTAGCAGAGTGTTTGTCCGCCTCGATAAAAAAGGAGGAGATGTAGAATACATCCCCCTCGACCTGCTCAATAAGGGACAAAAAACCGTCTATACCCACTCAGATGCAAGCGTTGACATAGCGATGGTTCCTTGGATGCCAGACCAAGCAAAGTTTGATTTCAAGATCATTCCAGAAGACATGCTCACAACGGAGGAAAAGTTTTCAGAGCTCCATATCGCCGAAGGGTCAGAAGTATTTTTTGCGGGGTTGATGGTCCAATTCGCAGGCGAGCATCGCAATTATCCTGTGTTTCGCTTCGGCCGCGTTGCCATGCTTCCCGATGAGCCGCTCAAATGGGTGGATGACCCTTCAAAGCCGCCAGCGCTCGTGAAACTCTATCTACTCGAAACGCAGTCATTCGGCGGCAATAGTGGTTCCCCGGTGTTTTTCTACCTGGGGATCGATCGTCAACCGGGATCGATAAGTATCGGTCCCCCAAGCATCGCGCTCGCTGGTATCATGAGGGGTACATTCTTGAATTCAACGCCGGTAAAGTTCGCTCAGAGCCCAACTGCAGTCATTCCTTATACGCCCGAAAATATCGGGGTTGCTGCGGTTACGCCGTCGTATTTTTTGCATCAGGTTCTCTTCTCGGAGGAATTAACGAAATTTCGCGAGGATAACCCGATCGCTTTTCCTTCATTGCCCGTCTGGCTAAATCGAGTGGGCCACTAGAGAATCCGCGAGCGGACTGACTTGCTGACAGACAGGCGGTCGTGAGTAAATCGCTAAGCCATGATCCGCTCCAGGCTGACACGCCCTCCTCACCGAAGGGCGCGCACCGGCACGCGCTCTATTCGCCGAGCTTTTCTAATCAGCTAGCTTTTGAGCCTTTTCGCCGCCCATGTATCTGGGGCGGACCAAAAACGATATCTTTCGGCGCGCGATCGTTGCGCCTTCGTCTGCTTGCTTACGTTCCATTTCGCGCCGCTCTCTGGCCTCGGCAAATGGGCGGATGCGCCAGACTTTTCTCCGGCCGCTGAGGCCGCAGGCGCTTTGTGCAATCCCGATGGCGGCCACCAGCCGGTGCCGGGTCACGATCACGATCAGACCAAATGCTGCGCCTATTGCCTGGCCAGCGGCCGCGTCGCCTCCTTGCTCGCCTTCGCGGTCATTTACGACGCCATTGCCTACCTGCTTGCCGAGACGCATGGCGTTTCGCACGACCGGCGCGCCGATGATTCCAGGCCTGCCGTGGGCTGGTTGATAAGCTGGCCGTCGTGCGCGCCGCCTGTCCCCTGAAAAATTCAGCCGTGCGCGCGTGGCGCCCATCCATTTTCTCTTGCCCTGAACAGAGCATCGCGTCGCCATTTCCATTCGCGGGGACGCAGAAATAGTCTGGGAAGGGCAGCAGAGCGTTTTTGGGCTTGCGAAAGATCCGAGCCCGCACCATTCGAGCGTGAGACGCTGGCGCGCCTGTCTCATTTACGAAGCGGCGTTTCCCGCCATCGCGCGGACCCTGGCGGTCAATTCGTCCAGAAGGAACGGCTTGCGCAGGATTTGCATATTTGGCGCGAGCCGCAACGTCTCCAACGAATTCCCCGCATAGCCCGTAATCAGCAGCACCGGTAGCTCCGGCCGCTTGGATTGAGCGGTTTCGGCGAGCTGGCGACCGTTCACGCCCGGCAGGCAGACGTCGGTGATCAGCAGGTCCAGCGGCGCGTCGGACTCCAATTCCTTCAGTCCGGCCAGGCCCTCGCTGGCTTCGACGACGGTAAAGCCCATTCGGGCGACCGCCTCGGCGATTTGCGCGCGCACCTCCGCCTGGTCCTCGACGACGAGAGCTTTTCCACGATGGGTCGACTCGGACAAAGCCGCTGCTTCGATGCGGGGGCGATCTTCAGCGGCGACGCAATCCTTTACGGGCCCGCGGCCGGGAAGATAAATCCTCACGCGCGTTCCCCCGCCAGGATGGCTCTCGATCCGCACGAATCCGCCGGATTGTTTGACGAAACCATATATCTGGGACAAGCCGAGGCCCGTGCCTTTGCCCGTCGGCTTGGTGGTGAAGAAAGGTTCGAACACCCGGCTCAGGACCTCACGGGTCATGCCCTCGCCGCTGTCGGTCACCGCGATCTCGACATAGTTTCCCGGCTGCGCGCCGGGGGTGTCCGGGTCGGCGATCAGCTCCCGATCCGCCGTGGCGATTTGAAGCGCGCCGCCTTCGGGCATGGCGTCGCGCGCATTGATGGCGAGATTCAGCAGAGCGCTCTCGAGCTGCGAAGGGTCGCAGGCGACGTTCCAGCGCGCCGGCGCCAGGCACAGCCGCAGCTCGATTTCGGGCCCCAGAGTCCGACGCAGCAACTCCTCCATTCCGGCGACGAGCCTGCCGGGCTCGATGACGCGCGGCGTCAACGTCTGGCGCAGCGAGAAGGCGAGCAATCTGTTGATGAGGCTCGAGGCGTTGTTCGCGGCTTTTTGTATGGCGGCGACGGCAGGCTTGATGTCTTGGGCGCGCCCGATCTCGATCTGGTGCTCGATGACGCTGATCGACCCCACGATCACCTGAAGCATATTATTGAAGTCATGCGCGATGCCGCCCGTCAACTGCCCGATCGCCTCCATCTTCTGCGCATGCGCCAGGCGTTCCTCGCTCTCGCGCAGGGCGGCGTTGGCGTCGCGTAATTGGGCGATCGACGGGAGAGAGAGAAAATCCGGCAGCTTCCACCACAGCACGATCGCCGTGGAAATCGAGGCCAGCGCCGTCGCAGCCTTGACGACGCCCTGAATGCCATAGAGCGGCGTCCAAAGCGTGGCCAGATCGAGCCAATGGGTGGTGCCGCAAAGCATGATGAAAGCGGCGAACAGCCACAGCATCGGAGGAAAGATGAGATCGCGGCGCCGTCTTCCGATAATGCCGAGCGCCATGGGGATGGAAAAATAAGCGACCGCGATGGCTGTGTCGGAAATCGCATAAAGCCAAATCAGCTCGGGTTCCCAAAGCAGGCAATAGCCGTGGGGCGCGAGCCCGGACGCGCCAAACAGCCATTCACTCAACGCGGATAACATGTGCCGCAACTCCCGTCGCCGCGAGAAACCGCCAAGCCCTCGCTAACCCCTTGAACGCGCCGCGAGAGCCGTTTCGGCTATGCCTCCCCAAGCAGGTGGAGGCCGGAATTTCAAGCTGCGCCATGGACATAATATACCCAGGGCGGCAGTTTTTCGCGTATGGCTCGTTGGAGAGAAGACGCGCGAGCTTCACTGTCAGAGGGGCTTTACGGGTAGGTTTGAGACTTCAAAGGGGAAAAGCGTGGTTTCGGACCACTGAAAGTTACGAAATTTTCTTTCAGCAACGCCATCGCCGGTTGTATCTTTCCCGATGCTTCCCTCGGCACGGAAGCGGGCGGCCGCCAATTTACAGCTTCTGGCGGCGCCAAGCGTCGCGCGTCAGTTCCCGGCGTTCCAACCCTGAACCAGGCGGGGGCATGCATATCGTCGCATTCGTCGCCCAGAAGGGCGGCTCCGGGAAAAGCACGCTCGCGAGCAATGTCGCCGTCGCCGGCCATCTTGCGGGCGAGCGCGTCTTCATCTGCGATCTCGACCCGCTGCAATTGCTGGTCAAATGGTCGAAGGCGCGCAAGGCGGTCGACGTTCCGGTCGAACATATCCCGCCGGGCAAGCTCGCGCCCGCCTTGGCGGCGCTGGCAAGCAAGGGCGTGACGCTGGCGGTGATCGACACGCCGGGGGCGGATCCGGCTGCCTGCGAAGAGGCGATACGGGCCGCGGATCTTTGCGTGATCCCGGCGCGGCCCAACACGCTCGACATATGGGCGAGCGAAGCGACCCTGGCCAAGGTGCGGTCGTGCGGCAAGGATTACGCTTTCCTTCTCAACCAATGTCCGCCCGCCCAGCAGGGCGTTCGCGTCGAGCGCGGCGCGCAGGCCTTGCAGCAGCTCGGGGCGCTGCTGGCGCCGCTCGTCTCCACCCGCGTCGATTATCAGGACGCCATCCGCCTCGGCCTCGGGGTCGGGGAGCTCAACCCGAGCGGCGTCGCCGCCCGGGAGATGCGCCGGCTTTGGGCCTCGCTGCGCGGCCGGCTCGAGGAGAAGGCCAGATCGGCGGCGCCGGAGCTGTCCCTGTTCCCGTATCGGAGCTTCTTCGATCAGGCGATCAAGGCGCACGACTTTTACGCCAGCTTCCTGAATGCGCTTTTGCCAGCCGACAGGGGGACGGCGGAACGGCCGCCGCCGGAAGACGCCGCCCGGCGGCGATGATTCGGCGCTCCGGACCTTCTTTCGCAAGCGCGCGTTAGGAGCCAATGGGCGCCGGGCGTCTTTCGCCGGCCCGGCGCGTGATCCGGCGGAGGAAGCAATGGTCGTCGCCGTCGAGACGCTTTATCTCACCGCTTTGCTCAGCGCTTTCATCGGCCTTGTCGGCCTGTTCGCCCTCGCCGGTCCGGCGGCGCGAACCTCGTTGCGGGCCAGGCAGAGCCTTCTCGGAGTCATTGTCGCGGCGACGGCGGTCTCGCTCTCGTCATATGTTCTTTATGCGCTCAGTCCACATCAGGAGGCGCGTCAGGCCACCTATGGGGCCTTAACCACGCCGGGCGGGTTTTCCTCCCGGATGGACTCGTCGCCTCGGTAGGAAATCGAGCGCGCGCAGAAGCTGGAGCGCGTGCTTGCAAAAAGCCTGTCGATTTTTGCGGATTTTGCGCCAAGCGGCGCTTGCCGCCGGTCCCCTTTAATTTATCGTCTCCCATCCCAATATGCAGGCGAAACGATCGGAAGGGCTCTATGACTGACAACACCCATGACGATATGGACGGCCTGTCCGACCCCTTCAGCTACGAGGATCTCGTTTCCCAGCGGGCGATGGCCTTTTACCATGTCGCGCGTTTGACCGACACGGTGCAGGACGACGCGGTGAAGGAACTGTGCCTCACAATGCTGCGCAAGCTCAACGCCAGCATCAAGGCGCCCTCCACGGCCGAGCTACGCACATTCGAGGGCAGCAAGCCCCGCTGACCGGTTGTGGTAAAGCTGCAACAGCACAGCTTTTTTGGAGCTTCGGCCCCCGCCGAACACAGTTTTGCCATAGCTCACGCGTGCAATCGTCGTGTGCTCTCCTTGGGCATTTCCTCCCTGAACTTGGGCCGCTGGCCGACCAGCGGCTCTTTTTTTGGCCCGATGGGCGTTTTTCGGCCCTCGCCGGGCGGCGACCGCAGTCAGGGCGGTTTCGCCAAGGCTTCCAATCGCGTATGATCCGCTCAGCCTGCGCTGAGCACCGCAGGAAATCCAAATCAATCGAGAAGGGACGTGTGAATGCGCATTTTTATCCGGCTTTCGGCTTTGCTGGCGATCACCGTGGCGGCGCCGGCCCTGGCTGAGGGCACCGCCTCCCAGCGCGCCGCCTGCGAGGACGACGCTTACCGTTTCTGCCAGGCCCAGGTGCCGGACGCCGTCGCGATCGAGAAATGCCTGCGGGCCAGCGCGGCCAGCATCAGCCCAGCCTGCCGCACCGAGTTGGGCCTTGCCTCGCCGGCGTCCGAGACCACGCCTCCGTCGGGCGGCAAGAAGCGCAAGCACTGATCGATCGGCGCGGGCGTTTCGTCCGCGCCTTCTCATTTTTTCAAGATTGTTGATTTTTCGCGCGCCCCGGAGCGCGCTTGCCGCGCCGCTACACGCCGTCAGCCTCCGACATAGATAGAAGCGTGGGGGGATGGCGAGGTCTTCCATGGCCGAAGCGTCACAGTCACACAATCGCGCCGCCGAGACGCCGCGAAACGGCGGCTGGACGATTGCGCAGAACTGGCGCTCCTATACGCAGGACGAACACGACCGCTGGAGCCGTCTCGTCGCGCGGCAGGAAAAGCTTCTGCCGGGCCGCGCCTGCGACGCCTTTCTCGAAGCCAAAGAGACGCTGAAGCTCCCGCGCCATTGCATTCCCGATTTCTCGAAAGTGAGCGATCGCCTCTCCCGTCTGACGGGCTGGCGCATCGCGCCCGTCGCGGGACTTATCCCCGACGACGTCTTTTTCGATTGTCTCGCCAATCGCCGTTTTCCCGCCGGCGCCTTCATCCGTTCGGAGCGCGCGCTCGATTATCTTTCCGAGCCAGACGTGTTTCACGATGTCTTCGGCCATGTGCCGCTGCTGGCCGATCCTGTCTATGCGCGTTTTCTCGAAGCCTATGGCAAGGGCGGCCAGCGCGCGCTGAGTAGAGGCCAATTGCACAATCTGGCGCGGCTCTACTGGTATACGGTGGAGTTCGGCTTGATCCGCTCCAGCGACGGGCTGCGCATTTTCGGCGCGGGCATATTGTCGTCGCCGGGCGAAACCGTTTTCTCGCTCGAAGACACGTCGCCCAATCGAATCGCTTTCGATCTCTTTCGCATCATGCGAACGAAATATGTCATCAGCGATTATCAGCAGATCTATTTCGTCATCGACAGCTTCGAGCAGCTTCTCGATCAATGCTACCAGGATTTCGGCGCGTTTTATGATCGGCTGCAGGCGGCGCGCGATATAGAGCCGCACGAACTTCTCCCTGACGATCACGTCATCACGACGGGCGATCTGCGATACTTTCGCACGCGGCATTGAAGTTCGACATGCGCCCCGTACGGGCGCTGCGCTGGCTGCCGGCTATGCGGCCCCTTGGAACAAAAGCGTTTCCGAGCTGTTTCGACAAGGGCGGCAGAGCAACGCCCGTGCAAAGACGATGCGAGCGGGAGCTACGCGGACAAGGAGTCACCAATGGCGCGTGCGGTACATGAGACGAGCGCTTCATCCCACCTTTTATGCTTTTCACATTTGCGTTGGCGTTTTGTTTTTCAGCGTCCTCAACATCTCATGAGCCGCGCGGCGAAAGAGTTCCAGACCTGGTATTTCGAGGAGCCCGAGTTTTTCGACGGGCCGCCTGTCTTGCGCATAGAGACGGATGAAGCGTGCAACGTCTCGGTCGTCACGCCGCTCGTGCCGAAAGGGCTGAACGATGCAGAGACCAACGAAACATTGAAAGCGCTTTTGGCGCGGCTCTTGTCGCGGATTCAGCCAAAGCGATTGATTGCCTGGTATTACACGCCCATGGCGCTCCGCTTCACGCATGAGCTCGAGCCCGATGGCTGCGTCTACGACAACATGGATGAACTCTCCGCCTTTGTCGGAGCGCCGGGCGACATTGCCGATTGGGAGCGCCGCTTGCTCGATAAATGCGACGTCGTCTATGTCGGCGGCCGTTCGCTTTACGAGGCCAAACGCAATCGGCATCCAAATATCCACGTCTATCCCAGCAGCGTCGACGTCGCGCATTTTCGTGTGGCGCGGACCATGCGCGACGCGCCCGAGGATCAAGCGCTCATTCCGCATCCGCGCATGGGATTTTTCGGGGTTATCGACGAGCGGATGGATCTCGACATCGTCGCCGGCGTTGCCGCGCTTCGCCCGCAGTGGCAATTGGTGATGGTGGGCCCGACCGCGAAGATCGATCCATCGCGGCTTCCCCTCGCGCCAAACATCCATTGGCTCGGGTGCAAAAGCTATGAGTCGCTGCCGCGTTACCTCGCGGGGTGGGACGTTGGTTTTATGCCTTTCGCGCTGAATGAGGCGACGCGTTTTATCAGCCCCACAAAGACGCCCGAGTTTCTTGCCGCTGGCGTCCCATTGGTGTCGACGCCGATCGCCGACGTCGTCGAGCCTTATGGAAAGGCGGGGCTCGTGGAGATCGCAAGAACGGCCGAACAGTTCGTTGAACGCGCCGAATATCTGCTGCGCAGACCGAAAGGGCCCTGGCTGAGAATGGTCGACGCGCATCTTTCCGGCATGTCGTGGGACAGCACATGGGCGGGGATGGCGGGGCATCTGAATTCGATCTCGCACAGAGGCATGGAGGCGCGTCGTGTTTGACTGGCTGATCGTCGGCGCGGGTTTCGCCGGAAGCGTTCTTGCGGAACGCATTGCGTCTCAACGCGGAGAGCGGGTTCTTCTCATCGACAAAAGGGCGCATATCGGCGGAAACGCCTATGACCGGCACGATGAAGCCGGCGTGCTCATTCATCAATACGGACCGCATATTTTTCATACCAATTCCGAAGCGATCTTCGGCTATCTTTCGAAGTTCACGCGGTGGCGTCCCTATGAGCACCGTGTGCTGGCGAAGGTCGATGGGATGCTTTTGCCGATCCCGATCAATCTCGACACGGTCAACAAGCTTTTTGGCCTTTCGCTCGATTCCGAGGGCCTCGCCGCATGGTTTGCGGCGCGCGCCGAGAAGAGAGAAGAAATCAAAAGCTCCGAAGATGTCGTCGTCACCACTGTGGGACGCGAACTCTATGAGAAATTCTTCAAGGGTTACACGAAGAAGCAATGGGGCGTCGAGCCGTCGCAGCTCGACAAATCCGTGACGGCGCGCGTGCCGACGCGCGTCAACAGGGACGATCGCTATTTCACCGATAGCCATCAATATATGCCCACGGACGGTTATACGCGCATGTTCGAACGCATGCTCGATCATCCGAACATCAAGATCATGTTGCAAACGGATTTCGAGGAGATACGCGATGAAGTCGATTATCGGCGTCTCATCTACACGGGCCCGATCGACGAGTTTTTTGAGTTCCGTTTCGGCAAGCTGCCCTATCGGTCGTTGCAGTTCAAACATATGACGCTCGACCGGCCGTGGCTCCAGCCCGTCGCCGTCGTGAATTATCCGCAGACGGAGGCTTACACGCGCGTCACCGAATATAAGCATCTGACCGGACAGCGCCATGAGAAGACGAGCGTGACCTTCGAGTATCCGTGCGATAGCGGCGATCCCTATTATCCGGTGCCGCGCGCCGAGAATATGGAGCTCTATAAGAGATACGAGAAACTCGCGCTGGCGCAGAAGGACGTCTGGTTCGTCGGGCGGCTTGCAACCTACCGCTACTATAATATGGACCAGGTTGTCGGACAGGCGCTCGCCTCGTTCCGTCGCATCTGCGCAGAGGTTGCGCCGCCGAAAAACCGTGCGCTGGCGAGCGCCGTGGCGGCGGAGTAACACCATTTCCGTTTGAATGGCTTGCATTGGGTAATGAAAGCCACAGAAGCGCTAAGTTTTACTCAGCGCCCGTCATTGCGAGCGAAGCGAAGCAATCCAGGGCGGCGATGCGGCCCTGGATTGCTTCGTCGGCTCCGCCTCCTCGCAATGACGGCAGTCATTTCCTTTGTGTTCAAACGGCGCGAGCGTCGGGAATGACGCACTAATCGCATGCGCTCCGAATTGGGAACCGGGTTGGCCGACAAGCGTTTCGCCGGGAGCGCCCGCGACAGGAGACGGCCATGTTCACGCACAATAAAAAGCTCCAGTATACGGTTCGCGTCTCGGAGCCGAATCCTGTGCTGGCGAGCCTTATTCTCGAACAGTTCGGCGGCCCGCAGGGCGAGCTTGCGGCGGCCATGCGCTATTTCACGCAGGCGCTCGCCGAGGACGATCCCGGCCGTAAGGACATGCTGCTCGACATCGCCACGGAAGAGCTGAGCCATCTCGAAGTTATCGGCAGCATCGTCGCCATGCTGAACAAGGGCGTGAAAGGCGAGCTGGCGGAGGCGACGCAATCGGAGGCGGATCTCTATCGCTCTCTGACTCAGGGCGGCGACAGTCATACGCAGGCGATTCTTTACGGCGGCGGACCGGGCCTGACCAATTCCTCGGGCGTCCCCTGGACCGCCGCCTATATCGACACGGTCGGCGATCCCGCCTGCGATCTGCGCTCCAATATTGCGGCGGAGGCGCGCGCCAAGATTGTTTATGAGCGCCTGATCAACGTCACCGACGATGCGGGCGTCAAGGAAGCGCTCGGCTTTTTGATGACGCGCGAGATCGCGCATCAGAAATCTTTCGAGAAGGCGCTGTACTCGATCGAAGGCAACTTCCCGCCCGGCAAGCTGCAGGGCATTCCCGAATACGCCGACCTTTACGTCAACACTTCGCAGGGCGAGGGCGATACGATGGGTCCGTGGAACTCGGGCGAGCAGTGGCGGCGCATGGACGATGTTATCGGCGCCATTCCTGTCGATGGCGGCGAAGGCGATGCGAGCGTCGGCCTGACGAGTTCCGAACGCAGCGATTTGTCGAGCTTTGCGGCTCGGACCATGTCGAACCCCATGGCCGATCCGACGACGGGCGCGGATCTCGGGCAGTCGGGGAGAGCGTGATCCTCGCGTCAGAACGCCTTGCGCGGCGCGTGACGGCGCGCCGCGAGCCCACGCCATAATTCTTCGAGATAGGGCAGGAGGCCGAGCAGGGTCGCCCCGGAGAGAACGGCGACGATATAGCCTTGGGGCAGCGGTTCGGGCTTCCACGCCAGCGCCGTTCTGGGCGCTTCTTCTCCAGCGCCGAAAAGGGCGAGAAATTGCGGCCAATGGCGCGCGATGATGAGAAGCAGCGCCATGAGCGGGATCATCTCCAAAAAGCTGTGCACATGCTGCTCGAGAGGCGTCACGCGCCGCGTCGAGACAGCATAGGAGACATCCCAGAAGGCGGTCGCCTCATGCAGAAGAAACATGGCGATCATGAAAGCGATCACCAGCGCGTTCACGTCGAGAAAGATCGCCGCCAGCAAGGGCAGGCCGAGTTCCGCGAACATGAGGAGATGCAGGAGCGACTCTTTTGGACCGGATGTCGTTTCGATATGCGTCGCTCTGTGACACATCCAATCGGCCACGCCGGCGAGAAACCAAATCGGAACGATGAAATACATCAATATGAGCGCCGTTGGGTCCTGGGCCATCGGGCGCTCCGGCGTCAGCTCTCGATTTTGCGCAGCGGCGAGAAAGCCGGCGCGTTGAGCGCTTCGCCATCCGGCGCGAATTGAGAGCCGTGGCAGGGGCAATCCCAGCACTTCTCGAAGTCGTTCCAATGGACATGGCAACCCACATGCGTGCAGGAGGCCGAGCGCAGGTAAAGCGTTCCGTCCGCTTCGCGATAAGCGGCGACCTTTTCGAGGCCGTTCCGCACGATCGCGCCATGGCCCGGCGCGATCTCTTGGGTCGAAGCGACTTCGCCGCCTTTCAGATAGTCGACGAAATGCTTGGCCGCCGACACATTTTCTTTGATGAACTCTCCGGCCGCTTTCATCGGCTTGCGCGAGGGATCATAGACGCTCTGCCAGGGGCTTTCGCCGCGCAGGATGAGATCGGAAATCAACAGGCCCGCGACGGCGCCATGGGTCATGCCCTGGCCGGAGTCGCCGGTTGCGACATAGACGCGCTTGGCCCCCGGCGAGCGCCCGATGAAGCCCATGTAATCCATCGGCTCCATAACCTGCCCCGACCAACGCGCCTTCTCGCGACCGAGCTGGGGAACAAGGCCCCGCGTCCAGGTTGTCAGCGATCGGATGCGCGCGTCTCCGTCATTGCTCTCGCCGGTCTTATGGTCTTCTCCGCCGACGATGAGAATGTCGAAGGCGCCGTCGCCCGGTTGAAGCCTTACATAATGATAGGGATCGAGCGTGTCCCAGTAGAGCGCGTCCGGGAGGCTGGCGCGGGGAATTTCGAAAGCGACGACATAGGTGCGATACGGCGCCTGTTTGGCGCTGATCGCCAATCGGTCGTTGATCGGCGCATTGGTGGCGACGACCGCGACATCGGCGATCAGGCGGGCGCCGTCGAGCGTCGTCAGGACGACGCCATTTTCATTTTCCTCCACAGAGGCAACCGGGCTCTCGGAATAGAAGCGGCCCCCGCTTCGAGAGATCGCTTGCGCGAGCGCGGCGAGATATTTCGTCGGGTGAAAGGTCGCCTGGTCGGGAAAGCGCAGCGCTGGGGTCGCTTCCAGGCCAGTGAAAGGAACGCCCTCTTGCCGCAGCGCGATCATGCCGACCTGTGCGCTCGCCACAAGCTCCGAGTCGATGATGCTCGGGTCGGTTTCAGGCGCGAGAAACAGGAAGGCGTCCAGGCGGCGGAAGTCGCAGGCCGCGCCGAGCTCGGACTGGACGGCTTCGATACGGGAAATCGCGGCGGCCTGGCTCTCCTGCCAGCCCTTGGCGGCGTCGAGGCCGCAGGTGTCGATGAGCGTGCGGAAGCCATCGTCGCTATAGGACGAAAGATGCGCCGTGGTTCGCGCCGTCATGCCGCCGCCGATGGAGCCGCGATCGATCACGGCGACGTTTTTACCCGCTTTGGCAAGCTCATAAGCGACCGACATGCCCGCGATGCCGGAGCCGACCACCGCCACTTCGGCTTTTATCTCGCCCTGCAAGCGCGCGGCGGTCGCGCCAACGCCTTCCCAGATCGATTTGCTGCGTTCGGAGCTGACATTCATCTCGCGCTCCTCCAGCTTGGCCGCGCTTGCGCGCCGGCGGGGGCGGAGAAGGAACCGGAAAGCGGGAACGAATGTTCCGGGGGGTGACGCGCTGACTGACGAGCGGAGGGAAAGCGAGCCTTGCTTATTCGGAGTCGGCCTTAGGCGGTTCGGCTGCGAGCGCCATCTTGACGAGCTCCGCTAGATTGCCGGCGCGCATCTTGGCCATGATATTGGCGCGGTGGACCTCGGCGGTGCGGATGCTGATGCCGAGATCATGGGCGATCACCTTGTTCGAAAGCCCTTTCAGCAGACCGGCCAGAATTTCGTTTTCGCGCCGGGTGAGGGTCGCGAGCCGGTTCTTGATGGCGATCGACTCGCGCGAACGCGATTCCTCGGCGTTGCGGCGTTCCAGCGCGGCGTCGACGGCCGCGAGCAGGGCTTCATCCTCGAAAGGCTTTTCAAGGAGATCCACGGCTCCGAGCTTCATCGCCTCGACCGCCAAGGGCACATCCGCATGTGCGGTCAGGACGATGACCGGAATCGAAATCTTCTCTTCCTTCATCTTGGCGATAAGCTCGATGCCATTCATCTCCGGCATGCGAACGTCGGTGACGACACAGCCCTCGCCCTGGGCGGCGGCCGTCTTGAGAAAGGCCGGCGCAGAAGGATAGGCGTGGACCTTATAGCCTTCCGTGCTCAGCAGAAGCCCGACGGCGTCGCGCACGGCGGCGTCGTCGTCGATGACGTGAACGACCTTGTGACTATTCATGAATCGAGACCCGAGTCTTGCAAAGGCAATGTGAAGCTGAAGACGGCTCCGCCGCCGGCGTTCGGCATTGCCCATATGCGCCCATCGTGGGCCTCGATGATCGATTTCGAAATAGACAGCCCCACGCCCATTCCCCTCACTTTGGTCGTCGTAAACAAATCGAAACAGCCTTCTTCCGAGGAGTCCGGCAGCCCGCAACCTCTGTCGGCGACATCCACACGAATGGTCTTATCATCTGGATTGCTGGTCGCAATCAGGAGTTGAGCAATTTCGTTCAGTTGCATGGCTTCATTGGCGTTGTGCATCAAGCTGGCGAACACCTGCCCGAGCTGCGCCCGATCGGCCAAAATCCGGTCTTTTTTGGCGGCGCAGGAGAGGTCGATGACGAATCCGGCTGGCGCGCCGTCCGACAGGAACGCCTCGCGCGCCGCGGAGATAAGCGCGTGCATGCTCAGCAATGTCTTATCCGGTTCCTCGCGACGCACGAGGTCTTTCAAATTCAAAACGATACGCCCGGCCCGCAGCGTCTGCGCCGTCGCCTTGTCGAGAACAGCTAGAACATTGCTGCAATCTAGCTCCGATTTTTGCAGAAGACGCCGCGCGACGCGCATATAGGTGGCGCTTGCGGCGAGCGGCTGGTTGATCTCATGCGCGAGCGCCGCCGCGAGAGCGCCGATGGCGTCCAGGCGGCTGGCGTGCTGCGCGTCGACCTCTCGCTCCATGTTTCTGCGATCCGTCACGTCCGTTACAATGGCGACAAAAAGCCTGTTGCCGTCGAAATCCATTTCTTCGAGCGTGAACTCGGCTGGAAAACGCGCGCCGTTCTTGCGTCGGCCTTTGATTGTGGTTCGCTCCGTCATGCTAAGGCCAGGGGCGCGTCCAATCAAAGGAGATTTGAGGCCAGCGGGCAAATCGAAGAGGGTCTGCGCCGTCGCGCCGATTATCTCATCTGCGGGATAGGCGAACATCGCTGCGCCCGCGCGGTTCGCCGAAAGGATACGGCCTTCGCCATCCATTATCAGAACGCCGTCTTGCGCCGCGTCGATCGCCCTCGCACGCGGCCGGGGCTCCGTCTGCCACGCGAGCGGCGCAACAGCGGCAAACGCGACCCCCTTATCTTTGAATATGCAACGAAAAACCCCGGTGAGGAGGCAGAGGGACGCGCAGCTCGCCAGGAAAAGCGCGAGTCCCATTTGCGCGCGATCGGAAGCGATGGGCGCAAACAAGAGATGGGCCAGGAATGCGCTCGCGAGCATTGCGAGAAGGCCGACAATCCATCCGCCCAGCAAAGCCGAGGCTTCTACCGCCAAGTAATAGGTTGCATAGGGAACGGCCTCTCCGAGGATCGGCTGAATCGCGAGTCGCAGCGCTGTCGCAATCGCCACCGCGAGCGTGGCGATCAGCAGCCGGACCGGCAAGGGCTGGGTAAAAGCCGAGGCGACGCTTCGCCCGTCTTTCGTGAGCCGCTGAAAAAAGTGACGGCCGCGCGTGCTCATCGGAGAAAGAGGCGCGCCGGCGCTGCGCGTTGCAAACAGCAGAGTGTGCCCGACCGCATGGTGAAAACCTCTCGATAAGCGCAAGGGTTTTGCTTGGAAACCGTTATATTCGACGAACGGTGGCACTCTATCCCGGGTGTTGTCGCGCAAAAAGAGGCTTGCATGGTGGGGCGGTCGGATGCGGTCCTGACAGGCGCCACCTCGAAATTTCTGCGTAACGCCGACGGTTTTACACTACGCTGCTAGTTCCCCAAACTAAGGAAAAACACTTAGATGGGCGCATTGATCCTGCAATATCCGAAAGTTTAGGTGGCGCTTTTCTTTAAATCTCGGTTAGGCAATTGAAGCGCTATGAATTTAAGAAGGCACGGATGCGGCAAGCCGGAGCTCTCGATTTGATATTCCAGAAAAACGCTGTCGATAAGGGCGTGGCAATTGAAGCCGTTCTCGTCCCCTTTCTCGACCTGCTGCCTCAGGAATGCCTGGCCGTCGATCGATCGGGCGTTATCGTTGCGATAAACGAAAAATGGGCTCGCAATGCGACGCCCACCCTCCTTGGCGCTCCGGTGCAGATCGGCTGCAATCTCTTCGAGGCTTTCGGCGCTTCTCCACAAGGCTCGGACGGCCGCAGATTGCTCGACGGATTGGAGGCCATCGCCGGCGGAGCCGCCGGCGAGATCACGATCGAATATCTCGACGGCTCGGGGGAGGAGGGGCAAGCTTTCGTCGTCGAAGCGAAACACTCGCCGCTGACCGAGGGCGGGGCGATCCTTACACGAAGCAGACACGCCGCTTCACTGGCCTGCGACGCCGCTGTGCGCGACAGCGAGGCGCAGTTCCGCGCGATGTTCGAGCGCGCCGGCGTTGGGATGGCGCAAGGCGATCTCGAAACAGGCCGGTTGCTGCGCGTCAATGAAACCTTGGCCAATATGCTCGGTTATGACATATCCGAGCTTGTCGGACGGCCCTTCGGCGACTTCACCTATCCTGACGACCGCGCGGGGCATTGGGAACGGCTCACTCGGATGAAACGCGGCGAAACCGCCGCATATGACGCCGAGAAGCGCTGCCTGCGCAAGGACGGCACGCATTTTTGGGCGCGGGTCACGGCGACCTCGATACGGACGCCGGGCAAGGAGAAGCCGAGCGCCGTGACCGTGGTTCAGGACATCAGCCTCCAAAAACAGGTCGAAGGCGCGCTCCGCAAAGGCGAGGAGCGCCAGGCCTTCCTGCTGAAATGCGCGGACGCGTTGCGCCAGATCGCCGACCCTCGAAAAATCCAGGAGACGGGTTGCAGGCTTCTCGCCGAGTATCTGCGAGTCGAGCGGGTTTTCTACGCGGATATAGAAGGCGAGGAGCTCGTCATTCGCAGTTCGGCGGGTGCGGGGCCCTGCGCCGGCAGGACGCCGATCGCGTCACTGGGCGAGGCGGCGCTTGCGGCGTTTCAGAGCGGAGAGGCTTTCGCCACTGAGGATATTTCAAGGGACGAACGTCTCAGCGCCTCAGAGAAGGAGCGCCTGCGATCGACAGGCGTCGCCGCATTGCTCTGCGCCGTGCTCACGAAGCAGGGGCAATGGGTCGGCGCCCTCTGCGCGCAGCATGGCGCGCCGCGCGCATGGACGCCTTTCGAGATCGCCTTGATTCAGGAAGTCGGAGAGCGCGTCTGGGCCGCTTGCGAACGCGCCCGCGCGCAGGAGGCGTTGCGCGAAAGTGAATTCCGCCTGCAGCTCGCTTTGAGTTCGGGCAACATCGGCATCTATGAATGGCGCATCGAAAGCGACGAGCTGATCTGGGACGATTGGCTGCGCAAGAAATGGAATTTGCCCGCTGGCGCTGCGGTGAGCTACGCCCTGTTCCTGCAGGGCGTTCACGCCGCTGATCGCGAACGCGTGCAGGACGCGGTGGAGCGCTCGCTCGATCCCGAAAGCGGCGGGAGTCTCTCTCTCGAATATCGTCTGGCGAGACCCGACCAGGCGGAGCGTTGGATCGCGACGACAGGCGCCGTGTTTTTCGAGAATGGTCGACCGATCCGCATGGTCGGCACCGCTCAGGACGTGACGGAACGAAAGCGCGCCGAGGCGGAGCGTCAAAAGTTCGTGTCGCTTGCCGAACAGAGCATGGAATTCATCGGCATTTGCAGCCTCGAATTCGAGCCGCTCTACATCAACCCCGCGGGCGCGAGACTGGTTGGCTTGGAGAGAGAGAAGGCGCCGCACACGCCCATTCAGGATTACTTCTTTCCCGAAGATCGCGCCTTCGTGTTCAACGAGTTTCACGCGTGCCTGATGCGCGACGACCACGCCAATGTCGAAATCCGCTTCCGCCACTTCAAGACCGGCGAAGCCTTGTGGATGCTTTATAACGTCTTCGTTCTGAGAGATGAGGCCGGCGCGCGGATCGGCCTCGCGACGGTGAGCCGTGACATAACGGCGCGTAAGCGCGCAGAGGATGCCCTCAAAGCCGCAGATCGACGGAAGGATGAATTCCTCGCCACCCTTGCGCATGAGCTGCGCAATCCGCTGGCGCCCATTCGCAACGCCGTCCATATTCTACGCCACGACGTGGGGGAGACGACGAAGGGAAAACGCGATCTCACCCTGCTCTCGATGGTGGACCGGCAGGTCGAGCACCTTATTCGCCTCGTCGACGATCTGCTCGAGGTGTCGCGCATCACGCGCGGCAAGATCGAACTCAAGAAGCGCCGCATCGATCTCGGCGAGGTCTTACGGCATGCGATCGAGACGGCGCAGCCGATGATCGACGCCGGCGGCCACGAGCTGAAGGTCGAGCTGCCCAGCGAACCTATGGAGCTCGACGCCGATCCGGTGCGCCTCGCGCAGGTCTTCACCAACCTCCTCAACAATGCGGCGAAATACACGGAGCAGGGCGGGATCATCGAGCTTGTCGCCGAGCGTCGCGGCAGGGAGGCGGCGATCGCCGTGCGCGACAGCGGCGTCGGCATACCGCCGGAAATGCTGCCGCGCGTTTTCGATCTCTTCACGCAGGTCGATCGCTCTCTGGGCCGCGCGCAAGGCGGTCTCGGGATCGGGCTCGCCCTGGTGAAAAGCCTGCTGCGATTGCATGGGGGAACCGTGGAGGCGCATAGCGACGGCCTGGGCCGCGGCAGCGTCTTCCTCGTGCGTCTGCCCATCGGCACAAATCAAAGTTCGGAGGCCCCTATGCCGGCGACGACCGGAGTTGAAGCGAGCGGCGCAAGGCGCATCCTTGTCATCGACGACGACCACGACGTCGCAGACAGCCTCGTGATGTTTCTGGAGACATTCGGCGCCGACGTGCGCGTCGCCTACAGCGGCCCGGACGGCGTGGAGGCTGTGAAGGCGTTCGAGCCCGAGCTGGTCTTCCTCGATCTCGGCATGCCCGGCATGGACGGATATGAGACGGCGCGACGTATTCGCGCGCTGCCGAATAGCGCCCGCATCACGCTTGTCGCGCTGACGGGATGGGGGCAGGACCAGATACGGGACCGCGCCAGGGAAGCAGGCTTCGACCGCCAGCTCACCAAGCCCGCGGGGCTCGACGCGCTGCAGGACTTGCTGGGGTCTCTGTGATGAGCCCGAGCGAAGGAAACTCCCGCGCGTTGCGTTGCTGCTCTGGATTCCCGCTTTCGCGGGAATGACACTCGGCGAGCTGCGTATTTTCGTCATTGCGAGGCGCAAAGCGACGAAGCAATCCAGGGCAGCCACGGCGGCCCTGGATTGCTTCGCTCCGCTCGCAATGACGATTCCCGAGGGTCAATCTCTCACAGAAAAGTCCATCGCGCGAAAGTCGCCGCCTGCCCGGCGGGATGGCCGGCGTTGTCCGTCACGTTCCAAATCGTGGCGTTGGCGATATGGAAGCGGCGGCCGGTCGCGCTGATGCGCACGCCCTCATAGCCGTGCACAAAGCCGTCGCGCGCGGCTTGCGCCAAAAACTGCTCGCGCGCTTCCCTGAGCGGCGCTTCTGCGGTCAGACGCGATGGCGTCGCGATCAGTTGCGCTGGGGTCATCTCCCACAGCGCCAGCGCGACGCGATTGCCGTAGTTGAGGATAGGGTCGTCCTCGGTCCCGTGCGAGACGACGACGAAAGGCGCGGCGAGCAGGCGCTCGGCCTCCGCGTGGGCGTCGCCGCCGCGTGGCATGAGATCGCGGCCCGTGGCCTTGTGATAGGAATTGAGCAGATCAGCCGAATGCGAAATCCAGCGCTCCCAGAGCCCGGGCGGAAGTTCAGCGCGAAAGGTCGACATTTTCCCTCGTGAGGGCGCGCGCCTTACTGGTCGGGCGACGCCAGATGCGCCTTTAGCACTTCATTCGTCGTCGCGTCGACCTCTTCGAGCAGAACGTCATAGCCCCAGAGCAAAGTGAGATGGCGCAGGACCAGCGCGGCGTCGACGACGTCGAGCAGCTTGCCGGAAAACACGCGGTGATGCAGCACGAGCTTGCGGGAGCCCGCGAGATCGACGTCGACGACCTGAATATCCGGCGCGTGCCGGCCGACCTCATATTCGGCGGCGAGGCCGCGCCTCAGATCGTGATAGCCGCGCTCATTGTGAATCTTTTCCACTTTGAGCTTCGGCGCGTCTTCCTCGTCGACGATGTGGAACAGCCGCCATTTGCGCATCAAATGCGGGCTGAGGAATTGCGCGATGAAGCTGTCGTCGCGGTAATTGGCCCAGACCTCCTTGAGCACCGCCATCTCATCCTTGCGACCGGCAATCTCGGGGAACCACAGCCGATCCTCTTCGGTGGGCTCGCGCACGATGCGCGCAATATCGCACATCATGTCGAAGCCGAGCGCGTAAGGATTGACCCCACTATAGGAGGGATCATGCGCCGTCGGCTGTCGAATGGCGTTGCTGTGGGAATGGATGAATTCGAGGAAGCTGCCGTCGCTGATCTGCCCCTTCTCGTGCAGCCGGTTCATGATGCGGTAATGGCAATAGGTCGCGCAGCCTTCGTTCATGACCTTGGTTTGTTGCTGCGGATAGAAATATTGAGCGATGAGGCGCACGATGCGCAGCACCTCGCGCTGCCAGGGTTGCAGCCTGGGAGCGGTCTTTTCGAGGAAATAAAGGACGTTCTCCTGCGGGAGACGCAAGAGCGCGCGTTGGTGGTCGATGCTCTTTTTTGTCTTCTCGGCGCCGCGCGGCACGGTGCGCCAGAGATCGTCGTACAACCGCTCGTGCTCCTCGCGGCGGTCGCGGTCGCGCCTTTCTTCGTCTGAAAGACTAATCGGCCGCTTGCGCGGATAGCGATCGACGCCTTGCGGCGCAAGCGCATGGGCGGAGTCGAGGAGCCGCTCGACTTCCAGCTCGCCATAGCGCTCTTCGCAGGCTGCAATATAGTTCTTGGCGTAGGCGAGATAATCGAGAATGCCGGAGGCGTCCGTCCATTGGCGGAACTGGTAGTTGTTTTTGAAGAAGTGATTGTGGCCGAAGGCGGCGTGAGCGATCACCAGCGCCTGCATGGTGGCGCTGTTTTCCTCCATCACATAACTGATGCAAGGATTGGCGTTGATGACGATCTCATAGGCGAGCCCTTGCAGGCCGGCGCGATAAACCCCTTCATATTGAGCGAAGCGCTTGCCGAACGACCAATGCCGGTAGAGCAGCGGCATGCCGGTCGATGAATAGGCGTCGAGCATTTGCTCGGCCGTGATCACCTCGATCTGATTGGGGAAAGTATCGAGGCCGAGCTCGCCCTTGCCGACGACTTCGACGGCGTCGTGAATGTGCTGGAGCGTCTCGAAGCTCCAGTCCTTGCCTGTGAAGAGAAGCGCATCGCTCATGTGGCGGGCTCCGCGCGCGCGCCTTCGCGGCGTTGGAACAGCTCGCGAAACACGGGGTAGATATGTTCGCGGCGCGAGACGCGGCGCATCTGGAAATTGCGCTCGCTCGTCGCGAGCGGCGCATAGGCGTTCCACAGCGAGCTGCCGCCCACATAGGAGAGGGGAGAGCCCTCATGCGAGTTCGCGACTTCGAGATAGGCGAAATATTGGCAGAGCGGCAGAATCTTGTCCTGCAGCAGCTCACGCGTGCGCTGATTGTCGCTCATCATATTGTCGCCGTCCGACGCCTGCGCGCCGTAGATGTTCCAATTGGCCGGATCGAAACGGTCGGTGATGATGCGGTCCATCTCCGCGAGCGCCGACGACACAATCGTGCCGCCGGTCTCGGTCGACCGGAAGAATGTCTCCTCGTCGACCTCCTGTGCTTCGTCGGTATGTCTGATGAAGACGATCTCGACCCGCTCATAGCGGCGCGTGAGAAACACATGCAGCAGCATGAAGAAGCGCTTGGCGAGATCCTTCATATGCTCCGTCATCGAGCCGGAGACGTCCATGAGGCAGAACATCACCGCCTGCGCCACCGGCTTGGGAAAGCGCTCGAAATGGCGGTAGCGTAGATCGACGGGGTCCAAAAAGGGAATGCGCATCCGCCGCGCGCGCACGGCGCGCAATCTTTCGTCCATGACGTCGAGCGAGTCGCTTTCCTTTGCCCCGGCAATCTCCTCTTCGAGCTGTTCGACCGTCGCGCGCGGCGGCCGACCCATGGCGATGCGCCTCGCGAGCGACATTCGCATGGTGCGGCCAAGCGCGAGATTGGCCGGCGTGCCGCTCGTCGAATAGCCGGCGCGGCGCGAGCCGAGCTTCTGCGCGTCGACAAGACCGCGCTTGGCGAAATCCGGCAGCTCCAGATCGTCGAGAAAGATGCTGAGGAATTCCTCGCGCGTGAGCACGAATCTGAAGGCGTCCTCCTGGCCGTTGCCGCGCCCCGGCTCCGAGCCCCCGCCGCCGCCTTCGCCTGTCGGCCGGTCGATGAGGTCGCCTTCGATATATTCGCGGTTTCCCGGCAGGATATAGTCGCGGCGTTCGCCGCGCGTATGCCGGAACATCGGCTCGCGCGCGCCGTCCGCCGGCACGGTCACTTCCTGCGCGTTTTCCAGATCTTCGATTGCGCGTTCGCGGCTGGCTTCACGAACCGCGCGCTCGACTGTGTCTCGGACACGGCGAAGAAAACGCTGACGGTTCGAGAAGCTTTTGCCCCCTGGATTGAGCCGGCGATCGACGATGCGCATCTCTTCCTTCACGATCCTTGCAAGCGCGTCGCCGGCAAAACCCTATCAGCCTGCCTGCTTCACGCGCATGTACCATTCCACCAGGCGCCGCACCTGCCGCTCGGTGTAGCCGCGAGCGACCATGCGGCTAACAAACTCTGTATGCTTGCTTTCTGTTTCGTTGTCTTTCTTCGTTCCGAAACTGATGACCGGCAAAAGGTCTTCCACTTGGGAGAACATTCTCTTTTCGATCACGTCGCGGATCTTTTCGTAACTCGCCCAGGACGGGTTGCGCCCCTTGTTCGAGGCGCGCCAGCGCAGCGCGAATTTGACCACCTCGTTGCGGAAGTCCTTGGGATTGGCGATGCCGGCCGGCTTTTCGATTTTTGTTAGTTCCTGATTCAACAGCTCGCGGTCGAGCATCTGTCCGGTGTCGGGATCCTTGAAATCCAGGTCCTCAATCCAAGCGTCTGCATAATCGATGTAGCGGTCGAAAAGATTCTGGCCATAGTCCTGATAAGATTCGAGATATGCTTTTTGAATTTCCTTGCCGATAAATTCCGCGTAGCGCGGTGCAAGTTCGCCTTTAATGAACTCAATATACCGCTTCTCCGTCTCGGCGGGAAGCTGTTCGCGCCGCAGCGCCTGCTCCAGCACATACATGAGATGAACGGGATCAGCCGCAACCTCGACAGTATCGTGGTTGAAGGTCGCCGCGAGCACCTTGAAGGCGAAGCGCGTCGAAAGCCCGGTCATGCCTTCGTCGACGCCCGCCGCTTCCCGATATTCCAGAATGCTGCGCGCGCGCGGGTCCACCTCGCGCAGGCTCTCGCCGTCATAGACGCGCATCTTCGAGAAGAGGTTGGAGTTCTCGTGCGGGCTCAGGCGCGACAGCACGATGAAGCGCGCCAGCATCTCCAGCGTGTTGGGCGCGCAGGCGGCGTTCGCCAGCTCGGATTCGCGCAGCAGCTTCTCATAGATGCGCTGCTCCTCGGTCACGCGCAGGCAATAGGGCACTTTGATGACGTAGATGCGGTCGATGAAGGCTTCATTGTTGCGGTTGGATTTGAAGCTTTGCCACTCGGCCTCGTTCGAATGGGCGAGGACGATGCCCGAGAACGGGATCGCGCCGATGTTCTCCGTGCCGATGTAATTGCCCTCCTGCGTCGCGGTGAGCAGGGGGTGCAGCATCTTGATGGGCGCCTTGAACATCTCGACGAATTCGAGAAGGCCCTGATTGGCGCGGTTCAGGCCGCCGGAATAATTATAGGCGTCCGGATCGGCCTGCGCATGCGCCTCGAGCTTGCGAATATCCACCTTGCCGACAAGCGAGGAGATGTCCTGATTATTCTCGTCCCCTGGCTCTGTCTTGGCGATTGCGATCTGGCGCAGGCGCGAGGGCGCGAGCTTGGCGACGGTGAAGCGCGTGATGTCGCCATTGAATTCATCGAGCCGCTTCAGGCACCAGGGGCTCATGATCGAGCCGAGGCGCCGCCGCGGGATGCCGTAACGCTCTTCGAGGAGGGGGCCGGCTTCGGCGGGATCGAAAAGCGACAGCGGGCTCTCGAAGACCGGGCTGAGCTCGGAGCCCGCCTTCAGCACATAGATCGGGTTGGCTTCCATCAGCGCCTTGAGGCGCTCGGCGAGCGACGACTTGCCGCCGCCGACGGGCCCGAGCAGATAGAGGATTTGCTTGCGCTCCTCCAGCCCCTGCGCCGCATGGCGGAAGAAGCTGACGATGCGTTCGATCGTCTCTTCCATGCCGTAGAATTCGGCGAAGGCCGGATAGACCCGAATGGTGCGGTTCATGAAAATCCGGCCGAGACGCGGGTCTCTCGACGTATCGACGAGCTCGGGCTCGCCGATGGCGGCCAGGATACGCTCGGCGGCGCTCGCGTAGGTCTTTGGATTGCCCCGGCAAAGCTGGAGATAGGACTCGAGCGACATCTCTGCCGCCTGACGTTCTCTATAGAAGTGAACGAAATCTGCGAAGACGTCGGTGTTCGCCATAGATGGGCCCCCTGAGCATGGACGCGGGATGATGCGCGTTCCAACAGAAGGTACCTGAGCAAGCTGGCGCTGATTTCAATATGAGACAGAGCGATAAGACATGAGGGCGCCAGTCTCTTGGCGCAGCGCCCGGCGGTTGGGCGGGATGGGTCTATCGTTGTCGAATGAGGCTATGTGACTGTTTGGGCAGCGCCGCCCGTGGCCCGCGCGCGCCTTTCGCCTAGGTTTAAGGCTCCCAAAAGCTCTGCAAGATCGTTTGACTGCGGCCCGGCGCTCGAGCCGGGCCGCGAAGTGGCTCAGTAGTAGTAGCGCGGACGGCGGTAATAACGCCGCGGCTGGGGCGCCGTGGCCGCGCCGACGAGCGCGCCGCCGGCCGCGCCGATGGCCGCGCCGGCGAGCGTCGGACCAGCCATGCCGCCCGAGGCCAGCGCGCCAATGCCCGCGCCGCCCAGACCGCCGATGAGACCGCCGCCGAGCGCGCGTTCGCCGGGGGTATAGCAGCCATAGAGCGGCAGGGCCCCCATCAGGACGGCGGCGACGAGAAAAGCCTTCTTGGCCGGGGGGCGGAGAGCGATGTTTTGCATTGGAAGACCTTTTTTAGGATCGTTGGACGATTCGCCTCCGGCGAGGCGGCGCCTTCAGCGTAGCCCCTAAAAAACCGACGTTTACGCCATTACGATGGCGGGAATCCGGTCTCAGTCCTACCGGTCTTCCGCTTCCTTGAGAACCTGGAGAAGATAGGCGCCGTAGCCGCTCTTTAAGAGGCGCGCGGCGGCTTCGCGCATCTCCTGCGCGCCGATCCAGCCGTTTTGGAAGGCGATCTCCTCCAGGCAGGCGATCCGTTGGCCCTGCCGTTGTTCGACCGCCTGCACATATTGCGCAGCTTCGAGCAGGGAGGCGGGCGTGCCGGTATCCAGCCAGGCGAAGCCGCGGCCCAGTCGCTCCACATTCAGCGCGCCGGCGTCGAGATAGACGCGGTTGAGATCGGTGATCTCCAATTCCCCGCGCGCCGAGGGTTTCAGCGAGGCGGCATATTCCGGCGCGCGTCGGTCGTAAAAATAAAGCCCGGTCACCGCCCAGTTGGATTTCGGCGTCGCGGGCTTTTCCTCGAGCGACGCGGCTTTCTTGTCGGGCCCGAACTCGACCACGCCATAGCGCTCGGGGTCCTTCACATGATAGGCGAAGACCGTCGCGCCGTCCTTGCGCGCCGCCGCGGCGGCGAGCGTATTCGTCAGGCCGTGGCCATAAAAAATATTGTCGCCGAGGACGAGCGCGGAATTATGTCCCTCCACGAAGGGCGCGCCAATCGTATAGGCCTGAGCGAGCCCCTCCGGACGCGGCTGCTCGGCGTAAGATAAAGCGACGCCCCATTGTGCGCCCGAGCCAAGCAGGCGCTTGAACGCAGGAAGATCCTCCGGCGTCGAAATCACCAATATGTCGCGCGCGCCAGCGAGCATGAGCACCGAGAGCGGATAATAGACCATCGGCTTGTCGTAGACAGGCAGCAATTGCTTCGACGCCGCCAGCGTCATGGGATGGAGTCTGGTGCCGGAGCCCCCGGCAAGAACGATTCCGCGCATGGCGCCCCTCAAAATTGTTGGAACCGGCCGAAAACTAGCCACTTACTCGAAAGCGTCCGTAAGATCGCGCAGACGCGGCCATTGCTTATCTTTTTCGGAAAGAAGGGCGCCGCCCGGCGGCAATGGCCACTCTATGCCGAGATCCGGATCATCATAGGCGAGACCGCGATCATTCGCAGCCGAATAGAGCGCCGTGACCTTGTATTGCACCTCGGTATCCGGCTCCAATGTGACAAAGCCATGGGCGAATCCGACCGGCACGAAAAGCTGTCGCCAATTTTCCGCGGAGAGTTCGACGGCGACATGCTTGCCGAAGGTCGGGGATGAGCGGCGGATGTCCACCGCGACATCGAGGATGCGGCCGCGCGTGACGCGGATCAGCTTGTCTTGCGCGAAAGGCGGCGTCTGGAAATGCAAGCCGCGCAGCGTGCCAACAGGGGCGGAGAAGGAGTGGTTGTCCTGAACGAAGGCGTAGTTCAGACCGGCTTTTTCCCACTCCGATTGCTTGTAAACTTCAGAGAAGAAGCCGCGCGCGTCGCCATGCTTTTTCGGCGTGACGATGATGACGGCGGGAATGTCGGTGACCTGAAATTGCATCGCTCTCTCGATTGGTCTGAAAGACGGGAAGATGGGCGTTCCGCTAAGCTGTGAGGCCGAGCCGCTCGCCCCGATATTTGCCGGAGCGTATCGCCTGCCACCAGGATGGATTGTCCAGATACCACTGCACGGTTTTGCGTAGGCCGGTCTCGAACGTCTCGGTCGGACGCCACCCAAGCTCGCGCTCGATCTTCGAGCAGTCGATGGCGTAGCGAAGGTCGTGTCCGGGACGATCCGTCACGAATGTGATAAGATTGCGGTAGGAGCCATTGCCGCTCGGCCGCAGCTCGTCGAGAATGTCGCAGATGGCGTTGACCACCTCGATGTTGGTTCGCTCATTGCGTCCGCCGACGTTGTACGACTCGCCGACGGCGCCTTTGCGCGCGACCAGCATCAGCGCCGCGGCGTGGTCCTCGACGAAGAGCCAGTCGCGGATATTTTCTCCGCGTCCATAGACAGGAAGCGGCTTTCCCTCGATTGCGTTGAGGATGGTCAGTGGAATGAGTTTTTCAGGGAAATGATAGGGGCCATAATTATTGGAGCAGTTGGTGACGATTGTCGGCAGGCCATAAGTCTCGCGCCAAGCGCGGACAAGGTGATCGGAGCCCGCTTTCGACGCCGAATAAGGCGAATTTGGCGCGTAGGGCGTATCCTCCCGGAAAAAACCTTCCTTGCCCAGGGCGCCGAATACTTCGTCCGTTGAAATATGCATGAAGCGAAAAGCCGCAGATTTCTCCTTGGGGAGACTGCGCCAATAATCCAGCGCCGCGGCGAGCATTGTGAATGTGCCGACGACATTCGTCTCGATGAAGGCCGCGGGACCGTCGATAGAGCGGTCGACATGGCTCTCGGCGGCGAGATGCATCACGACATCCGGTTGAAATTCCGCCAACGACTGCGCAACTTGGGCGCGGTCGCAAATATCCGCGTGGCGGAACGAATATCTTGGATCATCCGCAATTGGCGCCAGGGAATCGAGATTCCCCGCATAGGTCAATTTGTCGAAAACGAGAATCTCGTCGGATGTCTGCGAAATGAATCGTCTTGCGACCGCCGAGCCAATGAAGCCGGCTCCGCCGGTGATGAGCACGCGCATTCAACGCCCCTGCCTGCAATCGCTAAGCTGGATTTCGGAGATATTGAAATCCGCCCAAGACAACGAAGCCCCCGATCCCCTTAAAGGATCGAGCGCTTTAATCAAGGGTGGGCGCTAATGCGCTTCGTCCCAGTTCTTGGCCGCGCGAGCGTCGACCTGTAGTGGCACTGTGAGTTCCACGGCGGGCAGGGGCGCCTCCTCCATCACGCGGCGGGCGAGGGCGATTGTCGCCTCGGCTTCCGCTTCCGGCGCCTCGAAGACGAGTTCGTCGTGCACTTGCAGGAGCATCTGCGCGGAAAGGTCCGCTTCGACAAGCGCGGCGTCCATGCGCACCATGGCGCGGCGGATGATGTCGGCGGCGGCGCCCTGAATCGGCGCGTTGATCGCAGCGCGCTCGTAAAAGGCGCGGTCGGACGCATTGGCCGAGGCGATGCGCGGGAAATGCAGCGCGCGGCCGAAAATCGTCGTCACGCACATTTTCTCGCGCACGGTCTTTTTGGTCGCGTCCATATAGTCGCGAATGCCGGGGAAGCGCTCGAAATAGCGCTTGATATAGGCCCCCGCCTCCTCGCGCGGAATGGAGAGCTGGTTGGCCAGGCCGAAGGCCGAGATGCCGTAGATAATGCCGAAATTGATCGCCTTGGCGCGCCGGCGCACTTCCGGCGGCATATCCTTCACCGGCACGCCGAACATTTCCGAAGCGGTCATGGCGTGAATGTCGACGCCGTCGGCGAAGGCCTTCTTGAGTTGCGGAATATCGGCGATATGCGCGAGCAGCCTCAGCTCGATCTGCGAGTAATCCGCCGAGATCAGCACACGCCCCGGCGGCGCGACGAAGGCCTTGCGGATCTTGCGGCCAGCCTCGTTGCGCACGGGAATGTTTTGCAGATTGGGTTCAGACGACGAAAGCCGCCCCGTCGTCGTCGCCGCGAGCGAATAGCAGGTATGGACGCGGCCGGTTTCCTTGTTCACGAAGCCGGGCAGCGCGTCGGCGTAAGTGCTTTTGAGCTTCGAAAGCTGGCGCCAATCGAGAATGCGGCGGCAGAATTCATTGCCTTCCGCCGCGAGATCCTCGAGCACGCTGGCGGAGGTCGACCAAGCGCCGGTCGCGGTCTTTTTGGCGCCGGGCAGGCCCATCTTGCCGAAGAGAATGTCGCCCAGTTGCTTGGGCGAGCCGAGATTGAAGCTCTCGCCGGCAAGATCGAAAATATCGGCCTCCAGCCGCGCCATGTCCTGCGCGAACTCGCCCGAGAGGCGCGAGAGCATATGGCGGTCGATGGTGATTCCGCGCCGCTCCATATGCGCCAGCGTCGTCACCATGGGGCGCTCCAGCGTCTCATAGACGGCGGTCTTTCCTTCGGCGGCGAGGCGCGGCTTCAGCGCACGCCACAGGCGCAGCGAGACATCGGCGTCCTCGGCCGCATATTCCGTCGCTTTATCGAGCGCGACGCGCGCAAAGCCAATGAAACTGCGGCCCGAGCCCGCGACCTGCGCGAAAGTGATGTTCTCATGTCCGAGATGTTTTTGCGCAAGCTCGTCGAGGCCGTGATTATTGCGGCCCGTATCCAGCGCATAGGAGATCAGCATCGTGTCGTCCATCGGCGCGACGTCGATGCCGTAGCGCGAGAGCACGAGCAGATCATATTTCATATTCTGCGCGACTTTGAGGACGGCGTCGTCCTCAAAGAGCGGCTTGAGTTTTTCGATCGCGGTTTGGAGCGGTATCTGACCGGCGACGAGATCGGCGCCGCCAAAGAGATCGCCATTTCCGCCTTCGCGGTGCTGAAGCGGAATATAGCAGGCGCGGCCCGGCCCGAGCACCAGCGACACGCCGACAAGATCGCAGCTCAGCGGATCGAGCGATGTCGTCTCCGTGTCGAGTGCGACGATCCCCGCCTCGAAGGCGTCGGCGACCCATTGCTCGAGCCGTTCGACGGACATGACCGTCTCATAGGTCGAGCGGTCGATCTTCTCGGCGAGCGCCGCCGCTTTGCGGGCGCCGACGAGCGTCGCGGGCGAGAAGCCTTCCGTCGCCTTCTCGGCCGCGGGCGCACGCGGCTCCTTCGGCTTTGGCGCCGTAGGCGCCGCGGCGTGATCGACCTCGCCATTGCGGGCGCGCCAGCCCGCGGGGCCGAGGTAATGTGGGTCGGGCTCGATCTCGTGGATGTCGACCCCATAAAGTTCGCCCACCCGACGCGTGATCGTCGTGAACTCCATCGCCTGCAGGAAGGCGACGAGCTTTTTCGGATCGGGCTGATGCAGGCCGAGATCGTCGAGCTTCGTTTCCACCGGCGCGTCGCGCACGAGCTCGACGAGCTTTTTGGAGAGGCGGATGAGCGCGACCGCTTCCGGGTCCGTCAGCGCCTCGCGGCGCTTGGGCTGCTTGATGCCCGGCGCTTTCTCCAGCAGCGAGTCGAGATCGCCATATTCATTGATGAGCTGGGCGGCGGTCTTGATGCCGATGCCCTTGGCGCCCGGCACATTGTCCGTCGAATCGCCGGCGAGCGCCTGCACGTCGACCACCTTGTCCGGGGTCACGCCGAAATAGTCGAAGACCTCCGCCTCATTGATGAGCCGCTCTTCGCGGGAGCCCTTTGCGCCGGCGGTTCCCGAGGCCGGGTCGTACATGGTCACGCCCGGCCCGATGAGCTGCATAAGGTCTTTGTCTGCCGAGACGATGAGCACATCCGCGCCCTTCTCACGGGCCTGTGCGGCGTAAGTGGCGATGAGGTCGTCGGCCTCGTAGACGTCCTGCTCGATCGGCGTGAGGCCGAAGGCGCGCACGGCCGCGCGCATCAGGGGAAATTGCGGGACGAGGTCTTCCGGCGGCTCGCTGCGATGCGCCTTGTATTCGGGATAGATTTCCTTGCGGAAGCTGTTCTCGCTCTTGTCGAAAATGATGGCGAGATGGGTCGGCGTCGCGCCCGCCGCGCCCTCGCGCACGAATTGCAGGAGCTTGGTGCAGAAGAGCCGCACGGCGCCGGTCGGCAGCCGGTCGGAGCGATAGTTGTATTTCGCATCCTGCCGGATCGACTGGAAATAAGCGCGAAAGACGAAGGAGGAGCCGTCGACGAGGAAGACGTGAGAGCCTGGGCCGACGGGCTTGTGCGTGAGTGTCATGGGCGCATTTTAGCGCCGACTTTCGCTGGCGTCTTCCGTCATTGCAGCTCTGGATTGCTTCGCTGCGCTCGCAATGACGGTGTAGCGCGTGATGAAGGCCACGATCCATCCCTCCCCCTTGCGGGGAGGGTAGGGTGGGGGTAGCCGAGATAACGACGAAGATTGTCGACCCCCACCCCTAACCCCTCCCCGCAAGGGGGAGGGAGGCGGCTCACGATCAGCGCGGTTGATGAAGGCGATAATCAACTCCCCCTCCCGTGAAGCGTCGTGAAGCGGGGGAGGGTTGGGGAGGGGGCTCTTAACCCAGCCGCCCCATCGCCGCCGTCAGCTTCTCGATGCGCGCCTGCGCCTCGTCGCGGCGCTCCTTGTGCTCCTCGATGACATCCTCATCCGCCTTGGCGAGGAAGCCCGGATTGGCGAGCTTGGCGTCGAGCTTCTTCACCTCGCCTTCGAGCTTGCCGATTTCCTTGGCGAGACGCGCCTTCTCGGCGCCGAGGTCGATCACGCCTTCGAGCGGGATGGCGACGACGCCCCCGCGCACGATGATCTGCGCCGACGACTTCGGCGCCGCCTCGGCGAAGCCGATCTTCGACTGGCGCGCGAGCTTGCGGATTGTCTCCTCCCAGCGCGTCGCGCGCGTCTGAAGGCCGGCGTCGGCGCCGATCAGCAGAAGCTCGGTTTCGACGTTCAAATTCATCTCGGCGCGCAGCGAGCGGATTTCCGAGATGAGGTCGACCACCCAGCCGATCTCGCTCTCGGCCTCGGCGTCATCCAGACCTTCGAGCGACGGCCATTGCGCGAGAACGAGCAGGCTGTCGCGCGCGGGGCCCTCCGCGCCCTTAATCGCCCACAGCGCCTCGGTGATGAAAGGCATGAAGGGATGCAGCAGCGCGTAAATCTGGTCGAGAACGAAGGCCGTGGTCGCTCGCGTTTCGTCCTTTTCGGCGCCGTCGGGGCCGGTGAGGAGGGGCTTCGTGAGCTCTACATACCAGTCGCAGAAGACGTTCCAGACGAAGCGATAGGCCGCGCCCGCCGCGTCGTTGAAGCGATAGGCGTCGATCGCGGCGGAAACGTCGCGCACCGTGCGCGCGGCTTCCGTGACGATCCAGCGGTTGAGCGTCACTTTGTTGGCGCGCGGATCATAGCCCGCTACGCGCGCGCAGCCGTTCATCTCGGCGAAGCGCGAGGCGTTCCAGAGCTTGGTCGCGAAATTGCGGTAGCCTTCGACGCGCTGCGTCGAGAGTTTGATGTCGCGCCCCTGCGCCGCCATGGCGGCGAGCGTGAAGCGCAAAGCGTCCGCGCCATATTCGTCGATGAGTTGCAGCGGATCGATGACATTGCCCTTCGACTTCGACATCTTCGCGCCCTTCTCGTCGCGGACGAGGGCGTGGATGTAGACGTCGTGGAAGGGAATCTCCTTTTTGAAGTGCAGGCCCATCATCATCATGCGGGCGACCCAGAAGAAGATGATGTCGAAGCCCGTGACGAGCACATTCGTCGGATAGAAGCGGGCAAGCTCCGGCGTCTCATCCGGCCAGCCGAGCGTCGAGAAAGGCCAGAGCGCGGAGGAGAACCAAGTGTCGAGCACGTCCTCGTCGCGCGTCAGCGTCACATTCTCGCCGGTGCGCGCGCGGGCGGCGGCATGGGCCGCTTCTTCGCTCTCCTCGACATAGACATTGCCGTCGGCGTCGTACCACGCCGGGATGCGATGGCCCCACCAAAGCTGGCGCGACACGCACCAAGGCTGGATGTTTTCCAGCCAATCGAAATAGGTCTTTTCCCAATTCTTCGGCACGAAGCTCGTGCGGCCGTCGCGCACGGCGGCGAGCGCCGGCTGCGCGAGCGTCTTCGCGTCCACATACCATTGGTCGGTGAGGCGCGGCTCCAGCACGGCGTTGGAGCGGTCGCCATGCGGGACCATATGCTTGTGGTCGTCAATGCCGTCGAGAAGACCGCGCTCTTCCATCATCTCCACGACGCGCTTGCGCGCATCGAAACGATCATGGCCGTCGAGCGCAGCGACAGTCGTGACAAGCTCTTCGGAGGGCGCGACGCCTTCGTGGAATTCGGCGTTGGCGGCGAGCGTCATGCGCGCCTGCGCGTCGAGCACATTGATGAGCCGCAGCCCGTGCCGCTTGCCGACTTCGAAGTCGTTGAAGTCATGCGCCGGGGTGATCTTCACCGCGCCGGTGCCCTTTTCAGGGTCCGAATATTCGTCCGCCACGATGGGAATGAAGCGGCCGACGAGCGGCAGGCGCAACCTCTTGCCCACGAGCGCCTTGTAGCGTTCGTCCTCCGGATGCACGGCCACCGCCGTGTCGCCGAGCATGGTCTCAGGGCGCGTCGTCGCGACGACGATATAGTCGCCGGTCTCTTTGCCGGCGTCGTCCACGACCGGATATTTGAAGCGCCAGAGATGGCCCTTCACTTCCTGCTGCAGCACTTCGAGGTCAGAGATCGCGGTGTGCAGCACCGGGTCCCAATTGACGAGGCGCTTGTCCTTGTAAAGCAGCCCATCGCGATAAAGCTGCACGAAGACTTTGGCGACGGCGCGCGACAGGCCTTCATCGAGCGTGAAGCGCTCGCGCGACCAGTCGCAGGAGGCGCCGATGCGCTTCAACTGTTCGACGATCTTGCCGCCCGATTCCGCCTTCCATTCCCAGACGCGCTCGAGGAATTTCTCGCGGCCCATCTCGCGGCGGCCTGGCTCCTGGCGCTCCATGAGCTGGCGCTCGACCACCATTTGCGTGGCGATGCCCGCGTGATCCGTGCCCGGCTGCCACAGGACGTCGAGGCCCTTCATGCGGTGATAGCGCACGAGAATGTCCTGCAGCGTATTGTTGAGCGCATGGCCCATATGCAGGCTGCCGGTGACGTTGGGCGGCGGAATGACGATGGAATAGGGGGCGGCGTCCGCGCGCTCGGGACGACCGGCGCGGAACGCCTGCGCGTCTTCCCAGGTGGCGCGGATGCGGCTCTCGATGGAGCGGGGATCGAAGGTTTTTTCCATGGTCATCGGGTAAGCCGGGCGTTTGTTACAAAAATCCCTCCCCTTTACGGGGAGGGTGGCTCCGCGAAGCGGGGTCGGGTGGGGTAAGCGTGGGCCCTCCGTCATTGCGAGGAGCGAAGCTCCGAAGCAATCCAGCGGCGTCACGCGGGCTCTGGATTGCTTCGCTTCGCTCGCAATGACGATGCGGACAGCAAGGCCGGGCCCCACCCGGCTCGCTGCGCCCACCCTCCCCGTAAAGGGGAGGGAGGGGAGCCCCGAGATCGCGGCTCGCGATCAGGCGAGCTGCTTGAGCGCGCTCTTGCCGGCGTAGATCGCCGCCTCGCCCAGCTCCTCCTCGATGCGGATGAGCTGGTTGTATTTGGCGATCCGGTCCGAACGGGCGAGCGAGCCGGTCTTGATCTGGCCGCAGTTCAGCGCGACGGCGAGATCGGCGATCGTCGAATCCTCGGTCTCGCCCGAGCGATGCGACATCACGCTGGTGTAGCCGGCGCGATGCGCCATATCGACGGCGGCGATCGTCTCGGTGAGCGAGCCGATCTGATTGACCTTCACCAGGATCGAATTCGCCGTCCCGCTCTTGATGCCCTGCGACAGGCGGGTGACGTTGGTCACGAACAGATCGTCGCCGACGATCTGCACTTTCTTGCCGAGCGCGTCGGTCAGCTTCTTCCAGCCTTCCCAATCGTCCTCGGCCATGCCGTCCTCGATGGAGACGATCGGATAGGCGCTGGCGAGCTTGGCGAGATAGGCGACCTGCTCGTCGATGGTGCGGGTCACGCCCTCGCCTTCATAGACATATTTGCCGTCCTTGAAGAACTCGGTCGCCGCGCAGTCGGAGGCGAGATGGACGTCGACGCCCGGCTTGAAGCCGGCGTCCTCGATCGCCTTCATGATGAAGTCGAGCGCCGCTTCGGCGGAGGGAAGGTTCGGCGCGAAGCCGCCTTCGTCGCCGACCGAAGTGCTGAGGCCGGCCTTCTTCAGCGCGCTCTTCAGCGTGTGGAAAATCTCCGCGCCCCAGCGGATGCCGTCGCGCACGCTGTCCGCGCCCGTCGGCATGATCATGAATTCCTGGAAGTCGATGGGGTTGTCGGCGTGGACGCC
Organism: Methylocystis sp. Sn-Cys; assembly: GCF_016745395.1. Lineage (GTDB taxonomy): Bacteria > Pseudomonadota > Alphaproteobacteria > Rhizobiales > Beijerinckiaceae > Methylocystis > Methylocystis iwaonis. The sequence continues at coordinate 112,887 of NZ_JAERVJ010000003.1, forward strand.
GCCATTGACGATGTTCATCATGGGCGTCGGCAGGACGCGCGCCTGCGTGCCGCCGATATAGCGGTAGAGCGGCAAAGCGGTGGCTTCCGCGGCGGCCTTGGCGACGGCGAGCGAGACGCCGAGAATGGCGTTGGCGCCGAGGCGGCTCTTGTTCGGCGTGCCGTCGAGCTTGATCATCGTCTGGTCGAGGGCGACCTGATCCTCGGCCTCGAGGCCCAGGAGCGCGCCGGCGATCTCGTCATTCACATTATCGACCGCCTGCAGCACGCCCTTGCCGAGGTAGCGCGACTTGTCGCCGTCGCGCTTCTCCACGGCCTCATGGGCGCCGGTGGAGGCGCCGGACGGCACGGCGGCGCGGCCCGAAGACCCATCCTCCAGCGTCACATCGACCTCGACGGTCGGATTCCCGCGCGAGTCGAGAATTTCACGGGCGTGGATGTCGATGATTTCGGTCATATATGGGCCTCTTTTCGATGCGCCGCGAAGCGAGCCGCCGCCTTTTAGCCCCATTAAGCGGCGCGGGGAAGCCTAGCTGGGCGGATTAACGCGGCAAGCGTACATTAAGCGCCCCGCTGTCACGCGGCAGGTGACGTATTCGGGGTTTTTGCGCTGGGCTCCCGAGCCGGTTGACTGGCGCGGGGCCGCCGTTACCGTGCGTTTTACCAAATATAGGGCGCCCTCGAAACGCCCGAAAAGCAAAGAATAGGCTGGGAGGAATTGGGAATGGCTTTCGATAAAGGAAAAATCGCCTTAGCGGCGGCTGTAGCGCTCTTCAGCGCGCAAGGCGCGGCGGCGCAGACGGCGGAGCATGTCGCCGCCGTCAAGGCCATTTTCGAGAAATCTCCCGTCCGCGCGGGAACTTGCGCCCCTGTCTCGGAGGATTTCCAGGGCTGGCCGGCGGCGCTGGTGCAGCGCTGCGACTATGGCGGCAACGTCGCCTATATCCTCGACGTCAGCCCCGAGAAAATGGCGAAATGGATCGAGACCGGCTGCGCCGCCCATATGTCCGGCGTGGCGGCTTGTTTCGACCGCATGACGAAATGCGCGGTCGAGAAGTCCAACGCCACTTTCGTCGTCGGCGGCAATCTCGCCGCCCAGCGCAAGGGCGCCGTGACGAATATGTTCTACCGTAATGGCGTCGTCATCGCCGCGCCCGCCAATGGCAAGAGCGACCCCGTGCCGCTCGCCGAGCAGGAGAAGCTCGCAAAGACGCCCGAGTCGGCTGTCGACGCCATGCAGGGCGGCGGCGCGGTCGCCTTCTGGCACACCATGCCGTTCCAATTCGCGATCAAGGCCATCGATCTTGGCGTGCCCGCCGAGATGAACACGCCGGACCGGCGTCAGAAATGGCTGGAGATCATCCGCGCCGAGATGCAGGCAGCGCTCAAGGGCGACGGCAATCGCTTTCTTTCGGGCTGGATGACGGCGCATCCGATCACGCTGCGCACGGGGGAATGCGCGGATGACCGCGATCCCTGATCTCCCGCCCGTCATTGCGAGGCGCGAAGCGACGAAGCAACCCAGGGGCGTGGTCGCGGCTCTGGAGTGCGTCGCTTCGCTCGCAATGACGGATGGCGCGCTTGACGGGCGCGGCGCGGCGTTATCTTTACGCCCATGACCAAGACTCATGAAGGCGCGCTTCTCCTCGGCGAGAAAGCGCCGCTGCCCGCTTCGCCGGACGAGGCCGAGCTCGACCTCGTGCCCAATCCGCACAAGGATGCGGCCTATCTCGTGCGCTTCACCGCGCCCGAGTTCACCTCGCTCTGCCCGGTGACCGGCCAGCCCGACTTCGCCCATGTCGTGATCGACTATGTTCCGGGCGAGTGGCTGGTCGAGTCGAAATCCTTAAAGCTCTATCTGGGAAGCTTCCGCAATCACGGCGCCTTTCACGAGGATTGCACGCTGCGCATCGCGCGCGATCTCGTTGCGGCGATGACGCCGAAATGGCTGCGGATCGGCGGCTATTGGTATCCGCGCGGGGGCATTCCCATCGACGTCTTCTGGCAGACCGGCGCGCCGCCGGAGGGGCTCTGGCTGCCGGATCAGGGCGTGCCGCCCTATCGCGGGCGCGGTTAGCGCACTTCCCGAATTTGCCGCTTTTTGAGAGTGCTTGAACGCGTTCGACCGCTCGGAGGCGCGAAATGCAAAAGATCAAATATCGGATGAGCGGCGAGGATTTGCGCCCGCGCCGCACCAGGCTCGAAATTCCGGGCTGGGCGGGCGAGCCGGAGCGGCGGACCGACGGCTCGCATGAATACGCCTGGCACTGCGTGCCCTTCACCGAGGCCGCGAAATATGGGGTGGAGGTCTTCTACCCCTATGACAACGAGCTTCACGTCACGACTCGGGGCGGCAAGCTGGCGATGGCGGGCGACTTCGGCCCGCCGCCCTCGCCCGGCCGGAGCTGGCCGCCGTTCCGGAACTTCGGCGAGTCTTTTTACACCTATCAGATCCTGCTCGATCTCAAGCCCGAGCCGGGCCATGCGATCAAGGTCGAAACGCATCCGGCCTTCTATACGGACACCACCGGAACGGCGCCGATCGCCGTGCCGGCGCTGATCCGCGAATGGTGGCCGATGCTCTATTTCATCGTCTTCAAAGCGCCGCCGGAGGGGCAGACGCATATCTTCCGGCCGGGCGCGCCCATGGCGCAATTCACCATGGTCCCGGCTGAGTGCGACGTCGAGCTGGTTGCGATGAGCGAAGAGGAGGCGGCGGAGCGGGAGCTGCAGTCGCGGCGCATCTACGCAAGCCGCGAGACGCTCGGCGCCGATTCGCAATGGCTTTCGACGACCGACACGGTGTTCGACGGCACCTATCGCCGCATGCATGGCGCGGCGCGGAAATTATCGGAAGGGTAAGGCGCGCTCGTCGTGGCGCCGCTCGATTGGTTCGGCGCCATCCGCTCGCGCAATTTGGACACAGAGGAAATCACCGCCGTCATTGCGAGGAGGCGGAGCCGACGAAGCAATCCAGGGCCGAATCGCCGCCCCTGGATTGCTTCGCGTCGCTCGCAATGACGGGCTCAGAGCAAAATCAGCGCTCTTGAGGCTCTGGATTCCCGCCGGGCTTTCAGCCCGAGGGGAATGACAGGCTCCCGATGCGAGTTCTTCAGTCTTCGCCCCAGTGATGATGATGGTGGTGGTGATGGTGATGGTGGTGGTAATAGGGCCGCCCCCAACCGCCGTAACCGCCGTAACCGCCGTAGCCGCCCCAATAATTGCTATGATGATGGTGGTGATGATGATAATAGCGCCGGCGCGGCTGATAGTAATAGTTGTAGTTCGGATAGTAATACTGAGCCTGCTCGACCTTGGCCTCCGGCTCGGGCGCCGCGGTTGCGGCTTGCTTCAGCAGTTCGGCGGCATTGGGAATGGGCTGCAGAAGTTCGGCGTATGAGGTCGGAGCCATCACTTCCGCCAGCGTCTTGACCGCCGGGGCGGCGCTCGCCGCTAAGGGGGTCAGCGCCGATATGGCGCCGACAAGGCCGGCTGTCTTCTTGTCCATGCTGCATTTCCTTTCGGGCGGGCGCGCCGGGGAGACATTCTTCCCCGAGGCGGATTTCCTTGGAGCCACCGGCGATGTTCGTCTCTGGCTCATGAACTTCCCGTGAACGATTTGGCCAGGCGGTCGAACGCCATGAGCGTCTCGACCAAGGCCGCGAGCTCGCGCAGCGGGAGCTGCGTGGCGCTGTCGGAGAGGGCGGCGTCTGGATCAGGATGGGTTTCCAAGAACAGCCCCGCGACGCCCACGGCGACCGCCGCTCGCGCCAGCGCGGCCACGAAGCGCCGCTCTCCCCCCGAGGCGCCGCCGCGCCCGCCCCGCTGCTGGACCGAATGCGTGGCGTCGAAAATCACCGGCGCGCCGGTCTCCTGCATGATGGGGAGGCCGCGCATGTCGGTGACGAGCGCATTATAGCCGAAGCTCGTCCCGCGCTCGGTGAGGAGAACGCCGGCGGCGCCCGCGGCGTGGGCTTTTTGCGCGGGATATTCCATATCCCAGGGCGCCATAAACTGGCCCTTCTTGATGTTCACCGGCCGCCCGGTCTGCGCCGCCGCGGCGATAAGATCGGTCTGCCGGCACAGGAAGGCGGGGATTTGCAGGAGATCGACGACCGCGGCGACGCGGGCGCACTGCCAGCTTTCATGCACGTCGGTGGTGACGGGAAGGCCGGTCTTCTCCTTTACTTCCGCGAGGATGGGCAGCGCGGCGTCCAGCCCCAGACCGCGCGGCGCGCCGCCGCTGGTGCGATTGGCCTTGTCGAAGGAGCCCTTGAAGACGACGCCGATCCCGAGCCGGTCCGACAGAAGCGCCAACTCGCTCGCGACCTCGAGCGCCATCTCCCGGCTCTCCAGCGCGCAGGGCCCGGCGATCAGCGCCAGAGGCCGGTCATTGCAGAATGAAACCGCGCGCGCGCCCTCTCCCACAGAGACAATGCTCATGGCGCTTTTCCCGGCTTGCCGACGAGCCGCGCGACCTCGGCGCGCAGCGCCGGCAGGACCTCCGCCTCGAACCAGGGATTTTTCTTGAGCCAGCCGGTGTTGCGCCAGGAGGGGTGGGGCAGGGGGAAGATCAGCGGCTTTCCGCCCTGAAAGGCGCGCCAGCCGGCGACGGTCTCAGAGACGCCCGCTGATTTGGGCAGCGCATGGCCGAGCCGGGCGAAGTGGTAGGTCTGCGCGTAGCGCCCGATCGCGAGCACGGTTTCGATCTGCGGCATCGCCTCGAACAGGGCGTCGTGCCACAGTTTGCGGCACTCCGGGCGCGGCGGCAGATCGCCGCCCGTCGCGTCATTGCCGGGAAAGCAGAAGCCCATGGGGACGATGGCGACGCGCGACACATCGTAGAATGTGTCGCGGTCGACGCCCATCCAATCGCGCAGCCGCTCGCCAGACGGATCGTTGAAAGGAATGCCGGTCTGATTGACCAGATTGCCGGGCGCCTGACTCGCGACGAGAAGGCGCGCCGTGGGCGAAACCCGCAAGACCGGGCGCGGCGCGTGCGGTAGCGGCGACGGCGCCTCGGCGCAATGGCGGCAGGCGCGAATCCGTGTCGCAAGCGCCTCCAGCCGCTGTCGCGCGCCTGAGGCCATCAGGCCGCCGCGCTCGGACGCGCCGAGATTTCCTGCCGCCAGCGGGCGAGGTGGGGCAGGTCGTCGGGGACCGCGAGTCCCGCAGGCGCTGTCAGCTCCATCGAGACGAAGGCGGTGATGTCCGCGATGGTGAACGCCTCTCCCGCGACATAGGGGCGCTTCGACAGCTCGCCGTCGAGGAAGCGCATGGCCCAGATCGCGCGCGGACGCAGCGACTCGGCGTAGTCCGGGAGCTGGGGCTGCTGCATCGCCGCGAGCTTCGGATGGGTATGACGGAAAATCATGGCCACCGCCAGGAAAAGGGAAAACTCCATGCGCCTTTGCCACATCTCCACGAAAGCCTGCTCGCGCGCGTCGCGCCCGAAGAGCGGCGGCTCAGGATGGAGCCATTCGATATAGCGGCAGATGGCGACGGATTCGGTGAGGACTTCTCCGTCGTCGAGAACCAGGGCCGGGACGGCGCCCATCGGGTTGATACGCCTGAAATCCTCGCCTTTTTGTTCGAGCGCGAGCAGATCGACGCTGCGCGTGGGGATGGAGATCCCCTTCTCCGCGAGGAAAATCCGCACCCTCTTGGCGTTGGGGGCGAGCGCCGTATCGTAAAGAAGCATTTTGGACCTTTCTCTTTACTTGCAATTCAGAATTTAGTCGAAAGCGTGGCTGCTTGTGAGGGGGCTGTTAACATTTACCGGGAATTATCGCATTCGTCGGCTTCCGACGCAGTAACGTCTTGCGTGTGTAAAATGAGTGAAATCACCGCGGAAATGATCGAGCGTGGTCGTGGGCTCGATCCTCAGACTGCGACGCAAAAGCGTCGGCTCGGCGCGCGCGTGCGCCAGGCGCGAGAGCGCCTGACGACCTCCGACACGGGGTATCGCGGCGCTGATCTCGAGCTGCTGCGGGCCTATGCCGAGACGCGCGTCAATTCCGCCGTATCGGCGGTGGCGCTCATTCTGATGATGTCCTTCCTGGCCCTGTATTGGGTCCCGAGCCAACGGATCATCGTCTGGCTCGTTCTCGCCTTTTCCAGCCTCATCCTCTGCTACGGCACGGCCAAGAGCCTGCTGAGCCGGGACGACTCCAAGATCACGGTCAAGGAGTGGCGCACCAAATTCGTCGCGACCGAGCTTATCCATGGCTTCGTCTGGGCCGGCGTCGCGGCGACCCTCCTGAGCGTCAACGACCCCAACGCCCGCACGCTGGTCATCTGCATGATGCTGATGTCCTCGGCGTTCAACACCATGGTGACGGCGACGATTCCGGCCGCCGTCTACGCCGCCATTCTGCCGGCCTCGCTGGCGAGCGTCGCCTATATCGCCGTCGCCGCGCGCGGCGCCCAAACCATCGCCCCCCTCGTCGCAATGGTGGCGGCGAGCCAGGTGTTTTTCTACGTGCTGGCCAGGCGTTTCCACCAGCTCGCCTCCGAAAGCCTGTTCTTCCGCGCCGAGAAGAACGAGCTCATCGCCGAGCTGGAGCAGGCCAAGGCGAATTCCGACGAGGCGCGCCGCCGGTCGGAAGAGGCCAATCTCGCCAAGTCGCGTTTCCTCGCGACCATGAGCCACGAGCTGCGCACCCCGCTCAACGCCATACTGGGCTTTTCCGAGGTGCTGAAAAACGAGCTTTTCGGCCCGCATTCCAACCCAGCTTACAAGGAATATTCCTCCGATATTCATTCGAGCGGCCAGCATCTGCTGATGCTGATCAATGAAATCCTCGATCTCTCGCGCGTCGAGGCGGGCCGCTACGAATTGAAGGAGGAGAGCGTCTCGCTCGTCAATGTCGCGCAGGAGTGCCGCCATCTTTTGACGATCCGCGCCCAGAAGCGCGACATCAATTTGATCGAGGCGCTGGAGCCGAGCATGCCGCGCATCTGGGTGGATGAACGGGCCGTGCGCCAGGTCATTCTCAACCTTCTCACCAACGCCATCAAATTCACGCCGCAGGGCGGGCAGGTGACGCTGAAGGTCGGCTGGACCAGCGCCGGCGGCCAATATGTCGCGATCAAGGACACGGGCCCCGGCATCCCCGAGGAGGAAATCGCCGTCGTCATGGCGTCCTTCGGACGCGGCACGCTCGCGCAGAAGAACGCCGACGAGGGCACGGGCCTGGGGCTGCCGATCGTCAAGGGCCTCGTCGAGCTGCATGGCGGCCAGTTCATGCTGAAGTCCAAAGTGCGCGAGGGCACCGAAGCGATCGTGATCTTCCCGCCCCAGCGCGTGATGAACGCCCTGCCCAAGTTCGAGACGCCGACAGCCCAGAGCCCCGCCCGCCGCACGGCGGCGTGATTCGCTCGCATCGCGCGGCGAACGCTAATTCCATGCGAGCGGAAAGCGCGCTAGCTTCGTGTCATGACGACCCATGACGCAAATCCCGCCGGGGACTCCGCGGCGCTCGTGCTTTTCTCCGGCGGACAGGACTCGACCACCTGCCTCGCCTGGGCGCTGGCGCATTTCTCCCGCGTCGAGACCGTGGGCTTCGATTACGGTCAGCGCCATCGCATCGAGCTGGCGCAACGCGCCGCTTTGCGGGACGGCCTCGGCGCGCTCTCGCCGCTGTGGCGGTCGCGGCTCGGCGAGGACCATACGATCTCGCTCGAGGCGCTCGGCGCCGTCTCCGAAACCGCGCTGACGCGGGAGGCCGAAGTCGCGCTCGGGGAGGGCGGCCTGCCGAATACCTTCGTTCCCGGCCGCAATATCATCTTCCTCACTTTCGCGGCCGCGCTCGCCTATCGGCGCTCCATCGCCGACCTCGTCGGCGGCATGTGCGAGACCGATTACTCCGGCTATCCGGACTGCCGCTACGACACGATTCGCGCCGTGAACCGGGCCTTGACCCTCGGCATGGCGACCGATGTGGAAATCCATACGCCTTTGATGTGGATCGACAAGGCGGCGACCTGGCGCATGGCGCACGACCTCGGCGGCGAAGGGCTCGTCGAGCTCATCGTGGAGGAATCGCACACCTGCTATCTGGGCGAGCGCGGCAAGCGCTTCGAATGGGGCTATGGCTGCGGCGAGTGCCCCGCCTGCAAGCTGCGCGCGGCGGGCTGGGAGAAATTTGTGGCGACGCTGTGAGGGACAATTCGGGCGAACGCCGGGCGAGAGCTCATCCCTCCCCTTTACGGGGAGGGTGGCCCCGCGTCAGCGGGGTCGGGTGGGGTAAAGCCCCAACACAATTGTTGCGGCGTGGCCCCACCCGGCGGCCTTTGGCCGCCGACCTCCCCGTAAAGGGGAGGTATGGGGGCTAACGACGCCAGATTGGAACGTACCGCCATTCAAGCAGTTTCGACTTGATCGGCGGCGTAAAATTTGGCATATCCGGCCGTAACGAGGCGCTGGGCGTTATCCCGGCCAGTGTTCTATTGCCGAGGATAGACCATGAAAGTCCGCAACTCTCTGAAGTCCCTGCGTTCGCGCCATCGCGCCAACCAGATCGTGCGCCGCAAGGGCCGCGTCTACGTCATCAACAAGGTTCAGAAGCGCTACAAGGCCCGCCAGGGCTGAGCCTCCGGGGCTCTCCCCGCAATTGAGCTTTTTCAAAAGCCGCGACGCCGACAGGCTCGCGGCTTTTGCTTATTCCAAAAGGTCTAAGTAGTTCTCCAGTATCGGTCGTGTCCGAAAGGCCGAATTCCGTCGGCTATGCTTTCCTGAATATCTTCAGCTCGAGACAAATCCTAGAGGTCTGCCGACCGCGTCCCTCCTGGCGGCGCATAAGGCACAGCAGGAAGGCTCGATATGAACGATCTTCTTCATCTCCCCGCGCAATACGTCGTTCCGGACGCGGGCGTCGCCCATGTCGACGCCGGCGTCCAAAATCCATCGTCCTTTCCCGAGTGGACGCTGGACCAGATTGGCGCGGAGGACGAGGAGATCAAGAACCGCTGCATCGACCTTGTCCAGAAGGTCGAGGAGCTTTGCGCGGTCAAGGCGCATTTCGTCGAGATTTCGAACTGGATCGGCCATATCCTCGCGGCGCGCGAGGAGACCAACGCCGCCCTGGTCGAGCGCGGCATGATGATCGCGCTGACCGAGGGCGCGCTCGCCGACATGAAGGAAGAAAATCGCGCGCTTTACGAGGAGAGGGACGAGGCGCGGACCGAAAACAGCCTGCTAACCTTGGAGACTGCGCGGCTGCGCGAGGCGACGCAGGCTCATGAAGCGCGGATCGAGACGCTGGAGGCGGATCTGCGCCAGGCTCAGGGCGTCGGCGCTCAGTATCAGGAGGCTTACGAAGCCGAGCGCGCCGAAGTCTATCATCTCAAGGGCGACCTCGACGAATTGCAGGACGCGGTGGCCAAGAACGACCGGCTCATCACGCAGTTGCAGCTCGATCTTTCCGCGGCGCGGGACGAAGCCGCCTTCGCGCGCCAACATGCCGACGTCCTGCAAGCAAATCTCGTCGAAGTTCAGACGCACGCAGGCGCGCTGCAGAACGAGCTGGCGGAGGGGAAGGTCTACGCCGGAGGGCTTGTCGAGCGCATCCGCGAATTGGAGATCGCGCTCGAAACCGAGCGGCGCCAGATCGGCAAGCTCGAGGAGCTGATCGCCTCGACCCATATGGAGCATCAAAGGGCGCAGGCCGCCTCGCGCCTGGAGCTCGAGGAGCATCGCCGTCAGATCGCCGAGCTGGAAGCCAAGCTCGACGAGCAGGTCTCGCGCGCGCAGGCCGCCGAGCGGCTTCTTGTCGAAGCGCGGTCCGAGCTGCAGGAGAAGAGCGACCAGTGCCGCGTCGGCGAGCGTCTGGTTCAGGACCTGGAGCAGAAACTCCTGCGTCTTTCGGAACATTCCGAAGCCACGGCCGCCGATATGCTGGCGCTCAAGGAAAAGCTGGACGCCCGCGAGCGCGCCCATGCGCGGCTCAGCAGGCGCGCCCGCTCACTGATCCGGGCGATGCGCGACCTCTCCGCCCGGCTCGAAAAATCCGAGCAGAAAGCCGCGCTCGCCGGCGACCGGCTGAATGCGGAGCGCAGCCGCTTCGCCGATCAGAAGGCGCATCTCGAACAGGCGAACCGCGACCTGGTGGAGCAACTCGAAAGGGAGCGCGCCTCCGGCAAGGTGACGGCGGGCGCCCTGGAGGCGGCGCGGCAGCAGCGGCTGCTGCAGGCCCGCGAGGAGGAGCCGTCGCGCGACGATCTTATCCTCGCCGATATTCTGGCCCGGGCGGAAAGGGCCCATCTCGAGGCGGAGGCTCTGGCCGCCGCTCAGGCGCCCATCAAGGCCTGAACATGGGCCGCGACGCTGCGGCTCAAGCCTTCGAGATCGTAGCCGCCTTCGAGAAGAGAGACGAGCCGCCCGCCGCATCTCTTGTCGGCGACGTCCATCAGGCGCTTGGTCGTCTCGCTGAAATCCCGCTCGGTGAGGAGAAGCCCGCCGAGCGGGTCGCGTTCATGGGCGTCGAAGCCGGCCGAGATGAGGATGATGTCCGGGCCAAAGTCGCGCAGCCGCGGCAGGACGCGGTCGACGAACGCCTCCTGGAAGGCGTAACCAGACGAGCCGGCCAGCAATGGCGCATTGACGATGGTGTCGTGCTCGCCGGTTTCGTTGCGCCCGCCGGTGCCGGGGTAAAACGGCGCCTGATGGAGGGAGCAGTAAAGAACGCTGCCGTCGGCCCAGAAAATATCCTGAGTGCCGTTGCCGTGATGCACGTCGAAATCCACGATGGCGACGCGTTCGACGCCATGCGCCGCCTGGGCGTGGCGCGCGGCGATGGCGATATTATTGATGAAGCAGAATCCCATGGGCGTCTGCACGCTCGCGTGATGGCCCGGCGGGCGCGTGGCGACGAAAGCGGTGTCGGCCGCGCCGCTCATCACCGCGTCGATCGCGGCGACGGCGCCGCCCGCCGAACGCCAGACCGCCTCGAGCGTCTTGGCGCACATCAGCGTGTCGCTGTCGAGCGCCGCATAGCCTTCGCGCGGCCCGGCCTGTTCGAGCGCATCGAGATAGCTTTGCGGATGCACGCGCAGCACTGCTTCGAGGGACGCGCGCGGCGCATTCACGCGCGTAAGGGATTGGAAGCGCTCGGCGTCCAGCTCGCGCTCTATGGCGCGCAGCCGATCCGGGCGCTCGGGATGCCCCGGACCCATTTCGTGATCGAGACCGCTCGCATGCGTGACGAGAAGCGTTTTCACAAGATCGCCGCTAAAGGGGCGGACGATTCCCGCCCTGTTCCTGTGTTTTTCGCCCATGTCTGTGAAAAATGAAAGACGTCAAGTCCTCATTTGGGGCGGCTTGGGACAATTTCTTCGCGCTGCAACGTGGCGCCCTGGCAACACCAAGGGAATATTGGCTCCAATATGGCGGTGAGGCGGATTGTCCCGGGCGAGTTCGTGATAAGCATTTTTCGTGACTATCCTGCGGCGGAAAGGAGCGTTGGCATGAATTCGAGGCTTTTGGTTGCAACGGCGCTATCCGCGCTCGCGCTCGCTGGCTGTTACAGCGGGACGCGTTTGCCCGAGCCGAAGCTGTCGGGTCGCGACGCCGAATTTCTGGCGCTCGCGCCGAAAGCCGAAATCAGCTCCGAATTCGATCGCTATCTCGTGGATTACAAGACGAACGAGCCGGTTGGCTCGATCATCGTCGATTCCAGGTCGCATTTCCTTTACTACGTGATGCCCGGCGGCAAGGCTGTTCGTTATGGCGTTGCGACAGGGCAGGACGCGATGGGTTGGAGCGGCCGCGCCTATGTTGGCGCGATGCAGGAATGGCCGCGCTGGATTCCGCCCAAGGACATGCTCCAGCGCTGGCCGCATCTGCAGCCGACCGCCGACGCCGGCGGCCTGCCGGGCGGCCCGGACAATCCGCTCGGCTCGCGGGCCCTCTATCTCTATCAGGAGGGCAAGGACACGCTCTACCGCATCCACGGCACCAATGAGCCGGAGAAGATCGGCCAGGGCGTTTCCTCGGGCTGCATCCGCATGCGCGACATCGACGCGATCGACCTCTACAGCCGCGTGAAGGTGGGCACCAAGGTCGTCGTGATCTAAACTATTGTGATTCCCGGCGGGCTGAAAGCCCGACGGGAATCTAGCCACAAGAGCGCTGGTTTTACTCAAAGCCCGTCATTGCGAGCGAAGCGAAGCAATCCAGGGCGGCGATGCGGCCCTGGATTGCTTCGTCGGCTCCGCCTCCTCGCAATGACGGCGGTGATTCCTGTGTGTCCAAACGGCGCGAGCGTCGGGGATGGCGCCGAACCAGTCGAGCAGATCCCGCACAATGACCGCGGGACGAGCCTCCTCCGCCGCGGGGGGAGGCTCTTTCATTTCGAGCCACCCTTCGGCCCGTGCGCCCGCGCACTGTGTCTGCGTCCCTGCCTCCCTAATCTGCGCTTATTCGCCGATGGGCGAGGCGGAGATAGAAGGAGGCTTCCATGCGACAGACAGCGGGATTGGGCGCTTTGCTCGTGGTCTTTCTGGTTCTCGCGCTCGAATTGGCTGGCGCTGGCGCTTATGTCGTCTCGAGCGCTCATGCGGATGCGAGCGATTTTTGCTTCGGCTATGCGCTTTGTCGTTAAGCACGCTCGAGGGCGCCTGGACGGTTTCTCGGAACCGGAGCCGTAGGATCGGCGTTAGTCGGCCAAGGGGGCGCAGGCGCGCAAATTGAGAGGCGAGGCAGCCCCGATATTGCGGCGCAAGGCATTTCGGGGAGGGGCTTATGAGAAAATCACTTATTTTCGGCCTTCTATCGCTGATGGTGGCGGCAAGCTTCGCGAGCGCGGGGGCCTTGTTCAAATCGCCCTCCGCGGCGGCAGCCGATTTCTGCTTCGGCTACGCCATCTGCGAGTGATACGAGATCCGCTTGATTGGTTCGGTGTTGATCTCGACGTTCGCAGACGAGCGATCGGAATTACCGCCGTCATTGCGAGGAGGCGGAGCCGACGAAGCAATCCCGCGCCGCATCGCTGCCCTGGATTGCTTCGCTTCGCTCGCAATGACGGGCTCCGAGCAAAACCAGCGCACTTATGGCTCTGGATTCCCGGTCGGGCTTTCAGCCCGCCGGGAATGACACGTCCCCATGCGAGCTACTCAAACGGAAACGGTATGAGCGCTTACGCCGCGCCCCGCGATTTCACCAGGGCGCGCAGGCGGGCGATCTGTTTTCTCAAGAGTTCCCCGTCCCCGCCCAGGTAGGCTGCGAGATTGGCGCGCAGCTTGGCGAGTCCTTCCGCCAAGCGCTCTTTGTAAGGCTTCACGAGCTGAGACGCCCAGGCGCGCACGTCGAGGACCGTCGCATAGAAACGTGCGAACCATGGCATCTGCAAAAGCTTGTCGCGGCAGATGTCGAACAGGAAGGCCTCGACGCCCAGCGCCAGCATTTTCGCCAGCAGAATGACGCCGACGCCCGCCAGAATATGGCCATGCGCCAGCAGCGCCAAGGCGGCTATTTTAAGCGGCAATATTCCAGCGATCGGGCCCACGAAAAGGACCAGCGCCATGGGCGGCGAGAGCTGCGCGACAAGAGCTTTCAGCCAGGGCTCTAACCGTTCCACGCCGAGCCAGCGCTCGAGCGCGTGCAGCCCGTCCTTGAGATGGTCCCAGAGCCAGCTCTCGATCAGGAAGAGAAGCGCCAGCGTGAACCAGAAGGCCCGCGCCAGCCGCGGCTTCAACCAGCCGAGAAATGCATTCACTTGTTCCATCGGGCGCTCCAGCAGCAGTCCGGCAAGAATGTAAGCGTCCGATCGTGAACGCCAATTTGGTTCGGCGCCCCTTCCGGAGACTCGCGCAGCGAGCGATCGGGAAACCCGCGCTTTTGTGGCTCTGGATTCCCGGTCGGGCCTTCAGCCCGCCGGGAATGACAAGGCCCAATGCGAGCTGCTCAAACGGAAATGGCGTCAGATATGGATCGCCCGCTTGGCCACGGCGAGCGCCGCCTCCTTCATCGCCTCCGACATGGTGGGATGGGCGTGGCAGGTGCGCGCGAGGTCCTCGGAGGAGCCCGAGAATTCCATGAGCACAGCCGCTTCCGCGATCAGCTCGCCGGCGCCGGCGCCGAGGATATGGACCCCCAGCACCCGGTCGGTGGCGGCGTCGGCGATAAATTTCACGAAGCCGTCGGTCTCGCGCATGGAGCGGGCGCGGCCATTGGCCGAGAAGGGGAATTTGCCGACGGCGACGTCGAGGCCCTTGGCCTTGGCGTCTTCCTCGGTGATTCCCACCGAGGCGACTTCAGGGCTCGTGTAAACGACGCTCGGAATGACGTTGTAATTCACATGGCCGGCCTGGCCTGCGAGGATTTCGGCGACGGCGACGCCCTCATCCTCGGCCTTATGGGCGAGCATCGGCCCGCGCACGACGTCGCCGATGGCGTAAACGCCCGGGACATTGGTGGCGAAATGGTCGTCGATGATGACGCGCCCGCGCTCCAGCGCGACGCCCGCCTCTTCGAGCCCGAGGGCCTGCGTATAGGGGATGCGGCCGGTGGCCACCAAAACGACGTCCGCCGCGACTGTATCCGAGGTTGCGCCGTCGACGGAGGAATAGGAGACCACGACGCCATCGCCTTCGCGCGCGACGCCGGTGACCTTCGACGCGAGCTTGAAGGCGAAGCCCTGTTTTTCGAGGAGCTTCTGGAAGCGGCTGGCCACTTCGAGATCGAAGCCCGGCAGCACGCGGTCGAGATATTCGATCGCCGTCACTTGCGCGCCGAGCCGCCGCCAGACCGAGCCGAGCTCCAGGCCGATGACCCCCGCGCCGATGACGACGAGCCGTTGCGGAACCTTCTCCAGCGACAATGCGCCGGTGGAGGAGACGACGAGCTTTTCGTCGATCTGAATTTCGGCGCCGGAAGCATCGCGCAAAGGCGCGACCGCCGAACCGGTGGCGATCACGATATTCCTGGTTTCGAGGGTCTGCGACGCGCCATCGGCGCCGGTCACTTCAACTTTGCCCGCGCCAGCAAGGCGGCCGACGCCGCGATAGGCGTCGACCTTGTTCTTTTTGAACAAAAAGGCAACGCCGTTTACATTCGCGCCGACTGTTTCGTTCTTGTGCTTCATCATCGCCGCGAGATCGAGCTTCGGCGGATCGACGATCACGCCGAGCGGCGCAAGGCCGTGGCCGGCCTCCTCGAACATATGGGAAGCGTGCAGCAGCGCTTTCGAGGGAATGCAGCCGACGTTGAGGCAGGTTCCGCCATAGGTCGGGTCTTTCTCGACGACGGCGGTTTTCAGGCCCAATTGCGCGGCCCGGATCGCGCAGACATAGCCGCCCGGACCCGAACCGATCACGACAAGATCATAAATCATGAATGCCGCTCTTCAAGATTGGCGCCGAAGGCCCTGAGGCGCAGTCTGCTTGCGTGGGGCGCGGTTCAGACGAAAGGTTTTAGCCGGCCGCCCAAAGGAAGATCGCGAGGGCAAGGACGCCGATCGCTGTCTGGCCGATTTCCAGCTTGCCCCAAAGATCGATCACTTTGCGCGCCTCATGCGCGGCGTCGGCGGCGATGAGGCCGAGGATGCGGTTATTGAGCGGCACGATCGCCCAATAGGTGTAGGGCCATGACGCCAGAATAACCAGGGCGCCGAACAGCCAGCGAATGTCGTCGAGCTCGCGAAAGGCGATGAAGCCGAACAATGCGGCAATCGCCGCCAATCCCGCGAGCACAATGAAGCCGCGATGATCGGAGGGCTCCCATTCCTTGATGAGCGCATCGTCGCTCAAGGCGAGACGCGCCGGCTGCTCGACGTAATTCACGTAAAGAGAGGCGCCGGTAAAAGCCCCCGCAGCGGCGAGCGCAAGCGAAGCTACGATCATGTTCGATCCTCTGGAAATCGGCTGTCGGCTCGGTGGTCGATGAAGAATTCAGCGGATCGGCGCTGACGCCGATCCGCCGATCGCCGTCTCACGCAGACTCGATCGCCTCCTCGTCGCAGACGACGCGGGCGCTGGCTTCCGCTTCCGCCGCGACGTCGAATTTCAGCGAACGAATCGCCTCCTCCTCGCGCGCCTTGTCGGTGAAGTGATCGAAGAACATCTTCATCGTGCGGTCGATGCCATGCGCATTGATGCGCCGCGTATCGTCGCGATAGAAGCGTCCCGTATTGGGGGAGATGTTGACGAGATCAAAGGACGGGAAATAGGCGATGTTCGGCCGCGCCCGCACGACCTCGTCCGCCGCCGCCCGCAAAATAGATTTGACGGCGACATTGGAGACGGCGACGTGCCGGTCTTCGTAGGTCGCGATGATCCCGACCGGCGACACGCTCAGGATGATGCGGACTTTCGGATTGACCTCGCGAATACGATCCACGGCGGCGAGGAAGTCGCGCACGACTTCGCTCACCGTCATATTGTAGAACTCGTAGACGTTTTCGTCCCATGTCCCGCCGGCGACGCCGGGCGCGAGCTGCAAGATCGCGCCATCCGCCTTGTGGCGCCAGGTCTCGGTATGGCCGAAGGTGAAGACGAAAACGTCCATCGTCTCCAGCATGTGACGCACGGCGGCGAAATGGCTTTCGCGATCGGCGCGCATCGCCTCGACCGTCTCATAGGCGTCCGGCTCGATGCGCGGGCGGAAGGGGTCGACAAAGCGGCCGTCCTCCGGGCGATTCCAGTAATCGAGCGACGGCGTGAAACGCCCATAGACGCGCTCGATCAACTGCCGCAATTGCGCGGTCGTGTAGAGATTGCCATAGCGGCAGGAATACATCGAGTAGTTGCGCCGCAGCGCTTCCTCGGCCGACATCCCCTGCGGCGGTTTTTCGGCAAGATAATAGGTGTAGCCGCTCGTCTGCAGGCGATGGGCGATTTCCTGCGCGAAGCAGCTTCCCGCAGTCGCCACGCGATCTTCGCGGGCGATCTTGAAGGGCATGGAAATCACCGGGTCGATGGCGAAGGGCGGCAGTCCGGTCACAGCCTTGCGCCAGAAGCGATGGTCGGGTAGGGAGCTATAGGGGTTGTCTGCCAAGGGCAAACTCCTCGTCGATTCGAATCGATCTTCGCAAACGGACCTCGTAGCGCTCGTCTTCGTTGCGCATATGGCGCGCCGTTGCGTGTGAGCGGACCATAGACGCGGCGCCGCCTCTTGTCACCAGCCCAGGGCCGGAAGACGGGACGCGCCCCGGCGAAACTGGTGAATGACCGTATGTTATCTCAAATCGACAAGCAGATTTTCCGCACGTGGCGCCAATATGCGGTCGAGCCGCACATCGCCAAGCTGACCGGCCGCGTTATCCGCGCCACGGGGCCGCGAATCGCCGTTATCGGCAATTGTCAGGCCTTCGGGATCGCCTATGCGATGAAGGTCATGAATCCGAGCGCCGTGGTCGATCACTTCTCGGCGATCGGCCACGCCAAGGCCTCGATGGACCTTCTGGTCAAGACGCTGGATACGTATGATTACATCTTCACGCATGATTTTCTCGCCGGCCATTTGCGCGGCGGCGGAGATTCGGAGGAGCTGCGCAGCCGTCTGCCGAAGACGACGCTGACGCCCGCGATCAGTTTCGCGGCGTTTCATCCCGACCTCATCTATATCGAGGACAAATCGCAACCGCTGCACGGCTTCATCTTCGGGCCGGTCGGGCCCTATCATTCGGCGCTCGCCCTTTTCGCCTACCGCGCGGGGCTTTCGGTCGAGGAAGCGCGGGCGCTGTTCAATGAGAATGTCTTTCAGGCCCTGGGCTATTTCGATGTCTGGAACGACGCTGCGCGGGAGCTGCTCGAGACGTCGAAAGCGCGTTTCGGCGTCGATCTCTCGGAAGATCTCATGAAATGGGCGCGCCGCGGCGTCTTCATGTACAGCATCTTGCATCCCAAGAGCTTCGTGCTCTTCGATATTGCGCGGCGGATGTGGGAGAAAGTCGGCCTGAAGCCGCCGTCGACGGATTTCAGCTATTACGAAATCCACGACCTCGCGCGTGCGGAAATCTTCCCGGTCTATCCGGGAATCGCCAAAGTGTTCGGCGCGCAGGGCGGCTATCTGTTCAAGCTGCAGAACCACCATCTCGCCAATTCGGTCGGCGATTTTCTCAACCTGCCGCAATATCTCGCGGCGTCTTTCAAGACCTATGAAAAGGCGGGCCCGGAGCGGCTCTCCAATGCGCGCGTCGATGCGTGGATTGCGGATGAGCAGACGAAAAATCTGCTCCTTGGTCTTGCCCGCGAAAACCTCAAAGCAGGGCTGACGCCGACGTTGTAAGCAGCGCAGCGGGGACCGCGAGCCTTCAGGCTCGCCAGAGCGCCATGACGCCCCTCGTGCTTCGAGACGCCTGCTGCGCAGGCCCCTCAGCATGAGGGGCTTCTGCATCTACGCCAAACACTTAGGCCTCATCGTGAGGAGCGAGCGACGCTCGCGTCTCGAAGGACGAGGCCGCCTCGGAGGTTTATCGAAAAGCTGGCGAGCCTTCAGGCTCGCTGCCCTTTCTTTAGCGCGCCTGAAAGCGCGCGGTCCCCTTCAGGCTTCGACTTTCTCGATTTCGCTCGTGAAGGCGCAGATGCGCGGCGCGATGTCGCGGCGGAAGCGCGAGCCGTTGAAGACGCCGTAATGGCCGACGCCCAATTGCAGATGATGCGCCTTACGCGCATCGGGGATGCCGGGGCAGAGCGCTTGCGCCGCGTAGGTCTGGCCGACGCCTGAAATATCGTCCTTCTCGCCCTCGACGGTCAGCAGCGCCGTGCGGCGGATCGCCGCGAGGTCGATAAGCTCGCCGCGATGGCGCAACAGGCCGAGCGGCACCTCATGCCGGATGAAGACGTGCTCGACCGTCTGCAAATAGAATTCGGCGGTGAGGTCCATCACCGCGAGATATTCATCGTAGAAATCGCGGTGCTTTTCGGCCGAGTCGCCGTCGCCTTCGACGAGATGGTTGAACATTTCGAGATGCGCCGAGACATGGCGCTCGATGTTCATCGCCATGAAGCCCGAAAGCTGCAGAAAGCCCGGATAGACCTCGCGGCCCATGCCGGCATGCGGGAAGGGCACGGTGTGGATGCAGTGACGACGGAACCAGTCGATGCCGCGCTTCTCGGCGAGCTGGTTCACGGCCGTGGGATTCACGCGCGGATCGATTGGCCCGCCCATCAGCACCATGGAGTCCGGCGCGGCGGGGTCATTCGCGGATTCCAACGCGGCGATGGCGCAGATCAGCGGGACAGAGGCCTGGCAGACGCCGAGCGTATGAACCGGCCTGCCGTCCTGCGCCAGATGGCGCAGCATGTCCTCGAGATAATCGATGTAGTCGTCGAGATCGAACCCGCCGTCTATCAGCGGCACGGTGCGGGCGTCGGCCCAGTCGGTAATGTAGACGTCGTGGGTCGGCAGAAAGGCTTCGACCGTGCCGCGCAGCAGCGTGGCGTAATGGCCCGACATGGGCGCGACGATCAGCAGCTTCGATTGCTTCGGCTCCTCGCCCTCGAAGGCCCGCTTGAAATGCAGCAGGCCGCAGAAGGGCTTGATCCAGACATGCTCCTCGACGATCGAGACCTCGACGCCGTCGATGGTCGTCGTATCGAGTCCGAAGAGGGGCTTGCCGTAGCGGCGCGTCATGCGCTCGAAGAGCTCGGCGGAGGCGGCGATGCTGCGCCCGAATGACGTATGCGAAAATGGGTTGAGAGGGCTCTTGATCGTATGGAGCAGGGCGTCGGTCGCCGCGCGCGCGGGCGCGAAGGCCAGATGCAGCATCTCATAAACCTGGTACGACATACGGTCCATAATCACGCGTCTCCTGGCGCTTCTACGCCTCCGTTATGTTGCGCTGCACAATCTCCCCTTAACATATTCGAATTCCGGGAAAATGAAAGGGCGAGCTCCATCCGGTTGTCCGGGGGAAAGGATCTCGCGTTTATCCTTGAAAAACAGACTATCTAGCGCCCGCGAGGGCGCCGACGACCATAATAAGCCAAAGCATGGCCAGCGCAGCCTTGTAAATCCTCAGGGCGCGAAAAATATCCTCAGCCGTCGCCTTGCGCCGTCCGGTCCCCAGGGTAGCGCCAACGATTTCGAGGTCGTGATAGCGGCGCGGACCGCCGAGCGAAAGTCCCAAGGCGCCGGCCATCGCCGCCTCCGGCCAGCCGGCATTGGGCGAGGCGTGCTTGGAGGCGTCGCGCAAGGCGGTCTCATAGGCGTCCCGCGCCGGCGCGCCGGTCGCCCATGCGGCTGCGACGATTAGCCCTGCCGCCAAGCGGGCGGGCATCAGGTTGAAAAGATCGTCGCAGCGCGCCGCCGCCCAGCCGAAAGCAAGATAGCGCGCGGATTTGTGGCCGATCATGCTGTCGGCGGTGTTGACCACTTTGTAGAGCAGCGCGCCGGGCAGGCCGAAGAGCGCGAGAAACAGCGCCGGCGCGACGACGCCGTCGGAGAAATTTTCGGCAAGACTTTCGATCGCCGCGCGGGCGACGCCGGCTTCGTCGAGCAGGGTAACGTCGCGGCCCACAATTTTACCGACCTCGCGGTGCCCATCGTCGAGCGAGCGGGAAAGCCCACGCGCGACGTCGGCCACATGGGCGTAGAGGCTCCTTTGCGCGAGGAGGCTCGATGCGAGGACGGCGAGCGCGATCCAGCCGTAAGGGAGCGAGAGGGCGAGGCTTTCGATAATCGAACCGGCGACGAGCGCGGTCGCGGCGAGCGCGACGAGCGCGGCGGCGCCCTTGGCGCGGCGCAGAGTGAAGGGGTCGCTTTCAAGATTGAGGCGCTTGTCGAGCGCTAGGATGAGCGCGCCCGCCCATGTGACAGGGTGGCCGACGCGGCGGAAGAGCCGGTCCGGATAGCCGCAGAGAGCTTCGATGGCGAGCGCGAGGAGCGCGGTGGCGGCGTTGGTCATGCGGTCGTCAGCAACGACCCATGACGACGACCCTGTCATTCCCGACGCGCGCGCAGCGGGCGATCGGGAATCCAGAGCCGAAGGCGCGCGCGGTCACCCTGGATTCCCGGTCAGGCCTTCGGCCCGCCAGGAATGACAACCCCGTCATTGCGAGGAGCGGAAGCGACGAAGCAATCCAGGAGCCGTGATGGCGCTCTGGATTGCTTCGCTTTGCTCGCAATGACGGATGCGCCACGCCCTTTATCGCCCGAACAGCCCAGTTATGGACGCCTTGGCCAGCGCATTGCCGTTGATGGTGAAGCCGGCGACCGCCGTGCGGCCGTGCGCCGCGTCGCCGAGCTTGTCGATCTTCAGCGCATAGACCGTGAAAATGTAGCGATGCGGCTTGCCGGGCGGCGGGCAGGGGCCGCCATAGGCCTTCTCGCCGAAATCGGTTTCGAGCTGATGGGCGCCGGGCGGCAGCTTCTTGCCCGAGGCGTCGCCGGCGCCCTGCGCCAGGCTGCGCACGTCCGGCGGAATATCGACAACGAGCCAGTGCCAGAAGCCGGCGCCGCCCGTCGGCGCATCGGGATCGTGGACAAGCACGGCGAAGCTCTTCGTGCCGGCCGGCGGGTCGGTCCAGTTGAGCGCGGGCGAGAGATTGCCGCCCGTGCAGCCGAAGGAGTTGTAGACATGTTTCATGTCAATGGTCTTGCCCTCGGCGAGGTCCGGACTTTTCAGCTCGAAGGCCTGCGCGCCGCCGGCGTCCGCCGCCGCGAGCGCCGCAAAGGCGAAGAAGGACGAAAGGCTGCGTCTCATGGGCCAAGCTCCTGTCGAATGAAACCGGCGCTCCTTTTAGCGGATCGTTCGGCCGGTGTCGCGTTGCGCCGCTAATTGCTAAAGAAGACGCATGACAGACGCGCCAAAAGATCGACCGCTGCGCCGGGGCTGGACCACCGGCGCCTGCGCCACGGCGGCGACGCGCGCGGCTTATCAAGCGCTTCTCACGGGCGCGCCGCCGCCGGACCCTGTGGAAATCGCTCTACCCTCCGGCAAGCGCGTCGCCTTCGCGCTGGCGGAGTTTACGCGCGGCGATGATTTTGCCCGCGCCGGCGTCGTGAAGGACGCCGGCGACGACCCGGACGTCACCCATGGCGCGTTGATCCGCGCCACTGTCCGCCGCGCGGCGCCGGGCGCGGGAGTGTCTTTCAAGGCGGGGGAGGGCGTGGGCGTGATCACGCGTCCCGGCCTGCCGTTGCCGCCGGGAGAGCCCGCCATCAATCCCGTGCCGCGCCAGATGATGCGCCAGACAATCGCGGAGGCTGCTTCGCGGCTCGGCGTTGGCGCAGACGCCGAAATCGAGATTTCCATTCCCGGCGGCGAGGAGATGGCGAAACATACGCTCAACGGACGCCTGGGCATTATCGGCGGCCTGTCTGTTCTCGGCACGACGGGCATCGTCACGCCTTTCTCCTGCGCGGCCTGGATCGACAGCATTCATCGCGGCGTCGATGTCGCGCGCGCGAGCGGCCTCACGCATATTGCGGGAACGACAGGCTCGACGTCGGAAGCTGCGGTGAAGAAGCTCTATGATTTGCCGGACGCCGCGCTGATCGAAATGGGCGATTTCGTCGGCGGTTTCTTAAAATATCTGCGCACGCATCCGGTCGCGCGCGTCACGATCGGCGGTGGATTTGCGAAGATGACCAAGCTCGCGCAGGGCCGGTTGGATTTGCATTCTGGCAGGTCGAGCGTGGATTTCGCGCGGCTTGCGCAGAGCGCGCGGGCGGCCGGCGCGAGTGATGAGATTGCGCGCGAGATCGAAGATGCAAACAGCGCGTTGGAGGCGTTGCAGATCGCGCAGCGTGCGCATGTCGATCTCGCGGGTGAAATCGCCAGGCTTGCCTATGCGACAGCGGCGCAGACGCTGGGCGCCAGCGAAACAGAGGTCGAGGTGATCGTCTTCGATCGCGAGGGCGGCCTTTTGGCGCGCACCGGATTCAAAAGAGCCGAGCATGTCTAATACGGATTTCACTCCATTGGCTCGGTGTCATTCCCGACGCTCGCAAAGCGAGCGATCGGGAATCCAGCGCCGAACCAGCGCACTTATGGCTCTGGATTCCCGGTCGGGCTTTCAGCCCGCCGGGAATGACGGGTGGCATGACCGCAAGGGCCCGTCTTTGCGAGGAGCCGGAGGCGACGAAGCAATCCAGAGTCTCCGCGCGGCTGCTGGATTGCTTTGCTTCGCTCGCAATGACGGTGCGCGATGATTGAGAATCCGCGTCTCACTTTCGTCCTCGGCGGCGCGCGTTCGGGCAAGAGCGCCTATGCCGAAAGCCTCGTGATGGCGCATCCCGGGCCGTGGACCTATATTGCGACGGCGCAAGCCTTCGACGATGAGATGCGCGCGCGCATCGCGACGCATCAGGCGCGTCGTGGCGGCGAGTGGCGCACCGTCGAGGCGCCGCAGCATTTGCCCGAGGCGATTAGCGCCGCGCCCGCGGATTTGCCGCTGCTGATCGATTGCCTTGCCATCTGGCTCTCCAACAGAATGTTTGTCGAAGCCGATCTTATTGCGGATCGCGCCGCCCTGGTCGCCGCTTTATCTGCGCGCGAGGCGCCGACGGTCGTGGTGTCGCCGGAGGTGGGACTGTCGATCGTGCCCGAAAACGCGCTCGCCCGCGCCTTCCGCGACGCGGCCGGCCTGCTGCATCAGGAGGTCGCAAGGATCGCTAAGGATGTGGCGCTGGTTGTGGCTGGGTATCCGATGAAGGTGAAGTCGTGAGAGCCCCCTCCCTGTCCCTCCCCCGCTAAAGCGGGAGAGGGGACGCTCGCGATCCGCATTCTCGATGATGGCGACAACCCGCTCCCTCTCCCACGAAGTGGGGGAGGGCTGGGGAGGGGGCGCTAAGTCGAGGGGGTCAAACCCCCGCCGCTTTCAGCCCCTTCTCCAAATCGGCGAGAATATCGTCGATATGCTCGAGGCCGATCGAAAGCCGCACATAGCCGGGCGTCACGCCGCTCGCGAGCTGCGCTTCCTCGCCGAGCTGCGAATGCGTCGTTGTTGCGGGATGGATCGCGAGGCTGCGTGCGTCGCCGATATTGGCGACGTGATAGAACATCTCCAGCGCGTCGATGAAACGCCGGCCGGCGTCTGCGCCGCCCTTGAGTTCGAAGCCGATGAGCGCGCCATAGCCGCCCTTGAGAAATTTGTCGGCGCGGGCGCGCGTTTCGCCGCTCTGATGCGAGGGATAGATGACTTTCGTGATCTCGCTACGCTGGCCGAGGAAATCTGCGACCTTTTGCGCATTGCTCACATGGCGCTCCATGCGCAGCGTGAGGGTTTCGATCCCCTGCAAGGTCAGAAACGCGTTGAAGGGCGAGGGCGCGGAGCCGAGATCGCGCAGCAGCGTCGTGCGCGCCTTGATGATATAGGCGATGGGACCGAGCGCCTTGACCGCCTCGACCCACACGGCGCCGTGATAGCTCGGATCAGGCGTATTGAGCGCCGGCTGGCGCGCCGGGAACTTCTCCCAGTCGAAATTGCCGCCGTCGATAATGGCGCCGCCGATCGACGTTCCGTGGCCGCCGAGATATTTCGTCGTGGAATAGACGACGATCGCCGCGCCGTGATCGAAGGGGCGTGCAAGAAGCGGCGCCGCCGTATTGTCCATGATGAGCGGAACGCCATATTCGCGGCCGATCGCCGCCACTTCTGCAATCGGGAAGACTTCGAGCTTCGGGTTGGGAAGCGTCTCGGCGTAATAGGCGCGGGTGCGCTCGTCCGTGGCGCGGCGGAAATTCTCGGGGTCGGCGGGATCGACGAAGCGCACCTCGATGCCCTGGTCCTTTAACGTATTGGCGAAGAGATTCCAGGTGCCGCCGTAAAGACCGGTGGAGGACACGACATTGTCGCCGACGCGCGCGATGTTCTGGATCGCGAAGGCCGAAGCCGCCTGGCCGGAGGAAAGCGCCAGCGCGGCGACGCCGCCTTCGAGCGCGGCGAGGCGCGCTTCCAGAACGTCGGTCGTCGGGTTGCCGATGCGCGTATAGATCGGCCCGAGCTCCTTCAAGGCGAAAAGATTGGCGGCGTGCTCGGCGTCGCGGAATTGATAGGATGTCGTCTGATAGATCGGCACGGCGACGGCGCCAGTAGACTTATCCGCGCGCCAGCCTGCATGAAGCGCAAGCGTTTCAGGATGTTTTGATTCGATGGCCATGGCAATTTCCTCCTGCAAAGCTCAATTAAACGAAAAACGCGGCGCAAGGCGATCTTTTCTTGCCGGCTTTGGCGGCTCTCCCATCTAGGCTCTTGGGGCTTGCCCGGTCCGCCTCGGGGGGCGGCGGCAGGAGTGGACGCCATGAAGAAGTTTGTCGTGATCTCCGCCCTTCTCGCGGCGGGCGCTTTTGCGCCGGCGCTCGCGCAGGATCAGGGAGATCCCAATCCGCCCGTCATCCCAGGGCCGCAGAAAAAACCCGCGATGAACGAGGAATCGGGCGGCGCCGGGCCGGCCGTCGTCTCGCAGGAAACCGGCGACGCTTCGGGCCCCGCAACGGCCGCCGGGTCGCATGGAGCCGGCGACACCTCGGGCCCCGCCGCGGGCACGAATGTGCAGCCGCCGACCGTGGTGCAGAAGGATAATCCGGAGGCGCAGAAACACGCGTCGCCTGCCGGCGTCGCGGGCCCGAGCGGAACGGCGGCGGGGTCGCCCGGCATCGAAGCCAAGCGCGGCACGCAGGGCGGGCGGGAATGGCTGCCGCCGGAGGAAATCCAGCGCAAGCGCCCCTCTATGTAAGGCGCGCCGCGCAGGCGATGGCGAAGGCGTATTCGAGCGCCGTATCCTCCAGCGCCTCGAAACGGCCTGACGCGCCGGCGTGGCCCGCGCCCATATGCGTATGGAGCAGCACGGGCCCGCCGCCTGTCATGGTCGCGCGCAGCTTCGCGACCCACTTCAAGGGCTCCCAATAGGTCACACGCGGATCGGTCAGCCCCGCGATGGAGAGGATCGGCGGATAGTTCTGCGCGCGAATATTGTCGTAAGGGGAGTAAGAGGCGATCCGGTCATAGACCTCGGCGTCGGCGATCGGATTGCCCCATTCGAGCCATTCGGGCGGCGTCAGCGGCAGGTCGTCGCGCAGCATGGTGTTGAGCACATCCACGAAGGGCACGCCGGCGATAACGCCCGCGAAAAGCTGCGGCGCCTCATTGACGATGGCGCCCATCAGCATCCCGCCCGCCGAGGCGCCTTGCGCGACAATGGCGCCTTCGCGCGTATAGCCGCAAGCGATGAGATGGCGGGCGCAGGCGATGAAGTCCGAGAAAGTGTTCGTCTTCTTATCGAGTTTGCCGTCTTCGTACCAGCTCCAGCCCTTATCGGTTCCACCGCGCGTATGCGCGAGCGCATAGACGAAGCCGCGATCGACGAGCGAGAGCGCATCCTCGTCGAAATCCGCCGCGAGCGAATGGCCATAGGCGCCGTAGCCGTAAAGCAGCAGCGGCGCGCCGTTTCCGCCAGGCGTGAAATCTGCGCGGTGCAGGAGCGTGACCGGGATGCTTTCGCCATCCTGCGCCGGCGCGAAGACGCGGCGCGTCACGTAATTCTTCGGATCGTGCCCGGAAGGAATTTCCTGCCGCTTGCGAAACACGCGCGTGCGCGCGCCCATGTCGTAGTCGTAGGTTTCTTCCGGCGTGGTCATGGACGCGTAGACGAAACGCAATTGCGTGGTGTCGAACTCGAGCCCGGCGTCGAGCTCCAGCGCATAGGCTTCTTCCTCGAAGGCGATGGCGTGCTCGTCATTGGTTTCGAGATCGCGCACGACAATGCGCGGCAACGAATTCTCGCGCAGCATCCACACCAGATAGCGCTTGAAGACCGTGAAGGTCACAATCATGGCGCCGGCGCGCAGGGGGACGACATCGCGCCAATTGGCGCGCTGCGGCGCGTCGAGCGGCGCGACGCAAATGCGGAAGTCATCCGCGCCGTCGGCGTTGTTGTGGATATAGAGAAGCTCGCCGTGCGGCTCGACGCCGTAGCGCAACTTCGGCTCGCGCTTGGCGACGAGTCGCGGGCGCGCCTCGGCGTCGCGCAGATCGACGAGCCAGCATTCGGAAGCGTCATGGCCGTGGATCGTGACGATGGCGAAGCGCCGGCAGCGGCTTTCGTCCAGTCCGACGAACCACGCGCTGTCCGTCTCTTCGAGTATGAGGCGGTCGCTCTTCGGATCGGCGCCGACGATATGGCGGAAGATTTGCGCCGTGCGATGGTTCTCGTCGACGCGCACATAACAAAACGCCGTCGAGTCGGCGCTCCAGACGATGGAGCCGTCAGTGTCTTCAACGACGTCGTCGCGATCCTTGCCGTCGCAGAGCGCGCGCGTGCGAATGGCGTAAAGCTCGGAGCCCTTGTCGTCGACGCTCCAGGCGAGCTGCGCATGATCGGGCGATTGGGCGGTGTCGCCGATGTCGAAGAAGTCGTGGCCCTCCGCCAGCGCCTCGCCGTCGAGCAGCACGGTCTCCGGCCCGCCGTCGCGCGGCGTGCGGCAATAGAGCGGATGTTCCGCGCCGTCGCGGAAACGGCCGTAATAGGCGTAGGGGCCGTCCTTGTCGGGGACGTCCGCGTCGTCCTCCTTGATGCGGCCGCGCATTTCCGTCACCAGTGTCTTGCGCAGCTCTTTCAACGGCGCAACGACCTTGGCGCAGTAAGCGTTCTCGGCTTTCACGAGCGCGGCGATGTCTTTTGGCAAAGTCTTCGGATCGCGCAGCACATCCCGCCAATTCTGCGCGGCGAGCCAAGTATAGCCGTCGTCCAGAACGCGATCATGGGTGGTTTTCTGAAAAGGGCGGCGTTCGGCGATCGGCGGCGTCGCGGTCAGATCGAATTGCGCCGAGCTTCTTTTCTTGATCTCGATCATATTTCCCTTGTTTTCCAACTTGCTGGCGTTGTCGAGACATTTTCTCAAAAATGTCATAATCTTGGCCCGGCCACGCTCGCGTAAGCGTGTGGTCGAGGGAGTCACGAAGCCGCGCGGGCTTCAATAACAATAAAAGAGACGTCATGTACAAGAGCATCAAGATTCTTTCCGCCGCCGGCGCCTGCGCCGCGCTGCTCGTCGTTTCGGCCCATGCCGAGACCGTTTGGAAGCCGCCGGCGGAAATCGCCCAGAAGGCTGGCGACGCTGGCGCCGCTCCGGCCGCCGCCGCCCCTGCCGCGCCCGCTCCGGCGGCTGCGCCTGCTGCGCCCGTGTCGAAGGCCGAAAAGGAAAAGAGCTGCGCCGATCAGGCTGTCGCCAAGGGCCTCAAGGGCAAGGCGAAGCGCCAGTTCAAGGCCGAATGCGTCAAGGCCTAAAAAATAGGCCGGCCGCGAGGGGCTCGCGGCCGGCGTCTCGAATGCTTGCGTGGCGCGTTGTTCAGTAGACGCGCTCGATGCAGAAATCGACCACTTCGAGCAGCGCGTCCTTCCACGGCGAGGCCGGGAAAATCTCCATGGCGTCGCGCGCGATCGCGCCGTAATGCGCGGCCCGCTCGATCGTGTCGTCGAGCGCCTTGTGCTTTTTCATCAGGCCGCAGGCGGTCTCGACGTCGCCGTCGTTGATTTCGCCCTTCTCCAGCGTGCGCCGCCAGAACTCGCGTTCTTTCTCGCTGCCGCGGCGGAAGGCGAGCACGACCGGCAAAGTGATCTTACCCTCGCGGAAATCGTCGCCGACATTCTTGCCGAGCTTGGCGGAGGAGCCGCCATAATCCAGCGCATCGTCGATGAGCTGGAAGGCGATGCCGAGATTCATGCCGTAGCTGCGCGCGGCGGCCTCATCCGCCTTGGGCTTGCCGGAGAGCATGACGCCCACCTCGGCCGCGGCGGCGAAGAGCTCCGCCGTCTTGCGGCGGATGACGCCCATATAGGCGTCCTCGGTCGTCGTCGTGTCCTTGGCGGCGTTGAGCTGCAGGATTTCACCCTCGGCGATGACGGCGGCGGCCTGGGAGACGATGCTGAGCGGCGGGATCATGCCGGGCTCGACCATCATCTTGAAGGCGTGACCGAGCAGGAAGTCGCCGACGAGCACGCAGGTCTGGTTGCCCCAGAGCATGCGCGCGGCGATCTTGCCCCGGCGCATGTCCGATTCGTCGACCACGTCGTCGTGCAGCAGCGTCGCCGTGTGCATGAACTCGATGCCGGCGGCGAATTTGAGATGCCCGTCGCCCTTATAACCGCACATATTGGCCGTCGCGAGCACCAGCATCGGCCGCAGGCGCTTGCCGCCAGCCGAAATCAAATGGTTGGCGACCTCCGGGATCGTCGTGACGTCGGAACCCATGCGCTGGATGATGAGCTGATTGGTGCGCTCGAGGTCCGGGCGGATGAGTTCGAGAAGGCTCTCGAGGCCCGCGCTTTTCTTCTCTTCGAGCGGAATAACGATACCCACGGACCCCCCTGCGGACAAAACAACCTAGCTTTGGGAATTTACGTCCTTGCGTCCTTACCGGCAAGTCGACGGCTCCCCTGCCTGCTTGCCGGCTTTTTTGGGGCGCCGCAAGCGGTTAGTCGAGCGGCTCCTCGATCTCGGCGGCCAGCGTCTGGGCCAGCCGTTCACTTTGCTCGGCAAGGCGCGAGGCGAGTTCGGAGAGGCGGCGGCCGGAGTCGGTCTCGGCGCCAGCGCATAAATCCTGGATCGCCCATTCCAAGCCACGGCAGCATATGGCTAATTGGCTCAGCCGGGCGCCGAGCTCCGCTTGCGGGACGGGACCCTGATTCTTAACATTGCCGTAGAGGCGGATCGTCATGGCAAAGACCGGTTTTGGCGAGATTAGCGGCAGAACATGCGTCGTCTTGCCACGGGGCGCGCGAGCGTAAGCTTAATCGAATGGCTAAAATTTTACCGAGCGCGTGAAGGCGCGGCCGCGCCAAAGACATAAGCCGATGGATTTCAGCGGGATGCCCGCCCGGTCGGGGGAAAGTTAAAAATACTTCATATTGTCGACGTCACGCTTGTGGACAGCGGACGCGCGTGGAACTGTCCGGACAATGAGCATTGAAGCGGCGGATGGTTTTCTCGACGGCAGGCTGCGCCTGATGCAGGGGCGCGGCCATCGCGCCGGCCATGACGCCGTGCTGCTGGCCTCCCTCACGGACGCGAATCAATCTGGGCTCATTCTCGACATTGGCGCGGGGGCGGGGGCTGTCGGGTTGATGGCCGCCACGCTCGCGCCCGCTGCGACTGTCGGCCTCGTGGAGATCGACCCCGAGAGCTGCGGGCTGGCGCAGGAGAATGTCGCGCTGAATGCGCTTTCGGGGCGCGTGTCGGTTTACTGCTGCGACGCGACCTCGGCCAAATCCCGCCGCGCGGCGGGGCTTGCGGAGGAAAAGGCGGCGCTCGTGCTCACCAACCCGCCCTTTTACGAAGCCGACCGCGTGCGGGTGACGCCCGACCCGGACAAGGCCCGCGCCCATGTCGCCGCCGTGCCGCTGGCCGAATGGGTGCGCGGCTGCCTGGCCTTGCTTGCGCCGGGCGGCGTCTTCGCCATGGTCCACCGCGCCGACGCTTTATATGAGTGCCTCGCTTCGGTTGCGGGGCGGCTCGGCGGCGTCACGGTGCAGCCGGTCTATTCCCGCCCCGGCGCGCCGGCGGTGCGGATTTTGGTGACCGGGGTGAAGGGCTCGCGGGCGCCGATGAGCGTGTTGGAAGGGCTGGTCGTGTGAGTTCAGTCGAGACGCTCGCATCGTTTGGACACACAGGAAAATCACCGCCGTCATTGCGAGGAGGCGGAGCCGACGAAGCAATCCAGGGCAGCGATGCGGCCCTGGATTGCTTCGCGTCGCTCGCAATGACGGGCTCTGGGCAAAACCAGCGCTTTTGTGGTTTTCGATTCCCGATCGCCAAGAATAAGATTCCCCATGCGAGCCAATCAAACGGAAATGGAATCAGACGCCGAGAAGCCCTTGTGGCGGGCGATGAGACCAGGCGATCTCGAAGAGGTCTGCCGGATCGCCGTTGGCGTCCATCCCGGACTGCCCGAGCGGCAGGAGGTTTTCGAAGAAAAATTCAGGCTGTTCCCCGCCGGCTGCTTTGCTCTGGAGCAGGGCGGGTCGCTCGTCGGCTACGCCATTTCCCATCCCTGGGCGCTTTTCGAGATTCCGCCGCTCGACGCTTTTCTCGAAAGATTGCCGCCCTCGCCCGACTGTCTCTATCTGCACGACGCCGCGGTGATCCCGGCCGCGCGCGGGCGCGGGGCGGCTGCGCAATTGATGGACCGGCTCGGCCTCCTCGCCAGCCGGGAGGGCGTCGGTTTTATTGCGTTGGCGTCTGTCTATGGAACGGGCCGCTTCTGGCGCGCGATGGGGTTCGCGGCTGCTTCCAGCGACAGGCTCGCCGAAAAGCTGCAGAGCTACGGGCCAAGCGCCTGCTATATGGTGAAGAAGCTCTCGCTCTGAAGCCGCCCGTCTTTACTGCACGATGCTCGCGCGGATGATGAGCTTTGTCCCTTCGCATTCCGCGTAGCCGAGCAGCCCGCTGCTCTGCGCGCCGCCGGCGGCCGGGGCGTGTCCGGTCCAGACGCAGTCCTTCTTGCCGTCGCTACGGTCGCTCAGCTTGATGGTGTAGACGCCGCCCTCGAACGAGCCCTCGACCTTGTAGGTCAGCGACTTGCCATTGTCCGTCTGCATCGAGGCGTCGCCGGTCAGTCTGTCTCCGTCCTTCTTGACGGTCCATGAGCCCTGAGCGCCCCGAACGCCGGCGATATTCTCCTCGGTGACGAGCCATGTCGTCCCGGCCGCCGATGCGGGGCCGCCGATCGCCAGCACGGCCGCGACCGTAGCAAGAACCCATTTGTTCATGATCTCCTCCCTCTTCTTTCTTTTTGTCGGCGCATTTGAAAGCCGTTCTGTCAGCAAGGCAAGCAAGGGCGCTGCGTTGGGAAGACTGGGAGGCTAGCGTCCCCCGCTGATCGAAATCCGCGCGCCCTCTCGCCGCACCATGTCGTAAAGCATCGCCGCGTGCCCTGGGGAAAGGCGCACACAGCCGTGCGAGACGGGCCGGCCCAGCGAGCGGGTCGCATAAGTGCCATGGATGGCGTAGCCGCCCGAAAAGAAGATCGAATGCGGCATGGGGGCGTTGTCATATTTGCTGGAGTAATGGAGGCGCTGCAGCGATTTCGCAGCAAAACTTCCGCGCGGCGTCCGATAGCCCCGGCGCGCGGTCGACACCGGCCAGACGTAACTGCCCGAGGACGAGACGACATACATCCGCTGGGCCGACAGATCGATATGCACGCGCACGACGGCCTGCGCCGTCCCGCCAATGGCGAGCGCCATGGGCAGCGCAAGGAGCAAGGGCCAGTAGCGCATAGGAGAACTCCGGGCGCCTGGGCGGGCGAAAGGCGGCCAATCGCTCGACCGCCCATATAATATGCATCGCTGAGCGCTGCCGTCCAATACGACAGGACGAATTAGGCCGGCGGGGCGCCCGGCTGACCGGCCGACTCCGCATCTTCCCGCGCCAGATAGCGCTCCAGCGCCGCGGGCCGGCGTCGGCGGGCCTGCGCGAGGATAGGATCGCTGTAATAGGCGCGGGGACCGCTGTTCGCTGCAAAGCCGTCAAAACCATAACGCCCGCGGGTTCTGGGTTTACTCGCGGCGAAGAGCCGCGACTCGACCTGGGAAATCGTGACGTTATCGACGACATAGGCGCCCTTGCGGTCGACATGGGCGATCTCGTCGCGCACCAGCCGGTTGAGGATGGCGACGAGATTGTCCTGCACATTTTGCGCAAGGAGCTGCAGCGCTGGGTCCTTGGGGTCGATCGTGCTCATATCGCCGCGCATGGGCCGGGCGACGCGCAAGATTGCCTTCATGGCGCGAATTTCGACGGGCTCCTCCTCGTCGTCGGTCAAATCCATGGGCGTCATGAACTGACGCCGTTCGCGCGGCTCGAAGCCGCGTTTGAAGATTTCCGACAGGAACTTCATGATGAAGAGAAAGGCGTCCTGCGCCATCGCGACGCAAATCGCCATGGTCGAATCGGGCGTGAAGCTCCAGAAGGCCTCGCGGGCGAGTTCGAATTTGTTACGCTCGGTGGAATGCGCCCGCAAATAAGCGTCGCTTTTCTTCAACAGCTCCCGCACGTCGTCTTCGGAGAGGCCCACCGCCTTGCCGGCCATGACGCAGGCGTCGACAAGGCCCTTCGCTTCGTTGAAACCATTGGCGGCGGCGGTTCTGTCGGCGGCCGGGGCGGCGCGGATCTTGGCGACGACGGCGGTCAGCTCGTCGCGCAGGCCCGTCTCCAGCCCGCATTTCTTGTCGAAGGCGGCGCGGGCGGCGATGGCCTCCTCGCGCGCTGAAAGGAGGTCCCGCGCCGCGCCTTGCGGCTCGCAGGCGAAGTCGCCGCCGACCGCCGCGGGCAGCGCATTGGACTGGCGCGCCGCGGCGAGGATCGGCTCGCAGAGCGGCTTGGCCTCATGGACGCGCGCCCATGTCGGCTCGACGCGAAGCTGGTCGCGCAGCGTCGTGAGATCGCGCAGCGTGGCGTCGAGATCGAGGCTGGCTTCCGCCTTGGGCATGGGCCGCTTGGCGGCGTCGCCGGCAAGCTCGGCCTTCTGCTTGAGCGAGATGGACTGGGCGGCCAGCGCGTCGCGTTTCTTCAGGGCGGCGGCCCGCTCGGCGGTCGGGCCGGCGAGGGTCTGGCGGATGGCGGCGATGCGGCGATTGGCTTCCTCGGCCTTGAGCCGATGGGTCCGGCAGTTCACCCCGCAGGCCGCGCCGCGATTGTCGAGGCCGTGCTCGGCGTCGACCGCAAGCTGCTCCTCCTGCCGCGCGGTGAGGCTAAGAGCGGCGATCTCTTCCTGCTTGGCCTTGATGGTGGCGTCGAGGTTCTCGACGCTTTTCTCCAGCGCGGCGATCTCGGCGCGGCCTTCGTCAAATTGGCGGCGCGCGGCGTTGGCGCTTTCGAGCTCCGCCGCCGCCTGTTGCGCGGCTTTCGCCAGCACGGCCTGCTGGGCCTCCTGGCTCTTGCGGATGGTCTCGCGTAAGGCGGGGCCGGCGGTCCGCGCCGTGTCGATCAGCGCGTCGAGCGAGTCGAGATAGGATTTGAAGGCGGGGTCGGCGACGATCTTGCCGGAGGCGGCCTCATAGGCGGCGTTGATCTCTTTCGTCGCCGGCAGGATGACGTCGGCGGCCAGCTCCATGGGTTGCAGCTCGGCGACGATCTTGCGCGAGGAGAGCTTGAAGATGTTGTTGTAATAATAAGTGAAAGAAAAAAAGGCCGAGATCGAGAAGACGAACAGAAAGACCGCCGCCGTCACGGCCGTCTTCACCACCATGCGCTCGCGGGCCATGCGGCGCCGCGCGATCAGCGCCGCGAGGTCGGCGCCGAGCGACCAGGAGGTCGAGGCGAGCATGACGAGCACCGCCGTGGTGGCGACGAAAGTGCCGGCGATCCCGACCACGTCGCCCTGCTCCTTCTGCATGATGTCGATCATGCCGGAGGAGGTCGTGTAGAAAACCCAGGCGAGGACGGGCAGGGTCACGGCCATGCCGATGCGGCCGAGGTCGATGTCCCCCGCCCAGAAGCGCTTGAGCGGCGCGAAAAGCGCGGCAAGGCGGCGCGGGGCCGGACTCACGGCGGGACGGGCGGGCGGGCTCGCGGCAGTCATTGAATAGCGCTCCTCCAATCAGCCCCGCATCATGGGCCTCGGCAATCTGGCTAGCCTGTCCCCATACCTCCCCTTTACGGGGAGGTCGGCGGCCGCCAGCTCGCTAACCGTCGCGGTTGATGCGATGGAAATGAGACCTATTTTTGCCGCTTCGCAAGCTGTCTGCTCTTTGGACCGCGCGCCTTCAGGCGCGCCGCCCAAATGCGCGCCCGAAGGCGCGCGGTCCAAGTAGCTTGCAGGCCCTTGGCTGGGCGGGTTTTCCTCCCTAGCTTTTTCGTGTTAGACGGCCGAACCGGCGCGATGGTCGCAGCAGGACGCGCGCCGGCGCCTCTTGTCTCGCGGCCCCTTGACGGTTCGCGCACCATAGCAGGAACAAGCCGTGTCCATACCTTTCCGTTACGTTGCAAAGATCGGCTCTTATCTCGTCAAGCAGCATCTTATGGGCAGGAAACGCTATCCGCTCGTTTTGATGCTGGAGCCGCTGTTTCGTTGCAACCTGGCCTGTTCCGGCTGCGGCAAGATCGACTATCCCGACCACATCCTGAACAAGCGGCTCTCGGTCGACGAATGCCTCGCCTCGGTCGACGAATGCGGCGCGCCGGTCGTCGTCATCGCGGGCGGCGAGCCGCTGCTGCACAAGGATTTGCCGCAGATCGTCGAGGGCATTGCGAAGCGCGGTAAATTCGCGATCGTCTGCACCAATGCGCTGCTGCTCGCCAAGAAAATCGACCAGTACAAGCCCTCGCCCTATTTCACCTGGTCGATCCATCTCGACGGCGACAAGGAGATGCACGACCGGGCGGTGAGCCAGGAAGGCGTCTACGAGCGCGCCGTCGAGGCGATCAAACTCGCCAAGTCCAAGGGCTTCCGCGTCACCACCAACAGCACCTTCTTCGCCGACGCCGATCCGGCCAAGGTCGCCAAGTTCCTGGACGAGGCCACGGCGCTCGGCATCGACGGCATGACGGTGTCGCCCGGCTACGCCTATGAGCGCGCGCCGGACCAGACCCACTTCCTGAACCGCCAGAAGACCAAGGAGCTGTTCCGCGACATCCTGCGTCGCGGCCGCGGCGGGCGCGCCTGGGCGTTTCAGCAGTCCGGCCTGTTCATGAACTTCCTCGCCGGCAATGAAAGCTACGCCTGCACGCCCTGGGGCAATCCGCTGCGCACGGTCTTTGGCTGGCAGCGGCCCTGCTATCTCCTCGGCGAAGGCTATGTGCCGACCTTCAAGCAGCTGATGGAAGAGACCAATTGGGACGCCTATGGCGTCGGCAACTACGAGAAATGTGCCGACTGCATGGTCCATTGCGGCTTCGAGCCGAGCGCCGTTGCCGATACGGTGAAGCGCCCGTGGAAGGCGGCGGCCGTGGCGCTCTTCGGCGTGCGCACCGAGGGACCGATGGCGGCGGACATCTCGCTCGAGAACCAGCGCCCGGCCGAATATGTCTATGACGAGAACATCGCCCGGCTCTCAGAGATCCGCGAGCATGAGGCGCGCGAGCGGTCCGAGAAGCGGTCCACAGCGGCCTAAGGAGCCGAAGGCCGCGCGGGAATCGAGGCCCGCGAGGATCAATTCGCCGATTTGACGTGGCGCGCGGAGCAGTTCGCGCGCCACAATTTTTCCGTCCACGTCGCCCTCGGGCGTCAGCGCCTTGGCGGCGAGCGGGGGCAGGGCGCGCGAGGCAGGATCGCTGATGGCGCGCAGCGCGACGAAGGGGATTTTCCAGTCGCGGGCGTATTCGGCGGCGAGATGGGACTCCATGTCGACCGCATGGGCGCGCGACGATTCGCGCAGCCACGCCTTGCTCATCGTATCCATGGCCGGTTCATCGACGCCCACGATCGCGCCCGAAACGGCCTTGCAGCCCTTGGCGGCGATGGCTTCCGCCAATGCGCCGGAGAGATGCTCATGCGTCTCGTGGCGCGCGCCATTGGAAACGACGGCGTCCGCGACGACGATATCGCCCGGGCGCAGCGCGTAATCGAGGCCGCCGGCGAGGCCGAAGCTCACAATGGCCGAGAAACGCCGCCCATGCAGGCGGTCGAGCTCGACGCGCAGGCGGGCGACGCTGGCGCCGCTGCACAGGACGACGACGCCTTCCGCCATCGCGCAGGCGGCTTCGCGCTTCATGCCGGTGACGACAAGGACGGGGCCGCGCGCTTCTGTCCGCACCGCCTCCCTGCGTCGGCTCTGAACGAGCGTCATGGCGTCTCCCTGCTTTGCAACCGCGCCTACCTCCGATGTTTCGGAAGGCGAAGTCAACGGTAAACAGGGACGCAGGCGGGGGTTGCCCCCTCCCCAACCCTCCCCCGCTCTCGCGGGAGAGGGGGCTGAGCGTGGCCTTCATCAAGAACGCTGATCGCAAGGCGGGGGAAGCGATCGACAGTGCTGGCCGCATCGTTCCCTCCCCCTTGCGGGGAGGGGTAGGGGTGGGGGTCGACAATTTTGGGCGTGATCCCGGCCGGGCCCCACCCGACCCCGCTATCGCCGGGCCACCCTCCCCGTAAAGGGGAGGGATGGTGCGCACCGAAATTGTCGATCGGCGGAAAGGCCCTACAGCCCCACCTGCACCAGCTTGCTGTTCGTCTGCAGCAGGTTGCGGTAACGCGCCAGGGCCCAGAGCGGGAAGAATTTCCGATAGCCGTGGTAGCGCAGGTAGAAGACCCGTGGGAAGCCGGTCGCCGTGAAGCGCGGCTCGTTCCAGAGTCCATCCTGCGCCTGCGTCGCCTGCAGATAGGCGACGCCGCGCGCGACCGCCGGATGGTCGACCTCGCCCGCCGCCATCAGGCCGAGCAGGGCCCAGGCTGTCTGGGAAGAGGTCGAGGGCGCGGGCTCATAGCCCTTGTAGTCGAGCTTGTAGCTCGAAAGATCCTCGCCCCAGCCGCCGTCCGCGTTCTGGATCGAGACGAGCCAGTCCACCGCGCGGCGATAGGATTCGTGCGCATGCGGCAGGCCGACGGCGTTGAGCGCGCAGAGCGCCGACCAGGCGCCGTAAATGTAATTGGCGCCCCAGCGGCCGAACCAGGAGCCGTCCTTCTCCTGCTCCTTCAAGAGATACTCCACGCCGCGCCGCACGCATTCGCTCGATTCAACCGTGTCGCCGAGCTGCGCCAGCATCGAGATGCAGCGCGCCGAGACGTCCACCGTCGGCGGATCGAGCAGCGCGCCATGATCGGCGAAGGGGATGTGGTTCAGATAGTGATAGACATTGTCGGCGTCGAAGGCGCCCCAGCCGCCGTTCTTCGACTGCATGCCGATCACCCATTCCTTGGCGCGGGCGATGCGCTCGGCATAGGGCTTTTTCTCTTCGGCGCTGGTGAGACGGTCCATGGCGGTCGCGACGACGGCGGTGTCGTCGACGTCCGGATAATGCGCATTGGCGTATTGGAAGGCCCAGCCGCCGGGCCGCAAATCGGGCCGCTGAACCGCCCAGTCGCCCTTCACGTCCAGCACCTGCAGCGGCGCGAGCCAGTCGCAGGCGGCTCGCGCCTTTTCGCGCGCGTCGGCGTCGCCGGTCTCGAGCAGCGCATGCGCCACGAGCGAGGTGTCCCACACTGGCGAGACGCAGGGCTGGCAATAGGCTTCGGTCTCATTGACGACGAGCAGCCGCTCGATCGACTCGCGCGCGTCCTTGACGCGCTGGTCGGTCTGCGGGATGCCGAGCACGTCATACATCAGCAGGCTGTTGACCATCGCCGGGAAGATTGCGCCGAGGCCATCGACGCCGTTCAGGCGCTCGGTCGTCCAGCGTTCGGCGAGCTGAACGGAGTAGTGGCGCGAGCGCTTCGGCATATGCGGCTCGAGCAGGCGCAGCAGCTTGTCGATCTCGCCGAAAATATGCGCCCAGGGCCAGGTCTGATGCTCGCCCTTCGGCCAGACTTTCACCTCTTCCGGCGGCGTCGTGAAGAGCTCCTGGATATGAATGTCCTTCGGGTTCTTCGCGCACGGCTTATAGGTCATCAGCACGAGGAGCGGCACGAGAACGGTGCGGCCCCAATAGGAAATCTTGTCGAGATGGAAGGGGAACCAGCTCGGCAGCAGCATGATCTCGACCGGCATCACCGGCACGCCGCGCCACGGGATCTGGCCGTAGAGCGCGAGCAGCGAGCGGGTGAAGACATTGGAGGTCGCCGCGCCGCCATGAGCGAGGATCGCCGCGCGGGCGCGCGCCATG
The DNA here is from genome assembly GCF_016745395.1 of Methylocystis sp. Sn-Cys. Classification (GTDB taxonomy): domain Bacteria; phylum Pseudomonadota; class Alphaproteobacteria; order Rhizobiales; family Beijerinckiaceae; genus Methylocystis; species Methylocystis iwaonis. Next base: position 151,525 of record NZ_JAERVJ010000003.1, read on the forward strand.
TGCGGGGCGTCGATGTCGTCGCCGATCATTTTGAGCGCGAAATAGGCCTTTACGCTCGCCGAGATGTTGAAGGCGCCGTCCTGGAACAGCGGCCAGCCGCCGTGATCGCCCTGCATGCGGCGCAGATAGGCCGCGATCTTGCGCTCCAGCTCGGCGTCGACCGGCTCGGCGCGGAAATGGCGCATCAGCACATATTCGGCGGGGATGGTGGTGTCGGCCTCCAGCTCGAAGCACCAATGGCCGTCCGCCTTGCCGAGGTCCAGAAGCGCGTGTTTGGCGCTTTGGATGCTCGCTTCGAGCGCATCTGCGGTCGAGGCGTCACTGGCGCGAAGGGCTGCGGTCATGGTTTGTCCTTTTTGCTCAATTTCATAGCGCTATGCGATGCGAAGCGTGGCGGTCTCCGCCGCGCCGCCCTCGCCGTGCGGCGTGACGACGATCTCGACGTCCTGGCCCAGCGCGACGAGGAAGCGCAGGAGCCGCTCCAGGGAAAACTGCCGGAAGTCGCCGCGCAGCATCTTGGAGACGTCGGGCTGCCTGACGCCGAAAAGCCGCGCCGCCTCGACCTGTTTGAGACCGCGCGCCTTCAGGAGCGCCTCGATCTTATGGACCAACTGCGCCTTGAGGATGTGATCCTCCGCATGTCGCGGCGTCGGCTGGCTTTCACTCATCTTATCAAGCCTGTTCGAGCCTGTTCTTCCGCTCGGCTCGCGAGCGTGGTTCAACTATAGTGATTTAACCATATGGTCAAGGCTGGGCCCAGCAGATTGGACCGCGCGCCTTCAGGCGCGCTCAGCGGCGATAAACCTCCGAGGCGGCCTCGTCCTTCGAGACGCGAGCGTCGCTCGCTCCTCAGGATGAGGCCTAAGTGTTTGGCGCAGATGCAAAAGCCCCTCATGCTGAGGAGCCTGCGCAGCAGGCGTCTCGAAGCACGAGGGGCGTCGGCGGCGCTTTGTCAGCGGTCTGCGCGCGCCGCCAGAATGCGCGCCTGAAGGCGCGCGGTCCAAGCGGATGGCGCATCGCTTGCTACCCGAAATTCGAACTCGCCTCTTTCGACCCGAGGCGCTCGACATTGTTCGAAAGGGGCAGACCCATGGACGAGCTTTTTGTGATTTGTCGAACAGTCGAGATCGACGACGCGCAGGCCCACGGCTTCGTGCTGATGAAGGCGGAAGAGAGCGGCGAGACCTCGCCCTGGCCGATCATCGTCACGCGCAAGGGCAACAACTTCTACGGTTTCGAAAATGTGTGCCCGCACGAGGGGCTGCGGCTCGACTCCCAGCCGGGCCAGTTCATGGACGAGGAAGGCAATTTCCTCGAATGCGGCCGGCATCACGCGCAATTCGACATCGACACGGGCGAATGTTTCATCGGTCCCTGCCAGGGGCGGCGTCTCGCTCCCGTCAAGCTCGTCATCGACGACGGCGACGTCTGCGTGACCGGCGTGATGCTTGCAGACGAATGAGAAAGGGGACGCTTTCATGACGGATATGGCCGAGCTGCAAAGGCGTAAGAAGCTCATCAATCTTGCGATTGTCTATGTCGATCCCGACGCTTTCATCGCCAATTATGTCCCCTGGCTGGAGATCACGACCTTCATCACGGCGCTGCGCGCGGGCGACGTTCAAGCCCCGGCCGATGGCGTGACGCCGACCCTCACGCCGCAGCAGATGAAGGGCGGCGTCGCGGCCAACTATGGCAACGACGCCGTCTTCGCCTTTTGCATGACCGCCGCGCTGAAAGGCGACAAGGCCGCGGTGGACAAGGTCGAGACCGCGCTGGCTGAAAGTCTGGGCAAGGATTTTCCGGGTTCGGTGGCGTTTTGGGGCTTCCGCGCCGCGAACGACTCGCCGATGAGCCTCGAAGATCACGTCGGCGCCGCGGCGTATAAGATGCTCGGCGGCGATATTCCGCCGCCGCCGATGCGCGCGCGGGAGAATTGGAATGCGGGGTTGCGCTTCTTCGAAAAGGCGCGGCAATCCAATTTCGTGCAGGAAATCATGTTTCCGCTTGCCGTGTGGACGCGCGCCAAGTGGAGCGAGACGCTGGAGAAAGGCGTCTCCTTCCTTGCGCATATCGAAGACAGCGTTCCGGTGCTGCAGGAAGCGCTCGCCGAGACGCGCAACGATCAGGCCTTTATCGCCAACATGCTGCTGAAAATGGCGCCGGCGATCGAGCAGGATTTGAGCGACGATATGCAAGGGTTTTTGAGATCGCTGGCGCGTCGCGCGTAGCGAGACAACGCTCATACCCTTTCCGTTTGAATGGCTCGCATCGGGAGATGTCATTCCCGGCGGGCTGAGAGCCCGACCGGGAATCCAGAGCGACAAAAGCGCTGGTTGCTCTGGATTCCCGATCGCTCGCTCAAGCGAGCGTCGGGAATGACACGGAACCAATCAAGCGGATCCAGTATCACTTGGGCTGCATCTTTACAGCGCGCGAGGCGTTGCTCCGCGCTCGGATTGCTGAGAGAGTGACGTTGACGCCCCTCGTGCTTCGAGACGCCTGCTGCGCAGGCTCCTCAGCATGAGGGGCTTCTAAAACACTTAGGCCTCATCCTGAGGAGCGAGCGAAGCTCGCGTCTCGAAGGACGAGGCCGCCTCGGAGGTTTGTTGATAAACTACGCGCGGCGCCTGGCTCCGCGCTTTTTTGTTTCTATGGGAATTAAAAATGACGAACGCTTCCTGCCCTTTTTGCGATCGAGCTTCATTGTCTGTCCTTTGCGAGAATGATCTCGCTTTCGCCATGCACGACAAATATCCAGTCCGCCCGCTCCACAGTCTGATTCTGCCGAAGCGACACGCTTTCGATGTTTTCGATACGACGCTGGACGAGCGCGAATGCATGCATCGTCTGGCGGAGGCGCTGCGTGGCGACATCATGCGCGCCGACCCCAGTGTGGGGGGCTTCAATTTCGGCTCGAATATCGGCGCGGCGGCGGGGCAGAAAATTTTTCACGCCCATCTGCATCTCATTCCGCGCAGAGCCGGCGATACGCCGCCGCCGCCCGCACGCCAAGGCTGAACGCGGAAGCGAGCGGCGAAGATCACGCCTGCTTCTCTGGCGCCAGGCTTGGCGTTCCGGACTGTCATCGCCATAATGCCTCCAGGGAGGCCGGCAGAAATGACAGAAGCCGCAACAGGCGAGGCGCCCGCGACGGCGGCGGTTCTCATCATTGGCGACGAGATCCTGTCCGGCCGCACGCAGGACGTCAACACGCGCTACATCGCCAATTATCTGGCGCAGATCGGCGTCGATCTGCGCGAAGCGCGCGTCGTGCCGGACAACGAGGCGGAGATCGTCGCGGCGCTCAACGCCCTGCGCGCGCGGCATAGTTACGTCTTCACCACGGGCGGCATCGGCCCAACCCACGACGACATCACCGCCGACGCCGTGGCGAAAGCCTTTGGCGTCGAGGTTGTGGAAGACCCGGACGCCATCGCCTTGCTGAGCGAGCGCTTCACCGAGCAAGAGCTCAACTCCGCCCGCCGCCGCATGGCGCGGGTGCCTAAGGGAGCGGCGCTGGTGCGCAACGCGGCCTCCAAGGCGCCGGGCTTCTGGATCGACAATGTCATCGTCATGGCGGGCGTGCCGGTTATCATGCAATCGATGATGGATACGGTCGGGCCGCTGCTCAGGTCCGGCCCGCCCATCCAGGTTGAAACCATCGAAGCGGGCGCGATCCCGGAAGGGACTTACGCATTGAAGCTCGAGGCAATCGCGCTGGCGCATGAGGGGGTGAGCATCGGCTCCTATCCCCGTTTCTCCAGCGCCGGCATCAGAAACCAGATCGTGCTGCGCAGCCGCGACGCCGCCAGTCTCGACCTTGCCACGCGCGCCGTCCGCGCCATGCTCGTAGAACTCGCGCCATGAGCCCGGAAAAGATGATTCAAATGCAGGATGGAGCGGAAAAAATCTTTCCCGTCTCCTGGGACATGTTCCACCGGGACGTGCGGGCGCTCGCCTGGCGGCTCGCGGCGATCGGCGGCTTCTCGGCGATCGTCGCGGTGACCCGCGGCGGGCTGGTGCCGGCCGGCATCATCGCGCGCGAATTGGGGATTCGCGTCATCGAGACGATTTGCGTCGCCAGTTATCACGAGGAAACCGAACGCGAAGCGCTCGAGGTTTTGAAGCCGCTCACGCAAACCATTCTGTCGCGCCCGAGCGAGGAGGTGCTGGTCATCGACGATCTCGTCGACACCGGGGCGACCGCCAAGGCCGTGCGCGAAATGTTGCCAAAAGCGCATTTCGCCACCGTCTACGCCAAGCCGCAGGGCCTGCCGATGGTGGACACTTTCGTCACCGAAGTCTCGCAGGACACATGGATTTATTTCCCCTGGGACACGGGGCTCTCCTTTCAGGCGCCGATCCACAAGCCGGCGCGGGGGCGGTGAGACTAAAATGAGGCTTGGCGCCGTCGCCGGAGCCGCCCTATAACGCGCCTGACGTTCCAGATCGCGGGCGTGGCGAAACTGGTAGACGCAACGGACTTGAAGAAATTTGAGTGCTCCACCCGGGAAACCGACGGAGTAGAACCGCTCAAAGTCGGGGAACCCTCGAAAGTGGCGATCCCGAGCCAAGCCCGCCCTTTGGGCGGGAAGGTGTAGAGACTAGACGGGCGGCGCCTAAGGCGCGAAACGCGCTACGGCGAAGGGATAGTCCAGACCCCAAACCCGCGCATGCGGGGCGGCGAAAGCCGTAGCGGGTATGAAAATCCGTAGGGCCGCAAGGCCTGTGCCGGTTCGATTCCGGCCGCCCGCACCAGAAACTTATCCACAGGCGGAGTGGTTTGATTCAATTGAAAATTAGCGGGCAGGACTGTTGAAGCTCCGGTCTTGTCTAAACTTCGTCAATCGGGGCAGGGCTGCCTCGAAATCTAGAGCAAATCGGGGGATGCGGTTTTGATGGTTATCCTGCGGTTGGGCTACACACATAATACCATTTTCGTTTGAATAGCTCGCATGGGCACGTGTCATTCCCGGCGGACTGAAAGCCCAACAGGGAATCCAGAGCCACAAAAAGCGCCGGTTTTGCGTTGGACCCCAATCACTCGCTTTGTGAGCGTCGGGAATGACTGCGAACCAATCAAGCGGATCTCGTATAAGTTATAAAAGCTGCTGTCGACTTATGCTAGCATTTCAATAAGGGATTTGGACAATGACCGACCCCAGCGACAAAACGTCCGCAAACGAAAGCAATACAGCGAAACTAGGGTTTCATTTCTACTTAATGCTCGGAATCCCCACATATCTTCTGCTAGTGGTATTGCCATTCTGGGACGATGTCGGGCGTTGGCCGCCCCTGCTGCAGATCAACGAAATTTTCGCCCCGAAGGTCGCCGCGAGCGACTATCCATTACGTAGAGTCTTAACTGGGGCCGTATTTTTGAATTACGTGGAAATAATCGCGATCTTCATGATGATGGTGTTTTCACGGTCCTTACGAAAGGGCTTATTCGAGACATATGACGTGTTTAAATTTCGGCTGGCAGGGTGGGGCTTATCGATATTTTTTGTATCATCTGCCGCCTTCACGTGGGTTTCATTCTTCGTGACGGATGATTTCCTTTCAGGTTCCGGCAGAAGCGCTTTGGGCAGACTTGTGCTTTTTATTCCCGTATTCATAGGTCTTGGAGAATGCTTCGCCTTAATGATGATCGGAGGCTTGTCACGAGATGCCTGGCGCAAACTTCGTTCAATTTTGAAACTCGCGCCCACGACCTTGAACCCAAATTGAACGCATGGCGAAAATGCGTTCAAAGCAAAGGGGATAGAATCTGCGCTGCGCCGAGGGTTTGGTGACCATCCCTCCAATAGGCTGCTGGAGCTGTCGGTTGGACATGCAGCTATTGCACAGTAAAAATCTAACGTAAAAACATTAGCTCGTGGGAATATGCTGTTTCCCGCCGCCGGCGCCAACCCCTCTGCTCGGCGAACGCGCCGCCCGTCTAGCGCCCAAGGAAGCCGTCGCGTCGGCCGAGCGCGGCCCGAGCAATTTCCCGTCGGCTGTCCAATCCAGTTAAGCCATTGCAAAGGAAAGGGATTTACATAGTCAAGCTAGTCGCTGTGCTTACGCCTATCGGGAGCGGGGGTTATGAATCGCGCGAAACGCTGCATCTCACACTTGGCTGGACTCTTCCGGCGCTCACGCTCGGGCTCCGTTGCGATGATCTTCGCGCTCGCGGCCGTGCCGGTCATGGCGTCGATCGGCGCCGCCTTGGACCTCGCCTCTGCGTCCATGATGAAGTCGCGTTTGCAGCACGCGGTCGACGAGGCGGCGCTCGTCGCGGCCAGAAACGCGAGCCTCACCCAGGCGGCGCGCCAGCAACTGGCTCAGTCGTCCGTCATCACGAATATGGGCTCGGCGGCGAGCGGCTTGAGTTTGACCGTCTCTGAAACAGAGCCGTCCGCTGGCCTCTATCAGGTGAACGGCGCTCTCGTCGTCCCGACGACGGTCATGAGAATTGTGAATATCAATTCGACCACGGTCAGCGCGAAGGCCGCCGCGAGCCTCGGGACAGCGGGGGCGGCGAGCTCGAACAGCGTTTGCCTCTTGGCGCTCAGCACGACCGCGAGCCCTGGATTGCTCGCCAATTCCAGTGTCGTCATCGATGCGCCGACCTGCGAGATCGACGTCGCCTCCAAGGGCTGGCCTGCGGCGACCTTCAACGGCGGCGACAGCTTCTCCGTTTCCAAGCTCTGCGTCGCGGGCACGCAAATCCTCAACAACGCCGGATCGATCCCGGCGCTCAGCACGGGGTGCCCGGTCGTCTCCGATCCCTTTGCGGGCAAGCTGCCGGCGGTCTCCGTCGGGGCCTGCACCGTCAGCAATCAGAATTACTCGGGCAATGTGACGCTCAACCCCGGGGTCTATTGCGGCGGATTCAATTTCAACGGCAGCGGGACGGTCACCTTCAATCCCGGTCTCTATGTGTTAAAGGGCGTCGGCTGGAACATGAACAGCGGCTGGACGATGAACGGCAATGGGGTGACCTTCTATTTCGCCGATTCGTCCTACATGCAGATCAACAGCGGCGTAACGGCGAATCTGACCGCCCCGACCTCCGGAACCTACGCGAATATCCTGATGTACGAGCCCGTCGGCCTGGCGCAGTCAGGGTTCACCATCAACGGACAGGCGGGCCACAGCTTCCAGGGGCTCATTTACCTGCCGAGCCGAAACATCACCTTCAACAGCATGTCCAACGTCACCTCGGACGCCCTGACGATCGTGGTCAACTCGGTCATTTTGAACACGCTGAACTGGAGCTTCAAGAGCTCCGCCTATTCGATTGCCGGCGCAGGCGGCTCTACGGGCGGCGCCGTGCCGCGGCTCGTGAATTGACGCCGGTCTGAAGGCCAACAGAGGAAATCGCCGCCGTCATTGCGAGGAGGCGGAGCCGACAAAGCAATCCAGGGCCGCATCGCCGCCCTGGATTGCTTCGCTTCGCTCGCAATGACGGGCATGGGATGACAAGGCCCCAAATGCGCGCTGCTCAAAACGGAAGGGGAATGTGGCTTCGATCGTGACGCCAAAAAATATTTTGCAAAGATAATCGCGCGCGCCATTCAGCTTATATCGCGTAACCTTCTGTTTACGATGCTCGTTTCCATCGCGGTAAGCTTAACGGCGCACCTTCGCGGGGCCTTTTGGGGAGCCTCGTGTCGGGTCGATGTCGAAATTACTTGGAAAATGCTGTCTGGCCGCCCTTGTTTCCGTGTCGGCTGCAAAAGCGGAAAGTCTCGCCGATCCCAAGCCGGTCTCCGGATGGATCGTCACCGTGAGCGCCCATGGCGGTTTCTCGCAGACCTGGGAGGGGTCGAAAAATCTGTCGCCTTTCCTTCTGCCGGGCTTGTCCATGCGGCGGCCTGGCGCGTCGGTCGGCTTCAGCGCGCCGGACGAAGCGCCCGGCTTTGCGCTCTATGACAACGGCTTTTTGAAAGCGGGCGTTTCCGGCCGGTTGCGCGGCCCGCGCCAACAATCGTCATGGGGAGAGCTCCATGGCGTCCATGACATCGATTGGACGGTCGAAGCGGGCGGATTTGCCGAATTCTGGACGTTCCAGAAGCTGCGCGCGCGGGCCGAGCTACGCCATGGCTTCCTCGGCCATCACGGCATGATCGCCGAGATTTATCTCGACTGGGTGGAAAAGCACGGCGCCTGGACCTTTTCCATCGGCCCGCGCCTGACGATCGGCGATCAGGCTTACATGAACAAGCTTTTCGGCGTCACCTGGAAGGACGCGCTGGGCAATGGCTCCGTTCCACCCTATGTCGCGGCCTGGGGCGTGAAATCCTTCGGCGCCATGGCCGCCGTGAAATACGACTGGTCGCAGGATTGGTCGACGACCGCCTTCCTTCGCTACAACCGCCTCGTCGGCAGCGCGGCGGCCAGCCCATTGGTCACCAATCTCGGCTCGGCTAATCAATGGATGCTCGGCCTGAGCGTTTCCTACAGCTTCTACGTCGATATGTTTTGAGGCGCGCCTGCGTCGACATCCATAGCCTTTGTTAAGCACTCGCCGCCAAGACTGGCCGGGCGCGCGATGGTCGCGCGGCCATGATTCGACGGGCACTGATGAGCGACGCAGCGAGGCGATTATTGGCGGACCCGGCTTTTGCGAGCGCTTCCCGCGCCGGCAAAGACGCGCGCGCCGCCAAAAATCCGCGGCTCGATATGATGCTCGTCTCCGGCGGCGACGAGCGGATTTGGCTCGATCCCGTCACGCGCCGCAACCGCTACGGCGTTCCCGCGGCGCCCGCGCCGGACGAGCTTTGGTTTTCTTCCTCGACGACGAGCGCCGTCAGCCCGCGTGGCTACGACGCCGCCGGCGGCGCCCTCGACGCCCTGTCGCGACCGGGCGCCGATCTTGCGGGCTGGTTCGACGAGATTCGCGCGCGGATCGTTGCGCTCTTCGGCGCGCCGGGCGTCGAGGTCGTTCTCACCGCCTCGGGCACGGAGGCGGGGCTCGCCGCGCTCGCAGTAGCCAAGGCGCTGCTGCGCCGCCCGATCGCGACGATTGTCGTCGCGCCGGAAGAAACCGGCAGCGGCGTGCCTTTGGCGGCCACGGGCGCGCATTTTGCCGGGACGGCGGCTTTCGAGCCGAATGTCGAAAAAGGGGCCCCGCTCGCCGGCTGGGAAAATGACGATGTGGTCATGCGCCGCGTCGCGATCCGCGACCCCTCGGGCTATCCGCGCGCGGCGGCGGAAGTCGACCGCGCCGCCGGTCTCGCCGTCGCCGAAGCCCTGCGCATGGGCCGCGCCACGCTGTTGCATCTGCTCGATTCCTCGAAGACCGGCCGGGCCGGGCCGCGCCGCGCCGCCGCGCGCGAAATTCTTGCGAGCGCCAGAGGCCGGGCGCTCGTTCTCGTCGACGCCAGCCAGCTTCGTTGCTCTTTCGACGACATCAAGGCCGATCTCGCGGCCGGCTTTCTGGTGATGATCACGGGATCGAAATTCGCCGGCGGGCCGCCGTTCTGCGGCGCTTTGCTCATTCCTGCCGACAAGGCCGAAACGCTGCGCGACATGGCCTTGCCGCCGGGATTCGCCGCCTATGCCGCGCAATCCGACTGGCCGCAATCCTTCGGCCGCGCCTTCGAGGCGGAGAATTTCGCGCCCGCCAATCTCGGACTGGGGCTGCGCTGGACCGCCGCGCTGGCGGAAATCGAGACTTACGCAAAAATAGAGGCGGGCCTGCGCGACGAGATCAAGATGCGTTTTGTGGAGGCCGCCCGTCGCGGCGTCGCCAGCAACGCCGAGCTGGACTTCCTCGACGCCGAGAACTGGCGTCTTGGCGGCAAGCCCGCGACGCTCTTTCCGATCCTCGCCAATCAGGGCGATCCGGCCCAGACGCGCCTGATCTACGAGTCGCTGCGCGCGACGCGCGGCGCGCTCGTCGGCGACGACTATCCGCGCGCCTGCCATGTCGGTCAGCCCGTGCTGATCGGCGGCCGGGCGGCCTTGCGCCTGTGTCTCGGCATGCCGCAGGTGAACGCCGTCGCCGAGCGCGTGGGGCAGGGCCTCGACATCGACGCCGCTTTCCTGCCGCTGCGCCGCGACATGGAATTCTTGTTCCGCAAATGGGGCGCGCTGGCCAGGCATATCGGCGCGACTGGCGGCCCGACGCTCGCGGCGTCCAACTGATCGAACCGCGCCATGCGGCCCGGGTCGCATGAAACGCAGGACTGGCTGGGGCTATTCTCGTTTCTGTCTCGCGAACCGGCGCGAACCCAGCGACCCGTCGCGTTGTCTTTATCCGGGCTCTCTTCTATTCTTACGCCCACGGCCCCCGCAGCGGGGCCGTTTGCGCGCCGCAAAACCAAAAAATAACAGCCGCATTCGGGGAAACCGCCCTTGCAGAACGCCAAAGCCTCGCTCGCCGACAGCGCCCGATTCATCAAGCAATGGATCGAAAATCCGCGGCTCATCGGCGCCGTCCAGCCCTCGGGGCCCGCGCTCGCCAAAACCATGGCGAGCTTTGTCGATCTTTCCCGCGAAGGTCCGATCGTGGAGCTTGGACCGGGCACCGGGCCCGTCACCAAGGCGCTGCTCGCGCGCGGCATTCCCGCCGAGCGGCTGGTGCTGGTCGAATATGAGGGGCGCTTCTGCCACATGCTCGCCGAGCGCTATCCCGGCGTGAAGATCGTGCAGGGCGACGCCTATGGGCTGAAGAAGACGCTCGCGGACAAGATCGACGGGCAGGTGGCGACGGTGGTCTCCAGCCTTCCGCTTCTCGTGCGCCCGGAACGTGATCGCGTCGAGCTGCTGCATCAGGCCTTCGAGCTGATGGGCGAGGACGGTCTGTTCATCCAGTTCACCTATGGCCTGACCGTCTCGCCCATGCCGATCCATGCCCATGGGCTCAAAGGCTCCTATGTCGGGAAGGGCTCGGCGCCCGTTCTGTTGAACATCCCCCCGGCCCGCGTCTGGCGCTATCGCAAGGCCGGCCATGGCAGCGCAGTCGGGTGAGGGGTCCTTTTCCTCCGCTTCATCCCGAGGAGGCCTCGAAGAGGCCGTCTCGAAGGACGAAGCGGAGGAAAAGCACGTCGCGATCGGACTTCTCCGTCTTTCGAGACGCCGCCTTCGGCAGCTCCTCAGGATGAGGACGTCCTTTAACTCACGTTGGAGAGGCCGAGTGCCGAAGGAAGCCGCCAGAGACCGCCTCATCGTCGCCCTCGACTTCGAAACCGTCGCGGACGCCCGCGCGCTGGTCGCGACGCTGGGCGAGACCGTCTCTTTCTACAAGATCGGCATGGAGCTCGCCTATGGCGGCGGGCTGGCGCTGGCGCAGGAGCTCAAGGACGCCGGCAAGCGCGTCTTCATCGACCTCAAGCTCCACGACATCAGCGCCACCGTCGAGCGCGCCACGCGGCAGATCGCGCGCATGGGCGTGGATTTCCTCACCATCCACGCCTATCCGCAGACCATGGCGGCGGCGCGCGCCGGGGCGGGCGAGCTGAAGCTCCTCGCCGTGACGGCGCTGACCTCTTATGACGACGCCGATCTGAAAGAGGCGGGCTACGCCTATGGCGTCGCCGACCTCGTCGCGCGTCGCGCCGGGCAGGCCAAGGCGGCGGGGATCGACGGCCTCATCCTCTCGCCCCTGGAGCTTGCGACGATACGGCCGCTGGTCGGACCGGATATGCTGCTCGTCACCCCCGGCGTGCGTCCTGCGGGGGCCGAGGTCGGCGATCAAAAGCGTATTACCACCCCTGCCCAGGCGATCGCCGCGAGCGCCAATCATCTCGTCGTCGGCCGGCCGATCATCCGCGCAGCCGACCCGCGCGCGGCGGCGCAGGCCATCGTGGCGGAGATCGAGGGCGCCTAAATCGGCGCCATTCCCGACGCTCGCGCAGTTTGGACACACAGGAAACCACCGCCGTCATTGCGAGGAGGCAGAGCCGACGAAGCAATCCAGGGGCCGCATCGCTGCCCTGGATTGCTTCGCTTCGCTCGCAATGACGGGCTCTGAGTAAAAACCAGCGCTTTTGTGGCTCTGGATTCCCGATCGCTTGCTTCGCAAGCGTCGGGAATGACAACGAGCCGTCTCTCAGGCGAAAAACGCCCAGAGGGCGAGGGCGACCGTCTGATTCACGGCCGCCGCCAAAGCCAGGAATTTCCCGAGCGTCGCCCGTCGCAGCTTCTGCACCTCGGCGGGCGAGGCCGACCGCGCGGCCATGCGGGCGAGCAGCAGGCGGTCTTCCACGAAATCAGCCGCGCTGAAGGCGACGGGCGCCACACAAAGAACCCAACGGCCGCCGTCGACGCATTGCAGCGATCCGGCGGCCGCGAGCGATCCCGCCGCCAGCGCCGCGCCGAGACAGGCGAGCAGCGCCAAATCATAAGGCGCAAGGACGCTTCTATATCCGTCGACGGAGGCGGAGCCGCTGGTCACCCAGCCGATGAATTCCTCGTCGCGATAAAAAACAGAGGTCTCCCAGCGCCGCGCCAGGACCGTCTCGCCGTGTTTTTGCGCCTCGCGATTCGCCGCCCAATGCGCGGCGCCGGCGGCAAGAAGAAAGAAGGCAGCAAGATAAAACAAGACGGCCTCTCCTCTGGCGCTGGCGCGCCAAATTCAGCCAGCCCTCTATTTTTAGTTTTGCGTCGCGCGAAAACAAATTCAACTGTCGGAGAAAAGCTTGCCTTATCGGACGAATGACGACCTGCCCGAAAATCTCCAGCGGCTTCTGCCGCTGCACGCGCAGGATATTTTCCGCGAGGCCTTCAACCACGCTTTCGCCGATCATGAAGGCGATCCCCGCCAGGAGGAGGCGGCGCATCGGATCGCCTGGGCGGCGGTGAAGCGCAGCTATGTGAAGACGGAGGAAGGCTGGCGGCGGCGGGAGGATTGAACACAGGCATCTTTCGTCATTAGCCGCTGAATACCTCCCCTTTACGGGGAGGTCGGCGGCCAAAGGCCGCCGGGTGGGGTCCAAGCCGCATCGACTCCGTTTGGCCTGACCCCACCCGACCCCGCTTTCGCGGGGCCACCCTCCCCGTAAAGGGGAGGGATTGGTTCGCTTCCAGCCTTCGCCGGATTGCACGGGAGGATTGAAGCGCCGCTCTGGCCAGCCGGCGCCCGCGATGGTAGAAACCGCCGCGCCATGGTTTTGACCCTCCTCGCTCTCGCCGCGCTCGCCGCCTGGCTCTATCTCCTGATTTTCAATTCGGGTTTCTGGCGGCTCACCGAGCACGACCGAAGATTCGCGCCCGCAGGCGCGGTCGTTCCGCAGGGCGCCCATGTCGTCGCCATCGTCCCGGCGCGCGACGAGGCGGAGGTGATCGCGACCAGCGTCGCCTCTCTGCTGCAACAGGAATTTCCCGGCCGTTTCGAGGTCGTTCTCGTCGACGACGACAGCACGGACGGCACGGCCGACGTCGCCCGGGCCAAAGCCGCCGAGTTTGGCGCCGCCGAGCGCCTCACCGTGCTGCAGTCCGGCGGCCCCTCGGACGGGTGGACCGGCAAGATCGCCGCCATGCACCGGGGCGTCACTTATGTGCGCGGCCTCGAAAAGCAGCCGGACTTCGTGCTCTTCTGCGACGCCGACATCGCCTTCGCGCCGCCGGTTCTCTCCCGCCTCGTCGCCGGCGCCACGGCGCGCGGGACGGTGCTGTCCTCGCTGATGGTGAAGCTGCGCTGCGAGAGCGCGGCGGAGAAATGGTTCGTCCCGGCCTTCGTCTTCTTTTTCCAGATGCTCTACCCCTTCCGCGCCGTGAACGACCCCAAGAGCAAGGTCGCGGGCGCGGCGGGCGGGGTGATGCTGGTGCGGCCCGAGGCTTTGGCCGAGGCTGGCGGCCTGCCGGCGATACGCGAGGCGCTGATCGACGATTGCGCGCTCGGCGCGCTGATGAAGCGCCAGGGGCCGATCTGGCTCGGCCTCACCGACGATGTCCACAGCCTGCGCCCCTATCCGCGTCTTGCGGACATCGAAAAAATGGTGACGCGCTCGGCCTACGCCCAGCTCGATTATTCGCCCGTGAAGCTCGCCGGCGCGTTGCTCGGCATGATCGTCGTCTATCTTGCGCCGCCGCTCTTCGCCATCTTCGGGGCGCCGCCGGCCCGGGAGATCGGGCTCGTCGCCTGGATGATCATGGCGCAGGCCTATATGCCGAGCTTGCGCTTCTACGGCCTGTCGCGCGCGAGGGCCTTCGCTTTGCCGTTAATCGCGGCGTGTTATACGTGGTTTACCGCCGTTTCGGCCTGGCGGCACATGCGCGGCCGTGGCGGCGAGTGGAAAGGTCGTTTCCAGGCGCCCGCCTGAGCGAGAGGCATTATGATCGAGATTGCCGATACAAGCTCCGGCAAGACGCATCGCGACGAGAATTTTCCCGTCGCCTCGGCGCTCATCGCGCCGCGCCATCGCGCGCCGATTCTGGCCTTCTATGATTTCGTGCGGGCGGCGGACGACATCTCCGACCATGCCGAGCTGACGCCCGAACAGAAGCTCGACCTGCTCGACCGGCTCGACGCCGCCCTCATCGGCAGCGGCCCGGACGAGCCCGTCGCCGCGCGGCTGCGTGAGCAATGCCGCGAGCGCCGCCTAGATCCGCAGCACGCCCGCGATCTCATTGTCGCCTTCAAGCGCGACGTCACTTATCTGCGCTATCGCGATTGGGACGATCTCATCTACTACTGCCGCTACTCGGCGATGCCGGTCGGCCGCTTCGTCTGCGACGTGCATGGCGAAGACCCGGCGCGCGTCTGGGCCGCCAATGACGCGCTTTGCGCCGCCTTGCAGGTGATCAACCATTTGCAGGATTGCGCGAAGGACTATCGCAATTTGAACCGCGTCTACATCACCGCCGAGGCGCTCGCCGCCCATGGCGGGGCGGTCGAGATGCTGAACGAGGCGCGCGCGCCCGCGCCGCTTCTGGCCGCTATCCGCGACCTCAACGAGAAAACCGCCGCGCTGCTCGACGAGTCGCGCATTTTCGCCGATCTGATCGACGACACGCGGCTGGCGATGGAAGTCGGCGCGATTCAAACGCTCGCCGAGCGGCTCGTCTTGCGGTTGCGGATCGCCGATCCGCTGTGCGAGAAGGTGCATGAAGGCAAGCTCGGCTTTGCGCTCGCGGGCGCGATGGGCGCAGCCGGCGCCTTGATCCGGCGCATCTCCCGCCCGCGCCGCAAAACGGCGGATGTTCCCCAATGACCATCGAAAGCTTCAACGACATCGCGCCTTTGAACACGCAGCCCATCGCGGTCAAAAGCTCCTTTTATCTCGCCATGCGCATTCTGGAGCCGGCGCGGCGCGACGCCATGTTCGCCATCTACGCCTTCTGCCGCGCCGTGGATGACATCGCCGACGACGAAGGCGATCGCGAGGCGCGCCGGGAGGCGCTCGATCACTGGCGCTACGATCTCGACGAGCTCTACGCCGGCCGCATCCGCCCGCGCAGCGCCTTCCTCGCCGACCCCGTCCGCCGCTACCGGCTCGATCGCGCCGATTTCGAGGCGATCATCGACGGCATGGCGATGGATGTCGAAGAAGACATTTGCGCGCCCGATTGGGAAACGCTCGAGCTTTATTGCGACCGCGTCGCGAGCGCCGTGGGGCGTCTGTCGGTGCGCGCTTTCGGCCTTGTCGAAGAAGACGAAGCCCAATTGCCCACCGGCCCCAAGCTCCTCGCCTATCATCTCGGCCGCGCCCTGCAGCTCACCAATATCCTGCGCGACCTCGACGAAGACGCCGCTCGCGGACGACTCTATCTGCCGCGCGAGGCGTTGGACGACGCCGGCGTCACGACGCAGGCGCCGCACGCCGCTCTTGCGAGCCCGGCGCTCGATCAGGTCTGCGCGCCCGTGATGCAGCGCGCGCGCGAACATTTCGAGCAGGCGGACCTGGTGATGGCGGGCCTGCCGAAGGCGGCGGTGAAGGCGCCTTATTTGATGGCCGCCGGCTACCGCTCCATCCTCGACGGCCTCACCACGCGCGGCTTCGCGCCGCCGCGCGCGCCCGTTCGGGTTTCCAAGCTGAAGCTCGTCGGCGCTCTGGTCCGGCACGCCTTCCTGTGAGCGGCGCGGTTCACATCATCGGCGCGGGGCTCGCCGGCCTCTCCTGCGCCGTGCGCCTCGCCGACGACGGCAAGAGCGTCAGGCTGTATGAAGCCGCGCGCATGGCGGGCGGGCGCTGCCGCTCCTATGTCGACGCGACGCTCGGCCTGACGATCGACAACGGCAACCATCTGCTGCTCTCGGGCAATACCGCCGCGCGCGATTATGGCGCGCGCATCGGCGCGAGCGACGCGCTCGTGGGCCCTGAACAGTGCCAATTCGACTTCATGGATTTTGAGACGGGCCGGCGCTGGAAGCTGCGCCCCAATGACTCGAAGCTCCCCTGGTGG
Source organism: Methylocystis sp. Sn-Cys (assembly GCF_016745395.1). Taxonomy (GTDB): domain Bacteria; phylum Pseudomonadota; class Alphaproteobacteria; order Rhizobiales; family Beijerinckiaceae; genus Methylocystis; species Methylocystis iwaonis. The sequence continues at coordinate 167,866 of NZ_JAERVJ010000003.1, forward strand.
GTGTTCTTCGCCGACCGCCGCGTGCCGGGCACGGGACCGCTGGATTATCTCGACGCCGGCAAGCTGCTCTTCGCCAAAGAGGGCGCGACCATCGGCGCGACCATGCGTTGCGAGGGCCTGCTTTGGGAGAAGCTTTGGCGTCCGGTGATGCTCTCGGCGCTCAATATCGAGCCCAGCGAAGCCGCCGCCACGCTCGCCGGCGCCGTGCTGCGCGAGACGCTTGCGGCTGGCGGCGCGGCCTGCCGGCCGCTCGTCGCCAAGGGCGGGCTCGGCCACGCCTTCATCGAGCCGGCGCTGCGCAAGCTGCAGTCGCAGGGCGTTGAGCCGCGCTTTGGCGCCCGGCTGCGCGAGATCGTTTTCGACGGCGCCCGCGCCCGCGCGCTGCGCTTTGCGGATGAGGAGATTGCGCTCGGCGATGCGGATCGCGTTGTGCTGGCGGTTCCGGCCTGGATTGCTGAGGAGCTGATCCCCGGGCTCGTCACGCCGGACGATCACCGCGCGATTCTCAACGTGCATTTCAAGATCGCGCCGCCGCCTGGCCAGCCCTTGCTGCTCGGCATGGTGGGCTCGCTCTCCGAATGGCTCTTCGCCTTCGAGGACCGGCTCTCGGTCACGATCAGCGGCGCCGACCGGCTGATGGACGCGCCGCGCGAGGCTTTGGCCGAGAAGATCTGGGCCGAGGTCGCGACCGCGTCCAGCCTGCCGGGGGAGCTGCCGCCCTGGCAGATCGTGAAGGAAAAGCGCGCGACCTTCGCCGCAACGCCCGCGCAGGAGGCGCGCCGTCCGGGAACGGCGACGCAATGGCGTAATCTGTTCCTCGCGGGCGATTGGACCGCGACGGGGCTGCCGGCGACGATCGAGGGCACGATAAGGTCGGGGTATAAGGCTGCGGCGCTCGCTGGGGCGTGAGCGTATCCCTCCCCTTTACGGGGAGGGTGGCCCCGCCATAGGGCGTCTTTTAAGACGCCCGTCTTAAAAGACGGGCTATGGCGGGGTCGGGTGGGGTAAAGCCCCACCACTGCTGTTGCGGCGCGAACCCCACCCGGCGGCCTTCGGCCGCCGACCTCCCCGTAAAGGGGAGGTATTGGGGCTAACGACGCCAGATCGCCATTCACCCAGTCTTGGGGCCTTTCGCGCCGTCCTTGCTTTGCGCGCCCAAATCACTACCTTGTCGATAACCATCGACCCCCGAAAACACGAAAACGAGCGCGTATGACCTTCATCGAGTCCCATCTCGCCCCCGCCGGCCGCAAGAGCGGTCAGATCAAGCTGCATGGGCCGGAAGATTTCGAGGGCATGCGCAAGGCCGGCCGGCTGACCGCCGAGGGGCTCGATATGCTCGTTCCTTACGTGAAGCCGGGCGTAACTACCCAATATCTCGACGACCTCGTCTTCGATTTCGCCGTCGCCAACGGCGCCTATCCGGCGCCGCTCGACTATCGCGGTTATCGCAAGTCGATCTGCACGTCGATCAACCATGTCGTCTGCCACGGCGTGCCGGACAACAAGCCGCTGCGCGAGGGCGACATCGTCAATATCGATCTGACCTTCATCGTCGATGGCTGGCACGGCGACGCCAGCCGCATGTTCGCCGTGGGGGAAATCCCCCGCAAGGCGCAGCGGCTGATCGACGTCACCTATGAGTCGCTCCTGCGCGGCATCGCGGTGGTGAAGCCCGGCGCCACGACCGGCGACATCGGCGCCGCCATCCAGAAATACGCCGAAAGCGAGCGCTGCTCCGTCGTGCGCGACTTCTGCGGCCATGGGCTCGGCCGCGTCTTCCACGACGAGCCCAATATTCTACATTACGGCGAGCCGGGGCAGGGGGTTGAGCTGCGTCCGGGCATGTTCTTCACTATCGAGCCGATGATCAATCTCGGCCGCCCGCAGGTGAAAATTCTTTCAGACGGCTGGACGGCGGTGACGCGCGACCGCTCGCTCTCGGCGCAATTTGAACATTCGATTGGCGTCACCGAAACGGGAGCGGAAATTTTCACGCTCTCCCCCAAAGGTCTCGACAATCCCTCGGCCGCGCCTCGCGCGGCCTCATGAAGCAGCCGAAGGGCAAGGCGGCAAAGAACGCGACGGCAGGCCTGGAGGAGGCGCAAGCCCCCCATTTCCACGGCCATCGCCAACGCTTGCGAGATCGCTTCATGGAGGGCGGCGACGCCGCCCTCGCCGATTATGAGCTGATGGAGCTTCTGCTCTTTCGCGCCATCCCGCGACGCGACGTGAAGCCGCTCGCCAAGGCGCTCATCGAGCGCTTCGGCTCCTTTGCGGAGGCAGTCGCGGCGCGGCCCGAACGTCTGCGCGAGATCGACGGCCTCTCCGAGGGCGCGATCGCCGAATTGAAGATCACCGAGGCCGCGGCGCGGCGCCTCGCACGGGGCGCGCTGGAAAAGCGCACGGTGCTCTCCTCCTTCTCTGCCGTGACGGATTATTGCCGCACCGCCATGGCCTATGCCGAGCGCGAGGAATTTCGCATCCTCTTCCTCGACAAGCGCAACGCGCTCATCGCCGATGAAGTGCAGGGCGTCGGCACGGTGGACCACACGCCCGTCTATCCGCGCGAAGTGGTGCGCCGCGCGCTGGAGCTTGGCGCAAGCGCTCTGATCCTCGCGCACAACCACCCCTCCGGTGATCCTACGCCCTCGACGGCGGATATTCGCATGACCAAGGACATTGTGGTCATCGCACAGCCGTTCGGCATCGCCGTGCATGATCATTTGATCGTTGGACGCAATGGGCAGACCAGCTTCAGGGGGCTGAAGCTGATTTGACAATCCTCGCCATCTTGAAAAGTCCTGCCGTCATTGCGAGGAGCGTAGCGACGAAGCAATCCAGAGCCGTAATGACGCCCTGGATTGCTTCGCTTCGCTCGCAATGACGGAGTTCGACCGTTTGCCCGCCTTCGTCATCACCCCGCTCATCATCGCCACTGCGCTCTTCATGGAGCAACTCGACGGCACGGTGCTCGCCACTGCTCTGCCGGCGATGGCGGCGGATTTGCGCGAAGACCCGGTGGCGCTGAAACTCGCGCTCACCGCCTATCTCCTGTCGCTTGCGGTCTTCATCCCGCTCTCCGGCTGGGCGGCGGATAAATTCGGCGCGCGGCGCGTGTTTCGCGCGGCGATCGGCGTGTTCACGCTTGGCTCCATCCTCTGTGGCTTCTCTGATTCACTCGCGGCGATCGTCGCGTCGCGCGTGGTGCAGGGGTTGGGCGGCGCCATGATGGTGCCGGTGGGGCGGCTGGTTTTGCTGCGCACGGCGCCGCGTCAAGAGATCGTGCGCGCCATGGCCTATCTGACCATTCCGGCCCTTGTCGGCCCGCTGATCGGCCCGCCGCTCGGCGGCTTCCTCTCCACCTATTTTCACTGGCGCTATATCTTCTGGATCAATGTGCCGATCGGCCTCATCGGCGCCGCGCTGACGACGCGTTTCATTCCCGATCTCTACGAAGAGAATGTGCGGCCGCTCGACGTGACCGGCGCCGCGTTGTCGGGCGTGGGCCTCTCCTTCATCGTCTTCGGCTTCACGATTCTCGGCCGCGGCTTCGCGCCGCCTCTCGTGGTTGCGGCGATCGTCGCCGTCGGCGCCGCGGCGCTCTACGCCTATTTTATTCACGCGCAACGCGCGGAACATCCGATCATCGATCTTGCGCTGCTGCGCATCCCGACCTTTCGGGCGTCGATCTATGGTGGATTTTTGTTTCGCGTTGGGCTCGGCGCCGTTCCCTTTTTGTTGCCGCTGCTGCTGCAAGTTGGCTTCGAACTCAGCGCCTATGAATCGGGCCTGCTGACCTTCGTCGCCGCCGCCGGCGCCATGGTCATGAAGACGACGGCGCAACCGATCCTGAAGCGCTTCGGCTTCCGCCGCGTGCTGATCGTGAATGCGCTGATCTGCGCGGGCTTCCTCGCCGCCAACGGCTCTTTCACACAGGCGACGCCGCATTGGTTGATCATGGCCATGCTGCTTATCGGCGGCTTCTTCCGCTCGCTGGAATTCACAGCGCTGAACGCGATTTGCTACGCCGACATTCCGCAGGAATCGATGAGCAATGCGACAAGCTTTGCGGCGGTCGGGCAGCAATTGTCGCTCTCGACCGGCGTCGCCATCGGCGCGGCGGCGCTGGAGATGGCGCGGGCGCTGCACGGCGGCGGGACGTTGATGGCGCTGGATTTCCCGCCGGCGTTTTTTGTGGTGGCGTCGATCTCGGCGGTGTCGATCGTGAATTTTGTGCGCCTTGCGCCGAATGCGGGCGACGAGCTGACGGGGCGGAAGGCTTTGCGCGCCTGAAGGCGCGCGGTCCAAAGCGGCGCGCTCAGTTTGTTGACAAACCTCCGAGGCGGCCTCGTCCTTCGAGACGCGAGCTTCGCTCGCTCCTCAGGATGAGGCCTAAGTGTTTGACCCAGATGCAGAAGCCCCTCATGCTGAGGAGCCTGCGCAGCAGGCGTCTCGAAGCACGAGGGGCGTCACCGCCACTTTGTCAGCAGTCTGCGCGCGCCTTCAGGCGCGCATATCTTCGGGCTCTGCGCGCTTGCCCCTGAACCCCGTGGCCAGCACGTAAAGCTCCGCTGAATCCGCCCGGCTCGCGGCGGGCTTCACATGGCGCACGGCGGCAAAATCGCGCTTCAGGCGCGTGAGCAATTGCCCCTCGGTGCCGCCCTGCAGCACCTTGGCGACAAAGAAACCGCCCGGCGCCAGCACGTCCATGGCGAAGTCAGCGGCGAGCTCGGCCAGCGCGACGATGCGAAGATGGTCGGTCTGCTTATGGCCTGTGGCGTTGGCGGCCATGTCGGACATCACGCCGTCGGCCTCGCCGCCGAGCATTTCCTTGATGAAATCCGGCGCGTCTTCGTCGTTGAAGTCCTTGACGGCGAATTGCACGCCGGGGATTGGCTCCATGTCGAGGAGATCGACGCCGACGACTTTGCCGCGGCCGTCCTTGGCCTTTACGCGGTCGGCGGCGATCTGCGACCAGCCGCCCGGCGCGGCGCCGAGATCGACGATGCGCGCGCCGGGCTTGAGGAGATGGTAGCGGTCGTCCATCTCGATGAGCTTATAGGCGGCGCGCGAGCGATAGCCTTCGCGCTTGGCGCGCGCGACATAGGGGTCGTTGAGCTGGCGCTCCAGCCAGAGGGTGGAGGAGAGCGAGCGCTTGCGCGCGGTCTTCACCCGCGTCTTCAGCGAGCGTCCGCCCTCGCGCCCCGATCCCTTGCCTTCGGCCATGTCCATTCGCTCCGCATGTCATTCCCGGCGCGCGACCGGGAACCAGAGGCCAGTAGCACAGTCTTGCGGGTTTTGCGCTGGAATCCAGATCAGACCTTCAGCCTGTGGGGAATATCGTCATTGCGAGCGAAGCGAAGCAATCCAGGGCCGCTATAGCTGCTCTGGATTGCTTCGTCGCTACGCTCCTCGCAATGACGGCGGGCCGGTCGCCCTCTGGCCTGTTACGCCAGCACTTTGTCGCGTGGCGCGAAGAGGCCGTCGGCGCCGGCTTCCATCTCGATTTGCCGGTCGTGGTAATCGAGCAGCGTCGAGCGGTGGCCGATCGAGACGATCGTCGTCTGCGGCAGGCGCTCGCGCAGCATGCGGTAGATCTCGCCCTCCAGCTTCTCGTCGAGCGCCGAGGTGGCCTCGTCGAGGAACAGCCAATCGGGCTTGGCGAGAAGGGCGCGGGCGATGGCGACGCGCTGCTGCTCGCCGCCGGAAAGGCGCTGGCCCCAATTATTGCTTTCGTCCAGCCGCTCGACGAAGGGCGCCAGCCGCGCGGCGCGGAGCGCCTCTTCGATGTCGGCGCGCGCATAATCCTCGATGTCCGCCGGATAGACGACCGCCTGGGCCAGCGTGCCCATCGGGATATAGGGGCGCTGCGGCGCGAGCATCACCCGCGCGCCCTGCGGCACGACGACCGAGCCCGCGGCATGCGGCCAGATGCCGGCGATGGCGCGGAACAGCGTCGATTTGCCCGAGCCTGACGGACCGGTGAGCAGCGCCGCCTGACGCGGCTCGAAGACGAGCGCGTCGATATGGACGATGCGGCGACCGTCCGGCAGCGACAAAGTGAGGTCGTCGAGCGCCAGCCGATCGGAGGGCGCGCGGGAAACGACATGGGCGCGGTTGGCCTCGGCGGAATCGATCGCGGCGTCGAAAGAGGCGAGACGATCCAGCACGGATTTGTACTGCGCGAGCGAGGTGTAATAAGTGATGAAGAAGGTCAGCGCGCCTTCCACCCGCCCGAAGGCGCTGGCCGTTTGCGTCATCACGCCGAGCTGGATCTTCCCCGCGAAATAGAAGGGCGCGGTGATCACATAGGGAATGATCGGCGAGAGCTGGCCATAGGAAGCGGTGAAGCTCACCAGTTGCTTGCGCTTGCGCACGATCCCCAGATAGTTGAACACGATTCCGCGGAAGCGCTGCACCAGCGAGCCCTGCTCGGCGTGCTCGCCCGAGAGAAGCGCGACTTGCTCGCTATATTCGCGCAGGCGCGCGAGCGAGAAGCGGAAGTCGGCCTCGCGCCGTTGCTGCTCGAAGAAGAGCCCCGTCAGCGACCGGCCGATGAGATGCGTCACCAACGTGCCCAGAGAGGCATAGGCGAGCGCAACCCAGAACAAGAAGCCGGGAATGTGAATATCCGTGCCGGGCAGCGGATAGGCGCCCGAAAGCCCCCATAGGACGAAGGCGAAGGAGACGAGCGAGCTCATCGTCGAGATGAGCAGGATCGAATAGGAATAGATGCCGTAGCCTTCCTCGCCGCCGTCGATGAAGCGATTCACGTCCTCGGCGATGCGCTGATCCGGGTTGTCGGCGTCGCCGCCCGCCAGCGCCATGCCGTAATGCGTATGCGAGCTGAGCCAGCGCTCGATGTAATGCTCGGTGAGCCAGCGGCGCCAGCGAATGACCAGCATGGACTTCAGCACATATTCGATCACGGCGATGGCGACGTAAAAGAATGCCCATGGCGTGAAGACGAAGAGAAGCTGGCGCCAGAACTCCGCCGAGTTCTTCTCCTGGATGGCGTTGAACCAGTCGCGGTTGAAGAAGGAGAGGCGCACGGAGATGCCGACCTGCCCCTGATTGATCAGCACGAGAACGACGATCATCGCCGTCGCGATCGCGGCCTCTCCGGCCGTAAAGCGCGGGAAGGGCCAGACGCGGGCTTCTCCGCGATCGGGCGCGTCGAAATAAAGATCCGCGATGCGCGTCATCTCCTGGACGACAGCGATGCGGGAGACGGCGTAGACGAGGATCGAGAATACCGCGACGGTGACCGCCATGCTCTCGGGCGGCGCGAAATCCGCGAGCGCCTGAGGCCACAGCTCCTCTGACTGGAGAAGCTTCGTGAGGCCGAAGACGATTGTTTCGGTCGAGAAGATCGCGGCGAAAATCTTCATGAAGGTCGACATCTCGGCCCCACGCCAAGTAGTGACGGCGCAGAGTCCGGCGGCGACGGCGAGGATGAAGAGATCGGCGTCCGCCCTATGCGCGCCGACCAGCGCGGCAAGAACGGCGAAGGCGGCGACGGCCGCGCTCAGTTTTCGCATCTTTGGCCCTTTGAAGGAATGGCGGCGTCAGCGCGCACAGGCGCGGACGCAATAACGCTCCCCTCACCTATGCACGGCCGGCGCGACTTCTCAATCTTCCTCTATGGGAATGATGGCGTCGCCGTTCACATGCGCGACAAGCACGGGAGACGCTTTGAAAGTGAGCACGCGGCGCGGCGTAATTGTGGCCTCGACGCCGGTTTTTGGATTACGGCCCACGCGCTCCCGCTTGGAGCGCACGTTGAAGGTGCCGAATGAACGCAGTTTGACCGGCTCGCCGCGCAGCAAAGCCTCGCCGATCTCCTCGAATGTGGCGTCGAGAATCTTGCGCGCTTCCGCACGGGAGAGTGTGGGGCAGCAGCTATAGACGGCCTCCCGCAAAGAGGCGCGCGTCAACGTGTTGCCTGGGTCGATTTTTCTTACCATGCGGGACGAACACGAAAGCGAGCGTCGGTCACATCATTTCGGATCGGCGTAGACACGCTATTCCTCTAATTTCAGGCCAACGCGACGAAACTGATTATTTTCGCAAGCAGAACAGCTTACGAGGCCATATAGTAATCAAAAATCAGAGGGATGCAAGGCCGTGGCGCCGCTTCGCCACATTTATGGGGCCACGGCGCCGCACAACCTCATCCGATTCGGCTAAACCGCCAGCTTCACCCTATGCTGCGCGACGGGAATCATCGCCCGGACCTTGCGGATGCGATCCACGTCGACGTGGGTGGAGACGAGGCCCGGACCGTCCGACGCCTTGGCCACGACATGGCCCCACGGGTCGGCGATCAGCGAATTGCCATAGGTGAAGCGCGTTTCATGGCCGGCCTTATGGGCGCCGGTCTGCCCCGGCGCGCAGAAATAGGTCTGCGTTTCGATGGCGCGGGCGCGGCAGAGCACTTCCCAATGGTCCTTGCCGGTGACGAGGGTGAACGCCGACGGCAGCGCGATGAGGTCGGCGCCCTTTTCGGCGAGCGCCTGGAACAGATAGGGGAAGCGCAGATCGTAGCAGATCGCGCAGCCGACCGTGACGCCTTCGCAGTCATAGGTCACGACCTCGTCGCCCGGCTTGAAGGCGGCGCTCTCGTGATATTTCGCGCCGTCCGGCGCGGTGATGTCGAACATATGGATTTTGCGGTAGCGCGCGACTTCCTTGCCGTCGCGGTCGAAGGCGACGCTGGTGTTGTGGAGCCGCTCTTCGCCCGCAATCCGCTCGAGGATCGAGCCGGCGTGGATGAAAACCTTATGCTCGCGCGCCAGAGCGCGGCACATCTCATAGGCGGGGCCGCCGGGCAACTCCTCGGCCGCGGCCATTTTCTCGACGCGCGAGCCGCCGATGAAGTCGAAAACCTCGGGCAGGCAAATCCAATCCGGCTTTTCCTGGGAGACGGCCCGCTCGATGAGGGCGCGGGCGGCGGCGAGATTGGCTGCCTTGTCGCCAATCGAATTCATCTGAACCAGTGTGACTTTCATTACCGCTCTGCTGTTTTCCTGAAGCCGCGCGGCGGCGCGTCTCTACCCGAATAAGACATTCTATACAGGCGCCGCGGGCGGCGTATAGGCTAAATCCTCGCGGTCAGGAGCCCACGCCCGCGCGTAAGGCCGTGAGGCAGAAATCGACCATTTCCGCGCTCGTTGGATGCGGGCGGTGTGCGAATTCGACCATCAGGTGGGGGTGGCAAAAACGCACGCAGGCGGTGCGAACGAGCTTGCTGGCGAGCTTGGCGTCGCCCTTGGCGAATTCGCCACTTTCCATGCCCGAGGCGATGATCCGCTCATAGATCGCGTCCAACCGGTCGATATGGTCGTCGATCAAGGGCCAATGTTCATTCAGCGCCGCCTCGACCATCTCGTGCAGCTTGCGATCGGCCAAATAGCGTTCGGCGTTCATGGCTTCGCTCGCCAGCACCAGCGTCCGCAGCCGCTCGGCGGCGGGGCCCGGCCCAGAGGCGAGGCGCTCGGCGGCCGCCTCCACTTCCCCCATCAACTGGCGGGCGACGGCCATATGGATCTCCGACTTGGAGCCGAAGAAGCGATAGACATTCGCCGGCGACATGCGCAGCTCGCGCGCAATATCGGCCACGGTCGTCTTCTGAAAGCCGATCTCGCGAAAGAGACGCTCGGCTGTCGCGACGATCCGCGCGCGCTGCTCGTTCTCGCGTGCGTTGGGGGCGTCTTCGACTGCGCTCATTCCGCCGCCTCGCCGATGAATCCGGCGGGGAGGGCCGCTTCATCCGGCGCCGCGAGCTTGGCGCCCTCGTCGAGATGCTTGCGGAACCAGATCGCATAGAGCGCCGGCAGGAACAGCACGGTGAGGAAGGTCGCGACGAACAGGCCGCCCATGATGGTCAGCGCCATCGGCCCCCAAAAGGCCGAATGCGACAGCGGGATCATGGCGAGAATCGCGGCAAGCGCGGTCAGCGCCACCGGACGCACGCGCCGCACCGTCGCGCCGATGATCGCCTCGCGATAATTGGCGCCGCTTTCGAGGTCCTGCCGCACCTGGTCGACGAGGATGATCGAATTGCGCATGTCCATCCCTGAAAGCGCGATAAGGCCGAGAAGCGCCACGAAGCCGAAGGGCGCATGCGCCAGATTCAACGCGAGCGAGGCGCCGATAAGGCCGAGCGGCGCGCTCATCATGACAAGCGCGACGCGCGTGAAGTCCTGGAGCTGGAACATCACGATGGTCAGCATGGCGAGGCCGACGATGGGGAAGACCGCGAAGATCGAGGTGTTGCCTTTGGCCGATTCCTCGATGGCTCCGCCCATCTCCATCCGATAGCCTTGCGGCAACTGATCGCGGATTTCGGCGAGCTTCGGCCAAAGGCGCGTCGAGACGTCGGGCGCCTGCACGCCGTCCTTGACGCCCGAGCGGACCGTTATGTTCATGTTGCGGTTGCGCCGCCAGAAAATCGGCTCCTCGTGCTCATAGACGATCTTGGCGACCTGCGAGACCGTCACCGGCTTGCCGTCGCGCGAATAGACGACCATGTCGCCGAGCCGCGCAAGGTCGCCGCGCTCGCCGGGCTCGGCGCGCGCCACGACGTCGATCTGGTCGATGCCGTCACGCAGCGTCGTGACGGTGACGCCCGAGATCACCATGCGCAGGCGATTGGAGACGTCCTGCGGCGTTACGCCGAGAAGGCGGGCGCGATCCTGATCGATGACGAGCCGCACGCTCGGCGTCTGCTCGTTCCACGAGAGATGCGGATCGTCGACGCCCTCGTCCGTCGCCATCACGTCGCGCACCTGATAGGCGATGGCGCGCACTTTTTCGGGATCGTCGCCGATGATGCGGAACTGCACGGGGAAGCCTGTCGGCGGGCCGTAGCTGAAGCGTTCGACGCGGGCGCGCGCTTGCGGCACGGCGCCATTGGCGATCGCCGCCTCGATCTTTTTCTTCAACCGTTCGCGCGCCGCAATGTCCTTCGCGACGATGACAATCTCGGAATAGGCTTCGTTCGGCAGTTGCGGATTGAGGCCGAGCCAGAAGCGCGGCGGTCCTTGGCCGATATAGCTCGTGTAGAAGGCCGCGTCGGGATCGTCCTTGATGAGCGCCTCGGCTTGCCGCGCCGCTTCCGAAGACGCGCTGATCGAGGAGCCCTCCGGCAGCCGCAGTTGGAAGAAGAGCTCCAGCCGCTCGGCATAGGGAAAGAACTGCTTCTGCACGACGATCATGCCGAGAATCGCCAGAGCGAAGACGCCCGCCGTCGAGGCGATCACGAGAAGCCGGTGGTCCACCGCCCAAGTGACGAGCGCCCGCAGACGTTTGTAGAACGGCGTGCGATAGATCTCGTCCGGATCATGCGCGGCATGCCCCTTGCCGAAATCGGGCAGGAGCTTCACGCCGAGAAAGGGCGTGAACATGACCGCGACGACCCAGGACGCGAGAAGGGCGATGAGCAGCACCCAGAACATGGAGCCCGTATATTCGCCGACCGCGGAATTGGCGAAGCCCACAGGCAGAAATCCCGCTGCGGTGATGAGCGTGCCGCTCAGCATGGGAAAGGCGGTCGACTCCCAGGCAAAGGTCGCGGCCTTGATGCGGCTGTAGCCTTGCTCCATTTTCACCATCATCATCTCGACCGCGATGATGGCGTCGTCGACGAGAAGGCCGAGCGCGATGATGAGCGCGCCGAGAGAGATGCGCTGAAGATCGACGCCGATCAGATTCATGAAGATGAACACGAAGGCGAGCACCAGCGGCACCGAGAGCGCGACAACGATGCCCGTGCGAAAGCCCAGCGAAACGAAGCTGACGCCAAGAACGATGACGAGCGCTTCGAGGAAGGATCGGGTGAATTCGCCAACCGCGTCCTCGACGACCTTCGGCTGATCCGCGATCTGGTCTATGTCGATCCCGATCGGCAGCTTCGCGCGAATCTCGTCGACGGCGGCCGTCACAGCCTTGCCGAATTTGAAGACATTCCCGCCCTTCGCCATGACGGCGCCGACGACGAGCGCCGGCTGGCCCTTGTAGCGCGCAAGAAATGACGGCGGGTCCTCGAAGCCCGCATAGACATTGGCGATGTCGCCCAGCCGGATCACTTTGCCATTCGCCGGAACGGGAATGGCGGCGATCGCGTCGGAGCCTTTCAACTCTTCCGTGACCTGGATGCGGACACGATTGGAGGAGGTCTCGAAGACGCCGGCGTCGTTCACGGCGTTCTGCTTAGCGAGCGAGTCGAAAATGGCCTGCGGCTCGACGCCGAGATTGGCGATTTTCGCTTCGTTGAACTCAACGAAAATGCGCCGTAGCTGCTCGCCATAGACATCGACCTTCACGACGTCCGGCGTCTCGATGAGCCGCTGGCGCAGCGCTTCGACGACCTTGTCCAGCATATTATAATCGGCGCCGTCGCCGGTGACGGCGTAGAGCACGGCGTCGACATCGCCATATTCGTCGTTGACCAGCGGCCCTTGCACCCCTGCCGGCAAATCGCCTTTGATGTCGTTGAGCTTCTTGCGGAGCTGATAGAAGAGCTGGGGAATCTCCTTCGGCGGCGTATTATCCTTGAAGGTCACCTGCATCGCCAGGAAGCCCGGCTTCGTGTAAGTGTCTATCTTCTCGAGATAGGGCAGCGTCTGAAGCTTCTTTTCGCATAGATCCGCAACCTGGTCGCGCATCTCGCTCGCCGTCGCTCCCGGCCACAGCGCAGTGACATTCGCCACCTTGATCGTGAAGGACGGATCCTCCGCGCGTCCGAGACGCAAATAGGAGTAGCCCCCTGCGACGGCGATCGCCAGCATCAGGAAGAGCATGAGGGCCGGCCGCGAGACCGCCCATTTCGACAGGTTGAAGCCCATGGCGCCGGTCTCCTAAAGCGACTGGCGCGTCATGACGCGCACTTTCCGGCCGGCTTCCAGCTTGTGGACGCCGAGCATGACGATCTGGTCTTTTTCGGAGATCTCCCCCGCGACCAACGCCGCATCCGAGGCGTAGCGGATGAGCTTGACCGGCGCGAGCTTCAGGCGGCCGTCGGCCTCGACCTTCCAAACCGAGGGGCCGTCGCCCTGATTATAGAGGGCCGAGAGCGGCACGCTCATAACGGTCTGGGAGCCAGGGGCCGCGATGGCGAGCGTCGCGCTCATGCCGAGCTGCACCGCCTGGTCGGGGTCGAGGATCGAATAGCGCGCGGCGAAAGTGCGCGTCGCGGCGTCAGCGGCGGGGCTCAGCTCGCGAAGCTTCGCCTGATAGGTCTTCCCCTTGTTGGACCATAGCGTCAGCGTCGCGGTCCCTTTGTCGGCCAGGGGGACGAAATCCTCCGGCAGCGCGACCGCCGCCTCGAGCTCTCCGGAATGAGCGAGCTTGATCGCCGTCTGCCCGGCAATCATGACCTGACCCGGCTCGACCAGTGTTTGAGTCACCACGCCGTCGCCGTCGGCGCGAAGGGTGGCGTATTCGAGCGAGTTGCGCGCCAGCTCCAGCGCGCGCTCGGCCCGTTGCTGGCGTCCGCGCGCCTCCTGCGCGGCGGCGCGAATGCGATCGAGCGCCGCGTCGGTCGTCCAGCCGTTCTTGCGCAAGGCAAGCGCGCGCTTCTCGTCGCCTTGCGCCTGCGCCAGGACCATTTTGGCGGCGGCAAATTCGGCTTCGGCCTGCTCCGCCTGGAGCTTGAGGTCGTTTTCGTCCAGCGCCGCCAGGGGGGCGCCGGCCTTCACCTTTTGGCCGGCCTGAACGAAACGCTTCACAACCTTGCCGGTGACGCGGAAACCGAGGTCCGATTCGACGCGCGGGCGGATGGTCGCGACAAAATCCCGCGGCTGCGACTGCGCCGCGAGCCGTGGCTGAGCGACAAGCACGGGCCGATCATTGGACGCGTCGCCCGCCTGGTCGTGACGCTCGCAGGCCGCGAGCCCGAGGGCGACGATAAGTCCAGCAACCGCCGAAGGAATTGATGAATGAAGCTTGGCCATTGTATGAAGGGAGCCTCCGCTCGCCTGGAGGAGTAACGTCTGATGAATTTCAATATTCATCACTCGTCACGCGCGGTCAAGCCCTGACGGGCGGCGAACGGTCAGAATCTTGCTAGCGCCCTGAGCGCCGGCTCCATGCCGCTTGTCGAGGAGGTTTCCTTCTTCTATATGCGGCCAACCCTTGCGGCAGGCTCGGGCGAACACAATCTTGGGGAACGATAGCGCTTCTGGATCGCGCGGCGGGCTCATGGCGAGCCGCCGTCCAGCAGCGTCGAAGGGACCGCTTCGGGGTCCAAATTCGAAAGCGAAAGGAACGACATATGGCCAAAATTATCGGCATCGACCTCGGCACGACCAACTCCTGCGTGGCCGTCATGGAAGGGTCGAGCCCCAAAGTCATTGAGAACGCCGAAGGCGCGCGCACGACCCCCTCGATCGTCGCCTTCACCGACGACGGCGAGCGTCTGGTCGGCCAGCCGGCGAAGCGTCAGGCGGTGACGAACCCCGACAAGACCTTCTTCGCCATCAAGCGCCTCATCGGCCGCACCTTCGAAGACCCGATGACCAAGAAGGACATCGGCCTCGTCCCCTATAAGATCGTGAAGGCCAATAACGGCGACGCCTGGGTGGAAGCCGCGGGCAAGCAATATTCGCCCTCGCAGATTTCGGCTTTCATCCTGCAGAAGATGAAGGAGACGGCGGAGGCCTATCTCGGCTCGACCGTCACGCAGGCCGTCATCACGGTTCCCGCCTACTTCAACGACGCCCAGCGTCAGGCCACCAAGGACGCCGGGAAGATCGCCGGCCTCGAGGTTCTGCGAATCATCAATGAGCCGACGGCGGCGGCGCTCGCCTATGGGCTCGACAAGAAGCAATCGGGCACGATCGCGGTCTATGACCTTGGCGGCGGCACCTTCGACGTCTCGGTTCTCGAGATCGGCGACGGCGTCTTCGAGGTGAAGTCGACGAATGGCGACACCTTCCTCGGCGGCGAGGACTTCGACAACCGGCTCGTCGAATATCTTGCGAGCGAGTTCAAGAAAGAGCAGGGCATCGACCTCACGAAGGACAAGCTCGCCCTGCAGCGCTTGAAGGAAGCGGCTGAAAAGGCCAAGATCGAGCTCTCCTCGGCCACGCAGACCGAGATCAACTTGCCGTACATCACCGCCGACGCCACGGGTCCGAAGCATCTGACCCTGAAGCTGACGCGCGCGAAGTTCGAGGCGCTGGTCGACGATCTGATCCAGCGCACGGTCGAGCCCTGCAAGAAGGCGCTCAAGGACGCCGGCCTCACGGCGGCCGAGATCGACGAAGTGGTGCTCGTCGGCGGCATGACCCGCATGCCGAAGGTGCAGGAGGTGGTGAAGCAGTTCTTCGGCAAGGAGCCCCATAAGGGCGTCAACCCGGACGAGGTCGTCGCCATCGGCGCCGCGGTCCAGGCGGGCGTTCTGCAGGGCGACGTGAAGGACGTGCTGCTGCTCGACGTGACCCCGCTGTCGCTCGGCATCGAGACGCTCGGCGGCGTGTTCACGCGCCTCATCGACCGGAACACGACCATCCCGACCAAGAAGAGCCAGGTGTTCTCGACCGCTGAAGACAATCAGCAGGCCGTGACCATCCGCGTCTTCCAGGGCGAGCGCGAAATGGCGGCGGACAACAAGCTGCTTGGCCAGTTCGATCTGATGGGCATTCCGCCGTCCCCGCGCGGCATGCCGCAGATCGAGGTGACCTTCGACATCGACGCCAACGGCATCGTGAACGTCACGGCGAAGGACAAGGCCACCAACAAGGAGCAGCAGATCCGCATCCAGGCCTCTGGCGGTCTGTCGGACGCCGACATCGACAAGATGGTCAAGGACGCCGAGCTGCATGCGACCGAGGACAAGAAGCGCCGCGAGCTGGTCGACGCCAAGAACCATGCCGAGGCCGGAATCCATACGGCAGAGAAGGCCGTGGCCGATTACGGCGACAAGGTCTCCGGCGCCGACAAGAGCGCGATCGAGGCGGCAATCGCGTCGCTGAAGAGCGCGCTCGAAGGCGATGATGTCGAGGCCATCAAGGCCAAGACCAATGAGCTGGCGCAGGCCTCGATGAAGCTCGGCGAGGCGATGTACAAGGCCCAGCAGGCCGACGCGACCGGCGCCGGCTCAGCCGAGGCCCCCAAGGACGACGTGATCGACGCCGAGTTCAAGGACGTCGGCGACGACCACAAGAAGTAAGCAGGCTGAGGGGCGGCGCGAGCCGCCCCTTCTGCTTCTGCCCCTCCGCGCCTTGACCGCCGCGCGCCGGCCCCACATTCTGAACCCCATGGAAAAGATCTCGATCAGCGACGCCCGGGAACATCTCTCGGAACTCATTGAAAAGGCCGAGGCGGGAGAGACAATCGTGCTCACTCGTAACGGGGAGCCTGTCGCGGAACTCGTGCCGCATCGGCGCGGCAAGGGGATACGCTGGGAGGGGATCGAGGAATTTAAGAAAAAATATGGAGTTGAAAAGATATTCCCGCATATTCCAGCCGATTTCGATGATCCGCTTCCTGAAGATATTCTTTTACGACCGCTGCCGGAACAATGAGGCTGCTGCTCGACACCCATATTCTTCTGGCGATCACAGAAAATCGGACGCACAACCTGCCGGGTCGGGTGAGAAGGCTCGTCGACGAAAATTCCGGCGTTATCAGCGTCGCAAGCTTGTGGGAGATCGCGATCAAAAACCGGCTCGGCAAGTTGCCTGTCTCGCTGCCGCTAGAGGCGCTTCCCGAGGCGATAAGCCAGATGGAGCTCCAACTCCTTCAAATTACGGCTGCGCACGTCTTGATTCAGGTCGAGCCGGAGCCTCCGACCCGGGATCCCTTCGACCGCTTGCTACTCGCGCAATGCAAAGTCGAGGGATTGAGGCTCGTGACCATCGACCGCGCGCTCGTGGATCACCCTTACGCGATGACAGATTAGCGGCGAGCGCTTACATCCACGCGTGAAGTGGTGTATCGGCAGCGGCCAAGGATCGGCATTGCCGCCATTGCAGGAACAGACGACGTCTGAAATGTCCAAACGCGATTATTACGAAGTCCTCGGCATCTCGAAGACCGCGACGGAAGTCGAGATGAAGATCGCCTTTCGCAAGATGGCGATGCAGTGCCATCCCGACCGCCATCCCGGCGACGCGGAGGCGGAGGCGCGCTTCAAGGAATTGAACGAGGCCTATCAGACCCTCACCGATCCGCAGAAGCGCTCGGCCTATGACCGCTTCGGCCACGCCGCCTTCGAGCAAGGCGGCATGGGGGGCTTCGGCGCGTCGGAAGGCTTCGGCGCCTCCATGGCCGATATTTTCGAGGATCTCTTCGGCGACGTGATGGGGCGGCGCGGTCGCTCCGGCGGACGCGAGCGCGGCTCCGACCTGCGCTACAATATGGAGATCACGCTGGAGGAGGCCTATCACGGCAAGACCGCCTCGCTCCAGATTCCGACCTCGGCGACCTGCGAGGCCTGCGCCGGCACGGGCGCCAAGAAGGGCTCCAAGCCCAAGACCTGCACCACTTGCGCCGGCCATGGCCGCGTGCGCGCGCAGCAGGGCTTTTTCGCCATCGAACGCACCTGCCCGACCTGTCAGGGGCGCGGCGAGATCATCGAGAATCCCTGCCCCTCCTGCTCGGGCTCGGGCCGCAAGACGGTGGAGCGCTCGCTCTCCGTCAATGTGCCGCCGGGCGTCGAGGACGGGACCCGCATCCGCCTTGCCGGCGAGGGCGAGGCCGGCATGCGCGGCGGACCGCCCGGCGACCTCTACATTTTCCTTTCCGTGAAGCCGCACCCCTTCTTCCAGCGCGACGGCGCCGACCTTTATTGCCGCGTGCCGATCTCGATGGTCCGCGCCGCGCTGGGCGGCGAGATCAAGGTCCATGCGCTCGACGGCTCGGAGGTCAAGATCAAGGTGCCGGAGGGCGCCCAGTCCGGCCGGCAGATCAAGGCCAAGAGCAAGGGCATGCCCGTCCTGCGTGGGCGCGACCACGGCGATTTGCATGTGCAGCTCAGCGTCGAGACCCCGCAGAAGCTCACAAAGCGGCAGAAAGAGCTGCTCGCGGAGTTCGAGAAGGAATCATCGCACGAGACGCATCCCGAGGAGCATGGTTTCTTCGCGCGGATGAAGGATTTGTTCGGGGGATAGCAGGGCGAGACTCGCCATATCTGGCTGCCCGTTGTGCGCGCGTCTTTGGCGCGCTTGCGCGTCCGCTTCTTCGGCAGAAACGACAGTTGATCATAGCTGCACTGGGAAGCACGCGACCGCTCCAGTCCTTGCCAGTAGCTTAGCCGTTTGTTATAGGCTTTCCAGTTCTCAAGCGCGCCAGAATATCTAAGCAGACAAGCGGCCACCAGTCTGCGAGCGACTTATTTGTGTCGGTATTTCAAGGACTAAGAAAATGAAAAATGCGGCGTTAAAGTTCTCTTGGGTGATTGTTGCTTTATTTGTCGGCGGATGTGCAACGTCGGGAAATCCAACTGTCAAGTTCAGCCAGGATGTTTTGAAAAATCCTAACACTGGGCAAGTTGTTGTGTGTGGAGGGCGTATTAACGCTTCAGCACCCGCGATTTCCAGAAGGGCTTTCGAAGCCACCCATCAAGCGTGCGTCCGCAATGCAAAGGCGGTGGGCTATACGCACGAGTTGCAGGTGACCAGGTGGCCGTGAGCTGCCGCTAACAAGAACGCTGGTTTTGCTCTGGATTTCCCGATCGCTCGCTTTGCGAGCGTCGAGAATGACACGGAACCAACCAAGTGGGTTACCCCAGCCCGTGCGCCAGTCGGCTATGGCGTCGACTGTATAAGAAATAAATCGCCAGCCCGATCGCCATCCAAATAAGAAAGCGCTCCCAGGCGATGGCTGGGAGCCTGGATAAAAGCCACAGCGAGAAGGCGACGCCGGCGAGCGGCGTGAAAGGCACGAAAGGCGTGCGGAAGCTTCTCGGCGCGTCCGGCCGGGTTTTGCGCAGCACGATGACGGCGACGCAAATGACCACGAAAGCGGACAGCGTGCCGATATTCACGAGTTCGGCCACTTCCTTGATCGGATAAAGCGCGGCGACGATCGCCGTCAGCGCGCCGGCGATGAGCGTCGGCCGATAGGGCGTGCGAAAGCGCGGATGCACCACCGCGAACCACTGCGGCAGCAGACCATCGCGGCTCATCGCGAACCAGATGCGCGCGCAGCCCAGGAGAAACGCCAGCATCACGCTGGTGATGCCGGCGACGGCGGCGATCGACACGATGAAGGCCACCCAGGGCAGGCCGATCGAGGCAAAAGCGGCGACGACGGGCGCCGGCGTGTCCAGCGTGTCGAAGCGCGCAATGCCGGTGAGCACCAGCGACATGGCGACATAGAGGGTGAGCGATATGGCCAGCGACAGCAGCACAGCGCGGGGCAGGTCGCGTTGCGGATGACGCGCTTCTTCCGCCGCCGTCGTCAGCGTATCGTAGCCAAAGACCGCGAAGAACACGACTGCCGCGCCCTCGGCGACACCCGAGAAGCCGAAGGGCATGAAAGGCCGCCAGTTCTCTAGGCGCACATAGGGCAGGCCAGCGGCGATGACGAAGAGCACGGCCGCGACCTTTACAACCACCATCGCCGTGTTGAAACGCGCGCCCCATTCGATGCGCAGCGTCAGCAGCCCAGCGACGCCCAAGGCGCCGAGCGCCGCGAGAAGATCGACCATATGACCGGGGCCCGTCCCCGCCGCGCCGGCCGCCCAATCGGGAAGGGGAATGCCGAGTTGGGCGAGCAGCGCCTGCAAATAGCCCGACCAGCCGATGGAGACGACGGCGACGACCAGCGCATATTCGAGCAGCAGGTCCCAGCCGATGATCCAGGCGACCAGCTCGCCGAGCACCGCATAAGAATAAGTGTAGGCGCTGCCCGCGACCGGAATCAGCCCGGCGAATTCCGCATAGGACAGCGCGGCGGCGGCGCTGGCGACGCCGGCGATCAAAAAGGACAAGGCGACGGCCGGGCCGGCCTGCGTCGCGGCGACGACGCCGGTCAGCACGAAAATGCCGACGCCAATCAATCCGCCGAGCCCGATGCTGGTGAGCTGCCACACGCCCAACACGCGGGGGAAGCCGCCTGCGCCGTCGGCTTCCGATCGAAGACGCTCGATGGATTTGGCGCGCGCCAGTTCGCGCAGGCTCATGCTCGCCCCCTTCATACCCGAGGCTTCACATAAGCGATCGCGCCAGCGCTGTCATGTTCGACAAAAGAGCGGGCAAAGCCGCCCTTTTGCGCGGCTTATTTTGCTTGCTCGAGATGCATCAGCGCTTCTTCCGCGTGTTTGGTCGCGGCTTCAGCTTTTTTCTCCTTGCCCGTCTCGATGGCCTTTTCGAGATGGGTGATGCCCTGCTTGATATGCGGGTTCGCCTTTTCCTTCTCGGCCGCTTCGGCGTGTTTCAGCGCTTGTTCGGCGTGGGTGGCGAGCACGTCGCCATGACCCTGCTTGCCGTGGTCGATCGCCTGCTTGGTATGCGCGATCGCTTCGGAAAGATGGTTTTCCGCAAAGGCCAGTCGTGGCGCGAAGGCCAGTCCGAGCGAAAGGGAAAGCGCAAGAGCGAAAACTCTGCGGTTCATTTGACCGACTCCTCAAATACGTGCCGCAGAAGCGATATGGCGCGCTCGCGTCATCCTTCCAGCGTCGCCCTTGGCGCCCGCGCGCTCTATTGTCTGTCGGCCGCGTAGAGCGCGCAGCTTTCGCCGAATTCGCCGAGGCCATTTTCGAGCAGAGAGGAAAGAAGGGGGATGCCGATGAGATAGGCCGAGGTCGAGCCCTGACGCCGGGCGCGCGCCTCACGCACCGCCTCGTTCCAATCCGCCGCTGCATAATCGCCGCGTCCGATCCAGGTGAGGGCCACGAGCTCAGCCTGTTCGTCTTCGTCCATGGCGTCGATGAAGGAAGCAATTTCGTCACGCACCGTAGCAAAGGCCTCTTCGGTCATGACGCTCACGAAATTGTCGTCGGTGGCGTTGGAGGCGTCGGCGTCCATGCCTTCGTCCTCGCTTTCGAGTTCGCGCGCTTTGACGACGATGAAGCAAACCTTGTCGGTATTGATTGTGGGCATGGCCGTTCCTCTCCGTTTCAATGCGAGCCGGCGGCTTTACCGTGGCCGCTCTCGCGAGCGGCGCCCTTTGCATATATTCATCCTGCCCAATTAGACCGGTCTCGAGGCAACAATTTTGCGAGGCGCTCGAGCGCCCTGCGCCTGGGAGAGGCCGCAGGCGGCCTCTGCCGAGCTTATTGCACGGCATGGCTGTCTAGAAATCAAGTCATATCCATTCAATCACTTATTGCTGAAGTATATAGTCAAGCTGTTACAGTATATATTTATGAGAAAGAAGTTTGATTCTTGTACTATGTATTAACTCTATAATAAACTCGCAAAATAGTCAACTTTTTGCCAACATTATGCCATGAGATCCATGCAATACTTAATTGTTGTAATTATTAGGAGTAAAAATGACATGATAGCCAGCGACATTCTACCAACATTACGCGTTGTTTCGCTTCCCGGCGCCAACCCGTCGTCTGCTCAATTGAGCGACTACAAAAGCGCTTACGCCATGTGGAAGATGGTCTGGTCGGAGACATTCAGGGAGCTGGATGGGCTCGACAAAATGTTCTCGGACGATTTCGCCCGGCAAGACGAAATCCTCTGCGTCTTTCGCGGCCCCGTATGTTTGGCGCTGGGCCTCATGCGCTGGCGGGATATCGAGCTCCCGAGCGTGCGCGAGGATTCCTATTTTCAGATGTGGCCCACGGAAGCCATCGATGGGCTGCGCGCCAATGGCAAAGACATCATCATCTGCTGCAATTTGACAATCCATCCGATGGCGCGGAGCAACTCCCTCGGGCTGCCGATGAAAGACGTCATGATGGGCCTTCTCATCCAGCGCTTTTTGGAGTCGGGCGCCGACGCCATGACGGGCGCCATGCGCGCCGATCGCGGCATGCACAAGACGACCTATCGGCTCGGCGCGACGCCTCTGGCGACCGGTTTGGTCCACCACAATTCGCCGGTCGATCTCGTCGCCTTCTTTCCGCAAAACATGACCGGCGGGGAAGCGGAGGTTGCCCGCGCAGTACGGTACCTCTGGGGCGTCAAGCGGCAACATCCCATCCAAAGGGCTCGATACAAGGGGGCGAAAAATGCGTGAAGCGCTCGATGTTCTTCTCAACAACGTGAAAAAAGAAATGTCGGCATGCCCTTGGGAAAATCCCTACGCCTACGCCGATTTTCTCGCGCAGACCTATTACTACGTCTGCCACTCGACGCGGCTTTTGGGTCTTGCGGCGGGCCTTTGCCGGGTCGACAGAGACCTGCTTCACCGCCGCTTCGTTCAGCATATCGGCGAGGAAAAACTGCATGAGCGCCTGGCGTTGAACGATCTGCGCGGCCTGGGGTCGAAGCTCGAGGACTTTCCCGAACATTCCATAACAAAGGCGTTTTACGAGTCGCAATACTACAAGATCGAGCGCCTCGATCCGACCGCGCTCTTTGGTTACATCCTTCTCCTGGAAGGCGTCGCGGTGTCCGTTTGCCCTGAAATCTATCAGCGCGTTTTGCGCGCGCACGGCAAGCGCTGCGCCAACTTCTTGAGGGTTCATGTCGAGGAGGACGTCGATCATCTGCCGAAAGCCTTCGCCCAGCTCGAGGGCCTGTCGGCGAGCCAGAAGAGCGACATTCTGGTAAACATGGCCCAGACCGCCGATCTTTACTGCCAGATCATCTCGCAGGCGGCTCGAGGCCGGAGCGTCGAGCGCGCGAGGGCGGCTTAGCAATATCGACAAATGCGACGCGCGCGCCCGACGCGCGCGTCGTGAACGCGGCTTCACCGGAGCCCTTGTCCCCGACCGGCGCGCTTCGCATATAGTGATGGAGAAATTTTGCGGAGCGGCGGATGCGTGTCGGCGCGCCCAGGGAAATCAAGGACAATGAACATCGCGTCGGCCTGACGCCGTCGTCCGTCGCGGAGCTGGTTCATTCCGGCCACGACGTGCTGATCGAGAAAGGCGCGGGCGCGGGCGCTGGCCTGACGGACGACGATTATGCGCTGGCCGGCGCCCGACTCGTCGAAGGCCCGGCGGAGATATTTGCGAGCGCCGAATTGATCGTGAAGGTCAAGGAGCCGCAGCCGAGCGAAATCGCGCTGCTGCGGCCGGGAACGGTCCTTTTCACCTATCTGCATCTTGCCGCCGACGCCGCGCTCACGCGGGGCTTGATGCAGAGCGGCGCCAATTGCATCGCCTATGAAACGGTGACGTCCGCCGGCGGCGGTCTGCCGCTGCTGGCGCCGATGTCGGAAATCGCCGGCCGTCTTGCGCCGCAGGTGGGCGCGCGCTTTCTCGAAAAAGGCGAGGGCGGGAGAGGCGTGCTGCTCGCTGGCGCGCCGGGCGTTCCATCGGCGGAGGTTCTCGTTCTCGGCGCCGGCAATGTCGGCTTGCAGGCGGCGGCGATAGCGCTGGGCATGGGCGCGAGCGTGCTCGTCGCGGATCGCAACGTCGAGGCCCTGCGCCGTCTCGAAGCGAGATTCGGGTCGACTGTACGGAGCATCTATTCCACCCGCACATCCGTCGCCGAAACAATCAAGCGCGCCGATCTCGTCATCTGCGCCGCGCTGACGCCGGGCGCCCGCGCGCCCATTCTCGTCACGCGCGACATGTTGCACACGATGAAGCGCGGCGCCGTCATTGTCGACGTCGCCATCGACCAGGGCGGCTGCTGCGAGACCTCGCGCCCGACGAGCCATTCCGACCCGGTCTATGTCGTCGACGGCGTGGTGCATTACTGCGTGACCAATATGCCGGGCGTCGTGCCGCGCACCTCGACCTTCGCGCTCAACAACGCCACTTTGCCTTTCGTCCTCGCGATCGCGAACAAGGGCTGGCGGGCGGCGCTTGCGGACGATCCCCATCTGCGCGCGGGGCTCGACATCTTCGACGGGCGTGTCGTCTCGGCCCCTGTCGCGGCGGCGCATGAGCTGCCGCTCACGCCATTGCCCGGTGTTTTCTATTGAGCGATAGGCCCGATCCCGCGACATCATGGCGGAGTGGCGGCGTCCGGAGTTCTATGTGATTGTAAGAAATAGACGATACCTTCCTTCGGCTCGCGCGGAGGCGCGGCGCGGCCGGCCAGCCGCTTTCTTGACCGCCAAAACGCCGATAGACCGAGGCGCGCCGGGTCGTTATGGGCATAGCGCCCAGGCCGCTAAAAGCCGCCGCCCGCGGGAAAACTTCGAGGAGAAAGCATGACGGTCACGCGCGACGAAGAGCCTGCGGTCGAGGGGC
Source organism: Methylocystis sp. Sn-Cys (assembly GCF_016745395.1). Lineage (GTDB taxonomy): Bacteria > Pseudomonadota > Alphaproteobacteria > Rhizobiales > Beijerinckiaceae > Methylocystis > Methylocystis iwaonis. Next base: position 192,143 of record NZ_JAERVJ010000003.1, read on the forward strand.
GGAAGGCCCCGCCAGGGATCGAGGCGGCGTCGGAGGCGACGGGGCGCAAGAAGAAATCCAAGAAGAAGGGCGAGAAGAAAGCCAAGGCGGCGGCCGCCAAGACGCGGGAGACGGCGGCGGAGCCTGCCGCCAGCGCGCCGCGCAAGGAACGGAAGGCCGAGTCGCGCGCCTCAGAGGCCCGCGCGCAATCGGTGCTGATGCCGCCGATTCCATCGCCGATGACGAGCGCCGAGCTCGAACTCATGGCCGAGAACATGGCCAAGCTCGTCGACCAGGGCCGCAAGGCCATCGCCGCCGCCATCGGCAATGTCGATGCGGGCGGGCCGCGCAGCGAGCTTGCGGCGAGCGTCGCCGACGCCACCAAGACGCTGGGCGTCGTCGCGGAATATTGGCTGGCGAAACCCGACCGCGCCGCCGTGGCGCAGGCCGAGCTTTACGGCGGCTTGAGCGAAATCTGGCGCCAGACCATGCGCCGCTATACGGGCGAGAATGTTCCGCCGATCGTGCCGCCCGATCCCGCCGACAAGCGCTTCGCCTCGCCCGAATGGGAGCAGAATCCCTTCTTCGATTGGCTGCGCCAATCCTATCTCTATACGTCCCGCTGGGCCGGCGAGATGGTCGACAAGGCCGAGGGGCTCGATCCGCAAACGCGCGCCAAGGCGGCGTTTTACACGCGGCTGCTGGCGAGCGCGGTGTCGCCGTCGAATTTCGTCGCCACCAATCCCGAGCTGCTGCGCGCGACGATCGAGAACAAGGGCGAAAACCTGATCCGCGGCCTGAAGATGTTCGCCGAGGACATCAACGCCGGCGGCGGCGTGCTGAAGATTCGCCAGAGCGACGACAGCAAATTCCGTCTCGGAATCGATCTCGCCAACACGCCCGGCAAGGTCATCTGGCGCAACGATGTGATGGAGCTCATCCAATATTCGCCGACGACCGAGGAGGTCTATGCGCGTCCGTTGCTGCTCATGCCGCCCTGGATCAATAAGTTCTACGTGCTCGATCTCAACAAGGACAAGAGCTTCGTGCGCTGGGCGGTCGAGCAGGGCTTCACCGTCTTCATCATCTCCTGGGTCAATCCCGACGAGAGCAAGGCCGAGAAGGGTTTCGAGGCCTATATGCACGAGGGGATTCTCACGGCGCTCGACGTCATCGAGAAGGCGACGGGCGAGCGCAAGGTGACGGCGGCGGGCTATTGCGTCGGCGGCACGCTGCTGGCGCTGACGCTCGCCTATATGGCGGCGACGGGGGACGACCGCATCGAGAGCGTCACCTTCTTTGCGACGCAGGTGGATTTCAGCGAGGCGGGCGATCTCCAAATCCTCATCGACGAGGCGCGCATGGCGGCGCTCGACGAGGCCATGGCGAAGACCGGCTATCTCGAAGGCGTGAAGATGGCCAACGCCTTCAACATGCTGCGGCCGAACGAGCTGATCTGGACCTATGTGGTCAATAATTACATGAAGGGCGTCGAGCCCGTGGCCTTCGATCTGCTTTACTGGAACTCGGATTCGACGCGCATTCCGCGCGCCAATCACTCCTTCTATATGCGGAGCTGCTATCTCGAAAACCGCATCACCCGCGGCGAGATGGTGATGAGCGGCGTGCCGATCAATCTGCGCCTCGTGAAGATTCCCGTCTATTCCGTCGCGACGAAGGAAGACCACATCGCGCCGGCGCGCTCGGTTTTCCGCGGCGACAAATTCTTCGGCGGCGACGTCACCTATGTGCTCGGGGGCTCGGGCCATATCGCCGGCATCATCAATCCGCCGGCGAAGGGCAAATATGGCTATATGACCGGCGGGCCGGTGAAGGGCGGATTCGACGAGTGGGTGGCAGCGGCCGAGGAGCATCCCGGCTCCTGGTGGCCGCATTGGCTGGAGTGGATCACCGCCCAGGCGCCGCGCAAGGTTCCCGCGCGCGAGCCCGGCGGCGGCAAGCTCGAAATCCTGTGCGACGCGCCGGGCGACTATGTGCGCGTGAAGGCGTAATACTGCGAGCGCCGTGGACCTCCGCCGTAATTGCGAGCGAAGCGAAGCAATCCAGAGCCGTGATGTGGCTCTGGATTGCTTCGTCGCGACGCTCCTCGCAATGACGGCGGTCGCGCCATGTCGGCGTCGCTGTCCGAATTCAAATCGCGTGACCACGGGCGAGATAAGCGAGCCGCGCGGCCATCCGTTCGATCTCCAGCGGATCATAGTCGGTCGGCAAATCTTCGGGCGGCACGTCGGATTCACTCGTGCGCGTCTCCATGCCATCGTCGCCGAAGAAGAAACGGGCGCCGGTGGGGGTGAAGGTCACGATCCATTCGGCGTTTTGTTTTTCGACACGGAAGTCGTCGGTTTTCAGCGCGTTCATTGCAGCCGCTCCGGTTGGCGGCGGCAGATAGGGCAGGGGGAGCGGCGGGCAAGCTATCCGAATAGCGATCTGGCGTGATCGGCCCCATACCTCCCCTTTACGGGGAGGTCGGCGGCCGAAGGCCGACGGGTGGGGTTCAAGCCGCAACGACTCTGGTGGGGCTTTACCCCACCCGTCGCAGCTTCGCTGCGCCACCCTCCCCGTAAAGGGGAGGGATTGGCTCACGCCCCCGGAATGACCCCGATGCGCTGCAGGAACCAGAAGGCGCCGGCGAGCGCGATCAGGCCCGAGAGGGCGTAGACGAGCTTGTCGTGGCGTTTCCCGTCGGTGTGGCGGTCTATGTAGAACAGGATCGGCAGCACCGCCATGACGATGGCGATCTGGCCGGCTTCGACGCCGATGTTGAAGGCCGCGAGCGCCGGCACGACCGCCCCTTGCGGCACGCCCATCTCGGTCAGCGCAGAAGCGAAGCCGAAGCCGTGGATGAAGCCGAAGAGAAAGGTGTTGCGCCAACGCTGATCAACCTTGCGCGACCAGAAATTCTCCGCCGCGACGAAGATGATCGAGGCCGCGATCGCCGCTTCGGTCAGCGTGGACGGCAAGGTGAAGATGTTCAGCGCCGCGAGCGACAGCGTGATCGAATGCGAGATGGTGAAGGCCGTGACGATCTTCACCACGGGCATGATGCTATGCGCCCAGAGGATCAGCGCGAAGAGGAAGCAGAGGTGGTCGTAGCCGGTGACGATATGCTCGACGCCCGCCTCGAAAAATTTCACCATGAGCTGGCCGGTCGTCTCCATTGGCTGCGAGAGGTCGAGCGGCGGATTTTGCGGATAGAGCATGGTCTCGCCGGCGTTCTCGCCGAAGAGCGAGACGAGGTGCTTACCCTTGGAGCCCTGGGCGGCGAGAAGCTTGGTCGCGTCGTAGAAGGCCTTGCCGGTCGTCCCCGAGCAGTCGAAGCGCATGACGATCAGGGCGCTGTCCTGGTTCGTCGGGTCTTCGCCGGCCTTCTCGACCTTGGAGAGGCAGGCGCGGCCAGCCTCGTCGCGCATGGCGACGCGCTTGGCGACGAATTTGCCGATCTCCTCCTCCAGCACGCCCGGCGGCGAGAGATCGACGCCAGCGCGCTCGTCCATCGTGTCCTGGAACATGCGCTCGAGGTCGGTCGCGAGGAAGCCGACGTCCACCACATAGACGCGGTTCGCCTGCGGCGTGATCTTGGCGGTGGAAATATCCGGCGTATGCGCCAGCGCCGGCGCGGCAAGTCCGATCCCCATGCAGAAGAGTAGAAGGGCGGCCAGTTTCCTCCCGAACCCGGTCATCTCGACGTTCCTTTTTGTTATGGTTGGCGCGCACCATGCCAAAGGCGCTTCGCCCCGACAAGGCCAAGTGATAAGGCGGAGCGAATCGCCCGAGCGTTGCGGCGCAGGGAGGGCGAAGCTAGAAGGCTCGTCGGATGCGGGCGGCGGCCATTGCGGGAAAGACGATGCAGCGCGTGACGGTGACGATCGACGACGAGCTGATGAGCGCGCTCGATCTCTACATGGAGGCCGGCGGCCATCGGAACCGCTCGGAAGCCGTGCGCGACCTCGTGCGGGCGGGGTTGCTCAAAGAGCCCAAGGTTGACGACGAGGCGCGCAATTGCGTGGCCGCGCTCGTCTATGTCTATGACCACGAGACCCGGCAGCTCTCCAAGAAGCTCGTTCACGACCATCACAGCCACGCCGATATGTCCATCGCGACGCTGCATGTGCATCTCGACGAAGCCAGTTGTCTCGAAGTCTCGCTGCTCAAGGGGCGGAAATCCGAGGTCGAACATTTCGCGAGCCATCTCATCGGCGAGCGCGGCGTGCGTTATGGGCAGCTTGTCGTGGTTCCCGCGCAGCCCGAGGATGAGAAGCCGTCTTTGGGGCCCGCCAGCGCGGGCCATGCGCATCGTTGATTTTTGCAACGCTGTATTTCTGTTGCAAAAATGTGACGTGATCCTCAATTTGGTTGCGGCGTCATTGACAGCCTGAACTTGGCGTAAGAAACTTTTAAAAAAAGATCACACGCATAAAGTTTGACTGGGGGAGGCTAATGAAGCACCGTCTCACGTCCGTCTCTGTCTTCGCTATAGGGGCGGCTCTCGGCGTTTCTTCGGCCCATGCGCAACAGGCGTTGCCGACGATCACCATCGGCCATACCCATGCCGTTTCCCATACGCATGGCGGCAAGACGCACACCCACGAGGTTTACCACACCCATGTCGTGCCGGCGCCGCGTTTGACCGTCGCTCAGCCGGCGCCCGCCGCGCCGGCCGGCCCTACGCCGCCGCCGATCACCTCCTCGAGCGAGAAATTCTTCACCGGCAAGGAAGTCAATTCCATCCCCTTCGCGCGTCCGGGCGAGGCTCTGGAGATCGTGCCCGGGCTCGCGGTCACCCAGCACTCGGGCGAGGGCAAGGCGAATCAGTATTATCTACGCGGCTTCAACCTCGATCACGGCAGCGACCTCGCGCTCTATCTCGATGGCATGCCGCTCAACATGCGCACGCATGGCCACGGGCAGGGCTATGCGGACGCCAATTTCATGATCCCCGAGCTGCTCGGCTATGTGCTCGCCCGCAAGGGGCCCTATGACGCGCAGGACGGCGATTTCTCCTCGGCCGGCTCGATCTATCTCCAATACAAAGACAAGATCGACAAGGGCTTCTATCAGGTCACCGGCGGCAGCTTCGGCTATGGCCGCGCGCTCGCCATTGCGCCCTATAAGGATTTTGCCGGCGGCTCGGCCTATGGCGCCGTCGAATCTCAATATTACAACGGGCCCTGGGAGCGCGGCGACAATCTGCGCCGCATCAACAGCGTGTTTCGCTGGCAGCGCGGCACGCAGGAAGACGGCGCGGCGGTCACCTTCATGGGCTACGCCAACCGCTGGTATTCGACGGATCAAATCCCCGAGCGGGCGGTCAATAGCGGGCTTCTCTCGCTTTGGGGCACGTTGAACCCGACGGACGGCGGCGACACCACCCGCTTCTCACTCTCGGGCCGATGGAGTCAGACTGAGGGCAATCATTCGAGCCGCGTCGAAGCCTATGTCGTGCGCTCCACGCTCGATCTCTACAACGACTTCACTTATTTCCTATCGAACCAGAATCTGGGCGACCAGTTCCGCCAGTTCGACCGGCGCTGGATGGCGGGCGTCAATGCGCAGCACAGTATCAAATGGGACAGTTTCGGCCTGCCGGTCGAGACGCGCATCGGCCTCCAGGGCCGCTATGACGATATTCGCCTCGGCTTGCAGAACGCGTTCCGCCGCACGCCCTTCGAGACGGTCCGCAACGACGGCGTGGGCGAGGGCAGCATCAGCTTCTGGACCGATACGACCGTGCGTTGGACGCCCTGGCTGAAAACGGTCACGGGCGGGCGCTTCGATTATTTCAACGCCAACGTCAATTCGCTGCAGTCGCTCTGGGGCTCTCCTGTCGTTGCGACGAGCGCGGGCCTGCCCGCCTTTCTCTGGACCGGGCCCTTCAACAGCGGCTCGAAAGACTCGGCCCTCTTCAGCCCCAAAGCCTCGATCATCCTCGGGCCCTGGGCGAAGACGGAGCTCTTCGCCAACTACGGCGAAGGCTTCCATTCGACCGACGCGCGCGGGACGGTGCAGCGTTTCTCGACCTCGGAGCTCTCGGACCAGGATAGTTTCTCGGTTGTCGCGCCCATTCCGCTGCTGGTGAAGTCGCGGGGCGCCGAGATTGGCGCGCGCACCAAATTCATCGAGGGTCTCGATTCGAGCGTCAGCTTCTTCTGGCTCAATCTCGACTCCGAGAACCAATTCGAAGGCGACAGCGGCACGACGATATACGGCCGTCCGAGCCGCCGCTACGGCGTCGAAATCGCCAACCATTACCGTCCCGTGTCTTGGATCAATTTCGACGGCGACGTCGCGCTGGTGCATGCGCGCTATCGCGGCTTCGACACAGGCCAGGCGCTGGCCTACGCCGATCTGCTGACGCCGGAGGCTCTCCCTTACGGAACCTTTCTCGGCAATGCGCCCGGCAATTATCTGCAAAATTCAGTCGCCATAACGGCCATGGGCGGACTGGAGATCGGCGAGGCGACGGGCTGGTTCGGGGCGATCAAATATCGCTACATCGGCCCCCGCCCGCTGACCGAGGACGGCTATCTGAAGTCGCCGGCGACGGGCACGGTCAACGCCAGGCTCGGCTATCGCTGGGCGGACGGCTGGCGCCTGCAGCTCGACGCCTTCAACATCTTCAATTCGCGCTCCGACCAGATCACCTATGGCTATGGCTCGCTGCTGCCGAGCGATCCTCTCTACGGCCAGTGCCGCGCGGGCGTCGCGCCGAGCGCGGTCTGCGGCGTCGGCGTGATGGATCGCCATTTCAAGCCCGTGGAGCCGCCGGCGGTGCGCGTGACCTTCTCGGGGCCGCTGAACTTCGACGGCGGGCCGGTGACGACGCTGCCGAATTTCGCCGAGCCGTTCCGGGCGTTTGCGAAGAACTGAGGGTTGCATATTGATTTCAGGAATTGATTTCATGAAATCCTTGGCCATATGATGTTCCCCGGATCGGAGCGGAAAATGGCCACGGCAGTTGCAAAAATCATCGACCACCTTCGGGAGGACGGCGGCCTTCAGGGGAAGGACATCGCCAATATTGTCGAGGTTTCTCCCGCCACGGTCTCCCGCTGGTCCAGCGGCAAGGCGACGCCGGATTTACGCACCCAGACGGTCATCGCCGAATTGCGCTACGTGGTCGACAGGCTTGGGGATTTCTATACGCCCGAGGAGACGCGCCTCTGGCTGCATACGCCGCATCCGCTACTTAAGGGCGAGCGGGCGATCGATCTGATTAACGCCGGCCGCACCCAAGAAGTGCTCGCCGTGATCGAGGCTTTGGACTCCGGCGCCTATGTCTGAGTCGCGGCGCGCCCGCGACATCACGCTTCTCGACGCTATCGACGCTTTCAAGCGAGAACCCTTTGCCCAGCCGGTCTGGCGGATATGCCGTGAGGGACGAGACCCGACGCTCGGCTCCGCCTCGAATAGCCGTTGGTGTAACGGGGCCTTTGACGTCCTCTATACGTCGCTCGAACGCGACGGCGCGCTGGCTGAAATCCATGCGCTTCTGAGCCTTCAGCCCGTTTTTCCGTCCAAGCTCGTTTCATACGCTCACAGACTGAAGGTCGAGGCCCGGGAGACGCTGCGCATCGCCGATCTTCCGACGCTCGCCGCGCTTGGCGTCGACGTCGCGCGCTATCGCGAGCGTGATTACGCCCGCACGCAGGAGGTCGCTGACGCCGCTTATTTCCTGGGTTTCGACGGGTTGGTGGCGCCGAGCGCCCGCTGGGACTGCCTCAACGCCATGCTTTTCACCGATCGGAGCGCGCCGGGGGCCATAATCCTGGAGGAGTCCGAGCCACAGCCTGTGGATTGGCGCGCCTGGCGCGAGAGCAGAACCAAAAGTGGCGCTTAAATCGACGCCCTTCGTGCTAAACCCCCCTCATGCGCTTCTCTCCCTCCTTCCTCGACGAAATCCGGGCGCGCGTGCCCGTCTCCGAGGTGGTGCGCTATAAGGTGAAGCTGAAGAAGCAGGGGCGCGAGTGGCGCGGGCTCTCGCCCTTCAACGCCGAGAAGACGCCTTCCTTTTACGTCAACGACCAGAAAATGCGCTGGTTCGATTTCTCGGCCGGCAAGAGTGGCGACATCTTCGATTTTCTTACCGAATCCGAAGGGGCCTCTTTCCCCGAGGCTGTCGAGCGATTGGCGGCCATGGCGGGCCTGCCTATGCCGCTCGAAACGAACGAGCAGCGGGTCGAGGAGCAAAAGCGCGCAACGCTGCAAGAGGTTTCGGATTGGGCGGCCGAGTTCTTCCAAAAGCAGCTCGCGGGCCCTGCCGGGCGCGAGGCGCGCGCCTATCTCGACCGCCGGCAAGTTTCCGCCGCCTCGCGCGAAAAATTCCGCCTCGGCTTCGCGCCGGCCGAACGCCATGCGCTGCGCGACTATCTCGCGGGCAAGGGCGCGACGGTCGAGATTATGATCGAGGCCGGGCTCCTCATCCATGGCGACGATATTCCGGTTCCCTACGACCGTTTCCGCAACCGCGTAATGTTCCCGATCTGCGACCGGGGCGGGCGGGTCATCGCTTTCGGCGGGCGCGCCATGGAGGCGGACGCGCAGGCGAAGTATTTGAACTCCCCGGAGACGCCGCTCTTCCATAAAGGAGCCACGCTCTACAATCTCCACAATGCCCGCAAAGCCGCCCATGACGCGGGGACGGTCATCGCCGTCGAGGGCTATATGGACGTCATCGCCCTCACGGCGGCCGGGTTCGCGCATGCCGTCGCGCCGCTCGGCACCGCGCTGACGCCCGAACAATGCAATCTCCTGTGGCGCATGGCCGAGGAGCCCATCCTCTGTTTCGACGGCGACAAGGCGGGGCTCAAGGCGGCCTTCCGCGCGGTCGATACGGCGCTGCCGCTCATTGGTCCCGGCAAGACGCTGCGCTTCGTGCTGCTGCCGGACGGGCAAGACCCGGACGAATTATTGCGCGCCGGCGGCCCGGGCGCCGTGCAGCAGGCGGTGAGCCAGACCTTGCCGCTCGTCGATTTGCTCTGGATGCGCGAGACCGAGGGCGTCGCCCTCGATACGCCCGAGCGTCGGGCCGGGCTCGAACGGCGCTTGCGCGAGATCACCGGCCAGATCGGCGATGAAACTTTGCGCCGCTACTACGGCGAGGAATTGCGCGACCGCCTCGGCCGTCTTTTCGGCCGCGCGCCCGCGGCGCCGGCCAGGGGGCGCGATTTTACGCCGCGGCGCGGCCGTCCCCCCTTCCGTCCCGGCGCGGCGGAGGCGGGGCCAGTCCGGATCAGCCAGTCGCTCGCCAATTCCCCGCTCTTTCGCGGCGTCAAGCCGGCGATCGCGCCGCGCGACGCCCTGATTCTGCTCATTTTGATGAATCACCCGGACGTGCTCGCCGCCCAGGTCGAAGAAGTGGCGGGGCTGGAGTTTGCCTCGAACGAGGCCGCCGCCCTGCGCGACGCCTTCGTGCGCTGGACCGAAACCGGCGGCGGCGAACGCGCCGATCTGATGCAACACCTTGAAGAGTCTGGTCTTGGCGGCGTCGCGTCGCGGCTCGAGGGCATGGTCGCGCATGCCGCGCTCTGGAGCGTGCGGCCGGAGGCCTCGCCCGCCGACGCCGCAGAGAGCCTGCGTCAGGCTTTGGTCTTGCATCGCCGTTTCTGGGCGCTAAATAAGGAGCTTCGCGCGGTGGAAGCCCGACTGGCGGCGAACTCCAGCGAGCAAGATTTAGCGCGCCTGAGGGATATTCAAACGCAACTCTCCGCGCTAGATGGCGCGGAAGCGGCTCTGGAGGGGTTCGGCGCCTCTTCGGGCCGTTCGACGCGCTCGCTTTGACTTTCTGGACCCAGCGCGCAATTTGAGTGTGGTTAGCGGGACTTTAAGACCCCGCGCGGAATGTGGAATACGAGCCGGCGCCTGGGCTTTTGGCGCGCCGGGCAGGGGAAAGCCGGAGTTCGCGACCTCCGGCTCGATCGACAGATACGAGGCCTGGCCAGCAGCCCCATGAGGCGCTGCGGTCGGGAGCGTGTGGAGCTGTGTATGGCGAAGAAAGACGAAGACAAGGTCGATAATGAAGGCGCCGTGACGGCAGACGCCGCCGATGGGCCGCTTCTCGACCTCAATGACGCCGCCGTCAAGCGGATGATCAAGTCCGCCAAAAAGCGCGGCTTCGTCACCTATGCCGAATTGAACGCCGTCCTGCCGTCGGAGGAGGTTTCCTCCGACCAGATCGAGGACGTTTACGCGATGCTCTCCGAGATGGGCATCACCGTCTCCGAGGGCGAGGATCCGGACGACGCCGAGGAAGAGCAGGCCGCCGAGGAAGAGGAAGCCGAGGGCGGCGAGCTCGTCGAGAACACGCGCGCGACGGCGGTGGCCACGCGTTCGTCCGAGCCGGCCGATCGCACCGACGACCCGGTGCGCATGTATCTGCGCGAAATGGGATCGGTCGAGCTGCTCTCGCGCGAGGGCGAAATCGCCATCGCCAAGCGCATCGAGGCCGGCCGCGAGGCGATGATCGCGGGCCTCTGCGAGAGCCCGCTGACCTTCCAGGCGATCATCATCTGGCGCGAGGAGCTCGAGGCCGGAAAGGTTCTGCTGCGCGACATCATCGACCTCGAGGCGACCTACGCCGGCCCCGAGGGCAAGGCGGGCGCGAAACCCGCCGAGGAGGAAGAGGGCGAGGGCGGCGAGATGGCGCCGGCCACCGCGCCGCGCACGCCGCCGGCAGGTCTTGCCGAGGGCGCTCCCTCAGAGGAAACCTTCGAGGAAGAAGACGACATGGAGAATTCCGTGTCGCTGTCAGCCATGGAGGCCGAGCTCAAGCCCAAGGTTCTGGAGACCTTCGCGCGCGTCGCCGACGCCTATAAGAAGCTGCGCCGTCTGCAGGACCAGAATGTCGAGAACAAGCTCAAGAACGAGACGCTGACGCCCGCTCAGGAGCGCAAATACAAGCAGCTCAAGAAAGAGATTGTCACCGACGTCAAGTCTCTTTCCCTGAACCAGAATCGCATCGAGGCGCTGGTCGAGCAGCTCTACGACATCAACAAGCGTCTCATCGGCTATGAGACGAAGCTGCTGCGCCTTGCCGACAGTTATGGCGTCGCGCGCGAGGATTTCTTCGACAAGTTCCACGGCTCCGAACTCGACCCCAAATGGGTGATGCGCGTCGCGCAGCTTCGCTCCAAGGGCTGGAAGGAATTCGTCGCCGAGGAGAAGGACCGCATCAAGGATCTGCGCGCGGAAATCCATGCGTTGGCGACCGAGACAGGCTTGGAGATCTCCGAGTTCCGCAAGATCGTGCATATGGTGCAGAAGGGCGAGCGCGAGGCTCGTCAGGCGAAGAAGGAAATGGTCGAGGCCAATCTGCGTCTCGTCATCTCTATCGCCAAGAAATACACCAATCGCGGCCTGCAGTTCCTCGACCTCATTCAGGAAGGCAATATCGGCCTGATGAAGGCGGTCGATAAGTTCGAGTATCGCCGCGGCTACAAATTCTCGACCTACGCCACTTGGTGGATTCGTCAGGCGATCACGCGCAGCATCGCGGATCAGGCGCGAACGATCCGCATTCCGGTGCATATGATCGAGACGATCAACAAGATCGTCCGCACCTCGCGCCAGATGCTGCACGAGATCGGCCGCGAGCCGACCCCGGAGGAGCTGGCCGAAAAGCTCGCCATGCCGCTCGAAAAAGTGCGCAAGGTGCTCAAAATCGCCAAGGAGCCGATCTCGCTCGAAACGCCGATCGGCGACGAGGAAGATTCGCATCTCGGCGATTTCATCGAGGACAAGAACGCCGTGCTGCCGATCGAGGCGGCGATCCAGTCGAATCTGCGCGAGACGACGACGCGCGTTCTGGCGTCACTCACCCCGCGCGAGGAGCGCGTGCTGCGCATGCGCTTCGGCATCGGCATGAACACCGATCATACGCTGGAGGAAGTCGGCCAGCAGTTCTCGGTGACCCGCGAGCGTATCCGCCAGATCGAGGCGAAGGCGCTGCGGAAGCTGAAGCATCCGAGTCGGTCGAGGAAGCTGCGGAGCTTCTTGGATAACTGAGTCCCAGTTAGGGAAGATAATGCGAGCCTGAAGGCTCGCGGTCCAGAGGCGCCCAGGACCGCGAGCCTTCAGGCTCGCCACATTTAGAAAAACCACGCCGTCCTGGCGCGCGGCGTGTTATCATCCTGCGCCATGAACCCACATCTGCGACCAGAGGCTTTGCCTCTCGTCACCCAGGCCGCCGACGGCATGCTCCGGCGGCGCTTCAGCGTGGGCGAGATCGAGGCGATGGTCCGCGTCGGCATCATCGACGCGGACGAGCGCTTCGAGCTGATCGGCGGGGACGTCGTGCCCATGTCGCCAAAAGGCGCCCGGCATGAGTGGATCAAAATTGAGCTCAACCGTTTCTTTCAAAGAGTGGCGCCGCAGCATTTGACCGTCGCGCCGGAGACAATGCTGCGTCTCGACGCCTCAACCTTCGTCGAGCCCGATTTCTGCGTCTTTCGGCGCGACCTCGATTTGAGCGCGCTCGACGGAGCGGCGGTTTTGCTTGCGATCGAGGTCGCGGATTCGAGCCTGAATTACGACAAGGGCCGCAAGATCGGCATTTACGCCGCCTATGGCATTCGAGAAGTCTGGGTCGTCGACGCCCTGCGAGCGACGATCTGGGTTCATCGCCATTTGGGGGCGGCAGGCTATGCGGAAATTATAGAGGCGCCGGCGAGCGCGGTGGTAACGCCGATGCTTGCGCCCGAGCTTGCTGTCCGCTTGGCGGATTTGGGCGTCGGCCCGGTTTCGGTTTGATACGAGATCCGCTTGATCGGTTCGGTGTCATTCCCGACGCTCGCGAAGCGAGCGATCGGAAATTCAGAACCAAACCAGCGCTTTTGTGGCTCTGGATTCCCGATCGCGCTGCGCGCGTCGGGAATGACAAGGCCGAATGCGAGCTGTTCAAACGGTAACGGTGTGAGTGCCCGTCCGACCGTCGAGCCGTGAACACGGCGCGATTTCGATTCAGGCGTCGATATACTCGGCGACTGCGGCTGGAGCCGGAACCGGAAGCCCGTCCGCTTCGAGCCCCTCGATGTGGAAACGAATGGCGTCGCGGATCTCTTGCTTAATCTCTTCCAGCGTGGCGCCCGTGGCGATGCAACCGGGCAAATCTGGGACGTAGGCGGAGAAATTACCGGCTGCTTTTTCAATGACGATAGCGTAGCGCATCATTTTTTGTCCTTTATCCCCGTCGTACCCTGCTAGAAAAAAGCCCGGCTCAAGGGCCGGGCTTTCTGATAGATAAACGGTAACTAGCTCAGTTCTTTGTGGCAGAGCGCCGAGCTTTTTTCAAAAAAACGTCGATGTAGGCGCTTAGGTCCTCAACGCTGTCTGCTGACAAGTTCTCAGGAAAACGAATTGTAACGTCCCCTTCTTGCAATGCGAACTTTTCTTCGCGCTCTCCGAGAGCAGGAGCCGCTGGGTTTGCACTAGCGAGATGTGTCGCCGGCTTAGGTGGAGCCGCTCCTGCGGTATGATCCGAACCTTGCGCGATAACCTTAACTTCATTCATCGGGATGCCTGTTTGGCTCTCCGCTACCCATAGCCATTGGCGGTCTTCTGAAACGCCGACGACTGTAGCCGGGTTCCTAAACTGATCGACACCCCCGCTAGTCCACTGAACAACGTCGCCGACCTTAGCATTTGGACCTTTCGCGGCGAGCGCGGGCTCGCTCCTATCTTCTTTCTTATCATCAACGCCCGTTTTTGCGAATCCTATCGTATCATCAAAGACGCGTAGAAAGCTTCGCGCGCCCTCTTCTGTGAAGCCTCTCTCTACATGCAGTTCGCTTATGCATATTCCGTCGGCGGGACGGCCCCCTTTCCAGATCTCTGCATATTCGGCGATAAGCTTCGGGCGGGTCGCCGCTTCCTGCAATGCGGCGTCCTTTGCACCCGGTCGTTGATCCTGAAGCGCCCGGAAGCCAAGATCTGAAATCTTGAATTTACGTGAGTCACCAGATCCTTGATCCTCAATGAGCCCGAAGGCAATAAGCGCCCCGATCGTCTGCAATGTCGCACTGCTTTTGGCGGCAAGCCCCCACGCAGCGGCGACGTCTGCGGTTCGAGCCTCATGCCTCTTCGCATGCAGGTATAGTTCTCCGGCTCGTTCCAGGGCCTTCGGGAGCCCGATGTATGGGAAAGAGGGGCTACGCTCTTTCTTGTTTGCAGGAGACGCCGCAGCGGAGCCGACCTTATCGTCTGCCATCTGATAAACCTTTCGCCGAGCCGCGTGAAATTGGCTGATTGCTTATCTGATAGCACTATCAGTCCTGATTGACAAGATTCCGACGTGGCCGTAACATAAGAATCAGATTGGAGGAGTGATGGTCAGACGTGTTCAGCCCCGCCGCCGTCCCGCCCGGTGCCGCAGGGGCTACTAACGAAGAAGGCCGCACCCGCGCCAACGGGTAACGGCCTTCGTGGTGGCAAAGCAACCGGGTGGTTAGGCCACGATTCCTGCGCACACTGCACCGCAAGAATCGCACGTCTGCCGCCCACCTTGCAACTCCTTTCTATGAGAGGGGTGGATCATGGCTAAACGAGCCTGCCATAGCGTGCGCGCCTATACGCGTATCCGCTTTGGCCGCCTTGAGCATGTCAGCGCCCATTCACGCTGCTGCGGTTAGGACTTTCGTCTGATTGACGCTTAGAGCGTTGTGGCCGCCGCTGGGGTTCCTGCGGCGGTTTTTTCGTTTTCGCACGCTGGATGCTTTCCTCAACCTCTGTCAGGTCAGTCTGAAGCGCGCGGGCTAGAAACTCCCCAAAGGCCATATCTAGCCTCAGGGGCGGTTTAGTTTTCTTCTTCTCGCGATCAGCGCCCTGCAGGTCAGTGGGCCCTCAACGCAAGGCGCTTTAGGAGCGCCCAGACGCTTTCGATCGTGTTGGTGTTAACGAAGCCGCCGAACTCATTTATATGTCCCTAGAAGAATCCAGGCTTACCGGCTAGCTCCGCATCTTCTCCCTCGTCTCCGGCATCGTCGCATAAACAACCAGCGACACGAAAATCGCCGCGCTCGCATACCAATAGAACCAGCTCTCATGGCCCTGCGTCTTGAACCACAGCGCCACATATTCCGCCGAGCCGCCGAACACCGAGACGGTGGCGGCATAGGGCAAAGCGACGCCGGTCACGCGGATCGCAGCGGGGAAGAGTTCGGCCTTCACCACCGCATTGATCGACGTGTAGAGCCCGACGATCAGCCAAGCCACGCAGATGAGGCCGAAGGCTGTCCAGGCATTGCGCGCGTCTTGAATGGCTGTCAGTAGCGGCGCGGTGCAGAGCGTTCCAAGGAGGCCGAAGGCGATGAGCATGGGGCGGCGTCCGATCCGGTCGGAGAGCGCCCCATAGATCGGTTGCAGTAGGAGCGCGAAAAGCAGAGAGCCAGCCGAAATCCATGTGGTCTCGGCAGCGCTCAGCCCCGCCGAGAGCTTGAGGAACTTCTGCATATAAGTCGTATAGACATAGAAAGCGATCGTGCCGCCCAGCGTCAGCCCCACCACTGTAGCCGTCTCGCGTTTATGCGAGAGCAGCGCGTGTAGCGAGCCGCGCGTCTTCTCCGCGCGCGCCGCTTCGAAAGCGGCGGTTTCGACAAGATCGCGGCGCATCAGCAGAGCGACGATGGCGAGAAGCGCGCCGATGGCGAAAGGAATGCGCCAGCCCCATGCGCGCAGCGCATGGTCGTCGAGCAAGACATTCTGCAGCACGAGCAGCACCACAAGGGCGAGGAGCTGTCCCGCAATCATCGTGACATATTGGAAGCTCGCGTAGAAACCACGCTTTTCCGGCGTCGCCGTCTCCGCGAGATAGGTGGCGCTCGACCCATATTCGCCGCCCAGACTCGCGCCCTGCAGCAGCCGCGCGAACAGCAGCAGCGCCGGCGCCGCCGCGCCGATCGTGGCGTAGGTCGGCGCAAAGGCGATGATGAGCGAGCCTGCGCACATCAGAAGCACGGAGAGCATCAAAGCCGCGCGCCTGCCACGCCCGTCGCCAATGCGCCCGAAAATATAGGCGCCGATGGGCCGCATGAAAAAGCCGAGCGCGAAGACGCCCGAAGCTGAAAGCATCTGCGCCACGGGATCGTCGCCGGGAAAGAAAGCGTCGGCGAAATAGAGGGAGAACGCCGAATAGACGTAGAAGTCGAACCACTCCACCAGATTGCCGATCGAGCCAACGAGAATGGCGCGGATGCGCGCTTTGTCGTCGGCGCCGAGCATCAGACGAATTGGCTCGCAATATTCACCATCAAAGCGAGGATGGTGGTGTTGAAGAAAAACGAGACGACGCCATGCACGAGCGCCACGGCCCGCATCGGCCGCGAGCAGATGTTCACGTCGGCGGTCTGGCAGGCGACGCCAATGACGTAAGAGAAATAGAGGAAGTCGATATAGTGCGGCGCGGGCGTGTTCGGGAAGTTCAGGCCGCCGCGCGACGGCGAGGCGCTATCCGACGCATGGGCTTCTTCACTGTAATATTCGTGGGCGTAATGGAATGCGAAAATCAGATGCATGAAGGTCCATGAGGCGACGACGGTTGTCACCGCCAACGCAATATGCGCGCCTTTTTCGTCGGCGAAGAGCATCTTCGACTGCCCAAGCTCTGCGATGATGGCTCCGATCGCCACGAAAGTTGTCGTGGCGGTGAGGAAAAGCACCGCGCTGCGGCCTTCGTCGGAAAGCTGGGCGCGGCGGCGGATCGACTCATGCGTCGCGCGTAGAAGGATCCGCGCCGCGGTGAGGAGATAGAGCAGCACGGCGATATCCCAGCCGATCAGCGCGCGCGTCACGAGCGCAAATTCGGTTGGAAGCCAGTCGATGGCGACCTCGGCTCGATCGATCGCTTGCGGGATGGCAAGCCCGGCGGCGGCGCCGATCGCGCCGCAGACGGCAAGCCTGTCGTGCGCGCGCAGCACTCGCCACGGCGCGAGAAATGGCGACCGGCGCGGCTTCGTTTCGCGCGCGGGCATGTCGTTTCAATTGCGCCGTGCGGCGACGAAGCGAGCGGCTTCGGCGAGGATTTCGGTTTTTTCCGCCAGCCCGGTGTCGGCGAGCGCGGTTGTCGCTTCTTTCACGAGCGTATCGCAGCGCGCCTTTGCGCCGTCCAATCCCAGAAGTCCGACCAGCGTCGCCTTGCCGCGTTCGGCGTCCTTGCCGGCGCGCTTGCCGAGCGCGGCGCTGTCGCCTTCGGCGTCGAGAATGTCGTCGGCGACCTGGAACGCCGCGCCGAGCGCCTTGCCGTAACGGGTGAGCGCCGACGCCTGCGCGGCTGTCGCGCCGCCGAGAATGGCGCCGGCGTCGACGGCGAAGCGCAGCAGCGCGCCCGTCTTCATGGCCTGCATCTGCAGCGTCTCTTCGATGGTCAGAGGCACGGCCGCCGTCTCGGCCGCGAGGTCCAGCGCCTGGCCCCCAACCATGCCGCCGAGGCCGGCGGCGCGGGCGAGCGCCAGCACCAAGGCGGCGCGCAGAGCAGCGTCGGCGTGGGTCGCGGGATCAGCCACGACGTCGAAGGCGTAGGTCAGCAAGCCGTCGCCGGCGAGAATGGCGGCCGCTTCGTCGAAGGCCTTATGCGCGGTGGGGCGGCCGCGGCGCAGATCGTCGTCGTCCATCGCCGGGAGGTCGTCATGGACGAGCGAGTAGCAGTGGATCATCTCAAGCGCGCAGGCCGTGCGCAGCGCGCTCGCGCCTTCGACGCCAAAGAGGCGCGCGCTCTCGATGACGAGAAACGGCCGCAGCCGCTTGCCGCCGCCCAGCGTCGAATAGCGCATCGCCTCCAGCAGGCGCGCAGGGCGGGTGATTTCGTCTGGCAGCGCCGCCGGGCCGAGCAAGGCGTCGAGCGCGGCTTCCGTCGCTTCGGCGGCGGAATCCAGGCGGCGGCGAAACTCTTCGGCGCGGTGGGCGGCGTCCATTGGCTATCCTTTGCAACTTAAGGGGTGCGCCCCTGCTACCAAATTTGGCTGGCGAGCCCAAGCCCTCCGCCCAAGCCAACCGAGGCGGTCGCCGCCGCAAAGGCGCCCGAAAGGCCAAGTTAGAATGGCCCCCGGCGGAAACAAACGGCCTGTTGTATTTTCGCGACAGCGACGCGCGGAGCTTTTCTTTAGTCTCCCGTCGCGCCAGAGGCATCGCTGGCGCGTCACCCGCGCGGCGGGTCGATCGAAATGTCGCCAAGCTGCGCGGCGGGTTCCTGGGCGTTTGCGTCGAAGACTCGGTTTCGCCGAAGAGTTCAAAACTTGGTTTTGGCGACGACTTGGGGCCGCCGCGCGAGGCGCGCGCGGTCATTCCCGAAAGGAGACGGATATGAAAAAGATTCTGCTGCTGACGGCGGCGATCGTTGCGGCGCCGCTTGCCGGCTGCAACTCGCCCACCGACCGCGCGCTTGGCGGCGCGGCGATCGGCGGCCTGGGCGGCGCCGGCATCGGCGCGCTGGCCTCGGGCGGAAGCGCCACCGGCACGCTGGCGGGCGCGGCGATTGGCGCGGGCACGGGCGCGCTTGTGGGCGCGGCGACGGCTCCGGCGCCGCGCTGCGCCAAATGGGGCTATGATTATTACGGCCAGCGCGTCTGCGTCGCCTATTATAACCAGTAATTCTAGGCTCCCGGAATTGCTGGGGGTTAAATGGCTTAGCCATCGCACCTCTAGCCGGGCAAAGCTTCACTATTAGGGCGCACGCTCGCCTCGGCGGCGCTCAAAAGTCGGGGCAGCGCAGAAGAAAACTGCCAAGGATGGGAAAACAGGCTCCCCGGAGCCTGTTTTCGATGCAGACTTCAACCCCGCAGAGGCGTCTACAAGCTCGTTGCTCCTCGACCCAGCGGGGTTCCGATCCAATGCAATCCGACTTCGAAGACACATCTCGCTATTCGCCTGAAGCCGTCCCTCGTTACCGTTGGTCGTTTGAGCGCCGTTGGGGCGACGGGCCGTTGCTTTGCTGGATCGGGCTGAACCCAAGCACGGGCGACGCAACGCATCGTCCTCGCCCGACATTGCGCAAGGTCATGGGTTTGGCCGGGAAGCTTGGCCTGCACGGCGTTGTCGTGGTGAATCTGTTCGCCTACCGCGCAACAAATCCGCGCGACCTGATTGCCGCCGCCAAGCATCTGGACATCGTGGGGGCCGACAACGACACAGCTATTTACGAGGCTGTCGCCCGCTCGAAAACAACGCTCGCCGCGTGGGGGGTGCACGGCCACCTACAGGGCCGGGGCGCTCAGGTGGCGGCCATGGTCCAGGATATGGTTTGCCTCGGCGTCACGTGGCGCGGCGAGCCCCGTCACCCGCTTTACACCCCACGTGACGCCGCTTTGAGGCCATATCAGCGCAAGGGCTAATCGAATTCAGAGGCGACCTTGGCGGCCGATCTTTCCTCGGTCAGCGGCCTACCGCCTTTATCCGTTTGGCCACAGGAATTGCGAAAGGCCCGGAATAGGGTCCGTCATCACGCGCAGCTTCTCCTTGCCGATGATGAGCTCCGCGCCGCCGAAAATCTCATGGGCGAGGCGCTTGAGTTGATCCGCCGAGAGGCCGAGCGCCGAAAGCTCGGAGGTCAGCGCAAGCATATCGCCCTTGGCGCCGCCCATCAGCCCGCCCATCCCGCCGAGCACGCCGCTCAGCAGGCTCTTCTTGCGCGGCGCCGCCTCGGCCTCGGCGATGGCCGCTCGCGAGCCGGGAACGCCGTCGATCAATTCGTCGGCGGGGCCGTGCGGATAGCGCTTGAGGAGGAAGCCGAAGACGTTGCCGACCGCAAGACGCGCAATGGCGGGGTCGGTCCCGACGGAATTGGCGATATGGGCAATCCACTGGTCCATAAAACTCTCCAAGATCGACAGTCTGGGAGCCTTCTCGCGTGTCGAGGCAGGAGGCGCAACCATCGGGCTGGATCAGCCTGCGGCGACGGAGATCTTGCCGTTCTCGAAAGAGGCCCTGAGCATTCCCGGGGTCGAATAGGCGGCGCCGCATCCGCCGTTGCGATCAACGATGATAAGGCCGCCCGAGCCTTTCACTTTTCTCACGAGATAGGCAATCGCAGCCGTTGCCGCGTCCGTCGCGGTCATGCCTTGCGTCTCGACAAAGAGAGAAGCAATGCGCGCCAGCGAGGTGCGCAGGAATTGCTCCCCGATCCCCGTGCAGGAAATCGCGCAGGAGTCGTTATCGGCGAAGACGCCCGCGCCGATCACCGGCGAATCGCCGATCCGGCCGAACATTTGATTGACGAGGCCGCCCGTCGAGGTCGCCGCCGCGACATTGCCGGCTTTGTCGCGCGCCACCGCGCCGACAGTTCCGAGCTTGCCGTCCTCTGTTGCAGCGTGATCGAGCGTCGTTGCGCTGCGCGCCTTCGCGCGGGCGAGCTGCGCTTGCCTCTCGGGCGTGAGAAAATAGGCGTCTTCTTCAAAGACCGCGCCCTGGTCGCGGCCGAAGCGTTCGGCGCCTTCGCCAATGAGAAAGACGTGCGGCGTCCGTTCCATCACGAGCCGGGCGAGCAGGACCGGATTGCGCACGCGTCTGACGCCAGCAACGGCGCCGGCCGATAAGCCGCGTCCATCCATGACCGATGCGTCGCAATAGACGGCGCCATCCGCGTTGAGCACAGAGCCACGGCCAGCGTTGAAGAGCGGATCGTCTTCGAGCAGGCGCACACACTCTGTCACAGCGTCAAGCGCGGAAGCGCCTTTTGTCAGCATGTCGGCGCCGGTTTCGACAATGGCGCGCAGCGAGGGAGCGAAGCGCTCGGGCGCGCCTATGGCGCCGGCGCCGCCATGGATCATCAGTGAGCAGCTCATGTCGTAAGAATGGCGTCTCCTGCGCCGCCCGGCAACGCCGGATACTCGCGTTCGCAAGTTTTACGACATGGCGCTAGCGAGGACGGGCGCTAGCGAGGATGGGCGCTCGCGCGTTCAGTCGCTGGGATAGTCTTCGGGCTCCACCACCGCGCCATGCGGAGCAAGGGGCGTATATCGACCATGCTTGGCGCGGCCCTGCCTCCTTATCTCGCGCGGCGATGCGCCGAAGCGTTTTTTGAAGCAGCGATTGAAGTGGGATTGGTCCGAGAAGCCGACCTGATAGGCGATGTCTCCAATGCGGCTCGTATCGAAACAGGAAGAATTCAGCATGCGGAGGGCGGCGGTCAGACGAAGCTCCTGCAAGCGTTCCGAAAATGATTTTCCGCTTTGCTTGAGAAGCGCATGCACATATCGAACGGTGATCGACAGGTTCCGCGCCACCCTCCTCGGTGAGAGCTGCGGGTCTGTGTAGTTCCTCTGAATTTCCCTTAAAATGTTGCTCATATGCTTCGCGGGCAAGCCCGTCAGCCCGGGTGGCGCCGTCCGATCCTCGCAGGCGTTCAGCAGGTAGGAAACGCTGTCGATCACAAATAACTTCAGCGTCGAATCGATCAAACGACTGGTTTTTTCGTCGATTTCCTCGTTCTTGACGCATGTGTCCAAAATACCGTCGGTGACGCTGTCGAGCAGTCTCAACAGGCAGGCGATTTCATTGTCGGACGCGGCAGGGTCGTATTTCTTGTGGTAGGCATGCTGTCTGGATTTGTTTTTGTCCTCGACGCCGATCACCCGATACAGACAGGAGGTCCGCGTCCCCGCCAGGCGGCTTCTCTCCGCGCTCACGATCCGGCTCAGATCAGTTGATAAATGCACGAGCTTCGCTTCTGGATGTAAGGCGGAAACGTACCAGATGCGGTTCTTTGCGGATGACGGAGGCAGGTTGTCGCACAGCTCCGCTTCTCCTCGCGCAATGAAGAAATCCCCATTGGTGGCTTTGCTGAAATAATTCATCGTTATGTCCGCCGTCTATTGCCGCGCTCCGCGGTAAAATGTCGACGCGCCACGCCCCGCCAGGGCGGGGTCGGAAAAATCCGGGCGACGTCCTTCTCCATAGGAGAACGAGATGTCGGAGCGGCATTGACCTGTCTCAAGATTAAATGTGTAGATAAGGCTCAGGTCAAGAGAATTATAATAGTAAACAGCTTGGATGCGTCCTTTATTTGTTTATCTGACGTATACATTGATTGTGAACGCGGCGATTAATATTTTGTTTTGGCCCGCGAATGTATCTGTATTTGAGTTTTCCTCGGGACGGGACGTGCTTGTGCTGTCGCCGGCTCTCTTTGACAATGGCCTGTGCGAGCGCCGGCGCGCGAGGCTACAAATAGCGGCGCTGGCCCGATTGGGCTTCCACGCTCATCTCATTTGGGATCGTCGGTCGATTGCGTTGTTCGTGCGATCCGCCGACCATCGGAGGCCGCTTTGCCAAAGGTCCTCCGATACGCGTGAGCAAAGTGGGCCGAGTCGAAAAAGCCCGATGCGTGTGCGGCCTCGGTGAGAGAGGCCCCCTCGGCGACTTGACGCCAGACGCCGCGCAGCCTGCTCCAGGCGCGATACCGACGAAACGGAACGCCGATCTGTCGCGTAAACAGGTGCTGAAAGCGAGAGGCGGATAATCCAACCCTCCGCGCAAGATCGTCCACCGGCGTCAGGTCGGCGTAATGCGCGTGGAGCAAATCGACTGCGGCGGAAAGACGGGGGTCGATGAGCTCTGCATTCGATGTTTCCCTTGCAAACATCGTTATGTCTGACAGCGCATCTTCAAGCCATTGCACGCTCGATGAGTCTTCATAAAACGAGCGGAACAGCGGGATTTCGGCCGAGTCGCCGATCAGGGCGCGGTTGGTCTCCGAAAAATTGCGAAGAAGCGGAGACAGAACCCCCGACGCGCCCAAATTCGGCTCCAAATAGAGAGCGGCGAAAGGCTCTCCGGCAAAATCCAATTCATGCGAGACGCCAGGGGGAATGATTGCGGCGCGGCACGTAAGCCAAGGGCCGCCTTGCAAGCGCAAACGAAACTTCCCGTAAAGGCCGGCCAAAAGAACCGGCGCGCCCCCCTGGTGATCGCCGAGGTAGGCTGTGGCGCCGGCCCAGAAGGCGCAGCCCCTCCCGACGTGCAGAATTGGCGCTGGCTGCTCCACTCCCGCAGCACGTTTATACAAGCGCGTCGCATCCGCCATCGATAATCTCCTCAGATCGCAATTCGACGCTGAAACGCGTCGTCATTTAAAGAAGGCCAAAAATGCGGATTACTTTTCTTTTAGCGTTTGCCGGCCTGTTGCTGGCAATCGCCCTTACGATCGCCTGGGTTTTGGCGGTAACGCTGTTCTTCCCGCACGGGCAACTCGCAGGGCTCATTGTCGATCGCAACAGTCTCATCAGATCGCATATAGACTACCTGATGATGGCCCAATTCATATTTCTCTTTGCGCTGCTTTTCCGGCAGTATTCGATCACTCCGCCGTGGTGGGTGATGGGCGCTAGCTGTTATGGCGCTTTCTTCAATCCCCTAGGATTTCTGAAGTGGGCGCTAATTGCGAAGCCCCCTGCAGACGCGCCGCCGATCGAGCCTCATTTCTCGCTTCAGGGAGCGGCGACTTTCACCTGCACGACGGTCGGATTTCTCGCAGCCGTCGTGCTCATAATCGGAGCTGCATGGCGATCATCAAAGGCCAGGAGCGAGGCTTTCGCATCGCAAGCCCGCGCGGACGCCAGCGCTATTTAAACCCGTCCGCCGCCGGCCAAAGGACCCGCTCTAATTCGCGGGTCTGCCCGGCGGCATGGGCGCCGCTTCGTAATCGGGCGGCAGCAGAAGCGGCGTTTGCCCGGCCGGCGTGGGCAGCGTCAGTTGATCGGCCGGCGGCGGGGTTTCGGCGGGTAGAAGATTGCCCCAATCGGTGCGGTTCATCATGCCGGCCTGCATGATCTCCGGCACGATCGGCTTGCCATTGCGAATTTCCCAACCGCCGCCGAGAGCCTTGTAGAGGGCGACAAGATTGGTGGCGATGTTCGAGCGCGTGTCAGCGAGCCGGTTACGCTCCTCGAGCAATCGCGTCTGCGCGTCGAGCACGCGCTGAAAATTTTCGGCGCCCTCGCGATATTGGATGAAGGAAAGCTCGACGGCGCGCTCCGCGGCTTTCACCGAATTTTGCAGACTGGCGGCGCGTTGCTGCGCCTTCAGGAAGCCGATGAGCGCGTCCTCGACCTCGCGGGCGGCTTTGAGCACCGTATCTTCGTAATTGACCAGCGCCTGCTGGAAGCGCGCGTCCTGCGCCCGGATATTGTTGGCGATGCGGCCATAGTTGAGAAGCGACCAGCGAAAGCTCGGTCCGGTCGACAGGAAAAGACTGCCGGGCGCGAAGATTTTGCCTAAATCCGAGGCCTGCACGCCGATCTCGCCGAAGAGGAAGAAGCGCGGATAGAGATCGGCTTCCGCAATGCCGATGCGCGCGCTCTCGGCGGCCGCGTTCATCTCGGCCCTGCGGAGGTCCGGCCGGCGCCGTAGCAACTCCGCCGGCAGGCCGACGGCGACGCGCGGCGAGGCGGAGGGGATTTGCCGTGGCCCTTGCAGCAATTTATCCACGCCGCCCGGCGGTCGGCCGAGCAGCACGCTCAACGCATTCTTGGCGCGCTGCAGACCCGTCTCCAAATCGGGAATGCTGGCGATCGTATTTTCGAGCAGAGCGCGCTGCTGGGCGACGTCGAGCTCGGACGTTGCGCCCGCGCGGAAGCGCGCTTCGGCGATCTGCAGGCCCTCTTTCTGGAGCCGCACGTTCTCGCGCGCGATCTCGATAAACCTTTCGAAAGTGCGTACGCTGACATAGCTGCGCGCGACTTCCGCCGTGAGAGAAACGAGCGCATTGTCGTAATCGGCGATCGCGCTCGACATTTGGGCTTCCGCCGCCTCGACATTGCGGCGGTAGCGGCCCCAGAAATCGATCTCCCAGCTCGCGTCGAAGCCGATCGAATAATCGGCGAAGGCGTGCGTCGGCAGGCTGGCTCTATTCGCGGCCTGTTCGCTGATCTTGTTCCAGGTCGCGGCGCCATTGCCCTCCTGCTGCTGCGGGAAGAGCTGGCCGATGGCGACGCCGAGCTGGGCGCGCGCTTCGAGAATACGCAGCCCGGCGATCTGCACGGGCAGGTTCTGCTCGGCGGCGAGATGGACGAGCCGATCGAGCGCCGGATCCTTGAAGGTCCGCCACCAATTGCTCATCACTTGTTTATTGGAAACGCGCTTGTCGCTCTTTTCGATCCAATTGTCCTGGACCGAGGCTTCCGGCGGCTGGAAATCCGGGCCGACCGCGCAGCCGCTGATTGCGAACGCCAGGCCCATCGCAGAAAGGGCGCTTCCGACGAAAGTAGCCGACGGCCGCGGCTTTTTCTTTGCGCGCATCATTTCGTCACCGTGATGGATTTTCGAAACAGCGAGAGGCTGTAGCTGAAAAAGGCCAGGCCGATCGCCGCGACCATGACAAATTGCGGCCAGACGGCGCTCAAGCCGCCGCCGCGATAGATGATCTTCTGCGAGAAGCTGACGAAGTGCCGCGACGGCAGAAAGACGGTGATGTATTGCAGCCACACCGGCTGGCTTTCGACCGGCGTGTTGCCGCCCGAAAGCAATTCCAGCACGACGACCACGAGAATGATGAGCAGCGCGAATTGCGCCATGGAGCGTGAGATCGTGCCGAGGAAGATGCCGAGCGCGGTGGCGAAGAAAAGATAGAGCCCGACGCCGGAGAACCATAAGGCCACCGAGCCCGCGAAGGGAACCTCCAGCGCCTTCATCACGATGAGATAGAGCGACGCCCCTGTGGCGAAGAGGATCACGAGACTGTTCGCCCAGACCTTCGCCATCGCGATCTCGAAGGCGGTGAGCGGCATGACGAGGAGATGCTCCAGCGTCCCATGCTCGCGTTCGCGGATCACCGCCGCCCCGGTGAGAATGATGGTCAATATGGTGATCTCATTGATGATGCCGACAATGCTTGCGAACCATGCGGTGACGCCGTTCGGGTTGAACAGGCGGCGAATGACGAGGTCGATGGGTTGGGGCGTCGCGCCGCTGGCGCGGCTGAAGAAGGACGTGATGCGCTGATTGACGATATTCTTGATATAGCCGGCGCCGATCGACGCCTGCTGCATGGCGGTGGCGTCGATGCTGAGCTGAATATCGGGATGGCGTCCGGCGCTGAGATCCGACTGGAAACGCGGTGGAATCGACAAAACGAACATATAGCGGCCCTCGTCCATCGCCGGCTCCGCCTCATCGGCGGTGATCATTTCCGGCTCCTGGAAGCGCGGCGGATAAAAGGCGTTCATCAGCTCTTTGGAGAGCGCCGAGTGGTCTTCGTCCACGAAAGCGATGGAGGCGTTATTCACCTCGCTCGACGTGCCGGTGGCCTGCGCATAGATCGAGCCCGTGAAAGCATAGGCGACGAAGAAGAGCATGACGGAGTCGCTGGCGAGGCTGCGAAGCTCCTTCAATCCGAGCCAGAAAATATTGAGCAGCGACTTCATCGCTACTTCTCCTGCTTTCTGAGTCCGAGCGTGCTCACGGTCCAGAGAACGGGGATGCAGCAGGCGAGGAAGATCACGTCGCGCATCAGGAGATCGGCGCCCAGCCCCTTGGTGAAGGCGCCGGTGCTCGCATGCATGTAGTAGCTGGTGGGCCAGATCGAGCCGATGATCTTGGCGTTGCCGGCGAGCGTCGAAACCGGCTGCAACATGCCGGAGAATTGGATCGTGGGCAGCAGCGTGACGATGGCGGTGATGAAGACCGCCGCCACCTGGCTGCTCACGAAGGTCGAGATCACGAGGCCGATGCCGGTCGTCGAGGTGACATAGAGCAGGGTGCACAGGGTGAGCATCAGAAAGCTCCCCTTGATCGGTATGCCGAATACGGTGACCGCCATGGCGACGAGGATGAAATAATTGAGCATGCCGATGGCGATATAGGGAAGCTGCTTGCCGAGCAGATATTCGATCCGCCGCGTCGGCGTGACGTAGAAATTGATGATCGAGCCGAGCTCCTTCTCGCGCACCACGCTGATCGCCATCAGAATGGCGGGGATCAGGATCAGCAGGATCGGCGGGACGCTCGGGACCATCGCATAGACGCTCTCGAACGTCGGATTATACATGTAGCGTTCCTGAAAATTCGCGCTGTATTTTTGCGGCTTCAGATCGAGCCCGTTGGCGGGATCGCGCAGCGCCGTGCTCTGCACATTCTGCACATATTGCGACACTGTCTCGCCGCGAAACGTATTGGCGCCGTCGACCTGGGCCATCACCTCGGGCCGCGCGCCTTTGCGCAGATCCCGTCCGAAACGGGGCGGAATTTCCAGGACCAGCGATATGTCGTCGGCTTGCAGCCGCTTCAGCGCCTGCTCGGCGGACTCCACCGCCGGCGTTTCGACGAAATAGCGCGGCGTTCCCCGGAACTCGTCGAGATAGGCGCGGCTCTCGAAAGATTGGTCGTGATCGAAGGTCGCGTAACGGACATGCTCGACATCCGTCGTGATGCCGAAACCGAACACGAGCATCAGCAAAGCCGAGCCGACGAAAGCAAAGGCGAGGCGAACCGGGTCGCGCAGGATTTGCATGGCCTCATTGGCGCTATAGGCGCGCATGCGCTCGAGCCGCAGCGCAATGCCGGAGAGAGGGGGCGGCGTTTTCTTTTCTTGGCTCTCACCCGCGGATGTGGCGGCGGCCTCGCTCTTGCCCGCTGCGCCCGCGCCGATTGCGTCTTCCATATAGCCGATGAAGGCTTCCTCCAGCGTTGCGGCCCTGCGCGCTTCGATGAGCTTCTGCGGCGCGTCGCAGGCGAGCACCTTGCCGGCGTTCATGAGCGAGATACGGTCGCAGCGCATCGCCTCGTTCATGAAGTGGGTGGTGACGAAAATCGTCACGCCCTGATTGCGCGACAAATCGATCAGCAGTTCCCAGAAGCTGTCGCGCGCGACCGGATCGACGCCGGAGGTCGGCTCGTCGAGAATGAGGAGCGGCGGATCGTGTAGAACTGCGACGGCGAGCGACAGGCGCTGGCGCAGGCCCATGGGCAAATCGCCAGCAAGCGCGTCCATATAGGGGCCGAGGCCGAATTTCTCGACGAGAGTGTCGATGCGCGCACGCGCCGTTTCATCGGGGATATGATAGAGCTTCGCGTCGAGCAGGAGGTTCTGACGCACGGTCAGTTCGCCATAGAGCGAAAAGGCCTGCGTCATATAGCCGATATTGTTGCGCACCTCGATGCTGCCGGCTTCGACAGACTGGCCGAACAGCGTCGCTGTCCCTTCCGTTGGCGGCAGCAGGCCGGTGAGCATCTTCATCGTCGTCGATTTGCCGCAGCCATTCGAGCCGAGGAAGCCGAAGATTTCGCCGCGCTCGATGGTGAGCGTCACATGGTCGACCGCGACGAAATCGCCGAAGCGGCGCGTCAATCCTTTTGCGTCGATCGCGATGTCCGTCTTGCCTGCCGGGCGCGGCGGAATCGTCAGATCGACATGCCCCGTGCGCTTTTCTTCCGGCAGAAGCTGGATGAAGCATTTCTCCAGATCGCTGACGCCCGTGCGCGCCATCAGCTCGGCGGGCGCGCCGGTTGCGAGCACCTTGCCCGCGTCCATGGCGACGATCCAATCCCATTGCTGGGCTTCGTCCATATAGGCCGTCGAGATGATGACGCTCATCGACGGACGGCTGGCGCGGATGTCGTCGATCAGGCTCCAGAATTGGCGGCGCGACAGCGGATCGACGCCGGTCGTGGGCTCGTCGAGTATGAGCAGGTCCGGCTCGTGCACCAGCGCGCCGCACAGGCCCACTTTCTGCTTCATGCCGCCAGAGAGCTTGCCGGCCGGACGATCAGGGAAGGGGCCGAGACCCGTGGCGTCGAGAAGCTCTTTGACTTTGTTCGCGCGCTCCTGCTTCGCGAGCCCGAAGAGCCGCGCCATGAAGTCGACGTTCTCTTGCACGCTCAGCTCGAAATAAAGATTCTTGCCGAGGCCCTGCGGCATATAGGCGATTCGCGGGCAGGCCTCGCGGCGGTGGCGCGCGTCGGACATATCGCCGCCGAGCGCGATCACCTTGCCTTGCTGAATCTGCTTCGAGCCAGCGATCAACGCCAGCAGAGTCGATTTGCCAACGCCATCGGGACCGATCACCCCGACCATGCGGCCTGACGGGATCTCGAGTGACAGATTATCCACGGCGACCGTCGCGCCATAACGATGGGTGACGCTCTCGATCGAGACGACGGCGCCCGGCGTTTCAGTCTTTGTGGCGGAGAGCGGCGGCTCTGTGCTCATGGTCTCCGAGCTTCTGCGCGCGTGTCGGTTGGGCGCATCAGCGCCGGCTCACTGGCCGTTCTCTTTGGCGGCGGCCGCCTTGCCATTGGTCTCGGGCGGCTCCAGCGTCTTCTGCAGCCACGACGGCCACTCGACGGAATCGTCGAGCTTCACATAGCCGACCCCGCGCACGCCGGTTTTCAAATATTCGATGAAAGCCGAGACCGTCTTCTCCGGCACTTTGATCTTGACGCGGAACATCAGCTTCTCACGCTCGCTGCGCGTCTCGACCTGCTTGGGCGTGAATTGCGCTTCCGGCGAGACGAAGCTCACATAGCCTGCGACAGTGCGGCCCTCGACATGATCCGGGACGATGCGCGCTTGCGCGCCGAGCCTCACGCGCGCCGCGTCGGCGGCGGGAAGATAGATTTCCATATAGACGTCTTGGAGATTGACCAGCGTCATCGCCTTGCCGCCGGCCGCGAGAACTTCGCCCACCTCCGCGAGCTTGTAGAGCACGCGCCCGAGCACCGGCGAGCGCAGCGTCGCGTCGTCGATTCGCGTCTGGATCGTCGCGACCTTCGCCTGCGCGACGGCGACCTCCTGCAGGATCGTGCGCAACTTGGCTTCTTCTTCCTGAAGACTGGCGGTCGTGGTCTTCAGTTGCGTATTGCGCACATCGAGCTCACGCTGGGAGCCAGCGCGCTGGGCGACGAGATTCTTGCTGCGAACGACCTCTACTTTTGCAAGCTCGATCTGCGCCTTGATGCGCTCGATCGTCGCCTTCTCAACCGCTTCTTTTTCCTGAGTGGCGACGACATTGAGCTTGGCTTCCTCGAGCTGCGCTTCAATCGTATTGGTGTCCATCAGGACGCAAATGTCGCCGGGCTTGACGAGGTCGCCTTCCTGAAAGCGGATTTCCTTGACCCGCAAGGATTCCTTCGGCGAGATGTCGACGAGCTTGGCCTCGACGCGCCCATTGCCGGACGCAATGCCCGCGGGCAGCGCATTCTGCCGGCTAAGCCAATATTGATAACCAAAATAGCCGCCGATGCCGACGACAGCCGCGACGATGATCAAAGTGGTTCTTCGAGACATCGGAGCAAATTCCCCGGCCGCCGCCACAACGGAGCGATTCCATCCGCGAGCGGAACACTAGCATTTTTTCGGCGGGAGCAGGGCCATTGGCGCCCTTGTTCACAGGAGATGGCGAAGCGTCATCCGGCGCTCAGGATCTCCCAGGCGCTTTTCGCGATTTCGAGTTCCTCATTGGTTTTTATGACAAAAACGGCCACGCGGGACCGCGCGGCGGAAATTCTTTGCTCTCCCGTTTGATTCGCGGCCGGGTCGAGCGCGACGCCGAGCCAGGCGCAGCCTTCGCAGACCTCCGCGCGGGTTTCTTTGTCGTTCTCGCCAATTCCGCCGGTAAAGACGATGGCGTCGAGCCCGCCGAGCGCCGCGGCGAGCGAGCCGATCTCGCGCAGGATGCGATAGACGAAAAGCGCGGTCGCTTCCCGCGCCGCGGGCTCGGATGAAGCGCGCAGCGTTCGCATGTCGGAGGATATGCCGGAGACGCCGAGGAGCCCCGATTTGCGATAGATCAAATCCTCGATCTCGCGCGGGCCGAAACCGTATTGGTCGATCATATGCAGCAGCACGCCGGGATCGATCGAACCGCAGCGCGTGCCCATCATCAGCCCGTCGACGGCGGTGAATCCCATGGTGCTCGCGACGCTGCGTCCGTCCTTTACCGCGCAGAGGCTCGCGCCATTGCCCAGATGCGCAATGATGACGCGGCCCTTCGCGATCTCGGGCGCGATCTCTCTCAATCGGCCCGTCACATATTGATAGGAGATGCCGTGAAAGCCGTAACGTCTGACGCCCGCTTCCGAATATTTCCGGGGAATCGCGAAAGCCTGGGCGATCGGCGGCTGAACGCGATGGAAGGCCGTGTCGAAACAGGCGACCTGCGGCAGGTTGGGATGCTCGGCGTGCATGGCGCGGATGACCGCAAGATTATGCGGCTGATGCAGCGGCGCGAGTGGAATGAAGGACGCAAGCCTGTCGGCGATGTTCCCGGTCACGATCAAGGGCGCGGCGAAATCCGGCCCGCCGTGCACGACCCGATGGCCTATGATGGAGATGTCCTTGCCGTCGAGCCAGTCTGCGGCGATGCGCATCATTGTTCTTGTGGCGGCGGCGTGGTCGAAGCCTTCGGGCGGCGGGCTTTCCGTCAAAAGCGTTTCTCCGGCCGCGTTCGAGAGCCTGGCGCGCGGCGTCGCGCCAATGCCTTCGACGAGCCCCTTGAGCCGCAATCGAGGCGCGGCCGCCGCGTCGAAGACCGCGAATTTTATGCTGGAGGAGCCGGCGTTGACGACGGCGATGCTGGACATGTCGTTGATCCGCTACGGCGACGATAGGAGAGTCGCCGTCAGTATACGCCGCGTCGACGCCGGGGTCCGCCGTAAAACCGCTCTCCGGCTGGTTTTATGGGTCGGCACGCGGGCGCGCTGTCTTCATGGCGCATAGCCCCTCGCAGCGCGCGAACGTATGCGCCCGCATCTTCGTGTCGCCGCCCGGCTTGGATCGTCATGAAACATATGCGTCGGCGTGAATATGTCGGGGCTGGAACCCGGCGCATTCGAGGGCCGCGCGCTGGCCACATGCTAACTCACGGCGGCGCTCTGCGGCTCTCGCTGCGCGGCAAGCGGTAAAGCCGCCAGGTTTTCGCCGAGCGGATCGAGGCCCAAAGCGTTCATTTTGAAGTAAAGCACCTTGGCGCCCGCCGCATTGGTTCGCTCGTGCCAGATCGTGGAGCCCCAGAAAACGATCAAATCGCCTGGCCGCGTGTCTATCGTCACCGGGTCTACGCCCCTCAACGCGTTTTCGGGTTTCTCGCTTTCGGAAAGCGAAGCGAGGAATTCGTCGTAGCTGTCGAAGGTGTTTTCGCTACGCTCGTGATAGGGATAAAGAATGAGACGCGAGGCGGCTCCGACCTCCAGCGGAACGCCGATCGAGAGTTGCGTTCCGTGCCTGTCCTTGTGCGGCGGCGGGTTTTGCGGCGCGTCCTCACGATAGACTTTCAAATGCCGTTCCGAGATGATGAGATCCGTGTAGGGCAGCCCGGTCAATCGGCCGATCGTCTCGACGAATTCCGCGACGGCTTCTCGCTGCTCGGGGAACGTAAAGAGATATTCCTGCTTGAGACGCCGCTTCGAGCGGGAGATGTCGCCGCCGCTGATGCAGCGCTCGATCTGCGCCTTCGCATAGTCGAGGAACTCGGTGTGCATTCCTTGTTTGACGACGATAAAACCATTCGCGGCGAAATCATCCGCGTACGCGCTCAAATTGTCCCGCCACGATCCGAACAGTTTCATCATAGCTCGAGCCCTCTTGCGACAGCGAATTGCTCGCACAAGCCGTCGCGCAAAGGAACGGGTCATGATGCGTAATTCGTTTTTGCCGTGCGCTACTCCTCGAAGCGCCTTTTCTCAGAAGGTCGGAGGCGTAATTATAAGGCGCTCGAGAACGTACAGGCGGCGGGGTGTTTGGAGAAGCCCTGTGATTTTGGAGGCAGAATGATTTTGCGCGGGGCTTACCTTATTCGCCGGTTTCTCACTTCAGCTCGCCGTAACGAAAAACAGGCGCAGGCGGACAGGATTCGCGATCAGTTCTATGAGCAATGCTGGCGAGAGGCGGCTCAATCGTGTGGCGGAGAATTTGCGCGCATCGGGGAAGGCGTTTCCCGGATTACCCACAAGATCGTCCGCCGGCCGATTTTTGTGGACCGAAACTTGAACGTGCTCGACAGTCACGCCGCGGTTCAGGCAACGGATGACAAGCCGGCGACCTACCGGCTGGTTCGAGAACTCGGGGCGCCTGTTCCAGACCACGTCGTGCTGCGCGCCGATGCGCACAAGGCGGCTTTGGAGTTCATTCAGTCCCACGGCGGATCGTTCGTTGTAAAACCGGCGTCGGGAACCGCGGGCGGCGTCGGGGTGACGTCGAATGTTCGCACTGCGTCGGAGCTGAGACATGCAATGGCGTGGGCTGGGGCTTATTGCTCCCGCGTGCTCGTTGAGCGCCAAATCGAAGGAGACACATACCGGCTCCTTTATTTGAATGGCAATCTCTTGGATTGCGTGCTGCGAATGTCGCCGAGTCTCGTGGGCGACGGAACCTCGACTGTCCGAAAGCTGGTCGAAGAGGAGAATCGTTTGCGGCTTTCCGAGGGGTTCAAACGCAGCCAATCCCTTCTGAAGATCGACCGGGACATGAAAGCGACGCTCGCCGCGCAAGGGCTCGGCCTGAACTCTGTCCCGACAGACGGTCAGAAGTTCATGATCAAGCATGTCGCCAACGACAATTCCGCAAACGAGAATGTGTCGATGATCGATAGTGTGGCGGTGTCGACGATCGAAATCGGCCAACATATTGCAGCGATATTCGGCCTGAAATTGGTGGGTCTGGATATAATGACGCCGGATATCAGCAAGCCTCTCGGGGAAGCGCATGGCGCAGTCATAGACATAAATGGCGATCCGGGTTTCTACTATCACTATTACAAGGACAGCGGGCGGATCGCCCTTGCCGAACATATTCTGACCGAGGTGATAAAAGCGGCCGAGAGCGACGTTTGTCCGGCGTGATCGGTTCGCGATTGAACAGTTCGCTTGGGGCTTTTTCATCATTCCCGGCGGGCCGAAAGCCCGACCGGGAATTTAGCGCCGCAAAAGCGCTGGTTCGGCGCTGGATTCCCCGTCGCTCGCTCGAGCGAGCGTCGGGGTGACGTCGAACCAATGGAGCGGATCTCGTATCAGCCCGTCGCGGGGCGTGTCAGCCCATCGCGGGGAAAGACAAAGTGATGCATTGCCGGGCGTGCATTCCCTCACGCCGCTTCCCTTGCGCTGGCGGGATTCGCGACGCTCTCGCCGAGCTGAGACAGGAGACAAAGTGTGTCGAACTCGAGCTCGCTGAAGCGATAGCCTTCCTTCAGGAGCCTGCGGTAGAGCTTCTCGAGCGTCGCGCGCGTCGAGTGGCAATGTTCGAAATGAATGATTTGCGGCTTCACGCCGCAATCGAGGAATTGGTCGACGATCTCGACGTCATAGCCTTGGACGTCGGTCAACAGCACATCGACCGACTCTATGCCGTGCTTTCGAAGCAGGGAGCGAACCGATAGACAGGGTACCTCGATCGACCGCGTCTCAGCGTCGAAATCGTGCACCGCGCGCTGCAATGCGTCTTTCTTGAGGCTTGCGAAGACCGTCAGGTTCGCCGAGCCATCCGGCGAGTCTGCGACATGCAGCTTTGCGACGCCGTCGACGTCGCCGATCGCCGCATTTTCGAAAGAGAGCTGCGGTTCGAAGGCGTAGTTTTGCTTGAGGCTTTCGAAGACCCGCCGCTGGGGTTCGACAAGCAGGCCGCGCCAGTGATGTTTCAGCACGAAGCGACGAAGCGGATCGTCCTTGATCCCGTCATTGGCTCCGATCTGCACGAAAGAAAAGCCTGGCCGGTTCGTCGACGCCTGGATCAGAGCCAGCTCCAGGAAATCGATCGGCGCCTCCATTCGCCGTTTGATTGGCGAGAGCCGGTAGCCACAGCGCCCGAGACCCTTCTGAACGAGTGATTTAATTTTGCTCACGATCATTTGTCCGATCCTCCGGGACGGATCAGACTATTGTCGTCGGCGCTTCGGACAAGCGAGATTCAGGGGTAGCTCGATTGATCCATGCTGACCCGCCGCCGATTAAGACTGGGGCCACGTCCATCTGTCGTTGCTGGATGGTTCGTTGCGCCTGCCACGATGGGCTATTACGGATACGAGGGAGGGCTCGCCGCCCGTGCGCCACGCGGTCCTAGGCTTAAGTCATCAGCGATATAAGCCTATGATTTTTAATGGTGGGCGCACAAGGGCTCGAACCTTGGACCCGCTGATTAAGAGTCAGCTGCTCTACCAACTGAGCTATGCGCCCGTCCGGCGGGCTCACGCCCTCGGAACGAGGGTGCGAATAACAAATGCCGGCGCCCCTGTCCAGCGCCGTCTTGCGTCCGCCGTCAAATTTCTGTCGTGCGGGGACTTATCCCCTATTTTTGCGCCGGCCAGCCATGGATAGCGCGCGCCTTGGTGACGAGATCGGCCCAGGGACCCTGGTAGGCGTTGCCGGCCTCCGCCGTCGCCGCGGATTGCTTTTTCTCGCAAATGTCCTTGGCCGAGGCCGATTTCGGGCCCTCCACGAAGAAATAGACGACGTTCAGCTTCAGCGTCGAATAATGCTGGTCGAGCACCGTGCCGCGCTTCAGCACATTCACGCCCCAGACCGTATTTTTGCGTTCCGCCGGGGCGACGCCGGGCTTGAACCCATAGCCATAGTCGCCTTCGCCCTTCACGAGGTCGAAGCGCACATAGCAAAGCTCGCCCTTGGGCGGGGCCGGCTGGAAGACCAGTTCGCGCGTGACGATGGTGTCCTGATTATTGTAGCGAACCGTCGTATCGACCGGGAAATGCCAGACATCGACCTTGTCGAATTGCTGCAAAAGGTCCGCCTCGTCCTTGTCCTGGGCGGCCATGGCGGAGCCGGCGGCCATCAGAGCGGCGGCGACGATAAGGCTGCGAAAAACAGAAACGCCCATTTATGTTCCCCTCCAGGCGCTGCGAAACGCGCTTCTTGGCAGGTGGGAAGCGGCGCTTGCGCCCGCAAGCCCTGCGCTCATGCGCCCGGGGGCGGGATGCGCGGGATTGAGGCGCCGTCCTGCGGGCGCCATGGATTTGGGCGAAGTGCGACAGAGTTGGGCCCTTTGTTACGCCGGGCCTTTCTTGTGTCGAAAAAGCGGTCCGCGCGTCTTCCATCCGGCGCCAAACCGCGCTAGCAGTTTTCGCGAAGATCCCAGCACGAGATTGATTATGTCGCGAAAGAAAATCGCTCTGGTCGGCGCCGGCAACATCGGCGGAACGCTCGCTCACCTCGCGGGCCTGAAGGAGCTTGGCGATATTGTTCTCTTCGACATTGTTGATGGCGTGCCTCAGGGCAAGGCGCTCGACATTGCCCAGTCTTCGCCCGTCGCCGGCTTCGACGCGCATCTCTCGGGCGCTTCGGACTATTCGGCCATCGCGGGGGCCGACGTCGTCATCGTCACCGCGGGCGTGCCGCGCCAGCCGGGCATGAGCCGGGACGACCTTCTGAGCGTCAATCTCGGCGTCGTGTCGAAAGTCGCCGGCGGCATCAAGCAATATGCGCCGGACGCCTTTGTCATCTGCATCACCAATCCGCTCGACGTCATGGTCTGGGCGCTGCAGAAAGCCTCGGGCCTGCCGACCAACCGCGTCGTCGGCATGGCGGGCGTGCTCGATTCGGCCCGCTTCCGCTATTTCCTGTCCGAGGAATTCAATGTCTCGGTCGAGGACGTCAGCGCCTTCGTGCTGGGCGGCCACGGCGACGACATGGTGCCCTCGGTCCGCTACTCCACCGTCGGCGGCGTCCCGCTGCCCGATCTCATCGCCTTGGGCTGGACGACGCAGGAGCGCATCGACGCCATCGTCGACCGCACGCGCAAAGGCGGCGGCGAGATCGTCGGCCTGCTCAAGACCGGCTCGGCCTATTATGCGCCGGCGACCGCGGCCATCGACATGGCCGAGAGCTATCTCAAGGACAAGCGCCGGGTGCTGCCCTGCGCCGCCTATCTCAATGGCGAATACGGCGTGAACGGCCTTTATGCCGGCGTGCCGACCATCATCGGCGCCAATGGCGTCGAGAAGGTGATGGAGATCAAGCTCGACGTCATCGAGCAGGCTATGTTCGACAAATCGGTGAACAGCGTGAAAACGCTGATCGAGGCCGCGAAAAAGCTCAACTCCGATTTCGCCTGAGGCGGCGTCTCAATGGGGGCGTGAGGCGCGCCCCCATAAAAAGGCGCCCGTCAGCAAGCCCAGCCCCGCCATAATGGCGCCGCCGCGCAAATGCGCCGGATCGACCGCCATAATGTGATCCTTCGACCTTTGCGTAAAGCGGCCGCGCGGACCATGATCCCGGTGGTCGGGGCCGATGAGCTCGTCCGGGTCTCCCGGTAAAACCGGGTCGTTGGAGAGCTGCTTCTCGTAAGCGTTCCACGCGAGATAGTGGTCGAGAAAGCCCGGCGCGACCATCTGCCCGACAATCGACTGCACGGTCGGCGCGCCAAGCCACAATTCGCGCGGCGCGCGCCGGGCCTGCGCCGCCTCGACAATCGCTTGCGCGATGGCTTCCGGTTCATAGACGGTCCCGATCGGCTGGTGCCGCTTTGCAAAATGCGTATGCGACCAGTCGAATTGCGGCGTGTTCACGCCGGGAAGCTGGGCCATGGTGAGGCGGATGTTGCTGCGATCGTGAATAAGCTCGGCGCGCAGCGAATCGGTGAAGCCGCGGATCGCGAATTTCGCTGCGCAATAGGCCGATTGCAGCGGGATGGCGCGATAGGAGAGGGCGGAGCCAATCTGAATAATGTGGCCCGCGTCGCGCTGGCGCATGTGCCTCAGCGCCGCGAGCGTCCCGTGAACGTAACCGAGGAAAGTCGCTTCCATCACGCGGCGATATTCCTCAGGGGTAACCATATCGACGGGGGCGACGACCGTTTCCATGGCGTCATTCACCCAGACGTGAATGTGACCCCAGCGCGCGACGACCGCTTCCGCCGCGGCGAAGACGTCGTCGGCTTTGGAGACATCCGCCAGAAGCTCGAAGGGCTGGCCGCCCGCATGGGCGACGTCGTGATAGGCGCCGTCCAGGCCCTCCGGGCTTCGAGCCAGGAGAGCAACGCGATAGCCGCAGCGCGCGAAGGCGACGGCTACCGCGCGGCCGATTCCTGCCGAGGCGCCGGTGACGACCGCGACGGGGGCTTCCTCATTCGGGGCAGACTCTCGTGACATGGGGCCACTCCATTCAGCCGCCCGCGACAGACATGTGAGACGCGCGCCGCGCGCGGCAACAGGCGCGGCGCTTTTTCGGCGCCCCTACCGATTTTCCGATGTTTCCGTTTTCTGCTGGACGGCGCGGGGCTCGGCGCGTTCGGGGCCATAGGGCGCGAGCGGCACCTTGAGGCAGACGCTTTGCGCCGGCAGCACTTCGCGCCAGTCCTTGATGAGCTGCTTATAGGCTTTTCCGACCGCTCTGGGCTTGCGGTCGAGATCATAGAGACCAAGCGGATTCACCCTGCCGCGCGCTTCGCGCAAGGCAATGTCCCAGTCGATCTGGTCGATCAGCGAATACCATGTGAAGCCGACGATCGGCATGCCGGAGTTTCTGACGCGCAGCACATTCGCCCATTCCTTGCGAAGCCAGCGCACAGCCTCGTCGCAGCACGGGCCTTCGCTGGTGTTGGTTTCCGTATGCATCACCGGCAGGCCGTAGCGCTCGTAATATTGGCGCGTGATCTCGTTGTAGCCGAAGATCTCGCCGGAGGAGGCGGTCTTGCCGTCCTTCGTCACGGTGTGCTCGTTGCGCCAATAGTAGTCGTTGCCCATGATGCAATGGCTCTTGAGATGCTCGCGCATGAAGAAGTCATATTCGTCGACGCTCATTCCGTTATCCATGAGGAAACGGAACATCTCCGAGTTGACGCGCCGGCCGTAATTGAGGTCGAGCGAGAGAAAACGCCGCTCGTTCAGCCGCTCGGCGTGATCGAGCGATTGCGGATTTTCTGCATGGAAATACTCAGTCGATTCGCTCTGGATGAAGATCGCGTCCGGCCGCACGGCGAGGATGGCGTGCATGGCGAGCACATTTGCTTTCACAATGTGCTTGAGCGCCGTGACGAAGCCGCGATCGGTCGTGAGCTGCTCGTTCCACCAGCCGTAAGCGGCGGAGTAGGTGGCGCAGACGAACATCTCATTGACGGGCGTATAGAGCTGCACGGCGGGGAAGCGCTTGGCGAAGGCGCGGGCGTAGCAAGCGAAGAGCTCGGGGAAGTCCGGGTTCTGAAAATTGCCGATCCAATCCGGCACACCGAAATGGCAGAGATCGGTGATCGGAATCACACCACGTTTCTCGAGATCGCCGAAGGTCAGATCGGCGAAGCTCCAGTCGTAGCGGTCGGGGCCCAGCCAGGTAATATGCAGCGGTACGCCGTAGCGCAGCGTTTTGACGCCGAGATCCTGGGTGAGATCGAAATCCTCCCGCCAGCGGCGATAATGGTCGCAGATTTCCATCTCGTCGATTCGCTTGCGGCCATTGTCGATCGTCGGGCTGCTGTTCTCGATCCCCGTGCTGAACATGAAATGCGTCATCGCGCGCCTCGCCGACCGCCGCCCAGACGATTAGCTATGGGAGACGCTGCGGACGGAAAGGCGCGATCAAACAGGAAAACCCTGCCGCCCGAGGCGACAGGGTTTGGACCGCGAGCCTTCAGGCTCGCAATTCAGGGAGCGAGCCTGAAGGCTCGCGGTCCGTTTCCGGAAGATCAAGCCGTCGCGGCGGCGGCCTGCTTCTTCTCGATCTCACGCTTGAGCACGCGGGCGCCCTGCGACAGCTCCTCGTCGCGCGCCTTGGCCAGGAAGGCGTCGAGGCCGCCGCGATGCTCGACCGAGCGCAGCGCCGCAGCCGAGATGCGCAGGCGCACCGAGCGGGCGAGGACGTCGGAGGCGAGCGTCACATTGACGAGATTGGGCAGGAAACGCGTGCGCGTTTTGCGATTGGAGTGGCTGACGAGATTGCCCGTCTGCACGCCCTTGCCGGTCAGCTCGCAACGCCGGGACATTGAACTTCCTTTCGAACCGTTTAGTGCTTCCAAACGCCGAGAGAGCCAGAGGCCCAGTTTCCACCGGCGATGGGGGAAAACGACAAAAAAGCTCGTCACTCCCGCGCCGAGCCCTGTTCGCGAGCCTTATAAGAGCAAAGCCCGCCGAGCGTCAACCGGGCCAAGCGCATTGCTTTGCGGCGGCGCACATGGCGTTCCGCGGCGCCATATTCGCCTCTGGACATTGGCTTCGTTCTGGGCTCTAAGCCTGTCGGCTCCGGGGGTGAGGCGCGCCAGCGCTTATCTTGCCCGGATAAACTTGAGAAATCGACAGCGCCGGCGCCTGTCCTTCAGACGCGCCCGCCTCGCCAGGGCGCCGGGCCATAATGACAAAGGTTGGGGATCTTCCTATGGCCAAAGCAATTCTGCATATGCTCAGCACCTTGAAGCATATGAGTCCGTTCGACGTGAACATGGCCCTCGACGCCGGCTATGACGCCGCCATTCCCTACACCAATGTCACGCTCGACGAGGTCACCGCGCTGGTGCAGGACGCCATGTTCTCCCGCGCCCCCTCCGCCGCGCTGAAGACGGGCATTTTCTTCGCCGGCCGCGACGCGGTTCTCGCGCTCGACATGCTGGAAGCGGCCAAGAAGGCGCTGCTCAAGCCCTTCGAAATTTCGCTCTTCGCCGACCCCTATGGCTCCTTCACCACCGCCGGCGCGATGGTCGCCTGCACCGAGAAAGTGCTGAAGGACAAGAAGCAGCGCGACCTCAAGGGCGCCAAGATCGTCATCTACGGCGCGACGGGCGTCGTCGGCTATTCCTCCGCGGTGATCGCGGCGCTCGAAGGCGCCGAGGTGACGATCGTCGGCTATAGCGGCCTCGAGCGCGTCACGGTCCAGGCCGAGGAGATGAACAAGCGCTTCAACATCAAGGTGGCCCCGGCCGACGGCAGCACCCAGGATCTCGTGCGCGCGCTGCTGCTCGATCATGAGATCGCGCTCTGCTGCGCCCGCGCCGGCGTGCAGGTGCTCTCGAAGGCGGACCTCTCCGCGGCCAGCAATCTGCTCATCGCCGCCGACGTCAACGCGGTGCCGCCGCTCGGCGTCGAGGGCCTGGGCCTGCACGACAATGGCGTCGTGATCTCGGAGCATGGCGCGCTCGGCATCGGCGCGCTCGCCATCGGCAATGTGAAATACGGCGCTGAATCGGGCCTTTTCAAGCAGATGGTCACCTCCGACAAGCCGCTCTGCCTCGATTTCCGCCACGCTTTCGCTCTGGCGCGCGAGCTCGTTTAACATACCGCGCGTCCGCGGATTTTCCGCCTTGGCAAGGACGCGCGAAACTGATTGAGTGCGCGCCGCGGAAGGGCCCGCGGCGCTTCTCAAGGCCGGCGCAATTTTGCGCACGGCCCTTTCCGAAACGCCTGCCTTTCAGGCAGGGCGTAGGTTTCTTCGAAAGGAAACGCACATGGCCAAGATCACCAAGATGCTGGTCGGCGAGTCGCTCGTCGGCGAGGGTAACGAAGTCGCTCACATCGACCTCATCCTGGGCCCGCGCGGCTCGGCCGCCGAGCTCGCTTTCGCGAACGCTCTCGTCAACAACAAGGACGGCTTCACGACCCTTCTCGCGGTTGTCGCGCCGAACCTGCTCTGCAAGCCCAACACGATCCTCTTCAACAAGGTCACCATCAAGGGCGCCAAGCAGGCCGTCCAGATGTTCGGCCCGGCTCAGCACGGTGTCGCCAAGGCCGTCGCCGATGCGGTCGCCGAAGGCATCATCCCGGTCGAGGAAGCTGACGACCTCTTCATCTCCGTCGGCGTGTTCATCCACTGGGACGCCAACGACGACAAGAAGATCCAGGACTACAACTATCAGGCCACCAAGGAAGCCATCGCCCGCGCCGTCGCCGGCGAGCCGAAGGCCGCCGAAGTCGTCGCCAAGCGCAACGACGCCAAGCACCCCTTCGCTCCGAACTGAGTTCGAGCCAAGGCTTGGAATTGAAGGGGAGCCGATGGCTCCCCTTTTTTGTTGTTTGGAGCCGCGGGCGTAGCGGATGCCGGGCGTGAGCTATCCCTCCCCTTTACGGGTAGGGTGGCCCCGCCGAAAGGCGGGGTCGGGTGGGGCCCAGCCCCAACCACTCTCGTTGCTGCGCGGACCCCACCCGGCGGCCTTTGGCCGCCGACCTCCCCGTAAAGGGGAGGTATGGGCGCCCCCATCCTCCGCAGAGAATTTTAAACATGACCGCGATCATCGGCTGGGACATCGGCGGCGCCCATGTGAAGGCGGCGCGCGCGGAGAATGGGCGGCTCGTCGCCGTGACGCAGCGCGCCTGTGCGCCGCATCTTGGCCTGGCGCATCTCGAGGCGCCGATCCACGAGACGCTAAGAGAGCTGGGACCGGCGGCGCATCACCGCGTGACGATGACAGCCGAGCTGTCGGACGCCTTCGAGAATCGCGCGAGCGGCGTCGTTTCAGTAGCGGCCATCGCGGCGCGAGAGATCGTCGGCGATACGCTTTTCTACGCTGGCGCCCGCGGTTTCGTGGCGCGCGCGCAAATCCGTGAGGCGGCGGAGGCCGTGGCCTCCGCCAATTGGCGCGCCAGCGCGGAGCT
The DNA here is from genome assembly GCF_016745395.1 of Methylocystis sp. Sn-Cys. Classification (GTDB taxonomy): domain Bacteria; phylum Pseudomonadota; class Alphaproteobacteria; order Rhizobiales; family Beijerinckiaceae; genus Methylocystis; species Methylocystis iwaonis. The sequence continues at coordinate 234,568 of NZ_JAERVJ010000003.1, forward strand.
TGTCGCGCAGCATTGCGCCGAAGCGCTTTTCATCGACATGGGCTCGACAACGACCGATCTCGTTCCGATTCGCGGCGGCCGCGTCTGCGCGCTGGGCGCGACGGACGCCGAGCGGCTCGTGAGCGGCGAGCTTTGCTATGCTGGGTTTTCGCGCGGCGCGCCCCAGGCCTATGCCACGCGGGCGCCGATCAGCGGCCGATGGACGCCGCTCGTCAACGAAGCTTTCGCGTCGATGGCCGATGTTCGGCGGGTCCTTGGCGATTTGCCGGAAGGAGACTGCGGCGCGGATTTGTCGCCGACAGCCGATGGCAGGCCGAAGACGGTTGCGGCGTCTCACGCGCGTCTCGCGCGCCTCGTCGGTCTCGACGCCGGGCAGCTCACGCCATTGCAGGGGCGCGCGCTTGCGGCGCATTTCTCACGCGCGCAGATGCGCGCGATAGAGGATCAGATCGCTCTGCTGGTTTCCCGCGAAGCCGTCGCGCCCGATGCGCCCGTCATCGGCGCCGGCGTCGGCCGCGCGCTTGTCGCGCGTCTCGCGCAGGCGCAGGGCCGCGCCTATCGGGATTTTGCCGAATTCATCGCCGCATCAGACGAGCTGCGCGCGCTAGCCGCTAATTGCGCGCCAGCAGCGGCGCTGGCGCTTCTTTCGGTTTGATCCGCCTCCCTGTCCCTCCCCCGCTTCACGGGAGAGGGGACGCTCGCGATCGGCATTCGTGATGAAGGCCTCGGTCTACTCCCTCTCCCGCGTCAGCGGGGGAGGGTTGGGGAGGGGGCCGCCGCAGCTTTCGTCAAGTGCGCGGCGATCTTCTGCATCACCATCTCCCAGGCCTCGCGCTCGTCCTCTCCGGCCGTCTTGTCGATCGCGATCTTGAGATAAGCGATCTCGCTGTCGATCTTCTCGCGCGAGAGCCTATCGAGCCGCGTTGCGAGAATCGCCGCCTCCAACACAGCGGCGCGCGCGCGATTCATGCCGAGAAACGGACGATGCGATTCCGTGTGCTGCACGCGGCAAAAGAAGCGTGGGCGCACGGCGTCCTCTTCGACGCGCTCCACTTCGAGCGCCGCATGCGCGAGCGCCGCCGACAAGCGCGGCGCTGGCCAGCCAGTCACATCCGTCAAAGGAAAATTACGCACGCCCGTCACAAGGCTCGCGAAGATGCGCGCGTTATCGGTGAAGCTCGCCGTGAGCTTCCCATTGCGTTCAAGATTGCTCAGCGTCGTAGAAGGGCGGAAGGGCGCGGCGATCCAATAGCCGCCTTCCTCGATCAATCCGAGCGGCGCCACATGCGGCTGGCCTTCTGCCGTCAGCGTAGTGACGACGCATTCATGAATCAGAGGCATTGCCTTTTTCCTCGCGGGCCTTGCGCATGGTGTGTCCCATCTCTTTGAAGCGGGCCGCGTCTTCTTCATCCTTGTCGATGGCGGCGCCGAAATCGAGCGGCTCGTCCTGGCGGTAGCGCTTGCCAAGTTTGAAGGCGAGCTCCGCCTTCATCAGCTCCGCGCCGAGATAGAAGGCATGCGCGCCGTCTTGCGCCACGTTCAAATGCGGAAAGAGCGACATGGCGTCGGTCTCGACACAGTGGAAATTCTTGGCGAAGACATGCACGCCGTCGCGCGTGACATCTATGCGGAAGTTCACGTCGCGCAATTCGCGGGCAAGTTCGGCGATCTCTTCCGGCGTCGCCGAATAGGGGCGCTTGTCGTGCACTTGCAGCAGCGCGTCGCTGTAGCCTTTTGGCAAAGCGCGATCGGCGCGCGCCGCATACATCAGGCGCCGCGCCGCGTCGTGCTCCTGTAGCGTGCGGCGCGTATGCGGGCTCACCTGCACGGTGAGAAGATGGCGGATATTCAGCTCCGAGCAAATGCCGAGCATGGCCGCCGTGACGCCCGCCGAATCGGCGTCGGTCAATTCGGTGAGATTGCCCGTGCCCATCATGATCTCGGCGTCGGGTTCGCGCGCGCGGATTTCGACGTAACGCGCAATCGAGGCTGCGAAGCCGAAGTGAATGGGATCGAGAATCGGATCGAGAATGAAGTCGATGCCGCGATGTCTTGCGATGCGCGCGGCGCGTTGCAGCGAATCGAGATCGCCATGCGGGCGCGGCACGAGGATCGGCACGAGCGGCGAATTGTCGGGCAGGATCGAGAGCGTTTCTTCGTCAAGGCTCAAGAGATGATCGACGCCGGCCTTGGCGGCGCGCGTCAGCTCCGCGACGCTCGCGGAATCGACCGAGACCTTGAAGCCTTCCGATTTCAGCGCTGCGATCGTTTCTTCCATATGGTCGAAGGGCGTATCCGGCAGGCAGCCGAGGTCGATCACATCGGCGCCGGCGCGTCGAAGCTCGCGCGCCTTGGCGACCACCTCTGCGACGCTCATCTTCGAGGCGTCGACGATCTCGGCGAAGATGCGCATGTCGTGGCGCGAGAGATCGGGCTTCGCGCCGCCGCGGCCCAGAAACGCAGGAAGGTCGGCGACCTCCTCCGGCCCGCGCTCGAAGGGCACGCCGAAGCGCTGCGAAAGCGTATCGAGATCGGCTCGGCAGCGGCCCGGCACGATGACGCGGTCGGCCTCGACGGGGCGGGGCAGGCGGCGCTCGATGATCTCTTGCGTCATCAGCGCCGCGACCTTCACCCCGATATTGTGGATACGCCAGTCCCGCGCCGCCTCGCCGAAGCCGGCGACCATCCGCTCCAGACGCGGATAGGCCAGATGTCCGGTAAGAAACAGCAGGCGCTCGCTCATGCTTGGGCTTTCTTGGCAGAGTTTCCTGGCGTCACGCTTGGTCGCTGGGCGTGAGCGTATCCCTCCCCTTTACGGGGAGGGTGGCGCGCGAAGCGCGACGGCTGGGGTCAGCCCCAACCACTGTCGTAGCGGCTCGAGCCCCACCCGGCGGCCTTCGGCCGCCGACCTCCCCGTAAAGGGGAGGTAAGGGGATCAACCACGCCAGATCGCCATTTGCCCAACTACCTTACGATCCGATTTAACATGAAGTAGGGGCCTTACCCCACCCCGGCCTGCTTTGCAGGCCGACCCTCCCGCTGGAAGGGGGATCACATATCTCGGGGCCGTCATGGCCGGGCTCGTCCCGGCCACCCACGCCGTGCAGTTGCCAGAGCGCGCGGGGGCGGATGAGTTTACGGCCTCGCAATCCCCGCATGTCCGACAGCGCGTCCCGAGGCAGGCCGTATCCCTCGGCGTGGATGGCCGGGACAAGCCCGGCCATGACGGCGGCGCAACACCAAGGATCGAGTCAGCTCTGCCCCGTCAGCTCGCGCTTGCGCCGCTCCACAGCCTCCTGCAGCGCGGCGAGGCTTTCGGCGACCTGCGTCGCCTCGAAGGATTTCAGCCGGTCGGTGTTCTCCAGATCGATGCGGCGCGGATAGACCATCACCATGCCCTTGGGGGCGCGGGTCTCCAGCTCCGGCGCGGTGTCGCAGGCGAAGACAATGGTCGGCACGCGGCATTTGCCGGCCTGCGCGAAGACGTTTGTCGCAAGATTGTCCGAGATGCCGGCGACGGCCTTGGCGACCGTGTTCGAGGTCGCGGGCGCGACAACCAGCGTGTGATAGACGTTGTAGTAGAAGTTGCCGACCGGCGCGGCGCTTGCGGTCGTGTCCTTGAAGATGCGGATCGTGTCCGGCAGATCGAGGTCGTGCTTATACATCCGCACGACTTCCGCCGCCGCCTTGCTGACGAACAGGTCGCAATGGTCGAGGCCGCGGATCATCTCGAGACATTCCGTGAAGAAATGGCCCGAGCCCGTGAGCGCCCATCCCCAACGCGGCGAAACGACGTCTTTCTTTTTTGTCATGAAGCGATCTTCTGTGTTGCGGAAGCGACAGGCGCGCCGGGCAGGGCGCCGCTGGCCATGAGCGCGCCCGCATTGGCGAGCGCGCGTGGGCCGGCGACATTGACGGGCATGCCGTCGACATAGTCACGAAAAGCCGGATCCACAATGCCGGCGGAGGCGATGCTTTCCAAAGCAGAATCGGCGCCGATATCGACGCTTTTGATCAGTAATAAGGCGCCTGCGCCTGTTTGCCGCGCGAGCCAGGCGGCGAGGCTATCCGAGGTGACGTCCCAGCCGGGCGCGATGTCGCGCGCCGCGCCGACCATCTTTGCGGCGCGCCACAAAGCGATCTGGCCGCGCCGATGCGCCGCGTCGATCTCCTCGCGGGTCGCCGCGAGGGTAAGGCCGTAGAGGTCGGCAAGCGCCAGCGCATATTGCTCCATGGCGAGAACAGCCATGGCGTGCGCGGCTTCTTCGGAAAACTTGAGCTTCGGCTGCGCGGCGCGCACGGCGTCGGCGAAGGGGCCGCCGCCGCAAACGAGCGTCAGCCGATGCGGCCAGCGCGCGAGCGCCTCGATCCAGCGCGCGAGATGGGGCGAGTCGTGGAGACTGCCGCCGATCTTCGCGACGAGGAGGGGCGCGCGCGTTGTCATATCAATCCGGCACAGCGCGTTTATGGTCGTGGCGCTCGCGGCGGATTTTCACGCCGACGGCGCCGGGCGCGACGTCGAGCTTCTCGACCTGCACGGTCACCGCGCGCACGCGCTCATGCAACAGCACGCTTTCGGCGAGGCGCTCGGCGATCGTTTCCACCATCGCGACATGGCCGCTCGCCAGGATCATTTTGATCGCGTCCATGATGACGTCGTAGGAGAACACCGCGCGCATATCGTCGGAGATTTCGGCGCGCGTCACCTCGGCGTCCACATTGAAGCGCACGCGCTGCGTATGGCCATATTCATGCGCATAGGCGCCGACTTCCATGGGCAGCACATAGTCGTGCAGGAAGACGCAATCCGTGTCGTCGACGCCCGGCGGCTGGATGAAGCCGCGGGCGATGAGCGCCCATTCGGCCGCCATTTCCTCGACGACGTCGGGGCGCGTCGGGATGAGGTCGCGGATCAGCGCCACGGCGGCGGCGGAGAGCGCGCCCTGCCGATCGCCTTGCTCGCAGAGCGCGCCGCGAAAGCCGATGACGTCGGCGCCGGTGACGAGAAGACGCGGCACGTCCGGCGGCTCCAGCGCGCCGGCGAGGCCCGCCGCCAACCGCAGCTCGTGGCAGCTCGCGGCGAATTCGGAAAGCGCGCCGACCGTCATGATGTCGATCAAACGGCCGTTGTTCTTATGCGCCGTGTCGAGCATGGCGCCGTGGAAGCCGGCCTTGGCCAGCGCCGGCAGCCGCGAGAAATCCGGATGCAGATCGGCAAAGAGCACGGCGACGAGCTTCACGCGCTTGGCGATCGGCGCGAGGGCGGCGATGATCTCGTCGGCGTCGGGCGTCGAGGGCAGCGCGAATTTTACATATTCGACGCCGGTCTCGATCGCTTCCTCGAAGGCTTGGCGGGCGTGTGCGGCGTCATGCGGGAGATCCACCACGGCGCTGACCGGGCGCCGGCCCGCCACAGCGGCGACGATCTCCTTGATCTGCGCCAAAGACAGCGCGCCCAGCGCGCCGCGGACGGGGTCCTTGCAGTCGATGATGTCGGCGCCATAGGCGAGGGCGGTCTCCGCCTCCTCTCGCGACAGAACGCTGGCCAACATCAGTGTCATTTATTCAGGCTCCAGGAGAAACTCATCGCGCAGTTTTCTCCCTCTCCCGCTTGCGGGAGAGGGTGGCCCCTGCGTGAGCAGGGGTCGAGTGAGGGCCCGCCCTCATCCGTCACCGCTTCGCGGTGGCGCCTTCTCCCGCAAGCGGGAGAAGGAAGAATTCCGCGCGGGACGGATTCTCCATATACGCTCTTGTCACTTCTGTGAATTGCCGCGCTGGCTACTCGATCTGCGACCCATTGGCCGAGAGCACCGCCGCCGCAAGATACAGCGAACCGGCGATCAGCACGCGCGGCGGCTGATCGAAGCTGTGCGAGGCGAGGATTTGCAGCGCTTCCTCGGCATTATTGGCGTGCGCCGCCACAGGAATGCCTTCGGCCCTGGCGAGCGCGGCGACTTCCTCGGGCGGCCAGCTCTTATGCTCGCCCTCCACCGGCACGGCGACCATCTCGCGCGCGAGGCCCGCGAAATGGCGTAGCAAGGCGCGGACGTCCTTGGTGGTCTGCGCGCCGCAGATCAGCGCCAGCGGGCGAGGCGCGCGGTCGTGGAACTCGGCCATCGCTTCGGCCAGCACGCGCCCGCCGTCGTCATTGTGGCCGCCGTCGAGCCAGACTTCCGCATTGGCGGGCGCAAGATCGACGATATGGCCGCGCACCAGCCGTTGGAGCCGCGCCGGCCATTCGGCGCGGGTGAGGCCGGCCTCGATGGCGGCGGTCGGCAGATCGGGCGCGACGGCGCGCAGCGCGGCGATGGCGTTGGCGGCGTTCTGATGCTGGTGGCGTCCGGGGAGGCGGGGCAAGGGCAGATCGAGCAGCCCGCGCTCATCCTCGAAAACGAGCCTGCCATTTTCCTCGCGGACGTAGAAATCCTGCCCGGCGACACAGAGCGGGGCGCCGACGCGGCGGGCTTCGCGCTCCAGCACCCTCTCGGCCCCCTCCGGCTGGAAGCCGATGATGGCGGGGGCGCCGCGTTTGAAAATGCCCGCCTTTTCATAGGCGATCTTTTCGACGCTATCGCCAAGGAACTCCATGTGGTCGAGCGAGACGGAAGTGACGATCGCCGCCTTGGGAGTCTTGATGACGTTGGTCGCGTCGTAGCGCCCGCCGAGCCCGGTTTCGAGCAGCAGCCAGTCGGCAGGCGTGTCTGCGAAGAGGGAGAAGGCCGCCGCCGTCGTCACCTCGAAGAAGGTGATGGGCTGGCCGCCGTTGACCTCCTCGCAGCGCTCCAGAATGGCGTTGAGGCGCGCGTCGTCGACGAGCTTGCCGCCGCCCTCCGCGCCGAGCCGGATGCGCTCATTGAAGCGGATGAGATGCGGCGAGGTATAGACATGCACGCGCTGCCCGGCGGCCTCCAGCATGGCGCGCAGAAAGGCGATGGTCGAGCCCTTGCCATTGGTTCCGGCGACGTGGATCGTCGGCGGCAGACGCAGGTCAGGGCGCCCGAGCGCCTCCAGCAGCCGCTCGGTGCGACCGAGCGACAGGTCGATTTTCTTCGGATGGAGTGTGAGCAGCCGCGACAGGATCGCGTCCATTGCCGTCGCGCCTTTCGTAAATCAGGCGGCCCGGCGGGGCGGCGTCTTGGTGAGAAGGCCGCACAGGCGCCCGAGCGTCTCGCGCATCTCCTGACGCGCCACCACCATGTCGACCATGCCGTGATCGCGCAAATATTCGGCGCGCTGGAAGCCTTCGGGCAGCTTCTCGCGAATGGTCTGCTCGATGACGCGGGCGCCGGCGAATCCGATAATGGCGCCGGGCTCGGCGATCTGCACGTCGCCGAGCATGGCGTAGGAGGCGGTGACGCCGCCCGTGGTCGGATTGGTGAGCACCACGATATAGGGCAGGCGCGCGTCGCGCAGGCGCTGCACGGCGATGGTCGTGCGCGGCATCTGCATCAGCGAGAACATGCCTTCCTGCATGCGGGCGCCGCCGGAGGCGGTGAAGATGATGAAGGGCGTGCGCTTGGCGAGCGCATGGTCGATGCCCGCGACAATCGCCTCGCCGGCCGCCATGCCGAGCGAGCCGCCGAGGAAGTCGAAATCCTGCACGGCGGCGGTGACCTGCGATCCGTTGAGCTTGCCGGTCGCCAGCGTCACGGCGTCCGGCGCGCCGGTCTTGACGCGATATTCCTTCAGTTTGTCGACATAGCGTTTGATGTCGCGAAACTTTAAGGGGTCAATCGGCGCTTCCGGAGTCGGCAGCAGCTCCAATTCGCCATTGTCGAAGAGGTTGGTCAAGCGCACGTCGACCGGGCAGCGCATGTGATAGCCCGAACTCGGCACGACATAGAGATTGGCCTCGATGTCCTTATGGAAGACGAGCTGGCCGCTCTCGGGGCATTTGACCCAAAGATTTTCCGGCGCCTCGCGTTTGATGAGGGCTTTGATCTTCGGCGGAACGACGTTGGAATACCAGTTCATGCCCAAAGCCTCTTGAGCCAGGAAAATACGCCGCCGTTTTTGGCCGGGGCCCCGCCGGCCGGCGCCCGCGCGCTGCGCACGCCGGCCGCGATGCTCGCGACGAGCGAGGTCACGGCCTCGACGCTCTTTTCCGTCGCCTTGCCGCCCTCGTCCAGCGACGCCTTCAAAGCGTCGACCAGCGCCGAGCCAACCACGACGCCGTCCGCATAGCGGGCGATCTCGGCGGCGTTCTGAGCGTTTTTGACGCCGAAGCCCACCGCGATCGGCAGCTTCGTATGTCCCTTGATCCGTTTCACGGCCTCGCTCACGCCGGCGTAATCCGCGAGCGCCGCGCCGGTGATGCCGGTCAGCGACACATAATAGACGAAGCCTGAGGTGTTTGCGAGCACCTTGGGCAAGCGCTTGTCGTCGGTCGTGGGGGTGGCGAGGCGGATAAAGTTCAGCCCCGCGTTGCGCGCCGGGATGCACAGCTCGGCGTCCTCCTCCGGGGGCAGATCGACGACGATCAGCCCGTCCACGCCCGCCGCCTTGGCGTCGGCGAGGAATTTATCGACGCCGTAGACATAGATCGGATTGTAATAGCCCATTAGCACGATGGGGGTGGCGTTGTCGCCGGCGCGGAAATCCTTGACGAGCTGCAGCGTCCCTTTCACGGTCATGCCGGCCTTGAGCGCCCTGAGCCCCGCCGCCTGGATCGCCGGGCCGTCGGCCATGGGGTCGGTGAAGGGCATGCCCAGCTCGATGACGTCGGCGCCGGCGGCGGGCAGCGCCTTGAGGATGTCGAGCGAGGTCACGGGGCCAGGGTCGCCCGCCATCACGAAAGTCACGAGAGCGGCGCGCCCTTCGGATTTCAGGGCGGCGAAACGGTCGTCGATACGGGTGGACATATTGGCGGCGATCTCTCGGTTCCCCCCTTCTCCTGCCGGAGAAGGCGCCGCGCGGAGGCGCGGCCGATGCGGGCTCTCACCCGGCCCCAGCTCACGCTGGGGCCACTCTCTCCCGCAAGCGGGAGAGGAGAGAGCGTGGGTGCTGATTATTCCGTGGCCAGCGTTCCGTCCACCCTCTTTATGAATCCCTCGTCCAATCCACGACTTTCATGATCGGGGCGAGTTTCAGAAGCGCGGCGTCGTTGGTGACGAGGACAGCGCCAGCGGCGCGCGCGTGGGCGGCGATCAGCATGTCCATGTTCGTAAGAGACAAACCTTTCGCCGCGGGATCGCAACGAAGCAGCGCGTATTCCGCCGCCGCTTCCGATGTCCACGGGAGAATCGCGACATGCGAGAGGAAATTCTCGACCAGACGTGCGAGGTTCGTGGCGTGAGCCGTTTTGGCGACGCCGAAACGAAGTTCCGCCTCTGTCAACACCGAGACGCTGAGGTCTGCGGGCGGCGTCTTTTCCAGATGGCGCTTTAGCGGCTCAGACGCCTTGCGGATGATAAAGCTCGATATATTGGTATCGAGCATGAAGTTGGGCTCGCGCATCAGGCTAATCAGGGAAAGTCGCGCGTCGGCGGCGGACTGGCGTCCCTGTCTGTCAGGAAATCCGAGGGCACTTCGGTTTCCGACGCAAGCTCGAAGAAATCCTCCCAGCTCGTCGGGCGTCTCGAAAGAATGACATCGCCGGTGACTTCGTCTCGACGGATGAAGACTTCTTCACCCTCGAACCGATATTTCGCAGGCAAACGAACGGCCTGGCTGCGGCCGTTCATAAAGAGTTTGGCTGTATCGGTCATTGACGCGCCCCGAGCTATACCAGAGTATAGATCGGATTCGATCCTCAGACAAGCCTAGATCGTCACCTGCGCCCCAAGCTCCACGACGCGATCCGACGGGATCGAGAAGAAGTTTGTGGCGTTCGCCGATTGCTTGGTGAGGGCCACATAGAGCTTGTCCTGCCAGGGCGGCATCTCCGAGGACGGGCTTTCTTTGATTGTCCGCCGGCCGAGGAAGAAGCTCGTGGTCATGATGTCATATTTGTAGCCCGCCTTGCGCATCAGGGCGAGCGCCGCGGGCACGCGCGGGCTTTCCATGAAGCCGAAATGCAGAATGGCCAGATCGAAATCGTTCGAGATTTTCGTCAGCTCGAAGCGCTTGTGCGGCGGCACGCGCGGGCAGTTTTCCGTGCGCACGCACAGGATCAGCACGCGCTCGTGCAGCACTTTGTTGTGCTTGATATTGTGCATGAGCGCGGTCGGCGCGACATTGGGGTCGTTGGTAAGGAAGATCGCCGTGCCCGGCGCGCGCATCGGCTTCGATTTCTCGAGCATCGGGATGAGCTCGGTCAGCGGAATCGAGTCGCGGTGAGTCTTTTCGGTGAGTAGCCGCGTGCCGCGCACCCATGTCCACATCACGATCATCGAACAGGCGCCGAGCGCCAGAGGCACCCAACCGCCCTCCACGATCTTGAGGAGATTGGCGGCGAGGAAGGCGAGATCGACGGTGAGGAAGGAGGCGATCACGCCGACGCTCAACCACAGCGGCCATTTCCACTCGCGCCAGACGACGATGAAGGCGAGGCTGGTCGTCACCACCATCGTGCCCGTGACCGCAATGCCATAGGCCGAGGCGAGCGCCGAGGAGCTGCGGAAGACGATGACGAGCAGCAGCACGCCCAGCAGCAGCAGCCGGTTGACGCGCCCGATATAGATCTGCCCTTCCTGCGCTTCCGACGTGTGGGTGATTTCGAGGCGCGGCAGCAGGCCGAGCTGGATCGCCTGACGCACGATCGAAAAGGCGCCGGTGATCACCGCCTGGCTGGCGATGATGGTCGCGACCGTCGAGAGCAGAACGAGCGGCAGCAGCGCCCAATCGGGCGCGAGCAGGAAGAAGGGATTACTGACCGCTTCCGGATTCGACAGAATGAGCGCGCCCTGGCCGAGATAGTTCAGCAGCAGCGCCGGCAGCACGAAGCCGAGCCAGGCGGCCTGAATGGGAAAGCGCCCGAAATGGCCCATATCGGCATAGAGCGCCTCGGCGCCCGTCACGCCGAGAAACACCGAGCCGAGGATCGCGAAGCCGAGCCAGCCGTGGTTGAGCAGGAAGCTCACGCCGCTGCGCGGATCGAAAGCCCAGAGCACCTGTGGCGCGTCGCCGATATGCATGGCGCCCAACGCGCCAATAGCGGCGAAAAAGACGACCATGATCGGGCCGAAGAGCGTCGCGACGCGTGCCGTGCCATGGCTCTGCACCCAGAATAGGGTGATGAGGATGAACAGCGTAATCGGCAGCACATAATCGCTGAAGCGATGGGTGACGAGCTCGAGACCCTCGACCGCCGACAGAACCGAGATGGCCGGGGTGATGATGGCGTCGCCCGAGAAGAGCGCCGCGCCGGCGACGCCTAATAGGAAGATCGCGAGCGAACGCCCGCCGACGGAGGATTCGGCGAGCGCCATCAGCGACAGCGTGCCGCCTTCGCCGCGGTTGTCGGCGCGCATCAGGAAGAGGACGTATTTCAGCGTGACCGTGAAGACGAGCGCGAGAATGAGGAGCGAGATCGCGCCGATCACCGCCTCCTGGGTCAACGCGTCGGCCTTCACGCTATGCGAGAGCGACTCGCGCAAGGCGTAGAGCGGGCTCGTCCCAATGTCGCCGTAAACGACGCCGATGGAGCCCAGGATCAGCGCGGCGGTCGACTGTTTTGCGTGCTCGGCGCCTTCTGCGCCGGCCGGTTCAGATGCGCCCGCGCCGATCTGCATATGCTTGGTCATTTACCGTCTCCGATAAAAAGCGGATCAGATGGTTAATTGCGCGCCGAGCTCGACGACCCGGTCGGACGGAATGGAGAAGAAGTCCGTGGCGTTCGCGGACTGTTTTGTCAGAGTGACGTAAAGCTTGTCTTGCCAGGCCGGCATTTCGGAGGCGGGGCTTTCCTTGATGGTGCGCCGGCCGAGGAAGAAGCTCGTGGTCATGATGTCATATTTGAACCCCGCCCTGCGCATGGCGGCGAGCGCGGCAGGGACGCGGGGGCTCTCCATGAAGCCGAAATGCAGGATCGCCTTGGAGAAATCTTCCGAGAGGCTCGTCAGCTCGTAGCGTTTTTCCGGCGCGACGCGCGGGCGGTTTTCGGTTTTGACCGAAATGATCAGCACGCGCTCGTGGAGCACTTTGTTGTGCTTCAGATTATGCAGCAGCGCCGCCGGCGCGACATTGGGATCGCTGGTGAGAAAGACCGCCATGCCCGGAACGCGGGTGGGCTTCGACTTCCGCATCATGGCGATGAGATCCATGATGGGGATCGAGTCGCGGCTCGTTTTCTCGGCGAGGAGGCGCGTGCCGCGCACCCAGGTCCACATCACGATCATCGACGCGGCGGCAAGCGCGATCGGCGCCCAGCCGCCTTCGCCGACCTTCAGAAGATTGGCGGCGAGGAAGGTGAGATCGACCGAGAGGAAGGCGCAGACGACGAGCGCCGTGAGCCACACCGGCCAGCCCCATTTTTTCCACACGACGAAGAAGGCGAGGGCGGTGTCGACGACCATCGAGCCAGTCACCGCGATGCCGTAAGCGGAGGCCAGCTCGGAGGAGCCGCGAAACGTCACGACCAGCAGCAGCACGCCGATCAAGAGCAGGCGGTTTATCCGGCCGATATAGATCTGCCCTTCCTGCGTCGCGGAGGTATGGGTGATTTCGAGACGCGGCAGAAGGCCAAGCTGGACAGCCTGACGCGCGATCGAAAAAGCGCCGGTGATGACGGCTTGGCTGGCGATCACGGTCGCGAGGGTCGAGAGGATCACGAGCGGCAGCAGCGCCCATTCGGGCGCAAGCAGGAAGAAGGGATTGGCGATCGCCTCGGGGCGCGACAGGATCAGCGCGCCTTGGCCGAGATAATTGAGCAGCAGGGCCGGCAGGATGAAGCTGAGCCAGGCGACGCGGATCGGGCGGCGCCCGAAATGTCCCATGTCGGCGTAGAGCGCCTCGGCGCCGGTGACGCCGAGAAAGACGGAGCCGAGCACCGCAAAGCCGAGCCAGCCGTGCTCGGCAAAGAATGTGAGGCCCAGCGCCGGATTGAAGGCCGCCAGCACCTGAGGCGCGTCTTGAATATGCGCCGCCCCCAGCCCGCCGATGGTGACGAAGAACACCATCATCACGGGGCCGAAGAACGCCGCGACCCGCGCCGTGCCGTGACTCTGCGCCCAGAATAACGTCACCAGGATGAAGATCGTTATCGGCACCACGAAGTCACTGAAACGATGCGTGACAAGCCGCAGTCCTTCGATCGCCGACATGACGGAAATCGCGGGCGTAATGATGGCGTCGCCGGAAAACAGCGCCGCGCCGGCGACGCCGAGCAGAAACACGAAGAGGGGCTTGCCGCCGACAGACGATTGCGCCAGCGCCATGAGCGACAGCGTGCCGCCTTCGCCGCGGTTGTCCGCCCGCATCAGGAAGACGACGTATTTGATGGTGACCGTGAAGATCAGCGCGAAAATCAACAGCGAGAGCGCGCCGATGACGGCCTCTTCGGTCAAAATATCGGCTTCCACAATATGCGCGAGCGACTCCCGCAAGGCGTAAAGCGGGCTGGTGCCGATATCGCCGTAAACGACGCCGATCGAGCCGAGGATAAGGCCGATGAGTCCGCCTTTAGGCTGTTCATGCGCGTGTTCCGACGGGGCCTCTTGCGGCGCGCCGGGAGGCTGTTTGGTCGGCGGGACCTTTCGTATTTCCGCGCCCGATTGTTGCGTCATGAAAACGTCCCTTCGGGAAAGCGGATATAGCGCGCAGCGCGCCGCGCCGGGAGTGGCTCGACCACGAGCTTCGGACAAACGCAACCTCGGCCCTTCCAGCGCGAGATGTTTCTCCTTCCCGCGAAGGGCGCCGCGATATACGCCCTTTTGTTGTCGAAGAGAAGGCTTAGTTTCGCCGTGCGAAAGGGCCCCTTGCGGGGGGAGGCGCCGGCGCGCAACTTGGCGTCGCGACAAGAGGATCGTCGATGAAAGATAAGCATGGCCCCGGCTTCGCCGCCGCCGTCGGATCGGTGTCCGTCCACACCATTCATACGGATGCCGCCGGTCTGGAGGCCGGGCTCACGACGCTTCCTGGCGGCGCCCCCGCTTATTTCGCGAGGCCCCAGGGCGGCGAAAGCCTGCCGGTTGTCCTCGTCGCCGAGGAGATATTCGGCCTGCACGAACATATTTGCGACGTTGTGCGACGCCTCGCCAAGCTCGGCTTTTTTGCGATCGCGCCGGATTACCTCGTGCGCTATGGCGACCCCATGGCGGCGCCCGACATCGACGCGCTTCGCATGATCGCCGCCAAGGTCCCTGACACGGAAGCGATGACGATCTTCGACGAAGCCCTGGCTTTCGCCATGGGCAAGGGCGCCGATGCGGCGCGCGCCGCCGTCACGGGCTTCTGCTGGGGCGCCCGCATAGCCTGGCTCTACGCCGCGCATAATCGGGCGCTTTCGGCTTGCGTTCCCTGGTACGGGCGCCTCGATGGCGCGCATACCGCCGTGCAGCCGCGCTGGCCGATCGACATTGCCGGCGAGATCGAGGTTCCAACGCTCGGGCTTTATGGCGGCGACGATCCGTCCATCCCGCGCGACGTCATCGCGCAAATGCAGGACAGGCTCGCAGCGGCCGGCGCGCCGGCGGAGATCATCGTCTATGACGACGCGCCGCATGGCTTTTTTGCCGACTATCGGCCGAGCTATCGCGAGAAGGACGCGCATGACGCCTGGGGGCGCATGCGCGCCTTTTTGCGGGCGCAGGGCGTGGGCTAGCCGAGATGGGCGCGCATTGCGCTGAGCCATTTTCGCCTTGCGGGCGGGTTCGCAATCCGGCAATTAAGACGTTTGACGCGAATTGGGTCGCGCGAGCGGCAACACGCGACGAAGCTTATCGCGGGAGCAGGAATTTGGCAGGGACCGTTCGGCCCGCTTATGCGGGCCCAGGTCTGGGGGCGGCTGGCCATGCGGCGCGGGCGCAGGCGGCGTTGACGGCTGACCCGGCCGGCGACGATCACGCGGCGCATGGCAACGGCCACACCTACGCCGCGCTCGATCTCGGCACCAATAATTGCCGCCTGCTGATCGCCCGGCCGGAACGGCGCGCCCGCCGGCGCGCCAATGAATTTCTGCGAATCATCGACGCCTTTTCGCGCATCGTGCGCCTCGGCGAGGGCCTGGGCCGCGCCGGCCGCATCAGCGAGGCCGCCATCGAACGCACCATCGTCGCGCTGGAAATCTGCCGGGACAAGATGGAGGCCCGCGGCGTCACGCGCGCGCGGCTCGTCGCCACCCAGGCCTGCCGCGGCGCCGCCAATGGCGAGGAATTCGTCGCCCGGGTGCGCGAGCGCACCGGCCTCGAGCTGGAGGTGATCGACCGGGAGACGGAGGCGCGCTTCGCGGCGCGCGGCTGCGGCTCGCTCGCCGATCCGCAGGCGGCGAGCGTGCTGCTTTTCGATATCGGCGGGGGATCGACCGAGCTCGTCTGGCTGACGCGCGCGCCGGCCGGCGGCGAGGGGCGCGAGTTGCACAGCTGGACCTCGCTGGAGCTCGGCGTCGTCACGCTCGCCGAACATTTCGGCGGCCGGGTGGTCGACGCCGCGACATTCGCGGCGATGAAAAATTACGCGGTGGACGCGCTGGAGCATTTCGTGCGCGAGACCGCCGAGGTGCGGCGTTGCTCCCGTTTCCATCTGCTCGGCACCTCGGGCACCGTCACCACCCTCGCCGGCGTGCATCTGGGGCTCGAGCGCTACGACCGCTGGCGGGTCGACGGGCTGTGGATGACCGACGCCGAGGCCACCAGGGCGATCGACCGCCTGCGCGGCATGGATTTCGAGGCGCGTGTGGCAAATGGCTGCATCGGGCCGCAACGCGCCGACCTCGTGCTCGCTGGCTGCGCGATTTTCGAAGCGATCCGCGAGATGTTCCCGGCCGCGCGCACCCGCATCGCCGATCGCGGCCTGCGCGAGGGCATGCTGTTGGAGCTGATGGAGGCGGATGGGGCGCTGTGAGCGTCTCGACGGGTCGCGGCTCAGCCGTCACAATGTAGCCAAGATGATTCGCCTCGCGAGCGCCCGCCTTTATGACCGATGAATTGAACCAGCCCCTCGGACGGGAAGCTCCGCGGCCCGCTAAGCGGGAGCCGGGGCGTCCACTCGCTTTCGCGATTGGCGCGCTGCTGGCGGCGGGCGCGGGCGCGCTTTATGTCCTCCCCCGCGAGCCCTTCGGCGGCGAGCCCTACGCCATCGCCAGGATCGAGCCCTACAAGCCGCCGGAGCCCGCGCCCGCCCTGCCGCCGGCTCAGCCGCAGACCGCCGCCGTCGAGCAGACGCAGGGGCAATTGCCGGATGACTCCGGGATCAGCGAGATCGAGCAGCTTTCCGGCGTCAAGGTCACGCGCCATGGCGGCGAGGGGTCGACCGCCCGCATCATCCGGGTCGAGCCCGCCTCCGGGGTGCGGCTGACGCCGGCGCCGGACCGCCGCGTGACCGAAAAAGGCCCCTATGGCCTGCTGCCCAAGATCGGCGTCGACGGGGCGCGGCCGATGGATGTCTATTCCCGCCCCTTCGTCACGGCGACAACGATCAAGCCCGGCGCCCCGCGCATTGCGCTCGTCGTCGGCGGGGTCGGTCTCAACGCCCAATCGTCGCTGGAGGCGATCGACCAGCTTCCCGAGGGCGTGACGCTCGCCTTCGCTCCCTACGGCGCCAATCTCGACCGCCTCGTCGCCCAGGCGCGCGCGCGCGGCCATGAGGCGTTGCTGCAGGCGCCCATGGAGCCCTTCGACTATCCGCAGAACAACCCCGGGCCCCATACGCTCGTCACCGGCGCGCAGGATGGCGGCCTCGACGATCTGCGTTGGCTGATGAGCCGTTTCACGGGTTATGCGGGCGTGATGAACTATCTCGGCGGACGCTTCATGGCGGATGAGACGGCGCTCTATGGCGCCTTGAGCGAGATGGCGCAGCGCGGGCTGTTTTTCCTGGACGACGGCGCCTCGCCGCAATCGCTCGCCGGAAAGCTCGCGCCCAAACTGTCGCTGGCCAACGCCAAGGTCGACGTCGCCATCGACCAGCGCAATACGCCGCAATCCATGGACGCGGCTTTGTCGCAGCTCGAAGCAACGGCGCGCGACAAGGGCGCGGCCATCGGCTTCGCCAGCGCCACGCCCGCCGCAATCGCGCGCGTCGCGCGTTTCGCCCGCGATCTGGAGCGGCGCGGCATTGCGCTCGCGCCGGTCTCGGCCGTGCTGTCGCAAAAAACATCGAACGGAGCCGCCGCAGATATGGGTCACATCAGATGAACGCGCCCGACGGCCGCTACCGCCCCTGCGTCGGCGTGACGCTCATCAACGCCGAGGGCCTCGTCTTCATCGGCCACCGCAAGGCCAAGGGAACCTTCGACCAGACCGCGGAGCCCTATCTCTGGCAGATGCCGCAAGGCGGCATTGACGCGGGCGAAACGCCCTATGAGGCGGCGCTGCGCGAGCTACAGGAGGAGACCAACGTCGCGAGCGTTGAATTTCTCGCCGAGGCGCCTTTATGGCTCTCCTACGATCTGCCGCCCGAGGCCAATAAGCGCTGGAGCGGCAAATATATTGGCCAGACCCAGCGCTGGTTCGCGCTGCGCTTTGTAGGGTCGGAGAGCGAGATCGACATTCACGCGCCGGGCGGCGGCAAGCATAAGCCGGAATTCGACGACTGGCGCTGGGAGAAGCTGTCCAAGCTTCCGGATTTGATCGTGCCGTTCAAGCGGCAAGTCTATTTGGATGTGGTGGAGGCGTTCAGGCCATTTGCGGCGGCGTAACATGAGATCCGCTTGATTGGCTCACCGTCATTCCCGACGCTCGCAAAGCGAGCGACCGGGAATCCAAAGCAATATCATCGCTATTGCGGCTCTGGATTCCCGGTCGGGCTTTCAGCCCGCCGGGAATGACAAGGACCCCATGCGAGCTGTTTAACGGAAACGGAATGGGTGACGCTTCCGAAGCAATTATCGGCCTCTATCAGCGACACGCACACGCTTGGGCGAAGAAGCGGGGGCGTGGAGTTCGACAGCTCATGGAGGCGCACTGGCTCGATCGTTTTATCGGTCTCATGCCGCGCCAGCCTGCCGTTCTCGACATCGGTTGCGGGTCTGGCGAGCCGATGAGCCGCTATTTGGTCGAGCGCGGCTGCGCAGTGACCGGGATAGATTCTTCTCCCGAAATGATCGCTTTGTGTAAAGGCGCGTTGCCCTGCCAAAGTTGGCGGGTGGCCGACATGCGGTACCTGTCGCTGTCCATGCGTTTTGACGGCCTTCTCGCATGGGACAGCTTTTTCCACCTGTGTCCTGAAGACCAAAGAAAGATGTTCCCCATCTTTCGCGACCACGCTTCGCCACGCGCCGCCTTGATGTTCACATCGGGGCCCAGCCACGGCGTCGCAATCGGAGAATTCGAAGGCGCACCTCTGTATCACGCGAGCTTGGACGCCGACGAATACCGCACTCTGCTCGACGAGAATGGATTTGCGGTCGTCGCGCATGTGGTCGAGGACGAGGCCTGTGGGCGTCATACAATTTGGCTCGCGCAACTTATTTAGCGAGGCAGGCCGCGGAAGGCGCTGCTGCTAGGACGTTGCGTTATGCGAGGCCGAACACTTGTTTGATTTTCATGTCAGGCGTCTCCTGTCCCGATCTGTAATCCATTATTCTGCGACGATAGCTGTTTGTGTAATAATGCAAGTGTATCAAGACGCCGTATCTGTCATCGATCTCCATTTTCGAAATGATAAATCCGGCGTTCAGCTTAGGAATTATAACGTCGTTATTTGTAGCGCAATGCCTGGAATAAACCAGTTGGAATCCCGCTTTCGAAAGGCGCTCAATGCTGTGAGCGATCAAGGCGCTATAAATTCCTTTGCGCCGATGTCTTTCAAGAACGGCGGAACTGACCATATAGAAGGTGGACGCATTTTCCTGCTTCCCCAGCTCCAACCGACAAATTCATTATCGATGTCGAAAACACCGAGGTAGAGCTTGTACGGCGCGCCCAGATTTTCCTCTAGCTCTTTAATTCGCTGTTGTTCGGCGTCAGTTAGAACATGCTGGATGTCATAGCTGTGGACGCCCGCGAACATCGAAAACTTGTGTTTGTCGAAGAGTGGCTCGAACTCTGCCTCGCTGAGCTCCCGTATTGAATACGATTCGTCCATATCTGTTTCCGAAAGCATTTTGAGTGGACGCCGCGTAATTCGACGAAAATAGCGCCGGGCGTTCAAAACGCAATCTGCACCCCGCCGGTGGCGCTATGAATGGCGGCGCTGCTCGCGACCATGCCGTCATAACGAACAAAGATATTTGCGCTATCCACTGGCAGGCTCAAACGCGCGCCGACTGCCGCCGCGTCGCGCGGCCAGCGCGCGCCATTGACGATGAAGTTCGAACCCAGCGCGCCCTGGAAATTCGCCATAACGCTGCGACGGACGTCCGCATAATCATGCATCCAGCCGGCCCGCGCCGAAAAGCTCAAGGGCTTGGCGAGCCGCAGCGGCAAATCATAAGTCAGCTCGGCGCCGAGCGTGCTTTGGGCGGATGCTGCTGTTCGACCGTAGACGTTGAGGTTGATGGCGCCCGCGCCGTTCTCGGCGAAGCTGTTTTGCGCGGCCACAATGCCTTGGAACGACGCGAAGGGGGTCGCGCTGATCTGCTCGCTGAATGGGACGCGATATCCCGCCTCGAAGCGCGACAGGAAAACATTGTCGTAGACGTACGCCAAAGCGCCGCGGGTAACGCCGGGAAAGACGATGTTACGTCCCGCGCCGAAACGATTGTAGGAATAGCCAAGCGCGCCGTCGACATAGAAAGGCCCGGCCACGTAACCGGCGTATGAGGTGACAGCGAAACTATCCAGCCCGCCGCTTCCCGAAGCGCCATTGAGGCCGAAAGAGCTGCGCATATAGCTCAAGGCGACGCCCGCCAGAAGTTCGGGCGTCAAGCGGTAGTCCGCGCCCACAGAGACGCCGCCGCCACTGAAGCTGACGCCGTGCAAGTCGCCATTGCCGTAGATCGCGCCGCCGCCTCCCAGACCGCTGATCCAGGTCCGCAGCCCTCCGGCGCCGGTGGTCCGGGCCAAATGGGTTTGGGCGCGCACCGCGTCGAGAAACATCCGCGACACGCCGATCGCGACCGAAGGCAGATCGGCGTAAACCTCGCCGTCGAGTTGAGTGAGGGCGGAGCGCAGCGCTGCGGGATCGCCGAAATTTAAGAGGTCGAGCGCATTGTAGATCGAGTCCATGTCGCTGAACAAAGGCGGCGGCAGCGCGTGATCGAGCGCGAAGGCGACCGCCCCGGCGTTGCCGAGGCCGGCGCGCGGCACATAGGCGAGCGCAAATGCGCCGATCGGCTGCCCATTGACGAAACTGCTGGCGGACAGGAACACCGGCTGCGAGCCTGGCCCGCATCCGGGAACCGCGCTTTTGCCAATGATGAATTCCTGCAGGGCGCCGCCGCGTCCCCAGACGCCGACCGGGCTCGCCGGAGGTTGTGCATCAAGAATTGGCCCCGCCATCCCAACGAGAAGGCAGGTGCCAGCGGGCACCTGCACGATCGCTTCCATCGTGGGCGTGCCGGGCAGCGCAAGCACGTCCCTTACTTGCTCCGGGGTCAATCCGCGCACCATGTTGGAGCCGGCGATGAAGTTTCCGAGGATGCTGTTTCCTGAATAGAAACGCACATATTGCGTCGGTGCGGTGGTCAAGACGACGACTGCCGGCGACGATGTGGAATTGGTATAAGAGAGCGTCGACGGCGTGACGAGCGGGTTCACGAGCGGCGGATTGCTGTTGAGCAAATATTGATTGGCGTCGAAACCATTCGAGATCGAGGGCGATCCGATCATGCCGACGCAGGCCTTGGTCGTTCTGCAGAACGCTTGTCCCAGCACGATCGGCCCTGTGACGATTTGGCCAGGCGGCAAAGACAATCCAGCGCTTTGCGCCGATGCTTGGCCCGCCACTCCGATTGCCAGGGCGCAGGAGCCGCAGAAGAGCAAATCGCGAAATAGGCGCATCGAGGCCCTCATAAAGTCAGTTTGAATTTTATACAGTAATTATGTCTACAAATGTCTATTCCGCCTCGCGATTTACGCTCGCGGGGAGGGGCTCTGGAATTCTGCCTAAAAACTATCCGCAGAAATACGAGGGTGTCAATGCAACGCGCGGCTAATTCAAATGATTTTATTGGACTTCGATGTGCATAAACTTGTAAGGCGTAGCTTGTGTTAGTTTAAATCTAACCGCCGACTGTCAGCTTAAGCTTGCAGCGAATTTCTTGGCCTCCGCTACGGCGTGCCGTGATCTGCACACCTCAGCTTTCGCAGTTCACTTTCCCTGAAGCGGATTGTGCGGCGGATATTGCTGCGGCGACTGCATTTCGTGCTTGTGGGCTGTTCTTCCAGCATGTGCCGCCGACCAGCAATGAAGCCTGCTCACAGATCGCTCGCGCATCCTGCTTCGCAAGCTGTCGCAGCGTGTGGATTCCAAGTTGCTCGAAGCGCTCGATGACCGTCGGGCCAATCCCTTTGACCTCGAGCAACAAATCTCTTTCAGCGGGGAAAAACCGTTTCACACTCATTTGCGCTCTCACGATTAAAAAATGGAACAATGATGTAGCCGGATTAGCTGCTGGCGCCGCCGTAATCCAGGTTGCGGCTCGCCATCGTGCGATCGTATAACTCGAGCCTCACGCGCACCGAAGCCCCTCGCCTTGAGGAGGCCGCAAAGCGGCCGTCTCGAAAGGCGAGGGGCTTGCGCCGGCTTTACATCAATGCGGCGTGAAGCGCGTTTCGATGAAATAGCTGTAGCCGATCTCCGATCCGAAACGCACGAAGACGGAATCGAGATTGAGGAGACGCGTGTCCGTCAGCGGCACATCCTTCACGACGCGCGAGTTGATCGTCACCTGCACCTGGTCGGCGATCGGATTGCCGGGGTGGAAGGCGTAGAGCGTATAGGTGACGGGCGCTGTCGTGCTGGAGAAGACATTCGTCGCGAAGAGCTTCAGCCCCGTGAGATCGAAGGTCTTGCCGGGCAGCTTGAAATAGCCGCCGATGCGATTGGCGATATAGAGACCGCTGCTGCTGGTCTTCACGTCCCAGCCATTCGGCAGCAGCGTGCCATTGGCGTAGACGACGAGGCCGGTCGTATCCTTGGCGGCGCAGTCGGGGCAGCCAGAGACCGGCGCAGCAGTGAAGGTCGCCGTGTCGGCCAAGGCGCGCGCGGGCGCTACAGCGAGAACGGCGAGGCAGGCGTAAGCAATCAGTTTTCTGGCGTGAATATTCGTCTTCATGTGAGCTCCATCCGGCCGAGTCTTGCTTGTTTGACTCGACGCGGAGCGGAAGCTAGGTCGCATATATGTTGGGAATGAGTCTTTTAGCGTAACTCTATGGATTCTCAGGATTGTTGCTTTGGAACGACCTTTTTGCCTCGCTTGTTCTCGGCCTGCGACAAGCAGAGGCGACGACCCGCTCCTCTCCCCGCTTGCGGGGAGAGGCTGGGTGAGGGGCCGGGGGATGAGCCCGCGCGTGCATTAAGAACCCGAGCGTCTTGCGCCGTTTATCGTTCCCACTCATCCCCAAGCCCCTCACCCAACCTCTCCCCGCGCGCGGGGAGAGGGGCAGAGCGCGGCCTTCCTCGCGCACTTGGGATCAAGTGTGTGG
>NZ_JAERVJ010000003.1:257292-497564 GCF_016745395.1 Methylocystis sp. Sn-Cys
GCGGGGAGAGGGGCAGAGCGCGGCCTTCCTCGCGCACTTGGGATCAAGTGTGTGGGGGCGTTTCAGTGATGAGGACGATGCACGATGTCACACGCTCGACCGAAGAGCACCGCCCCCGCCTAGGCCTGCCGCACCAGCCTGCTTGCGAAAAACCCATCGATCCCCGCAAGCCGGGCGTCGTCATTCGGCCAAAAGCTCGGCACAGTGCGCAGATCGCCGTCGCGGTTGATGAACTCGGCCGGTATTCCCTCGGCGGTCGTTACCGGCTCGCGGCGGAAATCCGGGTTGCGGCGCAGGAAGGCGGCGATCTGCTGCTCGCCTTCCTCGGGTTCGAGCGAACAGGTGCAATAAACGAGGCGTCCGCCCGCCTTCGTCAGCAGCGCGGCGCGGGCCAGCATTTTGGCCTGCAAGGCGGCGAGCGTCTCGATGTCGCCGGGCTTCTTCGTCCAGGGCACGTCCGGGTGGCGCCGTGACGTGCCGGTGGCGGAACAGGGCGCGTCGATGAGGATGGCGTCGAAAGGCTGCGCCTGATAGCCGGTGGCGTCGGCCACCGCGACATCGGCATGGAGATCGAGACGCGAGAGATTGGCGGCCAAAAGCTTCAGCCGCTCGGCGGAGCGGTCCAGCGCAACCACATGGGCGCGGGTGAGCGCGAGCTGCGCGGTCTTGCCGCCGGGCGCCGCGCACATATCGAGCACGCGCTCGTCCGGCTTCGTCGCCAAGAGCCGCGCCGGCAGCGCGGCGGCGGCGTCCTGCACCCACCATTCGCCGTCGCTGTAGCCGGCGAGCTCCGTGATCGGCGTGCGGGTCTTGAGCCGCACCGAGCCTGTCGGCAGAACGACGCCGTCGAGCCGCTCGGCCCATCCTTGCGGGTCGGACTTCACGGAAACGTCGAGCGGCGGCTCCTGCATATGCATGGCGATGATCGCCCGCGCGCCCGCCTCGCCATAGGCCTTGCGCCAGCGCTGCGCGAGCCAGGGCGGCGCGTCATGCTCGCCGCTCGCCGCGAGCGCCAGGAATTCATCGCGCCGGCGCAGGAGATTGCGCAGCACGCCATTCACCACGCCGGAATAGGCGCCGGTCTTGGGTTCAAGCTTGGTCGCGCGCACGGCGAGGTCGATCGCCGCATGGTCGGCCGCCTCCAGAAAGAGAAGCTGGGCGGCGGCGGCGATCAACGTATATTCGAGCCGCCCGGCCTGACGCGGCAGCCCCTTTTCGAGAAGGTCGCCCAGCGCATGGCGGATGACGCCCAGCCGGCGGAGCGAGACGGTGGCGATGGAGCGCGTCAGCGCCACGTCGCGCGGCTCGAGTCCGGCAAGGCGGTTGGGCACGGCCTGGGGCGAAAAACATTCGTCCAGCCGGTGGCCGCCCTGAATGACGTCGCCGATGATGCTGGCGGCGGCGAGACGCGCGGGGAGGCCGGGGGTCCTAGCCGCCTCGGCCTCGCGGGCCGCCTCGGCCGGCACGAATCCCTGGCGTGAGGAGTATCGCGATGGTTTCGACCGCCCGAATGATCTACTGTCGCTCAAACGGTCTCTCCGCTGCCCCGCTTCGCGAATCATAGCACATGGGGCGGTCGAGGGGCGAGACGCTCAGGAGCCGGATATGTCTCAGGCTAAAGAGACGGGCGGCGACGCAAAGCCTGCCCAAACAGCGGAGTCTGCCCGAAAAATAGCGGATCTGCCGCCCGCCGCGCAACGCGCGCTGGCCGAAGCGCAGGCGCGTAGAAACGCCGCAGCCGCTGACGCGACCGCTCCCGAGGAGCGCGGCGGCCGGGGCGGTCTCGATCCGGCGCGATATGGCGACTGGGAGGTCAAAGGGGTCGCGAGCGATTTTTAAGTCGCGCTACGCCGCAACGGCCTCGCGCGCCTCTCTCTTGATCCGCTCCACCATCGAGCGCAGCCCATTGGCCCGCTGGGGCGTCAGATGCTCGGCGAGCCCGAGCTGCTTGAACAGCGGCGCGGCGTCGGTGTCGATGATTTCCTGCGCGGGGCGCCCCGAATAGAGCGCCAGCACCAGCGCCACGAGGCCGCGCACGATATGGGCGTCGCTGTCGCCGCGGAAGGTGAGCGTCGGCGCGCCGGCGGCGTCTTCGCCGGGCGTCGTCTCCAGCCACACCTGGCTGGCGCAGCCGCGCACTTTGTTGTTGTCCGTATAGGCTTCCTTCGGCAGCGGCTCGAGCGTGCGGCCGAGCTCGATGAGATAGCGGTAGCGATCCTCCCACTCGTCGAGCAGCTCGAAATTGCCGATGATGTCGTCTATGGCCATTTTGGTATCCGCGTTTGATCTCTCCGGTCGATCCATAACCGTTGTCTATTCGAGAGCAATTTGGGCGCCGCCCTTTCTTCCGACAAGACGATAGCTTAACTTGGCGCAGCGAATCTAATTGTCAAAATGCCCAGAGCTGATGGATGGCGTCAGGAGACACGATTTTTGCCAGAACGATTTCTAGGGCCTTAGTCACGGATTCAAAAGGTCATGCTTGGAATTATCATAGCCGCAGCGACCACCATTCCAAGGTTGCCTGTTGGGGGATAGTTTTCGACCTTTTGCGCGCCTCTCAGACGCTTCGCCGGCATGTAGCGGAAGGGCGCGTCTTTTTCGGCATAAATCATGAGATGCGCGACTTCAGAAACGACCGGAAGAAGGATCTCGATCTCGTCATATGCCAGCCAGCCGGCGACTCGGGCCCGCATACTCGGTCGCTACGGAACTTGGCGGAGAGATATGGGATCGCGCTCTCCGAAAGCGAAAGGGCCGAGTTGGCGGACTTACCCGATCTAAAAGAGGCTGCCGTCGGCACTGTTCTGATTGCGCTCGAAGCTAAGGCTTGCATGACGGAGCATCGGAAGGCGCTTCCCCGTCTCTATGACGAGCTGAATTCTAGCCACCTGACGGTGCACGGTGCGCACGATCTCGCCATAGCCGCAGGGTTTGTTGCGATCAACGCTGCTTCCCAATTCCTCAGCCCGAGTAGGAACACTCCCTTCGATTCTGGAAAGCTCGTCTGGAACAGCCACAAGCAACCGAAGGCAGTCGAGGTTACGGTGGACAAAATAAAGCAGTTGCCTCGGCGTTCCAAACCGGGGGTAGATGGCTACGATGCCCTTGCGATTACCGTTATCGACTGCGCCAACGACGGTTCGCCCGTTTCTCTGCTGGCCACCGAACCTGCCCCGCAACCCCGAGATACGTATCATTATTCGTCGATGATCGACCGATTGCAGGGACTTTACGATACGCGGTTTGCCCAATTTTGAAGGCGGCGAAGCAGGGCGGTTCTATCGGACGCCTCGCACTGCCATACGATCGCGACGCGGAAACCCAGGCTCCGCAACTCTTTGACTTTCCTTGCGTCACGCGCACGGTTGTCGGCGAATTTGTTTAACCAAAATGCCTGGTTGCGTTTGGGGATGGTGGCCAAACGGCAGTTCTTGTGTCGATGCCAAAAACACCCGTTGACAAAAATTGCCCACCGCTTCGTTTTGTTGGCGAGATCTGGCGCGCCAGGAAGAGACTTGACGTTCAGCCTGTAGCTCAAGCCGGCTTCCCGACATAGCGCTGCGACGGTGAGCTCGGCCGAGGTGCCGCGGCGTCGGACGCGCCGCATCAATGCGCTGCGCTTTTCGTCGGTCGGAAGACGCACTCTGCCCAAGGGTTATTCCGCTGCGACCGGGAAGGAAGCGCGACGCTGCGACTCTTTCGAGCGCATGCATTCGAGATGAACCCGCAAAGCGTCGAGAAATCCGGGGACGAATCGCAAGCTGGACGCTTCGGCCCGCGATAGAAAACCCGCCGTAGCGCGGGCGGACAGGGGAGCGCCTCCGTGCTTCAGGAAGCGATGCAAAGGCTCGCGCTTGGCCCATAGGGGAAATTGTCCAATTTCCACAATCTTTCGGCTCGAGCCGTCATATCGTGCCGCCTTGGGAAAGGCTCCGCGCGGCAAGATCCATTCCCGGTCCCGCAACCGGTCGTAGTTCCCCGGGTTGGCGAGTCTGCGACCGAGCCATGCGGCGACCGATGCCGTGACAGCGTTGCCGACGAGAGACCAGCGCAACCGCTCCGGCGCCTCGGCCGTCCAATCGACAGGAAAACCCTGTAACCGTTCCGCATCTCTTATATCAGGTTTTATCACGGCCCCACTCGGCATCAGGATCGCTGGTGGCGAGGGAATGCCAATCGTGGAGCCATTCTTCAACGTAGGCACAGCATTGGGAGCCCAACCTAGGCCTCGCGTTCCTTCGGTCCAATAAAATCCATGGGCATGCGTATCGAGTCGTGTCAGGCGTTGTCTGGCCGCTACGTCATCGACCATCAAGATCGATTCTGGTTCGACGTCGCCCGAACTCGCGACAAAGAAAACGCGTTCGCGCCGCTGAGGCAGAAAGCCCAGAGAATTTACCGTTCTATAGGCCCATCTGTAACCGCGCTCCTCGAATGCGCTCGTGAGGCGGTCCATCGCCGAGCCTTTGTCGAGCGCGAGCATGAAGGAGACGTTTTCGAGGATGACGAGGGGAACTCGCCGCTGATCCAGAAGCCGGAACACATTGTTTACGAGCCCAGAACGGCCTCCGCCGATACCGGCTGTCATCCCTGCTTGCGAGAGGTCTTGGCAAGGAAATCCGGCCGTGACGATATCGACATCGCCAGGGAGGCTTTTCAATTCGGTTACGTCTGGCTCGTTTGGAATTTCCGGGAACCGTGACGCGAGCACGCGGACGGCCGGCTCCCAAATTTCGCAAGTCATGGCTGTATGGTGGCCCGATTCCCGCAGGCCTAATTCCAAGCCGCCGATCCCGGCAAAAAGCGCCGCAATTCGCATCGATTTCTCACTTGACGATCCCCTTGCACCTTACCTTATGTTCGATCCGAACATAACAGGAACTTTACGTCGCCCCCGACCTTTTCTTGTCGCCGCACAAGCCTTAAGTTTGCGCCTGTCACATGCGCGGGTCCGCCCCGCTTTTACGGAGATGCATATGAGCCTCACGTCCCGGTGGCGCGCCCTCGTCGTCGCGATTGTCGCCGCCCTGTCGCTTTCGGGCTGCGGCTACAACACGATCCCGACGCTCGAGGAAAACGCCAAAGCCAAGTGGTCGGAGGTGCAATCCCAGTACCAACGCCGCGCCGACCTGATCCCGAACCTCGTCGCCACCGTGCAGGGCTACGCCAAGCAGGAGAAGGACGTGCTCACCTCCGTCGTCGAGGCGCGCGCCAAGGCGACCTCGGTGAAGATCGACGCTTCGACCCTCACCGACCCGGAGAAAATGAAGCAATTCCAGGACGCGCAGGCGCAATTGACCGGCGCGCTGGGACGGCTGTTGGCGGTGAGCGAAGCCTATCCGGACCTCAAATCCAACCAGAACTTCCTGGCGCTGCAGTCGCAGCTCGAAGGCACGGAAAACCGCATCAATGTGGCGCGGCGCGACTACATCGAGGCGGTGCGCGAGTTCAACCTCTCGCTGCGCACCTTCCCGACGCTACTTTGGGCCAAGACCTTCTTCGCGGGGACGAAGCCCATGGCGGAATTCTCCGCAAGCGAAGCGGCCCAGCAGCCGCCGCAAGTGAAATTCTAACGGAGTAGCAATGGAGCCGCGCGCGCCCGAAGAGCTCTCCGCGCTTTGCGCGCGCAGCGACGCCATGTGGGCGCATATGCGACAGGAGGCGGAGGATGCGCTGCGCCTCGATCCGGCGCTGGCGCCGCTCTTCATCGGCGAGCTTCTGAACCGCCACAGTCTCGAAGAGGCGGTGATCCATCGCGTGAGCGGCCGGCTCGGGGCCTCGGCGCTCGACGCCGCCGCGATCGCAGACGCCTTTCTCGCGGCGCTGGAGAGCGAGCCCGAGCTTGGCGAGGCCTTTCGCCTCGATGCGGCGGCCTATGTCGAGCGCGACCCTGCTTGCCGGCGGCTCATCGAGCCCTTGCTCTATTTCAAGGGCTATCACGCCATCCAGGCGTCGCGCCTCGCTCATGCGCTGTGGCGGGCGGGCAAGCGCGACTTCGCCTTCTATATTCAGAGCCGGACCTCGGACGCGCTCGCAGCCGATATTCATCCGGCGGCGCGCTTCGGCAAGGGCGTCTTCCTCGATCACGCAACTGGATTCGTCGTCGGCGAGACGGCGGTGGTCGAGGATGAGGTCTCCATCCTCCACGGCGTGACGCTCGGCGGCACCGGCAAGGTCGCCGGCGACCGGCATCCCAAGGTCGGGCGCGGCGTCATGATCGGGGCGGACGCTAAGATCCTCGGCAATATCGAGATCGGCGCCTGTTCGCGCATCTCGGCGGGCTCGGTCGTGCTGCACGCCGTGCCGCCGAATTCCATCGTCGCGGGCGCGCCGGCGAAGGTCGTCGGCGTCGAGCCCAGGGCGCTGCCGGCGCGGGACATGGACCAGCTCCTACGCGGCCTGGCCTATGATTCCTTCGATTACGTGATCTAAAGGCCCCGATGAAATCGCCCGTCGCTCTGCTCGCCCGGGGCTTGATCCAACTCTATCGCGTGACCTTCTCGGCCTTCGCCGGAAGAAGCTGCCGCTATGCGCCGACATGCTCGGAATATGCCGACGAAGCCATTGCGCGCCATGGCCTGTGGGCCGGCGGCTGGATGGGCTTCGCGCGCATCTGCCGCTGCCGGCCGGGCGGCGGCGAGGGGTTCGACCCCGTTCCCCAAAAATTGCCGGAAAACGCCGGCCCGCTCACGCCCTGGCGCTACGCCCGCTGGCGCGGGCCGTTCCGCTGCGATGAGGTCGAGGACGAGTAGCGCCTCCCTACGACTTCGCCATCAGCTCCAGCGCCAGCCCATAAATCCGCGAGCGCGGGGCCTCGGGCAAGGTCCGCAAGACTTCGAGATAGGTTTGTCCAGCGGCGCACATTTTGGCGTCTTCCAGCGGCGGGTCGGGCATTTTGCCGTCGAGCAGCGCTTCGATCTCCGGCTTGGCGAGGCCGCGCGCGGCAAGCGCCGTCTCCAGCGCCTTGAAGTCGGCTTCGGTCGGTTGCTCGCGGGCGATGTTCTTGGCTTGGCCGTCGACCATGGCCTCCAGGCTCGCGCTCGCCATATCGGCGACGAGCGGGCGCCGCGAGGCGGCAAAACGCTGGAAATCGAGATTATTCGCGCCGTAAAGGAAAGCGACGCATAATTTTTTGTCCTCGCGCGCGATCGCCTGCAGAACAGCGAGCTGCTTGGCGAACACGCGCGACATGGCCTCGGGCTCGGCTTTGGCGGCGAGCGCGCCGCGCGACTGGCGCAGGCGGCGCATCGCCTCGGACAGATAATAATCGGCGCCCTGATCGGCCTTCGTCTCCGAGAGACGCGACGCGAAGCCGCTGATCGTTCCCTCATAGTCCTGGGGGAATTTCTCGCGCAGCCGCGCGAAAAAACGCCCATATTCCGGCGCGGAGGCGATGGTCGTCTCGACGGCTTGCCGTGGGCTCGGCTTATCGGAAGGGGCCGTTGTCGCGCTCAACGCGCCCCGCGCAGGCGGCGGCGACAGAGCCATCATCGTCAGGCCGACGCCGAGCGCGACGGCGACGACAGCGGCGGCGGCAAGGGCCAGAATTCGTTCGATCATCATCGCAAGCCCTGGGCGCGGCGGAAGGAAGCTCGCAATTTAAGCAAAACGCGGCTGTGTGAAAAGCGCGCTTCGTATTCGTCCGCCGGCAATATGCTAAGGACGCCCTCCTGCGGAGGAGCCATATTCGAGGCCTTGGGGAGGAAAAACTGTGCTTTGCAACGTCGGTTCGTTAGGATTGGTCATAGGAGCTGACGATGACCACCGATCTTACCGCCCCGATTTTCACCAACCACGAAGCCGCCTGTTCAGACCCATAAGCCGACGCTTAGCTTCCGCCTTATGGCGTCGAGCAAGAAAGGTATTCCCTGCCCACCAGATTATGCGCAATTCTCTTGGTTTCTATCGCACGGCATGGTTTGCGCCGCATATCTGCAAGGTTAATGAAGACCGACATCGCCGATGACCGCTCCATGGCGGGGAAAGGCAAGATCGACGAGGCCGAAGCCAATTTCGGCAATGTGGAAGAGCCGAAGATGCCGGCCAAAGACCGCCCGCACCTCACGTAAGGATCCGCGGGCCCTGAAGGAAGGCGTCTGACGCTGCCGGTACGGAGGTTTAAGGCCGCTCTGGTGGAAGCGACGGTCGAAGGAGAGGAAGCCTTAGAAGGGCTTACTCTCCCGCCTCGATTTTTTGAGGTGCCGATTTCAGTGCGAGCGCGATTGCGCCATCCCCGTGGCAGTAGCCTCTGATTCGCGGATCGCGTTAACCACAAGGTTTTGGGGCTCTCTTTTCATGGCTCCGATATCAATCTCCGATACCCATCAGCACCTCCTCCAGTCTCACTATTACAACCGCCTTTAGCCGTCAAAGTTCCGCAGAAATGCAGCACTTTTCGTACCACACTAGGGCTAGACCATGTATTTTTTGTAAACCATCACATCCTCTGCCACAGTTCGAGCCAGTTCCGACCAAGGTCTCAGTCGCAGCATATTGTGATGGGTCGGCGTGATGCAAAGAGCTGTCGCCTGGTCTTTCCCGTGCGACAATGCATTACGGACATTGCGTAGCGCTTGCGCTACGGTATCTATGCCGTTCGTTTCAAAATCACTCCGCTTCCAACCATTGTTAACCAGACGTGGGCTAGTAAATCCGCCGTCGAAAACGCAATCTGACGAGAATACATCTTTGTTATTTTCTATCTCTCCCCATAAACGATCCATGCAAAGGCACTCCTTACAAAGCATTGAAAGTCTCTGGGAGTCCTTAAGGCGATCAGCCCCAATTGTCGATGATATCTTATCAACAACGCGGTCCAAATTACCAAATGCGTCCGGGGAAGCTAATGCTTTTCTGATAGACGACCTGAGTCTTTCCTCCATATAGAAAAACGATGAATACTCCAAAATTCTATATGCGTTGAGGAATTTAGTGAACGAATTTCCGGATATGCAACCATGCCAAAATTGCAATAAAATATCATCCATTTTGCGCCCGGAAATAACACTAGGAAATGACTCTGTTGGCTCGCGTCTTTTGAAGCTGCTTGCAATCGAGTCTGTCGCTTTTGGGGGATGTATTAATATGAATGGAGAACTCCTATCGAAATATAACATATAAAAGTTAAGATGCATTGCCATTTGAACAACATAGTCCTCGTCCCATTCAATATCATTTATCCAAAATGAAATTGGCTCACCAAGCGGCGTCGAGGTCGCAATCTGCATGTCTTTTCGCGTTCTTGAATATGTATTGAATGACTGAAGGTTTCTGTGCTGCGTCGTAGATTCGCCAAATGGTCGCGAGGCTCCAGCAATCTCAAGAAGGCTATTGCTTGATGTTTTAAACTCACAAACGTATTCCTTATCTCCAAAATTGAATTTGAATGACCGTGACGCGGATTGAGCTACCTGTGACTTGAGAGGATAGGCGGTATATATCAATTCAAGCCTTTTATCTTCAATATGATATAAGGCGCTAAAGCGTTGAGGAAGTATGATGCGATTTAAGATGCCAACAATATCGTCTGATTCGTCTTTCAGCAAAATTATAACGCTTTCATCGCTCCACGGATTCTCTATAATCACATGTTCTTGTGTTGCCAGCTTCGCTGTGGAAACTTTGGAATCCGCGTGCCTATCAAGAAAAGGCTTTAGCTTCGACTTCAGATTATCTTCATTGTTACTAAATTCGGTTGTCATGTGAGCGCCCGGAACTATAACATCAAAAAACTATCACAACTAGGAATTAAGGCAACATCGTGACGCAAGTGGATAATTAGGAAAGTAATCCTTCAGTCGATCGCCCCATGCCCGCAAGCCGGGCGCTCTCCGCGCGATGCGCCACGAGCAAAGCGATATGGCGGTTGAGATCATAGGTCCAATGGCCGCGCCAGGCGCGCTCTTTTCGTAACGCCTGCTCGATTTCACGGAGCACGGCGCGCGCCGCAGCGGGCGTTTCGCTGAGGATGGTTTCGCGCGAAAGGCGGTGAAAACGCGAGAGCGCGTCGAGCCGGTCGTAACCGGCGAGGCTGGCGCCGAGCGCGGCCTCGACGGCTGGGCGGGCATGGGCTTTCAGGCGTCTGACGGCGGCGGATTGGGCGACCGGCTTGGCGTCTGACTTGGCGGGGGCTGGATGGGCGATGGGCATGGCTTGCTCCTCCTTTGCGGTGAGCATGACCGGCGGCGCGCCCCTGGGGATAGATTTTTTTCCTTGAATAGGATTTTTTTCAGAACTAGCCTGATCGGCGTTGATCAGGAGGTCTCTCATGCCCAGCGCCTTTTCCAAACGAAAGCTGTTTCCCCCCATCCCCGGCTTGAGCATTGCGGCCGCCGCGGCGGCGTCGGGCGTCCCTGCCGCTTCCTTGGCGGCGCCGGATCGCGGCCGGGCGAGGATTGCCCGGGCGCGCCAATATGCGGTCTATCTGCACCATGTGGCTTTGGGCGCGAGCCTTTCCGCTTGCGCGCGGCAATTCCGGCGCGATCGCGCCACCATGCGGCACGCCTGCGCGGTGATCGAAAATCTCAGAGACGCGCCGCGCTTCGACGTCGCGGCGGCGCGAATGGAGCGCGCGGTCGCGGCGCAGCGCGACATGGTTCTGGCGTTGCTCGCGGACTGTGAAGGAGCGCCGCAATGAGCAAGAGCGACCACAAAAATGAGGCGTCGACGCGAATGCTGCGGCGTTTCCTGCAGGCGCTGGACGAACCCCAAGCCCATGCGGCGCCGAGCGGCCTCGACGATGGCGCGCTTGTCGTGGCGGCGCCTCGGAATGGGATCACCGTCGTGCGCGCGCGCCTGCCGGAGACGACGGGCAAGGCCGCCTTGGCCGAAGGGCTCGTTGTCGACAGCGGGGCAGGGCGGCTGCGCCTCAACGACTCTGGCCGCGCCTATTTGCGCCGGCTGGCCGTGGCCGAGCCGGCGCTCGATCCGTTCCGCGCTCAGCATGGGGAAATCGAGAAACGTCCGGGGCCGCAAGGCGGAAGGCCGACGCTCGTCAACGAGGCCGAAAGCCCGCTCGCCTGGCTCGCAAAACGCAAGGGCGCAAATGGCAAGCCTTTTCTGGATCGCGCGCAAGTGGACGCCGGCGAACGCTTCCGGCGCGACATCGAGCAGGCGCAAATCCTCCAGCGCGTCACCGCCAATTGGGAGGTTTCTGGCGCCGGCGCGCGGCGCGGCGCCGACGCCGGCGTCGTGGTGACGGAGATCGCCATGGACGCCCGCAGTCGTCTCGCGCGCGCCTATGACGCCGTCGGCCCGGAGCTTGCCGGCCTTCTCACCGACGTCTGCGGCTATCTCAAGGGGCTCGAAACCGTCGAAAGCGAACGCGGCTGGCCGGCCCGCTCCGGCAAGGTCGTCTTGAAAATCGCGCTCGACCGTCTAGCCCAGCATTACGGCATCGCCAGCGCGGCCATCGGGCCGGCGCGGGCGAGAGGGACGTTGCATTGGGGGGCGGAGGATTACCGGCCGACAATGTGAGGCCTATGGCCTTCCGATGCTTCGCGCCGGCGGGCCCCGTCATTGCGAGGAGCGTAAGCGACGAAGCAATCCAGGGCAGCTACGGCGGCTCTCGGATTGCTTCGCTTCGCTCGCAACGAAGGAGCACGTCAGCGTCCCCGCGCCAAATGCGGGTCGCAGGCGGCTTGCGGGCCTGTGCGCGCGGTAGGCGGCGCGAGCTGGGCGCTCAAGTTGGGGCGCAGCGGACGATGCACGTAGGGAAAAGCCACCCCTAGGACCAAGCCCCAGAGCAACTCGCCCAGCAGAAGCCCAACCGCTGGATAGCCGGTCAATAAGGGCTGCGTCGGGAGCCATTGCAGGAGCGGGATCGGCCCGAGCATCCACAACACGAACCCGAAAGCCATGCCGAAAAGCCAGCCGCCCCGCGGGTCGTTGGCGGCCCGCTGAAACAGCCAGCCATACAGCACGCCGCCAAGCAGCATCAGGCCGATATAGGCCAGGGCTGGGATGATGATGGA
Organism: Methylocystis sp. Sn-Cys; assembly: GCF_016745395.1. Classification (GTDB taxonomy): domain Bacteria; phylum Pseudomonadota; class Alphaproteobacteria; order Rhizobiales; family Beijerinckiaceae; genus Methylocystis; species Methylocystis iwaonis. Next base: position 269,268 of record NZ_JAERVJ010000003.1, read on the forward strand.
AGCATGCGTCGCCTGAGCGAGGGCGCCCAGCGATCCAAAGGCTTGCAGCAACCCTAAGGCTGGAAGGTCGGCGACAATGCTCGCCGCCATGCCGGCCAGCAGCGGCCGCTGCGTCGGGCCTGCGTCCAGCCCATGGGCGCGCAGGATCTCAAGCATGACGTCTTCTCTTCTCGATCGTCATCTGTTGCTGGGCGTCAGTCAGCACGGCTTCGATGGTCGGCGCCTGGCGAAGATCCGGCTCGAAGAGTTGCGCCAAATATTTGTAGGTCAGGCCGACGAGACGCGGATCGCGATTGAGATCGAAGAGCCCGACCGGGTTGACGTTGCCCAGCGGCGCCCGCAGCGCGATGTCCCAATCGACCTGGTCGGTGAGCGAATACCAGGTAAAGCCGACGATCGGCACGCCCGCCTGGCGCATGAGCTGCACATTATGCCACTGCCGCCACAGCCAACGCGGCGCGTCGCGCGCATCCAGGCGGTTTGTCTCAGTGTGCATCATGGGCCGTTGGTAGCGCTCGTAATATTGACGGGCGATGACGTACCAACCAAACAACTCTCCGAGCGCCTGCGCGTCGCCATTGGCGTTGATAAGCTTTTCGTTCCATTCGTAATAATCGACGCCGAGGATGGCGCGCGCGCCGACGTCTTGTTGCATGAACCATGCATATTCTTCGGGCGGCATGCCATTTTCGATCAAATAGCCGCGCATATCGTCGCGCACGCCGCGCGCATAGAGCAAATCGAGCGCGATGAAGCGGCGCTGGTTTTCGAAATCGGCGATGCGGCGGACCTTCGGATCGGGGCAGCAAGGCTGATAAAACTCGCCGCTCTCGCTGTTGACGAACACAGCATCTGGCCGCGCGGTCGAGATGGCTTGCATCATCAGCACGCTGGCTTTGGCGAGATGTCGCGTCGCGGTGACGAAGGCGCGCTCGTCGCGGCGTTGCTCGTTCCACACGCCTTCCAGCGCGCTGAGCTTGGCGCACACATACATCTCGTTGACAGGCGTGTAGAAGCGCACCCAATCGTAGCGATGGACGAAGGCGCGCGCATAGTCGGCGAGCGCATAAGGCGCCTCGGGATTTTGGAAATTCTCGAGCCAGTCAGGCAAGCCGAAGTGGCAGAGGTCCATAATCGGCGTAATGCCGAGCCGCTGCATTTCGTCAGCGACGTCGTCGAGAAAAGCCCAGTCGTATTGGCCCCTGCGCGGGTTGATGAGATGCAGCGGCGGCCCGTAACGCAAGTAGCGCAGCCCCAAGTCGCGCACCAGCGCGAGGTCCGTGCGCCAATGACGATAATGGCCGCAAGCGGCCATCTCATCGATACGCCAACGCCCGCCTTGAAGAGTTGGGTAACTGCATTCGACGCCGGTGGCGAACATGAACCTGTCTTCGGCGGGCGGGCGCGCCGCGGCGATGGGACGCGCAGGTCTCCGCCCTTCGAAGATGAAGCGGGGCAGCCGCTCGGCGGCATTGCCGACGGGTCTGACATAGACGAGGCCGAGAACCGCGCCCCAGATAAGATGCCCGGCGGCGATCGACGCCGGCTCGCGCCATCCACCCGAAAGGCCGAACAGGCCCGAGTACGGCAGCTCGCCGCTTCCAACGAGCGGGTGCATGAGTTCGAACTGCGGATGCATGATGAAGAGCGCCAGAGGCATGGGCACAAAGGCGAACAGCAAGCCTTGGAGCATCGGCGGCAAAGGCAGGACCGACCAGAAAAAATAGGCGTAAAAAACGCCCCAGATCGCGCCCACCAGCAAATGCAGCGACATGCCGACCGCCCACCACGCCCATGCGCTGGCGTGAGGGAGCGCCAGCGTGCCCAGCGTGCCCACAATGTCGAAGTAGGGGACGCCGGCGAGGATGAGCGGGCGCGCGACGGCCTCCCAAGCGACGGCGCCAGCCATGCCCGCGAGGACCGCCTTGCGATAAGCGACGTAACGGATCATGCTCCGCGCTCCCGGTCTCCCGCCGCATCCATTCCGAGCGGCACGCCGTTTGCTCTTGAATGCAATGGCGGAAACCCGGGCCGACGCGGCAAGTTCCTCTGCGCGGCCGGGGCCAGCGCGGCCACAAGAAAAGCCGAGGTTCTTCACATTCCTGAAAGCGAGTTGACGGCAATCTCACAGCTCGCCAAAAAGACGTTCGGCGGGTTTATGTCAGCGTATTCTCGGGTGATAGGACATGGGAAACTCCAAAATCGTGATCACGAAGGACGGGATGTCAGGGCGGCTCGACCGCCGGTCGTTTCTGTCCGGCTCCGCCGCCAGTCTCGGCGCCCTGGGGCTCGCCGGTTGTGTGACCTCCGACGACATGGGCCGCGCCGAGGCGGCGAAGTTTTACGCGGCTGTCCCGAGCGAGAAATTCCCGATCCCGGCGGTCGATATCAGCAAGATCGATCCGAAATATTTTCGCCGGCTCGTGCGCTACGACACCAAGGAAGCGCCCGGCACGATCATCATCGATCCCAAGAATTACCACCTTTACCGCGTCGAAGGCGACGGAATGGCTACCCGCTATGGCGCCAATGTCAGCCGCCCCGGTTTCCTGTGGAGCGGTGAAGTTTATGTCGGGCGCAAGGCGGAATGGCCCACCTGGACGCCGCCCAAGGAGATGATCGCACGCCAGCCGGAGGCGCGCCAATACGCCCGCGGCATGCCGGGAGGTCTGGACAATCCGCTCGGCGCCCGCGTGCTCTATCTCTATAAGAACGGCGTCTATACGGTTTACACGATCTACAGCACCAGCGACCCCGAGACGATCGGCAACGGCATAACGAGCGGCTGCACCGGCCTGCTCAGCCAGGACATGATCGACCTCTATTCCCGGACGCCGGTCAAGACGAAGGTCGTCATGCTGCCGGCATAGCGGGCGGCGTCGACCACTCCGTCTCGCATGAACGGCTCGCCTCGGGGGATGTCATTCCCGGCGGGCTGAAAGCCCGACCGGGAATCCAGAGCCACAAGAGCGCTGGTTTGGCTCTGGATTCCCGATCGCTCGCACAAGCGAGCGTCGGGAATGACAGTGACTGCGCCATCGCGTCACGATGGCTTGGCGAAGTTCGGAATCTTGAAAAAGAGCTTCCCCTGCCGCCACATGGTGAACGCCACGCCGCCGGCCAGGACGATGAAAATTCCGAAGCCGATGTAGAGATAGAATTCCTCGTCGGTCACGAGCCCCACCGAGAAGGGATGGCGGCCTTCGTAGCTCTTGGCGCCGTCGTCGCTCGTGAGCTTCACATAGAGTTGGTAATTGCCGGCCTGTTTGAAATTCTGGTCGAAATTCATCATGCCGTTGCGGAACTTCTGGATCGGCTGGCGGCTGACGGCGTCGGCCTCAGGGTCCGGCTGGCTGTCGGGCGCCTTGGCGCGCAGCACGCGGACGTCCCAGTTCATGTCGCGCAGCTCATTGTCGCTGGCGTCGAGCACGATGACGGAGGCGCCGGTGTCGGGCAAAGCGTCGCATTCGCGGTCGATGTTTTTCTTTGGCTGCATGGCCACGAATTTCATCGACTTCGGCCCGATCGCGATGGGGCAGTCGGGATCGTAATAATGCCAGCCGGCGGCAAGCGCATGCGATGAGACGCCCGCGGACGCCAGAATGGCGAGCGCCGCGCCAAGAAACAGTTTCTTCACCTTACAACCCCGCCCTCTTGTCCATTCCCGCATCTAGAACCGCCAGCATTTGGTCCATGGCCAGCGCCGGTTCGGCGCATTTCGAATCGCCGACGATTCGCGCCGGCACGCCCGCCACGGTTTTATTGGCCGGCACCGAATCGAGCACGACCGAGCCCGCCGCGATCATGGCGCAGCGGCCGATCTCGATATTGCCGAGCACCTTGGCCCCGGCGCCGATCAGCACGCCGCGCCGCACCTTCGGATGCCGATCGCCGCGCGCTTTGCCTGTGCCGCCGAGCGTCACGCCATGCAGCATGGAGACGTCGTCCTCGATGACGCTCGTCGCGCCGATGACGACGCCTGTGGCGTGGTCGATGAAGACGCCCTTGCCGATCCTGGCCTGGGGGTGGATGTCGGTCTGGAAAATCTGCGAGGACAGGCTCTGCAGCGTCAGGGCGAAATCGCTGCGGCCGTTTTTCCACAGCCAATGCGCCAGCCGATAGGTCTGCAAGGCGTGGAAGCCCTTGAAATAGAGCGCCGGCTCCAGGAGCCGCGTGCAGGCCGGGTCGCGCTCGACGACGGCCAAAAGATCCGCCCGGAAGGCCTCTGCAAGGGCGCCGTCATGGGCGAGGCAGGAATCGAACGCCTGGCGAATCGCCGCATAGGGCGCTTCCGGCCGGTCGAGGCGCTGCGCCACGCGATGGACCACGACGCCGGCGACGCTCTCCTGCGCCATGATGGCGGGGTAGATGAAGCCGCCGAGCTCCGGCTCGCGGCGCAGCACATCCTCCGCCTCCAGCCGCAGGCGGGCGAGGAGCGGGTCGAAATCGATGACGGACGCGGCTATTTCCCGCTGTTCGGCGGCCATGGGACGCTTCCTCTTCTCCGTTTCCGCTCGAACAGCTCGCGTTCGGCTCCCGGCGGGCCGACGGCCCGACCGGGACTCCAGAGCCACGATGGCTTTGATTTGGCGCTGGATTCCCGATCGTTCGCGTCGCGAGCGTCGGGAATGACAGTGAGCCGTTCCCGGAAAGCGCGCATCTCGGAACGAAAGCGCGCCAAGCGGCTATATAGCGCCTCGGGCGCGGCCGCGCATCAGGGGCGTTGGCCCAGGAATTCCAGCACAGCCTGCTTATAGATGCGGTCGCCCACGGCGCGGTTGTGGTCGCGGCCAGGAATGTCGACAACGCGGGCGTTGCGGAACAGCGGCTGCAGGGGCGAGGGATCGCCGGCGACGTCGTCGCGCGTGCCGACGCAAATCAGCACCGGGCATTCGATCTTCGAGAGGAGCGCCGGGTCCAACGCCTTGCGGGCGCCGCGGACGCAGGCGGCGAGCGCCTTGAGATCGCTACGGGTCGATTCGGCAAAGCCTCGAAAAATTTTGAGCATCGAATTGTCGATGTCCTCGATTCGCTCGGCCTCCATGGCTTCGGCGAGCCCTGAGGGCAGGCCGGCGTCCTGCACGAGATATTGCCCGATGCCGCCGAGAATCAGCGAGCGGACGCGCTCCGGATGGGCGAGCGTCAGCACCGTCCCGATTCGCGCGCCGAGCGAATAGCCCATGACGTCGGCGCGGGCGATGGACAAATGGTCGAGGAGATTGGCGACGTCCTGCGCCATTAGGTCGAGCGCATATTCCGCTGGGTCGTAGAGCTTCTGCGACCGGCCATGGCCCCTGCTATCCAGGACGACGACGCGGCGCCCGTCTTCGGTCAGCGTCTTCACCCATTGGGTGAACATCCAGTTCACCGCATGGGTGGAGGCGAAGCCATGAATGAGGACGATCGGCTCGCGTCGGTCGTCGCCAAGGGGCTCGAAATCCGAATAGGCAATCTCGACGCCGTGCGAGACGAAAGTTTCCATGGCAAATCCTGTGTGACGATTCCTACTTAAAGAATCAGATCGGCGGCGCAAGCGCGGGCCCATAAAAATAAACAGGCCTTGCCAAGCGCTCCGGTTGTCGCTAAACGGTCGCATGTCGCGGCGCTGATCCCCAAGCGGGATCGAAACCGCCGGCCGACAGGCGCCCGTAGCTCAGCTGGATAGAGCACCAGACTACGAATCTGGGGGTCAGAGGTTCGAATCCTTTCGGGCGCGCCATTAAACCCGAGCAGTTGAAAAACGCCAGACCGAGCCCTGCAAGGGGAAGCGCGCGCGGCTGTTTGCCGCGCCCGAGGGGGCGCTCCAGGTCCCGCGCTGCTGCGCCTTGGCGGAGTTAGCCCCGGCGCGCCGCGCCTGCGTCTCTGTGAGAGGAAGGGGCCAATAGCGAGGGGCTTCGACGCGTTGCGTCAGTCGGATCAAAAGACTGAAAATCGCATCCCGGTCGATATGTAGTTGGAAGCGCCATGCACGCCGTCGATGAGGCCGTAGACGCCAGACCGATGATGGACGCGTACGAATACTTCGAAAGGCGCGTCTTTAGACGGCGAGAAGGTAAATTCCGGAACAAGCAGATTCAGGAATCGCGCGCTGTGATGGCTGCTATCGAACTGCCTTTCGAAATCTGAAATGCCGGTCACATAGCTTGCGCCGATAAGACCCACCCTGAAGTTCGTATAAATGAAATCGTTCCATGGAAAATATTTCCACCGCCCCATCGGAATGAGGTCGAACTCCCACTGACGCCCGCCAGCGTCGCTGCCAAAACGCTTGGCGACGCCGCCCTCGATTTCGAGGTCTAAAGGGACGCGCTCGAAGCGATAAGCCGTATAAATTGCGTGGGCGTCCACCATCGCGCCCGGAACGAAATGCGCGTCCCAAGGGCGACGCACTGTGATGTTGATCAGTGATTGATTGCTGAGCGCCCCAACATAGGCCCCGACTCTGAGAGTTGGCTGTGGCTTTGGCGTAAGCATCCAAGGTAACGCAGGAGGCGCCAAAGCGGACAAGTCGCCAGCCAGCGCCGAGATTCCCGAGAAGAACAAAGACATAAGCGAGGCAATAAATAATTTCCTCATGCTTGCACGCCCTTTATCCTGAATACGAAGTGGAAACGAAGTTGGTGCTGTTGATTCTGTAAGATAAAACCGCGACTTAGATAAATATTCTCTCATCAGAGCGCAGTAAAAATGCTGCGAAAAAAGGTCGTTTTTGAGGCGCGTCCGAATAATGCGACATAGCTGCGCTCGAGCCTTACTATGTTTGTCTAGATTTGCATTGAAATCATGGGGATGGGCCTTGGCCGCCGCGCTTGTCCGGGCAGGCGCGCTGCTGGCCGCGCCGAAGCGCCGCGCAGAGACATTTTAGGGGTGGGCGTTGCGGGGCGGCGTGGGCACAGGTAAATAAATCTCGTCCTGGGAGACTTTCGAAATGATCCAGCATCACCGCTAAAGCGGGAAGGCATTCGATGGCGGAGCGATCCGCCGGCTGGACTCTTTTTCGAGATCATCATGGAAAGACTTCACAAAAAGACCTGCGTCATTACTGGTGCGGCGCGCGGCATTGGTCGCGCGATTGCGCGCCGCTTTCGTGACGAAGGCGCAATCGTCATTCTCACAGACATAGACGAAGCGGCTGGCGCCGCGGCCGCCGCGGAAATCGGCTGTCGGTTCGAGCCGCTCGACGTGCGGGAGGAAGCCGATTGGCGGCGCCTGGCCGAACGCGTCCCGACAGCCGACGTGGTGGTCAACAATGCAGGCGTAACGGGATTTGAGCAGGGCGCCGCGGCGCATGATCCCGAACAGGCCAGCCTTGCGGATTGGCGGGAAGTCCATCGGGTCAATCTCGATGGGACCTTCCTTGGGTGTCGTTACGCCATCAAGGCGATGAAGGCGCAGGGCGCCGGCTCGATCATCAACATCTCGTCGCGTTCCGGCTTGGTCGGCATCCCACTGGCGGCTGCTTACGCCTCATCCAAGGCGGCGATCCGCAACCATAGCAAGACGGTTGCGCTTTATTGCGCGCAAAAAGGATGGAAAATACGCTGCAACTCGATCCATCCGGCCGCGATACGCACGCGAATATGGGAGCCGATCCTGGGAACCGGTCCCGATCGCGAAGCCAAGATGCAAGCCTTGGTTGCCGACACGCCATTGAAGCGTTTCGGGATGCCCGAGGAAGTCGCGGCGATCGCCGTCACTCTGGCGTCCGATGAAGCGACCTATGTGACGGGGACCGAGATTCACATCGACGGCGGGTTGCTGGCGGGGTCCGCCGCATCCCCCGGCTGATGCGAAATCCGCTTGATTGGTTCGCTGTCATTCCCGACGCTTGCTCGAGCGAGCGATCGAGAATCCAGAGCCGCAAAAGCGCTGGTTTTACTCGGAGCCCGTCATTGCGAGCGAAGCGAAGCAATCCAGGGCGGCGATGTGGCCCTGGATTGCTTCGTCGGCTTCGCCTCTTCGCAATGACGGCGGTGATTCCCTGTGTGTCCAAACGGCGCGAGCGTCGGGGATGGATCGAGCGTCCGCGCGAAGCCGCGCTCGATCCATCGGCCGTGTAACGCCCTCACCCTCGAGCGAGCGTCGGATAATCCACGTAGCCTTCCGGGCCTTTCGAATAAAAGGTCTCGACCTTTGGCTCGTTGAGGGCCGCGCCCAGGCGTAAGCGTTCGACGAGGTCGGGATTGGCGATGTAGAGCTTGCCGAAAGCCACGGCGTCGGCATCGCCCGCCGCAATCGCGGCTCCGGCGGTTTCGCGCGTATAGGCTTCGTTGGCGATATAGGCCCCGCCGAACTCTTGCTTCAAATATGGCCCCAGCGCATCCGGGCCCTGGTGCTCGCGCGCGCAGATGAAGGCGATGTTGCGCCGGCCGAGCTCGCGCGCGACATAACCGAAGGTCGCTTTTGGGTCTGAGTCGCCCATGGATTGCGCGTCGCCGCGCGGCGCGAGATGCACGCCGACGCGTCCCGCTCCCCAGACGTCGATGGCCGCCTCGGTGACTTCCAGCATCAGACGCGCGCGGTTCTCGATCGAGCCGCCGTAGCGGTCGGTTCTTTTATTCGCGCTGTCCTGCAGAAACTGATCGAGCAGATAGCCATTCGCGCCATGGATCTCCACGCCGTCGAAGCCGGCGCGCCTGGCGTTCTCGGCGCCTTGCCGATAGGCCGCGACGACGCCGGGAATCTCGTCGATGTCGAGGGCGCGCGGGACGGGATAGGGCTGCTTTGGCCGCAGCAGGCTGACATGCCCTTCCGCGGCGATGGCGCTGGGCGCGACCGGCGGCGCGCCATCGAGATAGACCGAGTGGGAGAGGCGCCCAACATGCCACAATTGCAGCAGAATGCGGCCGCCTGCTTCTTGCACCGCGCGCGTGATCTCGCGCCATCCGTCAACTTGCGCGTCCGACCAAATGCCGGGCGTGTCAGGATAGCCGACGCCCATGGGCGTGACGGAGGTGGCCTCCGATAAGATCATCCCGGCGGAGGCGCGCTGGACATAGTAATCGCGCATGAGCGCATTCGGCGTGCGGCCCTCGCTCGCCCGGCAACGCGTCAGCGGCGCCATGACGATCCGGTTGGGGAGGCGCAGATCGCCGATATGCAAAGGGTCGAAGAGATTGGACATCGAGGCTCCGGTCGGTGCGATACGAGTTGCTTTTTTATAACTCACGGCATTGCGGATTTCAGCTTGATCCTGTCGCCATCGGCGACGAAGCTTCCGAGCCCTTGGTGGTGGATCGTCTTCGACTCTTTGCACGCTGGATCGATCCAGGCTTTCACGCCTTGCATCACAAAGAGACAATATTTGTTGGCAAGGCGTGTATCGACGACCTTGCACTCGATGTTGGCGAAACATTCTGCGACCAGCGGCGCCGACACTTTTTCCGCCTTCCGCTTGGTGAGCGCAAAAGCCTCGAATTTATCGACGTCCCGCCCGGAGCAATTGCTGATCGCCACGACCGTTTCCGCCATCCCCGCCGGCGGAATGGCGACGACGCATTCCTTTGTCGCCCGCAAGGCGGCGAAGCTATGGTCGCGGTCGCTGACCACGCAGGCGATGAGGGGCGGGTCGAAGTCCACCATCATGTGCCAGGACATGGTCATGACATTGGCCCGGCCTTTATGGGCGGTCGTCAGCAGAACCACCGGGCCGGGCTCGATGAGCCGATAGACCTCGCTCAGAGCCAAATCTTTCATGGCCGCACCTTCGCGATACTTGCCGCCGCGCGCGAGCGCTCTCTCTCTGCCTTGGATTGTAGGGGGCACCGTCTCCTATCCCAGCGTCGACCCGAAGGCGCCGCCGTCCAGCAAGATGTTTTGGCCGACGATATAGCCGCATATTCGCTACACAGGAATGCAGCCATCGCGCCGAACTCCTCAGGGGCGCCGAAACGCCCGGTCGGATTGGCGGCATAGGCCTCGTTTCGAACGTCTTCGACGGACAGCCCCCGGGCGCTGGCCATTTTACTCAGGAGCGAGACCATGCGGTCGGTTTCGTGTGGGCCGGGCAACAGATTATTGATGATAACGCCGTCTTTCGCCGCCTGTCTGGCGGCGCCGCCGACAAATCCGGTCAATCCGCTTCGGGCGGCAGTCGACAAGCCCAGCTCCGCCACAGGTGATTTGACCGTCGCCGACGTTATATTGACAATCCGTCCCCACTTGCGGCTGATCATTCCGGGCAGCACGCTCGTCATCAGGAAAATAGGCGCCAACATATTGGCGTCGATGGCGTCGAGCCATGCGTCGCGACCCCAGTCCGACCACAGGCCGGGCGGCGGTCCGCCGGCATTGGTGATGAGGATGTCGGGCCGTGGTTCCGCCTCGAGTAGCCGCTGCCGCCCTTCTTCGCTCGTCACATCGGCGGCGACGGCCTGCACCTCGACGCCGTAAGTTGCGCGTATCTCGCTTGCGGTTTGCTCCAGCGTGACCACCGTGCGGCCATTCAGCGTCAATATCGCGCCAGCTTCAGCGAGCTTTTGTGCGACGCCGCGACCCAACCCTTTCGAGCTGGCGCAGACGATCGCGCGTTTGCCTTTGATGCCTAAATCCATTCGTCTTCCTCAAATGCGCGCCATTTCACGGATTTGCGCCGTTCAGGCGAGTGACGCCCCGGCGCGTTCCGACGAGGGGAATCCGATCGATCGATGCGTCGTCGTTCGAGCGATTCCCAAAGCAGCCGTCCGGAAATTCAGAGTAAATCAATGCTGATCGTGGGGCTGAATAGCACGCCCGCATGGCGGAAGGTACGAGCGCCGCTTTCTCGTTTCCGGGCGCGTTGCGGCCCGCCCCCTGCGACTCTAGGTCGCGCAAACTAGACAGTTTTGTGCAAACCATGACATGCTTGTCGTGATAGAAACGAAATTGTCGGCTTTTCCGGGCGTGAAGCAGCGGCTGATCGTTCTGAAGCGCCTGTTTTCCTGCAGGTTTGAAGACTACGTCGCAGGATCGCGATTGGCTCGTTCCTTGCTGCGATCTTTGCGAAAGAAGAGTGGCTCCCGTCCTCGACGCGAGAAGCCGCCGCTTTTTGGAAACGCAATGGGGGAGAGGAATGCCCGCCATCGAGTCGTTTTACGACGTGATCCGACGTCAGGGGATCACGCGCCGCAGCTTCACGAAATTCTGCTCTTTGACGGCTGCGAGCCTGGGGCTCGGGCCTCTCGCCGCCTCCAAAATGGCGCAGGCGCTGGAGACAAATCCGCGCGTGCCGGTCATCTGGATGCATGGCCTCGAATGCACCTGCTGCTCCGAGAGCTTCATTCGCTCGGCGCATCCTCTGGTGAAGGACGTCGTCCTCTCCATGATCTCGCTCGACTACGACGACACGATCATGGCGGCCGCCGGCCATCAGGCCGAGGCGATCCTCGAGGAAACCAAGCAAAAATATAAGGGCAAATACATTCTCGCCGTCGAGGGCAATCCGCCGCTCAACGAGGGCGGCATGTTCTGCATCGACGGCGGCAAGCCTTTCGTCGAAAAGCTGAAATGGATGGCTGAGGACGCTTTTGCCATCATCGCCTGGGGCGCCTGCGCCTCCTGGGGCTGCGTGCAGGCGGCTGCGCCCAATCCGACGCAGGCGACGCCGATCGACAAGGTCATCAAGGACAAGCCGATCATCAAGGTCCCCGGCTGCCCGCCGATCGCGGAAGTCATGACCGGCGTCGTGACTTACATCACGACCTTCGGCCGTCTGCCGGAGCTCGACCGCCAGGGGCGGCCGAAAATGTTCTATTCCCAGCGCATCCACGACAAATGCTATCGCCGCGGGCACTTCGACGCCGGGCAGTTCGTCGAGGAATGGGACGACGAGGCCGCGCGCAAGGGGCATTGCCTCTATAAGATGGGCTGCAAGGGGCCGACGACCTACAACGCCTGCTCGACGGTGCGCTGGAACGGCGGCGTCTCTTTCCCGATCCAATCCGGCCACGGCTGTATCGGCTGCTCGGAAGAGGGCTTCTGGGACAAGGGGCCGTTCTACGAGCGCCTCTCGAACATCAGGCAATTCGGCATCGAGAAGAACGCCGATGAGATCGGCTTGGCGGCCGTCGGCGTCGTCGGCGCGGCGGTGGCGACGCATGCGGCCGTCACGGCGGTCAAGCGCGTCGTGACGAAGCGGGACGGAAACCAAGTGTAATCCTTGCCCTCATGCTGAGGAGGCGGCGAAGCCGCCGTCTCGAAGCACGAGGGCGATCCACGGACGACGGTTTCCTCTTCCTTCGAGACGCTCGCTTCGCGGGCTCCTCAGGATGAGGAAATCTTTTCGGCCGATCACCCAGGACGAAACACGAAAGACGCCGAACCAACGGCCGATCTTCGAGGAAACGCAATCATGGGCATCCAGACTCCCAACGGCTTCAAACTCGACAATTCCGGCAAGCGCGTCGTCGTCGATCCGGTCACGCGCATCGAAGGCCATTTGCGCATCGAGGTGAATGTCGATTCCAAGAACGTCATTCGCAACGCCGTCTCCACCGGCACGATGTGGCGCGGCATCGAAGTCATCCTCAAGAACCGCGACCCGCGCGACGCCTGGGCCTTCACCGAGCGGATTTGCGGCGTCTGCACCGGCACCCATGCGCTCACCTCGGTGCGCGCGGTCGAGAATGCGCTGAACATCAGCATTCCCGAGAACGCCAATTCGATCCGCAACATCATGCAGCTCTGCCTGCAGGTGCACGATCATCTGGTGCATTTCTACCATCTGCATGCGCTGGATTGGGTCGACGTCGTTTCGGCGCTCTCCGCCGATCCGAAGGCGACCTCGGCGCTGGCGCAGTCGATCTCGCCCTGGCCGCTGTCCTCGCCGGGCTATTTCAAAGATCTGCAGACGCGGCTGAAGAAGTTTGTCGAGTCCGGCCAGCTTGGGCCGTTCAAGAACGGCTATTGGGGGCATCCCGCCTATAAGCTGCCGCCCGAAGCCAATCTGATGGCGGTGGCGCATTATCTGGAAGCGCTCGACTTCCAGAAGGACATCGTCAAGATTCACACGGTCTATGGCGGCAAGAATCCGCATCCCAACTGGCTCGTCGGCGGCGTGCCCTGCGCCATCAACGTCGATGGAACGGGGGCGGTCGGCGCGATCAATATGGAGCGCCTCAATCTCGTCTCGCAGATCATCGATCGCTCCATAGAATTCGTCGAGCAGGTCTATATTCCGGACCTTGTCGCCATCGCCGGCTTCTACAAGGACTGGCTCTATGGCGGCGGGCTCTCGGGCAAGAGCGTCATGAGCTATGGCGACATTCCCGAGCACGCCAACGACTATTCCGCCGGCAATCTCCTGCTGCCGCGCGGCGTGATCTTGAACGGCAATCTCAAAGAGGTTCTGCCGATCGACAATGCCGATCCGGAGCAAATACAGGAGTTCGTCACCCACTCCTGGTACAAATATCCGGACGAGACCAAGGGGCTGCATCCTTTCGACGGCGTCACCGAGCCGAACTACAAGCTCGGCCCCAACGCAAAGGGCACGCCGACCAATATCGAGTCGCTCGACGAAGACGGCAAATATTCCTGGATCAAATCGCCGCGCTGGCGCGGCAATGCGGTCGAGGTCGGCCCGCTCGCGCGCTACATCATCGGCTATGCGCAGGGCAATCCCGAGTTCAAGGAGCCGGCGGATCGTCTCCTCAAGACTCTCGGCGTTCCCGTCACGGCGCTGTTCTCCACGCTTGGCCGCACCGCCGCGCGCGGTCTCGAATGCCAGTGGGCCGCGCGCAAGATGCGCCACTTCCAGGACAAGCTCGTCGCCAATATCAAGAATGGCGAGACGGCGACTGCAAATGTCGATAAGTGGGAGCCCAAGAGCTGGCCGACGGAAGCCAAGGGCTATGGCTTCACCGAGGCGCCGCGCGGCGCGCTCGGGCACTGGATCAAGATCAAGAACGGCAAGATCGACAATTACCAGTGCATCGTGCCGACAACCTGGAATGGCAGCCCGCGCGATCCGCAGGGCAATATCGGCGCGTTCGAGGCGTCGCTCATGGACACGCCCATGGCCGATCCCGAAAAGCCGCTTGAAATCCTACGCACCATTCACTCCTTCGACCCGTGTCTGGCCTGCTCGACTCACGTGATGAGTCCGGACGGGCAGGAGATGGCGTCGGTGAAGGTCCGTTAAAGGAGGCGTCCATGGTCGACGGCATCCAAGTTGCTGGCGTCGGCGACGCGCATGGCGCGCGCGCCGTCGAACGTCAGACCGTCTATGTCTATGAGGCGCCCGTTCGCGTCTGGCATTGGATAAATGCGCTCTGCATCACCGTGCTGTTCGTCACGGGCTATTTCATCGCGAGCCCTTTTCCGAGCGTGACCGGCGACGCGAGCAGCAGCTTCCTGATGGGCTATATCCGCTTCGCGCATTTTGCGGCGGGGCAGGTTCTCGCGGCTTTCTATCTGCTGCGCATCTATTGGATATTCGCCGGCAATGCGCATTCCCGGCAGATATTTTACGTGCCCTTCTGGAGCCGAGACTATTGGGCGGGCGTGGCGCATGAGGCTGCGTGGTATCTCTTCCTCGCCAAGGCGCCGAAGAAATATGTCGGGCACAATCCGCTGGCGCAGCTCATCATGTTCTCCATGTTCACCGTGCCGCTGATCTTCATGATCGTGACGGGCTTCGCGCTTTATTCGGAAGGCGAGGGGATCGACTCCTGGCAATATAAGGTTTTCGGCTGGGTGTTCCTGATCTGGCCGAACAGCCAGGAGGTGCATACGCTGCATCACATCGGCATGTGGGCGCTCGTCACCTTCACGATCGTTCATATCTATGCCGCCGTCCGCGAGGATATTGTGAGCCGCCAGAGCATCATCTCCTCGATGATCTCCGGGGAGCGCATTTTCAAGGACGAGGCGGCGGAGTGATGAGCGCGGGCTCCCCGAAAATCCTCGTGCTGGGCATCGGCAATATTCTGTGGGGGGATGAGGGTTTCGGCGTGCGCGCCGTCGAGGCCTTCCACCGGCGCTTCGAGACGCCCGAGAATGTCACCGTGCTCGACGGCGGCACGCAGGGGCTTTACCTCGTGCATTTTGTCGAGGAGGCGGATTATCTCCTCGTCTTCGACGCCATCGATTACGGCCTCGATCCCGGCGCCTTGAAGATCGTCCGCGACGAAGAGGTGCCGAAGTTCACCGGCTCCAAGAAAATGAGCCTGCATCAGACCGGCTTTCAGGAAGTGCTGAGCGCCGCGGATTTGCTCGGCCATTACCCGCAAAAGCTCGCGCTCATCGGCTGTCAGCCGCTCGATCTCGAAAATTGGGGCGGCGCGCTGACGGCGCCTGTTCAAGAGGCGATCGACGTCGCGGTCGAGGCGGGCGCACAGCTCCTCGCCGAGTGGGGAGTGGCCTTGTCCTTGCGTGAGGACAATACGGCGATCGCGTTGCTCGCCAATGACATCGATCATCAGAGCTATGAAAGGCGCGTCTGATCCGGCGCGTCGGAGGTTCACAAGGAGCTGGCCATGAAGTCCTTCGCCAAAGTCGCCTTCGCTCTCCCCCTCATGGTCGCGGCCGGGGCGGCGCAGGCCAATCCCGGGTTGCATATCCATCCGCATCTGACTGAAGCCCCATTGGTCGATCTTCATCCGGCGCTGGGGCTGGCGCTCGTCGTGGCGTGCTGGGCGGCGCTCGTCTGGGCCGCGGAAGCTTACGCGACGGCGCGTCGTCGTCCTTTGGCGGCCCTCACGAGATAGCGCCGCCGATGTGTCTCGGCTTTCCGATGACCGTGCTCTCCGGCGATGACGCGCGGGCGCTTTGCGAGCGCAGGGGCGAAGCGCAATCCGTCTCGATGCTGCTCGTCGGGGCGCAGACGCCGGGAACGAAAGTGCTGGTACATCTTGGAACCGCCATGCGCGTTCTCGACGCCGAGGAAGCGCAATCGATCGACGATGCGATCGATGGACTCGAGGCGGCCCTGAGCGGCGGCGACTTCGAGCAATATTTCGCCGATCTGATTGACCGCGAGCCGCAATTGCCGGATTTCTTGCGGGATCAGAAGTAAGGAGTAGGCATGCCCCTGCCGCAGGCTATCATCGACCGCATCGGCGCCCCGCTCATCGATGAGGCGAATGCCGACGCCCTTTTGAGCGCGCAGGGCGAAGACGGGCGATTCCTCCTGCTTTTCGCCGGCGACCCGGCGCAGCGTCCAGAGGCGACGGATGTCGCGGTGATTTTCCCCGAGCTTCTGATCGCCTTTGACGGCCGTCTCTCCGGCGCGCTGGTCGCGGCCGGCGCCGAGAAGAGCCTCGGCCAAAGATTTCAGGTCGACGTGCTGCCGAGCCTCGCCGTGATTTGCGGCGGCAAGACCATCGGCGTCATTCCGCGTATCCGCGCCTGGTCGGAGTATCTCGAAAAGATCGAGGCATTCCTCGCCCCCGACGCGACGCCGCTCGCCAAGGCGGGCCCTCGCGTCGAGATCACTTTCTCGCAAAAAGGAGCGACCGCGTGAAGGCCGGCTTTTGGGTGGCGCCCGACGGCGCCGACGACTCAATAACGCTGCTGCCGATCGGCGGCGAGGAAGGGCTCGACACGCGTCGGGAGGTGAATTTCCTCGCAACCCGTTCGGCGGCGGAACTGATCGCGCGCTGCCCTGCCGTCGCGAACCTCTTGCCGCAGCTTGCCGACGCGCTTGCCGCGCAAACGGCGCAAGAGCCGAACAGGCTGTTCGACATCACCGACCTGCCGGCGGACGATCGGGAACTCTTGTCCCAAGTGGTGGGCGAGGGTGAGGTCGCTGGGGTCGCGGTCTTGACCGACGGCGTCGTCGCGCAAGTTCAGGAATCCGTCATGGCGGGCCTGTGGCGGGTGCGCTTCACGGACGCGAGCGGCGCGCTGGTCGCGGATTATCTCGAGATCGGCGCCATTCCGCAGGCGGTGCGCAAGGCCGCGGAGCTTGCCGCGGCCGACATCAGCTTCGGCGCGCCGCCCCAGGGCGCAATGAACGTCATGCCGGTGCTGGCGGAAATTCGCGAGCGCATGGCGGCCTACACGCCCGCCGCCGCCAGCCATATTATCAACTTCTCGCTTTTGCCGATGAGCGAAGCGGATATGGGCTTTCTGCAGGAGACCCTCGGCGACGGGCCGGTGCGGCTCGTCTCTCGCGGCTATGGAACCTGCCGGGTGCTCGCGACCGGCGCGCGCAATGTCTGGTCCGTGCAGTTCTTCAACGCCATGGATACGATCATCCTCGACACGCTCGAAATCGGCGGCGTTCCCGCCGCCGCCTGCGCGGCGGATGAAGATTTCCGCGACTCCGCCGAGCGGCTGCGAGAGATCGACGAGGCCTATTTCAAATGAGCTTCGAGAATTTCGGCCAGACGGAAACATCCGACGACGACCGCATGGAATGCGGCGTCTGCTGGAGCGTCTATGATCCGGCCGAGGGCGATCCCGTCTGGCAGATACCGCCGGGCACGCCGTTCTCCGCTTTGCCGGAGGACTGGCGTTGTCCGACTTGCGACGCGCCGCTTGCACGTTTCATGCGGCTCGGGAAGTGAGATTCGGCCTTGAGACACCGCGATGGACGATGACGCGGCCAGGACGATCGGGGAGACGCTCGCCGGGCTCTACGCTGGCGTGCGCGCCGGGCCGATGCGCGACGTGCCGATCTGCAACGACGCGCTCGACGTGGAGGCGATCGGCTTCCGCGCCTTCGGAGAGACCGCCGTCGGGATCGTCGTGACGCCCTGGTTCATGAATCTGATCGTCGTTCCGGAACCGCCCGTCGCCTCTGGCGCGTCGGTCCGCGTCGCCGTGCCGGCCGGCGACGTGGAATGCGTTTCCGCTCAGCTCGACGGCTTCGGCGCGATCCTTGCCTGCTCGCTGTTCTCGCCCATGTTCGAGTTTTCGGATATGTCGGCGGCGCGAGAAGCTGCGAGAGAGGCGATGAAGGCGCTCTTCGATCCCGAACTACTCGACCAAAAGCCGGCGCCAAAACCTGCAGGGCTGGATCGCCGCGCCTTGCTGCGCGGAAGGCTGGCGACCGAAGAGGCGACGTCATGAGCGCGCTGGCCGGCCCCGGCGCGATACGCATCGGCGCGGACGTCGATACGGACGGGCGCGTCGTCTCGGTGTTCGTGAATTCGAGCAGGCCGGCGGGCGTCGCGCGTATCTTTCGCGGTCGCGGCCCGCAAGAGGTCCCCCGGCTCGCAGGTCAGCTCTTTAGCCTGTGCGGTTTTTCGCATGGCGCGGCGGCGCAGCTCGCCATCGCCGCCGCACGGGACGAAGAGTTGGGAGACGCCGCGCAGTTCTCCGTTGTCGTCGGCCTCGCCGCCGAACAGGCTGCGGAATCGCTTCGCTCGCTGGCCCTCGGCTGGCCGCAGACGGGCGAGTCGATGGATATAGCGTCCGCCGCCGCGCCCCTGCGCGAGGCCATGAGCGCCGCGCGTCTCGTCATGGCCATTGCGGCGCGCGGCGAGGCCCGGGCGCAATGCGCCGAGCTTGGCGCGCCCGTAAAGGCCATCGAGGAGGCTGCGCGGTCCTTGGGCTTGCGCTGCGAGGCGCCGGATGCGCCCGAGCGCGAGAGCTTTCTGGCGGCCGTCATGGCGCAAGCGCAGGCCGACGCCTTCCTGCGCCCGCATGCGCCCGACGCTTTGGAGAGGGCGGACGACATCCTCGTCATCGAGTGCTTGCGAAAGGGCCGGGATCATTTCGCAGCCTCTCCAACCCTGCCGCATCGCATCGTGGAGACGGGGGCTTTCGCCCGGCATTGGCGGGAGACTGAGAGCGGCGGTTCGGCCGTCGCCGCGCGCCTCGCGGCGCGATTGATCGCAATCGGAGAGGCGCTCGACATTCTGCGGCGCGCGCTGTCGCGGGGCGAAGCCGAGATGAGCGGCGCGGCCATTCTTTGCCCGCTCGCCGCGGGAGAGGGCTTCGCCGCCGTCGAGACCGCGCGCGGCCGCCTCTATCACTGGGCGCGCCTCGACGACGCCATGCGCGTGCGCGATTACGCGCTGCTCGCGCCGACCGAGTGGAATTTCCACCCGGCCGGCCCCTTCGCCGCGGCGCTACTCGGCGCCCCTATCGGCTTTGGCCCCGAGGCGCGGCTGCGCATCCGGCGGCTTGCCGCCGTTTTCGACCCTTGCGTCGCCTTTCAGGTCGAGCTGCGCGAGCCGCTTCATGCATGAGATGGCGCTGACGGAAAGCATCGTCGACATCGTCTGCGAGGAGGCGCGCAAGCAGGGCTTCGGCAAGGTGCGTGTCGTGCGGCTCAAGGTCGGCGCGATGGCGCATGTCGAGCCGGAAGCCTTGCGCTTTTGTTTCGACGCCGTTTCGCGCGGCACGGTGGCTGATGGCGCGACGCTGGACATCATCCGCGCGCCGGGCGAAGGTTGGTGTCTCGACTGCGGCAAGACGGTGCCGCTCGACGAGCGCTTCGGCGCCTGTCCCGAATGTGGCGGGCGGCATGTGCAGATGACCTCGGGCGACGAGCTGCGCATCGAGGAGTTGGAGGTCGACTGATGTGCACAGTGTGCGGCTGCGGAACGGCGACGGTCGAAGGCGAGAAAACGGGCGCGGACAAACACGCGGCTGACCACCATCATCACGACCATGCGCATGATCATGACCATGGGCATCATCACCATGGCCATGATCACGACCACCATCATCATCACGATCACGCGCATGACCACCATCACGATCATGCGCATGGCGAGGCCATTGATTTCGGCGCCGGCGCCGCGGGCGTGCATGTCCCGGGCCTGAGCCAGGAGCGCATCGTCCGCATCGAGCGCGACATTCTCTCCAAGAACGACGCCTATGCGCGGGGCAATCGCGCGGTCTTTGCGCAAAAAGGCTTGCTGGCGCTGAACCTTGTCTCCAGCCCCGGCTCGGGCAAGACGACGCTGCTGGTGCGCGCGATCAACGATTTGAAGGAGAAAGCCGCGGTCGCCGTCATCGAGGGCGATCAGCAGACCTCCAACGACGCCGAGCGCATTCGCGCCACCGGCGCGCCAGCCATTCAGATCAACACCGGCAAGGGTTGCCATCTCGACGCGCATATGGTCGGCCATGCGCTCGAGAGCCTCGAGTTGAAAAAGGGCGGCGTGCTGTTCATCGAGAATGTCGGCAATCTCGTTTGCCCCGCGGCCTTCGATCTTGGAGAGGCGCATAAGGTCGTCGTGCTTTCCGTGACGGAAGGCGAGGACAAGCCCCTCAAATATCCGGATATGTTCGCGGCCGCGGATCTCATGCTGCTGAACAAATCCGATCTGCTGCCGCATCTGACCTTCGACGTCGGCAAATGTCTCGCCAATGCGCTCAAGGTCAATCCGCATCTGCAGACGCTTGTGGTCTCGGCGCAAACCGGCGAGGGAATGGCGGCGCTCTACGCCTGGATCGAGGCCCGCGCCGCGCACGCCGCCGCCGGCGCTACAGCGGGCTGAGAGGCATGAGCGTCGTCGCGGCCGCGGGCGCTTCGCGCGAGCCGAGCGCGCGGCTGCGTATCCGGCTGCGTGGGGCGGTGCAGGGCGTGGGTTTCCGGCCCTTCGCCTATGGCCTCGCCGCGCGTTACGGCTTGAGCGGCTTCGCGCTGAACGACGGCGAGGGCCTGCTGCTCGAAATCGAAGGCGCGCGGCACGAGGATTTTTTGTCGGCGCTGCGCCGGGAGAAGCCGCCGCTCGCGACAATCGACTCGATCGACGTCGAGCGAATCGATTTATGTGGCGATAGCGATTTCTCGATTCGCGAAAGCGCCGGCGGGCGAAGCCAGACGCGCATCGTCGCAGACGCCGCCACCTGCGAGGCTTGCCTCGACGAACTTTTCGACGCCACGAGCCGCTTCCATCTCTATCCCTTTATCACCTGCACGCATTGCGGGCCGCGCTTCACTATTTCATCCTCGCTGCCTTACGACCGCCCGCAGACTTCGATGGCGCGCTTCGCCATGTGTGCGGATTGCGCGCGCGACTATGCCGATCCGCGCAGCCGGCGCTTCCACGCCGAGACGATCGCTTGCCCGACATGCGGCCCGCGGCTCGACGTCGATCCGGGCGTGATTGTGGAGCGGATATGCGCCGGCGCCATCGTCGCGGTGAAAGGGATCGGCGGCTATCATCTCATGTGCGACGCGCGCAATGCGGCGGCCGTCGCCGAACTGCGCCGCCGCAAGGAACGCGACGCCAAACCCTTCGCCGTCATGGCGGCCAATGTCGCGTCGCTCGCGCTTTTCGCCGAGCCGAGCGAGGCGGAATTCGACCTGATCCAGCATCGCGCGCGGCCGATCGTCGTGGTGAAATCGAAAGGAACGCTCGCGCCCGCCATTGCGCCGCGTCTTACGCGCATCGGCGTCATGCTGCCTTATGCGCCTTTGCATCATTTGCTGTTTCACGCGGCGGCGGGTTTTCCTTCCGGGCGCGACTGGCGCGAGGAGGCGAATGATTTCGTCATCGTCGCGACGAGCGCCAATCCGGGCGGCGAGCCGCTGGTGGTCGATGACGAAGACGCGCGCCGCAGGCTGTCCTCCATCGCTGACCTCATTGTCGGCCACGATCGCGCCATCGTCGTGCGCGCTGATGATTCCGTCGCTGCGGTCGTCGACGGCGCGCCCGCCTTTCTGCGGCGCGCGCGCGGCTATACGCCCGACCCGATCGATCTTGGCGCAGACGGGCCAAGCGTCGTCGCCTTGGGCGCGCATCTCAAGACAACTGTGACGGTGACGCGCGGGCGCGAGGCTTTTGTTTCGCAGCATATCGGCGATCTGGATGACGCAGAGAGCGTGCGGTTCTTTGATGAGACCCTGCGCCATCTCCTCTCGATACTCGACGTCACGCCGGAAGCCGTCGCCTGCGATCTTCATCCTGATTTTTATTCCACACGCCTCGCGGAGGAGATGGAACTGCCGCTATTGCGCGCACAGCATCATGCGGCGCATGTGGCGGCGATCGCGGCGGAGCGCGGCGTTTCGGGGCCGATGCTCGGCGTGGCGCTCGACGGCTATGGCATGGGCGACGATCACGGCGCCTGGGGCGGCGAATTGATGCGCGTCGACGGGTCGACATGGACGCGCCTCGGCCATATCGCGCCTCTGGCGCTGCCGGGCGGCGACCGCGCCGCGCGCGAGCCCTGGCGCATGGGAATGGCGGCGCTCGCCGCCATCGGGCGCCTGGATTTGGCGGAGCGGTTGTTTCCCGAGGCGCCCCTTTCGGCCAAGATCGCCGAGAGCCTGCGTCGCGGCATGGCGCCGAAAACCACCAGCATGGGGCGCCTCTTCGATGCGGCGGCGGCGCTCGCGGGCGTCTGTCTCGAACAGCGTTACGAGGGACAGGCGGCGATGGAATTCGAAGCGCTTGTCGAAGCGCCGCGCGCGTTGCCGGGCGCTTTCGCGCTTCGCGAGGATGTTCTCGATTTCGCGCCGGTTCTGTCCTTCATCGCGACCGAGCGACCAAGCCCGCGCGAGGCCGCAGAATTTTTCCACGGCGCGCTGATAGAGGGTTGCGCCGAATGGATTGCCGCCGCGGCGCAAGCGCAGGGGCATTCGCGCGTGGCGCTCGGGGGCGGCTGCATGATGAACCGGATTCTGGCCGAGGGCCTCGCCGAGGCCCTGCGCGCGCGCGGGCTTTTTCCTTTGCTGGCGCGGGCTGTTCCATGCAATGACGGCGGCCTGTCGCTGGGACAGGCCGCGATGGCGCGCGCCGCTTTCGCGGCCGCCGAGAGAGAGAAAGAGAGCGCGGCATGTGCCTAGCCGTTCCCGTGCGCGTCACCGAGCTGCTGCCCGATCAGATGGCGAAAGTATCGCTCGACGGCGTTTCCAAGAGCATATCGATTGCGCTGGTCGATGATGTGTCGGTTGGCGATTATGTGATCCTGCATGTTGGCTTCGCGCTTTCCAAGGTCGACGCCGAGGAAGCCGAGCGCACGCTCGCCATGATCCGCGATTTCGCCGGAATGAACCCATGAAATATGTCGACGAGTTTCGAGACGGCGACTTGGCGCGCGGTCTCGCGCGCAGCCTCGCGACTTTGGCGCGCGATGATCGCGACTATCGCTTCATGGAATTCTGTGGCGGCCATACCCACGCCATTTCGCGTTACGGGCTCGAAGATCTGCTGCCGCCCAATATTCGCATGATCCATGGGCCCGGATGCCCGGTCTGCGTTCTGCCTGTGGGGCGCATCGACGCGGCGATTGCGCTCGCGCGCGATCCAAAGGTGACGCTCTGCACCTATGCCGATCTCATGCGCGTGCCGGCCTCGGGCGGCATGAGCCTCATCAAGGCGAAGGCGGCGGGCGCCGACATCCGCATGGTCTATTCCACGCTCGACGCCATTCGCATCGCCGAGGCGGAGCCGTCCCGCGAGGTTGTGTTCTTCGCCATCGGCTTCGAGACGACCACGCCGCCGACGGCGCTGGCCATCAGGCTTGCCGCGCAAAAGAAGCTTTCGAATTTCTCCGTCTTCTGCAACCATGTGCTGACGCCCGCCGCCATGCGCGCGATCCTCGCCGGGGAAGGCGAGGGCGTCGAGATCGACGGTTTTGTCGGTCCCTCGCATGTTTCCGCCGTCATTGGCGTGCGGCCCTATCAATTCGCCGCGCAGCAATTCAACAAGCCGATCGTGATCGCGGGCTTCGAGCCGCTCGATGTGATGCAGTCCATCCTGATGCTGGTGCGCCAGTTGAACGAGCGGCGCTGCGAGGTCGAGAACCAATATGGCCGGGCGGTGACGACCGAAGGCAATGTCAAAGCGCAGGCCGAAGTCGCGGATATTTTCGAGCTGCGCGACTCCTTCGAGTGGCGCGGGCTCGGTGAAGTTCCCGCGAGCGCTCTGCGGCTGCGCGAGGCTTATACCGATTATGACGCAGAGCACCGCTTCTGCGTCACGACGCCTAGCGCCAAGGACAATCCCGCCTGCGAATGCGGCGCGATCCTGCGCGGCGCCAAGCGGCCGCATGATTGCAAGCTGTTCGGCACGGTCTGCACGCCGGAAACGCCAATGGGCTCCTGCATGGTCTCGTCCGAGGGCGCCTGCGCCGCGCAATGGACCTATCGCCGCTTCGACACGCAAAGGGCTGCGTCGTGACCAAGACCTATCGACGCAAGCTCGACATCGGCAATGGCCGCGTTGATCTCTCGCATGGCGCGGGCGGGCGCGCGATGGCGCAGCTCATCGCCGATATTTTCCACGCCGCGCTCGACAATGACTGGCTGCGGCAGGGCAATGATCAGTCCGTCTTCGAGGCGCCCAAGGGCCGCATGGCGATGACGACCGACGCCTTTGTCGTCTCGCCGCTGTTTTTCCCCGGCGGCGACATCGGCTCGCTTGCCGTGCATGGCGCGGTGAACGATATCGCCATGTCGGGTGCGAGGCCGCTGTATCTCTCGGCGAGCTTCATCATCGAGGAAGGTTTTCCGCTCGCCGATCTCGCGCGCATCGCCGAGAGCATGGGCGAAGCGTCGCGCGCGGCTGGCGTGCCGGTGATTACCGGCGACACCAAGGTCGTCGAGCGCGGCAAGGCCGATGGCGTCTTCATCACCACGACGGGCGTCGGCGCCGTTCCCGAAGGGCTCGATCTTTCCGGCGACAAGGCGCGGCCGGGTGATGTTCTGTTAGTGTCCGGCTCGATCGGCGATCATGGCGTCGCCGTGATGTCGAAGCGCGAAAATCTGGAGTTCGACTGCGAGATCTTGTCGGATTCTGCTGCGCTGCATGGACTTGTCGCCGACATGGTTGCGGCGGCCGGCGCTGCGCTGCGGCTGATGCGCGATCCGACGCGCGGCGGCCTTGCCGCGACGTTGAATGAGATTGCGCAGCAGTCGCGCGTTGGTTTCCGTATCGAGGAAGTGGCTATTCCGGTGAAGCCGGAAGTCGCCGCCGCCTGCGAGCTGCTCGGCCTCGATCCGCTCAATGTCGCCAATGAGGGCAAGCTGATCGCTGTCGTCGCGCCGGAGGCCGCGCCGGCGCTGCTCGAAGCGATGCGCGCCCATCCGCTCGGCCGCGACGCTGCAATCATCGGGGCGGCTGTCGAGGACGAGCGGCGCTTCGTGCAGATGACGTCGTCTTTCGGCGGCGCGCGCATTGTGGATTGGCTTGCAGGCGAGCAGCTGCCGCGGATTTGTTAGAGCGGCTTGCTGGGGGATGTCATTCCCGGCGGGCTGAAAGCCCGACCGGGAATCCAGAGCCTCAAGAGCGCTGGTTTGGCTCTGGATTCCCGATCGCTCGCTTCGCGAGCGTCGGGAATGACAGTGAGCCATCGAGCCTCAACTCACTCAGAACGTCGCCTTCACCGCCAAATACATGCTGCGCCCCGGCTCGGGGAATCCATCGGTCAGGACGTAAAGCTGATCGAAGAGATTGCGTACGCCGACGGTCACTTTAAAATTGTTGTTCACCTGATAATCAGCGTTGAAGTTCGTCAGGAAATAGGCCCCAGTGCGGTAATAGGCATTCGTGTTGGAAACCACCGTCCAGCGGCTGCTCGCCACTTCGATGTTCGGCGTGAGCGTGATCTCTGGAATGGGTCGGTAGCCGGCATAAAGGAACAGCTTGATGTCCGGCACGCCGATCGGCTGGAACGTCGGAATATAAGGCGCGTAGACGCGCCGGCGCATGACCGTCAGATTGCCGCCGAGCGAGAAATCTTCCCGCGGCTCGTAATCCACGGAAACCTCTGCGCCAGTGAAACGCCCCGCGCCGACATTCTGCGATTGGGTGACGTTCAACCCGTAGGCGGGCATGGGCACGTTCTGGATCAGATTTTGAACCCAGCTATGGAAAAGGTCGACCGTGAGACGCGCATTGGGCGCGAATTGGGTCGACCAGCCGAGGTCATAGTTGACCGCGCGCTCGGGTTGAAGCGTGGGGTTGGAGGTGGCGCCGCCAAAACGCGTGCTGAAGCGCTCGAATAGCGTCGGATAGCGGACGCGATCGGAGACATTGAAATAGAGGCGGTCGGCGTCGGTTCCGTTATAGCGCCAGATGACGGCGCCCTGGTAGTTCGGTGCGCTCATGTCTTTTGGCGTATAGGTGATCGTGCCTTGAGGCAGAGCGAAACCTTGCGCCTGACGCAGATGTCGCCAGTCGTAGCTGAAGCCGCCGACGATATCGATGTCCTTGCGCGGATGAAACGTATTTTCGATCGCGACGGAATAAGTGTCTTCCAGGCTCGCGATCACCGGCTGAGAAGAGCAAGGCACATTCGCCACGCAGCCTTTCGGCTTGCCCTGATAATTCGTGCCGTAGTTGTTTTGCCACTCGGTGTGGGTGTCGAGGCGGTAGTAGAACAAGCCCTTGAGCGTATCGATGTCTTCGAACTGCGTTCCGGCCTCGACTTCGGCGCCGAGCGCATAATCGGAATAATGGCTGTCGAAGGATTTCTGCGTGGCCTGGTTGAACAAGCCGAAGTTGTCATAGGCGAGGATGGAGTTCTCATATTTGCTCCAATAGCCGCGCGTTTTGACATAGGACGCGTCGCCGAGCTGCGTTTTCGAGAGGAAGTAGAGGTTTTGGACGCGCCAGTAAGGCCATTTCCAGTTGTTTTGCGTGTTGATCGGCTGAGAGACATGAAACGGCGCGCCCTTGTCGCCGTCCTGTCGCGAGAAGGTCAGCGAATATTCATCCGTGGCGTTGGGCGTCACGCCGACCTTGGCGTTGACGCTGTAGTCCTGCGTGTAGGATTGGTTGCGGAAGCCCCAGCCTTGGATGGGCGTCGAGACATAGCTCGCGGGCAGTAACCAGCCGTCGAACTTCTGCCAGGCGCCACTGAGCTGCGCGTAATAGAGATCCTTCTTCGTGCCGACGAAACCGTAGTTTTGGACGCCCTGATAGGTACCGTCGCGCCCGAACTCGACACGGCTTCTGAATTCGCTTTCGATCTCGCGCGAGGGTTTGCGCGAGACGAGATTGATTTGTCCGCCCATGCCGCCGGGCCCGTCGAGCACAGAGGCATAGCCCTTGGCGATTTGCGCCTCGGCGATGTCGGGCGTCATGAAGCGGGCGAAGTCGAGCCGGTTGTCGACAGGGAGCATGACTCGCACGCCATCGACAGTGAGCGGAACCTGCCAGCGATCGAAGCCACGCACATAAATATTCTGCTCGTTGCGCGCGGTGCCGGTCGTGTTGGCGTTGACGCCCGGTGCAATATTGATGGCGCGATCTAGCGTGTCGCGCGCGAAGGTTTCGATTTGGCGATTAGTGATCGTGTAGCCGCCGAAAGCGTCGGTATGCTGCTTGGGCGTCGGCGCGTTATCCGCATTGGCGGGCGCAGCAGATGACGAGGCGCCGCCAGCGCCAGAGCCATTGCCTTGGCTCGTGGGGCTGGTCGGTGTCGCCAGTCGTCGCTCGCCGACCTTGATCTGGCCGAGCTCGAAAGCCTTTGGCGTGCGAATTTCGATCGGCGGCAGGGCGGTTTGCGTCAGCGCCGGCGCGCAGAGCGCCAGCAACAGGCTGCCGGAAAGCGAAGTGGAAGTGAGATATCTGGTCACGTGCGCGCCCCCCGGCCGCTAGAGAGAGTTGAGAAAAGCGAGCAGGGCGTCGCGCTCCTGCTTTTGCAGTTGGCGAAAGGCCTCAGTGGCGGATTGGGCGTCGCCGCCATGCCAAAGGATTGCTTCCGTGAGCGTGCGCGCGCGTGCGTCATGCAGATAATTCGCGCCGTCGCCGCCCTTGCCGGCGAGACCGAGACCCCAGAGCGGCGGCGTGCGCCAGTCGCGCGGGCCGGCGTCGTAATCCGCGCGCCCATCGGCGAGGCCCTCGCCCATGTCGTGCAGCAGCAGATCCGTATAGGGGTGAATCTCGGCGCCGCTCAGCGCAGGTTGCGCGGGAAAGGCGCCGAGCCGCAGCGTCTCGCGATGACAGCTCGCGCAGCCAAGCGTGTGGAATTGTTTTTCGCCAGCGACGACCTGCGGCGCGTCGGCCCCGCGACGCGCGGGAACGGCGAGCCAGCGGAGGTAATCCGTGACCGCGTCGAGTTGTGCGTCCGTCAGATCGGGCTTTAGCGAGCCGGCGGCGTGGCAGGCTTCCTCCGTCACCGTGCACGTCTCGGTCGGAAACATCGAGGAGGTCACGCCAATGTCTTCGGCGAAGGCGTTGGCGATCTGCTGGCGCAGGCTAGGTTGATTGGCTTTCAATCCGAAGCGGCCGAGCGTCCTGGCGTTGGCCTCGATGCTCCACACGAAATTGGGCTTGCCCTTGCCGGCGAGGATTTCCGCATCCGGCACGGCCTCCAGCAATCCCAGGCCAAAGACCGGCGGCGCGTTGCGAAGCGAGGTCTTCGTCGCTTGTCCCAGCTCGCCATAGGCAAGGCGGCGGAAGGCGAGCTTGGGGCGGCGCAGAGAGACGCGTTCGCCATCGGCGAGAGCGATGGTTGTCTCGTCGAAGGCGGCGGTTGCCTGGCCTTCTCCGGGGACTCCCGGAACGCCCTCGGGATTGAGCTGAGCGCCGTAAATAGGATGGGCGCGCGGTCCGCCATGCGCGTCCGTTCCCTCGACGCTCAGCCTCGCCACCATACGTCGCGTCACGCCATTCTCGGGGTCAGGAGCGGCGCCGCGTCCGTTTTTGACATGGCAGGCGATACAGGAAAGCCGGTTGTAGAGCGGACCAAGCCCGATGAGATCGGGGTGATCGTCAGAGGGGCCGATGAGCCAGGCCTGACGGAACAACCCCGAGCCGCGTCGGAAGATCGGCGTCTGCGCGGCCGTCAGGCCGTCGATCGGCTGGGTGAAAGCCTCTGTCGGCGGCGCGGCGGTTTCATAGCGCGCCGCACCCATGAGCAGCAGCGCGCCGAGAAGAAGGCCGGCGCGTTTCACGGCGCGATCCCGAGGCTTGCGAGCTTTTCTTTCGCCTGGCGGCGCGCCGTCGCGAGATCGTCGCGCCATTTGGCGATCCGCTGGGGATCGATGGCGTCGCGATTGCCGAAGGCGTCGAGAAAGGCGGGGTCTTTCGCTTCGCGCTCCGAGACCGGCACGACGCTCAAGAGCCGGCGCACCTCGCTCAGCGTCTCTTTGGCTTTGGCCCCGCTGTCCTTGCTCTCGGCCTCGTGGACGGCGCGCCACAGCGCCGCGCGCTCGTCATGGCCTTCGACGATGGCGAGGTCGAAGAGGAGGGTGATCAACGGCGGCCGCCGCCTTCCGGTGTCCATATCGTAATCGAGGATCGAGTCGGCCGGCAGTTTGAAAGGATCGACGAGCGCCGCCGGCGCGCCCTGATAGGCGTCGGGCCTTGCGGGATGGCGCATGCTGTCGCGCTCGATCATCAGCTTTTGGCCGTCCGCGGAAAGCGCGAAATCGACGAAGGACTTGGCTTCCGCCGCATGTTTCGTCGCGGCCGTGATGGCGATATGCGCGGGCAGGAAGGCGCTGCGCTCCGGATAGATCATCTCCACCGGCGCGCCATTGGCCTTGGCGCTCACCGCAAAGAAATCGATGGTGAGCGCAAAGACCGCCGCGCCGTCGCGCACTTGCGCGGTCGGCAGCGCGCCTTGGGCGAGGAGCGCGGCTTCTCCCGCCATCTCGCTCAACTGCGCCCAGCCGTTTTCCCATCCTTCGCTTTGTAGGAAGATGTCATAGAGCGCAGGCGAAAAGCCGACCTTCGCCGGAATGGGCATCGCCAAGCGGCGCGCATAGTTCGGGGCGACGAGATCGCGCCAGCGCTTCGGCGCCGCGAGATCGCTCGCCGCGGCGAGCGCCGGATTCATCACGACGCCGTAGCCGGCGACGTCATAGGCCTCGTAAAATCCTTCCCGGTCGGAGATTTGTTCGCGCCCGAGGCGGCCCGGAAGCGCCGTGCGGTCCACCGAAATTTTCTGAAACGCGCCGCGCTCGCGCAGGGTCGCGAAATTGGCGATGGTCGGCGCCCAATAGACGTCGGCGCCGCCTTGCGCCGGCTTGCTGAGCTCGGCAAGCGCGTCCCGCGACTGCTTCCAGACGAACTGAATATGGATGTCCGGATAGCGTTTCTCGAATTCTTGCTCGTAGCGCGTCGTGAGCTCTTCCGGGAAGCTCGTAACGACGACGATCTTGGTTTCCTCCGCCTGGGCCAGGCGAAGCGGGATGGCGCTGAATGCGATGCATCCCAGGAGCGTCGCGCGGGACAGGGCGGCGACGTCGCGCTTGAATCGATTTGATATGTTTATCTGGTACATAACGAAAAGCTATGACAAGCTGTGCAATACTGTCAATAAAGAGCCAGCATAAAAAGTACGCGGATATAGCGCTAAATGACGGCGCCGTCGGCTTGTAAAACAAGCGCAGTTTCGCCGTGCTGCGATATATATTGGTCGATATAATTTGTGGGGAGGCGAAGGCGGGCGCAAGCGCCATCGCCGCCGGCGAGGGCAGGGGCGCCCAGCTAATCCTGTGGCGCCGCGCGACTGGGTCAGAGCGCCTTCCGCTCGCAGATTCCATGCGAGCGGACGGCGCGCTAGATTTGGAACGGGACGAGAAGCCGGCTGATTGGCGCCCTGGCCATCGCCGTAATCACCGCCTCTGCGATGGCGCGGCCTCTTTCATCGGTGCCTGTCCAACGAGCCGCGCGGCCGCGCGGGTCGATTTCGACGAGCTTCACGTCGGCGGGCGCAGCGACGCCGTCGCGCGCGATTCCGCGCAGAAAACCGTCCATCGGCGCCTTTACCGGCTGGCTGTCCAGATGGCCGAGCACAAAACCCTTGAAGACCTGCGCGCCGATATCGAGCGGCGTGCGCCACACGCCCGGCCGCGCCGAATAGACGAAACGCTCCTTGCCGACGCCACCCAAGGCGCGCGCGACTCCATCGGCGTCGCGCGTCTCGCCGGCGTCGAGAAGCGCGCCGGTCTTCGCGGGGTGGGTTTCAATGGCAATGTCGCAATTTTCGCCCACGGCGAATTTAGGCCCGACGCCGATAGCGAGTCCGGCGACGCCGCGAAGGTCCGGCGTGACGCGGTGTTTCTGAAGTCGCGCGTCGATGACCGCGACGGGCGCGCGCAAGGTGATCAGATCGGTCAATTGCAGATGCGTGACCGCCGCCCGCCCGCGCAAGGCGAGGGCGTCGATGATCTCCAGAGCGGTCTCGGCGCGCTGGCCGACGACGCCGTCGACGGCGACCTGATCGTCGAAAAGCGCGTCATGGAACGCCATCCCACGCCGGATGACGGGTGGAAACGGGTCATGGCTCAGCACGACGCGGAAACGCTCCCAGCAGAGCCTGACGGCGATCGCCGAGGCAATCTCATTCGTGCCGAGGATAATCGCGTATGGATCGGCCTGATTATGCAGAAAGCTACGCGGCTGGAGATCGTTCATCGCTGCATCCCTTTTCTCGGGAGATTGGCAGCAAGGAGCGGGCCAATGAGGCGACTAACGGGCAATCGAAAGGAATTCAATATATATAGCGCTGCAAAGTAGAGGCGTCTGGTTTCTGGCGTCTTGAAGCTTCATTGGGCCAGCCTTGTGCCGTCTGACGCAATTTTGTGGCAAAGCGGACATCGAGGGCGCTCGCCCGCGCCGGCCTCAGGCGCCGAGCTTCTTTTTGAGCGCCGCTACGGGGTCCGACGTTTCCAGATTGTCCAAGACGATCGCCGCCCCGGCAAGATTCGCGTTGATCAGATCGCTGACCTGCGAAAGCCATTGTTCCGCATCGCCGGCGTCAGCCTCCGCCTTGGCGGCCCGTGCTTCGGCGGCCCCGGCCCTCGTCCGCTCCTTCAAAAGCTCGGTTTCCGCTCTCACGGCCCTTTCTTCGGCCTGAACGGCGCGGCGCTCGGCGGCGGAGAGTTTCTTGCCGAGGTCGCAGTTGAGCTGCTCGGCCTCGCGGACGCGATCGCGGTAAAGCGCAACTGTGTTCTCAGAGGATGCAAAATCCGCCTGAAGTTGGCGAATAGCCTCGACAGCCCAATTCTCTATGTCGGCGTTCCGCTTTTCGAGAAACTCCAGAGCCGTGTTCGCTCTCGTCAGGAGGTCGAGGGCGGCCGTCAGCGCCGGGCGCGGAGGAAAGCCGAGCGCGCTGTTCAGCTTTTTCCGCAAGACGTCGAGGTCGTTGTCCAGCGCGGAACCCAGGGGATTTTGAATAAATTGATGCTTCATAACGGCCATCGAAGTCTGCCAGTCAGTGGAGGATTTAGAGAACGAAGAGACGGCGCAGGGCGTCGTCTAGAAGCCGGCGCCGTTCGCTCTCCGCGGCTGGGGCATCGGTGTCATCGGTAAAGGCAAGTCGAATCATATGCGCGTGTAACCTTGGCAATTCTTGCTGTTTAATGACTGATTCGTGAAGAAAAAAGAAGCGGGCTCAGTTCCCCAAGCTGAAGGTTCCATGGAGTCGTAGACTAAGGTAGCGGAAATATTGATTTTTTAGTTAGTGGGTGTGAGGGAAGGCGTATGCGGTTTCTTGCCGCGGCAATGCTCTGCGAGTGCCAAAACGACCGAGGCTGCTTTCTGCAGCCGCCATTACTTCTGAAACCGGCGTTTAGCCTCGAAGCGTCGAGTCCAACAGATTGACGCGCGAGCAAATCGTCCGAGCCGCTGAACCGCGACACGATTGTTGGCGCGCAAGAGATAAGGAACGATCGGCCGCTCGCTTGTGGGCGCGCGATTTTGCGCGAACCGGTATAAGCGTTATCGGCCTACAAGAGTTCTTCGGTAGAGCAGCGGCGCGGCCAACCGTCCCTAAGACGAGTCGCTGTCAACTCGACGCCAGCACGCTTATCTATTCTTGATTGATGGTGGAGCCAGACGGAATCGAACCGACGACCTCTTCAATGCCATTGAAGCGCTCTCCCAACTGAGCTATGGCCCCATCTTTTCTACGGGCCTCTTGGGGGAGGCTGCGGCCGACGCGGCGTCGACGGGCGGTGTATAGTTCAGCCGGGCTTTGTCTGCAAGCCCGGCGAGCGGCTTTATGTCAATTTTCTCACAGGCATCAAGCGGCCGCCGCCGTCACCCTGTTGCGGCCCGAGGTTTTGGAGGCATAGAGGGCCTTGTCGGCGCGCCGCATCAGGGCGTCGGCGTTGGCGTCGGCGCCGCGTTCGGCGAGGCCGATGGAGGTGGTGACCGGAATCGTCCGCGTCGCCTTGGGATCGACAGGGAAGCGCGCGCCCTCGACCGCCGCGCGCACGCGCTCGGCGATTCGCTCTGCAACCACGAGGGGCGTATCGGGCATGACGACGACGAACTCCTCGCCGCCCAGGCGGCAAACGAGATCGGCGCTGCGCAGGACGCGCTTGATGCGTTGGGCGAAGGCCTTCAGCACCTCGTCGCCGGCGTCGTGGCCATAGGTGTCGTTGACCGATTTGAAGTGGTCGATGTCGAGAATCATCAAGGACAGAGGCCGGCCCTTATGGGCGGTCTGGTCGAGCGCCGTGGCGAGATGGGTCTCGAGGAAGCGGCGGTTGTTCAACCCGGTGAGCGCGTCGACGACCGCGAGCTCGATCGCCGCCTGCACATTTTCATGCAGCGAGTCCGTGTAGCGCTTGCGCCGCAACTGCGTGCGCACCCGCGCCAGAAGCTCGTTCCGGTCGATCGGCCGCATGATATAGTCGTTCACGCCCAGATCGAGACCCCGCAGGACGCGCTGGCGGTCGTCCATATCGGCCAGCAGGAGGATCGGCAGCGTGCGGGTGCGTTCCAGCGAGCGCAATTGGCTGCACAGCCGCAGCGCGTCGAAATGGGCGAGGTTGAGGCTGACGACGACGAGCTCGTAATTATTCTCGGCGGCCCGGAACAAGGCCTCCTGCGGATGCTGTTCGATGTCGATGTCGTGGAAGTCGCGCAGCGCGGAGTCGATCCGGTCGGCCGAGCTCGGGCGATCCTCGACCAGCAGGATGCGGCCGCGCGCCCCGTCGTTGGGCTCGCGAGAGGCGAGGCCGAGATTGGCTGAGGTGCTGGCGCGGGCGCGCAATTCGTCGATGGTGATCTTGAGGCGCGCCAGCGACCGGACGCGCGCGATCAGCGCGATCTCGTCGACGGGCTTGGTGAGGAAATCGTCGGCGCCGCATTCGAGGCCGTGCACGCGATCCTCCGGTTGATCGAGCGCCGTCACGATCACCACCGGCAGATGCATTGTGGCGGGGTCGGCTTTCAGCCGGGAGCAGACCTCGAATCCGTCCATGCCCGGCATCATGACGTCGAGCAGAACGATGTCGCAGCCCCCTTCGCGGCAGAGTTCCAGAGCCTGCGGGCCGTTCGTCGCCGTCACCACGTCGAAATATTCAGCAGAGAGGCGGGCTTCCAGCAGTTTGATGTTGGGGAGCAGATCGTCGACGATCAGGACGCGCGCGGTCATAGGGCTGACGTCTCCTAGTTCTTGTCCGCAAGGAAGGAATTCACCGTCTCTAGAAATTTCGCGACCGAGATCGGCTTGGAGAGATAAGCCTCGCAGCCGCCCTGGCGGATTTTCTCTTCGTCGCCCTTCATCGCGAAGGCGGTAATGGCGATGACCGGAATATCTTTCAGTTCATCGTCATCCTTCAGCCAGCGGGTGACTTCCAGGCCGCTGACCTCCGGCAATTGAATATCCATCAAGATGAGATTGGGCCGGTGCTCGCGCGCGAGCGAAATCGCGTCCACGCCGCTTTTGGTGCGAAGCGTCGCGTGCCCGTTCGCCTCCAACAGATCGTTGAAGAGCTTCATGTTCAATTCGTTATCCTCTACGATGAGGACTGTTTTCTTCATGGCCCAGCTCTTGAGACGCGGCTGCTTCGAGGCGGCAAAAGGATCGAAGGGCCGTTTCGTTCATGCCTAACATGGGAGTATTAATGAAAATCGGCCGGAATGCGCGAGATATTCGCGCCCCAAAGACGATCGAGCCGGCGCCGGCGGAATTGGCTCTGCGCGCGCTGGCTTATCTCACCCACGACGAAGAGCGCGTGTCGCGATTTCTCGCTCTGACAGGGCTCGACGCGGGCGATGTGCCGGCGCTTCTCGGCGATCGCGGCTTTCATCTCGCGGTTCTCGATCATTTGGCCGGGGATGAGGATGTGCTTTTGGCCTTCGCCGCCGCCGAAGGGCTGTCGCCGGAGGCCGTGGGTCGCGCCCGAAGGTCTCTCGGCGGCGGCGATTAGGCTAGGCCCTGCCTGATTGGACATGCTCGAAAGATCGCGCGGGCCTTCGCCGTTATCGTAACGAGAGGCTTAAGCGCTTGCGCCAAGGGCATCCGCGCCGGCCTTGGCGACGATCCCATCCTCGAATGATTGCACCCCGGACACGCCAATAGCGCCGATGACTTGCCCCTCATAGACGAGCGGCAGGCCGCCTTCGACAGGGATGATATGGGGCAGGCTCAGCAGCGCGACCCTGCCGCCGGCGACGGTCTCTTCCAGCGCTTTGCTCGGGCGTTTAAACAGCGCCGCGGCGCGCGCCTTCGCCTGGGCGATGTCGCAGGAGGCGGGCTGCACGCCGTCGAGCCGCTCAAGATAGATGAGCAGGCCCGCGTCGTCGACGATGGCGATCACCACGCTCCAGCCGTTGCGCTGGGCTTCCTCCGCGGCCGCCGCCGCCACGCGCTTGGCGTCGGCGAGCGTCAAAACGAACTTCATTTTCATTGCGTCTCCTTTTGATTAGACCGTGAGCCTTTAATTGGACCGCGAGCCTTCAGGCTCGCTCGAGAAGCGCGCGGCCCGGAAGCGTCGGACTTGCGCCCATCCTGCGCCTCGACTAGGGAAAATTTCCGAGGCCGCTGCAATCCCACGCCCGGAGCGCCGGCGCAACGGCGCGCGCGATGCGCTGAGGAGGCGCTGAACAATGACGCTGGCCATGCCTGCGCCCGAGCCCGAGATACTCGCGCGGCGCGACGAGCTGATCGAGCGCTTGCGCGCTATTTTGCCGGCGCGGAACCTCATCGTGGACGAGACGGCGCGCCGCGCTTACGAATGCGACGCCTTCACTATGTATCGCGCGCTGCCGCTCGTGGTCGCATTGCCCGAGACCGTGGCGCAGGTGAGCGCCGTTCTGGCGCTTGCCGCCGAGATGAACGTCAAGGTCGTGCCGCGCGGTTCGGGCACCTCGCTTTCCGGCGGCTCGATGCCGCTCGAGGACGGCATTCTGCTCGGCATGTCGAAGTTTAACCGCATCCTCGAGATCGACTATGAGAACCGCTGCGCGCGCGTGCAGCCTGGCGTGCAAAATCTCGCCATCTCCAAGGCGGTCGAGAGTCGCGGCTTTTATTACGCGCCCGATCCGTCGTCTCAGATCGCTTGCTCCATCGGCGGCAATGTAGCCGAGAACGCCGGCGGGGTGCATTGTCTCAAATATGGTCTGACGACCAACAATATTCTCGGGCTCGAAGTCGTGCTGATGGGCGGCGAGGTCATTCGCCTCGGCGGCAAACATCTCGATAGCGAGGCCTATGATCTTCTCGGCCTGATGACCGGCTCGGAAGGCTTGCTCGGCGTTGTCACCGAAGTCACCGTGCGCATCTTGCAAAAGCCGGCGGTCGCGCGTGGGCTGCTGGTGGGCTTTTCGAGCGTCGAGGCCGGCGCGCGCTTTGTCGGCGCCGTTATCGCGCGCGGGATTATCCCCGGCGGCATGG
Organism: Methylocystis sp. Sn-Cys; assembly: GCF_016745395.1. Classification (GTDB taxonomy): domain Bacteria; phylum Pseudomonadota; class Alphaproteobacteria; order Rhizobiales; family Beijerinckiaceae; genus Methylocystis; species Methylocystis iwaonis. The sequence continues at coordinate 305,685 of NZ_JAERVJ010000003.1, forward strand.
AAATGATGGACAAGGCGACGATCCACGCCGTCGAGCGTTTCCAGCCTTGCGGCTATCCACTCGACGCCGAGGCGATCGTCATCGTGGAGCTCGACGGCGCGCAGGCGGAAGTCGACCATCTCGTGGACCTCGTCGAAACAATTGCGCGTGACGAAGGGGCGACGACGACCAAGGTTTCCACAAGCGAAGCCGAGCGCTTGCAATTCTGGGCCGGTCGCAAGAACGCCTTTCCGGCGGTCTCCTGCATCAAGCCGGATTATCTGTGCATGGACGGCACGATCCCGCGCGCACGCCTGCCGGAGGTGCTCGCGGGCATGGACGCGATCGCCAAGCGCGAGGGCCTGCAGGTCGCCAATGTTTTCCATGCGGGCGACGGCAATCTGCATCCGCTCATTCTCTATGACGCTTCGATCGAAGGGGAAATGGAGCGGGCGGAGAAGGTCGGGTTCGATATCTTGCGCCTTTGCGTCGCTGTCGGCGGCGTGCTCACCGGCGAACATGGCGTGGGCGTCGAGAAGCGCGATTTGATGGGCGAGATGTTCAACGAGACCGATCTCGAACAGCAGTTACGCGTAAAGTGCGCTTTCGACTCCTTGAACAGGCTCAATCCCGGTAAGGTTTTCCCAACGCTACATCGTTGCGCCGAGTTCGGCATGATGCATGTGTCGGGCGGCAAGACGCCGTTCCCCGATCTGCCGAGATTCTGACATGGACGCTCTCCTGGCCACGCTCGATATTCGCGACGCCGCCGCCGCCGTCGACGCCTTGCACGCCGCCAACACGCGAAAAACGCCTTTCGCCATTGTCGGCGCGGGCTCGAAAAAGCGCCTCGGCCGCTATGCGCCTCTGCAACAGCAGATCTCCACGCGCGCGCTGACGGGGGTGACGCTCTATGAGCCCGAGGAGCTCGTGCTTTCCGCCCGTGCCGGGACGCCTTTGCGCGAGATCGAGGAGTTGCTCGACGCGCATGGCCAGCAGCTCGCTTTCGAGCCGATGGATTATGCGCCGCTGCTCGGCGGCGCGACGCGGAGCGCGACAATCGGCGGGGCGATCGCCGTCAACGCTTCCGGCCCGCGCCGCATCAAGGCAGGAGCCGCGCGCGACCATCTGTTGGGGTTTCACTGTGTGACCGGGCGCGGCGAGGTGGTGAAATCCGGCGGCCGTGTCATGAAAAACGTTACGGGTTATGATCTCTCAAAGCTTGTCTGCGGCTCCTACGGCACGCTGGCGCTTCTCACCGAAGTAACGTTGAAGGTTCTGCCCAAGGCGGAGACCGAACAGACTCTCCTGGTCCTCGGTCTCGACGAAGCGCAAAGCCTTGCGCAATTGCGCCGCGCGTCGGGGTCGCCGCATGAAGTGTCCTCCTTCGCCATGCTGCCGGCGGGCGCCGCGCCGCTCGGGCTCGACGCCAACGCCGCGCTGCTGCGCATCGAAGGCCCAGAAATCTCGGTTTCGACTCGGCGCGAGGCGCTGATCGCGCAACTTGGCGATACCGGCGCGCGCTTCGAGACATTGCCGCAAAACGAGTCCGGGGCGCTTTGGGCGGCGCTGCGCGACGTCACGCCGCTTGCCGCGCATAGCGGGCAGATCTGGCGCCTTTCCGTCGCGCCAACAGACGGGCTCGCCGTCCTGGATGCGCTGCGCAACGCTGGCGCGCCCATCCTTGCCTATTATTACGACTGGGCGGGCGGGCTCGTCTGGCTTTGCCTGGAGCCGGCGGGCGACGCTCATGCCACGACGATACGCCCCGCTGTCGACGCCCGCGGCGGCCATGCGACTCTCATCCGCGCTTCCGACGATATTCGCGCGCGCGTAGACGTCTTTCATCCGCAGCCGGCGCCGCTTGCCGCGCTGACCAAGCGCGTGAAGGAGAGTTTTGACCCCGCGCATCTTCTGGAGCGCGGCCGCATGCGCGAGGCGTTTTGAGATGCAGACGCATTTCTCTCTTGCCGCGCTCGCGGACCCGGACATGGCGCAATCGGAGAAGATCCTGCGCGCCTGCGTGCATTGCGGCTTCTGCACCGCGACCTGCCCGACCTATCTCCTCACGGCCGACGAATTGGATTCGCCGCGCGGGCGCATTTATCTCATCAAGGAGATGCTGGAGAATGGCCGCGCCGCCGATGCGCGCACCGCGCGGCATGTCGATCGCTGCCTCTCTTGCCTTTCCTGCATGACGACCTGTCCGTCGAGCGTGCATTACATGCATCTCGTCGACCATGCGCGCGCCCATATACAGGCGACCTATCAGCGGTCCTTCGCAGATAAGGCGCTGCGCGCGTTGCTTGCTTTCGTTCTGTCGCGCCCAAGAGTGTTCCGGTTTGCGTTGCGTTTCGCTGCCGCCGCGAGGCCGTTCGCCCGCTATTTGCCAGAGCGCCTGCGCGCGATGCTATCGCTCGCGCCCGCTAAATTGCCAGCGCGGTCGGACGTCGACCGCCCGCAGGTTTTTCCGGCGCAAGGCGCTCGCAAAATGCGCGTCGCGCTTCTCAACGGTTGCGCGCAGACCGTGCTGGACACGCGTATTAATGAAGCCACCGTGCGTCTCCTCACGCGCCACGGCGTCGAGGTCGTCGTCGCCGAGGGCGCCGGATGTTGCGGGGCGCTGCCGCATCATCTCGGCAAGGTCGATGAGGCCCATGCATTTGCGCGCAGGAACATCGACGCCTGGACGCGCGAGATAGAGACAGGCGGCCTCGATCATATCATTATCAATACCTCCGGCTGCGGCACGAGCGTGAAGGATTACGGCTTCATGTTCCGCAACGACGCCGCGCTTGCGGGCAAGGCCGCGCGCATTTCCGCGCTGGCCTGCGACGTGAGCGAGCTTGTCGATAAATTGCAATTCGAGCGCGCCGCCGTCCCGCGCCTGAGGGTCGCCTATCACGCGGCTTGCTCCCTGCAGCACGGCCAGAAAATCACGCGCGAGCCGGTTGCGGCGCTGGAGCGCGCGGGCTTCGAGGTTGTCGCCGTGCCCGAAGGACACATCTGCTGCGGTTCGGCGGGAACCTACAATCTTTTGCAGTCCGAGGTGGCCGACCAGCTTCGCGCCCGTAAGGTGGCCAATATCGAGAGCCTCGCGCCGCAAGTTATCGCCGCGGGCAATCTCGGCTGCATGACGCAGATCAGGGCGGGTACGGCGATCCCGATCGTGCATACGGTCGAACTGCTGGATTGGGCGACCGGCGGGCCGAAGCCAGAGGCGTTGACCGCCTGATTTGTGCTATAGTGTGCGTGAGGTGTATGCCATGCCGTTGCTCGAATCCCTGCTCGATAAACGCTCGGAGCTGATTGCAGCCGCGCGCCGCCATGGCGCGTCGAACATCCGCCTGTTCGGCTCGGTCGTTCGTGGGGAAGAGACGCCGTCGAGCGACGTGGATTTGCTCGTCGATCTTGCTGAGGAACGCGGGTTCGACGATTATCTCGCGCTGGCGGAGGAACTGGAGACGCTGATCGGGCGGAGGGTCGATCTTGTGACCTCGCGGGGCATGAGTCCTTTTCTCAGGCCGTTGATCGAACGCGAAGCGTTGCCCTTGTGAAGTCCGATCGCTTCTACCTGGAGCATATCGCGGATAGCATCCGCGCGATCGAGAGCTATGTTACGGGCGGCCGGGATGTCTTTTTGCGCGAGCGCATCATCCAGGACGCTGTCATCCGCAATTTCGAGATCATTGGCGAGGCGGCAGGCAAGCTCTCCCCCGAGCTAAAGGCCACAGCGCCAGCTCCCTGGGCGAAAATCGTGGCATTCCGAAATCGGCTGATACACGCCTATTGGGGCGTCGATCTTGTTCTTGTCTGGGACGTTATCTCGAAGGACCTACGCCCGCTCAGGGAGGAGGTCGAACGCCTCCTCGCCAAGCGAGGCGATTAGGCGGAGTTACCGCAAGAACCCCACAATATCCTTCACGGCGTTCATGTTCTCGCGCGCCAGCGCGCGGGCGCGGTCCGAGCCGTCTCGCAGCACCTGGTCGATATAGCCCTCATCCTCGCGGATGCGGCGCATTTGCGCGGTGATCGGCGAGAGCTTGGCGACCGCGAGATCGACCAGCGCGCTCTTGAAGGTCGAGAAATTCGCGCCGCCGAATTCGCTCAAAACCTCCGCCTTGGCGCGCCCCGATAGCGCGGCGAAAATGCCGACGAGATTGTCCGCCTCCGGCCGGCCTTCGAGACCCTTTTCCTCGGAGGGCAGGGGCTCGGGATCCGTCTTGGCCTTCTTCACCTTCGTCGCGATCTGGTCGGCGTCGTCGGAGAGATTGATGCGCGAATAATCCGAGGCGTCCGATTTCGACATTTTCTTCGTGCCGTCGCGCAGGCTCATGACGCGCGTCGCCGGGCCGGCGATCAGCGGCTCGGGCAGGGGGAAGAAGCCTTCCCCGAAGCCATTGCGCTCGATCGAGGCGCCGAAATCATTGTTGAACTTCTGCGCAATGTCGCGGGCGAGCTCCAGATGCTGCTTCTGGTCCTCGCCGACCGGCACATGGGTGGCGCGATAGAGGAGGATGTCGGCGGCCATCAGGACAGGGTAATCCAGGAGGCCCATCGAGGCGTTCTCGCGGTCCTTGCCGGCCTTGTCCTTGAACTGGGTCATACGGTTGAGCCAGCCGATGCGGGCGACGCAGTTCAACACCCAGGCGAGCTCGGCGTGCTCGGCGACCTGGCTCTGATTGAAAACGATGTTCTTCTTGGGGTCGATGCCGCAGGCGAGAAACGCCGCCGCGATCTCGCGCGTGTTGTTGCGCAGCTCGATCGGGTCCTGCGGAACGGTGATCGCGTGCAGGTCGACGACGCAATAGAGGCACTCGAAGCGCTCCTGCAGCTCGACGAATTTGACGATGGCGCCGAGGTAATTGCCGAGATGCAGATTGCCGGTGGACTGCACGCCCGAGAAAACGCGCTGGGGGAAGCTGGACATGGATTGCGCCGTCGAGGGTTGAGGAACTTTGGCGGGGGTTATGACAATGCGCGGGCGCGGGCGCAAGTGTGGGAATCTCCCCTCTCCCGCCTGCGGGAGAGGGTGGCCCGGCGAAGCCGGGTCGGGTGAGGGCCCTCATCCGTCACCGCTTCGCGGCGACACCTTCTCCCGCAAGCGGGAGAAGGAGGGAGCCCAAGCTTACAGAATAAACCGGCTCAAATCCCGGTTCTTCGCCAAATCCCCGATGTGCTTCTCGACGAAATCGCCGTCGATCGTCACCGTCTCGCCCGCGCGGTCGGAGGCCGTGAAGCTGATGTCGTCGAGCACGCGCTCCATCACCGTCTGCAGGCGCCGGGCGCCGATGTTTTCCACCGAGGTGTTCACGGCCACGGCCACTTTGGCGATGGCGTCGATGGCCGAGGGCGCGAATTCCAGCGTCACGCCCTCCGTGCCCATCAAGGCCACATATTGCTTGGTGAGACAGGCTTCGGTTTCGGTCAGGATGCGGCGGAAGTCTTCTTCATTGAGCGAGGCCAATTCCACGCGGATCGGCAGGCGGCCCTGAAGCTCGGGCAAGAGGTCCGAAGGCTTCGCGACATGGAAGGCGCCCGACGCGATGAAGAGCACATGGTCGGTTTTCACCGATCCGTGCTTGGTCGCCACCGTCGTGCCTTCGATCAGCGGCAGCAGGTCGCGCTGCACGCCCTCGCGCGAGACATCGGCGCCGCCGCGTCCTTCGCGGGCGCAGATTTTGTCCATCTCGTCGATGAAGACGATGCCGTTGTTCTCCACTTCGTGGATGGCTTCCCGGACGCTCGCTTCCTGGTCGATGAGCTTGTCGCTCTCTTCGGCGATCAGCGGCCCATGCGCTTCCTTCACCGTGAGCTTGCGTGGCTTGCCGCGCTGCATTTTGCCGAAGAGGTCGCCGAGCGAAAAAGCCGAGACGCTTGCGCCCGGCATGGTCGGCAGCTCGAACATGGGCGTGGAGCCGCCCGATTGCTGCAATTCGATCTCGACTTCCTTGTCGTCGAGCTCTCCGTCGCGCAGCCGCTTGCGGAAGGTCTCGCGCGTCGCGGGCGAGGAGGCGGGGCCGACGAGCGCGTCGAGCACGCGTTCCTCCGCGGCCTTTTCGGCGCGGGCCTGCACATCCTTGCGGCGGCGGTCCTTCACCATCACCAGCGCGACTTCGATCAGGTCGCGCACGATCTGCTCGACGTCGCGGCCCACATAGCCGACCTCGGTGAACTTCGTGGCCTCGACCTTCAGGAACGGGGCGTTGGCGAGGCGGGCGAGGCGGCGGGCGATCTCGGTCTTGCCGCAGCCCGTCGGGCCGATCATGAGGATGTTCTTGGGCATCACCTCTTCGCGCATCTGCCCTTGAAGCTGCAGACGGCGCCAGCGGTTGCGCAGCGCGATCGCGACGGCGCGCTTGGCGTCCTGCTGTCCGACGATGTAGCGGTCGAGCTCGGAGACGATCTCGCGGGGGGAGAAGTCGGCCATCAGATTTTCTCCACCACGATGCTATGGTTCGTATAGACGCAAATGTCGGCGGCGATGTTCATGGCCCGGCGCGCGATGGTCTCGGCGTCTGCCGGCGTGTCGATCAGCGCGCGGCCGGCGGCGAGCGCATAATTGCCGCCGGAGCCGATCGCCGCGACGGCGCCGCCCTCGGCGGTTTCGGGCTCCAGCACGTCGCCGGACCCTGTCAGCACCAGGCCGACATTTTTGTCTGCGACGAGCATCATGGCTTCGAGACGGCGCAAATAGCGGTCCATGCGCCAGTCCTTGGCGAGCTCCACGCAGGCGCGCATGAGCTGACCGGGATATTGCTCGAGCTTGGTCTCGAGACGCTCGAAGAGGGTGAAGGCGTCGGCGGTGGCGCCGGCGAAGCCCGCGATCACGTCGCCCTTGCCGAGCCGGCGCACTTTCCGGGCGTTGCCTTTCATGATGGTCTGGCCGAGGCTGACCTGGCCATCGCCCGCTATGACGGTTTCGCCTTGTTTTTTAACCAGTATGATCGTCGTCGCATGCATCAGGAGCGACTTCTCGCGTTCGCTTTCCATTCTCGCCATCCAGACTAATATGTCAGGCGGATGTAGGCGTTTGGCGGGTGTTGAGCAAGGGCGGGGGCCCTCATCCGACCCTCGCTGACGCGAGGGCCACCTTCTCCCGCACGCGGGAGAAGGAGAGAACCCCGTGTTTAGAGATCACAAGGATTGCAACGCGATTCCTTCTCCCGTTTACGGGAGAAGGTGGCCCCGCAAAGCGGGGTCGGATGAGGGCGCGCTACTTCCCGCCGAAACGATCGGCGATCTCCTGCGCCTCTTTCACCAGCGCGGGGAAAAACGCTTCCCCGGGCGCGCGCTGCCGGTAGCAGGCGCGAAAGTCGGCGTCGCCCTTTTCGCGCGTCTGCGTATAGTCGTTGAAGATCTTTTCGTCCTTCGCGCCGCTCGCCTGATATTTCTTGAAGATCACGTCGGCTTTCGCTTCCGCCGCCTTCAGGCTGGCGTCGCAGGCGGGGATGGGCTTATAGGCCTTGGCGCGCTCGCTCGCGATATAGACCTTTCCCTCCCGGCGCACCGCCAGGACAATATCCTGTATCGGGTTCGGGCCGTCATCCTGCGCCCAGCCGCCGAGCAGCGCGACCGCGAAGGTCGCCCCTTCGGGCTTTGCGATGGGGATGTCGGCGGTTTTTGTCAGGGCGGCGTCCTGTCCAACGGCGAAAGTATAGAATTCGGCATTGGCCAGCGCCTCGTCGATCGACGGCCGCTTGCCTTTCTTCGTCCCCCAGTCCCGCGGCCGCTTTAGCCATGTTTCCAGCAGGCCGTCCGTCGTGACGACGAGCTGCGGCCCGTCGCCGTCCTTGCCGAAGCGCAGGCCGTCCAGTCCGTCCGCGCCGAGCTCGCCCTCGGAAAGACTGTCGTACTCCATTCTCCCCTTCTCGGGATAAGGCTTGATCGCAACCGGGCCGATGATCGCCTGCAGGCGTTTCTCGAGAGCGGCCAGAGCGCTTTTATTGATTTTCGAAATGTCGGCGTCGGGGTTCTTCGCCTCGATCTTCTTGATTTTGGCGGTGGCCGCGTCGCGGGCGGCGACGTAATCTTCCTCGGGCGTTCCGGCGACGGCGGCCGCAAGGCCAATGAGCAGCGCGGGAGCGGCGAAATAGGCGAGCTTCATCAATTCTCCTGAAAACATGCTATGCTGGCTAGGAACCTCCGGCGAGCATAAAGAAGCGCGGGCGCAGCGGCCAGTGACTTGGCGCACGGCCCAGGGCTCCGAATTCGGGGTAATGAGGAGAGATGTGTTCCAGCGTCATGGCCGCGCTTGTCGCGGCCATTCACGCCGCGCCGAGGCGGAAAGCTTAAGAACATGAGCGGAACAACGCCGCTTCTTCTTCCCGCTTGTCTCAATGTCCTGGCGTGGATGCCCGCGACAAGCGCGGGCATGACGCGGCTGCGTAGGGTTGTTAACCTGGATTCAGAGCCCTGGCGCACGGCTCCGGCTGGCGCCGTTGCGACGAAATTGCTACAACCCGCCCGCTTGCGGCCGGCGAATGTTCGGCCCGCGTCCTTTTGGAAGGCCTATTCTCCATGCGCAGCGCCCAGATCGAGCGCGTCACCAAGGAAACGACGATCTCCGTCGCCGTCGATCTCAACGGGGCGGGGAAATCCGACATTTCGACGGGAATAGGCTTTTTCGACCATATGCTCGACCAGATCGCCCGCCATGCGCCGCTCGATCTGACGGTGCTCGCCAAGGGCGATCTGCATATCGACGGCCACCACACGGTCGAGGACGTCGGGCTGGCGCTCGGCCAGGCGGTGGATCGCGCGCTCGGCGACCGCAAGGGAATCGCCCGCTATGGCGACGCCCATGTGCCGCTCGACGAGGCGCTGACCCGCGTTGTCGTGGATGTCTCGGGCCGGCCTTTTCTCGTCTATGACGTGAACTTCCCGTCGGAGCGCATCGGCGCCTTCGATACCGAGCTCATGCGCGAATTTTTCCAGGCCTTCGCCGTGCAGGCGCGCATCGGGCTGCATATCGACAGCCTCAAAGGCGTCAACAGCCATCATATCGCCGAAAGCGCCTTCAAGGGTTTCGCCCGGGCCTTCGGCAAGGCGGTGGCGATCGACCCGCGCCGCGTCCAGGGCGAAGCGCCCTCCACCAAGGGCACGCTGACTGCCTGAGGGGCGGCCGGCAAGAGTCCGAAAGAGGAGGAGGGAAGCCGAAATGGCGATATTCACCGTTCATTTGCCGCCGGAGGGCGCCGCGCGCCCCGAGAAGATCGTGTTCCTGCGCGATTCCTTCTCGACCCCGGCCTTTATCTTCGGGCCGCTCTGGCTGCTGTGGAAGCGCGCCTGGATCGCCGCTCTCGGCTGGTCGCTTTTGCTCGCCGCAATCTCCGCGCTGGGCGTGTCCTTCATGCTTCCGAAGCTGACCACGTCTTTTCTCGCGCTCGCCGCCGCGCTCGTGCTCGGCTTCGAGGGCGACCGCATTCTCGCATGGAGTTTGCAGCGGCGCGGCTATGTCGAGGGCGACCTGGTGAACGCCGACACCGAGGAGGAGGCCGAAATGGTCTACTTCGGCCGGCTGCGGGCGTTCTCCCCTGAAACGCTTCCCTCGGAGAGTCGCGCGTGACGACGACGATCATCGATTATGGTTCGGGCAATCTGCACTCGGCGCAGAAGGCCTTTGAACGCGCCGCGCGCGAGGCGGGGCTCGAGGGCGTCATTCGCGTGACCAACGACCCCGAGATTGTGCGCGCGGCTGACCGCGTCGTCCTGCCGGGCGTCGGCGCCTTCGCCGATTGCCGCGCCGGCCTGCTGGCGCTGCCCGGCCTCTATGAGGCGCTGCAAGAGGCGGCGATTGCGCGGAGCCGGCCGTTCCTTGGCATTTGCGTCGGCATGCAGCTCATGGCGGCGCGCGGGCTGGAGCATGGCGAGACGCCCGGCCTCGACTGGGTCGGCGGCGACGTCGTCGCCATCGAGCCGAAGGACCCGTCGCTCAAAATCCCGCATATGGGCTGGAACACGCTGTCGCTTGCGCGCGAACATGCGGTCTTTGCCGGCATTCCGACAGGCGAGACCGGCCTGCACGCTTATTTTGTGCACTCCTATCATCTGACGCCGGCCGAGCCTGGCCATGTGCTGGCGACCAGCGACTATGGCGGGCCGCTCACGGCCGCGGTCGCGCGCGACAATCTCGTCGGCGTTCAGTTTCATCCCGAAAAGAGCCAGAGGCTCGGCCTCGCGCTCATCGCCAATTTCCTGAGGTGGCGCCCGTGATACTTTTTCCGGCAATCGATCTGAAGGAAGGCCAGTGCGTTCGCCTCGCCCAGGGCGATATGGACCGCGCCACCGTCTTCAACGACGATCCCGCCGAGCAGGCCCGCGCCTTCGAGCGCCAGGGCTTCGAATATCTGCATGTCGTCGATCTCGACGGCGCCTTCGCCGGCGCGCCGCGCAATGCGGAAGCCGTCGAGGCGATTCTTGCCGCGCTGACCATTCCGGTGCAGCTTGGCGGCGGCATTCGCGACATGCGCACGCTCTCGGGCTGGCTGGAGAAGGGCGTCACGCGCGTCATCATCGGCACGGCGGCGGTGAAGGACCCGTCCTTCGTGCGCGAGGCGGCGCGGGTCTATCCCGGCCGCGTGGCGGTCGGCATCGACGCCAAAAACGGCATGGTCGCCGTCGACGGCTGGGCGCGCACCACGCGCATGTCCGCGCTGGATTTGGGCAAAAGCTTCGAGGACGCGGGCGTCGCGGCGATCATTTACACCGATATTTCGCGCGACGGGATTCTGACCGGATTGAACATCGAGCAGACGCTGACGCTCGCCAATGCGCTGTCGATCCCGGTCATCGCCTCCGGCGGCCTCGCGTCACTTGTGGATATCGAGCGGCTGCTGCAGCCCGATTGCGCCAAGCTCGCCGGCGCCATCACTGGCCGCGCGCTTTACGACGGACGCCTCGATCCGGCTGAGGCGCTGGCGCTGATCCGGAAGGCGCGGAGCAACCACCATGGTTGAGACGTGGATGGTCAGAGCCGGGGAGGGCGGATATCTCTTTGACGAATTCCGACAACAGTCGATTGTTGCGATCGGCTGGGGCGACGTGGGGCCTGCAACGCAGATTATGGACAAATCCGGTCTCTGGGAACAAGTCAAGAAGGCCCGCCCCGAGATGCGGGACCAAGCCGTCTCGATGAGCGCTGGTCAGATTTGGCGCTTTGCAAAGGAGATGAAAATTGGCGATCGGGTCGTGACGTACGATCCGCGCGCACGGTTTTATCTTTGCGGGACGATTGCTGGAGAGTGCGAATTTTTCCCCGACGCGGAGTCGAAAGAGCTATTTAACCGCCGTCAGGTCAATTGGGTGCACGAGAAAGGGCGTGATGACCTTTCGGTCGCCGCTCAAAACTCTCTAGGCGCAATTTCTACAATCTTTCTAATTCCACCTGCCGTTTCGGATGAGCTGTGGTCTTTAGCTCCGACGGAAAACTCCGCCGCAGAGATCATGCCGGACTCGAAAGAGTCGATAGCCTCTTTTGACCCATCCGCAGATCAAATTGGAGAACTTGCGTCCGAGAAGATCAAGGACCGAATCGCTAAGCTTTCGTGGTCTGAGATGCAGCAGTTGGTCGCAGCGCTCTTGCAAGCGATGGGTTACAAAACAACGGTGTCGCCAGCGGGTACAGATAGGGGAAAAGATATCTTAGCTTCCCCGGACGGCTTTGGATTTCAGGAACCTAGAATTGCCGTCGAGGTAAAACATCGGCCGGGTACGAGGATCGGTGCTCCCGAGATTCGCAGCTTTGTTGGCGGGCGTAGACCGCATGAGTGTGGGCTATATGTAAGTACGGGCGGTTTCTCTCAAGAGGCTTATTATGAAGCTGAACGCTCCACTATACCTCTTACGCTAATAGACTTTGAAAAGCTTGTTGCTGCTGTTTTGATAAACTATCCTGCGTTTGACGAGCGGACGCGGCAGCTTCTTCCCCTCCAACAGATTTACTGGCCTCTGTGATGCTCAAAGCCCGCGTCATCCCCTGCCTGGACGTCAAGGAAGGCCGCGTCGTCAAAGGCGTCAATTTCGTCGATCTGCGCGACGCCGGCGATCCGGTGGAATGCGCCATCGCCTATGACGCCGCCGGCGCCGACGAGCTCTGCTTTCTCGACATCACCGCGAGCCACGAGAATCGCGGCATTCTCTTCGATGTCGTGCAGCGCACGGCCGAAGCCTGCTTCATGCCGCTCACCGTCGGCGGCGGCGTGCGCACGCTCGACGACATCCGCAATCTTCTGCTCGCCGGCGCCGACAAGGCCTCGATCAACACGGCCGCCGTCTCCAACCGCCAGTTCGTGCGCGAGGCCGCCGAGAAATTCGGTTCGCAATGCATCGTCGTCGCCATAGACGCCAAGCAGGTCGGGCCCGGGAAGTGGGAAATCTTCACCCATGGCGGGCGCCGGCCGACCGGCATCGACGCAGTCGATTACGCCCGCGAGGTGACGGCGCTCGGGGCCGGCGAAATCTTGCTCACCTCCATGGATCGCGACGGCGCCAAGATCGGTTTCGACATTGCGCTCACCCGCGCGGTCGCGGACGCCGTGCGCGCGCCGGTGATCGCCTCGGGCGGCGTCGGCAATCTCGACCATTTGGTTGCAGGCATCCGCGAGGGACATGCGACCGCCGTGCTGGCGGCGTCGATCTTCCACTTCGGCGAATATTCGATTCCGCAGGCGAAGCGCCATATGGCTGCGGCGGGCCTGCCGATGCGGCTCGATGGTTTGGAGGCGTTGGGATGATGGGGCGTTTTCGCGCAACCTCCCAACCGCGTCATGGCCGGGCTTGTCCCGGCCATCCACGCCTTTCGGTTTCGGCTAGGATTGAGTTTGGAGCGCGGAGCCGGCTTCCTTGCAAAGACGGCTGTAGCGGCCCGGCGTGGATGGCCGGCATAGAGCCGGCCATGACGGGTGAGAGGCGGGAGAACATGCTGTGACCTTCACCCTCGACGATCTCGCCGCCCTGATCAAATCACGCCGCGATGACAGCGCCTCGAATTCCTACACGAAGCAGCTCTTCGAGGCCGGCCCGCCGCGCATCGCCAAGAAATTCGGCGAGGAGGCGGTCGAGGCCGTCATCGCCGCCATGGAGGGCGACAAAAAGGCGCTGACCAGCGAAGCCGCCGACGTTCTTTACCATCTCCTCGTGCTGCTCGAGGCGCGCGGCGTCTCTCTTGGCGAAGTGGTGGCGGAACTCGGCCGCCGCACGGCGCAATCCGGCCTCGCCGAGAAAGCTTCGCGCGGAGCGGGCAAATGATCGACGTGGCCGGGCAGGCGAATGGGGCGCTCTCGCCCTATCGCCGCTTCATGCGTTCCGAATGGGCGAGCCTGCGCGCCGATACGCCGCTGACTTTGACGCTCGACGACCTCACGCGCTTAAAATCGGTCGGCGATCCGATCTCGCTCGAAGAAGTCATCGAAATCTATCTACCGCTCTCGCGTCTGCTTGCCCTTTACGTCGCCGCGACGCAAGGGCTCTTCAAGGCGACGCAGCGGTTTCTGGGCGCCGAGGACGGCAAGGTTCCCTATATCATCGGCGTCGCCGGCTCCGTGGCCGTCGGCAAATCCACGACCGCGCGCATCCTCAAGGCGCTGCTGTCGCGCTGGCCGAATACGCCGAAAGTGGAGCTTATCACCACCGACGGCTTTCTTCTTCCCAACGCCGTGCTCGAACGCGAAGGGCTGATGGAGAAGAAGGGCTTTCCGGAAAGCTACGACAATAAGGCGCTACTGCGTTTTCTCTCGGCCGTGAAGGCCGGCCAGCGCCAAGTGTGCGCGCCGGTTTATTCGCATCTGACCTATGATGTTGTCCCGGGCGAGTCGGCCTGTTTCGACGGGCCGGACATTCTCATCGTCGAGGGCGTGAATGTGCTTGCCGCGCGGCCGTCGCGTCAGCCGAAGGAAATTCCCTTCGTCTCGGATTTCTTCGATTTCTCGGTCTATCTCGACGCCAGCGAGGAACTGCTGGAGCGCTGGTATGTTGAGCGCTTCCTCCAGTTGCGCGAGACGGCGTTCCGCGACCCGCGGTCATACTTCCGCAAATACGCCGATCTTTCGGACGACGAGACAGTGAGCGTGGCGAAAGACATCTGGACGCGCATCAATCTTGAAAACCTGCGCCAGAACATCGCGCCGACGCGGCCGCGGGCGAGCCTGATCCTCACAAAGGGCGCCGATCACCGCATCGAGGAAGTGGCGCTGCGGAAGTTGTGACGCCTTTCCGCTTGAACAGCACGCTTGGGGCCTTGTCATTCCCGGCGGGCAGAAAGCCCGACCGGGAATCCAGAGCCACAATAGCGCCGGTTCTGCTCTGGATTCCCGATCGCTCGCTGCGCGAGCGTCGGGAATGACAGTGAGCCAGCCGAGCGAGTACGTCACTGCCCCGTGACGATCTTCATGAACCGCGCGCAGTCTTCCGCAAGACGTGGCTCGAAGAGATTTGTTGCGCCGAGCAACAGGCCCTGCCGCTCGACTGTGTGATACCACGAGGATAGTGGCGTCGGGGCAAAACCGGCGGCAATCGCACGTGCCGCGATCTCGCGATCATCGGCGTCGGGCGGCAGCGTCAAACACACGCCGAGGCCTCCCGCTGCGACGTCGAATGCGCCGCCCGAGGCGGCGCGAAGGCAATTCGCGAGCGCGTTCCGCCGCGCGCGATAGAGCCGTTTCATGCGGCGCAAATGCCGCAGAAAATGCCCCTCGGCGATAAAGGCGGCCACGGCGCGCTGCGTCGCCGGCGCGGGCGCTGGCGTGAGGGTCGCCGTCGCCTCGGCGAAGCGCGCCGCGAGCGGCGGCGGCACGACCAAAAAGCCGAGTCGCAATGATGGGCTGATGGTCTTGCTGAAGGTGCCGGCGTAGATCACGCGGGCGTCGCGATCGAGTGAGGCAAGGGCGGGCGCGGCGCGGCCGTCGAGCTGTAGTTCGCCCAGATAATCGTCCTCTATGATCCATGCGTCGGCGTCACGCGTCCATTGCAGCAGGGCCGCACGCCGGGCGAGCGACATGGTCATGCCGAGCGGGGCTTGCTGCCCCGGCGTGACAATGGCGAGAGCGGCGTCCGGCGCCTGGCGAACGCCCTCGCACACATCGAGGCCCTCGCAGTCCACGCGGATTGGATTGATCGCCAGCCCGGCGATGGTCAAAGCGTCGCGCGTCAGCGGAAAGCCAGGTTCCTCCGCCCATGCGACGGCGTTTCGCAGTGGCAAGGCGCGCAAGGCAAGGCCGAGTGCGCCTGTGAAGCCGGCTGTCACCAGCACCTGCTCGGGCTTGCAGCTCACGCCGCGCGCGATCGCCAGATAGGCGCAGATCGCTTCTCTCAACGCGGCCTCGCCGCGTGGGTCGGGATAGCAGACCGGCGCGGCCGCGGCGGCGCGGGCGTGACGCGCCATCAGGCGAGACCATTGGCTGAAGGGGAAGGCGTCCTGCGCCGGAACGCCCATCTGGAAGAGGAGCGGCGGTCGGTCGAAATCGCGGAAGAGGTCCGGTCTCAGCCCATGCCTGGGCGTGTTTTGTGTTTGCGTCGCAGGAGGCCCGATCCGTTGCGCGACACGCGTGCCGCCCGGCCCAAGGGCTTCCGTGAACTGTTCGTCGCTCAGCCGTTCATAGGCCACCCGCACCGTGCCGCGCGCGACGCCAAGCAGCGCGGCAAGATCGCTCCAGGACGGCAGACGCACGCCGCTGGCAAGCTGTCCGTCCCGGACGGCGTCGCGGATCGCAGCGTAGATTTGCGTCGACAAAGGCGTTTTGGCCTTGCGGTCGAGCGTGATCGGGAATGGCCGCATTGGCCGATGGTACATCCATTCGCGCCAGTCTTGGCGCTTTTTTCTGGACCGATTTCCGCGGACGATCCTCTATCGATTTGAAATAAGGAAGCGCGCTTTGTCCCTTTTCAGGCTTCTTCTAATGGCGCTCCTCGCCATCGGCGCGGCGCAAACGGCCGCTTCGGCAACCTCGCAGACCGAGGTTGCTGCGGTGGTCGCCCGGCGCGAAATTCCCAATATCCCCGGCAAGAGCCTTGTCAGCGTGCTCGTCACCTACGCGCCTGGCGCGAAATCGCCGCCGCATCGACACGCCGCCTCCGGCTTCATCTACGCCTATGTCCTCTCGGGCGCGATCCGTAGCCAGACGGGCGTCGCCGCGCCACAGGTTTACCGCGCGGGCGAGAGTTGGTTCGAGCCGCCGGGCGCACGCCATTCCGTCAGCGAGAACGCCAGCGATGCGGAGCCGGCGCGTCTGCTCGCTATTTTTGTGGTCGATACGCGCGAGGAAGAGCTGACGCGCGCCGATCAGGAGTGAGGAAGATCATGACCCGACGTTTCGATTATTCGGTGGCCGCGCCGGAAGGCATGAAGGCGCTTGCCGGCGTCCATGGCTACGTTATGCGCTGCGGCCTGCCGAAAGCGCTGATCGAGCTCGCTTATTTGCGCGCCTCGCAGATCAACGGCTGCGCCTATTGCATTGGCTTGCATTCGCGCGCGCTTCTGGACGAGGGGATGGCGGTGGAGAAGATCTTTCTCGTGCCGGCGTGGCGCGAGGCCCGGTCCTTGTTCTCGCTACGCGAGCAAGCGGCGCTCGCCTGGGCCGAGGCGGTGACGAAAGTGGCCGAAACAAATGTTCCCGATGCGGATTTCGAGGCGGCGCGTCGGCAATTCAACGAGAAGGAGCTGAGCGATCTCACCATCGCGATCGGCTTGATGAATATTTATAATCGTCTCGCGATCAGCTCGCGAAAGCCGCCTGACGCAGCGGTGAGCTAACGGGCCGCGCCCTCATCCGACCCTCGCTGACGCGAGGGCCACCTTCTCCCGCGAGCGGGAGAAGGGGTGATCGTATCCTTATTTGGTCATTGCCCGCGGCGCTGGCCGCTTTCTCCTTCTCCCGCGTGCGGGAGAAGGTGGCCCCTGCGTCAGCAGGGGTCGGATGAGGGCGCTCTCGTCACGCGTTACCCACCGTCCGCAGCAGCGGCTTCGCCGGCCCGTGCGTCGGCTTGCCGTCGATGGTGAGCGACGGGCCGTCGGCGGAAATCTGCACCGTCGCGCCGTCGATGATCTCGCCCGCGAGCAGACGTTCGGCCAAAGCGTCCTGCAGCTCCTTCTGCATCACGCGCTTCAAGGGGCGCGCGCCATAGGCGGGGTCGTAGCCTTTGGCCGCCAGCCAATCGCGCGCCTTCAAATCCAGATGCAGCGTGATCTTGCGATCCTCCAGGAGCTTCTGGAGCCGCTTGACCTGAATATCGACGATCGCGCCCATATCCTCGCGCCGCAGGCGGTGGAACAGGATGATCTCGTCGACGCGGTTCAGGAACTCCGGCCGGAAGTGCGAGCGCACGACCGCCATCACTTCGTCGTGGACGGCCGTCGAATCCTCGCCTTCCTGCTGCATCACCAGGAATTCGGCGCCGAGGTTCGACGTCATGATGATGAGCGTGTTCTTGAAGTCGACCGTGCGTCCCTGGCCGTCCGTCAGGCGCCCATCGTCGAGCACCTGCAGCAGCACGTTGAACACGTCCGGATGCGCCTTCTCGATCTCGTCGAACAGCACGACCTGATAGGGCCGGCGACGAACCGCTTCGGTCAGCGCGCCGCCTTCCTCATAGCCGACATAGCCGGGAGGCGCGCCGATGAGGCGGGCGACCGAGTGCTTCTCCATATATTCCGACATGTCGAGGCGCACCATCGCCGTCTCGTCGTCGAAGAGGAAGCTCGCGAGCGCTTTTGTCAGCTCCGTCTTGCCGACGCCGGTCGGGCCGAGGAAGATGAAGCTGCCGATCGGACGGTTGGGGTCCTGCAGGCCGGCGCGGGCGCGGCGCACGGCGGTCGAGACCGCAATGACCGCCTCATGCTGCCCGACGACGCGCTTGGCCAGCTCCTCCTCCATATGGAGAAGCTTTTCCTTCTCGCCTTCGAGCATTTTATCGACCGGCACGCCGGTCCAGCGCGACACGACCGCCGCGACGTCATTCGCCGTCACCGCTTCTTCGATCAGCGCGCCTTTGCCTTCGCTGGCTTCGGTCGCCGCGAGCTTCTTCTCTAGATCGGGGATCTGGCCATAGGCCAGCTCGCCCGCGCGCTGATATTCGCCGCGGCGCTGCGCCTGGGCGAGCTCGTTGCGCGCGTGTTCGAGCTGCTCCTTCAGCTTCTGGGCGCTGCCGAGCTTGTCCTTCTCCGCCTTCCAGCGCGCGGTGAGCGCCGCCGACTTCTCTTCGAGATCGGCAAGCTCGCCTTCGAGCTTCGCGAGCCGGTCCTTGGAGGCCGTGTCGGTCTCCTTCTTCAAGGCCTCCTGCTCGATCTTGAGCTGGATGATGCGACGGTCGAGTTCGTCCAGCTCCTCGGGCTTCGAGTCGATCTGCATGCGCAGGCGCGACGAGGCTTCGTCGACGAGGTCGATCGCCTTGTCGGGCAGGAAGCGGTCGGTGATGTAGCGGTTCGACAAAGTCGCCGCCGCGACGATGGCGCTATCGGTGATGCGCACGCCGTGGTGCATCTCGTATTTTTCTTTCAAGCCGCGCAGGATCGAGATCGTGTCCTCGACCGTCGGCTCGTCCACAAAGACGGGCTGGAAGCGACGGGCCAGCGCCGCGTCCTTCTCGACATGCTTGCGATACTCATCGAGCGTGGTCGCGCCGACGCAATGCAGCTCGCCGCGCGCCAGCGCCGGCTTCAGCAGATTGGAGGCGTCCATCGCGCCATCCGCCTTGCCGGCGCCGACCAGCGTGTGCATCTCGTCGATGAAGAGGATCACACTGCCCTCGGCCGCCGTGACCTCATTGAGCACGCCCTTGAGGCGCTCCTCGAACTCGCCGCGATATTTCGCGCCGGCGATGAGCGCACCCATGTCGAGCGCGAGCAGCTTCTTGTCTTCGAGAGACTCCGGCACGTCGCCATTGACGATGCGCAGCGCGAGGCCCTCGACGATCGCCGTCTTGCCGACGCCGGGCTCGCCGATCAGCACGGGGTTGTTTTTGGTGCGGCGGGAGAGCACCTGCACGGTGCGGCGGATTTCTTCGTCGCGGCCGATGACCGGATCGAGCTTGCCCTCGCGCGCCGCTTCCGTCAGGTCGCGGGCGTATTTCTTCAGCGCGTCATATTGGTTTTCGGCGGAGGCGGTGTCGGCGGTGCGGCCCTTGCGCAAATCCTCGATCGCCGCGTTGAGCGTCTGCGGCGTCACGCCGGCGGCGGCGAGGATTTTCGCGGCCTCGGAGTCCTTTTCCATCGCCAGCGCCAGCAGCAGGCGCTCGACCGTGACGTAGGAGTCGCCGGCCTTCTGCGCGATCTGCTCGGCGTTGGCGAAGAGCCGCGCCGTCGCCGGCGCGAGATAGAGCTGCCCCGCGCCGGAGCCCGCAACTTTGGGGATTTTGGCGAGCGCGGCCTCGGTCTTGGCCAAAGCCTCGCGCGAGCGCCCGCCCGCGCGGTCGATGAGCCCGGCGGAGAGACCCTGATCGTCGTCGAGCAGAACCTTCAGAATATGCTCGGGCGTGAATTGCTGATGCCCCTCGCGCGTGGCGAGCGACTGCGCGCTCTGCACGAATCCGCGCGCGCGTTCGGTGTATTTCTCGAAATTCATAAGATCCCCTCTCGACCGGAAGGGCGCAGCCTCTCTTCGAGCGAGGCGCCCCATGTCATGGAATTTTTCATGCCCCTTTCGGCGGCCTTCGAAAGCGATATGGGGAGGGTCCGCGGGAGTTGAAGAGGGCGCGACACGAAAGCGCGGCCTTTACGTGAAATCGCCAACTGGGCTTTATGAAAATTGTGTGTGCGACCCTCGATCAGGTCAAGCTAGCGACGACTCAGCCTTGGCAATCCGCCCCTCTCCCCGCGCGCGGGGAGAGGAGTCGCAGTGTGTCTAGGGGCAGCGTGCAATCCACCCGTCATTGCGAGCGAAGCGAAGCAATCCAGAGCTACAATACGGCCCTAGATTGCTTCGTCGCTACGCTCCTCGCAATGACGGCGGAGGTCGTCCCGGGCTTCTTGGTCGGTGAGGAGAGCCGTTGAGTGGAGCGTCGTCACTCAACGATCACCCGCACCGGCCGCGACGCCACGGGGGCCAGAGCCAATCTCGCCTGAATACGATGCGCGCCGGGCGTCATGGGCCAGAAAACGGTCTCATCCGCCTGCGCAACAGTGAAAGGCGCGCCGTCGACCAGCCAGACGATCTGGGCGTCCTTTCCGCCATCAGCAAGCTTCAAGGCGAGCTTGTTCAAGGGAGCCGGCTGCTCCGGATTGCGCCATATGTGCATATTGTGCTCGGGCGTCGCGATGACGAGCGCGCCGCTCTCAGCTGCGAGCGCCTCTTCGACGGCCGCCGGGGCGTGAGCGGCGGGCCGGGCGGAAATCTCGCCCGGCCGCACCCATTCGCGCAGCGTCTGCGGGCACTCCGGCCCTGCGTCCGCACGGCAGAGATCGATGACGACCCGTCCGGGCGGAGGCGCGAAAGTTTCGGGCGCGAGGTCGCCGGGTTTCGTCCCATGCAGCTTCGTCATCATCGCATGGGCCAGCCGCGCCGCCGAGCTGGCGCCCGTGAGGGCGCGCATGCCGCTCGCGTCACCGCGCCCGATCCAGACGCCGACAATGAACTTATGCGAGAAAGCGAGCGTCCAGGCGTCGCGATAATTTTGCGAGGTGCCCGTCTTCACGGCGACGGCGAAGGGATATTCGAGCGGCCCATAGCGCGGGAAGGAGGGCAGGCGCGCCTGCGGGTCGGACAGGAACGACGTCACCAGCCGCGCCGTGTCGAGCGACATCACGCGGCGCGGGGGGGCGCGCTCCTCGTCGCGCGCGAAAGAGAGATCGCGCATCACGCCGTCGTCGGCGAGCGCGGCGTAGGCGCGCATCAGCCGTTCGAGCCGGGTCGGCAAGGCGCCGATCGCCATGGAGACGCCGAAGCTTTCCGGCGCCGCCTCGAGATCGTGCAGGCCGAGCTCGTGCAGGAACAGGAAGTTTGCGTCGAGGCCGACGCGGCGCAGCAGATTGGTCGCCGGCACATTGCGGGAATTGGCGAGGGCCTGGCGCGGCGTCAGCGGCCCGAGGTAGAGGCCGTCGGCGTTGGAAACGCCCGAGGCGCCTTCGGGAAGATCGTCGAGAAGATCGGTGGGCTTCAGCGCGCCGCGCTCCAAAGCGAGCGCATAGATGAAGGGCTTGAGCGTCGAGCCGGGCGAGCGCGGCGCGCGGGTGAAGTCAAAGGCGCCGGCGCGCGGATCGTTATAATCGGCGGAGCCGACATCGGCGACGATTGCGTTGGAGCCGCGCTCCGCCACCATGATCGCTACCTGCCGCGCGCCGGCGTTGCGAAAGATGGAGAGATAGCGGCGCGCGAGCTGCGTCGCCTCGCGCTCGATGGAGAGGTCGATGGTCGCATGGATGCGCGGATCATATGGAGAGGCGGCGCGCACGCGGCCTTCGCGCGCCAGCCGCTCGTAGCGCAAGGCGAGATGCAGCGTATCCGGGCGCCGCTTGGGCGCGAGCGGTCGCATGGCGGCAAGCTCGCGCCGCGCCAATTCGGCCTGGGCGGCGTCGAGCGCGCCTTCTTTTTCGAGCTGCGCAATGGCGTAGCGCGCGCGTTCCACGGCGAGGCGCAGGCCGCTCTCGCGCGTGACATTCATGCGGCCCGGCGATTGCGGAATAGCGGCGAGCAGCGCCACTTGCGCCCAGGAGAGATCGTCGACCGGCTTGTCGAAGTAAAAGCGCGCCGCGTGCGAAATGCCGTGGCTGCCGAGCCCATAGGGCGCGAGGCGAAGATAATGGGAGAGCGTCGCCTCGCGCCCCTGGCGCGCGACGATTGCAAGCCCTGTCGCCGCTTCCCAGAATTTGTTGGCGTATGTGCGTGGCCCTGGCCGCTGCATGCGCGCGACCTGCATGGCGATGGTCGAGGCGCCTTCCGTTTGGCGGCGATGCGCGAGATTGTTCCACAGCGCCCGCGCCACGGCGCGCGGATCGACGCCGGGATGGGAATAAAAGCGCCGGTCTTCGAGAATGAGCGTCGCGCGCGCGACGCGCTCCGGGATGCGCTCCAGCGGCCAATAGCCGTAGTCGATGCGCTTCTCGCCGTTCTCGCCCTGGGTCGTATTGCCGATCTGCGTGAGAAAGGCGCCGTTGCGGTCATAGACGATCTGGCTCGCGGGCGGCGCGTCAAGATCGGCGCCGCGCGCGGCCTCCTGCCAGATCATGAGCCCGCCGCGTAGCGCCACCGAGACGAAAGCGAGCGCGGCGAGAAGCGCTAGGCGGCTCATGGCTGCTTGGCGATTTCCACGCGCGCGCCGGCGCTTTGGCCGCGGAGGCCTTTCTTGTACATCGTCTCGACGCGCGCGGGCGGTTGCGTATAGGCCCCCGTCGTTTGCGCCTTGAGGCGGAAGGCGAAGCGGTAGTTGCCCTTGGGCAGCGAGTCATAGGCATAGAGCACGCGATCATCGCCATAGGAGACCCAGGTTGGCGCGAGCGTCGGCGCGCTGGAGGGCTGGGCTTCCGCAGGCGCCGTTGCGATATTGGGATTCAGCGGCTCATAGCCCGCCGCGAGCGGCAAAGAGATCGCGACATAAGTGCGATCTTCGGGGTTCACGACTTCCGAGGTCTCCTCGATGACGTCGCCCTGGTTCACGCGCAAGGCGCCGTTGGCTGCCTCGAGCTTCTCCGGCGCCTGCCCGTTCTTTACGCGCCAGCTCTGCCGCGTGATGACGAAGCCTTCGCTCGCCGCTTGCGCTTTGGCGCCGGTCTCGGCGGGCATGTAGCGCGTCTCGACAAGCGCGATCAGCGGCGCGTTCGATGTGTTGGCGATGGTCAGCGGCGCGTCCTTGTCGCTTGCGTGGCGCGCCACGGGATTGTTGGCGTCGATCGTGACAGTCTCGGGCGCGCCGCCTTGCGCGAAGGCGACGGTGATCGGCGTCACGGGGCGGCGCCAACCTTCGGCGAGCGCTTCGATGGCGCTGGCGTTGGCGTTTGTGCTGCCCCAGCCGTCGCCTTCGCCCAGCCGCAGCAGCGCGTCGCGTAGCACCGGCGCGCGCGGATCGGACGGCGCGGCGAGCGCCGCCGCGCGCAGCATCTCGGCAAGGCTGCGCGTCTCGGAGGGCAGGATGACGTCGGAAGCGCTTTCGCCCGCCATGCCCGCGTAGACTTGCGCGCCGCCGCGGTTGGCGAATTTCACGCGGCCCCACATGGTCTCCATGAGAGAAGCGAGAATGCGCTGATCGACATTGGCGAGGCGCGCGGCCGCCGCCGCCATTTCGGCGACGCTTTCATTCGGCAGGAAATCGGCGCGGCGCGCAAATTCCGCGACGTAAGATTCGTCGAGCTTGCCGCCTTCCGCGAGCGCCGCGAGCGCCGCCGCGCGCTCGCGCATTTCTTCGCCGCCGAGCAGGCGCGAATAGTCGGAGCGCAGCGAGAGTTTCAGAATGTTGGCGAGCCGATCCATCAGAGTCTTGTCGACCGGCTCGCCCGCGCGATCGGCGTGCGCGAGGAAGGCGTAGGCCCAGGCGGTGAGCAAGACATTGCCGCGCGCGCGCGGCCAGAAGGCCACGAGCCCGTCGCTGTCGACCGATTGCTCGATCTGCGTCGCGGCGCTGCGCACGCTCGCCGAGACGCGGTCCTGCAGGCCCGCCGCCGAGAGGATCGGCGAAAAGCCTTTGAGCGACAGGCTGGCGCGCGCCAACGCAAGGCGCTGCTCGGTGCAGCCGTAGGGATAATCGACGAGCATATCGAGGCCGGCGACGAGCTTGACGATCGCCGGATCAGCAGCGACGACGATGTTGCGCGAGAAGGTTTTCGCGCGGCTCGCTTCGCCGGTTGGGGCAAGCGTCTTGGTCTCTCCCGGCGCGATTTCGACAACCTCATAGTGGCGCGTGGGCTCGCGGTCGGGCTTCACGGGAAGGTCGATCTCGACGGCGTCCTTTGCGCGGTCGACGTCGCGGTCGATGCGGAAATTGAGCTTCACGCTGTCTTCGAGCGAAGCCGGCGCCTCTGCGCGCAGATCGACGCGCACGGGCTTATTCTGCGCCCACTCGATCTTGCGGCTTGTCTCGCCCGCGAGCTTCAGCGCCGGCGCGGCGATCGCCGCCTTACCGGCGCCGCCGGGGCCTTCCACGACGCGCGCGACGAGGCCGATGTCGAAAGAGTCGCCGGGGCGGATGAAGCGCGGCAAAGCCGGCTGCGCGACGAGCTCCTGCCGGATGAACATCTCGCCGCCCGCGGCGCCGAAACGATCCGGCCCGCTCACCGCCTTGGCCCGCAGCTTGAACACGGTGAGCGTATCGGGCAGCGCGACCTTGATTTTCGCGACGCCATCGTCGCCAACTTTCACGCTGGGCAGATAGATCGGCACGGGCGTGAAATTCTTGCGCACGGAGATGTTGTTCTCCGCGCCCCATTCCTGAAGCTCGGCGTCGCCGCCCGCGATCTCTTCGAGCGGGATGACACCGAAGGCCATGTTACGCGTGTCGCGCGCCGCCATTTTCGTCTCGCGCGCCACAATAAAGTCGGGCAGCGGATCGAGCGGGCGCTCCTTGGCGAGCGAGAGCACCGCCTGGTCGACCATCCAGAAGGTGGCTTCGCCCGCGATCGGCTTGCCCGTGTCGTCGGCGAGCTTCAAGGTCACCTCGACCTCCTGGCCGGGGCGCGCCTTGGCGGGGGCGTCGAGCTTCACATTCACAATGTTCTTCACCGGCGTCACTTCGACCCATTTGGTCGCGGCAATGGTGACGGGCTTGCCCTGATCGAAATTAGCTGAAGGCAGCGGCGCGCTGTCCTTGAGGCGCCCGCGCATGATGAGGAAGTGCACGGCGAGCTTGGGCGTCTGTTCCTTCTTTACCGGCGGGGCGAAGCGGCCGAAGCCATTGGCGATGTCGACGTAGCTATAGTCATAGACGCCGTTGGGCTGCTCGACGATGGCGAGCGCGCGCGCGTTCTGGAACGGCGACTGAATGACCAGCGTGGCCGTCTCACCGGGCGCATATTTTTCCTTGTCGGTGGTGATGGTCGCCGAGGCGGCGGGCGGGCGCGCGAAGGTGACGGGCGTGTCGCCGCCGACGAAGAAATCGACGCTCACCTGCTGGCGGCGCTTCAATTTATCATAGGCTTCTAACTGCACGACATAGACGCCCGCATCCTTCGTCGTGAGCTCGATCTTCTGGGCTTCCTTAGCGCTCGTCAGCTTGCGCTCGACGATCGTCTCGTCCTGCACCTGCGTGACATATTTCGCCGCGCCTTGCGCGAAGTCGCTTGCCTGCAATGTCGAGATCCAATTGCGCTTGATGAGCCGCAGCGTCATCTCGACGCCCGCGATCATCTCTCCCTTGCCGTCGACGGCGATCAGCTCTGGCGTCACGACGCCGGGCTTTTCGACATAGCGCGGCGTCTTCACGCCGAGCACGAAAGGCGGCAGGGCGATGACGTTATGCACATTGCGCACTTCGATTCCATCGTCGCCCGTGACAGTCGCTTCGATCGAGTAGCGGCGCGGCTGGGCGGTGGGCTCGATCGTCGTGTCGAAGGTCATGCGCGCGGCGCCGCCGGCGTCGGTGCGCGCGTCGCGCTCCAGCACGGCGGTGGATTTGAATTTGCCATCACTCGAAAAGCGCGCGTCGGTCGAGAAGAGAAAGCCCTCGCGGTTCGGCGGCGTAAACACATGCGGGAATTGCGCCGCGCGCCATTTGATGGGCCGATCCGCCGCGAGGCCGCCGGCGAAATAACGGGCGAGGAGGTCCACGTCGAAGGTTCCATCGAGCGCGACCGTCTGCGGGGCGTTGAGCACGACCTCGAAGGTCGGCAGGCGATAGGCCTCCTTTTTGAAGGTGAATTGGCCGCAGGACGTATCCTGCGCGACTTCCGCCGTTTCGCCCTCGGCGGAGTCTTCCTCTTCGCTCTTCTCAGGCTTCTTTGCTTTCGGCGCATCGGGCTCGAACTTCACCGAATAATCGCCGGTCGCCGGCGTCTGCGCGTCGAACTTGTGGTAGAAGCCGCCGCTGGCGTCGAGCTTCACGGGCACGCGCCATTCCTGATTATTGGGCGCGGTGACGACCAGCGTGCCGCCGGTTTTCGTGAGCTTCAACGCGCCGCCGACATAGCTGCGCACATAGCCCTTGATATGGGCGGGCTCCTCCGGCCGATAGATCGGCCGCTCGGAAAACACATGGCAGAGCGTGCGCGGCTTCTCTGCGCGCTGCGATTCGGTTTCGGAAACCCAGGAGAGCCATTGCGCCTCGGGCTTCGACCATAGTTCCCTGGAATATTCCGATGGCGCGCTATCGGGATCGATAACCAGCGTGTCGAGCCCCTTGTTCACGACCACGCGGCGCAATTCGCCGTCGCCGCGCTTGATCGGACTCCATGAGAAAAAGCCGTTCGCGTCGGTCACGCCGTTCGCGAGCGTAGTGAATTTGTCGTCCTTCACGCCTTCGACGCGGATTTGCGCGCCGCTGATCGGCTGCGCCGTGGCGAGCGACGTCACGGCGAAACGCACGCGCGTGGGCTCCTCGATGGCGGAGAGGGAAATGTCCGTCACCTGCACGCGCAGCCATTTGCGCTTATCGCCATCGACGGCGCGAAGCCCGACGAGATAGGTTCCCGGCTGCTCGCGGCCAGCGATACGCG
Organism: Methylocystis sp. Sn-Cys; assembly: GCF_016745395.1. GTDB lineage: Bacteria > Pseudomonadota > Alphaproteobacteria > Rhizobiales > Beijerinckiaceae > Methylocystis > Methylocystis iwaonis. Next base: position 332,227 of record NZ_JAERVJ010000003.1, read on the forward strand.
CGAAGTCGTCTTTCAGATCGACGCCGAATTTGGCGTCGACGCCATTGCGCTTGATCGGCAGATCGACAAGCCGAGAGACCGCCGGCGAGCCGAGCATCTTGATGCGCTCCTTGATGGCCTCGGCTTCGATATTGCCGCTTTCGTTCCAGCGCGTCGGCTCATTGCCGGGAAGCGGCGGCGCGTCGGCGTCGATGGTTTCGACGCCGTGCTCGGGGAATGGCCAGAAGTCGCGCGCGAGCGGATCGATGGCGTGGATGCGGATATCGGCGCGGTCATAGCCGCGGCCGCGCAACGGCAAAAGTTGCGCGCCGAAACGCTCGACGACGCCATAGCCTGCGTCCCATTGCAAAGCCGGATTGTCGCGCGTGAAGGCGAAGCGCTGCGTGAACTGCGCGGCGAGCGGCCGGCCGCGCTTGTCCTTGATGGCGCCCGGCGCGATCGACAGCTCATAGGCTTTGTCGGAGAGGAATTTGCCAGTGATCTTGAGATGGCTCGAGTCGGATTCGACAGCGAGATCGTCGACCGGCGGCGTAATGCGCAAGGCTTCGCGCGCGCGCAAAATATCGAGCGTCTCCGGCTCGGCGTTGAGGCTCAATGTGAGGCGGCGCTTGGCTGTGGGATTATAGGTGGAGGCGGCGTCGCCGCCTTCCTCGTCGCCGCTTTCAGGCGCGGGCGCATCGCCATTCGCCGCACAGCGCAGCACGCCGCCGAGTCTATCGTCGCTCCAGCCTCGCCCGCAGGTCGTTTCCGTCACGGCGAAAGGAAGAGCCGTGCGAATGCGCAGCTCGTAAATCTCGTCATCGAGACCGGGCTCGTCAGAGAGCTTCAGTCGCAAAATCGCAACGCGGCCATCATTGATGCTGTCGCGCAGCCGCAGCACATAGGTCTGTTCGGCGGCGGCGCCTGCACGCTCCAGGGGGCGAATATCATAGGCAGAGGGGCTTAGAATCTGTCCGCCCTGCGCCGAGACGCCCGGCGCGGGACGCAGCTCGACCGTCATGAGCCGCGCCAGCGCTGCGACATCGACGGGTTGCGCAAAAGTGAGGGCGACCTGCGTCAATTCGGGCGTCGGATCGTCGCTCGCTGAAGGATTGTTGGAAACAGGCGTCGGCAGCAATGCGACGAGCTTCTGCTCGGCGCCGCCGCTTTTCACTGTGATATGCGAGAGCGGCTTCCAGGGCTCGGCCGGGCGGAACTGCAGGGCGCGCGCGCCAATCCAGCGCCACTCGCCGGCGGGCAGCGGCGTGATGGAAGCGTATTTCGCGGGCAAGTCCTCGGGGCCGCCGACTTTGGGGCCGACGTCGCCGGGGAAGAAGATCGTCAGCGGATCATAGGCGCGCAGGAAACGGTCGGGCGTGATGCGGGCGCCATCGGCGCGTTGCGCGCGGTCGAAGACCGGCGGCGCCTCGGCGCGCAGCGGTGCTGCGAAAGAGACCGCCGCCAAAAAGCAGAGAGCAAGAGCCTTTTTCATCGCTGCGACTTTCATTGGCTCAATCAAGCAAAAATTGGGTTGAATGACGGGCGTTCGGCGCGAGTTGGACCGCGAGCCTTCAGGCTCGCTTCTATCTGGCGAGCCTGAAGGCTCGCGGTCCTGGAGTTTTGCCAACTCATTTGGTTTTCCTCATGCCGGCCTTGTCGAGGAGGTCGGCGACGGCTTCTTCTGGAGGCGCCGCTGGCGGGGGCGACAGGCCGACAATTGCGGCGCGAATGGTCGTCGCGGTGGCGTCGGCAGGGACGCGCGCTTCGACGAAATAGCGGCCCGGCGCAAGTTTCATAATTTGGCTGACGCCTTCGGAGAGCGTTTTGCCGCTCGCGTCGAGAAGCCGTGCGCTCACGCGGTCGGGCTCGGCGCGTATGCCAATGCCGACGTCGGCGTCGCGTTTCGTCTCGAAGGAGAAAAGTGCGCTGGCGCCGGGCGCAACGGCGATGGCGTCGTTCACGCCTTCATGCGCCTCAATCACCTTCTGGGCGGCGAGGTCGAGCGCACCCGAAAGCGCGCCCTCATTCGGCGCATAGATGTCGAGTGCCGCCTCGCCCGCCGCCACATAGTGGCGGAATTCGACGCCTGCAGGGAAGGCGAAGGTTTCGCGCTTGCCGTTCTGCGTGAAGGAGATCAGCGCGGGCGCGCCGCTCGACGACGTCAGCATGACGGGCGCATCGCGCTTGATGGCAAAGCGCATGGCCTGGCCTTCGAGCGTGACGCGTTGCGGCAGGTCGATCGTGCGCGCTGTGGGAAGCGGCCAAGGCGCGGCGCCGTTGCGTTCGATCCAGGCGGCGACGAGGCCGGGCTTGTAATCGAGGATGGCTTCGCCGGCGCCGTCGAGTGAGAGATCGCGCCCACGCAGGATGCGCCCGCTCTGCGAGACGAAGGTCGCATCCGCGCCGATGGCGATGAGGCGATCGCCCTTCTGCGCATCTACTGGGAGAGAGATCTGTCCTGCGACGCCGAAGAAGCGCTTGAGCGCGATCTTCGTGTTGAGAGTGACGCTTGCGTCGGTTGCGCGCGCAATGCGGGCGGGCAGCGGCGCATTCGTTGTGTTGACAAGCAGCACACGCGCGCCTGCGCCGTGGATCGTGCGCGAGACCGACGCGCCATCGCCGAAGATGCCGCGCTTGTCGATGAAGGCCGCGAGGCCGCCCGCGAGGTCAAGGGCAAGCGGCGCGTCGGATTTCTCCATTTCCACAGGCTGCGCGCTCATCGGCGGAATGACGCCCGCAAAGAGCGCGCCGCCGTTGAGCGCCGGGCGCGTCTCCGCGTCGATCGCCGAAAGCGTGGCGCGCATTGCGCTGGCGTTGCTCGCGTTCCACAATTGTGGGGCGGCGTCGCTCGCCAGCGCCAGCGCGGCGCCCTCAGCGACGCCCATGCCGTTTGCGGCGTCGATCGCTGGCTGCGCGAAGGTCGAGCGCGTCAGCCACAGCCGCGTCTTGCCGCGTGGCGCGCCGAACGGCGGCAGGAAGGCGCGTTCACCTTCGCCGATGTCGAGCGCGACCTCTTCGCCCAGCCATTCGAAGGCGGCGACGCGGGGCTTTGCCTTGCAGTCGCGCGTCATCAGCCACAGCGCCTGCGACTGTGGCGCGAGCGCGCCCGAGCGCACGGGGCGCAGGAGGCGGCCTTGCGCCGAGCCCGCGATAAGGGCGTCGGCGGTCGTCACGTCAACGAGCGCGGCGCTGGGCGTGTCGATCTTGGCGACGCAGAGTTGAGGCGCGACGTCGCTTACCGTTTCGAAAACAATATCGCCGGGGCTGCGCGCGCGGCGGTCAATGGCGCGCGCCGCAATCGTGATGGGCTCTGCGCCGCCGCCGACGGGCCATACGGTTGCACGCCATTCACTCTTGTCGCCGGAAGCCGGCCAGGCGGCGACCGGCGCGAGGCCCCGGTCGCCGCCGATCACGCGCCATTCGCCATTGGCCTCGCGGCGCTCGATGGAAATAGCGACTTCTGCGGTCGAACGCGCGGCGACGAGCGTGAGCGCGCCGGCAGGCGCGGCAGGCAAAGCGAGCCGCTGCGCGCCGGCGCCCGTCAGAACCGCCTCGCCACTCGCGGCAAGCGGCGCGCCATCCGTCTCGCTCATGATCGCGAGACGAACCTCGACGCCGCTGTCATCCTCTTCGCTTTCCGTCTGCGTGTTTTCGTCGGAGGCGGCGTTGTCAGTCGAAGCGGATTCCTCGCCCGAATCCGCTTCCGAATCGTCGGACGCCTGCGTGTCGCTCGCCGCGTCCGACGCGGCCTTGCGCGTTGCGCCAAGTTCCTCCAGCTCCAGCTTGTAGGCGCCGGCGGGCAAGCGGCGGGCGAGCGCCACATTCCAGTCACTGGCGCGCGGCTCGAGGCGCTCCACGACGTCGCCGGCGGCCGTCTTCAGGACGCCGATCGTTTCCTTGTCGCCGAAGGTCGAGAGATCGACGACGCTTTCTTTCGTCAGATTGAAGTCGAGAGTCGCCGGCAGGTCGACGCGCTGCGGCGCGCCGGGCTGCAATTGATCGGACGACAATGTGATCTCGTAATCGAGCCGGTCGTCATGGGCGAGGCTGCGCGCCTCGATCCGATAATCGCCGGCGCCGAGCTTGCCCTTGAAGGGACGATCGCCCACCACTTTGCCAATGTTCTCGGCGTCGCCCTTCACGATGTCGCCGATCATGCCTTCGCCGATCGAAAGCTCGATGCCGGAGTCGCCCGTGAGCGTGAAGCGCCAGACATCGGGTGTGCGCGGCGCGTCCTTCGCCTGCGGCTCGCGCCATTGCAGCTTCTGGGGCTTCTCGAAGGGCAGGGCATGGGGGCCATGGCCTTCGAGCGCCGCCGCCGCGACGATCGGCGTCACGCGCGCGATCATTCTTGCTTCGGCGTCGGCGGGGCTCACCACGAGGCGATAGGCGCCGGGCTCAAGATGTTCGGTCTCGCGCTTGAAGGCGCCGGGCTTGGTCAGCGGCCAGCCCTCGGCGTCTTCGAGACGCGCCTGCCATTGCTGCGTCAGGCTGAAAAGCTCCAGGCGATAATCGCCGGCGCGGGTGATCTCGATTGGAACGATGGCGCCCTTCGCCGGCGCGAGTGTCGCGCGCGCAACGCCCTTGTCGGTGATCTTGGGGGTTGGCGTCAGCGACGCCGGCGCGACCGAAAGGCCGAGATGGCCGGCGGAGTCTTTTGCGGTGACGACCGCGCGATAGGCGCCGGCGCGGAGGAACGTCGTGACCAGCGCATTATTGCCGGGGCCATTGGCTTCGCCTTCCGCGAGCTTGGGCGACATGATCGCGCCGATGCGCAGCGCCGTCTTCATGCGTCCGAGTGTTTCGAGTCGAAAGAGGCCGCCCTGCGCGACATCGAAGGGGACGTTTTTTGTTTCATCCCGCTTGAGGTCGAAGAAGGCGGGGCGGCCAGAAGCCGCGCGCGTCTTGGCGATCTCGGCGCCATCGGGCGTCTCCGGCATGGAGACGAGCGTCTCGGGCAGATAGATGATGGCCAGCGCGCGCTCCTTGGCCGCGGGCGCGATCGTCGCCGTGAGGATGCGGTAATCCTTTTCTGACCTTTCCTGAGGGAAAGCGAGCGGCGCATCGGCGCCCGTCGCGTCGCGCGCGACGATCTTTCCGCCATTGGGCGCGCGTAGCGTCACCGAGATTTCCTGCCCGGCCGCTTGATGCAGCGCGAGCGGCGCTTTGGTCAGATCGGCGGGCAGCGGGACGACGCGCGGGCCGGTGAGAAGCTGCGGCGCGACATTCGTGAGGATGAGATAGGCGCCGTTCGACTCGAGTAGCTGTTCGCCGAAGGAGAGCGAAGCGCGCGAGGGCAAAGCCGTGGGCTGGGGCGCGGTGAGGCCGGGGGGCCCGAGCGTGACGTCGACCACGCCGCCGGCGCCGGTCACGGGCTCCAGCGTGAGTAGATAAAAGCCTGCGACGACGTCGTAGACATTCGAATCCTTCGCTGTCGCGTGTGGGGCGAGATTGCCCAGCGCCGGTTCGACGTTCGCATGCAGCCGCACGCCCTTGGCGTCGATCGCCACCTGGCCGTCGCGCGTCGCCTCGAAGAGAAGCGACACGGGGCCGAGCAGATTGAACTTGCCGCGCCACGCCTTGCCGGCGCCGATGCGCGGCATGTCCGAGGCAAGAACGCGCGTGCGCCCGTCTCTCTCGATGCGCGCGAAGAGCGTGGTGAGAGGCGCCTCGTCGCCGCCTTCTCCGGCGACGTCGATCGAGACGAGATGCGGGCCGGCGCCCTCGAAAGTCTCGCGGTTCGATTGATGAACGGCGTGCAGCGTGTAGGCCTGGCCCTCATAGCCGGTCACTTCCAGGCGCGCGGGCGAGACGCTGTCGCCGGCAAGACGCAGCGTGGCGACGGGCGCGCGGCTGGATTTGCCGATCGAGGCGACATCGCGCGCGCCGCCGCGTTTCGCTTCGAGGCGCGCCGAGGCCTGTTGCGGCAATTCGAGACGGAAGGAATCATAGCTCGCCGGCGCCTCGAAGCGCGCCGAGCCGAAGGGGCCGATCACGCCCTCGGCGACGCCGGCCGCAAGCAGCGCGGGCTCCGCCATGTGCAGCGCGAAGGGTTGCGCAGGGGAGCCGTCCGGCCAGACGAGCTTCTCGCCGCCATAGGCGGTGACGACATAGCGGCCGGCGGGGAGCTTCCCTTCGAGTCGTAAGCGGTTCACGGAATGGCCCGGTCGCGTCTCGATCGTCGTGCGCTCGAAGGCGAGATCGGCCAGCGCGCCATCGGCCTGCCAGACGCGAAGATCCTGCAGGGCGCGACCGACGGCCTCCAGATAGACAGGCTTGTCGGTCGTTACGTTGAGCTCATAGGAGCGCTGCTGCAGATCGCCCAGCTCGCCGCTCTGCGTCACGCCGGGGCCCAGCGTCGGGCGCGCGGTCTCGACTTCGGCGAAGGGCTCGACGGCGACGCTCGCCTTGCCGCTTGCGTTCTTCACGGCGCCGATGCGCAATTTATAGACGCCCTTGTCGAGCAGCGCGTCGATCCGGCCGTCGCGCAACCCCGCCGCGCCGGCTGAGTCGAGCGGCCCTGCGATCATGTCGACGAGCTCGATGCGCGCGCCTGTCGGGCTTTTGGCGCGGATGGAATAGCGGCCGGGCGCAGAGATCGTCAGCAGGCTGGCGCCGTCCTTGTCGAGCGCAACCTCTTTTGGCGAGACCGTTATGGCGGCGGCGGCAGGCCGGACCTCGGCAATTTTGTCCCTGGCGAGCGAGAAGCTGGAGGAGAAGAAATAGGCTGCGCCCGCAGCCAGAAGGGAAAAAGCAATGCGCCGCATGAGGCCACCATAATAAACGCGCGCGGCGCAGCCGCCGCGACAGGAAGATAGGACCAGCTTTGCGCAGGAGTCGAGGCCGTCCGACGGCTTGTTCCCCATTGCCATGACGCGCTCCTTCGTCCGAACTTGAGACGAGCCGTTTTTCTTCTAGACTATGTGAGGAAGAGAGAAGTTGCGCTGGCGCACAGGCCGGCGTCCTGGTGCGTCGTCCGCGTCATTGGTCCGCGTGCGCCGCCCGGTTGCACACCGTTGTCATTCCCGACGCTCACGAAGCGAGCGATCGGGAATGACGGCGCCCGACGACGAGCCGTTCGAAAGGGAGCGGTTGTCAGTTTTTGTTTGACGACGCCTTAGGAGACAATATGCGGCGCTTCATTTGCACACTGGCTTTTATTGTCGCTCTCGTCGCCCCGATAAGCGCGGCTTTCGCGGGGGCGCTGACGCTTCATGACCCTGTGGATTTGCGAACGCGGCCGGGCGCCAGGCGTCCCATTGCGCTGACCGTCCCCGCCGGCGCCGAACTCATTATACTTGGCGAGGGCGACAAATGGGTTCCGGTCTCTTTCGAGGGACGGCGTTTCTATGCGCCCTACGCGCAGCTCGTCGCCGCGTCGCCGAGCGATCAGCCGTCGCCTGATCCGACCTGCGACTATGGCTATCCTTATTCGGGCAGCGGTTATTTCTTCACGCGTCCACTCGCGCAATTGCGTCATAGCGAGCCGCTCGGAGCGCTTCTCGGCTACCACCGATTTTACCCCTGTTGAGTGGTCCGATTCCGGCCGTGCGCGGCTGCGACATATAGGCACAAAGGCATGTCGGGGCGCGTTGGCGAAATGTCGCCACCGCAGTGTTTGCTGCACGAAAATGCTGGCGCGCCTGAGACAATCGCCTTTACATAGATTTGATCTGTGACAATTGCGCGCAGAAGCTGTTCGACTTGAGTTTCTTTGACGCCCGTCAAATTCGGGCGATTGTTGCGCAGTACAATACCCAATGTGAATCGGTGAAAGCGCAGTGAGACTTTGTCACGCCCGATTGGCGTCGGCGAGTTCTCGCAAACGCGGAAAACATGCGGAAACCTCCAGAGGACAAGATCATGGAGCGTACCCTCCCCATCCCCAAGCAAATGACTTTCGGCGAGATATCTCTCAGCGCCGTTTTCGTAGCCTTGGCCATTGCCTCGGCCTTCATCGCCGTCAAGGCTTATACTCCCGCTTACGCTTTCCACGCGGCGCTTTTCGCGCTTGGGTCGCTCGGCGCCGTCGTTGCGATCGTTTTGCGTTTCCGCGCCAGGGACGCGGCGCCGCCGCCGCTTCTGATCAACGGCCGGCCGAACTATAATTACGGGCCGATCAAATTCACGTCGATCGCCGCGCTGTTCTGGGGCGTCGCGGGCTTTCTCGTCGGACTCTATCTCGCTCTGGAGCTCGCCTATCCAGCGCTCAATCTCGATTTGCCCTGGACCAATTTCGGGCGTCTGCGGCCCCTGCATACATCGGCGGTGATCTTCGCTTTCGGCGGCAATGTGCTGCTCGCGACGTCCTTCTACATCATGCAGCGCACGAGCCGCGCGCGCATCGCCGGCGATCTCGCGCCCTGGTTCGTCGTGCTGGGATACAACTTCTTTATCCTGATCGCGGGCACGGGCTATTTGCTCGGCGTCACGCGCGGGCATGAGTATGCCGAGCCCGAGTGGTACGCGATCCTCTGGCTCGTCGTCGTCTGGGTGGTTTATCTCCTCGTCTATCTCTTCACCCTCGCGCGCCGCGCCGAGCCGCATATCTATGTGGCGAACTGGTTCTTCCTCGCTTTCATCGTGACGGTCGCCGTGCTGGTGCTCGGCAACAATGTGGAGATTCCGATCTCGGTCTTCTCGCCGAAATCCGTCATCGTCTGGGCCGGCGTGCAGGATGCGATGATCCAGTGGTGGTACGGCCACAACGCCGTGGGCTTCTTCCTCACCGCCGGCTTCCTCGGCATCATGTATTACTTCATTCCGAAGCGCACGGATCGGCCGATCTATTCCTACCGGCTGTCCATCGTGCATTTCTGGGCGCTGATCTTCCTTTATATCTGGGCCGGCCCGCATCACCTGCATTACACCGCGCTGCCCGATTGGGCGCAGACGCTCGGCATGGTGTTCTCGGTCGTACTGTGGATGCCCTCCTGGGGCGGGATGATCAACGGCGTGATGACGCTTTCGGGCGCCTGGGACAAGCTGCGCACGGACCCGGTGCTGCGCATGCTGGTCGTGTCGGTGGCCTTCTACGGCATGTCGACCTTCGAAGGCCCGCTGATGTCGGTGAAGGCGGTGAATTCGCTGTCGCACTACACTGACTGGGGCATTGGCCATGTGCATTCGGGCAGCCTCGGCTGGGTCGCCTTCGTGTCCTTCGGCGCGCTCTACTGCCTTATTCCCTGGGTGTTCAACAAGCGGCTCTATTCGCTCAAGCTCGTGAACTGGCACTTCTGGATCTCGACGATCGGCATCGTCTTCTACATCTCCTCGATGTGGGTGGCGGGCATCATGCAGGGGCTGATGTGGCGCGCCTATACGCCGCAAGGCTTCCTCGAATATTCCTTCGTCGAGACCACTGAGGCGCTGCATCCTGAATATGTCATCCGCGCTATCGGCGGCGGGCTGTTCCTCATCGGCGCGCTGATCATGGTCTATAACATCTGGCGCACGCTCGCCTCGCCCGCGCTCGAATCCGCGCAAGACGTCGCCGCCTCTCCCCTGCCTGCCGAGTGAGGACGAAAGCCATGTCGCAATCCGCTCAACATGCGCCCGCCGGCGGCGGGCTTCAGAAAATCTTAGAGACCAATTCGATCCTGCTCATCGTCGGCATCCTTCTTCTGGTGTCGGTCGGCGGGATCGTCGAGATCGTGCCGCTGTTCTATCTCAAGAACACGATCGAGCAGGTGGAAGGCGTGCGGCCCTATTCGCCGCTGGAGCTCGCGGGCTACAATATTTACATCCGCGAGGGCTGCTACACCTGCCATTCGCAGATGATCCGACCCTTGCGCGACGAGGTCGAGCGCTACGGCCATTATTCGCTCGCGGCGGAGAGCATGTACGACCACCCGTTCCAATGGGGCTCGAAGCGCACGGGGCCCGATCTCGCGCGCGTCGGCGGCAAATATTCGAACGATTGGCATCGCGATCATTTGCGCAACCCGCGCTCGGTGGTGCCGTCCTCGATCATGCCGGGCTACGCCTTCCTCTCGCAGACGCCGCTCGACGGCGAGCATCTCGCCGAGCAGATGCGGACGCTGCGCGTCGTCGGCGTGCCTTACACCGACGAGCAGATCGACAATGCGCCGGGCGATCTCGCCGCGCAGCTTTCAACCGACGCGCAGGGCGCGAGCGAGATGCAGAAGCGCTATCCCAACGCCGCCTTCACGGACTCGCCTTCGAAATCCGGCATGACCGAGGAGGATGCGCTCGTCGCCTATCTGCAGCATCTCGGCGTCTCGGTCGATTTCAAGATCTACGACGACAAAGCGAATGTCAGGTGATCCGATGAACGCTGGAAACGCCGAAGTCATCTCGACCTATGAAAGCTTGCGCGCCTTCGCGGCCTCCTGGGGTCTGATCTTCTTCGGCCTGATTTTCCTGGGCGTCATCGTTTACGTCTTCTGGCCGTCGCGGCGGAAGCAATTCGAACAGGACGCCCGAATTCCCTTTCGAGAGGATGACGACGATGTCTGACGACACGTTTGAGAATGGCCAGGCAAGAACAGGCAAGGTCAGAATCGACCCGGCGAGCGGCGTGCCGACCACGGGCCATGAATGGGACGGCATAGAGGAGCTGAACACGCCGCTGCCGCGCTGGTGGGTGTGGACCTTCTGGATCACGATTATCTGGGGCGTCGGCTATACGATTGTCTATCCCGCCTGGCCGACGTTGTCGGGCGGAACGCAGGGTCTTTTCGCCTGGAGCTCGCGCACACAGGTGGCGTCCGACGTCGCCGATCTGCAAACAACGCGTGGCCCCGTGCTCGAGAAGATCGCCGCTGCGCCGCTCGACAAGATCGAGTCCGATCCCGAGCTTCTCGCGGCCGCGCGCATGGTGGGCAAGGTCGCATTCGCCACGAACTGCGCGTCGTGCCATGGCGCAGGCGGGCAGGGCGCCAAGGGCTACGCCAACCTCAACGACGACGATTGGCTGTGGGGCGGCAAGCTCGCCGACATAAAGCAGACGATCGAGCATGGCGTGCGCTGGGACGCCGATAAGGCGACCCGTTCCTCCTCCATGCCGGCCTTTGGGCGCGACGGCATTCTCACGCCGGAGCAGATCGCGATCGTCGCCGATCACGTGCGCACCTATGCCGAGACGCCGGACTCGGATGCGCCGACGCCGCAGGGCGAGAAGCTCTACGCCGAGAACTGCGCGAGTTGCCACGGCGTCGAAGGCAAGGGCAATCCCGAGATGGGCGCGCCGGCGCTTTACGACCAGGTCTGGCTCTATGGCGCCGACAAGCCGACCATCGTCGCGCGCATCGCCAATGGCGGCGGCGCGGTGATGCCGGCCTGGAAAGGCAGGCTCGATGACACGACGATCAAAGCGCTCGCCGTCTATGTGCATTCGCTCGGCGGCGGGCAGTAAGGGAGGATTCTCCTTCTCCCGCTTGCGGGAGAAGGTGTCGCCGCGAAGCGGTGACGGATGAGGGCCCTCACCCAACCCTCGCTCACGCGAGGGCCGCCCTCTCCCGCAAGCGGGAGAGGGGGAGCCCGATCATCTGAACCAGTGAGTTCAAGCCATGTCCAGCGCGGAAACCCGATCGATTCTTCTCGACGAACCCATCGTCGAAGCGCCGCACAAGGTCTATCCCAAGAAGGTCGACGGACAATTCCGCCGCATCAAATGGGGCATTCAATTCGCGACGCTTGCAATCTATTATTTTCTTCCCTTCGTGCGTTGGGATCGCGGGCCAGGCGCGCCGAGCCAGGCCGTTCTCGTCGATTTCCCGCACCGGCGCTTTTATTTCTTCTTCATCGAGATCTGGCCGCAGGAAGTCTATTACGTCACCGGCCTTCTGATCCTCGCGGCGCTGGCGCTTTTTCTCATGAACGCCGTCGCCGGCCGCATCTGGTGCGGCTATATGTGCCCGCAGACGGTGTGGACCGATTTCTATCTGACGACCGAGCGTTGGATCGAGGGCGATGCGCGTGACCGCGTCAAGCTCGACGAAAGTCCGTGGACGCGCGACAAAATCCGCAAAAAGGTTTCGAAGCATTTCTTGTGGCTGCTCATCGCCTGGTGGACCGGCGGCGCCTGGGTGCTCTATTTCACCGACGCGCCGACAGTCGTGTGGAAATTGGCGACATTCCGAAACGGCGCCTTCGACACCTATCTCTGGATCGGCATTCTCACCTTCACGACTTACGTCTTCGCCGGCGTGATGCGCGAGAAGCTTTGCCTGCACGCCTGTCCCTGGCCGCGCATTCAGGCGGCTCTGACGGACGAATATGCACTGAACGTCACCTATCGCTACGATCGCGGCGAGCCGCGCATGTCGCTCAAGCAAGCGACCGCGGCGCGCGCGGCCAATCTGCCGTCGGGCGATTGCGTGGATTGCAGCCAATGCGTCGCCGTCTGTCCGACGGGGGTCGACATACGCAAGGGATCGCAGCTCGGCTGCATTCAGTGTGGCCTCTGCATCGACGCCTGCGATTCGATCATGGAGAAAATTCATCGCCCGGCGCGGCTCATCGGCTACGATACGGAGATGAACGTCAAGCGCCGCCAATGCGGCGAGAGCGCGATCTATAAGCCGCTCCGCGTGCGGACCGTGCTTTACGCCGTGCTCATTCTCGGCGTCGTCGGCTTCATGTCGATAACGCTCGCGACGCGCGACGACATGCATGTGAGCGTGTTGCACGATCGCAATCCGCTCGCCGTGCGTCTGAAAGACGGCGGCGTGCGCAATGGCTATACGCTGCGCTTCGCCAATAAGAAGGCGGCGGCGCGGAGCTTCACCATCGCCGTCTCCGGCGTCGCGGGCGCGCAGTTGGAGATCGTCGGCGTGACGCCGGGCGACAAAGGCAAGGCCGTGATCGAGGTCGGCCCGGATCAAACCCGCGAAGCGCGCGTTCTGCTCTCGACCCACGGCGCGGGCGGGAGCAAGGGACAGGCCCCCGTTACCTTCACCACGACCGACGCCGTAAGCGGCGAGGCGACGCAGGTGACGGACGTTTTCATCTGGCCGTGAGGATCAAGACATGAGCATGGTCATGAGCAATCCGCGCAATATGAAATCCGACTATGAAGCCGGCGGCAGGCCGCTCAGCGGGCGGAAGGTGCTGGCGATGATGGTCGGCTTCTTCCTCTTCGTCGGCGCCGTCAATGGCGTGATGATCTACAAGGCGCTGAAGACCTTTTCGGGCGAAGTGGTGGCGCGTCCTTATGAGCGCGGCCTCGCCTATAATCGCGACATTGCGCATGCGAGAGAGCAGGCGATGCGCGACTGGAAGGTCGACGCGCGGCTGTCGCGCCTGGCGACCGGCGAGACGGAAATCCGCGTCGTCGCGCGCGATGGCGACGGGGCCGACGTGTCCGGCGCGCAGATGACAGCGCTGTTCGCGGCGCCCGCGGATCTCTCGAAGGATGTGCGCGTGAAGCTCGAGCAGACCGCGCCGGGGCGCTATGCGGGCAAGGCCGTAATCCCCGCGGGGCAACGCGATCTCGTCTTGACGGCGTCGCGGGGCGGCGATGAAGTGTTCCGCTCGAAGAACAGGATCGACGTGGAGTAAGGGTATTGGCGAAGGTGGGCGTGAGCCCATCCCTCCCCTTTACGGGGAGGGTGGCGCGCGTAGCGCGACGAGTGGGGCCCGCCCCAACCCAACTCGTAGCGGCGGGAACCCCACCCGGCGGCCTACGACCGCCGACCTCCCCGTAAAGGGGAGGTAGAGGGGCTCACCCCTAGTCTGGTTGATTCAAAGAGGCTCGCATGACCGCCGCTTTCGATCTCGACTCTCTCGTCACCCGCAGCGAAAATGGCGCGCGCCGCTTCGAGGCGGCGGTCGACGGCATGACTTGCGCCGCCTGCATCGGCGAGATCGAGCACGGCTTGAGCGATCTGCCCGGCCTCGCCCATGCCCGCGTGAATTACGGAAACCGTCGTCTGGCTTTGGAATGGCGCGGCGACGCCTTCGATCTCGCCGCCGCCTTCGAGCGCCTGCGCCGCATGGGCTACACGCTGCATCCTTTCGAACTCGCCGACAGCGAGCGCGAGGAGATCGAAACGTCGCGCTTTCTATTGCGCTGCCTCGCCATCGCCGGCTTTGCGGCGATGAACATCATGCTGCTCTCCGTCGGCGTCTGGGTCGGCGGCGACATCGATCCAGCGACGCGCGATCTTTTCCATGGCGTTTCGGCGCTCATCGCGCTGCCGGCGGCGGCTTTCGCCGGCCAGCCTTTCTTCAAAAGCGCTTTCGGCGCGTTACGCGCGGGGCGACTCAATATGGATGTGCCGATCTCGCTCGGCGTGCTGCTGGCGCTCGGCATGTCGGTCTATGAGACGCTGACGCATGCCGATCACGCCTATTTCGATAGCGCGACCATGCTGCTGTCCTTCCTGCTGCTCGGCCGCTTCCTCGATCACGCCATGCGGCGCAAGACGCGCGCGGTCGCAGCGAATCTTGCGGCGTTGCGCGCGCCGCTCGCCTGCCGCCTGTCGAGCGACGGCGCCGAGACGCTCGTTCCGCTCGCGAAGATCGCGCCCGGCGATATCGTGTGCGTGAAGCCGGGGGAACGCCTTCCCGTCGATGGCGTGATCGAAACAGGCGCGTCGCAACTCGACGAAAGCCTGATCACCGGCGAGACGAAGCAGCGCGCGGTTCTATCGGGCGACCAAGTCTACGCCGGCAGCATGAATTACGACGGTGCGCTCACCATCCGCGTTGAAGCCGGCAATGGCGAGACATTGCTCGACGATATCGAGCGGCTCTTGGAAAAGGCGACCAATGCGCGCTCGCGCTATCGGCGCCTCGCCGACCGAGTGTCGCGGCTTTATGCGCCCATGGTTCATCTCGCGGCGCTGTCCACGGCGCTCTTTTGGATGTGGCATGGCGCAAGCCTGCATGATGCGCTCATTACGGCGATCTGCGTGCTCATCATCACCTGCCCCTGCGCTCTGGCGCTCGCTGTGCCAGCGGTGCAGGTCGTGGCAAGCGGCGCGCTGTTTCGCGCCGGCGTGCTGCTCAACAGCGCCGACGCCATCGAGCGCCTTGCGGAAGCCGATACGATTGTCTTCGACAAGACCGGCACGCTGACCACGCCCGAGCCGCGCGTCGTCAATGGCGGCGAGATCGACGCGGGGGCGATGGAGCTGGCGGCGCGTCTCGCACGGGCGAGCAGTCATCCACTCGCGCGCGCCGTCGCGCAAGAGCGTCCGCGCGCATCGGCGCTCGAGGCGCGGGAGGATCATGGGCAGGGCGTCTGCGCCATGGTCGCGGGCGTCGAGGCACGGCTCGGATCGCCGCATTTTTGCGGACTGGACGAAGAAGCGGCGCGTCTCGATGCGCTCGACGGAGATGTCTCGCTCGTCGCCTTCCGGCATGGAGACGCGCATGCGCTTTTCCAAATCCGGCAGGTCTTGCGCAGCGATGCGGTCGAGACGATCGCGGCGCTGAAAAGGCGCGGCTTCGCAATCGAGATCCTCTCCGGCGACCGTGTCGAAGCCGTCGAAAAGATCGCCCTCGCGCTCGGCGTTTCGACATGGTCCGGCGCGTTGAAGCCCGCCGGGAAGGTCGCGCGTCTCGACGCCTTGCGCGCCGAGGGCCGCAAGGTTTTGATGGTTGGCGACGGATTGAACGACGCGCCCGCGCTCGCCTCGGCCTATGTGTCCATCTCGCCGATCGACGCCACGCAGATCACCCAGGCCGCGGCCGACGCCGTGTTTCTCGGCGAACGCCTCGCGCCTGTCCTCACCGCGCTGGAGGTTGCGAGAAAGGCGCGCGCCTTGATGCGCGAGAATCTCGCGCTCTCGGTGATCTACAATGTTCTGGCTGTGCCGCTTGCGATGGCGGGGCTTCTCACGCCTTTGATTGCGGCGGCGGCGATGTCGGGATCGTCCATTCTGGTGACGCTGAACGCCTTGCGGGCAGGGGCAAATGGCGGAAGATCGCCGTCTCCCGAGGCGCCCCCTCTCCACCTCTCCCCCGCTTCGCGGGAGAGAGAGCAGGGCGCCGCCTCGCCCGAAACACGGGAACAAGCGACAAGATTGGAGGCGGCGGAATGACCGTGCTTCTCTTCCTAATTCCTCTCGCTCTGATGCTCGGCCTGTTGGCGCTTATCGCCTTCATGTGGTCGCTCAAGCGCGGCCAGTTCGACGATCTCGATGGCGCCGCGCATCGCGTGCTGATGGATGATGATGTCGAGGGTGGGAAGTGAGCGTCAATCTCGATGATCTCGTCCTGGGCAGGGACGAAGATAGGGAAACCGCCATGCGTGTCGGGCAGATCGTCTGCGCCTGTCCGGCCTCGCTGCCGCGCGCCGACATCACCGATCATCGGCTGACGCTCGCGATCGGCTTCGGGCTCGCGGTGCTGGCGCAGGCGTTGGTTCTCACCGTTCTCCCCGAGCAAAGCCGGCTCATCGCGCCGAGCGCCGAGCGTGTCGGCTGGCCCTTTGCGCTCCTCCTCATCGGCGCGGCGGCGGCGAGCTTTCCGGCGGCGATGCTCGTCGACTCTTTCGGGCGCCGCGCGGCCTTTGGACTTGGCGCGAGCCTCGGCGCCGCAGGCGGGGCGCTTTGTGCTTTCGCAATCGCCAAAGGCAATTTCTTCGGCCTGTGCCTCGGCGCCTTCTGGCTCGGACTCGCGCAGGGCTTCGCGCTTTTCTACCGCCACATCGCCGCGCAAGGCGCGCCGCGCGACGGGCTGATCGTGCTGGCCGGCGGCGGCGGCGCGGCGTTGCTTGCGCCCCTCTTCGTTTCGCTCGCGGAGAGCCCCGGCGCCGTGCTGCTGATTGCTGCGGGCCTGCATATTGCGGCGCTCGCTCTCTCGGTGCGCATGCCGCATGCGCGTGTCGGCAAGCCCGGCGCAGTCGAAGGGCGCCTCTCGCGTGGTTTCGTGATCGCGACGGTTGCAGGCGCTCTCGCCTGGTTCGTGATGTCGGCGGGCATGTTGCACGGGCCGCTGACGCTCGCCGTCTGTTCGGCCGCGCCGGCCTTCATCGGCGGCGCCATGGGCTGGCATCTCTTCTCGATGTATGGACCAGCCGCGCTCGCCGCGCGCTGGCCGGCGCTTTTCCCGCCACTGCCGATTGTCGGAATCGGTCTTGCCGCCATGCTCGCGGGCGCCGCCGCAGTGCTTTCGGCCGCATCGGTCACGCGTGTGACTGTGGGGTTGCTTGCGATCGGGATGGGATGGGGCGCGGTGAATGTTGCGGCGCTGCGTCTCCTGCATGAAGGCGCGCGCCCGTCGCGGCTTGCGCTCGCATTACATGATGTATGCCTGCTTGGCGCGGCGGCCGCAGGGGCTTTGGTGTTTTAATGGTCAAAGTACAGTAAAGCGCCACAAGCAGACTCCGGTCGCGGGTTTGCGCACGACCGCTTTGGACATAGCGTAGGGACACGCGCGTGCGTAGCGCAGCCGTGTTGACGGTGATTATGGAACGGCCCACCCCTCGCCTCGGGCGATGTAGTCTCGCCGGAGACTCGATGAGAGGGAGGGAAGACTCGTTGAGTTTTTACAGGAATTTCTTATGCTTTCAGGAGGACGGCAATGTTGAACCCAAACCAAATTGGTGAGCTCGTTAAGAACAATATCTCTCCACTGATCGGATCATTAAAAGATCCAGAACCGAATAAATCCGTAGGGATCCTCGTCGGCGTGACCTATGGCGGCGTTCGATACTACTACCACTACGGTCAAGTTGATCTGGCAAGCGGAAGCGCCCAAATAAGGGAGAGCGTCCACATCAAGGATATCGTGTTTTTCATTGGCTCGAACAGCAAGGTCTTTACAGCGACCTTGCTGGCGCTCGCGGCTTCATCGGCGAATAATCCCGTCACACCCTCAACATCTGTCGCGAGCCTTCTGCCATCGAATGTCAGCATCAACCAACCGTATGGCGAAATTCTCCTTTGGCACCTGGCCACGCACAGCGCCGGATATCCGGACGGGACGTGCGGCGCTCACCCGTTCGGCGACTATTCATTCACATTGATGGGGCGATTTCTGAGTAACTTCGAGCCGTCTTATACGCCGGGCAAATATTGGGTCTACAGCAATCAAGGCTTTGCTCTTCTGGGCGTTTTGCTGTCACATGCCTATGGCGGCGGCGCGAGCTCGGACTGGGACGCCACATATCAGAACTGGCCGGCAGTGGTGGTCGACAACATCTCCGCGCCGCTCGGGATGGCAAGTACACAAGTCGACTACAGCAATGTATCTGGGCGGGTGGCGCAGGGCCATATCTATACCGACGCTGCCGGCGGGCCAGCGTATAATCGCGTCGATCCGCCCAATTGGGCGCTGACGTCTGCGGGCCTCGGCGCGGGCGCGCTGTCATCGACGCTTGAGGACATGCTGACGTTCTTGGAGGCTTCCATCAGCCCGCCGCCCAATCCCCTCGGCGCAGCAATGACCGAGACCCAGCAAGCCTACGCCGGATCCGAGGGACTTTCCATGGGCCTTGGGTGGCAATTGTCGAATGACTACCTCGACAAGAACGGCGGCCTCAGCGGCTATGAAACCTACATGGCCTTTGATCAAGGCGCCAAAATCGGCGTTTTCTTGTTTGGCAATACGAGTGGTGGGAACAAAGCCGCGCACCCAGGGACCGCTCTCGATCAAGCAGGACGTCGTTTGCTGGGCGCGCTCCGCGAAAGCGTGGCCAATCCCTCGAGATTCCCGCGCCCGCCAACGACTCCCCAGTGCCCATAGGATGGGGCAGGCAAGTTGCGCGGACATTGAGGCCCCTGGGATGTCTCCTGGGGGCCCATACGATACCGTCCGGCAGGACGTCCATTTGATTGGACCAAGATCCCCTTCCCCAATGCTGAACTTTAAACTGAGACACTGCCAATGGCGGCTTCCGGGTCAAGAGCAGCCTCCCGCACTGGACCGCGTGGCGCCAAAAATGGCCCCTCCTATGAAGAGCTTGATCGCGACTGCAACCAAGATGTGCGTCCGAGAACTTGTGTAACGAGATTGTTCGGCGCGGAAGCGGATTCTTCACAAATTCGCCTGGTTTGCTTCTTCCTTTCTCCAGGTAGCAGCTTTCGATCTGAGTAATGAAAGTTGAGAAGCGCTCTCCGTGTCCGACGGCGGCGGAAGTTGTTCCGCGTCTGACAGAGACGTAGAGTTGATAGGAGCTCCAACCGCAACGCCAGCGCTTTGCATCTTGCGGGGCAAAAAAGCCGGAAGTTCAATCTGGCAAGTCATAAGAAACTGACGAACGGGAGTGACGCATGAAAAAAGCTTTCCTCAGCGACTGGACTCTCGACGCTTTCGAACAAAGAGAGGAAGAGCGCCGCAGCAAGGAGCGGGACGAGGCGGCTCACGTCCGGTCGAGCGAGGAAAAGCAGCGCGGCAATGAAATACTTTGCGGCGAGTGGACCGTCGCCGGTCTACAAAAAAGATTCGCTTCTATAGAGCAAAGGCTCGCAGCTCTGGAAAAAAGAGAAGAAGAGCGGCGTCAGAAAGAACAGCCCGAGCCGCCTCAGGCCGCTCGCCCCCAATTGCTGGAGGAAAAGCACGGCAACAGGGAGGCGTTTCTCAACGACTCGACTGAGCTTGGCGAAGCGAGGATCGTGCGCCAACAGGCAGAAGCCGTCCGCCGCGCCGGCGAGCGAGGGCTCGAGCCAGAGGCGGCTGCAACTGTGACGCTCGACGAACAAGTCAGGCTACAGAGGGCTCGTTTGAAAAACCGCACCGTGGAGGAGGCGGAGAACGTGCGAGTTGGAGACGCGCATAGTATGTTGCGCGGTTTGTTTGCTTTCGTGATCACTGCTTCTATTGCCGGAGCGATCGGTTTTGGGATTGGCCTTTCCATAGTGCCGATCGACAAAGCCGTTCAATTTCGCACTCTGATAGAGCGCGGGCTCGACTCCCTCCATGGAACGATAGTGACCGTCGAAGAACGACTTCGGCAAATATCCAAGTGAACTCATCCGACAGGCTTTCATAGTGCATTCACCGCTGGCAAGCTCTATGCCGACATGCGCGTTCAAGAGGCGTTCCATAGTGTGCTCGGTCCATTCAGAGCGGGGCGGCCGCGTTCACTGCGGCCTGGCGGATGGACAAAGCGACTTGCTCCGCCTGCCGACTGCTTTTCATTGAGCGCGCCAGGGTCAGGCCGCCGATCAAAACGCCGAGCATCGCCCATGCTCGACACAAGCGCTGCTCCGCATCTTCGCCCGTCAAGCCGTCGGCGATGAGGCCCACAATTTTTTTCATTTTTCCTTCGAAAATGGCTTTCACTTCCGGGCCCGATCGCGCGACCTCGGGTGAAAGGGTCGTCATCGCGCAGCCGCAGGCAAGATTGTCGCGGTGGGGCTTCGCAAGATAGTAATCGGCGAAAGCCTGCACCCAGTCGGCGCCGTGCTCGCTCTGATACTGCGGGATGGCTCTTATCACTTCGTCGAGCCCGAGTTCCAGCGCAGCGCGAAATGCGCGATCCTTCGAACCGAGGTGGGCGTAAAAGGCCCCCGACGTGACGCCCGCGGTTTTGGCGATGGCGTCGACTCCGACGCCCGCAAAGCCGTGAATGCGGAAATTTCTGCTTGCCGCGTCGAGCATACGCTCGCGCGTTTGCTCCTTCTTCATAGACATCTGATCACCTCGTTCATAACGATCGCTATTTTCCTGGTTGACAAGATAGCGATCGTTATCTATCGCATAATATATCGATCGTTATATTTGCCGCGCGACGAAGTTGCAACGGCTTATCCGACGATTGCGAAACGGGGACGGCGGATGGCCCGGTCATCAACAGGGAGACGGCTCGGCCCGGACCGATTCAGGAGAAACAATCTCATGCTCAAAAAAGTAATATGCAGTGTCGCGGCCCTGATTGCGCTCGCGAGCTCGTCTGGAGCGAAGGCGACAAGCCAAAGCTGCACGCCGATCGGCGGCGTAGCGATACCGAACTTCTTTTCAGAAGGAAAAAACAACCAGACGATCATATCGGCGGCCTTGACGGGCAGTGTGAATACGGCTGCGGGAAAGATCAACGCCCAAAGAGAAACGCCGACAGGCCTCGAAATGGATATGGAGCATTATTTCGGCCGCGACGACGGCGGCGCTTTTCAAACCAAGGATCTAGCCGTTCTTACTGCCGTGCCGGGCAAGCCGGGCCGCTTTATGATCGAGATAACGTACCATATTCAGGAGAATGTGACCCGTGGAACGCTGAAAGGCTACAAGGGGCAATTCAACAGCTACGGGCTCGTCGATTTGCGCGATGCGGACAACATGGTTGGCCTCGTTCGCTACACGGGTGAAATCTGCAAGTAGAGCGGTCTCGTGAATGTCGGGCGGCATTCCGCCGCTCGACGACCGCTCTCTGTCGATTTGAGGTTGATCCATGAGCAGCGAAGCTAATCTGGGCCCTACTCCTAACCGCATTCTCTACACGATGCTGCGCGTCGCTGATCTCGATCGCTCGGTGAGGTTTTATCGCGACGCGCTCGGCATGCGCGAATTCCGCCGAGAGACCTTCAGCGAAGGGCGGTTTACGCTGGCGTTCATGGGATACCATAGCAGATCCGCGATGATCGAGCTTACGTGCAATTGGGATCAGACCAGCTATCGCCACGGAACAGGTTATGGTCACGTCGCCCTCGAAGTCGCCGACCTTTGCGCAGCCTGTGAACGGCTCACAGGAATGGGGGTGAAAATTCTGCGCTTGCCAGGGCCGATGACATTTGCCGTCGACGAAACCGGCGCGCGCGAGAACGTCGCGTTTATAGAAGATCCAGACGGCTACCGGATCGAGCTCATCGAAGCGGCATGATTGGCTCTTGGCGCGCGTGCCGGCTCTGTCTCGGCGTGGGCTTACGCGCGGACGCCACAAAGGCTCACAGCCGAACCCCCGCATGCGCGAGCTCCACCTGCGGGGCGCGTGTGTCCCGGTCGCCGAATTTGGCGCGATAGACCACGAAATTCTCCATTACGCGTTGCACGTAATTGCGCGTCTCGGAGATGGGGATGCGCTCGACCCAGTCGATCGGATCGACGCCGGGCTTGCGCGGATCGCCATAGGCGTCGATCCATTGCTTTACGCGGCCGCCGCCGGCGTTATAGGCGGCGAAGGTCAGGAGATAAGCGCCCCTATATTCGCCGAGCAGAATGCCCAAATGCGCCGCGCCCAATTTGGCGTTGAAGGCGGGCTCGCTCAGCATGCGCGGGAGATCGAAGGCGACGCCATGCGTATAGGCGGTGTGGCGCGCGGTCGAGGCGATCATCTGCATCAGACCCATTGCGCCGGCGGAGGAAACCGCTTTCGGATCGAAGGCGCTTTCCTGACGCGCAATGGCGTAGACCACCGAGCGCGGCGCCGAATTCGGCAGCGCGTCGAAATTCGGGATGCCATAGGAGGGGAAGGCCACGTCGTCGAGCGGCACGCCGCGGTAGGAGGCGCTCTTGCCGAAGACGAGGGACATTTTCGCGTCGCGCTGTTTCGAGACGACCTCGCCGAGCGCCGCGACCTGCGCGATGTCGCGCATGTTTTTGGCGGCGTCGAGCGCGAGTGGCGCGGCGACGTCCTTGTCGCCGGTGGCAAGCAGCAGCTCCACAACTCTCACGGCCTCGTGACGATCAGTGTCCTTTGCCGCCGTGGGGGCGGGGCGCAGCGGGCGATCTTCCGCGCCGAGCTTGGCGCAGGCGAGCTGGCCGTAGAAGGTCGTCGAATGGGCGGCGGCCCGGCGGTAGAAGTCGCGCGCGCTCGCGTCGTCGTCCGGCGTGCGATAGGCTTCCGCCGCGCGGCCGCGCCAATAAAGCGCGCGTGACTTCTGCAGCGGCGTTTCGGCGATCTGCTCGAGCGCCGCGAAATGGCGGGCGGCGCGGGAGGGATCGTCCAGGAAGCGCAGGGCAATCCAGCCGGCCTGAAACTCGGCCTCCACCTTGTTGCTGGTCGAACGGGCGTTGTGCTGGGCGGCGACGATATAAGCGCTGTCCGCATCGCCGAGGTCGAGCAGCTTGCGCGAAGTCTGACGCCGCTCGGCCCACCAGGCGTCGCCGTCGATCACCTTGCCGGGATCGGTGGGCGCCTTCTTCAACAGCGCGCCCGCGTCGGCGAATTTCTTGGCGTTGTTGAGCATGCGCGCGCGCGAGAACAACAGGCCGGGATCGTTCTGCAGCGCCGGCGGCACGGAGGCGAAAACCTTGTCGCCGGCGGCGCCGACATTCGCCGCGATGCGGGCGCGGGCCAGCAGGGTCACATCCTTGCCGGCCAGCTCCGCGGCGCGCAGGGCTTGGGCGTTCTTGCCGGCGTAGAGCAGCCGGTCGGCGCGATATTTATGGTCGGCGGGGGTGAGAAGCTCGCCGAGCTCTTTGAGGAACTGGTTTTCGAAGCCGCCGAGATCGTCTTCCCGCCAAGCGTCGCGGGCGTAGAAGGCGGCCGTGTCGAAATCGCCGTCGCGGCCGAGCGCCTTGGCCAGCGCATATTTGCCGTAAGGCGTGAGCGGCGGCTTGTCCTCGAACCAGGATTTCGCGACCTTGTCGGGCTGGTGCTCGGCGACGAGGGCTTCCTCGGCGCGGCGGCGTAGCCAGTCGGCCGCCGGCCAATCTGGATGCGTTTCGAGAAAGGCGTTGATCCGCTTGAAGCCGGCCTCGCGCGGGTGGAGCTTGAGCGCCGTCCAATGAACCGCCGTATGGGCGAGCCCGCTCGTGAGATTGGCGGCGGCGGCGTCGCCCGCCGCGAAGTCGGCGTTCTTGAAGGCGGCGAGCGCATGGGAGAAGGCTTCCCAATCGCCGCCGAGGATCGTCGCCGGGTCGAGCGCGGCCGTCGTTTCGCGCAGCCAGCCCTCCGGCGGCGCGTAATCGGCGAGGGGCGTCGATGTGGGGTCGTCGGAGCCAAAGAGCGCCGGCTGTGCGGGATGCGCCGCCTCCGTATGCGGGGGCGCGCCCGTGACAAATCCGCGCAGCGTTTCTTCGAGATTGCCGACGCGCGTGCGCCAGGCGCCGAGGCTGAAGGGGATATAGGGAACCCAGCGCGCCGTCCTTGGCGCCGCCTCCTTGTCGCGCAGGGCGTCAAGACCCGTGAAAGCAGGCGTGATGACGGCGATGGCGGTCGCCGTCGCGAGAATGTGGAGGCGGATCGAGACGCGTGGAGGCAACGTCATCAGCGTGGGTCCCCGTTGCGCAGAAGCTGCTCTCTAATCATTTACGAAGCGTCAACCATACTTCCCGCCGCCGCGCTCCGGCCTCGCCCGAGACATGTAGGGCGCAGGTGGGGCTTTTCTCCCAAGCGCCCAGCGGCTATGAAGGGCGCTTCCATGATACGGACGCGAATACGGCGGCTGTGAGGCGCAGGGAAGTTCCTGATTCTATGAGAACAAAGCCTATTTTTCACGGGTCGAACACCGCTCTCGTCACGCCATTCGCCAATGGAGAGGTCGATTTCGAGGCGCTCCGGGCTCTCGTCGAGTGGCAGATCGAGCAAGGGACTCATGGGCTCGTGCCGGTCGGCACGACCGGTGAAAGCCCGACGCTGTCCCACGAAGAGCATGGCCGCGTCATCACCGAGACGATCCGCGCCGCGCGCGGGCGCGTGCCGGTCATCGCCGGCGCCGGCTCCAACAATACGCGCGAGGCGATCGCCATCGCCGGCCATGCCGAACGCGCCGGCGCCGACGGCTTGCTGATCGTCACGCCCTATTACAATAAGCCCAATCAGGAAGGGCTTTATCAGCATTTCAAGGCGATCAACGACGCCGTCTCGATCCCGATCATCATCTATAATATCCCGCCGCGCTCGGTGGTGGATATGAGCGTCGAGACGATGAAGCGGCTGTCAGACCTCAAGAACATCGTGGGCGTGAAGGACGCGACCGGCAATATCGGACGCATTTCCCTGCAGCGCGACGCGATGGGGCCGGAGTTCATCCAGCTCTCCGGCGATGATCTCACCGCGCTGTCCTGCATGGCGGCGGGCGCGCATGGCTGCATTTCCGTCGTCTCCAATATCGCGCCGCGGCTCTGCGCCGATCTGCAGAACGCCTGCCTGGCCGGCGATTACGCCAAGGCGCTGGAAATTCAGGATAAACTTGTGCCGCTTCATGTCGCGACCTTCCTGGAAGCGGGCGTGACGGGCGCCAAATATGGTCTATCGCTGCTCGGCAAGGCGCGCGAGGAAGTCCGTCTCCCGCTCGTTCCCTCGACGCAGCCGACGAAGGACCGCATCCGCGCCGCGATGATCCACGCCGGCGTGCTCCCGGCTTGAAGGTAATCCGTGGCCGCTAAGCAAGAGCCAAATCACAAGGTCGTCGCCGACAACCGCAGAGCCCGCTTCAATTATGAAGTCGGCGAGACCTTCGAGGCCGGGCTTGCGCTGACCGGCACGGAGGTGAAGTCGCTGCGCAGCGGCAAGTCGACGATCGCCGAGAGCTACGCCCATGTCGACCGGCATGGCGAGGCCTGGCTGGTGAACGCCAATATTCCGGAATATCTCTCCGGCAACCGCTTCAATCACGAGCCCAAGCGGCCGCGCAAGCTGCTGCTGAAGACGCGCGAACTCGCCAAGCTGTCGCAGGCCATTGAACGCGAGGGCATGACGATCGTGCCGCTCAAGCTCTATTTCAACGACAAGGGCCGGGCGAAGTTGCTGATCGCGCTGGCGCGCGGCAAGAAGATCCACGACAAGCGTGAAGTCGAGAAGAAGCGCGATTGGAGCCGCGAAAAGGGTCGGCTCATGCGCGAGAAGGGGTGAGCCCCTCTCTTCTCTCCCAATAGGAATGCAAAAAGCCCGGCCTAAGACCGGGCTTTTTTGATAAGAATCCTTTGGTTGGCACTTTCCCGGTCGGGCCGCCGCTTGCCCGCCCGGAATGACGCGGTTCGAGTGAGCCGCTCACGCGAAAACAGGATTACTCCTCGTCTTCCTCGTGTCCGACCGGAGCCGTCGCAGGCATGGGGCGGCGTTCCTGATAGCGCTGCATGCGCTCGGCGCGCTCGCCGGGATCGCGGCCGATCTTGCCGACGAGATGGATGAGGTCGATGAACTCGTCCGCCTGGCGGCGCAGCTCGTCGGCGATCATCGGCGGCTGGGTTGTGATCGTCGAGATCACCGAGACGCGCACCCCCTTGCGCTGCACGGCCTCGACCAGGGAGCGGAAGTCGCCGTCGCCGGAGAAGAGCACCATGTGGTCGATGTGCTCGGCCATCTCCATCGCGTCGACCGCGAGCTCGATGTCCATATTGCCCTTGACCTTGCGGCGGCCGAGAGAGTCGACGAATTCCTTCGTCGGCTTGGTCACGACGGCATAGCCATTATAGTCGAGCCAGTCGATCAGCGGGCGGATCGAAGAATATTCTTGATCTTCGATCAACGCCGTATAGTAAAAGGCGCGGATCAGGCGACCCTTGCCCTGGAATTCGCGTAGTAGACGTTTATAGTCAATATCGAATCCCAGCGATTTGGCGGTCGCATAGAGATTCGCGCCGTCAATGAATAGCGCAATTCGTTCGATATCTGCCATTTTTTTCTCGCGTTCAAGCTGTGTGTAACATTGCCTGATCTCTGTCGCCCGCCACGCGACTTTCGAGATCGTGGTGAGTGTTGGGCGTCCAATTTCAGCGCAACTGGCTCGGCTCTCGGGCCGATTTCAAATCTTTTAGGTTTGAAAGCGGCTTACCGTCGACTCACGTCGCCGGCGCGACCGCCATAGCGATTATTTGTCGAAGTCGAGACGCCAAAGCGTCATGTTCGATAAATTGCCGCTCTCGGGCGTGAGGTCAAGAGGATAGATACACTTTTACCATAAATGATTGCCCAAAAGGCGAAAAACTTCCAGTCTCGCTACAGTCGAGTTCGATTTCAAACGAAGGCGGGCGATCCGGAAGCGGCGCAAATGTGATTGATTAATCTGCATAGCTGTTGTAGCAGCGCTCTTCCCCCTCTTCAAGTAGGAGCCAGAGAAAAATGGCGCGCGTCACAGTCGAAGACTGCATCGACAAGATTGAAAACCGCTTCGATCTGGTTCTGCTCGCGGCGCATCGTGCGCGGCTGATCTCCTCCGGCCAGCCGATCCTGGTCGATCGCGACCGCGATAAAAATCCTGTCGTCGCCCTTCGCGAGATCGCCGAGACCCATCTGTCGCCGGAAGATCTGTCGGAAGATTTCATCCATTCGCTGCAGCGCCATGTCGAGGTCGACGAACCGGAGGCCGAGGCCGCTCCGGCGCTCACCCCCGCGGTCGGCGGCGATATCGAGGGCGAGGCGCAGTTCGACCGCATGACCGAGGAAGACTTGCTGCGCGGCCTCGAAGGACTCGTTCCGCCGGCCGAAGTCGAAGAGGACGGCGAGTAAGCCGCGTCTTCTTCAAGACAATCGGGTCAATAGCAATTGGCGTCGTGAACCCCAAAATACCTCCCCTTTACGGGGAGGTCGGCGGCCAAGGGCCGCCGGGTGGGGTTCGCGCCCAACGATGGCGGTGGGGCGCGAACCCCACCCGACCCCGCTGACGCGGGGTCACCCTCCCCGTAAAGGGGAGGGATGGGCTCATGCCCGGCGCTCGCCCGATTGCCGACCCTCTTTTTGCGCCGCACTAGAGGCGGCGGCGAAGCTGGGTTACACTTCTTCCTGAATCCCTGCGGCCTCGCGCCGCTTGTCGGGCGAAGCCGCGCGCAGAGCGCGCCATGCGGCGCCCGCGTTGCACTGCCGTGGCTTCCGCCCATGATGCGTCAATACGAGCTCGTCGAGCGCGTTCGGAAATATAATCCGAACGTCGACGAGGATTTGCTGAACCGCGCATATGTCTACGCCATGAAGGCGCATGGCCAGCAGACGCGCGCCTCCGGCGACCCTTATTTTTCCCATCCGCTCGAAGTCGCCGCGATCCTTACCGATCTCAAGCTCGACGATGCGACCATCGTCGCCGCGGTTTTGCACGACACGATCGAAGATACGGAGACGACGCGCGAGGAAATCGATCGTCTCTTCGGCGAGCAGATCGGCAAGCTCGTCGACGGCCTCACAAAGATCGAGAAGCTCGACCTCGTCTCCAAGCAGGCGCGGCAGGGCGAGAATTTCCGCAAGCTCCTGCTCGCCGTCGCCGACGACGTGCGCGTGCTGCTGGTGAAGCTCGCCGACCGTCTCCACAATATGCGCACGCTGCATTATGTGCCGCCGGAAAAGCGCGCGCGGATCTCGCAGGAGACCCTCGATATTTACGCGCCGCTCGCTGGCCGCATGGGCATGCAGCGCCTGCGCGAGGAATTGGAGGGGCTGGGTTTCCGGCATCTCATGCCGGAGGCGCATCGCACGATCGAACAACGCCTGCATGATCTGCGCACGAAAAACGGGCGCATCATCAAGCGGATCGAAGAAGAGCTGACGGGCGAGTTTTCGCAGCGCGGCATCGAGGCGGCGGTCACCGGCCGGCAGAAGACGGCCTATTCCGTCTGGCGCAAGATGGAGCGCAAATCTATCTCCTTCGAGCAGCTTTCGGATATTTTCGGCTTCCGGATCATCGTGGGTTCTGTCGAGGACTGCTATCGCGCGCTGGGCGTCATCCACACCAAATGGCCGAGCGTGCCGGGCCGCTTCAAGGATTACATCTCGACCCCCAAGCAGAATGATTATCGCTCACTCCACACCACGGTGATCGGCCCCGGCCATCAGCGCGTCGAGCTGCAGATCCGCACCGCCCAAATGCACGAGATCGCGCGCTTCGGCATCGCCGCGCACGCGCTCTACAAAGACGCCACCGGCGACGAGGGGCGCGAGGAGCTCGCCAAGGAGAGCCGCGCCTTCCGCTGGCTGCAGGAGACGCTCGAGCTGCTCGCCCATGGCGACAGCCATCCCGAAGAATTTCTCGAGCATACGCGGCTCGAGCTGTTTCAGGATCAGGTCTTCTGCTTCACGCCCAAGGGCGGGCTCATCGCCTTGCCGCGCGGCGCGACGCCGATCGATTTCGCTTACGCCGTGCATACGAAGCTCGGGGACTCGGCGGTCGGCGCCAAGATCAACGGCCGGGTCGCGCCCGTGCTGTCGCATCTTCAAAATGGCGACGAGGTGGAGATCATCCGCGCCGAGGGCCATGTGCCGCCCGCGGCCTGGGAGGCGGCGGTCGCGACCGGCAAGGCCCGCGCCGCCATCCGTCGCGCCACGCGCGAGGCGGTGCGTCAGCAATATGCCGGGCTTGGGCGTCAGATCGTGGAGCGCGCCTTCGAGCGCGCCACGCGTCCCTATTCGGAGGACAAGCTGAGGGCCGCGCTGACGCGTCTGGCCCGGCCTTCGGTCGAAGACGTTCTGGCGGCGGTCGGACGCGGCGAAATCTATTCGGGCGATGTCGTGAAGGCGGTTTACCCGGATTTCACCGAGGAGCGTAAGGCGCCGATGGCGCCGATCGCGCCGGGCGAGCCCGGCTGGTTCGGCGTGAAGGCCAACGCAAATGTCGTCTTCAAGGCGCCGGGCGCCGTGGGGGACGGCGCCGCCGGGGCCATCCCCATTCGCGGGCTGCGCGGGGATTCGCCGGTGCGTTTTGCGCCGGAGGGCGGCGCCGTGCCGGGCGACCGCATCGTCGGCATTTTCTCGCCGGGCGAGGGCATCACGATCTACCCGATCCAATCGCCCTCGCTCATGGCCTTCGACGATCAGCCCGAGCGCTGGCTCGACGTGCGCTGGGACGTCGACCCCGAAACCCGCGCGCTGTTCCCGGCGCGCGTCATCGCCACCGCGATCAACGAGCCCGGCACGCTCGGCGCGCTCGCGAGCCTCATCGGCGAGACCCACGCCAATATCGACAACATCACTTTCCGGGCGCATTCGCCGGATTTCCGAGAGATGACCTTCGATCTCGAGGTCGCGGATCTGAAGCATCTGACGGAGGTGCTCACCCGGCTGCGGGGATCCCCGCTGGTGAGCAAAGTCGAGCGCGTGATCGGATGACGCGCGCATTGCGGCTGGCGGGCCAATCCGCCGTCATTGCGAGGAGCATAGCGACGAAGCAATCCAGAGCCACGTTACGGCCCTGGATTGCTTCGCTTCGCTCGCAATGACGATCTTATTTGCTTTGATCGAGTTCCTATTCGACAAGAGAAGAGCGCCCGCTTAGCGCGGACGCTTTCATCATGCGCAGCGATCAGCGTTCATACGGCCCCGGGTCATTGGACGATACCCGCGGATCGCGTCCCCAGATTGGATAGCCGTCGGTCAGCGTCTTCAAAAAAGCGACGATCGCGGCTTCCTCTCGAGCGGTGAGGCCTAGGTTTCCCATCGTATCGGCGTTGACGTTTCGAGGAACCTCGGGAAGCGGCCAGCCTTTGATCCCGAAGCCCGGGTCGCGGTTGTCCGCCACGCGCCCGAGCGTGTCGCGCGTATTGTAGAAATGCGTGATCTGCTCGAGTGACTTGAAGACGCCATTATGCCCATAGGGCGCCGTGATGGCGATGTTGCGCAGGGACATTGTCTTGTGCTTGCCGATCTCCAGCCCCTGCGGATCGCGGGCCGCGATGTCGGGCCGGCCGCCCAATCCCTTATTGGGTTCGGGATTGCCGGGGATGTCGAGATTTCGCGGCGCGCCGATGTTGTCGTAGCCGTAGTCGGTGAACAGCGCCGGCGTCCACGACCCGTCGCGGCTCTTCTTGGGCGCGCTGACATGGCAGCTCGCGCATTGCGCTTTATTGTTGAAGAGATCGAGGCCGAGCCGTTCTTGCGGCGTCAATTCGATTCTGCCGGCCAAGAAGTAATCATATTTGGACGTGAACGGAGCGAAGGCGCGCGTCCGCTCGAAAGCGGCGATCGCCTTCCCCATGGCGTTATAGGCGACGTCCGTTTCCGCAGCGGATAGCAGGCCGGCGATATTCAGCCGATAGGCGGCCCAGAAGAGCGCGCGATAGGCGGCGTTCTCCTTCAGCCGCTCGATGACCGCGGCTTTGCTGGGCATCGCCATTTCCGCCGGATTGAGCGGCGGCCCGCCGGCTTGTTCGGCGAGCGTGGAGGCGCGACCGTTCCAGAACTGGCCGCCGACATAAGCCTTTTGCGTCTGGTCCCAATGAAACGGCGGGGTGAAGGAGGCGTAACCGGCGCTGGGCGCATTGAGGGCGCCGAAGGCTCCTGCAACCGAGCCGTCCGATACGGGGGTGCCTTTCTCGACATTATCGGCGTCGACAAATCCAGGCGCCTGGTAGGGTTGCCCGGTCTCCGGATTGATTGCCGGCGTGATCTGATGACACGTCGCGCAGGACTGGTTTCTTTGGAGGGAAAGATTGTTGTCCGAATATAGCTTCTCGCCGAGAAGGCGCTCCGGCCAGTTTCGCGTTTCTTTGTCCGGGTTGAAGGGCAAATGCTGAAGATTGTTCTGCAGCGCGTGCCGGATCGACTCGAATTCGCCCGGCGTCAGCAAACGCTCCAAAGCCGCCGCGGGTTGCGAAGATGACGCGATCAGGCCCGCCGCCGTTGCGGCGAGAAACATCTTCCGGGGATCGACAGCGCGCCACAGCACGCGCAGTAAGTAAAAATTGCTATATTTCTTCATGATACGCCTCCGCCAGTCGGCGTTGCTTCGAGAAGGCTGCTCACAAAGCCTCTGATGATGACGAAAATTGAAAAAGGTCAAAAAGAGGCTCTGAAATGAGCAACCTTGCGAGATTTTGCAACTTTATGAGGCGGAGTAATGGCTGGCAGACGTCGTTTTTATTCGCCGACAAAGAACTGCTGCGCTTTTGATGCGCGTTTTTCTGAGACGCCGGTGCCGCTCGACTTGATATTTCTCAATTCGAGCGGCTCCGGCGTGAGCAAAAAGCTTTTAGGCTTCTATCTCGACAGCATCGCCGCGCTTCAACGCGCCGCCAGAAATCACTCGGGCGTAGACGCCCACCGAGGGAAGCGCTTTGCCGGCGAAGGGGACATAGACCTTGTTCTGCAAGACCCCCTTGTGAAGGATGCCTAGGTCCTTCGGCAGATCGCCCTGGGCGAGCGTCGGCATGACGCAGCGGGGGCAGGGGTCGGTGATCTGCAGGCGAACCTCGCCGATGCGGATGGTTTTACCGACCCAGTCATTTTCGACAAATTCAGCCGCCGCGCCGGTGTCGATAACGATATTGGGGCGGAACCGCCGCGCTTCGAAACGGCCTTCGGGATAAAGCTCGCGCAAGCGATTGATGGTTCCGGTCGTCAGGAGATGCACGGTGGCGTAATCGAAAAAGGTGCCCGCCGGCGCGTCTGCGGCGACGGCTTCCTCGCTCACTTCGTTGGCTTCGCCCTCATTCTCGGGCCAATATTGCTCCAGCGTCGGTTTCTGATGCGCCGAGGCGCTGAGACGCACGCGGCGCGACAAGGCCGCCGAGAGCACGTCCTCGACGTCGGGAGCGTCGGTGCGGACCATTTGTCCGGACGGCAGGCTGATCCAGACCGGCGGAATGGACTGCGCATCGAGCGGCGACGCATAGGCGGCCCGGTAGAAGAAGAAGTCCGGCCATTTCTTGGGATTTTTGGCGCTGACCACCTTGCCCGTCTCGACGTCGACGAGCGCGAAGGCGCGATCGCCGAGCAGGCCCGCGGGCGTGACGACGGAAGCGGTCAGCTCCTCGCCCATCATGGATTTGACCGGATATCTCCAGACGGTGGAAACGGATAATGAGGGGGAAAGAGTCATGGCTGTCGCCCATCTTAAGTTGAGGCCGTGGGCGTCAATTGAAGCGACTTCGCTCGAACTCCTAGCGCCACACAGGGTAATTTCGGTTGGTCCAGCAGGGAGTTTGGGGGCGCTCTTAGAGAGCGGTCTAATGCGACCATGTCATTCCCGACGCTCGCGCAGCGAGCGATCGGGAATCCAGAACACAAACAACGCTCTTGTGGCTCTGGATTCCCGGTCGGGCTTTCAGCCCGCCGGGAATGACAAGGGCCCCAAGCGCGCTGTTCATGCGGAAACGCGATTACTTGAGAGGCAAATAAATTTCGGTCAGATGGCTCTGCTCCGGCGTATCGTGGTCGAGATTGAGATAGTGGAAATAGACCGGAAAATCGCGAAGCTCCTCGCCGCTTTTCGGTAGCCACTCTCGATAGAGCGCATAGACGCTGTCGCTGATCCGCTCCCGCGAGCCGGCGTGGATGGTCAGGGCGCAGCGCCCGCCCGGGATTGTCTTCGTTACGATCCCTTGCGGATTGGCGGGCGCGGGTTCCGTCAGCGAAGCGCAGATGTCGAAACGGAATTCGTCTGGCGGCGTGACGTTCGGGTCATTGTACGGAACGCCGTAAGTTTCGCACTCATTGATCGGAGAGAGGCCGAAGGCCTTCCGCCATTCGATGAAACGCTGCACCGAGGCGTTGAGCAAAGTGTGGGGGCCGCGATGTTCCAGCGCCGCGACCAAGACAGGTTCGACTTCAACGATTTTGACGTCCATTTCATTGGCCCTTTCACGAGGGGGGAGGGGAATGCGATAGCGTTCGCTCCACGAGGCCCAATCGGGCTTTTTGCGGAAGGCGCTTGGGGTTTGGCCCAGACTGTTCTTGAAGGCGCGGGAGAAGGACTCCGGATTTTCGAACCCGGCGTCGAGCGCAATGTCGATAATCTGCGCGCGCGGATTGAAGGCGAGCCGGTAGGAGGCGCGCTTGAGCCGCATGAGCTGAACGTAGCGGGAGAGGCTTATCCCGCAATATTCGGAGAACTGCCGGTGAAAGTGGAATTTCGAAAAATTGGCGACCGCGCTCAGGCGGTCGACCGAAAGCTTTTCATCGAGATGCTTGTCGATGTAATCGAGCACGCGATTGATGCGTTGCGCATAATCTCGTTCCTGGCGGGTCGCTTCTTGTTCCATACGCATACAGTAATGGAACCGGGCTTTTGCTTCCTGACCGAGATTGCTTTTTGCGTAGCAGGGGGCGCGAGCCGATCATGCCCTGCGCCCTTTATTGTCAGAGTTTGTCTGGCCGCTTCCGCCGCCCAGTCGAGATTCCAAGGATCATGGGAATGATCTGACTCGCAAATGCGCCGGCGACAAATGCTGCGATCCAAAGCTCCAGAGTTGCGCCGCTCAACGCGATGGTCAGATAGAGGCTCGCCGCCGCCGCGACGATGGCGATAAGGCCCATGAGGAGACGCGCCAACAGAGAGACGGGGCGATCAGGGGCTCCTGCGCGAAAAGCCCGGCGCAGAGCAGGGCCGGCGACGAGCCCGGCGACGGTCGTCCAGCCGACGTCGAAGCCAATGCGCGAGGCAAGCGCTATGTTCCCTGTCACCAATTCCAAAAAACTTGCTTCCCTGGCGCGCCACCCCCATTCGTCGCCTTCGAAAAGCGCCCAATTCAACTCTCGATCGCCATTGTCGATCGCGGGCGCGGTCGGACCAGCGCGAAAAGTCGAAGAGTCGAGTTGAAGAACTTCCCCGGCTTCGAGGTCATAGACGGTGCATTGTCCATTCGCGCATCGAAGCGCCAGGCTTGGCGAAGCGCGGCTATGGCCGAGCATTTGTCTATTTTCATCGATCGCGATCGCTACGATGGGATCGGCCAAAAATATTCCGTCGCCGTGCAACAGGCGTATTTCCCCGGGCCGACCATTCGGGAGCGTGATTTTTTCCGCGATGGTGAAGTAAGGAGAATGCGCCTGCACCCCGCCCACCTCTAAAAGCGAAAAGAGAGCGGCAATGAGCAGGGTCTTTGCTTGCAAGCCGAAGCCTCCTCAATCCAAAGACAGGAAACTACTCCAGTAATTCGCAATCGCCCTCAGCCCACTCGGACCTACTGCGTGAGGATTGAGGGATAGAGTGATTTCCAGAAGCCGCATTTATGCGCGCTCGACGCGTCGAAAAGTGCTGTCTCGCCGGGCGCGAAGCGCATCACGTCGCTATCCGCCGTGAAGAGCGGCCAGGTCGGCCCGTTGCCCGCGACCGGACGGCCGGTCTTTGCGAAGCTCGTCCAGTAGGCCGTCATCTGCTCGGCTACCAGCTTCGACCCGCCTTGGAGATCCGGCCCCGCAATTTGGCGCGTGTTGTCGAAATGCGGGAAGAGATAGGGCAGCTCCGACGAATGCACGGCGCCCATCTCGAAGCCCGGATTGGTCGTGACGGCCGGCGCGTTGCGATCGGCGAAAACGAACTCGTAGACGGGGACAGACTTTCTCAAAAGCTTCGCGGTCTGGAGATAAATGCAATTGTTGATGCCGACATCCGGACGGAAATCCGACCACACCGTGCCGAGAGCGGCAGGGGCCGAGGAGTAGTCGGCGAGCGGATATTTGGCGGCGATCGCGTCTGCGTTCTTGC
This sequence comes from Methylocystis sp. Sn-Cys, assembly GCF_016745395.1. Lineage (GTDB taxonomy): Bacteria > Pseudomonadota > Alphaproteobacteria > Rhizobiales > Beijerinckiaceae > Methylocystis > Methylocystis iwaonis. Next base: position 367,347 of record NZ_JAERVJ010000003.1, read on the forward strand.
CATAGGTCTGCGCGAGCTCAGCGACGTAATTGTCTTTCGTCACGGAGAGGCCCGCCTGAATGGCGTAAGCGACATAGAGTCGAAGCTCGTCGCGCGTGCCGCCCATGATGACCGGAACATGCACGAATTTCCCTTGAGGGATCGCTTCGGCGCCTGGCAGGGGCACAGTCTTCGTGCCGGTGACTGGCAGGAAGGTCACGATATTGCCGCCGGCGATCGTCACGCCGGCGTCGAGCAAATCCTTCACGGGCTTCTTGCGCAGGCAGGCAAGGGCGGTCGACTCGTCCTTGCAGTCGACGAGATCGGACATCTTCTTGCCGATCTCCTTGCCCTCCGCGACGGTCGGGAGCGGCGTGACGCAGCCCGCGCTTTGAACGATCGCCTTGTTGTAGAGGCCCTTCGTCTCTTCGGGCGCGAGAAGGTGCATGCAGACGCCCGCCCCGCCGGCGGACTCGCCGGCGACGGTGATATTGTTCGGATCGCCGCCGAAGGCCGCGATATTGCGCTTCACCCAACGGAGCGCGGCGCGCTGATCCTCCAACCCATATCCGCCGTTGTGATCCGGTTCGAAGGCGGGATGGGCGATGAAGCCGAAGACGCCGAGCCGGTAATTGAAGGACACGACGACGGCGTCGCCGGACCGCGCCAGATGATCGAGCGGATAAAGCGCGCTCGATCCGCCGACGAAGGCGCCGCCGTGAATCCACACGATGACCGGGCGTTTGCGTTTGTCGGCCTTTCCAGGCCAGGGCGCGGTCACATTGGCGTAGAGGCAGTCTTCGTCCTCGCTGGCTTCGGGAATGCCATAGCGCGCGGCCTGCGGGCAGGCGCTTTTATATTTGGTCGCGTCCAGAAGCCCGCTCCAGGCGCGCGCAGGCTGCGGCATCGCCCAGCGATGCTCGCCCGTGGGTGGCGCGGCGTAGGGGATTCCCTTGAACTCGCGCAGCCCGTCATGCACGACGCCGCGCACGCTTCCTTTATCGGTTTTGACGATCGCAGGGTCTTGTTGCGCCGCGAGAGCGCGCGGAGCCGGCGCGGCGGCCAGGAGTGAAAAAGCGATAAGGCTCGCAGGCCGACCGAAGGTAAAATTCATGCTGACCTGCCGCTGGTTGTCTGGAGACTTGGCGCGGCATTCAAGGCGGAAAGGATGCAGATTCGGTAAAGCTGCCGTTGTCGCTATTTGGCCGCCGTAAAGCGGCGGTCAGGCGAGCGGCGCGCCCCATGGTTATAGAGTTGGAGGGCGGTTGTTCCGACGCGTCGCCTCCACCCACGCCCCAATGACAAGCGCGCCATCCCTGCGCTATGAAAGCGCATGAGCGCCAAACCTCTCCGTCTCGGAATCAACGTCGACCATGTCGCCACCATCCGCAACGCCCGCGGCGGCCCCAGGCCCGACCCCGTGCGCGCGGCCTTGCTCGCGATCGAAGCCGGCGCCGATGGGATCACCGCACATCTGCGCGAGGATCGCCGCCATATTCTCGACGCCGACATGGCGCGGCTGAAGGCGGCGATCTCGAAGCCCCTCAATTTCGAAATGGCGGCGACAGGGCAGATGCTCGACATCGCCCTCGCCACCGCCCCGCACGCCGTCTGCCTCGTGCCGGAGAAGCGGACCGAGCGCACGACCGAGGGCGGGCTCGACGTCGTCGGCGGGCATGATTACCTCGTTCCCTATGTCGATCAGCTCGCGCGCGGCGGCATTCGCGTGTCGCTCTTCGTCGAGCCGTCGATCGAGGCGATCGACGCTTCCGTCTCGATCAAGGCGCCGGTCGTGGAGCTGCATACGGGCGCCTGGTGCCATGCGGTCGAGGTCGGCGATGCGGCGTTGGCCGAGCGCGAATTTGCGCGGGTGACGGCCGCCGCGGCCTATGCGGGCGAGCGCGGACTCGAAGTGCACGCCGGCCACGGCCTCGATTACGAGACCGCGCGGCAGGTCTCGGCGCTGCCGCAGGTGGTCGAGCTCAATATCGGCCATTTCCTGATCGGCGAGGCGGTTTTCGTCGGCTTGGCCGAGGCGATCCGCCAGATGCGCGAGGCGATGGACGAGGGGCGCGCCGCTCGCTGACAGAGTGGCGTTGACGCCCCTCGTGCTTCGAGACGCCTGCTGCGCAGGCTCCTCAGCATGAGGGGCTTCTACATCTATGCCAAACACTTAGGCCTCATCCTGAGGAGCGAGCGACGCTCGCGTCTCGAAGGACGAGGCCGCCTCGGGAGTTGGCCAACAAATTAGCGCGCCTGAAGGCGCGCGGTCCAAGCGCGCGGCCCCGGACCGCGCGCCTTCAGGCGCGCATTGATCACGCCGCGATCTGCATCAGCTCCGCTTCGAACGCCACGAGATCAATCAGCGGCGCCGAACGGGCCGGCACGCCGGAGAAGGCGGCGGGCGCCGCAACCTCGGGCGCTTGCGCCTCGGCGGCGATGCGCGCGGCTTCCATCCGGGCGTCTTCGAGCGCGGCTTCCATCTCGAAGCGGCGCAGCAGCGCCATCAGCCGATCGAGCTCGCCGCCGTTGATTTCGTCGCAGGCGGTCAGCACGCGTTCGATCATCATGAGCGAGAGGCGTGTCTCGCCGCCATGGATGTCGGCGTATTCTCTCTGGGCTTCGAGCGCCGCGCGGAAGGCGGGCAGGAATTTCTCCGGCAGTCCGGCGCGGCTGTAGAGCGCGGCGAAGCCGGCGCCGCGGAAGTCGCGCAGCAGCCCGGCGACTTTTTCCTCACGCAAGCCCGAAAGCTCGACCAGCGCCGCCTCGAAGAGGTCTCGATTGCCGCTGAGCAGCGCGCGCAGCACGAGGCTCGCGGTTAGCTGCTGTGAGGCGCGCAGATGCGAGACGAGATCACGGACGCCCTGGCGGCCGTCGCGCTCGGCGGTTTCCGTGACGATGATGACGTTCGCCTTGTCGCGCTCCTCCCGAGAGAGGCGCTCGGCGCGCTCATTGGTGAGCCAGCCGCACTCGACAACGAAGGCGGAAAGCGCCGAGGCGGCGGCCTTGACGAGATCGTTCCTGACCGTCGCCGGCAGCCAGGGGCGGGCGAGCAAAGCTTCGCGCATTTCGGCGTCGTCGCCGAAGCGCTCGATCATGCGGCGCATGGAGAATTCCGGGAGATCGGCGCCGGGGTTGACGGCGAGCGAAATCGCCGCCTCGCGCGCGCCGACTTCCGCCAGCGCGGCGCAGACGCCGGCCGGCACGCGGGCGCGCAAGGCGATGGCGCTCTGGGCGAAAGCGTCGCCGATGGCGGCGCAGTCGATGAGCTCGGCCTCGGTAAGGAGCGGCGAGCGCGACAAAATGGGTGCGGCAATATCCGACTGGTCGGCTGCAAGCGCGGAAACGATGGCGTGGGGCGCGTCGACAGCGCTCGCGACATTATCGGCAAGGGCGCGCCGCACCAGCGGCGAGGGGTCGTCGAGAAGCGACATCAGCGCGATTTCCGCCGCACGCCGCTCCTGCGGCTCGATGTCGCCGTAGAGATAGGCCCGCGCCAGCGCCCCGGCGCCCTCGGCCCGCTGCGCCGCATTCGCCGTCTGCGCCCAAGACAGGAAATTACGCACGATCATGGACGCCTCGGACCTCCGTTAACGCAGCGGCTTACGTAAACGAACAATGGCGATTTATGGTAAATTCTCGCTTAAACCTCGGCGCCACCGTCTGAAAAAACTTGGCAAATGCACTCAGTGCTCGTTCTTCCGGCCGATGGGCCGCTTCCAATGCGCGCGCTCGATAGCGGCGCAGTCGCGCTGTTGCTGCGCCTCGGCGGCGCGCTTTCTCGCGACGATGCGCGCACGCGGGCGCGGGCCTTTGTCGAGACGGCTCGGATGCGGGCCGGGCGGCCGAGACTCTTTGCGCAAGTCGCGCCTGTGACAGGCGCTGAGATCGACGGCGACCTCGAAGCAATCGTCTGCGCGGGCCTCGACGGCGTTTTCCTCGAAGGCTGCGAGGGGCGCGGCGACGTTCAGGGGCTTTCCGTCAAGCTTTCTGTCAGGGAGGCAGAGGCCGGCTTGCCGGCCGGCGCGCTGGCGATTGTTGCGCTGGCTGCGCAGACGCCGGCCGCCGTCTTTCAGCTTGGCCGCTACAAGGGCGCCTCGCGCCGTCTTGCCGCGCTGGCGATGGACGAGAGCGCGCTGCCGGGCGGCGCGCAGGCCCGGGTGGCGGCGCGGGCGCTTCTTGTTCTCGGCGCTGCGGCGGCGGGCGTTTCGGCCCTCGATGTGGCGCCAGCGTCAGGCGAGGGCGCGCTCGCGGCGCTCCGGCGTGAGGGGTTTGCGGGCGTCATCGCCTTTTCCGAGGCCGAGATCGTCGCGATCGAGGCGATCTTTGGCGGCGCAATCGACAAAAGGCCATGATCGGCGCAATAGAACGGGCGATGAGCAGAAAAGACTTCCGCAGGATTGGCCCTATTCTCGCCGTGGCGCTTGCCCTGCCGGCCGCGACCGATCCGGCGCTTGCCCGGCGCGGGCAGCTCCCGCCCGCGCCATCGGCCCCGTCGCAATCTCCGGCGCCGACGGCGCCCGCGAATACGGAAGGCTTAGCGACGCTGCGCTTGAGCGCGACGCTCGGCGCCAATGATTCGCAGACGGTCCGCTCCGGCATGGTGTGGCGCGTCTTCGAGGAGGCCGCCCAGCCGGATGGCTCCCATAAGCTCGTCGCGCAATCCGACGAAGCGACGCCGACCCTGCCATTGCCGGACGGCGCCTATGTCGTGCATGCGGCCTATGGCCTGGCGGGCGCGACGCGGCGCGTCGTCGTGGAGGGCCACAACGTCGCCGAGCGGCTGCCGCTCAACGCCGGCGGCTTGAAGCTCGTCGATATGCTCGGCGAGACGAAGATTCCATCGCAGCGCCTGGCGATCTCGATTTATGTGCCCGAGCGCGGAAACGCAGAAGCCAAGCTGGTGGTCGCCAACGCAAAAAGCGACGAGGTGATCTGCCTGCCCGAGGGGGCCTATCATATCGTCTCGACCCTGCTCGATACGAGCCAGGGCGCGCAGGGCGGCAATAATACGACAAACTCCGTCGTCACTGCCGATCTGAAGGTCCCCGCCGGCAAGCTGATCGAGGCGACGCTCAAGCATCACGCCGCCGCCATCACCCTCAAGCTCGTGAAGGCGCCGGGAGGCGAGGCGCTGGCCAACACCAGCTTTTCCGTGCTGACGCCGGGCGGCGACGTCATTCGCGAATTGATCGGCGCTTTTCCCTCGCTCGTCCTGGCGGAAGGCGAATATGTCGCCATCGCGCGGCACGACGGTAAAACCTATCAGAACACCTTCCGCGTTCAGTCGACCAAGGACGCCGACGTCGAGGTCGTCATGAAGGAAGAGGCGGCGCCGCAGGATGAGCGGCCGCAATAGCGAACGAGATGCGCTCGATTGGTTCGGCGCCATTCCCGACGCTCGCGCCGTTTGGACACGCAGGAAACCACCGCCGTCATTGCGAGGAGGCGGAGCCGACGAAGCAATCCAGGGCCGCATCGCCGCCCTGGATTGCTTCGCTTTGCTCGCAATGACGGGCTCTGGGCAAAACCAACGCTCTTGTGGCTCTGGATTCCCGGTTGGGCTTTCAGTCCGCCGGGAATGACAAATGGCGATCCGAGCTGTTCAAACGGAAACGGGAATCACTTTTGAGGAGCGACCATAGCTCGCGTCTCGAAGGACGAGGCCGCCGCGGAGATTTGTCAAAAAACAAAGCCGGCGACCGAAGGTCGCCGGCTGATTTTTTGGTGTCCCCGCCGCTCGCTTCGCGAGCGCCGGAGAGGCGCCTCTCGCTCAGAGCAGCGAGAAGGGGATGATCACGTCCATGTTGAACATGCCCTGCGAGGAGCTGCGAGCGATCCCGTTGCCGGTGTTCTGGCCGCGGAAGAAGGGCTGCGTGCCGTTGACCGAGGTGTCCCAACGGAATTCCGGACGCAGGATCAAGCCGGTGATGATCGGCAGCTTCGGCAGCTCCGGGGTGATCGTCGCGCCGAGGGTGAGCGCCAGATAGCTGGTGCCGACATTGGCGGGCCCGAACTGGCAGGAGTAGCAGGGGTAGCCGTGGAGGAAGTTCGCGGCGTCGAAGTAGCCGGGGAAGCCCGCGACGAAGAAGTTCTTGTTGTCGCGGTAATATTCGATGCGGCCGTTGATCTTGAGGAGGTCATTGACCTTGTAGGACGCATATTGCGCGATCGCGTAGGACTCGGCGCCCTGCGGCTTCTGCGGGAGCGCAGCGAGGCCCGGCCACGCCGGATTCACGCCGGCCGCGAGGGTGTCGAAGCTGCCGTAGAGATTCTGCGGGATGCCGGTGACCGTGGAAATCGGGTTCCAGCCGCTTTCACGATTATACGCCATATCCGTGATGAGCGTGAGGTTCTCCGTCACCTTCCACGTCGTCGTGAGGTTGGTGTAGGTGCGGTTCGCCGTATTCGGATCGCAGACGCAGGCGATCGGCGTGTTCGGCCAGGTGAGCGGCGTCATGCCGGGGAGGGGCGCGAAGGCGATGGCGGGATTGCCACGCTGCACGGGGTTTTCCGGGCCGTGGTGAACAATGCCGAGGATGGTCAGATTGCCGTCGAGCAGGTTGAGGCCGAAACCGCCATGGAAGGACGGCGAGTTGTTGTTGTCGCCCGGCCAGCCGATGAAGGTGTTCACGCCCGTGGTGACGCCCGCATAAACGTCGAGCCACTCGCGCACATGCGTCGTGGTCATCAAGCCGGTGTGAAGGAAGGGCCCGAAGTTGAAGATGTACGAGTGCGAGTAGAAGAGGTTGTCCTTCGCATACATCACCTCGGCGCCGTTATACGTCGGGAATATGCCGGCCTTTACGTCGACGCCGCCCTGCGAAATGTAGCTCGTCCAGGGAAGGTGCGCCTGGACGTTGGCCTCCAGGAAGCCGAACTGCGTGCGGTCGTGGATCCAGTAATCGGTCGTGCCGATAGTATGGTTGTAGCGCATGTCCTCGCCGATCTGGGCTTGGACTTTAAAGCCGAAGTCATAGGACGTCGCTTTGGGGTCGATCGGGCGCTGCACGGTCAGAACAGCGCCGTTGAACGTCGGCCAATTGGCGCGATCGGTGTAGAGATGGCCCCAGTTCAGCTTGTTGTAAGGCTGGTTGAAGTTGATGGCGATGCCGCCCTCGACATAACCGTCGATGGTGAGCGTATCGAGCCATGCCGGAGGCGGCGCGGGAACTACGGCCGCTTTCTTGTTCGGCAGGTCGGCCGCGAGGGCCATGCCGGCCGCGAGCGACGCCGCAGTCACAACGGGAAGACTATACCATTTCATGCCAGGAACTCCGGTCTGGATAAAAAACCTGCATGAATATCAGCTCCCGCGAAGACTTCGTTCAAGCTTATCCGAATTGCATTTGCCTAATGAATAGGCAAAGCTGACGGATTGTCCGGATATGTTGCTGTGATGTCACATTTTGACAGGACTGCAATCTTGAGAAATTTGCCTTTTGTTAACCGGCGTCGCCGCGGCAAAGGCCTCGACGACGCCGAGACGCGCTCCTTAATGATTGATTCGGCGAGGTGATCACAAAGGCTCGCTTGCCGGCCTGCTTCGCCGTCCCACTTTCTCTCATGGGCGGCCACGTTCAGGTCCGCGCAAAAGGGAGGCACAAAATGTCTGAAAGCGGACAGCCAGAGCAGCCGGATTTCGCCAAGGGCGTGGCGCTGAGCGCGCTCGATGAGGGCGTCCCGTTACGCGGCTCTATCGACGGCGCGGCCGCGATCATGGTCCGCAAGGGGGCGGAGGTCTTCGTCGTCGGCGCCGAATGCACGCATTATCATGGGCCGCTCGCCGAAGGGCTCATCGTCGGTGAAACGGTCAGATGCCCCTGGCACCATGCCTGTTTCAGCCTGCGCACCGGCGAAGCGATTCGCGCGCCGGCTTTCGATTCGCTGCCGCGCTGGCGGGTGGAAGAGGTCGACGGCAAAGTCTTCGCCCGCGAGCGATTAGCCGCCCCGATGACGAAACCCGCTCCAACGCGCGCGCCCAAGAAAATCGTCATCGTAGGGGCTGGCGCGGCGGGCTTTGCGGCGGCCCATAGGCTGCGCGCGGAGGGCTATGACGGCGCGCTGGAGATGATCGGCGCCGATTTACTTGCGCCCTATGATCGGCCCAATCTCTCCAAGGACTATCTCGCCGGGTCGGCACCGCCCGAATGGCTGCCGCTGCGCGAACCCGCCTGGTATCACGACAATGGCGTCGTGCTGCATCTGGGACGGCAGGCGACGGCGCTCGATGTTTCGCAGAAGCTACTTACCCTCGATGACGGCTCCAGCGTCGGTTTCGACGCCTTGCTGCTGGCGACGGGCGCGGACCCCGTACGCCTCCCGATTCCGGGCGCCGACCGGCCCAATGTCTTTTACCTGCGCCAACTCGCCGACGCCGACCGAATCGCCGCCGCTTGCGGCGGCGCATCCCGCGCGGCGGTCGTTGGCGCGAGCTTCATCGGCTTAGAGGTCGCCGCCTCACTGCGCACGCGCGGCCTTGCGGTCGATGTGATCGCGCCGGAGGCGGTTCCTATGGCGCGCATCCTCGGCCCCGAGCTTGGCGCGCATATCCAGCGCCTGCACGAGTCGCATGGCGTCGTCTTCCACCTCGAGGACACGGTGACGGAGATCGGCGACGGCGTTCTGACGCTGAAGAGCGGCGCCGCTGTCGCCGCGGACTTCGTCGTTATCGGCATCGGCGTGCGGCCGAACCTGTCACTCGCCGAGCGGGCCGGGCTCGCCGTCGATAAAGGCGTGCTGGTCGACGAGTATCTCGCGACGAGCGCGCCGGGCGTCTATGCGGCGGGCGATATTGCGCGCTGGCCGGATCGGATCACGGGCGAGCGCATCCGAGTCGAGCATTGGGTCGTGGCCGAGCGCCAGGGGCAGACCGCGGCCCGCAATATTCTGGGCTTCAACGAGCGTTTGGACGCAGCGCCCTTCTTTTGGAGCCAGCATTACGATCAGACGATCTCCTACGTCGGCCATGCGCCGCAGTGGGATCGCTGCGAGGTATCGGGCGATCCGGCCTCCGGCGATTGCGCCGTCGCCTATTGGCAGGGCGGCCGCAAGCTCGCGGTGGCGACGCTGGGGCGCGATCTCGAGAGCCTGCGCGCCGAGGCCGCTTTCGAACAAGCACTCGGTTAGGGCGGGCAATAAAAAGCGGCCATTCGTTGGAGCGAATGGCCGCTGGGGGCAAAGTGGCGATGACGCCCCTCGTGCTTCGAGACGGCCGCTGCGCAGCCTCCTCAGCATGAGGGGCTTCTGCATCTGCGCCGAACACTTAGGCCTCATCCTGAGGAGCGAGCGAAGCTCGCGTCTCGAAGGAAGAGGCCGCCTCGGGCGTTTGTCGACAACCGAGCCGGCCGCTTGGAAACGCTGGCGCGGGCTGTTCCCCGCGCCGCGCCGTTTTAATCGAAGCGCCCGGCGGCGTGGCCCAGCATGGTGTAGACCTTGCCGGCGTCGCCGGTCAGCAGATCGAGCGCCTTGGCGCCTTCGCGGTCGCCGCGGCTCGTCTCCACCAGAAGCTCCTCGAAGTGGCGGACATAATGATCCACCGTCGCGCGGAACTCCGGATCGACGCTGTAGCGGCGACGGATTTCCTCGAAGGTCTGATGGCCCTGCGCGGTGTAGAGCCGCCGCCCGAACAGGCCGCCCTTCTCGCCGCGCTGATAGCGCCGCCACAGCTCCGCGACCGCTGCGCTGTCGACCATGCGCGCGATGTCGAGCGTGAGGCTGTCGAGCGCGCCGCCGTTCTGCTGGCGCGTCGGCCGTAGAGAAGCCGTCTGGGCGGGGGCGGCGGGCTTTTGCGGCGCTTCCTCGCGCGATGCGCGGGCGAGGAGGTCCGTCAACCAGCCGCCTTGCCCGTCGCGCGCCGGTTGGGCGGTGCGGGGAGCCGGGGCGGGGGCGGGCGCCGCCGCGAGCCGCGGCTTCGGCGCTTCGGCCTGTTGCGCCGGCTCGAATGTCCGTCGACCGGCGGGGGGCGCCTGCTCGGCGACGTCATAGACGCGGCCCGAACGCGCGACGATGTCCGTCAATTCGTTCAGCGCCTTCACCTGATCGCCGACGACGCGGCGGAGCGCGGCGGCCTGCTCGGCGGTCTCGCGCGGCAGCTCGGTGGCGCCGCGCCGCACTTCCTCGCGCGTCTCCTCCAGCTCGCGATGAATTTCGCGCGACAAGTTGCGGATGTCGTTGGCCGTCGACTGGAAGCGCGCATTCGCTTCGGAGAACAGGCGGTTGATCTCCTCATTGGCGTTGCCGAAGGCGGCGCGTAGCGCCTGTTCGGTCTCCGTGCGCTGGTTTTCCGCGGTGGAGCGCAGATTGGCGAAGCGCGTCTCGACGAGATTGGCCGTCTCATTGGTCGCGGCGGACAAAGCGCCGCCGATCTCCTGCGAGCGGTTTTCGATCGCCTCGAAGGTCTGCTCCATCTTCTGCGCGAAGGTCGCCATCACATTCTCGACCTCGCTTCGCTTCTGCTCGACGAGGGACATGACGCTCTCCAGCGACCGCTGACGCGCGTCGAAGGCGGTGTCGAGCGCCTGCTGGGTCCGCGCGAGCCGCTCAGTGCTCTGCGCCAGCGCCTGCTCGCGTTCGCCCAAAGCGTCGACGAGATCGCTTGCATTGTTGACGGTCCCCCCCGCCACGTCGCCCATCCGCCGAACCTGGTCGGATACGGCTTCGACGGCTTGCTGGAATTCGCCGACCCGGGCGCCGAGTTCGCGCTCGAGAGCGACGAGATTGCCGCCCGTCTTGTCGATGATGGCGTGCAGCGACGTGTTGGTCTGGCCGAGCTTGTCGAGCAAGGTCGGCAGCTCGGCGCGGATCTTCTCGTTCATTGCGACGAGGGCGCCGATCGAGCTCTCCGCGCCGGCGTCGAGCGCCGCCGTCAGCGAGGACGTCGATTGGTCGATCGCCTGGGTCAGCTCCTCGCGCTTGTCGCCGAGGTGGCGCACGATGGCGGCGCCGCGCGTCTCGATCGTCTTGGCGACCAATTCGCCGACGCTCGCCAGCTCCTGCGTCACCGCGCCGCCACGTTCGCCGAAGGTGGTCTCGATCTGCGCCATGCGCGTGTCGAGCGCGGTCTGAATCTGCGTGAGCCGCTCATCGAGGGCGCCGCTGATTTCGCCGACCCGCTCTGCGAGCGCCTGGCCGAGGTCGCCGGTGCGCGCATGCATCGTCGTGTCGAGCTCGCGGCGCGCTTCGGCCAGCGTGTGGTTGATGTCCTGCAGACGCGACGTGACCGACTCGATGACTTCGCGGCCGCGATCGTCTATTTCGGACGAGACGGCGCCGAGACGCGCGACGACATTCTTCTCGAAGAGTTCGATGCGGCCGTCGAGCGTGTTGGCCAGATCCTTGGCGCGGCCGTCGAGCGTCTCGTTGATCTCGGACGCCTTGGCGGACAGCGTCTGCGCCATCTCGCTGGAGCGGGCGACGAGCGTCGAATCGACGTCCTTGATCTTCTCGTCGAGCGTCCTGACGACCTCGCGGCCGCCTTCGCCCATCACGCGGGCGATCTCGAGCGCATGATTGGCGAGGGATTCCTGCAGCTTTTGGCCGCCGACGCCCAGGCCCGCGTCCATATGCTTGACGAGTTCCTCGATGCGCTGCGCGGCCTCGCGGGTGCGCGCGTCGCTGACGGTCTCGAAGGCTTCGATCTTGCTCGACATCGTCGCGGCGATGTTCTCGGCGCGCGCGCCGAGCTTCTCGACGAGCTGCTCGCCTTTCTCGCCGAGCGCATTGTCGATGGCGTCGAGCTTGGAGGTGACCTCGTCGGCGAGCTTGCCGACCTGCTCGCTGAGCCGCGAGAAGGCCGTGACCGTGGTCGAGTCCAATTCGCTGAGCAGCTTGCCGCCGCGCACCGAAATGGCGTCGTCGATCGTCTCCAGGCGCGTGTCGATCTCCGTCGCGAAGTGGCGGGAGTTGTCGCCGATGCGCGCCGAGAACTGGTCGATCTGCTCGGCGATCCGGTCGGCAAAAGCGCCGCCCTGGGCGTTGACCGTCTGGTCGAGCTCGCCGAGCTTGGCGTCGATCTGCTGCGCGAGCTGCTGCGAGGTCTCGCCGATGCGGGCCGTCATCTCGTTGGACCGCGCGGCGATCTGCTCGACGAGCGCGGCGCCGCGCAAGGAGACGGCGTCGTCGAGGGCGCTCAGCCGCGCGTCGATCTCCGCCGCGAAATGGCGCGAATTATCGCCGATCCGGGAGGTGAACGCATCGGTCTGCGCCGTGAGGCGATCGACCAGCGCGCCGCCCTGCGTGGCGATCGTCTGGTCGATGGCGTTGAGGCGATCGTCCACACTCGCGACGAAGCGTTCGGTCTGCGCGCCGATGCGCGCGTCGGCGTCTTCAGCGCGCGCCGCGAGATGTTCGACCAACTCGCCGCCGCGCGCGCCGATGACTTCCTCGATGGTCGTCAGCCGCGCCGCGACGTCCTGGCTCAACTTTGCGGCATGATCGGCGACGCGATCGGCGAGGACGCCGCCGTCGCGCAGCAAAGCGCTCTCGAACTGACCGAGCTGCTCGCCGAGCGTCGCGGCGATTTGTTCGCTATGCGAGGCAAGCGCGCCGACGACTTCCTGGCCCTGCGAGAGGACGGAGTTTTCGAAGGCCACGAGGCGTTCGGCGAGCGTTTCGTTGAGGCGCTCGCCCTGCACGGCGATCGCAAGAACCGCGTCGCTCGCGGTCGTCGTGAAGCGTTCCTGTATGGCGTCGGTATTTTCAGCGAGAACCGTCGCCGCTTCCTGGACGCTACGCTGCAAATTATCGCGCAAGGCCGCGCCATGGGCCTCGAACGCCTCGACGGCGCGCTCCCGCGTTTCGTCCATGCTTCGCGCCAGGAACTCGCCGGCGTTTTCCAAAGCGCTCATCCGCTCCATGAGCAATTCGTCGACGCGCTTGGCATGTTCGGCCACCAGCGTGGAGACGCTGTCGCTATGGCGCTTCACAGTGTCTTCAAAAGCGCCGACCCCTGACGTGAGCGTGCCGGAAATACGGGCGCTTTCCTCTTCGAGGCGTTTGGCGGTTTCGGCGTTTGCCTGCTGCACGGCGGTCTCGAAGGCCTGCAACTGCGCGGCGAGATTATCGCCGGTCGCCGCGGTTTGATCGAGCACGCGGCGGGCGATCTCGTCCTGGCGCAAGAATGTGTCGTCGAAGGCGGCGAGCCCCTGTGCGAAGGCCGAGCTGACCTCCTCGCTCTTCGAAGCGACGCGCGCGGCGGCCTCGCCGCTCAAGCGGGTCACGGCTTCCGCGAAGGCGGCGAGGCCTTCGGTGATGGCGGCGGCGGCCTGGCCGCCATGCTGCGCGACGCTGGCGGTCACATTCTCGCTCTGGCGCAGTATCGCGTCCTCCAGAGACGCCAGGCCGACCGACAGATTGTTCAGCGCGCGGTCGCCATGTTCCGAGACGCGCGCCGCAGCTTCTTCGCTCCGACGGACGAAGGTCTCTTCGAAGGCGGCGATCTGCCGTCCGAGCTCGCTCGTTGCAAGGTCGCCATGCGAGGATACGAGAGAGGCCAGTTGCTCGCTGCTGCGGGCGACCGTCTCCTCCAGCGCGGCGATCTGGCGGTTGAGCTCCGACGACGCCTTCTCGCCATGCGCGGCGGCGAGCGCCGTGGCCTCTTCGCGACTGCGCTCGACCGTTTCCTGGAAAGCGGCGATCTGGCGGGTAAGCTCTTCATTGGCGCTGTCGCCATGCAGCGCGACGAGAGCGGAAATATCCTGCGTGCGGCGCGCGACGCTTTCCTCGAAAGCGGCGAGGCGATCGACGAGAATTGTCGTGGCGCGCTCGCCATGTTCGGCGACGCGGGCGGCGACATCCGCGCCATGATGGGCGACGGCGGCCTCGAAGGCGGCGATCTGCTCGGCGACCTCGGAGGAGGCGCGGCCGCCCTGTTCCGCAAGACGCGCGGCGATCGCTTCGCTACGCTGGAGCACGGCGTCCTCGAAAGCGGCGAGTCCGACCGACAGATTGCCGAGCGCGCGATCGCCATGCTCCGTGACGCGGGCGGCGACCGTCTCGGTCTGAGCCGCCACCGCTTCCTGGAAAGCGGCAAGCCTTTCGGCCAGCGCCGCCGTCGAGCGCTCGCCATGTTGCGAAACGCGCGAGGTCAGCTCCTCGCCATGCAGCTCGACCGCGGTCTCGAAGTTTGCGAGCTGCTCGGCGATCGTCGCCGCGGCGCGCGCGCCATTCTCGGAGAGGCGCGTGGCGGCCTCGTCGCTGCGCTCGGCGACGGCGGCCTCGAAGGCCGCAAGGCGATCCGACAAAGTCGTGGTCGCATATTCGGCGCGTTCGGCGACGCGGGCCGCCATGTCTTCCGCGCCCCGGGCAATGGCGCCCTGGAATTCGTCGAGCTGCGCCGTCAGCGCGCTCGCAGCGCGGTCGCCATGTTCGGCGATATGGGACGCAAGCTCGTCGCCGCGCGTGGCGAAGACCTCTTCGAACGCCGCGAGCCGCTCGGAAAGCGCAGCGGCGTTTTGCTCCGTGCGCTCGGCGATGCGGGCGGTCATTTCGTCGCCCTGGCGCGTGAAGGTCTCCTCGAAAACCGTGAGGCCTTCGTTCAAGGCCGCGCTGACGCGGTCGCCATGCTCGGCGACGCGCATTGCGGCGTCGGCGCTGTTTTTCACAACGGCGTCTTCGAAAGCCGCCAGCCGCTCGGCGAGCGTCGTTTCGAGCTGGCCGCCGCGTTCGGAGACGCGATCGATCATCTTCTCGCCGCGGTCGAGCACCATGCGCTCGAAATTTTCGAGCCGCTCGGCGAGCGTCTCGTTCACACGGTCGCTGTGGGCGCCGAGCGCGGAAACCGCGTCGCCCGCGACGCCGATGAAGCGCTGCTGCAGCGTTTCGGCCTGTTCCGTGAGCGTGGCCGCGGTATCGCTGAGGCTCTGGGTCAGCGAGTCGTAGAGCGCCTTGCCACGCTCCTCGAAGGTCTCGTGGGCCCTGGCGTTGGTTTCCTCCAGCAGGGCGACCAGACGGGTTTCGGCGCCTTCGAAAGTGGATCTCGCTTCGTCGACCTGTTGCGAGACGTTGGAGGTGAGACGCTCAGTGGTCTCCGCCAGCGATTTGTCGAGCGCGCCGCCCTGAACGCGGATCGTTTCCTCTATGGCCGAACCGCTCTCGGCGAGACGAATCGCCAGCCGGTCGCCCTGATCGCCGATCGACTCGGCGAAATGCACGCCCAGCTCCTCGAAACGCTCCAGAAGCGCCGCGCTGCGCGCGCCGAAATCGATCGCCAGCGCGTCGCCCGTCGTTTGCAGCCTGACGCCGACGTCTTCCACGCCTTCGGTGAAGCGCCGGGTCACCTCGTCGCTAGCGCCTGCGATCTTGAGAGCGACGACGTCGCCGGTTTGGGTCAGGACGCCGACGACCCTATCGCCATGGGAGGCGAGAGTCGCTTCGAAATTGTCGCCCGCATTCTCGAGCGCGAGTTTGATTTCCTCGCCCTTCGAACCGAGCGAGGAGGTAACGCGCGCGCCGGCGTCGCTCACTGCCTCGGCGAGATGCGCCGATGTCGCGGCGAGTTCCTGCGAAAGCGCATCGCGCGCGCCGAAAAGGGCGGTGCGGGCGTTGTCGGCGTTGACGACGATGGCTTCGCGCTCGCGCGTCAATTCGTCGATGAGCTGGCGGAGGCGGCGCTCGTTTTCGGTGTAGGAGCGTTCGAGATTGGTGACCTCGGTGCGCACGATCACTTCGAGTTCGCCGGCGCGCGCCAGAGCGCGCTCGATGCCGTCGCCCATGGACGCCGCCTCGCGACGGATCGCTTGCGAGAGCGACACGACTTGTTCGGTGGCGATGGTCTCGGGCTCGATCAGGCGGATCGCGACTTCCGTCATGGAATTGGCGATCAGCCGCATTTCATGGGCGCGGCGCGCCATGAGCCCGGTGATGAAGAGGAAGATCGTCGGCCCGAGAAGCGCGGCGATGGTGAGAAGCGGCTTGGGCGCGAAGAACGAGCCGTCGGCGTCGAGTATCTCGCCGCGATGGAAATAGACATAAAGAGTCCAGCAAACCGCCCACAGCGCGATCGACATGAAGGTCATCGCCAGAATGCCGCGGTTCGGCTGAATCTGCAGCGCAGCACGTAACTCGCCCACTGTGCGGCGGTCGTCATTGGCCGGCGCGATGGCGGGCGCAACGGGCGAGGGCTTGGGCGGCTCGCTGCGCTCGGGCTTGCGCGCCGACATGGCCAGGGCGATGTCGGCGGCGCTGGCGGTCGCGGGCCGGTAATCGCTCGTGGCCGATTCCGTCCTCGCGTCGATCTTGGCCGTTTCGATCCTGGGCGTTTCAATCTTGGGCGCCGCCGTCTTGGGCGCAGCGCTTTCCGCGGCCGGGGGCGCGCCCAGGTCGAGCGCCTCCTCGATCGCGGAAAGAGCGGCGGCGGCCGCATCCTGAATCTTGCCCGATTTCGACATCGTCCGTCTCTCCGAGCAGCCACCGAGGCGGCCGCCCCCTGCCACGCCCGATCGCTCGGGCGCCAAAAAGAATTAACCAAACATTACAGCCCATCACCAGCAATTGAAACACGGCCTGCAGGCGTAATCCGAAACTTCGTTAACGCCGGTTTCAGAACTGCTGGCCAATCTTCTTTGCCGGACCCTTGGGAAGCGATCTTCGGTCTCGACGGATTCGCCTTAAAAGTGCGGCTTTTCAGCGGCTGGAAAGCATAAGCGAGCAAAAGCGGAGCCCATGCGAATGCCCAAGTCTGCGGCCATTAACCATGTGGGCAATCGCCAAGAGGGCGATGACGCGGCGCCGGCGCTCGATCTCGGCCATCTTTCCCGCCAGACGCTCGGAGATCAAGCGCTCGAAACCGAACTGCTTAAGCTTTTCGATAGCCAAAACGCGCAATTCGCGGCCCGCCTGCGCGCGCCGCGCCAGCCGGGCGACATGCGCGCGCGGGCCGATCTGGCCCATACTTTGAAGGGCTCCGCGCGCGCCGTCGGCGCTTTTGCGCTGGGGGAGGCGGCGCAGGCCTATGAAGAGGCGCTGCGTCGCGGCGATGTTAGAAGCGCGGCGCTATGCGAAAGGCTCGTGGCCGAGATCGAACGCGCGCATCGGGAGATTGGGGCTTTGCTCGATAACGCCGAACGCTAATACTTGGCCAGACAGTATTCGAAACCGAAATCGCCGCGTGATGCTTCCACGCGCCAAAGTGTCATCGAAGCCGCGTTCAGTCCCGGATATTCGTCTGGATCGAAAAAATGTCGTAAGGCGGGGCGTTTTCGCCATTGGCGTAGCCGAGCGGCGGCGAGGACGTTCCGTCCGGCGCGAGCTGGCGGCGACTGAGCCTGCCGATCTCGCCGCCATAGACGTGGATCGCGATCGAGAGCTGATCGTCGAGGGCGTTGGACAGACGTGAGACGTCGCCGCCTTTCGATCCGAGCGTTTCCGCCGAGCCCGCCCGCAGCAGCCGGCCGCCGCGGTCGATCGCCCCCGTGAGCACGCCCATGATCTCCCAGGCGGCGGGTTGCGCGATCGAGAGGGCCGCGCCGCCCGCCAGGACCGTGCTCACGACGCAAAAGCGCTCCATGGCGTCGCTGTAGAGCTGAAATTGGCGCGCCGCGCCTGGGGGCGCTGCGGAAAAGGCCGCGGGCAAGGCGTCCGCTTCGCAGATGAGGCGCGCCATCAGATCACGGCCGATGAGGAGAATCTCACGCTCGCTGTCGGCAAGCTCGACCATGGACTGAATGTCCCAAATGAAACGCTTCAGCGCCGCCGGGATCGGGCCCCGTTCGTCCGTTGTCGAAATCTGTTCGGCGGCGCTCATTGCTGTCCCGGCGTTGATTTTTCGCCCGGTCGAAAAGCAAGCATCGCGCCAAGCTGCGTCCTCAGGCCGGCGGCACGAGAATTGATGGGCGCTCAAAACGTGCGGACGGAGCGTAGCGACATTGAAGAAACACTACATTCCCGAGCTCAGCGAGGTCCGCATGGTGCGCCGCGCGCCCGAGCGTCCCTTCGCCCTGAGCGGCGAAGACGCCCGTTACATCGAGGCCTGCCTGCGGGACGTCGAGGCGTCGTTCGGCCTGGAGGCGTTTCCGGGCGTTCCGTTCACGAGAATACCGGGGCGGGCTTTGATCGGCCGTTTCATCGATTGGTGGCGCGCCCTGGCGCCCGCGGATGAGCGCCAACGCGACGCCCATGCGCGCCTGCCCGCAGCGATCCGCTTGCTGGACACCGTCTCGTCGCTGATGGAGGAGAGAGCGCAGCGCGAGAGGACGAGTTCATCATGAAGACTGCCGCGCGTGCGCGAGGATCGCGTGAGAGATGCGACACTCATGCCTGATCGCGACTAGCCGGGGCCTTGCCAGGGGCAATATTTCCACTATATTCGAAATATGGAAAAGAAAGAGGCCATAACCGCCTTTGTCGCGCTCGGCCATGAGACGCGTCTCGATATTTTTAGACTGCTGGTCCAGGCCGGACCCAAAGGGCTTCCCGCGGGGCAAATCGGCGAACGGCTGGGGCTTCCGCCGGCAACGCTGTCTTTTCACCTCAACCAGCTCAAACACGCGAACCTCGTGACCTTCCGTCGCGAAAGCCGGTCGCTGATCTACTCGGCGGCCTATCCGGTCATGAACGCCTTGCTCGCCTATATGACCGAGAATTGCTGCCAAGGCGACGCCGATGGATGCTGCTCTTCAACCTGCTAACTAAAGGAACGCCATGAAACGCTTGCACGTGCATGTCTCCGTTGACGACCTTGCGGCGTCCATCCGCTTTTACAGCGCGCTTTTCGGCTCCGAGCCGACAGTCGCGAAACCTGACTACGCCAAATGGATGATTGATGATCCGCGCGTAAACTTTGCGATTTCGGCGCGCGGCGGAAAGGTGGGCGTCGATCATCTCGGGATTCAGGTCGAGACGCCTGAAGAGTTGAAGGAAGTCTATGGCCGCCTGCAACGGGCCGAGCGGCCTGTGCTGGAAGAGAACACGACAACCTGCTGCTATGCCGAGTCCGAAAAAGCGTGGACCTCGGACCCGCAAGGGCTTTTGTGGGAGTCGTTTCTGACCACCGGCGAAAGCACAGTCTTTGGCGATGATACGAGGCTCGCGGGATTTCGCACCAGCGGCGGGAAGGCGGCGCCTTCGCCCTGCTGCGGCTCGAAACCTGCGCCTGTCGTTGAAGCCGCTTGTTGCTCTGGCGCGGCGCGCCACGATGCGGAGGCGTGAAGGTGTCGGTCACGATCTATCATAACCCCGCCTGCGGCACGTCGCGCAACACGCTGGCGATGATCCGCCAAAGCGGCGAGGAGCCAATCGTCATCGAATATCTGAAAGACCCGCCGACGCGCGCGCAGCTCGTCGAGTTGCTCAAAGCCATGGGCATTTCCGCGCGCGAGCTGCTGCGGCAGAAGGGAACGCCTTATGAGGCGCTCGGCCTTGCCGATCCCAAATGGACGGAAGACGAGCTGATCGGCTTCATGCTCGAACACCCGATCCTCATCAATCGGCCGATCGTCGTGACGCCGAAGGGCGCGCGCCTCTGCCGCCCCTCCGAGGCGGTGCTCGATATTTTGCCCAATCCGGACATTGGCGAATTCACCAAGGAAGATGGCGAAGTCGTCATCGGCAAGACTGTTCAACCTCAATCCTGAAAGGACTTCCATGACAACCATTCACGTTTTCGATCCCGCCCTTTGTTGCAGCACCGGCGTTTGCGGCGTCGAAGCCGATCAGGCGCTTATCACTTTCGCAGCGGATGTCGATTGGGCGAAAAAGAACGGCGCGCAAATCGAGCGCTTCAATCTCGCCCAGCAACCCATGGCTTTTGCCGACAACGCCACGGTGAAAGGCTTTCTTGAGCGCTCGGGGCAGGAGGCGCTGCCGCTGATACTCGTCAACGGCGATATTGCGCTTGCCGGACGCTATCCCAGTCGCGCCGAGCTGGCGCGCTGGGCGGGCGTCAAGGAAGCCGCCGAAACCGCACAGGGCTCGTGCTGTGGTGGCAAGACCTCCTGCTGCTGAGATGACGCAATGAAATTCCTCGACAGCGCGCCGCGTTTCCTCTTCTTCACCGGCAAGGGTGGGGTCGGCAAAACCTCGCTGGCCTGCGCCACGGCGATCCGGCTCGCCGAAGCGGGACGCCGGGTGCTGTTGGTCAGCACCGATCCGGCCTCGAATGTCGGCCAGGTTTTCGGGGTTTCTATCGGAAACAAAATCACCCCGATCAGCGACGTTCCCCGGCTGTTTGCCCTTGAGATCGACCCGGAGGCGGCGGCGCAAGCCTATCGCGACCGCATCGTCGGCCCGGTACGCGGCAAACTGCCGGAGACCGTGGTCAAAGGCATTGAGGAACAGCTTTCGGGAGCCTGCACGACGGAAATCGCCGCCTTCGACGAATTCACGGCGCTGCTGACTGATTCCGAGATCGCCTCGGCTTATGATCACGTTGTTTTCGATACCGCGCCAACCGGCCACACCATCCGCCTGCTGCAACTGCCCGTCGCCTGGTCCGGCTTCCTTGAGGCGGGAAAAGGCGACGCCTCGTGCCTCGGGCCGCTGGCAGGACTCGAAAAACAGCGCGCGCAATACAATGCCGCCGTGCAGGCGCTCGCGGACGGGCGACGCAGCCGTCTTATCCTCGTTGCCCGCGCCCAGAATTCAGCGCTACGCGAAGCGGCGCGCACGCATGGCGAGCTGGCGGCCATCGGCCTCACCCAGCAATTCCTGATCATCAATGGGCTGTTGCCCGACGCGGAAGCGGCGCTCGATCCGCTCGCCAAGGCGATTTATAGACGTGAGCAAGCGGCCTTGGCCGCGATGCCGGACGAACTGCGCGCCTTGTCCCGCGATGATGTGCCGTTGAAGCCGTTCAACCTCGTCGGCCTCGCTGCCCTGCGCCAGCTCCTTGTTGAAACCGCGCCTCAGCCGGACGCGGCGGTGGGGGAGCCGGTCGAGCTCCGTGCGCCAAGCCTTTCCGATCTCATCGATGACATTGCCGCCGAAGGCCATGGGCTGGTCATGCTGATGGGGAAGGGCGGCGTCGGCAAGACCGCACTGGCGGCGGCGGTCGCCGTCGAGCTGGCGCGGCGCGGGCTGCCGGTTCACCTCACAACCTCCGATCCTGCCGCACATCTCACCGAGACGCTGCGCGGCTCCATGGCGCATCTGACAGTCAGCCGTATCGATCCACACGGCGAAACGGAGCGCTATCGGCAGGAAGTGTTGCGGACGAAAGGGGCGCATCTCGACGCCCAAGGGCGCGCGTTGCTCGAGGAGGATTTGCGCTCGCCCTGCACTGAAGAAATCGCGGTCTTTCAGGCCTTCTCGCGCGTCATTCGCGAGGCGGGCGAGAAATTCGTGGTCATGGACACCGCGCCGACCGGCCATACGCTGCTGCTGCTGGATGCAACGGGAGCTTATCACCGCGAGGTCGCACGCATGCTCGACGCCAAAGGCGCGCATTACACGACCCCGATGATGCAGCTTCAGGACCCGAAGCGGACGAAGGTCCTTCTTGTCACTTTGGCGGAGACAACGCCCGTCCTCGAAGCCGCTAACCTGCAAGCTGATCTGCGGCGCGCGGGGATCGAGCCGTGGGCATGGGTCATCAATAACAGCGTGGCGGCGGCGCGCCCGCGCGCGCCCCTCTTACGCAAGCGCGCTCAAAATGAGCTGGCCGAAGTGGAGAAGGTGGCGACGGTCCATGCCCGCCGCTACGCCGCCGTGCCGCTGCTCGAGGAAGAACCCGTCGGCGTCGAACGCCTTCTGAAACTGGCCGACCACGATCCTTGACGCCCATCACCAGCGCCGCGGCCCGGAGCTTGGCGAGGGCGCCATTTGAAAGTTCGAACAGAGAATAAGAATTCCCGACGGTCTTATTGGCAAGGAAGAAAGCGCAAGGAAATCAGTGGCTGGGGGACCTGGATTCGAACCAAGATTAACGGAGTCAGAGTCCGCTGTTCTACCGTTGAACTATCCCCCAACGGTCGGCGTGTCGCCGTGACCGGACGTGATCTAGAGAGAGCGGCGCGCGCTGTCAACAGCTTGTCGCGTGGTCCAGCGAACTTGTCTATTCGAGCGGCGCAGATCGGACGACGCGCGCGCGTATCTCTCGCAAGCCATCACATCCCGTCGCCGTTCGCAGCGGGGGGAGGGGCGCTAGAGGCGGTCGATCGTGTCGAAAATTGCGGCGGCGCGCTGGCGGTCGAACTCCGGCGCCGAGGCTGGCGCGAGCGGATCGCCCCCGGCCAGCCATTCGCGCGCGGCCATCGGGGCGTCGCGAACGATTCGCAAGCCTGCGGCGATCTCATACAGACCCCAGGACATCCCTTCGTAACGAAGCGCATTCATCATCGCGTTCTGCACCAGGCTTCGCACGACGAGATGGGGCTTCGAGAGCGACGCTTCATTGTCTTCGCCGTCGTCGGCGGCGCAGGCGAGCTTGTCGCAGTCGCGCGCGCCGAGACAGGCGAGGCCGCGACAGGCCAGCGGGCGCAGCTTATGGGCGCGGCAGAGGCGGTTTTCGACGAGGGGGCAATGCGAGGGATGGTCTGGGCGTTGCGCCTCGTCATCGCTCTTGGCCGCGCCGCCACGCTCCACGCCGTAAAGGAAATGCGCCAACAGCAATATCTCCGGGGCCGTGGCGACGGCGCGCAGCCGGCTGCAGCCTGAACACTCCCTTTCACAGGCAAGCCCCGCAGCGTGCGGCAGGGCCGGGACCGTCTTGTCGAAACTCTCGAACGCTTGCGCGCAGAGGACGCCGATGAGACCCGCCTGGCCGCGACGGGCTTCGATCGCATCGCGGAAGCGTCGAGAGGCCGCCCTGAAAAAGGCGGCAGGACCATTTTCGCGCATGGCAAAAGTCCTTTCTCGCGATTGCTGAATCAAAGAAGTCGGACTCGGAACAGATACGGCAGTCGGAAACGAACAGAAGCTTAACAGAAACGCGTCTCTCGGGCGAGACCCTTACCGCGGGCGACGTTCGAAGCGCCGCCGCAGGCCATGAAAATAAAAATGCCCGCCAGGAAGACCCGGCGGGCAAGTCGCACCAACACGCGGAGAAGAGGAAGAGTAGCCGCGTGAAGAGCTGTTCAGCTTAGAGCGCAGCGCCAAGCTGGAATTTCGGGATCACCGGACCGCCGATCTCCACCTGCTTACGCTCGCCCGACGGGCTGAAGAGGAAGAGGAGGCCGCCGAACTGGCTGTCCGTGTCGTAGGCCAGATCCGACAGACGCTCGACGTCGAAGCGGGCGTCCTGCACGGTGACGACCACATTCTTGGTCTCGCCGGGCTGGATCGGCGTCGAGTCGTCGAGCGACAGGCCGCGATCCGCCAACAGATAGTCGGGGAAGTCGGGACGGCTGGTGAACACGTCGGGGTTGAGGAAGCGCAGACCCGCCGTGGTGAACTCGCCGATCCGCAGCGGCTCCTTGCCATTGTTGGTGATGCGGAGGTTCACGGTCAGCTCGCGGCCCGGCACCTTGTAGGAGCCGCCCGAATAATGCGCCGTAACGGTGTCCTGTCCGAGGTAGAGCGGCGAGATGCCCGTGAGCAGACCAGCCTGCATCGGCAGCGTGCGCGGGAACTGGCTGTTGGCTTGCGCATAGAAGAAGAGCAGCGCGAGCATCGAGCCGGCGAGCCACAGACCGCCGAAGCGCTTGTCCGCCGTCGTGATGATCTCGTTCTTCTTACCGGCCGCAACCTGCCAACCGCGGACGATGATGCCCTTCTGCATGAACCAGTAGAGGATCCACACAGCCGCAGCGCCCATCCACAGGAAGTGGTAAGCGTACGTCCAGTTGATGCCGTAGGATTCGAGGTCGATCGTCGAGCCGTCGAGGAGCGTCACCGGATTGGTGAAGTCCTTCATGTCGCCCTTGATCTCGATCCACTGGCCGGGGCCGACGATCGGACCGCCGTCCTTCACATTGACCTGGACGTGGACGTGGAAGCGGCCGGGACGGCGCGCCTTCAGGACGATTTTGTAGTCATAGTCCTGACCGACATCCAGCGAGAAGGTGCGCGGCACCGGCACTTCGCCGACGAAGGCGCTCTTGCGGATCAACACCGGGCCGGGTTCGCCGACGTTGAGGAAGGCTTCCTGCGGCTTCGCGACGGCCTGCGGCCAGCCGGAGAAGACGTGGACCTTGCCGGTGAGCTCCATCTCTTCATTGACGTTCAACGTCGTCTTCGACCACTTCACGTCATACCAGTTGAGCGTGCGCATGCGCAGGAAGGCCTGCTGCGAGCGTTCGCCATGCGCCGCGGCCGGCGTCGCGGCGAAGGTCGTGGCGGCGACGATCGCAGCCGCGCCGACGGCGAGCAGACGGCCTGCGCGGCCCGACGCCGTTCTTGCCAGTTTCTGGAAGAAAGATTGTTTCATCTGTATTCGACTCCCTTTGTCGTCTTCTGCGCCGGGGCTCTGCGCCCCGGCCGTTGTTCGGTGTTTCGATTAGATGTCGTCGTTCTCGAGATACTTCGTCGTGGAGAACCAGCCGCCGACCTTCCACCAGAGGAAGTAGACGAGCATGGAGACGAAGCCCGAGAAGAAGGCCGCGACCGGCACGACGTCCTTACCGAAGGTGCGCAGCGTGCCGCGCTCGATCATGCGGATGTATTCCGGCGTGCCCGTGCGGACGTAGTTGAAGCCGATGAGATCCGCGAGCGTCAGCAGAACGCCGTCGACCTCGGTGGCCTGGTGGAACTGCGCCAGAACCGGCCAGTTGCTCGGATAGAACAACAGACCCCAGCCCATCGCGCCGAGCACCGCCGTGACGATCCAGCTCCCCGAGAGCAGCAGGATCACGTCGAGCCAGAAGCCCATCGGGATCAGCGCGGACGGGAAGACGAGATTGATCGGGAAGAAGGTCCAACCCCAGAAGTTGTCGTAGCGGTTGATCCATTCGCCGACGAGCAGCGCAAAGCAGGCGACCGTCGCGCCGAAGGGCAGGCGGAACTTCTGCCAGAAGAAGGACTGCGCGGCGGCGGCGAAGCACATGGCGACAATCGGCGCCACGGTCGGCCACATACGGCGATCCTTGAAGTCGATCCAGAAATCCCAGTCGCCGGCCAGCAGCATGTAGTGGATGTGGAACGAGCCGAGCAGCACCAGGAAAAGGACGAGAAGCAGGATCCAGTCGGTCAGCTTGACGCAGCCGAGGAATTCCTCCTTCGACGCCCAGGCCCGGCCTGCCGCCGGAGCCGTTTCATTCGAAATAGACATATCTTGTCTCTCCTTGATTGTTCCTCCCGGCGATGCCGCCGGGTTTTGTTTTTGCCGAGCGCTTTTCTGCGATCGGGCCGCAGCGCTCTTGGCGTCGGCCGGAAGCGGCCGCTCGCGACATCAGAGGGAGAAATTGTCGAAAGCGGCCGCTTCTTCTTCGGTCTCGCGCGCGCCCTGGGAGCGATGCGCGCGCCACCGAGAGCGACACTCGCGATCAGATCGCGAGCACGTCCTTTTCGTACTCCTTGCTGAGCTCGATCACGCGACCGAGGATCTGCAGCACGGTGCCGAACATGGCGAGGCCGAACCAGCCGAAGAACACGAAGCCCCAATGCAGCGGCGCCGTGAACAGCTCTTCCATGAACCAGAAGGTGTGGCCCCATTCATTCAGGCCGACGTTCGGGAAGATCATGAACGGACCGGCGAAGAACAGCAGGAAGGCCAGCGAGATGCGGTTCGCGAACTGCGGAATGCGCGTGCGGCCGTACATGAAGGCGCCCCAGCCCGCGATGATGTAGATCGGGTAGCTGAGGTAGAACTCCAGGATGTGCGACGGCGTGAAGTCCGTGTCGCGAATGACGGTCTGATGCCAGGTGCCGTCCTGCTCGGTGAAGTAGCTCGCGCCCCAGTAAACCGTGAAGGCGTAGACGAGCAGCCAGCCGATCAGCGTGATGAGGCGACGCATTTCTTCGCGCGGCGCGACAGCGTTGATGTTGCGGTCGCGGGTCTTCCAAAGATAGCCGCCGACCGCACAGAAGGCGATGAACTCGAGCGGCAGCTCGGTCCACATGATGTTGAGCCAGTAGGTCTGAAACTCCGGCGCGAAAGAATCGAGGCCGGCTTTCCAGCCGAAATACTGCTCATAGATTCGGATGCCGACGTAAAAGGTGCCCAGCGCCGCCATGGCGAGATAGGCCGGACGGTAATTGACGATCGAGTCCGTCTGCGCCTTGGCCGCTACCCCTGCTTTTTCTGTTAGTGACATTCCTCTCCTCCAGTTTTCAGTTTGAACTGGGTTCGCGCACCCACGCGAAGCTTTCGCGCCGTTTCTGGGCGAAAGATTCCCGCGAAGTTGCGTGTCCTTTCATGTCTATCAGGCATACTTTCAATGCTTTCTAAGCACTTTAGGCTATGGAGAAAGCATTCCTGACAGGGTCGAAAGCTATCATGGACGGGATGAGCAACGTCAATTGCCCAGTTGATGCCAAAACTGCGTCAATTGAGCGCATTGCACTGAATTGTATCAAATACATGTATTTTAAACTGAGATTCTTGCGCGTGTATTTAAATATGATACTGATGTATATTATGCTGATACTTGTGAATCGCGACTTTCTGCCGCACCAAAGTCTGTTGATTTGAAGCTTCGTCCGACGATTATGTGCGCTTGGCTGAACAACGGCCTTAGAAACTAGGGAGGCGCCAAGCAATGAAAACATTTCACTCCGCCAATGAACTCGGCTGGGTCGCGTTCTGGATCGGATTCATCATCTTCCTGTTCGCCGTCTTCATCCCGACGGTGAACCGCATGCTCAATCTCTGAGCGCGCAAACCAACCCTTTCTCCCAGCAATTTTGTCCCGGCTCGAGAAATCGAGTCGGGACATTTTTGTTTGTGCGACGCAATGGCGGTAAATGGTCCGGCATTTCAGCGAGAGTCCACTGAATGTAAAAATCGCGCCTGTGGATGAGTCCGGCGTGCGACACTTTGAAGCAGAGCATGTATAAAATTGTCTCACTGCACAAAAATCGTCGGTTCAACTTTTGAACATTTCTATTTTTGGCAAGAACCCCTTGAATATTCGACATCCGTTCCCGTTGTTGCAGGGGGCGCGGGTGAGACGCTGGCCCCCCGGTTCTGGCGCGCGGCCCGTCAGGGGCGGAAAATCAAACATTCCCTTAGCTTTGTATTTATGAGAGAAATGATGGCCTGGCTTCCGGTTGCCACTCCTGGAGCCGATATCGGAAAAGCCCTAAATCGCTCCGTCAGGCACACGGCCGCCGTTGAAATGTCAGAAAATCACAAGAATAAACAAAATGTAGACGACGCCATGGATAGTAGAGAAGACAGGCAAAATCTCACGTTGCAGCGCAGGCGGGAAGACGCGCTGCGCTGCCTTCTGGCCCATGTGAATCGTGCGCCGACGCGGACGATCGTCGACGAGCTGAAGAAAGATTTGGGCGTCTCCCGCGCGACGGCCTATCGCATGATGAAGTCGTTTCGCACCTGCGGCGCCATCGCTCCGTCGTCCGCGCGCTCCGTGGGGCGCCCGAAGGGCACAAAGGGGCTCGATCCCAAGCGCGAGCGCATCATAGAAACGGCTTTGGCGGCCTTTGTCGCCGAGCCGGAGCGGCCGCGATTTAGCACGCTCGTTCAAGAGATTGCGCGCCAGTGCAAAGAAGAGGCGCTGCCTGTCCCCAATTGGCGAACGATTCGGGCGCGCCTTCGCGAACTCGAAAATCAGCAGGCCGGCGGCGGCAATTAGCCAGCCCTTGCGACCATCAAGTCATACGAGATCCGCTTGATTGGTTCGGTGTCATTCCCGACGCTCGCGCAGCGAGCGATCGGGAATCCAGAGCCAAATCAGCGCTTTTGTGGCATGGATTCCCGATCGGGCCTTCGGCCCGTCGGGAATGACAAGCCTCAATCCGAGCAATTCAACCGGAAACGGGATCATTCCAGACGCTCGCGACGCGAGCCGTAGAGCAAAACCAGCGCGACATTGAGAGCGACGCGCAGCAATCCAGGGCCGTGATGTGGCTCGGGATTGATCCGCGTCCTAGATGAAGGCCACGCTCTGCCCCCTCTCCCGCGTCAGCGGGGGAGGGTTGGGGAGGGGGTCTCTCAATCCGCCGCGAGAATCACATTCTGCGGCGCGAATTGAGCGACGACATTGCCCCCTTCCGAAAGTCCCATCGCTTCGACGTCCTGTCTCGGCAGGACAGCGGTCATCGTCTTTCCAGAGCCGATGTCGATCAGCAGCTCGCAATTGCGCTCGGCGTCGATGCGGCGCGTGATCACGCCGGCAAAGCGGTTACGGGCTTCCTTGGGCGTTTCCTGCGGCGCGCTCAATTCGATAAAGGAGGATTTGACCAGAGCGGCGACCTTACGGCCGGGTTTCAAATCGAGCTCCTCAGTCGCTTCATTGGTGATGATGGCGAGGAGGGTGTGCTCGCCGGAGATCCGCAAAGTGACCTCGACGTCGACGGGCCACTTCTTGATCGAGACGACCTCCGCCTGGAAAACATTGCGGGCCGAGATGCGCACCGCGACGCCCCACAGCAGAAAATCCTCCTGCCCGTCGAGGCCCACTTCCGCAATCATCGAGGAGATGCTCGACAATCTGTCCTCGAGCCTGTGAAAGGTCTCGATCAGCTTGCGGCCCTCGGGCGTCACTTCGGCGCCGCCGCCGCTCTTGCCGCCGGCCTTCGTAACGAAGGCGGGGCTCGGCAGCAGATTATTGATGGCGGCGACGGCGTCCCACGCCGCTTTGTAGCTGAAGCCGGCAGCCTTGGCCGCCTTGGAAATGCTTCCATGCTGCGCAACGGCCTCGAGCACCTTGATTCGGTCCCGCCCGATGAGAAATTTGCCTTCGCTGCGGAGCGCAAGAAGCGCGTCTATCTTTTTGGCTGTCGTCATCCGTCTCGCGCCCGCTGACAAGTTTCACGTCACGTCTATCATATCCTCGGTCGACGCCTCACTCATAAAGAAAGGCGGCGACGCGCGCCGGCGCGGCGGAGGCGCCCTTCAAACGCAGCGGAAAGATCGCCACGTCGAAGCCATGGCTCGGCAATTGGTCGAGGCCGCGCAATTGCTCCATCTGCCAATAGGGCTTGCGACGGCCGACGAGATGGCCCTGCCAGAAGAGGTTCTCGTCGTTTTTCTCTTTGGAGACGCGGATTTGATGATGGAACGGCAGATCCCAGCCCCACTGATCGATCCCCATCACCAGGACGCCTTTATCGATCAGCCATTCGGTCGCCGGCGCGCTCATGCCGGTTCCGCGTTTCCAATAGTCTTTCGTTCCCTGCAGGCGGTCGCGGCCAGTGTGGATCAGGGCGATGACGCCGTCGCCGAGCGCCGCGCCGCTGTCGCGCAGGCTTTGCTCCATATCGGCGACAGTGATCTCCTCGCCGTCGGCCTTGTGGCGCATGTCGAAGACGACGCCGGGGCCGAAGCACATGTCCAAGGGCATTTCATCCACCGTCGCGGGGCGGCGGCCGTCGGAAAGCTCCGGGCCGTAATGCCAGGGCGCGTCGATATGGGTCGTGGAATGGACGCCCATGCGCGTGATCGTGTCATCGGCCCAGCCGGCGAAATCCTTGGGGAAAAGCCGGAAGGGAAGCCCGAGCGCCCGCACCAGCCAACGCGCCTTGCGATGGCCGTGGTGTTTGATCTTCACGCGCATGAAGAAGGGGTCGTTCGGGTTATCGACGATTTCCTTGGACAGATCGACGATGCGCTTTGGTCTGAGACGGGTCATGGAAATTCTCTATGCAAATTCTCTCAGGCGTCGTGGACCGCGAGCCTTCAGGCTCGCCAAACGATTGCGAGCCTGAAGGCTCGCGGTCCATGCGGGGCTCTAGTGGCGCTAGCCCCAGTCCTCGAAGGAGAAGGGCTTGATTCCCTCATTCTCCAGTTCGATCGCGAAGGAAGCGGCGCGCGCAACGAGTTGACTTCGGCGGCTGACGCCGGCGACCCGCGCCGTCACATTCTCCGCGATCTCCGCGATGGGCGCGCCTTCGGCCACCGCTTGCTCCCTGCGGGCAATGCCGACGATGCGTCCGCCGAGCGGCGCGGGAATCGGCGTTTCCCCGATATATCCGATGGGCGCGCCCTGCGTCGCCAGCGCGCCGATCGGCATGTCGGCGCGAAACTGCCCCGAGACGGGAGCCGAGACGACGCTATGTTGCGTTTCCGGCCATTCCTTTGGCCAGCCGTCTCCGGCGCGCAGAATCGCGCCTGGGTCGGGCCCGTGAGTGGCGATGGCCACGTCGCAATCGACGCCCGGCGAGAAGCTCGATCCGAGGCCGATCGTGAACTCCGCGAGATTGAGGAAGGAGCCGACGTCGTCTTCCTTGTCTTCCCGCGCCGCGATGATGACGTGCCAAGGCCAGCGCTCGATTACATCGGCGAGCTGCCCGCGCAGCAAGGGGATGAAGGCGCGGCTCTGCAGTCCGAGCATAAATTCCGACGCCACGTCGGCGCGCCGGGCCTCGACGCCGTCGAGGACGGCGTAGCCGTCGTACCAGGCGTCGGCGAAGCTCATGCGGCGTCGCAGGGTGAGCGGGCTCGCGCATTTGTGCAAAGCGACCGCATAGCCTTCGCCAAAAAGCCCACGCGCCACGGCCGAGGCGTCTTCGCCGATGCCGCACACCAAGACGGTTAATTCACTGGACATTGGACCCGCTCCCCCGCCTGATTAAGCCCCGTGTGGCCCCAATTGGCAAGATTGGGCCGACGCATCGCTCGACCGCTCGAGGGATTCTCAGGGGCCGTTGAAGTGGACGGTTCCGAGGTTTGCGCAATCATAGCCGCCGAGAGCGGCGGCCCGGTCGCGGAAGGCGTCGCTGGCGCAAAATCGGATCAGCTTCTGGAACGGCGGGTCGAAATAGGCCTTGCGCCACACGAGGATATCGAAACGCTCGACCACCAGCGGCGCAAAAGCGAGCTTGAATTGATTCGCCGCGGCTTCAATCCCGAGCCCGACGTCGGCGCGGCCCGAGGCGATCGCCATGGCGAGGTCGGTCTCCGACCGTTCGATCGCCTCGATCGCATTCAGGTCGGTTTTTCGCATCTTCTCCTTCGCCAGCAGTTGCGAGAGCACCAGCTCGCTGCCGGCCTCCGGCTGGCGCGACTGGAAACGACGATCGCCAATATCCGCGAGCGATGTGATCGACTGGCCGGGGGAGGGGCGATACATGAGGCCCCGACTGCGCTTGGCCCACTCCAACAGGACGACGGGTTCGCGGCCCATCGCCTCCTGCACGGCTGCGACGTTCCAATCGTCGAGGCGCGCTGAGGGAATATGCAACCCCGCCGCGACGCAGTCTTTCGACTTCAACCGGGCGAGACCGTCGAGCGCGCCATCGAGCAGCGCCGCAATGCCCGACCGCGATTCGCGCAGCGCCCATTCGAGGAGCGGGTCGTGTCCGCCGGCCATGACGAGCGGGAAATGTGCGGCGGCCGACTCTCGCTCCGCCGGCGCGCTCTCCTCGCCGCTGCTGGCGATCCAGGCCTCGATCTCCTTTTTCGGGAAGAGCAGCTTTCCCGTCACGCGCCGAACCGGCAGGGCCTTTTCCGAGACGAGATCGTAGACCTTGCGCTCCTTCACGCGCAGCAGCGCCGCGAGCTCGCGGGTCGTGAAGTAATCGGACATCCGCAAATTCCTTTCCGCGATTCGCGGAAATTTTGCATAGATTAGACAGGCGGGAAACGCCCTGGCGCCATTCCGAGTGCATAAAAATACAGCATGTTTGGAGGCGCGGGCGGCAGGGGCTGCGCCGCGACGTTCCGAAATAAAGACGCATGATTGCAGGGCATGCAGGCAGGGCATGCAGGGGTAAAGTTACGCGCCGAACTTAAGGCGCACGCGCAAGTCCCATTTGCTGGGACGGCCCATTAAGGGCAGGAACGAAATTCGCGGGATGCCCAACCCGGACTTTTCAGCGGGTATTACCCGCCCAGACGTGTTCTCCGCGTCATGGCCGCGCTTGTCGCGGCCATCCACGCCGCGCCGACGCGGAAAGCTGAGAGCATGAGCCGGAATAACGCCGCTTCTTCTCCTCGCATGTCACAATGTCCTGGCGTGGATGCCCGCGACAAGCGCGGGCATGACGCGGCTGCTAAGGGTTTGTTAACCTGGATTCGGAGCCCTGCGAGCTGCTCGCTTGGCTCATCTTATTTCTTCTGCCCGATCGCCCAGACATAGGCAGCCACAGCCGCCAAATCCGAGTCGCTTAGTTGCGCGCCGCCTTTGGGAGGCATGGGGCTGCGATATTCCTTCGGCTTGGCGACGCCCTGGGCGATCACCTCCCGGATCGACTTCAAACTCCCATCGGACCAGAGCCATTTGCCGCTCGTCAGGTCGGGCGCCAGCGGCGCGCCCTTGCCATTCGCGCCATGGCAGCCGGCGCAGGTCCCGCCCGCCGCATGGCCGTTGAAAATGCGCTCTCCCAAAGCGACTTGCGCGTCCGTTGCACCCGGCGGGACCGGCAGGCTTTTCCCCTCCAAGGCCCCGGCTTCCGGATTGACGCCCTCCGGCGGGCCGGCTTCCTTTGCGCGCGCCGTCGTCTGCGCGGACGCGGGCGCGGCTTCGAGGCCCTGCGCGATGTCGCCATGGTAGGTGATGCGCCAGATGCGGCCATTGGTGTCGTCGGAGACGTAAAGGGCGCCGTCCGGCCCCTGCGCGAGACCCGAGGGCCGATGCGCCGCGCCGCCGGGCTCCTTGGCCCCGCCCGCGAATCCATCGGCGAAGGCGATGAAATCGCCCGCGGGCTTGCCATCCTTGGCGGGCTGGAAAACGACATTATAGCCGCTCTGGGGGAAGGGGGCGCGATCCCACGAGCCATGAAAAGCGATGAAGAAGCCGCCGCGATAGGCGGTCGGGAATTGTCCGCCGCGATAGGCGAGCAACGCGTTCGGCGCCCAATGCGCCGGAAAAGCGGCGATGGGCCCCTGCTTCTCCGCGCAGACGCCGACCTTCTTGCCGCCGTCGCCGCCATATTCGGGCGCAAGCACGAGCTTCTTTTGAAAGCCGTCATAATAGCATTCGGGCCAGCCGTAATCGGCGCCCTCACGCAGCTCGAGAAGCTCTTCGGCGGGAAGATCGGCGCCTTGCTGTGGCGTGTAGAGCTTCGGCCAGTTTTCCGCGAGCTGATCGCGCCCGTGCTGGGTGGCGTGGATGCGATCCCCTGCAACAGTCAGGCCCTCGGCGTTGCGGATGCCCGTCGCGAAGCGCTCAGTGGGCGAGAATTTCTGGTCGCGCTTCTTGGCGTCATAGCGCCAGACGCCGCCGCGCGTCTCGAGCTCCTTGCAGGGGGAAAGGCCCGGCGACTCCGGCATGCGGTTTTCGGCCTGGCAGGAATCGGTCGCCGAGGCTGAACTGAGATAGAGATTGCCGCCCGCGTCGATGACGAAAGGATGCATCGGATGGTCGCCGGTAACCGGCAGGCCGGAGATCACTATTTCGGGCTTGGCTTTCGGCGCGATCTCGCCGGGCGACAGCGCGTAACGGACGATCCTGTCGCGTTCTTCCGCATAAACGGCGCCGTCATAGAACCCGACGCCGGTGCCGCCCGAGCCGCCGCTCTCCGGCGTCTCGCCGAAGCGCTCGACAACATCCGCTGCGCCGTCGCCGTTCTTATCCTGAAGCGCGACGAGGAAGCCGCCTTCGTGGGTCTTTCCTCGCTTCCCGTAATAGCGCCCGCTCCATGTGTTGACGTAAACGACGCCGTTGTCGGCGACGGCGATATGGCGGGCGTGGCCGATCTTATCGGCGAAGATCGTGGCGCAGAAACCCGAGGGCAGCGTTATGCCGGGGTCGCCGCCGGGGCAGGCAGGCTTGCTCTCGCTTTGCGCGGCGCGCGCGCCAAGCGCCGGGAAAGACGCCAAAACGGCCAGGGAGATTGTACCGAGCAATCTTCGACGCATCGACGCCTCATCGGTTTTCATGCTGAAAAATTTGCGCGCGGCGCTACCTCATTTAGAGCGACACTGGCGTGCGGCTAGCTGGGTGGGCGACAGGCGCCCGCCCGCCCGTCACTCTCTAGCGCTTGTCATTCCCGACGGGCCGAAGGCCCGATCGGGAATCCAGAGCCAAAATAGCCGCCTTTGCTCTGGATTCCTGTGTGTCCGAACTGTGCGAAAGTGGATACGGGCGGGAGACCGTTAGATTCCTGGTGATGTCACCGAGATCGGGCTTGGTCCCCGCCCGCGTTTGTATCCACCTGAACAGTTGCACGAGGCTGCGCCAACAGACCTCGCATCACAGGGACAGGCCAAATGACTTTATCCCCTGTTTGCGTCGGAATCGACGTTTCAAAAACCCATCTCGATATCTATGACGCCATCGAAGGCCATCGCCGAGTGGCCAATGTCGGCCCCCACATCGCCGAGCTGTCGCGCTCCTTGCAGGAAAGGGGCTGCTTCGTCGTCTTCGAGGCGACCGGCCACTACGACGCCGCCTTGCGGCGCGGCCTCGAGGAAGCCGGCGTCGCGCACGCCCGCGTCAATCCGGAACGCGCCCGCGACTTCGCCAGAGCCATCGGGCGGCGCGCAAAAACCGACGCCGTCGACGCCCGCATGCTCGCCGAGCTTGGCAGCAGGCTCGCGCCTGAACAGCGCGAGGCCGCCGACCGCACCCGCGAACAGCTTGCCTTCCGGCACAAGCGGCGCGATCAGCTCGTCGACATGCGCCAGCAGGAAAAGGTGCGCCGCAGCGAGTGCCCTGATCCGGCGGCCGTCGCCGACATCGAGCGGCATATCGCCTGGCTCGATGAGGAGATCGCCGCCGTGGAGGCCGGCATCCGCGCGATGATCGACGCCGACGCGGCCTTGCGCGAAAGCGAGCGGCGCTTGCGCAGTGTGCCAGGCGTCGGGCCAGTCACCACCGTGACCCTGCTTGCTCTCATGCCCGAGCTCGGCCGGCGCTCGCCCAAGACGATCGCCGCTCTCGCCGGCCTCGCCCCCTTCAACGACGACAGCGGCGCACGGCGCGGAAAACGCGCGATCCGCGGCGGACGCAGGCGCGTCCGGAGGGCCCTCTACATGGCGGCTCTCTCCGCCTCGCGGTCGAAATCACGACTTGGCGATTTCGCGCGCGCCTTGCAGAAGACCGGAAAGCCGCCGAAGGTCGTCCTTATCGCCGTGGCCAGAAAGATCCTCGTCATCCTCAACGCCATCACGCGGGAGAACGGCTCCTACGCGGCAGCATAAAAACACAGTTGCCCGATCGCTCGCTGCGCGAGCGTCGGGAATGACAACCGGGCCCCGCATGAAACGCTTTAGAGGCCCTCAGGGCCGGAAAGCTCGCGCCAAAGCGCCATCAGCGCCGCCATGACGGCGGGGCCGATGAAAAGCCCGAGCAGTTGAAAACTTTCCGCGCCGCCGAGGATGCCGAGCAGGACCCAGATGAAGGGCAGCTTGATGGCGCTGCCGATGAGATTGGGCCGGACGAAATGGTCGGCGGCGAAGACGACGACCACTCCCCAGGCGACGATGATCAGCGCCGGCGCCATGCCGGCGGTCGCCGCCGCGAGCAGCGCCGCGAGGCCGATGGCGAAGGCCGCCGCGAAGGGGATCATCGCCGCGAAAGCCGTCAACACGCCCAGTAGAATCGGATGCGGCGTATGGGTGAGCATATAGGCCGCGCCCATGAGGACGCCTTCGCCCAAGGCGACGAGCACGAGCCCGATCAGCGTGCCATGCACGGAGGCGATCATCTGCGCCGCCAGCAACTCGCCGCGCGCGCCGAAGAGTTTCGTCGAGGCGATGCGGCATTGGGAAACAAGGCTCTCGCCGCTGCGGAACAGGAAAAACAAAGTCAGCAGCGAAATCGCAAACAGAATGGAGCGGTGGGCGATATTGGCGGAGAGCGAGGCGCCGATCTCCCGCGCGGAGGACGTATTGAGCTGCTGGGCAAGCTCCTTCGCCCAGCCCGCATGCGAGAGATGCGCCGCCCACCATTGCGACGCCCAGGCCCCGACGCCCGGCAGGCGCGCGAGCGCGTCGGGAACCGGCAGGCCGGTTTCCTCGGCGGCGCGGGCGTAGTCGAGGAGCTGGCGGAACTCGGCGGCCGCGTCGACCGCGAGCGCGGCGATCGGCGCCAATATCACGAGCCCGACGAGCAATGCGAATAAGGCGGGCGCAAGCTCTTTCGAGGCGGAGGGGCCGAAACGGCGTTTGAAGCGGCCATAAAGCGGCCAGACGGCGACGGCGAGAACCAGGGCCCAAAGCAAAGCGTGGAGATAGCCCGAGAGGATATAAACGCCCAGCCCCAGCAGGATCGCGCTCGCGGCAAGGGACGCAACGCCTTGGCGCCAGGACAAGGCTTCGAGAGGGGCGACGCTGTCTTGCGGTCTCGCGGGCTGATCCATGCGGCAATTCTCCGTGGGCGAGATTATCGCCGAGTTTCTTTGTGCGCCAATAGACCGGCAGCCGGTATAATTTCCGCCATGACCAGGCGCGAGGCGGATAGCGGGAAGATCGAGGAGACGGGCGACGCCGCCCGGCCGCGCAAGATCATCCATATCGACATGGACGCCTTCTTCGCCTCCGTCGAGCAGCGCGACAATCCGGAGCTGCGCGGCAGGCCGGTGGCGGTCGGCGGCGCAAGGGAACGCGGCGTGGTGGCGGCGGCAAGCTATGAGGCGCGCAAATTCGGCGTGCGTTCGGCGATGGCTTCCGTTACCGCGCGGCGCAAATGCCCCGAGCTGATTTTCGTGAAGCCGCATTTCGACGTCTATCGGCAGGTCTCGCTGCAAATCCGCGCGATCTTCTCTGAGTATACGCCGATCATCGAGCCGCTCTCGCTCGACGAAGCCTATCTCGACGTGACCGATAATTTGAAAGGGATCACTTCCGCGACGCAGATTGCAGAGGAAATCCGCGACAAGATCAAAGCGACGACACGCCTGACGGCCTCGGCGGGCGTCTCCTACAATAAATTCCTTGCAAAGATCGCCTCCGACTATCGCAAGCCCGACGGGCTATTCGTCATCACGCCGAAGATGGGACCGGGATTCGTCGAGACGCTCGAGGTCGGCCGCTTTCACGGCGTGGGGCCGGCGACGAAAGAGAGAATGAATCGCTTAGGGATCGAGACGGGCGGCGATCTCAAGGCGCAGACGCTCGACTTTCTGCAAAGGCATTTCGGCAAGGCCGGCGCCTATTACTATTGGATCGCGCGGGGCGTGGACGAGCGGCCGGTGCGCGCCAATCGCATCCGCAAGTCGATCGGCGCGGAGAATACATTTGCGGAAGATATTTTCACCTATGAGGCCGCTTGCGCGGCGCTCGCGCCGATAGTTGCGAAGGTCTGGCGCGCGATCGAAAATGGCCCGGTCCGCGGACGCACGCTCACGCTCAAAGTGAAATACGCAGACTTCCGCCAAATCACCCGCGCGCGCACCCATGCGAGCCCGATCGCGTCTCTTCGGGAGTTCGAAGCGCTGGCCTTTTCGCTGCTGGGGCCGGTCTTTCCCGTCGAAAAGGGAATCAGGCTGCTCGGCGTGAGCCTGTCGTCGCTGAGCGCTGAGGAGGTGAAGGGTGATGGGCAATTGAAACTGGAAATTTGAACGCAGCGCCGGTTGGCGATCCACGGTGTCTCCCGACGCTCGCGCAAGCGAGCGATCAATCCCAGAATCCAGGTCAACAAACCCTACGCAGCCGCGTCATGCCCGCGCTTGTCGCGGGCATCCGCGCCGGGACATTGCGACACGGGGGAAGAAGAAGCGGCGTCGTTGCGCTCATGTTCTCAGCTTTCCGCGTCGGCGCGGCGTGGATGGCCGCGACAAGCGCGGCCATGACGCTGGAACTCGTCTACGCGAGCTGGTCAAACGGAGACGGTGTTACTCCTCGAAGACGCCTTCGAGCGCGTAATGCGAGATCGTCTTGCGATTGGCGATCAGCTCGTCGATCGTCGGCTCGCCCTTCAGCGCGCGGGAGATCGCGAGCTTCGTCGCCTCGTAATTGGTGCGGTAGAGGTCTCTCTTGTCGAGGTTCTCGTCCTTGGCGCAGCGCGGGTCGAGCCAGACCATGATGATGATGCACAGTTCGTTGGTTTTATCCTTCGGGATAATTCCTTCCGCCACGCAATCGACGATGGCGTCGGCGGTCGCCGCCTGCAACACGCCGCCGAGCAGCTCGACGTAATCTTCCGACTTCACCGTCATCTTGGTGGTCATCATGGTCGCCGGGCGAACCTGCTGGTTCAGATCGCGGATGACGAACATGCGCGGATGGCCGGCGACCTGGCCGGTCATCGAGGCGAAAGCCTGGCCCACCGGACCCTTGACGCTGCCGATCAAGACTTCCGGCATGGCGTCGGTGTATTGCCCGTCCGCCGCGAGAACCGTCGCTTCGCCGGTCGCAAGCCAGATTTCGTCGCTCATAATGAATGTCCTTTGGTTACGGTGTGGCGCGGGAATAGCATTGGCGCACGGCCTGCGAAAGTGGCGCGCCAGTCTATGGGCCGCGCCGTGTCAACGCGCGTCGGCGGCGATGTAGGTCGAGGTCAACGAGGCTCCCGACCACTCGGCCGTCATCGACAATTCCAGCTCGTCCCCGCGCGCTCTGAGACGCACCTGAAGCGGGCCGCCCCATGCGCCTTGCGTGTTCCAGGAGCCGCCGCCAACCGCGCCGTGCGGCCCGCCGATCACTCTTGCCGACCAGCCATTGCTGCTCGAGACCAGATAGCCGTCGCCGTCCCGGCGGATGGCGATCGAGCAGGTCGGGCATTGGCCGGCGGTGGAATAGGTTTGGAGCCAGGTTCCCGTCAGCGGACGACCGCCGCCGTAATCGCCGTAATCTTGCGCAGCCGCGCCGAGCGGCGCGGAGAGGCAGGCGAGAAGACCGAGCGTCCGCAGAATTGACCGCATTTTCAGGAAGCCTTCGCTTAGGTTTGCGCCGATTGGACACGGCTTCGCCTAAGTAGGCATTTTTCGCGTTGGCGCGAAAGTGCCGGACCCGCGCTTTCTGCCCAGGTTTCAACCGCTAGTCGGGGCGCGCCGCAAAGGCCGCGGCCTTGCGTCCGACCAGCGCGGCGAGGGAAATATTTTCCTGTTCGAGCCGCAGGGCGAGGCCCCTTTTGATGCGCTCGACGAGGCCGGGGCCTTCATAGGCCAGCGCCGAATAGAGCTGCACGAGGGTCGCGCCGGCTTCGATTTTCTTCCACGCTGCGTCGGCGCTGTCGACGCCGCCGACGCCGATCAGCGGGAATTGTCCTTCGACCCGCAGATAGGTGTGCGCGAGCATCGCAGTCGAAAGATCGAACAAAGGCGCGCCGGAGAGGCCGCCGGTTTCCGTCGCGAGCGGCGAGCGAAGCGTGACGGGGCGGGAGATCGTCGTGTTGGAGACAATCATCCCATCGATGCGCCGCGCACGCGCCACGCGCACGACGCCGTCGAGCTGAGCGAGAGAGAGGTCCGGCGCGATTTTCAAGAGTAGCGGCCGCCGCACCGGCGCGGCGTCACGCGCCTCGATCACGCGTGCGAGAAGATCGGAAAGCGCTTCCGGCTCCTGCAAATCGCGCAGGCCCGGCGTGTTGGGCGAGCTGATGTTGATGGTGAAGTAGCTGGCGACATCCGCGAAGGTCTTGGCGCCTTCGACGTAATCCGCGACGCGATCAGCGGCGTCTTTATTGGCGCCGATATTCACCCCGACAATCCTGTCGTCGCGGCGCTCCTCGCAATGACGGGCGGAGAGGCGCGCCAGCGCCGGCGCGTGGCCTTCGTTGTTGAAACCGTAGCGGTTGATGACGCCCCGGTCTTCCATCAGCCGAAAGGCGCGCGGCCGCGCATTGCCCGGCTGCGCGCGCGGCGTGAGCGTGCCGACCTCCACGAAGCCGAAGCCGAAGCCGAGCATGGCGTCGGCGACCTCGGCGTTTTTGTCGAAGCCGGCGGCAAGTCCAACCGGGTTAGGAAAATCGAGGCCGAAGGCGGAAACGGCGAGGCGCGGGTCGTTCTTCGGCGGTCGGCGGGCTGGCAGCAGCTTCAGCGCCGCAATGGTGGCGCGATGTGCGTCTTCGGCGTCGAGCAGGCGCAGGAAGGGGAGGGCGAGGCCGAAGACGTCGATCACAGCAGCTCCCCGAAGTCGTGGCGCCCATCGGCGCCCAGCGGCAGCGGCGCCACGCGCGTCACAGCGTCGAGCGACAGCGGCGCATAGAGATGCGGAAACAGCGCGCCGCCGCGGGAGACTTCCCATTTCAAGGCCTCGCCCAGCCTGTCGGCGTCGACGGAAACGAGCAGCAGGTCGGATTTCCCGGCGAAATGTTTCGCGGCGGTCCCTTCGACCTGTTCGGCCGCGGAGAAATGGATGTAGCCGTCTGCGAGGTCGATGGCCGCGCCATGGAAGAGGCCTTCGGCTTCCGCCGCGCGCCATTCGGGGGCGGAGATGATTTTGTAAATTATCAAGGCTAGCGCCCCCTCCCCAACCCTCCCCGCCTCGCGGGAGGAGGAGTCGGTCGTGGTCTTCATCTGCAAACTCGATCGCGAGAGGGAGGGGTCTACTCCGCCGCCTGAGCCTCCTGCAAATCGGCTCTGCGCGGCAATCTCGCGATCATGCCGATTAGCGCGCGATCGGAGAGCGCCACGACACGCTCGCCGCGATTGAGCCACGCCACGGCGTCCTCGATCGTTTCGGCATCGGCGATCTTGGCTTCGGCGACGGCGCGATCGGCGGTGATGGCGCCGCGCTGGCGTGGCTTGCGGGTCGGGAGCCAGGCTTCGTGCAGCGCGCGCAGCTCCGGGTCCGAGTGGATCGCGACGATGGCGTTCACCTCGTCCTCCTCGCCGCGCGCCAGCGCCTTGGAAAGCGCCTTGCCGCGCTTGGCGATCGGCGGCGTCGTCGTTTCCTCCGGCGTCACCAGCACGCCGGCGCGGCGGAAGACGAGGCCGAGCCAGCGCTGGCTCGTGAGCCAGGAGATCGGGATGGCGAGGATGAGGCCGGCGATGGTCGGCGACATCCAGGCGACGAGCGAGGGCGAGATCAGGAGGCCCGCGACGAGGGAGAGCGCGCCCATCGCCATATGCGAGCGGTGGCGGCGCACGATGTCGATCAGCGGCACGGAGCCGTCGTCGCGACGCTGCGGGTCCCAACCCGTGTCGAAGCCGAAGACGATATGCACGACATGGCCCGTCTGGATCAGCATCATGATCGGCGC
Organism: Methylocystis sp. Sn-Cys; assembly: GCF_016745395.1. Classification (GTDB taxonomy): domain Bacteria; phylum Pseudomonadota; class Alphaproteobacteria; order Rhizobiales; family Beijerinckiaceae; genus Methylocystis; species Methylocystis iwaonis. Next base: position 408,347 of record NZ_JAERVJ010000003.1, read on the forward strand.
CAGCAGCGCCGACAGCACGATTTCGAACAGGGTCGAGATCAGCAGCATGATCACGCCGCCCGAGCCCCTGCGCGTCTCCGGCTCATAGATCGCGACGAGCAGGCCGAAGAATTTCGGCGCAAGCAGGATGCCCATGGTGAGCGCGAAGAGCTCGAGCGAGCGCTCCGCGTCGAAGCGCGGGAAGGTCGGGAAGAGCGCGAATTCGCTGGTGAAATATTCCGGCTTGAAGTAGCTCGCCTGGAAGACGATCACGATGCCGACGAGAAGCTGCAGAAGCCACAGCGGCGAGGTGAGATAGCCGAAAATGCCGGTGAGGAAGTGCTGGCGCGAGGCCCAGCTCATGCCCCGTCCGAACAGCACGCGGGAGTGCTGCAGATTGCCCTGGCACCAGCGCCGGTCGCGGATTGAGAGATCGATCAGCGAGGGCGGGCTTTCCTCATAGGAGCCGCCGAGCCTCGGCAGCATATAGACGGCGTAGCCAGCGCGGCGGATCAGCGCCGCCTCGACGAAATCATGGCTCATGATGTGCCCGCCCCACGGCGGGCGGCCGCGCAGGTCGGGCAGGCCGCAATGGCTCGCGAAAGCCTCCGTGCGGATGATCGCGTTGTGGCCCCAGTAATTGCCGTCGCGGCCCATCCAGCAGGCGAGGCCCGTCGCGATCACCGGACCATAGATGCGCGCCGCGAATTGCTGCACGCGGGCGAACAGCGTGTTGCGGTTGATGATGAGCGGCAGCGTCTGGATAATCCCTGAGTCCGGGTCCGCCTCCATGGCGGCGGCGAGCTTCACGATCGTCGGGCCGGTCATCAGGCTGTCGGCGTCGAGCACGACCATATGCGCGTAGGCCCCGCCCCAGCGCGAGACGAAATCCTCGATATTGCCGGCCTTGCGGCCGGTGTTCTTCTCGCGCCGGCGGTAGAAGATGCGGGCGCCGGGCCCGAGCCGGCGGCGGATGGCGATGAAGGCGCGCTCCTCGGCGATCCAGATGTCCGGATTGGTCGTGTCGGAGAGGAAGAACCAGTCGAAATGCTCGGCCAGTCCCGTCGCCTGCACATCCTCATAAATCGTCTGCAGCGCCGCAAAGACGCGGCTCGGCGCCTCATTGTAGATCGGCATGACGACGGCGGTCTTCTCGCGCAGCGTCTCGGGCAGGCCAGCCGACGGGCGGCGCGAGAGCAGCGCGACGAAGCCGACGACGCAGCTCGCGAAGCTCAGCGCGATCCAGGAGAAGTTGAGGATGAAGAGCGCGAGCAGCGCCCATTTCAAGGTCGTGACGCCGCCGACGTCGATGACCTTGTACATCTGCCAGCCGCCATAGACGGTGAGCGCGAGACCGCCGCCGAAGGTCACCAAGCGCGCGAGCCAGGGCGAGCGCCACAACGACGGCGTCTGAAGCTTACGCCGCTGCCGCTGCTCGAATTTGAAGAGATTTTGCGCCGGCATCGAGAGCCGGTTTTCGATCGGCGTCGGCGGCGCGGCGGCCGGGTCTTTGAACGCCGGCGCCGGCTGGGCGGAATCGACGGGCGTAAGCGTCAGGGTGTCCATCTGTAGAGCCACGTTTCGCTGATCGGCTGCTCGTCCGCGCGCAGGACGAGACGAATTTCACAATAGTTTTCGCCGGCGGGATCGACGTCGAACACGACACGGCAGGTTTTCGCCTGCGGATTGAGAAACGTGCGCACGTTCGTCGCTGATCCGGGCGAAGTGGTCAAAGCGGCCGAAAGACGCGCCGTTTTTTGCGGGTCGCCCAGAACCTCGCCAGAAAAAACGACAACAAAACGGCGCAGCTTGGCGCTTGGGACTTTACCCGAGCGGGACTGAACGGCGACCGCCAGCGGCGGACGGCTCGGCGGCTCCCAGCACCAGAACTGGCGATAGGCGAAATTAGCCTGCGCGCCGCCGACCAGGGGCGACTTCGGGCGCCAGTAAGCGACGATGTTTTCGTTGTTTTCGGACTCGGACGGGATTTCGACGAGCTGCATGGCGCCGTCGCCCCAGTCGCCGAGCGGCTCGATCCACAGGGACGGGCGGCGCTCCCAATGCTGGTCGTCATCCTGATAGCTGGAGATGTCCCGATCGCGCAGCAGAGCGCCGAAGCCCTTGGGATTGACGTCGACGAAGGACGAAAATTGCAGCTCCTCGCGGTTGGCGACTGGCCGCCAGAGCCACTCGCCGGAGCCAGTCAGCATCTGCAGGCCGTTGATCGCGGTCACCATCGGCCGCAGATCGTCGTTGCGGCGGCGGGGATTGAGCGGCGCGTAGAGCGAGGCGGCGGCAAAGCCCGCGACCCCATAATGATCGACATTGGTGCGCGGGAAGAGCGTCAGCTCGGTGTCGATGATCGTCGCTTCGCCCGGGCGCAAGGTGAAGTGATAAACGCCGGCGACGCTCGGCGAATCGAGGAGCGCATGGATAACGAGCGCATTGGCCCCGAGAACGGGCTTCTCGATCCAGAAGCTGCGGAAGGCCGGGAATTCCTCGCCGCGCGGGTCGGCTGTGCGGATGGAGAGGCCGCGCGCCGTCACCCCGAGATTCTGGCCGGCGGCGACCGCGCGATAGAAGCTGGCGCCCTGGAAGATCGCCAGCTCGGCTTCCTGGCCACCCGGCGGCGCGCGCAGCACGCGAAAGCCGGAATAGCCGATGTCCGGCAGTTTTTCAGGGACTTTCAGGCCGCCATAGTCGAAGCGGCTCTGGTCGTAGCCGATTTTGACCGCCGCGCCATTGTCGATGACGAAGAGGTCGACCGCCGCGGTAAAAATATTGCCGCGATGCAGCGGCTCGATCGAGAAGCCTTTGTTGTCTCCAGCCCATAAGGCCGACCCTGGCTTGGTCTTGATGCCGACGAATTGCTCATAGGTGAGGCTTGCGAAAGGCTCGCGCAAATCGGCGGGCGGCGCGGCGTAGGGGCGGGAGGCCAGCGTGCGCGCGAGCTCGACGATCACATCTCGCGAGAAAGTCGCCGGCGGCGCCGGGGTGGCCGGGGGCGTCGGCTCGGCATGGAGGATAGAAGGCGAAATGCCCGACGCAAGGGCGCCGAAAGCCGCTTTGAGAACATCTCTACGTTCAAACATTGAGCAACCGGGAGCGAGGTCGGACGTCGGTCGGGATGGCGCGTCGCTCCTCTATAGAAGAATTTCTGGGAACAAAAAGGAATTCTTGCGGCGCAAGCGCGCCTCTCGCGAGCTGCCCCTCATTTGCCTCTCCCCCGCTTGCACCCTTGCCCTCGGCGCTTCGAATCTGCAACAAACGGGCCGAAATTACGCGGCCTCGCCGCGCTGCACGCAACCAAAGGCGCCTCATGTCGAGCTCCCGCAAAGCGCTCGCGATCGTCCTCGCCGCCGGCGAGGGGACGCGTATGAAGTCGGATACGCCGAAGGTTTTGCATCAGGTCGCCGGCCGCTCGATGCTGGCCCATGTGCTCGCCGCTGTCACCGAGGCAGGCGTCGAAACGGTCGCCGTCGTGGTCGGGCCGGGCCGGGAGGACGTTACGGCCGAAGCGCTGAAGCGCGCCCCACACGCCCAGACCTTCGTCCAGGCGGAGCGGCTGGGCACGGCGCACGCCGTCCTCGCGGCGCGCTCGGCGATCGCCGCCGGTTGCGACGATCTCCTTGTTCTTTTTGCGGACACGCCGCTCGTCACCGGCGCGACGATCCGCGCGCTGCGGGAGGCGCTGGCGGGCGGCGCCGGCGTCGCGGCCCTGGGTTTCTCGGCGGCCGACCCCTTTGGTTACGGGCGTCTGCTGCAGGACGAGGCGGGGCGCCTCGTCGCCATCCGCGAAGAGAAGGACGCGACCGCGGCGGAGCGCGCCATCCGGCTGTGCAACGCCGGGCTGATGGCGATCGACGGGGCGGCGGCCGCGGATTGGCTCGGCCAGATCGGCAATAGCAACGCCAAGGGCGAATATTATCTCACGGATATCGTCGAGATCGCCCGCGCGTCCGGGCGCGAGGCGCGGGTTGTCGTCGCCGACGAGACGGAAGTGCTCGGCGTCAACGACCGCATCCAGCTCGCCCAGGCCGAGGCCGTCGCGCAGAACCGCCTGAGGCGCGCCGCCATGGCCGCGGGCGTCACCATGATCGCGCCAGAGACGGTTTTCCTGTCCGCCGACACGGTTTTGGGCCGCGACGTGACGATCGAGCCCAATGTCGTCATCGGCCCCGGCGTCTCGATCGCCGACAAAGCGGTGATCCACGCCTTTTCGCATCTCGAAGGCGCAAGCGTCGGGCAGGGCGCGACGATCGGGCCTTTCGCTCGGCTGCGGCCGGGCGCGGCGCTTGCGGAAGCGGCGAAGGTCGGCAATTTCGTCGAGATCAAGAACGCCAATGTCGCCAAGGGCGCAAAGGTCAATCACCTGACCTATATCGGCGACGCCGACATCGGCGCGAACGCCAATATCGGCGCGGGCACGATCACCTGCAATTACGACGGCTTCTTCAAATATCGCACGGAGATCGGCGAAAACGCCTTCATCGGCTCAAATTCCGCGCTGGTCGCGCCGGTGAAGATCGGGGCGGGGGCCTATGTGGGCTCGGGCTCGGTCGTCACCAAGGATGTGCGCGGCGACGCGCTGGTGGTCGCGCGGGGTCGGCAGATGGAGAAAGCCGGCTGGGCGGCGTCTTTCCGGGCGATGCAGGCGGAGAGGAAGGCTGCGGCCAAGAAGTCGTGACTATGGTTTGCGCGAGGCTGTGCTAAATTCGACGATATGATCGCCCTCTCTAAAGACTCAGAAGCGCTCGCCCGCCGGTTGGCCGAGGCAAGGCATCTTCCTGTTCAAGATGTGATCAAGCAGGCGCTCGAGGCGAGCGCCCGCTCTGCCGGGGTTTTGCGTGAAGCTTTCGAGCCGAGCCGGCTGGCCGAAACCACGGCTGCGCGGAAAGCGTCCATCGCCCGGATTGTTGCCCAGGTTAAAGCCTTGCCGATCCTCGATCCTCGGTCGCCCCAGGAGATTATGGACGAGCTCGACGAGCCGTGATCGTCGTCGACACCTCCGCGCTCATCGCCGTACTTCTCGATGAGCCCGAAAGCGAGGCATTCGAGGCGGTCCTGCTCAGCGAAGCGAGCGTGATGTCCGCGGTCAGTCTGCACGAGGCTGCTTGCGTCATGCGCGCGCGGCACGGGAGGGAGGGCGTTGCGGAATTATTGGAATTGATCGCTGTCTGCGAGATCACGATCGAGGCTTTCGACGAAGCGCAGGCTCGTATCGCCATGCAAGCCTTCGATCGCTTTGGGAAGGGCATCGATCCGCGCGCGCGGCTTAATCTTGCGGACTGCGCCTCCTATGCCCTCGCCGCGTTCATGGGGCTCCCGCTCCTCTGCAAAGGCGGCGATTTCGCCGCTACAGACATCCGCTTACGCCTTAAGGGGGTCTAACGATCCGTTTAGCGGTTCCCTTAACCTTGAATCAGACCGAAGCGTCCTGCAGCGCTTTTGCTATGATCCTTTTTCGGAGGCAGCCCCATGTGTGGAATCGTCGGAATTCTCGGAAAAGGCCCGGTTGCCGGACAGCTCGTCGAGGCGCTGAAGCGGCTGGAATATCGCGGTTATGATTCGGCCGGGATCGCCACCCTCGAAGAGGGCCGCCTGACGCGCCTTCGCGCCTCCGGCAAGCTGAAGAATCTCGAAGAAAAGCTCGCCGCGAGCCCCATGCGCGGGAGCGTGGGCATCGGCCACACGCGCTGGGCGACGCATGGCAAGCCCAATGAGGACAACGCCCATCCCCATGCCAACGCCCGCGTCGCCGTGGTTCACAACGGCATCATCGAGAACTTCCGCGAGCTGCGCGAGGAACTGATCGCCAAGGGCCACGCCTTCACCTCGCAGACCGACTCGGAGGTCGTCGCCCATCTTGTCGCCGACGAGATGCAGGCCGGCGCGGCGCCGCAGGCGGCGGTCGCCGCTGCACTGAAGCGGCTCAAGGGTGCCTTCGCGCTCGCTTTCCTCTTCAACAACGAACCGGACTTGCTCATCGGCGCGCGGCGTGGCTCGCCGCTCGCCGTCGGCTGGAGCGAGGAGGGCGCTTATCTCGGCTCTGACGCGCTGGCGCTTGCGCCCTTCGCCACATCGATCGCCTATCTCGACGAAGGCGATTGGGTCGTGTTGCGCCGCGAGGGCGCGCAATTCTTCGACGCGCAAGACGCGCCTGTCGAGCGGCGCCGCCTGCCGTTGCAGCAGGGCTCGTTCCTGGTCGACAAGGGCAATTACCGCCATTACATGGCCAAGGAAATTCACGAGCAGCCGGAGGTCGTCGGCCGCACCCTGTCGCATTACCTCGACCTTGCCGAGGGCGTCACGCGCCTGCCCTTCGAGCTGAACTTCGATCCCAGCAAGCTGACGCGGGTGACGATTTCCGCCTGCGGCACCGCTTATTACGCCGGGCTCGTGGCGCGCTATTGGCTGGAGCGTTTCGCCCGGCTGCCGGTCGAGATCGACATCGCCTCGGAGTTCCGCTACCGCGACCCGCCTCTGGCCGACAACGGCCTCATGATCGTCGTCTCGCAATCGGGCGAAACCGCCGACACGCTCGCGGCGCTGCGCTACGCCAAGGCGCATGGCCAGCACATTCTCTCGATCGTCAATGTCGAGACCTCGACCATCGCCCGCGAGAGCGACACGGTGGCGAAGACCTTGGCCGGGCCGGAAATCGGCGTCGCCTCGACCAAGGCGTTCACCTGCCAGCTTGCCGTTTTCGCCTGCCTCGCCTTGGCGCTCGGGCGCGCGCGGGGCGTTTTGACGAAGGAACGCGAACGGGAGCTGGTCTCGGAGCTCATCGCCGCGCCGGGACAGATGGCCGAGGCGCTGTCTCGCGAGGCGGCGGTCGAGCCGGTGGCGCGCGACGTGGCGCGGGCGTCCAGCGTGCTCTATCTCGGGCGCGGCCCGTCCTTTCCGCTGGCGATGGAAGGGGCGCTCAAGCTGAAAGAGCTTTCCTACATCCATGCCGAGGGCTACGCGGCGGGCGAGCTGAAGCATGGGCCGATCGCCTTGATCGACTACGCCATGCCGGTGATCGTGCTCGCGCCGCCGGATGCGAGCCTCGAAAAGACGGTGTCGAACCTGCAGGAAGTCGCCGCGCGCGGCGGGCATCTGATCCTGATCGGCTCGCCGCGCGCCCGGCAGGAGGCGTCGGCGGAGCTGGCGGGCTATATCGAGATGCCGGAGACGGTCTCGGGGCCCTTCGCGGCGATCGTCTACGCCGTGCCGGCGCAGCTTCTCGCCTATCATGTGGCGACTTTCATGGGCAAAGACGTCGACCAGCCGAGGAATCTCGCGAAGAGCGTCACGGTGGAGTAGGGGCCGCCTTGCGCCCCTCAGTTTGTTGATAAACCTCCGAGGCGGCCTCGTCCTTCGAGACGCGAGCTTCTCTCGCTCCTCAGGATGAGGCCTAAGTGTTTGATGCAGAAGTGTTTGGCGTAGATGCAGAAGCCCTTCATGCTGAGGAGCCTGCGTAGCAGGCGTCTCGAAGCACGAAGGGCGTCACCGCCACTTTATCAACGCTTTGCCCCCATTCACTTGCCCTTGATGATGGCCGCCGCCCGATGCGCCTCGGTGATCGCGCTCTCGACGGCCGGCATGCCCTGGCCGTCGGAATGGGCCAGGAGGACATTGCCATAGCGCTTCGGCAGCGCGCGCACGGTTTCGACGATCCCAGGCGCCGGGATGAGATGGTGATGCCCCCAGCGCGTCAGCCGCACTTCGGCGAGGCGCGTCCCTGAAAAGGCCTCGGGCAGGAAGCGCCGCAGCTCCGCCACGATGGGCGCGGCCAGCGCCGCCCCGTCGCCCGCCAGCAATTGCGCGCGCCCCAGGCGCGGGTCTTTGAAGGGGGCATAGACAGTCAAAACCCCGTGGTCCTTCGGCCGTCTCGCGCCAAGCGCGGCGCCGGCGTCGACGGCGTCGGTGACGCGCTCGGCCTCCGGCGTCCAGCTATCGAAGGCGCCGGGCGCCATGGCGCCCTCGAAGCAGCAATTGGCGACGAGAAAGCTCCCTTGCCGCTGGCGCGTCATCGCCGCTTTGGCCGCGGGGTCGATCCCCCGCAGGACGCGCGCCGCGAAGAAAAAGGGCGCGGCGAGCACCACCCATTTGGCGGCCACGCAGCGGGGCTCTCCGGGGTTTTCGGCGTCGAACCAGGCAACGCGGGCCTCGCCCCCGTCGCTCGACGGCTCGACCGCGAAGACCGCCGCGCCGGTTGCGATACGGCCCGCTCCGACGCTCGAAACCCGCGCCGCCATCGCCTTTGCAAGCGCAGCGTTGCCGCCCGGAAAGGCGTAAATCCGGCCGGCAAGCTCGGTGAGGAAGTTCAATCCCACATAGGCCGAGACTTCGGCGGCCGGCGCGCCCATTGCCGAGCGGCTGAAGGCGTCGAGATAGGGGAGGAGGGCGGGGTCGATCTGCTCCCGAAGGAGAAACTGGCGCAGCGTCAGCCGGTCGAGCGCCAGCGCCGCGGACGGCGCCGCCTCGATCGGCGTTTTGGGGAGATCGGGGCTCGCCACGAGCTTTTCCACCAAGCCGCGCAGTCTCTCGAAGGGGCCACGCAGCGGCCCGGCGAGAGCGTCGGCGGAGCCGTTGGCGATGACGCGATTCTCAGGCTGCGGGACGGGGCGCGGCGTCAGTCCCAGCGCGTCGTAGAAGGGGCCGAAGGGTTCGGCGACATCGACGAAATAAGCCGAGCCCAGCGCATAATCGATGTCGCGCCAGCGCCCGGATTTGGCGGCGCCGCCGGGCTCCGTCTCGCGCTCCAGCAGCAAAATGTCGCGGTCGCGCAGCAGGGTCGCGGCGGCGAGGCCCGCGAGGCCGCCGCCGACGATGGCGACCTCGACCCGCCGCTCGGGCGCGGGCGCCGGCCGGTCCCAACGACCGTCGCGGATGGCGTGCATGGGCGCGAAACTGTCGCCCGTCCATGCGCCAATCCGGTAGCCCGGCTCGGCGCCCGCGCGCGCCGGCGCAAGCGCGGCGGCGCCCAAAAGTCTAATGGTCTGCCGGCGAGTCAGCATCGGCGCCTCCCAGGCGAGCATAGGCCCGCGCGGCCCGCCGGTTAACCCTCGCCATTGACAGGGCGCGGCCGGAACTGGTCTATGCAGGCGACCGGCGCGCCTCATGGCGCTCGCTTTCGCAAAGGATGCTGAGACTGTTGCTCGCCTCGATCCCGCCCGCCTATATCGCCCCCTTCGAGCGGGCCTGGCGTCACCGGGAGCTTATTCGCGCCGTCGTGCGGCGGGAATTCATCTCGCGCTTTCGCGGCTCTTTCCTGGGGCCGGCCTGGGCGGCGCTCTCGCCGCTGGTGATGCTGCTCACCTATACGACGCTCTTCTCGATCACCGTGCCGCAGCTTTCCGCCGGCATGAGCGTGACGGATTACGCCAGCGGCATCTTCATCGGGCTAATCGTCTTCAACCTCTTCAGCGAGCTCGCCTATCGCGCGCCGATCCTGCTCCATGAGCATGTGAATTTCGTCAAGCGGTCGATCTTCCCGAGCGAGACCATCGCCTGGACCGCGACCATCCGCGCCTTCACCTATGCCGGCGTCGCCTTCGGCGTTTATATCGCCTTCCGCCTGCTGACGGCGGGGAGCGTGCCGCTCACCATCGTGCTGACGCCGCTGCTCGTCGTCCCCTTCTTCCTGTTCATTCTGGGCGTCGTCTGGTTCCTGATGGCGCTCGGCGCCTTCACGCGCGACGTTTCGCATATCATGGCGTCGATCGTTCCGGTGCTGATGTTCGCGACGCCGATTTTCTATCGGCTCGACCAGATTGCGCAGATGTCGACGTCGACGGCGATGTGGCTGCGCCTCAATATCGTCGGCGACTATATCGAGATGCTGCGCGCAGTGGCGCTCGACGGCTATGTGCCGAACGTCTTCGGCTATCTGCTCGTCGTCGCCGTCTCCTACGCCGTGTTCATCGGGGGCTACCAGTTCTTCATGCGCTACAAATCGGTGATTGTCGATGTCATCTGAGCCGGCCATTCGCTGCAAGGGCATCGGGAAAGCCTTCCAGCTCTATGCGCATCAGAACGACCAATTGAAGCAGATCCTCTTTGGCCTGTGGAAGACCTTCTACAAGGAGAAGTGGGTCCTGCACGACATGACCTTCACGGTCGAGAAGGGCGAGCGCGTCGGCATTCTCGGGCGCAATGGCGCGGGCAAGACGACGCTGCTGCAGATCATCTGCGGCATCACCATGCCGACCAAAGGGGAATTCGAGGTAAAGGGGCGCATCGCGCCGATCCTCGCTTTGGGCTCGGGGTTCGACGGGCTGCTGACGGGACGTGAGAACGCGCGCATCGGCGCGGCGATCCTCGGCCTGTCGCGCCGGGAAGTCGACGACTGCATCGAGGATATTGCCGCTTTCGCCGACATCGGCCCGTTCTTCGAGCAGCCGATGCGGACCTATTCCATGGGCATGATCGCGCGCGTCGCCTTCGCGATCTGCGCCCATGCCAAGGCCGATGTGCTCATCGTCGACGAGGCGCTTTCGGTCGGCGACGAAATCTTTCAGCGCAAATGCGAGAAATATATCGCTGACTTCAGCCGGACCGGCACGATCCTGATGGTCTCTCATGATCTCGATTTCCTCGAGAACCTCTGCGACCGCATCCTTTGGCTGGAGCAGGGCGTGGTCAAGGAGATCGGCGACCCCAAGCGCATCATCGCCGATTATCGCGCCGCGATGCTGGCCGAGGAAGCTCAGGCGGCCGGCGCGGCGTAGCCGGCCGTCGCCGTCGGCGCGGGAGCGTCGAAGCGCTTGGCGCGCGGGCTATAATTCAGCCGGCCGATGAGCCAGGCCGAGACGCCGATCTCGACGCCCATTGCGGCGACCAAGGGAATCGCGAACCAGGCGCTGATGCGCAGCAGCGATTCCAGCCCCACCAGAAAACCGATATGCGCTGCCGGAATGGCGATGATCGGCAGGCTGCCGGCCGCGCCGCGCCGACCTGTGATATTGCCGAAGGTCAGGGTCAGCGCCATGGCGAGTAGCGCGTGCGCGAGCGCGAGCGCCGGCGCGCCGAAGCGTTTCGCCGCCTCCGCCATCCACTCGCCGAACTGGCGATGATCCTGCTTTGCGAGCTTCATGCTGGCGAGGAATTCTCCCGCCGACAACTCGTAAACGCCTTTCCAGCCGCGATCGGGCAGGGAGCTGCTGCCCTGCATGGGAAGCGCCATGGCGTATTCGTCGAAATTGGCGATCCGCACCTCATTGCTCGTGACCGAGCGGGTCTGGATGCTGCCATTGGAGAGCGCGACGATGACGCCCGAGTCGTTGCGGCGGAATTCCGCACGCGCGGCGGTGATCGTTTCTTCTTCCATCTTCTCGATGGAAATCTGCCGGATGAACAGATTGGCGGCGATGTCGGGCGTGATCCAGCGCTCGATGTAGAGCGTCTTCACGCCATTCGAGAAAGTGTAGAAATGCGCCGCGTCGAGCATGCGGTGGTTGAGCGAATTGCGGACGACGTTCAACACGTCCTGCATGTTGCTCGAATAGTGGGGGGCGATGATGTTGGCCAGAATGTAGCCGAGCACAACGACGCCCGCCGCGAGCGACAGCGTCGGACGGCAGATCGACCAGACGGAAAGTCGCAGCGCATAGAGCACGGCGATCATGCCTTCGCTGGCCATGCGCGAGAATTCGAGCGCGGCGCCGACGCCGATCGCCATCGGCAAGGTCATATAAGCGACTGTCGGCGTGACGCCGACCAGCGCCGGGATAACGAGCCCGCCGCGCACGGCCGCCGGCGGCAATTGGTAGAGCAGATAGGAAAGAACGACCGGAACCGACAAGGCGAGCTGAACGATCAGGACGCTGAAGCCCACGCGCTTGAAGAGATAGAAAAAGAGGAGGCGGGGCATGGGTTATTGCCGCTTTGGCGTTGTGCCCGTCATTGCGAGGAGCGTAAGCGACGAGGCAATCCAGAGCCACATCGCGGCCCCTGGATTGCTTCGCTTCGCTCGCAATGACGGGTAAAAGATCACGGCGCGTCGTCCTGCAGCGCTACTTCTTGAACCGCGCCCAGGCGGCCTTGGAATATTGAGTCCAGGCTGGATCGAAGACGCCGCGCGCGGGCAGCGCGACCGCGCCGGCCCAGTGGGCGAAATAGATCTCCTTGCCTTCGTAATCCACCGGCTTGCCGTCCACGAAGGTTACGCCCGGCGCCTTGTAGAAGCTCTCATGCGAGGCTTTCTCCACCACATTGGGCAGCAGCTCGATCTTGATCCCTCGGCGATGGGTGACGAAGTTCACCAGCGGCTGCGCGAAAAGCTGGCCGCGCTTGCGCACATCGTGGAAAATCTCGGCGTCTTCCTTCATCGTTTCGATGAAGTCGGAGAGCTTGAGATATTTGTTCGACGTGACCCAGAAGCCGTCGTTGAAAAGCAGCGCGTCGTTCAGGAAGGCGTAATTGCTGCGCCTGTCGTTGTAGACATATTCGAAGCTCGGCGAGGCGACGATGAATTCCCTTTTGCCGGCTTCGAGCCTGCCGAAAATGGGCGTGAAGTCGCGAAACAGAATGACGTCCACATCCACATAAGCGACTTCGTCGAGCGGCAAAGCGAGCGCCTGGAGCTTGCGCAGGCGCCGGCGGTTGTTGTTGAAAAAACCCGGATAGAGCTCATGGGAGAGCTTGTCGATCTCGACCGGCTCCTCGTCCACATAGGTCGCGCCGTAAACATCGGCGGCGCGGCGGGTCATTTCGACATTGTCGTCGTAAGGAATGAGATAGATCGGCAGCGACGAATTGGTGTCGCGGTAGCTCTCCAGGAAGGGCAGCAGCCAATCGATGATTTTGTCGTTGCCGACGATGGCGATGCCATAGCGCTTGGCGGGCGCGGCGGCGCCGGTCTCTGACTCCGGGGCGCGCAGGGGTGGATTCGAAGGTCGAAGGCTCATATAGGGGGTGTACTTGTAAAATTCGGGCAAAAGCAAGGGGGCGGTCGATTGGGGCAGATTTCGGAGACGCCGCCTTCCGCGCGGCCGCTCGCCGGGAAGACCGTCGCCGTCGTCCACGCCGCCTGGCACAGTTGCGGCAGCTATCAGGTCAACGTCAGTCAGATCGCCGCCTATCAGGCGCTTGGGGCGCGCGTGCTATCCATCGCGATGATGGACGCGCTGACCCCGCCGGCGCCGGATGGCGGGCGCTGGCCGTCCTATCTCGCCGCTACCCGCGACATCGGCGCTGATCGCCGCTATTTCTGCGGCGCGCCGAACGCCGCTCTGGCTTCGCGGATGCTCCTCGATGGCTGGTGGCGCCTCATCCATGGCGATCAGGCGTCATGGCTGATCGAGATCGCCAAGCGCGTCCCGGTCCCGGACGATCTCGAAGCGATCGATCTCTTTCACGCCAACCACTATTTCACGCTGTCCTTCGTCGAACGATTGAAACGGGGCAGGCGGGTTCCGGTGATTCTGGAGACGCAGGACATTCAGGCGCGGCAATATGTGCTGCGCAATCAGGGCGGCTTTTTCATTCCGCCTTACGTTGGCTACGATGAGATGCTGGCGGTCGAACTCGATTGGATGCGCCGCGCCGATCTCTGCGCGCATCTCAATGAGGAGGAAGATCGCGACTTTCGCGCGCTTTTGCCGCAGGCGCGTCATGCGCTGATTTACCCGGCCGTACTCGAAGTGCCGCGCGCGGCGGGCGGCGAGATCATCATCGTCGCGAGCGACAATTACGCCAATTACAAGAGCCTGCGCTGGCTTTTGCAGGAAGTCGTCCCACGCGCCCACGGCGCCCGCGTTGGGATCTACGGCAATATCGACGCGGGCGTGAAGCAGCGCGATCCCGCGCTCTATGAGGCGCATCGCGCGTTGTTCCGGGGGCGGGTCGAGAATATCGGCGCAGTCTACGCCAAGGCGGGCTGCGTCCTGCTGCCGACGGTCGAGGGGCATGGCCTCTCCATCAAGGCTGTGGAGGCGCTCTCCTGCGGCGCGCCTCTCATCGCGACGCCGCTTGCTTTTCGCGGCATGAAGGTCGATCCGTCAGCCCTCTCGAATGTCTCTCTGGCCGAGGACGCCGAGCAATTCGCCCGGCTTTGGCGCGAGGCGCAGGCGCGCGCCGACGCCGGCGAAACGCCCGCGGCCGCAAGCGACACGCGTAAGTTCTACGAGGAGGTCTTCAGCCCGCAGGCCTACGCGCGGGCGCTGGCGGCCGAGCTGGAAAGCCTTCCCCTATGAGCGAACTCTCTCTCGCCGGCCGGCGCGTGGCGCTCATCCATCCGGCCTGGCATTCCTGTGGCACCTATCGCGTCGTGCTCGGACAGATCGAGGCTTACCGGGCGCTCGGGGCCGAGGTGCTGCCGATCGCCATCAGCTCCGACCCCGGTTTCGTCCCTGGCCGCGCCCGGATCTGGAAGGGCTTTACCGAGGCCACGCCCGAGCTTGAGTCTGGCCCGCGCTATTACGGCGGCGCGCCGTTCCACGCCATGCTCGGCCCGCGGTTCCTGACGCAGACGCTGTGGCCCTATATCCACGGCGATCAGGCGGCGATTCGATTGGGGATGGCGGAGCGCGCCGCGCTGTCGCCGCTGGTCGAGGCGCAGGACTACGACCTCATCCACTGCAACCACTTTTTCCTGATGCCGGTGGCGCGGCGGCTGGCGCGGGGGCGCGCGCCGATCTTACTCGATACGCATGATCTGCAGGCGCGGCAGTTCGCGCTCATCAATGAGCGCATGCACTGGCTTTCGCCGCGCGCGACCTATGAGGCGATGTTGGCGCAGGAGCTTTCGGCGATGCGCGGCGCCGATCTTCTGCTGCATCTCAATGCGCAGGAGGCGGAGGACTTCCGCGCGCTCCTGCCCGAGAAGCGCCACGCGCTGCTTTACCCGCCGACGCCCGCCGCGCCGACGGGCCCTGGCGGGTCCGACATCGTCATCGTTTCCAGCAACAACACGGCCAATGTCGAGAGCCTGATCTGGTTTCTGCGCGAGGTCGCGCCAAAAGCGCCGGGCGTGACGGTCAGGATCGCCGGCAGCGTCGACGCCGGGGTGCGCGCCCGCGCGCCCGAGCAATATGCGGCTTATAAGGACTGGTTTCTGGGCCGGGTCGACGACCCCGGCGCCGTCTACGCCGGCGCCAGGCTTGTCCTGTTGCCGACGATCAGCGGAACCGGGCTGTCGATCAAGACGGTCGAGGCCATGTCGAGCGGTCTGCCGCTCATTGCGACGCCGCAAGCCCTGCGCGGCATGGATCGCGACGCTCTCTCGCTCCCCGGCGTGACGCTCGCCGAAACCGCGGAGGATTTCGCCGCCGCGCTGCGCTCGGCCGCCGCCATGACGCCGCAGGACGATTCGCAGCGCAGCGTGAGCGCGGCCCGCATTTATTACGAGACCCGCTTCTCGCTTGCCGCCTATCAGCGCAACCTTGGCGCGCTGGCCGCTCCGCTCCTGGGGCGTCCTCTTAATGTTTCCTGATAAAAATCAGATGATTGTATGAAAGTGTGACTCCACGGCAACGCGGCCGGTAAATTCGCCGAACAGGGCGCGCGCGTAATTTCTTCATCAGTTATGCGGTGTTACTTTTGCGACATGTTGCTGCGCCGGAGACCGGGCGGCCTTGCTCTTGGAGACTACATATGAATTTTAAGGCTGCGGTTTTTGGCGCTGCCGCGTCGATCCTGTCTTTCGGCGTTGCGACCGCCGCGGATCTTCCGAGCTATAAGGCTCCGCCGCCGCCCCCGCCGGCAATTGGCTTTGACTGGACCGGATATCATCTCGGCATCAGCGGCGGCTATGGCGCCGGCTCGACCGGCTATCTGTCCAACGTCACCGCTTTTGGCCCGACTCCGGTCGTCAACTGGAACAATGTGGCGACCAACCTCGGCACGAGAGGCTATCTTGTCGGCGTGCAGAGCGGCGCCGATTGGCAATTGCCGAACCGTATCGTGCTCGGCTACGAGTCCGAGTTCAACTACGCCGATGTGAGCAGCAACGTCACCGGCGGCTGGAATTGGGGCAATCAACTCTACAGCCGCCTGCGCTGGTACGGCGCCGAACGTCTGCGTATCGGTTACGCCTTTGGCCGGTTCATGCCCTATGTTACGGGCGGCCTCGCCTATGGCCAGTTGCACGTCAGCGGCGTGGACAGCGTCGCGGGCTATCTCTTCCCAACCTCGGCCTCGAGCTGGCAGGCCGGCTGGACGGTGGGCGCGGGCTTCGAATACGCGCTGTTCGACAAGATCAGCGTCAAGGCCGAATATCTCTATTCGAGCCTGCAGGGCACGCATGGCTCGGGCCTGGGCTACCCCAACGCCTACCGCACCTTCACCGGCAATGGCTTCGACACGCATATCGCGCGCATCGGCGTCAATTACCGCGTCAAGAACCTGGGCGCTCTGATCGGCATGCCCGATCTGGGGATTTAATCCCTCCACGACCGCTTCGAGGAGAAGCCCGGCCCAGGCGGCCGGGCTCAGTTTGTTGACAAACCTCCGAGGCGGCCTCGTCCTTCGAGACGCGAGCGTCGCTCGCTCCTCAGGATGAGGCCTAAGTGTTTGGCGCAGTAGCAGAAGCTCCTCATGCTGAGGAGCCTGCGCGGCAGGCGTCTCGAAGCGCGAGGGGCGTTACCACTACTTTGTCAGCAGCCAGAGCCCGGCCCAGGCGGCCGGGCTTTTTTGATTCTCGACGCCGCGCGCCGATGCGTTATTCTTATGCCCATGATCCGACCATCGCCGATTGTTCCCTCCGCATCGGGCCTGTCGTTGCTCACCGACCGTTCGCGGGAAATCTTTCGGCAGCTCGTCGACAGCTATCTGGCCACGGGTGAACCTGTCGGCTCACGGCAGATCTCGCGCCTTCTACCCATGACCTTGTCGCCGGCCTCGGTTCGCAATGTGATGCAGGACCTCGAGGAGCTTGGTCTCATCTATGCGCCGCATACCAGCGCCGGACGCATGCCGACCGAGCTCGGTCTGCGCTTTTTCGTCGATTCGCTCTTGCAGATCGGCGATCTCGAAGAAGCCGAGCGCGCCCGCATCGCGGCGGAGGTCGAGGCCGCATCCAAGGATCACGATCTCGAAGGCGTGCTGGCGGAGGCGACGGGTCTGCTGTCGGGCCTGGCGCGCGTCGCCGGAGTCGTCGTCGCGAGCAAGGAGAATGTGCGCCTCAAGCAGATCGATTTCGTGCGGCTGGAGCCGGAGCGCGCGCTCGCCATTCTCGTCGCCGACGACGGTACCGTCGAGAATCGCGTCATTCCCGTTTCGCGCGATCTGCCAGCTTCGGCTTTGATCGAAGCGGCGAATTATCTCAACGCGCGCATTATCGGCCGCACGCTGGCGGAGGCGCGCGACGGGATAGAAGCCTCGCGCCGCGCCGCGCAGATGGAACTCGACGAATTGACCGCGCGGCTCGTTCAGCAGGGGCTTGCGAGCTGGGGCGGCGCGCCGAGCGACAATCGCCAGCTCATCGTGCGCGGCCAGGCGCATCTTCTCGAAGATTTGACCGCCGCCGCCGATCTCGAGCGCGTGCGCCTGCTATTTGCCGATCTCGAAACAAAGACCGGCGTGATCGATCTTCTGGAGCGCGCCGAGCAAGGCGAGGGCGTGCGGATTTTCATCGGCTCCGAGAACAAGCTG
This sequence comes from Methylocystis sp. Sn-Cys, assembly GCF_016745395.1. Taxonomy (GTDB): domain Bacteria; phylum Pseudomonadota; class Alphaproteobacteria; order Rhizobiales; family Beijerinckiaceae; genus Methylocystis; species Methylocystis iwaonis. Next base: position 425,906 of record NZ_JAERVJ010000003.1, read on the forward strand.
TTTTCGCTCTCCGGCTCGTCGATGATCGCCGCGCCTTTGCGCGACAGCGAGCGGCGCATCATCGGCGCGCTCGGCGTCATCGGCCCGACGCGCCTGAATTACGCGCGCATCGTGCCGATGGTCGATTACACCGCGAAGATCGTCGCGCGCGTCGTCGGCGGCGCGTAACACGCGCATTTCGGTGTCACCGCCGTCATTGCGAGGAGGCGGAGCCGACGAAGCAATCCAGGGCCGCATCGCCGCCCTGGATTGCTTCGCTTCGCTCGCACTGACGGGCTCTGAGTAAAACCGGCGCCGGGAATGACACGCGCCGATGCGAGCTGTTCAGACGGAATGGCATCAGTCCTTCTTCGACTGTCCGCCATGCTCCTTCATCCCTTGCTCGGAGCGATATTCCCTGCCTTGCTCTTTGCCTTCGTCACGAGCGCTTTGCTCCCGTTCGCGATTCTTCTCCATGCCTTGACGCTCATGGTGTTTATCGCGGTCGATCCCGCCGCGCTCGTCATCCCAGCGGCCATACCGGTCACGATCGCGATATTCGCTGCGCTCGTCACGTTCGTCCCGATCGTAATCGCGACGGTAACGGCGGTAATCATAATCTCCATCGTGATGGCGATAGCCGTGCCGCCAGCCATGGTCGTGATCGTCATCCCAGTATCCGCCGCTGTGGCGCCGGTAGGACCACCAGCAATCGCCGTCGTCGTCGCAGATGCGAACGCCATGCGCTTGCACAACGCCGCCATCCTGACCGGCGGGCGCGAGCGGCATGGCCTTGGAGGCTGGCGCCGCAAGCGCGACTGCGCCGGCGGCCATGGAAGCGAGCAAGAGAAGCGTCTTCATAGATTCGTCCTTTCCTGCTGAAGGCAGGCCATTTCCTCCTCATGCGAAGAGGCGCCTGCTATCTGTCGCGCGCCTCCGCGCTTTCAACGCGCGCTGGGAGGACCGCGAGCCTTCCGGCTCGCTTCACAGTTGCGCGCCCGAAGGCGCGCGATCCAAAATAAAAAGGCTCGCGGTTGCGCCGCGAGCCATGTGTCACGCGCATTTCCGCGCTCAGCGCCAATCGTCGCGATCCCAGTCGTAGTCGCGATTGCGCCAGTGATCACGGCGCCATCCGCCGCCGTAACCCCAGTGATCGCCGCGCCATCCGCCGCCGTAGCCCCAGTGGTCGCCTCCGTAACCCCAGTGATTGCGAGTCCAGAAGCAGCGGCCATGTTCGCAGATCATGACGGAGTGCACGTTTTGCGGAGTGACGCCCGGGGCCTTTAGCGGCGCCAGAGTCATGGCGGAAGCGAGCGGCGCAACGGCGACGACGCCGCCCGCCACGAGCGTAGCGAAGAAGACTGACCTGATTTTCATCTCTCATCCTTCCATGCAGGAAAGAGCAAAGCGCGCATAAGCGCTTTGTGGTCAGTGCTATCTGTCGCCGGGGTACGTAGTTTCAACGGCTGGCCCCCTCCCCAACCCTCCCCCGCCAAAGCCCGTCGAAAGACGGGCGTCTTTCGACGCCCTATGGCGGGAGAGGGAGTAGAGCGTAGCCTGCATCGACAACGCTGATCGCGAGCGTCCCCTCTCCTGCCAAAGCCCGTCGAGAGACGGGCGTCTTGCAGACGCCCTATGGCGGGGGAGGGACAGGGAGGGGGCGATTCCTACTCGGCAATCTTCAGAGAAAACTCTGCGGATCGACGTCGATCTGCACACGCACGCCGCCACGTTCCTTCGGCGCCGCCGCAATGAGATCGCGCAGGAAGCACTGCACGTCGGCGCTACGCGGCGCCTTCACGAGCAGACGGTAGCGAAAGCGGCCGCGAATGAGCGCGATCGGCGCCTCGGCCGGACCGAGCATCATGATCTCTTCGGCCTCGGGCAATCCGCCGAGCGCGGCGACGCGATAGCGCGGAGACGTCGGCAATTCATGCGCGGCGCGCGCCAAGGCGCGCGCATGCGCTTCCGCCGTGGCCGCGTCCTTGCCCGAAACGATAAGCGCCGCAAGGCGCCCGAAGGGCGGCAGTCCGGCGCGTTCACGCAACGCGATTTCCTGCGCGTAGAATTTTTCCGCGTCGCCAGAGAGCAGCGCGGCGATGACCGGATGCTCGGGCTGGAATGTTTGAATGAGCGCGCGTCCCGGCTTATCGCCGCGTCCGGCGCGGCCGGTGACTTGGTTGAGCAATTGAAAAGTGCGTTCGGCCGCGCGCGGATCGCCGCTGCCGAGCCCCAAGTCGGCGTCGACGACTCCGACCAATGTCAGATGCGGAAAGTTGTGGCCTTTGGCGACGAGCTGCGTGCCAATGACGATGTCGAAGGCGCCTTTGGCGATTTCGTCGAGCTCGCGTCGCAGCCTCTCGGCGCCGCCGGGAAAGTCGGACGAGAGCACGAGAATGCGCGCGTCGGGAAAGAGCGTCGCGGCTTCTTCGGCGAGGCGCTCGACGCCGGGGCCGCAAGCCGTCAGCGAATCTTCGGCCCCGCATTCCGGGCAAGTATCCGGGCGCCGCTCGGTATGGCCGCAGTGATGGCAGACGAGGGCGCGGCGGAAGCGATGTTCGACAAGCCAGGCGTCGCATTGCGTGCAGCGAAAGCGATGGCCGCAATCGCGACACAGCGTCAAAGGCGCATAGCCGCGCCGGTTGAGAAAGAGCAGCGCCTGTTCGCCGCGCGCAATGGTTTCGCCCATCGCTAGCGCAAGCCGCGGCGCAATCCAGCGTCCACGTTCTGCGCCTTCCACGCGCATGTCGATCGGCTCGAGCAGCGGCATGGTGCGGGAGCCGGCGCGCGCATGTAGCCGCAAATGGCCGTAGCGTCCGCGCTCGGCATTGACGCGCGTTTCGATCGAGGGCGTCGCGGAAGCGAGCACGATCGCTGCGTTCTCGATACGCGCGCGCACCACCGCCATGTCGCGCGCGTGATAAGAGGCGCCGTCGTCCTGCTTATAGGCGCCTTCATGTTCTTCATCGACGACGATGAGGCGAAGGTCGCGGAAGGGGAGAAACAACGCCGAGCGCGCGCCCGCGACGACGCTCAACTCCCCTGTCGCCGCCGCGCGCCAGATGCGCGCGCGCTTGCGCTGGGAGACGCCCGAGTGCCATTCCGCCGGCTTTTCACCGAAACGCGATGCGAAGCGCTCCAGAAATTGCGCGGTGAGCGCGATCTCCGGCATCATCACGAGCGCTTGGCCGCCGTCCTTCAAGGCGGCGGCGATCGCCTCGAAATAGACTTCGGTTTTGCCGGAGCCAGTGACGCCTTCGAGCAGAAAGGGTTTGAACGCGCGCGCATGCACGGCGTCGGTCAATGCGTCTGCCGCTTCGCGTTGCGCGGGCTCCAGAATGGGCGCGGCGAATTCGGGGTCGAGCGCGCGCGCGACGGGCTCCGGCGGCGCTGCAATTGTCTCTAACGCGCCTTCGTCGACGAGTCCGTCGATCACGCCCGTCGAGCAGGCGGCGGCCTCGGCGAGCGCCTTCTTGGAGAAAGCCATGCCGCCTTGCGCCGCCTCCAACACGCGCGCGCGTGTGGGCGTGAGGCGCTCAGGCTTTTTCCCGCCCGCGCGATAGAGCGTGCGCAATGTATCGGGCGCGGCTTCCTCCGCGGCGCGGGTTGCAAGGCGTAGCGCCATGCCGCGCGGCGTCAGCGTGTAGCGCGCGAGCCAGTCGATGAAGTCGCGCAGCTTCTGCGAGAGCGGCGGGCGGTCGAGACGCGCGATGACGGTCTTGAGATTGCCGCGCGGTCTTTCGGCGTCGTCCACGGACCAGACCACGCCATAGGCCTCGCGCGCGCCGAGCGGAACTTTGACGCTGTCGCCCGGTTGCAAACCGAGAGCGGGCGGGGCGAGATAGGAATAGGGCGTGTCGACGGCGACCGGCGCCAGCACGTCGACGGTCTGGGCCCCTTTCGATTCATCCTGCGCCGCGCTCATGGCGACGGCTTAAAGCATCTCATGCGCCGCCGGAAGCCGCGGAACGAAGCCCGCTCCCTGTGGTTGCTCCTGCCGGAGACGTTCTCGGGAGGCCAGCATGACGAAGGTCCTGGACAGCAATTGGTCGCAGCTCGGCGTTTCGGCGGTGACGACGGGCACTGTCGCGGCGCTCGTCTCGGCGGCGGCCCTGGCGGCGCTCGCCAAGGCCGAGGGGAAGGGGGCGTTGCAGCCCTTGAACGCCACGAGCCATTGGGTTCAGGGCGACGCGGCGGCGAAAGTCGAGGCACCCACCGCGCGCAATACGCTGGTGGGCTTCGCCACCCACCACCTCTCTTCGGTGCTATGGGCGGGGTTTTTCGAGGCCTGGCTGGCGCGCAATCCGCCGCGCTCGATGTGGGAGCTGCTGCGGGACGCCTTCGGTATGTCGGGAATCGCGGCAGCCGTCGATTATGGCGCGACGCCGCATCGCTTCACGCCGGGTTGGGAGCTGGCGCTCTCGAAGAAGTCGATGGTCGGTTCTTATATTGCGTTCGCCTTCGGGCTTGCGGCCGGGGCGCTGGTTTCCGCGCGGGCGCGAGAGGCGGGGCAGGCGGCATGGAACGAGACGACGCCGCTCTTGCGCGGTTGAGCAGGCCGTCGCGCCTTGACCTTCCGCCTCCCGGTCCCTATCCCTAAAACGAGCCAGTCGGCCGGACGGCCGCTGCGTCATGCAGAGGAAAGTCCGGGCTCCACGGAGACACGGCGCCGGATAACGTCCGGCGGGGGCAACCCCAGGGAAAGCGCCACAGAAAGCAAACCGCCGGGCTTCACGCCCGGTAAGGGTGAAAGGGTGCGGTAAGAGCGCACCGCCTGAGCGGCAACGCTTCAGGGCATGGCAAGCCCCGCCGGGAGCAAAACCGAATAGGGGCGACTGAAGGCTCTCAAAGCTTTCGACCCGTCTCCGGGACGTCGCCCGGGTTGGTTGCTCGAGGCGGTCGGCGACGACCGTCCCAGAGGAATGGCCGTCACGCGGGGGTCGGGAAACCGGCCAACGCCATACAGAACCCGGCTTACAGGCCGACTGGCGCCCGGTTTTTTGGGCGGGCCGTCATTGCGAGCGAAGCGAAGCAATCCAGGGCCGCAATAGCTGCTCCGGATTGCTTCGCTCCGCTCGCGACGATGGGCAATTGACGCGAATTCTCGCGGGGGCCGGTAACCCTCTCTTAATACTAACAAAGCTTAATGCTGTTTGGCGCCGGAGGCGGCGCCGCGGCTTGTCCGCCGCTCCGCCGACGCTTTGAAGAACCATGGCCCGCCAACCCGTTTCGCCGCGACGCTTTCGGACCGCGCGTGAGCCTCTCGAGGGCCCGGTCGCGCATGTCCGCCGCGTCGGGGCGAAGGCAATGGCGAATGCGAGGGCGAGCGTGATGGGGAAGGACCGCGGCGCGGATGAGCCGCCAGCCGGGGAAATTCCGGCCCGGCATGTGCCCGTGCTGCTCAATGAGGTGATCGACGCGCTGCGGCCGCGCGACGGCGGGCGCTATCTCGACGGCACTTTCGGCGCCGGCGGATATACGCGCGCACTGCTTGCCGCCGCCGATACGAAGGTTCTGGCGCTCGACCGCGATCCCACCGCCATCGCCGGCGGCGCGGGTCTCGTGGCGCAGGCGCAGGGGCGGCTCACGCTTGTCGAGGCGCGCTTTTCGCATCTCGAAGAGGTCGCGCGCGCGCAAGACTTCGTCCCCCTCGATGGCGTCGTCTTCGACATCGGCGTCTCCTCCATGCAGTTCGACCAGGCCGAGCGCGGCTTTTCCTTTCGCGGCGACGGCCCGCTCGATATGCGCATGGAGGGCAGGGGCGTCTCCGCCGCCGATATCGTCAATGAGGCCGACGAAGAGACGCTCGCGGATATTCTCTATTACTACGGCGAGGAGCGCGCCTCGCGCCGCATCGCCCGCGCCATCGCCCACGACCGCAATCTCGCGCCTTTCACTTCCACCAAGGCGCTGGCCGAGATGATCGCACGCGTCGCGCCGGGGCGGCCGGGCGATATTCACCCGGCGACGAAGAGCTTCCAGGCGCTGCGCATTGCCGTCAATGATGAGCTCGGCGAATTGCTCGACGGCCTCGCGGCGGCGGAGCGCACGCTTGGCCCCGGCGGGCGGCTCGTCGTCGTGACCTTCCATTCGCTTGAAGACCGCATCGTCAAGCAGTTCCTCGCCGAGCGCTCGGGGCGCGGCGAGACCGGTTCGCGCCGCCTGCCCGGCGAAGCCGCGCCGCCGGAAACAAGCTTTATCTGCGAGGGCCGCCAGCCGATCGCGCCGACGCGCGCGGAAGTCGAGGCCAATCCGCGCGCCCGCTCGGCCAAGCTGCGCCACGCGACGCGCAACGCCTCGGCTCCGCTGCCGCTCGCCGACAAGCTCACGCGGCTCGTGCGCCTGCCGACGCGCGAGAAAGGAAAAGTCTGATGCTCCGGCTTCTCAACATTCTCGCGGTGGCGGCGCTGATCAGCTCGGCGGTCTACGCCTATACGATCAAATATCAGACGGCCTATCGCCTGGAGCAGATCACCAAGACCAAGCTCGAGATCAAGGCCGAGCGCGACGCGATCGCCGTTTTGCGGGCGGAATGGGCCTATATGACGCGCCCCGAGCGCCTGCAGCCGCTCGCCGACAAATATTTGCCCGACTTGAAGCCGCTTCAGGTGTCGCAGCTCGTGCCGGCGACGGCCTTGCCGCAGAAGACCCATAGCGACGCGATCGGGGCCAAGCTCAGCGAGATTGGCCTCTCCGCGCCCGCGACGCCTTCGGCGGCGCCGAGCGCGCCGACGACGACGCCCAAGCCGCAGGCCGCCAAGCCGAAGACGGCGACGCCCAAGACAGTCGCAACCAACAAGGCGCCGAGCGCCAATCCGCAGAGCCCGAGCCGCGAGCCCAAAAAGCCATGACAGAGCGTCAGCCCAACTGGGAGCCCACGCCCGAGCCCATGCCGGACATGCTCGAAACGCCGCCGTCGCGTCCGACCAGGAAGCCGTCGAAATATGCGGGCATGATCCGCGCGGTCTTTTCGACAAGCCTTCAGACGAGCGCGTCGCGCATGCGCCTCGCCGCACTCGGCTTCCTCGTCCTTTACGGCGTCATTTGCGCAAAGCTCGTCTATCTCGGCTTCAAGCCGGAGACGGTCCGTCATCCGGCCGCCGAAGCGGTTTCCGCCTCGCGTCCCGATATTCTCGACCGCAACGGCGAAGTGCTGGCGAGCGACGTCAAGGTGATGTCGGTTTTCGCGGAGCCAAAGCGCCTGATCGACAAGGACGAGGCGACGGAGCTTCTCACCGCCGTTCTGCCCGACGTCCCGTCAAAAGAATTGCGCGAGCGTCTTGGCGCCTCGAAGAAGGGCTTTGTCTGGGTGAAACGCGAAGTCACGCCGCATCAGCGCGACGAAGTGTTTCATCTCGGCCTGCCGGGCGTCGGCCTTATCGCCGAAAATAAGCGCGTCTATCCGAACGGACCGATCGGCGCGCATGTGCTCGGCTTCGCCAATATTGACAATCAGGGCATTGCCGGAATCGAGAAATATATCGACGGGCAAGGGCTCGCCGATCTGCATAATCTCGGCTTCGGCGCTACGCCCGACGAGCTTCAGCCGATCACGCTCTCGCTCGACATTCGCGCAACCCATGCGCTGCGCGACGAGCTGGAGAAAGGGGTCACGCGCTTCAAGGCGAAAGCCGGCGCCGCAGCCATATTGGAAGTGAATACAGGCGAGGTGATCGCGCTCGCGTCGCTGCCGGATTACGATCCGAACCATCCGACCGACGAAAACGCCAACGCGCTCGACCTTACCCACATCAACCGCATGAATGTCGGCGTCTATGAGATGGGCTCGACCTTTAAGGCGCTGACCATCTCGATGGCGCTCGACTCGGGCAAAGTGAATCTCGGTTCGCGCCTCGACGCGCGCGGCGCGCTTTCCTTCGGCCGTTTCAAGATCCACGATTATCACGCGCAGAACCGCGCGCTGACAGTGCCGGAGGTTTTCACTTATTCCTCGAACATCGGCACGGCGCGCATGGCGATGGGGCAGGGCGTCGAGAAGCACAAGGCCTATTTGCGCAAGATGGGCCAGCTCACGCGCATGCGCACGGAATTGCCCGAAAGCGCCGAGCCGATCTATCCGAAGAACTGGAGCGAGCTGAACACTATGACCATCGCCTTCGGCCATGGTCTCGCCGTCGCGCCGCTACAGGCGATGATGGCGGTTGGCGCGCTGATGAATGGCGGCTATCTCATCACGCCGACCTTCCTCAAGCGCTCGCAGGAAGAGGCGATGAAGAACGCCGTGCAAGTGGTGAAACCCGAGACGAGCGAGGCCATGCGCTATCTCATGCGCCTCAACGCCGAGATCGGCACAGCTAAAAGGGTCAATGTCGACGGCTATTTCGTCGGCGGCAAAACCGGCACGGCGGAAAAGGTCGTCGGCGGCCATTACAGCAAGACCCGCCTGTTCACGACCTTCATGGCCGTCGCGCCGTCGGACAAGCCCAAATATCTTTTCCTCACCATCATGGACGAGCCGCAGGGTCGGCCCGAGGACGGCGGCTACGCCACCGCCGCCTATAACGCCGGCTTCGTCACCGGCGAGATCATCGAGCGCACCGGCCCGATCCTCGGCCTCGCGCCGCGCTTCGAGCCGCCGCATATGCCCTTCCCGCTGCTCGCCAAACTCGGTTATGGCATGGCCAATGTTCCTGCTGCCGGAGGCCGTGGCCACTGATGCGTCTCTCTGAACTCCTCGCGTTGAGCGACCTCGACCCTTCCATCGGGAACATCGAGATCGCGGGCCTGTCGGCGGACAGCCGCGTCGTCAGCGAGGGCTTTGCCTTTTTCGCCATCCCTGGCCATGCCGGGGATGGTCTTGCTTTTGTGGGGGACGCCAAGGCGCGTGGCGCGGCGGTCGTCGTCGCTGAGCGCGCGGCCGAATGCGCCTTGCCGCTGGTCGTCGTTCCAGATGTGCGGGCGGCCGTGGCGCGCGCGGCGGCGCGCTTCTATCCGCGCCAGCCGGAAACAATCGTCGCGGTGACCGGCACGAGCGGCAAGACCTCCGTCGTCGCCTTTCTGCGCCAGATCTGGGCGGCGATGGGCCATGAGGCGGCCTCGCTCGGCACGGTCGGGGTGGTCGATTCCAAGGGCGCCCATTATGGCGCGCTGACGACGCCCGGGCCTGTCGAATTGCACAAGACGCTGGCTGAACTCGCCGAGGGGGGCGTGACTCATCTCGCGATGGAAGCCTCCTCGCTCGGCATCGATCAGCGCCGCCTCGACGGCGTGCGGCTCGCTGCAGCGGGCTTCACTAACTTCTCGCGCGACCATCTCGATCACCACCGCGACATGGAAGACTATTTCGCGGCGAAGATGCGCCTCTTCGATACGCTGCTGCAGCCCGGCCAGACGGCGGTGACCGACGCCGATAGCGATGTGGCGGCGCGCGTCGCCGCGGTTTGCAACGCCCGTGGGCTGAGCGTCTTCGGCGTCGGCGCCAAGGGCGAGGCCATCATGCTGAAAGACGCGCGTCCGCACGCGCTGGCGACGAGCCTCGACATCAGCCATGCCGGGAAGGACTATAAGATCGAACTGCCGCTCGCCGGCGCCTTCCAGACGTCCAACGCGCTGGTCGCAGCGGGGCTCGCTATCGCGTCCGGAGACGATCCTGCGCGGGTCTTCGCCGCGCTCGATCATCTCCAGGGCGCTCCCGGCCGCCTCGAACTCGTCGGCGCCCGCAATGGCGCGCCGGTCTTCGTCGATTACGCCCATAAGCCCGACGCGCTCGAAAAAGTGCTCGCCACGCTGCGGCCGCTGACCAAAGGCCGGCTGATCGTCATTTTCGGCTGCGGCGGCGATCGCGACAAGGGTAAGCGGGCGCTGATGGGCGAGATCGCCGTGCGCGCCGCCGATGTCGCGATCGTCACGGACGACAATCCCCGAAGCGAGGACCCCGCGCTGATTCGCGCCGCCATCATCGACGGCGCCAAAGGCGCCGGTCCGGCGCAGATCATCGAGATCGCCGACCGGGGGGAGGCCATATCCCAGGCCGTCGCGGGCCTTTGCGCCGGCGACGCGCTCGTGGTCGCCGGCAAGGGGCACGAGACTGGCCAGATCGTCGGCAATCGCATATTGCCCTTTTCCGACCACGAAGCTGTCACGAAAGCGCTGCAGGAGCACAGCTCATGAAGCAGGAACCTCTATGGTCGGGGCTGGCGCTCGTCGGCGCCTTGCAGGCCCGCGTCAGCGGCGCGCTCGCCCGCCAAGCGACGGGCGTCTCGATCGACACGCGCACGCTGCAGCCCGGCGATCTCTTCGTCGCCATCAAGGGCGAGGCGCGCGACGGCCATGAATTCGTCCACGCGGCTTTCGAGAAGGGCGCCGCCGCGGCGGTGATCGACGAAGAACATGCGCGTGCGCTTGCAGGCGCCGGGCCCCTTTTCGTCGTCAAGGACGTGCAGCGTTCGCTGGAGCTTCTCGGCATGCGCGCGCGCGACCGCACCGCCGCCTTCATCGCCGCCATCACCGGCTCGGTCGGCAAGACCTCCACGAAGGACATGACGCGGCTGATGCTGGCGCATTTTGGCGCCACGCACGCGTCGATTGCCTCCTACAATAATCAATGGGGCGTGCCGCTGTCGCTGGCGCGGATGCCGGCGTCGTCGCGCTTTGGCGTTTTCGAGATCGGCATGAATCACGCCGGCGAAATCGCCGGACTCGCCGCGCAGGTGCGCCCGCATGTCGCTGTGGTGACGCGCGTCGCGCCCGTGCATCTCGAGCATTTCGCGTCTCTCGAGGCCATCGCCGACGCCAAGGCGGAAATCTTCGGGGGCCTCGAAGGCGGCGTCGCCATCATCAATCGCGACGACGCGGAATATGAGCGGCTCGCAGAGGCGGCTGCGCCTTATGCAGGGCATGTTCTCGATTTCGGCGAGGCCGAAGGCGCGCAGGCGCGGCTGCTTTCTTATAAACAGATCGATGGCGGCTGCGAGATAGAGGCCGAGATTCTCGGCCGGCGGCTTTCTTACCTCATCGGCGCGCCGGGCAAGCACATCGCGCTCAATTCGCTCGCCGCGCTGCTGATCGCCGTTTCTTTCGATCTCGATCTCGAAGAGGCCGCCGCGGCGCTTGTCGATTTCGCGCCACCCAAGGGGCGCGGCCAGCGTGAGACGCTTCCCGTCGACGAGGGCGATTTTACGCTCATCGACGAGAGCTACAACGCCAATCCGACCTCCATGCGCGCGGCGCTGGAGCTTCTTGCCGCGACGGCGCCGAGAGCGGGCGGGCGCCGCATCGCGGTGCTCGGCGACATGCTGGAGCTTGGACCAGAAGGCGGGAATCTGCACGCGGCGCTGGCGGAGGATGTCGCGCACGCCAAGGTTGATCTGCTGTTCACGGCCGGGCCGCTGATGCAGCAGCTCTTCTACGCCGCGCCGGAGGCCGTGCGCGCCGCCCATCGCGCCACGGCGCTGGAGGTCGAAGAGCCCGTCCTCGCCGCAATTCGGTCGGGGGACGTCGTCATGATCAAGGGCTCCAACGGGACGCGCATGTCGAAGATTGTCGCTGCGGCGAAAGCGAAATTCGCGCCCGAGATGGCCAGTTGAGGACTACTGTATGCTGACGCTGCTCGCGGATCTGTCTTATCTCTACAGTCCGCTCAACATCTTTCGCTACATCACCTTCCGGGCCGCCATGGCGGCGGCGACGGCGCTGTTCTTTGTCTTCTTCTTCGGCCCGAACATTATCGCGGCGCTGCGCCTCAAGCAGGGCAAGGGCCAGCCGATCCGCGAGGATGGGCCCGAGTCGCATCTTCTGACGAAAAAGGGCACGCCCACCATGGGCGGGCTGATGATCCTCTCCGGCCTCATCGCCGCGACGCTGCTGTGGGCCAATCTGCGCAACTATTATGTGTGGATCGTGCTCTTCGTCACGGCCTCCTTCGGCGCGATCGGTTTTTACGACGATTACCTGAAGGTGACGAAACAATCGCACGCCGGTTTCTCAGGCAAGGCGCGCCTCGCGCTCGAATTCCTTGCCGCCGGCATCGCCTGCTATCTGATGATGAAAGTGGGGGGCGAGAACATGTCTAACCTCGCCATACCGATGGTGAAAGGCTACGTCGCCTCGCTGGGCCTGTTCTTCATCGTCTTCGGCGCCTTCGTCATCGTCGCCGCGGGCAATTGCGTCAATCTCACCGATGGTCTCGACGGCCTCGCCATCGTGCCGTCGATGATCGCGGTCGGCACATTCGCGATCTTCGCCTATCTCGTCGGCAACTCGATCTTCTCGAATTATCTCGGCGTGAATTACGTCGCTGGCGCGGGCGAGCTCACCATCGTCTGCTCCGCGCTGATCGGCGCCGGGCTTGGATTCCTGTGGTTCAACGCGCCGCCTGCGCAGATCTTCATGGGCGACACCGGTTCGCTCGCGCTCGGCGGATTGCTCGGCGCAGTCGCAGTAGCGGTGAAGCAGGAATTCGTGCTCGTCATCGTCGGCGGACTCTTCGTGCTCGAAGGCGCCTCGGTCATTATTCAGGTCGCTTATTTCAAGGCGACCGGCAAACGCATCTTCCTGATGGCGCCGATCCATCATCACTTTGAAAAGAAGGGCTGGAAGGAGCCGCAGATCGTCATCCGCTTCTGGGTCGTCGCCTTCGTTCTGGCGCTCATGGGTCTTTCGACCCTCAAGCTGAGGTGACCATGACGCCGGTCAGAACATTCAGAGGCAAGACTGTCGCCCTCTTCGGCCTCGGCGGCTCGGGGCTCTCCACCGCGAAAGCTTTGATGGCGGGCGGCGCCAATGTGCGCGCCTGGGACGACGGCGAAGCGGGGCGGCTCGCCGCCGCACGGAATGGCGTGCCGCTCGAAGATTTGTCGGACAGCGACTGGTCGTCTTTCGACGCGCTGGTTCTTGCTCCCGGCGTGCCACTGACCCATCCGGAGCCGCATTGGACGGTCGCGCGCGCCCGCGCCGCCGGCGTCGAGATCATCGGCGACATCGAGCTTTTCTGCCGCGAACGCGCCGCGCATGCTGGCGGGGCGCCTTTCATCGCCATCACCGGCACCAATGGCAAATCGACGACGACGGCGCTCATTGCGCATATTCTGCGCGAAGCCGGCCGCGACGTACAGCTCGGCGGCAATATCGGCGTGCCGATCCTCGATCTCGAGCCGCCGTCGGACGAACGCATTCATGTGATCGAGTGCTCTTCCTTCCAGATCGATCTCACGCCCTCGCTCAATCCGACGATCGGCATATTGATCAATCTGACGCCCGATCACATCGACCGCCACGGCGCGATGGAGAATTACGCGGCGGTGAAGGAGCGACTCGTCGCGGGTGCCGAGGTGGCGCTGGTCGGCGTCGACGACGCCTATACGCACGCCATCGGCGCGCGCCTCTCCGCCGATCCCAAACCCGGGCAGCGCGTCATGCCGGTTTCCGCCGCGCGCCGTCTGGATTGGGGATTTTATGTCGAAGACGGCGGCGTCTATTTCCGCGAGCAAGGCCATCCGCCGGAAGAGGTCGAGCTCCTCGGCTCTTTGCAAGGCGCAAGGGCGCTACGCGGCGCGCATAATGCGCAGAATGCCGCTTTCGCCGCCGCGGCCGCCTGGGAATGCGGGTTGGAGGACGAGGAAATCGCCCGCGGCCTGCTGAGCTACCCCGGCCTGCCGCATCGCATGGAGGAGGTCGGTCGCATCGAGCGCACGCTCTTCGTGAACGACTCCAAGGCGACGAACGCCGACGCGGCCGAGAAAGCGCTCGCGAGCTTTGCCGACATCTACTGGATCATCGGCGGCAAGGCGAAGGAGGGCGGCATCGAGCCATTGCGGCCTTACTTCCCGCGCATTCGCAAGGCTTATCTCATCGGCCATGCGAGCGACGATTTCGCGCGCACGCTCGACGGGGCGCTGCCCTATGAGCGCTGCGAGACGCTCGACGTCGCGACCATGCGCGCGGCCTTCGATGCGCTCGACGGCGATGCTGCGGAGCCGATCGTGCTGCTCTCGCCCGCCTGCGCCTCGTACGACCAATTCAAGAATTTCGAGGCGCGCGGCGACGCGTTCCGCGCCCTCGTCAACGGATTGCCCGCCGTCATCGCCGCTCGCAGAGGAGAGCACCCATGATTTCGCGCGCCGAGCGAACCCCGATTTCCGATTGGGCATGGACCATTGATCGTTGGCTTCTCGCCGGCATCGCGCTTCTCATCGTGGCGGGCCTCGTCTTCGGTATGGCGGGCAGCCCGCCGGTCGCGGAGCGGCTGCATCTTTCGACCTTCCATTTCGTCAATCGCCAGGTCGCCTATCTTCTGCCGGCGCTGGCGGTGATGATCGGCGCCTCCTTCCTGTCGCCGCGCCACGTGCGCCGCGCCGCGCTCGTCGTTTTCGTCGTGTCGCTGGCGCTCGTCGTCGCGACGCTGTTCTTCGGCCAGGAAGTGAAAGGCGCGCGGCGCTGGATCTTCGGCATTCAGCCTTCGGAGTTCCTCAAGCCGTCCTTTGTCGTCGTCGTCGCCTGGGCCTTTTCGGAAGGCGCGCGGCGCAAGGACGTTCCCGGCAACTGGCTCGCGCTTCTTCTCTTCCCGGCGACGATCGGGCCGCTCGTTCTGCAGCCCGATTTCGGCCAGACCATGCTGATCTCCGTCGTCTGGGCCGCACTCTTCTTCATGGCGGGGCTGCATCTCATCTGGGTCGTCGGGCTTGGCGGCCTTGGCGCATCCGCCGCGCTGCTCGCCTACAAATTTGCGCCACATGTGCGCGCGCGCGTCGACGCCTTTCTCGAGCCGCCGCCGCCCGTCGCCGGCGTGCCGACGAACTTCCAATCCGAGACGGCGCTCGAAAGCTTCAAGGCGGGTTCCTGGTTCGGCAAGGGGCCGGGCGAAGGCACGGTCAAGCGCATCCTGCCCGACTCGCACACCGACTTCATCTTCGCGGTCATCGGCGAGGAGTTCGGCGTCATCGTCTGCATCGTGCTGGCAATGGTCTTCGCCTTCATCGTGGTGCGGGGGCTCTTCTCCGCCGCGCGCAATGAAGACCCCTTCTGCCGTTTTGCGACGGCGGGGCTCGTCATGCTCTTTGGCCTGCAAAGCTGCATCAATATGGCGGTGAACGTCCACCTCATGCCCGCCAAGGGCATGACGCTGCCTTTCGTTTCCTATGGCGGCTCGTCGCTCATCTCGCTGTCGCTCGGCATGGGCTTCCTGCTCGCCGTCACGCGCAAGCGCCCGCGCACGCGTGTGCTGACCGAGGTCGCCGCGACGAGCGGGCCTGTGCCGGCGGCGGCCTGACAATGAACGATCGGCCCATTCTTCTCGCCGCCGGCGGCACCGGCGGCCATCTCTTTCCGGCCGAGGCGCTGGCGCATGCGCTCGAAGCCCGCGGCGCTGCGGTGGAGCTTGTCACCGACGAGCGGGCGCTGGCTTATGGCGGGAGCTTTCCGGCGCGCGCGATGCATTGCATTCCCTCGGCGACGCCGCGCGGCGGCTCGCTGTTTGAGAAGGCGCGCGCCGTTGCGCAGCTTGCTTATGGCACAGCGCAGGCCGCGAAGGTCATGAGCCGGTTGCGCCCGCGCGCTGTGATCGGTTTTGGCGGCTATCCCACCGTGCCGCCGCTGCTCGCGGCGTCTTTCCTGAAAATCCCCACCGCGCTGCACGAGTCGAACGCCATCATGGGGAAGGCCAACCGCTTTCTCTCCGGCCATGTCGACAAGATCGCCGCGGGACTTCCCAATCTCGCCGTGCCGCCCGCTTTGCAAAGCAAGGTCGTCGTCACCGGCAATCCCGTGCGGCCGGCGGTGCTGGAGGCGGCGAAGCGCGCCTATCCCGATTTCGCAGACGGAACTTTCCGGCTTCTCGTCACCGGCGGCTCGCAGGGCGCGCGCGTGATGGCGGATATTGTGCCGGAGGCGATCGCCGCTCTGCCAGATCATTTGCGGTCCCGCGTCCGGCTCGTGCAGCAGACACGCGCCGAGGACATCCCCCGCGTCGAGGCGATCTATGAGAGCGCCAAGGTCGATGTGGAGATCGCGCCCTTCTTCAAAGATCTGCCGCTGCGCATTGCGCAGGCGCATTTCGTGATCGCGCGCGCGGGCGCGTCGACCGTTTCCGAGCTTGCGGTCATCGGCCGACCGTCGCTGCTGGTGCCGCTGCCGCAATCGCTCGACGGCGATCAGGCTGCAAACGCCGCCGTCATCGAACAGGCCGGCGCGGCGGAGACGGTGAAGCAAAGCGACTTCTCGCCGGCCTTCCTGACTGCGCGTCTCGCGGAGATCATCGACGCCCCGCAGGCGCTCGCGCAAAAAGCTGAAGCCGCCAAGCGCGTCGGCGTCGCCGACGCGGCCGAACGTCTGGCCGATCTGATTTTGAACGTGGCCCAAAGCCGCGCGCCTTAAGGAGACACATTGGAATGAAACTGCCGCGCGATCTCGGCCCCATTCACTTTGTCGGCATCGGCGGCATCGGCATGTCGGGCATCGCCGAAGTGCTGCTCAATCTCGGCTACACGGTGCAGGGCTCGGACGCCGCCGAAAACGCTAATGTGAAGCGTCTCGCCGAAAAGGGCGCCAGGGTCTTCGTCGGCCATGACGCGAAGAATCTGGCCGAAGCCGCCGTCGTCGTCGTCTCGACCGCGATCAAGCGCGACAATCCCGAGCTGGTAGCGGCGCGCGAGAAGCGCCTGCCTGTGGTGCGCCGCGCCGAAATGCTCGCGGAGCTGATGCGCCTCAAGCAATGCGTCGCCATCGCCGGCACGCATGGCAAGACGACGACCACGTCTCTCGTCGCAACGCTGCTAGACGCCGGCGGGCTCGATCCGACCGTCATCAATGGCGGCATCATCAACGCCTATGGCACCAATGCGCGACTGGGCGCCGGCGATTGGATGGTGGTCGAGGCTGATGAGAGCGACGGCACCTTTTTGAAGCTCCCCGCCGACGTCGCGATCGTCACCAATATCGATCCCGAGCATCTCGATCACTTCCACACTTTCGACGCGATCAAGGAAGCCTTCCGCGCCTTTATCGAAAACCTGCCTTTCTACGGTTTCGCGGTGATGTGTCTCGATCATCCGACCGTGCAGGAGCTCGTCGGCAAGATCGAGGATCGGCGCGTCTTCACCTATGGCGAAAATCCGCAGGCCGACGTCCGGCTGCTGGACGTCAATCTCGAAGGCGGCGTGTCGCGCTTCAACGTGCTGTTGCGCGACCGCAAGACCGCGCAGGCCACCTACCTCGAAAACCTGCTGCTGCCGATGCCGGGCCATCACAATGCGCTGAACGCGACGGCGGCCATCACTGTCGCCTATCAGCTCGGCCTGTCGCCGGATCAGATCCGCAAGGCGCTCGCGGGCTTCGGCGGGGTCAAGCGCCGCTTCACGCGCACGGGCGAATGGAATGGCGTGCAGGTGTTCGACGATTACGGTCATCATCCGGTCGAGATCGGCGCCGTGTTGCGCGCCGCGCGCGCGTCCACCAAGGGCAAGGTCATCGCAGTGATGCAGCCGCATCGCTATACGCGCCTGCAATCGCTTTTCGACGCCTTCGCCACCTGCTTCAACGACGCGGATGTTGTTATCGTGGCCGATGTCTATGCGGCGGGCGAGCAGCCGATCGCGGGCGTCGATCGCGACGCGCTGGTCAACGCCATTCGCGCGCATGGCCATCGCCGCGCCGTGAGTCTGCCGTCGCCGGAAGTGCTGCCGGCCATGGTGCGGGAGATCGTGGCGCCGGGCGATTATGTCGTGTGTCTCGGCGCGGGGAACATCACGCAATGGGCCTATGCGCTGCCGGAGCAGCTTGCGGCGGGCGGGCAGGCGTGAGGATGCGGCGGTTTACCCCCTCCCTGTCCCTCCCCCGCAAGCGGGAGAGGGGACGCTCGCGATCCGCATTGTGGATGAAGACCCGCGCCTGCTCCCTCTCCCGCGAAGCGGGGGAGGGGTGGGGAGGGGGCCTATGACCTTCCGCGATCTCACCCCCGACATCGCGCCCCTCCTGCCCGAGTTGCGCGGCAAACTCTCCGCCAATGAGCCGCTCGCGCCTTACACATGGTTTCGCGTCGGCGGACCGGCGCAGCTTCTCTTCATGCCGGCGGATGAGGCGGACCTCGCTTATTTCCTCTCACGTCTGCCAAGCGACATCCCCGTCACCGTCATCGGGCTCGGCTCCAATCTCATCGTGCGCGACGGCGGCGTCGCGGGCGCGGTTATCCGGCTCTCGGCGAAGGGCTTCGGCGAGATTGCCGTCGAAGAAAACGCGCGTCTGCGTATCGGTGCCGCCGTTCCGGATGTGAAAGCCGCGCGCGCCGCTGCGGACGCCGGCATTGATGGTCTCGCTTTCTATCGCGGCATTCCTGGCGCCATCGGCGGCGCGCTGCGCATGAACGCCGGCGCACATGGCGGCGAGACGAAAGATACGCTCATCGAAGCGCGCGGCGTCGATCGCGCGGGCAACATCTGCGCCTTCGCCAACGCCGATATGGGCTACAGCTACCGCCACTGCTCGGCGCCGGCGGATGTTATTTTCACGCAGGCGCTGTTTCAGGGCCGGCCCGGCGACAGCACGGCGATCCTCGCCGAGATGGATCGCATCACGCAGGCGCGCGAGGCTTCGCAGCCCATCAAGGAAAAGACCGGCGGCTCGACCTTCAAGAATCCCGAAGGCCACAAGGCCTGGCAATTGATCGACGCCGCCGGCTGCCGCGGCCTCGTCGTGGGCGATGCGCAGGTGAGCGAGATGCATTGCAATTTCCTCATCAACCGCGGCGCCGCCACCGCCGCCGACATCGAAAATCTCGGCGAGACGGTGCGGGCCCGCGTCTTGGAGACGAGCGGCGTGGAGCTGCACTGGGAGATCAAAAGGATCGGCGTCGCTTAGATGAAAGCGGACACGCCGGGCGCCGACGCGGCCTCGAAGCTCGAGGCGATCCTTGCGAGTCCCTGGACGACGCTTGCCCTGGTCTTGATTGCAATCGGCCAGCAGATCGCCGGCCATCTCGATTGCGACGTGTCCTGGTTCATCACTTTTGCCGAGCGATATGTCGACGGCGCTGTTCCCTATGTCGACATCACCGATCCAAACCCCCCGGCGTCCTTTCTCGTTCTGGCGCCGGCGATCAGACTGGCCCGCGCTCTGGGCCTTGCGGTCGAGCCGGTCGTCGCCGGGCTCGTGTTCTTCGCGGCCTTCCTCGCGATTGCGTTCAGCGCTTTGATCTTGCGATCCGGCGCCCCGCGCACGCGCGAGGAATGGGGGCTTATCGCGAACCTGTCGGTTTTCCTGCTGCTCGTCGCGCCTGCTTTGGCTTTCGCGGAACGCGAGCATCTGGCGCTTCTGGCGCTGGCGCCTTTGCTTGCGACATTGGCGGCGTCAGCCGAGGGCGGGCGCGTCGCCCGGCCGTTGCGCATCCTCGCAGGTCTCGGCGGCGGGCTTGCGGTCTGCTTCAAGCCCTTTTTCGCGCTCGCGATCATCGCGCCGGCGCTCGCCCTTGCGTTTCGCGAACGCTCGCCGCGCCTGCTGCTGACGGCGGAAATGGCGAGCGCCGTCGGCGTCTGCGTCGCCTATGGCGTCGCGACCCTCGTGTTTTTCCCGGGCTACGCGCATTACGCGCTGCCCGTGATCGCGGATGTTTATCAGCCGTCGCGCGAAACGACGGCCAATCTCGCCTTCCGCTCGCTCGCGCCTGTCAACCTCGCGCTTCTCGGCGCGCTTTTGATCGCCTCGGCGCGTGGCGTGGCGCCCGCCGCCGTGCGGGTCTGCGCCTTCGCCTCGGCCGCCTTTCTCGCAAGCTTTTTCTTGCAGGGGAAAGGCTGGATGAATCACGCCTATCCGGGCGTCGTGCTGGCGCTTCTCGCCTGGAGCCTGTTCGCGCTCGGCGACGATCCGCGCGCCAAGGCCGCGCGGGAAGGGCGGCTCTTCAAATTCGTCTTCCTGCCTGTGCTGATCGCCGCGCCCTTCGAGTTCGGCGCTCACATGCTTTGGGTCAACGCCGAGGAGTACCCCGGCCTGCGCGCGGCGATCGAACGTGTTGCGCCGTCGCATCCGCGTGTGATCGCCTTGGCGCGCCAGCTCGACTTCGGCCATCCCGTGACGCGCCAGCTCGGCGGCCTCTGGGTCGGCCGCCCCAATGCGCTATGGGTCGCGAGCTTCGCCGCCTATCTCTCGAAGGGCGCCGTCGACCCGGCGCGGCGCGCGCTGCTGCAAGACTATCGCCGTCGCGATCTCGCCGGATTTGCCGAGGATGTTCGTCTGCGCAAGCCCGACGTCATCATCGTCGAGGATAAAGAGACGCGCGAGTGGGCGATCAAGCAGCCGGAGTGCGCCACTGTCCTCGACGCCTATGAGAAAACCGGGCAATCCGAGGAAATCGAAATCTGGACCCGCAAGAGGCGGGACGCCGTTGCGCCGTCTCCGGGGGCGGCATAGCTTCGGCCGGGTAAGGGATTCGGGCGCGGCCCGATCAACGCGCGCCAGAGGCGAGACGTTCTCTTCCGCTCTGTCTTGGCGCCAATCAAGAGATCGACATGACCAAACACGTCGCCGTGCTGATGGGCGGACTCTCCGCCGAACGCGAAGTCTCTTTGCGCTCAGGCGCGGCCTGCGCCAAAGCGCTGGAGGAGCAGGGCTACCGCGTGACTCAGGTCGACGTCGGCCATGACGTCGCGAGCGTGCTGGCGTCGCTCAAGCCAGACGTGGCCTTCAACGCCCTGCACGGAAAATTCGGCGAGGACGGCTGTATTCAGGGCGTGCTCGAATTACTGGGCATTCCCTATACGCATTCGGGCGTGCTCGCTTCCTCGCTCGCGATGAAGAAGGACGTGGCCAAGGTCGTGATGGCGGCCGCCGGCGTTCCCGTGCCCAAAGGCCGCGTCGTGCATCGTCTGGAGGCGGCGAAGGCGCATGTGCTGCCGCCGCCCTATGTGCTGAAGCCCGTCTCGGAGGGCTCCTCCTTCGGCGTCTTCATCGTCAGGGAGGACCAGGCCCATCCGCCGCAGGAGCTGATGCGGGAAGATTGGGCGCATGGCGATCTGATGCTCGCCGAACAATTCGTGGCGGGGCGGGAACTTACCTGCGCCGTGATGGGAGACCGCGCGCTCGATGTGATCGAGATTCTCGCCGCTGACGGCGGCTGGTACGACTACCACGCGAAATACGCGAAAGGCGGTTCAAAACACGTTATTCCCGCGAATCTTAAACAAAATATTTACCAAGAGGTTCAACATTTAGCCATCGAGGCTCATCGGGCTCTCGGTTGCCGCGGCGTCAGCCGCGCGGACTTCAGATATGACGATCGCCCCGATGGAACGGGCGAGCTTGTCGTGTTGGAAGTCAATACGCAGCCGGGAATGACGGAGACCTCGCTCGTGCCAGATATGGCGGCTTATGCAGGTTTATCGTTCGGCGAGCTTGTGAAATGGATGGTGGAGAACGCATCCTGCGATCGTTGAGGGAGTCGCTCGCGACTTCCCTCCCGCCTGTACATTTTTCGCTCGCCCAGCCCGAGGCGGCTGTCGCGGGCGCCTCCTACGCCAGCGCCGCCGCCACCGCCGATCTTCCGCCCCAGCCGCCGCATCGCCGCGACGATGGGCCGTCCGCGCTGCAGCGCTACGCCTTTCTTGCACGCCCGGGCGTCGGCCTGGCCGCCGTGCTTCTTCTCTTTGGTTGCGTCGGCCTTGCCGGCGCCTTGCAGAACGGCGGCTATGACGCGCTGATCCGGCGCGAAGGCCAGCCCTGGGACATTGCCGCCCGCGCTTTCGGTTTCGATATTTCCGCGGTGACCATCACCGGGCAGTCGCGGCTGACCGAAAATGAGCTTTTGGACGCCGCGGGAGTCACGCCGCGCCAGTCGCTGCTCTTTCTCGACGCCGGCGCCGTCCGCGAGCGCTTGCTGGCCATCCCGCTGGTGAAGACCGCGCGGGTGATGAAGCTTTATCCCAACCGTCTCGTCGTCGCGATCGAGGAGCGCCGGCCGCAAGCGCTTTGGCAGCGCGACGGCCGCATCTCGGTTGTTTCCGATGACGGCGTCGCGATCGACGAGCTGCGCGACGAGCGCTACCTCGGCTTGCCCTTCGTTGTCGGCGAGGGCGCGCAGAAGCGTCTGCCGGAATTCCTGGCGATCAGAGAGGGCATGGGCGATCTCGCGCAGCGCGTGAAGGCCGGCGTTCTCGTCGCCAACCGCCGTTGGGACATCGAGATGACCAATGGCGTGATCGTGAAATTGCCGGAAGCCGATCCGGGCCGCGCCATCGGCGCCCTGATCCGCCTGCAGCGCGAGGCGCGCATTCTCGACAAAGACGTCATGGCCATCGATTTGCGCGCGGCCGACCGCGTCACGGTGCGCCTGACGGAGGAAGCCGCTGCGGCGCGAGAAGCGGCGTTGCCCCATAAAACCAAGAAGGCTGGTGGGTAGAGTCATGAAGTCCCAGCTTGTTCCCCCCCGTCTCAAGCCGCTCTCGCCGCGCCGCGCCGCGACGTTCGGCGTGCTCGACATCGGCACGTCGAAGATCGCTTGCCTGATCGCGCGCCTGACGCCGGTCGGCGACGTTGCGCCGCGCGACTGGCGGACGCATCGCATCCGCGTCATCGGCATCGGCCACCAGCGCTCGCTCGGCGTGAAGCATGGCCTCGTGATCGACATGGACGCGGCCGAGCGCGCCATCCGGCAGACGGTGGACGCCGCCGAGCGCATGGCCGGAACGCAAATCGATCATGTGATCGTCACCGCGTCGGGCGGCCGTCTCGCATCCGAACATTTCGCCGCGAAGCGCGCGATCGGCGGCCGTGAGGTCGCGGAAAGCGATATTCATCGCGTGCTCGAAGCCTCCGCCGCGCATCATCTGCATCGCGGCCGCGTCGCCGTGCATTCGATCCCGACTGGCTTCTCGCTCGACGGCGTGCCGGACATTCGCGAGCCCAAGGATATGATCGGCGACGAACTCGGCGTCGATCTCCATGTGGCAAGCTGCGATCAGGCGGCGGTTCGCAATCTCGTCCTCGCGGCGGAGCGCGGCCATCTCGGCGTGGAAGGCATGGCCGCTGCGCCTTACGCAGCCGGCCTGTCGGCGCTCGAGCCCGACGAGGCGGAAATGGGCGTCGTCCTCATCGACATGGGCGCCGGCTCGACCTCGCTCGCGGTTTTCGCCCGCGGAAAGCTGACCCATCTCGACGCCGTGACGCTCGGCGGCAATCACGTCACCATGGACATTGCCCGCGGCCTCGACGCGCGCCTTGCCGACGCCGAGCGCCTGAAGACCTTCCACGGCTCGGCGATCTCGTCTTCCTCCGACGAGCGCGAGACGGTGTCCTTCGATCATGTCGGCGAGAGCGGCCGTCACAAGCACTATGCGCCCAAGTCGCATCTCGTGCGGATCATTCGTCCCCGCATCGAGGAGACGTTCGAATTCCTGCGCGACCGGCTCGCGCGCGCCGGCTATCCGTCCGGCCCCAACCGCCGCATCGTGCTCACCGGCGGCGCTTGTCAGCTCACCGGCGCGGCCGAGTGCGCGCGGTCGATTCTCGGCGGGCAAGTGCGCATCGGTCGCCCGATCGGAGTCGACGGGCTTCCCGATCCGGCGCGCAGCCCCGCATTCGCGGCGGCGGCGGGATTGCTCGTCTACCCGCAGGTCGCGGGGCGCGAATATTTCGAGCCCCACCGCGGCGAAAGGTTTGCGACGGGTACGGATGGTTACATGTCGCGAGTGGGTAGATGGTTAAAGGAAAGCTTCTAGAATCGCAGCAAGTGATTCTCTCTACCGAAGCGATTCGGCCTGTCGAGACGGGCCTCTGCGTAAAGTTACCGAGGACGACGCGTTCGGCGACGGGGCGTCCAAGGAAAGGACAACCGACGCCGATGAGCTGTGTTAATTCCGAGAGGCCTGGCAAATGACGATCAATCTCAAAGCGCCCGAACTGAGGGAACTCAAGCCCCGAATCATGGTCTGCGGCGTGGGCGGGGGCGGCTGCAACGCCGTCAACAACATGATCACGTCTGGCCTGTCGGGCGTCGATTTTCTGGTCGCCAATACCGACGCTCAGGCGCTTGCCTCTTCTTCCGCCGAGCGCGTGATTCAGATGGGCCTGCAGGTGACGGAAGGTCTCGGCGCCGGCGCCCAGCCGGAAGTCGGCCGCGCCGCCGCTGAGGAAGCCCGCGAGGAGATTCGCGAGCATCTGCAGGGCGCGCATATGTGCTTCGTCACCGCCGGCATGGGCGGCGGCACTGGCACGGGCGCCGCGCCGGTCATCGCGCAGATCGCGCGCGAGATGGGAATCCTCACTGTCGGCGTCGTGACCAAGCCGTTCCATTTCGAGGGTCAGCGCCGCCTGCGCATCGCCGACGCTGGCATTGGCGAGCTGCAGAAATGCGTCGACACGCTGATCGTCATCCCGAACCAGAATCTCTTCCGCATCGCGACGGAGAAGACGACCTTCGCCGACGCCTTCGCCATGGCGGATCAGGTGCTCTATTCGGGCGTGGCCTCGGTCACTGACCTCATGGTCAAGGAAGGCCTCATCAATCTCGACTTCGCCGATGTGCGCTCGATCATGCGCGGCATGGGCAAGGCGATGATGGGCACGGGCGAGGCGACCGGCGAGCGCCGCGCCAATCTTGCGGCCGAAGCGGCGATCGCCAATCCGCTGCTCGACGAAGTGTCGATGAAGGGCGCGCGCGGCCTGCTGATCTCGATCACCGGCGGCCACGACCTCACGCTTTATGAAGTCGACGAGGCGGCGAGCCGCATCCGTCAGGAGGTCGACGAGGACGCCAACATCATCCTCGGCGCCACTTTCGATTCCTCGCTCGAAGGCGTCATCCGCGTGTCGGTCGTCGCGACGGGCATCGATCTCGCTGCGATCACGGCCGAGGATCCGACGAGCCAGAGCCGGATGGCCGAGGCCGCCGAGCGGCTGCGCCAGCAGTTGCACGCCAAGTCGCAACCGGCGCCCGTCGCCGAGGCCGCCCCTTCGGCCCAGATTTACGCGATGCCGGAACGCGCGCCCGCGCCCGCCTATCAGCCCGAGATGCGCGAAGCGGCGCCGGCTCCTGTCTATTATGCCGAGCCGGCCCCGGCTGCGCCCGCCCATATGACGACGAACGGCGTCTATCTGGAGCCGGTCGCCGCGCGTCCGGCCTATGTCGAGCCGATGCCGGAGCCCGCGCCACGCATGGCTGCGGAGCCAGCCGCGGCGCCTTATGTGCCGCCGGCGCCCGAGATGCCGCGCACCCCGCGCATGCCGTCGCTCGAGGATTTCCCGCGGCCGGTGCAGGATCAGATTCGTCAGCACCACGCCGAGGCGTCGCAGGACCCACGTCGTAAATCGATCTTCGAGCGCCTCGCCTCCTTCGGCGCGAGCCGGCAGGAAGACGCGATGCAGGCCGCTCCCGCCGCGCCTTATCCCCAGGCCCCAATGCCGCCCCGCGCGCCGCAGCCTTCTCCGGCGCATGCGGAATATGGCAAGCGCCCCGCGGCGCCTGCGCCGCAGGCGCCGGGTCACGCCGGGCTCGACACCCATGGCCGCCGCGCCCCCGCGCCGCGTCCGGTGGAGGAAGACCATCTCGAAATCCCGGCTTTCCTGCGCCGGCAATCGAACCACTGAGCTGCTTTGCAGCTTCGCAAAGGCCCGCCAGCGCGGGCCTTTGTCTTTTTTGCGCGTGGCTTGTAACAAACGGTAGCAAACCGTTACTGGAGCCTTGCCACGCCCCTGGGATAAGAATTATCCAGTAAGTGGCTCTAACTTGGGCCTGTTCCAGCCTTCGCCGGGAGGATCCCCTCATTCGCCCGAAGTCTCGCGCCCAGACATCGCTTGCGCGTTCCGTCACGCTCAGCGGCCGCGGCGTCCATAGCGACACGCCAGCGCGTCTCACGCTCTCGCCTTCCGCCGCCGATTCCGGAATCGTCTTCAGCGTCGAAGGCGCCGACATCCTTGCCGACTGGCGCAGCGTCGACGCCACGCAATTGCGCACGCGGCTGTCGGGCGAGGGCGCGCGCGTCTCGACCGTCGAACATCTGCTGGCGGCGCTCGCCGGCCTTGGCGTCGACAACGCCCTTGTCGAGATCGAGGGCGCGGAAGTCCCGGCTATGGACGGCTCCGCTCGCGCCTTTGTCGCCGCGCTCGACGAGGCGGGGCTGGTCGAGCTGGCCGCGCCGCGCCGCTTTCTGCGCGTCACTGCGCCCGTGCGCGTCTCCGACGGCGCCGGCTGGGCCGAGCTGACGCCAGCGGACGGCGTGCTCAGCCTCGACGTCGAAATCGCTTTCGAGGGCCGCATCGGCCGGCAGCGCCGCGCTTTGAAACTCACGCCCGAAACCTTCCGCCGCGAGCTCGCGGGCGCCCGCAGCTTCGGCTTCCTGCGCGACGCCGAGCGACTGTGGCGCGGCGGCCTCGCGCTCGGCGCCTCGCTCGAAAATACAGTGGTGCTCGACGGCGAGACCGTGCTCAATTCCGAGGGGCTGCGTTACGTCGACGAATTCGTTCGCCATAAAATGCTCGACGTCGTGGGAGACCTCGCGCTCGCCGGCGCGCCGATCCTGGGGGCGTTCCGCTCCTTCAGAGGCGGGCATGCGCTGAATGTGGCGCTGGTGCAAACGGCGATGCGCCAAGGCGCGCTGGAATTGGTCGAGCGCCATGTTGTCGCGGAGCGGCCGGCGGCGTCTTTCGCCATAATCTCGCCAGAACAAAGTCCTTCCTAATATCTGCACAATCCGTCGCCGCGCGCCGCCAGCGCCGGGACGGCTCGGCCTTGGTGCGTTTTCCTCTCGCTCACGCGTAATGGTGCGAGCGAGAGGAAAACCCGCCAAAGCCTGGAGCGCATTCTCGTTGCAAAAGCCTGTCTACTTTTGCGGGATGTGCGCTGGAGCGACGCCGTGAGTGGCGGGACATGGCGGTTTAGGCTAATAGGTTTCAGAGCGCGGCGCGGTCGTCGCTCGTTGCCGCAAGGGGCGCTTCATATGTCGGTTTTCGCTGCTTCTTTCCGTTCTTCCGCCATGCTCGCAGCATTGGCGGCCCTGACCCTTTCGGTCGCGCCGGCGCGTGCGGACATCATGGATACGATCACGAGCGGCTTTGGCCTTTTGGGCGGCGGCGAGAAATATAAGACGGAAATTACCCCGGACATTCCAGCCGACGACCTCTACAACCAGGGCCTCGCCAGGCTGAAGGCCAAGGACTACGAGAAGGCGGCGAAGAGATTCGGCGAGGTGGAGAAAAACTATCCCTCGTCAGAATGGTCGCGCAAGGCGCTG
Source organism: Methylocystis sp. Sn-Cys (assembly GCF_016745395.1). Classification (GTDB taxonomy): domain Bacteria; phylum Pseudomonadota; class Alphaproteobacteria; order Rhizobiales; family Beijerinckiaceae; genus Methylocystis; species Methylocystis iwaonis. The sequence continues at coordinate 453,049 of NZ_JAERVJ010000003.1, forward strand.
CTGATGACCGTCTTCACGCAATATGAGAAGCCGGCTTATGACGAAGCCGTCCAGGCGGCGCAGCGTTACATCGGCCTTTATCCGAATTCGCCCGACACGCCTTATGTCTTTTATCTCGCCGGCATGAGCTACTATAACCAGGTGCCGGACGTGATGCGCGACCAGTCTTCGGCTGAAAAGGCGCTGCAGATTTTCTCCGAGCTGATCCAGAAATACCCCAAGTCCGAATATGTCGCCGACGCCAAATACAAAATGGGCGTGGCGCGCGACCAGCTCGCCGCCAAGGAAATGCAGGTCGGTCGCTTCTATCTGACGCGTAAGAATTACCCGGCGGCGATCAACCGTTTCCACGACGTGCTCGGCAAATATCAGACGACTCGCCATACGGAAGAAGCGCTCTACCGCCTGACGGAAGCCTATCTCGCTATGGGCGTCACCAATGAGGCGCAGACGGCGGCGGCGATCCTTGGCCATAACTACCCGGATTCGCAATGGTACAAGGACGCGCACGCCTTGCTGAAAACGGGCGGTCTGGAGCCGCATGAATATAGCGATTCCTGGCTCTCCAAGGTCGGCAAGACGCTGCACGCGATCTAACCAATTTGGACCGCGAGCCTTCAGGCTCGCCTCTTAAAAATGCGCGCCTAAAGGCGCGCGGTCCCCGATTGATTTCGTCGCAGGGCGTGCCAACCTTGGCGCGTCGGCGAATCGCGCCCTTCCGCCATCGGGCGGCAGGGCTGTTGCATGCGGTTCGCGCGCCGGAGCGATAAAGTCAGCGTCATGCTCACCCGCCTGTCCATTCGCGATATCGTGCTCATCGACGCGCTCGATCTCGATTTCGGGCAGGGGCTGACGACGCTCACCGGCGAGACGGGCGCCGGCAAATCCATTCTGCTCGACGCATTTGTGCTGGCGCTCGGCGGGCGCGGCGACGCCTCGCTCGTGCGCGCGGGCAGCGAACAAGGCCAGGTGACGGCCGTCTTCGATCTTGCCCCGGATCATCCCGCGCATCTCGCCGCGCGCGAATTCGGCCTCGCCAGCGAAGACGAAATGGTGCTGCGCCGGGTGCAGGCGGCGGATGGGCGCACGCGCGCCTTCGTCAATGATCAGCCGGCGACGGCGCAGGCGCTTCGCGCCATCGGCCGCGAGCTGGTGGAAATCCATTGCCAGCACGACGATCGCGCGCTTGTCGATCCGAGCGCCCATCGCACGCTGGTTGACGCCCATGGCGGGCTGCTCGGTCAGGCCACTGAGGTGCGCGGCAGGCACAGCGCCTGGCAGGCGGCGCGGCGCGCTCTGGCCGATGAGGAGGCGCGCATCGCCAAGGCCCGCGCCGACGCCGATTATCTGCGCCACGCCCATGAGGAGCTGACCAAGCTCGCCCCCGAGCCGGGCGAGGAGGAGACGCTCGCCGAACGCCGGCTGTTCATGCAGCGCGCCGAGAAGGTCGCGACCGACATTCGCGACGCGCTCGCCGTTTTCGCGGATGACCGGGCTCCGGCCGTCGAAATCGGCCACGCCGCGCGCCGGCTGGAACGCCGGCTGACGCAGGCGCCGCAAATATTGGAGCCGCCGGCCAAGGCGATGGCGCAGGCCGTCGACGCCTTGTCGCTCGCTGAGCAGGCGCTGGAGCAGGCGCTCGCCGAAACGCGTTTCGATCCGGCGGAGTTGGAGCGCGTCGAGGAGCGGCTCTTCGCGCTGCGCGGGGCGGCGCGCAAATATCAGGTGGGCATTCCGGAGCTGCCGAAGCTCGCCGAGAAATTTGCGGGAGACATTGCGGCGCTCGACGCCTCGGAAGCGCGGCTGACCAAGCTCGCTCAGGAGCTGGAGACGGCGAAGACCGCCTATGACGCGGCCGCGCGCGCGCTCTCCGCCGCCCGCCAGAAGGCGGCGAAAAAGCTCGACGCGCTGGTCGACGCCGAGCTGAAGCCTTTGAAGCTGGAGGGCGCGCATTTTTCGACGCAGGTGACGAGCGAGCCCGAGAACGGCGGATCGGAGGGGATCGACCGCGTCGAATTCTGGGTGCAAACCAATCCCGGCTCGCGTCCCGGGCCGCTGACCAAGGTGGCGTCAGGCGGCGAGCTTGCGCGCTTCATGCTGGCCTTGAAGGTCGTGCTTGCCGATCGTGGCTCCGCCCCGACGCTGGTGTTCGACGAGATCGACACCGGGGTCGGCGGCGCCGTAGCCGACGCCATCGGCCAGCGACTCGCGCGGCTCGCGGGCAAGGCCCAGGTGCTCGCGGTGACGCATGCGCCCCAGGTCGCCGCTCGCGCCAGCCGCCATTTGCGAATCAGCAAGGGCGCGTCAAGCAAGGGCAAGGAGAAGCGGGTGGCGACGAGCGTCGCCGTGCTTGCCGAGGCCGAGCGGCGGGAGGAGATCGCGCGGATGCTGTCCGGCGCGGCGATCACCGACGAAGCGCGCGCGGCGGCGATGCGGTTGCTGGAAGGGGCGGGGTAGCGGTTACGGTCGTCCACCGCCGTCATTGCGAGCGAAGCGAAGCAATCCAGGGCCGTAATGTGGCTCTGGATTGCTTCGTCGCTTACGCTCCTCGCAATGACGGGGAAGCTTTACGCCGTCTTCTCCTTGAACTTGCACAAATCATACAAAATGCACCGCGCGCATTCGGGCTTTCGCGCCTTGCACACATAGCGGCCATGCAGGATTAGCCAGTGATGCGCGTGCAGGAGATATTTCTCCGGCACGACGGCCTCGAGCCCTTTCTCCACTGCCTCCGGCGTCGCGCCCTTGGCGAGGGGCAGGCGGTTGGAGATGCGGAAGATATGCGTGTCCACGGCGATGGTCGGCTGGTGGAAGGCGATGTTCAGCACGACGTTCGCCGTCTTGCGGCCGACGCCTGGCAGGGCCGTCAGCGCATCGCGGTCCTGCGGCACCTCGCCCCCATGGCGCTCGATCAGCAATTGCGAGAGCGCCACGACGTTCTTCGCCTTGGTGCGGAAAAGGCCGATGGTCTTGATCGCCTCGCGCACGCGGTCCTCGCCGAGCGCGACCATTTTCTGCGGCGTATCGGCGATGGCGAAAAGCGCCGGCGTTGCTTTGTTCACGCCGGCGTCGGTCGCCTGCGCGGAGAGCACCACGGCGACCAGCAGGGTAAAGGGGTTCGTATAAAAAAGCTCGCCTTTGGGCTCTGGATTGGCCTCGGCGAGGCGCGCGAAAATGGCCTCGATCCGCGCCGCCTCCGCCGCGGGCAGGCGGCGGCGGGCAAGAGGCCCTTTAGCAAGGCGCTTCCTGGTCTGTGCGTTTTCGCTGTTTCTTCCCGCCATGACAGCGTTATATCTATTGGTTCGCAGGGACGGAAGCGCTGTAGAGCCCATGGCTGAGCCCTTTGACGAACCGATTTATTCCAAGCGCCTCTCGCCGCATCGGTCGATGACGCCGCGCGCCTTCTATCTCTTCATCGTCGCCTATTGCGTCGCGCAGGGATTGTTTGCGCTGCCATTTCTGTTCATGGGAGCCTGGCCCGTCGCAGGCTTCATGGGGCTCGACGCGCTGGCGCTGTTCATCGCCTTTCGTCTCAGTTTCCGTGATGCGCGCGCCTATGAGACGCTCGACGTCACGCCGGTCGAGCTGGTCTTCGCCAAGGTCGGCACCGGGGGCTGGCGGCGGGAATGGCGCTTCAATCCCGCCTGGGTGCGCCTGGAGCAGAAGGTCCACGAGGAATTCGGCACGCAGAGCGTCGCTTTGGTGTTTCGCGGCGAGACGGTCGAGGTGGGCTCATTCCTGGGGCCGGATCAGAAGGCCGAGCTTGCCCGCGATCTCACCCACGCCCTCGCTACGGCAAAGAGGGGCCCCCGCTTTTCCTGACTTCTACCAGTTCCGGCGCGTGTTATTCCCGGTGGGCTCAAAGCTCGACCGGAATCCAGAGCCACAAAAGCGCTGGTTTTGCTCAGAGCCCGTCATTGCGAGCGAAGCGAAGCAATCCAGGGCGGCGATGCGGCTCTGGATTGCTTCGTCGGCTCAGCCTCCTCGCAATGACGGCGGTGGTTTTCCTGTGTGTCCGAACTGTGCGAGCGTCGGGAATGTGCCGAACAGTCGAGCGGATCTCGTCTTATTGCTTGCGTTGCGAGAGGACGGCGTCGGCGTCGCGCAACAGCCGCTCCTCATTGACCTTATAGTAGCGCCACAGCAGAAAGACCCCGACCAGTCCGCAGACGACGCCGAGCGTGGCGAGCCGCCCCTCGATTCTCTCGAAGCCCGCCGTCAGCCAATAGGCGCCGAGGCCAAAGACAAGCGCCCAGACAATGCCTCCCGCGGCGTTGAAGAGAAAGAATTTGCCGGCCGGCAGGCGGTTGGCCCCCGCGAGCAGCGCCGCGAGAATGCGCAGCAGCGCGATGAAGCGGCCGAAGAAGACGATGGCGCCGCCCCATTTGTAGAAGAGATATTGCCCGAGCCGCAGCTTTTCCGGCCCGAGCCCCACGCGCCAGCCATGGCGCTCCAGGAAGCGGTAGCCGAATTCACGGCCGATCCAATAGCCGACGTTGTCGCCCATGATGGCGCCGGCGGCGGCCGCCCCGACAATCCAATCGATGGAGAGCGCCCCCGAGAGCCGCGCATAGATCGCGGCGCCGACCAGCATGGTCTCGCCCGGCAAAGGCAGGCCGGAGCTCTCCAACGCAACCACGAAAAAGATCGCCCAATAGCCATAGGTCGAGAGGAGGACGGCGATCTGCGCCTGGTCGAGGAAATGGGCCATGATGACGTCGCGCAAGCTCGGATAAAGAAAAAGCGACACCGCGGCGCGATGTCGCTTCGATGCGTAAGCCCTTTGGGCCGTTACTGATACTGATGCGCGCCGGCGCAGCTCATGTTGACCGCGAAGGGCCGTCCGAGGCCTTCATCGGCGAAGAGGGCTCCCTCTTCGAGCGCGGGTTCGAGCACCGCGCGCAGGCCCTTGAGCAACGGCTGGTCGTCGCCCGTGATCCGTTCGCGCAGCGCCTCGCGGACGCCGTCATCCGCCCGGCGGGCGAAGTCGCGAACGATAATCGATACGAATCTGCCGACGCTCATTCCCTTCTCTTGCGCCGCAACGCGGACGCGCTCGGCGAAGCGGCCGCCGATGCATTTGAGGGCCGCCTGGGCGACCATCTCGTTCGAGCAGGAATGGATCAGATCCGTAACCAGCATATCGTCCTCCGCTTTGCTTTCTTTTTTCAGCCCGTCCTCTTCGCTTCCTACGCCGACCGACCCCCTCGGGCGCGGCGTCATCTTGAAAATTGAGCGGCGGCGACTGAACCGTCGCTGAACCGCTCATCCTGAAAACCTCGGATCCACAACGGACCCGGGCGCTTCCGCCTCCGGCCGGAAACACGCCTCGCGCGCTCCGTCTCCGCGTATCGCCGCTCATATACGGGTCCTGTGACGGGCCTACGACGAGCGGTTGCAATTTTTGCGTGGAGGAAGCGCAGCGCGCCCATGCCGCGCCTCCGTATTGTCCCAACGCGCCACTCTGGTCATAGTTTCATGGCGCAATGAAAAAATCTTTGCTGCGCCTGCACAACAATTCCAAAGTCCATCCCGCCTGCGGCGTCACCAAACGCCGATATTTTGCGCCGAGGCCCAAGGCTCCTTGGGCTCCAAAGGCTTGCCCTTTTGCAGCAGCTCAATCGACACCGCGTCCGGCGTGCGCACGAAGGCCATATGGCCGTCGCGCGGCGGCCGGTTGATCGTCACGCCGGCTTTCTGAAGCCTCCCGCAGACCTCGTAGATGTCGTCGACGGCGAAAGCGAGATGGCCGAAATTGCGCCCACCAGCATATTCGTGCTCGTCCCAATTATAGGTGAGCTCGATGGTCGGGGCGCCGCTGCGCTTGGCCTCCTCGAGGTCGGTGGGCGCCGCCAGATAGACGAGCGTATAGCGGCCTTTTTCATTCTCCATGCGGCGCACTTCCGCGAGGCCAAGAATGTCGCAGAAAAAATGCAGCGAGCGGTCGAGATCGCCCACCCGGATCATCGTATGCAGAAACTTCATGCGTGAACTCCTGTTGATGGCGCATCCTAGCACCGGCGCGCCGGCTTGTGCGTGGCCGAGGGTGAGTCGTTCCGCCGCGGCGATCCACAAGCGGCGTTTGCGGCCGGGGCCGCCTCTTGCTAGGCAAAGCGCGTCAATCTTCGCAGGCAACCTCCCATGACTGAGACGAGGGCGCTCGACGCCCACGGCGCCAGCCGGAAAATCGCAGCCGCCAAGGCCTCCATCGCCGCGAGCGCGCTACTCGCCGTGGCCAAGCTCGCCGCCGGCCTCTGGTCCGGCTCGCTGGCGCTGCTCTCCGAGGCTGGCCACGCCTTTGTCGACACGGGCGCGACGGCGCTGACCTATTTTGCGGTGCGCGAGGCGGAGAAGCCGGCGGACGCGGAACATCATTACGGACATGGAAAATATGAGGCGCTCGCGGCGCTTGTCGAGACCGGCCTGCTGTTCGGCCTAGCGCTCGTGGTTGTCGGCGAGGCGATCAGGCGCCTCGGCGGAGAGCAGGTGACGATCGACGCCGGCTGGCCGGCTTATGGCGTCCTCGTGGCGTCTATCCTGATCGATTTCGTGCGCTCGCGGCAATTGGCCGAGATTGCGCGGGAGGAGCGCAGCGACGCGCTCGCCGCCGACGCCCTGCATTTCGCCAGCGATCTCGTGTCCTCCGTTTTGGCGCTGATCGGCGTGGCGGCGGCGCATTTCGGCTTTCCGCAGGGCGACGCGCTCGCCTCCTTCGGCGTGGCGGGCTTCATCGCCATCGCGGGCTATCGGCTCGGCCGGCGCACGATCGACACTCTGGTCGACGTGGCGCCGGGCGATCTGACGCCGCACATCGAGCGGGCGATTCTCAACGTGCCGGGCGTGATCACGCTCGACGAATTGCGGCTGCGCAGCGCCGGCGCCGAGATCATCGGCGACGCGACGATCGGCGTCGCGCGCACGCTGCGCGTCGAGCAGGCGGCGCGCATCAAGGCCGCGGTCTCGGAGGCGATCCTCGCCGCCGTCCCGCATGCGCGCGTCACCATCACCGCCGACGCAAGGGCGCTCGACGACGAGACGGTGGTCGAGCGCATCATGCTCGTCGCCGCACGTCGCCATATCACCGCGCATCACGTCATCGCCCAACAGATCGGCGAGCGCCTGTCGATCGGCCTCGACATAGAGCTCGACGGGGTCATGCCGATGGGGCGCGCCCACGCCATCGCCACGGACTTCGAAAGCGCCATTCACGACGAATTCGGCGCAGACGTCGAAATCGAGACCCATATCGAGCCCCTGGCGCCGCATGTGCTCGTCGGCCGCGATGCGCCGGATGAACTTGCGCGGGAGATCGCGGCGGCGCTCGATCGCCACAGCGAGCAAGTCGGTTATATCGCCAATGTGCACGACGTGCGCGTGCGCGAGACCTCCGGCGGACTCGTGGTGAATTATCACTGCGCCGTCGACGCCAGCGTGCCGGTCGAGACGGTGCATGAGGCGGTCGATGGGTTGGAGCGCCGGATGCGCGAGGAATATCCTCAAATCCTGCGCATCGTTGGCCATGCTGAGCCGGCGGACCATGATTGATGGGCGGCGCGCCTGAAGGCGCGCGGTCCGGACCGCGAGCCTTCAGGTTCGCATTAATTCAAGGCAAGACATGAAGACCGAGAAAGAAGAAGCGGCCGTAGACGTCTCCGCCATGCCTTTCGAAAAGGCCATGCAGGAGCTCGAGAGCATCGTCGGAGAGCTGGAGAAGGGCTCCGTCTCGCTCGACGAGTCGGTGCGGCTTTATGCGCGCGGCAAGGCGCTGCAGGAGCGCTGCGAGAAGCTGCTCGCCGAGGCCGAGGCGCGGGTCGAAAAGATCACGCTCGGCGAGAATGGCGCGCCCAAGGGCGTCGCGCCGCTCGACGTGGATTGAGGATGTATAAAATTTCCTTTTCAACAGCTCGCATTGGGATTTTGTCATTCCCGGCGGGCTGAAAGCCCGATCGGGAATCCAGAGCCATCGTAGCTCGTGTTGCTCTGGATTCTCGATCACTCGCTTTGCGAGCGTCGGGAATGACGCCGACCCAATCCAGCCGATCTCCTATTAATCGCCCAACTCTTCCTTGGCTGCGCGGATCGACAAGACTCGCACCCGCGCCATGAAGGCCCAGGAAATGAGCAGCGCGAAAGGCACGAAGATCGCCCCGGCCATATCCGCGGAGATGGCCTCCGGCAATGCGCCCGCCTCCTTCAACCCCTTGGCGATGAAAGCGAACAGCCCTACGAGATAGTAGGCGAGGCCGGCGACCGAAATGCCCTGCACCATGCGGTTGAGCCGCATCTGCAGGCGCGTGCGACGAACCATATCGTCGAGCAAAGCGCCGTTTTGCCGCTCCATCTCCAGCGTGATGCCGGTGCGCATCAGATTGGTCGTGCGAGCGACATCGGTCGAAAAGCGCGTCTGTCGCGCCTGCACGGCGTTGCAGGTTTCGATCGCGGGATCAAGCCGGGCGTTGAGGAAGCTCGAAATGGTCGGATATTGGCCTTCCTTGGCTTCCTGCAACAACTCCAGCCGGCTCTTCACCAGCGCGTGATAGGCGCGGCTGGCGCTGAAACGGAAAGTTGTGCGTGTCGAAAGCGCCTCATTGGCGGCGAGAAGGTCCGAAAGCCGTTTGAGGAGATCGTGATTGCTGCGCGACTCATCGCGCCGCAGCGCATTGGTGATTTCGGAAAGCTCCTCCTCCATCATAGTCAGCTCGGGAGAAACCGCGCGCGCCAGCGGAAGGCCGAGGAGCGCCATGCTGCGATAGGTCTCGACTTCGAGCAGACGCTGCGCGAGTCGCCCGGCTTCGAGCGGGGGCGCCTCCAGTATGCGGATGGCCATGCGCGTGAAGCCATAAGCGTCGACGGCGAAATCGGTCAGCGCCTGGGCGCCGCCGGCCTTGCCGATTTCGATGACGCAAAGGCTCTGCGAATTGAAAAGCGCGGCCAGCTCGTCGAGCGGCGTTTGCCCGTCGATGACGCATAGATGCGCGGCGACGATCAGCGGCCCCGGCGGGCGAAAGGCGATCTCGCCGCGCGTCAGAGGATCGGCGTGATCGAAAGGCTTCTCCGCCCCTATGCTGGTCGACCAGCTATAGGTCGTGAATTCCGCGTGCTGCTCCCAGCGCAATCGCCAGCCGTTGAACGCGAGATGATGGAACTTCGCGTCGGGCGCCGGCGGTTCGAGCTGATGCGTTCGCGCCAATTGTTCGACCGCCGCGCGGTCCGCGAGGGCCTCCTCGCGATTGGTCGCGAAGGCGAAATGATAGACGCGGCGCGGGACCTGCAGCGGCAAGAAAGGCCGCGCATGCAGCTCTGCGAGGATCGCCGCGCGCGATTCGTGCTCGATCCACTGCGCGCCCGTAATTGGCTTGTTCATTCCGCTTACCCAATCAGCCTATGCGCGATCCAGCCAATCAAAAGCGCGATGAGCGTCGTGAAGACGGCCATTCCCGACCAGACGGAAACGCCAGTGACGACGCCGCCTTCCTTGAAGGCGTTGCGCAGGCCGGCGCCGAGAATGAGCCAGGGCGCCGCCACGCCGGCGATGATCGCATACCAATACCAATCCATTGCCTGCTCCGAGATCCGCGCGAGGGATAACATGCGTCAGAAAGCTTTTTCTATGCGTCCAGGCGTCACCAGCAACATTTCAGCCCGACCGTCGAGCGAGGCGAACAACAGCGGGTCGGCGCCCGTCATCCAGATTTGACCGCCCAGCGCCTCCAGCTCGGTAAACAACGCCTCGCGCCGCCTCGGATCAAAATGCGCGGCGACCTCATCCAGAAGCAACAGCGGCGCCTTGCCCGTCATTTCGCCGACAAGGCGGGCGTGGGCCAATGTCAGGCCCATCAGCAGCGCCTTCTGTTCGCCTGTCGAGCAATCGCGCGCGGCTTCGTTCTTCGGGCCATGGCGCACGGCGAGATCGCTGGTCTGCGGGCCGGTGAGCGTGCGGCCGGCGGCGGCGTCGCGGCGTCGCATGTCTCGAAGCGTCTCGCGGAAGCGCTCTTCCACGGCGAGCGCCGGCGCCTCGGCGAGCATATTCTCGATCTCGCCCTCTATCGCAATCTCCGCCCAGGGGAAGACGCTTTCGCTGGCGACGATCAACGACGCAAGCCGCGAGACGGTCTCCCGCCGCGCCGCCGCCACGGCGACGCCGAGCGCGGCGATTTCCTGCTCGGCGGCGTCGAGCCAGCGCTTGTCTAAGACGCCTTCCTCCAGCAGCCGGTTGCGGTTGCGCAGCGCGCGCTCCAGCTTGTTGACGCGCGCGCCGTGATCGGCGTCGACGCCGAGCGCCAGGCGATCGAGAAAACGCCGGCGCTCGCCTGCCGGGCCATTGAACAGCCCGTCCATCGCCGGCGTCAGCCACAAGACGCGCAGATGGTCGGCAAAGGCGCGGGCGGAGGAAACCGGCGCGCGGTCGATGCGGAATTGCCGCTCGCCCTCGGCCGAGAGCCCGTGACCGAGCTGCGCCGTCATCCCGTCCGCTTCGATCTCGATCGACACGGCGAAGCCGCCGGAGCCGTCCCGCCGGGCGCATTCGGACAGCTCGGCGCGGCGCAGGCCCCGGCCCGGCGAAAAGAGCGAAAGGGCCTCTAGCACATTGGTCTTGCCGGCGCCGTTCTCGCCGACAAGCGCCACGAGCCGCGCGTCGATCTCACAGCGCGCCTGCGCATAGGAGCGGTAATCGGCAAGCGTGAGGCGCCGCACGCGCGGCGCGGGCAGGGAATCGGCGCGCGTCATTCGTGGTTAGATAACACCAATGGGAGGGACGCGTCGCCGAGCCGCCGTCATTGCGCGCGAAGCGAAGCAATCCAGCGCCACACCATGGCTCTGGATCGCTTCATCGTTACGCTCGTTCGAATGTCGGATTTCAGACGCGCGCCGACCATGGCCGCTTTGGCCTTGCGCCCAAAATCTGTATTCTCCGCGCGCGTTCATCGGGGAGTATTGGCCTTGCCGCGTCCAGAGATCATGCAAAGCCTTGAGGGGAAGAGGGTTTTGCTCGTCGTGGGGGGCGGGATCGCGGCCTATAAGTCACTCGACCTCGTGCGTCGGCTGCGCGAGCGCGGGGCGCGGGTGCGGGTGGTCATGACCGCCGCCGCCAAGCAGTTCGTCACGCCGCTCGCCTTTGTCAGCCTTGCAGGTGAAAAGGTCTACGACGATCTCTTCTCGGCGACCGACGAGCAGGAGATGGGCCATATCCAGCTCTCCCGCGACGCCGACCTCATCGTCGTCGCGCCGGCGACCGCGCATCTCCTCGCGCGCGCCGCGCAGGGCCTCTGCGACGATCTCGCCACGACGCTCCTGCTTGCGACCGACAAGCGCGCGCTCTACGCGCCCGCCATGAATCTGCGCATGTGGCTCGCGCCCGCGACCCGGCGCAATGTCACGACGCTCAAGAGCGACGGCGCACTGTTCGCCGGCCCTAACAGCGGGGAGATGGCCTGCGGCGAATATGGCCCCGGCCGCATGGCCGAGCCGCTGGAGATTGTCGCCGCGATAGAGCAAGCGCTGGAAAGCGACACGCGGCTGTCCTTGCCCGCCGTCGAGCCCGGCGCGCTGGCCGGCCGCCACGTCGTCGTCACCTCCGGGCCGACGCATGAAGCGATCGACCCGGTGCGCTACATCGCCAACCGTTCCTCGGGCAAGCAGGGCCACGCCATCGCCGCCGCCGCCGCAGGTGCAGGCGCGCGGGTGACGCTGATCTGCGGGCCTGTGACGCTCCCCGATCCGCCTGGCTGCGACGTCATCCACGTCGAGAGCGCCCGCGACATGCTTGCCGCTGTCGAGCGGGCGCTGCCGGCCGATGTTTTCGTCGCCGCCGCCGCCGTCGCCGATTGGCGCGTCGAGGCGTCGGCGCAGAAGATCAAGAAAGAGCAGGGCGCGGCGGCGCCGAGCTTTGCGCTGGTCGAAAACCCGGACATTCTGGCGAGCGTCGCGCGCGCGCAAAATCGGCCGCAGCTCGTCGTCGGCTTCGCGGCGGAGACCACCAACGTCATCGCTCACGCCCGCGAAAAGCTTGCCCGCAAAGGCTGCGATCTGATCGTCGCCAATGACGTGTCGGAAGGCTCCGGCGTCTTCGGCGGCGATGAGAACGAGGCGCATCTCGTCTCGCCGATCGGCGTCGAAAGCTGGCCGCGCCTGCGCAAGGAGGCCGTCGCCGAGCGGCTCGTTGCGCGGCTCGCGGAAATTCTCAATGAAAAAGAGGCCGCTGAATGAAAGTCTCCATCCGCCGCCTCACCAATGGCGAGGGCCTGCCGCTCCCCGCCTATGCCAGCGAAGGGGCCGCCGGGCTCGATCTCTATGCGGCGCTGCCCGCCGGGCAGAAGCTCGTTCTGGAGCCGGGCGCGCGCGATCTGATCCCGACGGGAATCCAGATCGCCTTGCCTGGGGGCTATGAGGCGCAGTTGCGGCCGCGTTCGGGGCTCGCCGTCGAATATGGCGTGACCGTTCTCAACGCGCCGGGCACCATCGACAGCGACTATCGCGGCGAGGTGAAGGCGCTGCTCATCAATCATGGCGGCCAGCCCTTCGAGATCACCCGCGGCATGCGGATCGCTCAGCTCGTCGTCGCGCCGGTCGCGCGCGCGATCCTGGCCGAGGTCGAGGATCTCGACGAAACAGCGCGCGGGGCGGGCGGTTTCGGCTCCACGGGCCTGCACGGGGGCGGTGAGGAATGAGGCTGCTGCCGCGACCGGCGCGATTCGCCTTGATGGCGGCGCTCGACGTCGCCCTTTATGCGCGCGGGCGTCCCGTCTCGTCGAAAGAGCTTGCCGCGCGCCACGATCTTCCGCCGCGCCGGTTAGAGACGCTGCTGCAGGCGCTGGTGCGCGCCGGCATATTGAAGAGTGTGCGCGGCCCGGCTGGCGGCTATGAGCTGGCGCGCGAACGGCGCCGACTCTGCGTCGGCGAGATCGTGCGCGTCGCCTTGCGCGCCGAGGAAGAAGAGGATCAGGCGCCCGCGCTGCTCGTCGCCGTGCTCGAGCCGCTGATCGCCGAGACCGAAGAGGCGGCGCTGGCGCGGCTCGACGACATCACCCTCGAGGATCTCTACGCCCGCGCCATTGCGCTGGGCTTCGGCCAGAAAGAGCCCGCGACTGACTTCGATATTTAGAAGGAGGCCCAGATGAGCAGCTACGAGACGATCGACGTCGAAACGCATGGCCGTGTGGGCCTCATCCGCCTCAACCGGCCGCAGGCATTGAACGCCCTCAACGCGCTGCTGATCAGCGAGGTCGACTGCGCTTTGGCGGGCTTCGAGGCCGACGACGGCGTCGGCTGCGTGGTGGTCACCGGCTCGGAGAAGGCCTTCGCCGCCGGCGCCGACATCAAGGAGATGAAGGACAAGAGCTTCGCCGACGCTTATCTGAGCGACTTCATCGGCCGCTGGGACACGGTCGCGCGCGCCCGCAAGCCGATCATCGCGGCGGTCGCCGGTTTTGCGCTGGGCGGCGGCTGCGAGCTCGCCATGATGTGCGACTTTATCATAGCCGCCGATACGGCGCAGTTCGGACAGCCGGAGATCAAGATCGGCGTCATTCCCGGCGCGGGCGGCACCCAGCGCCTGACCCGGGCGATCGGTAAGGCCAAAGCCATGGACCTCGTGCTGACCGGCCGCATGATGGGGGCGGAGGAGGCCGAGCGCTGCGGTCTCGTCGCCCGAATCGTCCCCGCCGCCGACCTTGTCGCCGAGGCGCTGAAGGCTGGGGCGGCAGTCGCCGCCATGTCGCTGCCGGCGGCGATGATGGCCAAGGAGGCGGTGAACGCCGCTTTCGAAACCACGCTCACAGAGGGCGTTCGCTATGAGCGCCGGCTGTTTTATTCGCTCTTTGCGACCCAGGATCAGAAAGAGGGCATGGCGGCTTTCGTGGCGAAGCGGAAACCCGCTTTCCAGAATCGCTGAGGCGGACCGCGAGCCTTCAGGCTCGCTCAAAATGCGGGTTGGAAGGCCCGCGGTCCAAATGCGCATCGCCATTGACGAAAAAAAGGGGCGAGCCTATAAGGCGTGCGACGTGGCCGCGATTTCGCGGCCGCAATGTTTTCGGGCGGCCATGAGTCGCTGTTACAGCTTCGAGGACAGATAAGACATGGCCAATACAGCTTCGGCCAAAAAAGCCGTTCGCAAGATCGAGCGCCGCACCGCCGTCAATCGCGCGCGTCGCAGCCGAATGCGCACCTTCGTGCGCAAGGTCGAGGAGGCGATCGCTTCCGGCGACGCGTCGCTCGCCGCCGCTGCGCTGCAGAGCGCCGCGCCGGAGATGATGCGCGCCGCGCAGAAGGGCGTCATTCACAAGAACACCGCCTCGCGCAAAGTCTCGCGCCTGAGCGCCAGCGTGAAGGCGCTTGCAGCGAAGGGGTGAGATTTCTCGCCTATTGCGTGCAGCTTGCTCCGATTTCGGAGTGACCGGCGATACTCTTAAGGCCCAGCTCTGCTGGGCTTTTTTATTTTAGGCCCTCTGGTGGCGCAAACTTTGCCTGCGCCATTCGGACGCGCACACAAAAAATATCGCGTAGCGGTTGCGCGCAGATGAAAGTCCTCGGATTCAAGCCCTTGTGACCAAGTCGTCAAAAAGGCCTATCCAGATGGCCACTTGACATCTTTACGACAGTTAATTCACGCGCATTCCAAGTGCATAATGCGGAAAATCAGATTTCCTTTTATTCCCAGAGCTGAATCATAAGTTTACAGCCTACTTTGCACCGTAAAGTCTTGCATCGGCGCCACAGGCGAGGCGAAAGGATGACGTCACATTGATGTCGATCATTGCGCGGATGAGGCGCCGCGTGTAGGTTCTTTTTTGTCGAACGAAAGCGATTATCGCCCACCATCAGCTACAGGCTGAGCACACAAAGGGAGCGACGATATGTCGAGATCCTGCTCGAAAAGCCGAGGCTTCCGGCGAGCGATTGCTTTCCCTCCTGTTCGATTTGAAATTCACGAGATCAGTTCGCGGGGCTGCTGAGTTCAAAGCAGTCAGGCGGGGGCGTTAGAAATCCAGGATCCTGCGATTCTGGAAACCGGGGGTTTTGTCATGAGAAGACAGCGGCGGGCCAATGAGATTGGAGTGCTGCGTAGAGTGCGTGAATTCTTCTCACGGCGTTCAATTGATTTTGTCCCCAGCGTCTATCTCGATCGTATAAGCCGCGAGGCGAGTAGCGAAGGGTTTGCGCTAGGTCCGCCCTGCTGAGCGTCGCCGACTGAGACTATTCTAGCAACCATCTGCGTCTATCTGAGCGAATTCACGTCGCCCGCGCGCTGCGGGCGCGACGGAACGCGTATTCTCGAAAAAGGTCACGAATGCTGGATCGCGCCATGCAACACGACGGGATTTGCCCGGAAGATCAAAAGCGCTGGGAAGGCGTACGTCAAAGGTTGCGCGCCGAGCTCGGCGACGCCGTTTACAGCTCATGGTTCACGCGCCTGGAGCTCGATCGCCTGAACGCCGGGACCATCTATCTCAGTGTGCCCACCAAATTTTTGAAGAGCTGGGTGCAATCCCATTATGCGTCGCGCATCAAAGCGCGCGTGTCGAACGAGTTCGAGAATATCGAGCATGTCGTGATCGACGTGCGTTCCTCCGCGCGCAAGGCGAAGCCGCGCGATGGCGCCGGCGAGTCCGAGGCGTCGACGCCGCATTTGGCGGAGAAGCCGCAGACGCCTTACATTGTGGCCGCAGAGCCCGTCGAGACTTCCGCCGCGCAACGGCGGCCGGCGCGCGCCGTCGCGCCGCGCGGCGAGAACGACTCTGTCGTCGGGTCGCCGCTGGATCGCCGCTTGTCCTTTTCGACCTTTCTCGTCGGGCCTTCCAACCAGCTCGCTTACGCGGCCGCATGCCGCGTCGCAGACGCCCGGCCCGGCGACACGCCGATGTTCAATCCGCTCTACGCCCATGCGGCGGTAGGGCTCGGCAAGACGCATCTTCTGCAGGCGCTTGCCCATGCGACGAACGATAATCGACGTCGCGCGGTCTATCTCACCGCCGAACGATTCATGAGCGGCTTCGTTTCGTCGCTGACCACGCAGACGGCGCACGCCTTCAAGGAGCGGCTGCGCGCCATCGACATGCTCATCATCGACGATGTGCAGTTCCTGCAAGGCAAATCGATTCAGCAGGAGTTCTGCCACACGCTCAATGCGCTGATCGACGCGGGGCGTCAGGTTGTCGTCGCCGCCGATCGTCCGCCGTCCGATCTCGAAACGCTGGACGAGCGCGTGCTGTCGCGTTTCAAGGGCGGGCTTTGTGTCGACATCGGCCCCTTGGACGAATCCTTGCGCGCAAAAATCCTGGGCGCGCGCATCGCCGCCGCCCAAGAGATGCAGCCGGGCTTCCATGTGCCGCCGGACGTCATCAATTATGTCGCGCGCACGATCGTGACCAACGGCCGCGATCTGGAAGGCGCCGTCAATCGTCTTCTGGCGCATGTCACACTCAACGGCGCGCCGCTGACCGTCGAGACGGCGGAAACGGCGATCCGCGATCTGGTGCGCACGCAAGAGCCCAAACGCGTCAAGATCGACGACATCCAAAAGCTCGTGGCCTCGCACTACAATATTTCTCGCTCCGACATTCTGTCCTCGCGCCGCACGGCGAATGTCGTGCGTCCTCGTCAGATCGCCATGTATCTGTCGAAAGTGTTGACCTTGCGCTCCTTGCCCGAAATCGGGCGACGTTTCGGCGGCCGCGATCACACGACGGTGCTGCACGCTGTCCGAAAGATCGAGGAGCTCGTCTCCAAGGACAAAAGCCTTGCGGAAGTCATCGATCTTCTGAAACGCATATTGAACGAGCAATAAGCCTCACCGCTGGAGCCTGCCGGCCTTTCTCCGCGCCTTGGCTCCGATCATGCATAGACGCACAGATTGTCCGGCTTCGCAGACCCTTTCGCACGCATAAGGCGGGGGCGCGACGCTGGCCTGTGCGAGAAGGTCCGCTGCATGACGGACAAAGAGCAATGGGTCGTCTGGAACGGCTCGCTGGGCGTCCTGGATATGGTGACGATCGGCCATATCGAGGCGCGCGAGGATGGCAGGCGCGCCTATCTTGCGCCGCCTTACGGCGTTGTCGGCCCGTTTAGCCTCGACGAGCTCGAGGCGCAGGGGCGGATCGCCTTTGGCGAATGCCTCGTCATGTCGCGCCAGAGGTGGCAGGAAGATCAGGTCGAACTGCGCCTCGAAGCGCGAGAGAAGCGCCGCGCCTTCCAGTTTCAGTTTCATTTCGCCGAGTCGGATCAGGAAGAGCACCGCGAGACGCTGAATTTGCCAATTGAGGGCGCGCTCACGCCGTCGGAGATCAACGCCGCCTTCCGGCGGCTGGCCAAGACCGCGCATCCCGACGCCGGCGGCAGCGCCGAGGAATACCGCCGGATCGCGGAGGCGCGCGACGCGCTTCTCGAGCAATTCGCGGCTGCGTCATAGGGCGCTTGTCATTCCCGGCGGGCCGCAGGCCCGACCGAGAATCCAGAGCCTCCCGTCATTGCGAGCGAAGCGAAGCAATCCAGAGCCGCGATAGCTGCCCTGGATTGCGTCGTCGCTTACGCTCCTCGCAATGACGGCTGGCCGATATAGCGCTGGTTTTGCTCCGGATTCCAGATTGCCCGCTCTGCGGGCGTCGGGAATGACTGTCGTAAACCTATCGCCCGGTTTTCACCATCGTCCAAAGCCGCGTGATAAACTTTTGCTGCGGCTGGTTCGGCGTTGTGACGGTGAAGAGGCGGCGCATGGTCGTCTCATTTGGATATACCGAAGGGTCATTCGCGATCGAACTGTCGATCAAGGCGCGGGAGGGGCCGACGCCATTGGCGAAATTGGTTGCCTTGGTGTTGCGCGCGGCGACATCGGGCCGCAGTAAATAATCGATGAACATATAAGCCTCGGCGACATGCGGCGCGTCGATGGGCATGGCGAGATTATCCATCGACATCAGCGTGCCTTCGCTCGGGATCGCATAGGCGATCTCGACATCCGAGCCCGCCTCGCGCGCGCGGTTGCGCGCCTGCAGGCTATCGCCGGCCCAACCAATGGCGAGGCAGATGTCGCCATTGGCCAGCGCGTTGATGTATTCCGAGGAGTGGAATTTCTTGATGTAGCGCCGCAGCCCCACGAGATGGTCGGCCGCGCGCTTGAGATCAGCTTCGCTCTTGGAGTTGGGATCGAGCTTCAGGAAATTGAGCGTGATGGCGAAAATGTCTTCGGGACTATCCAGCACATAGACGCCGCAGTCGGCGAGCTTTTTCAAATTCTCTGGGCGCAGCACCTGTTCCCAGCTCGTGATCGGCTTGCCGATGCGCTCCCTGATCTTCGCGACATTATAGGCGACGCCGGTCGTGTACCACATGTAATTGATCGCATGGGCGCTGCCGGGATCGTAGCTCGACAGCCTGCCGTCGATCTCGCTCCATATGTTCACCGCATTGGCGAGGCGTTTGCGGTCGATGGGTTGCAGCACGCCGGCTTTGATCTGGCGTTGCAGAAAAGTCGCGGAAGGCACGACGATGTCATAGCCGGTTGCGCCGGCAAGCAGGCGCGACTCCAGAATTTCATTGGAATCGTAGGTGTCGTAGACGACCTTGACGCCAGTCTCGCGTGTAAAATCCTCGAGCACGCCGGGGTCGATGTAATCGCTCCAATTGAAAATATTGACCACGCGCTCCGCGGCCGAGGCGGGAGCGCAGGCGAAAGCGATGAGGAGGGCGGCGAGGATTTTCGTCATGAGCGGCCGGCTGGAGGGGCGCGGCTTGCGCCGCATGTCGCGGACGGAGATTATCACGCTCGCGTGGGAGAGACGATGCACTCCAATCTGCTTCCATCGGCGGACGCCGGACGCCCCGAGACGACCCGGCATGTGACGCGCGGCGCGCGGCGCTACCTGCGCGCCTGCGGCTTCGCGGTCATCGCTGAATTGCCCTTGCCCAATGGCACGCGGGCCGATCTGGTCGCGCTCGCGCCCGACGGCGGATTGCGGATTGTCGAGGTGAAATCCTCGCTCGAGGATTTGCGGGCGGATCAGAAATGGACGCGCTACCGCGACTATTGCGACCGATTCTATTTCGCCATTCCCATGGCGCTCGACGTCGAACTATTTCCTGAGGACGCCGGCCTCATCGTCGCCGACGCGCATGGCGCCATGCTCGCCCGCGAAGCGCCGAGCCTGCGCCTCGCATCGGCGAGCCGAAAGGCGATGCTGGTGCGCTTCGGCGCCTTGGCCGCGGAACGCTATTGCGCGCTCGCCTTCGGAGACGAGCGGCTGGAGGGGTGAGTCAGAAACCGGATCGCGCGCCTTCAGGCGCGCGCAGACTACTGACAAAGTGGCCGTAACGCCCCTCGTGCTTCGAGACGCCTGCTGCGCAGGCTCCTCAGCATGAGGGGCTTCTGCATCTGCGCCAAACACTTAGGCCTCATCCTGAGGAGCGAGCGCAGCTCGCGTCTCGAAGGAGGAGGCCGCCTCGGGAGGCGTCGCCAAACCGAGCGCGCCTGAAGGCGCGCGGTCCACAGCGCCTCAGCGCGGCGCGCGCTTGGCCAGGATGCGCTGCAAGGTGCGGCGGTGCATGTTGAGGCGCCGGGCCGTCTCCGAGACATTGCGGTCGCAGGATTCGAAGACTCGCTGAATATGCTCCCACCGCACGCGGTCGGCGGACATGGGGTTTTCCTGCGCGTCGGGCTTCTCGATCGAGGTGGCCATCAGCGCATGATAGATTTCGTCGGCGTCCGCGGGCTTGGCGAGATAATCGAAGGCGCCGAGCTTCACCGCGGTGACGGCGGTGGCGATATTGCCGTAGCCGGTCAGGATGATGCCGCGCGCGTCGGGCCGCGCTTCCTTCAACTTCTCGATAACGTCCAGACCGTTGCCGTCTTCGAGCCGCATGTCGACGATCGCAAAGGCGGGCGGCCTGTTTTCGAGCGCCGCGAGTCCTTCCGCCACCGTTTCGCATTGGGTGACGATGAAGCCGCGCGCCTCCATGGCGCGGGCCAGACGATGCAGGAAGGGCTTGTCGTCGTCGAGGACGAGCAGCGACCGGTCGTCAGGCAGCGGGGGAACGAGCGCATCGGTTTGGGGCTCCGTGACGGCGTGTTCCGTGTCGCCGATGTCCTCGCGATTCATGCCCCGAGCTCCCCAGAGTGATTTTTGTCAAGATTACAACACGGATTTTACGACGTCGACTCTGCCGCAGCTCACGTAAAATCAAAAAGACAGGGAATTTTCAATCTTCGAATAATCAGGCTGAGCGCCCTCTTCATCGAAGAGCGCGGCGGATGCTCTATGCCTCCGCCGACTTCAGCTTTGCAGCCGGTATTTCGAGCGCTGCGCGAGGCCAGGTGACCTTGACGATGGCGCCGGTGCGGGGCGGCGAAACATTATAGGCCTCCACTGTCGCGCCGGAGCGTTCGAGCAGCGTTTTGGCGATAAAGAGGCCGAGCCCCAAGCCCGACTGGCTGTCGTTTTTGGTGCGGCGGTCGGTCGGTCGGCCGCGCAGATAGGGATCGCCGAGGCGATCGAGAATGGCTGGCGTAAATCCGGGGCCGTCGTCCTCGATGGAAATGGTCACAAGGTCGCGCGACCACCAGGCGTCGATTCGCACGCGGGACTGGGCGAAATCGATGGCGTTTTCCACCAGATTGCCGAGACCGTAGAGAAGGCCGGGATTGCGCGCCAGCGCCGGGGAGGGGGTCGAGCCGTTGCTGCGCTTCGAGATTTCGAGCTTCACGCCGAATTCACGTTGCGGCTCGACAACCTCCTCGATGAGCGTGTCGATGGAGAGCACGTTCATCATCGTTCCCTGATCGGCGCCGAGCGAGGCCAGCTTGCCGAGGATCTCGCGGCAACGCGCCGCCTCCTGCGCGAGGAGATCGAGGTCGTCCTTCAAGCCTTCCGCCGGGCAATTGGCGGAGGACTTCTGCAATTCGCGTGTGATGAGGGTGATGGTGGCGAGGGGCGTGCCGAGCTCATGCGCGGCCGCCGCAGCGAGCCCGTCGAGCTGGGAGAGATGCTGCTCGCGCTCCAGCACCAATTCGGTCGCTGCAAGCGCCGTGGCGAGCAGCCGGCTTTCATCGGAGACGCGTGCGGCATAGAGCGCGATGAAGGCCGCCGACAGCGCGAGCGAAGACCAAATGCTGGCGCGGTAGAGCAGCGGGAATTTGAGCTGCTCGTCCTCGTACCAGGGCAAGGGCTCGAATTCGACGCAGAGGAAGGTCGCCGCGGCGAGCATGACGATGCCGAGGAAAAGCGTGAGATTGCGCGGCAGCGAGACGGCCGAGATCGTCACGGGCGCGAGCAGCAGCATGACGAAGGGGTTGGTCACGCCGCCGGTGAGATAGAGCAGGAAGCTGAGCTGCACGAGGTCGTAGCAGAGCAGCACTACGGCTTCGAGATCGCTCAGGCGGAACGTGCCGGAGGTCCCGAAACGCAATCCGAAATTCAGCGTCGCGGAGGCGACGATGAAGACGAAGCACAGCCCGACGGGAAATTCGAAGTTGAGAACCAAGTAAACGAAGAGACAGGCGATGCTCTGGCCGAGAATGGCGATCCAGCGCAGGAAAATCAGCGTGCCGACGCGCAGGCGTCGGCTATCTTCGTCATAGACGTCGGGTTTCATGCTTCTTTTTCCGGCGCCGCGCGGCGCTTGTCAAAGGCCGACGCCGCGAGAGGCGCGCCAAATCCGCCATTGCCGCCGCAGCGGCGAGATGTCGCTCATTCCCCGGAGCGGATCGTAATCCGCGGCGCCGACCCGCGCCAGATAGGCCGGAACCGTCGCGGCCGCCAGCAAAGCCTCTCGGCCCTTGGGCAGTGCGCCCGCTGCGCGGCGCGCCGCGTCATAGTGGGTTTGCGCCTTGTCGCGCAGCTCCGAAAGGGCCGCGCGCAGGGCTTGGGTGTTGGCGTGAATGTCGGCGCCATGGCGCGCCAGCAGATCGGCCGGGAGTAGCGCGCCCGAGGGGAGGCGCAGCACGCGGGCGATGCCCAGCGCCATGCCAGCCTCGTTGAAAGCCGGAGAGTCCGGCGCGCCGAGAATGCGCGCCGCCCAGCGGATGGGGCCGGCGGCGGTCGCGTGGGCATAGGTTTCGAAGGTCGCCATGTCGGGCATTTGGTCGTCGTAGAGATCGGCGACATGGGCGTCGGCGAGCGCGATCAACTCTTCTCGCGGCAAAGCGAAGCGCTCGATCGTGTCGATCAGCGCGTCGGCGACGGGGTGGGCGCGGGTTCCCTCGGAAGCTTCGTTGGAGAGCGCGTCCGTCCACCACCGTAGCCGCATCTCCCCGAGCAGAGGCTGAGAGACTTTCGTGCGCACCTCGGCGGCCTCGAGCGCATAGGCGTAGATCGCGTGGATATGTTTGCGCGCAGCCGGCGGCGCGAAGAGGCTCGCGAGCCAGAGGTCGCGGTCGCGCTCGCGCAGCGCCGCCTCGCAGAGGGCGTAGTGGTCGGGGGCGGCGGTCATGATGAGGGGCTGTTGCGCGCCTGAAGGCGCGCGGTCCAGAGGCGCTGCCCGGACCGCGCGTCTTCAGGCGCGCTCAGGAGCGGTTGTTCTGGATTACAGGGGAGCGAGCCGAGCGCCTTACCCATCACACTGCAATCAGCAGCGCGCCGACCTGGCGGCCTTCGTCGATGAGCATGTTGTAGGTGCGCACGGCCGCGCCCGTCGCCATCGTTTCGCAGCCGATCCCGGCGTCGCGCAATTTGGCGCGCAGCGCCGCGGCGAGCGGCATCAGATCCTTGCCCGTGCCGACGATGAACAGGTCGAGCTCGCCCGAATCGGACAGCGCCAGATCGATCGTGGCTGCGTCGATCTCGTTCCAGGCGCTTGGCGTGATCGCGCGAATGCCGGTGGGCAGGGCGAGGATCGAGCCGCGATGCGACATGTCGGCGAAGCGGAAGCCGCCATTGCCGTAATCGTCGATCTTGTAGCGGCCCGGGACATAGCCCTGCGGGTCGGTCATGATGCGCGCCTTTTGCGTGAGCGCTTACTTCGGGCGGCGGCGCGCGCTCGACTTCGGCTTGGTGGCGGGGCGCTTCGGCGCGACGGGCACGGGCGTGTCGCCGATGTCGTCCGACATAGAGGCGGCGTAGGCGTCCGACGACCCGTGATATTCGATTTCCGTCCCCGCTTCGGCCTCCGCCTTTTCCTCGGCCGGGCGCGCGACGTCCTCGTTACGCAGGCCGAGATAGATCAGCATGGGCGAGCAGATGAAGATCGACGAATAGGTCGCGACGAAAATGCCCCAGATCATCGCCAGCGAGAAGGAGCGGATGACCTGGCCGCCGAAGACGACGAGCGCGATGAGGGCGAGCATGACCGTCGTCGCGGTCATGATCGTGCGCGGCAGCACGGCGTTGATCGACATATCGACCATCTGCGCCGTCGCCAGTTTCTTATACTTGCGCATATTCTCGCGGATACGGTCGAGCACGACGACCGTTTCGTTCAGCGAATAGCCGACGATCGTGAGAATGGCGGCGATCGAGGTGGTGTTGAATTCGAGCTGGGTGATCGAGAAGAAGCCGACCGTGAGTAGAAGGTCGTGCATCGTCGCGATGACGGCGCCGATGGCGAACTGCCATTCGAAGCGGAACCAGAGATAGGTCAGCACCGCGAGGATCGAAATCACGACGCCGAGCGTGCCCGACTGCACCAGCTCGTTCGACACGCGGGGGCCGACCACTTCGACGCGGCGCACGTCATATTGAGTCTCGACCGCGCCGCGGACCTTCTCGACGGCTTCCTGCTGCGCCTTGTCGCCGCCGGGCTGCAGGCCGAAACGCAGCGTGGCGTCGGCCTGATTGCCGAAAGCCTGCACTTCGATGTCGCCGAGCTTCAGGTTTTCGCCGAGGCCGCGCAGCGTCGCGACTTCCGCGAAGCCCGATTTGGCGCGCAGCTCGATGACTGTGCCGCCCGCGAAATCGATGCCGAAATTCATGCCCTTGAAGATGAAGAGCGCGACGGCGACCAGCGACAATACGGCCGAGAAGGGATAGCTCACGCGCCGGAAGCGCATGAAGGGGAATTTCGTATTCTCCGGAGCGAGGCGCAGGAGTTTCATCGGTCTTTTCGCCTCTTAGATCGGCAGCTTGGTCGGGCGCGCATAGTGATACCAGACCGCGATCATCATGCGGGTCATGGTCACGGCGGTGACGATGGTGGTCAGAATGCCGAGCCCCAGCGACACGGCGAAGCCGCGCACCGGGCCCGAGCCCAGGAAGTAGAGGATCAGCGCCGCGACGCCCATGGTGACGTTGGAGTCGACGATGGTCGCGAAGGCGCGGTTGAAGCCCGCGTCGAGCGAGGCCAGGATCGAGCGGCCGGCGTGGTTTTCTTCGCGAATGCGCTCATAGATCAGCACGTTGGAGTCGACCGCCATGCCGATCGTCAGCACGATGCCGGCGATGCCGGGCAGCGTCAGCGTCGAGCCGAGCAGCACGAGGCCGGCGAAGATGAAAGCGATGTGGACGAACAGCGCCAGATTGGCGAAGACGCCGAACACGCCGTAGGTGATGAGCATGTAGAAGACGACGAGACCGGCGCCGACGAAGGCGGCGCGCTTGCCGGCGTCGATCGAGTCCTGGCCGAGGCCGGGGCCGACGGTGCGCTCCTCGACGATGTTGAGCTTCGCGGGCAGGGCGCCGGCGCGCAACAGAATCGCGAGATTGTTCGCCTGCTCGACGGTGAAGCGGCCGGAAATCTGGCCGGAGCCGCCAGTGATCGGCGTCAGAATGCGCGGCGCCGAGATCACTTTGTTGTCGAGCACGATGGCGAAGAGGCGGCCGACGTTCTTGGAGGTGACGTCGCCGAATTTCTGCGCGCCACGAATGTTGAAGCGGAAATTCACCACCGGCTCGCCGCTGCGCTGCTGGTCGAAGCCGGGCTGGGCGTCGGTCAAATCCTCGCCCTGCACCATGATCTGCTTTTCGATCGGCAGCTTGCCCTGCTCGTCGACCTGCTCCAGCTCCTCGACCTCGGCCGGGTTTTGGCCCGGCTCGGCGACGAGGCGGAATTCGAGTTTAGCGGTCTGGCCGAGAATGTCCTTGAGTGTTTGCGGGTCTTGAAGGCCCGGCACCTGCACCAGAACGCGATCGTCGCCCTGACGCTGGATCGACGGCTCGCGCGTGCCGAGCGCGTCGACGCGGCGGCGGATGACTTCGATCGACTGCTCGACCGCCTTGCGCGACTTGTCGCGCAGGCCCGTGTCGGTGACGGTGATGCGGACGAGGCCTTCCGGCGTCGCATCGACGTCGAGCGGCGACTGGCCGCCGACATTGGCGCTGAAGCTGTTACGCAACTGGCGCAGACGCGGCAGGATTTTCTCGCGATCGGCGGCGTCCGGGACGCGAAGCTGCACGCCGCGCGCCGTTGCGCCGATGCCGCCGGTGATCGCCACCTTCTCCTCGCGCAGAATGCGGCGCACGTCGTCGCGCAGATTTTTGATCTGCGTGCTCAGGAGGTCGGATTGGTCGACCTCCAGCATCACATGCGAGCCGCCCTGCAGATCGAGGCCGAGCACGATGGTCGGCGGCATGAGCCATGACGGCAGCCGCGCCGCGAGCGCCTCGTAAGTCGATGGCGACAACATGCTCGGGACCGTCACCAGGACGGCGGCGAGAGTCATCGCCACGATGGCGAGGAATTTCCAGGTCGAGAATCGCAGCATCGTGTCGCTATTTCGTCAGAGGGTCGGCGCGCGGGGAGGCGTGTTACGGCTTGGCCTTGGTCTCGGGAGCAGGCTTGGCCGTCTTGGCGGGCGCCGGCGCCGGGGTATCCTTCACAGGCTCGCCCTTGGCGCGCACGCTCGTGATCGCCGTACGAAGGAGGCGGATGCGGGTGTTGGCGGCGATCTCGAGCTCGATCTCGTTGTCGTCGATCGCTTTGGTCACTTTGCCGACGAGGCCGCCGGTCGTGACGATCACGTCGCCGCGGCGGACATTGCGCAGCGACTCCTGCTCCGTCTTCTCGCGGCGCGCGCGCGGCCGGATGACGAGAATATAGACAATGCCCATCACCACGAAGATGGGAACGAGCTGGGCCATCATATCGGGAATCGACGGCGGCTGGTTGGCGTCGGCGCCGCCAGCAGCGCCGACGCTCGTCTGCGTCGCGGGCGCGGGGGAGGGCGTCGGGGCGGCCGGCGCGGGAGCCGTTTGGGCGGGAGCCGCCGGCTGTTCGGTTTGCGCCATGGCGTCCGTGATCAGTTTCATCGCAGCGTCTCTATCGTAGGCGCGACGCGCGTCTTGAAGGCGTCGGGCGGGCGTCTGAACGGGCGCGGACTATAGCCGCTCGACTTACGAAAGCAATGCCGGATGCCGCTTCGCGAGGCAATTGCCGGTTCTGCGGCGCGGGGCTGTTTGCTTGCCAAGCGGAACAGCGGGGCCATGGCGCGCGTTCACCCATGGTTCAGGCGCCGAAGCGGACGCTCCACATGCTTCCCTGAGGCGGAAACAAGACTTCGGAGAATCGTCCATGCTCAAGAAGTTATCCTGTTTGGTCGTGGCGGCCGGCCTTCTCGCGTCGCCAAATGCCGCGTTCGCGGGCGGCTGGGGTCACGGCGGCGGCTGGGGCCACGGTGGCGGTGGTTGGGGCCACGGCGGCGGCTGGGGTCACGGCGGTGGCTGGGGAGGACACGGCTGGCATGGCGGCCCAGGCTGGCATGGCGGCGGCTATGGGTGGCATGGCGGCGGCTATGGCTGGCGCCGGCCTTATTATGGCGGCTACGGCTATCGCGGTCCGTGCTGGCGCTGGTGGTATGGCCGCTGGGTTTGGGCCTGCTAAAAGGTCGTTTGCGACGCTTTGGGGCGCGCGGCCGGGACTTTGGTCGCGCGCGCTTTTCGTCTTTGACTGTTTGGAAACTACGTTTCCAGTTCCCGCGCCAGGGCGCGCATGAAGTCGACGCAGGCGGCCAGCTCGGAAATGTCGACATATTCGTCGGGCTGGTGGGCCTGATCGATGCGGCCGGGCCCGCAGACGACGGTCGGGACGCCCGCCTTCTGGAAATGGCCGGCCTCCGTTGCATAGGGCACGGCGATTGTGTTGTTGCGGCGCGCGAGGCGCAGCGCCAGAGTCTCGGCCGCCGAACCCGGCTGCGGCGCGAGACCAGGCACTTTCACCAGCGTGTCAGTGTCGATCCCGCATTGGGGGAAAGCCGCGAAAACCGTTTTGCGCAGGCCGTCGGCATAGGCTTCGAGCCGATCGCGCGCCAGCGTCGGCGCGGCGCCCGGCAGGCCGCGAAACTCCCAGTGGAATTCGCAATCCTTGGCGACGATGTTGCGGGCCGTGCCGCCCTTGATGAAGCCGACATGAATGGTGGAGTAGGGTGGATCGAAACGGCCCGAGGGGTCGCCTTCGACGCGCAGCTCCTCCGCGATTCGCTCCAGCTCCGTCACCAGCCGGCAGGCGATATGCACGGCGCTCACCCCCCGATGCAGATTGGCCGAGTGGATCTCGAAACCGCGCACGTGGGTCGTAAAAGTCGTGACGCTCTTATGCGCGTCGGCGACCTCCATGGAGGTCGGCTCGCCGACGATGACGGCGTTGGGGCGCGGGAGATCGACGCCGAGCCGCGCGATCATGTCCAGCGGGCCGAGGCAGGTCGTCTCCTCGTCGTAGCTCAAGAGAATATGGATGGGGCGCGCCAGCGCCGCCTTCTTGAACTCCGGGATCATCGCCAGGGCGACGGCGCCGAAACCCTTCATATCCACCGCGCCGCGCCCATAGAGACGCCCGCCGTCGTGCCGCAGCGTGAAAGGGTCGAAGCTCCACTCCTGGCCTTCGACGGGCACGACGTCCGTATGGCCCGAGAGCAGCACGCCCCCCGGCGCCATGGGGCCGATGGTGGCGAAGATGGCGGCCTTGTCGCCAGCGGCGTTGGGCGCGCGCGCGAAGGGCACGCCCTGCTCGCGTAAATAGGCCTCGACAAAATCGATCAGCGGCAGGTTCGACTTCGAGCTTTCGGTGTCGAAAGCCACGAGCCTTGCGGTCATGTCGATTGCGCGGTCGAGAGCGTCCATCAGGCGATCTGGGGCAAGCTAGTTCAGCGTAGGATTGGACATAGGACTGTCGAGCGAGAAGGCCGGAACCTCCACGTCGAAAGTCTCGCCCGAATCCGTGACCATTCGATAACTACCTTGCATCAATCCCGACGGCGTGGCCAGCGGGCAGCCCGACTCGTATCGGAATGTCTCGCCGGGCTCGAGCACCGGCTGCTCGCCGACGACGCCGGGCCCGCGGACCTCCTCGCGTCGGCCATTGGCGTCGATGACGATCCAATGGCGCGAGAGGAGCTGCACGCGGTCGCGGCTGAGATTGGCGATCTCGATGGTGTAGGCCCAGAAGAACCGGCCTTGGGTGGGGTCGGAATTCTCGGGCAGAAAATCCGGCAGCGCCGTGACCCGAATATCTCTCGTTATGGCGGTATACATGGCTGCGGAGCTTAGAACGGCTTCTTCGAAAGGGGAACGTCATTCTCCGGGCGCCTCGGCCGGCTCAGCCGCCTCTTTCTTGGGCGCCCGACCGGTGTGGCGGATTCGACACGTCGCGAGGATTCCTGCAGCGGCAGGAAAACGCCCGCTTGGCTTACAGGCCAAGCTAAGCGATTAAATTACCATAAAATTTTTTGAGGAACGAAGATGCGGCCGTCATCGCTGCGCGCTTTGCTGCTCGCGTTCGTCATGGTCCTACAGGCCGTGGCGGGCGGGTTCGGCGCTGCGCGGGCGGCGCCCAGCGGCTTCGATCCGCAAATCTCGGCCCATTGCGGCCAGTCGCACGCCAGCGAGACGGGCTCGGGCGACACAGGCCGCGACGCGCATCACCATATGTGCGAGTCCTGCCTTCTCTGCGCAGGGCCGCCCTCGCTTGCGGTTGGGGCCTTCTCTTCCGTTCCCGCCCAGCCCCGCATCTTTCACAGCGCCCGCTTTGTCGCCGCCGATAGCGCCGGCGCGCCGGCGCGCCTTGCGCGCGGCCGGCTCGCGCGGGGCCCGCCTGCAATTTTCCCGAGCGCGTGAGCGGCGGCGCGTCCTCGCTGCCTGCCCGCGCATTTTCCTTGGTCCAGTTGAGCGGCGCCTGCCGCTCTCCCACAAGATTTGCTCCGCTTGTCGCCCTCGCGACGCCCCCCCACGCGGGGAGCCGGCGTGCGAGAGAGCGCGCGAAGCTCTCCGGATTTGCACAATGAACCGTCACCATCTTCTGGGCGCCGCCTCGATCAACGCGCTTCTCTTCTTCGTGTCCGCCGATGCGCTGGCGCAGCAAAGCCTGCCCACCATCGACGTCGGCGCGCGGCGCGGACCGGCGCGGCCGAGCGTCTCCAGCGCGCCGCGTGGTCCCTTGCGCCCGCCCGCCCCCGCCGCCGGCCCAGTGGTCGCGCCCTCGGCGGGGCTCGATCGTTACGCCGAGCCCAAGCCCGCCCCCTTCAGCCGCACGATTCCGCAAAATGTGCCGGCGGTCGTGGAGTCGCGCACGCGCCAGGAGATCGAGAAGACGGTCAATGTCATGACCTCGGCGGAGGCGTTCAAATATCTGCCCTCGCTGCTCATCCGCGAGCGCTATATCGGCGACCGCAACGCCATCGTCTCGGGCCGCACGACCGGCACGATCGAAAGCGCCAAGACGCTCGTCTACGCCGATAATGTGCTGCTCTCCAATCTGCTCGGCAACAGCTTCAACTTCCCGCCGCGCTGGGGCATGGTCTCGCCCGCCGAGATCGACCGCGTCGACGTGATCTATGGCCCCTTCTCGGCGCTCTATCCTGGCAATTCGATCGGCGGCGTATTGGCGATCACCACGCGCATGCCGGATAAATTCGAGCTGCACGCCTCGGCGACCGGCGCGCTGCAGCCCTTCAGCCTCTATGGACGCAGCGAGCTCGACGGTTCAGGCAACGCAAATCTTCTCATCGGCGATCGTTTCGGCGACTTCCGCTATTTCTTCTCCTACGACCACCTCACCTCGCAGGGACAGGCGCAAACCTTCCCCGGCAATTTCCTCACGCCCTCCGCCCCGGCAACTGCCACGCGCTTCTTCGGCGGCTATCAGGATTTCAACCAGAACGGCATTCCCCGCATCATCACGGGCGCGGCCGGCGCCGATTTCCAGCAGCAGGACATGGCGAAGCTAAAGATGTCCTATGACATCGCGCCGCTGCTGCGCGCGACCTATACGCTCGGCGTCTGGAACCTCGAAAACAAGACGACCGTCCAAAGCTTCATCTACGATCGCAATGGCGTTCCGATCTACAATACGCAGAGCAGCTTCATCGCCATCGGCCCCTTCGCCGTCCAGCCGGGCGGCGTGAACCCAGGCTGGGGCGGCTCGACGCATCTCATGCAGGCGCTCTCGCTCAAGCGCGACACGGGCGGCGTGTTCGATTTCGATCTCTCGGCGACGTCCTACAACTTCCTGCGCGACTATTCGCAAAACGCGACGTCCTACGGCCTGCGCCCCAACGGCGCCGCGACCGCCTATAATATCAACACCACCGGCCAGAACACCGTAAACACGGGAACCTATTGGCGCACCGGCGACGCGCGCTTCATCTGGCGGCCTGTGCAGGACGCCTTCGGAAAGCACGAAGTCTCCTTCGGCGGACATGCCGACGTCTATTCGCTCAATACGGTGACGAGCCTGACGCCCTTCGCCGGCAATAATTATGCGATGGGCCTCACCGGCGTGAACTACGGCAAGACCGAAACCAAGGCGGTTTATATCCAGGACGCCTGGAAGTTCCTGCCGGATTGGAAGCTCATCGGCGGTGGCCGCGGCGAGTTCTGGCATGCCTATAACGGCTCGAATGTCGCGGGCGGCCTGGCCACGGGCAGCGGACCGGCCTCCGGCCTCGTGCCGGTCGTGCCGGCGCAGGCGAGAGTCGGGCAATTCCCCGACGCCTATAAAAATTCTTTCTCGCCGAAGGCGGCGCTCGAATATCAGGTCACGCCGGAATTTGCTTTGCGGGGCTCCATGGGGCGCGCCTATCGCTTCCCGACCGTCAACGAGCTGTTCCAGTCGCTCGCGACGTCGAGCAGCGTGGTCAGGAACAACCCCAATCTGCAGCCGGAAGTCTCGACCTCGTGGGATTTGACCGGCGAATACCGAAAGGTCGACGCCTTCAACGGCGTCATTGGCCTGTTCAATCCGCGGATCAGCCTGTTCCTGGACGACCGCTGGAACGCCATCGTCAGCCAATCGGCGATTGGGCCGACGGGGCAGATCGTCACCCAAAACGCCAATCTCGACAAAGCGCGCTTCCGGGGAATCGAGGGCGCGATCGTGATGAAGGATATTCTGACTCCTGGCCTCGATTATTCCGGCAGCGTGACCTTCGTCGATTCGAAGATCCTCTCGAACGGGAGCGCTCTCGCCTTGACCGGCTCGCCCGTCGGCTCGCCTTTCCCCACGGCGGGCGGCATCTTGCTGAACGGCATGCAATATCCGCGCGTGCCGCGCATCCGCATTCGCTCGGTCCTGAGCTATAGCCCGACGACGGATTGGTCGATCTCCTTTGGCGCGCGCTATGCGTCGGCCGCCTTCGTGACGCTCAACAACGTGGATTTCAACCACAATAATTACGGCAGCGCCGACAGCGAATATCTCGTCTTCGACGCCAAGATGAACTACAAGCTCGCGCCAGAGTGGACGTTGACCGCTGGCGTCGACAACATCGGCCGCTGGAAATACTATGTGAACCCCAATCCCTACAACCAGCGCACGTTCTTCCTTGGCTTGAAATACGATATCGGCGGGCTGGACGGCGCCGCGACGGTTGCGGGGCTGAACGGCGGCGTCGGCGCCGGCGTCCCCGGGGCGCGGTGAGATGGCGACGCCCGCGGCCCGTTTCTGCGGCGTTTTGACGCATGTCGACGCGGGCCTCGCAGCGCTGCTTGCGGACTCGGGCTGCGTTTGCTTCAATCCACCCGCTCATTTTGGCGAAATTGAAAGACAGGCTTTCTTCATGCCGCGTGTGTGGCTGACAAAGGTGCTTTTCGCTTTGGCGCTGGCCGTCCAGGTCCTTGCGCCATTGGCGAGCAGCCTTGCCGCCGCGCGGGAGAGCGAGGCCGACCCCGCCATTGGCGTTTGCCTGAAGGCCCCCAAAGGCGGGCAGAGCGGCTCTCAAGCGCCCGGCCATTCTCATGGCGGCCGTGACTGCCCGATCTGCCAAGCCTTTTGCGACGGCGTCGCGCCGATTGCGTCGCGCCCGACCTCGCTTGGCATGGCGCCTGTCCAATGGGTCGAGTTCCGCTGGTTTCCGGCCGACCGCGCATTGGCGAGCTCGTCGCTCGACGAGGCCAATCGCGCCCGCGGGCCCCCCAGCTTCTCCTGATCGTCCAAAGACTTTGTCATAGGAATCCGCCCTGTTTCAGGTGCGCGCGTTCCCATGCCCGAGCGACGACAATCGCCGTGTGACTGCGGTGAAGGGAGAAGTATCGTGAGCAGAAAGAAAAGACGGCCGAGCGGCCGGGATTGCGTCCTCGCGGGCGCCGCGCTCTCATCCTTGAAAGAACGCGAGCGTCATGAGCGAAAGATCATGGCGTCGGCGGCGCCAATGATCGCGCCGGTTGTCGCGATGTGGCGTGACGCCCAGCAGAGCGGCATCCGACTGATCAATCTGGAGCGACGGGCGCGTTTCGCGCGCCTCGAATCCTAAAGAACACCGAGATGACGCATCGCCTTTCTTTCCTGCGCCCCGCCGCAGCGAGCCGCCTTGCGCGCGCGCTGCTGCTGGCCGCGGCCCTTGTGACGGGAGCGCCGTTCGCGGCGTCGCTCGCCATGGGCCTGCGCGCGGGGGCGGGCGCCGTTGCGTCTCTCTTCGTTTGTTTCGCGTCGGGCGCCTCCTTGCCCGATGCGCAGACAGGGCGGCCAGGCTCCGTCAGCGACCACGGCATCGATTGCGTCCTATGTCAGACGCTCTGCAGTGGCGCTGCGCCCTTGGCCGTCCGGCCCGGTGTCGTCGTTGCGGCGCACATCCAGAGACTGAACCTCCCCTGGATGGTGGCGGACCGCGCTGCGCCGACGACCCGGACCCGTCTGCCGCACTGGGCGCGGGCGCCGCCGGCGACCGGTTGAAGCCCCCCAGGCGGGTTTGCGTCGGCGCTCGTTCCCTCCTTGAGGCGCCGACGCGAATCCCTGTTTCATTGTCGCCGCTGCGGCGGCGTGGAGGAAAGAATGTCCGAGTCAGTCCTATCGGTCGGCGTCGAGATGATCCTGGCGGTGCTGACGGCCGCCGTTTTCGTCGTCGACTGCTTGCGCCAGGAAGCCGCCCCCGCATTGCGGCCAGTCTTGGCGCGCAAGCGGTCGGCCTACCGCGCATTCCGCAAAAGTTGATAGACTTCTGCGAAAGGAATGCGCTCCAGCTTTTTGAATCTACGCGTTTTTCCATAGATCGCATGATTCCATGCGAGCGGGAAGCGCGCTAGTCGAGAGCAACGGACGCGCCGCGCTCCGGCGCGCAAGTGGTCCCAATTGAAAGAAACGGGCGCGCTCGAGTGCGCCCGTCATACCATTTCCGGTTGAATTGGTCGCATTGGCGCTTGTCATTCCCGATGGGCCGAAGGCCCGATCGGGAATCCAAAGCCACAAAAGCGCTGGTTTTGCTCTGGATTTCCGATCACTCGCTGCGCGAGCGACGGGACCCAATCGAGCGACGCTTGGGTCAGCGCAGTTTGGTTGAAGGCCCTTATGCCGCCAAGCCTGCGGCGAGATCGTCGATCAGATCGTCGGCGTCCTCCAGCCCCACCGAGAGGCGCAGCATGCCGTCGGTGATGCCGAGCGTGGCGCGCGCCTCCGGGGTGAGGCGCTGGTGGGTTGTCGTCGCCGGGTGGGTGATCAGGCTCTTGGCGTCGCCGAGATTGTTGGAAATCTTGATCACCTGCAGCGCGTTGGCGAGTTTGAAGGCCGCCGCCTTGCTCTCCAGAAAGAAGCTCACCAGCGTGCCGCCGCCGCTCATCTGGCGGCGCGCCAGCTCAGCCTGCGGGTGATCCTTGCGGAAGGGGTAGAGAACCTTCGTCACGCCCTTCTGCTCGGCAAGGAAATCGGCGATCCTGGCGGCGCTCGTCGCCTGTTGGCCGACGCGAAGCGGAAGGGTTTCGAGGCCTTTCAGCATCACCCAGGCGTTGAAGGGCGACATGGCTGGGCCGGTCTGGCGCAGGAAATTATGGATGCTTTCCTCGATCAGAGATTGCGTCGAGAGGATGACGCCGCCGAGGCAGCGGCCCTGGCCGTCGATATGTTTCGTCGCCGAATAGACGACGACGTCGGCGCCCAGCGCCAAAGGTTTCTGCAGCAACGGCGTCGCAAAGACATTGTCAACGACGAGGCGCGCGCCGGCGTTGTGGGCGAGATCGGCAATCGCCGCCACATCATAGACTTCGAGGCCCGGATTGGTCGGGCTTTCGAGGAAGAAGAGCTTGGTTTCGGGGCGGATCGCCGCCTTCCATTGCGAGAGATCCGCGCCGTCGACGAGCGTCGAGGCGACGCCGAAGCGCGGCAGCAGGTCCTCGACCACATAGAGGCAGGAGCCGAACAGCGCGCGGGCCGCCACCACATGATCGCCGGCCTTCACCTGCGCGAGGATCGCGCCCGTGACGGCGGCCATGCCGCTCGCCGTGGCGCGAGCGGCTTCCGCGCCCTCCAGCAGGCACATGCGGTTCTCGAACATGGCGACGGTCGGGTTCGAGAAGCGCGAATAGATGAAGCCCGGATCGTCGCCCTTGAACCGCGCCTCGGCAGCCTCCATTGTCGGATAGGCGAAGCTCTGCGTCAGAAACAGCGCCTCCGACATTTCGCCGAAGGGCGAGCGCGTCGTTCCGCCATGGACAAGGAGCGTCGCCGGCTTGAGATTGCGCGGGGCGTTCGTAGACATGCGTTTCTCCCTCGGGCGCGACTGCGCCGAACAAATCCATTGCGCGCTACCTCAGCGCGCGGCCGAAAACGGGTTTCCTTCGGGAGACCCGGCCTTTTAGCCCTTTGTTTTGCGTGGCGGCAAGCCGGCCGGCTCAAATAACCACGTTCGCTTATAGAAGGCAGAGGCCCCGTGGCTGTCAACGGGCTCGTCTTGCCTTGCGGCGCAATTTGGCGCTTATGCCTGCGTTAACCGGCTTTGGCCCGGCCGAGGAGGGGAAGAATGAGCGGCGTGCTCTCCAGCCGACAGATACAGGCGATGGCCGACAGCGGCGCGATCCAGGTCGCCGCGCCTTTGAGCCGGAATCAAATCCAGCCCGCGAGCCTCGATCTGCGGCTCGGCTCCAAGGCCTATCGCGTGCGCGCGAGCTTCCTGCCCGGCAAGGAGCGGGGCGTGCGCGATATTCTCTCGGCGCTCGCCTATGACGAAATGTCGCTCGAGGGCGAGGGCGCCATTCTCGAGCGCGGCTGCGTTTATGTCGTGCCGCTGCTCGAGAGCCTGTCGCTCGGCCAGGATGTTTCGGGCGCGGCCAATCCCAAGAGCTCGACCGGCCGGCTCGACATTTTCACGCGGCTCATCACCGACAGGGGCGAGCGCTTCGACGAGGTCGCGCCCGGCTATGATGGGCCGCTTTACGCCGAGGTCTCGCCAAGGAGCTTCTCGGTGCGCGTGCGCACAGGGTCGAGGCTCAATCAGCTTCGCTTCCGGGCGCGTCCGGCAGGAGCGGGCGGGCAAAGCGGCTTCGCGCTCTCCGATGCGGCGCTCGCCGAGCTGCACGGCAAGACGCCGCTCGTTGACGGGGCCCTCAATCTGCGCGACGGCGTGGTGCTGCGCGTGGCGCTCGGGGCCGAGGCTTTCGGCGGGATCATCGGCTATCGCGCCCAGAAACATACGGATGTGATCGACGTCGACCGGGTCGGCGCCTATCGGGTCGACGATTATTGGGACCTGTTGCCGGCCCGCGGCGGCAGGTTGATCCTCGATCCGGGCGACTTCTACATTCTCGCCTCGCGCGAGCGTCTGGCGATCCCGCCTGGCCTCGCCGCCGAAATGGCGCCGATGGACGCCGCAATCGGCGAGTTCCGCGTGCATTACGCCGGCTTCTTCGATCCCGGTTTTGGCGCCGGGCCGGACGGACTCCCCGCTGCGCGCGCCGTGCTGGAGGTCCGCTCGCGCGAAGTCCCCTTCATATTGGAGGACGGCCAATTCATCGGCCGGCTGGTCTATGAGCGCATGG
Organism: Methylocystis sp. Sn-Cys; assembly: GCF_016745395.1. Taxonomy (GTDB): domain Bacteria; phylum Pseudomonadota; class Alphaproteobacteria; order Rhizobiales; family Beijerinckiaceae; genus Methylocystis; species Methylocystis iwaonis. The sequence continues at coordinate 489,135 of NZ_JAERVJ010000003.1, forward strand.
CCGAGACGCCGGAATCGCTCTACGGCGAGGAAGGACTTTCGAACTATCAGGGCCAAGGGCTGAAATTGTCGAAACATTTCAGGATCGGATAGGCGCCGGCGCGCCAGGGGAAAGACGTCATGGTCCTGTCGGATTTCATCCGCCGGCTGCGGCCGGATCATCTCCTCGGCCAGATTTCCCTCCTGATCCTCGGCTCGATCGTCGTTTATCAGGCGGTCATCGTCCTGATGCTGCATGTGATGGAGACGGAAGGGCGCCGCCATTACGTTTCCGAAGCGGATTTCCTCACGGGGGTGCTGCTGGCGCTCGACGCCGCGCCCGTTGCGGAACGAGACGCGCTTATCCAGAAGATCCACTTCGCCGCGCCCTACGCCAATATTCACATTCGTGACGATCGGCCAGCGGCGCTCGATCCGCAGGACCCCGTCTTCAAAGCCGAAATCCATCGCATCAATGCGCATCTGACGGGGTTCTCCAAGGCCTTCGAAACGATCCCGCTTCACAATATGCAGGACACTCTGGCGCTGGAGCTGGAGAAGGGCGGCTACGCCATCCTCTCCGTCGCGCAGCACCGGAAACCCTCGCGCCTTTTGTGGCGTTGGCTCTGGGAGCCGGAGCCGCGCTATCCGATCTTCATGACCCGCTGGGCCCGGGTGGGATTCCTTTTCTTCATCAGCGCCTCGGTGATTTTAATCTGGCTGTCGAACTATATTGTCGCGCCCTTGAACGAGCTGGCCCGGCGCGCCGAGTCCTTCCCGACCAAAGAGGGGCTCGCCTCTCCGCTCGTCGATCGCGGCCCACGCGAAATTCGCGATCTCAACCGGTCGATACGGGCGATGAAGGCGCGCATTCTCGCGATGGTGGCCGAACGCACGCATATTCTCGCAGCCGTCAGCCATGATCTGAAGACCATCATCACGCGCATGAGCCTGCGAACGGAGTTTATCGCCGACGATGATCTGCGCGGCAAAATGCAGAAAGACATCCGCGTCATGGATGCGATGCTGCGCAAGAATTTGGAATATTTGCGAACCGAAAATCCGCGCGTCGATCACTCGATCATCGATCTCGACAGCGTCATCCAGACAGTTGTGGACGAATTCAACGACCTCGGCCGCGACGTCGTCTATTCCTGCGATAAACGGCAGACGATGCGCGGCTCGCTTTCCGATATGCAGCGCGTCTTCACCAATCTCGTGGAGAACGCGACCCGGCACGCCAGGCATGTCGAAATCGAGGTTTCCGAGATTTCCGGCAATATGATCCAGATCGACGTGGCGGACGATGGGCCGGGCATCCCCGACGCGTTGAAGGCAAAGGTCTTCGAGCCCTTCGTGCGCGGCGACATGGCCCGCACGATCAGCGAGCATGGCGGTTTCGGCCTCGGCCTCGCGATTGTGCGTTCGCTTGTCGAAGGGCATGGCGGAAAAGTGGAAATGCTGGATCGCGCGCCGCACGGGCTGATCGTCCGCGTGACCCTACCGCGCGCCGAATGCGCCGCCGAGCGGGAGAATGCGTGAAGAGCGCGCCCTCGCGCCCGTTGAAACCCGGCCGCACAAGCGCTACACATGGAATCGCGCGGGCGTAGTTCAGTGGTAGAACGACAGCTTCCCAAGCTGTATGTCGAGGGTTCGATTCCCTTCGCCCGCTCCATTTTTCCTGAGCATCCCAATCGTTTATTGCGTTACGGCTGACTTAGCCGTTTCCCTCCCCGAAAGAAGGGCTCACCGTGAGCCGTCGCCTTGACGAAATGCGCAGCCGCCCGGCCGGTGACTGGCGAATCGACGATATTGCGGCCTTGTGCCGCGAGTTCGGCATCCTATGCGCGCCGCCGCGGGGCGGGGGCTCCCATTATAAGGTCGCGCATCCCAGGGTGGCGGAAAAGCTCACAATTCCTTCCAAGCGGCCTATCAAAGCGGTATATATCCGCAAGCTCGTCGCCTTTGTCGATGCAGTCAGGACTTTGCCATGAGGGTCGAGCCAACCGATTATCCGCTCATCGTCCAGCCGCTTTCCGCGGAGGATGGCGGCGGGTTCGTAGCGATCGTCCCGGATCTTCCCGGCTGCATGTCAGATGGCGAGACGCCGGAGGAAGCGGTGACGAATGCGCGTGACGCCATTCTCACCTGGATCGAAGCCGCGCGTGATCTGGGCCACCCGGTCCCGCCTCCTTCCCGCCATGTGGCGCTGGCGAGTTGAGGCCATGACCCATCTCTAAGCTCGCCGCGTTCAACGCGCAGTCGGCGGTAACAATCGGCGACGCGCTGCGCGATCCCTGACGCCGGGACTTTCCCGCTTTCACGGGAATGACATCGCGCGGCCGCCCGGCTAGAAGACGGCGGGACAGTTCCGCATTCTTCGCTAAGGATCACGTCATTGGACGCCGCCACCCATGCTCCCGCTGCGCCGCTGAGCGCCGTCGCTTCTGGCCCGCTCTCGGGCCGCGTGCGGCCGCCCGGGGACAAATCCGTCTCGCATCGCGCCATGATATTTGGCCTTCTCGCCGTGGGGGAGACGAAGATCGACGGACTTTTGGAGGGCGAGGACGTGCTGCGCACGGCGCAGGCGGCGCGCCAGCTCGGCGCCAAGGTGGTACGGCATGCGCCGGGAAGCTGGAGCGTGTGGGGGGCGGGGCTCGGCTCGCTTTTGCAGCCGACCGAGACGCTCGATTTCGGTAATGCCGGGACCGGCTCGCGGCTGATGATGGGCGTCGTGGCCGGCCATCCGATCGTCGCGCGGTTCGACGGCGACGCTTCGCTGCGCAAGCGTCCGATGAAGCGCATTCTCGATCCGCTGGCGCTCCAGGGCGCGCAGCTCTTGGAGCAGGCCGAAGGCGGCCGTCTGCCGCTCGTTTTGCAGGGCTCCGCCGAGCCGCTGCCGGTGGAATATAAAACCCCCGTCGCCTCGGCGCAGATCAAGTCGGCCGTGCTGCTCTGCGGGCTCAACTCGCCCGGCCGCACCGTGGTGATCGAGGCCGAGGCGTCGCGCGACCACACCGAAAAAATGCTCGCCCATTTCGGCGCGACGGTGACGAGCGAGCTGCACGGTCCGCATGGGCGCAAGATCACGCTCGAAGGCCGCCCCGAGCTTATAGCGCGCCCCGTGCGCGTGCCGGCCGATCCGTCTTCGGCCGCCTTTCCGCTAGTCGCGGCGCTGATCGTTCCCGGCTCCGACATTGTCGTCGAAGGCGTGATGACCAATCCGCTGCGTAGCGGTCTGCTCACAACGCTCATCGAAATGGGCGCGGATATTTCTCTCGACAACAAGCGAGAGGAGGGCGGCGAGGAAGTCGCCGACGTGCGCGCGCGCTATTCGGCCCTAAACGGCGTCGACGTGCCGGCCGAACGCGCGCCCTCGATGATCGACGAATATCCAATCCTCGCCGTCGCCGCGGCCTTTGCCAGAGGCGAGACGCGCATGCGCGGCCTCTCCGAATTGCGCGTGAAGGAATCGGACCGCCTCGCCGCCATCGCCGCCGGGTTGAAGGCCAATGGCGTCGACTGCGAGATTATCGGCGACGATCTCATCGTGCGCGGCGGCGCTGTGGCCGGCGGCGGCGTGGTCGAGACGCATCTCGACCATCGCATCGCCATGAGTTTCCTCGTCATGGGCTTGGCCGCGAAGAACAAGGTGACAGTCGACGACGAGACCATGATCGCGACGAGCTTCCCGTCCTTTCGCGCGCTGATGGAAGGCCTGGGAGCGCGATTCGCGTGAGCTTCATCATCGCCATCGACGGGCCGGCGGCCTCCGGCAAGGGCACGCTCGCCCGCAAGCTCGCCGCGCATTACGGCCTGCCGCATCTCGACACGGGCCTGCTCTATCGCGCCACCGCTTGCGCTCTGCTCGACGAGGGCCTGCCGCTCGACGACGTCGATGCGGCGGTGGAGGCCGCGCGCGGGCTGTCGCTGACTGATTTCGACGAGACGCGCCTGCGGGCGCGCGATATGGGCGAGGCGGCCTCGGTTGTCGCCGCCATGCCGGCCGTTCGCGCAGCGCTCGTCGATATGCAGCGGGCTTTCGCCGCGCGGCCCGAGGGAGCCGTGCTCGACGGCCGCGACATCGGCACGGTTATCTGTCCGGCCGCGCGGGTGAAGATTTTCGTCACGGCGTCGCCCGAGACGCGCGCCCAGCGCCGCGCTTTGGAGCTCGCCGGGCGCGGCGAAGAGGTGGATTACAACGCGATTCTCGATGATGTGCGCAAACGCGACGCCCGCGATAGCGAACGCAGCGCCGCGCCCTTGAAGGCGGCGGCGGACGCCGTGACGCTCGATAGCAGTGAACTCGACCGCGACCAAGTATTTGCGGTGGCGCTCGAGATTGCGGAGCGGGCGCGCAATGCGTGACAGGCGTCGATGATAAGAAGAACGCCAATGAAAAAGGGAGGCCCGAAGGCCTCCCCGTCGATGAAAATGTCTCGAAATACGGCGCTGATGTAATCAACACTAAGCCTAAGGGTCATCACCCATTTGGGTGATATCGGCGCTGGAAAGGCGAAGCATGAGTGAGCGTCGGGTCTTCCGTTTCGCGCCCTCGCCAAACGGCTATCTGCATCTTGGCCATGCCTATTCCGCTCTGCTCAATTTTACTCTCGCGCGCGATTGCGGCGGCCGTTTTCTGCTGCGCATCGAGGATATCGATCTGGGACGCGCGCGGCCGGCGTTCGAGGCGGCGATCCATGAAGATCTCGCCTGGCTCGGGCTCGAATGGGAAAGGCCCGTACGCCGCCAGTCCGAGCATTTCGAGGATTATGCCGCGGCATTGGAGTCGCTGGGCGCCATGGGCTTGCTTTACGCCTGCGATTGCAAGCGCTCGGACATCGGCCGCTTCGCCGCCGCGCATTCCGATTGGCCCCGCGATCCGGACGGCGCGCCGCTTTATCCGGGAACCTGCCGGGACAAACCCCGGCGCCCGGCGCGCGAGGTTTTGGCCGAGGGCGGCTCCGCGTTGCGGCTCGACATGAGGAAAGCGGCGGCGCTGGCCGGGGAGGGGCTCTTTTGGCGGGAGCGCTGCGCCCCTGGGCGTGCGCCCGATTCGACGGCCCCCGAGGCAGAGGAAGGATTTTCACTTATGCGCGCCGACCCCGCGCAATGGGGCGACGTGGCGCTCGCGCGCAAGGACACGCCCGCCAGCTATCACATTGCAGTTGTCGTCGACGATGCGCTGCAGGGCGTGACGGACGTGGTGCGCGGGCGTGATCTATTCTTCGCGACAAGCCTGCACCGCCTGTTGCAGAAGCTGCTACGTCTGCCCGAGCCGCGCTACTTTCATCATGAGCTGATTCTCGACGACGCTGGCGAGAAGCTCGCAAAGAGCCGCAGTTCCACCACGCTGCGCGCGCTCAGGGACGCCGGGGTAAGCGCCGCGGAGGTGTGGCGAAAACTCGGATTTTAGACGCCCGGCGTTTGCGGCTGCAGCCGTTTCGCCCGACGTGCGCGTCCGCACGACGCTCCAACGCCCCTGTAGCTACATTGGCTTCATCGCGTTTCTCTTGGGGCAAGGAGAAAAACAATGTTTGCAGCCATCCGTCGCATTATCGAGCGGGAAACAAAGCTCGCCGTTCCGGCCGCGCGCCTCACGCCGCACGCCAATCTTTATGATCTCGGGCTGACCCCTTTCGGGGCGGTTCTCGTGCTGGTCGCCATCGAGCGCGAATTCAAGATCGAGTTTACACGCGCGTTGTTGACGCGCGAGACCGCCGCCTCGATGGCCTCGATCGCTCATGCGATCGACAGCCTGCAGACCCCGTCGCCAGCGGCCGAAACGCCGCGCTGCGCCGCGTAAAATAGCGGGAGACAGGGGCAATGTTTTCCACCATCAGGCGCATTATCGATCGGGAGGGGCGGCTCCCCATCGCCGCCGCCGATCTGGCGCCAAAAGCCGATTTGTTCGCCTCTGGGCTCACGCCCTATTGCGCCGTGCGGATCATGCTCGCGCTGGAGCGCGAGTTCGGCGTCCAATTTCCGCGCCATGCGATGAAGCGGGAGACGATGCGATCGCTCGAATCGATCGAGCAGGCGCTCCGCCTCGCGCTATCCGTCGCACCGGTCACTGGGGCTTGATCACCGGCTCGCCGTGGCGCCCTGGGCGGCGACCTTGTTGCTGTTGGGCGCCTTGGCCATCAACGAGTCGATCCGGTCACGCTCCCGCTTGAAATCCGCCAGCATGCGGCCTTCGATCTCGCGGGTGCGGGCGAGCTTGACGCGCATCGGATCGACGAAATGGCCGTTGACCATGACCTCGTAATGGAGATGCGGGCCGGTCGAGAGGCCCGTCGAGCCGAGGAAGCCGACGATTTGTCCCTGCTTGACGCGCACGCCTTCCGAAACGCCTCGCGCGAAGCCCGACATGTGATTGTAGGTCGTGATGTAGCCGTTGGCGTGCTGGATCTCGACGCGGCGGCCATAGCCGGAGTCCCACTGCGCCTTGATCACCGTGCCATTGCCGGCGGCGAGAATCGGCGTGCCGATCGGCGCCGCCCAATCGACGCCCGTGTGCATCTTGTAGTAGCCGAGGATCGGGTGGCGGCGCATGCCGAAGCCCGAGCGCGTCTCGCCGAGCGAAATGGGCTTGCGCACCAGGAATTTGCGGCTCGAGCGGCCGCTCTCGTCGTAATAATCGACGAGCCCGTCGTCCTGGGTCTGGAAGCGATAGTAGCGATAGGTCTCATTATGCGTGGTCAGCGACGCATAGAGGAGGGAGTCGCGCGTTGGTCCCGAGCCGTCGTCCGGCTCGTCGTAAAAGACGTCGAGGGAATCGCCGCCCGCCGCGCCGCGCTGCAGATCGACATCATTTGCGAAAATGCGCACCAGCTCGCCCACCACTGTTTTGGGGATCTGCTGTTTCAGTGCGGTCTCGTAAAGCGAGTTGTAGAGCCGCATGGCGCCGGAATCGTCGTCCTCGCCATCGGCGAAATCATCTGCGGGCGCGCGTTTCGACGCGCGTCGTGCGCCGCCCGAGGGCGCCGTCGGCGTCTGCACGAAGGCGCCTTGATCATTCGCGGCGACGATCGATTCGACCTCGTCGTCATTGTAAACGGACAGGCGCGCGAGCTGCATATTTTTGCCCGAGCCGTCGAAATCCGCGAACAGCAGCTTCACGCGCTGGCCTTCGCGAACGGGATCGCGCTTGCCCCGATAGGCGGCCGCGACCGCGGCCATACGCGCCCTCGGCACGCCGTTGGCGGCGAGAATGTCGTCGAGCGTCTCGCCGCGGCGCACGATCGCCAGCTTTTCTTCCATCTGCGTCGGTTGTGGCGTGTCGCGCGGCGCGATGGTGACATTTTCCGGCACCATGCGTACTTCGATCGACGAAAAAGGCGCGGTGAGCGACGTCCCCGGCGCGGCGTAGGCGAGGGCCTGTGGGTCCATGGCGGCGGCGCGGCTCGTGCGCGACAGCAGAAGTTGGCCGGGGAGGGGCAGGGCGGCGGCCTTGGGTCCCGCCGCGAGCGAACTCTTCACCTGCTCATTGACCTGCGCCTGCGCCTCGTCGAACGAGAGCTGCGCGCTCTGCGAATGGATGTCGAGCCCTGAAAGATCCCTGGTGACGAAAGAGACTTCCGCTTCGTCGAGGGCGACGTCGGACTCGCCGTTGGTCTCGGGCGCGCGCGGATCGCTCGCCAGCTTGAGCGGATTATAGAGCGGCACTTCGCCGGCGAAGTTCGTCGGCGCCAGCGTGAGAGTCGCGGCGACATGGGTGAAGGCGCGCGTGCGCACCACTTCCTTGTCGCCGGATTTCGACGTGGTGGCGGCGCGGAATGTTTGCTTGGCCGCCACGACGTCGACCGCGCGCATCAGGCGATCGCCCTTTTTCGGATTGACCGAAGTGCCTTCGGCCTCCACCTGTGGCGCCGGCTGCGCGCGCTGCGGCGCTTCGGCGAAGCGTGTCTGCTGGTCGAGCGCCGTATAGGCCGCGGCGCTGATCAGCAGCGCCCCGAAAAAGCCGGTGAGAACGGTTCCGGAAAGCCAGCGGGCGGATACGCGGCGCCGGTCGTCGGCTGTATGGCGGCGCCCGTCGACTTCGATCGCAGGTTCCTCGCCGAGTTCGAGCCAGTCTGGGCTCGCAGAGGCGGAGGCGAGGCGGCTGTTGAATTGCAATCCCATGAAGCGGAGCCGTGGCCTTTCAGAACTTTTCAGGGGCGATATGCGGGGCGTGCGTCGTCATCCTGACCGCTCCCGGTTTCCTGGCGCTGACGTACGAAGCACGCATATTACATGACGACGAAGCCTTCGCATTATGGCTCATTTACGGCGCGCCCTCGGGCATCGCTCGAAAAAGTTATCCACCGGTCGATCCCAAGAGAACCGGGGCCTTCGGCGACCATGCGACAAAAGTGCGAAAGTTTTTCGAACGAGCGTTGACACCTCGAGGGTCGATCCGTATAACGCATTCATCGACGGCGGCGCTGCCAACGGTTGCAGCGGATGCGGT
>NZ_JAERVJ010000004.1:0-114268 GCF_016745395.1 Methylocystis sp. Sn-Cys
GAGGCGGAGCCGACGAAGCAATCCAGGGCCGCATCGCCGCCCTGGATTGCTTCGCGTCGCTCGCAATGACGGGCGCTGAGCAAAACCAGCGTATTTGTGGCTCTGGATCCCGGTCGGGCTTTCAGCCCGCCGGGAATGACAGGCGCCGATGCGAGCTGTTCAAACGAAACAATATTACTTCTTCATCTTCGAGCAGAAGCGCTGCGCCAGCGCCAGCAGCTTGCGGTCGGTTCCGCGCCTGCCGACGAAAGAAAGCGCCACCGGCGCGTCAGTGGTGGGCAATGGCAGGCTGATCTGCGGCAGGCCGAAATAGCTCGCGATGAGGAAGAGCCGCATCATCTGGTAGCGCTTGGCGTCGAGCTGCTCTTCGCTTTCGGTGAGCAGCGGCGAACGGAAGGGCGTCGTCGGCATGACGAGAAAGCCCTTGTCGCCGAAGAGCGCCTCGATGCGCTTCTTCGCCTCCTCGCGAAAGGCCAACGCCGCATTTTTCTGTTCGAGCGTGACTTTGGATGCGATGGCGAAGCGCTCCTCGACGCCTTTGCTGAATGTCGGATGATGAGCCGTCACCCATGCGCCATGAGAGGCCCAGGCCTCATGCGCCTGCAGATTGCGGAAATGCGCGAGAGCCGTCTTGAAGAAATCCTCCTCCAGCCGGCCTTCGCGCCAGGGTCCGCTTTTCAACATATCGACGGCTGGCGCCGCGGCGGCGGCCAGTTCGGTTTCGACGCCATGAAAAGCGTCGCCGAGAAACACCGCCTCTTCCAAGGCGCCTTGATCCGTATCTTCAGGCAGCAGCACATTGCCGACTTCCACCATTCGAGCGAGGTCGCGCGCAAACCAGCCGATAACGTCGAGCGAGGGCGCCAGCGGCACGACGCCCGCCATGGGAATCGCGCCATGCGAGGGGCGAAAACCGAAGACGCCGCAGAAGGCCGCGGGCGCGCGGCAGGAGCCGGCCGTATCCGTGCCGATGGCGAAATTAACGAGAGCGGCCGCCACCGCGACGGCGGAGCCGGACGAGGAGCCGCCCGGATGCCTGTCCGGCGCCGCGGGGTTTATCGGCGTGCCGAAATGCGGATTGGCGCCGAGCAGGCTATAGGCCATCTCGTCCATATGGGTCTTGCCCACGAGACATGCGCCGGCGGCGAGCAGTCTGTCGACCACCGCGGCGTTGGCCAGCGCGGGCGCATGAGTGGTCGCCCATTGCGGATGGCCATTGGTCGACACCTGGCCTTTGACGTCGATGTTTTCCTTGACGACGAAGGTTGCGCCGGACAGGGGACCAGCCCCCCCTGCGCCTTCGTTGAGGACGACCGATAACGCCCCGACATCGACTTTCATCCGGCGCCCTTTCCCGCTGAACCTTGGTTTCGCGTCATTCCGGTCGAAAGCGGGTCTTTGGACGTGACGCCTAGAAAGGAACGGCGCCGGCGAGAATCTTCTCGTAAAGCGCCAAATCCAAGGCGGCATATATAGATCGCTCGGAAGACGCGAAAAAGACAGGCGCGCCGATCTTGCGCGGATCGAACCCCTCGGCGGCAAGCGCGCGTTTGCGGTGCTTGAACGTCTCCGTGACCTGCAATTCATGCGACAGGCGCAGGAAGAGCGGACGCGCATAAACGGGCAGTTGCGCCGACAGATGCGCATAGAGGCCCGCTATATCGAAGCTCTCGTTCGCCACGATCGCCGCCATGCCGGCGCGCCCGTCGCGGCCGGGGACTTCCACGCCATAAACGGTGACGTCGATGACGCCAGGGTAGGCGGCGAGCGCCTGTGCGACCTCTGCGGTCGCAACATTCTCGCCTTTCCAGCGGAAAGTATCGCCGACGCGGTCGACGAAATAGAAGAAGCCACGCGCGTCGCGGCGCATGAGATCGCCGCTGCGCATCCACGCGTCTCCGGGCGCGAAGACGTCGCGCAGGATTTTCTTTTCGGAAGCGGCGCGATCGAGATAGCCCTCGAAATCATTGGCGATGCGCGCAATGGCTTCGCCGGGCTCGTCAGGTTTGCAGGCGACGCAGAAGCCTTCCGCATTGCGCAGCGGAGCGTCCGTCTCGGCGTCATATCGCACGAGCTGGATCGTCCGGCTCGCGGCGAGAAAGGAGGGGATACGGCCGATGGCGCCCGGTTCCCCTTCGACATTGTAGAGCGAGAAATTACTTTCCGTCGCCGCATAGAATTCGAGAATGCGCGGAATGGCGAAGCGCTTCTGGAACACCGGCCAGACTTCCGGCCGCAGCCCATTGCCGACGGCGAGACGCAGCCGATGTTGCGTCTCCGCTTCACAGGGCGCCGCATGGGCGAGGTAGCGGCAAAGCTCGCCGATATATTGGAAGAGCGTGCAGCCATGTTCGACGACGTCGGTGAAAAAGGCGCTGGCCGAGAAACGCTCGCGCAGCACGACGGAGCCGCCGCCCAGCAGCGTGGCCCAGATGGCGACGACGCCGCCGACCGAGTGATAGAGCGGCAGGCAAACATACATTCTGTCGTCGGGCGTCACATCGAGCAGGCCGCAAAACCACAATGCCCAATTCATGATGCGGCGATGCGAGACGATCGCCGCCTTCGGCAGGCCGGTGGTGCCGGAGGTGTAGATGTAGAGCGCAGGATCGGAAAGCGTGGGCCGCGCGGCCGCGTCGAGATCAAGGGGCGCGTTCGATTGCGCGGCGAGCGCGCTTTCGAGCGAGTCGTCGCAACGGACAAGCTCGGCTTCGTCGCCAACCGCTTCTGCGCATTTCGGGTAATTTGCAACCGAAGCCAGGATCAGGCGCGGCGAAGCGATCCGGATGCAATGCGCCAATGCGGTCCCTGCAAGATGATGATTGATGAGCGCGACCACGACGCCGATGCGCGTCAGTCCGAGCCAGATGGCGACGTAATCGGGCCGGCTCTCCATGACGAGCGCGACGGCGTCGCCCTTGCGCAGCCCGCGCGCCTGCGCCCAGCGGGCGTAGCGGCGCGAGCGCTCGGACAATTCGCGAAAGCTGAACCCGCCGCCGTCGAATAGGATCGCCGGCGCGTCGCCGCGCGTCTGCGCAATTTCTTCGAAAGCGACTGCGAGCGTGCGGCCGGGATCGCGCTCGATCGATGCGGATAGTTTCAGCGCCCGCAGCCAATCCTTGCTCACCGAGCGGGCCCCGCCTTCGGAGCGTTCGCTTCTGGAAGGCCCTCGCTCCGCACTATGCGCCGTCATCTCTCGTCGTCGCCTGGAAGAATGGTTAATGCGCGGCCGTCGCGCCGTCTTTCGTGAACCTATCGGAAATTCCCTGCCAAATCTCTACAAATGCGGATGAACCTTGTTAAGCCTACCAGCCGCTTTTCATCGCTGCGCCCGCAAAAACCGCATAAATCTTTAGGCGTTTTCCCTGCAAAGACGGCTCAGCTTCGCCCTTTCAACGATGCGGGCGGGCGCGCTGCAGGAGGCAGATCCAATGCGGAACGAAACGATAGCGGTGCATGGCGGCTATGACGGCGATCCGACGACACGCGCCGTCGCCGTGCCGATCTATCAGACCGTCGCCTATGAGTTCGACAGCGCCGATCATGCGGCGGCGCTCTTCGATCTCGAAGAGGAAGGTTTCCGCTACAGCCGCATCGCCAATCCAACGGTCGCCGTGCTGGAGAAACGCGTCGCGCAGCTCGAGGGCGGGATCGGCGCCTTGGCGGTGTCGACGGGGCAGGCGGCGCTCTATTACGCCTTCGCGAATGTGGCCGATAGCGGCGGCAATATTGTCGCTGCCCCCACACTTTACGGCACGACGCATACGCTGCTTCAGCATGTGATGGCGCGCCAGGGCGTGAAGGTCCGCTTTGCCGCCAGCGACTCCGCGAGCGACATGGCGGCGGCGATCGACGCCGACACAAAAGCGGTCTTCTGTGAAAGCGTCGGCAATCCTGCCGGCAATATCTGCGACCTGGCGGCGATTGCAGAGGCCGCGCACGCCCATGGCGTTCCACTCATCGTCGATAATACGGTGGCGACGCCGATCCTGTGGCGGCCCATCGAGCATGGCGCCGACATCGTCGTTCACTCCATGACGAAATTCATGGGCGGCCATGGCGCAACAATGGGCGGGATTATCGTCGACAGCGGCCGTTTTCCCTGGCGCAAATACCCCGAGCGGTTCCCGACCTTCAACGAGCCGGACGTCTCCTATCATGGCCTCGTCTATGTCGACCGCTTCGGCGATAGCGCCTTTATCGCGCGCGCGCGCAGCGTCTATCAGCGCACGACAGGGGCGGTTCTGGCGCCGCTGAACGCTTTCCTTCTGCTGCAGGGGGTGGAAACCGTCGCGCTGCGCGTCGAGCGCCATGTCGAGAACGCACAAAAAGTCGCGGCGTTTTTGCGTGACGATCCGCGCGTCGCCTGGGTGAATTACGCGGGGCTCCCGGACAGCCCCTATTATCCGCTCGCGCAGAAGTATTTGGGCGGCCGCGCCCCATCGCTCCTCACTTTCGGCGTGAAGGGCGGGCTCGAGGCCGGCAAGCGCGTCTATGACTCGCTGAGCATCATCAAACGGCTGGTGAATATTGGCGACGCCAAGTCGCTCGCCTGCCATCCGGCCTCGACGACGCATCGTCAGATGACCCCTGCCGAGCAGGAAAAGGCGGGGGTCTTGCCGGAGATGCTGCGCATCAGCGTTGGCATCGAGCACGCCGACGACATCATCGAGGATCTCGACAACGCGCTCGCCGCGGCGAATGGCGCCTTCGCCGAGGCGGCGGAATGACGCTGCATGCTTTACGCGCGCGCGACGTCCTGGAAATCGCGTTCGTGAACAATATGCCCGACCAGGCGCTCGCGGCGACGCGGGCGCAATTCGAGCGCCTCGTGCGCGCGGGCGCCGAGGGACGCGAGATTCGCTGGCGCTGCTATACGCTGCCGGGCCTGGAGCGCAGCGAAACGGCGCGCCGCTATTTGGCGCGCGATCACGAAGGCATTGAGGCGTTGTATCGGCGCGGCGCCGATGCGCTGATCGTCTCGGGCAGCGAGCCCCGCGCCGCCCGCCTCGATCACGAACCTTATTGGCCGCAGCTCCAGACGCTCGCCGATTGGGCGCGCACGCACACTTTTTCGACTCTCTGGTCCTGCCTCGCGGCGCATGCCGCGACGCTTCATCTTGCCGGGATCGAACGCCGACGCATGCCTAAGAAGATCAGCGGCGTCTATACCTTTCGGCGTCTCGGCGAGGATTGGACCGGCGAAAGAGCGGGCAGCTCGATTTTAACGCCGCATTCACGTTACAACGCGCTCGACGCCGAAGCGCTAGCGCGGCGTTGTTTTAAGATTGGCGCATGGTCGCCGGACGTCGGCGTCGATATGTTCTGGCGTGAAGAGCCGAGCCTTTTCGTCTTCCTTCAGGGGCATCCGGAATATGAAGCCGAGACGTTGTTGAAGGAATACCGCCGCGATGTGCTGCGCTATCTTTCAGGCGAACGCGTCGACTATCCGGATCAGCCCGAGAATTATTTCAGCGCCGAGATGTCGCAGAGGCTGAGCCAGTTAGGTAGCCGCGTGCTCGAAAAGACGGAGCGCCATGCGGAACAGGCTCTGGCGGAAACTCTTTCCCCAGAGAAATGCGCTCGGCCCTGGGCCGATGATGCGGCGCGACTTTATCGCGCCTGGATCAGGAATGTTTCGGACAGGATCGACGCCTTGCGCCACAGCGCCTGACGGCGAGGCGGCGCTTTGGAAGAGCGCCGCCCTCGGTTTCAATGCGCGAGATCGCGCACCAAGGCGTCGATATTCTGTATTGTCCGGAAATTTGCTGGAACGAGTTTCGAGCTCGGAATCGTCAAGTCGAACTCCGCCTCGATCGACAGCATCAAATTCACCATCTCCATCGAGGTCATGCCGAGCTCCTCCAAATCCTGCTGGGGGGGAATTTGGTGGGCGTTCTTTATGAATTGGGCGACGACGGCGTTGATGCGATCGATGGATTGAATCGTTGAGACGTCCACGCTGCAACCTCCAGAGCACAGAGCTTTATCGAACTGACAATCAGTGTTCTAGCCGCGATCTATAAAAAGAAGCTGCGGCGGATTGCTAAAATCCAATTCATTAAGGCTGACGTCGACAATTTGCGCGACAAAACTGAATATTCAGAACTGGAATCTAGCCTCGGCTCGATCAGGCGAGGATAGGTTGACGAGGCGAAGATGTTGGCTGCTGAAATTTCAAAGCCGCAAGTGAGAGCGCAAGAGGACTTTTCTGCGCGGATCGCTTCGGCCGTCGCCGTTGCTGCGAAATTCGCCGAGGCGATCGATGAAACGGCCCGCTTCCCGAAAGAGGCGTTCGACGAGCTGAAAGCGCAGCGTCTGCTCGGGATATTGCTGCCGGAAGGGTGTGGCGGAGAGGACCGCAATGTGGCGGACGCCGCGCAGCTTTGTTATGCGCTTGGCCGCGTCTGTTCCTCGACGGCGATGATTTATGCGATGCACGCCGCCAATGTCGCATGCGTTATGAACCATGCCGGGCGCAGCGAAAGGTTCCAGTCCTATCTGCGTCGCATCGGCGAAGAGCAGATGCTGCTTGCGTCGTCGACGACCGAAGGAAAGAACGGCGCCAATGTGCGCTCAAGCGCGTCGGCGATCGTTGCTCTCGATGACGGAATTTCGCTCGATCGAGACGCCTCGGTCGTCTCCTATGGGGCGGCGGCCGACGCCATCGTGACGACCGCACGGCGTTCGCCGGAGTCACTCCCCAGCGATCAGGTGCTCGCGCTCTTTTTCAAGGAAGACTACACGCTCGAGCGCACGTCCAAATGGGACGTCATGGGCATGCGTGGCACGTGCAGCGAAGGTTTTCATCTCATTGCGAAGGGCGAAGCCGAGCAGGTTCTCGCGGAGCCCTACGACAAAATTCATCGCCGCTCGATGGTGCCGGTGACCCATCTGCTTTGGGCGGCCTGCTGGGCGGGCGTCGCGGCTGGCGCGGTGGAGCGCGCGCAGAATTTCACGCGTAAAATCTCCCGCGCTCAGAAGGGCGCTCTTCCGCCTGGCGCGCCATTTGCGACGCAGGCGTCACTGTCGCTGATGCAGCTCGTCAACCTCGTCGACTCGGCCACCGCGGATTACCTCGGCAGGGTGGGAAATCCTGAGTCGCTCGACGAGATGTCCTTCCAGACATCGCTCAACCTGCTGAAGGTCAGCGCCTCGGAAATGGCGATCACGACGGTAATGCATGCATTCAACGCCTGCGGGATTGCTGGCTATCGCAACGACAGCGAATTCAGCGTCTCGCGCCCGCTAAGGGATATTCTCTCTTCCTCCGTCATGATCAACAACAACCGCATTCTTTCGAACGTAGCGACGTCCTGCCTCATCGGCGGCGTGCCGGACACGATCGTGAAGCCGCGATAACAGCATGGGGATGAACGCGCAATGAGCGGGATGGCGTGCACAGATAGGGAGGCTCGCAGCGATGAGACGATCCTCGATCATCTCTTTCGCCCCATGGGCGTTGACGGCGTTTACGCGCGCACGCGGCGTTATGAAGACGTCGTCGATGCGCTTCAATGGCTGATTACAAGACATCGCCCCCAAGAAGCGTCCGTCTTCCGTTTTCCGCCGGTGATGAGCCTGAGGCAGCTCGAGAAGCAGGGATACCTCAACAGTTTCCCTCAACTGCTCGGCTGCGTTTGCGCCCTGCACGGATCGGAGGCGGACGTCGCCGCTGCGGTGGACAGAGCCAAGCAAGGCGAAGACTGGACACGCGGCGCCACCTCGGCCGGTCTCGTGTTGAGCCCGGCGGCCTGTTATCCGGTCTATCCGATTGCCGCGGAAAATGGCCCGGTTCCCGAAGATGGCCTGACGTTCGACGTTGCGGCAGACTGCTTCCGGCACGAGCCCTCGAAAGATTTGGACCGATTGCAATCATTCCGGATGCGCGAGTTCGTTCGTATAGGCGCGCCGGTGCAGATTGCCGTCTTCCGTGAGCAGTGGATGAAAACCGCGCAGACGATCGCCGAGTCGCTGCAACTGCCCTTTGCCTTCGATCGCGCCAGCGATCCGTTCTTTGGCCGCGTCGGCGTGTTGATGGCGGCAAATCAAATCGAGCATGCGTTGAAGTTCGAGCTTCTGATTCCCGTGCGCGCGCAGGGCGCGCCGACCGCTTGCATGAGCTTCAACTATCATCGCGAGCATTTCGGCAAGACATGGGGGCTTGTGGATCAGAAGGGCGAAATGGCGCATTCGGGTTGCGTGGCCTTCGGTATCGACCGGCTGGCGCTCGCGCTCTTTGCGACGCACGGCCTTTACGTCGAGGATTGGCCGCGCGACGTCCGCGACGTTTTGCGTTTGGATTGACTGACGGGGAGGAAATCGCAATGAGCGGCGATGAAAAAATAATTTTCTACGATGGCAAGAATGTCGAGATGCAGCCGTGCCCAATCAATCCGGCTTGGGTGATCGAGGGCGCTCCGGTTGCGCGGAATTTCATCTTGTCACGCAGCCTCGACAATTCGGCCACGACGCTTCTGTGGGATTGCACGAAGGGCGTGTTCAATTGGCATTACGACATCGACGAGACAGTTTATGTCCTGGAGGGATCGGTCGTCGTGCGCGAGGATAATGGCGTGGAACATCATCTCGGGCCGGGCGACCACGTCCTGTTCCGCGCTGGCTCCCATGCGGTTTGGACCGTCGAGAAATACGTTCGCAAAGTGGCCTTCTGTCGCACGCCCCTGCCTACGTCGGTGATGTTCCTGGTGCGAGTGATGCGCAAGCTGGCGCGCATGCTGAAGCTCGCGCCTGCATCGGACGCGCCGGCGATGTTCAGTGGCGCGTAAAGAGAGAGGTTCGGCCATGGCTTCTCCTGTTCCACTGCGTCCGGTCTCGCAGACTTGGACGTTCTTTCAGGGCGAATGGCGCGACGGCAACGCGCCGATTTTGGGCCCGAGAACGCATGGGGCCTGGCTTGGCTCGATGGTGTTCGACGGGGCGCGCGCCTTCGAGGGCGTGACGCCCGATCTCGACCTACATCTCGCGCGCGTCAATAATTCCGCGCGTGAGATGCTACTGGAGCCTTTGCTGAGCGTCGAGGAATGGCGCACGCTTGTCGCAGAGGGCTTGAGAAAATTTGCGCTCGACGCGCAGCTCTATATTCGGCCGATGTATTGGGCCGAGGACGGCTTGGGTGGCGGCGTTCGCTTCGAGCCCTCTTCCACCAATTGGTGCCTCACGATCTATGAGGCGCCCATGCCGGCGCCCAAGGGCGGCGCGGTGACTCTGTCGCCTTTCCGCCGGCCCTCGGCGGAAACTGCGCCGGTTGGGGCGAAGGCGAGTTGCCATTACGCCAATGGCGCGCGCGCGTTGATCGAGGCGGCCAAGCGCGGCTTCGACAATTGCCTCATGCGCGACATGCTCGGCAATATTGCGGAATTCGCCAATTCCAACGCCTTTCTCGCCAAGGATGGCGCTGTTTTCACGCCGTCGGCGAATGGGACGTTTTTGAACGGCGTCACGCGCCAACGCGTCATCGGCTTGCTGCGCGCAGATGGCGTGGAGGTGATCGAGACAACGCTCACCTATGACGACTTTCTTTGCGCTGACGAGATTTTCTCGACAGGCAACTTCCAGAAAGTCGCGCCGATGTCGCGCATCGACGATCGGCAATTGGAGGCAGGCCCAATGTATAAGCGCGCGCGTGCGCTTTATTGGGACTTCGCGCATTCTAAGCCGCAGCTTCGAGTGGCATCGTGAACTGAAGGCGCCAGTTTTCGGCGCCTTCAGTTTGCTGGCAAACCTCCGAGGCGGCCTCGTCCTTCGAGACGAAGGCCCGATCGGGAATTCAGAGCCACAAGAGCGCTGGTTTTGCCCAAAGCCCGTCATTGCGAGCGAAGCGAAGCAATCCAGGGCAGTGATGCGGCCCTGGATTGCTTCGTCGGCTCCGCCTCCTCGCAATGACGGCGGGGATTCCCTGTGTGTCCAAACGGCGCGAGCGTCGGGGATGGCGAGCGGATCTCGTATAAGTCTTTTGGCGAAGTTGAAGAAGCCGCTCATGCTGAGGAGCCTGCGCAGCAGGCGTCTCGAAGCACGAGGGGCGTCAGCCACTTTGTCAGCAGTTCTCTTACGCGCCCGCCAGCGCTTCGGAGCGTATCGCAGAGAGATTTACGCTCGGCGTAACGCGATCCGGGTCCATCATCACATGGATGATAGAGGGAAGTCGTGACGCGCGTGCCGCGTCGAAAGCTTCCGGGAAGTCCTTTGTGCGTTCGACGCGCGCGCCGTAACCGCCGAAGGCGCGGGCATAGGCGGCGAAGTCCGGATTGCGCAGATCCGTGCCGATGACCCGCGCGGGGTAGCTGCGCTCCTGATGCATGCGGATCGTGCCATAGGAGGCGTTGTCGCAAATGACGACGATGATCGGCAGCTCATATTGCACGGCTGTCGCGAATTCCTGGCCATTCATCAGAAAATCGCCGTCCCCATTGATAGAGACGACGAGCCGCTCGGGATAGAGCCGTTTGATGGCGACGGCGGCTGGCACGCCATAGCCCATCGTGGCCGATGTCGGCGCAAAGTGTGAGCCATAGCGGCGGAAACGGAAATAGCGGTGAATCCAGGATGCGTAATTTCCTGCGCCATTGCAGATGACGGCGTCGTCGGGAAGATGGTCCGAAAGCCAGATCATCATTTGAGCCAGATCGACGTCCGCGGAGGGCGTAAAGCTTCGTGAGAAATCGAGATAATCCTGATGGGCGACGCGCGTGTCGTCACGCCAGGGGCGGTGCGCCGGCGGAATTTGTTTTGCCAGCATCTCGACGAAAGGCTTGGGCGACGCGTGAATGGCGAGCGTGGGCGCATAGACGCGGCCGAATTCCTCGGCCTGCGGATAAACATGCACGAAGCGCGTCTGCGGCTGCGGGATGTCGAAGAGCTTATAGCCCTGAGAGGGGATTTCCCCCAACCGCCCGCCGATGAGAACGAAGAGATCGCTCGTTTTGGCGCGCGCGACGAGCTTCGGATTGGCGGCAAGGCCGAGGTCGCCGGCATAACAGTCATGCAGCGGATCGAAGAGCGGCAACCGTCGATAGCTCGTTGCGACAGGCATGTCGAACGCGCGCGCCCAATCCATCATGCGACGCGACGTCGTCTCGTCCCAACGCGTTCCGCCAAGGACGAACAAGGGACGCTTCGCTTCGGCGATCATTGTGGCGAGGGCGTCGATGTCGTCTGGCCCCGGCGATGTCTCCACGACGGCGGCGGCGGGGCAGGGGCGCGGCAGGACGCGCTCGTCGAGCATGTCTTTCGGCAAAGCGAGGGCGACGGGCCCCGGCCGCCCGCCAAGCGCGACATGAAATGCCCGCGAGACATATTCCGCCATGCGGGCGCCATCGTCGATCTCGGCCGTCCATTTTGTCTGTCCGCCGAACATCGCGCGGTAATCGACTTCCTGAAACGCGCCGCGGTCACGATGCGATCGCTCGATCTGGCCGATGAACAAGATCATGGGCGTCGAGTCGTGCTGCGCGATATGAACGCCGGCAAAGGCGTTTGCGGCGCCCGGGCCGCGTGTCACGAAGCAAATGCCGGGGCGCCCGGTGGCCTTGCCATAGGCGTCCGCCATCATCGCCGCGCCGGCCTCGTTGCGGCAGACGGTGAGTTTGACGTTGCGCTCGTAGCAGGCGTCGAGCACGGCGAGATAGCTTTCGCCCGGCACGCAGAAAATATGGTCGACGCCATTGATGATAAGCTGATCGACCAAAGCTTGCGCTGCGGTGATGTCGGCAAGTGTTTTCATGCGAGGCTCATGGTCCGAACAAGACGCTTTCGCTGAAGGCGAGGTCGCCCAGTCGCGGACGCTCGGGGCCCTTGAAATATTTGGGTCCGCGATCGTGGAGATAGATCCCGAAGAGCCCCGGGATTTTCTCTGTGGCGTCGAGAAGCACAGTGGGATGGCCGCGGCGCAGCAGCTCGCGGCCCAAGGGGCCCGCAAAGCGTTGGAAATCGGCAAGGCTGCGACAATAGATCATCTGCTGCGTGGGCACGAGCCCCTTCAGCACGCGGCGCGGCAGAAACACGAAGGGATGGGCCTCGCGCTTTTCATGCACAATCAGCGACAGGCAGCCGCGCTCCGCGTGGGCCGCGAGGAGCGCGCATTCCTGCGTTGAGAGAGAGCCGCCATAGTCGCGATCCGCGTCGAAGATTTTCACGCGGGCGTTGGCGGTCCAAGGGGCGAGGGCGGGGATGGCGAGCATTTGGCCGTTACAATAACGGCGAAATCCCTGAGCTTCGATCACGCGCCACGTATGCGGCGCCGGCGAAGTGTTGATATAGGTGACGTCCTTGAGCCGCACCGCCGCGGCGATGAGCAGCGAGGCGTAGCCTCGATAGGATTCTTCGACATACCAGCTCGAGATGTTGCAACGAATCTTCTCCGCGCCCACGCGCGTGAAGATCATCAGGATCACGCCGACCGGCGCGCCGTCGTGCTCCAGCAGATAACCCATACGGGGATAGCCTTCGGGCGCGTCGCGGTGCGCGAGCGTTTCGAGCGCGTGACTCCAATAGTCGGCGGTGCGCTCGGGAAATCCCTTGGCCAGCAATCGAACGAGCGCTGGCGCGTCGGCCTCTGCGATCATTCTGCATCGAATGCGCGGCGTCGCCGGCTCGGTCATCTGCGCTTAACCTTCGTCATGGATCTTGGCCACGTGTGCAGGGAATTGCTTAGGGAAGCACGATAGGAAGTTCTTCTTAGCCGGAGATGAAAAGGGCGCGTTTCGATGAGCATAAGGTTAACAGTGCTTTCCGTCGTGGAAAATGTGGCTGCGGAGCAGGAAAAAACACTCACGCCGCTCGCGAATGATACGGTCCTCGCCAACTCCGGTTTGGATTCTCTGTGCTTCGCTATCATCGTCGCGCGTCTCGAAGACACGCTCGGGGTCGATCCCTTCACGGCCTCGGAAGAGGTCTATTTTCCCGTAACCTTCGGCGATTTTGTCGCGCTCTATGAAAATGCCGCCGCCGCTTGATCTGCGCGGGCTCGCGGGCGACGCTGTTTCGGGCGGCGCCGCCGGCCTGCATGCGCCGAAGAGGCAGGCGCTTTGGCGCGACGCGGTTCAAGGGACGATCTTGGGCGGTCGTCGCGCTTCGCTTGCCGGCAAGTCGGTCTTGATCGGCGTATCGTCGCAGTTCGACGCGGCGCTCGCCATGCTGGAGCTCGATGGGCTTGTCGCGCGCATGGTGATTACGCCGCCGGATTTTACGAGCGAGCGTCTCGCCTCGGCGATCGCGCAGGCGCAAGTCGAGGCGGTCATTTGCGACGACGACGTTAAGGATTTCGGCGTCGACGTTACGCGCGTTCGCGTTTCGGCGCTCGCGCCCGAGACGGAGCCGCGCCCCGCTGCGATCGAAACGGAATGGGTTCTTCCCACCTCCGGCACGACCGGGGCGCCGAAGCTTGTCGCGCATCGTCTCGCGGGGTTGCTTGGCGCGGTTCGCCCGCGCGCGGCAGGTGAGGCGGCGCCGGTTTGGGCGACTTTCTACGACATCCGGCGCTATGGTGGGATGCAGATCTTCCTGCGCGCGGCGGCGAGCGGCGCGACGCTGCTGCTGACCGAGGCGAATGAGCCGCTCGTCGATCATGTAACGCGCATGGCCGAAGCCGGCGTCACGCACCTCTCCGGCACGCCGTCGCATTGGCGCCGTCTGCTGATGAGTCCCGAAGCTGCACGGATCGCGCCCCAATATGTGCGCCTTTCCGGCGAGATCGCAGACCGCGCCGTTCTCGCCAATTTGGCTGCCTTCTATCCGAAAGCGAAGATCGTTCACGCCTATGCATCCACGGAAGCGGGAGTCGGCTTCGAGGTGACCGACGGGAGGGAAGGGTTTCCCGCCGCTTATCTCAATGGCGTAGGCGACGTCGAGATGCGCGTCGTCGATGGGTCGTTGCGCTTGCGCTCGCGCCGCACGGCGGATCGCTATGTCGGTCGCGATGATCTTAAGCTGGCGGACGCGGATGGATTTATCGATACGGATGATCTTGTCGAAAGAGCCGGCGACCGCTTCTTCTTCAAGGGCAGGCGCGCCGGGACCATCAATGTCGGCGGCTTGAAAGTTCACCCGGAGGAGGTCGAGCAGATCATCAATCTGCATGACGCCGTGCGCATGTCGTTGGTGAAGGCGCGGCGCAATCCGATCACGGGGGATCTCATCGTGGCGGAAGTGATGCTCAAGGAACACGACGTCTCTGCGGAGCAAAAGCGCGCGGTGAAGGATGAAATTCTTGCCGCATGCCGCGGGCGGCTCGAAAGGCACAAGGTTCCGGTTTCGATCGACTTCGTGTCGTCGCTCGCCATGTCGGCCGGGGGCAAGCTGCTGCGGGGAAAAGCATGAGGCGCAATGTCATCGTCACAGGCGGCAGTCGCGGTCTGGGCCTCGCGATCTCGCGACGCCTCGTCGCCGACGGCTTTCGCGTCATCGCTGTCGCGCGCAAGCCGAGCGACGCGCTCGATGAGGAGATCGCCCGCGCCTCGGGCGCGCTTGCCTTCGCTGCGCTCGATCTTTCGCAGATCGACGCGATCGCTGATTTCGTGCTGCGGCTCAAAAAGGAATTCGGCGCGCCTTATGGGCTCGTCAACAATGCCGGGCTCGGCACGGAGGGGCTGCTCGCCACCATGCACAATTCGCAGATCGATCAGCTCACGCGCGTGAATGTGACTGCGCCGATCGTCCTGACCAAATATGTCGTGCGCAATATGATGTCGGCGGGCCAGGGCGGCCGCATCGTGAATATGTCGTCGATTATCGCCTCGACCGGATATAATGCGCTTTCCGTCTATGGCGCGACGAAAGCGGCGCTCATCGGTTTCACCAAGTCTCTGTCGCGCGAAGTCGGCCGGATGGGCGTCACCGTCAATGCGGTGGCGCCGGGTTTTATCGAGACAGAGATGACGGCTTCGCTCGGCGACGAGGATCGCGCCAAAATCGCTGCGCGCGCGGCGTTGCGGAGGTTGGCGGCGCCGGAGGATGTCGCGAACGCGGTTTCTTATCTCCTCGACGACAAGGCGTGCAATATTACCGGGACGGTGATGACAGTGGACGCCGGGGCGACGGCGTGACGTAATGCGTGCTTGCCGTCATTGCGAGGAGCTGCGCGACGATGCAATCCAGCGCAGCTATAGCGGCTCTGGATTGCTTCGCTTCGCTCGCAATGACGGTAGGCTCTGAATTCCCGGTCGCGCTGTCAGACGCCGGGAATGGCATGCCCCAATGCGAGCTGTTTCAATGGAAGTGTTAACGATCTGTTAACCATCCCGTTGCAACCTGGTTCAGTCAGCCGCTTCGATTGCTTTGAGCAGTTCCGGATACGCTGTCTTTCTTGGCGACGGCCCGCGACCTCGGATGTAAAGGCGCGGGCCGTTCCTTTTCATCATTCTGTCGGCGTCGAGGGCTCTGCGCACAGACGCAGAACCTCGAGCCTGATCCGATCTCCGTGGCACGGGCGCTGCGGTCGCGTGGGCGGCTCCGCACACCAGCAGCGCAGGGCAATTTTTTCGCCTCTGCGTAGCCGATCGGCGATCTTTTCGATTTCGCGCGTCTTCGGGCCGCGCTCGGCGAGATCGCGATCGAGATCGCGCTCATAGGCGGCAATGACGCGCAGCCGCTCCTGCATGTCCCGATGGTCGCGCAGAATGTGCGGATTGCCGAGAACCGGATTGCTGCGATCCACGTCGACGATTGCTTCGTCCGGCGCCGCCTGGAGCCCGCCCTTGCGTTTCGAGACAATGCGGATACGGGCCGCATAGTCTGTCGGAAGCGCGTTGGATTTGAAGAGATCGTCCAAAGATGCATTCTCCTGCGCCGCAAAAGGCTGATCGGCTCCTGCGAATTTGAGGCTACGTATTTTACGCAACTTGATAGGCCGGGGCGCGCAGGTCACCTTGATCGATCATCTCTCGCCGAAGAGCGCGCCATGATCGACTTGCTCTATATCGCCAGGCTGGACTTTCTCATCAAGATACGCGGCGCGCAGGACATTGGCGGCGCGAGGCCGCGTGCGCGTTTCGTGCCCTTGGACAATAGAGACTCGGCGAAAACCCAGGCCGCACAACGGCGCTCACGGCAACAAAAGAAGGCGGCGTCGTTCCAAGACACATTCTGAGCGGCGGCAAATTGCTCCGCTAACGGCCGTGCCCAAAACGGCTCAACTTTGGTGTGGCCCCAGCATTTGATACAGGGCGGCTTCGATTCGTCGCCAGTTTTTCGCCTGCTCAGCCTCGCCGCTTTGCTCCAAAGCGGCCGCCTTTTGCGCGGCCTCGGCGACGGCTTTGTCGCCATGCGCATCGAACAGCCGCCGGGCATAGTCCTGGATGTCGAGTTCTTCCATTTCGACGGCTCCGCTTGGGTGGATCGACGCCAAAGTCGCGTCGACGCCCTATTGCAACGAACTTGAGCGGAATCTGTTCCGTCTGCCGGAAAAGCAGACGCGCGGCGTAGACGGCGGGCTGACAGCTCGACCGGGAATCCGCAAGAGCGCTGGTTCAGAGCCCGTCATTGCGAGCGAAGCGAAGCAATCCAGGCAGGCGATGCGGCCCTGGATTTCTTCGTCGGCTCCGCCTCCTCGCAATGACGGCGGTGGTTTCCTGCGTGTCCAAACGGCGCGAGCGTCGGGGATGGCGCCGAACCTCTCGTATCATGAGAAGGATCGGCCAGGCGGTGTGGCTGCGCCATGTCGGGAACCGCCCCGGATTATCTTCCAACGTGAAAAAGGCCCCAAAGGGGCCATTTCTGATGCTTCTATTTTGCGGGATTTAAACTGGTCGGAGTGAGAGGATTCGAACCTCCGACCCCCTCGTCCCGAACGAGGTGCGCTACCAGGCTGCGCTACACTCCGATCCAACGGCCGCGTCGGCCGCTTTCGAGGGGCCTTATAGCCATAGTAGGCCGGCCCCGCAACTGGTTTCGCCGTTTAATTTGTCGCTTATCCACCGTGGCGGCGGCGCAGCGTCACGAAGGAGAAATCCGCCTCGTCCTTTTCGCCGCGCGGCGGCGTCTCGCGGGCGATTTCCTCCCATTCCAGCGGCGAAAGCTCCGGGAAATGGGCGTCTCCCGGAATGTCGAGCGCGACTTCAGTGAGCTCGATCATTTGCGTCTCGCCGAGCAGCGCCCGATAGATTTCCGCGCCGCCGGCGACAATAATTTCCGGCGCCGCCATTTCGGCGGCGAGGCGCCGGGCGATGGCGCGCGATTCGGTCAGGCTCGTCGCGACATGGGCGCCGGGCGCGGCATAGCCGGGGCTTCGCGTGACGACGACGCTCTCGCGGCCGGGCAAAGGGCGGCCGATCGATTCCCAGGTGCGCCGACCCATGATCATGGGCCGGCCCCAGGTACGCGCCTTATAGCGCTTGAGATCGCTGGAGAGACGCCAGGGCAGGCCATTGCCGACCCCGATGACGCCGTTCTGGGCCCGGGCGACGACGGCGACGAGTTTGGGGGTCATGCTGCGGCGGCGCCTACTCTCTCGATGTCTGCGACGAGGGCGTATTCGATGAGCATCCGATCGAGGATCACCGTCTCGATCTCGACAGGCAGCTCAGCAAAGCGCCGGGCATAGGCGATGATCCGCGAGGCCTCCGGATGCGTCGCCGGAACGGGGTCAACTCGCACTTTGCCTCCGAAATCGGGAATCCTGCCAGCTCGGCGAAGATCGAAGACCTTGAGCACGACTTCTCGGCTTTTTCGGCTTGTCACGATCCGAATGACCCAATCGACATCGTCCTCATCGGAAACGACCTTGATCAGGTAGACGCCCTCAACTCCGATGCCTTCCGCCCTAAGCGCTTCCGCGATCCTGCGGAGCCCCTCGGCGCCCCCTATGGTTGTGACCGGATCCATGCGAAAATCCCTTCCGTCGGGTCGCTTATGGCCTCGAGTAGCGCTCGAGCCTCTGTCTCTTCAATTCTCCTATAACGCGCCGACTCATTCCAGCCCATTACAGTGTTCCAGTTGGCCACGAACTGAGAAGAACGTCTGGACCGCTCCTGCAAAGCTGGCTTGAGCTGCGCCAAGCTCAAAAGGTCCTCGAGGTCGTGGGTGTAGATATTCTTTACCAAGTTCTTGTCCGGGATTTCGTTCGCCCTGAACTGACCGGCGATAACGGCTTTGAGCGCGAGCTCGATTGCATATCCGGAAAGGTAGAAAGCGCCGGACCACCTCTGAACGCCCAATAGCGCCAGCGCTTCTCGCAACCGTTCCTCGGCGAGCGCTTCCAGCTCCTCGAGCCGCATGTTCACCTCAAATAGCCAGAGTGAAAAACAATCAAACCGCAATGGGCGCGGCGATGGCCGGCCAAGGGTCGTAGCCTTCGACCGCAATGTCTTCATAGCGGAAATCGAGCAGCGAGGCTGCTTCAGGGTTCAGCTCGAGGCGAGGCAGGGGCCGCGGCGCGCGCGAGAGCTGGAGGCGGGCCTGCTCGATATGGTTCAGATAGAGATGCGCATCGCCGAGGCTATGGATGAAATCGCCGGCGACGCAGCCCGTGGCCTGCGCCACCATGTGGGTCAGCAGCGCATAGCTCGCAATATTGAAGGGCACGCCGAGGAACACGTCCCCCGAGCGCTGATAGAGCTGGCAGGACAGGCGCTTTCGTCCGTCCACCTCCGCCACATGGAATTGGAAAAGGCAGTGGCAGGGCGCGAGCGCCATTTTGTCGATCTCGGCCGGGTTCCAGGCCGTGACGACGAGGCGGCGCGAGAAGGGGTTTCGCTTTATTTCCTCTATCAGCCAGCCGATCTGGTCGATCGTTTCCCCGCCGGGCGCGGGCCAGGCGCGCCACTGCGCGCCATAGACGGGCCCGAGATCGCCGTTCTCGTTGGCCCATTCGTCCCAGATGGTGACGCCGTTTTCCTTGAGGTAGCCGATGTTGGTCTCGCCCTTGAGGAACCAGAGCAGCTCGTGGATCACGGATTTCAGATGCACCCGCTTGGTGGTGACGAGCGGGAAGCCCTCCGAGAGATCGAAGCGCATTTGATGGCCGAAGATGGAGAGCGTGCCTGTCCCCGTGCGGTCCTCCTTACGGACGCCCTCGCGCAGGATTTTGTCGAGAAGGTCGAGATATTGGCGCATGGGGTTCTCGTTGGGGGCGGATTTCCGCGGGAAAAAGGCGCCGCCGCCCTCATCCGACCCTCGCTTACGCGAGGGCCACCTTCTCCCGCAAGTGCGGGAGAAGGAGAGAGCCCCTTGGTTGCCGATTAGCGAGAAATTTTGCCGCAGCGACTCCTTCTCCCGCTTGCGGGAGAAGGAGTCGCCGAAGGCGGTCGGATGAGGGCGGTCTCCCAATTCCCGCAACCCTGCCTTTGCAGCCCCGTCATCCTCTCCCTATATTCTCTCCCCGAGGGGAGCGACGCTCCCCAATAAGAGGGAAAACTCATATGCTGCGGTTTCTTGCGCAAAAGCGCGGATCGCTGATTTCATTGGCTCTCGCGGCGCTGTTGGCGCTCGCGCCGGCAATCGCCGAGGCGCGCATGGGCGGCGGCGGGAGCTTCGGCTCGCGCGGCTCCAGGACCTGGTCGGCGCCGCCGTCGACCCGCACGGCCCCCGGAACGGCTTCGCCATTCGAGCGCAGCGAGACGGCGCGTCCAAGCTTTAATCCGAGCCAGCCGGGCTTCAATCGGCCTGCCTTCGGCGGCTCTTCCTTTGGCCGCGGCCTGCTCGGCGGTCTCGCCGGCGGCTTGCTCGGCGCGGGGCTTTTCGGGCTGCTGACCGGCAACGGCTTCTTCGGCGGCATCGGCGGCTTCATGTCGATCATCGGCTTCCTGCTGCAGATCGCGCTGGTCGTTTTCCTGGCCCGCATGGCCTTTGTCTGGTGGCAGAGGCGCAATGCGCCGGCCGGCGTCGGTCCCCAGGGCTCGACCTTCGGCTTTACAGGCGGCGCGCCCTTCGGCGGGCGTCCGACGGGCGGCTTCGGGGCCGGGCCCATGGGCTTCGGCGGCGAGGCACCGCAGCGTCCGCGCGCGACGCCGATCCAGATCGCGGCCGGTGACTTCAACGCCTTCGAGCGCCTGCTCGGCCAGTCGCAGGCCGCCTATAGCCGCGAGGACGTCAGCGCGCTGGGTCAGGTGGCCACGCCGGAAATGGTCCGCCATTTCGACGAGGAGCTGGAGACGAACCGCCGCAAGGGCGTCGTCAACCGGGTAACCGACATCAAGCTTCTGCAGGGCGACCTTTCGGAAGCCTGGCGCGAGGGCTCGGATGAATATGCGAGCGTCGCCATGCGGTTCTCGCTGAACGACGTCCTGGAGGACCGCGCCACCGGCAAGCCGGCGCCCGGCTCCGCTGGCCCGACTGAGGCGACAGAGGTTTGGACCTTCCGCCGCCCGGCGGGCGCGGGCCCGGACGCTTGGAAGCTTTCGGCGATCCAGCAGGCGGCGTAACGCGAAGCCTGCTATTGAGAGGCGCTCCCTCCGTGAGGAGGGGGCGCCTTTTTTGTGATCTGAGATCGGGCGAGTAGCGAACAAGCGGCTTGAGCCACTGAAATACCTCCCCTTTACGGGGAGGTCGGCGGCCGGAAGGCCGCCGGGTGGGGCTCTCGCCGCTACGACTCGGGTTGGGGCGGACCCCACCCGACCCCGCTTGCGCGGGGCCACCCTCCCCGTAAAGGGGAGGGATGCGCTCGCGCCCAGCATTCGCCAGATTGCCTTGGTTCGAGCCAAAGTTGACACGCCCACAGGACGCTCTCCCCATCGACGCCGTGCTGCCCGACATTCGGGCGGCGCTCTCGGCCTCTCCCAATCTCGTGATCGTCGCGCCGCCCGGCGCCGGCAAGACGACGCGCGTACCGCTCGCGTTGCTCGACGCGCCATGGGCGAAAGGCGGCAAGCTCATCTTGCTGGAGCCGCGCCGACTCGCCGCCCGCGCCGCCGCTAGCCGCATGGCCGCGACGCTTGGCGAGCAGATCGGCGAGACGGTGGGTCTGCGCATGCGGCTCGAGTCCAGGGTCTCGGCCAGGACCCGGATCGAGGTCGTCACCGAGGGCGTCTTCGCGCGCATGATCCTCGACGATCCGGCGCTCGATGGCGTCGCGGGCGTGCTCTTCGACGAATATCACGAGCGTTCGCTCGACGCCGATCTTGGCCTCGCTCTTGCGCTCGACGCCCAATCGGGGCTGCGCGACGATCTGAGACTCATCGCCATGTCGGCGACGCTCGACGGCGCGCGCGTCTCGGCCTTGATGGGCGACGCGCCGACGCTCGTCTCCGAGGGCCGCGCCTTCGACGTCGAGACCCGCTATCTTGGCCGCGACCCGAATGAGCGCATCGAGGGCGCCGTCGCCCGCGCCGTGCTGCGCGCCCTGCGGGAGGAGAAGGGCTCGGTCCTGGCCTTTTTGCCGGGGCAGGGCGAGATCATGCGGACCGCCTCCCGCCTTGCAGAGGCGCGGTTGGAGGGCGTCGATATTGCGCCGCTCTATGGCGCGCTCGATCGCGGCGAGCAGGACCGCGCTATTTCGCCCGCGCCACAGGGGCGCCGCAAGGTGGTGCTCGCGACTTCCATCGCCGAGACGTCGCTGACCATCGAAGGCGTGCGCGTCGTCGTCGATAGCGGCCTGTCGCGCGTGCAGCTTTATGAGCCGGATTTGGGCCTCTCGCGCCTCGAGACGGTGCGCGCCGCGCGCGCCAGCGTCGACCAGCGGCGCGGTCGCGCCGGGCGCACGGAGCCGGGCGTTTGTTACCGGCTTTGGGACGAGCCGCAGACGGCGTCGCTCCCCGCTTTCGCGGCGCCGGAGATATTGGCGGCTGATCTGTCGAGCCTCGCGCTCGATCTCGCCGCCTGGGGCGTCGCCGATCCCGGCCAGCTCGCCTGGCTCGATCCGCCGCCGGCGCCGGCCTGGAAGGAGGCCGTGGCGCTGGACCAGGAACTCGGGGCGCTTGATGGCGACGGGCGGCTTACCGAAGAGGGCAGGGCGTTGCGCGCCCTTCCCCTGCCACCTCGTCTCGCCCGCATGGTGCTGGAGGCCGCGCGCTGTGGGGAAGCGGCGCGAGCGGCGGAGCTCGCGATGTTGGTGTCCGAGCGCGGATTGGGGGGGAATGACGCGGATCTGTCGCATCGGCTGGACCGGCTGCAGTCGGATGGGTCGAAGCGGGCGAAGGATGCGAGGAGGCTGGCGGCGAATTGGGCGAGGATGGCGAAGGCTGCGTTGCCCCCTCCCCAACCCTCCCCCGCTAAAGCGGGAGAGGGGGCGCTCGCGATCAGCGCTCCGGATGAAGGCCGCGCTCTGCTCCCTCTCCCGCGCAGCGGGGGAGGGCTGGGGAGGGGGCTCTCCGACGGCGCCCTCATCGCGCTCGCTTATCCCGACCGCATCGCCAAATCGCGCGGGGCCAATGGCGACTTCCTCATGGCCAATGGCCGCGCCGCGAGCCTGCCCGTGGAGGACCCGCTGTCGCGCGCCCCCTTTCTCGCCGTCGCGGAGCTGACCGGCCGCGCGGCGCAGGCGCGTATTCTGGCGGCTTGCGCCCTCGATGCGGAGGAAGTGGAGAGCATCGCCGGCATGCGCATCGAGGCGCGCGACGAAACGGTTTTCGATCCCGCGACCGCCAGCCTGCGGCGCCGTCGCTTCCGCCGCCTCGGCGCGATCCGCCTGAGCGAGCAGAACCTCTCCGTCGAAGCCGATGAGGAGGGCGCGCGGGCGCTGGCGCGGGGGATCGCCGCGCTCGGCGTCTCGCTTCTGCCCTGGACTAAGGGCCAGACGCAGCTTCGCGACCGCGTGGCTTTTCTGCGCCGGGCGGAGGGCGAGGAGTGGCCCGATCTCTCCGACGCAGCGCTGGCCGAAAGCGTCGATGCGTGGCTTGCGCCTTACATCGTCGGCCGCACCAAGCTCGGCGACATCGCGCCGGGCGATCTCGACGCGGCGCTCGCGCATCTCTTGCCCTATGATCTCATGCGCCGCCTCGACGCGGAGGCGCCCACGCATTTCGAAACGCCGGCCGGTTCCCGCCATGCGCTCGATTACGCCGCGCCCAACGGGCCGCTGCTCTCCGTGCGGGTGCAGGAGCTTTATGGCCTTTCGCAGCATCCGGCGCTGGCGCGCGGCCGGGTTCCGCTGACGTTGGAGCTGCTCTCGCCGGCGCATCGGCCGATCCAGACCACCCGCGACCTGCCGAGCTTCTGGTCGGGCTCCTGGAACGACGTCAAAAAAGAGATGAAGGGCCGTTATCCGCGCCACCTCTGGCCGGACGAGCCGGCCAAAGCCTTGCCGACCACGCGAGCGAAGCCGCGAGGGTGAGTTAACCGCTTTTCCGAGTAGGGCTTAAGACCCCCGCAAACTTTTCCCGCGAGGATCACGCAGGGCTCGCATGCCAGGAAGCGTCATGCTCGGAAAGCAAATCTCATTTGCGGTGATGGCCGTGGTCGTCAGCGTGATCGCCGCGAAAGCGCTTATGCGCCTTGCGCCGCATCCCGACGCCGCGCCGCAGAGCGCGCAGCTTCGCCCCGTCGCGCAGCCGGCAGCGCCCGTGCGCGCGGCGCTTCCTGCGCGCATGGGGGAGATGCGCATTCCCGCCGATCAGAGGGGACAATTCTCGACCGACGCCGAAATCAACGGCGCCCGTATCTCGGGCATGCTGGTCGATACGGGCGCGACGCTCGTGGCGCTCTCCTATGAGGACGCCTCGGCCGCCGGTCTCTTTCCGGCGCCGGCGGATTACAAGTATCAGGTCAACACCGCGAATGGCGTCGCCCATGTCGCGCGCGCGACCCTCAACGACGTGCGGATCGGCAATATCGTCGTTCACAATGTGGAGGCGGTGGTCGGCGAGCGCGGCGCGCTGTCGGGGAGCCTGTTGGGCATGGCTTTCCTCTCGAAGCTGTCGCGCTTCTCGGTGGAATCGGGAGCCCTCGTGCTGAAACAATAGGATAGCTTGCGTGGTTTAGCGGATGAGGCAAATTTGGCCGGCGCGCCGGGACGGTGTAAAGGGAGCCCGTCGTTTAGCTCGCAAGGACCGCCCATGCTGCCCAAGCCCGTTTCAATATTGACTCCCAATACTTTCGAATATGAACAAAAGCCGCTCGTGAAGCCGACCGGCTTTCGCGAATATGACGCGCGTTGGCTCTTTGGGCCGGAACTCAATCTGATGGGCGTGCAGGCGCTCGGCATGGGTCTGGGCACGCTGGTCCACGAAATGGGCGTCGCGCCGGACATTGTCACCGGCCATGATTATCGCGCCTATTCTTCCTCCATCAAGCTCGCTCTGGTCGCCGGCCTCATGGCCTCGGGCGTGCGCGTGCGCGACATCGGCCTCGCCTTGTCGCCCATGGCCTATTTCGCGCAATTCGAGCTCGACGCCCCCGCCGTCGCCATGGTTACGGCGTCGCATAACGACAATGGCTGGACCGGCGTGAAGATGGGCGCGCAGCGGCCCGTGACTTTCGGGCCCGATGAGATGAGCCGCCTGAAAGAGATCGTGCTGTCTGGCAAATACCGCCAGGCCGGCGGCGGCGCGTATCACTTCATCGAGAATTTCGGCGCGCGCTATCTCGACGATCTGACCCGCCGCCCGGCCTTTGGGCGCAAGATGAAGGTCGTCGCGGCTTGCGGAAACGGCACGGCCGGCGCCTTCGCGCCGCAGATGCTCGAGCGTCTCGGCTGCGAGGTGATCCCGCTCGACGTCGAGCCCGACTATAATTTCCCGCGTTACAATCCCAATCCCGAAGATCTGGAGATGCTGCACGCCATCGCGCATAAGGTGCGCGAGACGGGCGCCGACGTCGGGCTGGGCTTCGACGGCGACGGCGACCGCTGCGGCGTCGTCGACAACAATGGCGAGGAGATTTTCGCCGATAAGATCGGCGTGATGCTCGCGCGCGATCTCTCCAAGGTCTATCCGGGCGCGAAATTCGTTGTGGACGTGAAGTCGACGGGTCTCTTCGCAACCGACCCCGAGCTGGTCTCCCGCGGCGTTCATACGGATTATTGGAAGACCGGCCACTCTTATATCAAGCGCCGCGTGAACGATCTCAACGCGCTCGCCGGTTTCGAGAAGTCGGGTCACTTCTTCTTCAACGCGCCGATCGGGCGCGGCTATGACGACGGCCTGCTGACGGCGGTGCATGTTCTGGAAATGCTCGATCGCAATCCCCAGAAGAGCATGGCCGATCTCTACAATGATCTGCCGAAGACCTGGGGCTCGCCGACCATGTCGCCGCATTGCGACGACGAAAAGAAATATGAGGTCGTGAAGAAGGTGATCGCGCGCATCGAGGGCATGAAAACGCGCGGCGAAACACTCATCGGTCAGCCGATCCGCGACGTCGTGACGGTCAATGGCGTGCGCGTGACCGTCGCTGACGGCACTTGGGGGCTGGTGCGCGCCTCGTCGAACAAGCCCGAGCTGGTCGTCGTCGTCGAGAGCCCGGTGTCAGAAGCGCGCCTGCGCGAGATGTTCGGCGCGGTGGACGCGATCCTGCGCGAAAATCCTGAAGTCGGCGCCTATAATCAGACGATCTGATGAACGCATAGGAAATCACCGCCGTTATTGCGAGGAGGCGGAGCCGACGAAGCAATCCAGGGGCGCATCGCCGCCCTGGATTGCTTCGCTTGCTCGCAATGACGGGCGCTGAGTAAACCGGCGCTTTTGTGGCTCTGAATTCCCGATCGCTAGCGCAGTTTGGACACGTAGGAAATCACCGCCGTCATTGCGAGGAGGCGGAGCCGAACGAAGCAATCCAGAGCCGCATCGCCGCCCTGGATTGCTTCGCTTCGCTCGCAATGACGGGCGGGGCTCTGAATTCCCGGTCGGGCTTTCAGCCCGCCGGGGAATGACACGCGCCGCGAGGATGGTCAGAACACGATAGTCGCAAAGGCGCGCAGATTGGCGCCGGGCAGCAGCACCTCATCCTTTCGGAAAGAGACGCTGTTACGGATGTCGTCGTTCAGAAGATTGTTGCCGACGAGGCCAAGGGTCATCTCCCTTCCCCAGGGATTGCTCGGCGCAAATTTCATGCGGTAGCTCAGCTCGGCGCGCAGCAGATTGTAGCCCTTGGTCGGCGTTTCGCCGGTCTGCGCAACATCATTCTGGGCGAAGGCATGGAGCAGATTGGCGCGCGCGAGCCAGTTGGCGTCGCGCCAGTAGAGACCGCCGCCGAGCCGGACCGGTGGGATGCGGGGCACATTGCCGCCGCTCGTAAAGCTCGCGCGCACGACGTCGAACTGGTTTTCGACGCCGATCGTTCCGCCCATCAGCGGCGCGACGTCGAGCTGGCTCTGGAACTCCGCGCCACGGAAGACGGCGTTGCGTTGCGAATAAAGCGCAAGCGCCAGATCGCCCGCGCCACCGATGGCGCAACTTGCGAAATCCCTCTGACAGACCGGGCCGGTGAGATTGCGGAAGATGAAGCCGTCGAAGCGCGTGATGTAAAGCGCAGCCTCGAAGCGCAGCGGACCCTCCGCACGACGTAGGCCCAGCTCGAGCGTCTTTGCTTTCTCGATCCGCAAATTCGGGTTGCCGACATCGAAGGTGCCGGTGGCTTCGTGGATGCCGCGCGAGAGCAGCTCCGGCGCGCGCGGCGCGCGCTCGACATATTGCGCGGAGAGGCTGGCGACGAGTCCATATGGCAGATCGTGGAGCAGGCCGAACGCGCCGCTGATCGGCGTGAAGTTCCTGTAGCGGCCGATTGGCGTTGTCGGATCGAGGAAGAGATCGGGCAAGGAGCCTGTCACCTGCACATTCTCGATCCGCCCGGCAAGCTGCGCCTTGAGAGCGTCCGTCAGTTTGAGTTCGTTGAAGAGATAGCCCGCAACGGCTTGGGTCCGGTTCGGATCGTAGAGCCCGCCTTCCAGCCCCGGGGCGGTGAGGAATTGATGATTGCCCTGCACGCCGGCGGCGCTCGTCAGCACGCCGAACGGAAGCGCGATCGGCATGAACTGCATCTCGACCCGCACCTCGAGATCCTTGTTGGTGAAGGACTGCTGCACGCCGTTGAAACCACCCTCGTCGGCGCGTTCGTGGTGCTTGTAGTCGGTGAGCCCCGCCCAGAAGCGTATGGCGTCGACATAGGCCGAGCCGATGTGGAGCTCGCCCTTACCGGTGACCCGGGTCTGACGCATCTCGATGCGGGTGTCGGTCGCCGTCGGCTCGACGCCCGGAACGCGGTAGCGACTGTTGTATTGCGTCACCGCGAAGCCGACGAAGCCGCCGGTGGGGATCAGATAGCTCGCGCCGAGCGAGGCGCCGCCGGAGCGGTTCGACGAATTGGGCTGGCGGCCGACAAAATAGGGCGGCGGCTCCGCGGCGAAGGGATCGACGTCGAGATAGGGGTAGCCGGGAATACGATAGTCGCTCGCGCGACGGCCATGCGCGTCGGCATGCACGACAACATTGCCGCGCCCCGCGTCGAGCAGCGTCGCGTTTTCGAGCAGATTGTCGACAGTCGCGACAGCGCCGCGCGTCTCGACCCGCGCGCAGCCGGTTTCGCGGAATGCGGCGTCGAGCGCGCAGGGCGGCGCTTCGGGAATGCGGTTGTTGGCGACGTTCACCACGCCGCCGATCGCCTGCGAGCCCCAGCGGAGCGTGGCGGGTCCACGCACGACCTCCATCTGGCTCGCGCCGATCGGGTCGAGCGGCACGGCGTGATCCTCGCCCATTTCCGAGACGCCGCTCGCGCCGACGCCGTTCTCTTGTATGCGCACGCGGTAGTTGTCGAGGCCGCGCACGATCGGCCGGCTGGCCGCGCCGGGCGCAAAGCTCGAGCTCGTGAGGCCTGGACGGGAAAAGACGACGTCGCCCAGAGTTGTCCCGGTGGTGGACCGCAGTTCCTCATTCGTGACGACCGTGACGGCGGCGAATTGATCCGGCGCGATTGCCAATACGCCGCGCGGACTCGTCTGCGCGGCCGCAGCCGAGGCGGATTCGTCCGGCGTGGGCGCGTTCCGCCGGATAGGCGGGGCGCTTGGAGCGCGGGCTTGCGCCACCGGCGCGCTCGGACGGCGCTTGATGGGGCTTGTGGCGCCGACCTCGATCGTCGGGAGTGTCTGTTGCGCGGCGGCTGGCGCCGACATTGCGCAAATGCCGACAACCAGCGCGGAAGCGCCCATCAATTCGCCCAAGCCCTTTGATCTCACCGAAGCCTCCCGCCGGATTTGCGCATATGTTATAACATTACAGTCTTCGGTTGGATCAATGAGGGATGTCGCGGCCGAACGAACTTTCCGACCGCTGTTGCGCTACAGCCACACATGGGCCGCAGCAGAGGCGTTGGAGGAGAATGATACGAGATCCGCTGGATTGGTTCCCCGACGCTCGCGCAGCGAGTGATCGGGAATCCAGAGCAAAACCTGCGCTTTTGTGGCTCAGGATCCCTGATCGGGCCTTTGACCCGTCGGGAATGACAAGCGCCAATGCGAGCTATTCAAACGGAAACGGTCCCGAACGATCAGACAGGCGCTGCGGCGTCTGCCCCCAGTTTATGCGGGAGCCCGGTAAGGTGAGGCATATTTTAGAAGTCGTCGCCGCCGGGTTAACGCCTGTCGCAGCAACGATTTGCTTGAGTTACTCGAACGCTCGATGATTACGGCGTAGAGCCGTTACAATTCGTTCCAGAGGTCATGTAATATTGAATATGGGGAGGCGAATATGTGTTGCGGACCGGGGCATAGCTCGTCCGCTGCATGCTCCAGGTCGGCGACGAACTCCATTTGAACATTTCGAAATGGAAGCCCGGCGTGTAGTTGTAGACGACGTCGGCGATGATCATCGGGCCCGTGGGCGGATTGACGCCATTCGTGATGTTGACATAGCTCGTGGGGATCGTCGTGACCGACACCGGCGTCGCATCCGAGGGCGTGAGAACTTGGCAGGGGCGCGCCGATGCGCCGTTGCGGGTGACCGACCAGCTTGTTTTCGCCTGCCACGAAGTTGCCGTCACAGAAGTGATATTCACCTCCGAAATCGTCATTTTCATCGACGTGTCTGCGGTTGGAAGCCCCATCAGCACATTCGCCGCTGAAAAGATCGACGTGATCTCCGCTTCGCTCAAACCCGCTTGCCCGGTTGCGCATTTGGTAGAGGAGGCGCCCGCCGGAGGATTGGGGCAGTCGATCTTTTGCGCCGTCAGATCGGCGAGCGTGTGCGCGACGAGGTCGAGCCTTTGCGACGTCCGCATGCCGCGCGACAATTCGACGAGCCCCATATAAATCACGAGCATCAGAGGCAAGATCAACGCAAATTCGACGGCCGCCATGCCTCTG
The DNA here is from genome assembly GCF_016745395.1 of Methylocystis sp. Sn-Cys. Lineage (GTDB taxonomy): Bacteria > Pseudomonadota > Alphaproteobacteria > Rhizobiales > Beijerinckiaceae > Methylocystis > Methylocystis iwaonis. The sequence goes on from NZ_JAERVJ010000004.1 coordinate 29,180, forward strand.
TCGTCGAGATACGGCCGGCCGCTGTGTCCGACAAAGCGCATCGTCGTTCTCATGGCTCCACACGAAAGGCGGCAATGCCCATGATCATATAGCCCCAGGCGCCGTTATTCTGGGTCTGCCCACTGCGGACTTGCGAGAAGCCGCTGCCGCCCGCGAGCGTGCTGCCGCCCAGGAAGCCCATGATCACGGAAGTCGGATAGGCGACACGGACGATCGCAATTTTACCAGCCGCCGGCATGGCGATCTTGGTCGCGCGAGGGGCCGCCGTAAAGGAGTTGCCAGTGCTCGCCGACGTCCAATCCGAGGGGCTGCTGATGTCGACCAAAAGTTGCGAGCAGTCGAACATGGTCGATAAAGTGCCCGCCTTGACCACACCGCTGGCCTGCCAGGTGCACAGATATTGATCGACGAATTGCTGATAGGTCAGATTGGCCTCGGTGCTGTGGGTCAGCACAGCGCGGCTTGCCATTTCCGTCGCCATCTGCAGTTGAGCCGAGCGAAAATATACCGTGCCGGTTTCGAAGATGGCGCCGATGAGCCCGATGAAGGGCACGCTGATCATCGCAAATTCGACGGCGGTCACGCCGTTGCGATCCGCGAGGAAGCGTTTTGGCGTCAGTTGCTTTACGAATCGTCGCAGTCTGTTCGTCACGCGAGCCGCCATGTTCGATTCGAGCTGTATTCTTACTGTCGCGAAACAAGCTGGCCGGAGACCCCGGGAGCTAGCGTCGCGCCGATGAGGCGGCCGTGTCGTAGGCCTTGGCAGCGTCGATGGTCGTGTTCATATATTGCACGTCGTCCGCGAGATCGACGGCCTTCGCGCATTTGGGATTGCAGGAAAGCGATTCGCGATGAAGGCCGCGCTGAACGACGACCTTGCTTTCTGAAGGGACGACGGTGACGATCGACTCGCCAACCTGCGCGCCGCTTCGATCCAGAACGATCAAATTCGTCGACCCGAAGCTCTTCCCCGTGATGACCATGAGCTGGCTGTTCTTGAGCATCGTCACGTCGGCGACGAGCGGATTGCCGATCACGAGCGTCTGCGCGCCCTGCGGAATCTTCACGATACGCGCATAGTCGATATCCACGCGGATTGCGCGGTCGTCGGCGGGCGCGGCCGAAGCCGCCGCCGCGTGAAATCCAGCGACGCTGGCAATTACAAGCAAGGCCTCGCGGAAAAGAGGCAGAGACAGCTTCATTCGGTTCACCATGCAGCGCGCCTGATGCGGCGAGTTCCCGCGGGCTGGAGGCTTGCCGAGCGTTTCGGGTGGACGAAAAAAGCGTGGCTGCTCCGCTGACCGACTAAAGCAGCCAATGGTGAAGGGATCGCTAAAAATGTCTCGAATCTCTGGCGTATGATTCGGGGTTCAGAGAGGATGGGCCAGAGGAGCGGCAACGGGAAAAGGTAGAATTTTCTCGAACATACGAGCGAATGGATCGGCCGCCTTCGCGGCGGATGACGCGAATAAAAACATCAAGCTACGCTGCGAAAACGGTCAACGAACTTGAAAGGTTTGGGCGTTAGTTTGCGGACATTCGCTTGAGCCAAGACAACGGAGCGGCTCGACGGATCGTGAACTCAATTCGGAGCAGGAACATGAACCAGATCTTCGCGCGTTTCGTGAGAGACGAATCCGGCGCCACCGCGATCGAATACGGCCTGATTGCGGCGCTCATCGGCGTCGTCATTATTGGGGCCGTAACAACTCTTGGCACCAAGCTCTCGTCAACTTTTTCAAAGGTCGCCGGCAACCTGGGCTGACCGACCTCCTTCTTATGGAAGCCTGGAGACGGCCCCTCGATGGGGCCGTCCTCGTTTCCAAGCGGATATTTCAGCGCGCCTGCTTAACGGCGGGTTAATCGTTTCAATTTAATTAGCCAACAAGCGCCTTTATGCGCCCTCCCATGCTTTTCCAGGCAGCATCTTAAATGATCGAGTCAGCCGCGCTCATCGTCTTCCCGGCCGCCATGGTTTTTGCGGCCTTCTCCGATCTTTTCACCATGACGATACCCAACCGCGTCTCGCTCATTCTCATCGTCGTCTATTTCGCGCTCGCGGCCTATATCCCGCTTTCCTGGAACGTCATTGTAACGCATGTCTCCTGCGGGCTCGCCGTTCTTGCGCTGACTTTCGTGCTTTTCCAACGCGGCTGGGTCGGCGGCGGCGACGCCAAGCTCGCCTCTGCGACAGCGCTTTGGCTCGGTTGGGAGAATCTGCTCGATTACGGCCTGGTCGCGTCCATCGCTGGCGGCGCGCTCACCCTCGTGATCATGATGATGCGTTGGAACGAGTTGCCCAGCCGCTTGCTCTCCGTAAAATTCATCGCGCGTCTCGCCGAGAAGACGAACGGCGTGCCTTATGGAATTGCGTTGGCGATCGCCGGTCTGCTCATCTATCCGCAGACGGGCCTCTGGAGCCGCCTCGGCGGGCTCTGACCGACCGCTACCCGCGCGGGAACGATAATGAAAAGCAACTTCACAATCTGCCGAAGGTAGGGCAGATCGTTGGCGGGCGCGGCTGCACCTTATGAAAATACATTACTTGTAAGAACTAATTAACCCTAATTTGACTTTTCTGCGCTTGAATTTCGATCGACCGCCGTGTGGCGGGCCTTGGATTCGGGCACGATGAATAAAGCACAAATGGCAGTTCTGGGCGTTGCGGTCGCCGCTGGCGGCGCTGCGTTCTTGATGATGAACACATCCAGTCCGCCGCCCTCGCCCGTGGAGGTCGCAGCGCCTCAGCCGCCGGTCAATGTCGATCAGGTGCTCGTCGCCGCCCGTGATCTTCCTTACGGCACGGAGATCGCCGACGCCGACACGAATTGGGTCGATTGGCCGTCCGCAGCCCTTCCGCCGGGGGCGCTGACGAAGAGCACGGCGCCGAACGCCAAAGAGGACGTGAAGTCCTCTTACGTGCGCATCCCGATTTCCGCGAATGAGCCAGTGCGTAAGGAACGCTTGGTCAAGGGCGTTACCGCCGGCCTGATGTCGACCATGGTGTCGCCGGGCAAACGCGCTGTCGCCATCGATGTGACGCTCAACAACACGGCGGGCGGATTCATCCTTCCCAACGATCGCGTCGACGTCATTCGCACGTACCGCGATGCGGAGGCCACGAAAGATCTCGGGCACGAGGTCTATGGCTCCGAGGTCGTTCTTTCGAATGTGCGCGTCCTCGCGATGGGGCAGACGATCGAGAAAAAAGGCGCGGAGCCCGTTGTGACCGGTTCGACCGCCACTCTCGAGCTCGATCCCCGTCAAGCCGAGCTCATCGTTCTCGCCCAGCGCACCGGACAGCTCGTCCTTTCCCTGCGACCCATCACCGACGCGATCGCAAAGGACGCCTCCGCCGAGGCGCCCAATGACGGTTCCGGCGAAGACACGCTGACCGTCGTCAAACATGGCGTACCCGCAAATCTTCGAACGAAGTGAGCGCCTCGATGCGATCCGCGACCCTGTTTCCCCCGTTTTTTCGAAGGCCGCCCATGAGCCGTTTGACCCATAATCTGATCGGCGCGGCCGTGGCGGCGCTTGCGATCGCCGCCGCGGTGACCGCGCCGGCCAAGGCGCAGGGGCCGATCCCCGGCGGAATCGAAGCGGACGCCAGCGCGACGCTTGCTCGACGCATCATGATGGGCGTCGGCAAATCCATGATCGTCGATTTGCCGCGCGACGTCTCCGAAGTGATCATCGGCAATCCGAAGGTCGCCGACGCTGTCGTTCGCACGCCGCGCAAGCTTTATTTGATCGGCGGCGAGAACGGTCAGACAACTGTTATCGGACTCGACGCGAATGGGCGGCAGGTCGCCAATCTCGAAATCAGCGTCGGCCGCGACGTCGGCGAATTGATGCCGCTTCTGAGAGCTGCGCTGCCGAAATCGAACATCATCGCCCGCACGGTCAATGACGTCATTATCCTCACCGGCAATGTCAGCTCCGCTGGCGAGGCTCAGCGCGCCGTGGACATCGCCAAGGGCTTCGCCTCGCGAGTCATGAATTCTGCGGGCGCGGGGGGCGCAGCTTCGACCAGCGCGCCGGGCGGCGCCGCGGGCGCCGACGGATATGTCGTCAACGCGATGACGATTCGCGGCGAAGAACAGGTGATGCTGAAGGTCACGGTCGCGGAAGTCGACCGAAACATCATCAAGCAGCTCGGTTTCTCTCCGCAGTCTGGCGGCGATCTGTTGTTGAACGGCGGCTGGGGCAAATTCGTCCAGGAAAATCCCTTCGCCGTGAACGGGGGATTGAGCGCCACTGCGCTCACGATCAACGGTCCCAACAACACGGCCGCGACGCTGAAGGCGTTCGAGCGGTACGGCGTTTCGCGCGTGCTCGCCGAACCAACGGTCACGGCCATTTCGGGCGAGCAGGCAAAGATGCTTGTCGGCGGCGAAATCCCCGTGCCAGGTTCCTGCGGCACGACGTCGAGCGGCTTCTGCGTGAACCCAGGCATCGTGTTCAAGCCATATGGCGTCTCGTTGAACTTCATTCCGGTCGTTCTATCCGAGGGCCGCATCTCCTTGCGCCTGTCGACCGAAGTCACCGAGGTCGACAAGCAGAATTCCTACACTTACGCCAATGTGACCGTTCCTGGCTTCAAGAGCCGCAAGAACGAAACGACGGTCGAACTTCCCTCGGGGGGCTCGATCGCCACGGCGGGATTGCTCACGCATACGACCCAGCAAGCGATCAACGGCGTTCCGGGTCTGCTCAATCTGCCGATTCTCGGCTCCTTGTTCAGATCGCGGGACTATCAGCGCAACGAGTCGGAGCTGCTCATCATCGTCACGCCCTATGCGGCGCGAGCGCTCACGCAACAGGAGATTTCGCGGCCTGATGACGGCTTCGCGGACGCTTCGGACCCGCAGGCCTGGTTGCTGGGGCGCGTGAACCGCATTTATTCGACCCGCAGCAATCCGCAAATGATGCAGAACTTCAAAGGTCGTATCGGATTCATTCACGACTGACGCGCGCGACGGCCGCGAAGGATGAGAAATATGCCCACGCAAATGCAGATAGCGGAGCCGCTCGGCGTCTTCGCGAAGAAAACCAGGCCCCGAACGCGACGTCTCGCCGGAGTTTTGGCCGCAGCTCTCCTGGCGCCGCTCGGAGCCTGCGGCGTCCAGAGAACTCTGCCGCCGCCCGCGACGCCTCACGACTATCATGATCGCCACCCGGTCGTGCTGAGCGACGCGCCGCAGGTGCTCGATGTGTTCCCGTCGTCTTTTCGCGGCCACATCGACAACGACACGCAGGGACGCATCAACGAGTTTGTGGCGCGTTACAGGGAATTTGGCCACGGCCAGATCACCATGTTGACCCCGGTTGGAAGCCCGGCTGCTGCGGCGAGCGCCGCGGAGGCGAATGCCGTGCGCCGTGCGCTTGCCTATGCGGGAATTGGCGGAAACATCATCGGCGGCACGTATCCGGTGACCGATCCCAAGCTCGCCGCGCCCATTCGTCTGTCTTTCCAATCCTTGAAGGCGAAAGTGGCCGGTCGCTGCGGCGAATGGCCGAGGGACCTTGCCTCCGGCTCGTCCGTCGACGGCTGGGAGAATCAGACCTATTGGAATTTTGGCTGCGCCTCGCAGGCGACGCTGTCCGCGCAAGTCGCCGATCCGCGTGATCTTGCAAATCCGCGCGGCGAAACGCCGTCCGACATCGAGCTGCGCATGCGCAATATCAACAAAATGCGTCGCGGCGAAGAACCGAGCACGATGTGGCGGCTCAAGGCGAGCGACATCAGCCAGGTCGGGGGAAGCTAATCATGTCCGACAAACACGGCGAACGCGACGCTGCGGTTCAGATCGCGCCGGTTCCACGGATTTCGGTGCAGGGATTCTGCGAGTCTCAGGACGTCGCGCAGGTGATCGAAAACGCGGCCACAGACCGGCGCATGAGCAAGGCGCATGTGAAGGTTCACATGGGCGGGATTGCCGCGGCCGTGGAAGCCTACCGTACCGCGCCGACGCCTAATCTCATCGTCCTCGAGACCTATGCGGATCGGACGGTGCTGATGGAGCAGCTCGATAGTCTGGCCGAGTTTTGCGACTCGGGGACCAAGGTCATGGTCATCGGCCATGAAAACGACATCGCGCTCTATCGCGAGCTGACGGCGCGCGGCGTCAGCGATTATGTCGTCGCGCCGCTCGACGTTCTCACATTCATCGGGCAGGTGTCTCACCTCTATAATGGTCCGCACGCCGAGGTGATCGGCAAATTGATCGCGGTGGTCGGCGCCAAGGGCGGCGTCGGCGCTTCGACGATCTGCCACAACCTTGCCTGGTCGATCTCGCGCCAGCTCGAGTGCCAGACGGTGATCGTCGATCTCGATCTGCCATTCGGCACAGCGGGTCTTGATTTCAACCAGGACCCGCCGCAGGGCGTCGCGGACGCAGTCTTCTCGCCCGAGCGATTGGACACGGCTTTCGTCGATCGCCTTCTGTCGAAATGCAGCGACACCCTCAGCATTCTTGCCGCGCCGGCGACGGTGGAGCGGCTTTACGATCTTCAGGAGCAGGCTTTCGACGCAACGCTCGACATTCTACGCTCCACGACGCCGTGCTCCATTTTGGATGTCCCCCATCAATGGTCTGCCTGGACAAAGCGCGTCCTGGTCGCGGCCGACGAGGTGGTTCTGGTCGCTTCCCCCGATCTTGCCAATTTGCGAAACGCGAAGACGCTGATGGATGCGCTTCGCGCCCAGCGCGTCAATGATCCGGCGCCTCGGCTCGTGCTCAACATGGTCGGCGTGCCGCGCCGCCCGGAAATTGCCATTCCGGAGTTTGCAAAAGCAATCGAGGTCGAGCCCGTCGGAGTCGTGCCATTCGAGCCGAAGCTGTTCGGGACCGCGGCGAATAACGGCCAGATGCTCGCGGAGGTGGAGGCGGGCTCCAAGATCGTCGAAGCGCTCGACGACATCGCGCGGCAATTGATGGGGCGCGTCGTGGTGCGGCGCGCCAAGAAGACTCTGCTTTCGCCGCTCCTCGATCATTTCGTGCGTAAGAAGGCGAGCTGAAGACCGTCGCAGCATCTACCGCATCGGCCAGGGATAATCGGCAATGTTCGGAAAGCGTACGAGTGTCGGCGATATGGCGCATCGGCCCCGGGGACCGGCTGCAGCGACCATGGTCAAGCCGCAACTGCCTTTGCCTGTGGCGCCGAGTTACGAGCCAGCGGTCCCGGCGCCGGCGCCAGCGCCCGAGCAAAAGAAGTCCGAAGAATATTATCTGACGAAGAGCGTCATCTTCGGCGCGCTGATCGAGGCGATCGACCTCGCGCAGCTCTCGAAGCTCGACCCCGAGAACGCCCGCGAAGAAATTCGCGACATCGTCAACGAAATCGTCGCCATCAAAAATGTCGTGATGTCGATCGCCGAGCAGGAGGAGCTGCTCGACGATATCTGTAACGACGTTCTCGGATATGGCCCGCTCGAGCCTTTGCTCGCGCGCGACGACATTGCGGACATCATGGTCAATGGCGCGTTCAAGACCTATATCGAAGTCGGCGGCAAGATTCAGCTTACGAACATTCGCTTCCGGGACAATGCGCAACTGATGAACATCTGTCAGCGCATCGTGTCCCAGGTCGGCCGTCGCGTCGACGAGGCGTCGCCGATCTGTGACGCGCGTCTGCTCGACGGCTCGCGCGTCAATGTGATTGCGCCGCCGCTAGCGATCGACGGTCCAGCGCTCACCATTCGTAAGTTCAAGAAGGACAAGCTGACCCTCGACCAGCTAATGCGCTTTGGCGCGATTTCGCCAGAGGGCGGCGAGGTGCTCAAGATTATCGGCCGCGTTCGCTGCAACGTGCTCATCTCTGGCGGCACCGGCTCGGGTAAAACGACTCTGCTGAACTGTCTTACAAATTACATCGACGTCGACGAGCGGGTCATTACCTGTGAGGACGCAGCGGAGCTGCAACTCCAACAACCGCATGTCGTGCGTCTTGAAACGCGACCGCCGAACCTCGAAGGGCAGGGCGCGGTGACGATGCGCGATTTGGTCAAGAACTGCCTGCGTATGCGTCCGGAACGCATCATCGTGGGCGAGGTGCGCGGACCGGAGGCTTTCGATCTGTTGCAGGCGATGAACACTGGCCACGACGGCTCGATGGGGACGCTCCACGCCAACTCGCCGCGCGAAGCGCTCGGCCGCCTCGAGTCGATGATCACCATGGGCGGTTTCGCGCTGCCGGGGAAAACCATCCGCGACATGATCGTGTCGTCGATCGACGTAATCATTCAGGCCGCGCGCCTGCGCGACGGCTCTCGCCGGATCACGCACATTAGTGAAGTTCTCGGGCTCGAAGGCGATGTCGTGACCATGCAGGATCTCTTTGTTTACGAGATCCTCGGCGAGGATGCGAATGGGAAGATCGTGGGCCGGCACCGTTCGACCGGCATCGGCCGTCCAAGATTCTGGGAGCGTGCGCGCTACTATGGCGAAGACGAGCGTCTCGCTGCAGCGCTCGACGCCGCGGATGTGGGCGATCTGGAAAAATAAGAGGTCGAGGGCCAGGGTATGGATCGGCAGATTATTGTCGTGGCGTTGATCGTGCTCGCTGTTGCGGCGCTGATGTACGTCTTCGTCTATCCCTATCTCTCCGGCGACATCAAAGCCCAGAAGCGCCAAGCGGCGCTGATGACCGGTCCCGCCGAACGGTCGAGCAATGCGAGAGGCGGCGATCCGGCGAAGCGTCGCAAAGCCATCGCGGACAGCCTGAAGGAAGTCGAGGAAAAGAACAAAAAGCAGCGGGTCACGCTCGAGCAGAGCATCGCTCAAGCGGGTTTGACCTGGTCCAAGGAGGCCTTTCTCGGGGCCTCGGTGGGGTTCGGGCTGTTTATTGGATTTCTCGTCTTCGTCGTCAACGGCGACGTATTGGTGGCGTTAGGCGCCGCTGCTGTCGGCATGTTCGGATTGCCGAATTGGATTCTGTCTTTCTTACGCAAGCGTCGTATCGCAAAGTTCATCGACGAATTTCCGGGCGCCATCGAAGTGATCATCCGCGGCGTCAAGGCTGGCTTGCCGGTCGGCGACTGCTTTCGCGTGATCGCTGCGGAGGGGCAGGAGCCTGTGCGCGGCGAGTTCAAACGTATCGTCGAATCGCAGGCGATCGGCCTTTCGATCGGCGAAGCGTCCGAGCGCTTCGCCGAGCGCGTGCCGGTGCCCGAGGTTTCGTTCTTTTCCATCGTGATCAACATTCAGCAGAAATCCGGCGGCAATCTTTCCGAAGCTTTGTCCAATCTTTCGGCGGTTCTTCGTGACCGCAAAAAGATGAAGGGAAAGGTGCAGGCGATGTCCTCCGAAGCAAAGGCGTCGGCCGGCATCATCGGCAGTCTGCCTTTCCTCGTCGGCGGCGCAGTGTTTTTCACCACCCCCTCCTACATGATGATCCTGTTCACCTCGACGCTCGGCAAGATCATTATCGCCGGATGCCTTTTGTGGATGGCGATCGGCGTGTTCATCATGCGTAAGATGATCAACTTCGACATATAGAAATACTGAGCGGTAAAGGCGGGGTTGGCGAGGCCGACGAAATGGACGAGCTAGTAGAGAAGATCACAAACACGCATTTCGTCGTCAGCGCACTGACCGCGATTGCCGTGATCGCGACGATCATAACGCTGGCTATGCCGTTGTTGAGCGACGACTCCCTCGCCAAGCGAATGAAAAGCGTTTCCAGCGAGCGCGAGAGAATTCGTCAGCGTGAACGCGCGCTCGCAAAAAGCCAGCAGCAGGTCAAGGGGCTTCGCCACGAGTCGAAGACCTATATGAAGAATATCGTCGAGAAATTTTCGCTGTCGACATGGCTGAACACGGAGGACGCGAAAATGAAGCTCGCATCGGCGGGCTTCCGTGGGCCGCAAGCGGAAATCGCTTTTCTGTTCTTCCGATTGGTGACGCCGATCGGATTTTTCCTTGCTGCGCTTCTCTGGGTCGTTGTTTTCAGCGACCCTGAGACGGGCATGCTGTTCAAGGCCGGCGCCGTGATCGCCGCGACCTATCTCGGCATCAAGGCGCCCGAAGTGTTCATCAGCAATACGATCGCCAACCGTCAGCAGTCGATGCAAAGGGCCTTTCCGGACGCTCTCGATTTGATGCTGATCTGCGTCGAATCGGGCATGTCGATCGAGCATGCATTTCGCAAGGTCGGCCAGGAGATCGGCGTTCAGTCGCTTCCGCTCGCCGAGGAGTTCGCGCTGGCGACGGCCGAGCTTTCCTATCTTCCCGACCGGCGCACCGCCTATATCAATCTTGCGGCGCGCACGGGCCTCGACGGCGTGAAGCAGATCTCGACCGTTCTGATCCAAGCCGAGAAATATGGCACGCCGCTCGGTCAGGCGCTGCGCATCACGGCGCAGGAAAGCCGCGACAATCGCCTGATGGAGGCCGAGAAGAAAGCCGCAGCCTTGCCGCCCAAGCTGACCGTGCCGATGATCATCTTCTTTCTGCCGGTGCTGATGGTTGTCGTGCTGGCGCCCGCCGCCATTCAGGTGATGCAGACCACCGGTTGACGTTCGACAACATGAGGCGCTCGACAAAGCGCGGCGCCTCGTCCATGAAGCCCTCATGGTCTCGACCTTTGCCCGCGATATTCGCGCTTGTCTGCGGTTCTATTCCCGTCTTCCGGTTCCGCCGGGAGACGACGGCCATGCGATGCCTGATTTCGCGCGTGTGAGCTGGGCGGCGCCTCTGGCGGGCGGCGTCATCGGCGCGATCGGCGCCGGCGTCGTCTTGATCGGGGGCTTTTTGCATCTGCCGAGCTTCGTCGTTGCGGCCTGTGCAGTGGGCGCGCTGACTCTGGCGACGGGCGGGTTGCATGAGGACGGTCTCGCGGATCTCGCCGATGGTTTCGGCGGCGGCGCAACGCGTGAACAGAAACTCGCCATCATGCGCGACAGTCGCCTCGGCGCCTATGGCGCGCTCGCGCTCTGCCTCACGGCGCTGCTGCGCGTCGCGGCGGTGGCGGCGACGTTCGAGAGAAGCGTTCTGCTGGCGGCTCTCGCCATCGTCTCGGCGTCGGCGCTCTCGCGGGCCGTGGGGCTCGTTCCGATGATGATGCTTCTGCCCGCACGCGGCGACGGCGCCGGCGCGTCGGCTCCGACGCCGTCGCCCTCGGCCATGCGTCTGGCGCTCATCATCGGCGGCGCGATCGCGCTTGCGCCATGGCTTTGCGGCGCCTCTTTGGCGCAGACCATCGTCGCGCAAACGGCCGCGATGGCGGGGGCGCTCGGCGTGTCGAATCTGGCCCGGCGGCAGATTGGCGGCTATACGGGCGACGTGCTGGGCGCATCGCAACAGGTTGCAGAAATCGCGCTGCTCATCGCTATTTCGGCGGCTTGAAAATCAGGCCGCGGCGTCGCGCAGTCGCGCCATGGCGCTTCGGACTTCAGAAATCGCGCCGGCCAGAACTTCGACGCCGGCTCCCGGCCGCACGGCTTCCAACGCCAGGCGTCGGCGGAAGGCGCGGGCGCCGGGAAGACCGGTGAAAAGACCGAGCATGTGGCGGGTCATATTCGACAGCTTTTCTCCTTTGCCGAGCTCGCGCTCGATGTAGGGGATATAGGCGTCGACGGCCGCGAACATATCCGGATAGGGCGCGTCCACCTGGAAGAGCTCGGGATCGACTCGCAGGAGGAGGCCAGGGTCGTGATAAGCGGCGCGGCCAATCATCACGCCATCCATTCTCTCGAGCTGCGCGTGCATCTGGGGAAGCGTGGTCAATCCGCCATTGATCGCCATGGGCGTCTGGGGGAATGCGCGCTTGAGCTTGTGCACGAGGGCGTAATCGAGCGGCGGAACGTCGCGGTTCTCTTTGGGTGAGAGCCCCTTGAGCCAGGCTTTGCGCGCATGGACGACGAGCGCGTCGACGCCTGCCTCGATGCAGTGTTGCGCCATCGCGAAGAGCGCGGGCTCTGGTTCCTGGTCGTCGACGCCAATGCGGCATTTCACGGTCACTGGCGCGGCGATGACGTCTTTCATCGCCTTCACGCAATCGGCGACGAGGGCAGGGCGCAGCATGAGGCAGGCGCCGAAGGCTCCGTTCTGCACGCGATCGGATGGGCACCCGACGTTGAGATTGACCTCGCAATAGCCGAAGTCTTCGACAATCTTCGCCGCGCGCGCCAGCTCCGCCGGATCGGAGCCGCCGAGCTGAAAGGCGACCGGCTGCTCGAAGGGGGCGAAACTCATGAGGCGCGCGCGATCGCCATGGATGACGGCGCCGGTCGTCAGCATTTCGGTGTAAAGGCGCGCGCGGCGCGTCAGCAGCCGATGGAAGAAACGGCAATGGCGATCCGTCCAATCCATCATAGGCGCGACAGAGAAGCGGATGTCGCTGTTCTTAATTGTTTTTTGTTTTGCTTCAGTCACTTGTCTCTCTCGGAAATTATCCGATTTGTTCCGGTTTTATTCCGATTCTGCATCATTTTGAGCCCCAGGCTACAGCATTGCTGTAACTTTGGGGCTCGTGCTGTAAATGGGAACCATCATTCCGCGAACGCGCAAGGACGGCTCGACTGGCTATATGGCCCAAATCTCGATGCGACGCGACGGCCATGTGCATCCTGAGACAAAGACCTTCGATCGCAATCAGGCCGCATCAGCGTGGCTCGAAAAGCGCGAGCGCGAGCTTGAAAGGCCGGGCGCCATAGATTTTGACCGCAAAATTCACATTTTGCCCGAGGTCATCCGTGGCGGAGCGGCCACGAGCTGCCCATCTGAGAAGCCGAAAATGGATCTTTAATGGTGGTGTCCCCCGCCACCGCTCAGACCGGGGCCGTTAGTCGCGTCTTCGTCGGTAGGCAATTGCCCGACGCGCTTGAGGAACGCCGCATGTTGTTCCGGCGTGTGCTGAGCGTGAACGCCGCCGAGCTTGGTGTAGACGGCGGGATCCAGCGAATTGGCGGGGTTGGCCGAGCTGGTGGAATTGCAGCCCGACATAGCAGGCAGACTAGCGAGCGAGAAGATGAGCGTTCGTATTTTCACTGCGTTTTCTCCTCAAAAGATGGCGCGTCGGAGCCGCGGCAGGTCCGGCTTAAAACGTAATCGACGAGGTGACGCCGAAAGTTCGCGGTCCCTGAGTCGAGATGCCCACTGTTGTCGGGGCCGTAGAGCTTCCTTGAGCCCACGTCGTCCAGGGACGATTGTTGAAAAGGTTCTTGCCCCATAGGGTCAAACTGTATTTGCGATCATCCGTGCGCACGCCAAGGCCGGCGTCGAACATCACATAGGCGCTCTGCCAATATTGGATCAAGGAAAGGGGGTTCGTATATTGCGCCTTGCTGAACCAGGCCGCGTTTGCATAAATAAATCCGTTCAGCGGCTTGCCTTTCCAATCGGTCGAACTCGCGAAAGCGCCGCCAAGCGGGCGCTCGTAGTTGAATCCGCCATTGATTTGCCACCAGGGCAAGCCGGTGATGCGCGTATTGCTGAGGGACATCGTCGAAGGCCCCCCTTTGTAGCTCCAATCCGGCGGCGCGGGCGCGTCCTTGTAGTTGACGTAGCGCGCTTCCGTATATGCCCCCGAGAGGTTTAGAGCGAGGCCCTCAAAGGGGATCCAACGTTGCACGAACTCGACGCCTCGAAGGCGCACATGAGGCGCATTGCCAAGATAGGTCACATTCGATGTGACGCCGTTGCTATCAGCATAGGTTTTCTGCTGGCTGATCTGGAAGTCATAAAGGTCGTTCCAATACAAGTTGACATTCGATATCAGCGAACCATCGAACCAGTTCGTCTTTGCCCCGATCTCATAATCCCATGAGGTTTCGGGCTTATTGAACGGGGGTTTGAAGCCCTGCGCAACGCCGCCGATGTAAATTGGCGTGTTCTGCGTGTTTACAGCCGGCTGCTTGTCCCCGCGTCCAAGCAGGCCGTAAAGCAAAATGTTCTCGTTCACCTGATACTGCGGATTGATAATTCCGATGACGCCATTGTGATGGTTCGTCGCGCCGCCTGTGTCGGACCAACCATATCCACCCGACGCCGAGACGAGAGCGGCGTCCTGCTGGAGAACGCTATAGGGCACGCCATAGAAATAATTCGGGCGAAATTTATTCGAGCTATAGCGGATATCGTAGCTGTCGCGCAGGCCGAACGTGATCGACGCCTGCTCGTCGATGTGCCATGTTCCCTGCCCATAAGCCGCGATTTGGAAATCCCCCGCATTGTTGAGCCACCAAGTGGTGAGACCGGGCAACGCCGCCGGCCTCCCGAGCCAAGCCGCCGAGTCGACGCCGAAGGTTTCGTGGTGCATGCGATCCTGCGCGATCTCATAATAACCGTAAAGGCCAGTCGTCCATTCGAAATCCTGTTCCTTGGGCGACGACAGCCGCAGCTCTTGCGAACTCTGCAACACATAAGTGTCCATGCCGCCGGAGCCGAACCCGAGCTGCAGCAATTGGTTATCGGAGAACCCGTTGTTGCGGAACGAACCGTAGCCGATCGCAGAGATCGAGGTCAGCATATTGTCGCCGAACTGGTAGTTCAGCTCGTTCGAGAGCATCAGCACATGCGTGGGGTCGCGACCGTTTCGCGCGATGTAAGGCGTATTCGGGTCGATGGTCCAGATGGGCTTTTTGAGCTTCGACCATACCTGCTGAAAGAATGTCGGCGTGAGTCGTGCGCCATTGGCATATATCAGGCTCGTATCGCCGATTGTTCCGGTGAGATAATCATTGTGCTCATTCGACGCATTGTAGATGAAACTGACGCGGTCGCTCCATCCGTCGCCGACGCCGAGTAGCTGAAAGTGCAGTCCGAGACGATTCGTGTCGAGATAGGTCGATCCGGTTTTCGCGTCCTTGATCCAGCCGTCACCACGATCGAGATAAACAGAGGCGCGATAGGCGAGCTGATCTTCAATGAGCGTGCCCGTAGAGTTGAATGTCTGCTTGAAGTGATTGTAGTTCCCGTAAGTCGTCCGCACCGTGGTCTTCGGCTCGAATGAGGGCGGCTGAGTATGAAATATTATAGAACCGACGTTCGTGTTTTTGCCGCCGGCAGTGCCGGTCGGACCGAGAAGAAGTTCGACCGAGCTCAGATCCACGAGGTCGCCCCATTGGAAGCCAGCGAAGCTCCAATAGACGTTATCGACAATATACCCGGTGTCGGACGGCGAGCCGGTTCCTGCTGACCCCGCAGCGACGCCGACGCCTCTGATCGCCATACGCGACTGGCGAGGCTGCGCGATGTTCGGACGATAATTTGGCACCCGCCTCGAGAGGTCGGTCACATTGTCGACCTGCTGCTCTTCGATCGTCGTCCCCGTGACGACGCTGCCGGAGCGCGGGGTCCGCGTCAGCACTTTCTCCTGTAGTTTTTCACCGGCGCCATTGGGGCCGCTCACCTGGATATCATTCACATGCAATGTTTCATTCGGCGCCTCGCTCGGATTTTGAGCGCCTGAGTGTTGGGATGGCGTCGATTTTGGGGATTGAGCAAGCGCTTCATTACGCGGGATGCTTATCGACAAGCTGACCAGGATTGACGCCAGAGATGCTCCAGAGAACAGGCGCGATCTAATAGAAACTTGCCCCACCATGTCGGACCCTCTCGTTAACACCCGGATGCGCATCGAGCGCGGGTTCAGCATCGTCCATATAAATATATAAAATAGGTAGAGTTTATAGGTCAATCGAATTTGAAGAGGTTGGCGTTCAGCCACGGTTGGTGGGGATGAGTCGAGTGGCGGCTGACGGTGTCGGTGCAATTCATCTATATGATTGTAAAACGATTTGGTACGTTGTGTTGTTAGTCATGGCGGCCTTCGGGTAGATTCGCGCCGAACAGCCTGACCAGCTCAAGCGGCTGTCTGATTCTGTTATTAAGCTATTTGTATGGTATGGTTATGCCCTACCAGGCGCCATCGGTTCTTCGCGCCAGCCAGCCAGGCGGCCGCCATTCTCGGATGCCGACGCGCACTCAATGAGCTCAAAGAAAGCGCGGCGCGTGCGACATCTTTTGGAAGGGGATAACGCGACCGCTTTCAATCAACGTGGCATGACGGTTTCGAACCCCGAGCGCCAGATTCTGAAATGCGCCAAGGGCCATCGCTTATCCTCACGGGCGGAATGCTCTGTGCTGCAGCAACGCCTCCGGATCGATCCGGCTAATAAGCCACTTGTTCGGTAGGATATATGGAGTAGTATGCCTGTGCGGGCTCTTCCTAAACCCGCCCGACGAATAGGAAAGACACATGGCGAAGATCACAAAGCTTCTGGTCGGCGAGTCGCTGGTGGGCGAAGGCAATGAAGTCGCGCATATCGATCTGATCATCGGGCCGCGCGGCTCGGCGGCGGAACTGGCTTTCGCCAATGCGCTTGTCAACAATAAGGATGGCTTCACGACCCTGCTCGCGGTTATCGCGCCGAATCTTCTGGCGAAACCGAATACCATCCTCTTCAACAAGGTGACGATCAAGGGCGCAAAGCAAGCCGTCCAGCTCTTTGGTCCCGCCCAGCATGGCGTCGCAAAAGCTGTCGCGGACTCTGTCGCCGAGGGCGTCATTCCGATCGAGGAGGCCGACGATCTCTTCATTTCGGTCGGCGTTTTTATCCATTGGGAAGCCAACGACGACAAGAAGATTCAAGACTACAACTATCAGGCTACGAAAGAAGCCATCGCGCGCGCCGTGGCAGGCGAACCCAAAGCGTCCGACGTCGTCGCCAGCCGCAACGAGGTGAAGCATCCTTTCGCCGCGAACTGACCACCCCGCGGCGGCGGGCGACTGCCGGTGTTCTCCAAGCTGGCAGTCGCCCGACATCCAAGACAATAATGCCACGACGCGCGCGGCGCTGCTCGCCCGGCGGGGGGCGCGCGCTTTATCATTTCAACCATCACGAATTGGAAAGTCGGCGATAGAGGCGAGGTGACGCATGTCTACGCCTAGGCGTCTCTTCTTCGCCGCATCATCATTCTCAGCCGCTGCCCCGGTCGCCGCCGAGAGCCCTGGGCTGGCTGTCGCCTATGTTCGAAGTGATCGCGCCCTATCAGCGTCATGCTAGACCGCTCAGGCCTTCCGCTAGGTAGCGCAACGGCATTGCTTGGGCAAATCCATCTATAAAGCCAAATGCCTTGCTGCTATGGCGAGAAGGGCGCCGGAAAGCCAAATGACCAAGCTCGTCGGCGGCTTCGGCACGCTCAAAAGAGACCAGCCTGCGGTCGAACCACTCGGCAGCTATTGGCCGTACCTCGACGACGCTTTTCGACTACGTGCGCCGCGCCATGCCGTCGAGCGCGCTCGCTACCGAAGATCGAAATACCAAACAGAAACGGTTTCGTCCCCTTCGACGCGAAACGCTGTCGTCTGGGTCTGGCGCAGCTTCGCAGGGCCGAGCCCGCCTATCGCGGTTGCGGAGATCAAAGCGACACGAGAAAGGCCAAAGCGATGCCACGATCATTGCCCACCCAAGCGACAATGGCTTCGGTAAGCATATAGACAAGAAGGACTGCTGAAGCCGCAAATCCCGCCGTCGCCATTATTTGCAGAGTTAACGACGGCGGCTCGGGGCAGTGTCGGTGGGCGGCCGCCATCCAGATCACAGTGCCTCGGGAATGGCTTGAACGATCGTTTGGTCTCATGCCCGGCATCCCCGTCAGCGGCCTCATCAGCATAACTATACCAAAACAGTAGGAAATAAAAAGCCTTTTCTATTCGGCAGGAACTGAAGCTTCGGACCGTTCCGGAGCCCCATCCAGATCGAGAGCCGGCTCAGGATCATCGACGAGTTCTTCGGGGATGGAAAACAATCCAGTTCGGACAAAGAAAGCGCCAAGGCTTGTGGAGGCCGTGACCATCGCAAAAGGCACAGCCGCCACATAGCCAAGCGTGACTGGCAAAGACCAAAGCAGGAGCGTCGGCGCTAGATGCGCTCCAACGGCAAATAATACGACGCCGAACAGCGTATGCGGCCAAAATGCCCGCGTTGCATCGCTGAATGATAGACCGTAGGCGTCTCGCCGTTGTCCGCTCCAGTCGTATGAATGCCCGAAAGGCAAAGCAATCAGGAGCAAGCTAACATTCAATGACGTTACAGCACCGATGACGAAGGAGCTGAAAGTCTCGACGACGGCCGCCAGAAGGAAGCGAAACGCCCCGCCATAGCGCCTCAGACCTCCGCTTCCGCGCGTCATGGCGACATCCAGGAAACCGGCAAGTTTCGGGGCAAAATGCAACGTCAGAAACAAGGCGTAAAACGCTTTCAAAGACCCGCTCGGGAATCCATCGGCTGCTCCGGCCGCTGCGACTGGCGCAAGCGATATAATTGCTGTCCAGGCGGGAGCTCCGATGAACATGCTGACCGCCCAAAAGAGCTGGAAACGACTCACCGGCAGAAGGCCGCGCAGTCCCCAGAGACGGACATATTGCATATTGCCTCTGCACCATCGCAATTCGCGCGTGACGAAATCAAGAAGGGTCGGCGGGTTTTCCTCGAAGCTGCCGCTTTCGATCGGCAGCACGCGCACTTCAAATCCTGCGCGGCGCATGAAGGCGGCCTCGATCTGATCGTGGGACAGAATATTGCCGCCGTTATTCAGCTTCGGCAGCTCGCAGTAACGGGTAAAGGGCGCGACCCGCACTACAGCGTTGTGCCCCCAATAGGGCCCGCAATCGGCGCCCCACCAGCTCGCGCCCATCGTGTAGCTTCGCATGCCGTGACGCATGCCGAACTGGAAAATTCGCGCGAAAGCCGAGCGTGACGGCGCGCCGACGACGAGGCTTTGAAGAATGCCGATAGCAGGATAGGCCTCGCAGATTCGCAACATCAGCAGGATTGTCTCGCCATCCATGAGGCTGTCAGCATCGAGGGGGATCATGAATTCGAAGGCGGCGCCAAAGCGCTCGCAGAAATCACGGATGTTTCCCGCCTTGTAACCGAGGTTTTGAAGGCGACGTCGATAATGCAACCGATCGGCGTCGACGCCGGAATCGGCGCGCCAAGCCGCAAACGCTTCCTCTTCCCGCAAGATAATTGACGGCTCACAGCTATCGCTGAGTATGAACCAATCGAACAGATCTCCGCTTCCCGTGCGGTCGACGCTCGCCTTCACAGCGCGCAAACGCATGATCGCTCTGTTGGCGTCCTCATTGCGGATCGTCATCAATACGGCGACGCGCTTCTTCAAAGGCCGTCCATTCCGTGAAGCTGTCAGAAATGGCGCAGCCTCTAACAACCCGTCGCGACGCAGGTGGAGCAGCCAATAACCGAGCGCGGCGTTGCAAGCGCCAAGAACGGTCCACGGCGCCGCCACTGCGAATGCTGTCAGAATGGCCAGTTTGGGGGCGTCCCATCCGCCGTGGGACAGGATCCATCCAAGCCAGAGCAGAAGCCCCACATAGACGATCAAATTGAGCACAGCGACAAATCGACGGCGCCGAAAGAGTTTTACGGGGCTTTGGAGCTTGGCGGGAGTGTCCTGTACAACCATGCGATTTCCTACTGGATGAAGCGGATACGTGCTGGCAAGACTGGCGGGGTTCGGCTAGATTTAGCTGTACAGTAACGATTGAGTGCGCGATGGTCGAGGGCATTCCCTACTCACAAAGTCGGAAAAGTGCGAGAGCCTTGTGGGCTGAAGAAGCGCGGGTCGCGCGGATTCGCGCCGCGCCGATACGCGCCCCCGGCCCAGACGAGGCCCTCGTCGCGACCCTATGGAGCGGCATCAGCCGAGGCACGGAGCGTCTGGTTTTCGAAGGCCGCGTCCCGCCTTCCGAATATGACCGCATGCGTGCGCCGATGCAGGAAGGCGATTTCCCTTTTCCGGTGAAATACGGCTATTGCGCCGTCGGCCAGGTCGAAGAGGGCCCGGCGGATTGGCTCGGCAAGATCGTGTTCTGCCTGCATCCGCACCAAGACCGCTTCGTCGCGCCGACTGCAATGCTGCGACCCGTGCCGGCTTCAACGCCGGCGCGACGCGCAACGCTTGCGGCGAACATGGAAACGGCGCTGAACGCCATCTGGGACTCGGGCGCAGGGCCGGGCGATCGCATCATTGTCATTGGCGCCGGCGTTCTGGGCCTGTTGATTTCGGCCGTCGCCGCGCGGCTTCCGGGCGCGGAGGTTAGCGTTGTGGATGTCGAGCCGTCGCGCGAAGGCATTGCGAGCCGCCTTGGCGCCACGTTTATCTCGCCGAACCACCTACGCGACTCGAAAATACAGGCGGATGTCGTCTTTCACACGAGTGCGAGCGCGCAAGGCTTGGCGCTCGCGCTCGAAAGCGCGGGGCTCGAGGCGGCGGTTGTGGAGGTGAGTTGGTTTGGCGCCGCCGCGCCTGCGATTCCGCTTGGCGCGGCCTTTCACGCGAACCGGCTGCGCCTCCTTTCTTCACAAGTCGGTCAGGTCTCGCCCTCACGTCGCCCGCGCTGGTCTTACGCGCGCCGGCTCGATAAGGCGCTGGAGCTGCTCGCCGACCCCCGCTTCGACGATCTCCTCAGCAGGGAAATCGCATTCGAGGATCTGCCCCAAGAGCTGCCGTCAATCCTGGCGCCCGACGCGAAGGGGCTTGGCGCCGTCGTGCGCTACTGAAAATTCAACCCACCTTTGGAGATGCATATGTACGCCGTCGAAGTTCGCGACCACATCATGATTGCTCACAGTTTCCGTGGCGAACTGTTCGGCCCCGCACAGCGGCTACATGGCGCGACTTTCGTCGTCGACGTCGCCTTTTTCCGGGAAACGCTGACTACTGACGCCGTCGTCGTCGATATCGGCCGCGCGCACGATGCGCTGAAGGCGACGCTCGCCCCGCTCAACTATCAGAATCTGGACGCGCTGGAGATCTTCAATGGGCGGCAGACAACAACGGAGTTTCTGTCACGGCATATTTTCGACGCCATGGCGGCGGCGGCGCGCTCGGGCGAGCTGGGCCCCGGAGGAGAGGGGATAACGAAGATTCGAGTGACCCTGCATGAGTCGCATGTCGCCCGCGCCTGGTTCGAAGGACCCGTGGCCTCGTGAGGCGTATCCTGTTCGCCATTCCCGGCGATCTTGGCGCACGCACGGGCGGCTATGAATATGACCGGCGCATTCTGCAAGCGGTTCCCGCTTTGGGCGTCGATATCGTTCATCTGGCGATGCCGGGTTCCTTCCCAGAGCCATCCGCGCAGGACGTCGCCGACGCGGTCGAAAGCCTCGATCGGGCGGTCGAGCCCGGCGACGTCGTTCTCATGGATGGGCTGGCGTGTGGCGCATTGCCGGAAAGCGCCCTGCGGCGCATTCGCATGCCGTTGATCGAGCTTTGCCATCACCCACTGTGTCTCGAAGCCGGATTGGCGCCCGCGCGCGCTGCGACCTTGCGCGAAAACGAAACGCGCAATCTCGCCCTCGTCGCGCATATCCTCGTGGCAAGCCCGCACACGGCGGAAACGCTCGTGGAGGATTTCAGCACACCGCCAGCGAAAATTTCAGTCGCGCTCCCAGGGACCGATCCTGCCGCCCGGGCGCAGGGATTAGGAACGCCTTTGACGCTTCTCGCGGTCGGGTCGATCATTCCGCGTAAAGGCTTCGACATTCTCGTCGAAGCGCTTGCGGGCCTCGATGATCTCGATTGGCGCCTGAACATCGTGGGGAGTCACGAGCATGCCCCGGCGACGGCGCTCGCGCTCCGGGAGAGAGTTGCGTCGCGCGGTCTGGCGCCGCGCGTCGAGTTCGCTGGAGAGCGCTCGAGTAACGCGCTTTCCGATTTATATGGCGGCGCCGACATTTTCGTTTCGTCTTCACATTATGAGGGCTATGGAATGGCGCTCGCCGAGGCGCTGGCCCGCGGCTTACCGATCGTGATGACCAAAGGGGGCGCCGCCGGTGAGACCGTTCCGGATGGTGCGGCGCTGAAGGTCCCACCCGGCGACATCCCGGCGCTGCGGTCAGCCCTGCGGCTTGCGATGACGGATCGCGGTTTGCGCCTACGCCTGTCGGACGAGGCCTGGCGCGCCGGCCAGCAATTACCACGTTGGGAGGACGCCGCGCGGATCGTCGTCGAAGCCGCGAGACGCGTCGGAGCGCCTGCGATATGAGCGGTTTTTCCAAAGAATGGCTGTCCCTCCGTGAATCTGCCGACCATCGCGCTCGCGATCCGGTTTTGCGCGACGCTGTCGTGGCCCATCTCGCGGGTCGCGAACATGTGCGGATCGTCGACCTTGCCAGCGGCTCCGGCTCGAACTTACGAGGCTTGTCGCCTTTCATCGCTGCGCGCCAAAGCTGGCGGCTCGTCGATAATGATCCTTTTTTGCTGGCCGTGGTGCAGGAGACGCTCGCCCAATTCCGCCAGCGCGAAGCCGAAATCGACGTCGCCTTACAGCTTCTCGATCTTGCGGCGGCGCCCCGCGCCGCGCTGGAAGGGGAGATCGATCTTGTCACGGCATCGGCATTTTTTGACTTGGTTTCGGAAGACTGGATTGAGCGTTTCTGCACAGAACTGGCGCGGCGTCGGCTGCCGCTCTATGCCGTGCTTACCTATTCAGGCGAGGAAATTTGGAAGCCCGAACATCCGACCGACGCAGCGGCGCACGCCGCATTTCATGCCCATCAAGCGCGGGACAAAGGCTTTGGCCCCGCCGCGGGCCCAAGAGCGGCGGCATTGCTGGAAGAACAACTGAAATCGCTTGGCTATCGCGTTTCGACCGCCTATTCGCCCTGGCGACTGGGAGATAACGACGCCGATCTCATTGCAGCGCTCGCTGACGGAGCAGCGCGAGCAATCGAAGAGACGGGCTGTGTGGCGGCCGAAATCGTCGAGGATTGGCGCCGCGCGCGCCGGCATGCGATTTCCTGCGAAATAGGCCACATCGACCTATTCGCACGAATGCCTGCTTAGTTCGAGCGCTTCCGGCATGCGGTGAGATCGCAATCGAAAAGTACGTCGCCGCCGCCGAGGACATGAACTTCAGCGCGTGGCCGTAGCGCCATATCAAGCCGTTCGATGGGCGAGAGGTCGAGCCCGGTCCGTCCCGAGCCGATGATGACAGGCGCGACCAGCACATGCAGACGATCGACGCAGCCGCTATCGATGAAATTCGAAATCGTCCGCGCGCCGCCTTCGACGAGGATGCGACGCAGGCCTCTCGCAAAGAGCGCCTCTATGATTGCGGCGGGGGGAATAAGGCCCTGATGCGCGTCGATCCGGACGATTTCGGCGCCTTCTCCCCTCGCAACCGCGGAGGCGGTAATAAGAATGCGTTGCGATCCATCGCGGGCCAGCCATTTGCCCCGCGCGCCAATTCTCCCACATGGATCGATCACGACACGCGCGGGGTTTTTTCCAGCAATGCGTCGCACGGTGAGCTGCGGATCGTCGGCGAGGATCGTGCCCGCGCCCACGACAACGGCGTCGACATGCGAGCGAATCCGATGCAGGTGGTCCAGCGCCGCCCCGCCGCTGATGTCTCGGGATTCCCCGCTCACGGTCGCAATACGGCCGTCGAGCGATTGCCCGAGTTGGGCCACGACGAAGGAACGCTCCGGCGATGCCGCGCGGAAGGGCGCGAAAATGGCTCTGGCCTGGGGCCCCGACTCGAACGGGACAGGGAAGCGAATGACAGATCCCGTCTGCTCCAAGCGTCCCTCCGAGACTTGAGCTTGACCCTATTTATCCGACCATTTTTATAGTATATGACCCCGATAAAATCGCAACGGCTGGCGGCAACAAATGATCGAAAAATTCTCAGGCGAAGCAACTGCGGACGTCGAGGTCGAGCGCGCGATCGCCGAGGTTCGGGCCGGAAGGCCTGTCCTCTTGAGCGAGGACTCGCGTTGCGCGCTTGTCCTTTCCGTCGAAGCGCTCGACGCTGGAGAGATAGAGCCCTTTAAACAAGTTTCGAGCGGCGCCGCGCACCTCGCGCTTACGCCGACGCGCCTGCGACGCCTCGGGGCGGACCGTCAAAGCGCCGGGTTCATTACGCTGCCGTCGATCGACGTCAAACGGATCATGACCCTGGCCGCCGACGCCCAGGCCCGTCTCGATGCGCCGGTCGCGGTCGCGCCGTCTCTTTATGAAAGCGCCTTGCAGCTTCTCCGTCTGGCCCATGTCCTGCCGGCGGCGCTCATCGTTCCAATCGAGGACCAGACGCCACCGGGGTTGCTGACAGCGCGCGCTGCAAATGTGAATGCTTTCCGAGGCGAACGGAATGGGCGTTTACGTATCGTCAACCGGGCGCCCGTTCCGTTGGAAGGCGCGCCGGACTCGGAGTTTGTGGTTTTTCGTGGCGGCGAGGGCCTGCGGGATCAAGTGGCGATCGTCATCGGCCAGCCAAATATCAGAGAACCGGTCACTGTCAGGCTGCATTCGGCATGCCTTACGGGCGACCTTTTCGGCAGCTTGAAATGCGACTGCGGCGACCAGTTGCGCCGCGCCGCACGCCATATGGCGGAAAATGGGGGCGGCGTGCTGCTTTACCTCGACCAGGAGGGACGCGGAAACGGGCTGGCAAACAAGATCCACGCCTATAGCCTTCAATCGCGTGGGTTCGACACATTCGACGCCGACGAAATCCTGGGTTTCGAGGAGGACGGACGCACTTTCGGCTTCGCAGGAGAAATGCTGAAGCTTCTCGGCGTGACGCAGATCCGCGTGATGACCAACAATCCCACGAAGCTGAGCGCTCTGGAGGCGGCGGGGCTGGTTCTCGTTTCGGACCATCGGATCGTCGGCCGCAAAAACAATCACAACATTCGCTACCTCGCAACAAAACGAGACCGGGCGGGGCATCTGCTCGATTAAGCCCCGGGCGGCTTCGGCTTTTCAACTCGGCGCGCGTCGGTACTCCATTGCTATTTATCTACCCTCTTTGTAGATTGAATTTCAATCCCGGCCAATGCGGCAGACGAGGTCTTTAAGAGTCATGAGTTCGGACATCACCGCGCCTCGGCCGCGCCAGGACTTGCTTCGCCCGCCCTTGCGCCGATATCTCGCTGGCGCCGCGCTCGCCATTTTTCTGGGGGTCGGGTTTATCTATGGCTACTCCGCTGTTTTTCGGAACGGAGCAGCGCCCTCTGCTGCCGGGAAAGGACCGGGGCGAGGCCAAGCGACACGGGTCGCCGCAGCGGAGATATCGCAGGGTAGCTTCCCGGTGGTTCTGAGTGGCCTCGGCACGGTGACGCCATCGGCGACAGCCATCGTGAAGACGCGCATTTCCGGCCATCTTGTCGAGGTCAATTTTAAAGAATCGCAATATGTGAAGGCGGGCGACGAGCTCGCGAGCGTCGATCCCAGGCCGTACCAACTCGCCCTGGCCCAGGCGGAAGGCCAGTTGCAAAAGGACCAGGCGCTGCTTCAGAACGCCGAGCGCGACCTTGCCCGCTACGAGGCGCTCATCCGCAAGATGAAGGACGTCATTTCTGGGCAACAGGTTGATACGCAGCGCGCCCTTATCAACCAGTACAAGGGAACGGTCGCAATCGACCGCGCGCTCGTAGATCAGGCGAGACTCAATCTTGCCTACTGCAAGATCGTGTCCCCTATCGATGGCCGCGTGGGGTTGCGCCAAGTCGATCAGGGCAATTATGTCCAGCCGGGCGACGCCAGCGGCGTCGCTGTCGTCACGCGGCTCTCGCCCATCACGGTCGTCTTCACGCTTCCGGAAAGCCGGCTTCCCGCAGTATTGAAAAAGGCGCGCGCTGGCGAAAAGCTGACCGTCGTCGCCTACGACCACGAGCGCGTGACGGAACTCGCGCGCGGCCACCTTATTGCAGTCGATAATCAGATTGACGCCTCCTCGGGAACGGTGAAGCTCCGGGCCGAATTCCCCAATGAAGACGAACGATTGTTTCCCAACCAGTTCGTCAACGCCGATCTCCTTGTCGAGACCTTGCATGATGTGGCCCTCGCGCCTTCTGCAGCGGTGCAGCAGGGCGCAAAGGGCCCCTTCGTCTACGCAATCAAGGACGACGCCACCGTCCAGACGCGCGCCGTGAAGCTCGGGCCCTCTGGTGGAGAGCAGGTCGTCGTGCTGGAAGGCTTGAACCCGGGCGAGAAAGTTGTCGTCGAGGGCGCTGACCGACTTCGGGAAGGCGCGGCAATTAGCCTTCCGGGCGCGGAACGGGCGCCAGTTGGGTCTGGGCGCGGGCCAGTGGCGAAGAACGACGCGTCGTGAGCGCGATCGACCTTTCCCGCCCTTTCATCCTTCGGCCGGTGGCGACCTCGCTGCTGATGGCGGCGATACTCCTCGCGGGGGCTATCGCCTATCGCCTCCTGCCAATTTCGGCATTGCCGCAAATCGACTTCCCAACGATCGAAGTCCGAACCTTCTACCCCGGCGCCAGTCCGGAGGTGATGGCGTCCGCCATCACCGCGCCGCTCGAACGCCAACTCGGCCAGATGCCCGGCCTTGCGCAGATCGCTTCGACGAGCTCCGGCGGGGCGTCGGTCATAACGCTGCAGTTCAGCCTGAAGCTGACGCTCGACGTCGCCGAACAGGAGGTGCAGGCGGCGATCAACGCCGCGGCGAGCTTCCTTCCCACCGACCTTCCCGCGCCGCCTGTTTACGCAAAAATAAATCCCGCCGACGCCCCAGTTCTGACACTCGCCCTGGTTTCCAAAACGCTTCCGCTCACCGAGGTTCAGCAATTCGCCGACACGCGAATAGCGCAGAAAATTTCCCAGCTCTCGGGCGTCGGCCTTGTCAGCGTCAGCGGCGGCAACCGCCCGGCGGTGGTTGTGCGCGCCAATGTGGCGGCGCTTGCCTCCTATGGGATGTCGCTTGAAGACCTGCGGACGGCGATCTCGAGCGCCAATGTCAATTTGCCCAAGGGCAACATCGACAGCCGATCGCAAGAATTCGCGATCGACTCCAACGATCAGCTTAAAAGCCCTAAGGATTACGACCAGCTTATCGTGGCGAATCGAAACGGCGGGCCGGTGCGTCTGCGCGATGTCGCCAAGGTACTCAACGGCGCGGAGAACAGCGAGCTGGGAGCGTGGAGCAATCTAACTCCCGCGATCATCGTCAATATCCAACGGCAACCCGGCGCCAATGTCATCGCCGTCGTCGATCGGATCAAGGCCATGTTGCCGACCTTGCAGGCGTCGCTGCCGGGTTCCATCGAAGTGGCGATTTTATCCGACCGCACGACGACCATTCGCGCATCGATCGAAGATGTGCAATTCGAGCTTTTCTTCGCCGTGCTCCTCGTCGTCGGCGTGATTTATCTTTTTCTCGGCAATCTGCGCGCGACGCTCGTGCCCAGCGTCGCCGTGCCACTCTCGCTCGTCGGCGGCTTCGCCGTCATGTATCTCTTGGGCTACAGCCTCAACAATCTGACGCTGATGGCGTTGACCATTGCGACGGGCTTCGTCGTCGACGACGCCATTGTCATGGTCGAAAATATTGCACGCTATTTGGAAAAGGGCCGCACGCCCATCGACGCCGCCCTGGAAGGCGCGCGAGAGATCGGCTTCACGATCGTCTCGCTGACGATTTCGCTCATCGCCGTGTTGATTCCCTTGCTTTTCATGGGAGAAATCGTTGGCCGGCTGTTCCGGGAGTTCGCCGTCACCCTTGCTGCGACGATTATTTTGTCAGCCGTCGTGTCTCTTACATTGGCGCCCATGCTTTGCAGCAAGCTGCTCGCGCAGGGCGACATGCATAGCCATGTCGACAGCCACGCCAAGGGGGCGACCTGGTTCGACGCAATCATCGACTCCTATGGTCGCCTGCTGACGCTGGCTCTCGATCACGCCAGAACGACTCTCGCCGTCTTTCTCGGCGCGCTTTGCCTGACCGGCGTCTTGTACGGGGTCATTCCAAAAGGCTTCTTCCCCGTTCAAGATACGGGGCTGATCCAGGGCGCGACAATCGGAGAACAGAGCGCCTCTTACTCGACGATGTCAAAGCGGCAACTCGCGCTCGTGAAGCGCCTGCTGGACAACGACGCGGTCGAGTCAGTTACCTCCACGCTCGGCGTCGATGGCGAGAACAAGACGCTCAACAGCGGCCGCGTCCTGATCAAATTGAAAGACAGAGCGGAGCGTAAGGCGACGGCGACGGAAGTTGTTCGCCGGTTGCAAGCGGCGGCAAAAGACGTCGGCGGCATTTCGCTCTTCTTGGAGCCCGTGCAGGATCTCACCATCGATTCAGGCGGAGGCCGCGGCGCCTATCATTTCGCTTTGCAGGACGCCAATCCGGATGAGCTTGCGCATTATGCGCCGCAACTCGTCGAGCGGCTCGCCAGCCTGCCGCCTTTCGAGGATGTTTCCAGTAGCGCCCAAACCTCGGGGCGGGCCCTTTACGTGGAGATCGATCGCGAC
Source organism: Methylocystis sp. Sn-Cys (assembly GCF_016745395.1). Lineage (GTDB taxonomy): Bacteria > Pseudomonadota > Alphaproteobacteria > Rhizobiales > Beijerinckiaceae > Methylocystis > Methylocystis iwaonis. The sequence goes on from NZ_JAERVJ010000004.1 coordinate 57,430, forward strand.
GCCGCCGCGCGCTATGGCGTCACGGTCTCTACAATCGATAACACGCTTTATGACGCTTTCGGTCAACGGATCGTGTCCACGATTTTCACGCAGACGAGCCAATATCGCGTCATACTCGTAGCCGACGACCGCAGCGTTCCGAGCCTCGATGCGCTCGGGTCTCTCCGAGTGCCTGGCGCGGGCGGCTCTGAAGTTCCGCTCGCTTCGCTCGTCACAATCCGCGAAACGAAAGCGCCGCTCTCATTCGACCATCTCTCGCAATTCCCGGCGGTGACAATTTCTTTCAATCTCGCGCCCGGTTTCGCGCTCAGCGACGCCATTGCCGCTTTGAAACAGGCGCAGAGCGACCTTGGCGCGCCGCAGAGCGTCATCACGGTTTTCCAGGGCGCGACGCAGGCGTTCGCCTCGTCGACGACAAGCACGCTGCTGCTCATTCTCGCCGCGATCGTCACCGTCTACATCGTGCTCGGCATCCTGTACGAAAGCTACATCCATCCGATCACCATCCTCTCCACATTGCCCTCCGCCGGCATAGGCGCCCTTTTCGCGCTCATGATCACGGGGAACGACTTCGGGATTATCGGCGTGATCGCCATCATCCTTCTGATCGGCATCGTGAAGAAAAACGCCATCATGATGATCGATTTCGCCTTGCAGGCGGAACGCGACGAGGGTCTCTCTCCACGTGAGGCGATCTATCAGGCGTGTCTCCTGCGGTTTCGTCCGATCCTGATGACGACGCTTGCGGCCTTGCTCGGCGCAGTCCCGATGATCGTCGGCGGGGGCGAAGGTTCGGAGCTTCGGCTTCCGCTTGGCGTCGGCATCGCCGGCGGCCTGATCCTGAGCCAGATTCTGACGCTCTTTACGACGCCGGTCATTTACCTTGCGTTCGACAAGCTGGCGAAACGGTTGCCGATCGGGCGGGGGCGCGACGCGACAGCCTCCTCGGCGGCGGAGGAAAAATGCGCCTGATCGAACGCGCGATCGACCGCCCGGTCGCAACCAGCCTTCTAATGCTGGGCCTCTGCCTCGCGGGTCTTGTGTCTTTCTTTGTGCTGCCGGCGGCGCCGGTTCCACAAATCGACTATCCGGTCATCAGCATCGCGGCCAATATGCCGGGCGCAAGCCCCGAGATTATGGCTTCCTCCGTCGCGACGCCGCTCGAGCGACGGCTCGGTCAGATTGCTGGCGTCACGGAAATGACGTCGGCGAGCTATCTCGGCTCGACCCGCATTAATCTTCAGTTCGACCTCGATCGTAATGTCGATGGCGCGCAAAGAGACATTCAGGCGGCGATAGCCGCCGCGCGCGCGGACATGCCCGCCAATCTGCGCAGCAATCCGACGTTCAGGAGCGCCAATCCCGCCGAGGTCCCGGTGGTCATCATCGCGCTCACCTCTGATCGGCTGTCGCAAGGGGCGCTTTTCGAGGTCGCGTCAAACATCCTGCAGCAGAAGTTTTCGCAAGTGGAAGGCGTCGGGCAGGTCACCGTCGGCGGCGGCGCCCTTCCGGCCGTCCGCGTCGAAGTCAATCCGCGCACGCTTTTCCAATATGGACTGTCGCTCGAAAGCGTGCGCACAGCGCTCGGCGCGACGAATTACAATGGCCCCAAGGGCGCGTTCGACTCCGGCGACCAGCGCTACCAGATCTACGCCAACGATCAGTCCCGCAAGGCGCGGGACTATGACGGCGTCATTGTCGGCTATCGGAACGGCGCGGCGGTCAAGCTCCACGATGTCGCAGAGGTGATCGACTCTGTGGAAGATGATCGAAATTTCGGCGTCAGCAATGGACGCCCTGGCGTTCAGGTTCAAATTTACCGCCAGCCCGGCGCCAATTTCATCGAGCTCGTCGATCGCATCAAGGCGCTCATGGGGCCGCTTTCCGCAGCGCTTCCTGCCGAAGCCGAGATGCGCATCGTGCAAGACAGAACTTTGACGATCAGAACCTCGCTGCGTGAAATCGAGACGACGCTGGCGTTGAGCGTCATGCTCGTCATCGCCGTCGTCTTCATCTTTCTGCGCGATCCGCGCGCGACCGTCGTCCCCGGCGTCTGTGTCGTCGTCTCCTTGCTCGGCGCGCTCGTCGGCATGTATCTACTCGACTATAGTCTCAACAATCTTTCATTGATGGCGCTGACGATCGCGACGGGATTCATCGTCGATGACGCTATCGTCGTCGTGGAGAATGTCACGCGGCTGATGGAAAGCGGCATGCCACCGAGGCGCGCCGCGCTCCTCGGCGCGCGGCAGGTCGCCTTTACAGTTCTCTCGATGACGCTTTCGCTGATCGCGGTTTTTCTCCCGATCATGTTCATGGGCGGGATCGTGGGCCGCATGATGCGGGAATTCGCCGCAACGCTTTCGATCGCTGTTCTCGTCTCGCTGCTCTTGTCTCTCACGGCCGCGCCGATGCTTTGCGCGCATCTTCTCGAGGATGTGACGCACGCCGCAAGAGCGCGCCTTTTCGAGGCGACCGAAGCTGGTCTCGTCGTCCTTCATCGCCTCTATTTGGCGAGCCTAGGCTATGTTCTCGATCATCGCCGTCTCGTCCTTTTCGCGCTCCTGGCGCTCGTCGGAGTGAATCAGCACCTCTTCACGATCATACCGAAGGGCTTCTTTCCGGTGCAGGATACGGGGCGCATGCGCGGCGCGATGATTGCCGACCAGAGCGCCTCTTTTACCGTCACGAAGAAAAAACTCGAGCAAGTGATCGCAGTCCTGCAAGACGATCCTGGAATTGAGTCTGCGACGGGTTGGATCACCAGCTCCGCGAATTTCGCTGACTTGCTCGTGACATTGAAGCCGCTCAAAGAGCGTGGGATTTCAGCCGAAAAAATCCTGGCGCGACTGCGGCCGAAATTCGCTCAAGTCCCCGGCGTTCAGCTTTTCCTGCAATCCACGCAGGATATTCGCATTGGCGGCCGATCGAGCAATGCCCTTTTTCAATACACGCTCCTGGCCGATTCCCTCGAAGAGCTGCGGCTCTGGGGGCCGCGTATTACCGAGGCGCTAAAGCGCCATCCAACGCTGGCCGACGTGAGTTCCGATCAGATGGAGAAAGGTCTGCGCTCGGATGTCGTCGTCGATCGCGAAACGGCCGCGCGCTTGAATGTCTCCTCCAGCCAGATAGACAACACGCTTTATGACGCCTTCGGCCAGCGTCAGGTGTCGACGATCTTCGAACCGTTGAATCAGTACCATGTGGTGCTCGAGCTGGCGCCGAAATTCAGGGAGTCGCCTAACGCGCTGGCTGAGCTCTATATTGGCGCGCGCGGTGGCCAGCCTCCCGTCATCACGACAAGCCGAACGCCGATCAACGGTCTTCGCGCTCTGTCGCTCCCCGCAAACGCATCGGAACGCATGATTCCCTTCGCGTCCTTCAGCTCGCTGAACGCCGGCCCGACTCCGATGCAGGTCAATCATCAGGGACATTTCGCGGCGGTCACCGTCTCCTTCAATCTCGCAGAGGGGAAAGCTCTGAGCGATGCGGCCACGGCCATCTCGGAGACAATCGCGAAAATCGGCGCTCCCGCCACGATCCAAGGCGCTTTCGCCGGAACCGCCGCGAGCTATCAGGAGACGCTTGCGAACCAGCCCTTCATGGTCGCCGCGGCTCTCGCAGCCGTCTATATCGTTCTTGGAATCCTTTACGAGAGTTTCTTTCACCCGCTTACCATTCTATCGACTCTGCCTTCCGCGGGACTCGGCGCGCTCGCCGCGCTGCTTTTGTGCGGGACGGATTTCAGCATCGTTGCGATGATCGGGGTCTTGCTGCTCATCGGCGTGGTGATGAAGAACGCCATCATCCTTGTCGATTTCGCCATCGACGCCGAGCGCACGCGGGCCGCCCCAGCGCTCGACGCAATCGTCGAGGCGTGCGGGATGCGCTTTCGCCCGATCCTGATGACGACGCTCGTTTCGATCATGGGCGCGGCGCCGCTTGCAATCGCGTCCGGCGAGGGCGCCGAAATGCGGCAACCCCTTGGCGTCGCAATTATCGGCGGGCTGGTCGTCAGCCAGCTACTGACGCTCTACACGACGCCCGTCGTGTTCCTCTACGTCGACAAAGCCGAACGGCTGATAAAAAGCTGGCGTATCGGGCTCTCGCGGCCCTCCGAGCTGAAGACGCTCTTTCGGGATTGAATGCTAGCAACTGAGTAGGGATGTAATCGCACTTAAGCGAAGAAATGACTTGACTGACGGACCAATCATAGCATTTATCTACTTATCCACTATGGATAAGGAATATCGCCCAAATGCGGATCCCATCGATTGCCCTCTGCGGTTTCACCGCCGCCTTCGTTTTCCTCCCTATCGCTGCTGACGCCGCCTCTCTTCAAGAAGCGGCTGCGGCGCTCGGCGCCGTCGACGCGAAATCCCTCGAATTCTCTGGCGCCGGCCACTGGTATCAATTCGGCCAGGCGCCTGTGCCCGGCGGCCCATGGCCACAATTCGAGGTCAGCAACTATTCTGCGAGCGTGAATTTCAACGCGCCCGCCCAACGCGTATTACTCACCCGCATCCAAACGGTCGAGCCCGGCCGCCAGCGCCCAACGCCGACCGAGCAGAAGCTCTCCTGGTTCGTGAGCGGCGACAAGGCATGGAATGTCGCCCCGCCCGCCAACGCGTCCCCTGACGCCGCGCCGGTCGCGACCCCGCAACCCGCCTTGGTCGAGGAGAGGGCGGCGGAAATCTGGACGACGCCACAGGGCTTTCTGAAGGCGGCTCTCGCCAATGGCGCAAAGTCGAGCGCTTCGGGCGCCGGCGTGCAAATCTCCTTCACGAGCGCCGGCCATAAATATGAGGGCTATATCAACGCCGCCAACCAGCTCGAATGGGTGCGGAGCTGGATCGATAGCCCGGTGCTCGGCGATACGCTCGTCGAGACAAAGTTCTCCGGTTACAAAGATTTCGGCGGCATTCAATTCCCGGCCGAACTGACCCGTAGCCAGGGCGGCTTTCCCGTTCTGCATGTGAAGGTCGCCTCGGCGAAGCTCAACCAGGCAGTCGACATCCCCGTCCCGGAAAATATCGCAAGCTCCAAGGCGCCGGCGCCGACTGTGACCGCGAACAAGCTGGCCGAGGGCGTCTATTGGCTCACGGGCGGCACGCATCACAGCGTCGCGATCGAGCAGAAGGACCACGTGGTGCTCGTCGAAGCGCCGCTCAACGAAGAGCGCTCACTCGCGCTCATCGCCAAGATTGCCGAGATCGCGCCCAACAAGCCGATCAAATATGTCTTGAACAGCCATGTTCACTTCGACCACTCTGGTGGGTTGCGCACTTTCGTGGATGCTGGCGCGACGCTCGTGACTCACGAACTCGACAAGCCTTATTACGAGCAGGCGTGGTCGGCCCCGCATACGCTTCGCCCGGACCGCCTCGCGCAATCAAAGAAGGCTGCGAAGTTCGAGACCTATGCGGATAAATACGTTCTTTCGGACGGCGCGCGGCAGATCGAAGTGCATCGCATCGCCGGCAATGGGCACAGCGACGAACTGGCGCTCGTCTATTTGCCGGCGGAGAAAATTCTCATCGAGGCCGACGCTTTCACGCCGCAGGCAAAGGATGCGCCGCCCCCGAAGAGCCCCAATCCTTACTCGGTGAATCTCTATGAGAATATCCAGAAGTTGAAACTGGATGTCGCGCAGATCGCCGGCCTCCACGGTCCGCGCGTCGGGGCTCTGGCGGACCTGCGCGCTGCGATCGGGCAACCTCCGCTCGCGCAATAGGCCACGACGCGCGAACTTCCCCCTTGCTTTCATTCCTCTCCCTCAACTTGAGGCCGCCCCCTGGGCGGCTTTTTTTTTTGCGAAGCGCGGCTTGAGTGTTTCGAGTGCGGGCGCGCGGCGGAATTGCCTCCAGGGAATTTGCGTCACACAAAATTCGTCTGAAGATCTCGTAATTAGGGAATGCATTCCCGGCGGGCTGAAAGCCCGACCGGGAACCCAGAGCCCATCAAATCAAGCGGCCTAATATCAATTGAAAAGGCAGAGGGCTTTCTACCGGAACAGGCCCTTAAGACTAAACCGACAAGACCGAGAAGAAAGGGGCAGGGGGCATGTCGGGATGATGAAAGGATAAGGCTCCGAAGAGTGTCGGGGAGCGGCCGCTCAACTGGCCGCGCATTGGTCGAGCCAGACATCCGAAAGCCCACGTCTCTCGCATTTCCCGGCGAGGTACTTTTTGATCCGCGCGACTCTTTCACCATTCTCTTTTGAGCCCGGCGCAATCTTCGGGGTGTTGTTGGTGGCGATCAGCGAGAGAAATTCCTCGTCGCTCAGTGACTGGAGCGGCTTACCGAACCACTTCGCCGACAAGGCCTCGAAACCATTTACGTCCAGGAACGCCGCCAACTGCGCGTTTTTGGATGAGAGAGGCGCAACCGCGAAATAGGCGATCAAAGTCTGTTTGATTTTCCCGAAGCCCGGATGAAAATCCTCGAAATAGAGCTTCTTGACGACCGACTGCGTCACGGTTGTCGAAAGCGGGTAGCTCCAGTCGACGCCGCTATGCGACCAGAAACGCGGATCCTGCACCTTGACCAGAATGTCCTGTCTCTCTTGCGACAGAACCGATGGCCCCTTCGTCCCATTTGCGGTCTCCGCCTCATATTTCGCGAACTTCTCTTTCGTGACGTTGCGAGCGGCGGCAACCTCGTAGGTTTCGTAGGCGAGAATCGCCAGAACCGTAGTAGCCAATGCCAAAACAAGAAATTTGCTCATGCGCTGCATCGCATCCTCCATATTCATACAAAGTCAGTGTGCTTTTTAATTGGTCCCGCAGCGTGGCAGGATCCCGCCGATATATTGACGCGGTCGACAACCTGCGCTGTACACAGGAGTTGCAGAATGCATCGTCGGCGGGATTGGCGAAGGCGATGCTTGTCATGCCAAAACGGAGATCTTCAGCCAAGCGCGCCCGCGGCGCCGCGTTGCGGCTTCGACAGGCTCGCGCTTCGCTCGGCTACAGCTACAACAACAATCCGATCAACTCGCGAGACGTCACGCTGAATATCCTTGCGCCGGCCGTCACCAAGCATCACATCAGCGGCGGCCTCAGCTATATGTGACGCCGTCGTCGTCTATCGGTCTTGCGGCGGTGGTTTCGCCGCAGGGGACAGTTTCTGGAATCGAGCGCACGCCCCTCGGACCCAACCCGCTCCGGACGATTAATCTCTATCTCTCCACCTTCGAAATTACGGCAGGCTGGACGCATCGCGTCGAGGCGGAGCCGGCTCCGGTGGTCGCGAAATATTAGTATACGGGCTTCGGGTCGGCATTCTTGCCGACCCGGGCCGACGGTCATCTGCTTTTCAATCAAAGGTGACGCGGAACGTGCCCCCAAAATAGCGTGGAGCGCTCTGTACTCCGATCATGGCCTGCGCGCTCGCCGATCCGGGAGACCAAGACGTAATATATCGCTTGTCGAATACGTTCTTGGCCCAAAACCAAAGGCTATACCGCTCGTCGTCCGTTCTCACACCCAGACCAGTGTTGACGATCGTATAAGCAGGTTGCCAGTATTGAATGATGGAATTCGTGTTGGTGAGCTGCGTCTTGTCCTGCCAAGCTGCGTTGACATAGCCGAAGGCTGACACAGGACGCTCCCAATTTGGGTCGAAGGCTTTGAAAATCTCGCCCACTGGATGCGAGTAATTCGCACCGAAATTGAACGCCCATTTGGGCAAATTCTCCCATCTTGTATTCGACCGAGACAAGGAGCCCGGCGCCTTGATGAATCCCGCGGGCGCTTGATTTGGCGTCGGCCAGTTCCAATCCGGCGGTGGCGCAGCGTTCTCGTAGTCGATATAGCGCGCCTCCGTATAAGCGCCGTTGAAAGTAAACCAAAGGCGCTCCCACGGAGTCCAGCGCCCCGTGAATTCAATGCCGCGCAACCTGACATGCGGCACATTCCCCATGTAAGCGAGGCTTAAAGGCTGGCCGGCGCTGTCCGTGAAGCTCGCATTGATCATTGTCGCCTGAAAGTTGTAGATGTCCGTCCAATACAAATTGACGTTTGCGATAAGCCTCTCTTCCAACCAGTTCGTCTTGATCCCGATTTCGTAATCCCAATTGTCTTCAGCCTTGGTGATGAGCGGCTGAAAGCCGTTAAATTTTGTGCCGGCCCAGAGCGGTATGGCGCCGACATTAGCGCTTCCAGCCTTTTCGCCACGACCGACCAAACCATATAAGAGAACATTTTCATTATATTTGTACGTCGGATTGAAAATTCCAGTGACCATGTTGCGCGTGGTGCTCCGCCCACCTGTGTCAAAAACGCTTGACCCTAGGGCGCCACGAACGGCACGCTCCACTTGCGTGAAAGTGAAGCCGGTGTTCCACTCCTCGATCCAACCGAAATCGGAGCCTTCCTTGGTCTCGCGGCTGTCACGTAATCCGAGGGCGAACGCCCACTGATCATCGAGATGATATGTTCCTTGACCGAAGACGGCGGCTTGAAACGTCCTAGCCTTGCCATCGGTGTGAAGGCTGACGCCGTTGAGGAGGCCCGGATCAGTGGTCGGCGTATTATACCAACGTGCGGCATCGGCTCCGAAATCATTATGTCTGTATGACCAGAATTTCTCGTAAAACAGGTAGGAGCCGATCAGCCACTCGAGTGGCTGATCCTTTGGCGAGGACAACCTGAATTCTTGTGAATATTGATCTACCAAAGTGTTGACGGGGCTATTATTTATTTCTAGAAGCTGGAAGCCGGTCATTGGGCCATGCGGATGAGTCAAGAACTCTCCCCAAGCCGAAATCGACGTAAAGGTGTTTTCGCCGAGCAGCCAATTCAGTTCGTTTGAGGCGCCCATGGTTCGCGTATGGTGTGTGCCGCCGCGCGTGTAAAAGGGATGGTACGGATCTGTTGCCAGGAGCGTCCGACCCAAGCGCTTGTATAGTGTTTGAGAATAGGGTGGAGCCAAGGTGCCGTTGGCGTAGAGCAGAAATGAATCCCCGAAGGGGCCGTTCAGAAAGCTGTTGAATTCGTCCGAGTGCAATTTGAAGAAAATCGCTCGATTTGTGATGTCATCGCCAACATAGAGTAGTTGCCCGCGCACCCCCCAACGGTTGTTGTTTAAAACTTTCGTGCCAGTGTTCTGATCGATGATCCAACCGTCGCCTTTATCGAAATAGCCAGTCACGCGATAGGCGAGCTTGTCATCGATAATCGGCCCCGTGACGTTCACCTTGTTAAGGAAATGCCTGTAGTTGGCGAAAGAGGTTTCAAATGTCGCTTTGCGTTTGAATGAAGGCAACTGAGTACGAATTAACACGTTGCCAACGGTTGTGTTTTTTCCGCCGGTTGTACCTTGGGGTCCCAGTGCAAGCTCGAAAGATTCGAGTTCGACATAATCGGCCCATTGGAAGCCCACATGCTTGTAAAATACATTGTCGACGACAAAGCCAGTTTCCGATTCCGTGCCAGCCGCAGTTCCGACGCCGACGCCAACGCCTCTAATCGCAGGAGTCGTCGTTTGAGGATTTGCAATATTGGGGCGGTAGTTCGGAACGAGCTGCGAAAAGTCCGAGAGGCGTTCGAGATGTTGTTCTATCGTCTGCGTTCTCGTCACGATGGCTGCCGATCTTAGCGTTTTAATAAGAACGCTCTCTTGCTGCCGAGTCAGTCCCGCCTCGTTAGTACCGCTCCCGCTTACGACGACGTCTTCGACGTTTTGCGACTGCCCGGCGTCCTGGCCCCATGCGACGCCAAAGTTGATCCATGAAACCACACCGACCGCCGCGCTTGCAGCCAACGCAACAGGCCCAAACCGAACGCTCGCCGACAACCTTTTTCGAAATGCAGATTTTCTAATCCCCATTCGAATTCTCCGATTCCGCAGCGGTCGGCCTAGCTTAAAATATCAGGCCAACCATGTTTGTGAGCGCCGGACGTGGCCGCGCCGACGCTCATAAGGCTACCTAATGGTCGAATTAAACAGCAGTCGCCTGGGCGCGTGGGCGCCTCGGCGTTTAGTGATGATGTCCGCCGCCGCCACCGCCCAGGCCTGACGGATCGGCGGATTCATCCGTTTCCAATTGCTTGACCCGCTTCAAAAACGCCGCGTGTTGTTCGGGCGTGTGGCCGGCATGGCAAGTCGCATCACAGCTTTCGCTCAATTTCGTCGTCCTTGTAGAATTACAGGCTTCGAGCGCGGGCGCGCAGCACAGCACGGCGATTAGAAACGACGCCTTCATCACGTTCTCTCTTTCTTCATGCTTGGTTGTTGGAACCGGCTTTGACGACGATAGCGTCGATCCTGCGCGTGTCGTTCAAAAGAGCTTTACGCGGAGTGCGCCGCCCCAGGTGGCGTCCCAGCGCGCAAGGCCGACGCGCGCCGGCGTTCCGGAGGTTCCTTGATCCCAGGAGTTAAAGGGTCTCTCGTTTCCGATATTCTTGGCCCAAAAGCTGAGACTGTAGCGATCGTCTTCTGTGCGTATGCCGACGCCGGCGTTCACATAAGCGAAACTTCCCTGCCAATACTGAGCAACGGACCAAGGGTTGGTTAGCTGTGTCTTGTCCTGCCAGCTTACGTTGACGTAGCCAAAAGCTTTGATCGGCTGCCCAGTCCAGGCGCCCAAACCTCCCAGGCTCGAGAAATCGCCGAGATTGGAAAACACGCGCCCGACCGGATGCTCGTAGTTTGCGCCAATATTGAAAGTCCACAGCGGAACGCCCTGCCAGCGCGTATTGGATAGCGACAATTGCCGAGGCGCGGGCACGGGCCCGCTGGGCCAACTCCAGTCCGGCGGCGGGCCGGCGTCCGGCCAGCTCACCCAACGCGCGTCCGAGAAGGCGCCATTGAAAGTGATCCACAATCTGTCGATTGGGCTCCATCGCCCGTCGAATTCAATGCCGCGGATGCGCGCATGAGCGGCGTTCCCGAGCGTCGTCAGACCGAGAGGCGCGCCATTGCTGTCGACCGAAACGCCGTCGATGACGTTCGTCTGGAAATTGAAAAAATCGTTCCAGTAGAGGTTCACATTGAACAAGAGATGGTTGTCGAACCAGTTCGACTTGAATCCGAGCTCATAATCCCATGAGTATTCCGGCTTGGTGATGACCGTCGGGAATGAGTCGAATTTGTAGACTCCCGACGCATTTTTCACATAGCGTGGATTCGCGCTGGTGTTCACAGCTCCGGCTTTTTCCGCGCGGCCAACCAATGCGTATATTTGGACGTTATCGTTGTACTTGTACTGTGGATTGAATATCGCAGTAAGAAAATTGTGAGGCTTTTCCTTGCCGCCCGTATCCGAGAGGCCGCGGCTCCCGGCGGCGATGACCGCCTGATCCTGCGCAAAAACCGAAACGGTCGGATAATAGCGGTTGAGCTGGCTAACCGAACCTTGGCGAATTTCGTAGCTCTCGCGCAAACCGAGCGTAGCCGACAACTTCTCATCGAGGTGATATGTCGCCTGACCGTAGGCGGCAGCCTGAAAGTCGCGCGCATGGGTGTAATCCCATACCGCTACGCCGGGAAGGGCTCCTGCACCGTAACGAGTGCCTAGCCATTTCGCAGCGTCGACCCCGAAAACGGTATGATGCATTTGGTTCGCTGCGTCGTCGTAAAAGAGATAGACGCCGGTCGTCCACTCGAGGTCGCGATCTTCTTTGGGTGAGCTGAAACGGAATTCCTGCGACGCCTGACCCACGTAGGTGTCCATGCCTCCCCGCCATAGCTGGAGCAATTGCGTGTCTTCGAAATAACGCTGCTCATTTCGCGTGAAGCCATAGGCCGAGATGGATGTAAAAAGATTTTCCCCAACGCCGATGTTGAGTTCGTTCGAGACGGTGACGGTTCTTACCGGATCGACGCCCTCGTTTGCGATGGACGGCTTGTATGGGTCCCAGGATAATATCGGCTTGCCGAGCTTGGTCGCCACATTCTGCGCAAAGGTCGCCGCTGGACGCGTGCCGTTGGCGTAGGTCAAGAAGGAGTCCGAGTATGGCCCGAGCGTGTAGCCGTTGTATTCGGTTGACTTGCTGAAATTGACGATGAGGCGGTCGGTGACCTCGTCGCCGACGTAGAGCAACTGCCCACGCACGCCCCAGCGGTCAGTGTTCTTGTAACCGGCGCCGGTCACTTGGTCGTGAATCCAGCCGCTGCCCTTATCCAGGAAAACGCTGACGCGATAGGCGAGCTTCTCATCGATGATCGGACCCGTGACGTACGCTTTCTCGATGACGCGGCTGTGATTGGCGAAATGGGTCTCGAAACTCGCCTGCCGCGCGAAGGACGGCAGTCGGTTGTTGATGATGAGACTGCCAACCGCGGTATTCTTCCCTCCCGCCGTTCCTTGCGGGCCATAGGCGACCTCGAAGGATCTCACATCGAATTGGTCCATCCACTGGAAGCCCCAGTATTTCCAGAACACGTTGTCGACCACGTAACCTGTGGGGGACTCCGTGCCGACGCCGGTGCCGGCCGCGCCGACGCCGACCCAGCGAATGGTCTGGCGGGAGGCCTGGCTCGCGCCGCTGTTGTTGGCGCGATAATTAGGGATCAACTGCTGCAATTCGTCGAGCCGATTGATGTTTTGATCTTCCATGGTCTTTTCGTCGACGACGACAATCGACCTCGGTTTTTCCTGGGCTTGTTGAACGGGGCGATCGATGCCGCCGTTTCCTTTGCCGCTCACGACGATGTTATCGACCTCTATCGGCCCTTGTGCGGACGCAGTGTCCTCAGCCTGGGCGGACGGCGCCGAGAAAAGCGCGGTGGCCGCCGCGAAAATCGAAACGCTGCTCATGAGCGCAGACCCAAATTGCCGGTTGGCGGCACGCATTCATTCCCTCCACCCTAAAAGCTGACTTAATTATACTAAATAGGTAGAAATAATAGAGTCAAGGCGGCGCATGTTTATTGTCTGCGGCGGCGATTTACGCGTTACTCCGACCTCGACGGGATAGTTGACATAGGGCGATCGCTTTCAAAGAGTGATTTGAAAATTAGCGTAAATACAGAATGATAGGCGCGTCATGAGCGGCGCGTGGCAGGGTTCGCTTGACGTCTGTATCGGCGGGATGCGTCGACGTCACGGCGCATTGGTTCGGAGGCGAGGAAAGGCTGTCATAGGGGTATTAATCACACTCAAAAGGTATGATATTTGCAATTCTGGCTGGAGAAGCTTGAGGGCAACGGCCCGGCGTTGGAGGAGGGCCGATCAAAGCGAAGGCCGTTGTCGCGGGCGGTGATCCGCGGCGACAAGGAGCAAGGGTTGGCTAAGATGGTCGGACGCCCGTTCGACACTCGCGCCGAGGGGATCTGCGAATTTCTCCGGCATTAAAAGCACGCCCCGGGCCAGGGCCGGGGCGCGAAGTCTGTAGGTGGGAGTAGAAACAAAATTACGGCCGTGCGCGACCTCCTTTCAAAATCGGCAGCTCAGGGCCGGGCGACGCCCCGCGGCGCCTACGCGAGGACGTCATTCACGACTTTCCCGTAGACCACCGTCGGACGTTCGGCGCGGCCAGCGCGTTTGTAGATCGTCTTCAGATGATCGAGCCCGAGAAGTTGCAGCACCGTGGCGTGCAGATCGTAGGTGTCGACAGGATTTTCGACTGTCTTCAGGCCAATCTCATCTGTCTGACCATAGGTGAAGCCGTGCTTCAGGCCCCCGCCGGCAAGCCATTGTGTATAGCCCCAAGGGTTATGGTCGCGTCCGTCGCCGCTTTGGCCGTATGAGGTGCGCCCGAATTCCGACGTCCACACCACGAGCGTTTCGTCGAGCAGCCCGCGTGCTGCGAGATCCGCCAGCAAACCCGCGATCGGCTTATCCACCGCGCGCGCATTCGCGCCATGGTTCTCTTCAAGCTTGCGATGCGCGTCCCAGTTCTTGTTGTCTTCGTTGATCGAGTCAACCGGGCCGGAGACCACCTGAACGAAGCGAACGCCGCGCTCGACGAGGCGGCGGGCGCGCAGCAGCACGGTGCCGTAGTCCTTGGTCGCCTCGTTGTCGAGGCCATAGAGGGACTTGGTCGCGGCCGTTTCCTTCGCAAGATCGACTGCTTCAGGGGCCGACGACTCCATGCGATAGGCGAGCTCATAGGAGCGTGTGCGCGCCTGAAGCTCGGTGTCGGCCGAGAAGTCCTCGGACTTGTGCCCATTGAGTTTGGCGAGCAGATCGAGATTATCGCGCTGCTGGGCGGCGGCGATCAGCTCCGGCCGGTCGAGATTGAGAATTGGCGACGCCCCGGGGCGAAAGGCGGTTCCCTGAAAAACGGCCGGGAGGAACCCTGAATTCCAATTGACGGAGCCGCCGCGCGGTTCACGCTTGCCGCCGTAGAGAACGACATAAGGCGGCAAGTCCGGATTGGCCGAGCCGAGCGCATAGGTGATCCATGCGCCGAGCGAGGGGCGACCGGGCGTTACGTCGCCCGTGTTGAGTTTCAGGATCGAAATGTCGTGAGTCGCGCCCACGGTCACGCTCGATTTGATAAAGGTGATCTTGTCCGCATGCTCTCCGAGATTCGGAAGAAGGTCGGAGAACCAGGCGCCGCTCTGGCCATACTGCTTCCATGTCCGGTTCGAGGCGAAGAGCTTGCCGGCGCCGCCCGAGGTAGTGACCTGAAGGCCTTTGCGGAACGACTCTGGAACCTCCTGACCCGCGAGACGTACGAGCTCTGGCTTGTAGTCGTAAAGATCGAGCGTGCTCGGCGCCCCGTCCATATGTAGCCAAATGACCGATTTCACTTTTGCGGCAAAATGCGGCTCCCTTTTCGCGAGCGGATCGATATAGCTCGGCGCCGCCTGCGCGAGCGGAACGGATAAAACTCCGCCGCCCGGCATGAGGCCATTCAGCGCCAGTCCGCTAACGCCATAGCCGGCGGAAAACAGCCAGTCGCGCCTCGATTTATTGCTCATGTCATGTTCCTTCTTTTTCAGTATGGCTATGTGTCAGAAGCGGTAGATGAACTCGTTCGAATTCGCGACCGTATGAACGAGATCGACGAAAGCCGACGTACGGATCGGGTCGGAAATTTTCACATCCTTGCCGGTCGGCTCGGCGATCGTGAATCTCCCCTCCGAGGCTTTGCTCGCGATCACTTTTTCGTGTTGGTCCAGAAAAACCTTCAGCACGCCCTTTTCGTAATCGTCCGGATGGCGGGCGAAGAGGATTTGATACAGACGGTCGATCCGCGCCGACTCGTCGTCTCCTCCCTCGCGGATCACACGACCCGCCAGCGCCTGGGACCACTGAAAAACGAGATCATTGTTGACGAGCGTCAGCGCCTGCAACGGGGTCGTTGTGACGTCGCGCTTGCTATGCGCTTGCTGCGTATTGTTGAGGTCGAAAGTTTCGAGCAGCGGATAGGGCACGCTGCGGCGCGCGAAGATATAGATACTGCGTCTATTGGTCTGACGGGGGTCGTTGGACGCCTCCCAAGCAGGGCCGACGTTCAAATTGGCAGGCAGCGGCGGAAACACAGCGGGCCCCCCGAGGGAGTCGTCGAGCTTGCCGGCTGCGACGAGAAGGGAATCCCTGATCTGCTCGGCGTCCAGACGCTTTCTCGGGAAGGAGGCCAGCAACTTGTTTTCGGGATCTGCGGCGGCAACCTCGTCACGCTGCGCCGAAGATTGGCGGTAGACGCTGGAGAGCAAGATCTGGCGATGCAGCTTCTTGATGCTCCAGCCTTCCTTCACGAAGTTGTCGGCGAGATAATCCAGCAACTCGGGATGGGTCGGCTTGTCGCCGGCTTTGCCGAAATCGCTCACAGTCCCGACGATCCCTTTGCCGAAATATTCATTCCAGACACGGTTGACCAGAACGCGCGCAGTCAACGGATTGCTCGGGCTCGCCAGCCAGTTGGCGAGTGCGGTGCGGCGGCCGGAGGATGTCGCGCTCGGCCTGATGTCGGGCTTCTCTTTGCTGATTGCCTCCGGGAAGGCGGGCTGAACTTCGTCCAGCGGGCGCTCATGGTTGCCGCCGAAGAAAACATAGGTCGCAGGCGCGTCCGGATGGCCAAGTTCAGTCGCCGCCGTGAAAGTGTCCGACCCGCGCGTCGGCTTCAGTTTTTCGTATTTCTTCAACTCTTCATTGAGTTTTGAATATTCCCGCCATTTCGCGACGATCTCGGGCGTGCGGTCTGGATTCTTCTCGTCGTTCGCGATATCGCGCATATAATTGGAGAGCGCCGTCTGGTCGGTCACGGTCTCGGCGCGATAATTCACCCACCTGTCGAGGGCGTTCCACTCGGATTTTGCCTTTACGATCGACGCGCGGGCGTCCGGGTTGAAGCGCTCTTTGTAGAACTGTGTGGCCTTGTCCCGGACCGACTCGATGATCGCCTTCTGGCGCTCGAGGATGTCTTTCGCGGCTGCCTCGTAGATCGCCTGCGCCTTGAGAAACTCTTCCTCTTGTGCGCCCTTGGCGGCAGGGAATTTCGCATTGAAGGACGTGTTGGCGAAGAAGGCCTGGAGCGAAAAATAATCCTTCTGCGTCAGCTTATCCGATTTGTGATCATGGCAGCGAGCGCATCCTATCGTCGTGCCGAGAACCGCAGTCCCGATGGTGTCGACGATGTCCGTCGTGATTTGGTATTTGCGATTGATAAGATCACGCGCGTTCGGATTGTCGGCGTAACTTGCAAGGAATCCCGTCGCGACGAGTGCGTCTTGATCGCCGGGTGCAAGTTCATCGCCGGCGATCTGTTCTTGGATAAAACGCGAGTATGGCTTGTCGTTATTAAATGACTGGACGACCCAATCACGATAGCGAAAGAAATTAGGACGTGTGATGTCGTTCTGAAACCCGCCGCTGTCCGCGTAGCGCGCGAGATCGAGCCAACGTCGCGCCTGACGCTCACCGTAATGCGGCGAGGCCAAGAGACGGTCGACTAGCTTTTCATAAGCGTCGGGCGACTCGTCGTTGACGAAAGCGGCGACTTCCTCGGGCTGGGGAATAAGGCCCCAAATGTCGAGCGTCGCTCGGCGAATGAAGGTCGCGCGGTCAGCATCCTGCGAGGGAGTCAGCTTTGCCGCTTCAATTTTTGATAAAATGAAAGCGTCGATTGGCGTGCGGACCCATTGCGCATTGGCGACCGCCGGCGCGCCGGCAATACGGATTGGCTGATAAGCCCAGTGCGGCGCGCGCGTGGGCGCGTTGGCGACGGGCGCGGCGTCGGGAAGGGGTTTCGAGTCGGCGCCTATCGCGAGTGCGGCGGTCGAGACGCTCAGCAGAAGAGCGAGTCCTACCTTTGTTGCCGGATGTTTCATCTCTTCGATTTCCTTGATGATATTGGAAAGAACGGGCGGGCCGAGGGCGTGCGTGTTTCGTTTCTCGGGAGAGCGATGGTGGGCAACGGCGCGATCAGCATCGTTTACTGCCAGACGGAGATACTTGAGCGCGTCCGCTTCTTTTGGTGCTTGCGACAGAAAGATCGTCTCTTCCCGACGAAACAGGAGCTGAGCGCTGTGGGACCTAAATCATACTAAAAAGGTACAGTTTACGAGTCAATTCCCCTTGCAGCGCAGACTCTGCTGCCTCAATGTGATATTTAAATGTTTGAATCTAAGAATTTAATTCACTTTTCCGCTGCTGTGCTGACGAGGTCACGTATGTAGAATCCTACTTTATAAATAGATAATAGCTCGGCATTCAAACAGGGGCCTCCTGCTCCATCTCGAATCTCCTACCTGACGTAAGCTCGCAGTCGACGCTGCACTCTCGGTACCTGAGCGCTGGTCACTGCGACGTCCGAAAACATGCTTTCGACCGCGTTCGGTATCCCAATGATGTTTTCGATGGGGGCATCGCTGGTTCAACATTTCCCTCTAAGGGAGGTCGGCGTCTATTCGGCCACTGATGAGTGATGAGGGGGTCACTTGAGCCCTTCGTGACCGAAGCGGGGCGCGCGCCGCGGTCGACGGCCCCAGAGGATCATCACCGCGTCCTCGACGGCGTTTTCTGGATCGCTGCAGCGGCGCCCTATACAGTGATCTATTGGCGGCTGGTCGTCGGCCTGCGGCAGTTCCGCCGCCGTCGCGGGGGCGAGACGCTCAGCATCTTGCTCAAGCGCTATCAGGAGGGTGCGGTTAGGTGACAACGCAGTCGGACGCCTTCGCCGCCCAGCGTCAAGCAATCGGACGGGGCGGCCTCAGGCGGCGTTGTCGCTTATGGCGGCGATCGGCGGCGGCTGGACCTCGAGTCTTTACGCCGCCCGCGTCGGAGCGACTGTGCGCTTCGTAGAATTAGCGACGCAAGAAGCGCGGAAGTCTGGCGCGTCCTTCTTGTTTCTTGCCGGCTTCGCTCCGCCTGATCAACATTCGGAATTGGCGCTGGCGGCGACGCCTGGACTCCTGTCCTAGGCGCTACAGCGGGTATCCCGTGAGGGCGGAAGCAAACTGAAGCCATAGGGGCGCCGCATCCAAGCTGAAGAAAAGCAGGAGGAGCGTCAAGAACTGAACGCCGAGGGCGACCAGAGCCGCGCGCGATACTCTGCCCGAACGAACATCTTTGAGACCGCTGGCGCCGGCATAGAGCAGGATGGAAATCAGCAACGAACCATAGGTCACTCCGGGCCCAGCAGGAATGACGAAACGCAACGCGCGCGCGGTCGCGGGCGCGATGAAGGAAAAGAAACTGGCCAGTTGAAAGTGACGATGCCAATCCGGACGGCGGATCGAGACGAGAGCCCCGACACCAAAAAACGTGACCTCTACGAGCACCCAAAAAGGATAAGCGAGACCGGTCAAAGGCGCGAGCCCCGATATTTTCGGGTCCGCGGAAGCGACCCGAGCCACTGCAGTGACGAGCGACAATGCGACGACCAGTCCGAAAAGGACTGCGCCGATGACGCCAACGGTCTTGTGTCTTTCCCGTGATCCGGCGCCTGCCGTGTAATATTGAAAAGCGAAAACGGCGATCCAGGCCGTCGTCGCCGCACCGTGAGCGATTACGAGTAGCGTCAGCGGCTTCCCAGCCTCGAAAACGGGTTTCAGATAGAACGTCGGCGCAAAGCCAACGACCAAGAGAAGAAGAGCAAGACCGACGAGCCAATCCCCAATGCGTCGACTGTTTTCGGGAATAACCGCAGCAGCGCTTGTCATGAGTGTTCTCCTAAATTGAAAGGGTATAGGCTCTTATCGGATCGAGCATGAGACAACATGCGATCCGTCGAAACGTAAAAGCGAGGTTCTTGGCGCAAGGGGAAAACGAAGTCGATATAACCCCGATGCTACAGCCGCGTGCGCGTTGCGCTCATATCAAATGCGCCGGCGGCTGCGGATTGTTCGCTGGGTTGGTGTCGTGCTTCGTTAATGCGAGAAGAAGGCCCGCCTCGACTAAGGGGCGCAAATCTCGTTCGAGCGCATTGGCCCGAGCCTCGTCATAGACTTCATCGCCGCCGACATAGACAGCGAAAGCCGTGGAGTGCTTAGCTTTCTTTTCGGGATTTTCGATCGTCGCCTTGGTCCATTGGTAAAGCGGATATTCATCGACGCCATGCTGTTCGGCTTGGGCGACATAATTCGCGAAGGCGTCGAACTGGCTGATCGCAGAGGCTTTGTGCCGCGCCAATACTTCGGCGATCGGCTTGAACCTTCCGTCATTAACGTCCCCGCGAGCGACTTCGGCCAACTCCGGCGATAGCTTGAAGCGCAACTGGTATTCCCATTTCTCAGGCATGGTGAACCCTCGGTATGGAGCAGATGGTGGCGAGAGAACGTGGCCTCCTCGCCTTCCAAGTCTCGGCTGATCGCACCCCTCACGATCGTGGGAGGCGGGTTGGACTCGGCGCCAAAACCGAGCCGCTGAATCTAAAGCCTATAATAATGGTAGGAAAAACCGGAAGGCGAGTCAATCGCGACGATTGCGGTGAGGCTCGCGAGTTATCGGCCGATTCAAACCGCGTCTGGCGCCGTTCAATCAATCATGGATTTGATAGCGCTTCGTTCGTTGGTGACGCATTAGCTTCGCCTCACGGCCCTTGTCGCGCCATGCGTTCTTTCGAGAACGCCGGGCCGGAACAAAACGCAAACTACCGGCTTTGGAAAGAACCGGCCCATCCGTTTAGCCAAGGGAGACGGTGATGGAAACAGCGTTGCGACAAGTTCTCAAACTGGCGGCCGCCTTGGGGCTGGCGCTTGCCGGCGTCTCATCGGTCGCGGCGCAGAGCCCGGGCCGCACGCAAATCGCGGAGGCGGTAGAGAAGGCGACCGGACAAGGGGTCGTCGAGGCGGTGAACGAGGAGGAGCGTCAGCTTCGGATTACGCATGAGGCGATCCCCGAGCTAAAATGGCCGCCAATGACCATGGCGTTCAAAGTCGCGCCCGGGGTGAGGCTCGAAGGGCTTGGGCCCGGCGCCAAGGTTACCTTTACTCTCTCCAAATCCTCACAGGGCTATGTGATCGACCAGATTCAACGTGTGCAATAAACCCCGCGGCGCCCAAGTTATAAGTGCGTCAATATTCATGGTTGAAGGCTGGTTCGCAAGCCCCCATTATTCCCGCGAGCAGCAACGCTCGGATTGAAGGGGGATGAAATGCGCAAGTTCATATTCTCTATCATAGCGTCCCTATTCGCCTTCACCGCTCCGGCGATGGCGCAGAGCGAGGAGCATCGAGAACATAGTGCGATGCAGCATATCGGCGGCCACTGGCGGCATGGGCACCGCGATTGGAGCCAGCAAACGGGCCGCCATGTTCACAACGTCTGTTGGGACTGGGACGCAGTTCAGGGCTGGGTCTGGAACTGCCGCTAACGCGCTTTCGCGAAAGTCCATCACTTTGCGGAATGCGCTCTAGTGGCGCTTTCGAGAGAGCCTGCCAGCCGAGCTGGCAAGCTCTCAATACTGGGAATTGAGGACGGCAAAACGCCGCCCGACTGAGCTCTAAATCTTAGCTGCGACGGGCGCCGGAGCCACGTCGAAACGCTGCGTCCAGCCGGCCGTTATTTCGAATGTGGAAAGATAGATATTGATCGTCCGCATCGGATTGGGCCCCAGCGGCGTTCGTTCAATTCCCGAAGCCGTCCCCTGGGGCGACACCACCGCTGCAAGATCGATGGATGACGACGGCGTCACGTAATAGCTGAGGCCGCCGCTGATGTGATGCTTGGTGACAGCCGGCGCGAGAATATTCAGCGTGACGTCTCGTGAGTTGATCGGGCTGTTGTTGTAGCTGTAGCCGACGCGAAGCGCGAGTTTTTCAAAGCCGCGATACTCCGCTCCGACTTTGACGACGTCGATGTCGCTCCAACCGAAGCCGGGCCCGTTCATCACGCCCATCGGCGCTTGTAACGTCGACCAATTTCCCACCGACGGAACCTGCGAATAGAAAATATGCTTCCAGTCGGCGAGCAAGGTAAGCGTCGGCAGGGCGTCATAGGCGACGCCAGCCGTCACATTCGCCGGAATGTCGAAGTCGCCCTCGTTTGCAAATAAACCCTTGTAGTTTTCGAAAGGCGACATCCAGATCGGCGAGGAACCTGCGACGCCGATGCGCAGCCTGTCGGTCAGCCGATATTGCAGGCCGGCGCGGACGCCCGCGCCGACAGACCAATTATAACTATGGTCGCTGAGCTCATTTGGAGCCGAGGAGAACGGCCCAAACACCGCCAGCCCTCGCGCCTTGAAGATTTGTACAGCGAGCACCGGCGCAAAACCAATTGAGAGATTGCCGAAACGCTGCGCGTAGCCGGCGGTGAGGAACGCCTGGTTCAAATCGACCCCGGCGTTGCGGCCGCAATAGACGCCCGTCTGCCGGCACATCGGACTTCCATAGAAGAGGCTTGCGTAATTCGCGGAGTAGGTGGTGTTCATGCCGCCATTGCCATAGACGGCGACGCCCCACGCGGATTTTTCGTCGATGGGCCTGCTGTAGCCGCCGTTCGGGATCGGGAAGAGGCCGCGTCCGCTCTGCACATGCCCAGGCGCGACGAAGCCTGGCCCTGAGGTCCGGTAACCGCGATCGGGCGAAAAAGCGGTGAGGCCGAGGGTATATTGATGCCCGACATCCACGAGCCCCGCCGGATTGATGGATAGGGCGAGCGGATCGCGGGAGTCGGCTGCGCCTGCGCCGCCGACGCCCTTTTCGCGCGTCCCATAACCTTCGAGGAAATAGCCTTCCGTCGCGCCGACCTCGTGTGGCGTCATGGTTGCCGCCATGAGGGCAAATAGCAGAGGCCAGCCGAACCGTTTCATCTCAACAGCCTTTCATTCGTGATTTGGTCTATAAATATTATAGACTAAAAGCGCGATGTATGTAACATTTGGGCAACACCCGCACACTGACGCTCACGGTCGGTCCTTCAGAGGTTAGACAGACGGATGCAAATTGACTGGGCGCATTTTTCACCGGCAATCGGGTTTGCGGGCGGCGCGATGATTGGTCTTTCCGCGGGGCTGACGATTCTTTTGATCGGGCGGGTCGCAGGGATCAGCGGCGTGCTCGGGGGGCTTGTTCAGCCCAGGCGTGGAGACTGGGACTGGCGCGTCGCTTTCCTGCTCGGCCTCGTTGCGGCGCCGCTCATTATCGGCCTCGCCAAGGCGCCGACGCCCCCAGACTTTGATGCGGGTTACGGAACAATCGCAGCCGCCGGGCTTCTCGTAGGTTTTGGATCGCGTCTCGGCGCCGGCTGCACGAGCGGCCATGGCGTCTGCGGATTGTCCAGACTGTCTCTGCGCTCGCTGGCTGCGACAATAATGTTCATGGCTTCCGCCATGGCCACGGTGTTCCTCATCCGCCATGTTTTCAACTGAAAGGGAAACGATGCGCCTTGCGATCACCTTTGCGCTTGGTCTGATCTTCGGTTGCGGCCTCTATTTGGCCGGCATGACAGACCCTGGAAAAGTGCTCGGCTTCCTGGACCTTGCTGGTCTTTGGGATCCATCCCTGGCTTTCGTCATGGGCGGAGCGATCTTGATCGCGCTGCCGGCTTTCCGGCTGGCGGCAAAACGCCGGCAGTCCTATCTGGGATGCGCAATCAGCCGGCCATCCTCTCGAAAAATCGATCCCGCGCTCCTCGCCGGGGCGGGTGTTTTCGGGGTCGGATGGGGGCTTGCGGGCGTTTGCCCGGGGCCGGCCGTGTTCAATCTGGGCTTACTCGACCCAAAGGCGATCGTGTTCTTCGCCGCCATGGTCGCTGGCTTCGGGGTGGAGCGCTTTCTGCTGTTTTTGTCGCCGCCTGCTCGCCCTGCCGCCATCGTACAAGACAGCTGAGCGGGATTGGTTAAAGACTTCGAACGATCGCTTCACGCGCTTCCCGGGAAAGGCGGCATTTCCAATAGGCGCTGAGGTTCGATCTGCGTCTGGCGCAGGCGCAGCGAATTGGCGACGACGCTGACCGACGACAGCGCCATGGCGGCGGCGGCGATTGTCGGCGAGAGCAGCAAGCCAAATGCAGGATAAAGCGCGCCGGCTGCCAGCGGCACGCCGGCCGCGTTGTAAATGAAGGCGAAGAAGAGGTTCTGGCGGATATTCCGCATGGTGGCGCGCGACAGCCGGCGGCCGCGCACGATCCCGCCCAGGTCGCCTTTGAGCAGGGTCACCCCGGCGCTCTCGATGGCCACGTCGGTCCCGGTTCCCATGGCGATGCCGACATCCGCCGCAGCAAGGGCGGGCGCATCGTTCACCCCATCGCCCGCCATGGCGACGACGCGACCGGCCTGACGCAGGCGGGCGACCACCTTGCTTTTATCCTCGGGGAGAATTTCCGCCTCGACGTCCTTGATTCCAAGCCGCTTGGCCACAGCCCGCGCCGACGTCCAATTGTCGCCGGTGAGCATCACGACCGAGACGCCCTGGCGATAGAGCGCCTTCACCGCCTCGGGCGTCGTTTCCTTGATGGGGTCGGAAATGGCGAGGATGCCTGACGTCTGGCCGTCGATCGCCACAAAAATCGCCGTGGCCCCGTCCTCGCGCAGACGCTCGGCGTCACGATCGAGCGCGCTCGTATCCACGCCGAGCTCGGCGAGGAAGCGCCGGTTGCCGATGATGACGAATTGCGCCCCGATGCGGCCGGTGACGCCTTTACCGACCGGCGAGTCGAAATCCGTGGCCTCGCTCAGCGGCAGGCCGCGCGAGAGGGCGGCTTCCACGATGGCCTGCGCCAGCGGATGCTCACTCGCCCGCTCGAGGCTCGCCGCGACGATCAAGAGCGCGTTCTCGCTCACGCCGGCGGCGGGACGAATGGCTGTGACCTTGGGCTTGCCTTCGGTCAGCGTGCCGGTCTTGTCGACGACAAGCGTATCGATCTTCTCGAAACGCTCCAAAGCCTCGGCGCTTTTGATGAGCACGCCATATTGCGCGCCGCGTCCGACGCCCACCATCACCGACATCGGCGTTGCGAGGCCAAGCGCGCAGGGGCAGGCGATGATCAACACCGAGACGGCGGCGACGAGGCCATAGCTCATTCGCGGTTCGGGCCCCCAAACCGCCCAGGCGGCGAAAGCGAGAATTGCGATGAGGATCACAAGCGGCACGAACCAGCCGGAAATCTGATCCGCGAGCCGCTGAATGGGGGCGCGGCTCCGCTGGGCGGCGGCGACCATGTCGACGATGCGCGACAGCATCGTATCGGCGCCGACCCGCTCGGCCCGCATGATGAAGCTCCCCGTCCGGTTGAGCGTCCCGCCGATAACCTTGTCGCCGACGCTCTTCGTCACCGGCATGGACTCGCCAGTGACCATGGATTCATCGACCGAGCTGCGGCCTTCGAGCAGCGCGCCGTCGACCGGCGCCTTCTCGCCGGGGCGCACGCGCAACCTGTCGCCGACGTGAATCTGGTCGAGCGCGATTTCTTCGTCGGACCCATCCTCCTTGATCCGCTTCGCCGTAACGGGCGCGAGGTTGAGCAGCGCGCGGATGGCGCCCCCGGTCTGCTCGCGGGCGCGCAATTCGAGGACTTGGCCGAGCAACACCAGAACTGTGATGACGGCCGCCGCCTCGAAATAGATCGGCGCCGAACCGTCCGGATTCCGAAAGGCGGGCGGGAATAGCGACGGCGCAAAAGTGGCGACGACGCTGTAAACCCAGGCGACGCCCGTGCCCATGGCGATCAGGGTGAACATGTTGAGACTGCGCGTGACGAGCGATCTGGCACCGCGCAGGAAGAACGGCCATCCAGCCCAGAGGACGACGGGCGTGGCGAGGACGAATTGGGCCCAGGTCGAAATTTGTGGCGCGAAGTAGTGATGGAGATTTGAGAAATGGCCGCCCATTTCGAGGGCGACCACCGGGACGGTGAGGACGAGTCCAATCCAGAACCGCCGCGTCATATCGGTAAGCTCGGCGCTCGGGACGTCATCGGCCGTCGTAACAAGAGGCTCGAGCGTCATCCCGCAGATCGGGCAATTGCCGGGACCAGCCTGGCGAATTTGCGGGTGCATCGGGCAGGTGTAGATGACGCCCGCGTCGGCCGCGGCGGGCGGCTCTAGACGCTCGCGGCTGGGCCCCTCGACGCCCGGCGGATGTTGGCGCCCCTGATGTCCGTGATGATTTCCATGCCCGGAATGATCGACAGGATGTTGGGGAGTCATCGCCATGCCTTCCTGACAAAGGGGCTCGTCGCTCAATTAGACGTCATCATTTGGCCGCCTCTTGTGGTGGCTTCCATGGTTGTGATGCATGAAGAGATGCATGAGCGGGCAGGCCAGCACCACGAGGAACGGTAAGGCGTCGAGGACATGCCGCCAATGCCAATAAAGAAGAAAGGCCGCAGCCAGGGCGTAGATGGCGAGCAGGGGCGCTTTTGTCATCGTTGGTCTCCACGATCGGTCGTCGCGATGAAAGAGGGCCTATTGTCGCGCTAAATCGGCTCGATTATCAAATAGCTGAGGTTGCGGAGCAAATCGGGCTGTTGCCGCTCGCCTTGCAACCTAGAGCCACGAAAGCGCTGGTTTTGCCCAGAGCCCGTCATTGCGAGCGAAGCGAAGCAATCCAGGGCGGCGGTGCGGCTCTGGATTGCTTCGTCGCTTCGCTCCTCGCAATGACGGCGGTGATTTCCTATGTGTTCAAACGGCGCGAGGTCGGGGATAGCGCCGAACAAATCGAGCGGATTTCGTATGACATGCTGCGCGCTCAATACTCTTAACGGACCCCATGCGCGGTTCCATACGATCGGCGCCGGCGCAAATTTATCACTTCGATCTGTTCTCGCTGGTAGCGGGGCGCAGAGGCGCATATCCCTTGGTAAAAAAACTGAGCGGATTTCAATGAAAGCGCGCCGCGCGCCGCAAAGCGTTTCAGGGGCTCTATGTTTGCGACCTTTGCTGAAAGGCCTTCAAAAAGGTCGAAACGCCTGCCTCCATCACTTTCTGCGCTTCCGCTTCGTTGGGGAGGTCGAGGCCCAGGGCGACGCGCATCGGCAGATCGCACAATACGAGATTGAGAAATTGGTTTGCCGCGACATGGGCGTCGTCGAAGGCCAGCGCGCCCGTCGCCTTGGCTTCTTCGAGAAAAGCGGCGACGAAATCCACAGCCCTCTCTCGCCCAGTGTTGAAATAGAGACGGCACAGTTCGGGAAAACGCGCGCGTTCGCTGGACACAGCCTGGAAAAAGGCCGTCTCGTCCTTGATGAGAAAATGGATCACAAATTTCATGCCCATGGTGCGTAGCGCCCCCTCGATGCCGTCTTCGAAGGACGGCGCTGTGAAGAGGATGCGTTTCGCTTCGCATTCGTGCCCGATCAGATAGCTGAATAGAGCCTCTTTACTGGGGAAATAGGCGTAGAGCGTCGCCTTCGACACATTTGCGGCGCGCGCGATCGCCTCCATGCTGGTTTCCGAGAAGCCCTGCTGGAGAAACGCATTACGCGCCGCATTCACGATCTGCGCCTCTTTAGGGCTCGAGCAATGCTCGGGCGCATGCATTGGATCTGGCGTCGATGCGTTCATGCCGAAAGATCCGAGCCTAAATGTCGCTTGTTCGCCATCGGCGACGTTCCCCTCCGTCTCGCGGCGACCTTCGCCCTTCCCGGGGCGCGCGCCGGCCTTTTCTTTATCCTGTTCAACAGGATGAGTGCGATCAAATTTCATTTTCTCACTCCTGCTTACGGGAATTTTTCCTAAACTGCACCGTTCAGTTTAGCATTGACTTGGCCGCCGGTCAGCAGCATATTCTCACAAACTAAACGGTTCAGTTTAATCTTGAGTAGGTTCAATGGCGCACGCAACTATTTATTTTTCAGCGGCCTCTCGGCTGCGTGCCCGTGGTGGCCGACGAGAGCTGGACCGCGACGAGTCGCCGCCGGGGAGGGCTCCGGCGATCAGGCGCGCCGTTCCTTTCGTCGCCTGCGCTGTGGCGGCCACTTTCGGCGGATGCGCGGTCGGGCCTGATTTCGTTGAGCCAGCCGCGCCCGAGGGCGCCGGATACGCCCGAAAACTATCGAAAAGCGTTGCAGATTCGCAGACGCCAGGGGGCGCCGGGCAACGGTTCGAACTGGGCCGCGACGTGCCGGGAGAATGGTGGAAGCTTTTCCGCTCCAAGCAGATCTCGGCGCTCGTCGAGGAGGCGGTCCAGAATCACCCCAATATCGCGTCGGCCGAGGCCGCGCTGCGTCAGGCGCGCGAGACGCTGGAGGCCGATGCGGCGTCCTTTTTGCCCTCCGCGACAGGGACCAGCGGCGTTACCCGCCAGCAGCTTTCTCCGGCGCAATATGGTTCGTCGGGCTCGAGCTCTTCCTTCTCGACGCTCTATACGCTGTTCAACTCCAATGTCGCCGTCTCCTTCACGCCAGACGTTTTCGGCAAGACAATCCGCACGGTCGAGGGCGACGCGGCCGCGGCCGAATATCAGCGTTACCAACTGGAGGCCACCTATCTCGCTTTGACGGCCAATGTGATCTCGGCCGCCATCTCCGACGCGTCCTATGCCAAGCAGATCAAGGTCACCGAGGGGCTCGTCTCCGACTATCGCGCCCAGCTCGATATTCTCCAGAAGCGGTTCGATCTCGGCGCCGTCAGTCTCGCCGACGTCACTTCCGAGCGCACATTGTTGGCGCAGGCAGAGGCGACATTGCCGCCCTTGCAGAAGGCGCGGGCGCAAACGCGCAATCAGTTGATGGCCTATCTCGGTCGCTTCCCCAATGAGGACAAAGGCGAGGCGATCGACCTCGAAAATTTGCATTTGCCCAAGGATTTGCCGCTCAGCGTCCCCTCGAAGCTGGTGCGGCAGCGCCCGGACATTCTCGCCGCCGAGAGTCAGCTTCATCAGGCCAGCGCCAATGTCGGCGTCGCGACCGCGAATATGTTGCCCCAGCTCACGCTCTCCGCTTCCGGCGGCAGTCAGGCGCTGACGGCGGCGCAGCTCTTCACGCCGCAAACCATGGCCTATAGTCTCGGCGCTTCCGTTTCCGGCCAGCTCTTCGACGGCGGGGGATTGTTCCATAAGCGCGAGGCGAGGGTCGCCGCTTTCGAGCAGGCGACGGCGCAGTATCAGGGGACGGTTCTCACCGCCTTCCAGAATGTCGCCGACGCGCTGCAGGCGATCAAGCATGACGCGGCGACGCTGCGGGCGCAGGTTGCGGCCGAGAAGGCGGCCGCCGAAAGCTTCCAGATTGCGCAGGTCCAATATCGCGCCGGTTCGACGACCTATCCGACCGTCATCAATTCCGAGCAGAGCCTGCTCAACGCCCGCCTCAACCGCGTGAAGGCCCAGGCGGCGCGTTTCTCCGACACGGTGGCGCTGCTGCAAGCCTTGGGCGGCGGCTGGTGGAATCGAAACGACGAAACGCCCGCCGCTCGCGCCAAGCCCACCGATCCCATTTCCATGTCGCCGATAGCCGCCGCGTTGCGCGCGCAGGCGGAGGAGTCAACCAATGCTCACTAGCGCTCGGACAATTGCAAAAGACCGTTTCGGATCGTCGCTCAAGCCCATGCTCATCATGCTGGCGAGCGTCGGCCTCGTCTTCGCCGGCCTATACGGTTTCAACGCTTTTCGGTCGATCATGATCGGGCGGTTTCTCGCCTCGATGGCCAATCCGCCGCAAACCGTTTCGGTCACGACCGCGAAGCTGGAGGAGTGGCGGCCGACGCTCGCGGCGATCGGCACGTTCAGGGCCGTCAGCGGCGCCGACCTGGCGCTCGAAGCCTCCGGCGTCGTCGAGAAAATATTGTTCAAGTCGGGCGAGGACGTCGCCGCCGGCCAGATTCTTCTGGAGCTGCGCAAAGACACCGACAATGCGCGGCTCGAATCGCTCAAAGCGACGGCGGAGCTCAACGAGATCAATCTGCGCCGCGACCAGGCGCAATTGAAGCTCAAGGCCGTCAGCCAGGCGACGGTCGACTCCGACCTTGCCAATTTGAGGAGCGCCAAAGCCGAGGTGGCGCAGCAGGAAGCCGTGATCGCGCAGAAGACTTTGCGCGCGCCCTTCGCGGGACGGCTCGGCATTCGCTCGGTCGACATCGGGCAATATCTGAGCGCAGGCGCGACGGTCGTCACCCTGCAAGCGATCGACGCGCTTTATCTGGACTTCGTGCTGCCGCAGCAGAATCTGAACGGCCTCGACGTCGGGCAGGGCGTGACAGCCTCGGTCGACGCCTATTCTGGCCAGACATTTGCCGGAAAAATCACGGCCATCAACTCGAAGGTCGATCAGGGTAGCCGAAACGTCCAGATACGCGCCACCTTTCCCAATCCCGATCGCAAGCTGAGGCCGGGCATGTTCGCCTCTGTTTCGATCGCCGTCGGCAAGCCCGAGCAGCTTGTCACCGTCCCGCAGACGGCGATCGTTCATGCCCCCTATGGCGCCTCGGTCTTTCTTGCGCAGAAGAACGCTTCGGCAGGGGAGGCGGCGAATGGCGAGAGCGGCGGCCTCGTCGCGCGGCAGAGCTTCGTGCAGCTTGGCGCGACGCGCGGCGACGAGATTGCGGTGGTCGAGGGTCTCAAAGCCGGCGAGGTCGTCGTCACCGCCGGTCAAATGAAGCTGCGCAACGACGTGCCGCTCAAGATCAGCAATACGCCCCAGCCGCCCGTCAATCCCGATCCGAAGCCCATCGACCGCTAGAGCGCATGTCGCAAAAGTGGACAGACTTTTGCGAAAAGAATGCGCTCCAGCTTTTTGCATCAGCGCGCTTTCTCATCGCTCGCATGAATCCATGCGAGCGGAAAGCGGGCTAAGGGGGAGAACAACCCGTGTCCTTTACCGACATTTTCGTTCGCCGCCCCGTCCTCGCGACAGTGGTGAGCCTGCTCATTCTGGTGCTCGGTCTGCGATCGCTGAGCGTTTTGCCAGTGCTGGAATATCCGCGCACGCAAAACGCCGTCGTCACCATCTCCACGCAATATTTCGGCGCCGATCCCGCGACGGTCGCGGGCTTCGTCACCACGCCGCTGGAGAACGTCATCGCGCAGGCTGACGGCATCGACTATATGACGTCGACGAGCCAGATCGGCACGAGCACCATCACCGCCTATCTGCGGTTGAACTTCGACTCCGGCAAGGCGCTGACGCAGATCAGCACCAAGGTCGACTCGGTGCTCAATCAATTGCCGGCCAATGTTCAGCGTCCCGTCATCACAGTGAAGATCGGGCAGTCGACCGACGCCATGTATATCGGCTTTCGAAGCGACATCCTCTCGCCGAGTCAGGTCACCGATTATCTGATCCGCGTCGTGCAGCCGCGGCTGCAGTCCGTGACCGGGGTGCAGACCGCCGAACTCATCGGCGCCAAGACCTTCGCGCTTCGCGCCTGGCTCGACCCCGAAAAGCTCGCCGCCTACGGGCTTACTGCAACGGAAATCTCCGCCGCGATTTCCGGCAACGACTATATCGCTGGTCTCGGCATGACCAAGGGAGAAATGGTGCAGGTGAATTTGGCGGCGTCGACGTCGCTGCATTCGCTCGAGGAGTTTCGCAATCTCGTCGTCAAGCAGGTCAATGGCGCGAATGTGAAGCTGAGGGACGTCGCCAATGTGACTCTCGGATCGGATGACTATGACGCCTCGGTGTCTTTCAATGGAAAACAGGCCGTCTATATCGGTATCCAGATTGCGCCGACCGCCAATCTTCTCGACGTCATCAAAGGCGTGAAGGCCGTCTATCCCGAGATCGAGAAGGCGCTGCCTGCGGGGCTCACGAGCGAAATCGTCTATGACTCGACCGACTTCGTGAACAGCTCCATCGACGAAGTCGTCCACACGCTTGTCGAGGCGGTCCTGATCGTGACCGGCGTGGTTTTTCTGTTTCTTGGCTCGTGGCGGTCGGTGCTGATTCCGATCGTGGCGATTCCACTCTCGCTGGTCGGCGCCTTCACGATCCTGCTCGCCTTCGGCTTCTCGATCAATCTTTTGACTCTGCTGGCGCTGGTGCTGGCGATCGGGCTCGTGGTCGACGACGCGATCATCGTCGTCGAGAACGTCAACCGCCATTTGGCCGATGGCATGACGCCATTCAACGCCGCGCTGCAATCCGCGCGTGAGCTGACCGGTCCGATCATCGCCATGACGATCGTGCTCATCGCGGTCTATGTCCCGATTGGATTTCAGAGTGGACTCACGGGCGCCCTTTTCGTCGAATTCGCCTTCACGCTCGCCGGCGCGGTCGCCGTCTCCGCGATCATCGCTTTGACGCTCTCGCCGGTGAGTTGCTCGGCGATCCTCAGGGTTCCCCAGCCTGGAACCTTGGAAGCGCGGATCGTGGCGGCGATCGACCAGACGATGGACCGCCTGCGCGAGCGTTATATCCATCTCCTCGACGCCTCGCTGCGGCATATGCCGGTGACGCTGACCTTCGGCGCGCTGGTGCTGCTGAGCACCTATTGGCTTTACGCGAACTCCAAAAGCGAGCTTGCGCCGGAAGAGGACAAGGGGCTTATTCTCGCGCAATCGACCTCGGCGCCGAATGCGACTCTGAAGCAAAAGCTGTTCTATGGCGATCAGCTCTACAAGGTTCTGGCGAAACATCCGGAGACGGCCAGCGTCTTCCAGATCAATTCGGCCGCGATGAATCTTTCGGGCATGGTGCTGAAGCCGGCCGACAAGCGCGACACCGTCGCAGGCGAGCTCCAGCGCATCATCCAGGGCGAGCTTGCTGAGATTCCGGGATCGCGCATCGTCGCCTTCCAGGAGCCGCCCTTGCCGGGAGCGATGGGCCTGCCAATCCAATTTATCATTCAGAGCCCGGACACCTTCGACAAGATGGACGGCGTGGCGCGCGATCTGCTGTCACAGGCGATGGCGACCGGCAAGTTCATGTTTCTCGACACGGACCTCAAGATCGACCAGCCGCAGGAAAAGCTCGTCATCGACCGCGAGAAGGCGGCGCAGCTCGGCCTCAGAATGAACGATGTCGGCGGCGCACTGACCATGGCGCTGAGCGGCGGCTATACTCAATATTTCGATCTCGCCGGCCGTTCCTATAAAGTTGTGCCGCAGGTCGCCCAACGCTTCCGGCTCAACGCCGATCAGGTCTTGAATTATTACATCAAGACCGGCGACGGGTCGTCGGTGCCTCTGTCGACTGTCGCCAAGCTGCGCTCGACGACCGAGCCCGAGTCTCTCAACCACTTTCAGCAGGCGAACGCCGTCACCATCTCGGGGGTCGCCGCGCCGGGCGTCATCGCCGGCGAAGCGCTCGATACGTTGAAGGAGATCGCCGATCGCGTCTTGCCGCCCGGCTATATCGTCGACTACGCCGGGCCGTCGCGTCAGTTCGTTCAGGAGTCGGGCGGCTTTGCGACAACTTTCGGATTTGCGCTCATCATCATCTTCCTCGCCCTCGCCGCGCAGTTCGAAAGCTTCCGCGATCCGCTGATTATCCTCGTCTCGGTCCCGATGTCGATCGCCGGGGCGCTCGTCTTCATCATGCTGGGTTTCGGGGGCGCCAGCATCAATATCTACACGCAGGTCGGCTTGGTGACGCTGATGGGCCTGATCAGCAAGCACGGCATATTGATCGTGGAGTTCGCCAATGAGCTGCAGGCTTCCGGCATGGGGCGGCGGGAGGCGATCATAGAGTCGGCCTCCATCCGCCTGCGACCCATTCTGATGACGACGGCGGCGATGGTGCTCGGCGTTCTGCCGCTCATTACGGCGAGCGGCGCGGGCGCCGCCTCACGCTACAATATCGGGCTCGTGATCGCGTCCGGACTATCGCTCGGCACGCTGTTCACATTGTTCGTGCTGCCGGCGGTCTATCTGGCGCTCGCCGCAAAGCATGCGCGTGCGGCTTCGGCCGCGCAACCGGAAGCATCGCATCTCGCGGGCGCATGAAACGGCGGCGAGGGCTCGGCGGAGCCCTCGCCAGCCTGAAGACAGCGCGAGCGCAGATGGTCTGGAGCGAAAACGCAGCGAGAAGGGAAGCGTCGTGACCAGGTTTGTCGGTGGGCTCGAAAGTGAACCCGAATGCGCTGCGCCGATCCTGGGACTGGCGACGATTGCGCGAATGGTCGCCAATGGGCGCGATCTCGAGCCGCTCAAGACGGAGCTCCTGCAGAAGACGGCGCGAAGCGACGCGGGCGCCTTGTTCGATTTATCGATCATCGAGAGGCTGAGCGGCAATTTCGAATCTGCGAACCGCTTTCAGGCCGCGGCGCTGCAGCGAGGTCGGCGATTTCAGCCGCCATTGGCGCCGAAGGCAATCGATCCGCTACGCGTGCTCGCCCTGGCGGCGCCGGGCGACTTCATGTCGAATACGCCGATCGAGTTTCTCGTCGAAAGCCGCGAGGTGGCGCTCGAAACGCTTTATTTGAGCCCCGACGACGACTTCCCGTCCGCGCTGCCCGAGCATGACGTCATTTTTGTCGCCGTAGCGGAGATGGACGCCAATCAGACCATCCTGGAGAAGATCGACGGGGCGATGCGGGCGTCGGCGCGCAAGCTCGTCAATCAACCGAGCCTGATTGCGCGACTGACGCGCGACGGCGCGTGGAGCCTTCTCCACGACGCGCCCGGCGTATCCTTTCCGGCCAATGCGCGCGTCGATCGCGAGCGCCTCGTCGCCATGGCGAAGGGAGAGGCGCCGGTCCATTATCCGATCATCGCACGGCCGGTGGGCTCCCATGCGGGCGACGGTCTGCGTAAGATCGAGAGCGCGGAAGCGATACTGGCGTTCCTCGACGAGCAATCCGCCTCGCAGTTCTATGTCGCGCCCTTCGTGGATTACCGCAGCGGCGACGGCTTGTTCCGCAAATATCGGATCGTGATGATCGAGGGCGTCCCTTACGCCGTTCATATGGCGATCTCGAAAAATTGGATGGTCCATTATCTCAACGCGGACATGTTCGACAGCGAAGCGAACCGTGCGGAAGAAGCGCATTTCATGGCGAGCTTCGACGCGGAATTTGCGCAACGGCACGCCGTCGCCCTGGCGGAGGCGCAGCGCCGGACGGGGTTGGATTACCTGCTTTTGGATTGTTCCGAGACGCGCGACGGCAAGCTGCTGATCTTCGAAGCGGGGACGGCGATGGTCATCCATACGCTCGATTCCGAAGTGGTCTTTCCCTATAAGCGGCCCCAGATGGAGAAGATTTTCGACGCTTTCGAAAAAATGCTTCGGGCCAAAGCGCAGAAGCGCTGACGGCTGGTTCTGAAGTGGCGTCGACGCCCCTCGCGCTTCGAGACGGCTGCCATTTCAGTTTGAACAGCTCGCATCGGGAGCGCGTCATTCCCCGCGGGCTGAAAGCCCGAGCGGGAATCCAGAGCCACAAATACGCTGGTTTTACCCAGCTCCCGTCATTGCGAGCGAAGCGACGCAATCCAGGGCGGCGATGCGGCCCTGGATTGCTTCGTCGGCTCCGCCTCCTCGCAATGACGGCGGTGAGTCCCTGTGTGTCCAAACGGCGCGAGCGTCGGGATGGCGCCGAACCAATCGCCCGGATCTCGTAATACGCAGCCTCCTCAGCACGAGGGTTTTTTGCATTTGCGCAACACTTGGACCTCGACGCCTACTCAAGCGGCCGCCTTGTCCGTCTCCTTGGGCGCGCGGTCGACGATATTGACGAAAGCGTCGATGAGAGCCGGTCTTCCGATCAGATAGCCTTGCGCTTTGTCGCAGTGTTCGCCCGCGAGGAAGCGAAGCTCCTCCTGCGTTTCGACGCCCTCGGCGACAACGGGCAGGCCGAGGCTGCGCCCGAGACCGAGCACGGCGCGGACGATGGTGGCCGACTGATCGCAGTTCGTGACCGAGCCGATGAAGGTGCGGTCGATCTTCAATCTGTCGAAAGGAAATGCCCGCAAATAGGTCAGCGACGAATAGCCGGTGCCAAAATCATCCATCGCAATCCTGACGCCCATGGCTTTGACGCTCAGCATGGTTTCGAGCGCCCGCTCGAAATCGACGATCAGGGTCGTTTCCGTGACCTCCAATTCGAGGCGGGCGGGATCGAGCCCGGACGCCGTGAGGATGTTGCGCAGGATCGCCGGGAAATGACGGTTGCGCAGGCTGGCGGCCGAAATATTGACGGAGATCGACAGCGGGTTGCGCCATTTGGCGGCTTCGCGGCAGGCGGCGGCCAGCACCCATTCGTCGAGGCGGAGCATGATCCTGCTTTCCTCCGCGATGGGGATGAAATCCGTTGGCGGAATGTTGCCGCGGAAGGGATGCGTCCAGCGCAACAGGGCTTCGAAGCCGACGATTTCATTCGTCGAAATGTCGGTCTGGGGCTGATAGACGAGATGCAGCTCGTCGCCGTCGATCGCGTTGCGCAGATCCTGCTCGATGGCGCGGCGGTCGCGAATGCGCGCCGCCATGACTGGATCGAAGTGGCGATAGCCGCCGCGTTTTTCCGCCTTCGTCTGATAGAGCGCCATATCCGCGTGGGCGAGCAGCGTTTCGCGGTCGCCGCCATCGGCGGGATGAAGGGCGATGCCGATGCTGGCCGACATGACGGCGCGCGATCGGTTCTTGTCATTCTCCATTTTGATCGCGTCGAGGATCGCCCGGGCGACGCGGCCGGCGGCGTCGCGATCGGCGATGCCGGGCAGGATCGCGGCGAATTCGTCGCCGCCGAGCCGGGCGAGCGTCGCGCCGCCGCCCAACGCCGAGGAAACGACGCGCGCGAATGATTTGAGTATCGCGTCGCCCTCCGCGTGGCCGAAGAGGTCGTTCACTTCCTTGAAATGATCCAGGTCGATGAGCATCACGGCGATGCGGCGTTCGCAATCCATCGACGCGGCGATCTCGGAATCGAGCGTGTCGTAATAGCTGCTTCGGTTCGGCAGGCCCGTCAGGACGTCGTGATGCGCGAGGAAGCGGATGCGGTCTTCGGCTTTTTGCCGGGCGCGAATATCCCGGACGGCGATGGCGATATGGGGGCTACCCTCGAAGTCGATCGTGCGGCAGAGCAGCTCGACGCGGATCGGCCCGCCGCTCTCGCAAACGAGATCGGTTTCAAACGGCGTTTTCTGCGCCGCTTGGGCGGCTTCGCAAACATTATCCTTGGGAAAGAAGACGGAAAGATCGGCGCCGAGGACAAAGGCGCGATCCCTGTCGACAAAAGCGAGGAAACTGTCGTTGGCGGTGACGACCACGCCGTTGCAGCAGATCAGGAGCCCTTCGACGGCGGCGTTCGCGAGCCCGCGCATGCGCTCGGCTTCCGCGAGGCGGCGCCGGCGCTCGTTCTCGTTCAGAAGGCCGAACAGCGAAAACGTCACGATCAATATGCTGGACGCGGCGCTGACGATCGCCATCGCCGATGGCGAAATCGCGTTGGGAGGAATGGCGATCGTCGGATCGGGAATGACGGACATGGCGGCCATGCCGGTGAAATGGAGACCGCCAATCGCGGCGACCAGGAAGACCGCCGCCGCTGACCGCGCCGCCATCGAGGACGCGCGAAGGGCGCGGCTCAGGCCAAGCGCCGAGAAGGCCGCGCCGGCGATCACAGAGGCGGCCACGAGCGCGCCATCCCAGGACATGCGGCCGGCGACCCTGAAAGCCGTCGCGCCGACATAATGCGTCGCCGCCAGGCCGATCCCGAAAAGCAGGCCCGCGACAGGCGCGGCGAATCTGAAATGCACCGAAAGCGCCAGGCGGAACGCGAGGAAGCTCGACGCGATCGAGCCGAGGAGCGCGGCCAAGGCCAAGGCGGCGTCGTAGCCATGGTCGACGCCAGGGGAATAGGCCAGCATGGCGACGAAATGCGTGGACCAGACGCCGAGGCCGATTGCCGTGGCGCAGACGGACAGCCAGGGCAGGCGTTTTCCTGCCTCTGTCTCGGCCGCATGCGCGAGCAATGCGATGGCGGCGAACGCGGTCAGCGCGCAAACGCACGCGGCCAGGAAGACAAGCGATGGATCGTGCTGTTCAACCATACCAGCGTAGATGACAGGCATGAGTGGGTTTCGCCTCCGGCTGTCGCGGGCCGGGGCGGCGAACCGCGCCGTTCATGTCCGTCAACTGCGCGGCGTCATGCCGAGGGGCGGAACGCCCCTGTCCAGTCCCATGCGAGCATCATCGGAGGAGCCTTCAGCGACGTTAAAAGAATTTGGAAAAACCTCGGTGTAGCCGGAAGCGCCAAGCGCGGCCATGGCGCTGGAGCGCGTTAACCCGAATGCGGAGCCCTGCGCTATTGGGCCGCGATTGCAAATGGCGGCCGATGCGCTTATGCGGGGCCGATCCTTCGGAAGGTTGGCGCATGACGGATTTCGACGCTCAGAATCGTATCGACGATTATCTTCGGCGCCAGGTCTTCGAGGAAGAATGCTTTCTGCGCGCCTATGAGATGGACCCCTATACGCGGATCGTCTATCGGCGCTTTCGCGAATTGTACTGGACCGTCACGAGACTGCTGAAGCGCGATAATGTGGCGAATGCGTCCAGCGCATTTCGCGCGCCGATCTTTCCGGCCGCCGTGCAGCTCCAGCCGGGGCCGCGTATTCTCATCGACGCGACCGATCTCGTGGCGAGCGGCAAGGCGACCGGCATCCAGCGCGTCGTCAAGGAGATTTCCGTCAACGCCGCAGCGCTCGGCCTCGGGCTTCCCGTCGTCGTGGAGGCCGGAAAGCTCGTGGCGGCTTGCGGGGAGGGGGGCGAAACGATCGAGTGCCGAGAGGGCGACATATTGCTGCTTCTCGACGCCGGCTGGAACCGGCTCGACGATTACGCGCAGCTCCTGCAGGATTTTCGGGCGCAGGGCGGAAAGATCGTCGCTTGCCTCTACGATCTCTTCCCGCTGCTTTATCCGACACTTTACACGCACACGCTGATCGCGAATTTCGAAGCCTGGACGCATCGCGTTCTGCTGGATTGCGACGCCATTGTCGCCATCTCGAAGAGCGTCGCGGATCGTTTCGCCACCTATGTGAAAGGGCTAGAGCGCAAGCCGCGGGAGGGCATGAAGCTGGGATGGTGGCGCCTCGGCGCGGATTTCAAGCAAGAGGACAAAAAAGCGCCCGCGCCGTCGATCGAGGCGCTCGCGCGGCGCGCGCCGTTTTTTCTCAGCGTCGGGACAGTGGAAACCCGGAAAGGCTATCCGGTGGCTTTGGAGGCTTTCGAAAGACTCTGGGCGGAGGGGCTCGACGCGAATTACATCATCGTCGGCCGCCCGGGATGGAACGCCGCGGCTTTCGAAGACAGGTTGCGGGGGCATCGCGAGAAGGGGCGCCGGTTCTTCTGGCTCGACAACGCCAGCGACGCGGATTTGGCTTTTCTCTACCGCGAGGCCCGCGCGGTGGTTCTGCCGACCATGGCCGAAGGCTTCGGCCTGCCGCTCGTCGAAGCGGCGCATTTCGGCGCGCCCGTGATCGCCAGCGACATTGCCGTGTTTCGGGAGATCGGCGGCGACGCCGCGTGTTATTTCGATCTTCTGGACGCGGGGAGTCTCGTCGAGCGGATTCGCCAAATGCTTGCTGCGGAAAAACACGCGCCGGTTATCCCCCCATCGAGTTGGAGCGACTCGGCTGCCGAGCTGATGAGGATGCTGCGCGAGGATTGCTATCAGCGCAGCCTCGGTTGATCGCGTCTCATATCATTTCCGTTTGAACAGCTCGCATCGGGCGCGTGAGAGTCCGTCATTGCGAGCGAAGCGAAGCAATCCAGGGCGGCGATGCGGTCCTGGATTGTTTCATCGGCTCCGCCTCCTCGCAATGACGGCGGCGGCGCGAGCGTGGGGAATGACACTGAACCGATTAAGCGGACCTCGTATCAGAAGCGGAAAGCCCCGAGAATGTAATCAGGCTTATCCGGCGAGCAAGGGGCGTCCAGGGGCGTCGGAAAGGTCTCCTGGCTCGGCTCGAAGCGATAGCGCGCGCGGCTGGCGAAGGAGATCTCCAGAACATCGGGAAGCGGAATATTCGCGATGAGATTATAGGGGACGCAATTATTGGCGTGCACATGCGTCACGGCAAAGAGGCGATGGAGCTTTTCGAGGACGCGCTTGGCGCGAAAATAGAATTGCGGCGAAGCGAGCTGCGAGAGGTCGTGAAACTCGCACACGATCTGCGCGTGCTTGACCAGAAGCTCGTCGGGAGTTGCGTCGAAGACCTCCCATTCCCACCCTTCGATGTCCATTTTCAAAAACAAGTCGGGCGCGTCACTCTTGGAAAATTCCGAGACGAGCGCCGCAAGCGACTCGCTGTCCGGGCCGGGCTGAGCTGCGATCATCTTGCGATGGAAGCGCAAAAGCGGGTGCGAGGAAGGCGCGTTCTCGACCGAGTGGTCGAACTGCTCGACCGGAACGCCAGCCTGCGCCATCGCGAGATCCCAGGCGTCGTCGTCACAGACGCCAAAGGAAAAAGCGTGGATCACGCCGGCAAGATCGTCGAGCTGGACATAGCCGCCGTCGCCAGCCGAGCCGACGCGCGTTTTGGGGACGCCGATCGCCTTTTGAGGTTCGAGCAGGCGTAGAGTCGCGCGCAATTCGTCTTGCAGCGCCTGAGTCCCGCTCGCAGAGCTCTGCGGGAAACGGGGGAGCAGCAAATCCTTTATCTCGATGAGGCGCGCTCGGGTCTCCTCGTGACGCCAGTCTGCGTCATTGACGGATTGCGGCAAAGCCTTGCGCCGCCATTCATCGTATTTCTTTCCGAGCTCCCCCAGCGTCGTCATTTCCGCCCCTCCGCCCGTCAGAACGGGTGATATTGATACAGCCAGTTCTCCGAGATCACCTTATCGCCGTTCTTCAGGAAGAGGCGCATCTCCACCGGATCGGTTCCGTCGACGGTGAGGTCGAATTGAGCGCGCCAGTGGCCGGGCACGCCGTCGAAAACCGCTTCGGTATAGATGTAAGAAAAGGCCCCGCGCGAGGCCCAGAGAATGGGTTCGGGCTTCACGCCATAAGGGAGCTTGGCGAGCGGCTCGCCCAGAAACTCGACCATGAATTTACGCACGCCTTTGGGCCGGGGCTTGCCGGGCTGGCCGCCATTGCCGAGCCGCGTCGCGACGCAGCGCGCCAGGCCGGCGGGGTAGGGCTCGTCGGCCAGCCAGTGCAGGCGGTAGGAAAATTCGAAGGCGGCGCCGGGGACGGCGGGCTTATCGGGAACCCACATGGCGACGATATTGTCGTGGATTTCGTCGTCGGTCGGGATCTCGATGAGCTGCACCGCGCCCTTGCCCCAGTCGCCTTTCGGCTCGACCCAGACGCTCGGACGGCGGTCGTAGAAGACATTGTCCTGGTAATGGTCGTAGCTGCGGTCGCGCTGCATCAGGCCGAACCCCTTCGGATTTTCGTCGCCGAAGGCCGAGGCGACGACGCGCGAGGGGTTGTTGAGGGGCCGCCAGAGGCGCTCGCCGGCGCCGGTCCACATGCTGAGGCCGTCGGAGTCGTGCACCTCCGGACGCCAGTCGACGGCGGTCGGCTTCACGGTCTCGGAAAACCAATACATGGAGGTGAGGGGCGCAATGCCGAAGCGGGTGAATTTGCCGCGCAGATAGAGCGCACAATCGATGTCCATCACGACGCCCTTGCCGCGCGTCATGAGAAACTTATAGGCGCCGACGATCGAGGGGCCTTCGAGCAGCGCGTGGAGCACCACGCCGTCCTCGGTCTCGGGCCCGACATAGATATGCGTAAAGTCGGGGAATTCCTCGCTGGCGCCGGCCTGCCAGGTGTCCAGCGCGACGCCGCGCGCCGAAAGCCCGTATTGGCGCAATTCGCCGATCGCGCGGAAATAGGAGGCGCCGAGAAAGGCGACCCAGTCGTTCTTCTTCCAGTCGAGCGGACCGTCCTTCGATTCCTGGATTCGGAAGCCTGCGAAGCCCGCCCCCGGCGGCAGTAGCCGCGCGACGGAATCCTCGGGCATGTTGAAATAGCTCGTGTCGTAAAGCACCTCGCGCGCCACGCCGTTTTCGACGGCGTGGATACGCACGGCCTTTTTGAAGAACATGCCGAGATGGAAAAACTCGATCGGAAATCGCTCCTTCGTGTCGGCGAAGAGCGCGTGATCGGTATTGTAGGTGATGTGGCCCCACTTCTCGTAGTCGATCTGCGAGGTGATTTCCGGGGCCGGGATATTGGGCTTGCGATAGGGCTCCTTCACGAGCCGCTGCGCTTCCTGCTTCAGCGCCTCGTAGGAGAAGGGCGTCGGCTCGCCGAGCTTGATATTGGAGATGCGCGACGCCGCGGCTTCGGCCGGCCGGGCGCCGACGGCGCCGAGCGCGCCCGTCGCGGCCGCGACTTTGAGGAAGGAACGGCGGTCCTGCTTCTCGATCATCTCAAGTTCCCTATCGACGAAAACCAAGGAGCCTATGGCGTCGCAATGCGGCGCTCTCTGGGCGGAACGCTCGACGCTTCAACGAGGGCTTGGGCGCGCTCAGCCGCGGATCGGCTCGTTGCGGATCGCGGTCTTCATAAAGAAATAGAGGCCGATGAGGCCAAAAGCCGCGAAGACGATCTCAATGCCGCGGCTGATCATCGGGTCGAGCTGGAACAGGCCGCCGAGCGCCCAGCCAGCCGCCCAGGATGCGCCGACAAGCTCCGTCCCGACGAGGATCGCGACGGCGACCAGCGTGGAAAGGTGCAGGTAGTTGATCGGCTTCTGGCTCATGTCCGGCTCTCGATGGCGGCGCGGCGCCGCGTAAGCCCTGCTATATCAAAGGAAGGCGCGAGGCAATACCGCGCCCTTTCTCCGCATCGCTCTTAGCGGCTCAGAACGGAATATCGTCGTCGAGCTGGTCGGAAAGGCGACCGCCGCCCGCGGGCGGAGCCGGCCGGCGCTCGGCGGGCGCGCGCTCCATGGGCGAGGAGCGGCCGAAGGAGCCGCCGCCGCTCTGGCCATAGCCGCCGCCTTCGTAATCGCCTTCGCCGCGGCCGCCGCCCTTGCTGTCGAGCAGCGTCATCTCGCCCCGGAAACGCGGCACGACGACTTCGGTCACGCGACGCTGATTGCCGTCCTTGTCCGTATATTCGCGGGTCTGGAGCTGGCCCTCGAGATAGATCTTGGCGCCCTTGCGGCAATATTGCTCGGCGATCCTGCCCAGAGCCTCGTTGAAGATCTGGACATTGTGCCACTCGGTGCGGTCCTTGCGCTCGCCTGTGCTCTTGTCGCGCCAGGACTCGGTGGTCGCGAGCGAGAAGGAAACGACGCGGTCGCCTGACGGGAAGGTCCGGACTTCCGGATCGCGGCCCAGATTGCCGACCAGAATGACCTTGTTCACGCTACCCGCCATGTCTCTCTCCACTTGCTTTCTGCGGAGCACTCTAGTGCAACGGTTTGCCTATCTCGCGCGCGGGAATCATTTGTCCACAGTTGATGCGTCGGCGCCGCCGGGCTTATGTTCTTTTTTTGTTCTAGCATCCGGGAAGCGTCGGCGCAAGCGCCCTCATCCGACCCTCGCTCACGCGAGGGCCACCTTCTCCCGCGCGCGGGAGAAGGAGACGCGTTGAAAAATTTGTGATCCGAAATGGACGGCTCTCCCTTCTCCCGTTTACGGGAGAAGGTGGCCCCTGCGTCAGCAGGGGTCGGATGAGGGCGCCAGCTCCACCGCCAGCTTCTCCCGATCGAGTTCGCCCTCCCAGGCCGAAACCACAATCGTCGCCACGCCATTGCCGATGAAATTGGTCAGCGCGCGGCATTCGCTCATGAATTTGTCGATCCCCAGCACGAAGGACATGCCCGGCGCCAGCGACGGATCGACGGCGGTGAGCGTCGCGGCCAGCGTCACGAAGCCCGCGCCGGAGACGCCGCTCGCGCCCTTGGACGTCAGCATGGCGACGACAAGGATCGTCGCCTGATGGGCGAAATCCAGCTCGACGCCCATGGCCCGCGCGATGAACAGGCTCGTCAGCGTCATATAGATATTCGTGCCGTCGAGATTGAAGCTGTAGCCCATCGGCACGACGAGGCCGACGACCGATTGGGAGCAGCCGAGGCGCCGGAGCTTCTCCATCAAGGCGGGCAGGGCGCTCTCGGAAGACGACGTGCCCAGCACGATCAAAAGCTCGTCTTTGAGAAAGACCAGAAAACGGAAGATGTTGAAGCCCACCGCCGCCGCGATGACGCCGAGCACGATGGCGACAAAAAGCGCCGACGTCAGGTAAAAAGCGCCGATCAGGCCGCCGAGCGACAGAAGCGCCGCCGAGCCGTATTTTCCGACCGTATAGGCCATGGCGCCGAAGGCGCCGATGGGCGCGGCCTTCATCACGATGCCGATGAGCGCGAACATGGCGTGGCCGGCGTCGTCGACCCAATGGCGCATGGGCCGCCCTTTCTCGCCGAGCGACAGCAATGCAAAGCCGAAGAGCAGGGAGAAAAGCAGCACCTGCAGAATATCGCCCTTGGCGAAGGCGCCGATGGCGCTCTCCGGGATGATGTCGAGGAGAAACTCGACGCCGCTGTGCTTGGCGGCGGCTTCGGTATATTTCGAGACCGCCGCCGCGTCGGGCTTGCCGGCGAAACCCGCGCCGGGCTGCAGCAGATTGCCGACCAGAAGCCCGATCGCCAGCGCAAAAGTCGAGACGATCTCGAAATAGAGGAGCGCCTTGACGCCGACGCGGCCGACTTTCTTGGCGTCTTCGATATGAGAGACGCCGGACACCACCGTGCAGAAGATGATCGGCGCGATCGCCATTTTGATGAGCTTCACGAAACCATCGCCGAGCGCCTTCACCCAGTCGGCGGCAGCGATTTCCGGCGCGAGCCAGCCGAACAGCGCCCCGAGCGCGATCGCTGCGAGGACCTGGACATAGAGCAGGTGGTGAAGGGGTTTTTTCATGCCGGTCTCCGGCGAAGCCTCTATTGGCCGCGCTTATGGCGGCAAAATCCGTTTGCGTCCACGTTGGAAGATTGTTCGCAGGCGGGAGCGTCGCTAAGATTCAGCCGGATTCCAAGGGGAGGAGCGCATGAGCGCGGGCGATAATGAGACCTCATTTCTCGGGCAGGGCATCCAGGGCGGCGGCTCCTTTCTCGGGGGCGGCGGTCTGACGCAGTGGAGCGCTGCGGCGCCGGCGCCGCAGGCCGGCGAGGGCCTCGCCTTCGAGATCAAGGGCCATGAGCTGCAGTTCCTCGAAGCCGAGCTGCGTCCCGGCGAAGCCATGATCGCCGAGGCCGGCCAGATGATGTTCAAGGATGCGGCGGTCGTCATGGAGACCATCTTCGGCGATGGGAGCGAGCCGCAGAATACCGGCTTCTTCGGCAAGCTCCTCGGCGGCGCCAAGCGGGTGCTCTCGGGCGCCACCTTGTTTATGACGCGTTTCGCCAATGTGAGCGGCGGCCCGGCGCGCGTCGCCTTTTCCGCGCCCTATCCGGGCAAGATCCTGGCGCTGCGTCTCGACCGCTATGGCGGCGAATTGTTCTGCCAGCGCGAGACCTTCCTTGCCGCCGCGCAGGGCGTGAAGATCGACGTGGCCTTTCAAAAGAAGATCATGACCGGGCTTTTCGGCGGCGAGGGCTTTATCATGCAGCGCCTCGCCGGGCAGGACTGGGTCTTTGTCCACGCCGGCGGCATGGTGGTGGAGCGCGAGCTCGCGCCGGGGGAGGAGATTCACGTCGACGCCGGTTGCCTCGTCGCGCAGACCGCGACGGTAGACTTCGATGTCGTGCCCGTGGGCGGGATCAAATCCATGATCTTTGGCGGCGAGGGCTTCTTTTTCGCGCGGCTGATCGGGCCGGGTCATGTCTGGCTGCAATCCATGCCGGTTTCGCGGCTTGCCGGGCAA
The DNA here is from genome assembly GCF_016745395.1 of Methylocystis sp. Sn-Cys. Lineage (GTDB taxonomy): Bacteria > Pseudomonadota > Alphaproteobacteria > Rhizobiales > Beijerinckiaceae > Methylocystis > Methylocystis iwaonis. The sequence goes on from NZ_JAERVJ010000004.1 coordinate 102,408, forward strand.
ATCCTCTCTCGCGCGCCCGCGCATGCCGAGGTGGGCGTTGGCCATAGCTGGGGCGGGGGCTCCGGCGGATCGTCGGGGGACTCATCGTCTTTCGGCTCCTGGGGCGACTCGTCGGGGTCCGGCGGCGACGATGCTTGACGACCGCCTTACCTTGGGGCCGTCATGGCCGGGCTCGTCCCGGCCACCCACGCCGAGGGGCACAGCCCAACCGGACGCGTGGTCGCGAATGATAACGTTCAGGCTGGGCGTCGATGTAGGCCCAGCGGCCGCTGTGGTTTGCGCGGCGTGGGTAGCCGGGACAAGCACGGCCGTGACGCGGTGTGCATATGGTGGCCCTCTAGGGGAAGTTTGGCTGGGCGAGCCCGATCGACGAAGCAAATTATGAACGGTTTTTTTTACTCACCCGTTTGAGGCCCAAATGAAACACATCAATCTAATATTGGCGTTGGGCGTCGGCGTTTTCTTCTCCGGCGCGGCTTACGGCACCAGCTGCCAGCCCGGCAGCGAAAAATGCCCGCTTATTTTGAAGATGAAGCGGGGCTCTGACAAAATTTCGTTCTCATGCGTATTGTCACCCACCAAGCCGGGCTGTGCGGCGAAGTTCGAAGCCCGCGCCGGTCAGGCTGCAACCCTGCAGGGCGAAGCAATCGCGCATAAAATTTTAGTTTTTCCCAGCGGGGACGGCACGGACGAGCTCGAATTGGGCCCCTACACCCTGCCGGAAACAGGGACGTACACGCTCAAATTGTCCTATGGCGCCTCCATGATGTCCCGCGACGCGAACGACCGCCCGGCGAAATACAACTGGACGCTGCGCGTCCATTGACCCCTTTGGGCCGGGCCCTGCGCATCGCCCGCGATTTTCGCAACGCAACAAGTGGCGTTTGTCCCCGGCAGCGCTTAGATTGACGTTTCCCGCGTTTCTACCAGCCTTCGGCAAATGGCGAGCACCAGCAAGAAATCCGCGCAGACCCTAGAGAAGACTTTCGACGCCGCCAGACGTGCGGCCGACGAAAAGACCATCTCCATCCGAGGCGCCCGCGAGCACAATCTCAAAAACGTCGACTTGACGATCCCCCGCGACAAATTCGTGGTGTTCACGGGGCTATCGGGCTCCGGCAAATCCTCGCTCGCCTTCGACACCATCTATGCCGAGGGGCAGCGGCGCTATGTCGAGTCGCTCTCGGCCTACGCCCGCCAATTTCTGGAGATGATGCAGAAGCCGGACGTCGATCAGATCGACGGGCTGTCGCCGGCCATTTCCATCGAGCAGAAGACGACCTCGAAGAATCCGCGCTCCACCGTGGGCACGGTGACGGAAATCCACGACTATATGCGCCTGCTCTGGGCGCGCGTGGGCGTGCCTTACTCGCCGGCCACCGGCCTGCCGATCGAAAGCCAGACGGTCTCGCAGATGGTCGACCGCGTGCTCGCTTTGCCGGAAAGCTCGCGGCTCTATCTGCTTGCGCCGGTCGTGCGCGGCCGCAAGGGCGAATATAAGAAAGAGATCGCGGAGTTTACCCGGCGCGGCTTTCAGCGCTTGAAGATCGACGGCGCCTATTACGAAATCGCCGACGCGCCGCCGCTCGATAAGAAGTTGAAGCACGATATCGACGTGGTCGTCGATCGCATCGTCGTGCGCAAGGATATGTCGTCGCGCCTCGCCGATAGTTTTGAGACGGCGCTGGATCTCGCCGGCGGGCTGGCGGTGATCGAATTCGCCGACAGCAAAGCCAGCGCGGAACTCGCGCAGGCGGCGGCAAATGTATCGACCCATTACGCGCCGGGACACATCGTCTTCTCGTCGAAATTCGCCTGCCCGGTGTCGGGCTTCACCATTCCTGAGATCGAGCCGCGGCTTTTCTCCTTCAACAATCCTTTCGGCGCCTGTCCGACCTGCGGCGGCATTGGCTGCGAGCAGAAGGTCGACGCTGATCTCGTCGTGCCCAATCCCAAGCTGACCCTGCGCAAAGGGGCCGTCGCACCCTGGGCGAAGTCATCCTCGCCCTATTACATGCAGACGCTCGAAGCGCTGGGAAAGCACTACAAGTTCCGCCTCGACAGCGCTTGGGAGGACCTGCCCGAGAAAGCGCGGAACGTCATTCTCTTCGGCTCCGGCAAGGAGGAGATCAAGTTTTCGTATGAGGACGGCTTCCGCGCCTATGACGTGAAGAAGCCCTTCGAGGGCGTCGTCATCAATCTGGAGCGGCGGTTTCTCGAAACCGACAGCGAATGGGCGCGTGAGGAGATCGGGCGCTTTATGTCGGCGACGCCGTGTCTTGCCTGCGAAGGCTTCCGCCTGAAGCCGGAAGCGCTCGCGGTGAAGATCGCCGGCAAGCATATCGGCGAGGTGTCCGAACTCTCGGTGCGCATGGCGCTGGAGTGGTTCACCAAGCTCCCGGGCCAGCTCGACAAAAAGAAGAACGAGATCGCCTTCCGCATCCTGAAGGAAATTCGCGAGCGGTTGACCTTCCTCGTCGATGTGGGTCTCGATTATCTGACGCTCTCGCGCAACTCCGGCACGCTGTCGGGCGGCGAAAGCCAGCGCATTCGTCTCGCGTCGCAGATCGGCTCGGGATTGACCGGCGTGCTTTACGTTCTCGATGAGCCGTCGATCGGCCTGCATCAGCGCGATAACGACCGTCTGCTCGACACGCTGCGCCGGCTGCGCAATCTCGGCAACAGCGTCATCGTCGTGGAGCATGACGAGGACGCGATACTTGCCGCTGATTATGTGGTGGACGTCGGCCCCGGCGCCGGCATTCATGGCGGGCGGATCGTGGCGCAGGGCACGCCGCAGGAGATCATGGACAATCCGGTCTCGTTGACCGGCCAATATCTCACCGGCGAGAAGCAGGTGCGTCTCGTTCACAAGCTGAGAAAGCCCACGCCGGGGCGCTGGCTCAAGCTCTCCGGCGCGCGCGGCAACAATCTCAAGGATGTCGACGCCCAAATTCCGCTGGGGCTTTTCACTGCGGTGACGGGCGTCTCCGGCGGCGGCAAGTCGACGCTCGTGATCGAAACGCTCTACAAGGCAATCGCGCGTCGCCTCAACAACGCCCATGAGGTTGCCGCGCCTTTCGATCAGCTCGAAGGGCTGGAGCATATCGACAAGATCATCGACATCGACCAGTCGCCGATCGGCCGCACGCCGCGTTCCAATCCCGCGACCTATACGGGCGCCTTCACGCCGATCCGCGAATGGTTCGCCGGCCTGCCGGAGGCGAAGGCGCGCGGCTATGCGCCGGGACGTTTCTCCTTCAATGTGAAGGGCGGGCGCTGCGAGGCCTGTCAGGGCGACGGCGTCATCAAGATCGAGATGCACTTCCTGCCCGACGTTTACGTCACCTGCGACGTCTGCAAGGGCAAGCGCTACGACCGCGAAACGCTGGAAGTGAAATATCGCGAGAAGTCGATCGCCGACGTGCTCGACATGACGGTCGAGGAAGCGGCGACGCTGTTCAAGGCCGTCCCCTCGATCCGCGACAAGATGGAGACCTTGAAGCGCGTCGGCCTCGACTATGTCCATGTCGGGCAGCAGGCGACGACGCTCTCGGGCGGCGAGGCGCAGCGCGTCAAGCTGTCGAAGGAGCTGTCGCGCCGCTCAACGGGCCGGACGCTCTATATTCTCGACGAGCCGACGACGGGCCTGCATTTCCACGATGTGGCGAAACTGCTCGAAGTGCTGCACGAGCTTGTGGAGCAGGGCAATACGGTCGTCGTGATCGAGCATAATCTGGAAGTGATCAAGACCGCCGATTGGATCATCGACATGGGGCCGGAGGGCGGCGACGGCGGCGGCGAGATCGTCGCAGCGGGCCCGCCCGCCGACATCATCAAGGAAAAGCGCAGCCACACCGGCCGCTATCTGGCGGAAGTGATGGCGCGGCGCCCGCTCGTCAGCGAGAAGAAACCGGCGCGGCGGGGCGCGAAGGTGGGGTGAGGGGCTCCTGGCCTCGGTAGGCCCACCTCTGCCGCTGCGCTTCGAGGCCCCAGACGGCGCCGAGCATGAAGAAGACGAAGCGCCAGTGGTCGACATCGATCTGGAAGCCTTGCAGGAACAGGCCGATGGCCGCCGGCACGACGGCTTGCGCCTGACGCTGTGCGGGCGAGAGCGTGAACATCAGCCGCAAGCCGATGAAGGCCGTCACGCCGATAAGTAGAAAGAAGAGTAAGCCGCCGATCCAGCCATTGTTGGCGAAGGCGCCGACATAGGAATTATGCGGCTCGAGATCGAAAATAAGGCGGAAACGCAGCGGCCCGAAGCCCATGAAGCGATCGAGCAGCATCGGGATCGAGCGGAGCTGATTGCCGAAACGGCCGGTGGAGCCTTCATCATAGTCCTGCGTGGCGGCGGTGCGCTGGGAGAAGAATTCCCTTGTCTCGGGGACCGAGAGGACCACGGCGATCACGACGCCGATCATCGCCACCGCGCCGAGCGCAGCCATCGCGATCCTTCGTTTCATCTTCCTATCCGTCGAGGTGACGAAGACGGCGGCGAGCATCAGAACGAAAGCGACGACCGTCGCGCCATAAGAGCCGCGCGAGAAAGACAGAAACATGCCCAGGAATACGACGAGCAGCATCGCGCCGGTGAGAATGACGCTGCGCGTTGGTCCGACAATCAGCCGATGCGCCAGAGCGACGATCGGCAGCACGAGAAAGGAGCCGAGAACATTGGGGTCTTTAAAGGTGCCCGAGGCGCGGCCCGCATGCAGGAAGACGCCTTCGCCAAACCCGGGGATGCCGGAATAGCCGAGAATGCCGGCGACCGACGCGATCAGTGCGCCGGCGATATAGGCGTTGAGGCATAAACTCACGCGGCGGTTCGTTTCATTGCCCATGAAGAGCGCATAAAATAGGCCGGTGAGAACGAGATAGGCCGACTGATACTGGTAGAGTGATGAATCGGCGCTGTCCCAATAGGGAATGAGCGCCAAAAAGCCCATCATCGTATAGGCGATGATCAGAAAGGCGAAGACGAGAAAGCTGCGGTTGATCGAAAAGCCGCCGAGAAACCAGAGCGGCATGGCGACGAGCGAGGCGAAGTCATAGGGCGAGGGCTCGATGATCGCGATGGCGCCGCAAGCCACGAATATAAAGACGGAGACGTCGACGAGGCGTTGGTAGTTGATGACCAAGCCGGTCTTTTGCGCGGCGGCGTCTATCATCCGTTGCGGCTCTCAGCGGCCTGCGGCCCGCGCCGCAATGGCGTCGCGATAGCCTTGCAAAACATCGTCGACCATGCGCGAGACCGAAAACCGCGAGGCGACATAGGCCGAGAGCGCCCGCGCTTGCTCATGAAGCGTCTCTGCCGGTTGCGAGAGCAGCCGCGCGAGAGCGTCCGCCAGGATTTCCGGGTTGTCGGGTTGAATGAGGCGATCCGCATAGGGGCCGAAGATTTCCGGCACGCCGCCTACATTGGTGGCAATGAGCGGAACGCCCGCCGCCGCCGCTTCCAGCACGATATAGGGTAGGGATTCGAAGCGGCTCGGCACGACCATCGCGCGCCCCAAAGCGAAAGCCTCGCGCGCTGGCCGCGGGCTCCCGAAGACGATCCTGTCAGCCAGACCGGCCTCTTGCGCCTGGCGTTCGAGCGCAGCTCTATTTGGCCCGCCGCCGATCAGCAGAAGGCGCGGCGTCAGGCCGCGTCGACCCAGCAACACCATGGCGTCGATCAGCGTGTCGATGCCTTTGGCGTCGCGCAGCTCGCCGACATAAAGCAGATCCACGGCGTCCGCCCGCGGTTGCACGGGCGCGAATTCGTCCTCGGAAACGCCATTGGGAATGATGCGCGCGAGGCCCTTCGGCTTGCCGACGAACGCCTCGAAGCGGGACGCGATAAAGGCGCTCTCGAACAACAGCGCGTCGGTGCGCGTGGCGAGCAAGGCTTCCATCGCCATGAAGATGCGATGGCTGAGAGAGCCGGGCTCGTAATTGAGGCTTCCGCCATGCGGCGTGTAGATGCGGACGGGGCTATTATCCCCGGAGAACAGGCCGTTCGCGCGCGCATAAACCCCGCCCTTCGAGCCATGGCCGTGGACGACGTCGGGCTTCAACGCCGCGATGCGCTTGTTGATCGCGATGGCGGCCCCAAGGTCGGAGGGATGCGGCAAACGATGGATCGGCAGGCGCATGACGCCGAGAGAAAGTTTGGGGAGCAGTTCGGCGAATTGTTTTTCAGCGGCCGCGCCGCCGGTGGTGGAGTCCGCGATCAGACCGACCGCATGGCCGCGTCCGATTTGCGCTCGCGTCAGATCGAGCACATGGCGAAACAGGCCGCCCACGGGGGCGCGAAACACATGCACAATGCGTAGCGGCGCTGCCGAATGTTCCGCGGACTGCTGCACCAGGGATGTCCTTTTCCCTCTGCTTTATCGCGCCGCTCAGCAGAGTCGCCCATTTTCGCCCCAAGCGACTATTTTGCTTCTTGCTTAAGAATAAGTTAGCGGCGCCCGAGGATCGGGCGCCGCTACAGGAATTTTTGCCATTTAAGTAGCCTGCCATTCCCGACGGGCTGGGGATCCAGAGCAAAACCACGGGCGCTGCTCTGGATCCCCGATCGCTTCGCTTACGCGAAGCGTCGGGGATGACGCTCAAGCTAGCCTCAGTTGCGCACCGAAGCCGGCTTCTGATCGGGTTCCGACGACTCGGGGCCACCGGCCGTCGCTTCCGGCTCGTCGGCGCTCGCGCGCTTCTTGCCGGCTTCGATAATGTCGCGCTCGGGACGCGGCAGCACCGGGCCTTCTGGGAAGACGAAGCCGAGCTTCTTCTCGCCCTTGTCGTCGCCGACGACCACCACGCGCACGGCGCCGCCATTCTTGAGGCGGCCGAACAGCACCTCGTCGGCCAGCGGCGTCTTGATCGACTGATGGATGACGCGGGACATCGGCCGCGCGCCCATCGCTTCGTCATAGCCGTGCTCGACGAGCCAGCCGCGCGCTTCATCGGTGAGCTCGATAGTGACGTTGCGGTCGGCGAGCTGCGCCTCGAGCTGCATGATGAATTTGTCGACGACGCGCTTGATGACGTCCACCGGCAGATGGCCGAAGGGCACGATCGCGTCGAGCCGGTTGCGGAATTCCGGCGCGAACAGCCGGTTGATCGCCTCGCTGTCGTCGAGATGGGCGCGGGTGCGGGTGAAGCCGATCGGCGTGCGGGCGAGATCGGCCGCGCCCGCATTGGTCGTCATGATGAGAATGACATTGCGGAAGTCGATCGTCTTGCCGTTGTGGTCGGTGAGCTTCCCGTGGTCCATGACCTGCAGCATAATATTGTAGAGGTCGGGATGCGCCTTCTCGATCTCGTCGAGCAGCAGGACGCAATGCGGATGCTGGTCGATCGCGTCGGTCAGCAGGCCGCCCTGGTCGAAGCCGACATAGCCGGGAGGCGCGCCGATAAGCCGGCTCACCGTGTGCCGCTCCATATATTCCGACATGTCGAAGCGCACGAGCTCGATGCCGAGCGAGGTGGCGAGTTGGCGCGCCGCCTCTGTCTTGCCGACGCCCGTGGGGCCCGAGAAGAGATAGCAGCCGATCGGCTTCTCTTGGTCGCGCAAGCCGGCGCGCGCGAGCTTGATCGCCGAGGTGAGGGCGCCGATCGCCTTCTCCTGACCGTAGACCACGCGCCGCAGCGTCTCGTCGAGATGGGCGAGCACTTCGGCGTCGTCCTTCGAGACGGTCTTGGGCGGGATGCGCGCCATGGTGGCGATTGTCGCCTCGATCTCTTTGAGGCCGATCGTCTTCTTGCGCTTGTTCTCGGCGAGCAGCATCTGCGCCGCGCCGGTCTCGTCGATCACGTCGATGGCTTTGTCGGGAAGCTTACGGTCGTGAATGTAACGGGCCGAAAGCTCCACCGCCGCCTTCAAAGCGTCATTGGTGTAGCGGATCTTGTGGAACTCTTCGAAATAGGGCTTCAGACCCTTGATGATTTCAATGGCGTCCGGGATCGACGGCTCATTGACGTCGATCTTCTGGAAGCGACGCACGAGCGCGCGGTCCTTTTCGAAATACTGGCGGTATTCCTTATAGGTCGTCGAGCCGATGCAGCGCAGCACGCCCTGGGCGAGCGCGGGCTTCAACAGATTGGAGGCGTCCATGGCGCCGCCAGAGGTGGCGCCGGCGCCGATGACGGTGTGAATCTCGTCGATGAAGAGGATCGCGTCCTTGTGGTTCTCGATCTCTTTGACGACCTGCTTCAAGCGCTCCTCGAAATCGCCGCGGTAGCGCGTGCCGGCGAGCAGGGCGCCCATATCCAGCGCAAAGACCGTGGCGTTGCCCAGCACGTCCGGAACTTCGCCCTGGATGATCTTGCGCGCCAAGCCTTCGGCGATCGCGGTCTTGCCGACGCCGGGGTCGCCGACGAGGAGCGGATTGTTCTTGTGGCGGCGGCAGAGGACCTGAATCGTGCGCAGAACCTCGGCCTCGCGGCCGATCAGCGGGTCGATGCGGCCGTCGCGCGCTTTCTTATTCAGATTGACGCAATAGGCCTCGAGCGCGCCTTCTTTCTTACGGCTCTCGCCGTCGCGGCTCTCGCGCCCTTCCGAGCGTTCGCCATCCTCCTCGACGCCGCGCGGGGCGCGGGTCTGGTCCGAAAGGCCGGGGCGCTTGGCGATGCCGTGGCTGATGTAGTTCACGGCGTCGTAGCGCGTCATATCCTGCTCCTGCAGGAAGTAGACGGCGTGGCTCTCGCGCTCGGCGAAGAGCGCCACGAGCACATTTGCGCCGCTCACATCCTCGCGCCCGGAGGATTGCACGCTGATAATGGCGCGCTGGACAACCCGCTGAAAACCGGCGGTCGGCTTGCACTCATCGGCGTCCTCATTGACCAGATTGTCGAGTTCCCGGTCGATGTAGTCGCGCAGATTTTTGGCCAGCAGCTCGAGATCGACGGAGCAGGCCCGCAGCACGGCCGAGGCGTCGGCGTCCTCTATCAGGCTTAGCAGCAGATGTTCGAGGGTGGCGTATTCGTGATGACGCTCGCGCGCGGAGGCGAGGGCGCGGTCCAGGGTCTGTTTCAGATTGCGCGAGAACGTCGGCATATGCTGCGAGCCTCTCTATTTTTTCTCCATGATGCACTGCAAAGGATGCTGATGCTTCCTTGCGAAATCCATCACTTGGGTGACCTTCGTTTCGGCGACTTCATAGGTGTAGACACCGCATTCGCCGACGCCATGGTTGTGGACGTGCAGCATGATGCGCGTAGCTTCCTCGACGGATTTGTTGAAGTATTTACGCAGAACGATCACAACGAACTCTTGTGTCGTATAATCGTCATTGAGCAACAATACCCGGTACATATTCGGACGGCGCGTCTGCTGGCGGGTGCGCGTGATGAGCGCCGTGCCAGCGGAACCGCCGTCGCCTGATTTCTTTGGCTCTTTGCCGGCCCTCAGAGGCAAGCCCAGCGGCTTGCCGCCCCGAAAAGGGGCTTGGCCCGGCCGGGAAGTCGCCTGTTGGGTTTGGATAGATGTCAACGCCGCCACGTCCGTCTCGTCCCCGGTCCTTTCCATGTAGGTCCCATGAAATGGTCTTTCAGGGGCGCATGGAGCAATTTCTTTGCCGCGGCCGCTCGAACAAAAATCGAAGGCGGGGGCGCGATCCCTCACAGCATTCTGCTTCGTGAGGGCCTTGGCAAGAGGCAAGGAGCCGCCCGGCTGGCCAAAGGCAGTCGTGAACGGGATATTTACCATATCGCGGCAAAGAAGGGCGCGATCCTAAACAGGCGCTTCCATGTCCAGATTCGACAAAAACGATACCGCCCGGTCATTCTCCTGGAGCGGATCTTTCCGGAACTTCGCCGCTGTCGCCGCCGTTGCCTTTTTTTGCAGCGTCGTGGGAGCCAAGCTCATGTCGAAACTCGTCGATAGCGACGAGTTTTCAAGGCTTGCCTATGAGCGATCCATGCGCAATGTGGCGCGCAATCTCGAGCCGCCGCCGGCGCAGGCCTATTCGATCGTGCGGAGCGTGGGCGTCGACGGCGTGACCACGGCGACGATTCCCTTGCCCGGGCCGGCGCCGGTCTCGCCTTGCGGCGGCGCCGAGCAGCCAAAAAGATAATTCTTGGGCAGTTTTTTTATGAAATTGCTCGGTTTGTCGCGGCCATGACCGAGAAAATTCGTCCGAGGGCTCGCAAATTCATTGACATCTGCCCATTTGTTCTCCAAGCATGCGGCTGAGGCTCTCGCCCCCGCTCCTTTGCGGCGATGGTAAGCGAGCTCTTCCGTCCTCGCGGCGATGACGGCGCCCTCTCTCAGGACATCTTGCGCGCTTTTCGATCGGCTGGCGCGCAGCGGCCTCCCGCTCTCGTAAGCCGTAACCAGGATAATTGATGACATTCAACGAATTGGGCCTTTCGGAAAAGGTTCTCGCGGCTGTGCAAGCGGCAGGCTACGCCAATCCGACGCCCATCCAGGCGCAGGCCATACCGCCGGCGCTTCAAGGCCGTGACATCCTCGGCATCGCCCAGACCGGCACCGGCAAAACTGCCGCCTTCACCCTGCCGATGCTCAGCCGCCTCGAACAGGGCCGCGCCCGGGCCCGAATGCCCCGGACGCTGATTCTCGAACCCACCCGCGAGCTGGCGGCGCAGGTCGAGGAAAGCTTCAATAAATACGGCTCCCAACATAAGCTCAACGTCGCGTTGCTCATTGGCGGCGTCGCCTTCGGCGATCAGGAAGCCAAGATCATGCGCGGCGCGGACGTGCTGATCGCGACGCCCGGACGTCTCCTCGACTTCTTCGACCGCGGCAAGCTGCTGCTGACAGGCATCGAGATTCTCGTCATCGACGAAGCCGACCGCATGCTCGACATGGGCTTCATCCCCGACATCGAGCGCGTCTGCAAGCTCGTTCCCTTTACCCGCCAGACGCTCTTTTTCTCGGCGACCATGCCGCCGGAGATCACCCGCCTCACCGAGGCCTTCCTGCATAATCCGGTCAGGATCGAGGTCGCCCGCGCCTCCACCACGGCCTCGACCATCCGCCAGGCGCTCGTCGCCTCGCATGGCCACGCCGACAAGCGCGAAACGCTGCGCAATCTCATCCGCGGCGCCGAAAACCTCAAGAACGCGATCATCTTCTGCAACCGCAAGCGCGACGTGGCGATCCTGCATCGCTCGCTTGCGAAGCACGGCTTCTCGGTCGGCGCGCTGCATGGCGACATGGACCAGCTCGCCCGCATGGCCTCGCTCGACGCCTTCAAGACCGGCGACGTGTCGCTGCTGGTCTGCTCGGATGTCGCAGCGCGCGGCCTGGATATTCCGGACGTCAGCCACGTCTTCAATTTCGACGTGCCGACGCACAGCGAAGATTATGTGCATCGAATTGGCCGCACAGGCCGCGCGGGCCGCTCGGGCGTTGCGATCACGATCGCCACCGAGGACGACGCCAAATATGTCGATCAGATCCAGAGCCTGATCGGCAAGGCGATCGACTGGGAAGGGCCGGGCTTCAACGAGCTGCCGCCGCCCATGGAGACGTCGCACGGGCATGAGCATCGCCGCGGCGGCAGAAGCGAACGCGGCGGGCGCCGCGAGCGTGGGGCGGAGCGCGGCCGCAGCAGGGCCGAGCGCGGCGAGCGTGCGGAGCGGACCGAGCGTCCGGCGCGCGTTGAACGGGTCGAACGGGTCGAAGCCGAAGGTCCGGTGGCCATGGGCCGCCCGGCGCATGCGCCCCGGCGTCCGGACGCCGAACCGACGCGCCCGCGTCCGCAAATGGACGATCGCCGCGACCGGCGCCCGCGCCGCCATCATGAGGACGACGGCCCGCCCGTCATTGGCCTCGGCGACCATGTGCCGTCGTTCCTGCTGCGGCCGGTGACGCTGCGGCCGGCGAAGGTGGTGGAGGAGTAAGGCCCTCATCC
>NZ_JAERVJ010000004.1:114368-378720 GCF_016745395.1 Methylocystis sp. Sn-Cys
CCCTCATCCCACGAACGGCGTCAGAGCCGCTTTGATCTTCTCAGCCTGCTCCGCAAGCTTGTCGTTGTCGCCCATCGTTCCCGGCGGGCGAAGGGAGACGCCATCCCAGCGCGGCAGCAGATGGAAGTGCAGGTGGTAGATCACCTGTCCGCCAGCGCTCTCGTTGAATTGATGCAGGGTCAGGCCGTCGCATTGGAAGGCGGCCTGCAGCCCCTTGGCGACATGTTGCACGCGCTTGATCAGTTCCGCGAGCGTCGCCGGCGACACATCGACGAGCGTGCGCGCGCCCTCTTTGGGGATCACCAGCGTATGGCCCTCGGTGCGCGGCATGATGTCCATGAAGGCAAGAGCGACGTCGTCTTCATAGATCTTGTGCGCGGGGATCTCGCCGCGCAGAATCTTGCCGAAGATATTGTTCGGATCATATGCGGCGGCCATGTCTCTTCCCCCTGGTCAGTCCCCATATTCGAAGGCGCGGATATTGGTGACGCGGAACGCCGCCGCCGGATAAACGCCGAGTATCTCCACTTCCTTCGAGAAGAAGCGCAGCTCCTCCAGCGCGCGGGCGAGGGCCGGCTGCTCGGGATGGCCGTCGACATCGGCGAGAAACTGCGTCGCCGCGAATTCGCCGCCGACCATATAGCTCTCCAGCTTGGTCATATTGACGCCATTCGTCGCGAAGCCGCCGAGCGCTTTGTAGAGGGCGGCGGGCACGTTGCGCACGCGAAAGATGAAAGTCGTCATCGTCGCGCCGCCATTGACGGGCGCCCATTGGCTCGTCTTCGACAGCACGACGAAGCGCGTCGTGTTATGCGCCTCGTCCTCGACATTCTCGCCGAGCACGTCGAGACCGTAGATGTCGGCCGCAAGCCGCGGCGCCAGCGCCGCTTTCGTGGGATCGTTCCATTCCGCCACCTCGCGCGCGGCGCCGGCGGTGTCGCCCGCCGTATGGGCGACGAGCCCAAGATCACGAATCACGCGGCGGCATTGACCGAGCGCATGGACATGGCTGTAGACGGCGCGCAATCCCTCGCGCGTCGCGCCTTTGGGCGCCATCAGATGAAAATGGATCGGCAGAAAATGCTCGCCGACGATATGCAGGCCCGAATGCGGCAGGAAATGATGAATGTCCGCGACGCGGCCGGCGATCGAATTTTCGATCGGAATCATCCCGAGCGCGGCGCGGCCTTCGGTCACGGCCGCGAAGGCGTCTTCGAAGCTCGCGCAGGGGAGGGGGGTGAGGTCGGGATAGGCTTCGCGGCAGACGATGTCGGAGTTCGCGCCGGGCTCTCCCTGATAAGCGATGAACTGGTTCACTTGCGGAACTTTCACGATTCGCTCATCCCTCGGGACGAGGAAACTCGGCGCACGGCTTCGAGGTCGCGCCCGGTATCTACCGATGGGCTCGTTTTGTCCAGCACAGTCGCGTCGATCCGCATTCCCGCCTCGAGCGCCCGCAATTGCTCGAGGCGCTCGCTCAGCTCGAGCGGAGACGGCGCAAGCGACGCGAAGCGCTCCAGCGCGGCGCGGCGGAAAGCGTAAACGCCAATATGCTTGTAATGCGGCCCTTCGCCCCAGGGCGCGCGGGCGCGGGTGAAATAGAGCGCGCGCAGGCGGCGCGGCGTGACATGCGTTCCCACGAGCTTGACCGCATTCGGATCGTCGGCCTCTTGCGGCGCGGCGGGCGCGGCGACCGTTCCGATGTCGACGACCGGGTCATCGAGCAGGGCCAAAGCCCCCGCAAGCGCGTCCTCCGGGAGGAAGGGGTTGTCGCCCTGGAGGTTGACGACAGAGTCGTATCGGCCCTCCGGGTCGATTGCGCGCAGCGCCTCGGCGGCGCGGTCGCTGCCGCACAGATGCGCGCCCGTCGTAAGGAGAGTCTCGCCGCCGGCGGCCCGAACGACTGTCGCGATTTCCTGCGAATCCGTCGCAACGACGACGGGGCCCAGCGCCGCTTCGATGGCGCGCGCCAAGACGTGAACCACCATCGGCCGCCCGCCGATGTCGGCGAGCGCCTTTCCCGGCAGCCGGGTCGAGCCCAGCCGCGCGGGGATCACGACAAGCGCACGCGGTTCCAAGAGACTCAGTAGACGTTGTTGTCTTCGGCCATCCAGCCTTTGTCGGTTTTCACGAAATGCAGCGTGCCTTCGCTCGTATGCACTTCGGCTTTTGCAAAGGTGCGATCCTCATCGAGGCCGAGGAAGGCGCATTTTCCGCGCTCGTGCTCTTCGCGGCACTTGGCCTCGAAGCCTTCGGGGAACTGGATTTCCGCCTCGTACATCAGCTCGAAGGCGTCGACCTTGTCGTGATTGACCTCACGCGCGTTGACCTTCTTGAAGGAGACGATCTTGGCGCCGACGCCATTCTTCTCGAGAATGTTGCGCAACACTTTCGCGCCGGTGGCGTCGCCGGGCTGGTGATCGCCGCAACCAGCGAGCGCCAAAGCGGCCACGAGCCCGATGGACAGGCGCAAACCATGAGCAGTCATCTATTTCCTCCGAAGCGGGCGCGTCTGGGGCGCGCGTTTTTTGGTCTCTTTAGCGGAAAAGCGCCGGTTCGTCGCGGTCTTTCATTTTTCAAATTGCCCCATTGTGAAAAACCATATCAGGCGGTTGCAATTTTGTGCAGCCGGGGTAACTTGATGCCCGCCAACTGGATTACGTGGCCGGGCGGCGGCGCAAGGGCTAGCAATAAAGCCCACGCCGTAAGTTAAGCGTTCGATGCGTAACGGCAGAACTCGAATACCCTGCGGAGTGCTCAGGTCCGCCGCATCTCCTGGGTCCGTGGGGTTGGCCGGCTGACGATGGTTGGAGTGGCCTCCTTGAAGCCATTGTCAGTCGGCCGCCTTCATTCTGTTGGATGAAGGCGGTCGCATCAGGCGCTTCTTCTTTCGACAACTCGTCTCAGCCGATTCGCCTCTTCGCATCCGGAAGGCGATCGTTGGGCGTTGTCGATTCGTGCCTATGGCCAAAAAAATTGGCCCCGCTGTCGGCGAGGCCATTTCGCGACGTTAAAGAGCGGCGGCGTGGCCGCCGACGCTTTACTTGATCTTGGTTTCCTTGAACTCGACGTGCTTGCGCACGACGGGGTCGTATTTCTTGAAAGCGAGCTTTTCGGTCTTGGTGCGCGCATTCTTCTTGGTGACGTAGAAATAGCCCGTATCCGCCGTGGACAGGAGCTTGATCTTGATCATGGCGGACTTGGCCATAGCGCTCGTTCCGATTCGAGTGAGAATAGAAAATCGTCCCCGCCGCAGCGAGCGGCGGGCGACGAATTGGCGCGCAACATACGTGCGGCGCGTGGGATGTCAAGCTATATAGGCGGGGGCCGAAAGGCGCGCGCGTTAGAGACGGGTTCTTCCGTCGCCGCCGCCACCGCCAAAATCTCTCCTGTTTCAACACGCCCCTATGGTGGAGCGTGAGCGAAAAGTGTATCCATCGCCGCCCAAGGAGTTACAGGCAATGGCAGGTTTTGCACCCGGCGACATCGCCGCGGCGCCCGTCCCGGGCGCGCGGATTCTCGTCGTCGCGGCGAGGTTCAACGCCGACATCGTCGGCTTGCTGCGCGAGGGCGCATTGGCGGCGATCGAGCGGCTCGGCGCCGACGCGACAGTGATCGACGTGCCCGGCGCGTTGGAGATTGCAACGGCGGCCGCGATCGCGCTCGATGCGGCCGAGCGGGCCGGCGCGCCCTATGACGGTCTTGTCGCGCTCGGCTGCGTCATTCGCGGCGAGACCTATCACTTCGAGATCGTGGCGAATGAAAGCTCGCGCGCCTTGACTGACCTTTCGGTCGCGCGGCGTCTCCCCTTCGGGAATGGAATTCTGACAGTGGAAAACGACGAACAGGCGATTGTGCGCGCCGATCCGAAACAGGGCGACAAGGGCGCCGATGCGGCGCTGGCGGCGCTGTCCCTCATCCGCCTGAAGCGGAGCCTTGCATGAGCCTCGATCAACGCTCCGCCGCGCGTCTCGCCATCGTGCAGGCGCTTTATCAGATGGAGGTCGCGGGCAAGGGCCTCAACGAGATTTACGCGGAATTCGAGGCTCATTGGATCGGCCGCGAAATCGAGGGCGTGCAATATAAGCCCGCCGAGCTGACGTTCTTCCGCGACGTGCTGCAGGGCGTGCTGACCGATCAGGTGGCGATCGACCGGCAGATCGACCGCGTGCTTTCCGGCGGCTGGCCGCTGGCGCGCATCGAGGCCGTGATGCGCGCCGCCTTGCGCGCCGGCGCCTATGAGCTGCGGTCCCGGAAGGATGTGCCGGCCCGCGCCGTGATCAAGGAATATGTCGACGTCGCCGGCGCCTTTTTCGGGCCGACAGAGTCGGGCATGGTCAACGCCGTGCTCGACAAGGTCGCGCGGGAAGAGCGGGCTGGGGAGATGGGGTAGCCCCCCTTCTGCCGTCTAAGGCCGCTAGGCGCGGGCCATCTCCCCACGAAGGAGAGGGCGCGCCGGCGGTCATTTTCGGAAAAACGCCTCGGCCGCGGACGTCGCCGCGCGTTTGGCCTGCGCAGCCGCCTCGAGGCGGGCGATCTCTTCTTGCAGCATCAGAATTCGCGACTCGATTTCCGCAATCGACAAAAGTTCGAGGGGCTGGCCGACGTCATAGGCGGGGGCGGGGCGCGTCGTCTTCCGTCATGAGCTTTCCTCTCGAGGGTCAATCGACAAAATAGCTCTGATGCGCGCGCATGGAAATGTGACGCGCGCCGGGGCGCCTATTATAGCCCAAGCGGATGTATTTCCTGGAGTAATGCGCATGCGCCGCGTTCGGTCGGCTCATTCCCCCGCGCTCGCGCGCTTTCCGTTCGCGGGGGTCATGCGCGCGATAAGCAATCGCGATAAATAAAAATGCAGGAGGGGCGCCCCAGCGGGCTGGTTGGGGCTCGGGCCGAAAAATCAGCCCTCGTCGCGACAATTGTTTAGGCCTATCTGCTATTGTGCGCCCGCGAAGCCGAACGGGGTTCGTCCGGCCGCGGCAAAGACCGGCATTCGACCGTCATTGGCGGAAAGACGAGAGCGATGACGAAGTGGGTTTACAGTTTCGGCGGCGGCGCGTCCGAGGGCTCGGCGGCCATGCGAGACCTTCTGGGCGGCAAGGGCGCCAATCTCGCCGAAATGGCGGCCCTTGGGCTGCCGGTGCCGCCGGGCTTCACCATCACCACTGAGGTCTGCGCCCATTTTTACGCCAAAGGCCGCAGCTTCCCGGCCGATCTCGAGGCGCAGGTCGAGGCCGCGCTGGCGGAGATCGGGCGCGTCGCCGGCCACGCTTTCGACGACCCGAATTGGCCGCTGCTCGTCTCCGTGCGCTCCGGCGCGCGCGCCTCCATGCCCGGCATGATGGATACGGTGCTCAATCTCGGCCTCAACGACGAGACCGTCGAGGCGCTCGCCACTTACTCGGGCGATGCGCGCTTTGCCTGGGACTGCTACCGGCGCTTCGTCGAGATGTATTCCTCCGTCGTGCTCGGCGTCGAGCATCATATTTTCGAGGACGCGCTGGAGGAGCTGAAAGAATCGAAGGGGCTCACGCTCGACACGCAGTTGACGGCCGACGATTGGCGCGCGGCGGTGAAGCAGTTCAAGGCCATTATCGAGGCCAATGCCGGCGTCGCCTTCCCGCAGGACCCGCGCGCGCAGCTCTGGGGCGCGATCAAGGCGGTCTTCTCCTCCTGGATGAACCACCGCGCCATCGTCTATCGGCATTTGCACAATATCCCGGAAAACTGGGGCACGGCCGTCAATGTGCAGGCCATGGTCTTCGGCAATCTCGACGCCAATTCCGCGACCGGCGTCGCCTTCACCCGCAATCCCTCGACCGGGGTGAAGGAGCTTTACGGCGAATATCTCTTGAACGCCCAGGGCGAGGACGTCGTCGCCGGCCTGCGCACGCCGCAGCCGCTGACCGAAGTCGCCAGCCGCGCCTCGCCGGGCGAGAAGATTTCGCTCGAAGCGACCATGCCCAAGGTCTTCGCGGAGTTCGTTGAGGTCGCCGGTCGTCTCGAACGCCATTACCGCGACATGCAGGACATGGAGTTCACCATCGAGCGCGGCAAATTGTGGATGCTGCAAACGCGCGCCGGCAAGCGCACGGCGCGCGCCGCCTTGAAGCTCGCGGTGGATATGGCGAAAGAGGGCCTCATCACGCGGGAAGAAGCGCTGCTGCGTGTCGAGCCGACATCGCTCGATCAATTATTGCATCCGACGATCGACCCCGCCGCGCGGCGCGACATTCTGGCGACCGGCCTGCCGGCCTCGCCCGGCGCGGCTTTCGGCGAGATCGTCTTCAACCCGGAAGAAGCTGCGGCCTTCGCGGCCTCGGGGCGCAAGGTCATTCTGGTGCGCACCGAGACGAGCCCGGAAGACATCCATGGGATGCACGCCGCCGAGGGCATTCTGACGGCGCGCGGCGGCATGACCTCACATGCGGCGGTCGTGGCGCGCGGCATGGGCAAGCCCTGCGTGACGGGCGTTGGCGCCTTGCGCATCGACTATGAGGAGCAATGCTTCACGATTGCCGGCAAGCGTTTCGTGAAGGGCGACAAGCTGACGATCGACGGCTCCGCCGGCCATGTCATCGCCGGCGAGGTGAAGATGCAGCGGCCGGAGCTTACCGGTGAATTCGCCGTGCTGATGGGCTGGGCCGATCAGGTGCGCCGCCTCAAGGTGCGCGCCAACGCCGAGACGCCGTCGGACGCGCGCGCCGCGCGCCGCTTCGGCGCCGAGGGCATTGGCCTGGCGCGCACCGAGCATATGTTCTTCGAGGGCGAGCGCATCGTCGCGGTGCGCGAGATGATCCTGGCCGATGACGCGGAGGGGCGGCGCGCGGCGCTCGCCAAGCTGCTGCCGATCCAGCGGGAGGACTTCAAGCATCTCTTCGAGATCATGGCCGGGCTGCCGGTGACGATCCGCCTGCTCGATCCGCCCTTGCACGAGTTTTTGCCGCACACCGACAGCGAACTTGCGCAGGTGGCGCGCGCCATGGGCGCAGACCCCGTTAAGCTGCGCCGCCGCGCGCTGCAGCTTTCCGAATTCAATCCGATGCTGGGTTTTCGCGGCGTGCGTCTCGCGGTGGTGTTCCCGGAGATCGTCGATATGCAGGCGCGCGCCATTTTCGAGGCGGCGATCGAGGCGAGCCTCTCGACCGGCGCGCCCGCGCAGATCGAGATCATGGCGCCGCTCGTGTTTTCGCGGGCCGAGCTCGATCTCGTCAACGCCCGCGTCGACGCCATGGCGAAGCTCGTCGAGGACGAGACCGGCCTTCGCCCGCGCTATCACATCGGCACAATGATCGAGCTGCCGCGCGCCGCGCTGCGGGCCGGGGAGATCGCGCCATCGGCCGATTTCTTCTCCTTCGGCACCAACGACCTCACACAGACGACGCTCGGCATTTCGCGCGACGACTCAGGCTCGTTCCTCGGCGCCTATATCGAGAAGGGCGTGCTGCCGCATGACCCCTTCGTGTCGATCGACCAGGAAGGCGTCGGCGAGCTTGTCGCGCTCGGCTGCCAGCGGGCGCGCGCCGCGCGCCCCGACATTGCGCTCGGGGTCTGCGGCGAGCATGGCGGCGATCCGGCGTCGGTCGCCTTCTTCGAGAAGATCGGGATCGATTACGTGTCGTGCTCGCCCTTCCGCGTGCCGATCGCGCGGCTTGCCGCGGCGCAAGCGGCTCTGGGCAAGACGGCGGAAGGGACGGCGTAGCGCCGGCCCGGCCGTTCGTCAGGCCTGCTCGGGGGCGGCGGCGGGTTGGAGAGGGGCTCCCGCTATATCGTCTTCGACGTGGTTTTCCTCGAACCGGCGCACGATCAGCCGCACGAGGTAAAGCCCGAATTCCGGGTTCTGGAAATAGAGCTGCTCGAACTGCTCATAGGTGATCGCCAGCAGGCGGACGTCCGTCACGCATCTTGCGCTCGCCGTGCGCTTGCCGGTCTTGGTGAAAAGCGCCATCTCGCCGAAGAGCGCGCCGGGTCCGACCGTCACGCCGCGCTCGATGATCTCGACCTGGCCTTCGACCACGACATAGGCTTCTCCGCCCACGTCGCCCTTCTTGAAGATGAAGTCCGTCGCCGGCAGGCTCTCCGGGTGCATGAAGGGCTTCAGCCATTCGATGTTGAGATCGTTGGCGTTGGCTTCGCGCACGCTGTCGATCAGACGGCGCATCTCCCGCAGGCGTGAGAAGTTGAGCGGCAGATTGATCGCATGCTTGGCGATGGTCGGGAAGGTTCCGGTCAGCAGCCCGTAAGTCAGGCCGAGGCAATTGCAGACCATGGCGGTGATCCGCAACGGAATCATGCGCTTCATATAGGCGCTGCCGACGACGGTCGCGGCTTCCGCCCAGGCCAGGGCGGCTAAGGCGATTCCGCCGGCGGCCTTGCCGGTGTCGGAGGTCGCCCAGGTCGTGACGGCGTCGATCAGGTCGGACATTCTCGCTCCTTGCGTTCCGCCCGCGCTTAGCCGTTGCGCGGGCCGCAGACAAGCGCCCATAACGCCGTCGGCTGCGGACTTTCCTGCGCGCTGACGCACATCTCCCGTCAGGCGAGATCCGTTTGATCTGTGCGGTGTCATTCCCGACGCTCGCAAAGCGAGCGATCGGGAATCCAGTGCCGAATCAGTGTATTTGCGGCTCTCGATTCCGGGTCGGGCTTTCAGCCGTGACACGCCCCATTCCGAGCTGTTCGAGCGGAAAAAGTATCACGCGGTAGGCGGCAAGACTCGATCAGCCCTCCGCCGCTCTCTTCAAATTCAGCTCCAGCAGCTTGGCCAGCGCGTCTTCAGTTGAAATATCCTCGGGCCAGCCATAGGCGGCGGCCACGGCGCGGTCGAGCTTGTCATGCGCGTTGACGAGCCATTGCGGGCGCTGGTTGTAGAGATTGGTCAGCGTGCGCTCTTTGAGCTTCACGGCGGCTTGCGCGTCTTTCGGCAGGATACGGTCGGGATAGCCCGGAACGACCTCGGGGACGATCTCGACGAGGTCCGGCGGATTGAGCCAGTTGCGCCGCGCCTCATCCAGCGCCCGCGCGGCCTCGGCGATGCGCTGGGCGCGGGGATCGTGGGCGTAATCGGCCGCGGGGATGTTGGGCGTGAGGCCTTCGGGGAAGGGGAAGGTTTCGAAGGTGGTGGTGGGGGTGTAGCGGGGGTCGTTGCCGACGCCGAGCCATGTGCAAAGGCGCAGCGACCATGCCTCGTGGAAGCGTGAATGGAGGATGCCGAAGGTGGTGTCGTCATCGCGAGCGATGGCGTCCAGAAGATTCGCAATCAAGCACCGGCTGTCGAGCCAGACGAAGGCGCGGTGCTTCGCGACGACAGGCGTTGCGATGAATCTTCTGAGGTTACAGAGTTTGTTTCGGAAGGTAGGCCTGTCCCGTTCAAAAAGCCACCAACGCTCCCTTGTTCTCTTCGCCCGGTCGTTTATCCGAACCGGGTGCACGTATCCTTTTGCGTGCTTAAAGGGCTCTTGATAGAAAGCAGCTTCTTGCTCGGATAGGCCCGAAAAATCGACGACCCACGTATCCGAGTTCGTTCGCATGACATCCAAGGCGTTCAACCACGGCTTCAGCACGTCGCTGTTGGGGCGTCCATTTGCGTTGAGCGGTTCCATCAACCAAGCCCGTGCGATATTCCCAGGAATATCGAAGGGGCCATACTTCTTGTAGCCTTCAAAACATACGGCTTGGTTTTCAATCTGACTCTTGGCTTCAATCAGTTTGAGTCCTGCCGTAAGATCAGCGTTGATCCTTACCGCGACAACGCCATCGAGCCGGCAAGCAACCTCCTCCTGAGGAGCCTGCGAAGCAGGCGTCTCGAAGGACGAGGTTGCGTGATCCGCCCTCGTGCTTCGAGACGCGCCCTTCAGGCGCTCCTCAGCATGAGGGCTTGGTTGCGAGGCTGCGCCACCCGCCCTCGTGCTTCGAGATGGGCGCTGCGCGTTCTCCTCCGTATGAGGGCGCGCAAAACACACGATGCTCACCCGCACCGCCGCGCCCTCGACCGTCCACGGCTCGTCGCTCCACGCCTCGAAGATCGCGCCCGCCTCGGCGATCGGCTCCAGCACGCGGCGATTGGCGCCGCCGCGAATGGAATTCGTCGCGACGAGGCCGGCGCTTTTCGCGCGGCCAGAACACACCATGGCCCACGCCTTGGCGAACCAGTAACAGACAAGATCGGCCTCGGCGGGCATACGGCCGTCATAGGCGGCGAAAAGCCGATCGACGTAGCCGTCGCCCAATCCCCTGCGCAGCAGCTTCCCGCCCAAAAACGGCGGGTTCCCAACGATAAAATCTGCCTCCGGCCACGCCGCCTCTTTCCCGTCCGCCGTCAGCACCGCGTCTCGTTGCTCGATCGAATCGAGCTTTTTCAGGAACGGCTGCGGGCGGGTGAAGATGGCGTTCTTGATCGCCCACTGAATGTCGCCGATCCAGATGGTGGTGCGCGCCAGCTCGGCCGCAAAAGGGTTGATTTCGATCCCGTGCAGAATTTCCGGCCCCACGCGCGTCGTGGGGCGGTCGAGGCCCAGCGTCTCGCAATCGTTGATCGCCGCATATTCGAGATCTTTCACGCCCTGCAGCGCGAGATAGAGAAAGTTGCCCGAGCCGCAGGCGGGGTCGAGTATGCGCAGCTTCGTCAGCCGCTCGATGAAATCGTCGCGAAGCTTCTCGGCTTTCGCGCGCGCGGCGGCGATCTTCTTTCCCTGATTGCGCGCGCCCTCGCGGCCCGCGAGACCCGCCTCGCGCGCGGGCGCCATCACCCTCTCGATCTCGCCCCGCACATCGGCCCATTCGCGACGCAAGGGCCGCAGCACGACCGGCTCCACGATGAGCATGATCTTTTCGGGATCGGTGTAATGGGCGCCGATCTGCGCGCGCTTGTCAGGATCGAGAAAGCGCTCGAACAGCGTGCCGAAAATGGTCGGGTCGATGAGGCTCCAATCGAGGCTCGTGGCGTCGATGAGGTTTTGGATGTCGACATGCGCCAGCGGCAAGGCGCGGCTGCCGTCGAAGAGCCCGCCGTTGAACCAGGCGATCTCGGTCAGGTCCAGCTCGCCGCCCTTCTCCATCTGCTCGAAGAGCTTGTCGAAGTAATCCTTCGATTTGGCCGGTCGCCGCTCGCAAGTGAGCAGCAGCTTTTTCAGCAGGCCCTCGGGGAGAAGCTTCACGCTGTCGGCGAAGAAGCAGAAGACGAGCTGGTTGACGAAATGCGCGACCGCCTCTCGATCCGGGTGGCGGCTCTGCAGCGCGTCGGAGACGGCCTGGAACTTGTCGGCGGCGTCGCTCGTGAGCTTGGCGCGCGTGCGGACGGGCTTCAGCGCGTCGGGGTCGTGAAAGACCGCCCGCAGCAGCTTGAATTTTTCCGGGTCAGCAAGTTCTTCGAGTTCGAACTCGTATTTTTTGGTTTCGAGATTGGTCCAGGTTGTCTTGATCTGGAAGCGGATGGTGTCGCAGGCGACGAGCAGCGGCGGGCTTTCGAGCGAGGCGGCGTAGCGCGTGAGCTGCGCCATGGCGTCGTCGAGATTGCGTTTGCGCTTCTTATATTCCCAGGCGAAGTAGCCCTTCTTCCAGACATCCGCCCAGCCGTCGCCGCCGCCGACGATGGCCGCGCCCTTTTCGAAGGTGAATTCCTTGCCGGTCGGATCGGCCTCGGCTGGCGTCGGGTGACCGAAAAGATGGCACAGGTCGATGAAATGCTCCTGCGCGGCCGCGCGCTCGGTCAGCGCGTGGTCCTTCCATTTGCGAATGAATTCATGCGGCGTCATGGCCGGTGACTAGCACGATTCCAGCGCAGGCGCCGCTCCCCGGCGAGGCCCGCTGGACTTTCCCGCGCGCTTACGCACATCTCTCGTCATGCGACAGGCGACAAGAATACTCAAAATCGAGACAGGCGGGCGCGGCTTTTATGACGTCACGCCGGGGCTCGCGGATTTCGTGCGCAGCGCGCGCATGGGCGAGGGGCTGCTGACGGTCTTCTGCCGGCACACATCGGCGTCGCTTCTCATTCAGGAAAACGCCGATCCGAGCGTTTTGCGAGATCTCGAGAACGTCTTCGCGCGGCTCGCGCCCGAGGGCGCGGATTACGCGCATGACACGGAGGGCCCCGACGACATGCCGGCGCATATTCGCGCGGCGTTGACGCAGACGCAGTTGTCGATCCCGATTATCGGCGGCGCGCTGGCCCTCGGCACGTGGCAGGGCGCCTTCCTCTTCGAGCACCGGCGGCGGCCGCACCGGCGCGAGATCGCCTTGCATGTGATCGGGGAATAAGGGCGGCTGTCAGTCCCGGCGCTTCGCGCGATAGGGAATCCAGAATAGGAACAATGTTATTACGTTGGCCCTGGATTCCCGCCGGGAATGACAAGTCTCCGCTCGATTGGTTCGGCGCCATCCCCGACGCTCGCGCCGTTTGGACACAGAGGGGATCACCGCCGTCATTGCGAGGAGGCGGAGCCGACGAAGCAATCCAGAGCCGCATCGCCGCCCTGGATTGCTTCGCTTCGCTCGCAATGACGGGCTCTGGGCAAAATCAGCGCTCTGGCTCTGGATTCCCGATCGCTCGCGTTGCGAGCGTCGGGAATGACATTGCTCCAGGTCGGGGGCTAACCCGCGTGCGCGCGCACGGGGTGGCGCATCATCCGGGGCAGCACGAGATGGGGCAGCACGCCCTCGCGGATCACCGCGCGGCGCAACGGTCCGAGCGCCGCCACGGCGATGAAGCTCGCGCCGCGGAAGAGATCGACCGGCAGATAGGGGATGATGAGCGAGCGGTTCAGCACGTCGACGCCATTGGTGCGGAAGCCGATGTCGGCGCGGCGGTGCCGGTCGTAGCGGATAAGCGCGCGAGAGAGTTCGCGCTCGTTGCGCAGATCGACGCTGGCGAGGCAATCTTCGAGATCGGCGACGTCGCGCAGGCTGAGATTCAACCCTTGCGCGCCGATCGGCGGGAAGATGTGGCAGGTCTCGCCGACGAGCGCCAGGCGCCCCTTGGCGTGCTCCGACACCTGCATCCCGCCCATGCGGAACTGGCCGATGTCGCTTTCGATCTTCATCGCGCCGAACTCGGACTTGGCGTAGTCCTCGATCTCATATTCCAGCTCTTCGCGCGGCTTGGCGAGGCGGCGGCGCGCGTCGTCGACGCTCATCAGCCAGACGAGGCTCGAGCGATGGGGGGCGTCCTCGCGCGCGGGCAGCGGCACCAGCGTGAAAGGGCCCGAGCGGGTGTGCCACTCCGTCGAGATATTGTCGTGCGGGAACTCGTGCCGCAGCATCATGGTGAGCGCGACCTGCGGATAGGTCCATTCCTTCACGTCGATGCCGGCGACGGCGCGCGCGCGGCTGTTGCGGCCATCGGCGGCGACGATGAAATCCGCCTCCAGCCGCCGTCCGTCGGCGAGCAAAGCGGCGGCGGAAGCGCCATTGACCTCATAATCGGCGATATCGGCGTCGATGAACTGGATCTCCGGAGACGCGCGCACGAGGTCGAGCAGCACGCCGACCAGCTCATCGTTGGAGATATTGACGCCCAGCGCCGGCAGGTCGATCTCGCTGGCGCGCAGCGTCAGCTCCGGCACGGGGAAGAGCTGATCCGTGTCGTCGATCATGCGGATGCCCTCGATCGGGCAGGCGAGCGTCTTCACCCGCTCCAAGGCGCCGAGCGCGTCGAGGAAGCGGACGGAGGCCTCGAAGAGCGCGATGGTGCGGCCGGGCAGGGGCGGCGGAATGCGGCCGACCAGCGCCGTCTTGAGCCCCGAGCGCGCAAAGGCCAGCGCCGCCGCGAGCCCGGTCGAGCCGGCGCCGGCCACGAGAATATCGGTCTTCGTCGTCTCGCCGGTCGGCGCGGAAGGCTGGGTCATCGCTCATGATCTCCTTGATCTTCGCGCTCTCTATATAGGGGGAGGCGCGCAAGGGCGAGGGCGGTTGCGCGCGCCTAAGGTTGCGGCTTTGAGCTTTGCGAGTTTGGGCGGTAAATGGGGCGACAGGCGGGACGGTCTCCCCGGTTTTTCCCGCCGTTTGCATTGGCGAGTGGAGGTTTCGATGGTCAAGGCGATTCGCGTGCACCACCCGGGCGGCCCCGAGGCGCTGCAGCTCGAAGAGGTGGCCCTGCCGGCCCCGGGGCCGGGCGAGGTGCAGATTCGCCATCGCGCCATCGGGGTGAACTTTATCGACATCTATCGCCGCACGGGAGCGTATCCGGCGCAATATCCTTTCATTCCCGGCCATGAAGGGGCGGGGCAGATTGTCGCGGTCGGCGAGGGCGTGACGGATTTCGAGGAAGGCGACCGCGTCGCCTATGTGGGCGCGCTCGGCGGCTACAGCGAGGCGCGCAACATCGCCGCCGATTCGGTGATCCATCTGCCGAAGTCGGTGAGCTATGAGCAGGGCGCCGTGGTGATGCTCAAGGGCCTCACCGCGCAATATCTCCTGCGCCGCACCTTCCGGGTGAAGAAGGGCCATCGCGTGCTGGTGCATGCCGGGGCGGGCGGCGTCGGCCAGCTTTTGTGCCAATGGGCGGATGCGCTCGGGGCCAAGGTCATCGCCACCGTGGGCTCGCCCGACAAGGCGGAGATCGCTCTCAAAGCCGGCGCGCGGGACGCCATTCTTTACCGCACCGAGAAATTCGAGGAGCGCGTGAAGGAGATCACCAAGGGCAAATTATGCGACGTCGTCTATGACGGCGTCGGACGCGCGACCTTCCCGGCTTCGCTCGACTGTCTCGCACCCTTCGGCTTGTTCGTGAGCTTCGGCTCGGCTTCCGGACCGATCGAGAGCTTCGACATCGGGCTGTTGACGCAGAAAGGCTCGCTCTTTGCGACCCGGCCCTCGCTGTTCGACCATATCGCCAAGCGCCGCGACTATGAGGATATGGCCGAGGACATGTTCCACGCCATCAAGCGGGGACATCTGACGATCGAGCCGCCACAAAGCTTTCCGCTGGCGGAGGCGGCGCAGGTCCATGCGGCGCTCGAATCGCGCCAGACGGCGGGATCGATGGTGCTGATTCCCTGACGCCATTCCTGTTTGAATGGCGCGCAGCGGGAAATCCGGAGCTGCCGGTCCAATCGAGTGATTCGGGGGTCCCTAGCCCGATTGGATGACTTCCGAATTACAATTCATGCTTGTGTTGCCGATTGGCCACGCGCGAAACGGAGTCGGTTGTAAATTGCTCACAACATTTTGAAATCATGCTCATTTCTAGTGGGCATCGGGTTGTTGGGCGTCGAAAAATCCAGTGGAAAACCGGGGTTTTCCGCGCCCCAGCTCGAGCCTGCGACGAAAAAGGCGCGAGCATTTTCCCCAAAATGGGCTATCTTGAATATGTTCCGGCTTTGAGGTTCCTCCCACCTCTCGATTAGCCCGAACCGCCTCAAAGACCCGGCCGTCGACGCCGGGTTTTTTTCGGCTCCCGCCCGGCAGCCGGGCCGCTTTCATGTTGCAATCCGGGACAAAGAGTCCCATCCTCTAGGCGCGGCCGGAAATTGGCCGTGAAGCATGAGGGTTGCAACGCTGTCGACAAGTGTTCATCCGGGAGCGGGCGTCACCGTCTCCCAGCCGAAGATCGGCGCGCGAGCGCCGCTTGGCGGCTCGATCGTGCAAAATGTCCTCAACGCCCTGGACGAGACAAAGGCCGAGGACATCATCTCCATCGATCTGCGCGGAAAGACCGCTCTCGCCGATGAAATGATCATCGCGACGGGCCGCTCGACCGTGCATGTCGGCGCCATTGCCGACAAGGCGATCAAGGCCTTCAAGGCGGCGGGCGTTTCGGCGCGCGTCGAGGGCCTGCCCCAGTGCGACTGGGTGCTGATCGACGCCGGCGACATCATCGTCCACATTTTCCGTCCTGAGGTGCGCCAGTTCTACAACCTCGAGAAAATGTGGGGCGGCGATCGCCCGGTGGAGATGCGGCTGGTCTGACGCATCATCCCCAAAAGTGCGCAGCGGTTTTGGGGCAAAGATGATGCGAAAGAGCGCATCATCCCCAAAAGTGCGCAGCGGTTTTGGGGCAAGATGATGCGAACGAGCGCATCATCCCCAAAAGTGCGCAGCGGTTTTGGGGCCAAGATGATGCGAGAAAGATAGCCGCGTGCGATTGGGCATCATATGCGTGGGCCGGTTGAAGGCCGGCCCCGAGCGCGAGATCTACGCGCGCTACGCCGAGCGCATCGCTGCGCTGCGGCGCATTGGTCTCGACGGCCTCGATCTCAAGGAAATCGACGAAAGCAAAGCCAAGAGCCCGGCCGAGCGCATGGCGCGCGAGGGCGAGGAGATGCGCGCGCTGCTGCCGGAGGATTCGGCGCTCATCGTCTTCGACGAGCGCGGCAAGGCGGCGGATAGCGCGGCTTTCGCCGCCTTCATCGGGCGCGAGCGCGACGCGGGGCGCAAGGCCATGTGGTTCGCGATCGGCGGCTCGGAGGGGCTCGATGCTCGCGTACGGGCGCGGGCGACGGCGGTGTTTTCCTTTGGCGCGATGACGCTGCCGCATCAGATTGTTCGCATACTGGCGGCTGAGCAGATTTACCGGGCGATGACGATTTTATCGGGCCATCCATACCATCGGGCGTGAGGCGGGCTTGCCGTTCGTCATGCAAGCGAGAGGCGCTTAATTAGCCAACGCGCGCAGTGTGTTGCGATAGCGCCGCATAATCTCGTCCGCCTTCTCGATCTTCTTTGGGTCGTAGGGCGTCAGTAGATAGCCGCCGTCCGCAGCCTCGATGGCGTAAAGTGTATCGCCCTTTCCGGCGTTCATCCGCGTAAGCATCTCCTTAGGCAGGACGACGCCGGTAGACGTTCCGATTGGGATGAGTTTCAGCTTCGTCATCGCCCTCTCAACAATAAGAATGTTTTGTAATACCGGGTGGCCGTCATTGCGAGGAGCAAAGCGACGAAGCAATCCAGAGCCACATTGCTGCCCTGGATTGCTTCGCTTCGCTCGCAATGACGGATGTAGCCCCCTACACCCGCTGCTCATGCATCGTCTTCTGCAGCCGGCCCATGGCCTGCTCGACTTTCTGGAAATCGCCGCGCAAAGCTTTCAGCGCATAGCGTTCCTGGTCGATCTCATGCTGGGTGCGGAAGCCAAGCCGGCGCAGCAGCGGCAGCGGCGGGCACCAGCCCTGGACGGCGTGCTGGAACAAGAACCCGGCGACGAAGACCGGCAGGGCGAGCCAGCGGCGGTCGGCGACGATCCCCGCCGCGAGACCCGCGAGGGCCAGCGTCGACGCATTGGCTTCGAGCGCGCGCTCGACGTCCCATTCGCGATCGAGTTCGTCGATGCGCTCGTCGATCTTGCCGGGATGCAGCGCGAAATAGACGAGCCGCTCCGTCATCGCTTCGTGGATCATGCGGTTGACGGCTTCGCTCGTGTGGTTCTGGACGCGATCGACGGCTGCGGCTGTGGCCATGGCGGGGACCTCTCCTGACCAAGCGCCAACCGGCGAGCCGCCGCGAAGTTCCCTCGGGCGGACCGTCGGCGGCGCGGGGATTACGGTCTTTACCGCCCCGCCGTCCTGCGCTAAACCTCACCCGTAACGAGCCCTTCGCGTTACCGCGTGGGGCTTTTGCCGTTTTAAGAAGCGTGAAGACAAGATCATGGCGAATGTGGCGGTGGTCGGCGCCCAATGGGGCGACGAGGGCAAGGGCAAGATCGTCGACTGGCTGTCGCTGGAGGCGGATGTCGTCGTGCGCTTCCAGGGCGGCCACAACGCCGGCCATACGCTCGTCATCGACAGCACGACCTATAAGCTCGCGCTGCTGCCCTCCGGCATCGTCCGGCCGGGCAAGCTCTCCGTCATCGGCAATGGCGTCGTGGTCGACCCCCACTTTCTGGTTGGCGAGATCGAGCGGCTGCGGGCGCAGGGCGTCGAGATCGCGCCGGAGAATTTCAAGGTCGCCGAGAACGCGCCGCTCATCCTGTCGCTGCATCGCGAGCTCGACGCTCACCGCGAGGAGGCTTCGGGCGGCGGCGCCAAGATCGGCACGACCAAGCGCGGCATCGGCCCCGCCTATGAGGACAAGGTCGGCCGCCGCGCCATCCGCCTGATGGACCTCGCCGAGCCGGATACGCTCGACGACAAGATCGAGCGTGTTCTCGCCCATCACAATCCGCTGCGCCGGGGCCTCGGCCTACCGGAAGTCGCGCCGCAGACGCTGCGCGAGGAGCTGCTCTCGGTCGCGCCGAAAATCCTGCCCTTCATGGACGCGGTGTGGGACCTGCTCGACGAGCAGCGCCGCGCCGGCAAACGCATCCTCTTCGAGGGCGCGCAGGGCGTGCTGCTCGACGTCGACCACGGCACCTATCCTTACGTCACCTCGTCCAACACCGTCGCGGCTTCGGCGGCGAGCGGCTCGGGCCTGGGACCGGGGGCGATCGGCTATGTGCTCGGCATCGCCAAGGCTTACACGACGCGCGTCGGCGGCGGGCCGTTCCCGACCGAGCTGACCGACAGCATTGGCGAGCTGATCGGCGACCGCGGCCATGAATTCGGCACCAATACGGGCCGGCGGCGGCGCTGCGGCTGGTTCGACGCGGTGCTGACGCGCCAGGCGGTGAAGACCTCCGGCATCAACGGCATCGCGCTCACCAAGCTGGATATTCTCGACGGCTTCGACGAGATCAAGATCTGCACGCATTACATGCTCGACGGCAAGCGCATCGACCGCCTGCCGGCCTCGCAGTCGGCACAGGCGCGGGTGACGCCCGTCTATGAAAGCTTCCCCGGCTGGAAGGAGACGACGAGCGGCGCGCGTAGCTGGGCGGAGCTTCCGGCGCAGGCGATCAAATATGTCCGCCGCATCGAGGAGCTGATCGGCGCGCCCGTGGCGCTGCTCTCGACGAGCCCCGAGCGCGACGACACCATCCTCGTGCATAATCCTTTCCAGGATTGACGACTTCGGCTTGAACGGCTCGCATTGGCGAGTATCCGGCCGACGCTCGCGCCGTTTGGACAGGCAAGAAATCACTGCCGTCATTGCGAGGAGCGCAGCGACGAAGCAATCCAGAGCCGCATCGCCGCCCTGGATTGCTTCGCTTCGCTCGCAAGGACGGGCTCTGGGCAAAACCGCGCTCTTGCGCCCTGGATTCCCGATCGCTCGCTTCGCGAGCGTCGGGCATGACATGTGCGAGCGGGAGGCGCGTTAGGCCCGGCGACGGTGGCGCCCGCCGGGCTTTTCACCGGCCGGGCCGGTGCGCGGCAGGAGCTGGGTCAGCGGGGCAGGGGCGCCATGTTGCGTGAGCAGCGCTTCCATGCCCGCGGCGTCGAGCGGGCGGCTGAACAGAAAGCCCTGCGCTTCCTCGCAGCCTAAACCCTTCAAAAACTCGGCTTGAGCCGCAGTTTCGATTCCCTCCGCCAGGACTTTCAGATGCAGGCTGTGGCCCAGCGCGACGATCGCGCGGGTAATCGCCGCTTCATTCTCGCCGCTGGGAAGATCGGAGACGAAGGAGCGGTCGATCTTCAGCTTATTGACGGGCAGGCGTTTCAGATAGGCCAGGGAGGATTGCCCCGTTCCGAAATCGTCGATCGCCAGCGATACGCCGCAAGAGCGAAGCCCGTCGAGAACTTTCACGTTCTTCTGGGCTTGCCGCATGACATAGGTCTCGGTGATCTCGAGCTCGAGAAATTTGGACGGCAATCCCGTCTCGGCCAGGACATCCGCCACGAGGCCGACGAGATCCGAGCGCTCGATCTGCACGCCGGAAATATTCACGGCGATGCGATGCAGCCCCAATCCCTTGCGCATCCATTCCATTGCCTGGCGGCAGGCGGCGCGCAGCGCCCATTCGCCGAGCTGCGTTATCAGGCTCGTCTCTTCGGCGATGGGAATGAATTTATCGGGCGGAATGATCCCGCGCTCGGGGTGGCGCCAGCGCAAGAGCGCCTCGGAGCCGACGAGTCTTCCGTCGGCCAGATCGACTTGCGGCTGATAGTTCAGGAACAGCTCGCCCTGTTCCAGCGCCTTGCGCAGCTCGCCTTCCAGGAACTGCCGCTCCTGCGCCTGATCGGTCAGATGCGATCTGTAGAACAGATATTTGCCGCGCCCTTCCTCCTTGGCTTGATACATCGCGAGATCGGCGTTCTTGATCAGCGTCGCCGAGTCTTCGCCGTCGCCAGGATAGCAGCTCAGGCCGATCGACGCGCCGACCTCCAGTCGATGGCCTTGCACGATGAAGGGGCTGGATAAAACTGCGATGATCTTGTGGGCGACCTCCTGGCCGTCCTCCGGACCTTGGGTGTTTTGCAGCAGCACGACGAATTCGTCGCCGCCCAAACGGGCGATCATGGCGCCCTGTCGCAGGTTCTGCATCAACCGCCGCGCGACGGCGCGCAGAAGCTCGTCGCCGATGGGGTGGCCCAGGCTGTCATTGATATATTTGAACCGATCGAGGTCGAGAAAGAGCAGACACATTTTTCTCCCGGTCCGATGGGCCAATTTCATGGCCTGCTCGCAGCGTTCGTTGAAGAGCTGGCGGTTGGGAAGATCGGTGAGGGAGTCGTAATAGGCCAAATGGTGGATATGCGCCGCCGAACGCTTCTGCTCGGTCAGATCGTAGAAGACGCTGATGTAGTTCTTCACGCTGCCGTCGCCGTCGCGCACCGCCGAAATATTCTGCCAAAGCGGGATGCTGTCGCCGTCCTTGCGGCGATCCCAGATTTCGCCGTGCCATTCGCCCTCGCTCTTCAGCTTGGCCCAAAGCTGCTTGAAGAAGGCGGCGTTGTGCCGTTTCGATCTGAAGATATTCGTTCTCTTGCCGATGACGTCGTCGGGGGCGTAACCGAGAATACGGCTGAACGCGGGATTGACCTTGATGATCCGCGCCTCTGCGTCGGTGATCACCACGCCGTTCAGGCTGGTTTCGAAAACGCTGGCCGCCAGGTTCAACTGCTCGTCGGTCTGCCGCTGGGCGGTGACGTCCTGCAGGGTTCCGTTCGCCCGTACTGGTCTTCCGTTTTCGTCGCAGAGCGTCACGCCCCGGAGCTGCGCCCATTTGATCCTGCCGCCCGCGAGACGGAGGCGGCAGCTTGCGTTGAAAAGGCGACGGTCGCGGATCGACGCCTGGAAGGCTTCGTCCACCGCCTGGCGGTCCTCCGGATGGATGATTGCGAGACAATCGTCGTATCGTCGTGGCAGCGCGCTCGTCTTGCAGATATGGGCCATTTCCTCGGAACGATAGATCACCTCATTCGTGGTCAGATCGACTTCCCAGCGGCCGATTTGGGCGATGCGCTGCGCTTCCCTTAGCTCCCGCTCGCTGTCGAGCAGCGCGTCATGTTGCTTCTTGATTGCGGTGATGTCGGTGGCGCAGACGACAGCCCCTTCCTCCTTGCCCTTGGGGTCGTGCTGGAGGGTCGCTTCCAGCCAGTAGAAGCGATACTGGCCGTCTTTCGCGAGGAGCCGATGTTCGGCCGCATAGGAGCCTGCGCCGCGCACGCGCTCGAACAATGGCGAATGCGCCGGCCAGGGCAGGCGGGGGAGCGATTGCTCGAGCCGGCGCCTTTCCTCCGGCGGCAGCCATTCGTCGAGGACACGCTCCGCGATCTCTCCCTCCGGCGCGCATAGATCGACGGAGAAGCGACGATTGACCTGGCCGATCCGTCCCTCGGGTCCGAGAACGATCAAGAGGGCGCTGGACGTGTCCATCACGCGCTGGGTGAAGTTCGCCAGATTGGCCTGCCGCTGATTGGCCTCCTGCAGGGCCTCCGCCTGCAGCTCCATCGTGCGCAGCATCTCGTCCGTCTGCGCGGCGTCGAGGCTCATCTGCTCCTGAATGGCGGCGTTGGCGAGGCGGAGCGACTCGACCTCGGCGCGCAGGCGTTCCACTTCTTGTGTGAGCGCGTCTTCACTCATGGCGGTCATTCTCGAAATAGGCGCCGAGCAGCATGGCGACCTCGTCCACGGCGCGCGCGACCGGCTCTGAAAGCCCAATGTGAAATGGCGTAATAGTCTCGACTTCCGCCCCGATGATCTTAATGGCCGGGGAGGTTTCGGGAAATGCGGCGAGCGCGCGCAGGACATAGCCGAGGCCGAGCCCGTGGGCTGCGGGCGTCGTTTCTTCCATGATCATGGCGAGGGAGGGCCGATGCACGCGGCCGGGCTTTCCTGCGGGCGCCAGGGCGTCGACGATGACGACTTCGTCGCAGTCCTCGAAGAGCGCCAGCGCCGCCGGGCCGGGCGCGCCAGCTTCCGTCAGGCGTAGATCGGCCGGGCGCTCGCGCGCCGCCAGCCGTTCATAGACCGCCGGGCCGAAGCCGTCGTCGCCATGCAGCGGATTGCCGAAGCAGACGATATGGCGCCGGATGATGGAAGGACTCTGGTTCATGCGTTGAAATGAACCTTCCTCCCGGTGTCCAGCATATGGACCGTGCAAACAAGGCAGGGATCGTGGGAGCGGATGATGTGGCCGATCTCGACCGGATCGTCCGGGTCGCGCACCTCGACGCCGACCAGGCTCTGCTCCCAATGGCCGGGCTGGCCGGCGCTGTCGCGCGGCGAGGCGTTCCAGGCGGTGGGCGTGACGATCTGATATTTTTCGATGACGCCGTCTTTGATCTTGATCCAGTGACCGAGCGCGCCGCGCGCCGCCATGATCAGGCCGTAGCCGTCGCCATCGGATTCATTGGCGGGCGGGATGAAATGCTCTCCCGCGAGATCGGCGGCGAGTTGATCGAGCATGCGCCGTGCATGCAGGAATTCATGGGCGATGCGCCGCGCCCGCGCGAATTGCCGCAGCCAGGCGCCGCCGCCCTCCAATGCGTTGAGCGAGGCGATCAAAGGATCGCCGCCGATCAGCAATTCCGCGAGCGGGCCGGTCTGGACGACCTTTTCGCCATAGCGCGGCGCCTTGGACCATGTGTAGCGATCGCCGCCCGGCTCGTAATTGGGGATGGTTTCGCCGTTCCACGGGTGGCGGCCGCCCTCATAGTGGCGGAACCAGGAATGGCGCACATGCTCATTGATCTGCGTCTGATCGAGCGGCGCGATCGTCCCCGTTTCGCCGTCGTAAAAGCCCGACGCCAGCAGAGTCGCATCGGCGTCGGTCGTCGAAGGATCGCGCCACGCGCCGTAGCTCAGCATATGTTTGGCGCCCGCCGCGGAGCGATGAAGCCCCAGAGCGCGCACGCAACGGCTGAGCATGCCAAGCGCGCTCGCCGCATGGGCGGGCGCGTCGAGCCAGGCGAAATAGTCTTCCGCTTTGTCGAGCGCCAGCCAACGCTCGAGCGGCGCGCCGACGATGCGCTGCTCATACCAGCGTTGCGCGTCGTCCAGCACGGCGCGGCAGGCGGAAATCCGGCGCAGATCGGCAGGAAGCGTCACGCCGCCGGGGGCCATATAGGAGGAGTGCGGCCACTGTCCGCCAAAATGCGCCACGATCTGCACGACCTTCCGCGTCACCGCGAGGGTTTCGAGATAGATCGTTCCGCGAAACGGCTCGAAGGCGGCCATGATCTCGTCGAACCAGGGTTCGGCGGCGTAGCGCGGATTGCAGAAATCCGGCGTGAAGAACAGGAAGGTCTGGCGCAGATCGTTCTGAATGCCTTCCGCCATCAGGCAGAGATTGCGGATGCGCGTGGCGTTGGGCGGCGGGACCGCGCCCCAGGCGCGTTCCAAAGCGAGCGCCGACGAATAAAGATGCGCGGTTCCGCAAATGCCGCAGACGCGCGGCGTGATCACAAGGGCGTCGCGCGGCGCCCGGCCGATGAGAATCTGCTCGAAACCGCGATACATCGTGCCGATGGTGCGGGCTTCCGCCACCACGCCGTCGTCCAGCGTCACGGCGAGCTCGAGATCGCCCTCGACGCGGTTGAGGCTGACATTGAGCTCGACGCGCGCCATGTCAAACGTCCATCTTCTTGTTTCGGACGCGCGCGGGCGCGGCGGCGCGGGCGAGATTCTTATAGGCCATGTAGCGGGCGCGCTCGACGCCGACCGGCAGGCGCAGCGGAATGTCGCCGATCTTCGCCGTTGCGAAGAGGTCCGTTTCGCGCGGGAAATTGGGCGCCGTGCAGCCGAAGCAGGGGACGCCCGCGCGCGTCTTACTGTTGACGCCGTTCCAAAGATCGCTGTTGCAGACCGCCTGGGTCAGCGGGCCCTGGCAGCCCAGATTATAGAACAGGCAGGCGCGACCCCCGAGCTCCAAATCCTCGACGTCATATTCGTGGTATTCGTTCCGCGTGCAGCCTTGGTGCGCCAAAGTGCTGAAGAAAGCGGCAGGCCGGTTCAGCGGATCGAGGGCGAGCGGCAGGTCCTGGGCGATCGCCTCCAGCGTCTGGGTCATGGCGTGGGGATGGGCCGGGCAGCCGGCGATATTGATGACCGGCAGGCCCGAACCGGCGCGCCAGTCCGCCGGCAAAAGGCCGCCCGGCGTCTCCCGGTCGAATTGCAGGCCGATGCAATCGGCGGGGTTGGGGCTCGCCGCGTGAACGCCGCCGAAACTGGCGCACGTGCCCATGGCGACGACGATATTTGCGCGCCGGGCGAGCGCGCGCGTGATCTCCATACGCGCCCGGCCCCGGTAGCTGTCGTAAAGGCCGGTGCCGCGCGGCGCGGTGACGACGCTGCCCTCGACGCAGAGGATGTCGAGCTTTTGGGCGCCCGACGCGATGTTTTCGATCAGCGCGTCAAAACGCTTCATCGGCGCATGCGAGAGGGAGGGGTGCCAGAGCAGCTCGATCCCGCAGGAGGCGAATAATTGCTCGAAGCTCGGCGCTTCAGCGCTCAGAATTGCAAGCGAGTCGCCGCCGCAGGCCCCAGTCTGCAACCAGAACAAGGTTTTCACGAGCGCTTCTCTCCATCACGCGCACGCCGCGATTAGGCGCTCAAAAGCTTGAGACTTCTTGAATGGTTTAGCTAGCCCTAAAATTCGCGGCTTGGTTGAGTAAGGCCGTTCGGTTGCTGTCCGGCGCCAGCGAACGCCGTTTTTTTAAATCACGCGATCCCGTCAAAAAGCGCGGCGGCCTCGCCGAGATCGAATTCGGCGATGAGCGCGGGAGACAAAGGGTCTTCGCCGCCGAGCCAGGACTCGATCGCCGCGGGAGCCCGCAAGGCGATCTCCAGCGCTTTGGTGATCTCGTATAGTCCCCAGGCGAGGCCCGACTGGCGCATGGCGTTCATCATGGCGTTTTGCACGAGACTGCGAACGACCAGATGCGGCGTCGATACGGTCGCCTCGTCTCCCTCGCCCTCGGCCGCCGAAATGCAGGCGAGCTTATCCAACGCCGCATGACCTCGGCACGCAAGCGGGCGGAGCCGATAGGCGAGGCAGAGGTCTTTCTCGATCAGCGGGCAATAGTGCTTGGCCGCCAAGCGCGACGCTTCATCCAGGCTTCCAACCGTATTCGCCGCCTCGGCGATGCGGCGCGGAAGGTCGATCCCCCGCGCCTCGAACGCCGGGGCGTTGACGTCCACGAAACGGGCCAGCAGGAAAACCTCGGGCGCCGTCGCCACGACGCGAAGACGGCAGCACGCCGCGCATTCGCCATGACAGGCGATCGCCGGCGCGCCTTCGGCCTGGATGACGACATTTTTCTCGAAAAGGTCGAAAGCCTGCGCGCAAAGGGCGCCGACGAGATCAGCCTGGTTGCGTCGCGCGGCGACCGTATCGCCGAACGCCCGGCTTGTCGCCCGGAAGAAGGAAGCGGGCCCGTCCTTGCGCATGTTTTCGAGTCCCTGTCGTTAGAGCGCATTCCGCAAAACTCGATAGACTTTTGCGAAATGCGATCCAGCTTTCTCGTCCATCCGCAAAACCTATATCCCAGTTTGGCGACGACAGTGCGCGCCGCGCCAGGGGAGTGGATTCCGGTGCTGGACGCTTGCTGATAATAGCTGGCGCCGAGCCGTGCAACGCTCGACGGCGGTCAAGGGCAAGACTCTAGGCGCGGCGACGCCGTCGCGAGCGGCGCGGCGTCAATGCGCTTTGTCGTGCGCGTTGTCGGGATCGTTACGCATCCAATCGGCGAGCTTGGCGAGCGCCTGCGCGATCGATCCTCGCGCCGCCGGATCGGTTATGCACGCGTCCAGCGCCGCGTCCATGCAGATGAGCCAGGCGTCGCGCTCCGCGGGGCCGATGTGGAAACGCGCGTGACGCATTCTGAGCCGCGGATGGCCGCGTTTCGCCGAATAATTCGCGGGGCCGCCCAGCCATTCGGTCAGATAGAGCTTCAGGATCGCCTTGGTCGGACCGAGGTCTGTCGTATGCATGGCGCGTATCCCCCGCGCCGCCTCCATTGTGTCCATGTTGCGGTAGAACGCTTCCACCAATTGGTCGACAGTGGAGGCGCCGCCGATATGGTCGTACAAAGTCGCATTCCGAGCGTTATTCGTCGTCATCTCAGACTTCCAGCAACATGGGCGCCAGGGCGAGGCCCTCATAGCATCTGCGGTTGAAGAGCGCGCATCGGGTTGTCATTCCCGACAAGCCGAAGGCCCGACCAGAGCCCGTCATCGCGAGCGACGCGAAGCAATCCAGGGCGGCGATGCGGCCCTGGATTGCGTCGTCGGCTTCGCCTCCTCGCAATGACGGCGGCAATCCAATCGAGCGGAGCGCATATTATTCGTTGGCCCTCCCGACGATCATGCGGCGGCGCAAGGCGATGGAGACGAGGGCAATTTGCTTTCCTAAAAACAAAACGGATCGAGAGCGTCGTCTCGATCCGTGTCTCTTGTGCGCTTTCCGCGCGCATGAGGTCATGCGCGCGAGTGCGGCGTTCGATTACCAATGGCCGTGATGACCGCCGCCGTGATGGCCGCCGTGATGACCCCATCCGCCGTGATGTCCCCACCCGCCATGATGACCCCAGCCGCCGTGGTGGCCCCAGCCGTAACCGCCGCCCCAGCCATAGCCGCCGTGGTAATGGCCGGAATGGCTCCACCAGCAGCGGCCGTAGCGGCAGACCCAGACTGCATGAGCCTGCTGCAGCCCCGCAGAGTCGTTCGACTGCGCGAGCGCGTCCTTCGAGGCCGCGGGCATGGCCGAGGCGGTGAGCGGATTGGCGGCGAGCGCCGCGATCGCGACAAGCGACGCAGCCGTCGTTTTGGCGTAAGCGTTCATGTAAATCCTCTCGGTTACGGGGTTGAAAAAAGCAGAGTCGCCGCCGCGCTTTCTCATCGCGCGCATGATTTTCATGCGAGCGGAAAGCGCGCTAGTTGCAGCCATTGCGGCTTTCCCACATCTGGATTTCATTCACCCTGCGACGCTCCCATCCGCGCAGGTCGCCATAGGGCGGGAAACAGCCGGGGCCGAATTCGGCGCGGGCCCGCGCTGTCTTGAAGCAATATCCGTTGCGCGCATAAATCTTGTTGCGCTCGTACCAGAGCTGGCCGCAAGACATTTCAGACGGATGCTGCGCTTTCGCCGGCGCTGCGACGAGCGCCGTCCCGGCGACAACGGCCGCAAAGCTCACGCGCGCGCAAGAGAACCAAAATTGTTTCATTCTTGCTCCTTCATGCGCCCCCGAAGAGAAGCTAAAGGATCTGCTTAACCTTATATTTTCAAAGCATTTTATTCGCCGCAGCCCTGTGGGGGCATGACTGGGCGGCGCAACAGTATATTACGCGAGCCTAACGAATGGTTGGAAAATCTCGCCCGTTTTGAGCATTGCCCACAGGAGATCGCGGCCCTGCGCGAAGCCGGGCGCGCACGCGGCGCGGAGATGTAGAAGGTAATTGGCGCTCCCTAGGGGACTCGAACCCCTGTTTTCGCCGTGAGAGGGCGACGTCCTAGACCGCTAGACGAAGGGAGCGGGGAGCCGCTCTATAGACCGGCCGGAGCGGCTCGGCAAGGGCCTCGCCGAGACTTTCGCGCTTTCTTTTGCCGTGATAGCCATCGGGCCTGATTTTGGGACGATGACGATGACGCAGATCCTGACCAAAGAAACGCCCGAGGCGCAAAGCCTCGAGGCCGCGCTTGCCGCCCTTGGGCGCGCCGCCCGCAAGGCGGCGCGGGCCGTGGCGCTCGCGCCAGCGCAGGTCAAGGATCAGGCGTTGCGCGTCGCGGCCTCCGAAATCCGCCGCCAGAGCGGCGCGATTCTCACCGCCAACGCCCTCGACGTTGCCGACGCGAAGGCCCGCGGCACGGCGGGCTCCTTCATCGACCGGCTGACGCTCGACCCTGGCCGGGTCGAGGCCATCGCCCGGGGTGTCGAGGAGATCGCGGATTTACCCGACCCGGTCGGCCGGCTGCTCGCGCGATTCGAGCGGCCGAACGGCCTTGTCATCGAGCGCGTCGCCACGCCGCTCGGCGTCATCGGCGTGATCTATGAGAGCCGCCCGAATGTCACCGCCGACGCCGGCGCTCTATGCCTCAAGGCCGGCAACGCCGCGATTCTGCGCGGCGGTTCGGAGAGCCTGCGCTCGTCGCGGGCGATTCACGACTGCCTCGTCGCCGGGCTGAAAGCGGCCGGGCTGCCGGAGGCGTCGATCTCGCTCATCGAGACCAGCGACCGCGCTGCCGTCGGCGCCATGCTCGCGGGGCTCGACGGCAATATCGACGTGATTGTGCCGCGCGGCGGCAAGAGCCTCGTCGCGCGCGTCCAGCATGAGGCGCGCGTGCCGGTCTTCGCGCATCTCGAAGGCATTGTGCATGTCTTCGTCCATAAGGACGCCGATCTCGACATGGCCAAGCGCGTGCTACTGAACGCCAAGATGCGCCGCACCGGCGTTTGCGGCGCGGCCGAGACGCTTCTCGTCGACAAGGCTTGCGCGGGGACGCATCTCGCGCCGCTTATTGCCATGTTGATCGACGCCGGCTGCGACGTGCGCGGCGACGCGGCGGCGCAGGCTGCCGACACGCGTGTGAAGCCTGCGACGGAGGACGACTGGCGCGCCGAATATCTCGACGCGATCATCGCCGCCAAAGTCGTCGACGGCGTCGAGGCGGCGATCGAGCATATCGAGACCTATGGCTCGCATCACACCGACTGCATCATCACACGCGACGACGCTGTCGCGCGGCGTTTCATGCAGGAAGTCGATTCCGCCATCGTGCTGCACAACGCCTCGACGCAATTTGCGGATGGCGGCGAATTCGGCTTCGGGGCGGAAATCGGCATTGCGACCGGCCGCATGCATGCGCGCGGGCCGGTGGGCGTCGAGCAACTGACGTCGTTCAAATATCGCGTGCATGGCGCGGGGCAGGTGCGGGGGTAGGGCAGGCGATTTCGCGGGTGCGTCGCTGTCGCTCTGGATTCCCGCTTTCGCGGGAATGACAGTTCTGTAGTCGCGGGACAAGCCATGCGAGCGACTGTCATTCCCGGCGGGCCGAAGGCCTGACCGGGAATCCAGGGCCGCGGCGGCCGTCTTGGAGGTTGATCTGGTCTGAACGTCGGGCGCGTGAGCAGCGCGATGGAACGAAACTACTTTGTCTATATGCTTGCCAGTCAGCGAAACGGGACGCTCTATATTGGCGTGACAAATGATCTTGCGCGAAGGGTTCGCCAACACAAGACGAAGCAGCTTCCCGGTTTTACGTCCAGGTATAACGTGCAGATGCTTGTCTGGTACGAGACCTACGCCGATGTCACTGAAGCGATCACCCGAGAGAAGCAGTTGAAGAAATGGGAGCGTCGCTGGAAGTTGGAGCTGATCGAGAGCGTGAATCCGATGTGGCGGGATCTTTATCTGGATCTCAATTGCTGAGCGTGGCGTTGCTGCTCTGGATTCCCGCTTTCGCGGGAATGACAGTGGGCGTCTTTCGCGGTCCACGACCTGGGGGTGGTTGTCATTCCCGGCGGGCCGGAGGCCCGACCGGGAATCCAGGGCCACCACGACGATCTCAGAGATTGCTCTGGAGTCCCCGGGCGTCAGGCGCGGGGCTGTAAACTTTGAGCCCGCCGCCTCGCCTCCCGCCCCACGCGCCCGGCATGCGCATCGGCCTCTTCGGCGGCTCCTTCGATCCGCCGCACGAAGGCCACGCGCTCGTTTCGCGCCTCGCTTTGACGCGGCTGCGGCTCGATCGGCTGTGGTGGCTCGTTACGCCCGGCAATCCGCTGAAAGACACGCACGGCCTCGCGTCGCTCGAGGCGCGCATCGCCGCGGCGCGCAAGACCGCGCGCGATCCGCGCATCGTGGTCACGGGGCTCGAGGCGGAGATTGGCGCGCGCTATACCGCCGACACGCTGCGCTTTCTGCACAGGCGCTGCCCCGGCGTGCGGTTTGTCTGGATCATGGGGGCGGATAATCTCCTGCAGTTCCATCGCTGGCGGCGCTGGGAGGAGATCATGCGCACGACGCCGATCGCCGTGATCGACCGGCCGGGCGCGACGCTGAAGGCCGCCAGCGCGAGAGCCGCGCTGCGCTTTCCCGGCGCCCGCAGAAAAGAGCGGGAGGCGCCGCTACTGGCGACGGCGACGCCGCCGGCGCTTGTCTATCTGCACGGGCCGCGCAGCCCGTCCTCCTCAACGGCGCTGCGGCGGAAGGCTGGGCGCTGATTACTTCTTCTCGAAGAGCGGCAGAATCCAGTGCTTATAGGCCCAGAAGCTCGCTGGAATGCCGATGAAGATGGCGACCCACATCATGGCCGAGTTGTCGATGCCGTTCTCGTAGAAGCTGCTGCCTTCCTGGACAGCTTGCGAGTAGGGATTCCGGACGAAGAGCGTCAGCACGAAGGAGCCGATGATGATCGCGCCGGTGACATAGAAGAAGCTCTTCGGAATGAGGAGCGTCGGCGGCGGATTTCGTCCGGGCTTCTGGTTCTGCTGCGGGCGGCTGTCCTTGGGGTCTTCCGACATTTTCTCTAAGCTCCCTGAGCGTTTTCTTCGCCCCCTAATATGGGCCAGGGCGCAGGCTTACGCCATAGGCCCGCCCGTGGCTCAACCGGCCGCGCCGTAGACGTCGTAGGCGTCGGCGCGATCCACCTTGATCGTCACGAGGTCGCCGGGACGCAGCGGGCGGCGTGAGGCGACGAAAGCGGTTCCGTCGATCTCCGGCGCGTCGGCCTTGGTGCGGCCCTTGGCGAGCGCGCCCGTAGGGCCGCCTCCCGCCTCGTCGATGATGACCTGCAGGCGCTTGCCGACCTTGCGCTTCATCAGCCGGGCGGAGACCGCCTGCTGCTTCTCCATGAAGCGCTTCCAGCGGCTTTCCTTCACCTCGTCCGGCACGGGCGCGAGGCCGAGGTCATTGGCCGGGGCGCCGGCGACGGGCTCATATTTGAAGGCGCCGGCGCGGTCGATCTCCGCCTCGTCGAGCCACTGAAGCAAGGTTTCGAAGTCTTGCTCCGTCTCGCCGGGGAAGCCGACGATGAAGGTCGAGCGCAAAGCGAGATCGGGGCAGGCGGCGCGCCAGCTCTTGATGCGGGCGAGCGTCTTCTCTTCATTCGCCGGGCGCTTCATGGCCTTCAGCACATTGGGCGCGGCGTGCTGTAAGGGGATGTCGAGATAGGGAAGGATCTTTCCTTCCGTCATGAGGCCGATGACATCGTCGACGTGAGGGTAAGGGTAGATGTAGTGCAGCCGCACCCACATCCCGAACTCGCCGAGTTCTTTGGCAAGGTCAAGGAAACGCGCGCGCACGGCGCGGTCGCCGAATTGGCTCTCCGCATAGCGCAGGTCGCGGCCATAGGCGCTGGTGTCCTGCGAGATCACCAGCAATTCCTTGACGCCGGCGCGCGCCAGCTTCTCGGCCTCGCGCAGCACATCCGCCGCCGGGCGCGAGACGAGCGGTCCGCGCAGATGCGGGATGATGCAGAAGGAGCAGCTATTGTCGCAGCCCTCGGAGATTTTCAGATAGGCGTAATGGCGCGGCGTGAGCTTGACGCCCTGCTCGGGCACGAGATCGACGAAAGGATCATGCGCGGGCGCGGCGGCGCGGTGCACGGCCTCGACGACGCTCTCATATTGCTGCGGGCCGGTGACGGCGAGAACGCCGGGAAAGCGCCCGGTGATGGCCTCGGGCTCGGCGCCCATGCAGCCCGTGACGATGACCTTGCCATTCTCGGCGAGCGCCGCGCCGATGGCTTCGAGCGACTCCGCCTTGGCGCTGTCGAGAAAGCCGCAGGTGTTGACGACGACGACATCCGCGCCGGCGTGATGGCGCGCGAGCTCATAGCCTTCGGCGCGCAATCTCGTGACGATGCGCTCGCTGTCGACGAGCGCCTTGGGGCAGCCCAGCGACACGAAGGAAACGCGCGGGGCGGCGGCCGATTTTGGATTTTCCTGCATCGCGCCCGATTGCCATGGCGCGCGGCGAATAGCAATGGACCGCGAGCCTTTGGGCTCGCTCGAAAAATGCGATTGCCGGGAG
Organism: Methylocystis sp. Sn-Cys; assembly: GCF_016745395.1. Lineage (GTDB taxonomy): Bacteria > Pseudomonadota > Alphaproteobacteria > Rhizobiales > Beijerinckiaceae > Methylocystis > Methylocystis iwaonis. The sequence continues at coordinate 146,586 of NZ_JAERVJ010000004.1, forward strand.
AACCGCTCGACGCCCCTCGTGCTTCGAGACGCCTGCTGCGCAGGCTCCTCAGCATGAGGGGCTTATGCAATTTCCTTCAAACACTTAGGCCTCATCCCGAGGAGCGAGCGACGCTCGCGTCTCGAAGGAGGAGGCCGCCTCGGAGACTATCCAAAAAATGATGCGAGCCTGAAGGCTCGCGGTCCGAGGGGTCAGACTGTCAGGGCGCCGACGAGGGCGTAGATGGCGACGAGCGCTAGAACGAGGGCGTGAATCATGGACGCAAACTCCAACTGGCGCGCGGAATGAAGCGCGGCAAGGCGATCGAAATTTTCTATTATTGGAACCGGACGGCGGCCCGCCGCTCTGGTATCTTGTTAATAGTTTCGAGAGCTTAAGAAAAAGTTTCGACCGCGCGGAATTCGCAGGTCGAGAGTTTGGACGTCCGCTCCCGCCATGCCGCGGCAGAAGCTTTTTTATGGGTTTGAAACAATGGCTTAATAAACAGACGGCAAAAATCCTTTGCGCTTCCTGCGCGCGCCACTATGAATAGCCGCGCCGGAGCCTTCCGGGCGCGAGGGGCGCCTTGGCTCGTTAACGCTTGGCGCGCCGCCTGAGCCTTTCAGAAAGACCCTGACCTTGCCGAATTCCATTGTTCTCGGGACCGGTTCCTATGCGCCCGAGCGCGTCCTCTCCAACGCCGATCTGGAGAAGATGGTCGCCACCAACAGCGAGTGGATCGTCAGCCGCACGGGCATAAAGGAGCGGCATATCGCCGCCGATCACGAGGCGACCTCCGACCTCGCCGCGGCGGCCGCACGCAAGGCGCTGGATTTTGCGGGCGTGAGCGCGGCGGAAGTCGATATGATCGTCGTCGGCACGGTGACCGGCGACACGCCGACGCCCTCTTGCGCCGCTTATGTTCAGGAGCTGCTCGGCGCGCGCAACGCTTTCTGTTTCGACGTCGCCGCCGCCTGCGCGGGCTCGCTCTACGGCCTCACCATCGCCGATCAGTTCATCCGCACCGGCATGGTCAAGCGGGCGCTCGTCATCGGCGCCGAGACCTTGAGCCGCTACGTGGACTGGACCAACCGCGAGACCTGCGTGCTCTTTGGCGACGCGGCGGGCGCGATCCTGCTCGGCGCGACGGAGGAGGAGGGGCACGGCCTGTTGGCGGCGACGCTCCGCACGGACGGTTCTTTGACGAAAATCCTCGGCATCCCTGGCGGCGGCAGCCGTTTGCCGCTGTCGGAAGAGATGCTGACGACCAAAGACAGCAAGATCAAAATGCGCGGCCGCGAGGTCTATCGGGTCGCGACAAGGCTGCTGCCCGAGGTGGTGGCGGAGACCCTGGCCAAGGCGGGACTTTCGGCCGATGACGTGACCCACGTCATCGCGCATCAGGCCAATCAGCGCATCATCGAGTCCGCGCTCGACAATCTCGGCGTGCCCCGCGACAAATGCTGGATCAATATTGACCGCTTCGGCAATACGTCGAGCGCCTCCATGCCGATCACGCTGGACGAGGCCAATCGCGCCGGCAAGCTGAAGAAGGGCGACATCATCGCCATGATGGCCATCGGCGCCGGCATGACCTGGGGCGGCGCCGTTCTGCGGTGGTGATACGAAATCCGCTTGATTGGTTCGCTGTCATTCCCGACGCTCGCAAAGCGAGCGATCGGGAATCCAGAGCAAAACCGGCGCTTTTGTGGCTCTGGATTCCCGGTCGGGCTTTCAGCCCGCCGGGAATGACACATCCCATGCGAGCGGAAGTGGTATGAGAAGGCTCAGGCAGGCGGACTTTGCGTCCGCCCGCCCTCGAAGGGCCATACGGCGATACGCCGCCGCAACGCGGCCCCCGTAACATCTAGGCGCGCGCCTGCCTGAGAAAAGCGTGGCGCGACAATAATTTGATAGCGAAGTTTTGCGTAACGGCGCATTCCGTGCGCGTCCTGCTGGCCCTTTATGCCCGACTGGTGTAGGCATTTCGTCAATCGAGGGACGCATGAGCACGGACGCAGACGGGTCTAAAAAGCGTGGCATGTTCGCCCGCCTCTTCGGCAGGGGCGGCGCGGAGCCGGCGGCGGAGGCGCCCGAGGCGCCGGTCGAGGAGACGCCGGAGGAACCGCCAAAGCGCTCCTGGTGGCAGCGGCTCACCGGCGGCCTTTCGCGAACCTCGCAGGCGATCAGCCAGGGCGTCACGGACATCTTCACCAAGCGCAAGCTCGACGCGCTCAAGCTCGAAGAGCTGGAGGATGTGCTGCTGCGCGCCGACCTTGGCGTCGGCGCCACCTCGCGCATCATCGACGCCGTCGGCAAGGCGCGCTACGAGAAGGACATCGCCCCCGAAGAGGTGCGCGCCATTCTCGCGCGCGAGGTGGAGGCGGTTCTCACGCCCGTCGCCCAGCCCCTGGAGATCGACGAGACCAAGAAGCCTTTCGTTTTCCTGGTCGTGGGCGTCAATGGCTCGGGCAAGACGACGACCATCGCCAAGCTCGCCGCGAAATGGCGGGGCGAGGGCAAGAAGGTGGTGCTCGCGGCGGGCGATACGTTCCGCGCCGCCGCCGTCGACCAGCTCAAGATTTGGGGCGACCGGCTCGGGGCCGAGGTTGTCGCGGGCAAGGAGGGGGCGGACGCGGCCGGCCTCGCCTTCGACGCCATCAAGCGCGCCCGCGAGATAGACGCCGACATTCTCCTGATGGACACCGCGGGACGCCTGCAAAATCGTGCCGAGCTGATGGCCGAGCTTGAAAAAATTGTCCGGGTCATGAAAAAAGCCGACCCGGAGACCCCACATTCGGTATTGCTGGTGCTCGACGCCACCGTGGGTCAGAACGCGCTCCAGCAGGTCGAGATTTTCGGCCGTGTGGCGGGCGTCACCGGCCTCGTGATGACCAAGCTCGACGGCACGGCGCGCGGCGGCATATTGGTGGCGATCGCCGAGGCTCATGGTCTGCCGATCCACTTCATCGGCGTCGGCGAAGGCCAGGACGACCTCGAGCCCTTCACCGCCCGCGATTTCGCCCGCGCGATCGCCGGCCTGAATGAGGAAGACGCGCCGGAGGCGGCGCCGGAAAGCTGATAGGGATGACGCAGGAAACGACGACCGCGCCCGGCCTCGAACGGCCGGCGGCTCCAAAGAAGAAGCTCGACCCGAGATTGAAAGTCGCCCTCGAGCTTGGGCCTCTCATCATCTTCTTCATCGTCAACAGCAAGTTCGGCATCTTCTACGCCACCGGCGTGCTGATGGTCGGCGTGCTGGTGACGCTCGCCGTCTCCTGGTCGGTGACGCGCCATCTACCGGCCATGCCGGTCGTGACGGCGCTATTGGTTTTGGTCTTCGGCGGGCTGACGGTCTTTCTGCAGAACGAAACCTTCATCAAGCTGAAGGTGACGATCCTTTATTCGATGTTCGGCGCGACGCTGATCGGCGCCCTTTACTTCGGCAAGCTCTTGCTGCCGATCGTTTTCGACATGGCGATCCATATCGACGACGCAGGATGGCGCAAGCTCACCTGGCGCTGGGGCTTCTTCTTCTTCTTCCTGGCCGGCCTCAACGAGGTGGTGCGGCGCGTGGTCACCACGGACGAGTGGGTGAACTTCAAGGTCTTCGGCATTCTCCCGCTGACGATCCTCTTCGCGATCTCCCAGGCGCCGTTGATCATGAAGCACCAGATACCGGAGGAAGAGGATAATCCGGAATCTGAATCGCATTTCTAGACCCGCACTGGCCTTCTTTCCGCTCGAACGGCTCGGATCTGGCGGGCTGAAAGCCCGACCGGGAATCTAGAGTCACAAAACGCTGGTTTTGCTCTGGATTCCCGATCGCTCGCTGCGCGAGCGTCGGGAATGACAGCTCACCCAGCCAAGCGGGCTCCGCCTAAACCCATTTTTCATCATTAATATTCACCTGCACCTAACCAAGTAATGGTTGACGTTTTCTCATTGATAACCACGAGAACTGGTTAGTATTTACCGTAAAATTTGACGCTATATCATCATGACCATCGCCAATCGCGTCATTCGAAAAGCAATGGCGCGCTCGCAATGGTTTTTGTCATGCGTAAACGCACCGTCTTTCTTAGCTGCGCGGCTTCGGTCGCGTCTGCCGCGCTTCTCGTCATCCCGGCTCGGGCCAATCCGGTTGTCACGGCCGCGCCGCCCGTTCCCGGTTATTATTACCAGGAGCAGAGCCCGCTCGGCGGTGGGCTCATCGAGGCGCTGGTCGGCGACGAGCCGAGGCCAGCGCGCTACGCCGCGCCGCCGGCGGCCTACCCCAATCCTCGCACGCAAACGGCCGCCTACGCGCCGCAGTCCGTCGAAATGGAGCGCGCCGCCGACCCGAGATATATGCGGGCAGACGTCGAATATGCGGGCGGCGAGGCGCCCGGCACCATCGTCGTCGATACGTCGAACAAGTTTCTCTATCTCGTTCACGGCCGCGGCCACGCCACGCGCTATGGCATCGGCGTGGGCCGGCCGGGCTTCGAATGGTCGGGCGTGAAGACCATCAGCCGCAAGGCCGAATGGCCCGATTGGACGCCGCCGGCCGAGATGCTCGCCCGCCGCCCCGATCTGCCGCGGCATATGGCGGGCGGTCCGGCCAATCCGCTCGGCGCCCGCGCGCTCTACCTTGGCTCGTCGCTCTACCGCATTCACGGCACCAATGAGCCGCATACGATCGGTCAGAATGTCTCGTCCGGCTGCATCCGCATGATGAACGACGATGTGGTCGATCTTTATAATCGCGTGGGCGTGGGCGCGCGGGTGGTCGTCCGCTGAGCGCTCACGGTTGCAATCGCAGGCGCTTCGGGCGATAGCTCGGAGCGTCATTGACCAAGAGTCGCCGCCTTGCCGAGCCTCATCCGCTTTCTCGTGATCGTCGCCGCCCTCGTCGCGCTGGTCTATGGCGCGATGGTCGCGGTCGTTTCCTTTGTCACGCCGCAGCCGCGCGAGATGAGCTATACGATCCCGGCGCAGCGCCTGAACAAATAGGCTTGCGCCCATGAGCGCTCCCGCCGCCGCGCTTTTGCTCGACGCCTTTCTCGATATGCAGGCGGCCGAACGCGGCGCGGCGCACAACACGCTGGACGCCTATCGGCGCGATTTGACCGACTATATCGATTTTCTGCGCGCCCAGGGCCGGGGTCCGGTCGGCGCCACCATCGAGGATCTGCGGGCCTATCTTGTTGAACTCGACACGCGCGGCATGGCGCGCGCCACAGTGGCGCGGCGGCGCTCGGCGGTGCGGCAGTTTCACAAATTCCTCTACGTCGACCGCCATCGTAGCGACGATCCGGCCGCCGCACTGGAAGGCCCCCGGCTGGTGCGCAGCGCGCCGGGGGTGATGTCGGTCGATGAGGTCGACCGCCTGCTCGCCACGGCGCGCGAGGGGTTGGACGATGAAAAGCGTCCCCTGCGCGAGCGATTGCGCGCCGCGCGGCTCTACGCGCTTCTGGAGACGCTTTACGCCACGGGGCTGCGCGTCTCGGAGCTGGTGTCGCTGCCTAAAAGCGCGGCGCGGGCGCGCGATCCCTTCGTCACGATCAAGGGCAAGGGCGGGCGCGAACGGCTGGCGCCCTTGACGGAACGCGCCAAGCGCGCGCTCGTCGATTACCGCAAGCTCATCGAGGCGGTTTCGCCGGAGCTTGCGCAGGGGCCTTTCCTCTTTCCCGCCGACAGCGACAGCGGTCATCTCACCCGGCAGGCTTTCGCGCGCGAGCTGAAGACGCTCGGCGTCGCGGCCGGATTATCCGCGGCGCAGGTCCATCCGCATGCGCTACGCCATGCCTTCGCCAGCCATCTATTACAGAACGGCGCGGATCTGCGCGTGGTGCAGGAGCTGCTCGGCCACGCTGATATTGCGACGACGCAAATTTATACGCATGTGCTCGACGAAAGAATGCGGGCCATGGTTCGCGACCTGCATCCGCTCACGGATGAGTCTCGTTCGGAGCAAGGGTAGATTCGTCAGCTTTGTTGGTAAGACGAATGGCCGAGAAGCATAGTCACGCTTGGCGCCGCTTCTCGGTCCAATTGTCGTCAGCCCATTTTTTATTGTGGTAAGGCTTCTGTTAACGTAAGGTCGCCGCAAGCTAATATTATGGCTCAGCTTCAGAGGGACGGAAATGGCTGCCAACGCGATCGCCGGTTTCAGGCCGGAGCAGGAGAACGTCGTCTATATCGGCGCTGGCGTGACGGTGAAGGGCGCGTTCTCCGTTCCTGATCTGCTCGTCGTCGACGGCGTGGTCGAGGGCGACGTCACGGCGCGCGGCGTCGTCGTCGGACGATCGGGCGTGATCCGCGGCCATCTCGTGGCCGAAGAGGCCGACGTCAGCGGCTCGATCAGCGACCACGTGGAAATCTCCGAGCTTCTCACCGTCCGTTCGACCGGCCGCGTCGAGGGGCGGGTGATCTATCGGGAGATGGAGCTGGAGAAGGGCGCCGTCGTCACCGGCGATCTTTCCGCCACCAGCGAGGAGCGCGCCGGCGCAAGGCCCGCGCCCGCCGCCAAGATCGTTCCACAGCTTCGCGAAGAGCGCGCCGAGCCGGCGCCGGTTGCGCCCAAGATCGGGAGGACGAGCGCTTCCCTCGATCGGCTGAGCGAGGCCGCGCGCGCCGCCCGAAAGAGCGCCGCGAAAACCGTCGCGAGCGAGATCATCGCGGAGCGCCGCAATGTGCTGCGCACGCCGATGTCGAGCCGCAAAGGCCGGGCGTGATTTTCGCTCGCTCGCCAGGATGAGGCCTAATACCATTTCCGTTTGAACGGCTCGTATCGGGGCATGTCATTCCCCGGGCTGAAAGCCGACCGGGAATCCAGAGCCACAACGGCGCTGGTCTTGCTCAGAGTCCGTCATTGCGAGCGAAGCGAAGCAATCCAGGGCAGTGATGCGGCCCTGGATTGCTTCGTCGGCTCCGCCTCCTCGCAATGACGGCGAGCCAACCAAGCGGATCTCGTATAAGCGATTGTTGTAAAATTCCTTCATGCTGAGGAGCCTGCGCAGCAGGCGTCTCGAAGCACGAGGGGCGTCAACGCCACTTTGTCACTGATATGCGCTCGCTCCAGTGCGGGCGTTTTCATTTGGCGTCCGCGAAGCCTCTGCGCATTGCGCCGCGGCGCCTTATCTAATGGCCATCCCAAACTGCGCGTGCAGGAGCGAGTGATGGCCGAGTCGGCGCGCACATTCTGGAAGGGCTATCTGCGTCTGGCCCTTGTTTCCATTCCCGTCCGGCTGGTGGCGGCGGAAAAGGCCGAGTCGGAAATCCGCTTCCATCAGGTCGACCGCAACTCCAAGCAACGCATCCGCTACCTGAAGGTCGCGCCCGGCAAAGGCGAGGTCAAGAAGGAGGACATCGTCCTCGGTTACGAGGTCGAGCCGGGAAATTACGTCTTCATGGAAGACGAGGAGCTCGACTCGCTCAAGCTCTCCACCCGCCATACGATCGACCTCCTGCAATTCGTCGACGCGGAGGAGATCGAGCCGCTCTATTTCAACCGGCCTTACTATGTTCTGCCGGACGGCGAAGTCGCAGAAGAGGGTTATCGCGTACTGCGCGACGCGCTGTGGGCCAAGCATAAGGTCGGCATCGGCCAGCTCACCTTGCGCGGACGGGAGCATCTCGTCGCTTTGTTCCCGATGGGCGAAGGGCAGGGGCTCGTGCTCGATACGCTGCGCTACGACAGCGAGCTGAAAAACGCGGACGACATCTTCTCCACGATCGGCCGCGAGAAGCCGCGCGAAGATATGGTGCAGATGGCCGAGGATTTGATCGAACGGCGCAGCGAGCCTTTCGATCCGGCGAAATTCCGCAACCACTATGCCGAAGCCTTGCGCGAGCTGGTGAAGGCAAAGCTCGGGCGCGGCGAGACCGTGCCGGTCGAGGAGCAGGTCGAGCCCGGCGCCAAGGTGCTCGATTTCATGGAGGCGCTGAAACGCTCGGTCGCCGCAAGCGGGGGCGGCGGTGGCGAGGCGCCGCCGGAGCCGCCGAAGAAGGGCAAGCGGCCGTCCGCCCCACCCGCGAAGAAAGCCCCGGCCGCGAAATCCTCCAAGGCTGCGAAGGCGCCGGCGCGGCGCCGGGCCGGATAAATGCCGACGCGCGCCAGGAAAGACGATAGCGCGCTCGGCGCCTATCGCGCCAAGCGCGATTTCAAGGTTACGCCGGAGCCGCAGGGAGGGGTTTCGCATGGCGGCGCGCCCCGTCTCGTGGTGCAACGGCATTTCGCGCGGCGCGAGCATTTCGACCTTCGGCTCGAAATGGATGGCGTGTTGAAGAGCTGGGCCGTCGCGCGCGGCCCGTCGTCTGACCCGGCCGACAAGCGTCTGGCTGTCCGCACCGAGGATCATCCGCTCGATTACGGCGATTTCGAAGGGCTGATCCCCAAAGGCGAATATGGCGGCGGGACGGTGATGCTCTGGGAGGACGCGACCTTTACGCCGCAGAACGGCGATCCGCTCGCCGCGCTGGAGAAGGGGGAGATCAAGTTCCTGGCCCAGGGCGCGCGCATGAAGGGCGGCTGGGTTCTGGTGCGCATGAAGACGCGCGACAAAGGGGAGAACTGGCTTCTGATAAAGGAGCGGGACGAATACGCCGATAAGGACGAGGACCTCGCTGGGCGATATGTGACGAGCGTCACGACCGGCCGCACGCGCGAGGAGATCGAGCGAGGCGCGAAAGCGAAAGCTGCGTCGTTAGCCACCCATACCTCCCCTTTACGGGGAGGTCGGCGGCTGAAGGCCGCCGGGTGGGGCCCGCGCAGCCACGACGATGTTGGGGCCGGACCCCACCCGACCCCGCTTCGCGGGGCCACCCTCCCCGTAAAGGGGAGGGATAAGAGCCCCGAGATTGCTCGATCACGGGCGAAGTCTGCCTATTGGTCGGATAAGCCCATCGCCACCGCGCCGACGCCGAAATTCATCGCGCCGCAACTCTGTGAGACGGCCGAACAGCCCCCCTCCGTAGGCGACTGGATTTTCGAGTTGAAATATGACGGCTACCGCCTGGAGATTGCGACCGGCGTCGACGGCGCGCGCGTCTATACGCGCAGCGGGCTCGACTGGACCGAGCGCTTTTCCGGCCTGGCGCGCGCGGTTTTCGCGCTGCCCTGCCGCAACGCGCTTCTCGACGGCGAGGCGGTTGTCTTCGACGAGAAGGGGCTTTCCGATTTCGCCATGCTGGTTTCGGCGCTGGAGGCGGGGCGCAGCGAGCGCGTCGAGTTCGTCGCTTTCGATCTGTTGATGCTGGATGAGAAGGACTTGCGGCGCGAGCCGCTGCGCAAACGCAAGGAGCGCCTCAAACAGCTTCTTGCGAAAAGCGACGGCGCTATTCGCTATGGCGATTATATCGAAGGCGACGGGCAATCTGTCTTTGCGCAGGCCACGCGCGCCGGCGCGGAAGGGATCATCGCCAAGCGCGCCGACGCGCCCTATCGCAGCGGCCGTTTTTCCGATTGGCTGAAGATCAAGGGCGACTTTCGCGAGGATGTGCTGATCGTCGGCTACCGCCCTTCCGAGAAGGGCGAGTCATTTGCGTCGCTCGTCGCCGCGAAAGAAACGCCGGAGGGCCTGCGTTATGTGGGACGCATCGGGACGGGCTATGACGCCGCGACCAGACGCACGCTCGCGCCTTTATTGGCAAAGCGCGCGAAAAAGGGGAGCGGCCCAAAGCTCCTCGCGGCGGACAAGATTCCAAAGGGCGTCGTCCTCATCGAAACGCCCTTTCCGGCGGAAGTGCGCTTCGGCGGCTGGACCATGGACGGGCAATTGCGGCAGGCGCGCTTTCTCGGCGTGCGCGAAGACATGACGCCGAAAGCGCCCGCGCAACAGGAGCCGCCAAAGCTCTCGCGCATCACCCACGCGAGCCGCGTCGTCTTTCCCGCCGATGGGATCACCAAGGGCGAGATCGCCGCCTATTACGACGCCGTTGCGCCGCGCATGGCGCCCCATCTCGCCGATCGGCCGATCAGCCTGTTGCGCGCGCCGGAGACGGTCGAGGAGCTGTTCTTCCAGCGTCATCCGTTGAAAGGGATGAGCAAGGGCATTCTGACCGTCGAGAATGAAGACGAGCCCTATATTGCGCTGGACGGCGCGCTCGGCCTGCATACGGCCGCGCAATTCGGCGCGATCGAAATTCACGGCTGGATGTCGCTTGCAAGCGATCTCGACCGGCCGGATCGGATGGTTTTCGATCTCGATCCGGACGAGGATTTGCCGTTCCGTGACACCTGCAAGGCCGCCGCGGATATTCGCGATTATCTGAAGGCGATCGGCCTCTCATCCTGGCCGCTGCTGACAGGCGGCAAGGGGATTCATATCGTGCTGCCGCTCGACCGTTCGCTCACTTACGCGGATACGGAAGTGTTCGCGGCGGGCTTTGCGCGCGGGCTGGCGCGACAGGAGCCGCAACGCTTCGTCGCGACGATGAGCAAGCGGCGCCGGGCCGGGCGCATCTTCATCGATTGGCTGCGCAACAAAAAATCCGCGACGGCGATCCTGCCGTGGTCATTGCGCGCCCGCCCCGGCGCGACGGTGGCGGCGCCTCTGTCATGGAAGACGCTCGCCGCCGCTGATAGCGCCAGCGATTATGACATCAAAAGCGCGCTCGGCTTGAAGGATGAGTGGCGCGGGTTTTTCGAGACGCGCCAGACCATCGCGCCTGGGGCGCTGAGTTTTATGAAGACAAATGGCGCATGACGCCATTTCAGCTTGAACCGCTCGCTTGGGGGTTGTCATTCCCGGCGGGCTGAAAGCCCGACCGGGAATCCAGAGCCATAATAGCGCTAATGTCGCTCTGGATTCCCGATCGCTCGCTGCGCGAGCGTCGGGAATGACAACGAACCCACTAATCATCACACGTCGGCTGGCACCGGTTCCAATCCGAACAGCATCCGCTGCATGTGCAATCGGCGTTGCTGTCGCAGGCGATTGGCAACTGAACGCAGGCCACCTTGTTCTTTTGCAGTCGGATCGAGCTGCTCGATTTCGCGCAGCACTTTACGCATTCGCCCGTGCCGCCGATGTCATGCCGGCAGCACCATTGGTCGGAGCCGCATGTGATGGCGTAAGCGGCGTTGGCCGCGCCCATGAATGCAAGCGCCATCAATAAACGCATCCATCTCATGAAATTGCTCCCTCGCGATCCCACGCCTTGTCAACGCAAAGATCTCGGCGGGAGTTCCAGTTCGCGCTCGCTTTTGGCAATCGCTATTCTTGAACATTTTAATAGAAGACTTGAACGATGCGACGAGATGCCGCGAGTTTCCTGCTGGTCCGCTTGCCGGCAAGGAACCTAAATTAACGCCAAGCGCTCATGCATTGCGGCGCACGCCTGACCAGAAGGAAGGGCAAAATGAAAGCCAACAGCGTCGACATTGAACGGTTGTTGAACGCGCGTTCTGCAGAGGCCGTTATGGCGATAATTGCCGCCGCAATGTTCTTGGGCGGGGGCAAGGCGGATGCATCCCAGGCTTGTTTCATGCGCTGCGAGGCAATCCGCGCAGAAACATGCTCGGGGCTCGACGAAGTTTCCGTCAATTTTTGTCGTATGAGCAAAGAGCCAAGATACGCCGATTGCCGGGCGCGTTGCCAGATTGAAGAAGGAAGCCGAAAGACCGAGCGTCTTCGCCGGTCAGATCGACGCGGCGGCAGCCGATAGTTGGTTTCTGCTTCCTATGGCTCGGTTTCGTTTGTCTAGGAGGGTCTGATGCTTTCTATGAAAACGATCAGCGAAATCTCGCTGTGTTTCGCCATGGCGACACTCGCAACAGGCGCCGCTGCGGCGCTCCCTTCGGCAGGCCCGCTAAACGCCGCAAACGCGCAATTCCAGAGAACAGATTATTGGACGTGTTACGATAACTGCAACAATCAGCGCCTTCGGTGCGACGCCGGTTGCCCCTATGACGATCCAAACACCACGTGGGACGAAAACCAGATTTGCGTGGATAGATGCGAGTCGGGTGGCGAGGCCTGCGAGGCGCGGTGCCAATAGCAGCTTGTTCGGTGTCATTCCCGACGCTCGCTTGAGCGAGCGATCGGGAATCCAGAGCAGAACCAGCGTTCTTGTGGCTCTGGATTCCCGGTCGGGCTTTCAGCCCGCCGGGAATGACAAATCCCAATGCGAGCTGTTCAAATGGAAACGGCCGTCCAGCAAGAAGCGCGAGAGTGACGTTTACGCCGCCAAATCCGCCACTACTGCGTCGAGCACCGGAAAGCCTTCCGAGCTCACGCGGAGCCTGTTCTCGCGCGTGACCTCGACGAGGCCGTCGCCGATCAGCTCGGAAATACGCGACTGCGAGAGCTTCTTTCCCGTCAGCAGGAAATAGCGTTGCGGATCGATGCCTTCGCGCAGGCGCAGACCCATCAGCAGGAACTCGTCGCCCTCCTGCTCCGGATTGAGTAATTCGTCCTCGACGAGGCCGTGGCCTTCGGTCTCCACGCAAGTGAGCCACATCTCCGGGTGGCGCTCGCAGGCCTGGGCGCGGCGGCCGCGCGTCGTGACGAGGCGGCCATGCGCGCCGGGGCCGACGCCGATATATTCGCCGTAGCGCCAATAGACGAGATTATGCCGGCATTCCGCGCCGGCCCGCGCGTGGTTGGAGACCTCATAGGCCGGCAGGCCGTGGCGCGCGGTGACTTCCTGCGTCACGTCCCATAGCGCGCGCTGCGTGTCGGGGTCCGGGAGCGTCATCTTGCCCGTGTTCACCAGGCGCTCGAACATGGTCTCAGGCTCGATGGTGAGCTGATAGAGCGAAATGTGCTCGGGCGCACGGGCCAAGGCGAGGTCCAGCTCCTTGCGCCAGGCGGCGGGCGTCTGCCCGGTGCGGCCGTAGATGAGATCGAAAGAGGCGCGCTCGAAAGTGGCGGTCGCGACGTCGAGCGCCATCAGCGCCTCGGCCACCGAATGCTGGCGGCCGAGCGCCTTGAGGTCGATGTCGTTCAATGCCTGCAGGCCGAGCGAGACGCGGTTGACCCCCGCCGCCTTGAAACCCTTGAAGCGCGACGCCTCGACGCTCGTCGGATTGGCCTCGAGCGTGATCTCGACGTCCTTGGCCATGGTCCAATGCTTGGCGATCTCGCCGAGGATCGCGCCCGCCGTCGAGGGCGACATCAGCGAGGGCGTGCCGCCGCCGAAGAAAACCGAACGGACCTCGCGGCCCGGGACAAGCTTCGCGCGATGCTTGAGCTCCACCGCGAAGGCCGCGACAAAGCGATCCTCGTCCACGTCGCCGCGGCGGACGTGGCTGTTGAAGTCGCAATAGGGGCATTTCGACAGGCAGAACGGCCAATGGATGTAAACGCCGAAGCCGGGGTCGAATGCGTTTCGAATCGTCGCCATACCCCCCTTATCGCATGAATTGGCTCAAAACGCAGGGCGTGCCCCCGCTACGTTCCTATATGCTTGGCGTCGGATTGCTTGTTTGTTCGAAAAAAGGGGGCGCATTTGGCCCGTGTTTTGGTGATCGGCGGGACCGGCTTCATTGGCCGGCACATCGTCGGGCGGCTCATCGCTGAAGCGCATGCGGTGTCGGCCGCTGGCCGCGCCGAGGTGGACATCGCCCGCGACGACGTCGAGAAGCTGGAGATCAAGCTGGCGGGCTTCGAGGTCGTCGTCAATTGCGCCGGCCTCGTCCGCAACCAAGGCGCCAACACCATGGACGCCGTGCACGCCGAAGGCCCCGTCCGGCTTTTCACGGCCTGCGCCGCCGCGGGGGTAAAGCGCTTCATCCATATCTCGGCGCTGGGCGCCGCGCCGCAGGGCGAGACCGACTATCAGCGCAGCAAAGGGACGGCGGAGGCCTTCTTTGCCGACGCCGATCCTTACGGGCGGCGGCTCGACTGGCGCGTGCTGCGTCCCTCGGTGGTGGTCGGCCGGGGAGGGGCGAGCACGACCTGGCTGCTGGCCTCGGCGACGCTGCCCATATTGCCGCGTATCGGCGCCGATGATTGGCGGTTTCAGCCGATCCATGTCGACGATCTCGCCGAGCTTATGGCGCGGCTTGTCGAGGGCGTCGAGTCGCCGCGCATGATCGACGTTGTGGGTCCAGAGCCGATGACGGCCTATGAGCTAACCCGCATCCTGCGAAGCTGGCTCGGCCTGCAGCCGACGGGCGCCATCCGCATCCCCGACCGCCTGTTGGCGCTCGCGACGCAGATCGGCGGACGGTTCACCAGCGGGCCGCTCAATCCGGATGTGATGAAGATGCTCGCGCGCGGCAATGTCTCCGATCCCGGCCCGCTGACCATGGCGCTCGGCCGCCCGCCGCGCGATCTGCGCAGCGCGCTGGCGCGCGAGCCGGGGTCGTATGCAGACCGTGTGGCGGCGCGGCTCTTCTTCGTGCGGCCGATGCTGCGCTGGAGCCTCGCGCTGCTGTGGATCGCCACCGGCCTCCTGTCCTTCGGGCTTTACCCGATCGACAAAAGCTATGAGATGCTCGCCGCCATCGGCCTTTACGGGCCGCTCGCCGCCGCCGCGCTCTATGGCGGCGCGGCCATCGATCTTGCGCTCGGCGCGGCGCTTCTGCGCGGCTTTCGGCCCGTCGTCGTCGGTTGGCTGCAGCTCGCGAGCATGGCGGCCTTCACGCTGCTCGCGCTCGGCCTTCCCACCGAGTACTGGCTACATCCCTTTGCGCCAATCCTGAAGAATTTGCCGATCGCCGCCGCCATTCTCGTGATGATCGCCTTGGAGGCCGGATGAATGTTCGACACGATTACTTTTCTGAAATGGCTCCATATCATCAGCTCGACCGTTTTATTCGGCACAGGGCTCGGCACGGCGTTTCACGGCCTTGCGAGCAATATGCGCGGCGATCTGCGCGCCATTGTCGCCGGCAATAAAAACGTCGTCCTCGCCGATTGGATCTTCACGGCCCCGGCGGTGATCATTCAGCCGGCGACGGGCGTCGCGCTCATGCTCGAAGAGGGTTGGCCGTTCGACACGCATTGGATATTGGCGTCGGTCGCGCTTTACATTTTCGTCGGCGCCTGCTGGCTTCCGGTCGTGTGGCTGCAGATGCAAATGGCGCGCATCGCCGAAGACTGCCTTACGACCGGCGCGCTGCTGCCGTCGCAATATAAGCGCTATTTCTGGTGGTGGTTCGCGCTCGGCTGGCCGGCTTTTATCGCCATGCTCGTGATCTTCTGGCTGATGGTGGCGAAGCCGGATTTCTGAAGCTTCTCTCCTGAACAGCTCTTCATGGGGATGTCATTCCCGGCGGGCTGAAAGCCCGACCGGGAATCCAGAGCCATAGTAGCTAGTGTGGCTCTGGATTCCCGATCGCTCGCTGCGCGAGCGTCGGGAATGACAGCGAACCACTCAAGCCGATCTCCTATCACCTGCGGCGCGCCGGCGTTCGTGCGCCCTTGTCGAGGTTATAGATGTCGTGGCGGAAAAAGGCGGGACCGTCATCCTCCGCCCAGCCTGTCATATAGACCCAAGCGACGGGGACGCTCTGGCTCAGCCTGATCTTTTCGCTGCGGCCACTGTCGATGGCGTCGCGGAGAGCGTCGGGAGTCCAATCACGCGAGGTCTCATCGAGAAGCCAGGAGGCGAGATCATAGACGCCTTCGACGCGCACGCAGCCATGCGACAGGAAGCGATAATCGCGGTCGAAAAGCTTCTTGTTCGGCGTGTCGTGCATATAGACGTCGTGGCTATTCGGCATGGAGATGCGCAGGGAACCCAATGCGTTTTTAGGTCCCGGCTCCTGACGAAACGTGAAGCGCGCCGCGCGCTTATTCGAGACGCGCCGCAGTTTCAGCGGATCGACCTCGCGGCCTCGCGCGTCGAGAATGCGGATGTTTTCGCGCTCGAAATAATGCGGGTTGCGTCTGAGCTTCGGCGCAAGCTCCTTCTTGATGATCGAGGCCGGCACTGTCCATGTCGGATTGATGTCGATCGCGACGATCCTCGCGACCACTTGTGGCGAGGGGTGGCGGCGTCCCCCGACGACGGCCGTGAAGCGCTCGACCGCATTGCCGTCTTCCACGGCTTCGACAGAGGCCGCCGGAATATTGACGTCGACATAGCGATCGCTGAAGCGAAAATGCATCTTCGCCAGACGCGCCGCCGTCATCTCCAGTTCACGCGCGCGGGTTGCTGCAGGGATGTTCAACTCGCGCAATGTCTCGCGTGAGACATCGCCTGTTTGCTCGAGGCCCATATGCGCCTGGAAACGGCGCAAGGCGTCGCTCAGCGCGTCATCCCATGCGTTGTCGCCGCTGTCCTGCGCATTGGGGAGATAGCCTTCGATGGCGAGCCTGCGGCGCAGCAGCGCGACCGGCTTGCCGCTGGCGTCGGGGCCGAGCGGCTTGGCGATGCGCGGCCAGCCGCCGGACGCCGCGATCGTCGCATAACGCCGCGCGGCGTGGGCGGTGGCGTTGGCTGTTTCGGGACCATAAGCGGGTGAGGCGCGCCGGGGCTGTTCGGCCCGTGGGCGCGCTTCTCGGGGCTGTTCGTCTAGAGGCTGCTCGTCTCGGCGCGGCGGCGCGACGGGCGCGTTATCCGGTTGCTCATATCCCGGCCGCGGCGCGTCTGGTTCTTGCTGCGCGCCCGCCGGCGCGAGGGTGAAGAAAATGGCGGCGGACGCCAGCAGCTTGAGGGCGCCGGCGCAAGGCACTTTGAGCATCGGAATGGCTCGCTGCGCCGGGATAACGGCGCGCCCCTGTAACTAGAGCGCATTTCGCAAAAGTTGATAGACCTTCGCGATAAGAATGCGCTCCAGCTTTTTGAATTAGGCGCGCGCAGACGGCGGGGATTGGCTGCTAACGCAGCGCCGCCGAAATCTCGCGGATCAGCTCATCCACATCCGGGTCGGAGAAGGCGTCGCCCGAAGGCTCCAGCCGCACGACGGGATCGCGCGTGCAAAGCCGCAGGCACTGGCGCGTCGAGATTTTGAGGCGGCCGCCGGCGAGTTCGTCGGGAAAGGCGGCGGAAAGCGCCGCCTGAACCTCGGCCAGCAAGGCGCGCCCGCGGCCATGAGCATCGCAGTTCGGGCCGACGCAGACGATGAGGCGGGCGGGCGGGGGAGATTCACTCATTCGGTTGGGAAAAGGATCGGCTCGTAATCTCGCGCGCCGTGCAGGATATGCAGGACGTCAACGGTCTCGGTAGACACGCGATAAAAGACCAGGAAGTTGCCATGAACCATCCGGCGGACGCCCGACGTTTCGTGTTGCGGCACAAGCGGAAAGCGCTTCGGCAGGTCGGATAGTTTTTCGCAGTGAGCCCGTAAGCCTTGCACGAAGGCGAGCGCCTGGGATGGACTTTCCGTTGCTAAGTAGTCGCCGATACTCTCCAGATCGGCCTCGGCCTCGCTTGTGAAGACGACTTTCACTTGGAGGCCAGTGACTGATATTTTCTCTCGAGGCGATCGAAGACATCGTCGGCAGGCGTAACACGTCCAGCTTCAGCGTCGGCTATGCCCCGAGAGAGGGCGGCGTCGAGTTTTTCGAGTTTGCGTTCGCGTTCTTCGAGCAGGCGAACGCCTTCCCGAATGACTTCGTCCTTGGACGAAAACCGCCCAGTGGCTACCAGCCGCTCGATGGCATGTTCTACCGTGGAGGACGTGGTAAGGTTTCGCATTTCGTATCCGGAAGACGTTTTGAACCCTTACAGTATTGGATTTTTTCTCCGGCGCAAGATCAAGGCGGCGTCTGGCGCGCGAATCGTCCGGTCGATAAAAGCATTAAGTTCAACTCGCGCGCGCTGGATTCAGGTTTTCACCCATCCTTCCGGTTGGTCAAACGGTGAAGAATGACATTCGATCATCGCTCGGAGTGTCCGCCACGCGACGTTCGGCATATATTGCACCAGATCTCGCGGCAGCGCGCCAGGGACGCGCCTTATTAATCGCAATATCGAATTGCGAGTTCTTTTTATTGATCTCTCCATGAACCAAGAGTTCCGCGCCCTTCGTTCCGGCTCGGGCGAGCCAATAGCCGTCAGGTCCGATGAAACCCGCGGACAGGCGATTGCCCGGTAACGCGGGAATCGAGAGGCTTACCCAAAAGTTGTTGGCTGCAGCGTGAGCCCGCGACAAGAGCTCGTGAATGGGATCGTCGGAATAGGCGGAGAACAGCATGCATTCCACGCCTCGTCTCCCATAGTCGATAAACAATTCAGGAAAATGCACTTCGATACAAAGCGCGGCCCCAAAGCGTACCCCGTCAACATCGAATACGAAGGCTTCGGCGCCCGGCGTGTACCAATCGTTCAGTTCGGCATTCGAACACATACGCTTGTCGTAGCGTCCGGCCAATTTCCCCTCATTCGATATGACGTACAGGCTGTTGTACGGACGATTGGGCGGCTGGAGTCGGTGATTGCAGCCGATCACCGTCCATAGGCCGAGCCGAGCGGCATGTTCCGAGACCGCATCCAATTCCTCGCGCAGCGCTCTCCAGTCCACGGCAGTCCAATCGTGGATCTGCGATTTCAGGTATCCTGAGAGAGCGCCCTCCGGAAAATGGACAAGCCGACAGCCCATTGATTTGGCCGCCGACATCATATCGCGGACTCGTCGCCCGTTCTCGCGGACATCTGGAGTGATGCCGCTCTGTGCGGTCGCAATGCGGAAAGGAGTTTCCATGGGCATGCGCGACCTCGACGCTTATGTCATAAGTAAATCCGGCGTCCACGCAGACAAAATCAGAGTACCTCCTCGAAGAGTCTGACTCTGCATTTTTTGTCACAAAAATCCTTACACATCCAAATTCGCCACGCTCAACGCATTTTCCTGAATGAACTCGCGGCGCGGCTCCACCACGTCGCCCATCAGCTTCACGAAGATGTCGTCGGCCTCTACGGCTTCCTTCACCTTCACCTGCAGGAGCGAGCGCGCGTCGCGGTCGAGCGTCGTCTCCCAGAGCTGCTCGGCGTTCATCTCGCCCAGGCCTTTGTAGCGCTGGATGGTGAGGCCCTTGCGGCCGATCTGGTTCATGGCGTCGTAAAGCGCCACAGGCCCGGAGAGCTGCGCCTCGTCGCCGCGGCGGATCAGCGTCGCGGGCGCCGAGAAGACGTCGCGCAGCGAGTCCGCGCGCTCCTGCAGCTTGCGCGCTTCGGATGAATTCAACATGGCGGCGTCGAGAACCACCGCCTGCGTCACGCCGCGCAGCGTGCGCTTGAAGACATAGCCTCCCTCGCGCGGTTCGCCTTGCCAGCCGCGTTCGGTTTCTTCGGCGATGGCGTCGAGACGCCCCGCGACCTTCAGTGCAAGACCCTCGCTCTCGCCATTTTCGCCATGCGGCTTCAACGCGCCGGCCATGGCCGCTTGCTCCACGACGCTGCGGTCGTAGCGCGAATGCAGGCTTCCCATCACCGTGCGGAAGGCGCGCGCGTCCTCCAGCACCTTGCGCAGATCGGCGCCGGCGCGATCTTCCGTTCCCGTGCGCAGCACGGCGCCGTCGAGCAGCGCGTCGATGAGATAATCTTCGAGCGCGCGTTCGTCCTTGAGATATTGCGTCGACTTGCCGCGCGTCACCTTATAGAGCGGCGCCTGCGCGATGAAGACATGGCCGCGATCGATCAGCTCCGGCATCTGCCGGTAGAAGAAGGTCAGGATCAGCGTGCGGATATGGGCGCCGTCGACGTCGGCGTCGGTCATGATAATGATCTTGTGATAGCGCAGCTTGTCGGCGTTGAACTCGTCGCGGCCGACGCCGGTGCCGAGCGCCGTGATCAGCGTGCCGATCTGCTCGGAGGAGAGCATTTTGTCGAAACGCGCGCGTTCGACATTGAGGATCTTGCCGCGCAGGGGAAGCACCGCCTGGAAGGCGCGATCGCGCCCCTGCTTGGCGGTGCCGCCGGCGGAGTCGCCCTCGACGATGAAGAGTTCGGCCTTGGCCGGATCGCGCTCCTGGCAGTCGGCGAGCTTGCCGGGAAGGTTCGCGACATCGAGCGCGCCCTTGCGGCGCGTCAGCTCGCGGGCCTTGCGCGCCGCCTCGCGCGCCGCCGCCGCCTCGACGACCTTGGAGACGACGTTCTTCGCGTCCGCCGGATGCTCCTCGAGCCATTGGCCGAGGATTTCATTCATGACGTTCTCGACCGCCGGACGCACCTCCGACGAGACGAGCTTGTCCTTCGTCTGGGAGGAGAATTTCGGGTCCGGCACTTTCACCGACAGCACGCAGGTGAGGCCCTCGCGGCAATCGTCGCCGGAGAGATCGACCTTCTCGCGTTTGGTGAGGCCCGACGAGTCGGCATAGCCGGTGATCTGGCGCGTCAGCGCCGCGCGGAAGCCGGCGAGATGGGTGCCGCCGTCGCGTTGCGGGATGTTGTTGGTGAAGGCCAGCACATTCTCGTGATAGCTGTCGTTCCACCACAGCGCGACTTCGACGTTGATGTGCTCGCGCTGGCCCTTGATGAGGATCGGCGCGGAGACGAGCGGCTGCTTGGTGCGGTCGAGCCAACGCACGAAGGCCTCCAACCCGCCTTCGTAATAAAGCTCCTCCTGCTTCAGCTCGGCGTGGCGCGCGTCGGTGAGGAGGATGCGCACGCCGGAGTTCAGAAAGGCGAGCTCCCGCAGGCGATGCTCGATGGTCGCATAGTCGAAATCGACCATGGTGAAGGTCGCGGGCGAGGGCAGGAAGGTGACTTCCGTGCCGCGCTTGGGCGCGCCGTCCTCGACCGGCGCCGCGCCGACGACCTTGAGGTCCTCGACGGCGTCGCCATGCGAGAACTCCATGGCGTGCTCTTTGCCGCCCCGCCAGATGCGCAGCTTGAGCCAGACGGAGAGGGCGTTGACGACCGAGACGCCGACGCCGTGCAGGCCGCCCGAGACCTTGTAGGAGTTCTGGTCGAATTTACCGCCGGCGTGGAGCTGGGTCATGATGACATTCGCCGCCGACACGCCCTCTTCCGGGTGGATGTCGGTCGGGATGCCGCGGCCGTTGTCGGTGACGGTGCAGGAGCCGTCGGCGTTGAGCGTGACCGTGACGCGCGTGGCATGGCCGGCGAGGGCTTCGTCGATGGCGTTGTCGACGACCTCATAGACCATGTGATGCAGGCCGGTGCCGTCGTCCGTGTCGCCGATATACATGCCCGGACGTTTGCGGACGGCGTCCAGGCCACGCAGCACCTTGATCGATTCGGCGCCATATTCGGCAGGGTCGTTCGGCTTCTCGTTATCGCTCATTTCGCTCGGCTTTTTGGGGGATTGGGCCCCTTGATTCGTAAAGCCCATTCTACTCCGGAAGGGCTTATGAATGCGAGCGAAGAAAGGGGTTTTGCCTGTGTTGCAAGTTGCTGAATTAACGTGGTTTTTTGAAACTCCTCCCGGCGTCGCCGCCAAGCCGTGGGGGCAGGGGCTTTAGCGCCCTCAGCGGTAGCCCTCCTCGGCGAGCACCTGGCGCACGGCGGGTCGGGTCTTCATGCGGGCGTAATGGGCGGCGCAATTGGCGGGCAGATCCATGCCGATCTTGTCGGCCCAGAACTCCACATAGAACAGCGCCGCGTCGGCGATGGAGAAGGCCCCGGCGGCATAATCCCGGCCGGCGATCTCGCGATCGATCGCCTCGAAGGCCGAGGCGGCGATGGCGCGCCCTTCGGCGATGGTGGTTTCCCGGTCCGGGCCGTAGCGCTCGGGGGTGAAGACGCGGCGGAAGCCTTCGCCATGGATATGGCGCGTGCAGAAATCCAGCATCGCGCGCGCTTCATCGGCCAATACGGGGTCGTCGGGCAGAAGCCTGCGGCGCGGATATTTTTGCGCCAGCCATGTCGCGATGCTGACGAAGTCCGTCAAAGCGGTCCCGTCGTCGCGCAGCAGGGTCGGGATCGTGCCATTGGGGTTGATCGCCAGATATTCCGGCTTCAAATGATCGCCGCGCGGCAGATTGAGCACATAGGCCTCGAAAACGAGGCCGATTTCCTCGAGCAAAATATGGATGCCGGTCGAGCAGGAGCCCGGCGTCATGTAAAATTTCATCTGGGCGCGCCTTTCGGTTGAGGCCGTTTTGCAACCAGGGCGCCAGATGGGACGCTGAGCCGTCATTGCGAGGAGGCGCAGCCGACGAAGCAACCCAGAGCGCCATGGGGCCTGCTGACAAAGTGGCTGACGCCCCTCGTGCTTCGAGACGCCTGCTGCGCAGCCTCCTCAGCATGAGGGGCTTCTGCAACAATCACTTAGGCCTCATCCTGAGGAGCGAGCGAAGCTCGCGTCTCGAAGGACGAGGCCGCCTCGGAGATTTGTCAACAAACTGGGCCGATGGGCTGCCCTGGATTGCTTCGCTTCGCTCGCAATGACGGGCTCGGCGCAGTTTACCGCAAAGCCTCCTCCAGCGCCTCCAAGAAGGCGTCGCCATAGCGCGCGACTTTTCTTTCGCCGACGCCATGCACCGTCAGCATTTCATCGAGCGTCGCAGGCCGCTTTTCGGCCATGTCGATCAGCGTGCGGTCGGCGAAGATCACGTAAGCGGGCACGCCTTCCTCCTGCGCGAGCTCGCGCCGCTTGCGTTTTAAGGCGGAGAGGATGCGGTCCGTCGCCTCGTCGAGATTGGCGGCTGCTTTCTCGCGCCGCTCGCGGCGCCGCAAGGGATCGCTGCGCAGCAGGATGGTTTCGCGGCCGAAGAGAATATCCTCGCCTTTGGGCGTCATTGCGAAGCCGCCATGTTCCGCGCTCGCCGTCCGCAAGGCGCCGGCGGCGAAGAGCTGGCGCAGGATCGAGGCCCATTCGGTCTTGGAGTGTTCCTTGCCGACGCCGAAGGTCTTGATCGCGTCATGGCCATGGCGGCGCACGGTCTCGGTGGCCTCGCCCGTCAGCACATCAGCGATATGGGTGGCGCCGAAGCGCTGGCCGGTGCGATAGACGGCCGAAAGCGCTTTTTGCGCGGGGATGACGCCATCGAAGACGGCGACCTTGCCCTGACAGACGTCGCAGCTCCCGCAGGGGCCCGCTTCCTCGGCGAAATAGGCGAGCAGCGTCTGACGGCGGCAGCGCGGCGTCTCGCAGAGCATGGCGAGCGCCGAGAAGCGATCATGCTCGATGCGGCGGCGCTCCTCGTCGATGTCCTTCGCGTCGATCTGCCGACGACGGAAGGCCATGTCGTCGAGGCCGTAGAGCGTCAGCGTGTCGGCCGGCAGGCCGTCGCGCCCGGCGCGGCCGATCTCCTGATAGTAACTTTCGACCGACGACGGGATGTCGGCATGCGCCACGAAGCGCACGTCCGGCTTGTTGACGCCCATGCCGAAGGCGATGGTCGCGACGGCGATGACGCCGTCCTCGCGCAGGAAGCGGTCGCCATTGCGATTACGCGTCTCCTGGGCGAGCCCCGCGTGATAGGGCAGCGCATCATAGCCTTGCCCGGCGAAATAGGCCGCGAGGTCCTCTGTGCGCTGGCGCGACGAGCAATAAACGATGCCGCTTTCGCCCTTGTGGCGTTCGAGAAAACGCGACAACTGCCGGCGCGGCTGATCCTTCAACGCGAAATTGAGCGCGATGTTCGGCCGGTCGAAACTATGCAGGAAGAGGCGCGGCGGCGCGGGGAAGAGGCGGCGCGCAATGTCGTCGCGGGTCGCGGCGTCGGCGGTGGCGGTGAGGCCCACGACCTGGATATTGCCCAGCGCTTCCGCGGCGCGGCCGATCTCGCGATATTCGGGGCGGAAATCGTGCCCCCATTCCGAGACGCAATGGGCTTCGTCTATGGCGAGGCGGCGGGGCTTGGCCCGCTTCAGCTCTGCGAGGAGGCCGTCCATCATCAGCCGCTCGGGCGAGACGAAGAGAAGCCGCAGCCCGCCCTCGCGCATGGCGCGGCGGGCCTCCTCGTTTTCCTCCGGGCCGTTCATGGAATTGAGCGTCGCGACCCCCACGCCGAGCGCGCGCATCTGGCGCACCTGATCCCGCATCAGCGCGATGAGCGGCGAGACGACGACGGTGAGCGCCTCCTCCATGATCGCCGGGAGCTGATAGCACATGGACTTCCCGCTGCCGGTCGGCATGACCGCGAGCACCGGAGCGCCGTCGAGCACAGCCGCAATGATCTCCGCCTGACCGGGACGGAAATCGTCATAGCCAAAGACGGATTTGAGCAGCGCGCGGGCTTGCGGGGGGAGGGAAGGCATGCCGAGGGCATAGCATGGGCGAGGCGGCCGGGGCTAATGGGGCGGGTTCGACAGCATTGTCGACCGCGATTTCGAAGCGGGAGGTTTCGATGACGCAGCGGCGCCGCCGGACGCGATCTCCAGCGTTTACTCCCGATCAAGCTATCATACGAGATCCGCTTGATTGGGTCGGCGTCATTCCCGACGCTCGCGCCGTTTGGACACAGAGGGACTCACCGCGTCATTGCGAGGAGGCGGAGCCGACGAAGCAATCCAGGGCCGCATCGCCGCGCTGGATTGCTTCGCTTCGCTCGCAATGACCGGCACTGAGCAGAACCAGCGCTTTTGTGGCTCTGGACTCCCGGTCGGGCTTTCAGCCCGCCGGGAATGACAAGGCCCAACGCGAGCTGTTCAAACCGAAATGTAATCAAACGGCTGAGCAAAATCAGCGCATCATGTGCCGTAGCGCTTCATAGAAAGCGACGTCCGCGGCAACCAGCATGAGACCGATCACCGCCGCCTGTGCGATATATTTGAAGTCGCGCCCGATCCGCATATCGCGCTCCCGCCGGTTGCGGCCGGAGGTAGCGGACGAATGGATGACGGCAAGCCGGTTTGGGCTCGCGTGCGCGATTTATGCTTACAACTCTTTATGTGTTCCGTCGCAAAGCGGTTCTTTCTTCGTGGCCTTGCAGCCGCAGAAGAAAGCCTTGCCGGTCGCTTCGGCCTTGTAGGCGAGGGGTTCGATCCCCGTGCCCTTATGAGCGCCGTCGCAGAACGGCTGCTTGGCGCTCCGTCCGCAGGCGCACCAATAATAGGTCTTGCCGGCCTCGACCTCGACCGGCATGGCTTTCTTCTGGAAGACGACGCGTTCGGTCATGTCTCTCTCTTGATCTCTACACGGCTTCGGTCGTGAGCGCGGGAGCGTCGAGCAGGAATTTCTCCGTCTCCAGCGCCGCCATGCAGCCGAGCCCCGCGGCGGTCACCGCCTGCCGATAGACTTCATCGGCCACGTCGCCAGCCGCGAAGACCCCGGGGATATTCGTGCGGGTGGAGCCCGGCTCGACGGCGATATAGCCGGACGACTTCAATTCGAGCTGGCCCTTGAAGAGCTCCGAGGCGGGCGCATGGCCGATGGCGATGAAGACGCCGTCGGCGTCGATTAGCTGCGTCTCGCCGGTTTTGGAGTGTTTCACGCGCGCGCCGGTGACGGAAAGCGGGCCTTCCGTGCCGACCACCTCGTCGATCACATGATCGAAGAGCACGGTGACATTCGCCTGCCTGTGGAGCCGCTCCTGCAGCACGCGCTCGGAGCGCAGCGTGTCGCGCCGATGCACGAGGGTCACATGCGAGGCGAGGTTGGAGAGGTAAAGCGCCTCTTCGACGGCCGTATTGCCGCCGCCGACGACGATCACCTTCTTGCCGCGGAAGAAAAAGCCATCGCAGGTCGCGCAGGCCGAGACGCCGAAGCCCTTGAATTTCTCTTCGCTGGGGATGCCCAGCCATTTCGCCTTGGCGCCCGTCGAAATGATCAGCGCGTCGCAGGTGTAGGTCGCGCCGCTGTCGCCGACGAGCGTGAAGGGCCGCTTGTCGAGGCGGGCTTCGACGATATGGTCGGAGACGAGCTTCGTTCCGACATGCTCGGCCTGCAGGCGCATCTGCTCCATCAGCCAGGGGCCCTGGATGGGCTCGGCGAAGCCGGGGTAGTTCTCGACCTCCGTCGTGATCATGAGCTGGCCGCCCTGCTCGAAACCGGCGATGAGCATGGGCTCCAACATGGCGCGCGCCGTGTAGATCGCCGCCGTATAGCCGGCCGGCCCTGAGCCGATGATGATGACGCGCGCATGGTTGGGGGCGGACATGGGGGACTCTCGGGTTGCGATGCAATTCACTCTTTCCGCCAGCGGAAAGAGGGGAGGGCGGCAATCTAGCGATTATGCGACGCGCCGCAACTGCGCTGCTTCGCGAGGAAAGCGGCGTAGTCTTTCTCGATCCGCCGCGCGACCATCGGCGTCGAATTGATTGGCTTATATGTCCAATCCTCGAAAGGCCCCCGCCAGATACGGATGGCGCCAGCGCCTTCGAGCGCGGCGAGATAGGCCTTGATTTTTCGCCGGATCACGAAGGGTTCGAGGACATGGACCGGAACGCCTGTCGCCGCCGCCTCTCCAACCATATTGACGCTGTCGCCCGTCACGACGATCCGGTCGGCGTTCGCCAGCATGGAAAAATAGGGATTGGCGCCTTCGCGGTCCCAGAACCAGCCCCCCGGCGCGGAGAGAGCCTGGCGTAGCGCGGCGGCGATTTCTGGCGGCGTGCGCCGGGAAGCGGTCGCCATCACGCCGTAACCGGCGTCGAGAAGCGTGCTTGCGATGAAATCGAGATCGTAAAGAAGCCCCTCGGCGCTGCCGACGAGCATGGCGACGCGCGGGCGGGGCAAAGCGGCGATACGCGGGTCGGGCGCCGCGCGCGCCGCGGCGAGCCGCTCGGGGGTGATACGGTTCGGCGGCGTGATCGGCGCAATGACTTTCGGACCTGTGAGCCTATCGTGGCGCGGGGCGACGATGAGGTCCGCGGTCTTCAGGCCAGTGGCCGGGGCATTGAGATAGACGGTGAAGGTCCGCCCGCCCGAGCAGCGCTTGAGGCGCCGCAGAGCGGGAATGGTCCGCCGGCCGGCGGCGATGGCGATGTCGGGGTAGGGCGGCGCGAAGGCTTGCGCGTCCAAAGGATCGGGCGGCCCAAAAGGCGCAACAAGCTCATAGAGCCGGCGGAGAGCGACGCGGCGGATGTCGGGCGTCAGGCCGAGCGCTTCGGCGACGCCGAGCGTCTGCGCTTCATGACCGGCGCGGCCGTCCGAGAGGATGCGGAGCGTCGGCTGCGCCGACGCTGCTTCGAGTTTTCCGATTGCGGCGAGAGGGTGTGGGCGAGAGCCGGAGCCGGCCACGAATTCTCCTGGTCCCGCCACTATGCCCTTTACGAAACGAAAGCGACCTTCAAAATCTCATAGCTCTTGCCGCCGCCGGGGGTCTTCACTTCCACGGTGTCGCCGACGGTCTTGCCGATCAGCGCGCGGGCGATCGGGCTCGAGATGGAGACGCGGCCGCTCTTCACGTCGGCTTCGGTTTCGCCGACGATCTGATAGGCTTTCTCCTCTTCGGTGTCCTCGTCGACCACCGTGACGGTCGCGCCGAATTTGATCGTCGTGGAGCCCGTGAGCTTGGAGATGTCGATGACCTCGGCGCGGGAAAGCTTATCCTCGAGCTCCGCGATGCGGCCTTCGTTCAGCGACTGCGACTCTTTGGCCGCATGATATTCCGCGTTCTCCGACAAATCACCGTGGGCGCGGGCCTCGGCGATCTGCTGGATGATGCGCGGGCGGTCTTCCTGCTGACGACGGCGCAATTCCTCTCCGAGCGCCGCATAGCCAGCGGCTGTCATGGGCACCTTCTCCATTGGTCTCGCTCTTCGCCTTTCCGATCAATTGTCGGGGAATGTCGTCCTCGCCCCCGCGGGCCAAATGCGCCGGCGCGGGAAACCCCGAATCATATGTCCGATAGTCTTGCCGCGAAAGCGGCGCAGCGCCATGCCTTCCGAGCGCTTTTGGCGCGATATTCCGCCGCGCCAACGCCCGAAGGCGGCTTGGGAAGCGCGCCTTCTCTCTTCCTTATCTTCAGCCGGCTGCGGGCCGGAAATAATCCTGCAGCGCCCGCGCCTCTAGATCTCCCGACACATAAGCCCTTACGCCCTGCGCCGCCGCGACCGCGCCCGCGAGAGTCGTATAATAGGGAACCTTATGCAGAAGCGCCGCGCGGCGCAAGGAACGCGAGTCGGCGAGCGCCTGCGCGCCTTCCGTCGTGTTGAAGACAAGCTGGATCGCGCCGTTCTTGATCGCGTCGACGATATGCGGCCGGCCTTCCGAGACCTTGTTGATCTTCTGCGCGGCGATGCCCTGCTCCTGCAGGTAGCGGGCGGTGCCGCCGGTCGCGACCACGCTGAAGCCGATGTCCGTCAACAGACGGATGGCCGGCAGGATGCGCGGCTTGTCGGCGTCGCGCACCGAGACGAACAGCACGCCGCCGCGCGGCGCCTTGGTGCCGCCGCCAAGCTGGCTCTTCACAAAGGCCGCGTCGAAGGAGACGTCGAGGCCGATGACTTCGCCGGTCGAGCGCATCTCCGGGCCGAGCACCGTGTCGACGCCGGGGAAGCGCGCGAAGGGGAAGACCGCTTCCTTCACGCCGATATGGTTCGGCGGGGCGGAGGGCAGGGTGAAGGTCGACAGCTTCTCGCCCGCCATCACGCGGGCGGCGATCTTGGCGAAGGGCGCGCCGACGACCTTGGCGACGAAGGGCACGGTGCGCGAGGCGCGCGGGTTGACTTCGAGGACGTAAATCTCGCCGTCCTTGAGCGCATATTGCACATTCATGAGCCCCACGACGCCCAGCGCCATGGCGAGGCTCTTGGTCTGCTCCTCCAGCGCGGCGATGGTCTCCGGCGTGAGCGAGCGCGGCGGCAGCGAGCAGGCTGAATCGCCCGAGTGAATGCCGGCTTCCTCGATATGCTCCATGACGCCCGCGATAGCCGCTTGCGCGCCGTCGGCAATGCAATCCACGTCGACTTCGATCGCGTCGGTCAGATAGCGGTCGAAGAGCAGCGGGTTTTTGCCGAGCACCATATTGATCTGCCCGGTCTTGTCATTGGGGTAACGCGTCTTGATCTCGGAGGGCACGAGGCTCGGCAGAGTCCCGAGCAGATAATCATCCAGCGCGCCGCTGTCGCGGATGATGGCCATGGCGCGGCCGCCGAGCACATAGGAAGGACGCACGACGAGCGGCAGGCCGAGCTCGCCCGCGACGATGCGCGACTGCTCGACCGAATAGGCGATGCCGTTCTTGGGCTGCTTGAGGCCGAGCTTGTCGAGCAGGCGCTTGAAGCGGTCGCGGTCCTCGGCGAGATCAATCGAATCGACGGGCGTGCCAAGGATGGGCGCGCCGGTTTTTTCGAGCCCGTGCGCGAGCTTCAACGGCGTCTGGCCGCCATATTGGACGATGATGCCGGTCAGGGTTCCGTTCGACTTCTCGACGTCGAGAATCTCCGACACGTCCTCATTGGTCAGCGGCTCGAAATAGAGGCGGTCCGAGGTGTCGTAGTCGGTCGAGACCGTCTCGGGATTGCAGTTGATCATGATCGTTTCGAAGCCGGCGTCGGCCAGCGCGAAACAGGCGTGACAGCAGCAATAGTCGAACTCGATGCCCTGGCCGATGCGGTTCGGCCCGCCGCCGAGAATGACGATCTTCTTGCGATCGGAGGGATTGGCCTCATTCGCCGGGACGCCGGCGAAGGGCGTCTCATAGGTCGAATACATATAGGCGGTAGGCGAGGCGAATTCGGCCGCGCAAGTGTCGATGCGCTTGTAGACGGGCCGCACGTCGAGCGCATGGCGCGCCGCGCGCACGGCTGATTCTTCGAGCCCCGTGAGCGTCGCAAGGCGCGTATCCGAGAAGCCGGCGAATTTCAGCTTGCGCAGATTCTCGGCGTCCGTCGGCAGGCCGAATTTCTTCACCTTCTCTTCGAGCGCCACAATCTCTGCAACGCGCGCGATGAACCAGGGGTCGATCTTGCTCGCCTCATGCACTTCGAGCTGGCTCATGCCGAGACGCAGCGCCTGGCCGACGACGAGCAGGCGATCCGGCGTCGGCGTGCCGAGCGCGCCGCGCAGGACGTTCATATCGTCGCCCTTGCCAAGCCCCTCGACCTCGATTTCATCGAGACCGGAAAGACCCGTCTCCAGCGAGCGCAGCGCCTTTTGCAGCGACTCGGCGAAATTGCGGCCGATCGCCATGGCTTCGCCCACCGATTTCATGGCGGTTGTCAGGACTGGCTCGGAGCCGGGGAATTTCTCGAAGGCGAAACGGGGAATCTTGGTGACGACGTAATCGATCGTCGGCTCGAAGGAGGCGGGTGTCGCGCCGCCGGTGATGTCATTGGCGATTTCGTCGAGCGTATAGCCGACGGCGAGCCGCGCGGCGACCTTGGCGATGGGGAAGCCCGTCGCTTTCGAGGCCAGCGCCGAGGAGCGCGACACGCGCGGATTCATCTCGATGACGATCATGCGGCCGGTGCGCGGATCGACCGCGAATTGCACGTTCGAGCCGCCGGTCTCGACGCCGATCTCGCGCAGCACGGCGAGCGAGGCGTCGCGCATGATCTGATATTCTTTGTCGGTGAGCGTCAGCGCCGGGGCGACGGTGATGGAGTCGCCGGTATGCACGCCCATCGGATCGATATTTTCGATCGAGCAGACGATGATGCAATTGTCCGCTTTGTCGCGGACGACTTCCATCTCGTACTCTTTCCAACCGAGGACGCTTTCCTCGATCAGCACTTCATTGGTGGGCGAAGCGTCGATGCCGCGCTCGACGATCTCGATGAATTCCGCCTTGTTATAGGCGATGCCGCCGCCGGTGCCGCCGAGCGTGAAGGACGGGCGAATGATGGCGGGCAGGCCGATGTCGTCCAGCGCCTCGAGCGCCGCGGCGAGCGTCTTGATGTGGTGCGAGCGCGGCGTGTCGAGGCCGATCTTGGTCATGGCCTCGCGGAAGAGCTCGCGGTCCTCGGCCTTGTCGATGGCGTGCGCCGTGGCGCCGATCATCTCGACGTCGAATTTTTCGAGCACGCCCATCTTCTCGAGGGAGAGGGCGCAATTGAGGGCCGTCTGGCCGCCCATGGTCGGGAGCAGGGCGAAGCCGCCCGGAATGGCGTAGCGCTCCTTCTCGATGATCTTCGCGACAAATTCCGGCGTGATCGGCTCGACATAGGTGCGATCGGCCAGATCGGGGTCGGTCATGATCGTCGCCGGATTGGAATTGACCAGGACGATCCGATAGCCCTCGGCTTTCAGCGCCTTGCAAGCCTGCGTGCCGGAATAGTCGAATTCGCAGGCCTGGCCGATAACGATGGGCCCGGCGCCGATGATCAGGATAGTCGATATGTCGGTTCTTTTCGGCATGTCGCTTCTTTGTTTCGCGCGGATAACGCGCTCGAGCCCCGCCCTCATCTCCGAGGAGCCTGCGACGCAGGCGTCTCGAAGCATGTGGACGGGGAGGGAATCGTCCTTGCGGCTTCCTCCGCTTCGGGACGGCCCCTGAAGGGGCCTCCTTGAGGCTGAGGGAGCCTTCGCCCGTCGGCGCGCCATGAGATGGGCGCGCATAAAAAAAGGCCGCGTTCCCGGCCTTTTGGACCAGCACGCGTCCCGAATGCCTGTCTTGCAGGCGGCGAGCGGGCGCGCCCGGCTCGAAAGTCGAGGTCTGTCTAGACGAGAATGACGCCAGTGTGAAGGGGCAGGCAAGGCACGGCGCCGGGAGGGCGGCCGTCATTGCGGGCGAAGCGACGCAACCCAGAGCGTCATCTCGGCTCTGGATTGCTTCGTCGCTTCGCTCCTCGCAATGACGGGTCTTTCAGCGTGAAGCCTGTGGAAAAGCCCCTGGTCCTCTGGCTCAAGTCCACCAGACGCCGCGACTCTGCCGGTCTTGCGCGGGCGCGCGCCTCCGGCTCATAAGCGGCGCAGAGCCCTTCGGAGAAAATTTTCATGAGGTCCATCGCCGCCTGCGCCGCGCTTCTCTGTCTTCTCGCCGCTCCTGCGCGCGCCGAGCCGAAATACGACCTCGCCAAGGTCGTCGCCGAATGCGCCGCCTGCCATGGGCCGGACGGCATCGGCAATGACGTGGAGATCCCCAATCTCGCAGGGCAGCACGACCGCTATCTTTACCTGCAGCTTCAGCACTTCAAGTCGGGGCGGCGCCCGCACAAGGAGATGCGCTACGAAAGCCGCCATCTGACGGACGAGGAAATGCAGGACCTCGCCCGCTACTATTCCCAGCTTCCGCGCTGATGGTCCGCCAGCTCGCGACCTATGCGTCGGTCGGCGTCGGCGCGACGCTCGTTCATTACGCGATCCTTATCGCGCTGGTGGAGGCGGGCGGCTGGGCGCCGGTGCCGGCGGCGCTGTGCGGCTATGTGGCGGGCGGGGTCGTGGCCTATATCCTCAACCGCCGCCACACTTTCGCGAGCGACCGCCCCCATGCCGAGGCCGGCTGGCGCTTTGGGCTGGTCGCCTTTGTCGGGTTTTGCGTGACTTACCTGCTCATGAGCCTCTTCGTAGAGCGGCTCGGCGCGCCCTATCTGCCGGCGCAGGCCGTGACGACGGTGCTGGCGATGTTCGTGACCTATGCGCTCAACCGGGCGTGGACGTTTCGCGCCGAGTGACCGCTGCCGTCATTGCGAGGAGCGCAGCGACGAAGCAATCCAGAGCCGCGCCGCTGCCCTGGATTGCTTCGCTTCGCTCGCAATGACGGTCTGGGGCGTCACGGCCACTTCACGCTCGGCGGCATGGAGGACAGGATCGACTCGACATTGCCGCCCGTCTTCAGCCCGAAAATCGTGCCCCGGTCATAGAGCAGATTGTATTCCACATAGCGGCCGCGCCGGATGAGCTGCTCTTCGCGCTGCTCGGGCGTCCAGGGCAGGGCGAAGTTGCGCCGCACCAGCTCAGGATAGATCGCCAGGAAGCTCTCGCCGACGTCCCGGGTGAAGGCGAAGTCCTTGTCCCAGCCGTTATTGGCCGGATCGCCCGCGCTATTGAGATAATCGTAGAAAATGCCGCCGATCCCGCGCGGCTCCTTGCGATGGGCGAGGTAGAAATACTCGTCGCACCACTCCTTGAAGCGCTTGTAGTCGGCGATGGGGTGGCGCTCGCAGGCGCCGCGCATGGCGGCGTGGAAGTCGACCGAATCCGGGTCTTCCTGCGTGCGGCGGGCGTCGAGGACGGGCGTTAGATCTGCCCCGCCGCCGAACCAGGCTTTGCTCGTCACGACAAAGCGCGTGTTCATATGCACGGCGGGGACGTTCGGGTTCCAGGGATGGGCGATGAGCGAAATGCCGGTCGCATAGAAGCGCGGGTCTTCGGCGGCGCCTGGAATCTGCTTGGCGAATTCCGGCTGGAATGTCCCGAAGACCGTCGAGCAATGGACTCCGGCCTTCTCGAACACCCGCCCATGGATCATGCCCATGCGCCCGCCGCCGCCTGGAGCCCCGTCGTGATTCTGCCGCTCCCAGGGGCTGAGCTGGAAGCGCCCCGGCGCGGTCGTCTCGGCGAAGGGGCCCGTCGCCTCATCTTCCAGCGCCTCGAAAGCGGCGCAGATGCGCAATTGCAGCGCCTCGAACCACTCGCGCGCGGCGTTTTTGCGGGCTTCGAGCTGGTCTTGCGCGGCGTTCATGAGCGTCTCCTTTTCGAGCGCTCAGAAACGCCGCGCGCCGCGCCTTGTCAAATCGTCGGTCAGTCGGTCGCGACCGTCAAATTCCTCCCTCGGCCGGGAGTTTGTGTCGGCGAGGCGGCGGTCGTCAGCCCAATGGTCAGATATTCGACGATCGCGGTGCGAATGTTCCAGCCGCGGCCGGTCAGCGTCGCCCGATAGCAGGAACGCGGCGCGCCGATCGTCCATTCCTTCTTTTCCGCCTTGGCCGTCGCCATGTCGCGCAGGACGGCGGCCTTGTCCTCAGGAGAAGCGGAGAGCGTCACGAAAGCCATGCGCTCCAATTGCTTGTCGATGAAACGCGACTCCTGCATCTCGTCGGTCGCGCGCTCGAAATCGCAAAGCTTGGTTTGGGCGCCCACGTTGAGCAGGCGCGGGAACCATTCGGGCCGCAACTCGCGCAAATCCAGTTTCAGCGTCGCCGCCTTTTCCCGATCGTCTTTTTCGAGCGTCTTGTAGATCGCTAAAGAGCCCAGCACGTCCGGCGCGCCGAAGACGACCTTCAGATTGACGAATTCGACGGACTGTACCTGATTGATGCGCCCGAGAAGGTCGTTGAAGCTCGACTTCAGCGTCGGGAATTCGACGATGAGGAACACGACGCCCGCGCCGAAAAGGAGCGTCACGAGGACGCCGTTGAGAAATTTCAGCAGGCGTTCGCAAATATCCAGGGTCGACTGAACTTTTGGAGTCTGCTCTTTCCCGGCTTCAATCACTCTTTCCTCCCTAATCGCTCACGACTTGAAATCGGCGGTCGACGGCAATCCAGCACGGCAGGCCCCCGCCCGATATGCGGCGGCGCGCAGGGAGGTAACGCTTGTTCACTCGGTTTGGTTGCCGCCGATCTGCCGCAACGCCTCGCCGACGACCATGGCCGCGGAAACCGCCACATTGAGAGAGCGCGCCTGGGGTCTCATGGGGATCGTCACGGCGAGGTCCGCCGCCGCGAAGACGTCGTCTGGCACGCCGGCCGATTCGCGGCCGACCATGAGAATGTCGCCGGACTCATATTTGCAGGCCGTGTAGGGCGCCTCGGCGCGGGTGGAGAGCAGAATGAGCCGCCGGCGCCGGCCTGCGGCGGTTTGTGCAGCGCGCCAAGCCTGGAAGGCGTCGAAGGAGGCGTGCCGGAGAATTGTCACGAGATCGAGATAATCCATGCCGGCCCGCCGGAAGGCGGCGTCGGTCACGGGAAAGCCGGCGGGGCCGATGATCGCGGCCTCGACGCCCAGACAGGCGCACATGCGCAGCATGGTTCCGGCGTTTTGGGGGATATCCGGTTGATAAAGGGCGAGCGCGAGCGGCGGCATGAATCTCGATCCTGCGGAAAGTCAAAGCTTTGCGGCAAATCGCCGCGATTGTGCGCTGCGAAGGGAAAGAGCGAAAAATCCCGGCCTGCGCTTGTGGACATGATGGCGGAATGGCGCCACATAAGCCGCGCGCGGACGGGGTTCAACCGTTGCGCGCCGCATCGGCGCCGCCGCCACGGGCTAGCGCAAGCTGCGAAAAAGTGGAACGATTGTTTCGAGTGGAGCTTGCGCTTGCCAGCCGAGCGCTCTTTATTCGCAGCGATTGGGAAGAGGTCAGGGCGTGAGCAGCAACAACGTCACAGAACATACGCCGGCCGAGCCGAGCCGTCGAGACATTCTCTATATCGCGACGGGCGCGGCCGCGACGGTCGCCGCCGGCGGCATGGTCTGGCCGCTGATCTCGCAGATGAACCCCGACGCTTCAACCCTGGCGCTGGCCTCCACGGAAGTGGATTTGTCCTCCGTCGCCGTCGGCCAGATCGTGACCGTCAAATGGCGCGGCAAGCCGGTCTTCGTGCGTCACCGCACCCCGGAGGAGATCAAGACCTCCGAGGACACGCCGCTCGCCGAGCTTCCCGATCCACAGCCCGATTCCGCGCGCGTCCAGAAGCCCGAATGGCTCGTGGTCATCGGCGTCTGCACCCATCTCGGCTGCATTCCGACCGGCAAGGCCGGCGAATATGACGGCTGGTTCTGCCCGTGCCACGGCTCGACCTATGACGTCTCCGGCCGTATCCGCAGCGGCCCGGCGCCCTCCAATCTCGAGGTGCCGCCCTACGCTTTCGTCAGCGACAAGAAAATCAAGATCGGATAGGCCACACGCCTTTCCGCATTTCTCGCGTCCTTCGTCGCCATCGATCCATTCGAGAAAGTTCCAATGAGCGGACATTCCCAATACACGCCCAAAAGCGGCTTCGCCCGTTGGCTGGAGCGCCGGCTGCCGATCATCAGCTTCATGTACGACTCCTTCGTCGCCTATCCGACGCCGAAGAATCTGAACTACATGTGGACCTTTGGCGCCATCCTGTCCTTCATGCTGGTGGCGCAGATCGTCACGGGCGTGGTGCTCGCCATGCACTACACCGGCGAGACGACGCTCGCTTTCGACTCCGTCGAAAAGATCATGCGCGACGTGAATTGGGGCTGGGCGCTGCGTTATGCGCACGCCAATGGCGCCTCTATGTTCTTCCTCGCCGTCTATCTCCACATCTTCCGCGGCATGTATTACGGCTCCTACAAGGAGCCGCGCGAGGTGCTGTGGATCCTCGGCGTCCTCATCTTCATGGTGATGATGGCGACGGGCTTTCTCGGCTATGTCCTGCCCTGGGGCCAAATGTCCTTCTGGGCCGCGACGGTCATCACCAACCTCTTCTCGGCGATCCCGGTCGTCGGAACCTCGATCACCACCTGGCTGCTGGGCGGCTACTCGGTCGATAATCCGACGCTGAACCGCTTCTTCGCCCTGCATTATCTCTTGCCCTTCATCATCGTCGCGATCGTCGCGCTGCATGTCTGGGCGCTGCATGTGACGGGGCAGAACAATCCGACCGGCGTCGAGGTGAAGGACGTCGAGAAGGACACCGTGCCCTTCACGCCCTATGCGACGCTGAAGGATGGCTTCGCCATCGGCGCCTTCCTCGTGCTCTATGCCTGGATGATGTTCTTCGTACCGAATTATCTCGGCCATCCGGACAATTACATCGAGGCCAATCCGCTGGTGACGCCGCCGCATATCGTGCCGGAGTGGTATTTCCTGCCCTTCTACGCGATCCTGCGCGCCATCCCGAACAAGCTGCTCGGCGTCATCGCGCTGTTCCTGTCGATCCTCATCACCATGGCGCTGCCCTGGCTCGACACATCGAAGGTGAAATCGGGCAGCTTCCGGCCGCTGTTCCGCAAGTTCTACTGGGTCTTCGTCGCGGTGTGCGTCGGGCTCGGCTATCTCGGCGCGCAGCCGGCGGAAGGCGTCTATCTGTGGCTCGCCCGCATCTTCTCCTTCTACTACTTCCTGCATTTCATCGTGATCCTGCCCTGGCTCGGCAAGGTCGAAAAGACCGAGCCTGTGCCGGAGTCGATCGACGCCGCCGTCGCCACGGGGAAGACCGCCCATGCGTGACGCGCGATCCTTCTTTGCCCTCAAGGACTCCCCGATGAAGCGCAGTTTCCTGTCCCTCCTTTCGGGCGCGGCCCTGCTCGCCGGCGCGCTGGCGGGTTCGCCGGCCTTGGCCGAGTCCGGGCATCACGAGAAGAAGCCGGAGGTCCATAGCTGGAGCTTCGCGGGCGCGCTGGGCAGCTACGACAAGGCGCAGCTCCGCCGCGGCTTCAAGGTCTATAAGGAAGTCTGCTCGACCTGCCATTCGATCAAAATGCTGGCCTTCCGCAATCTGAGCCAGCCGGGCGGGCCGGAGTTTTCCGAGAAGGAAGTCGCCGACCTCGCCGCGACCTACAAGGTCAAGGACGGTCCGAACGATACGGGCGATTATTTCGATCGCCCCGCGCGGCCGAGCGACCATTTCCCGCCGCCCTTCGCCAATGAGCAGGCGGCGCGCGCGGCGATGTCGGGCGCCTATCCGCCGGATATGTCGGTGCTCGCCAAGGCGCGCGGCTATGGGCGCGGCTTCCCGACCTTCCTCTTCGACGCGCTGCCGGGCTTCTCCTATCAGGAGCATGGCGTCGACTATATCGCCTCGCTGCTCAAGGGCTATGGCGAGCCGCCGCATGGGGTGCAAATCCCTGAAGGCCAATTCTACAACGCCTATATGCCCGGCAACCGCATCGGCATGCCGCCGCCTCTGTCGGACGGCGCCGTGACCTATGACGACGGCGCGCCGCAGACTGTCGACCAATACGCCAAGGACGTCACCGCCTTCATGATGTGGGTCGCCGAGCCGCATCTCGACGCCCGCAAGCGCATCGGACAGGCCGTGCTCGCCTTCCTGTTCGTCTTCGCCGTGCTTCTCTATTTCACCAAGCGCAAGATCTGGTCGAACGTGGCGCATTGAGCGCGTAAGGCTTAAGCCCCGCATCCGTCATTGCGAGGAGCGAAGCGACGAAGCAATCCAGGGCCGGGATGACGCCCTGGATTGCTTCGCTTCGCTCGCAATGACGGCGCGCGCCAGTCACGACAACAGGCTTCGCGCGCCGTCGACGACATATTGCACCGCCAGCGACGCGAGAAGCACGCCGATCAGCTTTTCCACGACGACGCTCACCGAGGCGCCGACCAGGCGCTCCACGCTCGTCGCCAGCCGGCAGACCGCCCAGCAGAGCGCCAGCACCGTAAAGATCGCGCCGATGAGCGCTGCGAGTCCGAGCGGATCGCCATGCGCTTCTCCGGCGATGAGCAGCGTCGCCGTAATGGCGCCGGGACCGGCCATCAGCGGGATGGCGAGCGGGAAAGCGGCGATGTGGCGCGCGCGCTCGTCGATCGCCTGAGCGGCCGTCGCGGCGTCGCGCCCGATCCGGACGCCCAGCACCATTTCCGAAGCGATGGAAAAGAGCAGCAAGCCCCCGGCGATGCGGAAGGCAGGCAGGGTGACGCCCAGCGCGCGCAACAGCGCCTCGCCGCCAAAGGCCGCGCCCGTGAGGATCAGAAAGGCGTAGAGACAGGCCCGCAGAGCGATTTGCGCGCGCGCCGCTTTGGTTTCCCGGGCGGTCGCGGCGAGGAAGATCGGCGCGAGGCCGGCGGGCTCCACGACGACCGCAAGCGTCACTAAAGCCGCTAGAAAGTTGCTCCAATAGATGGCGGCCATCCATCCTCGTCCCGCTTGCTGGCTTCTCTTTAAGCTAGGGCGCTCGCGCGCCCTTTTTGCGGCGCTTCCTTGATCGCCTCTTCGGAATCGTGCACAACGCTTGGCTTCTAGCCCGGTCTTTCCGGGCGGCTCAGCTACTCCCGGAAGGGTCGAAATGTCGGAGATTTTGCGCGTCGGCATCGCGGGGCTCGGAACCGTCGGCGCGGCGGTTGCGCGGCTTCTCCAGCGGCAGGAGCAGGCGCTGACGGCCCGCACCGGCCGCCGCATCATTGTCACGGGCGTCTCGGCGCGCGACGCCGGCAAGAAGCGCGACGCCGATTTCTCCGGGGCGGAATTTTTCCACGATCCCGTCAAGCTCGCAACCTCGGAGACGATCGACCTTTTCGTCGAGCTGATCGGTGGCTCGGAAGGCCCGGCGCGGGCCAGCGTCGAGAGCGGGCTCGCCCATGGCAAGCCGGTTGTCACCGCCAATAAGGCGCTGCTCGCAGCCCATGGCCTGCATCTGACCCAGCTCGCCGAGGAGAAACGCGTCGCGCTCTCCTTCGAGGCCTCGGTCGCCGGCGGCATTCCGATCGTCAAGACGCTGCGCGAGGGGCTCGCCGGCAATTCGATCGAGCGCGTCTATGGCATTCTCAACGGCACCTGCAATTACATATTATCGCGCATGGAGCGCGAGCAGCTTTCCTTCGAGGCGTGCCTGAGCGAGGCGCAAAGGCTCGGTTACGCCGAGGCGGACCCGACTTTCGACATCGGCGGCTTCGACACCGCGCATAAGCTCGCCATCCTCACCTCGCTCGCCTTCGGGACGCGCATTTCGGCGCAGTCGATCGACATCGAGGGTATCGAGCGCGTCACGCTCGCCGACATAGAGGCGGCGGATGAGCTCGGCTTCCGCATCAAGCTTCTGGGCGTCGCCCAGCGCACGGCGGAGGGCATCGAGCAGCGCGTGCATCCGACCATGGTGAGCAAGAACAGCGCGATCGCCCAGGTGATGGGCGTGCTCAACGCCGTCACCATCGACGCCGACGCCGTGCATGAGCTGACCCTTGTCGGCCCCGGCGCCGGCGGCGACGCCACGGCGTCAGCCGTCGTGGCCGACATCGCCGACATCGCCAAGGGCGTGCGCTCGGCGCCCTTTGGCCTGCCGTCGAGTCAGCTCACCGAGCTGAAACGCACGCCGATGCGCCGGCACGAGGGCGGCTACTATATCCGCATGTCGGTGAAGGACGTCGCCGGCGCCTTCGCCAAGATCGCGACGCGCATGGCCGAACGGCAGATTTCGCTCGACAGCATCATGCAGCGCGGCAGCCGCGGCGCGCCCGGCGCCTGCGTCGATGTCATCCTCATCACCCATGCGACGAGCGAGCATCTGGTGCGCGAGGCGCTGGACCTGATCTTCCAGGACGGGACCATCGTGTCGCGCGCTCAAGTCATCCGCATCGAGCGGGAATAGCTAAGGCGCGGAGAGCGCAAATGTCGCAATCCTCCAGATTGGACCCCGCGTCGGTGGAGCGTCTGCTGACCATCGAGCTGGCGCGCGCCACTGAACGCGCCGCCGTCGCGGCTGCGCGCTGGCGTGGCCGTGGCGATGAAATGGCCGCCGACCGCGCTGCCGCCGCGGCAATGCGCGAGGAGCTGGCCCGCCTGCCAGTGCGGGGCCGCGTCGTTATCGGCGAAGAGGAAAGCGGCGATTCCGCCGGGCTCCATGTCGGTCTGGAGATCGGCGCCGCCGCAGGCATGCGCGTGGAGCTCGCCGTGGCGCCCCTCGAAGGGGCGACCCTCTGCGCCAAGGATCAAGCGGGCGCGATTTCGATCGCCGCCGCTGCGTCCTCCGGCGCGCTGCTGCATGCGCCCGACTGCTATATGGACAAGATCGCCATCGGCCCCGGCTACGCGGAAGGCGTCGTCGATCTCGACCGCGACCCGGCGGAGAATGTCCGCGCCTTAGCCGAGGCCAAGGGCGTGACCACGGGCGAGATCACCGTCTGCGTGCTCGATCGGCCGCGCCACGCCCAGATCGTGTCTAAGTGCCGCAAAGCCGGCGCCTGCGTGCGGCTGATCACCGACGGCGACGTGGCGGGGGTCATTTTCGTCACCAACCCGGAAGAGACGGGCGTCGACATGTATCTCGGCTCCGGCGGCGCGCCGCAGGGCGTGCTGGCGGCGGCGGCGCTGCGTTGCGCCGGCGGCCAGATGCAGGGACGCTTGGTGCTCGAGACAGCGGAGCAACGCGCCTGCGCGCTACGCCACGGGCTCGCGGACCTGCGCAAGAAATATGGGGTGGCGGATATGGTGACCGGCGACGTCGTGGTCTGCGTCACCGGCGTCACGGATGGTCGGTTGGTCCGCGGGGTCGTTTTAGACAAAAGCGGAATTGAGACTGAGACGCTCGTGTACCGCTCGGCGACCGGCACCGTCCGGCGGATCGGGGCCCGGCGGCGGCCGGGCGCCCTTTTGAACCTTTAATAGGTCCGGCCCGTTTCGAGCTGCGTCTTGGCGTCGAGCTTGCGCTTGGGCGGCGGCGGAATATCCGGCGGCGGGGGCGGCTGCGTGGCGCAGGCGGCGAGCGACAAAGCAAGAAGCGAAGCCAGAAGCGGCAAGGCGCGGTTCAGTTGCGATTTCATGATTGCAAACCCGATGACAGGCGCATGTTGCGCCGCAGCGAAATCAACTTGGCCATAACGTCCGAATTGTGACGCTCGCGTCTTGCCGCATTGCAATCGGCCGCCGTGCGTGGGAGGACGGGCGCCCATGGCGAGTAAGCCCTATCTCGAAAGCGCCGCCATTTTCTTCATCCCCGGGAAGCCGAACCTCCACCATGACCCCAGCCGCCCATGTTTCCGCCGCGATCGAGATTCTCGATGAGCTCGCGCAGCGCCGCCGCCCCGCCGCCGAGGCGTTGAAGGATTGGGGCGCGTCGCACCGCTTCGCCGGCTCGAAGGATCGCGCGGCGATTGCGAGCCTCGTCTTCGACGCGCTCCGCAGAGCCGCCTCCGCCGCCTGGATCATGGGCGCCGAAACGCCCCGCGCGCGCATGCTCGGCGCGATGCGTGAGGCGCGCGGCATGGACGCCGCGGCGATCGCGGCGCTCTGCACGGGCGAACGCCACGCGCCGCCCCCGCTTACCGACGACGAGCGCGCGCGGCTGGAGACGGCGACTCTCGACGGCGCGCCCGACCATGTGCGCGGGGATTACCCCGAATGGCTCGCCGAGCGCTTCGCCGCCGCCTTCGGCGACCGGGCGGCTGAAGAGGGCGCGGCGCTCGCCGCCCGCGCGCCGGTCGACCTGCGCGTCAATATTCTCAAGGGCTCGCGTGAGCAGGCGCTGGCGAAGCTCTCCCATTTGAGTCCGCAGCCCACGCCACTGTCGCCCATCGGCCTGCGCATCGACGCGGGGCAGGGCAGGGGGCCGGCGCTTTCCGCCGAGACCGCTTATGTGAAGGGTTTCGTCGAGCCGCAGGACGAAGCCTCGCAGCTCGCCTCGCTCCTTTGCGCGGCGGCGCCGGGCGAGCAGGTTCTCGACCTTTGCGCCGGCGGCGGCGGCAAGGCGCTGGCGCTCGCCGGGCAGATGCACAACAAGGGGCAGCTCTACGCCTATGACGCAGACGGCCGCCGGCTCATGCCGATCCACGAGCGGCTGGAGCGGGCGGGGGCGCGCAACATCCAGGTGCGCCAGCCGAAGGGGCAGGCCGACGTGCTCGCCGATCTCGAGGGGCGCTGCGACCTCGTGCTGATCGACGCGCCCTGCACGGGGACCGGCACCTGGCGACGCCACCCCGACGCCAAATGGCGCCTCGCCCCCGGCGCGCTGGAGCTGCGGCTGAAGGAGCAGGCGGCGCTGCTGGAGCAGGCCGTGCGTTTTGTGAAGCTCGGGGGGCGGCTCGCTTATGTGACCTGCTCGCTGCTGCGGGACGAGAATGAGGAGCAGGTGGCGGCGTTTTTGGCGGGGCATTCCGAGTTTGCGGCGCTTTCAGGGGCGACTGCGGCTGAAGCGGCAGGGCTGCCAGAGCTTGCCCGCTTTGCTTCGCCTCACGGGGCGGGATTGCGCTTCTCGCCGGCGACGAGCGGGAACGATGGGTTTTATGTCTGTGTGATGCGGCGGGGTTAGCGGTTTACCCCCTCCCCAGCCCTCCCCCGCTTCGCGGGAGAGGGAGCTAGGCTGTCGCTGCTCTAGGATTAGGCTAACGCCCAAGCTGGTCGTGAGCGTCCCCTCTCCCACGGAGCGGGGGAGGGACAGGGAGGGGGCCGTGCGGAAACCGAGAACCCCGAAAATCGCCTTCGCCCGCAAACTCCGCCGCGAGATGACTGACGCCGAACGCAAGCTCTGGCGCGCCTTGCGCGGCCATCGCTTCCAGGGCTTGCACTTCCGCCGCCAAGTCCCTTGCGGCCCCTATATCGCGGACTTCCTCTGTCACGCCGCGAAACTCGTCATAGAGATCGACGGCGCCACCCATTCCACCGACGCCGAGCTTCGCCGCGACAGCCTCCGCGACGTCTGGTTTGCGAATAACGGCTTTTCTGTCTTGCGCGTGACCAATGCGGAGGTTTACGCAGAGTTCGAGGGCGTGCTGGAGACGATCTACCGGCGCGCTGAGGAGAATTTGCCCCCTCCCCAACCCTCCCCCGCTTGCGCGGGAGAGGGAGCAGATACTGGCCTTCATCACGACGGCTGATCGTGAACGTCCCCTCTCCCACGAAGTGGGGGAGGGACAGGGAGGGGGCCTTGGTAAGAGAACCCATGACCACCGCCACCGAGACCTTCCACCACGATATCGCCGACCGCCACGACAAGGTGCTCATTGTCGACTTCGGCTCGCAGGTCACGCAGCTCATTGCGCGGCGCGTGCGCGAGGCGGGGGTCTATTGCGAGATCGCGCCCTTCCAGAACGCCGAGCGCGCCTTCGCCGACATCCGCCCCAAGGCGGTGATCCTCTCCGGCGGCCCCTGCTCGGTGACGGACGACGGCTCGCCACGCGCCCCGCAGGCGATCTTCGACTCGGGCGTTCCCGTGCTCGGCATTTGCTATGGCGAGCAGGCGATGGCCGTGCAGCTCGGCGGCCACGTCGAAGGCGGCCATCATCGCGAATTCGGCCGCGCTGAAATCACCGCTTTGGCGCAGAGCGCGCTTCTCGACGGCGTCTGGGAGAAGGGCGCCTCCGCCACCGTTTGGATGAGCCATGGCGACCGCGTGACCAGGCTGCCCGAGGGCTTCAGCGTCATCGCCGCTTCCGAGAACGCTCCCATGGCGGCGATCGCCAATGAGGCGCGCCGCTATTACGGCCTGCAGTTCCACCCGGAGGTCGTGCATACGCCGGACGGCGCGAAGCTTCTTGCCAATTTCGTGCATAAGGTCGCGGGGCTTCGGTCCGATTGGACCATGGCCGCCTTCCGCGGCGAGGCCATCGCCGCAATCCGCAAGCAGGTCGGCGACGGCCGCGTGCTCTGCGGCCTTTCCGGCGGCGTCGACAGCGCCGTGGCGGCGGTGCTCATTCACGAGGCGATCGGCGACCGGCTCACCTGCGTCTTCGTCGACCACGGCCTTCTGCGGCTCGGCGAGGCGGAGGAGGTCGTCAGCCTCTTCCGCGACCATTACAACATCCCGCTGCACCATGTTGAGGCCGAGGAACTGTTCCTGGGCGCGCTGGAAGGCGTCGACGACCCGGAAGTGAAGCGCAAGACCATCGGCCGGCTGTTCATCGAGACCTTCGAGGCGGAGGCCAAGAAGATCGCGCAGGACGGCCGCGGCGCGCCGCAATTCCTGGCGCAGGGCACGCTCTACCCGGATGTGATCGAGAGCGTCTCCTTCACCGGCGGCCCGTCGGTGACGATCAAATCCCACCACAATGTCGGCGGTCTGCCGGAGCGCATGAATATGGCGCTGGTCGAGCCGCTGCGCGAGCTCTTCAAGGATGAGGTGCGCGCGCTCGGCCGCGAGCTTGGCCTGCCGGAAGCTTTCGTGGGCCGCCACCCCTTCCCCGGTCCGGGCCTCGCGATCCGCTGCCCCGGTCTCATCACGCGCGAGAAGCTCGATATTCTACGCAAGGCCGACGCCGTCTATCTCGACGAAATCCGCAAGGCGGGTTTGTACGATCAGATTTGGCAGGCCTTCGCGGCGCTGCTCCCCGTGCGCAGCGTCGGCGTGATGGGCGACGGCCGCACTTATGACTACGTGCTGGCGCTACGCGCCGTGACGTCGAGCGACGGCATGACGGCGGATTTCTTCCCCTTCGACATGGCGTTTTTGGGCCGCGCCGCGACGCGAATCATCAATGAGGTGAAGGGGGTGAATAGGGTGGTTTACGATGTGACGTCGAAGCCGCCGGGGACGATCGAGTGGGAATAATTTTTGCCCATCCGAGGGTATCCGAAACTACGCCAAAGTGCGACATAACCACCTGAAAAAATAAATAATCATCCCGATACCTTTCGGGAGCTATCGGTGGGCATGGATTGCGTCTGGCGGCCCCGCTGACGGACCTCGCCCCCATTGATCAAC
The DNA here is from genome assembly GCF_016745395.1 of Methylocystis sp. Sn-Cys. Taxonomy (GTDB): domain Bacteria; phylum Pseudomonadota; class Alphaproteobacteria; order Rhizobiales; family Beijerinckiaceae; genus Methylocystis; species Methylocystis iwaonis. The sequence goes on from NZ_JAERVJ010000004.1 coordinate 191,455, forward strand.
CGGAAAATCGAAAGTACCGTCACGGCGAATGCGGCTCGTGACGGTACTTTTTTCTGCATAATATGCTGAAAAGAAAGCATCTTTTACGCCAAGGGCCTGCCAAAACCGCGTGACGGTACTTTTCGCGAGGGCTCAGGATGTTGACGGATGCAGCACTCAAGGCTCTGAAACCTAGAGAGAAAATGTACAAGGTGACGGATCGCGACGGCATGTAGGTGCGCGTCGCGCCGTCGGGTGCCATCTCCTTCAGGCTCGACTACCGGCTGAACGGAAGGCGGGAGACCGTCTATCTCGGCAAGTACGCCCGAGACGGGATCTCGCTCGCCCGGGCTCGCGAACTATGCCTAGACGCGCGCCGGGCGATCGCCGAGGGGCGGTCCCCCGCCATCGAGAAGCAGCGGGAAAAGCGCCGGATCAAGGAAGCCAAGAGCTTCGGCGAGTTCGGCGAGAAGTGGCTGGTCAACGCGCCGATGGCCGACAGCACGCGCGCGATGCGCCGCTCGATCTTCGAGCGTGAGTTGATGCCGGTCTGGCGGAACCGTTTGCTCACCGAGATTACGCCCGATGACCTGCGCGCCCACTGCGCCAAGATCGTGGAACGAGGAGCACCGGCGACGGCGATTCATGTGCGCGATATCCTGAAGCAGATCTACGGCTTCGCCATTCTCCACGGCGAGAAGGTCGCAAACCCGGCCGACGACGTCGGTCCGGCCTCGATCGCCACCTTCACGCCCAAGGACCGCGCGCTCTCGCCGACCGAGATCCGCATCATGCTCAAGCAGCTCGAGCACGTGGCGACGTTGCCAACAATCCGCCTCGGCATAAAGAGCTCTACCTGCTGACCATGGTTCGGAAGAGCGAGCTGCAGGATGCGGTGTGGGACGAGGTGGATTTTGACAACGCCGTCTGGACGATCCCGAAGGAGCGCATGAAGCGATCGAAGCCGCACAACGTCTACCTGTGCCGGCAGACGCTGGACATCATGATCGCGCTCAAGACCTGCGCCGGCAACTCACGGTACCTGCTGCCCTCCCGGTACGATGCGGACGCGCCCATGTCGCGCGCTACCTTTAACCGTGTCACCTACGCTGTCGTCGAACAGGCCAAGAAGGAGGGGCTGCCGCTGGAGCCGTTCACGGTCCACGATTTGCGGCGCACGGGGTCGACGCTACTCAACGAGCTGGGCTTCAACCGCGACTGGATCGAAAAGTGCCTAGCGCACGAGGACGGGCGCTCATCGCGCGGCGTCTACAACAAGGCCGAGTACGAGGTTCAGTGTCGGCACATGATGCAGGAATGGGCTGATATCGTGGATGCCTGGGTGGAGGGCCGGAAACACGTTCCGACGCTCCTGCCTCCCTCTATGCCCCTTGTTGCGCTCGATCCCGCGCTTTGACAGGCCGGGATTTGCGCTTGGAGACGTCGGGATGCTGCGCTCGACGGATCGGAGTTGCGCGCCGCGCCAACAACCAAGCGTGAACCTCGGCGAGATCCCAGACGATACAGCGCGGCGACAGCGCGAAGCGCCGAGGAAACTCTCCTCGCTGCTCCATCTCATAAATCGTACTGTCTGCCAGCGGGACCATCTCACGTAGTTCGCGCCGTCGGATGGTCTTCCTGATCTCCAAAGTCTCGATCCGGCTCATGCTCGATCTCCTTCTTAGCTGCTGCCCGCGATTGAGAACGATAGGAGTCGATGCCGGAAGTCCCTTCGAAATGGCGTGCGGCAATTTCGGGCTCTGGCGTAGAAATCGGCGGGGCGAGATCTGGATCCACCTGTTATCGGCGAGCCTTCTTGAAGGCTCGATCACTCGACATGAATTTCTCCAGCATTGGCGTGATGAGCTTTTCCGGTTCGATCGCTTTACCTGACTCACGCGCGAGGATTTCGGCATAGGCGACCAAATTCCGATGCAGCGCCGCCGACAGCATGACGGTGATCTTGACGGGTTTCTCGTCTTCGACAGCTGAGAGTTTCAACTTGGTCATCGATCGCCTCCCGTCGCGAGGATGTCGCCGGGCGCCTGATAAGGCGCGAGGACGAGATCGCGGGTGACGATCACCCTCACCGGAAACCCTGGCCGAATGGTCAGCGTCGGCTGGATGTTGAGATTGCGCCCGACGATCTGCTGGCCGGTCTGATTGAGGCTTTGCGCGCCGCCGCGGCGCAGCGCCTGGATAAGGGCGTTTTCGGTCCCTGTTGTCCCGAGCTGCGTCCCGACGCCGAGGATCGTCGAGAGCGCGGCGGCGCCGGCGAGGCGGAGCCAATGATAATCGACGCCGTCTTCGAGGCCCGAATAGCCGGCGGCGTCGGCGCCGGGTTGGCGTTCGAGGACGATGGAGCGCCCGTCGGGGTGAATGAGACGGCTCCAGACGAGCAACACGCGGGATTGCCCGAAGGCGATCTGGGAGTCGTAGACGCCGATGAGTTTCGAGCCTTGCGGGATGACGAGAGAGCGCCCGGTGGGGCTGTCATAGACGTTTTCAGTGACTTGCGCCGTGATCTCTCCGGGAAGGTCGGAGCGGATGCCGGTGAGGAGCGCGGCGGGAATGACGGCGCCCGCCTGCAGGACATAGAGCGAAGCGGGCGCGGCGAGGCGATCGGGGCTGACCGTGCGGCGATCGGCAGGCGCGTTGACGAAAGCGAGCTTGCGATCCTGCATGTTCTGGACGTCGCCGGGATCGATCGGCGCGGGCTCGGTTCGCTGCGTCGATGTTTCGACGATCGGACCGCCCGTTATTCTTTGAGCCCCCTCGGCATTGCTCGACGGCCGTTCTCGCACGTTCGTCGTCGCAAAGAGCTTCGCGGTCCGCGCCGCCTCGCGCTCCTGACCGATGCGCTGTTGCTCGGGATCGGCGCCGGTCGGCGGCAATTGCCCTTGGGCGGCGAGGATCGGTCGGCCGAGATCGCCCGGGAGCGGCGGGCCCAGCTTCGGGACGTTCTTCGGGAGGCCCGCATAGTCGCGCGGCAAGGACGCAAGGCCGTCGGGCGTCGTCTTCGCGTCCGTGTTGATGAGCTCCGGCGCAGGGCCGGAGCGCGAGCGTCCCTGCAAGGCCCAGATGGTCATGCCGAGAAGGGCAACGGAAGAGACGCCCGCGAGCGCGATCAAAACGCGGCGCGAAAGGCGGGTCACCGGCGGTCGCTCCGGGTGAAGGCGCAGCTCCTCTGCAAGCTTCTTCTCGTGCTCCGGCGCGCTCATATGGCGGACTTTCCTTCGCTGCGCACGATGCGGACGATCTTCTGGTCGTCGGAGCCGAAGCGCAGTTCGGCGGCGGCGAAGAGGCGATCGACGATCATGTGATTGCCGCGCACCCGGTAATTGACGAGCTGGCTGTCGCCCGAGGCGCCGGTGACGAAGAGCGGGGGCATCTCGCCCTGAGAGACGCCGCGCGGGAATTCGATGTAGACTTTGCGGCCGTCGTCGAAGGCGCGCAGCGGCCGCCAGGGTGCAGCGTCGCCCTCGATCGCGTAGCGGAAATTGAGCCGTGCGAGATCGAGGCCGACGTCGACCGGCGCGGCGGCCTCCGCGGCGGCGTTCTGACGGCGCAGCGCGATGAGTTCGTCCTGCGGATATTGCCATGAAACTGAGGCCATATAGGTCTTCTCGGTCGAGCGCAGCTCCAGATGATAGGTGCGCCTGTCGGTGTTGATGACGAGATTGGTCATCAGGTCGGCGCGCGTCGGCTTCACCATGATGTGGGTCTTGCGGGCGGCGCCCGCGCCGCTCTCCGCGTCACCGATGATCCAGCGCACCGTGTCGCCGGCGGCGACGGGGCCGGAGCCGACGAGCTGCTCGCCGTCCTGCAAAGCGATGTCGGTGATCTCACCGGGGGCGGCGTAGACCTGATAGAGCGCGCCCTCGGTGAAGGGATAGATCTGGACGGCGTGATATAGCCGGCGCGGCGCGGCTCCACGCGCGCGGCGGCGTTGGCCTGTTCGATCCGCGCTTTCGGGTCGATCGGCTCGGGTCGCTCGCCCTTGCCCCGCGGGAGGGATTTGAGCTGTCCGGGGAGGGGCAGAACTTTCGGGACTTCGACGATCTTCACCGGGCCGGGCGGATCGCTCTGCAAGTTCGCCGGAATCGGCAGATCGTCATAGGCGATCTCCGGCGGCTTGAAGCTCGAACAGGCAGCAAGCAGAGACCACGAGAGAAGCAAGCTCGTGAAAGCCAGAAGCGGCAATTGAGTCATTGGCCAAGCTCCTTCGACCAATTGATGGCGTGAATGAAAAGGCCGAGCGGGTTCTTGCGCAGGTGCTCGGTCGGGCTTTCAGCCCGCCGGGAATGACAAGCCCCCATGCGAGCGGTCAAACGGCAATAATATTACTTGATGATCAGACGCCCATCCACCACAGGCGCAATCGTCCCCGCCTTCTCGATCGCCTCCATCACCACCGTCGACAGCAGCGGCGCCTCGTCTTCGGTGACGAGCGGCTTGCCGCGCGTAAAGGCCTCATAGCCGTCCTTGCCGGCGGCGAGATAGTTGTTGGTCGCGACCTTATAGAGGCGCGCGTCGTCGAGCGGCGCGCCGCCGATGTCGACCGTGGCAATGCGCGATCCGGGGACAGCGTCGCGCCGCGCGACGATGCGGGCGCCCGACAGTTGCGGGAAGCGGCCCGCGTCCTTGCCGAGCTTCCAGAGGCCGCTTTCGAGCGCCGCGCGCAGATCGGCGCCGCGCAGTTCCAGCGTGATGAGCTTATTGTTGAAGGGAAGCGCCGCCACGACCATTTTGCGCGCGAGCTTCGTTCCGGGCGAAACGACCGTATCGCTGCGAATGCCGCCGCCATTGATCAGCGCGACGTCCGCGCCGGTCCTGGCGCGCATGGCGTCGGCGATGAAGTCGCCGATCGCCGTCTCCTGGCTGCGCACGGACGATTTCCGCGCATCGAGCTCGGTCTGCGTGGCGCCGATGATCTGATCGAGATCTTTGTCCATGCTCGCGCGATATTCGGCGACGCGGGCGGCGACGGCCGGGTCCGGCGTGGCGTCGGCGGTGTCGATGATGCGGAACTTCGGCGTCCAGCGCACCTTGCGAGCGCCGGCGTCGGACGCCGAGATCGTCAGATCGACCGCGACGATTTGCGCGCCATCCGCCTGCGTTTCGGCAATCGCCGCGCGGCCGTCATAAGCGACAAAGAGATTATGGTCGTGGCCGGAGAGCACAATGTCGATCGCGCCCGTCTTGGCGAGGCGCAAATCGTCCCGCCACTCAGAATGAGTGACGGCGACGACAAGATCGGCGCCTTGATCGCGCAGCCGCTGCGCCTGTTGCTGCGCGGCGTCTATGGCCGGCGAGATTTGCAGCGACCCGGTGTTGGAGCGCTTGGCGGATTCATCCTCGGTCAGGCCGAAGACGCCGATTTTCATGCCGTCGATGTCGAAGATTCTGCTATCCGCAAAGCCGGGCAGGGGCTTGCCGGCGGCGTCGCGCAGATTGGCGGCGAGGCGCACGGCCTGCAATTCCGACATGCGCTTGCGAAACACGTCCTCGCCGAAATCGAACTCGTGATTGCCCGGCGTGAAGACGTCGATCTTCGTGCGATTGATGAGGTCGATGATATGCGCGCCCTTGTCGAGGCTCGACATCAGCGAGGGCGAGATGGTGTCGCCCGCAAGCGCGACGAGGACGTTCTTGGTCTTCGCGCGCTCGGCGCTAACAACGCCGGCGACGCGCGCAAAGCCGCCGCGCCCGTTCGTCTCCGCCATTTCGTAAATGTCGCTGAAAACGAGGAGCGTGGCGTTGATCGTGCGTTCGGCGGCTTGCGCCGGACAGGCGGCGAGGAAAAGGGCAAAGGGGAGAGCGTGACGAATCTTCATGCCCCGCATGTTTGCGCGCTTCCAATGACACGGGCAATACGCGCCTGATACCATTTCCGTTTGATAGCTCGCGGAAGGCTCGATCGGGAATCCAGCGCCGCTAGAGCGCTGGTTTTGCTCAGAGCCGTCATTGCGAGCGAAGCGAAGCAATCCAGGGCAGCGATGCGACGCTGGATTGCTGCGTCGGCTCCGCCTCCTCGCAATGACGGCGTTAAATCCGATCGCACGATCGTCGGGATCAACACCGAACCAATCAAGCGGAACCCGTGTGAGAGCGATAAAAAGAAACGGCGCCCGTGGGCGCCGCTCCAACTTTTGCTTGGGGACAGATCAGCAATCGTCAGTAATTGTAAGCGCGTTCGCCGTGATCCGTGATGTCCAGGCCCTCGCGCTCCTGATCGGGCGCCGGACGCAGTCCGACCACGAGGTCGACGACCTTGTAGAGGATCGCGGAGCCGATGCCCGAGAAGAGCAGCGTCGCGACGACCGCCGTGCCCTGCGCCTTCATCTGGGCCACCATGTCATACGTGCCGGCGTAGCTCTCGAGATTGGTGTAGTCGGTGATGCCGACGCCGCCGAAGTCGGGGTTGACCAGCAGGCCAGTCGCCAGAGCGCCGGTGATGCCGCCGATGCAGTGGACGCCGAAGACGTCGAGCGCGTCGTCATAGCCGACCTTCTTCTTGATTACATCGACGAAGAAGAGGCAGATCGGGGAGACGGCGAGGCCGAGGACGATCGAGCCCATCGGGCCGGCGAAGCCGGAGGCCGGCGTCACCGCGACGAGGCCGGCGACCGCGCCGGTGATGAGGCCGAGCAGCGAGGGCTTGCCCTTGATCAGCCACTCCACGATCATCCACGACAGCGCCGCGGCGGCGGTCGCAACCATGGTGTTGACGAAGGCGAGAGCCGTCGTGCCATTGGCTTCGAGGTTGGAGCCGGCGTTGAAGCCGAACCAACCGACCCACAGCAGCGAGGCGCCGACCATCGACAGCGTCAGCGAATGCGGCGCGAGCGCCTCCTTGCCATAGCCGATGCGCTTGCCCACGATGATGGCGCCGACAAGGCCCGCGATGCCCGCGTTGATGTGGACGACCGTGCCGCCCGCAAAGTCCAGCGCGCCCTTGCCGGCGAGCCAGCCCACATTGCCGGCGATCTCGTCGATCTTCGCCTGAGCGGCCGCCTTGGCGGCTTCGTCGGGCGCGGCGGCGAGCTGCGTCGCGGCGTCGACCAGAGCGTTCGGATCGGCGACGCCCCACACCCAATGCGCGACCGGGAAGTAGATGAAGGTGACCCACAGCGCCGTGAAGAGCAGCACCGCCGAGAACTTCATGCGCTCGGCGAAGGCGCCGATGATGAGGGCCGGGGTGATCATGGCGAAGGTCATCTGGAAGACGAAGAAGGCGAATTCCGGAATGACATGGCCGGGGGTGAAGGTCGGCGCATTGGCGGCGCCGGTCACGCCCTTCAGGAAGAGCTTGTTGAAGCCGCCGACATAATGGTTGAGCGAGCCGCCGTCGCCGAAGGCGAAGGAATAGCCATAGACCGCCCAGATCACGCCGACGAGCGACACGATCGCGAAGGTCTGCGAGAGCACGGCCGCCATGTTCTTCGTGCGCACGAGGCCGCCGTAGAACAAAGCGAGGCCCGGGATCGACATCATCAGCACGAGCAGCGAGGAGGTCAGCATCCAGGCGGTGTCGCCGGGGTTGGGCGTGGGATCATTGCCAGCGAAGGCCGATCCCGCCGTCGCAACGAGCGCCGCTCCCGCGAGGGTCGAAGCCGCGAACGCGCTCCGAGACGAAGGAAGTTTCATGTAGAAAAGCTCCTGGTTTTCGGGAGGATGGCGATCAGAGCGCGTCGGCGTCGGACTCGCCGGTGCGGATGCGGATGGCGCGTTCGAGCGGGCTGACGAAGATTTTGCCGTCGCCGATCTGGCCGGTGCGCGCCGTGGAGGTGATCGCGTCGACGACCTTTTCGACGAGGTTTGCGGGGACGGCGACCTCGACCTTGAGCTTCGGCAAGAAACTGATGGCGTATTCGGCCCCGCGATAGATTTCCGTGTGCCCCTTCTGCCGTCCATAGCCCTTGACTTCCGTCACGGTGAGGCCGTGCACGCCGATATTCGTCAGCGCGTCCCGGACCTCATCGAGCTTGAACGGCTTGATGATCGCTGTCACGATTTTCATCTGCCAATCCTGTTTGTTATCGACCCCTTGGACGGGCGCCGCTCACTCTAAGCGGAACGCCGCAGCGGCGCGGTCGTTTGGAGAGAGCGCTGGCGCGCCCGCCGCCATTGCTATCAAAAGCCGTGCCAGCGAGCGCTATCCTTGAAATCACGGGGTTTTGTATGAAATAGGCGCGACTCTCGCCTGGGCCGCGACGCCGGCCTCGATCGCTTGCGCCAACGGAAAAGCTTGGAGTTTGCGGGAACTGCGGGCGAAGAGCCGGATAGAAGGGCAAATGCGACAGGCGCCTGAGAAATAAGCAGGCGCCTAAATATTGGTGCGCAGGCGGATGAGGCCTTCCTGTGCCGCGGATGCGAGCAGCCGGCCGTCGCGCGCATAAATGCGGCCGAAGGTCAGGCCGCGCGCATGCGAGGCCGCAGGGCTCTCCTGGACATAGAGCAGCCAGTCGTCGACGCGCGGCGGCTCGTGAAACCACAGCGCATGATCGAGGCTCGCGACCTGGATCTTCGGATCGAAAATATTGCGGCCATGCACGACGAGCGCCGTGTTGAGCAGCGTCATATCGGAGAGATAGGCGAGGACCGCCGTGTGGATCGCCTCGTCGTCGGGAAGCGGGCTTTGCACCCGGAACCAGATCTTTTGGCCGGCGGCGTTGGGCGCAACGAGCGTTTCCGGAGCGACGATGCGCATGTCGAGCGCACAGGCGCGCGCCATCCAATTCGCCGCCGGTTGCGGCAGAAAGGCGCGGAATCGGTCGACGAGATCGTGAATGGGCTCCAGGCTCTCGGGGGCCGGCGTCTGCGGCATGGCGAGCGCGTGCGAAAACCCTTCCTCGCGGCGCTGATAGGAGGCGGCGAGCGAAAAAATCGGCCGCCCGCGCTGCGTCGCGACGCAGCGGCGCGTGGCGAAGCTCTTGCCGTCGCGGATGCGGTCGACGGCAAAGTCGATGGGAATCTGCGGATCGCCCGCCAGGATGAAATAGGCGTGCAGCGAATGCACCGGGCGGTCAGGCTCGACGGTTCGCGTCGCGGCGACGAGCGACTGCGCCACGACCTGTCCGCCATAGAGGTGTCTGCCCGCGGAGGCCGGACTATGCCCCCGAAAGCGGTCTTCTCCCAGCGTCTCCAGATCGAGGAGCGTGACGATTTCGCGGGCGGGCGCGTCATCCATCGCGGATGCGCCGCCTCAGTCGATCGGCCGCGCCTCCTCAGGGAGCATGATCGGTATGCCGTCGCGGATCGGATAGGCGAGTCGCGCCGAGCGGGAAATCAGCTCCTGGCGCGTGCGGTCATATTCGAGCGTCGTCTTCGTCAGCGGGCAGACGAGAATCTCCAAAAGGCGCGGATCGACTTTCGTCGCCTCGGGCGCGCTGGTTTCCTGGCTCTCGGCGCCGGCCTCGATGTTCTCGCTCATCTCGCGTTTTCCCGTGTTCGAGCGACTGCGCTCAGTGCCATTGTTGTCCTTCGCCGTCGCCAAGCGCCATGTCGAGCTTCGCGAGGGTGACGAGCGTTTCCGCCCGGGTCTTGAGGTCGATGGCCTCGATGAGCGCCTGTTTCTCATTGGCGCCGAACGGGGACATCATCGCCAGCGCGTTGACCAGCGTTTCGGTGGGCGCGGCGTCTATGCTCGCCCAGTCGATCTCGAGTTTCGAATAATCGGCGAAATTACGCAACATCCCCACCATGGCCTCGCGATCCACGGCGCTTTCGCCGGCCCCGGGCAGAAGATCGGCCTCGAAGCCGTCATAGCTCACGTGGAATTGGCGGTAGGGGGTCGTGGACGGCAGCTCGTCGCCGAGACGAAAGCGCGAGATGCCGGAGAGGGTGACGAGATAGCGCCCATCCCCCGTCTCGGAGAAACGGGTCAGACGTCCGGCGCAGCCAACCTGGAAAAGGCGCGGCGTCACGGTGGCGCCGTCGCCTCCCGGGAGAGGCTGGATCATGCCGATCAGACGATTGCTCGCGATCGCCGCGTCCACCATGGCCACATAACGCGGCTCGAAAATATTGAGCGGCAGCTCTCCACGCGGCAGCAACACAGCGCCCGTCAACGGAAAAACAGGAAGGCTTCCCGGTAGTTGGGCGATGTCCGAATAGGGGCTGTTGATGCTCATGGCGGATGCGCGGCGGATTTGGGTTACCGCCTCTCCTATTTAAGAATAAAGCAGGGTCGAGAGTCGGCGGCGCGCGGCGACGGCCGCTTTGTCCATCGGTCCCCAGGCTTCGAAGAACTGGACGAGCTGCTTCCTGGCCCCATCGTCGTTCCAACTACGGTCGCGCCGGATGATTTCAAGAAGCGCATTGGCCGCTTCTTCACGCCGGTCTTTGGCGTTGAGCGCGAGAGCGAGGTCGAAATAGGCCTGAAGATCGTTGGGATCGAAGTTGATGCGGCTCTTGAGGTCGTCAGTCTCGCCCAGATCCTGCGCGGCGATCGCGTTTTCGATCGCGGCGGCGGCGGCGGCGACGTCCGAATCCTTGCGGGCGGATTCCGGCAAACGCTCCAGCACCGCGCGCGCCTCGTCCAACTGCCCGGCCGCAACATAAAGCCGCGATAGCAAAGCGAAGGCCTTCGGATTGACAGGCTCCTGGCTGGTGAGCTCGGAGAGCAGCGCGTGGGCCGAGGCGACGTCGCCCGCCTCGATCAGCTCCTGAACGGCTTCCATCGCGTCCGCCGCGTCCTCGATCGGCCCGACCAGCCGCTCGAGGAACCCCTTGATCTGGCTTTCAGGCAGGGCGCCGGCGAAGCCGTCCACCGGGCGACCGCGCTGGAAGGCGACGACGGCGGGGATCGACTTGATGCCGAGCTGATCGGCGATTTCGGGTTCGGCGTCGATGTTCATTTTGACGAGCTGGACCTTGCCGCCCGTCGCGGCGACGAGCCGCTCGAGGACGGGCGCGAGCTGCTTGCAAGGGCCGCACCAGGGCGCCCAAAAGTCCACGAGAACGACCTTGCGCAAGGAAGCTTCGAGGACGTCCATGCGAAAACGCGCTACCGTCGTCTCGATCGGCCCCGTCGCTTCCGCCGCCTTGTTTGCGAACTCCACCATGCGCCGCTCCCCTCTCGCTCTTCTTATTCCGCCTGTCTGACGAAGGTCAGATAGACCGGACGGCGTCCCGCCGCCATCGCTTTCGCCTCATATTTGGTTTGCGTCCAGCCCTCCCAAGGCGCCCGCCAATCCTGCGCCGTTTCCGCCTGCCAGCGGAAAGCGTCGCAGACGCGCAGACGCGCCAGCGTCCAGGCCGCGTAATCGTCGATGTCGGTCGCAAAGCGCAGCTCGGCCCCCGGTTGCATGACGCGGGCCAGCCGGGCGAGATTCTCGGGCGAGACGAAGCGGCGCTTGCGATGGCGGCGTTTCGGCCAGGGGTCGGGATAGAAGAGATAGACGCGGGAAAGGCTCGCGTCGGGCAACCGGTCGAGCACCTCGGCGGCGTCGCCCCGATAGAGGCGGACATTGGTCAAGCCGCGCGCCTCTATGCCGGCGAGCAGCTTCGCCATGCCGTTGATGAAAGGCTCGCAGCCGAAGAAATCCACCTCGGGTTCGCGCGCGGCGGCCTCGATGAGATGCTCGCCGCCGCCGAAGCCGATTTCGAGCCGGGTGTCGCGGCCGGGCCGCAGGGGGAGGGCGGCGGAGAGGTCGAGCGCGAGCTTTGGCAGGAGATCAGCGATGAGCTCCGATTGATGCTGGCGCAGGGCCTTGCCCTTGGAGCGGCCGTAGAGGCGACGGTGTGGCGGGTGCTCGTTCATGGCGCCGAGATAGCCGCGACAGGCGCGGAAGGGAAGAGCCCGGAAGAAGGCGCGAGAGCTGGGGACGCTAGGATCTATCGAAAAAAAGCGGCGGAGCCGCGTCTATTTTGCGAACTTCATCGCGGCGAAAAGGAACCCTGCGAGCGCGATCTGCGTGACGATGAGCCATCTGACGATGTCGACCTTGAGATCGGCGATCGCTTCTTTGAGATCGCTTTTTGTCACGAGCTGAGAAGCGTCTATCTCGCGTAACGCTTCGACCACGCCTGTGGCTTGCTCCTCGGTGAAGCCGCGTTTTCGCAAAAGCTGTGCGACAGCCAGAGTGTCGATCGTGAAAGCGCTCATAGACAAAGAATAGGTCCAAGGTTCAAAGCAAGCAATTCTTCTCCGATGGAGAAAGGGCCTCTCGCCGATGCGAAAGGCCCCTCGTTTCCGGTCAGGCGAAATGCGACTTCAACGCATCCACGAGGTCCGTTTTCTCCCAGGAGAAGCCGCCGTCGGTCTCCGGCGCGCGGCCGAAATGGCCGTAGGAGGAGGTGCGGGCGTAGATCGGACGGTTGAGCTGGAGATGCTCGCGAATGCCGCGCGGGGTCAGGCGCATGATCTGCGGCAGAACCGCCTCCAGCTTGTCCTCCGCGACATTGCCCGTGCCATGCAGGTCGACATAGATCGACAGCGGCTCGGCGACGCCGATGGCGTAGGCGAGCTGCAGCGTGCAGCGGTCGGCAAGGCCGGCGGCGACGATGTTCTTGGCGAGATAGCGCGCCGCGTAAGCAGCCGAACGGTCGACCTTCGTCGGATCCTTGCCCGAGAAGGCGCCGCCGCCATGCGGGGCCGCGCCGCCGTAAGTGTCCACGATGATCTTGCGGCCGGTGAGGCCGGCGTCGCCATCCGGGCCGCCGATGAAGAACTTGCCGGTCGGATTGACGTGCCAGACGGTGTTGTCGGTGATCCAGCCCTGAGGCAGCGCCTCGCGGATATACGGCTCGGCCAAAGCGCGAACGTCGGCGGGCGAGAGGCTCTCGTCGACATGCTGATGCGAGAGCACGATCTGCGTCGCCTCGACCGGCTTGCCGTCGACATAGCGCACGGTCACCTGGCTCTTGGCGTCGGGGCCGAGGCCCTTCTCCTTGCCGCTGTGACGCGCATGCGCCAGCTTCTCGAGGATCTTGTGCGAATAATAGAGCGGCGCCGGCATCAGATCGGGCGTCTCGCGCACGGCGTAGCCGAACATGATGCCCTGGTCGCCCGCGCCTTCGTCCTTATTGCCGCTGGCGTCGACGCCCTGGGCGATGTCGACGGATTGCTCGTGCAGCAGGACTTCGACCTTCGCGGTGTTCCAATGAAAACCGTGCTGTTCGTAGCCGATCGTGCGGATGGCGTTGCGGGCGATTTCGATGATCCGATCGAAGGGAATATGCGGGCCGCGCACTTCGCCGGCGATCACGACGCGGTTCGTGGTGGCGAGCGTCTCGGCGGCGACGCGAATGGCGTAAGGGTCGATGCCCGCCTTGGGGCCTTCCCGAAAAAATTCATCGACGATTTCGTCGGAGATGCGGTCGCAGACTTTGTCCGGGTGGCCTTCGGAAACGGACTCGCTGGTGAAAAGATAATTCTTCCGGGTCACTTCAGAATCTCCCAATGGCCGCCAGCGCCCGATCCCTCGACGCGAAATGATCCGACGGTCTGGCCTTGGTCTGCCAGTCTGCGTTCGTTAGGTCAAGCCAAGTAAGCGGAAATCGTTCGATATAGAGAACTCGCCGGAGCGCTCAGCCTTCGTCCGCGCTGTTGCTATCGGCGAGCGTCGCCACAAGATCGAGCACCCGCTTGCGGATTTTGGGATCCTTGATTCGGGCGAAAGCCCGATTGAGGTGCAGCCCCTCGGCGGTGGACAGGAAGTCGACGACATATTGGGAGGAGGATTCGGCGAAACCGCCATTCCCCTCGGCTGCCCCGAGTGTGGGCGCGCCTTCGAAAAAAAACGAGGGGGGAACATTGAGGGTTTTGGAAATTTGTTGTAACCGGCTTGCGCCGATACGATTTAATCCCTTCTCGTATTTTTGGACCTGCTGAAAGGTTAGGCCCAAGGCTTCGCCCAGCTTTTCCTGACTCATCTTCATCAGGATCCGTTGCATGCGCACCCGGCTGCCGACGTGACGGTCGATGGGATCTGGCGTCTTCTTCACTTCAACGACCTCCTGCCGCGTTTTAGCCGAACGGCGATCAATTGCAAACAGGCGATCGATTGGGTGCCGAATCCGAACAAATAATTCATTTTCTGACGCGTTTTCGTCAGTCCTTCCCGCGCGCCAAGTGCAACATCCGGGCGGACGAATATTTGTAAGCAAACTATTCTAAATGACAACAGGGGAGCAAAAACGCCCTTTTAACGCCGCCAGCGTCCGGTCATAGCGGCGGCCAGCACGAGCGCCCATAGTAACGGGAAGACGATCGTCCCATGCCGCGCAAACAACGGCTCGGCTATCGCCTTCGGCAGACCTCCGTCAATCAGCCCTTCTTCGCCCAGCGGGAGCGAATCGACGGTCCGGCCGTACGGGTCGACGATCGCCGAAATGCCGGTGTTGGCGACGCGAACCAGAGGAAGCCCTTCCTCTATGGCGCGCAGGCGGGCTTGGGCGAAATGTTGATAAGGCCCGGGCGTCTTGCCGAACCAGCCGTCATTGGTGACGTTGAGAAGCAATTGCGGGCGTTTGCCCTCCTTGTCTCTGGCCGTCGCCTCGCCTGGGAAGACCGCCTCGTAGCAGACAAGCGGCGCCATCGGCGGCAGGCCAGGCGCCGCGAGCGTGCGCGGGCCCTGTCCCTGGTCCCATGTGCCTGGAACCAGATGCGAGACGCCGAGCGGCCGCAGCAATGCTTCGAGCGGCAAATATTCGCCAAAGGGGACCAGATGCATCTTGTCGTAGAAAGCGAGTATCCGGCCGCCCTGCAAGACTTCGATGGAATTGAAAATCTTCCCGCGTTTGCCGCCGCCGTCGCTCTCGATGCGCGCCGCGCCCGTGATCAGCACCTTGCCCTGCAGGGCGTGGGCGATGGCTGCGAGCGCCTGCGGCTCGCGCGACAGAATGTAGGGGAAGGCCGACTCCGGCCAGATGAGATGGGTGACGTCGGAAACGCCCGTGCGCTCGGGGCCGGTCGCGCGGTCGGAAAGCCCGAGATAATGTCTCAGGATGTCCTGTCCGTTCTCGGGGCGGAATTTGGCGTCCTGCGGCAGATTGGGCTGCATGAGCCGCAGCTTGACCCCCTCGACATATTCCGTCTCGCTTCTTGCGAGCCTTAACGCGCCATAGGCCGAGAGCGCGAACAGCAGGAGAGCGGCCGACCAGGCGGCGGCGTTGGAGAGAAAGCGTTCGCCGGGGCGCCGATCGACGATGGTGGCCGGCGCCGCGAAGATCACAATCGCGAAGAGGTCGAGGCCGTTGAGCCCGACGAGCGCGGCCGCCTGTCCGATCGGTCCGGCCTGCGCGAGCGCCATGCCGACGTCGTTCCAGGGAAAGCCCGTCAGAATATGCCC
This sequence comes from Methylocystis sp. Sn-Cys, assembly GCF_016745395.1. Lineage (GTDB taxonomy): Bacteria > Pseudomonadota > Alphaproteobacteria > Rhizobiales > Beijerinckiaceae > Methylocystis > Methylocystis iwaonis. The sequence goes on from NZ_JAERVJ010000004.1 coordinate 206,733, forward strand.
GCGCAGCCACTCGGATGCGCCCAGCCCTGCGGCGAGCGCGAAAATCCTCAGGCTTCCCGACGACCATAAGAGACGCGACAGCGCGAAGCCGAAAGCCGGGAAGAAGGCGAGCGCCGCCGGCAAGCCGATGACGGCAAGCGGGATCGCCCAGGCGAATTGGTCGGCCTCGACCAGCATGGCCGCGCCGAGCCACCAGAGGCTCGCGAGGAAATAGCCGAAGCCGAGCCACCATCCCGCCGCCGCGGCGGTCCGGATCGGCGCGAAGCCGAAGCGCCCGCCTTGCGCGGCGGCGCCGTCGATCAGCCACACGGCGGTCGTCAGCGGAATCGCCATGGCGGGCGCGAAATCGAAGGGCGGCAGAGCCAGCGCGCCGGCGGCGCCCGCGACGAAGGCGATCGCGCGGCGGGTCCAGCCGTCGGCGAGAATGATGCGCTGCGGGAGAGACGACAACCCAGCCCGAGCGCTCATCAAATCAGCAATTTGCGCCATCGGTTTGGAGTCTCCCGCGAATCGTCGGTTCGACTCTAGCGGCTTTCGAGGCAAGGCAAAGGCCGAGACGCCGGGCGATTGATTTTATTGGCTGACGCCAGAAACGGACCGCTCGCCTTCAGGCGCGCACTGGCGCCATTTCCGTTTAAACAGCCCGCATTGCCATTTGTCATTCCCCCCGGGCTGAAAGCCCGACCGGAATCCAGAGCAGTAAAGGCGCTGGTTTGCCCAGAGCCCGTCGTTGCGCGCGAGCGAAGCAATCCAGGGCAGCGATGCGGCCCTGGATTGCTTCGTCGGCTCCGCCTCCTCGCAATGACGGCGTGAACCAATCAAGCGGATCTCGTATGATACTGCGCGCCTGAAGGCGCGCGGTCCATCTGTTCTTATGGATGGCGCGCGCGCACCCGGAGCTTTCCGACTCTGCGCGGGTAAGCCTCCACAATCTCGAATTCGTGAGTTTCGACGGGCGTCGCGATGACCTCGCCGCGCATGGGCACGCGCCCCGCGAGCCAGGCGACAAGTCCGCCGATGGTCGTCACTTCCGCAGGCGTATCCTCCAGGCGGAAATCGACTCCGAGGCGATCGGTGACCTCGTCGAGATCGGCGCGGGCGTCGACGAGGAAATCGCCATTGTCGAGCTCCTCGATCTCCGGGGGCTCGGCGACGTCGTGCTCGTCCTCGATGTCGCCGACGATCATTTCCATAATGTCTTCGATGGTGACGAGACCGTCCGTCCCGCCATATTCGTCGATGACCAAAGCGAGATGGGTGTGCGAGGCCTGCATGCGAACGAGCAGATCGAGCGCTGGCATGGAGCGGGGCACGAACAGCACGGGCTTGAGCAGATTGGCCCGAGACAGCGGCGTGTCGAAGTCGACCTTGGGCGTCGCCGCGCCATCGGCGCTTGCGTGTTTCTCGGCGCAAACCGCAAAGTAATTCACGAAGTCGCGGATGTGGATCATGCCGCGTGGATCGTCGAGCGTCTCGATATAAACAGGCAGGCGCGAATGGCCCGCGTCGCGGAAAATATGCAGCGCCTCACGCAGCGTCGAATCCTGCGAGAGGGCGACAATGTCGGCGCGCGGGATCATGGCGTCCTCGACGCGCAGATCGTGCAGGCCCAGCACATTTTTCAGCAGCGCGCGCTCGTGCGGCGTGACGTCGCCGGCGGTCTCCTCCAGCGCGTCCTCGATGTCCTCGCGGACGGAGGCTGGCGAAAGGCCCAGCAATCCGCGCAGGCGGTCCAAGAGCGTCAGCCGCGTCTCGTGCCTGCGACTTAAAGGCTCTTCGCCATTTTCAGATCGTATCGACATGACCTTCGTTCAGTTCGCCCGCTTCATCCTCTTCGCCGGCCGCCTCGCCGGCGTAGGGGTCGCGCAAGCCCAACCGCGACGCGATCCGTCTTTCGAGGCTCTCCATTTCGTCGGCCTCGGCGGCAGTCTCGTGATCATAACCGATCAGATGCAGAAATCCATGGATGACCATATGGGCCGTATGTTCACGCAATGTTTTTTCCTGCTCCTCGGCCTCCCGCGCCACGGTTTCGAAGGCGATCACAATGTCGCCGAGGAGCGGACGTGCGGAGAGGGGCCCCGGCGTCGGGAAGGAGAGCACGTTGGTCGGCTTGTCCTTGCCGCGCCACTCGGCGTTGAGCTCGTGGATCTCAGCATCGTCGCAAAATGTGACGCTGATTTCACAGCCCTCGACCAGTCGCGCGCCGCTCTCGGAGAGGCTCGCCCCGACGCAGTCGCGGGTGAGCGTATCGAGACCGTCGAAGCCCTCCCATGCGTCGGCGGAGACGTTGACGTCGATCTCTATATTCATATGTCTCGCGGCTTGTTTTTGGCGCGGGCGGCGCGGTCATAGGCGCCCACGATCTGGCGCACGAGATCGTGGCGCACCACGTCGCCTTCGGAGAAGCGCACGCGGCCGACGCTGTCGATATCAGAGAGCAGAGAAATCGCCTCCGACAATCCGGAGACTTGGCCGGGCGGCAGGTCGGTCTGCGACGGATCGCCCGTGACGATCATGCGCGAGCCCTCGCCGAGGCGGGTGAGGAACATTTTCATCTGCATGGAGGTCGCGTTCTGCGCCTCGTCGAGGAGGATGCAGGCGCGCGCCAGCGTGCGGCCGCGCATGAAGGCGAGCGGCGCCACCTCGATGATGCCGGTCTGCATGCCGCGCTCGACCATGCGCGAATCCATGAAGTCGTGCAGCGCGTCGTAGATCGGGCGCAGATAAGGATCGACCTTCTCGCGCATGTCGCCGGGGAGGAACCCCAGCCGCTCGCCGGCTTCGACCGCCGGTCGCGAGAGGATGAGCCGCTCGACCGCGCCTTGCTCCATGAGCTGCACGGCGTGGCCGACCGCGAGCCAGGTTTTGCCGGTGCCCGCCGGGCCTTCGCCGAAGACCAGCTCGTAGCGCTTCATGGCGCGCAAATATTGGTCCTGCGCCGCGTTGCGGGCGCGCACCAGACCGCGTTTGCGGGTGATGAGCTGCTCGAAAGCGCCGCGCGCCGGCTCCGCGTCAGGGAAGAGGTTGCGCTGACGCGCCGTTTCTTCGATCGCGCCGTCGACGTCGCCGAGCGCAATGGTCTGTCCCTTGGCGATGCGCTCGTAGAGCGCCTCGAGGACGCGTCGCGCATGTTCGCAGGCTTCCGCCTTGCCCTTGAGCGTGACGTGATTGCCGTTGGCGAAAGAGGCAATTTTCAGCCGGCGCTCGATCTTGGCGAGATTCTGGTCGTAATGGCCAAAGACGAGGGAGGCATATTTATTGTTTTCGAAGGCCAGCGTGATTTCCGCATCGGGCTCGGCCGGTTCGTCCCGGCGAAGCCGCACATCGCCAATCGTTGTCAAGCCTTCGCCTCCTCGCCCGCGCTCACAAGTCTGCCCGCCAGCGAATTTGAGCCCGCCGCGACGATTGCGACTCGGCCCACTTCGCCGATCATGTCAGCGGGGCCGCTGACATGCACAGCTTGCATATAGGGACTTTTGCCACCGATTTGACCCTCGTGGCGGCCCGGTTTTTCGAACAGCACGTCGATCGTTTTGCCGACCGTCGCTGCGTTGAACGCCTGACGCTGTTCTTCGAGCAGCGCCTGAAGCGCGGCGAGACGCGCGCGCTTGACCTCTTCATCGATTTGGTCCGCGCGTTCCGCGCCGGGCGTGCCGGGGCGGGGGGAGTATTTGAAGGAGAAGCTCGATGCGAAGCCGGCTTCCCGCACGAGCGCCATAGTGGCTTCGAAATCTTCGTCCGTCTCGCCCGGGAAGCCGACGATGAAATCGGACGACATTGCCACATCCGGCCGCGCCCTGCGCAGACGGGCGATGATGTCGAGATAGTCGGCAACCGTATGCTTGCGGTTCATGGCTTTGAGCACGCGGTCCGAGCCCGACTGCACGGGCAGATGGACAAAGGGCATAAGCTTTGGAATCGCCTCATGCGCGTCAATCAAATCCTGCGCCATGTCGACAGGATGACTGGTGGTGTAGCGCAGGCGCTTTATCCCCTGCATTTCTGCAAGGCGCCCCAGCAGGCTGGCGAGGCTCCACTCGACGCCCTTTTCATCCACGCCGCAATAGGCGTTGACGTTCTGCCCGATGAGCGTGATCTCGCGCACCCCGGCGTCGACGAGGCGTCTGGTCTCGGCGACGATGTCGGCCACGGGCCGGGAGACTTCCGCGCCGCGCGTGTAGGGAACCACGCAGAAGGAACAGAATTTATCGCAACCCTCCTGCACCGTGACGAAGGCGGAGACGCCGCGGGCGCGGATTTGCGCGCGGCTCGGCTGGGGCAGGGCGTCGAATTTATCTTCGACGGCGAATTCGGTGTCGGTGAGGCGTTGGCCGCCCTTTGCCTGTTTCAACAGATCGGGCAGGCGGTGGTAGCTCTGCGGGCCGACGACAAGATCGACCGCGCGCTGGCGCCTCAAGACCTCCTCGCCCTCGGCCTGCGCCACGCAGCCGGCGACGACGATCTTCATCTCGCGTCCGGAGGCCTCGCGTTCGCGCTTTTCGAGGGCGAGCTTGCCGAGCTCGGAGTAGATTTTCTCGGCCGCTTTCTCGCGGATATGGCAGGTATTGAGGATGACGAGATCGGCTTCGGCTTCGTCCGCGGTCTCGGCGTAGCCCTCGCGGCCAAGCAAATCCGCCATGCGCGTCGCGTCATAGACGTTCATCTGGCAGCCGTAGGACTTGACCAGAACCTTGCCGCCCTCCGAAGGCGCCGACTCGGGCGCGGGCGACGGCAGCTCGGACGCGTTCTGAACCCGGGTGGAAATCTTGTCTGCTCCTTGGAGAGAGATCGTGCGACTCTCGGCTAGCCCCATTATAGGCGTTTTTCCAGGGCGCGCCGACTCGAATTATTTGGTCCGGCTCGAGAGGCGACGTCTCACTCTTCGCCTGCAAACATGCCCTCGATCTCCGAGGCGCCCATAGTATCGAAGTCGTCGGGGACTGAAATTCTCCCGGCGAGAAAACCAAGCCGCCGATCCTTTTTCTTCTCGGGCGCGCCGAGCGCGGTCACTTTGACCATCGGCTTTCCGGCCTTGGCGATGACGAAGGGCTCTCCTTTCGCGGCTTCCGCGACAAGGCGCGAAAGCTGTTTTTTGGCCTCTTGGATGTCGACAATACGCATGGGGGTCGAGCCTAGCCGGCTTGGTTGAGTTAGACTACGTCGGGCAATCAAGGTGAGCCATCTGGCGTTATTAGCCCCCATACCTCCCCTTTACGGGGAGGTCGGCGGCCGAAGGCCGCCGGGTGGGGTCCGCGCCGCTACGACAGCGTTGGGGCTTTACCCCACCCGACCCCGCTTTCGCGGGGCCAGCCTCCCCGTAAAGGGGAGGGATAAGCTCACCCCCGGCGCCCTCTCACATCTCCAGTCTCAAATTCACCGCCGCGCGTTTCGTCCCGTCGGCGCGCTGGTAATAGTTCTGCCGGCGGCCGATCTCTTTGAAGCCAAAGCGATAATAGAGTTTCAGCGCCGCCTCGTTGTCGTCGGCGACCTCGAGAAACACCAGCCGGGCCCCGCCGCGCTCCAGATTTTCAAGATGCCGATCCAGAATCATGCGGCCGAGCCCGACGCCGCGCCGCGCCGGGTCGACGGCGAAGGTCAGCACTTCGGCGTCCGGCGGCAGCAGGCGCGACAGGATGAAGCCGCCGAGCCTGCTTCTGAGGCCCTCGGTCACGGCGCCGTCGGCGATGATATTGGGGTCGGTGAGATAGCTCTCGAAGTCGATCTTGGACCAGCCGAAGGCGAAAGAGGCGCCGTGGAGGGCCTCGCATTCTTCCGCGCGTTCGGCGCCGATGGGCCGAACGACAAAGGTCGGCTTGGCGAAAAAAGAAGCGATCAGGCTCATGGGTGGATTCTAGGCCTGCGCGGGCGCGGAGGCGAGCTTTTCGGAGGGAGTGATTGTTTGTGCGCTGCTTTCGGGCGCGGTCTCGGCGAGAGCGGTGGGCGGCGCGGCGTCGGCCTCGGCCGGCGCAGGTGGAGCCTCGGGCGCCGGCGCGGCCTCCGGCGGCTTGCCGGCGATCGTTACGTCCGGCTCCTTGAGGTAGAGCGGCTTGGCGGGCGCCGTCTCCGGCTTGGCGGCGAGGCCCAGCCGAGCGACGAATTCGATGTCGGGCGCGGCCTGTTCGCTCACGATCTTCACCGCCATGCCGCACGAGCGGGCTTCCTTGGCGAGAAGCTCCGCTCCGGAGCCGATCAGAAGCAGGGGCCCGTCGCCCAGCGCCCGAAGCGCCTCATGCGCGCCGGCGCGGCGCGGCGTCAGCAAGGGGCGGCCGTCCGGGCCGAAGGCGGCGACAAAGACCTTGCCGTGACGCGCGTCGATCGCCGCCGCGACCACGCTGTCGGCGGCGTCCAGAATCAGCGGGGCCGCCAGCGCCGCCAGCGTCGAGACGCCGACCACCTCGGCCTTGCAGGCGAGCGCAATCGCCTGTCCGGCGGCAAGGCCGATCCGAATGCCGGTGAAGGAGCCGGGCCCCACGGCGACGGCGACGCGGTCGATGGTCGAGAAGCCGCCGTCAACCTTGCTCATGACCCGCTCGATGAGCGGCATGATCGCCTCCGCATGACCGCGCTCCATGGCGATGGTCTCGGAAGCGAGGGGCTGCTCCGCGTCGTGGTCGAGCACGCAGGCCGAAACGGCGGGCAGGGCGGTGTCGATCGCAAGGATTCGCATGCGGGGAGCATATGACCCTTTGGGGCGCTCGATCAACAAAGGGCGAAGCTCCAATATCACAGATTTTGAGAGGCGGCGGCTCGCCAAGCTGGAGACGACATCATATGTGATATGATAGTTGGACGCCATGCGTCTTGTGCTCGACACCAATGTCGTGGTCGCTGCGCTGAGAAGCCCTCGCGGCGCCTCGGCGGAGCTGCTCCGCCTGGCGCGGGCGGGAGAGATTCGGTTGCTGGCGTCCGTTGCGCTGGTCGTCGAATATGAATCTGTCTGTCAGCGGAGCGAGCACCGAAAGGCGGCGCAGCTCTCCACACGGGAGGTCCGCCAGTTTTTGAACGCAGTCGTCGAGTTGGTCGAGCCCGTCGAAATCTGGTTCTTATGGCGGCCGCAGTTACGGGATCCAGGCGACGAGCTGGTTCTCGAGGCCGCCGTCAACGGTCGCGCCGCAGGGATCGCGACATTCAATAAGAAGGACTTCTCGCCCGCGTTTGATCGGTTCTGCGTCGGCGTATTGACGCCGGGTGAATGGCTTGTGAGGCTAAGGCCATGAAGACAAAAGTGTCCGCCTATGCGCTCCGGCTTCCCGCTTCTTTGAAGGCGGAGGCCGAGAGGCTCGCAGCCGAAGACGGGGCGAGCCTCAATCAGTTCGTTTCCACAGCAGTGGCCGAAAAGGTTTCGGCCTTGCGGACCGCGCGATACTTCGCGGACCGCAAAGGCCGGGCGGATTGGGCCGCATTCGATAGACTCATGTCGCGCGATACGGGAGAACCGCCTCGCGCTGGAGATGAGATCCCCGAGGAATACGCACGCTCGAAAAAGAAGCCTTAAGCCGGCTCCACCGCCTTCACCTGCGGCACGAAATGGCGCAGCAGATTTTCGATGCCGTTTCGCAGCGTCGCGGTCGAGGAGGGGCAGCCTGAGCAGGCGCCTTTCATGCCGAGATAGACGACGCCGTCTCGAAAGCCGCGGAAGACGATGTCGCCGCCATCACCGGCCACCGCCGGGCGCACGCGGGTCTCGATCAGCTCCTTGATAGTCGCCACCGTCTCGGCGTCGGCCGGGTCGTAGAACTCGCCGCCATGGTCGGCCACAGTCGAGCCGCCGTCGGTGAAGAGCGGCGCGCCGGAAGCGAAATGCTCCATGATCGTGCCGAGGATCGCGGGCTTGAGATGCGCCCAGTCGGTCTCGTTCTTTGTGACGGAGACGAAGTCGCCGCCGTACATCACCGCCTCGACGCCGTCGATGGCGAGCAGCGCCTGGGCCAGCGGGGCGTTGGCGGCGGCCTCGCGCGAGCGAAACTCCATCGCGCCCTGGCCGAGGACATTCTGGCCGGGGAGGAACTTCAGCGTGGCGGGGTTGGGGGTGGCTTCGGTCTGGATGAACATTGAGGGCCTCCTGCGCCCGGTTCAAGGCCGGGGCTTTGGCGTGGGCTTTAGCACAGTTCGGGCTTGGCGCGATACGGTCGGCTTTTACGTGGGGTTTCAGTCCTCTGGCTGGGAGTCCTCGCGCCGGGCGCGCCAGCGATCGAGGGCGACGACCGACCACACGCCCTCGACGAGGCCGAACGGCCAGGCGCCCTGCAGAAAGCCATAAATCGAGCCGAGCGCGCAGGAGGCGGAAAAGCCCAGCACGAACCAGTGACTGCGCTCTTCCAGCGCGTAAGTGAGCAGCATGGCGCTCACCGCGAAAAGGCCGAACAGGCTCAAAGCGTCCATAGGCCTCCCTGGGTCCTGCGTCGCTCGCGCTTTGGCCAAGCATATTGCGTCCGGTCCATAAATCCACCACTCTGCAAGCATGGACGAAGACGCCCTTCTCGCCGCGAACGCCGCCTATTACCGCGCCTTTGCCGCCCGCGACCTTCCCGCCATGGAGGCGATCTGGGCGGAGGAGGGGGTGAGCTGCGTGCACCCCGGCTGGCCGGCCCTGATCGGCCGGACGCCGGTCATCGCCTCCTATCGCGATATTTTCAAGAATCCCACACAGGACGCCGTGGCCGCGCGCGATGAGAAGGTCTTGATCGAGGGCGTCGACGGCAGGGTGTTCTGCATCGAGGAAGTCGGGGGCGGATTATTGCTGGCGACCAACTGGTTCCGGGCGGTCGAGGGAAAATGGCGGCTCCTGCATCATCAGGCGAGCCCGCTCGCCGTGGCGCCGACCGCGCCGTCGCGAGGGCCGAAGCCCTCGTTTCACTGATACCATTTTCGGTTGAACAGCCCAGATCGGGGCCGCCTCGCCGTCATTGCGAGGAGCAAAGCGACGAAGCAATCCAGAGCCACGCGATGGACTTGGATTGCTTCGCTTCGCTCGCAATGACGGCGAGGCGGGGCCGGGGGCGGATCAGGTCTTTTCCCCCTCTGTCTCTTCGAGCTTTTTGCGCCGCCACACCTTCTTGGGGTCGCGCCGCGGGCCTTCGACTAGCCGCACCACCAAGCCCCAAAGCGTGCGCACGTCCTGCTGCGTGAGCCCCATGCGGTGGAACATATTGCGCAGATTTCGCGACATCACCGGCTTCTTGTCCAGGGGCCGGAAGAAGCCGCGCTTGTCGAGCTCCTCTTCGAGGAAGTCGAAAAAGGCCAGGGTCATCTCGCGCGTCGCCGGCGGCGAGCGCTCCTCCTGCTCATAGGGCAAAGCGTCGCCATGGGCGGCGCGGAACCATTCGTAGCCGACCAGCAGCACCGATTGCGCGAGATTGAGCGAGGCATAGGCGGGATTGACCGGGAAGGTCAGTATGGCGTCGGCAAGCGCCACATCGTCATTGTCGAGGCCGGTGCGCTCGGGGCCGAAGAGCACGCCATGTTTCTCTCCGCCCGCGACGCGCGCGGCTGTGTCGGCGAGCGCCTTGGCGGGCGGGAGCACTGGCTTCATCTGCCCGCGCCCGCGCGCGGTGGCGGCATAGACGAAATTGAGGTCGGCGATCGCCTCGCGCGTCGAATCGTAGAGCTTGGCGCTTTCGAGCAGATGGGTGGCGCCGGCGGCGGCGGCGTAGGCGCCCTTGCGATAGGCGCCGGTGCGCGGCCAGCCCTCGCGGGGCGACACCAGGCGCAGATCCGAGAGGCCGAAATTGGCCATGGCGCGGGCGCACATGCCAATATTCACGGCAAGCTGCGGGCGCACCAATATGATGGCTGGCCCGCCCGTGAGCGCCTGCTTGGTGTGATCCGTTCCCGCTCCGACCAACTTTTAGCTTCCTCTTGCAGAGAGATCGCTAATTAGGCTGAAGCGGCGCGCGGGGGAAGGGGGCCGCGGCTTTTCCGCAAACCAGGTCGCTTCCGCTAATGCGTCAGCCGCAGCTTGGACGCCGCCAGCGCCTTGTTGAAGAGCTGCTGCATGCCCTTCTGGATGTCGCCGGGAGTGGACGCCGTGAAGAAATAGTCGGGCGTCGCGCATTCCTGGAGATTGGGCGCAATATCGCTCGCGAAGGGGCCGATGAGCTTGTCATATTGCTCGGTGCCGACGAAAGGCACATAGGTCGTATAGACCACGGCGACGATGGCGTTCTTCTGTTTCAGCGCAGTGCAAGCGCCGCGCGGAAAGGCGCCGGTGTTCGCCTTGGTCATGTATTTTGGCCACCAGGAGAGCGGCTTTCCATATGGCGCGGACATTCCCTGCCAACCCGTATAAATGCCGTCGTCCACGCCATCGGTCACGATGAAGATAATCTCCTGGGGCGTTGTCGCCTTTTGTCCGTTCCCATTTCCGGAAACTTTGGTGTTGATCCATTTGATGGCGTCGCTTGTCTGCGTGCCGTCGTCGGTCGTCGGCAAATCGAGCGCCTTGACGGCCGAGGCGACTTTGTTGAGGTCCGTCGTCAAATCGACGAGCGTTGTGACCTGATGGTTGAAGGCGTGAGCGGCCATCTGGATATGGGTGCGGGCGTTGGACGCGGTCACCGTCTTGGCCGTGGCGATCAGAGCCGTGGTCGCGTCCCGCAATTCGTCTATGCGGAAGCGAATGCCCTGCGCCTTGGGCTTGTCGTAATAGGTCGAAGACGAGCCATTTGTGTGACAGCCGAAAGCGCAGCCTGTCAGGTCCTCCATTCGGGAAATGTCGTCCGCAGTGGCGCCGATGCCCATCGACATCGAGCGGTCGAGCAGAAGGCGAATGTTGAGATAGATCTGGCTTCCCAGCGAAATATTCGAGGTGACGGTTCGGCCCACAGGGATCGACGAGAAGCCGATGAGCCCGGTCATGGCGGCGGGCGATTGCGCCGAATAGGTCACTGTCGCCGACCAGGAGCCGTCATTATTGGTCAGCGCGACGCTGCTGGACTGACTGGAGCGCGCGAAGGCCGTATCCGCGGCAAGGAAGTTGAGGCCGGCGCCCTCGCCGAGCTTCTTGATGTTGTCCGGCGTGCAAGGGCCGGTCGTGGAGCTTTTTGCGAGGCAATCGGCTTCCTGGAGCGCCGCCGCCCTCACGGCTGCGAGCGCGGCCGTATCCGCGAGCCGGGTAAAGCGCGTCCGCATCGTCGCGGCGCGGGTGTAGTCGATCGTCGCGCCAACGATCATGACGAGGGGAATCAGAGACAGGGCGAAGAGAATGGCGATCGAGCCGCGCTCGTCCGCCTGAAATCCGGCGCTCGTCCAAGGGAAACCTTTGTTTTTCACGCCTTCCAACTCCGCCGCATAAAAACTACGGGCAAAGTGAAAGGGAGACGTTGAGCTTTCCTTTACAGAATAGGCGTGTGGCGCAGTTGATGCTTGTCGGATGTCGTGCAAAGTCGGCGAAAAGAGAAGGATTTTCAAGGTATTGGAGGCAGGAGGCGCCTCGGCGCGTCTCTTTCGGCCATAGTTTACAGCCTATTCCTGAAAATCCACACATCCCAGGCGCCGCTTTCCCTGGCGTCGAGCCGGGGATATAAGGCGCGCGCAGCTTGAGGATCGATCAAACATGCAGAAGATCAAGGTGGCCAATCCTGTCGTCGAGCTCGACGGCGACGAAATGACTCGCATTATTTGGGCCTTTATCAAGGACAAGCTGATCCGGCCCTATCTCGACATCGACCTTCTCTATTACGATCTCTCGATCCAAAGTCGCGACGCCACCAACGATCAGATCACGATCGACGCCGCCAACGCCATCAAGCAGCATGGCGTCGGCGTGAAATGCGCGACAATCACGCCCGACGAAGCGCGCGTGAAGGAATTCGGCCTGAAGGAAATGTGGAAATCGCCGAACGGCACGATCCGCAATATCCTCGGCGGCGTCATTTTCCGCGAGCCCATCATCTGCAACAACGTGCCGCGCCTCGTGCCGCATTGGACGCAGCCGATCGTCGTCGGTCGCCATGCCTTCGGCGATCAATATCGCGCCACGGATTTCAAAGTGCCGGGCAAGGGCCGTCTCACCATCAAATTCGAGGGCGAGGACGGGCAGGTCATCGAGAAGGAAGTCTTCAAATACCCGGGCGCCGGCGTCGCCTTGTCGATGTACAATCTCGACGAGTCGATCCTCGAATTCGCCCGCGCGACCTTCAACTACGGCCTCCAGCGCAAATTCCCGGTCTATCTCTCGACCAAGAACACGATCCTCAAGGCCTATGACGGCCGCTTCAAGGACATTTTCCAGGACGTCTATGAGAGCGAGTTCAAGTCGCAATTCGAGACGCTGGGGCTTTGGTACGAGCATCGTCTGATCGACGACATGGTGGCTTCGGCGCTCAAATGGGCGGGCGGCTATATTTGGGCCTGCAAGAACTACGATGGCGACGTGCAATCCGACATTGTCGCGCAGGGTTTCGGCTCGCTCGGCCTCATGACCAGCGTGCTGATGTCGCCCGACGGCAAGACGGTCGAGGCCGAAGCCGCTCATGGTACGGTGACGCGCCATTATCGCGAGCACCAGAAGGGCCACGAGACCTCGACAAATTCGATCGCCTCGATTTTCGCCTGGACGCGCGGCCTCGCTCATCGCGCCAAGCTCGACGGCAATGAGGAGCTTGCGCGCTTTTCGCAAACGCTCGAGGACGTTTGCGTGAAGACGGTCGAAGCCGGCTTCATGACGAAGGATCTGGCGCTCCTCGTCGGCCATCATCAAAGCTGGCTGTCGACGACGGGATTCCTCGACAAGGTGGACGAAAATCTCCGCAAGGCGATGGAATAACTTCTCATCGTCGCCGCGGCGCGTCTCGCGGCAATCCGGCGACGCATGAATATAAGTGAGATTGTAAGTGTCACGCGCCGCGTCTATATAGGCGCGCCAATGGTCCAACGAGGGGATTCTCGGCCATGTCGGTGGAGCTGGACGAAGCCTATAAACCTTCCGACGACGAGCCTTTCATGTGCGATCGGCAGCGCGAATATTTTCGTCGCAAGCTGCTGGCGTGGAAAGAAGACATTCTCCAGGAAAGCCGCGAGACATTGGCGGCGCTTCAAAACGAGAATGAAAACCATCCCGACCTCGCCGATCGCGCCTCATCCGAGACCGATCGCGCGATCGAGCTGCGCGCCCGCGACCGGCAGAGAAAGCTGATCGCCAAAATCGACGCGGCGCTCGGGCGTCTCGACGACGGCACATATGGCTATTGCGAGGAGACGGGCGATCCGATCTCCTTGAAGCGGCTCGATGCGCGGCCGATCGCGACGCTCTCCATCGAGGCGCAGGAGCGCCACGAGAGACGCGAGAAGGTCTATCGCGACGACTGATACCCCAATTGCCGTTTGAACAGCTCGCATTGGGGCTGTCATTCCCGGCGGGCTGAAAAGCCCCACCGGGAATCCAGAGCCAAAACGGCGGTGGCGGCTCTGGATTCCCGATCACTCGCTGCGCGAGCGTCGGGAATGACACTGAACCAATCGAGCGAATCACCAACAATTAGAAAGGGCGTCGCCGGTTTGGCGACGCCCTTCTTTTTTATTCCTTCTCGGGCCGGCCGAGCAGGCGGGCCATTTCGGCTTCCAGCGACTCCAGCGGATCGACCTCTGCGGGCGCCGGCGGGGCTGGCGGGGGCGCCGATGGTCGCGCCGGGCCCGGCGGCGGCGCTGGCGGAGGAGCCGGAGGCCGGGCCTGGGCCGGCGCCGGCGGGGCGGCTGGCGGCTCGGCGACTGGAGCCGGCGCAGCAGGGGGCTGCGGAGGCGCCGGCGGCGCGGCGGGTTTCGGGGCGGGTGGCGGAGCCTCGGTTTTCGGCTGGATCAGCCGCTGGGTGCGCGCCAGGAAGGGCGGCGTCGCAGGTCGCGACGGGGCGCCTGGGCGTGGCGGCGGCGCCGGCGGCGGCGCAGCAGGACGGGGCGGCGGCGGGGCGGCCGTCGGTCCGGCGGGCGGCGGCGCGGGAGCGGGCTCCGGCGCTGTGGGCTTCGAGGGGGCGGGCGCGAACAGGTCCGGCGGCAGATTGAGCGGCCCCGGAACGGCAGGTTTGGGAACGGGCCCGGGCGCGGGCTCGGCCGGAGGGCCGGGCGGCCAGGCGGTCGCCGGCGCCGCGCCGCGCGCCTCGGCAGGCGCACGAACGGGCGCTTCGGCGCGTGCGAACGATCCCTCGACCAGGAGGTCGTTCGGCCCGCCGATCAGCAGCAAATGTTCGATGTTGTCGCGACGGACGATGACGAGCTGACGCTCACGATCGAGGTCGAAGACGTCGACAACATCGAGGCGACGCGGTCCTTTTTTCGCTGCATCCGAGCGAATCTTTCGCCCAAACAGTAGACGGAAGATATAAAGAACCAGAAGCGCGGCGATGAGGAACGCCACGATTGCTCCGAGAACCGGTAGCAGTTGTGAGAATCTGTCTTGCATGAACCGCAGGTCTCTCTTCGAACGCGCTGAACCTTGCCAAATTATCAGCTTTTCTGGCAAGCGGGCCCAAAAGGTTAATCAATGGTTAACGCTTATGGGGCGGAAACCGAAATTGCCCGGCGCGCGGTTGCTATCTTGCGCGTGCGCGGCCATTCTTGCACACGAATCTGAAAGAGTTCTCAAACTTAGCAATTTTGCCGGCGTCGTTTCGATGCGCGGCTCATTAACCATATTCTGGCATGCAGACCGAATCGTCCGCGAGCAGGCTTCGCGGGCGCGATGGGCGGGGCGTAGGGGATGAGCGAGAGGGCAGCGTCGTCTGCATTTGATCGAAGCGAGCGACCGGGAAGCGCCGGGCTCGTGCTGACGTTCGCCATCGCGATTCTGACGGTTTCGGTCGGCTATTTTCTGGCGCCGACCGCCATGGCGCCGCGGCTCGTCATGCTGGCCCTCGCGCTCTTCGGCGTCGCCGGCGTGTTTTCGCTTTTCGCCTATGCCGTCGGGCTCATACAGTTTTCGTCCCGCGTTCCACGCAACGACGTCACAAAGCTCATCGCCGACACGACGACCGAAGGCCTGGTCGTCACCAAGGGCGATATGCAGATCGTCTACGCCAATGAAGCTTACATGGAGCTCTGCGGCGCGCGCGACCCCTCCGGCCTGCAAGCCGTCGAACGGCTCTTTTCGGGCCCGCCGGAAGTCTCCGAAGCAATCTATCGGCTGGCGCAGGCTGCGCGCTCGGGAAGAGCGCATGTCGAGGATCTGCGCTTGTCGCCGCCGCTGACCGGCGCCGGCGCGGTCGGCTGGTATCGCATCAAGGTGCGGCCCTTGCCGGAGGGCGGCCAGCGCGCGACGCTGTGGGGCGTCGCCGACGTCACGAGCGAGCGGCAGCGGCAGGAGGGCGTGTTCCAGGAGCTGCAGCACGCCATCGACTTTCTCGACCACGCGCCGGCAGGCTTTTTCTCGTCCACGCCCGACGGCGGCGTCTCTTATATGAATAAGACGCTCGCGGGCTGGCTCGGCTACGATCTCACCCAGGTGGGCTCGGGGGGCGCAAGTCTCGCCGCCATCGTCGCCAACAATGGCGCGGCATTGCTGGCCGCCGTCTCCGGCTCGCCGGGAGAGGTCCGCACCGAGCAGATCGATCTCGATCTGCGGTGCCGGAACGGTCGCTCCTTGCCGGTGCGGCTCCTCCACCAGGTGGCTTTCGGCCAGGACGGCGTCGCCGGCGCCTCGCGAACGCTCGTCCTCAACCGCACGGCCGGCGAAAAGCCGGAGGAAGGGCTGCGCGCCGCCGAGGTGCGTTTTGCGCGCTTCTTCAATTCAACGCCCATGGCCATCGCGACGCTCGACGCGCAGGGCCGCGTGCTCGATTCGAATGCCGCCTTCGCCAAGCTCCTCCCCAAGGCGGCGCTTCACGGCAAGGAAGGCTGGTCGCTGCTCGCCGGCCTCTCCGAGAGCGATGCGCAGGCTTTGCGCAAGGCGATCGAGGAGGCGGTCGAAGGCAAGAGCGACGTCAAGCCGGTCAATGTGTCCTTTGAGGAAGGGGCGGGACCGCGCTCGGCCCGCTTCTTCGCGTCTGCAGCGGAAGATTCCGGCCAGAAGGGCGCAACCCTCTATGCGCTCGACACCACCGAGCAGCGCAAGCTGCAGGAGGAATTCGCCCAGTCGCAGAAGATGAACGCCGTCGGCCAGCTCGCCGGCGGCATCGCCCATGACTTCAACAATATGTTGACGGCGATTATCGGCTATTCCGATCTCCTGCTCTCGAACCACCGGCCGACTGATCCGGCTTTCCGCGATATCCGCCAGATCAAGGAGACCGCGAATCGCGCCGCCGGCCTGACCCGCCAGCTACTCGCCTTCTCGCGCCGGCAGACGCTGCGGCCGCAAGTCCTTCAGCTCGGCGACGCTCTGTCCGAGCTGCAAAATCTGCTGCGCCGGATCGTCGGCGAGAAGAACGAGCTCGATCTGCGGCAAGGGCGCGATCTGTGGTTCGTGAAGGCCGACCTCACGCAATTCGAGCAGGTCATCATCAATCTCGTCGTCAACGCCCGCGACGCCATGGCGGACACAGGCGGCCGCGTGCAGATCCGCACGCGCAACGTCACCAAGGACGAATGCGCCGGCTTCAACGAGATTCATCTCGTTCCAGCGGATTATGTGCTGGTCGAGGTCGAGGACTCGGGCAGCGGCATTCCGCCCGAGGTGATGGAGAAGATTTTCGAGCCCTTCTTCACCACCAAGGAGGTCGGCAAGGGCACGGGCCTCGGGCTCTCGACCGTCTTCGGCATCGTCAAGCAGTCGGGCGGCTTCATCTTCGCGCAGAGCGAAGTGGGCAAGGGCACTGTTTTCCGCATCTTCATGCCGCGCTTCATCCCCGAAGAAAAGGAAGCGCCGAAGCCGGAGGCCGAGGCGCCGAAAGCCGCGGCCGATTATACGGGGCAGGGCGTCATCCTCCTCGTCGAGGACGAGGACGCGGTGCGCTCCATCGGCGCGCGCTCGCTCAAGTCGCGCGGTTTCACGGTGCTGGAGGCTTCCACCGGCCTCGAAGCGCTGGAGGTTGTCGAGGAGGTCGGCGGCAAGATCGACCTCATCGTCTCGGACGTGGTCATGCCCGAGATGGACGGGCCGGCCATGTTCGCCGAATTGCGCAAGCGCGGCGTCACCGCCAAGGTGATTTTCGTGTCGGGCTACGCCGAGGAGGCCTTTGCGAAGAATTTGCCCGAAGGCGATTTCGGTTTCCTGCCCAAGCCATTCTCGATCAAGCAGCTCATCGAGACGGTGAAATCGCATATGGCGGCGCAGAGCGGGTAGCCACCGCCGTCATTGCGAGGAGCAAAGCGACGAAGCAATCCAGAGCCGCGTCACGGCCCTGGATTGCTTCGCTTCGCTCGCAATGACGGCGCTTACATTCATTTTATTGGCCTGTAGTCATGACAAAGATCGATTTTAAAAAAGCTTCTCCAGCGCTTTATCGCGCCCCGACAAATCGCTTCGCGCTCGTCGACGTTCCAGCGATGCGTTTCGTGATGGTCGACGGCGCCGGCGATCCCAATACCGCGCCGGCCTACAAGCAGGCGGTCGAATGGCTCTTCTCTGTGAGCTACGCGATGAAATTCTCCGCGAAGGCGTCGCTCGGCAAAGACTATGTCGTGCTGCCGCTCGAAGGCTTGTGGGAGGCGGATGATCCGGCTGATTTCGTTGCGCGTCGCAAGGACCGCTGGCGCTGGACGATGATGATCCGAGCGCCCGATTTCCTGGACGACGCCATGTTTCTCGCAGCCGTTGAAAAGTCAAAAAAGAAGCTCGGCGCGCCCCCTGACAGCCTGCGTATGGAAATCTACGACGAAGGTCCGTCGCTCCAAATATTGCACATCGGCGCCTATGACGACGAAGGACCGACGCTCGCGCGGCTTCATCACGAGGAAATGCCGTCGCGGGGGTATGTCTTCGCTGGCAGGCATCACGAGATTTATCTGAGCGATCCACGCAAGACCGAGCCCGCGAAGTTGAAGACGATTCTTAGGCAGCCTGTCAGGCGCGGCGCATAGGGGCGCCGGAACGCGAGCCTTCAGGCTCGCCTGAAGGCTCGCGCAGGGTGCTGACAAAGTGGCGATGACGCCCCTCGTGCTTCGAGACGCCTGCTACGCAGGCTCCTCAGCATGAGGAGCTTCTGAAACCTCATCAAACACTTAGGCCTCACCCTGAGGAGCGAGCGAAGATCGCGTCTCGAAGGGCGAGGCCGCCTCGGAGGTTTGTCAACAATCTGAGCGAGCCTGAAGGCTCGCGGTCCAAGGGGCTTGCTACAATGTCGGCGCCACCACGCGGACCCGGCGCTTCACGCCATCGGGACCGACCACGTCGCGGAAAACCTCCGGCCCGCCGGTCGTCACGCTTCCCTCAGCGCCGCGCAGGCCGGCGTTGGCCGCGGCGGGCGTGGGCGGTAGGGAAAGCGCCGGCTTCTTCGCGCGCGGATCGCCGGGCAGAATCGGGCGCGACAATTGCTCCGCCTGTTCGGCCGTGACCATCTGGTCTTTCTTGTTGCGCTCGGCGAGGATGCGTTCGGCCTCGGCCAGCGCTTCAGTCCAGCTTTGACCTTTAGGCTTGCAGCCGCAGGAGGCGTCGTAGCTCTTCTCGTACTTGTGCGCGTTCGGGAGATCGCCATAGGCCTCGCCGTCGATCGAAATCGCCGATTCGAGCCCCTTCGATTGCGATTGCGTGTAGAGCTTGGCCTCCGTTCCCGGACACATGGCCTTGCAGAGCGTGTTGAGATCGTCGAGCTGCCCGCTTCTGGCCGAATAGGTGATCGGGAAAAAGCCGCCGTCGCACGTCCGCACGCAGATCGCCATGGGGCCACCCTGCGGGCGTCCATCGACGAATTGACCATCTCCATCGTAGTCTGGGTCGAGCGTCTGATAGCCTGGATCGTCGGGGGCCTCTCGATAACCGGGCGCCGACTCTGGCTGCCGGACCCCGAAAAGCTCCTCGAAGAAGCTCTTGGGCTCGGGCTCGCGCGCCGACGCGCGCTGATTGCGGCAATCGACTTCATAGCGCGCCATGAGCGCCTGTCTTTGGCTGTCGTCGGCGGCGCCCTGCTCATAAGCGGCGATGCTGCCCTGCAAGGAGCTGAGCCGCGCGCTGATCGGCGCGCATTGCGGCGGCGGCGGGTTGCCGAAGAACAGGAACTGCTCGCGGTCGCAGCCCATGGCCCGGCCTTTGGCGGCTAGGCGGCCATATTCAACCCTCTGCTTGGCGGCGGCGGCGCGGTAGCGCGCGGCCATGCCCTCGGCGCCCGCCTTGGCGATCTGGCCGCGTAGATCCGTGCAATAGGCGTTTTCGGCCCGTGCGCTCCCGCCAGGAAGGAAGAGGAGGGCGCCGAGCGCCAATGCAAGAAGGATGCGGGTATTCGTCGGCCCCAAGGTCGGCCTCATCTCGTGCTCCGGCTGCCGGCCCGGCGCGACTATGGTCGTCAAACGCCCAAGCTCAAGAATCGCGGGCGGCTCGAGCATATCCGCTTTTTCGCGCCGCCGATCAATCTTACGGGGCGTTCCCCCGTTGGTCGAAGGATCTTTCGTCCTTCGCGCCGCCGCCTGTGGCGGCTCTTTCAGGATGCGTGCGTCCGACATCCGATCGCCTTGGATTCTCTCCTGCATCATGTCGGCAGCAAGGCGATTACGAGGCCCGCGCCGCGCCATTTTTTTGCACGGGCGCAGCCTCCGGCACTTCCCATGCGCCAAGTCCTCGCCCATATCCGGCGCGACGGCATTGGAGACCGGCTTATGAAGACGAACCGTTTTGGCGCGATATTCTCGATTGCTTTCGCAGCCGCGCTCGGCGCGAGCGCCGCCTGCGCGCAGGAAGGGCCGGACCTGATCTTCCGCAAGTCGACCGACTTCAAGCTGCTGACGCCCAATGACAAGCTCGCGACCTATGTTGTCGACGATCCGCTCATCGACGGCGTCGCCTGCGCTTTTACGGCGCATGAAAAGGGCGGCGTCGCCGGCATGTTCGGCGTGGCTGAGCAGACCTCGGAGGTTTCGCTCGCCTGCAGCCAATTCGGGCCGATCAAGCTGCGCGCCGGCAAGGAGAACGAGAAATTCACGCAAGGCGATCTCGCCATCAGCGAGCGACGGTCGCTCTTCTTCAAGCAGATGCACATTGCGCGCGGCTGCGACACGCGGCGCAACATGCTCGTCTACATGGTTTATTCGGACAAGCTGGTCGAGGGCTCGCCGGAGAATTCGACGTCGACCGTGGCGATCCAGCCCTGGGGCGGGGGCGAGCCCGCCAAATGCGCGAATTGGGTGAGATAGGGTTTATTCCGAGCAGGAGACCACCGCCGCGCCCGGCTTGACCGGCTCGCGCGGCGCGTCGGCTCCGATGGAGGCGGTGATGTCCTCGGCGCGGCCAAAGGCCTTCGCCGGACCGTGGCCGTGAGATTCACACCAGGCGTCGGCCACGATTTTTCCGCACTCGGATTTCTGGGTGAGGCAATCCAGCACGCCATAGCCGTCGTCATCGACGACAATATAGGAGGCCGGAGCCGCCTGGGCGCTGGAGAAATAAGCCGCCGAGACGAGAAGCCCCGCGACGAGGCGCGGCAGAAAAGACTTTTCGTATTTCGACGAGAGTTTGAACATGCCGGCGCCCGCTCCATGGCCGCCAAAGACATCGGGCGGCGTATGGTTAAAACTATCGGAACGCGGTTAATCATGCGTTAAGGCGCCACGATCCTGCCGCAAATGCAGCGGGAGCGCGGCAGGGGTTTTGCGCGAGCCCGGAGCGGCGTGACGCGCTGCGAAAGCGCGCTTGACGCGGCGGCGGTTTCGGGCGCATGGTCGCCGCCATGACGCTTCCCATGCCGCTCTCCTGCCGAATTTGTGGCCGGACCATTATCAGCTAGCAACCCAGGCTGGCCGGAGCCGTCACGTCCTCGAACTGACATGAAACGCGCCGGCTCAAGCTGGCGACAGAGGTTTTCATGTCGACGCCCGCGCTCAAAATCTACACTACGCTGACGCGAACGAAGGAGGCTTTCGAGCCCATCGATCGCAACAATGTGCGCATGTATGTCTGCGGGCCGACGGTCTATGATTACGCCCATATCGGCAATGCAAGGCCGCTGATCGTCTTCGACGTGCTCTACCGCCTGCTGCGGCATCTTTACGG
Organism: Methylocystis sp. Sn-Cys; assembly: GCF_016745395.1. Lineage (GTDB taxonomy): Bacteria > Pseudomonadota > Alphaproteobacteria > Rhizobiales > Beijerinckiaceae > Methylocystis > Methylocystis iwaonis. The sequence continues at coordinate 227,800 of NZ_JAERVJ010000004.1, forward strand.
CGAGAGCCATGTCAAATACGTCCGCAACATCACCGACGTCGACGACAAGATCAACGCGCGCGCCGCTCAGCGCGGGATAACGATCCGCGAGCTGACCGAAGAGACCAACAAGGTCTTTCAGGAAGACGTGCGGGCGTTGGGCTGCCTCGAGCCCGACGTGCAACCGCGCGCGACGGAACATATCGCGCAGATGATCGCGATTATCGAGCGGCTGATCGAGGCCGGCCACGCCTATGCGGCCGACGGCCATGTGCTGTTCGACGTGCCGTCGATGCCGGCCTATGGGCGTCTGTCACGCCGTTCGCTCGATGAAATGCTCGCCGGCGCGCGCGTCGATGTTGCGCCCTATAAGCGTGGCGACATGGATTTCGTGCTGTGGAAGCCCTCGAAAGAGGGCGAGCCGGGCTGGGAGTCGCCATGGGGCAGGGGGCGCCCGGGCTGGCATATCGAGTGCTCGGCGATGTCCTGGAAACATCTCGGCGAGACCTTCGACATCCACGGCGGCGGCATCGATCTCGTCTTCCCGCATCACGAGAATGAGATTGCGCAGTCATGCTGCGCTTTTGGGCGTGACGTGATGGCGAATTACTGGATGCATAATGGATTCCTGCAGGTCGAGGGCGAGAAGATGTCCAAGAGCCTGGGGAATTTCGTGACGATCCATGAGTTGCTGCATACGGAGAAGTTCGGCGGGCGGAAGTGGCCGGGCGAAGTGCTGCGGCTTGCGATGTTGCGGACGCATTACCGGCAGCCGATCGATTGGACGGTGAAGGCGCTGGAGGAGGCGGAGAAGACGCTGGATCGATGGTATTCAGCCCTTCCGGACTCAGCCTTTGAGCAGGTTGAAGCGCCTGACGAGGCGTTCGTCTCAGATCTTTGCGATGATCTAAATACGCATCAAGCTGTGACAGTTCTTCATGAGTTAATTACTGACTACGCTTTGCAAGCTTTCGAGGCGACGGCCGGAAAGACGGCTGATTTTTACTACGATGAATCCAAGGGTATTGCGCTCGCCTCTGCGCGATTGTTGGGACTCTTGACACACACAAAGGTTGATTGGTTTGCGCGAAAGCAGGCGGTAGGCGGGGACGTTCGGGAGAATATTGAAACCCTCATCTCCGCCCGCCTCGCCGCCCGCGCCGCTAAGAACTGGGCCGAGTCCGATCGCATCCGCGACGAGCTCGCGGCGATGGGCATTGCGCTCAAGGACAATAAGGACGGTACGACGAGTTGGGAGGTGAAGCGGTGAGCGGACTCCCCCCCACCCGGCCCGCTTCGCGCGCCACCCTCCCCGCAAGGGGGAGGGATTGGAGCCCCGAGTCTTGGGTTCCTTCTGAAGCGCTGATGCAGTCGCAAGCCAGCGTCGCTATTGGCGGCGCCGATGCAGTCCCATCCCTCCCCTTTACGGGGAGGGTGGCGCGCGAAGCGCGACGGGTGGGGCCCGACCCCGACGGCCGGGTTGGCTGAACCATGTCCGTCGCCCGCGCCCGCGCTCTGCGCAAGACCATGACGCCGCAGGAGGTGAAGCTCTGGGTGCAGCTACGCAAGCTGCGGCCCGAGGGCTTCCACTTCCGCCGTCAGGCGCCGCTCGACGGCTATGTGCTCGACTTCGTCTGCTTCAAATACAAGATGATCATCGAAGTGGACGGCTCTCAGCATGGCGAGGACGTGGGGTTGCGTAACGATACAAGGCGTGACGCGCATTTTGCCTCGCAGGGCTTTCGCACGCTGCGATTTTGGAATCCGGAGGTGGATTCCAATCTGCATGGGGTCGTCGAGACGATTCTCGCGCGGGCGCGTGAGCCTATGCCGGAGGCGTCGTGATCCTCCCCCCCACCCGGCGCGCTTCGCGCGCCACCCTCCCCGCGAGGGGGAGGGATTGGAGCCCTACGATTTGCGCTCTTTCTGAAGCGTCGGGCGGCATGAGCGGCGCTGCCGCCGAAATCCCATCCCTCCCCTTTACGGGGAGGGTGGCCCGCGCAGCGGGCCGGGTGGGGTCCGAGGGCGCCCCTCCCACCGAAACGCCAACGCAATGTCTGGCGCGTAGCGTGATCCACGGCCGGGCTACAATGCGCCGTCCCGCGCGAGGCAACAGGAGCAACGCCATGTCCAACAAAGACTGGAAAAACACGCTGCCGTTCAAGCGCCATTGGGCGGTTTACCTCCTCTTCAAAATTCTCGTTCTCGCCGGCGCCGCCTTCGCCGCCTGGCAGATCTTGCGCAGCTTCGAGGTCGTGTAATGGCGCAGCCCGGTCTTCGGCCATATCTTGCGAGCGACGCGGCGGCGCTCGCCGCGCTTTTTCGCGCGAGCATTGAGGCGCTCGCGGCCGAGGATTACGACGCGGACCAGCGCGAGGCCTGGGCCTCGGCGGCGGATGACGAAGCCGCTTTCGCTGCCCGACTCGCCGGCGCCCTCACCATTGTCGCGCTGGCCGACGGCGAGATCGCGGGCTTCGCTTCTCTTAAAGACAACAAACTCTTCGACATGCTGTATGTGCGCCCGGACTATGCGGGGCAGGGCGTGGGCGCCGCGCTTGCAGACGCAATCGAGAAGCTCGCCGGCGCGCGCGGAACCAAGACGCTCACCGTCGAAGCCTCCGACACGGCGCGCGATTTCTTCGCTGCGCGCGGCTATGTCGCGCAGAGCCGCAATACTGTGACGATCGCCGGCGAATGGCTCGGCAACACCACCATGACCAAGCAACTGGCGGCCCCGCCGGCCGCTGGGGGAACGCATTGATGACCAGGGAACGCGTGACGCTTTACGACACCACGCTGCGCGACGGCGCGCAGACGACGGGGGTCGATTTCTCGCTCGACGACAAGCGGCAGATCGCCGCCATGCTCGACGATCTCGGGATCGACTATGTCGAAGGCGGTTATCCGGGCGCCAATCCGCTCGACACGGAATTCTTCGCGCAGCGGCCGAAGCTGCGGGCGCGTTTTTGCGCCTTCGGCATGACGCGCCGGCAAGGCCGTTCGGTGGAGAATGATCCCGGCGTCGCGGCGCTCTTGGGCAGCTCGGCGGATGCGGTGACCTTCGTCGCCAAAAGCTGGGACTATCAGGTCAAGGTCGCCTTACGTTCCACGGAAGAGGACAATCTCGCCGCGATTACGCAATCCGTAAAAGCGGCTGTCGCGCGGGAGAAGGAAGCGGCGGTCGATTGCGAGCATTTCTTCGACGGCTTCAAGGATAATCCGCACTATGCGCTCGCCTGCGCCGTAGCGGCTTACGAGGCCGGCGCGCGCTGGGTGGTGCTGTGCGACACCAATGGCGGCACGCTGCCGCATGAGGTCGAGCGCATCGTCGCGGAGGTCGCCAAGGTCATTCCGGGCGATCATATCGGCGTGCATTGCCACGACGACACGGGGCAAGCGGTGGCGAACTCATTGGCCGCCCTGCGCGCCGGCGCGCGCCAGATTCAGGGCACGCTCAACGGGCTCGGCGAGCGCTGTGGCAACGCCAATCTCACGACCATCATCCCGACGTTGCTGCTCAAGGATGAATTCGCCGCGCGCTTCGAGATAAGCGTCACGCGCGAGAAACTGGCGCATCTCACGCGCATCAGCCATGCGCTCGACGAGCTGCTCAATCGCGCGCCGAATCGCCACGCGCCATATGTGGGCGCCAGCGCCTTTGCGACCAAGGCCGGCATTCACGCTTCCGCCGTGCTGACCGATCCGCGCACCTATGAGCATGTGGCGCCGGAAACGGTGGGCAATCAGCGCCGCGTGCTGGTCTCCGACCAGGCCGGGCGGTCCAATATTATTTCCGAGCTGACGCGCCTCGGCGTGACGCTGGACAAGGATGATCCGCGCCTGACGCGTCTGCTCGACGAGGTGAAGGAAAAGGAATCGCAGGGCTACGCCTATGAGGGCGCCGACGCCTCCTTCTTCCTGCTCGCCAAGCGCGTGCTCGGCGAAGCCCCGCATTATTTCGACATCGAGCGCTACAGCGTGGCCGTGGATCGGCGCTTCGCGCGCAATGGCTTCGAGGACAAGGGCGCCGAGGCGATCGTCAAGATCAATGTTCATGGCGAGACGCGCATTTCGGCGGCCGAAGGCAATGGTCCGGTCAACGCGCTCGACGTCGCGCTGCGCAAGGATCTCGGCGCCTATCAGAAATTTGTCGACGACGTTCGGCTTGTCGATTACCGCGTGCGCGTCTTCCAGGGCGGCACGGACGCGGTGACGCGCGTGCTGGTGGAATGCGCGGACGGGGAGGGGAATCGTTGGTCGACGGTGGGCGTCTCGGCCAATGTGATAGACGCCTCTTTCGAAGCGATTGTCGACGCGATCAACTACAAGCTGCTGGTGTCGGGCGCGCGGTGACGCGCTGGCGCGCCATGGGCCGAGAGTGGGGCGGACAGGGCGGAAAAAGCTTTCCGCCCCGTTCGAGCGTGCGTCAGTGGCGTGTTTCGCTGATCGCCAATTTGGCGAGTTCGTCCTTGATTTGCAGCTTCTTGCGTTTCAGCTCGATGATTTTGGCTTTGTCGGCATTGCGGTGAAGCTGCTCTCTCTCGATTTCCTTCTTGAGCGCCTCGTGGCGACGTTGGAGTTCGACGATATGGCCTTGTAAGGACATGCGAAACCTCCTTTGTGACTTTCCCCTCGCGAGGGGCGCACGGCCAAGCATGCCACATTGGGCGAGGCCCGCAAGATAAGAATTGTCGCGGCGTCATAAATCTTTCGTCCGCGCGACATCTGGCCTCAATAAATTGTTAACGACCATTCCCGCCAAGCCGCCGCCGGGCGGAATTTGCGCTGTCGCGGGACCATGAAATTTTTCTGCACAAAGGCGCTTGCGCGCCGCCGCGTCCGCCACTATACACACGCCACCCGAGCCGCCGCCAAGGCGGAACCCCGGAAGGGGGCGCGTAGCTCAGCGGGAGAGCACTACGTTGACATCGTAGGGGTCACAGGTTCAATCCCTGTCGCGCCCACCATTCAAATCCAAGCAATACTGCAATGCCGCTGAACGGGCGGGGACTCTCGAATTCACGGCGAAGCGGCCCTGCTACAGCCGCCGCGTCTCCACATGAAACTCGATCTTCATCGCGCCGCCGCTTTCGAAGCGAAGCGAGCCGTCGATCGTCTGCCCGAGCTTCAATGACGATTTCAGATCGAGCAGCATGAGATGGTAACCGCGCGTTTGAAAGTCGATCGACGTTCCGGCGGGAATTTCCACGCCCTCAGAGACAGGGCGCATTTTCATGATCCCGTCTGCAACGCCCGTTTCATGCAACTCCGTATGGTCCGATACGGCAATATCCACGCCGACGATTCTGACCGTCTCCGTCCCCCGATTGCGAACCGTCATATAGCAGGCGCCCGTGGTGACGCCCTTTGGAGACGCCGCACACCACGGATGCTCGATCTCGATGTCGAGAGGGACGGTCGCGCCCGCGGCGGCCCCGAGCGCGCCGAGACCGCAACAAAGAAGGCCTCCTGCAACAGGCGCAACGATGGAGTAGCGTCGTCTCGTGGGGCCATAGCTCGTCGTGTTCATGGCCGACCGCTGGGCAACATCGGCGCCAAAACGCGCGCCAGCCGCGCCGCGGTCGGAACCGGCGATATTTGTTGGGATCGCGGGTCGTTCGCAGAGTGCATGCAGTAAAATGCGGGTCGCGGCTATGAATAGCGTTGATACATATGCGGCCGCCTCAGTCCAATTCACGAACAGTGAACTATTTGTCAGGCGCGTCGGCATCTTTCTGCAGCGAAAGCGCCGACTCCAAAGCGGAGAGAAACTGTTCATTTATTGAACGCGACGTCCTGTCGCAGGATTATTTGCGCAACGACGATTGACGCAACAGCTCCACGATTCCTATCGTCAAGCTGGTTTTTCCGTTCGCGGTTCTCGGTATCGATGTAGGCGCTTCGACGCTTTGCCGTCGCGCCTTCTTCCGTATGTTCCGAGCGCGGGCTTTCGACCCATTTCAACGCATTGGTGAATGTTCGTGCTTATTCGACCGCGCTCGACCGTCCTGATCGATCCGGCAACGGACGCCAGCGAGATTCTCGCCGAAGCGTCGACAAGACGGCGTGAGATGAGAAGGACGGCCTGCAAGCGCGTTCTGGCGCTCGCGCTCGCTTACGCCGCGTTCGAGAGCCTGTCCGCTACCCTCGCCATCAGGCCGGATGCGAAGATCATCGGCGTTTTTTCCATACTCGGCCTCTCCTGGGCCTGCTCGTCGCTGTTTGCGAAGCGGCGCTTCACGGAGCGGGTGACCATCGAGCGGAACATCGTCTGCGTCTCGCACTATGTCGACGATGAACTCGTCGGTCGGCGCAGAGTGAAGGCGATCGGAGTCGTTCGGCACATCGACGACGCCGGCGACTGCCGGCGCGTCGAGGTCGAAGGCGTCGCGCGACAACTCGAAATCGCGCGCGATGTCTTGCCGGCCGAACGCGAAGCGATCGTCGAGCGGCTGGCGGCTGCGCTGCGCGAGGCGGGCGTCGAGGCGCCGGTGCGAACCGTCCGCAAAACGCCGTCCTGCGCGGCGTCCGCCGCGCCATCGGGGCGCGCAGCCGAAGACACGCCGGCGAAACGAACACAGAGCCCCTGGATCGCCTGCGCCGCCGCATCGGCGTTGATGGTTCTTCCAATGCTGCAGGCGGCGCCGCGGCCCCGCGACGCGATCGCGGCGCCGGGCAAGACCGCGCCGGCGTTTCGTCTGACGTCCTCCAAAGGCGAAACAGTCGATGATCGTTCGATGCTCGGACGCCCCTACGCCATATTCTTCGGCTTCACGAAATGTCCTGAAGCCTGCCCTACGACGCTGCTCGAGCTGACGACGGTCGTGAAAGAGTCGGGGGCGGATACGTCCGATTTCGAAATTCTCTTCGTCAGTCTCGACGCCGAACGAGACACGCCCGACGTCCTCTCGGATTTTGTCGGGTCTTTTGGAGAGCGCGTTACTGGATTGAGGGGATCGACGGACGAACTTGCGCGAGCGGCGCAGGCGTTTCGAGTCTACCACCGCAAGGTTCCTCTCAAAGACGGCGGCTATACCATCGACCACACGACGCTCGTCTATCTTGTCGACCATCGCGGCCAGCTCGTCGATACGCTCTCCTTCATGGAGCAAGCCGATATCGCCTCCAAGAGGTTGAAAGCCTTCCTCCTCGAGGCGGCCGCGCATGGCGCCGGTCGAAGCGGGCGACGCAGGTCGCGCATACACGCCCGGGCAGGCGCGGCGGTGAAGCCAGCGCGCCGCTCTCGCTGGACGCCAGCGCGACAACCTGCCGCATTGCATGCGACAAGCGGTCGCTGGACCCTGTATCGCTGCTATAGCGCGTCTCGATCCGACACGCGGGGTGAGTGATCTTGAAAGCGTCAGGCCGGTCATATCGGAGCGTCGAACGAACGGCCATGGCCCGTGCGGTCGTCGCCCGCGCGGCCGTGAGCGCGGCGGTCGCGATACTCTTGCTGTTGCAAGCGGCGTCGATCGGCTTCGCCGCTGGCGCGGCCGCCAATGGCGCCGCCGGCCTGCTGTTCGGAACAATCTGCCAAAACGCCGACGCGGCGAATAGGGACTCCTCCGGGCCGATCGAGCAGCAGCATGTCGGTCCCTGCTGCGTTCTGCATTGCAGCTCTTTCATAGAGGCCGACGCGGGCCGCGCTCCCGTCGAAATCCTGCCTCTGGAAACCGTTTCCGCTTCTCCGGCATGCGACCACCAGATCGACGCCGTTATCGTCGCGCCAGAGCTGCGCGCCCTCTGTCCTCGCGCGCCCCCGCCGCGCGGCGTCTGATCCCCTCAACAGTCATCTTCAACTGACGGGCGGCTTTGTTCGATTGAACAGGCAACCCAAGGGATTCATTCGCACGCGCCGATCGTCGATCGTGCGCGGGACAAGAGGAATTTGATCATGAGCATCTCGACCTATCGCGCCGTGAGCATTGGCGCGCTCGGCGGCGTCGCCGCTTTTCTCGCGGAGGGACCTGCCGCCCACTATGGCGCGCAGCTCTTTCCGATCCTGATCGGCTGGGCCGGCTACTACCATTTCGGTGGAAAGATCGAGGGCGTAAAGAAAGCGCTTCTTCATCTTCTGGCGGGCGTCGTTCTCGCGGGCGTCGCCCTGGCTCTTATCGCGCGCCTCCCCTATGGCGCGACGCTGGGCGTTCCGGCGTGGACAGCGATCGCCGTGGCGATCACGCTGGCCATCCTCGTCTTCGCGTCGCGACTGTCGGCGCTGAGCGATTTCGCCGTCGCCATCCTCGGCTATGCGACGCTTTTCGCGCTCGTGGGCGTCTCGGAGCGCGGCGAGCGCATCATCGCGCTGTCGCAGGACAATCCGCTCGCCATCGCTGTTCTGTCGCTCCTGGCGGGCGTGATATTCGCGCTTTTGTCGGACTATCTGACGGACGCGCTGCAAAGATATGTCCCGCTTCGCGGACGTCGGCCGCAATCGGCCACGAGCGCCTGATCCACGGACCGACGCCTCTCACTCGACCAGAAGCGCTCGCCATTTCTGAAAGAAATGGCGAGCGAAAGCCGTCACCGCGCGGCATGCCCCCGCGCGCCACGACGACATTCATCATCGGGAGGATCGCCGTTGAGCGACTTCATAGTGAGACAGCCCTGCCTCGAACGCGAGGGGGCTTTCGCCGGCGCGCTCTGTTCCGCCGAAGCGACAGGCCTCTATGGGGTAGACCGCCCGGGCGTCGCCTGGGATTGGATGAAGCAGACGGGACAAGCCCCTTGCGGCGTCGATTGGGTGCGGCCGCTGGTGGCGGACGCCTGGATGCGCTGCGTCGAAGACCACGCGCTGCCGACCGGCTTGGATTTTCCGCCGCGCCAACGCCAAAGCGACGGCTTCGTCCCCGAGATCGACGCGACGTCCCGCGCCGCGAGCGGCGCCGTTGCGTCGCATCTCTCGGCGATGATCTACGACCTCGGCGCGCTGCTCGACGACGCGGACGTCACGCTCCTGCTGGCAGACGCGGCCGGCCGCGTGATCCATCTGCTCGACTCCGGTCGCCGGATATGGGCGGGCGGCATGCAGATGGCGCGCATCGGCGCGGATTGGCGCGAAGCGAGTCTCGGCGCCAATGGCGTGGGGACGGCGGCGCTGCTGCGCGAGCCTGTCGCTTTTGCCGGCAAGGAGCATTTCAACGCCGCGCTGCATCGCTGCGCGACGGCCGGCTGTCCCATTTCCGGGCCGGACGGCGGAATCGTCGCGATCGTCGGCGTGATCTGTGATCGCCCCGACGCCGCCAGATTGCTGCTCGGGTTCTTGAAGGTCGCGCGCCGCCTCCTCGAAGCTTCACTTTTCGAACGCATGTCTTGCGACGGCTTTTTGCTGCGGCTGCGTTGCGGCGACGAGGCCGGCGGCGGCCCGTTGAGCGCCGGGCGTTTGTTCATCGCCCAAAACGGCCGCGTGTGCGGCGCCGATCGAGACGCGCTGGACATTCTCGGCGCGGGCGACGCGGCGGCGATACTGGGAAAAGATGCGGCGACGACGATCGGCGTCGATCTGCCGGCGCTGAACGCCGCCAGCGACGCTGCGGACATCGTTACGCTCGTCGCGCGCGGCGCCGGCGGTCGCGTTGTCGCGGCGGAAGTCCATCGCACGGCGAAACGCAGGAGCGCCCCGACGTTTTCGTCGGGCGCCTCGCCCGCCGGCGAGGGCGCGCCCCGCCATCCCGCGAACGCCTTCGACGGCGCGTGGAGCGACAGCGTGCTCGACTCGGCGCTGCGCAAAGCGACAGGACTGCAGGAGCGCAATATTTCCATCCTGATCACGGGGGAATCTGGCGTCGGAAAGGATCATCTCGTACGTCGGCTGCACGCATCCGGACCTCGCAAGGATCGCCCGCTCGTCGCGATCAACTGCGCGGCTATCCCCCGCGAGCTCATCGAAAGCGAGTTGTTCGGCTATGAGGGCGGCAGCTTCACTGGCGCGCGCGCGAAGGGCAAAGCGGGGAAATTCGTCGAAGCGGACAAGGGCATTCTGTTCCTCGATGAAATCGGCGACATGGCGCTCGATCTGCAAGCGACGCTGCTGCGCGTGCTCGATTCGAGCGAGGTCACGCCGATCGGCTCGAGCAAGCCCATTCGCGTCGATGTGCGCGTCGTCGCTGCGACCAATCGCAGCCTTCAGGAGATGGTGCAAAAAGGCGCGTTCCGCCGTGACCTCTATTACCGATTGAACGGCGTGCAGCTTCGATTGCCGTCGCTGCGCGAGCGTCCCGATCGTTTGCGACTGCTCGCGCATCTGTTCCGGCTGGAGCAGGAGGCGCTCGGCGTCACCGAGACGATGTGCTTCGAAGACGATGTGTGGCGCGTTTTCGACCGGCACCCCTGGCCCGGAAACATCCGCGAGGCGCGCAACGTGCTGAGATCGTCGATCGCCGTCGCGAGAGGAAAGCTCATCGCGATCGATGATCTCCCCGCCGATTTCCTGCAGGAGCTGAACGCCGATTGCCCCGGCGCCGCCGAGGCGTGCCAGAGCGCCTCACGAGACGCGCAATGTGCGCAACAGGGCGATGAAACCTCCTTCGATCTCGCGGACTGGGAGGCGAGGGCGGTGCGCTTCGCGCTCGCGTCGAGCAACGGCAACATCGCCAAGGCGGCCCGCAACCTCGGCATCACCCGTGCGACGCTCTACCACAAAATGGCCCGCTTCGGCCTGCGCAGCGACAAGCGGATCATTTCGAAGAGGTGATGCGATGGACCCCGACGACCGCGCGTTTCTGGAAGAGATGGCGCGCACCCTCGACGCGTCGATGCGTGAACTCGAGCAAGAGGCAGAACGACTGACGGAGGTCATCGGCGAGGAGCGCGTCGTCGAGCTCGCGGCTTATCTGCGCAAGGAGTTCGAGCCCGTCGATCTGGAAGAAATGCGCCGCGGTCTCGATTATGACGACCGACGTCTGCTGTCGATCTGGATACGCCTGGAACGAAATCGCAGCCATCGCGTCGCGGCTGGACGTCGCACGATGATCCTCGACGCCGGACGCGAGGACATCGACATCACATCCTTCGACAAGTCGAAAAACAAATGAGGAACCGTCGCTCCGTCACTTCCGGCGCGCGACAAGTGGAGAAAAATCGTGGCGAGACATATTGGTTTTGGCGATCCCGTGCGCATGAAATTGCTCGACGGCGTGAATACGCTTGCGGACGCAGTGGGCGTCACGCTCGGCCCGCGCGGCCGTAACGTCGTCATCGAGCATCGAGCCGCGGGCCTGCCGCCGGTCGCGACGAAGGACGGCGTGACCGTCGCGCAGGCGATCGAATTGTCGGGCAGGACGGAGAGCGTCGGCGTGTCGCTCGTGCGGCAGATGGCGACGACGGTGGCGAAAGAGGCCGGCGACGGGACGACCACCTCCGTCGTGCTGACGCGGCGCATCGCCGTCGAGACGCGAAAGGCGCTCGCCGCCGGATTCAATCCGCGTGATCTCGCGATCGGCATGGAGCGCGCCGCGCGCGCCGTCGACTCAGAGCTCACGCGACGCGCGCGGCCCTGCGCCGACGTGCGGTCGCTCGCACATGTCGCGACGCTCGCGGCGGCGGGCGACGAATCGATCGGCGCCATTGTCGCCGAAGCGCTCGGGCAGGCCGGCGAGGGCGGAATCGTGGATGTTGAGTTGGGGAGCGCGCTCCAAGACGAGATCGAGGCGGTCGAAGGCATGCGATGGGCGCAGGGCTATCGCTCGCCCTATTTCATGACCGACAGCACGCGCAAGCTCGCCGAGCTCGAAGACGCTTACGTGCTCGTCTATGATCGCGTGATAAACGACTTCGCCGAACTCCTGCCTGCGCTCGAGTTGGTGCGCCGGCGCAAAGGCTCCCTGCTCGTCGTCGCCGAAAACATCGCCGAAGAGGCGCTGCCGGGCCTGCTGCTCAATCATATTCGCAAGAACCTCTGCTCCATCGCGGTCAAAGGTCCGGGCTACGGCGACAATCGTTACGAATATCTACTCGATCTTGCCGCTTTGACGGGCGGGCGAGCGATCATGGAGGCGTTCGGCGAAGAACTCTCCAGCGTTACGATGGAGCATCTGGGCCGCGCGCGGCGTGTCGTTGTCAGCGAGGACGAAACAGTCGTGATCGGCGCCGGAGGAGACCCGGCTTTGATTGCCGACCGTCTCGCCTCCGCGCGACGGCAAGCGGACCGGATTACCGGCGGCGACGCATCCAAAGGCTCGCCTAGCGGGAAGCGACACGACCTCGAGAATTTACACGCCAGGATCCAGGCGCTCACCGGCAAGGTCGTCACGATCAAAGCCGGCGGCTTCTCTGACATTCTCATCAAGGAGCGGATGCAGCGCATCGAGAATGCGTTGAACTCGGCGCGCGCGGCGCGCGACGAAGGCGTCGTCGCCGGGGGTGGCGTCGCGCTGTATCGCGCGCGCGCGGCGCTCGCCAATCTTCAAGGCGACACTCTCGATGAGAGCCACGGCATCGCCATCATACGCGAAGCGCTCGACGAGCCCATACGCCGTATCGCCGGCAACGCCGGCATCGACGTCAATGAATTGCTGTTCGAGCTCAAACGAACCGATGACGACTTCTGGGGAATGGACATGCGCAGCGGCGCCTATGGCGACCTTTATGCTGCGGGGGTGATCGATCCTGCGCGCGTCTCACGTCTCGCGCTCCGCAACGCCATCGCAACGGCGTCATCCTTGATGACAGTCGAATGCGCGGTCACGCATGTCTCCCCAAGTGATCCGACGTTCGGCTTCGATCCGCATCTCGCCGCGCAGACGCGAGAAGATCCGCGGTCCTGACATCCACAGTCGCAAAAGCGCAGGTTTTGCTTTTGGATCCGATCCAATCGAGCGGATCCTCGTGTCTCAGGTAAGCGGCGCGCCTGGCTACTCCGCAATGTTTGTTGCGGGGCTGCAGCCATGCGCGCCGCATTTTTTTCCTTTTGTTTGACGACGATGGAGCCTCGACGAAATGCGTCCGCAGATCGTGCGTATGGTTCCTTTACACATGTATCGCTGACCATCTTCCTGCATCGACGCCATCGCTCATGAAACATTTCGACCTCATCTCGAATCCTTTGCAATAGCTTCGATTCATGAATCTCGCGACGAGTGGCATGCGCCTTGCCAAACAAGTCAGGTCGCCGCTTGCAGAAGAAACGCAGCGGTGACGTCGAAGGTTTCCTTATTCGAAATTTGTAAGCGAGGCGCCCGAGCCGAAACTGCGGGGCGTCACGAAAAGCAAAGCCCACGAAGTTGGAAACGATAAGTCAGGTAGGAGGAACAAGCATGGCGATCAGTCTCGCAACCAAGGCGGCGACCGACGCTCTGAAGGTCAACCGCGCTCCGGTCGGCGTCGAGCCGCAGGAGGTGCACAAGTGGCTGCAGAGCTTCAATTGGGACTTCAAAGAAAACCGCACCAAATACGCCACCAAATATCATATGGCGAACCAGACCAAGGAGCAGTTCAAGGTCATCGCCAAGGAATACGCCCGCATGGAGGCGGCCAAGGACGAGCGCCAGTTCGGCACTCTGCTTGACGGCCTTACGCGTCTCGGCGCCGGCAACAAAGTGCATCCGCGCTGGGGCGAGACCATGAAAGTGATCTCGAACTTCCTCGAGGTCGGCGAGTATAACGCCATCGCCGCTTCGGCCATGCTGTGGGACTCCGCCACCGCCGCCGAGCAGAAGAACGGCTATCTCGCTCAGGTGCTCGACGAAATTCGTCACACGCATCAGTGCGCTTTCATCAATCACTATTATTCCAAGCATTATCACGATCCGGCCGGCCACAATGACGCCCGTCGCACCCGTGCGATCGGCCCGTTGTGGAAGGGCATGAAGCGCGTCTTCGCCGATGGCTTCATCTCCGGCGACGCCGTGGAATGCTCGGTCAATCTGCAGTTGGTCGGCGAAGCCTGCTTCACCAATCCGCTGATCGTCGCTGTCACCGAATGGGCTTCGGCCAATGGCGACGAGATCACGCCGACGGTGTTCCTGTCGGTGGAGACCGACGAGCTGCGCCATATGGCGAATGGCTATCAGACGGTGGTGTCGATCGCCAATGATCCGGCGGCGGCGAAGTTCCTCAACACCGATCTGAACAACGCCTTCTGGACGCAGCAGAAGTATTTCACGCCGGCCCTCGGCTATCTGTTCGAATACGGCTCCAAGTTCAAGGTCGAGCCGTGGGTGAAGACCTGGAACCGCTGGGTCTACGAGGATTGGGGTGGAATCTGGATCGGTCGTCTCGGCAAATATGGCGTGGAGAGCCCCCGCTCGCTGCGCGACGCCAAGACGGACGCCTATTGGGCCCATCACGATCTCGCCCTCGCGGCCTATGCGCTGTGGCCGCTCGGCTTCGCGCGTCTGGCTCTGCCGGACGAGGAGGACCAGGAGTGGTTCGAGGCGAACTATCCGGGTTGGGCCGATCATTACGGCAAGATCTACAACGAGTGGAAGAAGCTCGGCTACGAGGATCCCAAGAGCGGATTCATCCCCTACGCCTGGCTGCTGCAGAACGGTCACGACGTTTACATCGACCGCGTCTCGCAGGTGCCGTTCATCCCGTCTCTCGCCAAGGGCTCCGGCTCGCTGCGCGTGCACGAGTTCAACGGCAAGAAGCATTCGCTCACGGATGAGTGGGGTGAGCGCATGTGGCTGTCGGAGCCGGAGCGCTACGAGTGCCACAACCTCTTCGAGCAATATGAGGGACGCGAATTGTCCGAGGTGATCGCCGAGGGCCATGGCGTTCGCTCCGACGGCAAGACGCTGATCGCCCAGCCTCACGTGCGCGGCGACAACCTCTGGACGCTCGAGGACATCAAGCGCGCGGGCTGCGTCTTCCCCGATCCGCTCGCGAAATTCAACTGATCTCCGGTCGGCGGCGCAGGCTGTCGAAAGAACAAGAATTCCCGGCGCGTCTGGCACGCGCCGGGATCTTGGCGGGCGATGTGCGCCCGCCCACTGTGAAGCACGAACAAATCCCTAGTGGAGGACATCTAAAATGTCACAGCCTCAAAGCTCTCAGGTTACGAAGCGAGGTCTCACTGATCCGGAACGCGCAGCGATTATCGCCGCGGCTGTTCCGGATCACGCGCTGGATACGCAGCGCAAATATCATTATTTCATCCAGCCGCGCTGGAAGCGCCTGTCGGAATATGAGCAACTGTCCTGCTACGCGCAGCCCAACCCCGACTGGATCGCCGGCGGCCTCGATTGGGGCGATTGGACTCAGAAATTCCACGGCGGCCGTCCGTCCTGGGGCAATGAGAGCACCGAGCTGCGCACGACCGACTGGTATCGCCATCGCGATCCGGCCCGTCGCTGGCACGCGCCTTATGTGAAGGACAAATCGGAAGAGGCGCGCTACACGCAGCGCTTCCTCGCCGCCTATTCTTCCGAGGGCTCGATCCGCACCATCGACGCCTATTGGCGCGATGAAATCCTCAACAAATATTACGGCGCGCTGCTGTACAACGAATATGGCCTGTTCAACGCCCATTCGTCGGTCGGCCGCGACTGTCTGTCGGACACGATCCGTCAGTCGGCGACCTTCGCCGGTCTCGACAAGGTCGACAATGCGCAGATGATCCAGATGGAACGTCTGTTCATCGCCAAGCTCGTGCCGGGCTTCGACGCGTCGACAGACGTTCCGAAGAAGATCTGGACCACCGATCCGATCTACGCCGGCGCGCGCGGCGCGGTGGAAGAGATCTGGCAGGGCATTCAGGATTGGAACGAGATCCTCTGGGCGGGTCACGCCGTCTATGACGCGACCTTCGGCCAGTTCGCCCGCCGCGAGTTCTTCCAGCGTCTGGCGACGGTCTATGGCGACACGCTCACGCCCTTCTTCACGGCGCAATCGCAGACCTATTTCCAGACCACGCGCGGCGCGATCGAAGATCTCTTCGTCTACTGCCTCGCCAATGACCCCGAATTCGGCGCGCACAACCGCACCTTCCTCAACGCCTGGACCGAGCATTATCTCGCGCGTTCGGTCAATGCGCTGAAGGATTTCGTCGGCATCTACGCCAAGGTCGAGAAAGTCGCGGGCGCGACCGATCGCGCGGGCGTCTCGGAAGCGCTCCAGCGCGTTTTCGGCGATTGGAAGGTCGATTACGCCGACAAGATCGGGTTCAAGATCGACGTCGACCAGAAGGTCGACGCCGTTCTCTCCGGCTACAAGAATTGAGAAGGACGCTCATATGTCTAGCGCACATAACGCTTATAACGCCGGCATCATGCAGAAGACTGGCAAGGCCTTCGCGGACGAGTTTTTCGCCGAGGAGAACCAGGTCGTCCACGAGTCCAACGCGGTCGTTCTCGTTCTGATGAAGAGCGACGAAATCGACGCGATTATCGAGGACATCGTGCTCAAGGGCGGCAAAGCGAAGAATCCGTCGATTGTCGTCGAGGACAAGGCGGGCTTCTGGTGGATCAAGGCCGATGGCGCGATCGAGATCGACGCCGCCGAAGCCTCCGACCTGCTCGGCAAGCCGTTCTCGGTCTACGACCTTCTCGTGAATGTGTCGTCGACCGTCGGTCGCGCCTATACGCTCGGCACGAAATTCACCATCACCTCGGAACTCATGGGCCTCGATCGCGCCCTGACCGACATCTGATCGGTCCGATGACAAGGAATGCCACAATGGCGAAAAGAGAACCGATCCACGACAATTCCACTCGCGCAGAGTGGGAAGGCAAGATCAAAAAGCTGAACAGCGTAGACCAGGCGACGAAGTTCATTCAGGACTTCCGCGTCAGTTACAGCTCGCCGTTCCGCAAGAGCTACGACCTCGATGTCGATTATCAATATATCGAACGCAAGATCGAGGAGCGTTTGTCGGTGCTCAAGACCGAGAAGCTCCCTGTGGCGGATCTCATCACCAAGGCGACGACCGGAGAGGACGCCGCCGCGGTGGAGGCCGCATGGATCGCCAAGATGCAAGCGGCCAAGAGCAAATATGAGGCGGAGCGCATTCACATCGAGTTCCGTCAGCTCTACAAGCCGCCGGTTCTGCCGGTGAATGTGTTCCTGCGCACCGATGCGGCGCTCGGCACCATTCTGATGGAGCTGCGCAACACGGATTATTACGCGACGCCGCTCGAGGGCTTGCGCAAGGAGCGCGGCGTCAAGGTCCTGCATCTGCAGGCGTGACGACTTTATCCGCTTCGTAAAGATAGAGCGTTCGGGCGGCCGTCCGCCCGAACGCCCCCTCTAGAGAGGAGGAAACGCCATGACGCTTTCGGCGGAACATGCGACGGTCGAGCAAGGGATTCTGATTCACGCGGATTCACGCTACGCCGCCTATACGATGGACCTCGATTATATGTGGCGCTGGGAAATCCTGCGCGATGGCGAGTTTATCCAGGAAGGATGCTCGCTGTCGCAGGATTCGGCGCGCGAGGCGGTCGCTCATGTGTTGAGCTACTTCCGACGGCAGGACGATGCCGCCGCGACGCCCGGCGACAATAGCCTGGAGATCAAGCGGCTATTGCGCGCAATCGGCACGCCGGAGCCCATCAACGACAAGAACGACAAGACGAAAAACGAACTGGCGCAGCCAGAGTAGCATAGGGCGGGAGACGTATGTATCAGATCGTCATTGAGACAGAGGATGGAGAAACCTGTTCATTCGAATGCGGACCGAGCGAGGACGTCATCTCTGCGGGCCTTCGTCAGAGCGTGATTCTTCTCGCGTCCTGCCGGGCCGGCGGCTGCGCGACCTGCAAGGCCGATTGCGCGGACGGCGATTATGAGCTCATCGACGTCAAGGTCCAGGCGCTGCCGCCGGACGAGGAGGAAGATGGGAAGGTTCTGCTGTGCCGCACCTTTCCGCGCAGCGATCTCCACATCGTTGTGCCTTACACCTATGATCGCATCTCCTTCCAGGCGATCCAGACGAATTGGCTTGCCGAGATCGCCGAGTGCGACAGGGTGTCGTCGAATGTCGTGCGGCTGGTTCTACAGCCGTTGACGGCCGATGGCGCGGCGCCGATTTCGCTGAACTTCCTGCCGGGACAATTCGTCGACATCGAAATTCCCGGCACACATACGCGCCGCTCTTATTCGATGGCCTCGGTCGCCGAGGACGGCCGGCTGGAGTTTTTCATTCGTCTGCTGCCGGATGGCGCCTTCTCCAACTATCTGCGCACGCAGGCGCACGTCGGCCAACGCGTCGCGCTGCGGGGGCCGGCGGGCTCCTTCTCGCTGCACAAGAGCGAGCGGCCGCGCTTTTTCGTCGCCGGCGGAACCGGATTATCGCCGGTCCTGTCGATGATCCGGCAGTTGCACAAGGAGAGCGATCCACAGCCCGCGACTTTGTTCTTCGGCGTCACCAATTATGAAGAGCTTTTCTATGTCGATGAGCTCAAGGCGCTGCAGCATTCGATGCCGAGCCTCGACGTGCAGATTGCTGTCGTGAATGTTTCCGAGGGCAATGGCGTCGCCAAGGGCACGGTAATCGATTTGCTGCAAGACGAGCTCGGCAGGCGCGCGGAGAAACCGGACATCTATCTCTGCGGCCCGCCGGGAATGATCGATGCGGCGTTCGCGGCCGCTTCTTCGGCCGGCGTCCCCAAGGAGCAAGTGTATCTCGAGAAATTCCTGGCGAGCGGCTGATCGGCTCTCTCGCAAAGAATTCCTGTCCGGCTGGCGCTTGCCGGGCAGGGCTCCCCAACTACTGCCCGGGCTACGTCCTGGGCAGGCTTTTTATTCTGAGCTTCCACGTTCCTTTCTCGCCGCCAACCCATTTATAGCCGACGGACGGGCGTCACGCTTGGACGCAACGCCTTCGGCGGGCATCTTTGATTTCCCTTCCGGCCATATTCCCCGCTACAGCCTTGCACGTAAGCCGTGTCTTTGGCTGTGTCGCTATCTGCCTAGCTAGCCAATCCATCTCGTGCGGCGGCAGGCGAAGGCGTCATTTAGCTTCCCCGTTCATCGGCACGGCTTCAAGCTGAGCCACTTCGGCAGGCTTATCCGTTGACAACGCTAGAGGCCGACCTAGCTAGCCATCTCACCGCTATGGCGGCCTTTGTCGATGTCCGGATCGACCTCGAACATGCAGCTCGAAACGCAGACCCAGAATGACCGAGCCGTCCTCATCGTGAAGGAGGAGCGTCTGGACGCGCACAATTCGAGCGAGCTCAAGGAACGCATTTTAAGGACTCTCGAAGAAGGCGGGCGCCGCCTGGTGGTCGATCTGGCGGACGTGAAATTCATCGACAGCTCCGGACTTGGCGCATTGCTGTCCGGCTACAAAAACGCAAGTCAGCGCTCTGGGACATTCGTGCTCTCTGGCCTACAGCCCCGCGTGCGCTCGATGTTCGAGCTGACGCGGCTCAACCGCGTCTTTGAAATCTACCCGCGCCTGCAAGAGGCGATCAGCAGCCAAGGCGTCAGCTAGCGATGCAGGCATGTCCAAGACAAGCATGAGCGTCGACATCGTCGTGCCGAACCAGACCCGCTATCTGCGTGTGATCGGCAATATCGCCGAGCAGATCGCAAAGGAGCTCGAGACGGATGCGGTCGACCAGGACATGCTCGCCTATCACCTCAATCTCGTTCTCACCGAAGCCGTCGCCAATGCGATGGAATATGCCGACGAGAGGCGCGCGGATCATACCGTGAAAATCTGTCTTTCGATCGAGGAGAACGATCTGCGTATCCGGGTTTACGACCATGGTCAGGGTTTCGATATCAGCGCCGTGCCGATGCCGGACATCGATGAACTCCAGGAACGGGGGCGGGGCATATTCCTCATTCGTAATCTGATGGACTCGGTCACCTATCAGAAGAGCGAAAGCGGCAATGTTCTCGAAATGCACAAGAGCTTGAAGTAACGCGCGCCGGCGGCAGCGAGAGAGAAAGAGAAAGCGCTCGCCATGGACGGGGACATTCACCTCCGCAACAATGTGGACGGAGCGGCGCAGACATCACGCCGCGCGGTGAACGGCGCCGCCGCGGAGTTTCCCGCAGATTATCGCGATCTCGTCGCGCCCCGGCAGCGCATGCGCGATCTGTTGAAGCTCGGCGAGGTCTTCGCCCCGAGCCGCCACGCCATCGATCTTCGCCGGCTTCGCGACGGGCGTGAGTATGATCTGCGAATCTACGGCGCACAGCCGCGCCCGCTCGACGATCTCATTCCGATCTTGCACAATCTCGGCCTTTCCGCCGTCGATCAGATTCTGTTTCCCGTGACGCTTTCGGGAGACAGGCGCTTCATTCGCAGTTTCCGCGTGAGGCCGGTGGACGCCGCGAAGGTTCAGCAATCACGGGCGCAGCTTCTTGCGGCGTTGAACGCATTGCTATCAGGGGAGGCGGAGGACGATCCCCTCAACAAGCTTGTCCTGCTCGCGGGGTTGAGCGCGAAGGAGATTGGCGTCCTTCGCGCCTACTGCTGCTATTATCTGCAACTTGGCGTGCGTGTGGACCGCTCGCGCTTGTATGAGGCGCTCATCGGTGGCGTCGAGGTCACGCGCCTGCTTTTCTCCTATTTCGAGACCAGGTTTTGTCCCGATCATGCAGGCCAAGGCTCGCTCGACGCGCTCGCCGAGATCAGGCAGCGTCTGATCGCCGCCTTCGACGAAATCTCCAATCTCACGGACGATCGCATTTTTCGCGATCTCTTCAACCTCATCGATGCGACGCTGCGCACGAATTTCTATCTGAACGACGAAAGCCAATCGAAGGCGCTGGCGCTCAAGATCAACAGTCTCGGCGTGATCGGCGCGCCGCCTCCCAAGCCGATGTTCGAAATCTTCGTCCATGCGCGCGCGATGACGGGCATACATCTGCGCGGCGCCAAGGTCGCGCGCGGCGGCATACGCTGGTCGGATCGCGCGCACGATTTGCGAACTGAAATTCTCGATCTCATGCAGACGCAGATGATCAAGAACGCCTTGATCGTTCCGCAGGGCGCCAAGGGCGGTTTCGCTTTGAAAACCCCGAGTTCCGACCCGTCCGGACGCGAAGCGGCGGGGAAGTCCGCCTATCGCGCATTTATCGGCGCGCTGCTGGAATTGACGGATAATCTCGATCCCGAGAAGCCTGGGCCAGCAGAGCGCATCTGCTACGATGAACCCGATCCCTATCTTGTCGTCGCGGCCGACAAGGGCACAGGCGCTTGGTCGGATATTGCCAATGAGATGTCACAGGCGCGCGGATTCTGGCTCGACGACGCCTTCGCCACCGGCGGATCGAACGGCTACAGCCACAAGCGCCTCGGCATAACCTCGCGGGGCGCCTGGGTCTGCGTGCGGCGTCATTTTCGCGAGATCGGTCGAAACATCGACGACCAGGGATTTTCCGTCGTCGGCGTCGGTTCGATGGATGGCGACGTCTTCGGAAACGGGATGTTGGAGGCGCACACCATCAGGCTGTTGGGGGCGTTCAGCGGCGAACATATCTTCATCGACCCCAACCCCGATCCGCTGATCTCTTACGATGAACGCCGGCGGCTTTTCGAGAAGCCGCGATCCTCCTGGGCGGATTACGACCCGGCCAAGATTTCGCGCGGCGGCGGCGTCTATCGCCGCGATGCGAAGGACATCGAGCTGAGCCCCGAGGCGCGGTCGTGGCTGCAAGCCAGAAACCGCTTGGTCGACGGCGAGGGGCTGATCCGTCTCCTGCTGGCGGCGCCTGTGGATTTGCTTTGGATGGGCGGCGTCGGCTCCTATGTGAAGGCAAGCGCGGAGACGGACGAGAGCGTTGGCGATCGGGCCAATGACGGCGCGCGGATCGACGCCAATCAGCTCCGCGCCAAAGTCGTCGGCGAAGGCGCGAATCTTGGTTTCACCCAAAGAGCGCGCGTCGAATATGCTTTGAATGGCGGCCGGATCAATACGGACGCCGTCGACAACTCGGCGGGCGTCGATCTGTCGGATCACGAGGTGAATCTCAAGATTTTGTTGCGCGGCCCGCATGGGGCGCAATTCGCTGCATCGAGCGAAATTCATCGTCTTCTGGAGAGCTTGACCGACGAAGTCTGCGCCGCGGTCCTGGACGACAATTATCATCAGAGCCTGTGCATCTCTCTCGAGCGGGAACGCGCCCTCGCCGATCTCGAACCATATATGGACGTCGCCGATCGGCTCGAGGCGGCGGCGCAGCTCGATCGTGAAAATAACGCTTTTCCAAATCGGCGGGAGCTTTTGGCGCGCGCGGAAGGGGGGCTGACGCGGCCGGAGCTGAGCATCCTCATGGCCGAGTCGAAATTGGCGTTGAAGCGGGCGCTTCTCGACGCGCCGGGATTTCTCGATTCCAAATGGAGCGAGGCGTTTCTCGCCGCCTATTTCCCGTCATCGCTGCGATCGGAAGACGCTTCCAGGATCGACGCGCATCCGCTTGCGCGCGAGATTGCTGCGACGGTCATCTGCAACAGGATCATCGATCAGGCCGGCGCGAGATTTCTTCTTTTCGGAGACCCGCTCGCGCCGACTCTGCTGACCGACGCCGTCGGCCTCTATCTTGCCTTCGACGAGATACTCGGAGGCGAGCGTTGGCGTAGCGCGGTCCGGAGCCTGGACGGCAGAATGAGCGCCGGGCGGCAATATGAATATCTGCTGCAACTCGAAGACGCTTTGGCCTATTTGTGCCGCTGGGCGCTGCAGGGCGGCCGCCGGCTCCAGCCGCAGACGCGCGAGGTCGCCGAATGGCGCGCCTATCTCGAAAAATATCTCGCCTATTTTTCGCAAAGCGCGGAAGCGTCGATCCTCGACGCCAATGCGCCGGAGGCGTCCCGCGAGATGTTCCTCAACAGGCTGAGGGATTTTCCATTTCTCGTAGCGCTTGCCGAGCAGGGCGGCAAGGACGTCGCGGTGGCGGCGCGGTTTTTCGACGAGGTTGGAGGAAGCCTCGGCGTGCGCCAGATCGCTGCATTGGCCGGCGAGCTTACGGCGCGGGACGCGTGGGAGGGGAAGCTGCAGACGGCGGTCGGGGAACGACTGCGCGCCGCGACCGCGCGCATTGCGGGTGTCGCCTTGAGGGCTGGCGTCGAGGAGCCGGCCGCCATTTTCCGGCTCGCCGACCTCGCGCCGAAGCTGACGGAACTGCGCAAGCTACGCGCCGAGATCGTCGAAAGCGCGCCGAAAACCGTTGCGCCCTTTGCGCTCTTTGCCTCCGAGCTCGACGCCTTGGTCGAAGCCTGTAATTCCGCCCGGCGCGCGGCGTGATGCGAGGAGGACGAGCCCGTGGAAGAAGAGCCGCTCACGCATCTGCTTCTTGAAGCCAGCAACGAGGCTGCGTGTTTGCTGGACTCGTCCGGTCTCGTGCTGGCGTTGAACAGCCGCGCCCGGCAACTCATCGGATACAAGGAAAGCGAGCTGGTCGGACGCCCATTCCCGGGCAGGCCGAAGATTGCGATGGCGGGGGCCAAAGACGGGCCGCTTTCATGGTTGATGGCGCCCGCCCGGCAGTGGATCGACGTGCGGATCAAGCGGAAGGACGAAAAGGAGATCGACGCGAGTTGCGAGGTTTATCGGCTCGGAACGAAAGGTCTCGCTGGGCTACTACTGAAACTGAAGGCCGAAGAAACCTCGACGGCGGCGCTCGAGGATATGAAAATCAAGCTCGATGCGATCTTCGGGGGAATGGCCGACGGTCTGGTCGTCATCGACGAGTTCGGAAAGATCCTGTTCTTCAGTGCAGGCGCCGAGAAGCTCTTTGGCTATCGCGCCGAAGAAGTGATGGGCGCAAATGTGAAATTGCTGATGCCGTCACCCTACAAGGAGGAGCACGACAGTTATCTTGCGGCCTATCGCGACACCGGAATACGCAAGATCATCGGAATCGGACGCGATGTTTCGGGACGGCGCAGGGACGGCGCGATTTTCCCGATGTATCTTTCCATCGGCGAAATATGGCTCGAGGGTCGTCGCTACTTCGTCGGCGTCACCCACGATCTGACGAAGACGAAACGCGCCGAAAGCCGCCTGTGGATGCTGACGGCGGCCATCGAGCAAAGTCCTGTCGCGGTGATGATCTCCGATAGAAACGGCCTCATCGAATATGTGAACGACTATTTCACGAAGCTCACAGGATACAGCGAAGCGGAGGTCATCGGACAAAACCCTCGAATCCTTCATTCCCCGCACACGCCGAGAGACCAGCATCTGCGCTTGTGGCGCACGATCGAAAGCGGCGCGGAGTGGCGCGGAGAAATTCAGGACCGGCGAAAAGACGGCGCGCTTTATTGGGCCTATGAGATCATCGCGCCCTTGCGCGACGAGGATGGGCAGGTCAGGCACTATCTCGCCATTCAGCAGGACGTCACCGAGCAAAGGCGCGACAAAGAGGCGCTGGCGGAAAGCGAGGAGCGCTTTCGCAAGGTCGCGGAGATGGTCGGCGAGTGGCTTTGGGAGCAGGACGCAGAGGGCCGCTACACTTATAGCAGCGACGCCGTAAGGGAAATTCTCGGGCTCGAGCCTTCCGATCTATTGGGTAAGAGTTATCTCAGCATTCTCCAGCCCGAAGGCGACGGTTCGCCGCTTGCTGGTAAACTGCCGACTCCTACACCATTCCATCGCATCGTCAATTGCTACTTGCGCGGCGATGGGCGGCGGGTTTTCACCGAGTCCAGCGGCGCCCCGATATTCGACGAGAACGGACGTTTGGCGAAGTGGCGCGGCGTCGATCGTGATATTACCGAGCGAAAGGAATATGAGGACGCCTTGCGCGTGCGTAATCGCGCGATGGAGGCGGTGCATGTCGGCATTGTGATCTGCGACGCGCGCGCGCGCGGAAATCCGAATATCTACGTCAATCCCGCGCTCGCCGATATGACCGGCTATTCGCAGGAGGAGCTGCTACGGGGCGGCATGCATATCCTGCAGGGGCCGGGGACCGATCCGGCGGCTGTCGCCAAGATTCGGCATGCCCTGCAAACGGGCGAGGGCTGCGAAGTCACCTTGCAAAACTACCGCAAGAATGGCGAGGCCTTCTGGAACGAATTGCTTATTTCTCCCGTCCCTGACGAGACCGGGGCGATCACGCATTACATCGGCATTCAGACCGACGTCACCGAAAAGCGGCGCGCCGAGGAAAGCCGCCGTGACCTCGAAATCGCCAAGCAGATTCAGTTGTCACTCCTGCCCGACAAGCCGTTACGCTTGCCGCATGCCGAGATCGCGGGCGTGTGTTTGCCGGCGACCCATGTCGGCGGGGATTATTTCGATTATTTCGAGAATGGCCAGAATCTGGATTTCGTCGTCGCCGACGTGTCGGGTCATAGCGTCGGCGCCGCGCTGATCATGACGGAAGTCAGAAGCATGGTCCGCGCTCAATCCCGGCCAGCGGCGGCCGCCCATCCCGCTCACATGCTGCGCGAGCTCAACGATCTGCTCTACGAGGATCTCGACCGGTCGGAACTGTTCATCACCATGTTTTTCTGCCGATATGAATCCGCCACTGGACGGCTGAAATATGCGAATGCAGGCCATAATCCCGGGCTGCTGTTGCGATCGGGACGCCAAGACTGCATGGAGCTCGATAGCGACGGGCTCGTGCTGGGCGCCATGCGCGTGGTCGATTTCCAGGAACGCAGCGTGCTTTTATCGCAGGGCGACAAGCTTCTCTTTTACACCGACGGCGTCGTCGAGGCCCAGGACGCCTCCGGCGCATTCTTCGGGCTGGAGCGCCTGTGCCGGCGCTTTGCCGCCAATCGAGAATTTGCGCCCGAGGTCATCGTGCGGAAACTTTTGCGCGAGGTGCGGGATTTTTGCGCGCCGGCGATGATGGGCGACGATGCGGCTTTGGTTGTTTTGGAAGTGAGCTAGCGCGGGGAAGGCGACGGGCCTCTCGCTCCATCTCTCTTTCTTGGAGAAAAGCCTGAATGGCCGCGGCGATCGGCAACCCCTTCGGGCGACGCAAGATCGGCCTTGCGCTGAGCAGCGGCGTCGCGAGGGGATGGGCGCATATCGGCGCAATCAACGCGCTGACGAAGCTCGGCGTTCCGTTCGACATCGTCGCTGGATCATCCGCAGGCGCATTGGTCGGGGCCTGCTATCTCGCCAAGGAATTAGATGAGCTGGAGCGGTGGGCTTTGTCGCTCACCAAGCGACGGATTCTCGGCTACATCGACTTGCATTTCGGGCGCGGAAGCCTGCTCAGCGGCAATCGGATCATCGACGAGGTAAGCCGGCTGCTGGGCGCGCGCAGGGTCGAAGATTTGCAAAACTCGTTCGTCGCCGTCGCGACGGATCTGACGACCGGCCACGAGATTTGGCTTCAACATGGGGGGCTCGTCGACGCCGTCCGGGCTTCCATAGCGCTTCCCGGCCTTCTGCCGCCGATCGAATCGGGCAATCGCGTTCTGGCGGACGGCGCGCTCGTCGACCCTTTGCCGGTCGCGCCCTGCCGCGCCTTGGGAGCGGACCTTGTGATCGCGATCAATCTCAACACTGACGTCATCGGGAAGATGCGGCGTAGCGAAACGTCGCCGCGGACCTCGATCGGCTTCGATCCGCTGGTGCTCGGCGTCCATGACGTTGCGTCGGCGCGCCAGGCGAGCGCGACCCGCGCCTTCGTCCAGCAGGGAGGCGATCTCCCGAGCCTCTTCGGCGTGTTGACCACTTCGCTCGGCATTATGCAGGACCGGCTGACGCGGTCCCGCCTCGCCGGCGATCCGCCCGACGTGCACATCACGCCGCGCGTGGGACACATCGGATTGCTCGAGTTCGAGCGCGCCAAGGAGGCGATCTGGGAGGGCGAGCAATCGGTCGAGCGCAAGCGCGGGGAGGTGATAGATTTGCTGCGCGCAGCCGGAATCGATTTCCCCGTTTGAGGTTTTAGCGGTTCTGCCCCTCGCGCTTCATTTGTCCGACTCGCGTTGCAATATCCACAAACGAGAGGCTCGGCTCCTCGGACGTCGCATGAATGGCTTGCCGTAGGAAGCGCGCCGGGAAACAGATCGCTTCGACGTTGGAGCCGCGCATGTCTTCCGACCGGTTCGGATCCTCGCTCAACGCGGCCTCGACTTTGGCGAGCAGCCCGTCGATTTCCTCTCGCTTGAAAACGCCTTTCTCGCACAATGCGCCGAGGAGGGCGGCGAGGATGACATAAATGCCTTCGAGTTGGAGATTGGCGGTATTCATGGCGCACCTCTGCCTGGAAACATCGGCCCCTACGCCTGGTTGCGTCTGGCGCGCGTCATAAAGCCTGCGCGTTTCGAGCCCTCTGCGGCGTAGGCGCCGAAGGGTCATGTAGGGCGGCGCCGGGTCAGAACCGAGTGGGCTAAGGTAGCGCGGGAACTCTGAGCAAGAGGCCCGGCCGCCGATCGGGCGGCGGGGCGCTTTGTTGAGGTCTCTGCTCAGCACACCCATTTCCAAAGGAGCTCGGAGTCGCTCCACTGCCAACAGACGCCGGGATTGAGAGGACGCCCTGGCGCGCTCCAATCGCGGTGCTGGTAGCGCCAGTGGCCGCCGTAAGCCTGGATGTTGCCGTCAGAAGGAAAGGGTCCGGCGCTCTGCGCATGGGCCGAGCCGCCGGCCGTCAGAAGCGCGGCGATCGTCAAAAGCGTGAGTTTCATTGCTGCCTCCCGCAGTGAGGGAGGAACATTTAGGGCGCTTCGTCGGCGTCTCAACTCTTCAAAGGAACCACCGCGGTGGCAGGAGTGCGCCTGGTCGCCAGTCCACTTTAGGTTCGGTTGGGCGTCATGGCTGCTGCGAGGAACCGATTCCCGGCCAGCCAGGAACATGGTTTGTCATTTGCTGCGGGTCACAACTCCACCGAGCCGCCGGTGTTGAGAGGAGGAACCCCGCCCACTTCTTCGTAATATGCGAGAAGCTGCTTCGCGAGCATTCCGCTCAGCAAGCCCTCCATATTGCTCAGGTCGATCCGTCCCTCTTTGTAAGCGTCATCTGCAGCATCAAGCGCCGCAAAGTAGCCGCTCCGGTCAGCTTGGATCTGGTCGGGAATCGTCGGCTTGCCAGGCAGAACAGCGCCCGATTTGGCAAGCAGGACCAGATAAGAGGCTATGCGAGATGTTCTCCCATTGCCATCGGCAAAAGGGTGAATCCAGTTTAGGCGCCACATGACGTAGGCCGCCAAGTGAAGCGCGCTTGCCGTGTTCCAAGCGCCATTCACGTAGTCGCATAGATCTTCCACTAACTCCGGGACTAAATGAGCGTCCGGCGGAACGTGTCGGCTTTTTCTGATTTCGACTGGACCGGGGCGGAAGTTTCCTGCGTACATGCTGATATTGCGCAGCGCCTCGCGGTGTAACGCGAGAATTGTGGAGGGTCGAAGCCGAAACGCACAGCGGTCTATTGCTTCTTGAGCAAGGGCAATGCCAGCGTCGTACTGGCGGAAGCCGTTCCTAACTTCCGCTTCTGCCCTTTCCTTTGGGTCTTTAATTAGCTCCGGGTCTTGCGCGAGGCTATCCCGGCGAGCATCAGCCTCGTTGGTCATGGCGCTCCTGAGCGACGACCACTGCTTGCTGCTCGACCATCTCGCGAGTGATAAGCTCGTTCTCAAAAGCGGTGTTGCCGTAAACGAACGACTTGCGCTGTTCCTCGCGGTGTTCTGGGGAGGGCGCCGCCCGTTTTGCAGCCTCTATCAGAATCTCTAGATCGCGCGGCATAGCTTCTCTCCTCTGGCCCTGGGAGCCTTATTTGTTATCTTTGAAGCTGGTTTACAGCTGGTGCGCGTCGAGTGGCAATCATCGTGCCTATCGCTGACCTTTTTATGCCCCCCAAATATGGCTCAGGAAAAGCGAACAACAAAGCTTCAATCTCTGCGTCATCTCGACCATTCGGCCGCCCGGCAAAGCGGTCACAGCATCGGCGCACGGGATGCTGAGGCGAGGGGCTAGTGCGGGGGCGGAAGCAGCCGTGTTAGGAATGGCGTTATGAGGGCGCACGACCATGCGAGCGAACGCTCGCTAAATCAGTTGGTTCAGCAGTGCGATTGGCTCCCCGAGTAGGACTCGAACCTACGACCTAGCGATTAACAGTCGCGTGCTCTACCAGCTGAGCTATCGGGGAACGACGTGGTGGAGGGCGTATACAAGGCCCCGTCGGGTTTGCCAAGCCCTTTCGCGCAGCCTGTTGATAACTCCCTCAGACCTGGGCTTCCGCAGCCGCGGTCTCGCTGAATTCGGCGAGCGCTTTCGCAACGTCCTCGCGGGCGGGCAGGCCGGCTTCATTGCCGAGGTGCTGGACCTTATGCGCCGAAGCCGCGCGCGCGAATTCGAAATGCGCGCGCCAGCCCGCCTCGGGCCGTTCGAGAAAAGAGGCGCAATAGGCGCCGTGAAAGACGTCGCCGGCGCCGGAGGTGTCGATGACCCGCTCGGAGGGCACGTGCAGCGAGGGCAAATGCTGCTGCACGCCGTCCTCGCCACACCAGAAGGTGCCTTTCTCGCCCACCGTGACGGCGGCGATTCGGCAGCCCTTGGATTTCAGCCAGGCGAGCATCTCCGATTCGGAGAAGGACATCTGCTTGCAGAGCTGTTTCGAGACCACGGCGACGTCGACAAAGTCGATCAGCTCCTCGAGGCGGGGACGCATCGCGCCGCCGTCGAGGGAGACCAGCACGCCGCGCTCGCGCGCCGCCTTGGCGTAATGGATGGCGGCGTCGGCCATATGGCCGTCGAGATGCAGCACGCGCGCGCTCGAAATATCGAGGCGTAGGAAGGGCTGCAGATAGTGATCGTCGCGCGCGCGCAGAATGGCGCGCTTGCCGTCGTTGGGCAGCACGAAGGAGAGCGAGGAGCGCGCCACCTTGCGCGGATGCAGGCGGATTCCATAAGCGTCGGCCATTTCCGCAAACATATGGCCGAGCCAGTCGCGCGCCTGCGTCGTCAGCATATGCACGTCGTGACCAAGCTTGGCGCAGGCGAAGCCGGCGGTGACGGCGTTGCCGCCGAAGCTCACGGCGTAATCGCGGGCGACCATCTTCTCGTCGCCGGCCGGCATTTCGTCAGTGAGCATGGTGACGTCGATATAGGCGTGGCCGAGGAAAAGCGCTTCCAAGAATCAGGCTCCGCAATGGTGGGGCGGCTTGTCACCGTCGCCGGTTTCGATGGCGCCCGAGTGTCACTGGACCGCGAGCCTTCAGGCTCGCACTTTTCTAAGCGAGCCTGAAGGCTCGCGGTCCTTTAAAGCGCGAAGCTCGTGCCGCAACCGCAGGAAGAGACGGCGTTCGGGTTCTCGATTCGGAAGGACTGTCCCATCAGATCGTCCACGAAGTCGACCTTCGCCCCCGTAAGGAAGCCCAGCGACGCGGGATCGATCGCCACTCGGGCGCCGTCCTGCTCCAAAAGCGCGTCGTCGGCGGCGGGCGCGGGGTCCACGACGAATTTATATTGGAAGCCGGAGCAGCCGCCGCCCTCGACGGCGACGCGGAAGACCGCGCCCGGGGCTTCATTGGCGAGAATCGCCGCAATACGCTTCGCCGCCTGTTCTGTGAGCGCCACGTCGCGCGACAGGGTCGCTGTCATGCCTCTCCCCTTTGGATTCTTGCTTATGCCGTCGATTGCGGGCTATGGCGGCAACATAGGTCCGAACTTCCGGCCTTTCAATGACTGGAGCCCGACCGTGGCGCTGCGCCAGCCCCTCGCGCCTTATGCCTGCGACGCCACAAATTCGCGCGGGCGCCTCTACGCCGTCGCGCCGTCGCCGACTCGCAGCGAATTTCAGCGCGACCGCGACCGCATCATCCATTCCACGGCCTTCCGGCGCCTCGCGCATAAGACGCAGGTCTTCGTGCCGCTCGACGGCGACCATTTCCGCACGCGGCTGACCCATACGATCGAAGTCGGGCAGATCGCCCGCGCAATCGCCCGGGCGCTGAGGGTCGACGAGGACCTCGCGGAGGCGGTGGCGCTGGCGCATGATCTCGGCCACACGCCTTTCGGCCATGCCGGGGAGGAGGCGCTGGAAGCCTGCATGAAGCCCTATGGCGGTTTCGACCACAATTCCCAGGCGCTACGCGTCGTGACGTTGCTGGAGCGTCGTTACGCCGATTACGACGGGCTCGACCTCACATGGGAGGCGCTCGAAGGCATTGTGAAGCACAATGGGCCGCTCGCGGGGCCGAAAGCATTAAGACCCCCATCGCGTTATATTTGCGAATTCGACGCCGGCTATCCGCTGGAGCTCTCCTCCTTCGCGGGCGTGGAGGCGCAGGCGGCGGCGCTCGCCGACGACATCGCCTATATCGGCCACGACATGGATGACGGCCTGCGCGCCAATCTCTTCACGCTGGAGGACATTGCAGGAGCCGTGTCCTTCGTCGCCGGATTGCTGGAGGAAATCGCGCGCAAGCATCCCGGCCTCGAACGCGGCCGCGTCATCCATGAGCTGGTGCGCCGGGTGATCACGCGCTTCGTCGAGGATGCGATCGGGACGGCGCAGGCGCGTCTCGAGCAGCATTCTCCTCGCTCGGCCGAAGAGGTCCGCGGGGCAGGGGAGGCGATGGTCGCGCTCTCCGACGCGATGCGCGCGGCCGAGCGCGACATCAAGCGCTTCCTCTTCGCCAATATGTATCGGCACGAGCGGGTGATGGGCGTCTGGACCCGCGCCGAGGACGCGATCTCGCGCCTTTTCCCGGCGTTTTTCGAGCAGCCGTCGCTCATGCCGGCCGAATGGGCGACGCTGGCGGCGGCGCGCGACGGCGCCGCGAGAGCGGTGGTGGTGGCGGATTACATCGCCGGGATGACCGACAGATATGCGCTGCGCGAGGTGAAACGGCTTTTCGGGTAAACTATTGCAGGGGAAATACGCTTGCGCTACGCAGGGTTAGCGCTCGAAGGCAATTGGCTGAAGAGGGCGTGCGTGGCCGCACATTTCATTGCGGCGACGTCGCACATGCTTTTCGAGGGCTGATTTTTCAGGAGGGACTTAGTGATGGCTTTGAGCTTCGAAAACCATTTGCCGCTTGGTGCGCTCGACATCGTTACGACGGGGCAGACGAGCGTATGGGGCTGCCTCACATTCACCGTCGAAGCGCGTAACGTGAAGTTCATCGACGCGGTCGATCCCAACAACCCGCCCGACCCGAAGAATCCGAACGCGTGGTGCTATATTCGGAGCGGCTCGCCGCAGGAGCGGGCGGCGACGCTGGAAAATTATCTTGGGCCCGTGATCAACGTCCAGCGCGGCCAGCCGCTGAAGACGGTCTGGATCAATAAGCTGCCCTCCATGGGCGCGGCGAAAGCAGGCGAAGCGCGCCCGCTCGCCATGCCGCCGATCAATCCTGCCGATATGGAGATGGGCAAGGACATTCCCCAGTTCCGCTCCATGAATTACGCGCTCGGCGTCGTCACCCATCTGCATGGCGGCAAAGTATTGCCGACCTCGGACGGCTGGCCGCTGCATCCGGCGAGCTACGAAGGCAATCCCTTCCACATGCCCTCGCATCGGACCTATTTCTACCCGAATGATCAGCGGGCCACGATGCTGTGGTTCCACGACCATTCGATGGACAATACCGCGCAGCAGGTGCACGCGGGCCTGGCCGGCCTTTATTTCATCCGCGACCATTCCGACGCCGAGATTTTTCATCTGATCGGCGGCGAAGCGCAGGAAATCCCGCTCGTCATCCAGGACCGCTGCTTCGCGTCGAAGGGCCAGGATGGCCTCGAGGTGGATTACACACGCATCGACTATAAGAAGGGCGTGCCCCTCCTTAAGACCTTGGACCGCACCGCCCGGCCGGAGTTTCTCGGCGACACGATTTTCGTCAATGGGCGTCCGTGGCCGCATGTTCACGCCGATCGAAAGATTTATCGGCTGCGCGTGCTCAACGGCTCGAACGCCCGCACTTATGCGCTCACATTGGCCGATCCCACTGGAACGGACAATGGCAAGGTTTGGTACGGGGATCGGCTGACGGCGATCGGCAATGAAGCGGGCTTGCTCGGCAAGAGCGTCACGCTGCAGGACAAGCATTATTTGCTGCTGGCGCCGGGCGAACGTCTGGACCTTTTGGTCGACTTCACGGGGGTGAAGCCGGAGGTCAACGCGCTCATCCTCGTCAATTTGGCGCTTGCGGGGTACAAGCCCGGAGCCCCGGACGACGAACCAATTTTCCAGTTTGACGGAAATTCGGTGATGCCGCCGGACAGCAACAAGGCGCTCGCCGCCATTGGCGCCGCCAATCAACCTAATCCGGACCCCTATCTTCCGCTCGCCAATTTGCTCCAGTTTAGATTTGCTGCGGCCGGGCACGTCCATCATGGCATGAGCGACAGCGCGGCTTCGGCGCTCGACACCTGCACGCTGGATAAAATTCTGCGCCGCCACGCTGACGACGAGAGCTTCCATTGGGTCCCTGGCACATCGCCTGAGCTCGCGCCGAGCCCGGCAAATGCGCCGATCGCTCACAATCGTTTCATCGTCTTGATGAACGATACGCGCAAGCTGGCGCAAAATGGCGAAAACGCGCCTTACACCGGCGACACGCCGTGGCGCGATACGCAAATCTGGGAGCTTCGTCCGGCGACCGCGCCGTCAGGCGATCCGACCGTTTTCCCTGTGCCTTTCGACGCGAAGCTCAACGATCCGACGCAACAAGGCGCGCCGGCTGCGGCCGTGTCCTATCAGGTGGCGCGGGCCTTCTTCTTCGAGCCAGAGGAGCCAATGCCGCCGCACGCGGCCACCCATAAGGATCAGCTCTGGGGGCTTGCGACGCAGAACAGCAATCCGGCGGGATTTCCGCCGATCTACCGCTACCCCCACCTCTATCGGATCAATCCGTCGCAGGGCCGTCAGGTGATCCAGCCGGTGGAGGGGACCTATGAGCGGTGGTACGTCGCGAATATCGGCAATGACCCGACGAACCTCGCCGGGGGCGCGCCGGATATGCACCCCTTCCACCTGCATCTGGTGAATTTCGTGGTCACCCGGCGTTGGGCGCTGAACAGCGCGAACCAATTCGTGGAGACGACGGGAAACCGCCCGCTCGATTTCGACAAGGTCGCGCGCCATGACACCGTGCGCATCCAGTCGAATGAGCTTGTGGAGCTGCTGGTGCATTTCCCGAAGGGTTATACCGGCCGCTACCCCTATCACTGCCACCTCGTCGAGCACGAGGACATGGGGATGATGCTGCATTTCGACGTCCAGGCCCGGCAAGGCGCCTGAGGGGCCTGACGGGCCGGTCGCCGGAGATGCATTCGCGCGCGGGGTCTGCTAGACCCGCGCGCGAAATCCCTTGATCCGGACCGCCATGAACATTTTCGACATCTTCCACGCCCGCATCGCTTCGATCCTCGACCAGCTCCAGGCAGACGGCCGCCTACCGGCGCTCGATCACGCGCGCTTCGTCGTCGAGCCGCCGAAGGATGCGGCGCTGGGCGATCTCGCCTGCAACGCCGCCATGGTCTTCGCCAAGGAGGCCAAGCCCTCTTTCGCCAATCCGCGCGAGCTGGCCGTGGCGATCTGCTACGCTTTGGCCGAATCCGAGGGCGTGGCGACGGCCGAGGTGGCCGGCCCGGGCTTCATCAACATCCGTCTGAAGCCTGAAATCTTTTCGCAGGTGCTGCGCGCCGCTCTAAACGATCCCGAAAACTTCGGCCGAGTCGAGAAGGGCCGGGCAGGGGCGCTGCAGGGCAAGGTCAACGTCGAATATGTCTCCGCCAACCCCACTGGCCCGATGCATGTCGGCCATGGACGTGGCGCGGTCTTCGGCGACGCGCTCGCTAATCTCCTGGCCTTCTCCGGCTGCGAGGTGACGCGCGAATATTACATCAACGACGCGGGCGCCCAGGTCGATGTGCTCGCCCGCTCCGCCTTCATGCGCTACCGCGAGGCGCTGGGCGAAACCATCACCATTCCGGAGGGGCTTTATCCCGGCGATTATCTCGTGCCGGTGGGCCAGGCGCTCGCCGAGGCGCATGGCAAGGCGCTTTTGGACAAGTCCGAGAGTGAATGGCTGCCGGTCGTCAAGAATGCGGCCATCGACGCCATGATGGACATGATCCGCGACGATCTCGCCGCGCTCAATATCCGCCATGAGGTCTTCTTCTCCGAGCGCACGCTGCACGACAGCTCGAACGGCCCGTCGAAGATCGATGCAGCGATCGAGTGGCTGCGCGAGAAGGGGCTTGTGTACGAGGGCCGCCTGCCACCGCCCAAGGGCCAGCTTCCCGACGATTGGGAGGATCGCGAGCAGACGCTCTTCCGCTCGACCGACTTCGGCGACGATGTGGATCGCGCGCTGAAAAAATCGGACGGCTCGCCGACCTATTTCGCCGCCGACATCGCCTATCACAAGGACAAGATCGACCGGGGCTTCGATACGCTGGTCGACGTCTGGGGCGCCGATCACGGCGGCTATGTGAAGCGGATGGGCGCCGCCGTCGCGGCGCTCTCCGACAGGAAGGTCACGCTCGACGTGAAGCTTTGCCAGCTCGTCAAGCTGATGCGCAATGGCGAGCCGGTGAAGATGTCGAAGCGCGCCGGCGATTTCGTCACGCTGCGCGAAGTGGTCGATGAAGTCGGCTTGGACGCCGTGCGCTTCATGATGCTCTATCGCAAGAATGACGCGCCGCTCGATTTCGACCTCGCCAAGGTCATCGAGCAATCGAAGGACAACGCCGTCTTCTATGTGCAATACGCCCATGCGCGGGCCAAATCGGCGGTGCGTCAGGCGCTCGCGGCCTTTCCCGACCTCGACGTTTCCTTGCCGGCGCTGGCGGGCGCAAAGCTCGAGCTGCTTACGGATGAAGGTGAATTGCAGCTTGCCCGCGTGATCGCCCAATATCCGCGCGCCATAGAGGCGGCCGCCGCCGCCCATGAGCCGCATCGGGTCGCGTTTTACCTCTATGAGATCGCAAGCGTGTTCCATGCCCACTGGAACCGCGGCAAAGATCAGCCACAATTACGCTTTGTTAATGCCAAGGAGAGAGATTTAACGAGCGCCCGGGTCGCGTTGGTTTTATCCTTAACAATCGTCCTGGGGTCGGGCTTGAGGCTTCTCGGCGTGAGCGCCCCCGACGAAATGCGTTGACGCGCGACCTTCGGCCTTAGCCCGCGCGACGCCTGACGATAAGCTCCGCGAGTGGGAAGAGGATCGAGGTAGATCATGCGTGAATCGTCCGTTAGAGGCCCAGCGATCGACCTCTCGGAATTCGAGCGGCGCATGCGGGCGGCGGAGACGCCGCAGGTCGCCCCGCCGAAGACCAACCCTCTGAGCGAGCTCGCCCGGCTGATGCAGGGCGAGAGCGCGCCAGCCGATCCCCTCAACAAAATCCTGCCCGATCCGCGCGCGGCGCGCGCGGCTCCCCCGCCGCCGCCGCAACAGCCGCAGTGGGACGCGCCTTTGCGCGGCTCCCTGGACGCCGCGCCGCCGGTGCAGCCCGAGCCGCGCCATTACGAAGAGGCGCATCCGCATTACGCGCAGCATCAGGGCCATGAACATCAGGGCCATGATCAGGGCTACGAGCAGCATCAGGGCTATGACGCGCACGCCTACGCCCATGGCCAGCAGCCCGACCAGCATTATGACGCGGCCTATCACGGCGGGGCCGAGGGCGGCTGGCCGGATGACGCGGAATATCTCGACTATGGCGCCGAGGAGTCTCCCGAGACGGCGCGCGGCGGCGTCGGCAAATATCTGCGTCCCTGGCATGCGGTCGCGGCGATCTCCGTCATCGCCGTCGCCAGCATCGGCTGGGGCTTTCTGCATCGCGGCGGCGCAGGCGGCTCCAAGGAGATCGCCGTCATCAACGCGCCGGAAGGCCCGGTGAAGGTGAAGCCCTCGGCCGAGACGGAGCAGGAGACCGCGAGCGACAACGGGGCGGCTGTGCTCGACCGCAAGGATTCGACGCCCGTCAAGCAGGTGGTGACGCATCAGGAGCAGGCGATCGATCCGACGGTGGCGCCGAAGGCGGTGACGCTAGGCAATGGTCCCGTCGACGCGCCGCATGAGCCGGCGCTCGGCTCGCAGCCCCATAAGGTGAAGACCGTCACCGTGCGCCCCGACGGCAGCCGTGTCGATGAGGCCAGCGTGCCGCCGGCTGTCGCCAAGAGCGCCAATCCCGTCGTCGTGCCGTTGGATCCGTTCCAGACCAAGGGCGCGACGCCGAAGCCCGAGACCAAGACCGCGACGACGCCGGCTCCGAAGCCCAAGCCGGCCCCCAAGCCGGCCCCCAAGGTCGCCGCTGAGGAGCCCCCGGCCGACGCCGGGGAGACCGCCGCCGCCGCGCCCGCGACGACGAGCGGCGGCTACGCCGTGCAGTTCGGCGCCGCCAATACGGAGGAGGAGGCCCGCACGCTTCTCAAGACCGTTTCGGCCAAGTATGGCGTGCGGCCGACGTTCAAACCCGCCAAGGTCGGCGACAAGACGGTCTATCGCGTCCGCGTCGCCGGCGTGAGCAAGGAGTCCGCCAACGCCATCTGCAACAAGGTCAAGGCGTCGGGCGGCAACTGCTTCGTCGCGGGGAACTGACAAACCGTCATGGCCGGGCTTGTCCCGGCCATCCACGCCTTGCCGAATCGCGTGGATGCCCGCGACAAGCGCGAGCATGACGTGCGGTTGTGATTCCGGAACTTTCCCATGCGCGCTTTCATCTGCGGCCTCAAAGGCCTCTCCCTCGACGCCGATGAGCGCGCCTTTCTGCGCGAGGCCAGCCCCTGGGGCGTCATCCTCTTTCGCCGCAACGTCGAGAGCCGCGAGCAGGTCGCGCGCCTGACGGCGGAACTGCGTGACGCGCTCGGCCGTCACGCGCCGGTGCTGGTCGATCAGGAAGGCGGCCGGGTGCAACGGCTCAATACGCCCCATTGGCGCGCCTATCCGAGCGCCGCACGCTTCGAGCAGGCCGGCGCCGACGCCCTGCAGGCCGAGCGGCTTGCCTGGCTAGGGGCGCGGCTGATGGCGCATGATTTGCGCGAAGTCGGCATCGACGTCGACTGTTTGCCGGTGCTGGACGTTCCAGCCGAAAGCTCTCACGCCATCATCAGCGATCGCGCCTACAGCCGTGACCCTGCGCGCGCCGCGAAGCTCGGCCGCGCCGCCGCCGAGGGGCTGATGGCGGGCGGCGTCGCGCCGGTGATGAAACATATCCCCGGCCACGGCCGCGCCCAGGCCGACAGCCATCTGGAGCTGCCGGCGGTCGAGGCGAGCCGCGCCGAGCTGGAGGCGGTGGACTTCGAGCCCTTCAAGGCCAACGCCGACCTGCCCATGGCGATGAGCGCCCATGTGGTCTACACGGCGATCGACCCGAACGCGCCGGGCACGCAATCGAAGACGATTGTGCAGGACATCATCCGCGGCGTGATCGGCTTCGACGGCCTGCTGATGACCGACGATCTTTCCATGAAGGCGCTGACCGGGAATTTCCGCGAACGCGCCGAGCGCGCCATCGCCGCGGGGTGCGACATGGTTCTGCATTGCAATGGCGACCTCGCCGAGGCTCTCCCGGTGGCCGAAGGCGCGCCGGCGTTGGCGGGCAAGGCGCTGGAGCGGGCGGAGAAGGCGCTTGCGTGCGTGCGTGCGGTCGAGGCCTTCGACCTCGCCGCTGGCGTTGCGGCGTTCGAGGCGGCGATAGGGGCGGGGGCGCGAGTTTGAAGGTCGCTTCAGGCCCGCTGCCTATTCAGTCGCCTACACAAACAAACGCCCCGACCGTCGATGTCACGGTCGGGGCGTTTTTGTCTCAGGCCTAATCTCGCAAGCTTAGTGACACTTGCCAGTCCAGTGGCGGATGCCTTTGGTGACTTCTGCCGGGGAATAGGAAACGAAGCAGTCGGGCCGAGCATTCGTCTGGGGCGCGTCGGCCAAGAGATCGTCGCCGGTCTCCGTAGCGCGCGCATAGAAATCCTGAGGATGCGCGCGTTTGTGCTTCTCGGCCGCGAGCGCTCCCGAGGCCAGGCTGGTTCCCACTAAAAGCAGGGTCAAAAAAAGCCGATTACGGATCATGGATATTTCCCCCTTAAGTCGATGCATTCTTGCATCTTGTGCCTATTAACAAGGCAAATAATCGTCCATATATTAGGCAATATGACGATTATCTAGTCATATAGACTACATTTCAATCATCTGTTCACAAAGAGCCACGCGGGACGATTTTCGTTGGTCCACTCCCGGTGGAAGGGAGGAAGGAAAGCCGGTGAAAGCGTGTTTTCTTTTGATAAGTTATTGAGTATATTGATAAATGTCTATGTTCTCGATTGGCCTGCTCGAGAAGCTGCGCGCGTGGCTTAGGCCTTTAGAGCGTCACACAGGGAGCGATGGGCGGCAGCGCGGGCGTCTTCGCTCGCACCTGATTCGCGGGGCTCACGCTCGTTCGGCGAGACGACCTGGGCGTGGTCCGATTCGACGAGTGGCGCGGGCGGCCCGGCCGCGCTATCCTCGCTTCATGTCCGCCGCCGCCGTTCCGAAAGAGCGCATGAGCGCCGAAGAATTCATCGCCTGGTCGCAGACTCAGGCGGGGCGCTACGAACTCGCCGGCGGCGAGGTTTTCGCCCAGGCGTCGGAGCGCGTCGCGCATGCGAAGATCAAAGGCCGGGTCTATATGGCCCTGCACAACGCCCTCCGCGCCAAGGGCCTGCCTTGCCATTCTTTGCCCGACGGCATGGCCATTCGTATTGCCGCTGATACGGTCTTCGAGCCCGATGCGCAGGTCTATTGCGGGCCGGAGCTGCCGCCCGATACGATCGTCGTCGAAAACCCCATCATCGTGGTCGAGGTTCTGTCGCCGTCGACCGGGAAGAACGATTCTCTTGGCAAGCTCGCGGCCTATTTCCGGCTGCCGAGCGTCGCGCATTACTTGATTGTCTCGCCGGATGCGCGGCTCATCTTCCACCACGCGCGCGGGGAGGGGGAGACGATCCTGACGCGGATCATCCGCGAGGGCTCTGTCACGCTCGACCCGCCGGGGCTGGAAATCGCGCTTACGGACATCTACGGGGAGTAGCGCCTGTTTGCGCCCCGTCTAGTCGTCACGGAACTTCGCTGGCGTCGCTGCGAAAGAGCCGGCGGCGCGTGCGCCGCCGGCGGCCGGGATCAGCGGCCGATCTTGTAGAACTCGTAGACCTGGTTCAAGCCGTGCTGCTGGGTAAAGAAGCCGCGCGCGTGCTCGAGGCTTCCTTCCATGCCGACCATCTCGCCCTTGGCGGGGCTGCCGTTGGAAATGACGACGCCGGTCGGTTCATTGTCATCCTTGCCGACGGGCGCGGCCAGCGTGTCGGCGCCCAAAGCGACGAAGCGCGCCGCCCGGCCGTTGCGCACATTATACGCCCAGATCGAGTCGTATTTTTGCAGTTGGTCATGCAGCTTGTCGCCCCGGTCTTCGGCCGCGAGAAGCTGCTCGCGGTTGGCGAAGAAGATATTATCGAAGGCGGCATGATCCTGGTCGCCGAGAACGAAGACAGAGACGCTGCCATCTCCGCTGGCGCGAGCGCCGTGATGCTCCTCGTGCTCTTCGTGCTCCTCGTACTCTTCGTTCTCGCGGAGGTCGACACGGATGATGGCGCCCCAGGCGCCACGGGCCGCAAGCTGCGGCACCTGGCCCGTCGGGGCGTCGGTGTCGCCGGTCGCGGTGAAGTAGAAAGTGCGGAAATGCGAGTCGGGCAGCCAGGTCATGTTTTCCGGACGCTTGAACGGCGTCGCGCCCGCGGCTTTCGCCGCTTCGGTGGCGCTGAACGGCGTCGTGTCATCCTTGTGCGACTCGTGGATGGTCACCCACTTGAACGGCAAACGCAGGCCCGGCGTGTAGAGCTGCTTTTGCGCCGGCGAGATGATGTCGCCGATCACGTCGTTCGCATGGAAGGTGACCGGCGCGCCATCGACATAAACCTGGAGCGACTGCAGTTTGCCGCCGTCCTGCAGGCGCTTCGGGTTGTTCGGCACGAAGCGGTAGACGAAGGAGTTGGGCTGACGCGCCGACTTCAGCGGCACATTCGCCACCCCGTCGACAGTGGCGGTCGTGCCGGAAGGCGCGGTTTTTCCGCCGATGTCCTCAACCAGATAGATGTTGCCCTTGCCGTCGGGATGAATACCCTCGAAGCCGCCCGTGCCGATGAACGCCTCGAGAGAGACGCGCTGCGCCGGCCAGTCGAGACTGACCTCGTGGACATTGCCCGTGCCGTTGAGCGTGGCGGAATTGTCGTTCTCTTCCGCAAAGAGCAGCTTCTGGGTGAAGGGGTTGTAGCTTGAGCCGTCGATGCGGTTGAGGCCCGTTTTGCCGCTCGCCGAATCGACGGGCGTCAGCAGGGTGATGCGGTGCGCCGGGTCGGCGACGTCGAGATTGATGCGGGTGATATAGGCCATATCCCCGCCGTTCTCATGGCCCTGATAAAGGAAGCGGCGGCCGTAGTCATAGCCCGGCGTCGGACCGCCGGGATTTCTGGGCAGCACGAGATAGGTGTGGATGTCCGGCACCGTATCGGCGCCCGTCGCCAGCTTGCCGAAGGTGACGATGTCTCCGCTCGGATTTTCCAACAGGTCGGGCGTCGACGCGAGCAGACGCAGGCTGAAATTGTCGCTCACCAGTGTCGCCTGCGGATTGCCGGTCGGAGACACGGCGTTGGGAACGCTGAAGGTGATCGGCCCGACGCCCTTCGGGGAATCGGCCAGCGCCGTTGTCGCCGCGGCGAGCGCCGCGAGGGCGACCGTGTATTTGAGCTTGAGATACATCGACTAATTTCCCCATCCGTTGAAACGCTTGCGCGGAACCAAGCTCGGCTGCGCAATCGGCGGGACATATCGCAGCGCCGCTTGAAACATTTGAGACAGGAATGTGTCGGGCCGCTCCCGCCGGGCGGGCGGTCATTTCATGTGGATGGCGTTCCCGGACCGCGCGCCGCGCTTGCGGGCGCGCCGTGAAGTTGCCAATCTCCGGCCTGAAAGTCGCGTAATTGTCGCATAGCTGGAAAGTCGATTGGCCCAGGACCTCTCATTCGATCTGTCCGATGAACCGCGCGCGGAAGGCGAGGCCTTTCTCGTCGACGTCGACGGATTCGAGGGGCCGCTCGATCTGTTGCTGGAGCTTGCCCGGCGCCAGAAAGTGGACCTGTCCCGCATCTCCATTCTGGCGCTCGCCGAGCAATATCTCGCCTTCATCGAGGCGGCGCGGCGGGTGCGGCTGGAGCTGGCGGCAGATTATCTGGTCATGGCCGCCTGGCTCGCCTTTTTGAAGTCGCGCCTGCTGCTTCCCGAGCCCCCCAAGAACAGCGACGAGCCCTCGGCGGCGGAGCTTGCCGCCGCGCTCGCCGAACGCCTCAAGCGGCTGGAGCTGATCCGGCTCGCCGCCGACAAGCTGACCCAGCGGGGGCGGCTCGGACGCGACATGTTCCTGCGCGGCGGGCCGGAGGGATTGGAGACCATCTCGCAGCCGAATTATCAGGCGAGCCTCTTCGATCTCCTCTCCGCCTATTCCCGCCAGCGCCAGAAGACCGCCGCCGTCCATGTGGTGCTGAAACAGCGCACGGTCTGGTCGCTCGCCGAGGCGCGCGAGGCGCTGGAGCGGCTCGCCGGCGTCTCCGCGGAATGGACCGTGCTGGACGATTATCTGCTGCAATATTGCGCCGACCTGCAGACGGCGCGCACCGTCCGCGCCTCGTCCTTTTCGGCGTCGCTCGAAATGGTGCGCGAAGGCCTGTTCGACATCCGGCAGGACCGGCCCTTCGCGCCGCTCTGGCTGCGCCGCCGCGCGCCGCAGCCATTATTGGACCGCGAGCCTTTGGGCTCGCTCTAGTCCTGCGAGCCCGAAAGCTCGCTTTGATTCTGCGAGCCTGAAGGCTCGCGGTCCAGCATTTGGAGGAGCGCATTGGCGCAGCCCGCGGAAAAAATCGAACTCTTCGACGTCAACAGCGACGAGGCGCTGGCCCGCCACGAGGTCGCCTTGCGCGAGGCGGAGCGCGTCGTCGAAGCGATGCTCTTCGCCTCTGCCGAGCCGCTCGATGAAGCCGAAATGGCCCGGCGCGTCGATGACAAGGTCGAGCTCGCCCAGGTGCTGGAGCGGCTGCGCAACCATTACGCCAATCGCGGCGTGAACCTCACCCGCGTCGGCAAGAGGTGGTTCTTCCGCACGGCAGGGGATCTCAACTGGATTCTCGCCCGCGAGCAGGTGGAGGAAAAGAAGCTCTCCCGCGCCGCGCTGGAGACGCTCGC
This sequence comes from Methylocystis sp. Sn-Cys, assembly GCF_016745395.1. GTDB lineage: Bacteria > Pseudomonadota > Alphaproteobacteria > Rhizobiales > Beijerinckiaceae > Methylocystis > Methylocystis iwaonis. The sequence goes on from NZ_JAERVJ010000004.1 coordinate 270,796, forward strand.
CATCATCGCCTATCACCAGCCGGCGACCCGCGCCGAGATCGAGGAGATTCGCGGCGTCGCCATTTCCAAAGGCACGCTCGACACGCTGATGGAAACCGGCTGGGTCCGCCTGCGCGGCCGCCGCAAGGCCCCCGGGCGCCCAATCACCTATGGCACGACCGACGCTTTCCTGATGCATTTCGGCCTGGAGCAGATCAGCGATCTGCCCGGCCTCGACGAGCTCAAGGCGGCGGGCCTCTTCGACGGCCGTCTCCCAAAGGGCTTCGGCGTGCCGCAGCCCTCCGACGACTCGGCGCTGCGCGATGACGAGGAGCCGCTGGAGGACGACGCCCCGCAGGCGCTGGAGATGGACTTTCCCGAGGAGCCGGAGCCGATCGACGCGCCGGACGCGCTCAACGACGATTGACGCCGTTCTCCCCTCATTGCGAGCTAAGCGCCCGTTAAAAACCTATCATTTCGCTAGCCTGTCGCCTTGTTTTTGAGCCGCGGGCCGCATAGGTTCCCGTGAGTTTGGTCGGCGATCCCGGCCTGTTTCCCACTGGAGGTTTCCGCCATGGGCGGTTTCTCGATCTGGCACTGGATCATCGTCGGCGGCGTGGCGTTCATTTTGTTCGGCGGAAAATTCAAAATTTCCGACGTGATGGGCGACGTCGCCAAGGGCATTAAAGCCTTCAAGAAGGGCATGGCCGAGGATGAGACCGCCGAGGCGGCGAAGCCGGTGGGAGAACGCGTCGAGCCACGGGCCATCGAGGCGAATAAATCGGCGAGCGGCGACAAGGTCTAACGGAGTAGGGGCGGTAAGCCCCCTCCCCAACCCTCCCCCGCTTCGCGGGAGAGGGGGCAGACTGCGGCTTGAATCAGCGACGCTGATCGCGAGCGTCCCCTCTCCCGCGGAGCGGGGGAGGGACAGGGAGGGGGCGCCTCCCATCATCTTCTCGGACTGGAAATGTTCGATCTCGACCCCGGAAAGCTCCTCGTCATCGGCATTGTCGCGCTCATCGCGATTCCGTCGAAGGATTTGCCGCGCGTGCTGCGCACTTTGGGCCAGGCAACGGGCCGCATGCGACGCATGGCCAATGAATTCCAGGACCAGTTCATGGCGGCCATGCGCGAGGCCGAGCTCGACGATCTGAAAAAGCAGATCGAGGAGACGAACAGCGCCATCATGGCCGGCGCGAGTCTCAACGGCGCCTTCGATCCGATGGCGGAGGCCCGCAAGCAGATCGTCAGCGCGATCGAGGACGGCGACAAAAAATCCCCGCAGGAACGCCTGACTGAGGAGCCGCAAAGCGGCGTCTCGACGGAGGGGCAGCCTGCCACGGACGCAGCTCCTCAGGACGCGCAAAAGGCGGATAAATGACCGAGGCCGACGAAGCCGAAATCGAAGCCTCCAAGGCGCCGCTGATCGAACATCTGATGGAATTGCGCGAGCGGCTCATCAAGGCGCTGCTCGCCTTTCTGGCGACGTTCATCCTGGCCTTCTTTTTCGCCAAGGACATCTACAACATTCTCGTCATCCCCTACACGCAAGTGGCGGGGCCCGAGGCGCGGCTGATCTACACCGCGCCGCAGGAATATTTCTTTACCCAGATCAAGGTCGCGCTCTTTATGGCGGCCTTCCTGTCCTGCCCGATCGTGCTCTCGCAGCTTTACGCCTTCGTCGCGCCCGGACTCTACCGGAACGAGCGCGCGGCCTTCCGGCCCTATCTTTTCGCGACGCCGGTCTTCTTCGCCGTCGGCGCGCTGGTTGTTTACTTCCTCGTGATGCCCAATCTGCTGCGCTTCTTCATCGGCATGCAGCAGGCGAACGAGCCGGGGAAGGCGCAGATCGAACTGCTGCCGCGCGTCTCGGAATATCTCTCGCTCATCATGACGCTGGTGCTCGCTTTCGGCGTCGTCTTCCAGATGCCGGTGATTCTCACGCTTCTGGGGCAGGTGGGCATCGTCTCTTCCGATTTCCTGAAAGAGAAGCGCCGCTACGCCATCGTCATCGTCTTCGTGATCGCCGCGGTCCTGACGCCGCCGGACGTTTTCTCTCAGCTCGCGCTCGCGGTGCCGGGGATGCTGCTTTACGAGGCGTCGATTTATTCGGTGCGGATGGTCGAGAAGAAGCGCGCCGAGCAGGAAGCGGCGGCGCAGGAATAGCGGCAGCGCGCCGCTTGACCGCATTACGCGCCTGCGGGAGAAGGCCCTAAGTTTTTCCAGCGTCATGGCCGGGCTTGTCCCGGCCATCCACGCCGAGACGTCGCGGCCTTGCTGGGAGCACTGCCGCAGCGGCGCGGCGTGGATGCCCGGCACAAGGCCGGGCATGACGCGGTTACATTCTCATCTGACACCAAACGCCCGGTAGCCCGACATGTATGACATCAAATGGATTCGCGAGAACGCGGAAGTCTTCGACAAAGGCCGCGAACGGCGCGGGCTTGCGCCCATGTCGGCGGAACTCTTCGCGCTCGACGATGCGCGTCGCGCGGCCATCGCCGAATTGCAGAAGGCGCAGGAGCGTCGCAACGCCGCCTCGAAGGAAATCGGCGCGGCGATGAAGGCGGGCGACAGCGCCAAGGCGGAAGCGCTCAAGGCGGAAGTCGCGCAGATCAAGGACAATTGGCCGGCGCTGGAGCAGGCGGAGCGCGACGCGATCGCGGCGCTCGATACGGCGCTGTCGAGCATCCCCAACACGCCGCTCGATTCCGTGCCGGAGGGCAAGGACGAGAATGAGAATGTCGAGGTCTTCCGTTGGGGAACGCCGCGCACTTTCGACTTCACGGCCAAGGAGCATTTCGAGATCGGCGAGGGTCTCGGCTTCATGGATTTCGAAACCGCCGCCAAGCTCTCCGGCGCGCGTTTCGTTGTAAACAAAGGCCCGCTGGCGCGGCTGGAGCGCGCGCTCGCGCAATTCATGCTCGATCTGCACACGGGCGAGCATGGCTATATGGAAGTCAACCCGCCGCTGCTTGTGCGGGATGAAGCGATGTTCGGAACGGCGCAATTGCCGAAGTTCAGCGAGGATCAGTTCGCGGTCTACGCCGGACCAGCGGGCAATAATGGGTTTCTTAGAATAGTCCAACAAGAGTACGCGAAGAAGTTGGAGGATGCGAAGGCATCTGGTGATGAGGAGACTGTAAATAGCCTCCTGAACACGTCCGATGAAGTGATAGCCAACCCTTTCTGGCTCATCCCCACCGCCGAAGTGCCGCTGACAAACCTCGTCCGCGAATCCATCCTCGACGAGGCGCAGCTCCCCATCCGCATGACCGCCGGCACCTATTGCTTCCGCGCCGAGGCGGGCGCCGCGGGCAAGGATACGCGCGGCATGATCCGCCAGCATCAGTTCTACAAGGTGGAGCTTGTCTCCATCACCGCGCCCGAGCAGTCGCTGGAAGAGCACGAGCGCATGACCGGCTGCGCCGAGAAAGTGCTGCAGGCTTTGGAATTGCCCTATCGCAAGGTCGTGCTCTGCACCGGCGACATGGGCTTTGCGTCGCAGAAGACCTACGACCTCGAGGTCTGGCTGCCGGGGCAGGGGAAATATCGCGAGATTTCCTCCTGCTCGGTCTGCGGCGATTTCCAGGCGCGGCGCATGAACGCGCGCTCGCGCGGGCCGGACGGCAAGCCGCGCTTCGTGCATACGCTCAACGGCTCGGGCGTCGCGGTCGGGCGCGCCATGGTGGCGGTGCTGGAGAATTATCAGGAGGCCGACGGCTCGGTGACGGTGCCTGCCGCGCTGCAACCCTATATGGGCGGCCTCACGCGCATTGCGCGGAGGGTGTAGGCAACATCGACGGCGCCAATACCTCCCCTTTACGGGGAGGTCGGCGGCCAAAGGCCGCCGGGTGGGGCTCGCGCCGTTACGACTCGGGTTGGGGCGGACCCCACCCGACCCCGCTTGCGCGGGGCCACCCTCCCCGTAAAGGGGAGGGATTTGCTCACGATCAGCGCTTTGGTGTCAGCGCAGAACGCTGACGCCGGCGTCGACGATTTGCCCGGCGGCCATCACCGGCGCGGAGACGATGGCGACGCCCAGCTCTGCCGGGCCGCCATCCTGATAGCCGGCGACGCCGCCGCGCGGGCCGTATACCGTCCCGTCGAGGACACGCGGCATGTAGATGAAGCCGGCGTGCGGGCCGTGACTCACGGCGCACCAGCTATGGTTGCACTGGTCGATGTTGACGACGTCGCCGGCGGCGAGCGTCATCAGATGCGGGCCATTGGGGTGCGCGTGAAGCATGAAGTTTCCGCCGAGCATGGCCTCGAAGGCGGAAGCGCTCGAAACCGAGCCGACGAGAGCGACAGCAGCGATCAGTGAATAGCAAAGCGTACGCATGATTGCCTCCCCACTTAAGATGCAGGCACGCAAAAATATGGCGCGCCGGAGCGGGAGGCCTATGCCCGAGGCCGTGTTTTTCTCGGGCTTCCCTAAAAACGGGTCAAAAGTCTGCGAAGGATTCGACGAAGCCATCCGGGGGAGAAAAAGCTCCTCCGGATTGCTTCGCTCACTGCTTCAATAGCCCGCGACGACCGGCGGTTGCATCGGCGCCGCCTGCCCATATACGTCCGCCCCGCCCGCGCCGAAGATGTCGCCAGCGGCTTCGAACGGGGCGCCCAACAAGCCGAACGGGCCGGCGTCGGCATAGCCGGCCGAACCGTAGTAGCCGGGCGCGCCCGCGCTGGCGGTCAGAAGCGGCGATGGGACGAAGCCCACGGCCGGGCCATATTGAACGCGGCACCAGGCGCGGCAGGGGCCGGCCTGGACCGCCGCTCCGGCGGGTATAGTGGCGACGATGGCGCTGCGCATGCCGGGGCGGGCGCGTAAGGCGGTGTCCGCCGACACAATGGCGGGGACGGCGGCCGCCGAGGCCACCGAAGCGGCGAGCCCCATGGCGACAAACAGAGGCGTAAGTTTCGAACGCATGGCGCACTCCCTGCGCTTTACCCAGACCCCCGAACCATGTAGGGCGTGCGTGGGCGCGAGCCGTGAAATTTGCGCTCAAAACATCCCCACTTCCTCACGGTCACGCCCGAGCGATGCGAATTCTCATCACCAATGACGATGGCGTTCACGCGCCCGGCCTCGAAGTCGCCGAAAAGATCGCACGGGCGATCTCCGACGACATTTTTATCGTTGCGCCGGAGACCGAGCAGTCGGGCGTCGCTCATTCGCTTTCGCTCAATGATCCGCTGCGGCTACGCGAAATCTCGCCGCGCCATTTCGCGCTGAAGGGCACGCCGACCGATTGCGTCATCATGGCCGTTCGCAAGCTGATGCTCGATAACCCGCCCGATCTCGTGATCTCCGGCGTCAACAGCGGACAGAATCTCGCCGAGGATGTGACGTACTCGGGCACGATCGCGGGCGCCATGGAGGCGACGATTCTCGGGATTCCGGCGATCGCGCTTTCGCAGTGCTATGATTTCTTCGCCGGCCGGCGCAAGATCCATTGGGAATGCGCCGAGGCCCACGGCGCGGCGATCGTGCGCAAGCTGCTGGCGACGGGCATCCCGGGCAATGTGCTGATGAACGTCAACTTCCCGGCTTGCGCCCCCGGCGCGGTCGCGGGCGTCGCCGTCACCATGCAGGGCCGGCGCAGCAACGATCTCATGCGCATCGAGGACCGTCAGGACGGGCGCGGCAATCCCTATCATTGGATTTCCTTCCAGCGCGGCAGCTTCACGCCGGGGCAGGGAACCGATCTGCTGGCGGTCGACGAAAACAAAATTTCCGTGACGCCGCTTCAGCTCGATCTCACCGACCATCCGACAGTGACGCGACTCGCGCGCGCTTTCGAGGAAGGCCCGAAGGCGACCATATGAGCGATCCCGCCGCCAAGGCTGCCGTCGAGGAGCGCGCGGCCTTGCTCCTCGCCGTGCGTCGGGCGGGGGTGCGGGATATTTCGGTCATGCGCGCCATCGAGACCGTCCCGCGCGAGGCTTTCGCGCCTTACAAGTTCCGCGATCTCGCCAACCGCAATCTGGCGCTGCCGCTCGGCTGCGGGCAGACCATGTCGCGCCCCGCCGATGTCGGCCGGCGCATAGAGGCGCTACGCATCGGCAAGGGACATCGCGTGCTGGAGGTTGGGACCGGCTCCGGTTACGGGACGGCGATCCTCGCGCGCCTCGCCTGGGAGGTGGTGTCGCTGGAGCGTTTCGAGACGCTCGCCATCGAAGCCGCGCCGCGGCTCGCCGCCTTGGAGATCGCGAACGCTGCTGTGCTGCATGCGGACGGCCTCGCGCCGGAGGCGACGCTCGGCGAATTCGACCGCATCCTCGTCGAGGCCGCGCTCGACTCGCCGCCCACCGCGCTGATCTCCATGCTGTCGCCGGGCGGGACGCTCGTGTACGCCCGCCGTGAGCCGCAAACGGGCGAGAAGCGCGCCCGTCAACGATTGATTAAGGTTGATCGCACGGAAAGCGGCGAGCCGCACGAGACCGATCTCGGGCCCCACAGCCTCGGCCCGGCGGCGAGCGGCGTTGCAAAAGCCTTGTGAATCGAGACTTTGCTTATGATGAAGATTTTCATGAACCCGCTCATCGGAGATTCATCTTAAACGCCTCCTTAACCGACACGCGCATACAACTAACACGTTGTTGGTGCGTGCGAGTGGGTCGGCGTCATGGCTAAAGAGCGTCAAATTTCCAATTCGCGGGCCGCGCTGCGGCTCATGATGGCCGTCGGGGCGGCCGCTCTGATGTCGGGTTGCTCCGACGCCACGCGTTTTTCCGACCCCTTCTCCGATCCTTTCAGCGGCTCGGGAGCCGCCGCCCAGCGAAGCGCGTCCGTTCGCGGCGTCGACCGGGCGCCGACGGGCGCGATCGCCAATCCGGCGCCCGCCCGTGTCGAATCGCGCCCGCTGGCGCCGCCGACCGCCGCTCCAGCTCCCAGCGCCGCCGCCGCTGCGCCCCGCACGCCTGTCGCCGCCGCTGCGCCAACTTCGGCGGGGCCCGCCGCGGCCCATTGGACCGCAGATGGCGGCACGCCCGTCACTGTCGCGCCGGGCGAGAGCGCGGCCATGCTGGCCACCCGCTACGGCGTCCCGCCGGATGCGCTGCTGCATGCCAATGGCTATAGCAGCGCCGCGCAGGTGCAGCCGGGCTCTCGTCTGATCATCCCGGTCTATCGCGCCGGCGCGGTCGCCCGTTCTGCGGCGCCCGCCGCGGCTCCTGCGCCGGCCCCTGCGCCCGCAAAGGTCGCCGCCGCCGAGCCGAAACCCGATCCGAAGGCCGAAGCCGCCGCCGCCCGCGCGGAGCAGCGCAAGGCGGAGGCCGCCGCCAAGGCCGCCCGTGAGGAGCAGGCGAGAGCCGAGCGCGCCGCCAAGGTCGCCCGCGAGGAAGAGGCCAAGGCCAGAAAGGCTGAAGCCGCCGCCCACGAGCAGGACGCCAAGCGTCTGAAGAAGGCCGAGGCCGATAAGGCTGCGGAGACGGCGCGCCTCGCCAAGATCGAGGCACAGAAAGCGGCCGCCGATAAGGCGGCCGAGGCCAAGAAGCTCGCCGAGGCGAAGAAGCTCGAAGCCAAGAAGCTGGCGGAGGCCAAGGCCGCCGACGCCAAAGTCGCGGCTGAGAAGGCCAAGCTCGCCAAGGCTGAGGCTTTGAAGTCCAAGACCGACGCCTCGAAGTCCAAGGCCGACGCCCTGGCCAAGGCTGAAGCCGCGAAGGCGGCGGCGGAGGCGAAGCTCGCCAAGGCCGAGGCCGACAAGGCGGCCAAGGCGGAGCGTCTCGCGAAAGTCGCCGCCGAACGCGAGCAGGCTGCTGAAAAGCAGGCCAAGGTCGCCAGCGCCGAGACGACTCCCGCCGCCAGGCAAGTCGATCGGGGAACGCCGACCGCTTCCATCCCGGCCGCCGAGGAGACCACGACCAAGGTCTCGGCGACGGAAAGCGATCGTCCTGAGTTTCGCTGGCCGGCGCGCGGCCGCATCATTCAGGGCTTCTCGTCCGGCGGCAATGACGGCATCAACATCGCCGTGCCCGAGGGCACGCCGGTGAAGGCCGCCGAAGGCGGGCAGGTGGCCTATGCCGGCAGCGAGCTGAAGGGCTATGGCAATCTGGTGCTGATCCGTCACCCCAACGGCTTCGTGACCGCCTACGCCCACAATGGCGAGCTCGACGTCAAGCGCGGCGACACGGTGAAGCGCGGCCAGACCATCGCCCGCTCCGGGCAGTCCGGCAATGTCGGCTCGCCGCAGCTCCACTTCGAGCTGCGCAAGGGCTCGACGCCGGTCGATCCGACGAATTACCTCGCGGGTCTCTGACAAGCGGGAAAGAATTCTCCGGCGTCCGCGAGACACTGGCGGCGGAGATAGCGAGGCGGCGGGTCCCAAGAAAGGCCCGCCGCCTGATTTCGTTTCTATATCGATAATTCAGCCAGCCCATAAGCCGCCCGCGCCTGTCGGCATTTATCGTCCCCGGGCTCGACTGATCTGCAAGGGGAAGGGCGCGCGTCATAGACGGCGCAGCGCGTCTCCCGGCCGATCTCGCCGCTCAGCGCCGCGCAGCGCGGATGTCGGCAATTCGTCCCGATCATATGCGCCATGGTCGCGTTGAGCGGCGCGTAGAGCGCCTCCGGCAACCCGCGCTCGGGCGCCTCCGCCCAATAGAAGGACACCCGAAAATTGGCGCAGCAGGCGCCGCAGGCTGTGCAGGGATTGGTTTGTTCCATGAGCCGTAGGCCGAGCAGGGAGCAGTCCTTTTGTTGGACGAATCTTAAGAACCGCAAGGCCCCCTCCCTGTCCCTCCCCCGCTTTGCGGGAGAGGGGACGCTCGCGATCAACATTTTGGATGAAGGCCACGCTCTGCCCCCTCTCCCGCGAAGCGGGGGAGGGTTGGGGAGGGGGTAAATGCTGGGCTTCGTCAGGCGGCGCTTGCGGCTTTCTCGGATCGAATCTCTCGCGCTTCAAGCGCAACGTCCTCGCGCGCGGCGAGCCATCGTTCAAATTCATGCGCCGGCATCGGCCGCGCGAAGAGAAACCCCTGCATCATGTCGCAACCGGCGAGGCGCAGGAAGGCGGCCTGTTCGTCGGTCTCTATGCCTTCGGCGATCGTCGCGTGGCCCAGCGCATGCGCCATATTGATCGTCGCGCGAACGATCGCCTGCGCTTTGGGATCGACGCTCACCGCCTCGGTGAGCGAGCGGTCGATTTTCAGGAAATTGACCGGAAGTTTCGCGAGCTGGGAGAGGTTCGAAAAACCGACGCCGAAATCGTCGACGGAAATCCTCAAGCCGGCATCGCGCAGGGCGGCGACGCGCGCGGCGGCGGCGTCGAAATCGGTCATCACCATGGTCTCGGTGATTTCGACCTCGATCAGACTGGGATCGACGCCGTGCTGTGTCAGCAGCGCGATGAGATTTGGCGCGAAAAGCGGGTCGTCGAATTGCGCCGGAGAGACATTGACCGCGATTGGAATTTGCTTCCCTTGATCCACCCATGCCCGGCATTGCCGCAGCGCCAGAGTCAGAACGGCGGCGCCGAGCTCCGGCATCAGTCCGGCGTGCTCGGCGATGGGGATGAATTTGCCGGGCGGCACCATGCCACGAATTGGATGGCTCCAGCGCAGCAGGGCCTCGACGCCCGAAAGCGATAGGCCCGCCGACTCGACTTTCGGCTGGAAATGCAGGGACAAGGCGTCCGAGTGAATGGCTTTGCGAAGCTCGTATTCGAGCTCGTTTCGCTCGACCGCCGTCGCGCGCAGCCCCGGCTCGAAAAGAACGAAATTATTCTTGCCCCTTTGCTTTGCGGCGTACATCGCAATATCGGCGAGGCGGAGCAGCTCATGCGGGTTCGTCGCATCCTGCGGCGCCCGGGCGACGCCAACACTGGCCCCGACCTGAATCCTCTGTCCCTTGATCTCGAAAGGCTCCTCGAGCGAGGCCACGATCGCCCGCGCGATCTCCTCGACCTGTGACGGGTCGTTCACCTCTGGAACGAGCGCCACAAATTCGTCTCCGGCGAAACGCGCAAAAACGATGTCCTGGGGGCAGGCGTCGCAAAGCTCTCCAAAGGCCGTCGTGCAGGTGGCGAGCTCCTCGAAGCGCCGTTGGAACGCGTTGCTGGCGACGCGCCGGCTGACCGCCTTCAAAAGCGCGTCGCCAATCTGATGGCCGAAGGCGTCATTGATCGACTTGAAGCCGTCGAGGTCGATGAAGAACAGGGCGCCAAAGCAGTCGCCCGGCGCGTCGCTCCGCTTCGCCCCGAGGGACAAGACGTGGTTGATGGCGGCGCGGTTGGGCAAGCCGGTGACGGCGTCGCTATGCGCCAGCGCATTCATCCGCCGGATATTGGCGTTGAGGCGCTCGACCATTTTGTGGAAGCTTTTGGCCAGGCCGCCCACCTCGCAGGCGCATTCGACGTCTATCGGGCTGTTGACGTCGCCGGCCGCGATAGCGTCGGCGCTCTTGCGAAGCGCGACAATGGATCCGGCCAGCCGATGCGCCGCCGCATAGGTGACCATCGCGGGCAAAGCGGCGGTGAAAAGAACGGCCAAGCCTATGATCCGCCAATCCGGCCCCCCCTCCATGGCGTAGAGCAGGAGATAGGTCAGGCCCAAGGCGCAGGCGCCCGAGAGGGTCATGCTCATCAGACAGAAACGGACCGGAATGCTGTTCAACCCCCGTCCGAAGGCGGCGTCTCTGTCCTGGTCGATCATGCGGCTTTCGGTTGTTACGCGCCCGGCTGAGGGCGCTCGAGGTTGCGTTTGCAGCTTCGACGCCTTGCGTATCACCTAAGTTAAACTGGGAGTTGTGTTTTTAGAAAAGCTTTGTGGAGGGTATGCGCTTTATTGAGCGCGGCCTCGGGCGTTAACCTTCGCTGAAGCACGTTTCGGTTTCTGGCAAAGCGCGCTCGAGCGCATTCCGCAAAAGTTGGACTTTTCCGAAAAGAATGCGCTCCAGCTTTTTAAAGCTGCGCGCTTTCTCGTCGCTCGCATGATTCCATGCGAGCGGAAAGCGCGCTAAGGCAGATGGCAGGGACGCGCTCGGCGGGAAGCGCCCGCGGAACCGCAACTCGTAAAGGAGCCTCGATCTGTGAAATATCGTCTTGCCTGCCTGTTCGTTTTCGCGGTCACGCCCGCGCTCGCCGTCGATCCCACCGGCATCCCTGAATGCGACGCCTTGCTGAAGCGTTACGAGGCTTGCTCGTCGCAGCTCTCGCGCAAGCAGGTGCATGCCGCGCAGAAGGAGCTGCTCGACGGGGCCATGGGGATGCGGGCGGTCGCCAACGATCCGGCGAAGCGCGCCGATCTCGCGCGCTATTGCACGGATACGTTCGAGCAGATGAAGAAGGCGAGCGACATCAAGGACTGCATGTCGAAGCCGTAAGGCTTCGTGCGCCGCCCGACGCTCTTGCCGCCAGCGCCTTTCCGGCGACGCAATGATCGAGATAGGCGCTGGCGCGCATTTCGGCGAGACGGGAGACGGCGCGCTGAAACTCGCGCGCCTCGTCGCCATGCGGGGCGTCGTACAGCAGCTCGGGCGCGGCGGCGGCGGAGATCGCCAGCAGCACATGCGCCTCGTAGAGCACGTCGACGAGCGTAATGAGCCGCCGCGCCTCGTTGCGTTGCTCCGGCGCGAGAATGGGCGCGTCATCCATAAGAATGGCGTCGAAGCGCCGCGCGATTTCCATATAGTCCGAGGCCGCGAGCGGCCGTCCGCAAAGATCCGCAAAGCTCAGCCGGGCGACGCGCCCCGCTGTCTGCGGAATGAAAATCGTGCGCCGTTTTACTTCCAAGGTCGCCGGCGCGCCGCGCCGCACGCCGGCAAGGGCGAGAAAGAGCGCGTCCATGGCGGCATGGGCGGTGTCGTCCACGGGCGCGAAATAAACCTCGCCCGTGCAGTCGTGCCGCGCGCGATAGTCGATCGGCGCAGCGAGGCGCAGCACGTCCATGCGCGATTGCAGGAGCGCGATGAAGGGCAGGAACAAATCGCGGTTGCGCCCGCCGTCATAGAGGCGCGACGGTTCGACATTGGATGTCGCGACGACCACGACGCCCTGCGCGAGAAGCGTCACAAAGAGCCGCGCGAGAATGGTGGCGTCGGCGATGTCGGTCACCGCGAATTCATCGAAGCACAGCAGGCGCGTCTCGGCGGCGATCTCTTGCGCAACGAGCGTCACCGGATCGGCGACGCCGGCCGCCGCCTCGCGCCGAAGCCGGTGCAGCCGATCGTGCACGTCGAACATGAAGCCATGGAAATGGACCCGGCGCTTCTTCTCGACCGGCGCCATGCCGAAGAAGAGATCCATCAACATGGTTTTGCCGCGACCGACCGGCCCCCAAAGATAGAGGCCGCGCGGCTGCTCTTCCGGTTTGAGCAGGCGCCAGACGCGCGCGAGCGGCCCGGCCGGCTTCTTCTTGGGCTTGGCCAGCGTGTCGATCAGCGCCTGCAGCCGCTTCACCGCCTCGCGCTGCGAAACATCGGGATGAAGCCCGCGCTCGACGACGAGCGCGTCATAGCGTTCGACCAAGTGACGTTTCATCAGGCGCGCCGCATCCGGCCGCTGGCGGCCTCGAAAGCGCCGGGACGCAATTCGCAATAGAGCACGCGGTCCGGGTCGACGGGGCCGGGCATGACGAACTTGTCGCGCGGCGCGCGGGCGAAGCCGACCCTGGAATAATAATCGAGATCGCCGACGAGCAGCACCAGCCCATGGCCCGCGGCGCGCGCGGCGTCGAGCGAATGCTTCATCAGCTTCTCCCCGACGCCCTGCGAGCGGAAAGCGGGTTCGACGGTGAGCGGGCCGAGCAGAAGGGCGGGGGTCTCGCCGACGAGAATATGCGTCATGCGATTGGCGCCGACGAGCAGCGTGCCGACGCGCGCGACGAAGGAGAGAGACAGATCAGGCGCGACGCCTTCGCGCAGGCGATAGGCCGTGCGGGCGTAGCGGCCAGGGCCGAAGGCGCGCTCGTCGAGTTTCTCGATCTGCGCCTCATCGGCGGCCGTCATGGGGAAGAATTGGATGACAAGGTCGATCATGAGCCGGAGCGAGGCCATAGCACGCGGCGCGCGCCGGAGGCAAAACCGCCGCTAGAGACTATGCAACAATTGCCGCACGAAGGGCGCGCGCCTGAAGGCGGCGAGGTCGATCTTCATGTCGTCCCCATCCTTCGGCTTGCCGCCAACGGCCTTTCGCGCGTCGCCGAGCACGCCGGCGCGATATTCCTCGAGCGAGAGCGCGCCGGATTTGCTTTTGTTCCAACGCTTGAAGATCTTGTATTTCGCAAGGTCGTAGGCGTCCGAGCGGCCTTCCTCCGCAGCGAGATCGGCGAGGCCGAAGCTGAAGCGCATCCAGGCGTCGCGGGAGATGGCGCCCGTATGCTTCATGTCCATCTCGGCGAAGGTCTTGTCGATGAAGTGGTTGGCCTCGGTCGTCGTGATGACGCCGTCGCGGTTCTCGTCGAATGTCTGGAACATCGCATCGAGCATATGCACGGCGTCGCTTTGCGCGCGGGCGGGCAGGGGGCTGATCGCGACGAGGAGGGCGAGCGCGGTAAGAAAGCGGTTCATCTATAATCCCGAAAAGACGACAGCAGGCCCCAATTCTGGACATGCGCGCAATTATGAGGGCTTCGGCATGCTACAATCAGCCTGCCTGTTGTTTGCGGTAGTCGGTGGTGAGCATTCCGGCGAAGCCCCAATTGTCCTCGTCGATTTCGTCGATCACGATGTGAATGTGCTCCGGCCGCTTGTGCAGAATCTCGACGAGCAGTTGGTTGATGCCTGCGACGAGAGCAGCTTTTTTCTCACGGGTCACGTCGGGGCCTCGGGTGATTTTGACGTTCACATAGGGCACTGCCGAACTCCTTGGATTTGGCGGCGACAGCGCCGTCGCCGGTCAAATCACCAATAGGGCGAGACCGGCTCTCCCGCCACGACTTCGGCGATCCGCGCCCGGGTGGCGGGCGTCGCGTCCGGGGGCAGGGCGCCGAGCGGGAAGAAGCCGGCCTCGGCGATTTCGTGGTTTGGCGCGCGCGGGCCGTCGAAATGGAAGTGCCGCACCACGTAAAGCGCCACATGATCGCGGGCCGAGACGCGGCGGTTGAGATAAACGCCATGCAGCGCCGGCGCGCCCAGAATATGCACGCCGCCCTCTTCCTCCAGCTCGCGGGTCAGCGCCTGCAGCATGGTCTCGCCGCTCTCGACGCCGCCGCCCGGCAGATAGAAGCCCGGAACATAGGTGTGGCGCACGAGCAGCACGCGATCGTCGGCGTCGATGACAAGGCCGCGCACGCCGAGCGTCATGGGCCGTTGGAACAGCGCGCCAAAGGTGATGATCCGCGAGACGAGCCGCGCCTGAAACGTCGGCTGCGGCGACGCCTCGACCGGCGCAGTTTTCGTGGGCGGCTGGTGTCTCATGTTTCGACTATGGCAAATGGCGCGGGAAGGCTCTAGGACTATTCTTGTTGACGGTGGAGACCGCGAGCCTTCAGGCTCGCTCTTAAAAAATGCGCGCCTGAAGGCGCGCGGTCCGAAAGGCGCCCGACACCGTCTCTCCAACAAAGGTCACGAATAAAGGTTGAATGTGAGCTTCCTACTCGCCCATCTCTCCGACGCCCATATCGGGCCGATCCCGCGCCCCAATCTCGCCGAGCTCCTCGGGAAACGCGTCACAGGCTATGTGAACTGGCTCTATAAGCGCGCCGGCCAACACGATATGGGCGTGCTCGCGCGGCTGGTCGCGGATATGCGCGCGCAGGGGCCCGACCATGTGCTGATGACGGGCGACATTGTGAATATCGGCCTGCCGGCGGAGATCGCGCTCGCCAAGGACTGGCTCGCCACGCTCGGCGCGGCGCAGGAGGTGAGCTTCACGCCCGGCAATCATGACGCCTATATGCCCGACGTGACGAAGCTCGTGCACGAGGTCTTCGAACCTTGGACGACCAGCGAATTGCCGGCGCCGGGCTTTCCCTATCTGCGCCGCCGTGCGGGCGTGGCGTTGATCGGGCTCGATTCCGGCGTGCCGACCGCGCCATTCGTCGCCTCGGGACGGCTCGGCGAGAAACAGCTCGCCGCGCTCGGCGCGCTTCTGGACGAGACGCGCGCGGAGGGCCTCACCCGCGTCGTGTTCCTGCATCATCCGCCCCATGTCGGCGGCGCCCGCCTGCTGCGCGGGCTGGACGACGCAGCGGCGTTCGAGGCGGTGATCGCCAAGCATGGCGCGGAGCTCGTGCTGCACGGCCACAACCACAAGCCGAGCGTCGCTTATATCGCCAGCCCCAAGAGCCAGACGCCCGTCGTCGGCGTCGCCTCCGCCTCGGCGCGGCCGGGCGGGCATTATCCGGCGGCGGCCTATAATCTCTACGCCATAGAGCGGGCGGGCGACGCTTTGCGCATCAAGCTGCGTCGCCGGGAATTGAACGAAGCGGGCGAAGTCGTCGAGGCGAGCGCCGAGGAGCTGGTTCAGCCGGCGACATAGGTTTTATAGGCCCAGGCCGCAATGACCGCGAGAAGGCCGAAGAAGGCCGCGGAGCCAAGAAACTCGACCAGATAGAGGAAGAGACGGAAAGCCTTGCCGTCGAGGGCGCCGACTTTCTCTTTCTCTTGCTCTTTCACGGCAGCCGGCGGTCCGCTGCGCAGCGCGCGGGCGGCGCCGCCGCTGGCGTAATCGACCGCCAGCGCTTTCTCCCGCTCGATCAGCCGGTGCGCGATATAATCCGTCACCGCGTCGACAGCTTCGCCGATGTCCGCGGTTTCGCGCAGCGTGATGCGGCCGTGACGCGTATCCTGCAGAAAACGATAGGTCCGCCGGTCGCGGTCCATCTCCACGAAGCCGATCTGGTCGATGAACAGGCGCGGGCGCTCGCCGGGCGCGACGGCGATGTCGAAGATATCGCAGTCGGGCGGCACCTGCGCCAGCACGGGGGCGAGCGCGTCGCAGAGGATGTCGAGCCGCGCCACTTCGGCGGCGCGTAGATCGGCGAGGGCGGCGGAATGCTCGGCATTTTCGACCCGCGCGCGACGCAAGGCGCTCGCGAGACTGGCCATGCGCTGTTCGAGCGGCGCTTGGCCCGGCTTTTCCGCGACCCCAGCCTTTCCGACGCCGCTTTCGCCGCCGACTATGGGCGAAATACGGTCGGTCGCGGCGGGCGCCGGCTTTTTGAGGGCTGTCGAGCGGCCGTTGTCGGGTCTTGCAGGCAAAGGATCTTCCATGTCGCTCACTCGCTTCGCCCTCGGCCGGCGTGTGCAACTTAAGAGTTCTTTTACTATAGCGGCTTGGGCGGGAGTTGCGAAGCGCCGCAAGGGCGTAGCTGAGGCGGGGAGTCGACTTTTCCCCCATGCTCCGGCTAGGGAATCGTCAGGCTGCCGGTGATTCCGGCAATTAACCAGCAAACGCGGCGAAATACGCGCGGAGGACCCCCATGGCGAACGCCCATGGCGAATCGGAAACTGGCGTGGCTCTGGTCGAGCGCGTTCTTTTCGGCCTCGTCTTCGCCGCCGTTGCGGCTCTGGAAGCTTCCGGCGGGCCGACCCATTTGCTCATCGCCGGCTTTTTTGCCGCCGCTTCGCTCTATCTCCTGCGCCCGGCGAGCGACGCGAACCGGCAGGCGGCCAATTTCGCGATCGATTTCGTCGCCGTGGGCGTCTTCGCGGCGCTCTGCGACCGTTCCGGCGTGCTCTGGCGGGCGCCCGAGACGCTGGAGCAGCTCTTCCGCTTCTCGCCTGTGGGCGCCGGCGTCGCGACGGTCGCTTACATTGGCGGCGCGGTTGCGCTGACGGCGCGCTCGCGCATGCGGCTGCGCGGCGCGCTGTTTCTTCTGCCCTTCCTGTTCAGCCTGTTTATCGCCTTTGGCGCGCCGCCCATGACGCAAATCGGCGCGGCTTTGTTCCTGGGCCTCGACGTTCCCGAGTCAGTGGCGAAAATCTCGGCGCGGACGCTGGCGCTATTTCTGCTGAACGAGGCCGTCGTCATCGGCGTGCCGCTGGCGCTGGGCCGTTTCCTGCCGCGGCAATGGCGCCCGCACGGCATTCTCTTCGCTTCCGCCTTCATCGCGTCGCTGACGCCCTTCATGGCGACGGCGGTTTCCCAATTCGTCACGCCTTACATGCCGGCCCCGATCGCCGCCATTGCCGCGGCCGTCGCCGAGGGGCTGGCGCAGGCCGGTCTCTGGGGCGAGACCTATCTCGTCACCCAGGCGATCGCCGGCCTGCTGCGGGCGACGCCGTCGCTCTCCGTCGTCGTCTATCAGGATTGGAAGACCGGCGCGGAGAAGGGCGCGGTCTACGGCTTCACCTTCATGGGCTTGCTGTTGGTCGCCGGGCTCGTCGTCTCTTTCCCGCCGGCGGCGGCCGCCATCGCCTATTCCGGCCCCTTCGGCGGCGCCATCATCGGCGCGGCGCTTTATCCGCTCGCGCGCACGATCGTGGAGAGCACGGATTCGACGCCGCCCTTTTTCGGGCGCCTGCAAGAGGCCTATCGGCGTCGGGCGAATTTCGCGCGCGGGGCCGTCGCGGGCGCAGCCGTGGCGATCGGATTGATGATCGATCTCCCCTCGCAGAGCGGAAGCAACCGGTTCCTCTTCGGCGCCGCCGCCGGCGTTCTTATTTATGCCGGCGTCGACCTGGCGTTCGACCTCGCCGCGCTCATGCGCGATCGCCGCCAGCATTTCAGAAGCTGGCGCGTCTATATGCTGGCCGCGCTGCTCGGCGCATCGGTCGCAGGCGCCATTGCCTGGTATTTCGACGCGGACCAGCTCGGCACGGTCGTGCGGAAGTTCTTCGATTATGTTTCGCTCGACTACGCCGCCGATGGGCGGCCGCTGAACGCCTATATTGTCCGGCCGCTGTTCTCGAAATGGGGCGCGACCAATCTCGGCGTCGTCGACGGCGGCGTGCGGCTTCTCTACGACGAGTCGCTTTCCGGCGTCATTCAGTGGGTCTTCGCGGCGCCGCTCTTCTCGATCAATCTCTTCTTCCTGACCGCGCTGGTGAGGCGCAGCCTCCAGCCGCTCAAGCAGCTCGCGAGCTGGGAAGGTCTCGACATGCTCGTCGAGAACGCCGTGCGCGTGCTGCGCTGGGGTCTGTGGATGGCGCCGGTCATCTACTCCTTCCTCAAGGCCACGCCCGATCCGACCTGGTACAATCAGGACGGTCTGATCCGCACCGGCGTCGCGACCTGGATGAGCTACGTCCTGCCGGACAATGAGTTCCGCTCCTGGAGCCTCGACATTTTCACGGCGCTCCTCGCCTATGACGTCATCCGCGTGCTGATCTGGTTCGATCACATGGGCCTGCGCGTCGCGACGCTCGTGAACCTCTCTTTCGTCGGCGGCGACGCTTTGGACGAGCGGGCGGCGCGTTTCGTTGGCAAGCAGCAGGTGAGCCGCGCCATTCCCGAAGGCATCCGCCGCTTCGGCACCTGGGCGCCGCTGTTGCTGCCCTTCTACATCCCGCGCGGCGCCGAATGGGACAAAGCCTGGAGCGCCGCCGAGCAGATGGCCGGCTCGCGTCCGCCGTCCTACACCTATCTCGTGGGCGGCTATCTCGCCTATGCGGGCTTCATCGCTCTGGGGCTGGTGCTCTTCCTGCTCGGGCGGCTGGCGCAGGCGCAGAAGATACCGCTCGAGGGCATCACCGGCGCCGGCGGCGCGCCCGGCTCGCGGCCCTTGAAGCTCACCAACGGCCTGATGACCAGCGAATGGTTCCAGGACGGGCAGGGCGCGATCCGCATCGAGGGCGTCGCGCGCGGCGGCCCCGCGATCGATCTCACCCGACGCCCCGACGATCACGCCCATCCGCGCGGGCGGTTCCTGTTCCTGCGCGAGGACGGCGGCGAACTCTGGTCGGTGGGCGAGGCGCCGACGCGCTGCCCGGGCGCCTGCGCGCAACTGACCGACGCGGGCGAAAACTGCCTCTTCTTCATCGCCGAGCAGAACGGCTTCGCCGTCGAGGCGCGCGTCTCGCTCGCCCCCGACGAGGCGGTGGAGATCCAGCATATCAAGGTCGTCAATCTCGAGCAGCGGCCCCGCAAGCTCACGCTCGCTTCGCTACGCGAATGGGTGCTGAACGAAACCGCGGTCGAGCTGCGCGACGCGGCCTATAACGCCATCCATGTCGGCACGTGGTACGTGCAGTCGCTGAACGCCATTTTCGCGCAGAACCGCCTGCTGAAGGGCGGCGCTCGGCGTCAGGCCGACCGCCGTCTCTCGCCTGAGATCGGCTTCCACGCCATCGCCGCCGGTCCGGACACGAAGATGACGATCCTCGGCTATGAGGACGTGAAGTCGCGCTTCTACGGCATGGGGCCGACCAACGCGCCTGACAGCCTCAATGGCCTGGGCGAAGCGCCGCGCAGCCCCGAGGACGAAGGGCTTCTCTACGGTTTCGAACCCTGCGCGAGCCTGCGCGTCGAGATCGACATCGCGCCTGCCGGCACGGCCGAGCTTATCGTCGTCGACGGCTGGGCGAAGGACATGGGCCGCGCGACGGCCTCGGTCACGCGCCACCTCGGCCTTGCGCCGATTGCGCCCGACGTTCTGGACAAGGCGCTGACGCGCCGCCGCGCGCTCGTCATGCCGCCGACGCCGGCGCAGCATCGCTACGCCTTCACGGAAGACGGCCGCAGCCTCACGCTTGCGCCAGGCACGCCGCGTCCCTTCGCCCATGTCATCGCCAACGCCGTGGGCCAGGGCTGCGTGCTGACGAATGACGGCGACATCTTCTCCTTCTCCAGCAACTCACGCCTCAACAGCTTCACGCCCTTCCGCATGGGCGAGGGCCGCGCGGCGCCGCCCGGACAGATGATCTATGTCTATGATCTCGCCCGAACGGACCCGCACAGCCCGACCTTCGTGCCGCTACGCCAGCGCGACGCGCGCTATGAGGTGACATTCGCGCCGGGCTCGGCGGTTTTCCGCTCCGAGCGCGACAATCTCGAGCTGGAGATGACGGTCTTCGTCAGCCCTACGGAGCCGATTGAATTCCGCCTGCTCAAAATCCGCAACAAGGCGGATCACGAGCGGCTGCTGCAGATCGTGCCGGCGATGGAGGTTATTCTCGCCGAGATTCCCAACGAGAGCCTCGGGGTCGTGGAATCCGTCATCGACGACGACGTGCGCTCGATCTACTTCCGCAATCCTCAGAATAATTTCGTGAAGGGCTGGGCCTTCGTCACGACCTCGATCCCGGCCGAATTCGCCGAGACGTCGCGCCGCCGCTTCCTCGGCCACGAGAGCCGCAATCCCTATCTTCCCTACATGGTCGAGCACGGCCATCCAGACGCCGGCGCGCCCGAGCACGAGCGCAAGGTGGCGGCTTTCTCCGGCTCGATCGACGTGGCGGCTGGCGGGGAGGCGACCGTCGTCGTCGCGCTCGGCCAGACGACGTCGCTAGACGAGGCGAAGCGCCTCGCCTCTCTCGCCCACGATCCGGTTTACGCGCAGGCGCAGCTCGCGGCGAGCGACGCGGCGTGGGGCGCGCAGCTCTCGGTGCTGCGCATCAAGACCAACCGCCCGGACGTCGATCGTCTCGTCAACGACTGGCTGCCCTATCAGCTTTTGGCCTCGCGCCTGTGGGGCCGCACCGGACCGGCGCAACGCTCCGGCGCAACGGGCTATCGCGATCAGTTGCAGGACGTCATTCCGCTCGTGCATCTCGCGCCGGAGCGCGCCCGTGCGCAGATCTTGCTGCACGCCAGACATCAATATCTCGAAGGCGACGCCTGCAAATGGTGGCACCGCGCTCCCAATGGCGGAACGGGACTCGCCGACCGCACCCATTCCTCAGATCCGCATCTTTGGCTGCCCTATGTCACGATCCGCTATGTGAAGGGCACGGGGGATGCGGCGATCCTCGACGCGGTCGAGAGCTTCCTCGAAGCCAATCCGGTGCCGATGGATCAGGAGGGCGAAGCGACCGTCCCGCTCAATTCGCGCGACAAGGACACGCTGCTCGGCCATTGCGCCCGCGCCATCGACTACACGCTCGACCGTTTCGGCGCCCATGGCCTGCCGCTCGTCGGCTCCGGCGATTGGGACGACGGCATGCATCTCGTCGGCGCGCAGGGGCGCGGCGAGAGCGTGTGGCTCGGCTTCTTCCTGCATGGCATTCTGGTCGATATCGCGCCCTTCTTCGAGGCGAAGGGCGACGGCGCCCGCGCGGCGCGCTATCTCGCGCGCGCCGAGAAACTGCGCGCAGCGCTCGCCGAGTGTTGGCGCGGCGATCGCTATGTGCGCGACTTCGCCGATGACGGCCGCGAGCTTTCTCCGATGAGCGCCATGACCGCCCATTGGCCGACGCTCACCCATGCCGTGGATGCGGCGCGCGGCCGCGAGGCGATCGAGAAGGCGCTCGCCGTGCTCGGCCGCTCCAACCGCATCCTGCTCGTCACGCCGCCCTTCGACGAACATTCCGATCCCTATCCCGGCCGCAGCGCCGAATATCCGCCGGGCGTGCGCGAAAACGGCGGGCAATATTCGCATGGCGTCTCCTGGTTCGTGGACGCGCTGGCCAAGCTCGGCGGAGAGGCCAAAGCGGCGGGCGACGAGAAAGCCGCGCAGGAACTCTTCGCCCTGGCGTTCGAGAGCTGGATCGCCATCTCGCCGATCTCCAAGCTACGCACGCCGGCCGAGGCGGATGTTTACGGCTTGCCGCCGCATCAACAGCCGGCCGACGTCTATGAGGGCGAGGGCTATGCGGGCCGCGGCGGATGGAGCTGGTACACGGGCGCGGCGGCGCGCATGATTTCCGCCGCCTACGCCATGCTTGGCCTGGAGTTCGAGAATGGCGAGCTGCGCCTGCGCGCCGACGCCTTCGATCGCAAGGGCGGGGTGCAGTTGGAAGAGGTCTCCTACAAAGGCAAAGCTTTCACAAAAGAGAACAAGTCAGGGGTATAAGTAGAACGGCCTGAAGAGGTTTAAATTCCAATTGTCACGCGCGCGGCGTTTACTGTAGCGTCAATGTCAACAGGCGTCGTTTGGGCGCCTGTATTGGCGTGCTCTCATGCGTGCGTCGGCGTTATTTTTTATTTTTATTTATCTACTTAGCCCTGTCGCGGCACGGGCGGGCGCCTGGCTTTACCCGGAAGGTCACGGGCAGCTTATCCTCACAACCGCCTTCGCCGACGCGCGAGGCGCCTTCGACTCCAGCGGCCGGCTGGCGCAGACGCCGTCCTATCGAAAATTCGAAGACCGTTTCTACCTCGAACATGGCGTGACCGATTGGCTGACCTTCGTCGCCGAGGGAAGCGCGATGAGCTTTCACGGCGGCGGCGAGTCGGCGCGGCTCACACAACTCGAAGCGCTGATCGCGCAAGCAAAGGGCGGCTTGCCGCTCATCCTGCCGGCGGAAAAGGGCATAAAATTTCAGGGGCTCGGCCTCGGCGCCGCTGGCGCGCGTCTGCAGCTTTACGCTGACGCCGACTATGTGGTTTCGGTCGAAACGAGTCTGCGCGCGGCGTCGAGCGCGGCGCGTTGCTTCCTCGATATGCGCGGTCCGACGCAATTCGACGCGCGCCTCCTGATGGGGCGCTCTGTGAGCCTGTTCGGCTTCACGGGTTTCCTCGATGCGCAGATCGGCTATCGAACGCGCGGACAGAATGGCGATGAAATCCGCCTGGATCTAACCGCGGGGCTTCGGCCGATCGACCGCCTCATGGTGATGGCGCAAAGCTTCTCGGCGCTCGCGCCGCGCGGCGGGCTCTCGACCTTCATGGCCGCGCAGAAATTTCAACTGAGCGCGGTCTATGAGGCGACGCCCGCCATATCGCTGCAGATCGGGGCCGTCACTGCGCTCAATGGCGTCAATGCGCCGGCCGAGCACGGCCTGATCGGCGGAGTCTGGTGGCGCTATTGAAACGGTTTATTGCGCCTCGGCGATGGCCGAGACGGGTTCGACCTTCACATGGGCGACGCCGGCCGAGCGGAACCCCAGCGCGTCTGCGGCCGTCGCAGAGACGTCGATCACGCGGCCGCCTCTAAAGGGTCCGCGGTCGTTGATGGTGACGACGACGGATCGATTGTTCACCAGATTGGTGACCCGCACCCTCGATCCAAAGGGCAGTGTGCGGTGGGCCGCCGTATAGGCGCCGACATGGCCGCCGCTCGCGGTGCGTCCGCCGAGTTTGTAATAGGAAGCCTTACCGACCCAATCTGCTTGGGCGCCGCCGGGAAACGCAACCAGCGCGACGGCTCCAATCAATATTTTCCTCAACAGCAGTCTCCTCCTCGCACATGCGTGCTTGCGGCGGTTTGCGCCGGCGATCATTGCGCCAGCGTGGCTGCTGTCAGTAGAGAGGCGTTCAGGCAAAATAAAGGTAGGAACAAGACGCACTAGAGATAGGAACGTCCAGAAGTGTGGTGATTCACTATAAATTGTGCGGCGCAAACAACGCGCGGACAGTCTCTCATAATAGAAAGAAAATAGTCGGTTATACGATACATATCAGATATTGCGGAGCATGCGTCGTTGCATAATAGCAACACGGCGAAAAAATCATCCGGGCGCTAGCCTGGCGGCAGGGCAGGCGCGTGTTGCTTGATTTGCCTATTGGCGGCCGCATCTAGCGGCTTCTGGCGGCGTTGCGGCAGAAGACGCGCGCCCACGCTTTTCTTCGCTGAGCGCCGCCTTTCGGCAAGGAGGCGGAGATGGTTACCCGGAAATTCTACGCCGCTCTAGCAAGCGCGGCGTTGGCGGCGGCTCTGTTCGCGCAGACCGGAGCGGCCGACGCACAAATGCGCGTCGGCGGCGGCGCGCCGGCCGGCGGCGGCTTCGCCCATGGCGGGGTCGGCGGCCTCGGCGGCGGTGGGCTTGGCGGCGGCGGGCTCGGGGGCGGCGGCCTCGGGGGCGGCGGCCTCGGCGCAGGCATGGGCGGCGGGGGATTTGCTCACGGACCGGTTGGAGGGCTCGGCGGGGGCGGGTTTGGCCACGGCGGATTCGCCGGCGGCGGAATGGCGCGCCCCTTCGGCGGGTTTGGTGGCGGCGGCGCGATGTTCGGACCGGGACGCCTTGGCGGGGCCCCCGTCGCGGGCGTTTTCGGCGGCGGTCACCGCTGGGGCGCGTTCGGCGGCGGTTGGGCCGGGCGCCCTTACGGCATGTGGGGCGGGCGCCACCTCGGCTGGGGCGGGCGTAACCTCGCCTGGGGTGGGCATTGGGCGCGCCCATGGGGTGGCTTCGGCTACCGTCGCGCGGCGTTTGGCTGGGGAGGCTGGGGCTGGCGGCGGCCTTGGTGGCGCCACCGGGGTTATTATGCGGGCGGCTGGCCGCTGTATGGCGCAGGCCTCCTTGGCGGCGGCTGGGGGTGGGGCGGCTATGGCTGGCCCTATTGGGACGATTATGGAAGCTGCTGGCGGCCCCGAGTCATTCGCACTTACTGGGGTTGGCGGCGCCGCTGGGTGAATGTCTGCAGCACCTGGGGTTATCCCTCCGGGGGCTATCCCTCCTGGGGCTATGGCGGCTGGGGCGGGCCCGGGGTCTTGAGCGTCGGCTGGGGACCAGGCTGGCTCTGGTGATGAAACATCCCTCCCTCGCCGATGCGCGGGGGAGGTTTTTTTTCAGGCGGCGGCCGAGCGGGCATGAACGTCGTGCCCGCCGTTTTTCTGCATGACGTCGATGGCGATCTTCTCCTTCGCCTCGTCCCAGGCGCGCGCCCAGAGCAGCATGCCGCCATGGGCCATCTGCGCCTTCACCCAGGTCGCCTCCGCTGAGCCCAGGAGCTGGGCGAGAGTCGCGCCGATGATGCCGCCGCCCCCGCCGAGCGCCAGCGCCGCCGCGATCGCCGCGCCCAGCGTTCCGCCTGCGGCCAGCGCCATGCCGGCGCCGCCGACCGCGCCGATGTAAAAAAGTGCGCCGATCAGGCCCGCCTTGGCCTCGTTGCGGGCCTCCGGGTCGATATAAGCGCCGTGCGGCGCCGCCGCGCTGCCGCCGAGCTTTTCCGCCGAAAGGCTAGAGTCGCCGAGCGCCTCGCGCACGACAGCCTGCGGCGCCAGAACGCTGATCGTCGCCTGGTCGAAGCCGTCGACGAGGAGATCGTCGATGGCCGATTGCATCTGGTCGAGATTGTCGAACACGCCGACGACCTCGCGCAGCTCGCCACGTTGCTCGGGCGTAAGAGCTTTTTGCGTTTCCATTCCCGTGCTCCCCGAGCGCGGCGCGACGAAGCCGCCTGAACCAACCGCGCTCTCGCTTTGTTAAAGGGAGCGGAGAGGGCAGGGTGGCAAGGTTCGGGCGGGGGATTTTGGGGTGGATGCGAAAGGGGCGCATGCACGTTTCCACATGAGCCGCAAACCTCTCCGCGTCATGCCCGCGCTTGTCGCGGGCATCCACGCCGCGCCGCTGTGCGCGCCTTGGAGCGTTTGTGCAGCCCCTCGGCGTGGATGGCCGGGACGGAGCCCGGCCATGACGGTTAATGGGCTGTCGCGCTGCTTCTCCCCGACCATGAAACAGCACGCGGGGCTTGAGCGGCATAGCCTTGGCGATATCATCGCAAGATGCGCGGCGGCTGGGTTTACATCGTGACCAATCGGCCAAACGGAACGCTTTATCTGGGCGTGACGAGCAATCTTGCGCGCCGGGGTTGGGAGCACCGGGAAGGCGTCTTAGACGGCTTCACGAAGCAATATGGCCTGAAGCGGCTGGTTTGGTACGAGCCGTTCGAGGACATTCGCACGGCCATTCAGCGCGAAAAGACAATGAAACACTGGCCGCGCGCTTGGAAGGTGCGGCTCATTCTGGACCTGAACCCCGAGTGGCGCGATTTGTACGAAGACTTGGCGAACTGAGTGTGTGAGCGGCAACTTCTCGGCCGTCATGCCCGCGCTTGTCGCGGGCATCCACGCCGCGCCTGTGCGCGCCTTGTTGCGTTTGCGGAGCCTCTCGGCGTGGATGGCCGGGACGAGCCCGGCCGTGACGGCTGAGAGGGCTCTTGAAGCCTTTGAAAAGAGCCTCACCCAACGTCATGCCCGCGCTTGTCGCGGGCATCCACGCCGCGCCGCTGTGCGGGCCTTGGAGCGTTTGTGCAGCCTCTCGGCGTGGATGGTCGGCACAAGGCCGGCCATGACGGTTGAGAGGTTACGCACGCACACGCACGCGTTCAGCTTCGGTCAGCTACACCCCGTCGTACTTCCGCACGTCTCGCACTTCAAGCACGTCCCATTGCGCACCAAGGTGAAATTCGCGCACTCCGGGCAAGCCTCGCCGACATAGCCCTTCATTCGCGCTTCGGCGCGTTTTTCCGCCATGCCCTGCACCGATTTCGTCGGCTCCGTCCAGCCGAGCTGCGAGAGCGGCTCGCTGGCTTCCTCGCGCGTCACTTCCGGCGTTTCGCGCAGCGCCACGGCGCCGCCGTGCACCACCATCAGCTTGTCGGTCTTGGAGCGCAACAGGCCGCGCGAGACGATGGCGCTCGTCTCTGTGGCCTTGCCTTCGTGCTCGCCTTTGCCCAGCACGTCGTGGCCGATGTCGTCGGGCGAGACATGCGCGAGATCGCTGCGGCCGAGATAGGAGACGGCAAGCTCGCGGAACACATAGTCGAGGATCGACGTCGCGTTCTTGATCGCGTCATTGCCCTGCACCGGGCCCGCGGGCTCGAAGCGGGTGAAGGTGAAGGCGTCGACATATTCTTCGAGCGGCACGCCATATTGCAGGCCGAGCGAGATGGCGATGGCGAAGTTATTCATCAAGCTGCGGAAGGCCGCGCCTTCCTTGTGCATGTCGATGAAGATTTCGCCCAGACGCCCATCGGCATATTCGCCGGTCCGCAGATAGACCTTGTGGCCGCCCACCGCCGCCTTTTGCGTATAGCCCTTGCGGCGATCGGGAAGCTTCTCGCGCTCGCGCACCAGTTGGTGAATGACGCGCTCGACGATGCGCTCCGCGACATTGGCGGCGCGCGCCGGCATGTTTTGCGCGATGAGCTCCTCGACCTTGTCGTCCTCTTCGTCCTCGCCTTGGATGAGCTGGGCCGACAAGGGCTGCGAGAGCTTGGAGCCGTCGCGATACAGCGCATTGGCCTTGAGGCCGAGACGCCAGGAGAGCAAGTAAGCCTGCTCGCAATCCTCGATCGTCGCGTCATTCGGCATGTTGATGGTCTTGGAGATCGCGCCCGAGATGAAGGGCTGCGCCGCCGCCATCATGCGGATATGCGAGTCGACCGAGAGATAGCGCTTGCCCGTGCGCCCGCACGGATTGGCGCAATCGAAGACGGCGTAATGTTCGCCTTTCAGGAAGGGCGCGCCCTCCAACGTCATGGCGCCGCAGGCGTGAATATTCGCCGCCTCGATCTCCTGTTTGGAGAAACCGAGATGCGTCAGCAGATCGAAATTCTTGTCGTCGAGCTGCTCAGGGCTCACCTTCAACACGCCGGTGAGGAAGTCCGGCCCGAGCGTCCATTTGTTGAAGACGAATTTGATGTCGAAGGCGCTCGGCAAAGCGGCTTCGACTGCCGCGATCTTCTCGTCGGTGAAGCCGCGCGCGCGCAGCGACGCCGTGTTGATCGCCGGCGCATTGGCGAGCGAGGCGTGGCCGACGGCATAGGCCTCGATCTCGGCGATTTCGCTCTCGCGATAGCCGAGCGCGCGCAGACCTTCCGGCACGGCGCGGTTGACGATCTTGAGATAGCCGCCGCCGGCAAGCTTCTTGAATTTCACCAGCGCAAAGTCGGGTTCGATGCCGGTCGTGTCGCAATCCATCACGAGGCCGATCGTGCCCGTGGGCGCGACGACGCTGACTTGCGCATTGCGATAGCCGTAGAGCTCGCCCTGCGCGAGCGCCTTGTCCCAGGCCGCCGCCGCATGTTCGGCGAGCCGCGCGTCGGCGCAGGCGGCGACGTCGAGCGGCACCGGATTGACGGAGAGGCCCTCATAGCCCGCGCGCTCGCCACGCGCCGCGCGGCGATGATTGCGGATGACGCGCAGCATCGCCTCGCGGTTTTCCATGAAGCGCACGAAGGGGCCGCGCTCCTTCGCCATTTCGGCGGAGGTCGCGTAGCAGACGCCGGTCATGATCGCCGAGAGCGCGCCGGTGATGGCGCGACCAGCCTCGCTGTCGTAAGCGACGCCCGAGGACATCAGCAGGCCGCCGATATTGGCGAAGCCGAGGCCCAGCGTGCGATATTCATAGGAAAGCTGCGCGATCTCCTTGGAGGGGAATTGCGCCATCAGCACGGAGATTTCGAGCACCACGGTCCACAGGCGCACGGCGTGCTCGTAAGACTCGACGTCGATGCGCTTGGTCGTCGGATCGCGGAACTGCAGCAGGTTCAGCGAGGCGAGGTTACAGGCCGTGTCGTCGAGGAACATATATTCCGAGCACGGATTGGAGGCGCGGATGTCGCCGCCGGCCGGGCAGGTGTGCCAGTCGTTGATCGTGGTGTGGAACTGAATGCCCGGATCGGCCGACGCCCAGGCGGCGTAGCCGATCTTCTCCCACAGATCGCGGGCGCGCAGCGTCTTCGCAACCTTGCCGTCGAGACGCTTGATGAGGCTCCACTCGCCGTCGTTCTCGACGGCGTGCAGGAACTCATCCGTCACGCGCACGGAGTTGTTGGAGTTCTGGCCGGAGACGGTCAGATAGGCCTCGCTGTCCCAATCCGTGTCATAGGTGTCGAAGGAAATATCCTTGTAGCCCTGCTTGGCGAATTGGATGACGCGCTTGATGTAATTGTCCGCCACGTCGTTCTTGCGGGCGAGCTTGATCTCGCGCTTCAACGCCGGGTTCTTCTCCGGATTGAAGCAATCGTCGCCCGAGCCCTCGCAATTCACGCAGGCGCGCAGAATGGCCTTGAGATGTTTCTTGACGATCTTGGAGCCGGTGACGAGCGAGGCGACCTTCTCCTCCTCCTTCACCTTCCAATCGACGAAGGCCTCGATGTCGGGATGGTCGACGTCGACGACGACCATCTTCGCCGCGCGGCGCGTGGTGCCGCCGGATTTGATCGCGCCCGCGGCGCGGTCGCCGATCTTGAGGAAGGACATGAGGCCCGAGGAGGAGCCGCCGCCCGAGAGCTTCTCCTTCTCGCCGCGCAGCTTGGAGAAATTGGTGCCCGTGCCGGAGCCATATTTGAACAGGCGCGCCTCGCGCACCCAGAGATCCATAATGCCGCCGTCGTTGACGAGATCGTCCTCGATCGACTGGATGAAGCAGGCGTGCGGCTGCGGATGCTCATAGGCCGACTTCGACTTCACCATCTTGCCATTGGCGAAGTCGACGTAGAAATGCCCCTGGCTCGGCCCGTCTATGCCATAGGCCCAGTGCAGGCCGGTGTTGAACCATTGCGGCGAATTGGGCGCCGCCATCTGCATGGCGAGCATGTAGCGCAGCTCGTCCATGAAAGCCTGGGCGTCTTCCTCGGCGTCGAAATAGCCGCCCTTCCAGCCCCAATAAGCCCAGGCGCCGGCGAGCCGGTCGAAGACCTGCTTGGCGGAGATTTCGGAGACGTAGCGCTGATCCTTGGGGAGCGCGGCGAGGGCTTCCGTGTCGGCGACGCAGCGCCACAGGAAGGAGGGGATGGAGGTCTCCTCGATCTTCTTCAGCTGCGCGGGCACGCCCGCCTTACGGAAATATTTTTGCGCGAGCACGTCTGAGGCGACTTGGCTCCATTGGGCCGGCACTTCGATGCCGTCGAGCGAAAACACCACGGATCCGTCGGGATTACGGATCTCGCTCTTGGCCGTGCGGAACTCGATAGACGCGTATGGAGACTCGCCCGCCGTGGTGTAACGCCGCTCGATTTTCATGCCCTTCAATCTCCTTCAGGCGCGAGGCCGCGCTCGCGCGCAGCCGTTCGCCGGCCCGCGACGCAAATGTCCGCAATACGAACTCGGTTAGAGGCGCGCCGTCGCCCGCGGCCGAATCTGCTCGCGAGGTTGGAACGCCGGATACGAGGATTACGCTCAAGTAAAATGACGACCTCCGGCGGAAGCCGGACACAGCCAGACGTTGCGAAGAACGCTCGCCGTGACGTCATGATCTTGTGCCTCCACACTGCGCGAGTCTGAAGATGTCGTCAAGATATTGTGGCGGATATTAACAGGGAGACAACATGTGGACAAATCGGTGAATTCTGGGGATAAATCCAGAGGCAAGGCCAGAAAAGGTCGGCGCTACCCCGTCATTGCGAGCGAAGCGAAGCAATCCGGGGCAGCGGAATGGCTGTGGATTGCTTCGTCGCTTCGCTCCTCGCAATGACGGGCGCCACTGAGGCTTGCAGGCTATTTACAGCTCGCCGCCGGCGCGGGCTTCAGCAGAAAAGCGTGGTTCTCGGCGTTGGCGGGGCTGAGATAGAGGTAGCTTCCGCGCGCCTCGGGGCCCGGAAGCTCCAGCCGCTCGCGGATCGTGAGCATCAATCCTTCGGGCTTTTGCTCCAGCGTAAAAGAGCCCGAGTCATTGAACGACACGCGGCAGGCGCGCACGCCGTCTTCCTTGCTCTTGCAGCGCTCGGTTTCCTGTGCGGAGAGCGCGGCGTTGCAGACGAGGCCGGTCCGCTCCCAAAAACAGGCGCCGATCGTGCTGAAGGCGGTCTTGCCCGACCACATCGCGAGCATGGCGTCGGCGAGGATGCGCTGCTTTTCGCCGGGCGTTTCGGGGACGGAGGTCTTGGCGACCGAAAGGGCGACCTTGCGCACGATCTGCCCGCGATGCGCCTGGAGCCAGGCGGCGTCGTAGACGCGTTCGTAGCAGCCCGCGAGCGGGACGATCTCCTCCGCGCAGGCCGGCCCCGTGAGCGCGATCGCCGCCGTCAGGAAAAGCGCCTGCCGCCCAAAAATCATGCTTTGCCTCCGGAAGTTCGCGGGCAAAACTAGAGCCTGGCGGGGCTTGTGTCACCAATCGGCGCGTCACAAAAGCTTTGTGGAATCGTGATGAAAAAATTTCTGTAATCGCGGGGGAATTATCGCGGATGTGGACCAGCCACGCGGATATTGGGCGGACGATCGCCGCTCTGACAAATCTTCAGCCGCCTTCGCCGCAGAACAAGACCATTGTTGAAACGCTTGGCCGCATGGGCTCGCTCGAGGCGCGGCTCGCGCGTCGCAAGGGCGAGATCCGCAAAGCGCAGCGCCTGCGTTACGAGGTCTTCTATAAGGAAGGCGGCGCGATCCCGGACGCCAAGACCGCCTTCACGCGCCGCGACGCCGACAAGTTCGACAAATATTGCGACCATCTGATCGTCATCGATCATGCGTGGACGAATAAGCGCGGCAAGGTGAAGCCGAAGATCGTCGGCGCCTATCGGCTGCTGCGCGGCGACATGGCGCAGAAGGCCGGCGGTTTTTACTCTGCCGGTGAATATGACATCGCGCCCTTGCTCGCGCGTCATGCCGGCAAGCGGATTCTCGAGCTCGGCCGCTCTTGCGTGCTGGAGTCGCATCGCAGCAAGCGCACGATCGAGCTGCTGTGGCGCGGCCTGCTCGCCTATATCCGCGCGCATCAGATCGACGTGATGATCGGCTGCGCGAGCTTTCCGGGCGTGAGCCCACTCGCCCACGCCCAGGCGCTGAGCTATCTCGCCCATTACGCCGGCGCGCAGGGCGAGTGGCGGGTGAAGGCGAAGACCGATCTTTATGTGCCCATGGCCATGGCGCCGAAGGACAGCCTCGACGCCAAGGCGGCGCGCGAGGCGCTCTCGCCGCTCATCAAGGGCTATCTGCGCCTCGGCGCGCGCTTCGGCGACGGCGCGGTGGTGGACCTCAAATTCAACACGACGGATGTCTTCGTCGTGATGCCAGTCGCAGAGATCGGCGCGCGCTACATCGAATATTTCAGCGGCGTCGAGCGCCGCGCGGCGTAAGGCCTTCCGGCAGCGACGCCCGTCATTGCGAGCGGAGCGAAGCAATCCAGAGCCACGCCTCGGCTCTGGATTGCTTCGTCGCTTACGCTCCTCGCAATGACGGCGGTGGCCGGAGATTAGCGCCCTTACCGTCGCATCTCCTGCAACATCGCCCGCACCTGCGCTTCAGTCTCCGCCGCCAGCGCTTTGCGATCCTTGCCCTCGAATGCGATTGCCTCGCCAAAGGCAATGCGGCACTGAACGCCGCCGCGTTTCATGAGGCTCCACAGATGCGGCAGGAAGGTCATGTCGCCATACCAGCCGACATCGACCGGCCGCGCGCCGTCCGTGTAAAGGATCGCCGCCGGCGCGATGGCCACCGCGCCGTCATACCCTTGGATGGCGTCGAAATGCGCCGGCTTGAACGGCAGAACGTCGACGCCCGCGCTCGATGTGCCTTCGGGAAAGACGACGAGATCGCGGCCCCCGCGCAAAACGCCGCAGAGCGCGGCGTTGACCAGCGGAATGTCCTTGCGCGAGCCGCGCGGCACGAAAACCGTGCCCTGCAGTCGCGCCAGAAAGCCGAGAACCGGCCAGCCCGCCACTTCGCTCTTGGCCAAAAAGACCAGCGGATAAAGGCTCGCGAGCGCGATGATGTCCGTCCAGGAAACATGGTTCGAGACCACGAAACGCGGGCGCGAGGCGGGCAGGGCGCCCGCGGGCGCCACCTTGATGCCGATCACGATGCACATCAGCCGGCAGAAGCCGGTTTGGATCGAGTGCTGAACCGCCCAGCCGCGCCGCCGCGCGATCGTTTGGATCGGAACGAGAAAGATGAAGGCGGCCGCCATGGCGGCGGCGAAGGCGAAAGCGCGGATATAGGGCATCGCCGCGCTGATCGCGCGGGCGTGAGACAGGCGTGTGACAAGGCGCAGGACGAATTCACCCGTAGCTGTCTCAGGAACGGGACGGATGCCCCCGCCGAGCGCCAGCGTCTTGCTGCGCCGCCCTTGACGTCGCCGCTTGCGGCGCCCTTATGTGCTCAGCCGCCGCGCTGGCGGTGGAGGAAGGTTCCCCAGGAGAAATTCCCATGTCCTTTGTGATTGCGCGCCGCGCTGTCGTCGTTGCGGCCCTCTCGCTCGTTTCCGCCGGGCTGGCGACGGCCCCCGCCTTCGCGCATGGCCCCTCGCGCCAGAAAGTGGTCGAGAAGATCGAGATCAACGCGCCGGCCGACAAGGTCTGGGCCATCGTCGGCAATTTCCAGGACATGAGCTGGCTGCCCCCGGTCGCCAAGACCGAAGGCGCGGGCGGCAATGACGTCGGCGCCAAGCGCAAGCTGACGCTCAAGGACGGCGGCGTGATCGAGGAGTCGGTCACGAAATACGACGCGGCCGGCAAGTCGATCAGCTATAAGATCGACAATGTCGACGTGAAGGTTCTGCCGGTGAACAACTATTCCTCGACGATCACCGTCAAGGACGCGGGCGGCAAGACGGAAGTCGAATGGAAGGGCGCCTTCTATCGCGGCTTCATGAACAACGACCCGCCGCCGGAGCTCTCCGACGAAGCGGCGATCAAAGCCGTGACGGGCGTCTACACCGCCGGCCTCGCCGGGCTGAAGGCCAAGGCCGAAGGCAAGTAACCCGATAGCCCAGCGCGAGAGGGGCGCCGGGAGGATTGTAAAATGTCCAACCTGTCCCGCCGCGCCGCGCTTCTCGCGCTGGCGGCGTTCGCTTCAATGGCGTTGGCGGCCGTCGCCGGCGCCGAGCCCCCCACGCCGGGGCCGAATTCCTGGGCCGCCCATGGCGCGGCCCCGCTCAAATCGATCGAGACCATCCTCATCGATGCGCCGCCCGAAAAGGTTTGGGCGGTGGCGAGCGACTTCGCCCATTACGACTGGCTGCCCGGCGTGAAAGGCGTCGAGGCGAGCGGCGGCAATGAGCCGGAGAAGGCCAAGCGGAAGCTCCTCATGGCCGATGGCGGCGCGGTGGATGAAACGCTCGTGCGATGGGACGCCGGGCGTATGACGCTCGCCTGGCATCGCGACCATGACGACGTCAGGCGGCTGCCGGCCATCAATTACATGACGCATGTGACGGTGAAGCCCGCCGGGGAGGGCAAATCGCTCGCCGAATGGAAGGGCCGCTTCTATCGCGGCCATCCTTTCAACGACCCGCCGCCGGGTCTCGACGATGACACGGCCCTCGCCGCCGTGACGGCGCTGCACCGCGCCGGTCTCGCGGCGCTGAAGGCGCGGGTGGAGGGGAGATGAAGCGTCCGAGCCTCCCTTCTCCCGCTTGCGGGAGAAGGTGTCGCGCCGAAGGCGTGACGGATGAGGGCCGCCCTCACCCGACCCCTGCTCACGCAGGGGCCACCCTCTCCCGCAAGCGGGAGAGGGCAACGCGCGCAGTCTGTCTTGCCGCGATGCTTTTTTCCTCCGTGTCTCAGGCCGACGAAGCCTTCGTCACTGCGCAGGGGGCCGATGCGCTCGACATTATCGACGTCACAACGATGAAGCCGCTCGCGCGCCTCCCCATCGGCGGCAAGCCGGCGGGGATTACTGTCAGCCGCGACGGCGCGCGCGCCTATGTGACGAGCCCGGAAGGCAAGTTCCTCACAATCATCGACGCCAAAGCGCATAAGGTCGAGCGACGCATCCCGATCGCCGGAGGGCCGCTCGGCGTGGCCGCCGCCCCGGACGGCAAGCGCGTCTATGTCGCCGACCTCTACGGGCGCCGGCTCGTCGAGGTCGACCCGGAGCAGGGCGAGCTGCGCTCCGTCGGCGTCGGCGCCATGGCCTCGGGGGTCGCGGTGACGCCCGACGGCAAGACCATCATCGTCGCCGATCGCGACGACAACGCCGTCTCCTTCATCGACGCGCAAAACTTTACCCGCATCGCGACGCTGCCGGTCGGCAAACATCCCTTCGGCGTGACGATCGACGCCGCAGGCGCCCGCGCCTATACCGCCAATGTCGAATCGGACGACGTCAGCGTGATCGACATCGCCGCCCGCAAGGTCGTCGCGACGCTGAAAACGCAGAGCCGTCCCTATACGGCGGCGCTGGCGAGCGGGCGGGTGTTTGTCGCGAACCAGCACGCCGATAGCGTGAGCGTCTTCGACACGGCGACATTCGCGCCCCTCAGCGTCGTGAAAGTCGGCGAATATCCCGAAGGAATTGCAACGGGCGGCGACGGTTCGCGGGTTTACGTCGCGAGCTGGTTTTCAAACGAGCTCTGGTCCATCGACGCCAAAACCCTGAAGGTCGAGGGCAAGGTCGAGACAGGCGATGGGCCGAGGGCTTTTGGGGCGTTTATCGCCCCTTCGGCCGCCACGCGAGACTAGACACCGCCGCGCCGCAACGCCATAAGGAGCGCAACGACGCCGACTGGCCGGCGCAAGGCGCGCCGCAAAGAAGAGGCCGAACGCATTATGTCCATCTTCACCCGTTTCTTCACCTGGTGGGATCGCGCGACCCTCAACACGAGCCTGTGGACCGCGCTCTATGGCGAACGCGTGGGGACGGACGAGTTCGGCAATGTCTATTACCGCCGCCGCGGCGGAAAGAAGGACAAGGCGCTGGGCATCGAGCGCCGCTGGGTGATCTTCAACGGCTATTGCGAGGGCTCCGCGATTCCGCAGGGCTGGCACGGCTGGCTGCATCACACGGTCGATACCCCGCCCACCAAGGAAAACTACGCCCGCAAGGAGTGGGAGCTGCCGCATCAGGCGAATTTGACCGGCACGCCGCTCGCCTACCGGCCGCCGGGATCGCAGCTCTCGACCGGCGAGCGCACGCCGAGCGGCGGCGACTATGTCGCCTGGCGGCCGGAGGGCTGATTCCCCTTCCGTCCACGGAAACGCCTTTCTTGCCTGTTTATGTCGGTCCAGCGTTTTCCTCTGGCCGCTGCGCGCGGCGCGGTGACATGATGATCTCATCCCTTCGTTACGGCTTGGCGCTCGGCGCCTTCATGGCCGCGCTCTCTGGCGTGGCCGCCGCCGAACCCATCCGCCATCCCACCGCCATCTTCGCCGGCCTCGACAAGACAACCGGTCGCATCATCAATTTCGACGTGGCGATCGACGAGACCGTCCAATTCGGCTCGCTGAATGTGACGCCGCGCGTCTGCAACACGCGGCCGCAGACCGAAGCGCCGCAAACGACGAGCTTCGTCGAGGTCGACGAGGTCGCAAGCCGGCTGGAGCGGCAGGCAAAGGCCGAGTTGAAGGACGCGCGCGCCGACGCCAAGTCCGAGACGCGGCAGGAGGCCAAGCGCATCTTCTCCGGCTGGATGTTTGCGGCGAGCCCCGGCCTCCATGGCGTGGAGCATCCGGTCTACGACGTCTGGCTCGTTGATTGTAAGGGCGGCAAGGAGAACGCGCCGACGCCCGTCGCCGCCGAGGAGCCGTCGGTAGACGGCGCCGCCGCGCCTGCGCCGGAAACGGGCCGCAAGAAGCGCTCGCGCAAGGTGGAGCCCAAGGCTCCGGCGCCGGTGGAGAACGCGCCGATCGGCCCGTCCGATTCGGTTCCGCCGCAGCCCGCCATGGACGGCGCCCCCGCGCCCGACGCCGGCGCGGCCGAAGCTCCGGCGCAGCCTCAGCCGCAGAAGAAAAAGAAGAGGCGGTCGTCGCCCGCCGTGACGCCTGTGGAGCCGCAGCCGGGCGGGCTTCTGCCGTTCTGATCATACGGGATCCGCTTGATTAGTTCGCTGTCATTCCCGACGCTCGCGCAGCGAGCGATCGGGAATCCAGAGCAAAACCAGCTCATCTGTGGCTCTGGATTCCCGGTCGGGCTTTCAGCCCGCCGGGAATGACAAATCCTCACGCGAGCTGTTCAAACGGAAATGGAATCAATCCTCAAGCGCGGCGAGCGCCTGGTGGCCGGAGACCCTCTCCTCCGGCTTCCAGACATGGAAGTTGGCGACGACGCAGAGCGCCTCTTCCAGCGCGCGATGATAGGAGTCCCGCGAAATCTCGATCGCGCCCAGCGAGGCGAGATGCGTGGTCATGAACTGCGTGTCGAGGAGCTGGAAGCCGCCGGCGCGCAGCCGCGCCACGAGGTGAGTGAGCGCCACTTTGGAAGCGTCGCGCTCGCGATGGAACATGCTCTCGCCGAAAAAGGCGCCGCGTAGCGCCACGCCATAGAGACCGCCAACAAGCTGACCGTCGCGCCAGCATTCCACCGTATGGGCGAAGCCCATGTCGAAAAGCTGGCGATAGAGGCGGCGGATTTCGTCGTTGATCCAGGTCTTCTCGCGATCCGGCGCGGGCGCGGCGCAAGCCTCGATCACCGCGTCGAAGTCGCGGTCGACAACAACCTCGAAACGATCCGAGCGCACGGTCTTGGCGAGCGAGCGTGAGACGATGAAGGTGTCCAGCGGAAAGATCGCGCGCTTTTCAGGGTCGACCCAGAAGAGCTGGTCGTCCTCGGCGCTCTCCGCCATGGGAAAGAGACCGATGGAATAGGCGCGCAGCAAAAGCTGCGGCGTGATGGCGTAGGAGGCGCCGGGTTTCGACATAGGTAAAAGGATAGCGCCTAATCTGGAAAAATGCAGCGGTCGCTATCTGGCAAACTTTATCAGGCCGTCGCCGCGGACGCCACTTATGCGAAGACGGCGGGTGGGGGGAGAGTTCGGTCCTTCCGGCGGTCTCCGTCATTGCGAGGAGCGCAGCGACGAAGCAATCCAGAGCCGCGATGACGCTCTGGATTGCTTCGCTCCGCTCGCAATGACGGACTTCCCTTCGCTTACTCGGGCGTCCGCAACTCAATGAGGATAATCAAACCTCCGGCTCGATCCCGCCTGTCGCCAGGAAATGCTCGAGCCAATGGATGTCGTAGATCCCGTTCTGCACGTCGGCGTTGCGCACCAACGTGCGGAACAGCGGCAGCGTCGTGTCGATGCCGTCGACGATGAATTCGTCGAGCGAGCGGCGCAGGCGCATGAGCGCCTCTGTGCGGTTGCGGCCGTGGACGATCAGCTTGCCGATCAGCGAGTCGTAATTGGGCGGAATCGAATAACCCTGATAGACAGCCGAATCGACGCGCACGCCGACGCCGCCCGGCGGATGGTAATAGGCGATGCGGCCCGGCGAGGGGCGGAAGGTCAACGGATGTTCGGCGTTCACGCGGCACTCGATCGCATGGCCGTAGAACTGCACGTCTTCCTGTTTCATCGAGAGCGGCGAGCCGGCCGCAACCCTGATCTGCTCGCAGACGAGATCGACGCCCGTGATCGACTCGGTGACAGGGTGTTCGACCTGAATGCGCGTGTTCATCTCGATGAAATAGAACTCGCCATTCTCGTAGAGGAACTCGACCGTGCCTGCGCCGGCATATTGCAATTCGCGCATGGCCTTGGCGCAAACTTCGCCGATCTCGCGGCGCTGCGTGTCGTTGAGCGCGGGGGAGGGGGTTTCCTCGAACACCTTCTGGTGGCGGCGCTGCAAAGAGCAGTCGCGCTCGCCCAGATGGATGGCCTGGCCCTTGCCGTCACCGAAAACCTGGATTTCGATATGGCGCGGCTTTTCGAGATATTTCTCGATGTAGACCGTGTCGTCGCCGAAGGCGGCCTTGGCTTCCGTGCGCGCCGTCGCCATGGCGACGCCGAGGTCATGCGCGTCGCGCGCGACCTTCATGCCGCGTCCGCCGCCGCCGGAGGCCGCTTTCACCAGCACGGGAAAACCGATCTTCTGCGCGACCTTCAGCGCCTCCTTCTCGGAGAGCACGGGACCATCCGAGCCCGGCACGCAGGGAATGCCGAGGCGCTTGGCGGTGGCCTTCGCCTCGATCTTGTCGCCCATCAGCCGGATATGTTCGGACTTGGGGCCGATGAAGGTGATGTTGTGCTCTTCGAGAATTTCCGCGAAGCGGGCGTTCTCGGAGAGGAAGCCATAGCCCGGATGCACGGCGTCGGCGCCGGTGATCTCGCAGGCCGACAGCAACGCCGGGATGTTGAGATAGGAATCGCGCGCCGCCGGCGGGCCGATGCAGACGGACTCGTCGGCGAGCTTCACATGCATGGCGTCGGCGTCGGCGGTCGAATGCACCGCCACGGTGGCGACGCCGAGCTCCTTCGCCGCGCGCAAGACGCGCAGCGCGATTTCGCCGCGATTGGCGATGAGGATTTTGTCGAACATCCGCGCGCCTTATTCGATCACGAGGAGAGGTTCGCCATATTCGACCGGCTGGCCGTCCTCGACGATGATGGCGGTGACGACGCCCGATTTCGGGGCGACGATGTCGTTGAAGGTCTTCATCGCTTCGATCAGCAGCAGCTTGTCGCCGGCCGAAACGCGCGAGCCGATCTCGATGAAGGGCTTGGCGTCGGGGTTGGGGCGCAGATAGGCTGTGCCGACCATCGGCGATTTGACCGCGCCCGGATGTTCGGCGAGGGATTCCTCGGTCGGCGGCGCAGCGGGCGCGGGCGCTGCGATGGGGGCGGGCGCAGCGACAGGCGCGGGCGCATAAGCCGTCTGCGCCGGGGCGGCGATGGTGACGGTCGCGGGCGCGGCGAGCGGGGCCGGCGTGCGGGCGGCGCGAATGCGCAAATCGCCCTTCTCGACCTCGAACTCGGTGAGATCGCTCTGCGCCACGAGCTCGGCGATGGTGCGCAGCAGCGCAGGGTCGATCAAAGGCGCGGTCGCGGCGGCGGCGCGAGGCGCCGCTGCGCGGGCCGGGGCGGGCGTGCGAACGGGGGCGGCGGCGGCCGAGGAGCGGCGGCCGCGCGTGGTCTTGGTGGGCTGTGCTTTGCGCGCCATGGTTTTTCCCAGGTCTTTCTCAGATGTTTTGGAGAATGGCCTCGAGGGCCAGCAAATATGAAAGCGGGCCGAAGCCCGCGATGACTCCCCGCGCCGCCGGGGAAATATACGAGTGATGGCGGAAGCTCTCCCGCGCATGCACATTGGAAAGATGGACTTCGATGACGGACGCCTGCGCGCCTTTGATCGCGTCGTAAAGCGCGATCGACGTGTGGGTCAGGGCGCCGGCGTTGAGGATGACCGGCGCGCCCGCGGCGCCCGCCTCCTGAATCCAAGTGACGAGATCGCCCTCGAAATTCGATTGCTTGAAGACGAGCGAGACGCCCTTCGCCCTACAGCGTTCGTCGAGCTGGGCGCGGATGTCGTCCAGGGTCGCCGATCCGTAGATCCCGGGTTCGCGCTTGCCGAGAAGGTTGAGATTTGGACCGTTGAGCACGTGTACGGCTGACATTGCCTTCCCGAACGATCGATTTTCTTCAAAGAGCGAAGCGCGTCTCTCTTAGCCGCATTGGCCCCGCAAAGGAAGCCCGGCAGGAAAGGGCGCGCCGGACCGCGCGCCTTCAGGCGCGCTCTTTAATGCGAGCCCGAAGGCGCGCGGTCCGGTCAATGCGAGCGTGAAGGCTCGCGGTCCGGGCGCCTCAACAGGTCGCCTTGCCGCATTTGCGTATGTTGTCGACCTTCGCCTTGAGCTGCGCAAAGGGCAGGCCGCCCACGACGGCCTCCTTGCCGATGACCCATGACGGCGTGCCGTCGAATTTGAGCTGTTCGGCGAGAGCGGCGACTTCCTTCAGCGCGGCCTGCGTCTCGGCGCTGTCGGCGTCTTTCTCGAGCCGGTCGATATCCGCGCCGACCTCCTTCGCCGCCGCGATGGCCTGCTGCTTGCCGATGTGCCCGCGCGTCGAGAGCAGCTTCTTGTGGAATTCCCAGAATTTCGCGGGCGAGAGCTGCATGCGGGCGGCGGTCGCGATATGCGCGACATCGACCGAGTCCGCCCCGAGAATCGGGAAATCCTTGAGAACGACGCGCAGCTTCGGATCGGTTTCGATGAGCTTCGCGACCGAGGCGAGCGATTGCTTGCAGTAGCCGCAGTTGTAGTCGAAGAATTCGACCAGCGTGACGTCGCCGTCCGGATTGCCGACGACGGCCTGATTTGCCGAATGGACGATCTTCTCGCCGTGTTCCACGACGGCTTTCTCGCGCGACGCCAGCTCCGCCGCTTCCTCGCGTTTCTTGAGCGCCTCGATCGCCTCGCGGATCACTTCCGGATTCGAAACGAGATAGTCGTGGATGATTTTCTGGATGCCGGCCTTTTGCTGGTCGGAAAAGGCGTCGGCCGCCCGCGACGGCGTCGCGCCGGCGAAAATGACCCCTGCAAGGGCGCCGGCGACGGCAAGAGCGCGCCAGGACGCAGCGCGGGACGGGGAAAGGCGCATCGATTTCTCCTTCATGCGCGGGGCGATAAAGCGCCTTCCGCAATTCGGGGCGTGTTCTGGAGTGAGGCCGCTTTTAACAGACGGCCTCGCCCCTGTCATTCAGGGGGCCGAGGCCGTCGTTTGATCAGCGCATGTAGCTTCCGCCGTAGCCGCTCGAATAGGAGCTGCCCGACGTGGCGTTGCGCACGCCGTCGTTCACGAGCACCGAGCCGAGGCCGTAATTGAAGCGCGCCTCGCCCAGCGTGCGGAACTGCAGGGACACCATGACGGCCTGGTTGCGCGCCGGCAGGCCGGTGTTCGCCTGCGGCTGATAGATTTGGGAGTAATTGATCGACAGCGTCGTGCATTCGTCGTGATAGCCGACGCCCGCGCCCAGCGCCGCGACCGAGAAGAGCGGCGCCGTGCCGTTGAGATTGGCGCCCGTATAGGCGGTGTACAGATACGGGTTTTGAGTGAGATTATTGTAGAGATAACGGCTCATGTCGAAAGTGACGGTGCCGTTCAGGAAATAATTCTTCGTGATGTCGTAGCGGCCAGTGGCCGAAAGACCCTGCCGACGGACGTCGAAGCCGATCGCCGGCTGGGACGCGTAATTGGCGTATTGCAACTGCAGGGACAGCGGATCGAAGTTGAATGTCGCGAACAGATCGATGCGCTTCGCGATCAGGCTTTCCTTGTCGAAGCGACCCTTCGCGACAAAGCTCATGAAGGAGGCGGGCGCAAAGGCGAAACGGCCGACGATGTCGGACGTGCGCCTGTTGAGGCCCGAGTTCAGGCCGACATTGGCGGCGTCGGCGGTGGCGTAGCCGTTGGCGCCGGCGAGCTGCGTCGACTGGCCGACCATGGCGTTGACGAAGCCGCCATTGCCGAGCGTCAGCGTGGCCTGCCCGCCGTAATTCAGGCGCGTGCCGGTCTCGAAGCGGTCGTAGCCCGAGAATTTGTTCCATTCGAACAAGGTCGAGTCGTCGAAGACGAGGCTCTGCGCGTCCATATTGACGAGCGAGGGAATCGACGTCTGGTTCGGGCGCGCGACAATTTGTGCGATGGGCTCGACGACAATATTGCCGATGGGGCTGCGCGCGAGGATGGGATAGCGCCATTCGGCGCCGAAGCCCGGCGTCGCCTGACCGCGGAAACGCTGATCCAGGCCGTCCAGAAACAGGCCCTGATTGGCGTTGGGGATCGGTTGCCAGGAACTATTGTAGATCGGGTAGAGGCCCTGCCGGTCGTAATCGAGATAGCTGCCGGTGAAACGCGCGAAGGCGAAGGCCGTCCAGACCCCGCCGATGGGGTCGATGACCTTGCGTTTCCAGTCGCCCATGACCGTGGCGTGCTGGTAGGCGCCGCCGATGCCGCGCAACAGGCACGTGCTGCGCTGTGGAACGACGTCGCGATTGTAGGACTGACAGACGTTGTAAAGGCCGTAGATCCTGTCCAGCGTGCGCGGGTTGATCGACTCGTAATTGGCGACGTCCGCCGAGGTGCTCGTGAAATTGGCGTCGATTTCGATCTGGCCGCCGACGCCGGCGGTCTTGGCCGGATCGACGTCGAAGACACGATTATAGTCGATCACCGGATGCACGAGCGGCTGCTGCGCCTGCACGTCGCTGGGCGAGAGACCCTGGAAGTAATAGCCGCGCATGTCGAAATAGCTGCGCGGACCCTGGCCGTTCAGATAGATCGTCGAGGACGATTCGCGGAAGTAATAGTTCTGCAGGAGATAGTTGAACTGCTTGTAGTCCTGCAGAAAATAGCGATCCGAGAGCGCCGTTATATCCCAGCCGGCGCGCCAGCGGTCGTTGAGCCAGAAGTCGCCCTGAGTCTGGAGCGCGCCGCGCCATTCCCGATTGCGGGCGCCATAGGGAGCGATGGCGAAGGCGCTCGGATCGCCGACATGCGTGCCTTCGGCGCGGACCGAAAATCCGCCGTTCTCGAAGCGCTTGCGGAACTCGCCCGTCAGGAAGGGCCCCTGGCGGGAAAAGATGGTGGGCGTGATCGTGAGGTCGGAATCGGGCGAAATCGCCCAGAAATAGGGAACCCCGACGCCCGCGCCGAGCTGTGAGCGATAGGTGAAGACGGGCGTCAGCAAGCCGGACTTGCGCTTCACCGTCGGATCCGCGGAGGACCAGAAGGGCACATAGGCGATCGGCGTTCCGAGGAACTCGAAGGTCGCGTCCTCGTAGTAGATCGTCTTCTCGGCGTTGTCGTGGATGATCCGCTTGGCCTTCAATTGCCAGGTGCGCGGCTTCGAGGGGTCGTCCTTGCAGGCCTCGCAGGCCGTATAGGCGCCCATGTCGAAGGTCGTGACGCCATCCGTGCGTTCGGCGCGCGGCGCGCTGAAATGGGTGTCGTCGGCCGTGTCGACCTGGAGGCTCTCGATGAAGCCGGCCTTGAAGTCGTCGGTCAGATCGAAGCGCTCTGCGCGGGCGATCGTGCCATTGGTCTCGGTGAGCTTGGCGTGGCCCTCCGCATAGACCCGTGACGTGTTGCGGTCATAGACCACGCGGTCCGCCTCGAGCAGGCGGCCTTTGTAGAGAAGCTGCACCTGGCCACGCGCCGTGACGGTGTTGGCTTTCTCGTTATAGATCATCTCCTTGGCCTCGACGACCATGCGCGCGCCCGCGCCTTCCGGCGCGGCCGAGGCGGGCGAAGCAAAGACCGCCGCGCCGCCCGTTAAGGCGGCGACGCTGGAGAGGAGAGCCGAGAGGCGGCGAAGGCGGCGAGACATCAGCCGTCCTCCGAATAGAGCAAAGTAAGCGTGCCCAACATGCTCCCGACGAGTGCAGGCGACCATGCGGCGACGAGTGGAGAGATCATCCCGGCGCCCCCGAGGTCGGAGAAGATTTTAGTGGCGATGTAAAGCACGAAGCCAGCCACAACGCCACCGGAAAGCGTCTTGGCCACGCCGCCGAACCGAAAGAACCTTAACGAAAAGCTCGCGGCGACCAGGACCATGGCGACGAGAAGCAGGGGGCGCGCCAGAAGGGTTTGGAACTGCAGTCTATATTCTGTCGCGTCGAGTCCAGCCTCGGTCGTGCGGGCCGTCATTTCCGGGAGATCCCAGAAGGGCGTGCCCTGCGCCGGCGTCGTGGCGGCGGCGGCTTGCTCGGGGGTGATGTCGGTCGCGAGCATATAAGAATCGACCTGGCGTGCGGGTTCGCCGGGCGCGCTGACCGTCGCCCCTTGCAGCACCCACACGCCCGGCTCGAGATGCGCCTTGCCGGCCTCCACGCGCTCGACGAAGCCGCCGTCGGCCGAATAGATATTGACGCTCACGCCCTCGAGATCGACGCCGCTGTTGGCCGTCAGATTCGCGTGAATGACGGCAA
This sequence comes from Methylocystis sp. Sn-Cys, assembly GCF_016745395.1. GTDB lineage: Bacteria > Pseudomonadota > Alphaproteobacteria > Rhizobiales > Beijerinckiaceae > Methylocystis > Methylocystis iwaonis. The sequence continues at coordinate 314,998 of NZ_JAERVJ010000004.1, forward strand.
GGCCGTCGACGCCGTGCTGACGCAGCCACACGCCGCGATCGACGCGAACGCTCCCCTCCCGCCCGAACAGCTCGAGCTCCATCTGATCCGAGCGCTGCTTCATTTTGGCGGAGAGCGGGTTGTAGATCGTCACCGAGACGATCCCGATGAGAAGCGCGGCGAGCGCCGGCGCGGCGACGAATTGCCAGACCGACATGCCGGCGGCGCGCGCCACGATCAGCTCAAGCTTGCGGGTCAGGTCGACGAAAGTCGCCATGGAGCCGAAGAGAACGGCGAAGGGGAGAATCATCTCCGCCGCGGCCGGCACCTTCATGACCGTCATCAGCGCGATCATTCCCGCGCCGGCCGCCGGATTGTCGCTGGCGCGGCGCAGCGTCTCGACGAAGACGACGACGAACATCAGGCAGAAGATGGCGAAAAAAATCGCCAGAATGGCGCGCGTGAAGCGCATGCCGAAATAGCGGGTGATGGTCACGCCGATCACGACCGCGCTCCGGCGCGGCGGAAGGGAGCATAGGCCGGGGCGCGGCATCGCGTCATCGTCGCCATCGGCCTCGGTTCGCTCCTTCTCAAGTGACTCAAAACGCAGCGTTAAACGCTCATTAACGATCGCTAGACGCTCCCGCGCGTCCAGGCAAGCGCCGCTCCGGATACGGTCGAGGTTCAGACTAATTCATTTCTCGAGCGTTGCTTTTGCGCAACGTCGCCATTTTCTGGCCCGATCGCGGCGATTTGGGGGCGCGACCCGGCGAGGCTATTTGACCGGGGCCCTTGGCCGCGATATTGCGCGACCAATGTTTTCTTCAGCGCGGCCAATTCTAGCGCCGCGCGACCCTCCAGCGAGGCGGCAATGTCTCTCAATGCGAAATTCGAGGTCCTTTCCTTCGATGAGGCGGAGGCCGCTCTGCGCGCGCCCGAGGACGCCGCCCGCCCGCGAACCCTCGTCGTTTTCGCCGGAAACGAGCTTGCGATGTCGGAGCGCGTCAAGGCGCTGCTGAAGGAGGCGCAGGCGCAGATCGAGCGCGCTGCGGGCGCGACGAAGTTCAAGGGCAAGGCCGGTTCGGTGCTGGAGATCCTCGCGCCTGTCGGCGTGGCGGCGAGCCGGCTCCTTGTTATCGGCGTGGGGGCCGGCAATTCGGACGATTCCGACAAGCCCGCCAAATTCGAGGACTATCTGTCGCTCGGCGGCCAGACGGCTGGGAAGCTGGCTGTGGGCGCGGCGGCCGTGGTCCTGTTCGACCTGCCGGAAGCGCCGTCCGAGCCAGCCGCTGCGGCGGCGCAATTCGCGCTCGGCGGCTGGCTGCGCGCCTATAAATTCGATCAATACAAGACGAAGAAGAAAGACGAGGACAAGGACGGTCCGATCGAGATCCAGCTCGGCGTCGCCGACGCGGAGAGCGCGAAGGCGCATGTGCTCGAGGCTACGCACACCGCCGAGGCGGTGGTTCTGGCCCGCACGCTGGTCAATGAGCCCGCCAATGTTCTGTCGCCGGCCGAATTCGCCCGCCGCGCCTCGGAGCTGATGAAGCTCGGCGTCGAGGTCGAAATCCTCGACGAGAAGGCCATGGCGGAGCTCGGCATGCGGGCGCTGCTCGGCGTCGGGCAGGGCTCCGAGAATGAGAGCCGCCTCGTCGTGCTGCGCTGGAACGGCGGCGCGGCGGGCGCCGCGCCCGTCGCCTTCGTCGGCAAGGGCGTCGTCTTCGACACCGGCGGCATTTCGATCAAGCCCGCCGCCTCCATGGAGGATATGAAGGGCGACATGGCCGGCGCGGCGGCCGTCACCGGCGCGCTCTACGCTATCGCCGCGCGCAAGGCGAAGGCCAATGTCGTTGGCGTGCTCGGCCTCGTCGAGAACATGCCCGACGGCAAGGCGCAGCGGCCCGGCGACATTGTCAAATCCATGTCCGGGCAGACCATCGAGGTCATCAACACCGATGCGGAAGGCCGCCTCGTGCTCGCCGACGCGCTCACTTATGTGATCGAGAAGCACAAGCCCGCCGCGGTCGTGGATCTCGCGACGCTGACCGGCGCGATTCTGGTGGCGCTGGGCCAGGAATATGCCGGCCTCTTCTCGAACAACGACGAGCTGTCCGAGCGCCTTGCCAAGGCGGGGACGGCGACGGGGGAGAAGCTGTGGCGCTTCCCCATGGGGCCATATTACGACAAGCTCATCGACTCGAAATTCGCCGATATGAAGAACACCGGCGGGCGTCACGGCGGCTCCATCACGGCGGCGCAGTTCCTCCATCGTTTCGTCGGCAAGACGCCCTGGGCGCATCTCGACATCGCCGGCACGGGCATGGGCTCGCCTTCCAGCGACGTGAACCAGAGCTGGGGCTCCGGCTTCGGCGTGCGTCTGCTCGATCGGCTGGTGAAGGATCATTACGAGGGGTAAATCCGCTCTCCCGTCATTGCGAGCGGAGCGAAGCAATCCAGAGCCCCATCGCTGCCCTGGATTGCTTCGTCGCTTACGCTCCTCGCAATGACGGTGTCGCCCGCGGTCCGGCCGGCCGCGCCCAAGCACATGATTTTTATTTGAAAACCTTTGGCTCCGTCCCACCTATCGGCCCTGAGGGAATGCGCGCATTCCCGGTCGATCGGCGCATCCGTTGGATGCGGCAGAGCGAAAGGAACATGAAATGCAACGCAGCATTGCCGGCCAGAACGTGAACGCCGACACGCTGGCCAAGATCATCGGCGGCATCTTCCTCATCGTGGGCATTCTGGGATTCTTTCCCAATCCGCTCGTGTCCTGGCGCGGCCTTTTCGACGTCAACACCGTCCACAATGTCGTCCATCTGGTGAGCGGCGGCATTCTGCTGGCGGCGCCCTCTTACAACTCTTCCGGCATGGCGCTGCGCGTCATCGGCATCGTCTACGGCATCATTACAGTCATCGGCTTCATCTCCACCGACGCGCTGAGCTGGATGGCCGTCAACGGGCCGGACAACTGGCTGCATCTCGCGGTCTCGGCGCTGATGATCTGGGGCGGCTACATGCTGCCGTCGGAGGGAGCCGACCGCGTAACCACCGCTCATATGTGAGCGTTTCGGCGCAATCACGTCGCGCCGCGGCTTGGCTGCGGCGCGCCATCGGTTCTGGAGTCGAGAACATGACGGCGGCGCTGCCGAACGATGTGAAGACCGCGATATTGGAGGCGATGCGGGAGAACGCGGTCGATGTATCGCGCATCCGCGTCGACGTCCATGGCGACGAGGTCGTGGTGAAGGGCGCCGTGAACACGCAGGAGGAAAGGCAGGCGGCCGAAGAGGCGATCGAGCGCCTCTCGCGCCGCGCCAAGATGCGCTGCGAACTCGACGTCGCTCTGATTTACGAGGGGGAGGAGGACACGGTTTACGAAGCGGGCGTCGAATCTTTCCCCGCCAGCGATCCGCCCTCCTGGACCCCGGGCTCCGGGCGGGCGTGACCGCTCAGAGGCGTCTCAGGACCACGACTTCGCCGGCCACTGGGGCGCCGGCCTCCAGCCTTAGCGTCGTCGCGACGCGGGTGAGCGTTTCGAAACGCGCTCCTGCGACGGCGGCGACATAATCCGGCGCATGCGCAAACCGGCCGCAGGGGCGCAGGCGGTAGTCCGCGCCTTCGCCGGTTTCGAAGCTCGCGACGAAGAGACCGCCCGGCGTCAGACGCTGCGCCGTTTGTTCGAAGAGGGCCGACAAATCGCCGAAATAGACGAGGACGTCGAGCGCCGTGACGAGGTCGAAACGCGCGTCGTCCGCGGCGAGAAAGGCGATGGCTTCGCTCTCGACAAGCCGGTGATAGAGACCGCGTTCCCCGGCTTTTTCCAGCATGCCGGCAGAGATGTCGACGCCGGTAAGTTCCTCGCCGAGCCGCGCCAGGAAGGGCGCCGCAAGCCCGGTCCCGCAGCCCAGATCCAAGACTTTACCGAAGCGCCGCCCGGTTTCGGACAGGAGCTTCTCGCAGGTGGCGGGAAGGCTGTAGCCCAGCACGTCGATGAGCTGCGTCTCGAAATTGGGGGCGAATTTATCGAAGCAGGCGGTCAGATAGGCGTCGGGCGCGCGCGCATGGGCCGTCCCCTGGAGCGCGTCGAGATGATAGCGGATGACGCGATCTTCCGGCGCGAGATCGAGCAGCGCCTCGGCCAGCCGGATGGCGCCGGGCTCGTGACCGAAGCCGCAGAGCATCTGAAAGGCGTCGCGCAAGACAGTTTCGACGTCTTCCGCGTGGCCGCCAGCGGCTTCTTCATAGATGCGGAGCGCCGCCTCGACCGGTTCGTCGATCGCTGCGGCGACGAGCGCAACGCGCGCGTATTTGCGCTGGATCCCGGCCTCTAGGGGAAATCCGGCGGCGGCTTTTTGGAACGACTCGCGCGCCTGCGAGAATTGCCCGAGCATGCGCTGCGCTTCGCCGAGACAGGCATAGATTGCCGGCCCGGTGACGGTCTGCTCCGAGGCGACGGCGGAGAGCAGACGTTCGGCGCTCTCGAAGCGGCGCAGCTCGAAATGGAGCAGCCCCAGGCCCGTCACGGCGCCCGGCAGATTCGGCGCAATGTCGAGCGCGGCGAGAAAGGCCTGTTCCGCCACATTCATGTCGCCGAGCGCGTGAGCGGCGTTGGCGAGCATCAACCAGGTTTGCGGATGGGCGGGGTCGGTCCTCAGAGACGTCGAGAGGTAATGGACGGCCTCCGCCGGCCGGCCGGTCGCGTAGAGAAGGCTGCCAAAGTCGCTCAGAATGCGCGCATCGGCCGGCGCGAGACGCGCCGCGCTTTCAAGGAGTTCGGTCGCTTCGACGAGCGCGCCCACCGCCCATAGGGACAGCCCCTGGCGCCTGAGGTTCGCGGCCTCCCATGCGGCGGGATCGATCGGGCTCGCGGCCGGAAGACCGGCGTTCTGGACGTTCGTTGCAGGCGCGGCGGGGCGTTCGAAAGCCATCTCGATCAATCCCTCTTCAGGAAAAAACTGAGGAGGAAGATTGCGCGCCGGTCTGGTGCGGGGCTGGCCATCCGCTCGGCTCTTGCGCGCGGCCGCCGAATTGGCCATCAAAGGCCCCGCCGCCGGTCGCGAGGGGCCAATGGTCGACATCTCCTTCTACCACCACCAGACCCGCAAGATCGAAGACACGCTGCCCACGCTGCTGGAGCGCTCTCTAGCGCGCGGTTGGCGCGTCGTCGTGCAGGCGACGAGCGACGCGCGGGTGAACGCGCTGGATCAGCGCTTGTGGTCCTATCGGCCCGAGAGTTTTCTGCCGCATGGGACCAAGCGGGACGCGTCGCCTGAGACCCAGCCGATCTACCTCACCAGCGGCGATGATAATCCCAACCACGCCGATGTGCGCTTCTTCGTCGAAGGCGCACATATCGCGCCGATTCTCGCGAGCGACGCAGCGCCTGCCGAGCGCGCCGTGCTGCTCTTCGACGGCGAAAACCCGGAAGAACTCGCCAACGCGCGCGCGCAATGGAAAGAGCTGCGCGACGCCGGCCAGACGCTCGTCTATCAGCAACAGGACGACAGCGGCCGCTGGGTGGAGAAGGCGCGCGAACCAAAGGCAAAAGCATGAGAGACGCTGAATTCGGCGATAGACGCGCGCGCGCCAGAGAACGGCTCGACGCGATCGATCCCCACATGCGCGAGGGCGGCGCCGAGGCCGATCCGCAGCGCAAGGGTTGGTTCGAGGCGGTCTATGAGCTTGCCGCCGATGATCCGGCAGGCGTGCCCTGGGCCAATCTCATCCCGCATCCCTTGCTGACGCAATGGCTGGAGCGGCGTTCGCTCGAGGGGCTGCGCGCGCTCGACGTCGGCTGCGGGCTCGGCGACAATGCCGAGGCGCTCGCTGCAGCGGGGGCGCAGGTCACGGCCTTCGATCTCGTGCCGCGCGCCGTCGAATGGGCGCAACGCCGCTTTCCGCAAAGCGCGGTTCGCTACCGAGCCGCAGATCTCTTTGGCGCGCCGGCGGAATGGCGCGGCGCTTTCGATCTCGTCCACGAGCTTTACACGTTGCAGGCGTTGCCGGCGGCGCTGCTGCCGCAAGCCGCGCGGGCGCTTGCGTCCCTTGTTGCGCCGGGCGGCAAGTTGCTCGTGATCGCCCGCGCGCGCGACGAAGGGCAGCAGACCGCCCGTCCGCCATGGCCGCTGACGCAAGCGCAGATCGAGGCGCTCGCGGTCGACGGGCTGCGTCTTGTCTCGCTGGAGGATATTCCCGCCACTGACAGCCTCGTGCGGCATTGGCGCGCTGAATTCGCCAAGGAGGACTCCGCGAGGTGAGCGCGCCGCTCCTCTCGGTCGAGGGCGTATCGAAGAGATACGGCGCCGTCGTCGCGCTCGATGAGATCACGCTCGACGTCGGCGCCGGCGAATTCTTCGCGCTGCTCGGTCCGTCGGGCTGTGGCAAGACCACGCTGATGCGCTGCATCGCCGGCTTCGAGGCGCCCGACGCTGGCCGTCTGACGCTGCGCGGCGAAAATCTTGCCGGCGTGCCGCCCTATCGGCGGCCCGTGAATATGATGTTCCAGTCCTACGCGCTATTTCCGCATCTCGACGTCTTCGAGAACATCGCCTTCGGCCTGCGTCGCAAGGGCGAGCGTGAAGAGGCGATCCGCGCGCGGGTCGGCGAGCTTTTGGAGATGACGCAGCTTTCGCCCTTCGGCGCGCGGCGGATCAACGAATTATCAGGCGGTCAGCGTCAGCGTGTCGCGCTCGCCCGCGCGCTGGCGCCGCGGCCGGCGCTGCTGCTGCTCGACGAGCCGCTCGGCGCGCTCGATCGCAAGCTGCGCGAGGAGACGCAGTTTCAGCTCAAGGAAATCCAGCGCAAGACGCAAACGAGCTTCGTCATCGTGACGCACGACCAGGATGAGGCGCTGGCGATCGCCGACCGCATCGCCGTTATGCGCGCCGGCAGGCTGGAGCAGATCGCGTCGCCAATCGACATTTACGAGAAACCTGCGACGCGTTTCGTCGCCGGCTTTGTGGGCGAGACCAATTTCATCGAGGGCGTGGTGGCGCGGGACGGCGGCGCAGCCTTCGTGACCTCCTTCGCGCGCCTGCCGCGCGCCGAATGCGCGCTTCCTGAAGGCGCGCGCGCGACGCTCTCCATCAGGCCAGAGCGTATCGAGATTTCGCGGGAAGGGCAGGGCATAGCCGGCCGCGTCGAGGATTATGTCTTTCGCGGCGAATATACGCTGCTGCGCGTGCGCGTGGCGCCCGACGCCGTGCTGCGCGTCGGCGCCTATGACGGGCGCTTCGCCATTGGCGACGAGGTGCGCCTGACGATCGCGCCGGAGGCGGGCGTTCTGTTTGCGGAGGCGGCATGAACGCTTGCATAGGCGGTCAATGTCATTCCCGGCGGGCTGAAAGCCCGACCGGGAATCCAGGGCAGCTTTCTCGAATGCTGCCCTGGATTCCCGATCGCGCTCCGCGCGTCGGGAATGACACCCGCAACCCGCCGGGGCGCCGTCATTGCGAGGAGCGTCAGCGACGAAGCAATCCAGAGCCGCATCGCTGCTCTGGATTGCTTCGCTCCGCTCGCAATGACGGCGTGACACAAGGGCCCTTCCCGTGAAATCGCGCCGCCTCTCCCTCGGCCAGCGCATCACGCTCGCGATTCCCTATCTCTGGATCGCCGCCTTCTTCCTCGCGCCGATGCTGCTCATTGCGAAAATCTCGCTCTCGAACTCGGTGCTGGCGCGCCCGCCCTATGAGCCGCGCTTTCTGCCGTCCGATACGCTCGGCGACATCTGGGCCAAGGTTCAGACGCTCACCTTCGCCAATTACCGCGCGCTCGTCGGCGACAGCCTTTATTTCGACGCCTACGTTTCGTCGCTTCTCATCGCCGGCGTCTCGACGCTGGCGACGCTGCTCGTCGCCTATCCCTTCGCGCTCGCCATGGCGCGCAGCCCGCGCAAGTGGCGCCCGTTCCTCATCGGCATGGCGGCCGCGCCGTTCTGGACGAGCTTTCTCATCCGGGTCTACGCCTGGATCGCGCTCTTGCGCGACGAAGGCCTCATCAACAATGCGCTGATGGCGCTTGGCCTCATCCATGCGCCGCTCGAATTGTTCGCGACGACCGGCGCGGTCGTGGTCGGCATCGTCTATTCCTATCTGCCCTTCATGCTGCTGCCCATCTACGCCGCGCTCGAAGGGCAGGATGCGAGCCTGCGTGAGGCGGCGGAAGATCTCGGCGCTTCGCCTTGGCAGGTTTTCTTGCGCATCACTTTGCCGCTCTCGCGTGACGGCGTGATCGCCGGCGCCTTGCTGGTTTTCATTCCGGCGGTCGGCGAATTCGTCATCCCCGAGCTGCTTGGCGGCTCCGATACGCTGATGATCGGCCGCACGCTCTGGAACGACTTCTTCGCCAACCACGATTGGCCCGCGGCCTCGGCGGCGGCGATCGCGCTGGTGAGCATCCTTCTCGCGCCCTTGCTTTTATGGGAGCGCGCGCGGTTGCGCGAAGAGGAGCGGCGCGGATGAGCAACATCTTTCGCATCGCCGTCCTGACTGCCGGCTTCGTCTTCCTCTACGCGCCCATCGCTATTCTCGCCGCGATGAGCTTCAACGCTTCGCGCCTCGTCTCCGTCTGGGGCGGCTTCTCGACCAAATGGTATGCGGCGCTTCTGGAAAACGAGCCGCTCATCGAATCGACGAAGATCAGCCTCGCCGCCGCCGTTCTCTCCGCGGCCATTGCGACCTTTCTCGGCCTGCTGGCGGCGGTGGCGCTCGCGCGTTTCGGGGCCTTCCGCTCGCGCATGCTGTTCTTCGGCGCGGTGCATGCGCCGCTCGTTCTGCCCGAGGTAGTGCTGGGGCTCGCCTTGCTGTCCTGCTTCGTGGCGCTGGGAATCGGACGCGGCTTCGCGACGCTGGTCATCGGCCATGTCACGCTGACCATGTGCTTCACGACCGTGGCGCTGCTCTCGGCGCTGCGTAGCTGCGACCTCGCATTGGAAGAGGCGGCGATGGACCTCGGCGCGACGCCGCTTCAGGCTTTTGCTCTGGTCGCGCTCCCGCAAATTGCGCCGGCCTTGATGAGCGCCTTTCTGCTCGCCTTCACCTTATCGCTTGATGACCTCGTGATCGCGAGCTTCGCAACCGGGCCGGGCGCGACGACGCTGCCGATGCGTATTTTCTCCCAGGTCAGGCTCGGCGTCTCGCCGCAGATCAACGCCATTTCGACTTTGCTTCTCGGCACGGTCGCCCTTGCGCTGGGCGGCTCCGCGCTTGTCATGCAGGCGGGCAAGCGCCGGGGATTGTGAAAGCCCTGTAACGCGCCACATAGGGGTCATGGCCTCTCGTTGGTTTGCGTCCCTGCCCAATCTCATCACCATTGGCAGGCTGGTCCTCACGCCGGCCATCATCGGCTTTGTGATCGACGAGAAATGGGGCGCGGCGTTCGCGCTCTTCGTGGTCGCGGGCGTCTCCGACGCGCTCGATGGCTGGCTGGCGAAGACCTTCCATCTCCAGTCGGATCTCGGCGCGGTGCTCGATCCGCTGGCCGATAAGACGCTCATCATTTCCATCTATGTGTCGCTCGCGGTTGGCGGTAATCTCCCGGCGTGGCTCGCCATTCTCATCGTTTCACGCGACGCGCTGATTCTTGGCGGCGTCCTCGTGGCCTGGTTTCTTGCTCGCCCCTTCAAGATCAAGCCGCATTTCTCCTCGAAAATAACGACCGCCGTCCAAATCGTGCTTGCCGCCGTGATATTGGCGGGCCAAGCTTTTGGCGTCCGGATAGGGGCGCTGGAAGACGCGCTGATCGCGAGCGTCGCTGCATTGACCATTGCTTCCGCCAGCGTCTATCTGTGGCTCTGGGTCCAGCATATGAGGCCTTGAGAATGGCGAAGCAGACGCGGCCGGCGGCCCCTCGCGCGCAAGGCGCGCGCGCGCCCCGGAATTTGTCCTCGGCGGCAACCGCCGTCGAGGCCCCACCGACGGAGCCCGTGCAGCTTGTCGCCGTGAAATGGGCGGGCTTGAGCCTCGAACGCCAGCTCGGCCTGTGGGCGGCGACGCTTCTCGTCTTGTGCGGCGTGCTCTATCTGCTCAGTCCGGTTCTCGCGCCCTTCGTGGCGGGCACGGCGCTTGGCTATTTGCTCGATCCGATCGCCGATCGCCTGCAGCGGCTGGGGTGCTCGCGGCTGGGCGCTGCGCTGTTGCTGCTCGCAATCTTCATCGCCTTTGTGGTGACGGCGCTTGTGGTGCTGCTGCCGATTTTCACCCATCAGCTCACCGGCTTGCTTGCGGCGCTGCCCGGCTATCTGCAAACGCTGCACGGCCTCGCCACCGATTGGGGCGGACGTTTCTCCAACGAATATCTGAAGGAGTTCCTGGAGAAATACGGGCTCGCGGGCACGAGCGTCAGTCTCGACGTCGAGAAATATTTCAACGATCTCGCAGGCCAGAGCGCCGCCTACGCCGCCGATTTTCTCAAGTCGCTGCTGTGGCGCGGCTATGCGCTCATCAACGTGATCTCGCTCGTGGTCATCACGCCGGTCGTCGCCTTCTACATGCTGCTCGACTGGGACAATATGGTGAAGATCATCGACGATCTCGTCCCGCCGCGGCATCGCGAGGATGTGCGGATGTTGGCGCGCGACATCGACCGCGCGCTCGCGGGCTTCGTGCGCGGGCAGTCGCTCGTCTGCGTCTTTCTGGGTCTTTGGTACGCACTGGGCCTCTCACTGATCGGGCTGAATTTCGGCTTTCTGATCGGCGTCATCGCGGGCTTTCTGAGCTTTGTCCCTTACGTGGGCACGCTGACGGCGCTGGTCTTCTCCATCATCATCGGCGTTGTGCAGGCCTGGCCGCAGATCGATCTGCCGCTGGAGGCCATCGTCGTCGTTTCAATTGGCCTGGTCCTCGACGGCTATGTATTGTCGCCGCGGCTTGTCGGAGCCTCGGTCGGATTGCATCCGGTATGGATCATGTTCGCGTTGCTGGCGTTCGGCGCGCTCTTCGGTTTCACGGGCCTCATCGTCGCGGTGCCGACCGCGGCGGCGATCGGCGCGCTGATGCGCTTCCTCGCCCGCCGCTATCGCGCCAGCGCGCTCTACCGCGATTCCGCCCACGCGCAGGACCGGGCGTAAAGACCCATGGGCGACGGGGGACCGGCGCAACTGCCTCTGGAGCTTCCGCTCGCGCCGCGCCTCGGGCGCGAAGACTTCCTTGCTGCGCCGTCGAATGAGGCGGCGCTCGCCATGGTCGAGCGCTGGCCCGATTGGCCGGATCGCATTCTGACGCTCATCGGCCCGCCCGGCAGCGGCAAGAGCCACCTCCTTGCGATTTGGGCCGAGCGCGCCTCGGCGCTACGCGCGCAAGGCGGGGCGCTGCCCTCTCTGGAGGCGCTCGTCGCCGCCGCCCCGCAGGCGATCGCCATCGACGAGATCGACCGCATCACCGACGAGACGGCGCTTTTTCATTTGCTGAATTTCGCCGTCGAGCACCGGGTTTTCGTGCTGATGGCGGCGCGGCGCGCGCCGACGGCCGCCGAGGTGCGATTGCCGGACCTGCTGTCGCGGCTGCGCCGGGCGCCGATGGCGCAGATCGGCGCGCCCGACGACGATCTGATGCGCGCGGTGCTGGAAAAGCTGTTCCGCGACCGCCAGCTTCTCGTCGAGCCGCCGGCGCTGGCCTACGCCGCGCTGCGTCTCGAACGCTCGCTCGACTCGGCGCGGGCTTTCGTCGCCGCGTTGGATCGCGAAGCGCTGGCCCAGCGCCGGCCTGTCACACGCGCGCTTGCTGCTCAGGTTATGGAGGCCTTCGCAGAGAGAGATGAGTGAGTCGCTGTTGGGCGAATGCTGGGCGTGAGCTTTTCCCTCCCCTTTACGGGGAGGGTGGCGCGCGAAGCGCGACGGGTGGGGTAAAGCCTCATCGACCGTCATTGCGGCGCGAACCCCACCCGGCGGCCTCTGGCCGCCGACCTCCCCGTAAAGGGGAGGTATTTTCGGGGCTCAGAGCGCGAGATTGCCAATTCAATTCTCTCCGCACCGGCCGCCCATGCGGCGCTTTCGCCCTGCCGCCGGCGGCGCGATTGTGGCATAAGACAGAAAAGATCAGGAAAGCGGCATGACAGCCAATATGCGAGAGACGAGCGAGCGGGCCTCCACGGCCATCGAGGCCGCGACGATCGAAGTGATGGACCGGGCCGACGAGATTCTGGAACGCCCGGAAGAACTCGCCCTCTCGCCGCGACGCTTCATCAATCGCGAGCTTTCATGGTTGGAATTCAACCGCCGCGTTCTGGAAGAGGCCTCCAACAAGAGCCATCCGCTGCTCGAACAGGTGCGCTTCCTGTCCATCTCCGCAAATAATCTCGACGAATTCTTCATGGTCCGCGTCGCGGGCCTGCGCAGCCAGATTCGCTCCGGCCTCACCGCCGTCTCGCAGGACGGGCTGAGCCCTTCCGAGCAGCTCGCCAAGATCAACGAGCGCGCGGTGCTGCTGACGAATGAGCAACTGCGGCGCTGGCGCGAGCTGCGTCGCGAGATCGAGGAAGTCGGCATCGTCATCGTCGAGCCCGCCGACGTTTCCAAAGCCGACCGTGAATGGCTGGAAGACTATTTCCTCAGCCGCATCTTCCCCGTGCTGACCCCGCTCGCCGTCGATCCGGCGCATCCTTTCCCCTTCATTCCCAATCTCGGCTTCACTCTGGCGCTGGAGCTAGTGCGGCCGGGCGACCGCAAGACATTGCAGGCGCTGGTGCGTCTGCCGCCGAAGATCGAGCGATTCGTGCGTCTGCCCAACCAGGGCGGCGCGCGTGCGCGTTTCATGCAGCTCGAAGCGCTGATCGGTATGAACGCGCAACGGCTTTTCCCCGGCTATCTGCCGCGCGGGCAGGGGCTCTTCCGCGTCATTCGCGACAGCGACCTCGAAGTCGAGGAAGAGGCGGAGGATCTGGTCCTCTTCTTCGAGACCGCGCTGAAGCGCCGGCGCAGAGGTTCGGTGATTCGTCTCGAAGTCGCCGCCGACATGCCCGAGTCGCTGCGCGCCCTCGTCGCCGACGAGCTGGACGTGCAGGAGGGCGAGACCTTCGAGATCGACGGCATGCTGGCGCTGAACGATCTCTCCGAGCTTGTCGCGCTCGACAGGCCGGATTTGAAGTTCAAGCCCTATAATCCGCGCTTTCCGGAGCGGGTGCGCGACAATGGCGGGGATTGCTTCCTCGCCATCAAGCAGAAGGACCTCGCGGTCCATCATCCCTATGAGTCCTTCGACGTCGTCATCCAATTTCTGCAGCAGGCGGCGCGCGACCCTAACGTCATCGCCATCAAGCAGACGCTCTACCGCACCTCGAACAACAGCCCGATCGTGCGCGCGCTCGCCGAGGCGGCGGAGGCCGGCAAATCCGTCACGGCGCTGGTGGAACTAAAGGCGCGCTTCGACGAGGAGGCCAATATCCGCTGGGCGCGCGATCTGGAGCGCGCCGGCGCGCAAGTGGTCTTCGGCTTCATCGAGCTGAAGACGCATGGCAAGCTGTCGATGGTTGTGCGGCGCGAGGGCGCCGGGCTTGCCACTTACTGCCATATCGGCACGGGCAATTATCATCCGGTGACGGCGCGTATTTATACGGACATCTCGGTCTTCACCGCCGATCCGGTGATCGGCCGCGACGTCTCGCGCATCTTCAATTACATCACCGGCTATGCGGAGCCCGCCGGGCTCGAGCGCATGGCGGTCTCGCCGATCTCGCTCAAGAAACGTCTGCTCGAACATATCGAGCAGGAGGTCGAGTTCGTGAAAGCCGGAAAGTCCGGCGCGATCTGGCTGAAATGCAACGCCCTCGTCGATCCCGAGATCATCGACGCGCTCTATATGGCCTCCAAGGCTGGCGTCTCGATCGATTGCGTGGTGCGCGGCATTTGCTGCCTGCGGCCGGGCGTCCCGGGCCTGTCGGAGAATATCCGCGTGAAATCGATCGTCGGGCGCTTTCTCGAACATGCGCGCGTCTACGCTTTCGGCGGGGGCCATCCGCTGCCGCACCCGCGCGCGCATGTCTATATCTCCTCGGCCGATCTCATGCCGCGCAACCTCGACCGCCGCGTCGAGGTTCTCCTGCCCATCACCAATCCGACGGTGCATCAGCAATTGCTCGATCAGATCATGCTCGCCAATCTCATGGACAATGAGCAGAGCTACCGCGTGCTCCCCGACGGCTCGTCGCAGCGCATCTGCCCGGGGGAGGGCGAGGAGCACTTCAATGCGCATCAATATTTCATGACCCATCCGAGTCTCTCGGGCCGCGGCAAATCGCTCAAAGATTGGCGCCCGCGTTCGCTTCTGAAGCGCAAGCAAGATGTTTAAGGGCATTCTTCGGCCGCAGCGCATCGCGCAGCCGGCGCCAAGCTCCACGCGGCCTGTCGCCATCGTCGACATCGGTTCCAACTCGGTTCGTCTTGTGTCCTATCAGGGGCTCGCGCGCGCGCCGACGCCGATCTTCAACGAAAAGGCCATGTGTGGCCTCGGCAAGGGCGTTGTCACCACCGGACGGCTGCCGGAGGAGGGCGTCGAGAAAGCGCTGAAGGCGTTGCGCCGCTATCGCGCCCTCTGCGAGACGATGGGTGTGCTGGACATAGAGGTCATCGCCACGGCGGCGGCCCGCGACGCCGAGAACGGCCCGGCCTTTATCGCTGCGGCGCGCGATGTGATCGGCCGCGAAATCTCGCTGCTGTCGGGCAAGCGCGAGGCCGAGCTGTCGGCGCTCGGCGTCGTGTCGTCGGTGCATGAGCCGGACGGCGTCGTCGGTGATCTCGGCGGCGGCTCGCTGGAGCTGATCGACGTGACGGGCGACCAACTGGGCAAGGGCGTCACTCTGCCGCTCGGCGGCCTCGCTCTGATGGACGCCTCCCGCCGCAATCCGCGCGACGCGACGCGGATCGCCCGCAAGGCGATCGCCGAGGCGAAGCCTCTGGAGCATCTCAAGGGCCGCGCCTTCTATGCGGTCGGCGGCACCTGGCGCTCGCTCGCCAAGCTCCATATGCGCCAGCGAAACTATCCGCTGGGCGTCATGCACAACTACCGCATCCAAACCAGCGAGGCGTCGGATTTCGCCGCGCTGGTGGAGCATGTCGACAGCACGGCGATCGAGGACATCAACATCGTCTCCGCTGCGCGCCGGCCGCTTCTCGCCTATGGCGCGATCGTGCTCGACGAAATCATTCGCCGCGCCAAGCCGCGCGAGATCGTCATCTCGGCGGCGGGCGTGCGCGAGGGGATGTTGTTCGAGCGGCTCTCCGAGGCCGAGCGCAAGATCGATCCGCTGATTTCGGCGTCGCGCGAGCTGGAGACGCTGTTTGCGCGCGCGCCGGGCTATGGCGACGAGCTGATCGTCTGGACCGACGCGCTGATGGCCTCGAGCGACATAGACGAAACGCCGGAGGAGAAGCGCCTGCGCCACGCCGCCTGCCTTCTCTCCGACATCGCCTGGCGCGCTCACCCGGAGTATCGCGCGCAGCGCGCCATGAACATCGTCACGCACGGCCCCTTCGTGTCGGTCGATCATCCGGGCCGCGCCTATCTCTCGCTTGCGATCGTGATGCGTCACGAGGGAACGGAAGCAGGGGAGGGCATCGGCGCCGTGCGCAGCCTGCTGACGACCCGCCTTTTCGTGCGCGCCCGCGTGCTCGGCGCGGCGATGCGGGCGGCCTATCTGCTGTCGGCTTCGATGCCGGGCGTCCTGCCGCGCACGAAGATTCTCATTCGCAAGGATGCGCTCGTTCTGACGCTTCCGCGCGACTTCGCCGATCTCGCAAGCGACCGCGTGCTCAGCCGGCTGAAAACGCTTGGCCGGCTCGCCGGAGTCGATGCCCAGATCGAGATCGAGGCCTAGCCCGCCAAACCTCGCAGGCGGCCTCGTCCTTCGAGACGCGAGCTTCGCTCGCTCCTTCAGGATGAGGCCTAAGTATACGGCGTAAATTGCAGAAGCCCCTCATGCTGAGGAGGCTGCGCAGCAGCCGTCTCGAAGCGCGAGGGGCGTCAACGCCACCTTGTCATCGGTTCGCTGTCATTCCCGACGCTCGCGCAGCGAGCGATCGGGAATCCAGAGCAGAACCGGCGCTTTTGCGGCTCTGGATTCCCGGTCGGGCTTTCAGCCCGCCGGGAATGACATTCCCCAATGCGAGCTGTTCAAGCGGAAATCGCGTCAGCATCGCCAAGCGTTGTTCCGCGCATCGCTCGCGGCGGAACCAAGGCTCGCCCCAGCCGTTCCGGAAGCTGCGTACGCCCGTGCGAGGCTGCGCCGCTGGAATGGGGAGAGCGCCGCATGAGAGCCCTCGTTTGGCACGGCAAGGAAGACATTCGCTGCGACAGCGTTTCCGACCCCGAGATCGAGGACCCGCGCGACGCGATCGTGAAGGTCACGAGTTGCGCCATATGCGGCTCCGACCTCCATCTCTTCCATAATTTCATCCCGGCGATGCTCCCAGGCGACATCATGGGGCACGAGATGATGGGCGAGGTGGTCGAGGTCGGCTCGGGCATGAACGGCAGCCTCAAGAAAGGCGATCGCATCGTCGTGCCTTTCACCATCATTTGCGGCGAATGCGAGCAGTGTAAGCGGGGCAACTATTCGGTCTGCGAGACGACGAACCGCAACAAGCCGCTCGCCGACAAGTTTTACGGCCACGCCACGGCGGGCCTCTTCGGCTACACCCATCTGACGGGCGGCTATCCGGGCGGGCAGGCGGAATATGTCCGCGTGCCTTTCGCCGATAAAACGCACATAAAAGTGCCGGAAGGGCTCAGCGACGAGCAGGTTTTATTCCTCGGCGACATTCTCCCCACCGGCTGGCAGGCCGCCGTTCAATGCGACATCGAGCCGAGCGACACGGTTGCGATCTGGGGATGTGGTCCGGTTGGGCAGATGGCGATCCGCAGCGCGATACTACTGGGCGCGAAGCAGGTCGTCGCCATCGACTATCTGCCGGAACGTCTGGAAATGGCGGAGGCCGGCGGCGCGGTCACGATCAACTTCGAAGACGAGAGCGTCATCGAGCGCCTGCAGGAGCTTACCGACGGTAGGGGCCCGGAGAAATGCATCGACGCCGTCGGTCTCGAAAGCCATGTCGGCTGGTCGCAGCCCGACACGCTGGTCGATCGCGCCAAGCAAATGGTTGGGCTCGAAAACGACCGCCCGCATGTGCTCCGGGAGATGATCTATGTCTGCCGCCCGGCTGGTGTGATCTCCATCCCCGGCGTCTATAGCGGGCTGATCGATAAGATTCCGATGGGCCTCGCGATGAATAAGGGCCTCACCATCCGCACTGGCCAGACCCATGTGAACCGCTGGACCGACGATCTCTTGCGCCGCATCGAGGAAGGCCAGATCGATCCGTCCTTCGTCGTCACCCACACCGCCTCGCTCGATGAGGGGCCCGATATGTATAAGCTGTTCCGCAACAAGCAGGACAGTTGCATCAAAGTCGTTTTGACGCCTTGAGAGGGGAGGCGGTTATGACCTTCGTCGCAAATCTCTCGAACATCGTGCGGTCCAAGGGCGATCCAAGGGTTCTCAGCACCGGCCCGAGTTCACTCTCGGGGTCGGACCGTCTCGCGCGCGCGCTCGGCTGGTTCAGCATCGGCCTTGGAGTCGGCGAGCTGTTGGCGCCCCGGATGTTGACGCGGATGATGGGCGTGCGGGGCAAGGAGACGCTGTTGCGCGCCTATGGCGCACGCGAGATCGGCGCGGGGATGATGTCCTTGTCCCCTGACAAGGGCGCCGGCCTGCAAAGCCGGGTCGCGGGAGACGTGCTCGACATTGTGACCTTGATGGCGCTCAAGCCGCGCAGTTCGAAGCAAGGCAATCTGGGTCTCGCCATGTCCGCAGTCCTGGGCGTCACCCTATTGGATATCGTCGGGGCGATGTGGGTGAAGAGCGACGAGAGCCGAAGCTATGGCGCACAGCGCTCCTACCGCGATCGCAGCGGCTATCCGCAAGGCGTCGCGAAATCCCGCGGCGCCGCGCGCGATTTCCTGAAGCCGCCGGAGGCGCGCGCCGCGCCGATGGCCAACGCGGCGCCTCGTGCGGGCGCTCGGCCGTGGTGAGGGCGTCTAACCCGCCGGCGTGAAGGCGTCCGACCGGATCGCTTTCATGCTCGCGCCCGCCATGAAGAGATCGCGCTTGAGCCGCTTCACGAGGTTCTCGCCGCCGCACAGGAAAAAGGCAGTATCCGCCGCGCGCGAGGATTCGGCCGCGAGCGCCAGCGCCGCCACATCGCCGCCCGTGTCCAAGGTCGCGGGGATGTAAGCGAAATCACGGGCGCGCGCGAACGCCTGGAGTTCGTCCGTCAAATAGAGCCCCTTGCTATCCCGGGCGCCATGGTAAAGCCGGATCGGCCCGCGATGGCCTTGCCGCAGCGCGTCGCGCAGCACGCCATAAAGCGGCGCGAGGCCCGTCCCCGCGCCGATGAGCGTCAACGGCTGATCCGCGGCGACGCCCTCGTAAAAGCACGTCCCGCGCGGGCCGGCGATGTGGAGCCTATCGCCCGCGCGAAGGTCGGCGGAGAGACGCCGGCTCATGCGGCCGTTCGGATGCAGGCGGACATGCATTTCGAGGAACGGGTCTTCCTCCGGGCAGCTCGCGAGCGAATAATGGCGGCTGAGGCCGGGCTCGGCGATCAGCTCCAGAAATTGCCCGGGCCGGTAGGCGAAATTCGCCGTCTCGATGCGCAGTCGAACGACGTCTTCCGAGAGCGGCTCGATCGCGCGGATCGTCGCCTCCTGCGGCGCGCCGGCGTCGTCTGGCGGGACGATCTTCAAAGGAGTGGTCGGGCGGCAGATGCAGGGCAGGAAGAAGCCCAGCGCCTTTTGCGCCTCTGTCAGGCCCCGTTGCGATTCTTCCGGCGGCGCGCCCTCGATCGCGCGCAGCATGCAGCATTGGCACTGGCCGGCGCGGCAGGAATGCGGCGTCTCGACGCCGGCCCGCAGCAGCGCCTCGAGGACAGTCTCGCCCGGCGACAAAGCCACCGGGCGATCCTGGAATGAAAGAGACGGGGCGCCCGTCACCGGCAGAGCACGTCGTCGCGTACGGAATTGGCGATGGCGGCGACCTCCCTAACTTCCTTTTCGGGGACGCCGAGCGTTCGCAGCGTGCTGTCCAAATTCTCGATCACGGCGTCGACATGGGAATCGTTGAGGCCCTTGGCGACGAGGCGCTTGTGAGCGTTGCGCATGTCGAGGCCCGTGTAGCTATTGGGGCCGCCGAAGGCCATTGTCAGAAAGGACTTCTGCTTGGCGATCTGATTTTCCATATCCACGCCGTCGAAAAAGCGCGCGATGCGCCCATCGGCGAGAACCTTGCGATAGAAGAGTTCGACAGCGGCGTTGACGGCTGCTTCGCCGCCGAGACGTTCGTAGAGGCTGGACATCGGGTTTCCCTCCCTAAAGAAGTATTTTTGATGCTTCTTTTTGTAGGCGGGATTCTCGAACCTTGCAATGGGACCACAGATGCGGCTGACAACGCACAGCGACCTTTCCTTCAAGACACTGATTTTCTTGGCAGTTGCGGGAGAGGATGGCGCCACGATCGCGCAAATTGCGTCCGCTTTCGGCGCCTCCGAGCACCATCTTCGTAAGGTGGCGCTGGAGCTCGTTCGCTTAAATCTGGTGACGGCGACTCGCGGCCGAAGCGGCGGGCTGCGCCTCGCCGCTTCGCCGGCTGAACTCACGATCGGGGGGCTGTTGCGCCAGTTCGAGAGCGATTTCGCCGATGCGCACTGTCTGGGCGCGGCGCAGAATGGCTGCGTCATTTTCGGTCTCTGCGGCCTGCAGCGCGTCTTCAACGAATCTCTGGGCGCGCTCTTTTCCGTGCTCGACCGCTATACTCTGGAGGATGTCGTGAAATCCTCCCCGGGCGTCGCGGCCAAGCTCGGAATCGAGGCCGCGCCGCCGCCAGTGTGAGTGTGGCGGATCAGCGCTCAGGCGAGAGCGCGACCCGATCGACGCGGATGACGTTCATCGCCTCGGCGCCGTAGAGGCAGGTGAAGCGCGAGGATTTGCCGTCGGCGTCGTCCACATAGGCCGCGCGGCCCGGCTCCACGGTGAGCTGCACGCGGGTCGGCGCGCCGCCCTTGGTCTCCATCTCTCGGTCCGCAATCATCATGGTCAGACGGCAGGCGCCATTGGCCGGCTGGAAATAGCTCACGACATGGGCGCCGCCGGCGTCCAGACTGGCCGCCATCAGCGGCTTCATCTTGGTCTCCGACCAGGCGTCCGCCGCCGACACGGGCGTCGCAGCCGCCAGGGCCAGAACGCCGCCGAGCGTCAGTGCGATATTCCGTGTTTTCATGATCTATTCCTTTCTTCTATGAACCAGAGCAGCGAAGGGCTAGGCTCGACCTCTCCAAAACGCGGACGACAATGTGTCAAACCCGCTGTCTCCTTCGCTGAGGCAAAGGTATCACTGCGCCGCAGCATTTCAATACCGCATTGCAATAAAAATCGCATATTGCTTTGTTCTATAATGTGATCGCAAAGTGGCGACAATGGCGCAGCTTCCGGGTCGGGTGCCTCCCATGCGGGCAAATCAGGATTATGCTCAAGAAATGCAAAAGCCCCATAGAGACAAGCGTGTGTGGGTCTTTATGATAGAGAAAATCTATTGATCTGCTTAGAATTTGCCCTACCGAAACCGCCTCATTCGACGCTCCCGGCCCCTGAAAGGCCGTCGTTATTCCAGACGCGCATCCGCTGCGCCCCATTGTCGCAGGAAAAGGAGAGGCTGGATTCGGGGGCGGATTGGAGACGCGCAACGCCACCGCCGCTCACGATCATCTCGACATGGGAGACGCTTGCCTGCTGCGAGTCGCCCGCGCCGAGGATGGTCAGAACCAACGCGCATTGGTTCCCGCGATCGACAAAATAGCCGGCGACATGCTGGCCGCCGAGGTCGAGGCTAAGGGCCTCCCGAGGAGATAAGGTCAGAGCCGCAAGCGCTTCCGCCCGGGTGAGCGTGGCGGACGCGGCCAGCCCGGCGCCGGCGAGCGCCATAATGCGAAGGTTTCCCTGCTTCACGGCGCTTCCCTCCAGTGCTGGCGACAGAGCGCACGGCCCAGACGCGACCAAGCACGGCGCGCGCCGAAAGCGCACGGCCGACTTCGGTCAGACGCCGAGAGGCTTGCCCCGGCGCGCAATGGCTAGTTAGGGCGAGAGGCTGGGATGTCAGCCCGAGGCGGAAGCTTCTTCGCGCGTCTCAGCCGAGGCTTCCGCCTGCGCGGGGGCTTCGCCGGCGTCCTGCCAATCGAAGGTGACGACCCTGCCGTTCTCGATGGCGAGCGCGAGTCGGCCGCTTTTCAGCTCCAGCGCCTTCTCGCCGAAAATGGCCCGCCGCCAGCCCTTCAGCGCCTGCACGTCGGCGCGGTCGTCAGCGGCGATCGCCTCGAGGTCTTCGACCGTGGCGATCATTTTAGCGGCGACGCCGGTCTGCTCCGTCACCTGGCGCAGCAGAACCTTGAGCAGCTCAACGGTCGCGCCGTTCGAGCCGCGCCGCTCGCGCTCGATGCGCGGAACGCTCGCAGGATCGCGGGCGAGGCCGCGTTCGACGGCGGCGACGATGTCGGCGCCGGCGCGCGAACGCTCCATCCCCTTGGGGAAGGAGCGCAGATTGGCGAGCGCCTCGGGGCTGCGCGGGGCCGATTGCGCGATCTCGATGAGCATGTCGTCCTTGAGGACGCGCGAGCGCGGCACGTCGCGGCTCTGCGCCTCGGACTCGCGCCAGGCGGCGAGCTCCATCAGCACCGCGAGATCGCGCGGCTTGCGGGCGCGGTGACGCAGACGCTCCCAGGCGTTCTCGGGATGCTGCTCATAGGTCGCGGGGGAGGTGAGCGTTTGCATCTCGTCGGCGAGCCAGTCGAGCCGGTTCGAGCGTTCGAGCCGGGCCCGCAGCGAGAGGTAGATGTCGCGCAGATGGGTGACGTCGGCGATCGCATATTCGATCTGCGCGGCCGAGAGCGGCCGGCGCGACCAATCGGTGAAGCGCGAGGATTTGTCGAGATTGGCCCGGGTGATCGCCTTGACGAGCTCGAGGTAGGAGGCCTGCTCGCCGAAGCCGCAGACCATGGCGGCGACCTGGGTGTCGAAGAGCGGCGCCGGAATGAGGCGCGCGAGCCGCCAGATAATCTCGAGGTCCTGCCGCGCGGCATGGAACACTTTGACGACCTCGGGGTTCGCCATCAACTCGAAGAAGGGCGAGAGGTCGACGCTGTCGGCAAGCGCGTCGATGGCGACGGCCTCCTCGGGCGAAGCGATTTGGATGACGCAGACTTTCGGCCAGAAGGTCGTCTCGCGCAGAAACTCTGTGTCGACAGTCACGAAGGGGTGACGCGAAAAGCGGTCGCAGACGGCTGCGAGTTCGTCGGTAGTGGTTAGAAGGCTCATCGAGCGCCAGTTTACTCAGTTTCGCTGGAAGGAAGAAGCATTTTCGCGGTTTATGCGCGTTCGACGATCACAGCCGTGCCATAGGCGAGGACCTCGGTCACGCCGTCCATGATTTCATTGGCGTCGTAGCGCATCCCAACGATGGCGTTGGCGCCCGCGTCGGCCGCATGCGCGCACATATGGTCGAAGGCCTCCTGCCGGGTTGCTTCCGCCAGATTCACATAGACGGAAAGCTTGCCGCCGAAAATAGTCTGGATGCCCCCGAAGAAATTTCCGACCACCGAACGCGAGCGCACGGTGACGCCGCGGACGAGCCCGAGATGCCGGACGATGCGATAGCCTGCGATGTCATTGGTCGTCGAAACGATCATTACTCCTCCGGCGGCAAAATTCGATTCGAAATCGTCGCTAGCCTAGCCGCCCGCGCGATTAGCGCAAACAGCCGAGATTTGCTGGTTGCAGAAGGCCACCAGTGCGGTAGGATTAAGCACACTCTAGACCGACGGAGCCAATCCGGGACATGTTTTCTTATTCTTTCAGCGCCGCGCGCGCCGCGGCGGCCTTCGCGCTTGCCGCCGGCCTTCTGACAGGCTCCCAAGCGTTTGCGGCTCCGCCCGCGCTAAATCCGGGCTGGAAGCTCTGTAAGTCGACCAATCCCGACGAGCGCATCGCGGGCTGCACGCAGGTCATCGCCGAGATCGCCAAGGAACCGAAGAAAAATCAGCTTGCCGCCTATGTGAACCGCGCCGGCGCCTATCAGGCGAAGGGCGATTATGCCCATGCGATCGAAGACTATGGCAAGGCGCTGGAGGTCGAGGCTTCCGCCGTCGTCCTGTTCGCGCGCGGCGCCGCGGAGCACGCAAAGGGCGACCTCGACGCGGCCATCGCCGATTATGGCAAAGCCATCGAGAAGGACAAGAAAAACGCCGCCGCCTTCATGGCCCGCGCGTCCGCCTGGCGCGTGAAAGGGGAGGCGGAAAAGGCGCTTGCCGACATCGAAGAAGCGCTCAAGCTCGACAAAAAATCCCCGGCCCCGCTCGCGGCGCGCGCCAATTACTATCATGCCAAGGGCGACCACGACCACGCGATCGCCGATTATTCCGAGGCGCTGAAACGCGATCCCAAGCTCGTCGCCGCTCTGATCGGGCGCGGCGGCTGCTATTACGCGAAGGCCGAATACGACAAAGCGCTCGCCGATTTCGACGCGGCTGTGAAAGCCGACGCCAGGAACGCCGTTGCCCTCCTCGACCGCGCCAACGCCTGGCGCGCCAAGAAGGAGTTCGAACGCGCCAAGGCCGATTATGACGCGGCGCTGGCGGTGAAGCCGGACCTCGCCGCGGCGAAGAAGGGCTCGGACGATGTAGCGAAAATCCTCGCCAGGAAGGCCGCCGGCGCCGCGCCGGCCGACGCCGCGCCGGCGGGCGCGGAGCATGAGCATAACTGACGATCTAGCCGGAAGCGTCGTTTCCGGCTGACCCCCTCCCTGTCCCTCCCCCGCTTCGCGGGAGAGGGGACGCTCACGATCGACATTGCTGATGAAGGCCGCCATCTGCTCCCTCTCCCGCGAAGCGGGGGAGGGTTGGGGAGGGGGCCCTTAGGTCGTCGATCTGCGAGGGGGCTACAGCCCCTGCGCCGCCGCCAGCACCGCCTCGGCGTGGCCCGGCACTTTCACCTTGCGCCAGATTTTCGCGATCTTGCCATCCGCGCCGATGAGGAAGGTCGAGCGTTCGACGCCCATATATTTCCGGCCGTACATGCTCTTTTCGACCCACACGCCATAGGCGGAGAGCGTCTCCTTGGTCTCGTCGGCGGCGAGCGGGAAGGCGAGCTCATATTTGGTGCGGAATTTGTCGTGGCTTTTGGCCGAATCTGGCGACATCCCGACAATACTCGCGCCGGCCTTGGCGAATTTGTCGCGCAGCGCATTGAACTCGATCGCCTCCTTGGTGCAGCCGGAGGTGTCGTCCTTGGGATAGAAGTAAAGAACGATCTTCTTGCCCGACAGCGCCGCGAGCGACAGCGTCTCGCCGCCGGCGCCGGGCAGCGTGAAGGCGGGCGCCGAATCGCCTTCTTTTAGTAGGATAAGAGAGGCCGCCGGAGCCGGGGCCGTCTTCGGCGCCGGCGCCTCCTTGGCGGGCTTTGCAGCCGTCGCTTTGGGGGTTGTGGCCTTCTCCGCCGGCTTTTTCTCTGTGGATTTAGCCGCCGCAGGTTTCGTCGTCGACGCTTTCGTCGCCATTGCGCCTTCCTTTCGTCGCAAGCGCATTTAGAATCCGGTTTGACAATGCAGAGACGGCGCCGGTCGGGCAAGTGCGCATCTCGAGGGGACGCGCCATTTTTCAGCGCGTCGAAATGACAGGGCGAAGCGAGGGTATTTGAGCGACCAGACAGGGCGCGAGCATCGCGACGATCGGCCGGCTGTCCAACGGCCGCCGAAACGGCGCCGGCGCGTGCGCGTCCCGCGGGCGGTTCGGACCGGGGCCTCCTGCGGGCTCGGCGGATTGGCGCTCGTTTGTCTCGCCATCGGCGCCTTCTTCCTGGCGCTGTCGCATGGGCCGATCGACTTTGGCTGGCTCACGCCGCGCATCGTCGCCGCGCTGGACGAACGCTTCGCGGGGCAGTTCGCCTTCCAGCTCGCGGGCGTCTCTCTGGCCAACTCGGACCATGGTCCGACCCTGACCGTCGACGGCCTCGTCGTAAAATCAGGCGACCGGGCCATTCTCGCGGCGCCGCGCGCCGAGCTCTCCCTCGATTGGCCGTCGATCTTGCTCGGCCGTCTCCAGCCCCGCCGTCTGGAGGCGCTCGACCTCGACGTGCGCCTTTCCGTCCAGGCGGACGGCGCCATCGCGGTTTCGGCGGGCGGAGACCCCGTGGCGACGGCCAGGGTCGCTCCACCGCCTGGGGTCCCGCAAAGCCCCAATGATTCACCGCTCCAGCCAAATCCGGACGCGCCGGCGCCGGTCGAACGCGTGGCCCTGCTGAAATCCGCCGCCGGCGCCCTGCGCGCCCTAATGGACCTCGCGATAAGTCCGGACAGCCCGATCGGCGGCTTCGACAAGCTCGGCGTGCTGCATGGGCGGCTGACCATCGACGACCGCACTATCGACCGCACGATCCAATACAAGGATGTTTCGCTGAGCCTCGCAAAGGCCCAGGGCAGCATGCGGTTCAGCCTGGCCGCGACGGGACCGTCACAGCGCTGGAGCGTGACGGCGGCGGCGAAAGGCGCGCCGGGCCGCAACCGCGCCCTCGTGGCCAAGCTGCGCAACATCACAATCGACGAAATCTCTCTCGTCGCGGGCGCCCGCAATCTTCATTTCGACACGGACTCGCCCCTCGGCGTCGATCTGAGCTTCTCGCTCTCGCCCGACGGCATCGTGCTCGAAGCGACCGGCGGCCTGGAGATCGGCAAGGGCTTCTTCCGTTTAGAGGAGCCCGACTATGAGCCGGTCATGGTCCAGCGCATCGCGGCCCAGGCCCGCTGGAGCCGACGCGAGCGCAAGCTCGTCGTCGCGCCTTTCGAACTCAAGGCCGGCGGTTTCGATCTGGCCCTTGCCGGATCGGCCGAGGCGCCGGCGGAGCTTCCTCCCGGCGCCGATCCGGGGGCCGACGCCTGGCTGATCAACGCCAAACTGGTGAAGCCCTCTCAAATCGCGCCGGATCGCGCCGGGGAGAAAAGCGTCCTTATCGAGGAGGCCGCGCTCCAGGCGCGCCTGATGCACGGTCAGGGGCGCTTGCTGCTCGACCGCTTGGCTGTCTCCGGCCCGGACTTGCACGCATCCGCGAGCGTTGCGGCGACCTATCGCGGGGCGCCGCGCGTGATCTATACGCTCGACGTCGACGACGTCGAGGCGCGCGCCCTCATGCGGCTTTGGCCGACCCATGTCGCGGCGCCCGTGCGCGCATGGTTTATCGACCACATTCCTGTCGGCGTGGTGAAACATGCGCATGCCACTGGCGACTTCGACGACGACGCGATTACCGCCATGCGCTACGAGCGTCCGCCGCCGGAGAAGTCCCTCGAGATCGTCGGCGACGTCGCGAATTGCACATTGATCGACGTCTTGCCAGGCTTGGCGCCGATGACCGGCGTCGCGGGGAAGCTCCGCGTCACCGGCCGGACCTCCGCCTTCGATGCGACATCCGGCATGATGGAGACCGCTCCGGGACATCGCCTCACTCTCTCCGAGGGGCGTTTCTCCGTCGCCGATAATGCGCTGCTGCCGACTCCCGCCGTGCTCGATCTCAAGGTTGCGGGCAACATCGAAGCCGCCGCCGATATTCTCTCCATGCCCATCGTCGCGGCGCATGCGACCGTTCCCGTCGACGGCGCAACGCTCAAAGGGCAGATCGACGGCCGCGTCAGGGTCGATTTCGAAATCGGCGACACGGCGCGCGGGGACCGCACTACCTTTGGCGTCGACGCGAACACGACCAATCTCGTCGTCGAGAAACTCATCGGCAAGGAGCGGCTCGAGGGCGCGGCCTTACATGTGCTCTCCGATCGCAGCGGCCTGCGCGTCAATGGGACGGGGCGGCTCTATGGCGCGCCGGCGACGCTCGAACTCAGGCGCGGCTTCGGCGAAAAGGGGCCGGCGCAGGCGCAATTGACACTGACCTTTGACGACGCCGCGCGGCAGCGGGCGGGCTATGCCGTCGCGGGGGTGAGCGGGCCGGTCTCGGCGATCGTGAAAACGCAGCTTCCTGTCGCCGACGACCTCAACGCCCATGTCGAACTCGACCTGACGCGCGCCAGCTTCGACAATCCCATTCCCGGCGTCGCGAAGCCGGTCGGCAAGGCCGCCAAAGCCACCTTTCTCGCGGTGAAGCGCGGCGAGTCCATTGCGCTCGATCAGTTCAGCTTCGACGCCAACCCCATGCAGGCGCAGGGCGTGATCGAACTCGCCAAAGAAGGCGGCTTCCGCAGCGCCCGGCTCGCTCCGGTGCGGCTCTCCACCGGCGACGACATGAAAGTCGATGTCTCGCGCAGCGGGGAGGCGACGAAGATTGTCGTGCGCGGCGCAAATTTCGACGCGCGGCCGATGCTTGCGTCGCTTATCCGCTCAGGGAGCGGCGGCGGCGCCGACAAGCCCTCGGGAAGCCAGAAGAGCGCGGGCGACGACGTCAGCGTCGACGTAAAACTGCCGATCGTCACCGGCCACGGGAAGCAAATTCTCTCGGGCGTCGTCTTCGAATATGAATCGCGTGGCGGGCGCCCGCGCACTGTGGCGCTCACGGGCAATTTCGGCCACGAGGACCTCGCCGTCGCGATGACGCGCGGTCAAAACGGCGCGCAGCAGCTCGACATATCGACGAATGACGCCGGCTCCTTCCTGGCTTTCCTCGATCTCTACCGCAAGATGGAGAACGGCGTCCTGAGCGCCAATGTCGCGCTCGGCCAGAACCGCGCCGACGGCGCCATCCGCATCCGTGATTTCTTTGTCAAAGGCGAGCCGACGATGCGTCAGCTCATGGCGCAGGGCGGGACGGCGCGCGCCGACGACCGCGGCAATCTGCGCT
This sequence comes from Methylocystis sp. Sn-Cys, assembly GCF_016745395.1. Taxonomy (GTDB): domain Bacteria; phylum Pseudomonadota; class Alphaproteobacteria; order Rhizobiales; family Beijerinckiaceae; genus Methylocystis; species Methylocystis iwaonis. The sequence goes on from NZ_JAERVJ010000004.1 coordinate 342,843, forward strand.
TCGATCCCGATCTTGTGCGCGTTGGCCGGCTACAATCCAATTTCACATGGAGCGGCGGGCGCCTGTCGGTGCGCGAGGGGGTGATGTCCGGCCCCGAGATCGGCCTCACCTTCGACGGCTTCATCGACTTCCCGCGCGACCGGCTCGACCTTTCCGGCTCTTACGTGCCCGCCTATGCGCTGAACAGCCTGCTCTCCAATATTCCGGTGCTCAATCTGGTCATCACCGGCGGGCAGAATGAGGGGATTTTTGCGCTGAACTACCGCGTGGCGGGGGCGCTTTCAGCGCCTGTCGTCAGCGTCAATCCGCTGTCGGCGATCGCGCCCGGCCTGATGCGCAAGATCATGGGCGTGCTGGATGGAACGGCGCGGATGCCGGAGACGCGGTAGCCGAGAACCGGCGCCATTCCCGACGCTCGCGCCGTTTGGACACACAGGAAATCACCGCCGTCATTGCGAGGAGGCGGAGCCGACGAAGCAATCCAGGGCCGCATCGCCGCCCTGGATTGCTTCGCTTCGCTCGCAATGACGGGCTCTGGGCAAAACCTGCGCTTTTTGTGGGTCTGGATCCCCGGTCGGGCCTTCGGCCCGCCGGGAATGACAGGCGCCAATGCGAGTTGTTCAAACGGAAATTATCGGAACATCGTCGAATCGAGCTCCACATTGATCGAGCCGACGACGCGCGAGTCGCACCAGTCGGAATAGCCCTGGCCCCAGACCGCCGCGGCGAAATTGCCGGCGGGATTGGCGACGTTGGTGAAGCAGCCGCGGCGCGTCAGCGTATTGTCGTGATAGCGGACGTCGAGAGTGATCGCTTTCCATTTATAGGAGGCGCCGATGTTCCAGGTGTTGTAGCTCGACAGCTTGAAGCCTTGGATGCCCTTGACGCCCGGCTGAATATAGCTCGGCCCATAGGTGGGATCGCCCATGCCGATGAAATAATGGCCGAAGGCGCCCGAGATCGACGCGCCCGTGCCGGGCAGGCTGAGCCTGGCGTTGCCGCCCGAATAGAGCGCATGGGCGTTGTAATTCGCCCAGCTCGGATCGTAGCCGATCTCGGCGCCGATGGTCAGGTAGTCGTTGAGCGCCCAGCTCGGCTTGGCGTAAATCTCCACGAAACTCTGGTCGAAGGGCGTCGTCGGCATGCCGCCGGGCGTCCAGTACGTGAGAACCGGCGACAGGCCGCCGAGGAAATATTGCTGCTGATTGCCCGGGCGGCCGTGATAGACGGCGCCGAAATCGAGCGTCAGCGGCCCCCAGTTCGGGCGCAGGCCGCCGTAAATGTCGAGCTGCGCGGCCGGCGACGTCGGCAGCGTGACGTTCAGCACATCGCCGCCGAGATAGAACCAGCCCTTGCCGATCTCGCCATAGGCCATCGCGCCGGGGCGGTGGTTGGTGATCGAAATGCCGCGCCAGATATTCTCCGACATGAAGGTGACGCCGGCTTTATATTGGAAAGGGCCGCCCAGAACGTCGAAATTGGGTTGCGGAAGCGCGAGAAGCGGGGAGGGGGAGAGGCTTGGCGCGGCCTCGGGGGCGGGCGCAGGGGCGCGGACCGCGCGGGCCATCGCTTCCGGCGCGGCGACGACGGCGGCAACGCCCAGAACATAAATCCACTTTTTCATTAGATAACTCCCGAATCGGATTCCCGACGCGGGAGAGAGTTAGCGGCAGCTCTGCCGTTGGATAATGGCGAAAGTCATGCCCGCAGCCGTTTTACACGGGGATTCGCGGCGTCATTCCCGACGCTCGCATGAGCGAGCAATCGGGAATCCAGAGTAAAACGCGCGCTTTTGTGGCTCTGGAATCCCGATCGGGCCTTCGGCCCCTCGGGAATGACAAGCGTCAATGCGAGCTATTCGCGCAAGTTTACTTAGTCGCGGGTCAGCAGCACGTGCTTCTTCTTGCCGAGCGAAAGTTTCGCCACGCCGTCCTTCTCGAAGTCCTTCTGCGAGAGCGTCGCGCGTTCGTCGGTCACGACGGCGTCATTCAAACGCAGGCCGCCGCCTTTGATCTGCCGCCGCGCTTCGCCGGTCGACGCGACGAGGCCGGCCTTCACGAAGGCGGAGAGCACGCCGAGCCCGGCGGCGATCTCCTCGGCCGAGACGGGAACCTTCGGGAGCGACAAAGCCAGCGCGCCCTCTTCAAAGGTCGCGCGCGCGGTTTCCGCCGCTTGTTCGGCGGCCTCGCGGCCGTGAACCAGCGCGGTCGCCTCCGTGGCGAGGGTTTTCTTGGCTTCGTTGATCTCAGCGCCGCCGAGCGCCGCCAGCCGGGCGACCTCGTCCATCGGCAGGAAGGTGAAGAGCTTCAGGAAGCGCGCGACGTCGGCGTCCTCGGTGTTGCGCCAGAATTGCCAGTAATCGTACGGCGACAGCATGTCGGCGTTGAGCCACACGGCGCCCGCCGCCGTCTTGCCCATTTTGGCGCCGGAAGCCGTCGTCAGCAGCGGCGAGGTCAGCGCGTAAAGCTGCGGCGTTCCCATGCGGCGCCCGAGATCGAGGCCGGTGACGATATTGCCCCATTGGTCGGAGCCGCCCATCTGCAGCAGCGCGCCATAGCGGCGGTTGATCTCGACGAAATCATAGGCCTGCAAGCACATGTAGTTGAATTCGATGAAGGAGAGTTCGTGCTCACGCTCGAGCCGCAGCTTCACCGAGTCCATCGTGAGCATGCGATTGACGGAGAAATGGCGGCCGACGTCGCGCAGGAAGTCAATGTAATTGAGCCCGGCGAGCCAGTCGGCGTTATCGAGCATCGAGGCGTCGGTCGGCCCGTCGCCGAAGGTCAGGAAGCGCTCGAAAACGCGCCTGATCGACGCCTTGTTGGCGTCGATCTGCTCGATCGTCAAAAGCTTGCGGCTTTCATCCTTGCCCGAAGGATCGCCGACGCGGGTGGTGCCGCCGCCCATGAGCGGCAAGGGCTTGCCGCCGGTGCGCTGGAGCCAGGCGAGCAGCATGATCGGCAGAAGCGAGCCGACATGAAGCGAAGAGGCCGTGCAGTCGAAACCGATATAGGCGGCGAGTCCGCCGGCAGCCGCCTTCTCGTCTAGCCCCTCGAAGTCGGAGCACTGATGCACGAAGCCGCGCTCCAGAAGAACGCGCAGAAAGTCGGATTTGGGGGAGAATGCGTCGGCCATAGGGCAGGGTGATAGGGTCTGGGGCGCATACGCGCAAGACGGGTCCTGTGGGTGGGCGGCAAATAGGCACAAGCAGAGACTTCCGCCTCGGTCGGCGAGTGTGTAAAAATGAAAGGAGAGCTTAGCTATAAGAGGAGAAAAATAATTTGAGACTGGAGCCCCGACTTTCGAATTTTCTCGACGGCGGCCGCTGGCTCTTCGCCTTTGTCGTCTTGATCGGGCACGAAACGCCGCTCTTCAATCGTTTTAGCGGTATGATGATTACGCCTCAGAGCGCGATCAATTACATTTGGTGGTTTGTCAGCCACTTTCAGTTCGCGCATTTTGCGGTCATCGGCTTTTTTGTCATTTCGGGTTTTCTCGTTGGCGGCAACGCTTTGACCGCGATCTTGCAAGAGAAATCCTTTTTGAAAAGCTATCTCATCAATCGTGTGACGCGCATTTACGTCGTCTTGATCCCGGCTTTATTGGTAACCTTCACTTTCGACACGCTCGGCCGCGCGCTGTTCCGCAAGTCTTTCTACGAGAACAAGCTCTTCGATGGGCATTTCGGCCTGAACCTGATTCCTCCTAATCTCTTGAACCTGCAGGAGATCTATTCGCCCTTTTATGGCACGAGCGCCCCTTTGTGGTCGCTGGCCTGCGAATTTTGGAGCTACATCGTTTTCCCGCTGCTGCTTTTGCCCCTGCATCGCGGGCTGAGCTGGCGGGCGAAAACCGCGGCTTTCACGGCGGGGGTCGCCCTATTTGCGGCGCTTTGCGCGCCGCAGACGCTGTTCGCTTTCTATTTCCTGATCTGGGTCATGGGCGCCGTCGCCCGCGTCGCGACACGTCCGCTCATTGGGAACTACAAGCTGGCGCTGGCGATTCTCATCGTATCGGTCGTGGTTACGCGTCTGACGGTGAGGGGACCGGCGCTGGAGGCGGTCCCTCAGCTTCAACAATTCGTCGATGTGCTCAACGCTTTCCTCTTCGCCAATGTGATCGTCGCCCTGCGTTTCGACCGATCTCCATTCCAGGAGGGCCGCGCGGCGGAGATCAATCGCAAGCTCGCGGATTTTTCCTATTCTCTCTATGCGGTTCACAATCCCGTCGTCTTCCTGGGCGCTGGCGCAATCCGTGGTTTCGCTGGCGAGGAATGGATGCCCCACGACTGCCCGGGGTCGCTGCAAATCCTTTCCTTTGCCTGCCTGACCGGGCTCGCCGTGGCCTTTGCATATGGCTTCTCGCGATTGACGGAGGCGCGGACGGAGGATGCGCGTCGCGCCTTGCGCGGGCTGGTCGACAGGGTGAGCGCGACGCACGGGCAAAGGATGGCGGACAAGATGGCGGTTCGGGAGACCGTGCTTTAGGCGTTGAGCGGCGCGTCCCAATAGCCTTCTTCGCGGGCGATGCGGGCATATTGGGCGCGCACCAGCGCCGGATTATAGATGCGCTCCAGGCGGCGCACCGCAAAATGGCCGCGCGCCAGCGTCTGAAAATGCTCGGTGAAGGCCAGATTGATCGCTGCGCCGCTGACCGCGCCGATGATCGGCACCGCCTGGGCGGCGACTTTCTGCGAGACGACGACGCCGAAGCGCGCCGAGAGCTGTCCGACAAGCCGCACCAGCGCGGGCGCGGCCTCCTGCGAGACCCCGCGCGTCGCAACATATCGCGCCGCATCGCTGACGGACTTGGCGAGCAGGCCGCGGACGGCGAGATAACCGCCTTCGAGCATATTGTCGCCGGCATGGCCGCCCAGCGCGAAGACCTCGAGACAGGCGAGCCCCGTCTCAGGGTTGCGCAGATTTTCGCCATGACTACGCGCGATGTCGGCGATCGAGCGCAGCATGATGGTGGTCGAAAGAGGCAGCTCCACAGGGAGGCTCGCCAGGCCGACCGCGCCGCCGACGCCGCCTGTGAGCGCAGCGAGGCGGCGGTGAAACCGCGTGGTGTCGCCTGGCGGCGCGCCTTCGAGGCTCGACAGCGCCACTCGCAAGGCGGTCGTCAGCGCCTTCTGCGCGGCCAATCCAGCCATTTCCTGGAGCTGCGGGGGCAGGGGACGGCTGACGAGCCCCATGCGCCGGCCGGCAAGGCGCGCGACGCGTCCGGCAAAGCTCTGGCGCTCCAGTGCGGCGACGGCCGCGCGCAACGCCTCGATGTCGGCGCTCGAAAGCTGTGATTCATACAAAACAGGGAGTTGCGCGCTCATCGCTCCGTCTCCGCCGCCGCGTCCAAGCGCCGCATAACAGGCCGCGTTGGCTTACCTCAAGATCGCCCGCCCGATCGCCGTTTGCAAGGGGCTGCAATCAAAGGGATTACTGGCGCGATCGTCGCTGCGTGCGACGCCGCACGTTCGAAATGGCGCCGTTCTCGTTACCACTGTAGCGATCCAGCCGGTTGTCATATACTGCGCCTTATGCGTAGCATTCTGCTGAAGTTTGCGATCGCGGTAAGAGCTTTAACGGCTCGAAGAGAAAAAGAGGAGGAGTTCTATGTCTATCCGTTTCAAACTGAGCCACGCGCTCGGCGGCGCCGCGATTTTGGCGCTTCTGGCTCCGGCAGCCGCTCTCGCCGACGGCCGCGTTGGCACGCTTCAGTGCAGGCTGCTGGGCAACGATCTGAGCGTCATCGTCGAAAACCAGCAGATCGACTGCGCCTATAGCGACGACGAGGAAGGCGCCCTCCCGGTCCATTACGTCGGCACGCTGACCAAGGTCGGCCCGAACATCACCGTGAACGGCCAGGGCGAGCTTGCCTGGGGCGTGATCGCGGCCACCGGCAAGGTCGGCCCCGGCGCGCTGGCCGGCAATTATGTCGGCCCGGGCGTTTCCGCCAAGATCGGCGTCGGCGGCGGCGGCGCGGTCCTCGTCGGCGGCTCGGACAACACCTTCTCGCTGCAGCCCTTCCAGATCGAAGCGGGCGCGGGTCTTGGCTGGAACGCGGGCGTCGAGAGCCTCACGCTCGCCTATGTCGCGGCGCCGGCGCCCGTGTTCCATAGGCATCACCACGGTCATCACCACCACCACCACCACCATCACCATCATCACCATCACTGATGGCCAAGCGCGGGGGCGACCCCGCGCTTTTCACGCCGGCGGGCGGAAGTCCATCAGCCGGTCGGTGGGGAAGTCATAGAGCCTCCCGGTCTCGCGCCAGTCGGGCGCCAGCAGCGGGAGGCATTTTTTTGCAAAATCCTCAGGCGCCGGCAGCGTCATGGGGTCTTCGCCCGGCATGGCCTGGGCGCGCATGCGGGTGCGTAACGGGCCCGGATTGGCGATCATCACCGTGACGCCGTCATTCTTCACCTCCGCCGCGTAGGTGCGCGCCATGGCGTCGAGCGCGGCTTTGGAGATGGCGTAGGGCCCCCAGAAGGGCTTCGCCTTGTGCGCTGCGCCCGAGGTGACGAAAAGGACGCGCCCAGCGCGAGACGCCCGTAGCAGCGGATCGAGCGAACGAATGAGCCGCCAATTGGCGGTGACATTCACCGCTACGACGCGGTTCCAATCCTTGACGTCCACATGGGCGAGCGGCGACAGCGGGCCGAGCACGCCGGCGTTGCCGACGAAGACGTCGAGCTTGCCCCAGCGCTCGAAGAGCGCCGCGCCGAGACGGTCGAGCGCGTCGAAATCCGTGACGTCGCAGGGCACGAGCGTCGCTTGCCCGCCGAGCGCCCGGATGTCGTCGTCGAGCTCCTCCAGCGCGCCCTGCGTGCGGGCAAGCGCCACAATATGCGCGCCCTGGCGCGCGAGTTCGAGAGAGATGGCGCGGCCGACGCCGCGGGAGGCGCCGGTGACGAGAGCGATGGTGGGAGAGGCTTCCAACTGATAATCCGGTTAGGGGAAGATGTCGGCGATCTCGATGGAGAGACCGGGTGGGATCAGCGCGATCGCGCCTTCCGTGACGAAGGCGACGGCGATCCGATCGCCGTCGCGGGAATAATGCAGGACGAGACGCCGTTTGGAGTCGACCACCAAATAATGCGCAATGGTCGGCACGCGAAAATAGTCCGAGAGCTTTGCGTTGGTGTCGAGACTTCGCGAGGAAGGCGAGATCACCTCGACAACGACAACCGGCGAAGTTGCGAGAAGTGAATCGGGCGCGACGGCGTCGCCGCAGTTCACCAGGGCGTCGGGCTCATAGACAGTGTAATCGTCGACCGCCACGCCGAGGCTATCGATAAAAGCCTCGCAGTTTGCGCCTGTGCGTTCGACGGCGTCGGCGAGCGCGCGCCAGATCCGCGCCTTGATCCGGCTGTGATCCGCGCGCTCCGGCGCCATAGCGATGACCTCGCCGCGGACCAGCTCGCAGCGCTTGCGCTCCGTCTCCTGCGCCCATTGGAGAAATTCGGCCGCCGTCATCGGCTTTTTTGCGGGTGCGGCCATGAGTTTGCCTCTGTCGATAAAAAGGCCTCAGCTCGCCTCCGCCAGCAGCGAGAGCTGCGCGCGGTTCTCCTCCACGAGGTCCGTCAGCGACGTCGGATAGTCGCCCGTGAAGCAATGGTCGGTAAATTGCGGATGCGTCTTGTCGCGACCCTCGAAGCCCATGGCGCGATAGATGCCGTCGACCGAGAGGAAAGACAGCGAATCGCAGCCGATATAGGCGCGCATCTCCTCCAGCGAATGCGTCGCGGCGAGGAGCTTTTCCTTCTGCGGCGTGTCGATGCCGTAATAGTCCGGATGGGTGATGGGCGGCGAGGAGATGAGGAAATGCACCTCGGTGGCGCCCGCGTCGCGCATCATCTGCACGATCTTCACCGAGGTCGTGCCGCGCACGATCGAATCGTCGATGAGGATGACGCGCTTGCCCTCGACCACGCAGCGATTGGCGCTGTGCTTCATGCGCACGCCGACCTCGCGCACCGATTGCGTGGGCTGAATGAAAGTTCGGCCGACGTAATGGTTGCGGATGATGCCCAGCTCGAACGGAATGCCCGACTCGCGCGAATAACCGATCGCCGCCGGAACGCCCGAGTCCGGCACCGGCACCACGACATCGGCGGCGATATTCTGCTCGCGCGCCAATTCGCGGCCCATGGCCTTGCGGACCTCATAGACGGGGCGACCCTGAACAAGAGAGTCCGGCCGAGCGAAGTAAATGAATTCGAAGATGCAGGGCCGCGCCACCCGAGCGGGGAAGGGTTCGATGCTCTCGATCCCCGACTCCGAGATGATGACGATTTCGCCGTTCTTGACGTCGCGCACGAAGCGCGCGCCAATGATGTCGAGCGCGCAGGTTTCCGAGGCCAGGATATATTTGCCGTCCAGCTCGCCGATCACGAGGGGGCGGATGCCGAGCGGATCGCGCGCGCCGATAAGCTTCTTGTTTGTCAGGGCGACGAGCGAATAGGCGCCTTCAATGGCGCGCAGCGCCTCGATGAAGCGGTCGATAAGCTGCGGCTTGCGGCTGCGCGCCACAAGGTGGAGGATGACCTCGGTGTCGGAGGTCGACTGAAAGATCGAGCCTTCCTTGATGAGGTCGCGGCGCAGCGCCTGCGCATTGGTGAGATTGCCGTTATGCGCGACGGCGAAGCCGCCCGTGTTGAGCTCGGCGAAAAGCGGCTGAACATTGCGTAAAATGGTTTCGCCGGTCGTCGCATAACGGACATGGCCGATCGCGGCGGAGCCGGGGAGGCGCTTGATCGTGCTTTCCTTGGAGAAGTGATCGCCGACAAGCCCGAGGCGCCGCTCGGCGTGGAATCGCCCGCCCGCGTCATAGGTGACGATGCCGGCGGCTTCCTGGCCGCGATGCTGGAGCGCGTGAAGGCCGAGAGCGGTGATGGCCGCGGCGTCCTCGAAATCGAAGACGCCGAAAACGCCGCAATATTCGCGCAGACGATCGCCGTCGAGATCGTCGGTGGTTTCGATCGGGCCGGCAATGGATTGGCTGTCTGTCATTGCGCTGTCTCCCCTATCGAAGCGCGGTGCTGCGCTCTAGCATCATCTTTGCCAATCGACGCGGACGCCGGCAAGTTTTTCGGCCCTTTGCGCGTCATCCCTCTTACTGCTTCTCGCCCGACGGCAGCGCCTTCTCGAGCTCGGATTCGGCGGGCGGGGTCTCTTCGACAGGCGCGCCGCCCTTCTTGGCTTTGATCTTGGCGACGATGCTGTCCATGTCGTCGGGAAGCCATTCGCGCAGCTTCTCGCCGCCCGCCTGTAGCAGCGGCTTGGCGCGGGCGCTGCGGACCCATTCCGGCTGATTGGGGTCGGGCACCAGCCAGCCGTAGAAAAGGAAGGCGACAACCGCGAGAAGCATGCCGCGGACGGCGCCGAAGACGAAGCCCAGCGAACGGTCGAGCGCGCCGATCTTGGAGTCCAGGATCACGTCGGAAAGCTTCACGGTGAAAATCGACACCAGCACCAGCGCCACGAAGAAAACGGCCGCGACCGACGCGGCGAGCGCGAGCTCGTCCTTGGCGAGGTATGGTTTTACATAGGGCAGCGCCATGGGGTGCAGATAGTAAGCCGCGAAGGCCGCCGCCACCCATGAGAGGATCGCCAGCACTTCGCGGGTGAATCCGCGCAGCAAGGCGAGCATGCCGGAGACCAAAACGATAATAATAACTGCCAGATCAAGGTACGACGGCATCGAAGTCCTCTTCGTTTCGCCCTGACGCTCGGAAATCCCAACGCTTCGCCGGCGCGCTTCGCGCGCGCGTCACGCCATTCGCTTTCGCAAGCGCGCTCTGCTGATCGAAGGCGGCTGGGTCGATGGCCGCGGGAACGTACGACGGCTTGCTTCTAGCGCAACTCAGCCGTCGGCGGGAAGTAGAAAGCTTAAATTTCAGCCTTAACGTGCCCGGGGCGCAGTTTGCGCAATCGCCGCGACGAGCTGGGCGACGTCGGCGCAGGGCCGCAAGATCAGCCCGGCGCGCCGCTCGTCGTCGTTGATCTGCTGGCTTTGCGCCAGCACCGCCTGGTGAAAGCCGAGCTTGGCGGCCTCGCGCAGCCGCATCCCGGCGTGGATGACGGGCCTGATGGCGCCGGACAGGCCGATTTCTCCGAAAAACGCCTGATCGGCGGGGAGGACGGCGCCCGTCAGCGAGGATACGAGCGCCGCCGCGGCGGCGAGATCGCCCGCCGGCTCGTCGGCGCGCAGGCCGCCAGCGACATTGAGATAAACATCGTGCATCCCGAGCTTCAAACCGCCATGCGCCTCCAGCACGGCGAGAATCATCGACAGGCGATTCTGGTCGAAACCAACGACAGCGCGCCGCGGCGTGCCCAGCGAGGTCGGCGCGACGAGCGCCTGGATTTCGATCAGCATGGGGCGCTGGCCTTCCATGCCGGCGAAGACCGCCGCGCCCGGCGCGGAGGCGTCGCGTCCCGCAAGGAAGATCGCCGAGGGGTTGGCCACCTCGGCTAATCCGAGCCCGGTCATTTCGAAGACGCCGATTTCGCCGGTCGCGCCGAAACGGTTTTTCGAGGCCCGCAACATGCGAAAGTGATGCGCCGCATCGCCCTCGAACGACAGCACTGCATCGACCATATGTTCGACGACGCGCGGTCCGGCGACCTGACCGTCCTTGGTGACGTGGCCGACAAGGATGATCGTCGAGCCGCTGGTCTTGGCGTGGCGGAGCAGCGCCTGCGCGCTCGCCCGCACTTGTGTGACCGTGCCGGGAGCCGAGGGCGCGACTTCCGTGTGCATGGTCTGAATGGAATCGATGACGATCAGCGCAGCGCGTTTGCCCGTCGCGCAGGTGGCGAGAATATCCTCGACCTGCGTGGCCGAGGCGAGTTCGACCGGCGCGTCGGCAAGGCTGAGGCGGGCCGCGCGCAGCCGCACTTGCGCCACGGCCTCTTCGCCGGAAATGTAAATGACCCGCTCCCCGCGCCGCGCGAGCGCCGCGCAGGCCTGGATGAGCAGGGTCGATTTGCCGATGCCGGGCTCGCCCCCGAGCAGCAGGACCGAGCCCGGCACGAATCCGCCGCCCGTCACCCGGTCGAATTCGTCGATCCCGGTGACGATGCGTGCGGCCGGCCGATCCGACCCGGCGAGCCCTTCGAGCTCGATCGCGCGCCCGCGCGTTACGCGCAGCGCCGTCGGACCCGGATCGCTTTCCTCGGCGATCGAGTTCCATTCGCCGCAAGATTCGCAGCGTCCCTGCCAGCGCGCGGCGACGGCGCCGCAGTTTTGGCAGACGAAGAAAGAACGGGACTTGGCCATAGGCGCTTGGCGCATGCGCCGGGAAGTCTTGTCAAGAGGCGCTTGCGCCCTCGCCGTCGCGAGGCGTCAGACCGTTCTCTCGTTCGGGGGGCTTTTCCCATTCGGCTTCGGGGCTTGGCCATTCTTGCCGGGCAAGGCCGCCGGCTCCTCCAAACCATTGTTGATGCGCGCGCGCAGCACGTTGGAGGGCTTGAAGGTCACGACCAGCCGCGCCGTAATTTTCGCCGACTCTCCCGTCTTGGGATTGCGGCCCTGCCGCTCCCGCTTGGCGCGAACGAGAAAAGCGCCGAAGGACGACAGTTTGACGTCTTCCCGCGAGACGATGCTTTCGAAAATCTCGTCGAGCACCATTTCGACATATTTGGAGGCTTCACTGCGGCCTAGACCAGTATGCTGATAAACTGCCTCGGCGAGATCCGCGCGCGTCGTCGTTCTGATCGATTGGTCGCCGTAGACAAAAGCGCTAGCGCCATCGCCGTTCGGCAAGAGGATTTGCTCCTGGGACATTTGGAACCTTGTAATTCTTCGTTGCAAAAATATTGGAGGCGGAGATAGTTTGCGCGGATAGTTGCTTTTACTGCAATCGGTCGGAGCGCAATCAGCAAATACCGCCAAAGAACCATTAGCCGTCGCCGAAGCCCGGCTCGCTCATCCGTTGTCGGAATTATTCAGAATTGCAGCAAAAAATCAAGCGCAAGTTGCAGCGCCCGAGCGTGAATCGGGCGCATTTCGGGGCCGAAAACAATTGCGTTGTCGTTTCGCCGACTTACCAGCGGATCAAAGCCGATCCCCAGGTGAATCCGCCGCCGACGGCCTCCAGCATGACGAGATCGCCCTGCTTGATGCGGCCGTCCGCCGCCGCGACCGAAAGGGCGAGGGGAATGCTGGCGGCCGAGGTGTTGCCGTGCAGATGGACGGTGGCGACGATCTTTTCCGGCGCGATGCCGAGCTTTTGCGCCGACATGTCGATGATCCGCCGGTTGGCCTGATGCGGCACGAACCAATCGAGCTCCGCGGCCGAGAGGCCCGTCGCGGCGAAAGCGTCGACGACGACGTCCGTCACCTTGCCGACGGCGAATTTGAAGACTTCCTGACCGGACATGCGGAGATGGCCGACCGTCTGCGTGGCGGAAGGACCGCCGTCGACATAGAGCTTCGTCCGATGCCGGCCGTCGGAGCGCAAATGCGTCGTCAGCACGCCGCGCTCGCTCAAGGCGCCGCTGGAGGGCCGGGCCTCCAGCACCATCGCGCCGGCGCCGTCGCCGAAGAGGACGCAGGTCGTGCGGTCTTCCCAGTTGAGGATGCGAGAGAATGTCTCCGCGCCGATGACGAGGGCGCGCTTGTGCGAGCCCGAGCGCAGGAATTTATCGGCGGTCGAGAGCGCGAAAACGAAGCCCGAGCAAACAGCCTGAAGATCGAAGGCGACGCCATGGGCGACGCCGAGGGCCGCCTGAATTTGCGTCGCGGTCGAGGGGAAGGTCCAGTCGGGAGTGGAGGTGCCGACGATGATCAGGTCGATGTCGTCGGGGGTGAGGCCGGCGTTCGCGAGCGCCGCGCGCGCCGCTTTCTCGCCGAGCATCGAGGTGGTTTCGCCCTCGGCGGCGATATGGCGCTCCTTGATGCCCGTGCGCTGGAAAATCCACTCGTCGCTGGTGTCGACGATCTTGGCGAGGTCGTCATTGGTCAGCGTCTTGGCGGGCAGATAGGAGCCCACGCCGAGAACGACGGAGCGGAGCAGGGGATGTGACGTCACTGAGCGGTTTCCTGCGACGGGCTGGCCGGATCGGCGGCGCCGCTTTCGAATTGGTGGGCGATCGCGACCGTGTCGCGAATGCGGTTCATGAGATCGTTCTTGGCCATTTCGTAGCCGATCTCGATCGCGCGGGCGAAGCCCACAGAGTCCGTTCCGCCGTGACTCTTGATGACGATGCCTTCGAGGCCGAGAAATACGCCGCCGTTGACGGCGCGCGTGTCCATCTTGCCCTTGAGCTCGGCGAAGGCGCCGCGGGCGAAGAGATAGCCGATTTTGGCGAAGAGCGAGCCGCTCATGGCGGCTTTGAGATAGGCCGCGATCTGCTTCGCCGTGCCTTCGGCGGTCTTGAGCGTGATATTGCCCGTGAAGCCTTCCGTCACGACGACGTCCACGGCGCCCATGCCGATGCCGTCGCCCTCGACGAAGCCCGCATATTCGAGGCCAGGAAGGTCGGATTCGCGCAGGATGGCGGCGGCGGCCTTGACCTCCTCGACGCCCTTGATCTCCTCGGTGCCGACATTGAGCAGGCCAACGGTCGGCCGCTCCAGGCCGAGGATGATGCGCGCCATCGCCGAGCCCATGATGGCGAGATCGACGAGGTGGCTGGCGTTGGCGCCAATCGAGGCGCCGACGTCGAGAACGATGGACTGGCCGCGCAGCGTCGGCCACAGGCAGGCGAGCGCCGGCCGGTCGACGCGGGCCATGGTGCGCAGACAGATTTTCGACATGGCCATCAGCGCGCCGGTGTTGCCGGCGGAGATTGCGGCGTCGGCCTCGCCCTTCTTGACCGCTTCGATCGCCATCCACATCGAGGAGACGCGCCGCCCATAGCGCAAAGCCTGGCTTGGCTTGTCATCCATGCGGATGTTGACGCTCGAGTGGCGGATTTCGGCGCGCTCGGCGAGGCGCGGATGGTTCGCGAGCTCGGCGCGGATCGCCGTCTCGTCGCCAAAGAGCAGAAACTGGCTGCCGGGCATGCGTTCGAGGGCGAGGGCGCAGCCGGGGATCGTCACCGACGGGCCGAAATCGCCGCCCATCGCGTCGACCGCGATCCGAACTTTCTCCGCCATTGCTTCCTGTTTCCCTCGCATGCCGGCGATACGCCGGCGCGCCCGCGGACAGCAGGCGAATGATCAGCTCGCGGGCGCGAGACTGTGACCGGCGACGCCATCTGGCCGAACCGACGATTCCGCCATGGCTCCGCGTTCTGCGCGGGTGATTGCCATTTGCTGCGCGGCCGCGCAAGTGCCACGTCGCGGCGCTTGCTTGACCGGGGCTACGCGTACAGAGGTTTCAAGCGCGCCTGAAGGCTCGCGGTCCGGGCGCCGCAGAGGACCGCGGGCCTTCAGGCCCGCGGCATACTACTTCCCCGCGGGTCGCAACTTCGCGAAAGGCGAAACCACGCCGCCTTCCTCCTCCGCCTCGGGAGCGGGCTCGATAAATTCGGCGCCGGGCTTACGCGGATAAGGATCGAGCGTCAAAGTGAGGAACTCCGAGACGACCGCTCCGAGATCGACGGCGCCGCCGATCAGCGGGTCGGGCGGATCGTCGTCGAGCATATTCTGTTCGATCGCCTCCGGCTCGGGCTCGTGGCGGCGCGAGCGGGGCTTGGGGGCCTCCTTTGGCGGCGCGAAGCGCAGCTCGATGGGCTCGACGACCTCGGAGTCGAATTCATCGAGCGTGACGACGCAGGTCTGGCGCACATGAGCGCGCAGCTCGCCGGCGACCTCCAGCCCGTCGCTGCGCCAGCGCCGTGCGCGGAGCGCCGCTTCCAGCGAAAGAACGGCGGGCAGGCCGTTCATCTGCGCAAGCGCCGCGCGCTCGGCGTCCGTGGCGGCGATTTTTATCTCGAGACCTTCCGGCGGAACTTCGGTCAGGGTCAGCGGGCGCGAGAATGGCGGCTTCTCGCCGAGGGCCATATTATGTTCGTCAATCATTTTGCCCTCTTTTCTCTCCTTCAGGCGCATTCATGGCTTTTAGATACGTTGGCCGCCTCATTGGCGCCAGTTCTCTGATCTATCCGGCCACGATCGTCTTGCTTTCGCGCCAATCGAAGGCTAGGCAAGCCGAATTGCGATGCAGGATACCGGCGCGCGTCGCGTCGCCGGCGGGAAAGTAGCTTGGAGATCGATATGGCGGGGCTGGGCTTGCGCGGTTTTTCGAGGGGCTGTTTCGGTTCGTCGGCCGTGAGAATGTTGGCGGCCTTTGGCGTCGCGGCCTCGCTCTCCGGCTGCCTGGGCTATGATGGCGTCATCAATCGCGGCGCGGTGATCGACTCGCGCAAGGCCATGCAGGTGAAGCCGGGCATGGCGGCGCCGCAGGTCATGCAACTGCTCGGCACGCCTTCCACGACGTCCACGATCGGCGGCGACGCCTGGTATTACGTCAGCCAGCGAGTCGAGCGCTCCATGGCGTTCATGCCGCAAAACATCACGGATCAGCATGTGCTCGCCGTCTACTTCGACAAATCGAGGAAAGTGACCCGCATCGCGGACTATGGGATGGAAGACGGCAAGCCCGTCGATTTCCTGGCGCGCACGACCCCTGTCGCCGGCCCGGATTATCATTTGATTCAGGCGTTGCTCTCCAAGGTGCCGTTCTGACAAGGAAGCGCCTGCCGGTTTGATGGCGCAAATAAGGCCGCACGCGCGTTGTCGCACCTAAAGCGTCCGGAACACACGGGTTTTTGCTGAATTTTCTCCAGCCCGCCGCCGCGCCGAATATGGCGCGGGGGTGGCGCGCGCCGTCGCTCTTTCGCCGTTCCTTCTGCGTAACTTCTTGTTAAGGCCGCTGTTGCGGCGCAGGGAGCCGACGAGAAGAATGACGGATTATTCGCAGCCCGCATTGGGGTCCGCGCCCGGCATGAGTTTGGGCGACCGCTGGGCGTCGATCCTTGAAGGCCGCGCTTTCCCGATCATTCTTCGCACGGCTTGTGTCGGCGTCATCCTTTCGACGCTCGCGGCGCTGAGCTTCTCGGTCAAGCGCGTGGCGGCGCCCCGCTATGAGCGCGTCGCCCGCGCCGCGAAGCCGCACGCGCCCCCGACGCCTTTCATGCAATTGACGCGGGGTGACGACGAGGCCGCGCTCGACAGCGACTTCTCGCTCGAGCAGGCGGCGCTGACCTGGGCGCATCGCCTCGGCGCGGAGGGCGAGACCGCCTCCGACGCGCCCGGCGTGATGCGCTTCGGTTCGGTGAAGGTGCACAAGTCGATCGTCGAGCGCGTCGTGAAGGCCGCGAACCAGACCGAGATGGACCCGGCGCTGCTCATGGCCATCGCCGACAAGGAATCCGCCTTCTCGACCACCGCCAAGGCGCGCACCTCCTCGGCGAGCGGGCTCTTTCAATTCGTCGAGAAGACCTGGCTTCAGGCGGTCAAGAATTTCGGTCATCTCTACGGCCGCGAGGAGGAGGCGAACGCCATCGCCGACGGCGCAGACGCCATCGGGCGCGTCGCGCCGCAGCAGCGCGCCAAAATCCTCAGCCTGCGCAACGATCCCTATCTTTCGGCGGCGCTGGCGGCGCAGATGCTGAAGAAGGACGGCTCCAAGATCGCCGAGAAGATCGGCCGCCAGCTCACGCCGGGCGAGACCTATCTCATCCACTTCCTCGGGCCGGAGGACACCGAACGCTTCATGCAGGCGCTGATCGAGAAGCCGACGATGTCGGCCGCCGCTTTGCTGCCCAAGCCCGCCCGCGCCAACAGGCCGATCTTCTACGCCCAGCAAGGCCGCAAGCTCAAAGCCAAATCGGTGAGCGAGGTGCACGAGGCCTTCGAGACCATGATGGGCACGCGCACCAGCCGCTACGAGGATGTGGCGCAGAAGCTGCCGGCGGGCGTGACGGCCTATACGGAATGAACATGATGCGCGCCTGAAGGCGCGCGGTCCGGACGCGGCCATGGACCGCGGGCCTTCAGGCCCGCTTGCCGCCGCCGATCCATCAGATCGAGACTCTGCACCGCCGCGCCTGACGCGCGCTTGCCGAGATTGTCGAAACGCGCAACCAGCACGGCATGGCGCCGCGGCTCATTGGCGAAGACGAAAACCTCCATGTCGTCGGTGCCATTAGGGAGTGATGCCCGTGCGCGCCTGAAGGCGCGCGGTCCGGACGCCGCCATGGACCGCGGGCCTTCAGGCCCGCTTGCCGCCGCCGATCATCAGATCGAGATTTTGCACCGCCGCGCCTGACGCGCCCTTGCCGAGATTGTCGAGACGCGCAACCAGCACGGCGTGGCGCCGCGGCTCATTGGCGAAGACGAAAACATCCACGTCGTGATGCCCGTGCGCGCCTGAAGGCGCGCGGTCCGGACGCCGCCATGGACCGCGGGCCTTCAGGCCCGCTTGCCGCCGCCGATCATCAGATCGAGATTTTGCACCGCCGCGCCCGACGCGCCCTTGCCGAGATTGTCGAGACGCGCGACCAGCACGGCGTGACGCCGCGCCTCATTGGCGATGACGAAAACCTCCATGTCGTCGGTGCCGTTGAGCGCGAGCGCGTCAAGGCGGCCGGCCGCCGGCGGCGGCACGACGCGCACATGCGGCGCGCCCTCGTAATGGCGCCGATAGGCGGCCTCGACATCCGCCGCCTCGGGCTTGCCCGGCAAAGCGTCGAGCGCCAGCGGGATCGACACAAGCATGCCCTGGCGGAAATTGCCGACTGACGGCACGAACAGCGGGCGCACGGAGAGCTTCGCATAGGCCATGATCTCGGGCAGATGCTTGTGCTCAAGAGAAAGCCCGTAAAGCTCGAAGGCCGGAGCCTCGCCCTTCTCGTAAGACTCGATCATCTGCCGTCCGCCGCCCGAATAGCCGGAGACTGCGTTGATCGTAAGTTGCTGGTCGGGCTGAATAAGGCCGGCGTCGACGAGCGGGCGCAGCAGCGCGATGGAGCCAGTGGCGTAGCAGCCGACATTGGCGACGCGCGCCGCTTTGGCGATCGCCTCCGGCTGGCCGGCGCAGAGCTCCGGAAAGCCATAGACCCAGCCGGGCGCGACGCGATGCGCGGTCGAGGCGTCGAGCAGGCGCGGGGCCTTGTCGCCGAGCGCGTCGCAAAGGGCGACCGTCTCCTTGGCGGCGTCGTCGGGTAGGCAGAGAATGGCGATGTCGACGGCGGCGAGGATGGCGCGCTTGGCCTCGACATCCTTGCGCTTTTCGGCGGGAATCGCGACGATTTCGATGTCGGCGCGGCCAGCGAGCCGCTCACGGATTTCGAGGCCCGTTGTGCCGGCGTCGCCGTCGATGAAGATCTTGGTGGTCATTGGCCCTGTCATCCCGCGGAAAGCGCGCGTTTATGAGCGGGTTGGATGATGGCTGCGTGACGCCTTGTCAACATAGAGTGTGTTCAGGTGAGGAAGCAGCTCCTTCTCATCGCGCATGCGCCTTCCGCCAATCTGCGGCGCATGCGCGACGCGCTTGTCGAGGGCGCGAGTGCGCCGGAGTTCGAGACGGTCGAGGCGCGCCTCCTAAACCCCTTCGAGGCGCAGCCAGAAGACGTGCTGGCGGCCCAGGCGGTCATTCTCCTGACGCCTGAAAATCTGGGCTACATGAGCGGCGCGCTGAAGGACTTCTTCGATCGCTGCTATTATCCCTGCCTCGACCATTCGCAGGGGCTTCCCTACGCGATGTGTATCCGCGCCGGCAGCGACGGGACCGGCGCGCGGCGGGGCGTCGAGACGATCGTCACGGGGCTGAGATGGCGGGCGATTCAGCCGCCGCTGATCTGCCGAGGCGACTGGCGCGAGGATTTTGTCCAGCAATGCCGAGAGTTGGGGACGTTGGCCGCAGCGGGATTGGACGCCGGGGTGTTTTGACCGCCCGCGGACGACTTTGGTTCGCAATCCCCGATACGACAAAACCCCCAGCTTCGCTTGCGCGAAAGCCGAGGGTTGCGTTGAAGAGAACCCGGCCGGGAGGTCGGGTTCTTGTCGGCCGGAAAGCCGTATCAGTATTTCGCGAGGACCGGAGCCGACCCGCCGAACAGGTTGAAGTGATAGTTCACGCCCGCGCGAACCGTGTGGAAGCGGGTGTGGTTGTTGACGTTGTTCAGCCCGAAGCCGGGGTTGAAGAACTGGTTCTGGTTGTTGCCGCTGATATCCGTGTAGAGATATTCGGCCTTGGCCGACCAGTTCGGCAGGAACAGCCACTCGACGCCGCCGCCGGCGGTCCAGCCGGTCTGCACGACGCTGTTCTGGTTCCACCAGAAGTTACGCTGCACGTCGCCGTAAGCGAAGCCGCCCGTGCCATAGACCAGCAGGGTGGGCGTAAAGAGCCAGCCCAGACGGCCGCGAACCGTGCCGAACCAGTTGATGCGGGCCGTGGCGTTGAGGCCGCCCCAGCCGCCCCAGGGACCGAAGCCGCCCCAAAGCCAGGGGTTGTTGTTGTTGCCGCCCGAGCCGATGCTCGTGCCCTGGAAGTCGGTCTCGATGCCGACGAGGAAGCTCTGGCCGAACTGATAATTATAGCCGATCTGGCCGCCGCCGACGACGCCGCCGGTGTTGTTTCCGCCATTATTCCAGCCCCAGCCCCAGACATTGGAGGAGGTGTGGTCCTGCCAGCCGCCGCCGAGGTTCAAACCGGCGTAGAAACCCGTCCACAACGGCGGCGGGGGGGGCGGCGGGACATAAACGGGGGCTTCCTTGCGGGAGGGAAGATCCGCGGCCAGCGCCGACCCGAGCGCGAGGAGTGAGGCCGTCGCAATTAAGAATATTCTTTTCATTTTATTGCCCTTTCTCTGAATTTGAGGAGGCGGTCCGCTTGGGGGCCGAACACTCATGCATCCGTTTCTTAGCCCAGAATTGGTTTGAATGGTGTTTCCAGGTGAGGGACTCGGTCAGTTATTGTATTGATGTGGCATATTTGATACAGATAGCCTGTGGCTTTGCTATTCGTTTTAAAGCATTACTAAGTAACAATCCGTATTGCGACCGTGACCTTTGGTTTAAACAATCGCAAGCTTTGCTGCTAAAGCATTATGAATGCACAGAATCACGCTCGCGCGGCGGCCTCTGGAAATGTACACGAAGCCGGCTGTCTTCCCGGCCATCCGCGCGGGCTTCCGGGCCGCTGGCGCCACAAGCTCGAGCCTATTTTCTCGCCGGGCGCTTTTACTGGTTCTGCTTCTTTTTATACCATTTCGGTTTGAATAGCTCCCGTCGGGCGCTTGTCATTCCCGACGGGCCGAAGGCCCGATCTGGAATCCAGAGCCGCAAAAGCGCTGGTTTTGCCCAGAACCCGTCACTGCGAGCGAAGCGAAGCAATCCAGGGCAGCGATGCGGCCCTGGGTTGCTTCGTCGGCTCCGCCTCCTCGCAATGACGGCGGTGATTTCCTGTGCGTCGAAGCTGCGCGTCGGGAGTGGCGCCTAACAGCGGACCTCGTATTATACCTATGAAGTCGCTGCACAGCCCTATCGTTGAAAGGAGATCAACGCGCGCTCATGCGGGCTCCCACGCCTGCTTGGACGCAAGCTTTTCCGCCTGTGCGGCGGCGCGCCGCCGTGCTGGGCGATTTTCCAAGCCGCTCCAATAAGCCTCGAACTCCGGGCGCTTGTCGATCACGCCGACGCGCATTCCAAAGCCGATCATCGAACCAACGTAAGCGTCCGCGGCGGTGAAAGCGTCGCCGGCAATATAACGACGACCCGCCAAAGCCCTTGCCAGCGTTTCGATCACGGCGTCGTAAGAGCCATAGCCAAAGCGCGCCCGCATGTCCGGCGCTGGATCCCAGCCGGCAGCGTGATTGCTCATCGCCGGCTCCACGCAGCCGGCCGCGAAAAACAGCCAGCGATAGTAGTCGCCGCGCGCCTCAGGCGCCGGCGCGAGCCTGGCTTGCGGGAAGGCGTCGGCGAGATAGGCGCAGATTGCGGCGGTTTCCGTCACCACCGTATCCCCGTGCCGGATAGCCGGGACTTTGCCCATCGGATTGATGGCCAGATACTCCGGCGCTTTCATCGTTGTTCCGTATTCCTTCACGTCGATCGAATAAGGCGCGCCGATCTCCTCCAACACCCAATGAACGACCATGCCGCGCGATTGCGGATGGGTGTAGAAAACAAGCTCCTTCGTCATGGCTGATCCCTTCGTCTGTGCTGAGACGCGGCGACCATAAGCAAGCACACTGTCAGCTTCTGTCAGCATATTTTGCCGCCACTCCTTCAACAGCGTTTGACGCCGTCGCGGTGGGCGTTCCTCTAAAATCCGCGCGGTTTCGATCCGGTCGGAGCGGAAATGACGGAATGCTCCCCGCAACTCACACCAGCCGGCGAGAACGCGGGCGGACTCGAAAAAGCCGAGCGCCACTGGCCACACGATCCGCTCTGTACGCAGGCATTTCTCGTCGCGATAGGACAAAGCGAGTTTGCGCTCTTCGCGTAACGCCCGCCGTAGCGCCGCTAATTCGACATGCTGCGGTCGTTCCCTTCCCGAGCCGACGATAAGCGCGTCGTCGTCCAATCGAGCTTTTAGGTCTCGAGGCAGAACGGCCGAGATTTTAGCTATGGCGTTGCGCGCCGCGTCGGAAAGCGAATCGTCGGTGCGTCGCGCCACCCATTTTGCGCCAAGCGCCAGCGCTTCGATCTCCTCACGTGAGAACATGAGCGGGGGCAGAAGGAAACCGGGCCGAAGCACATATCCGACGCCTGGCTCGCCTTCGATTTCAGCCCCTAGCGCCTGCAAGGCGGCGATGTCGCGATAGAGCGTTCGCAGAGAGACGCCCGCCTCACGCGCGAGCTCCGCCCCGCTCACGGGCCCGCGGCGGCGGCGCAGCATCTGCAAGAGTTCGAATAATCGATGCGTGCGAGACATGACGGCAGAATATCATCGTCTCTGGTCAGGACTTGGCAGTTTGATCCCCTCGCTCGAGCCGGCAAACTGAATCCCGATTTCCAAAACAGCTCGCAAGACGGGTCGCCGTTGGCGCAGTGAAATGCCGGCTTATCGTTTCTCTACTTCTTCGGCAGCAGGATCACATGTTCCTGCTCCTCGCCGTCATTGCGCGCCACGATGGCGATGGCCGGCTCGGTCTTGCTCAGATTTGTCGGCTGATGCGGCACGTCGGCGGGGATGTAGATGAAATCGCCGGCGACATTCACGACGCTCTTTTCGAGATGCTCGCCATATTTGGTTTCGACCGTCCCTTGCAGCAGATAGATCGCCGACTCATAGCCCTTGTGGACATGCGCCTGCGCCGAGGCGCCCGGCGGAATGACCACCTTGAGCAAAGACAGCCCCTTGGCGCCGGCGTTTTTCCCGGAAATCCCAGGGAAGAAGGGCAGGGCCTGTTTCGAGGTCGAGGCCTCCCCCACGCGGACAGTGACGACGTCCTTGCCGTCCTTGGAGCCGATGATTTGTGGATCGCCGGCGAGGGCCGGGGCGGCTATGGCGAAGAAGGCGAGCGTGACGATCGAAAGGCGCATGGGCAAGCTCTGGACAGATTGATTGAGTTGGAAGGCGACGGCGACCCATCTCGCCGAGAAAAAGGCAAGGCGCCGCCAGTCTTTGATTTTATCGTAACCGAGCGAGTTCTTACGGTTTTTCGATGGCGCAACGCAAGGCTCTGTCCCCGCTCGTCATTCATGGTCGGCCGGGCGCTGCTGCCGGCTCGAGTGCGCCGAGCTGTTCCAGCGCCATATTCAGGGGCGCCGCGGACATTCTGATCAGGCCACGATTGGGCGTGTCGAGGTCGAGGGTCAATAGGATAGCCATGGCCATGCACAGCGCCACCACCGTCATTGTGCCGATCGCCGTAGCGTTGGACGGCGCCACGACTCCATAGCTGACGAAAACGCCGCAAAGCCAGAAGATCAGAATGGCTAGAAACGGCCATTGTATCCGCCCATCCGAGCCGGAATATTTCAACCAACGATACGCGCCGAGATCATTCGCGAGGCCGAGCGCCGTCGAGCGAAGCCATGTTTCACGCTCGTTTTGCGGCGAGAGCTGCAAAAGTTTCAACTGAAGCTTGTTGACGCCGATTCCCTTCCGCGTCTTCTCCGTATTGAACCCTTCCGCCGCGGCGATGTCGATCCGCTCGACGCCGCGTTTCACAAGATCACGCAGCATCTGCCTGCTCTCATTGGCGGCTGCGCCATATTTCGCAAGGGTGGAATCGAGCGCGATGATCTTGGACGCGCTGTCCTCTACCTCATTGCTGCGCTGCTCGAACGACGTGGTCGCGGAAGCGATGATCAGACCAAGCGTCAGCGACGCGAGCGCCACCAGCATGCGGCGGGCTTCCTTGATGAGGTCGCGATTGCGGTCCGTCATCTGCGTGTCGGGCAGATTATGCGCGAGCCACAGGCCGCCGAGCGAGGAGGCCATGAAAGCGAGGAAGGATAGAACGCTGACGAACAACGGGTTCATCAGTTACTCCAATTTGACCGCGGGCAGACCGCCTGCATGCCGGGAGCTGGCACTTTACCTGTTCAATGTGCGCCGAGGTAGAGCTTGCCGTGTCGCTGGAGTTCTGCGCGCTCGACGGAGGGTAACCGAAATTTGGGAAAACGCTCGGTGAGGGGCCTTGTCATTCCCGGCGGGCTGGAAGCCCGACCGGGAATCCAGAGCCCCAAAAGCGCTGGTTTGGCTCTGGATTCCCGATCGCTCGCTTTGCGAGCGTCGGGAATGACAACGAACCAATCGAGCGGATCTCGTATAAAAGCAAAAAAGCCGGGCAGAGCCCGGCTTCGTCGCCTCGGTGTGTCGAGGAAGGCGCCGCGGCGCCTGTCGCTTTAGCGCTTCGAGAACTGGAAGCTGCGGCGAGCCTTGCGCTTGCCGTATTTCTTGCGCTCGACCACGCGGGAGTCGCGGGTGAGGAAGCCTTCCTTCTTGAGCGCCGAACGCAGCTCGGGCTCGTAATGGGTCAGCGCCTTGGCGAGGCCGTGGCGCACCGCGCCGGCCTGACCCGAGAGGCCGCCGCCAGCGACCGACACCATGACGTCGTACTGGTCGACGCGCTTGGCGACGCCGAGCGGCTGCTGCAGAATCATGCGCAGCACCGGACGGGCGAAATAGACTTCGATGTCGCGGCCGTTGACCGTGATCTTGCCTGAGCCCGGCTTGATCCACACGCGGGCGACGGCGTTCTTGCGCTTGCCGGTGGCGTAGGCGCGGCCATATTTGTCGAGCTTCTGCTCGTATCTCGGCGCTTCGACCGCGGCGGCGACGGCCGCCTGATTGAGGTCGGCGAGCGAGGAAAGGGTGGTCTCGGCCATAATCAGGCGCTCCGGCTATTCTTGGCGTTCAGGGCGGCGACGTCGAGCGTCACGGGGCTCTGCGCCTCGTGCGGATGCGTGGCGCCCTTGTAGACGCGCAGGTTTCCGAGCTGCTGACGGCCGAGCGGGCCACGCGGCAGCATGCGCTGCACGGCCTTCTCCAGGATGCGCTCCGGGAAACGGCCTTCGAGAAGGAACTTGGCCGAGCGCTCCTTGATGCCGCCCGGGAAGCCCGTGTGATAGTGATAGACCTTCTGGTCGCGCTTGCGGCCGGTCAGCACCACCTTGTCGGCGTTGATGACGATGATGTTGTCGCCATCGTCCATATGGGGGGTGAAGGTGGCCTTGTGCTTGCCGCGCAGGCGCAGCGCGATGAGCGAAGCGAGGCGGCCGACGACGAGCCCGGAGGCGTCGATCAGCACCCATTTCTTTTCGATGTCGGCGGGCTTCGCCGAATAGGTCTTGCCAAACATGGGATGCGAGTTCCGTCTGAACGAACTGTTCGGATGCGGGTGGATAGGGGATGCGGGGGCGGGGGTCAAGCAAATAATATGGATTGTTCGGTCTGTGTCGCCCAGAAAACAAGGTGCGCCAGCGTTATGGTGTCTTAATACCGTATATTGCGGCCACGCCATGATCTGGGCTATCTTACCGCGTCTTACTTTTGAGGTGGTCAAATGGGTTCCGCCGAAAAGCGAACGGTGCGGCTGTCGACGAAAGGGCAGGTTGTCCTTCCCAAATCAATCCGAAAAAGCCGGAATTGGGATGCTGGGGCCGCTTTGACCGTAGAGGAAACGCCCGAGGGCGTTTTGCTGAAAGAGGCCCCGCTCTTTGCCCCTACGCGTGTCGAGGATGTCTTCGGCATGCTCGAATACGCCGGCCCCGCCAAGACGATCGAGGAGATGGACGCCGCCGTCCTTGCAGAGGCGAAGCGTCGTCATGCTCGCGATTGATCCGAATGTGCTCGTGCGCTTCCTGGTGAAGGATGATCCCGAGCAGTCGCTGAAGGCGCGGGCGCTGATCGAGCAGGAAACGATTTTCGTGGCGTTGACCGTGTTGCTCGAAGCCGAATGGGTTCTACGCAGCGCCTATCGGTTCGAGCGGGAGCGGCTCCTGAAAGCCTTCCGCGCATTCGCGGGCCTAAAAACCGTCGTGATCCAGGACCCGCGCGCGCTGTCGAAGGCCATCGCGTGGGCGGAAGCCGGGATGGATTTTGCTGACGCGCTGCATCTCGCGCAAATGGGGCAGAGCGAGGCCTTCGCGACCTTCGATGCGCGACTAGCGAAAGCGGCGAAAAGGATGGGCGCGGCGGAGGTGCGGGGGCTATAGGCGCCGGGAGTTGGTCGAAAAACGAAGGCCCTCCCACCGGCTTCCCGGAGAGAGGGCCATTTTTACATACACCGGCCCGCTACTGATGATGCAGCGCCTCGCCATGCAGCGCGATGTCGAGCCCCTCGCGCTCGTCGTCGCCGGTCACGCGCAGGCTCGTGAAGAGCGACACGATCTTCAGCGAGATCAGCGTCCCGATCGCGCACCAGCCGATCGTCACGCCGACGCCGATGGCCTGCACCACGAATTGATGCGCGTCGCCTTCCAGCAGTCCCGCGACGCCGGGATCGCTGTCCGAGGCCGTGATCGCGCGGGTCGCGAAGACGCCGGCCATCAGCGTGCCTATGATGCCGCCGACGCCATGGACGCCAAAGACGTCGAGCGAGTCGTCATAATTGAATTTGTGTTTGGCGACCGTGCAGAACCAATAGCAGACGCCGCCGGCGATCAGCCCGATGACCACGCCGTGCCAGGGCAGCACATAGCCCGAGGCCGGGGTGATGGTGCCAAGCCCCGCGACCGCGCCGGAGATGACGCCGAGCACGGAAGGCTTGCCGCGTTCAAGCCACTCCAGCCCGCTCCACACCAGCGCGCCCGAGCAGGCGGCAAGATGCGTGGCGACGATGGCGAAGACCGCGCGCGAATTGGCGCCGAGCGCCGAGCCGCCGTTGAAGCCGAACCAGCCGACCCAAAGAAGCCCGGTGCCGACCACGGCGAGCGAGACGTCGAAGGGGGAGAGGTTCTCGCGCCCAAAGCCGACGCGATTGCCCATCACCAGCGCGCAGACGAGGCCCGCGACGCCGGCGTTGATATGCACCACCGTGCCGCCGGCGAAATCCAGGAGGCCCATCTTCTGCAGGAAGCCGCCGCCCCACACCCAATGCGCCGAGGGCACATAGACGATAAAGAGCCAGACGACGCTGAAGACGATGAAGGCGGAAAATTTCATGCGCTCGGCGACCGAGCCGCCGACCAGCGCGCAGGTGATGACCGCGAAGGTCATCTGATAGGCCATGAAGAGGATTTCAGGGATGGTCTTGGCGAGCGGGCTCACCGTGTCGATCCCGACGCCCGAGAGCAGGACGCGCGCCGTATCGCCGATCAAGGGGCCGTCGCCGGAGAAGACGAGGCTGTAGGCGATCGCGATCCACAGCAGCGAGACGACCGCCGTGGCGATGAGGCTCTGCGCCATTGTCGCCAGCACGTTCTTCTTGCGCACCATGCCGCTGTAGAACAGCGCGAGCCCGGGCAGCGTCATCATCAGCACGAGCGCGGTCGCGACGATCATGAAGGACGTGTCGGCGCCGTCGATCTTGGGGGCGTCCTGCGCAAGGGCAGGGGTGGCGATGAGGGCGCCCGCAAGCGCCGAGAACAGTTTCTTCATTGGGGGCTTTCAGCTTCTTGGTTGATTTTTGAGCGTTTCTTCGGGCGCCGCCGTCATTGCGAGGAGCGAAGCGACGAAGCAATCCAGGGCCGGGATGACGCTCTGGATTGCTTCGCTGCGCTCGCAATGACGGTCGGCTGTTACAGGCGGCGTCCTACAGCGCCTCCTGGTCCCTCTCGCCGGTGCGGATCCGGATCGCGCTTTCGAGCGGCGTGATGAAAATCTTGCCGTCGCCGATATGGCCGGTGCAGGCGGCCTTGCGGATCGCCGCGACGACGCCCTCGACGCGGTCGTCGGTCGTGGCGATTTCAATTTGCAGCTTCGGGAGGAAGGAGACCATATATTCCGCGCCGCGGTAGATCTCGGCGTGGCCCTTCTGGCGCCCATAGCCCTTGACCTCGGTCGTCGTCATGCCATGGACGTCGACGGCCAGAAGAGCGTCGCGCACTTCATCGAGCTTGAAGGGTTTGATGATGGCGGTGATGATCTTCATTCGAGCATTTTGCTTTCATTGCCAGCAGGATGGGCGTTTTGTCAGCAATGCTCGTGCCAGCCTGCGCAATATCTATACGAGGCGACGCCTATCAGGGCGTCAGCCTGCCCGCTTGATCGTCACACGGGCGCCTTGCGCTTAAAAATTCCACAAATTGTTCAAGAAATTGGCTGTGACTGACCGCTCTGCCGCCTTTTGCGTCCCCGCATCGTTCAGCATAGGTTCAGCGGAAGACGCTGAATAACAAGAAGAAGCTTCGGGTCGGCGACTCCAGGGGAGCCAGGGGAGATTGAGTATGCTTCGAATTCGAGCGCTTTTGGCGGCAGCGGCCGCGCTGTTGGCGCTTGCCGCCGGATCAGGCGCCTTGGCCGCCGAACGGCGGCTTGCGCTTGTCATCGGCGAGTCGGCCTATCCGGCCAAGCCGCTGCCCACGGCCGCGAATGACGCCGGGCTCGTCGCGCAGACCTTGCAGGCGGCGGGCTTCGACGTCACCGGCGCGCGCGATCTCGACGAGGCGGCGCTGAAACAGGCGTTCCGAGATTTCCTGGACAAGGCCGCCGCGGCGGGGCCGGACGCCGTCGCCTTCGTCTATTTCTCCGGCTACGGCCTGCAGCTCGAAGGCGAAAATTACCTCGTGCCGGTCGACGCCGCTTTGGCGCGCGATGTCGACATCCCCATGCGCACGCTGCGCGTCTCCGACTATTTGAAGCCGCTTACGGCGTCGGGCGCAAAGCTCGCCGTTGTCGCGCTCGACGCCGCGCGCGCCAATCCCTTCCAACTGGCGGGCCAGCCGCTCGCCGGCGGCCTTGCGCTTTATGAGCCGGGGGGCAGGGCGCTGCTGGCCTATAACGCCGCGCCGGGGACAATCGCGCCGGGCGAGACCGGCGACTATGGCGCCTACGCCCATGCGCTCGCGGAAATGATCCGCGACGGCGGCCGCCCGCTCATGGACGTCTTCGAAAACACCCGCCTGC
The DNA here is from genome assembly GCF_016745395.1 of Methylocystis sp. Sn-Cys. Lineage (GTDB taxonomy): Bacteria > Pseudomonadota > Alphaproteobacteria > Rhizobiales > Beijerinckiaceae > Methylocystis > Methylocystis iwaonis. The sequence goes on from NZ_JAERVJ010000004.1 coordinate 371,263, forward strand.
GCGTTTCGGATGTCACCAAAGGCGCGCAAATCCCGTGGAACTCCCAGCGCGTCGACACGGATTTCCTGTTTTTCCAGCGTGAGGCCAATGCGCCTGTGCGCAGCGAGGATGTGGCGCGGCTGGCGAAGCCGATCAGCGCGCTCGGGCCGGAAGCGGGTTTCTCGGCCGCGATCCGCCGCGACACGCTGCAGGGATACCAGGATTACGTGGCGACCTATCCCGCGGCGCCCTACGCCAAGCGGGCGCGGGCCATTCTCGCGGCGCGGCGCGAGGCCCTGACCTGGCGCCGGTCGCGCGTCGTCGATACGCCCAACGCCTATTGGACCTATCTACGTCGTTACCCCAAAGGCCCGCATGCCTGGGACGCGCGCCGTCGCCTTGCCGAGCTGCGCTATGAGCTCGAGCCGCCGCCGCGTTTCGCGATGATCGACTATGATTATCCGCCGCCGCCGCCCGACGAGATCATCTATGTCGAGCAGCCGGTCGTCTTCTTCGACGATCCGATGTGGGGCTTCGCGCCGCCGCCGCCTCCGCCGGTCTATCTGCTGCCGCCGCCGCCGCCGGATTTCGTGGTCCTGCCGCCGCCCGTCGTCATCGCGGAGCCCTATGCGCTACCGGCGCCGCAATATGTCCCGATCCCCGTCTGGCAGCGGGCGCCCGATTACATCGCCCCGCCGCCGGATAATTTCATCTACGCCAATGCTCACAACTCCGTGGTCGTGGACCCGCAGGCCAATAATGTCATCGTGCGCAAGCCGGGCGGCGGCGTGATCTCGACCGAGACGCTCACCGCCGCCGGGGTAGGGGCGGCCGCAGTCGCCGTCGGCGCGGCGCTGCCGAACTTCATCGCCAAGCGCAACGCGATCCAGCCCGCCGGCGTGGCCCAGCCGCCCGTCGGCGCGCCGGGGGCTATTCCAACAGCGCCGGCGCCGGTCGCTCCTGCCTATGTGACACCGACGCCACAGGCGCCGGGAGGGACGGCAGGCGTTCCTGCTGGCGCTGCCCCGGCGGCTCCGATCGGCGCCGCTCCGCTGGCGCCGGCACCGGCGGCTGTCGCGCCAAATGCGCTGCCGCCTGCCGGGTCGGGAGCGCCTAACCCAAACGCGCCCGTCGGTGCGCCGCACGGAATCGGCGCGCCCGCGACCTTGCCGGCGGGCCCCGCCGGAGCGACGTCGCCGGGCGCCCAGCCGTTGAAGGATCATGCTCTGCCGCTTCCGCCGGCCGCAGGCGGCGCGGCCCACGATCCCAACGGCGCGCCGCAGGTCGGCAAGCCGGGCGCCCCGCTCACGCCGCCGCCGGCGGCCGAGGGCGCGCTCAAAAATCAGGTGCTTCCCACGCCGGCTGGCGCTGGCGCCGCTGGTCTGGGCGCCTCAGAAAAGGCGGCGCCTCTTTCGCCTCCCGGCGGGCACACGCCCGCCGCAGCGGAGATGCCGGGTCAAGCCTTGCCCGCGCGCCGCAACGCGGCACCGGGCGCGGCGCATCAGCCGGAGCAGCTTCCGTCTGGCCGCGAGCCGATCGGCGGCGCTAGCGGACGCCATGCGCCCTCGCCCCCCGTTGGGTCGGGCGGGCTTCCCCCGCTTGGCGGCGAACCAGCGGGAACAGTTGGCGACAAGCCGGCGCGAGGGACGCCCGCGATAGGTCCGGCGCGCGGGCTCGATCCTTCCGGCGCGATGGCGCCCCATGGGCCGGGACCGAAAAACCTCGCGCCCGGCCAGCCGCATCCGCCGGCGCCGCAAGGCGTCCTCGGCGGCCCGACTGCGGCGCCGCATCGGGCGATCGAGCCTGCACATGAGCCGATGATGCGCGGTCCGGCGGGCGGACAGCCCCATATGGCGCCCTCGCCGATGCGGGAGCCTCCGGGCGGTTTGCGGGAGACGGCGCCGCGCGGCGCGGTTCCGCCGATGCGGGCCGCTCCGAATGACGCCATGCCCCCGCGGCCGGAAGGCGCGGCGCCGCATGTTCGCGCCGCGCCGCCGCCCGGCTATGGCATGCCGCCGCAGACGCATCAAATTGCGCCGCCCGCGATGCATGCGCCGCCGCCCGCGCCCTCGCCGACGCCGCCCGCCGCCTTCATGCGACAACCGCCCGCGCCGCCGCCTCAAGCCGCGCCGCCGGCGCCGCGCCCAGCCGCAGCCCCGCCGCATCCCCAGCCGAATAAAGAAGGCCCGGGTCCGCATGGCGGTGGGGGAGGTTTTGGAGGACCGCCGCCCGGATTTGGCGGAATGCATTAGCCAATAAAGACTTCGCCAAAAACTTGAGCCCGGCCGCAACGCCGGGCTTTTTCGATGCTGCCGAGCATTCGCGAGAGGACTCCAATTCTCGTTGTTTACATTCAAACTGGAGAGTAGAGTTAATAGCAATATTCTCTTTCTTTCTTTTGCAACCCCGCGTTTTGCATCATGCACAGCGACGATTTCTTCGATCTCATCGATCGGCTGGCTCAGGCCGATCGTATTGAAACAGCCTCGAAAATTATGGAGCGTTTCCTGCAGGAGCGGGGGCTTCATAATGGCGCTTACGCCGCATTGAACATGCCGACGCCCGGCGGCGCGCGGCCGCTCCTTGCGCTCACCTATTCCGGCGAATGGCAGAAGCATTACGCCCAGAGCGGCTACGTCGATCTCGACCCGATCGTTCGCGCTGGACTGGGCGGCTTTCTGCCCATCGACTGGGCGGAGATCGACCGCAGCGACCCGGTCATCCGAAAATTTTTCGGCGAGGCGCAGGAATTGGACGTGGGCCTGAATGGCCTCTCTATTCCGATGCGTGGCCGCGCGGGAGAATTTGCGCTCTTTACCGTTACGAGCAATGAGACCGGCGCGGCCTGGCGGTCCCTGAAGCAGGAATTGCTGCGCGATCTCGTCATGCTGGCGTTCAACTTCCATGCAGCCGCGCTGCGCTCATGCGCGCCTGGGCCGGAAGCCCCTATTCATTTGCCGCAGCGCGAAGCCGCCTGTCTGCGTTGGAAGGCGCTCGGCAAGACGGATGACGAGATCGCCCGCATTCTCGGCATCAGCTCGCATACGGTCCGTTTCCACCTCGAATCTGCGCGCGCCCGGCTCAATACCGCCAACACGACGCATACGGTGGCGAAGGCGCTCGCGCTCGGTCTCATCAGTATGTCCTACGAGCCGAACCATCTGCTCGCGAAGAAACGTAATCGACCGGATAACGGCGGACCTCCCATTTCTGGGAGGTGATTAAATAGTTAAGTTCAAGTCAGCTTTCGCCCGCAGAAACGCAAGCGGGGTTGGGAAATGATCAAGATCATACCCGGAGAGTGGCGCGGACGTTTCCCGCGTCTTATCGATGAAATGCACAAGCTGCGGCGCGGCGTCTTTTACGAGCGTCTCAAATGGCAGGTGACGGTCATCAACCGTTGGGAAATAGACGGCTATGACGCGCTCGATCCGCTCTATGTCCTGTCCCTGGACGAAAATGAGCGCGTCATCGGCGGGCTGAGGCTCTTGCCCACCACCGGCTTCAACATGCTCAACGACACCTTCCCGCAACTGCTGCCGGAGGGTGCGCGGATTCAAAGTCCGCTCATTTGGGAGTCCAGCCGTTTCGCCGTGCGAATGACCGGAGACGTCGGGATCGACTCGCGGATCATCAGCCGCGCCACCGCCGAGCTCGGCATGGCGCTCAACGAAATCGGCAAGGCGGCGGCGCTCACGCATGTCGTCACCGTTTACGACCGCGTCATGCATCGCATGCTGATGCGCGTCGGCTGCGCCGGCGAGCCGCTGGGCCCTCCGCAAACCATCGGCGGCGTGGAGACCTACGCAGTCCTCTATGAAGTCGGGCCCGGTTGGGATCCGCATGTGGGGCGCCTGGCGGGCGGCAGCGTCACGCTCGAACCTGAGGACAGGGCGGCCGTACTGGCGCGGCGGGGTCCGGCCTTTTCCTCACAGGCGAAAGGAATTTCCGGCGGCGAAGGAGGCCAAGCATGTTTCAGGATGTGACGCTCAAAAGATCGGCGCGACGCGACTCGAAGCTGGAGGACGCCTGTCGGCGTCCGCGCGGCCCAAACGCGCAAGGCTTTTATCCCTGCGCTCTGCTCGACGCGTTGGATGAGCGCGCGCTTCTGATCGCGCTGCTCGATCGGCGGCGACGTTATGAGAAGGGCCGCAACTGGCTGAGAAATTTGCGCAGGGACGTGGACGCTTTGGCGCAAAGCTCGAGAGAGCCGGGCGGTCGGCGGCGAAGCCCATCGCGGAGGGGAGGGCGCGCGACGCCAGCGGCGCCGAGGGAGCGCCCGCGGCGCCGGGAGCCGTGAGATCATCGACGCGCGTCCGCCGATGGACGCGCGTCTCCGTATCAGTTGACGTAAGCGGTAATCGCGAAGGTAACGGCCGCGGCGGCGGCAAGGATCGAGACGATGGCGGCGAACGAGTTCATGGCGCTTCCCTCTGCCTTTTGCTTTGCCGTTGACGGTTTTTTGTTTTTGGATTCCATCAAGGGCGCGACGAAATAACGCGCCCCTTTCCCGAAAGGCGCAAGCGGGAAAAGTTGTTGCGATGCACGCCAAAAGAGTATTCGAGCGCCGTTCCGAGCGGCAGCGTCGCGGGCCGAGCGTCAACGAAATGAACGCTGAACGACGCACGCCGCGCCGCAACGACGATCCCCAGTGGGGACTGACGCAGATCAAGCGGCTGCCCAAAGCTTTGTTTTGAATAAGGTGCAAAACAGGGGTTTTGAGGCTGCCTACAAATTAGGCTGGAGAGTAATGGCCCAAAAATATGCCTAAGAAATAATCTGCAACCTCATAATCTTTCGCACGCGCGGGGATGTTTCCACGGGTCTTCGGGAGCTGGCCCTGAAATTGCGTTGTTGGGCTCGAGAACACGCTCGGGGGGCTGCCTCAATGACCTGACCTGCACTGCAGCAATTGAATCTTAGGCGAATTATGGATCTGATTTGGCTAATTCGCCATCCTGACCTAGGATGAGGGCAACCACATATCCAGGCAGGCGAGGGCTATGCCCTCAGCCGCAGGGCTAATAATCGGACGAAGCGCCCCCCAGATACAGCGGGTCTCGTCCCAGGAGGTGCAAATGAAGGCGAATTGGAAGAAATATTTGCCTTGGGTCGTCTTCGTCGCCGTCGCAGGCATTCTGTTTGCCATGTTCCAGCAGCAGCAGACCCGCACGCCGGCGCGTGAGATCACGTTCAGCGAGCTGCTCGTGCAGATCGACGAGGGCCGCGTTCATGACGTCGTGATCTCGGGCAATGAAATCTCCGGCCATTTCAGCGACAATCGCAGCTTCACGACCTATGCGCCGAATGATCCGTCGCTGGTGCAGAAGCTCGAAGCCAAGAAGGTGCAGATCAGCGCCAAGCCGGCGGGCGACAATCCAAGCTGGCTGTCGACGCTGCTCGTGAATGGTCTGCCGCTGCTGCTCTTCATCGGCGTGTGGATCTATATGGCGCGTCAGATGCAGGGCGGGGCCGGCGGCCGGGCCATGGGCTTCGGCAAATCCAAGGCCAAGCTCCTCACCGAGTCTCAGGGCCGCGTCACCTTCGAGGACGTCGCCGGCGTCGACGAGGCCAAGGAAGATTTGCAGGAGATCGTCGAGTTTCTGCGCGATCCGGGCAAGTTCCAGCGGCTCGGCGGACGCATCCCGCGCGGCGTGCTGCTCGTCGGCCCGCCCGGCACGGGTAAGACGCTGCTCGCCCGCGCCATCGCCGGCGAAGCGGGCGTGCCCTTCTTCTCGATCTCGGGCTCCGACTTCGTCGAAATGTTCGTGGGCGTCGGCGCGAGCCGCGTGCGCGACATGTTCGAGCAGGCCAAGAAAAACGCGCCCTGCATCATCTTCGTCGACGAAATCGACGCGGTCGGCCGCCATCGCGGCGCCGGCCTTGGCGGCGGCAACGACGAGCGCGAGCAGACCTTGAACCAGTTGCTCGTCGAGATGGACGGCTTCGAGGCCAATGAGGGGATCATCCTCATCGCCGCCACCAACCGCCCGGACGTGCTCGACCCGGCGCTGATGCGTCCCGGCCGCTTCGACCGCCAGATCCAGGTGCCGAACCCGGACTTCATCGGCCGCGAGAAGATCCTCAAGGTCCACGCCCGCAAGGTGCCGCTGGCGCCGGACGTCGACCTCAAGGTGGTGGCGCGCGGCACGCCGGGCTTCTCGGGCGCCGATCTCATGAACCTCGTCAACGAGGCGGCGCTGCTTGCGGCGCGGCGCTCGAAGCGCATCGTCACGAACCAGGAGTTCGAGGACGCGCGCGACAAGATCATGATGGGCGCGGAGCGCCGCACCCTGTCGATGACCGAGGAGGAGAAGAAGCTCACGGCCTATCACGAGGGCGGCCATGCGCTGGTGCAGCTGACGGTCCCCGGCGCGATGCCGATCCACAAGGCCACCATCATCCCGCGCGGCCGTGCGCTGGGCATGGTCCAGGGCCTGCCGGAACGCGATCAGGTCTCGCAGACCTTCGAGCAGCTCACGGCGATGCTGGCCATCGCCATGGGCGGCCGCGTGGCCGAGGAGCTGGTGTTCGGCCATGACAAGGTGACCTCGGGCGCGGCCTCGGACATTCAGCAGTGCACGCGGGTGGCGCGCGCCATGATCACGCAGCTCGGCTTCTCCGATAAGCTCGGCACGGTGGCTTACGCCGAGCCGCAGCAGGAGCAGTTCCTGGGCTATTCGCTCGGGCGCCAGCAGAGCCTGTCGGAGCAGACGCAGCAGACGATCGACGCGGAAGTGCGGCGTCTGGTGCAGGAGGCTTACGACAAGGCGACGCAGATCATGACCGAGAAGCGCGCGCAGCTCGACATGCTGGCCAATGGCCTCTTGGAGTTCGAGACGCTGACGGGCGAGGAGATGAAGGGCCTGCTCACCGGCAAGCGTCCGGTGCGCGAGGACACGAGCGCCCCGACGCCGCAGCCGCCGCGCGGCTCGGCTGTGCCCACGACCGGGCAGAAGCCGGAGCCGGATGTCGATGGTGGGGTCGCGCCGCAGCCGGTCTGATCGGCCCCGACTTAAGCGATAGAGGGCCCGGCCATGCGCCGGGCCCAGTCTTTTAACAAACCTCCGAGGCGGCCTCGTCCTTCGAGACGCGAGCGTCGCTCGCTCCTCAGGATGAGGCCTAAGTGTTTGAGGCAGATGCAGAAGCTCCTCATGCTGAGGAGCCTGCGCAGCAGGCGTCTCGAAGCGCGAGGGGCGTCATCGCCACTTTCTCAACAGTCTGAGCCCGGCCACGCGCCGGGCCTTTTCTTTTGCGCCGACGGATAGCCGTTTTTTCCTTTGCGTCGGCGACAAAGTCGCTGTCGAACCGGCTTGTGACGCGCAAGCTGCGTCAGCTTCGGGGGCGAGCCCCTCGAGAGCGATTCAAGGAGAAATCTTATGAGTTCGACGACAAGCACCGCAGCCGGCGCGGCTGCCGAAACATCCGTAGTCGATCTGCGCGGCATGTGGATCGGCCTTGCGGTTCTGAATGTTTTCT
>NZ_JAERVJ010000005.1 GCF_016745395.1 Methylocystis sp. Sn-Cys
TGTGTGCATTCGATAGCGCTAAAGCGGGAGAGGGGACGCTCACGATCAGCATTCTTGATGAAGACGACGAACCGCTCCCTCTCCCGCGATAGCCGGTCGAGAGACGGGCGTCTTGCAGACGCCCTATGGCGGGGGAGGGTTAGGGAGGGGGCCTGTCGGCCGCGCTCACCAATCGATTTCCGCGCCCTTATAGTCCACGAATCTGCGCGTATCCGCGAGCGTCAGTCGCTCGACGACGCCAATGATTCCTGCGGCGCTTTCCTCCACGCCGACCGGCGCGTCGGGCCCGCCCATGTCGGTGCGCACCCAGCCCGGATGCATGGAAATGACCGCGACGCCCTCGGGCTTCAGATCGTCGGAGAGACACTGAACGATCTTGTTGAGCCCGGCTTTGGAGAGGCGGTAGCCGACGTTGAACGTCCCTTCCAGCGCCATGGAGCCCAGCACGCTCGACATCACCGCGATGCGCGGCCGCTCGCCCTGCCGCAGAAGCGGCAGAAACGCCTGAATGACGCGCAAAGGCCCCAGCGTATTGACGTTGACGAGGTCGAGCACGCCGTCGAAATCCATATCGAGCGTCGATTGGCGCTGCGGCCCATAGGCGCCGGCGTTGGCGACAAGCGCGTCGATCGGCTCGCTCACCTCTGCGGCGGCCGCGTGAATTTGCGCCGCGTCGCGCGTGTCGAAGATGAGAATTTGCCCCCTGTCGCCCAACGGGGCCAGCGCCTCCTGCAAGGCCGCGCGGCCGTTTTCGCTCCGCACGCTCGCGGTGACGCGCGCGCCCCTGAGCGCGAGCTGGCGCGCCAGCTCCAAACCAATGCCCCGGCTCGCGCCGGCGATAAACCAATGCGACATAATCGATCTCCCGCTGCGCTTCGCCTTTCAATATAGCGCCGCGTTTTATCTTTGGCTCTCGCGGTGCTAGCCTTCGGTCGAGGAGGGGCGCGTGACGAGGGAAGCGACCGGCAACGCCAGTTTTTTCGACGGCTATGTCGAAAGACGCCGCGCCGTCACGCTCGTCTTCGGCCCCGCGCTCGAAATCGTGGAAAACGGCGTCCTCGTCGCAGCCTGGCCCTATGCGGAGGTTCGCCGGCTGCCGCCGCCCGGCGGCCTCATGCGGCTCGCGGCGCTCGGCGCGCCGAAGGGCGCCCGGCTCGAAATCGACGATCCGCAAACGCAGGCCGACATCGCGCGCCACTGCCTCTTGCTTTTGGGCGAGAAGGACGCGCCTAACCTCGAAGGGCGCAAGAGGCTCGTCTATGGCCTCGCCGCCAGCGTGATGTTCGGCGCCTTCCTCTGGGGCGGCGTGCCGCGCATGGCCGGCCTCATCGCCCCGGCCATTCCCGTGGACTGGGAAAAGAAGCTCGGCGAAAGCGCCGACGAAGAAGCGCGCAAGACCTTCTCCGGCAAAAGCTGCAATGCACCCAAAGGCATGGAGGCCTTGCAGAAAGTCTCGCGCCGCCTCCAGGGCGCCGCCCATCTGCGCCTGCCCGCGACGATCGAGGTCGTCGCCGCGACGACGCCTAACGCCTTCGCCTTGCCCGGTGGCAAGGTCTATCTGCTCTCCGGCTTGCTGGATAAGGCCCGCTCGCAGGACGAAGTCATCGGCGTGCTGGCCCATGAGCTGGGGCATCTGGAGCACCGCGACCATCTGCGCCGCCTCATCGAGACCGGCGGCGCAGCCATGCTCGTCAGCCTTGTCTTCGGCGACGTGACCGGGGGCTCGGCAATGATCCTGGTCGGCAATTCCGTGTTCAACGCCGCCTATTCGCGCGAAAACGAGGCGGAGGCCGACGCCTTCGCCGCCAGGACGCTCAGCGCGCTCGGCCGGCCCGCAAAGCCCATGGGCGAATTGCTGGTGCGCATCACCGGCGCGGACGGCGGCGGCCCGTCGAGCATTCTTCACGACCATCCGCTGAGCGCGGACCGACTGGAGGCGCTGAAAGCCGCCGACAAAGGCGAAACGGCGCCGCCGCTTTTGAGCGAGGAAGAGTGGACGGCGCTGAAGGGGATTTGCGGTTAAAGGTTCGTCATTGCGAGCGCAGCGAAGCAATGACGGGAAGAGCGCGTGAAACAGCTTCAGCCTGCGGCGCGGCGGCTTATCTCACAAACTATTGAATTTATCTATGAAAACTAGGGATGATGATTATAGCCTTGATCTATCAGAATCGTCCTTTGGTTCTCTTGTCAATGATCCGGACGTCATAAAGGTGTTCGAAAAAAAGGCGGCTAAGTTGCCCCTCGCTTGCAAAAGGTAGAGGTTTTGCAAGGCTTAAATCAATGCGCCGAGTGCATCCGCCGTCGAGGGCAGCCCTTGCCGCTTCATGATCTCCAACACCTCGCGCGGCGACTGCGGCGGGTTCCTCCGGTTCGCGCACAGCTCGCGGAAAGCCGAGAGTGCGAGCTCCTTGCTGTCGCCCATCACGCGCGACAAGAAGGCATCTGGATGTTCGGCGACGAGGCCGAACGGCGCAAGCGCGGATTCCGGAAAGTCGCGCAAATTCGCCGTCACGATGGTTTGCGCACCGCAATGCAGCGCCGCCGCCATTACATGCCGGTCATCCGCGTCAGGGAGCGTGATGGCGTCAATGCGATGCTCGTATCCCCCGACTAGCGCACCCAAAACATGCACCTCCATCAGGTCGCGCGTTCTTTCCAGTTGCTGGCGGGAAATATCTGGGCGGTCGCGCAAGAGCGACCTCATCCATTCTTCATGCACCCGCGCCGACCAGTGCGCTTGAAAGAGATCGGCCACGGCGAAGTGCATCAGCACGTTGCGCAGCAGCGCGGGGTACAAAACGCTCGCGTCGAGAAACGCGACAGGCAAAAGCGGTTCGATCATTCAAGCCCCAAGGCCTGATCGTGTGCCGCCAGCTCCGCAAGGGCTTCGCGCCGCTTGGCTCGATTGTCGGCTTTGAATGCGAGCACGTCCTGCAACGGCAGCCGCCGTTGATTGCCGACCATTCGCGCCGGAAGAAGCCCCTTCTCGACCATGCCGACGAGATAGGGGCGCGAGACGTTCAAAATGGTCGCCGCTTGCTGTGTCGTGATTTCCGCCTCGACAGGGACGAGCGACACGGCTTTTCCGGCGGCGATTGCCTTGAGAATATCTTTCAGCATTTCCGTCACGAGCGGAGGGAGATCGAGCGTCGTCTCCTTCCCCGCAGCGCTGACTTGCACGTTGAGCGCTGCGCCGCTCGCCTCACTACGTTCGAGCGCGACTTGCGCGGCCTTTGCCCGCGCCGCATCTTCGGGGGAAGGCACAATCGGGTCTGCAAGGGCGTGAGCCATGTGGAAGCCTCCTAAATTTCAAAGCACTATCTCACTTTCCAGAAATAGACGCAATACTCGAAATACTCGAAATTTGCTGGGGATCAGCTTCGTTTGGAGTTCGAGGCCGAGCTGAAGCGCCTCGACATCGCCGCTTAGCGCGCGGTCCTTTCTGAAGCTGCGCGCTTTCTCATCGCTCGCATGATACCGTTTCCGTTTGAATAGCTCGGATTGGGGCTTGTCATTCCCGACGGGCCGAAGGCCCGATCGGGAATCCAGAGCCACAAAAGCGCTGGTTTGGCTCTGGATTCCCGATCGCTCGCTGCGCGAGCGTCGGGATTGACACCGAACCAATCAAGCGGATCTCGAATGATTCCATGCGAGCGGAAAGCGCGCTAACGCCGCTTACGTCATTGCGAGCGCAGCGAAGCAATCCAGAGCCTCATCGTGGCCCTGGATAGCTTCGCTGCGCTCGCAATGACGGGGAGAGCGGGTGAAGGGGCTCTCGCCCCCTCACATCGCCGCGGCGTGCGTCTCCTCGATCCGCGCCACGCCGGTCTTCACCGCCGCCTGCACTTTCTCGAAGGCGCGGACCTCGATCTGGCGGACGCGCTCGCGGGAGACGCCGAATTCCTCGGAAAGCGCCTCGAGCGTCACCGGATCGTCGGCGAGGCGGCGCGCCTCGAAGATGCGGCGTTCGCGCGGGTTGAGAACGTCGAGCGCGCCGCGCAGCGCCTTCAGGCGATTGTTGCTCTCCTCCTGCGCGGCGAGAATGCGCTCCTGGTCGTCGCTCTCGTCGACGAGCCAGTCCTGCCATTCGCCTTCGCCCTCCTCCCGCAGCGGCGCGTTGAGCGAGGCGTCGCCGCCCATGCGGCGGTTCATCTCGATCACGTCCTGCTGCGAGACGCCGAGACGCGTCGCGATCTTCTCGACATTCTCGGGCCGCAGATCGCCCTCCTCGAAGGCGGAGATGCGGCTCTTGGCCTTGCGCAGATTGAAGAAGAGCTTCTTCTGGCTCGCCGTCGTGCCCATTTTCACGAGCGACCAGGAGCGCAGGATGTATTCTTGAATCGAGGCGCGGATCCACCACATCGCATAAGTAGCGAGACGGAAGCCGCGGTCCGGCTCGAAGCGCTTGACGGCCTGCATCAGGCCGACATTGCCCTCCGAGACGATCTCGCCGATCGGCAGGCCGTAGCCGCGATAGCCCATGGCGATCTTGGCCACGAGGCGCAGATGCGAGGTGACAAGCGCGTGAGCGGCCTTCGGGTCTTCATGTTCGCGCCAACGCTTGGCGAGCATATATTCCTGCTGCGGCTCCAGCATCGGGAACCGGCGGATTTCGGCAAGGTAACGGGCGAGCCCGCCTTCCGCGACGATGGGCAAAGTATTCGCCATATCTCGTCCCTCCCCTGACGGGCTCCCGGGGCGGCAAGCCCGCGACGGTCGATCGCGCATTCGCCGATCGCAACAAGGATAGTATAGGCCGGAAACGACGGGCAGGAAAATGACCGCCACGTGACAACTCGCTAAAGTCGGGATTAAGATTCTGTAATAAAGGCCCGGCGAAAGCGTCGCCGGGGCGTCCCGACACTTCGCGAAGCTTAAGATTCTATTTACTGATGCCGCCCAGGACGCCGCGCAAAATTTCCTTGGCGATGCGATTTCCCGCTGTGCGCGCAGCGCTTTGGACGGCCGACCGCAGCGCGGCCTCGGCCGGCGAGAGATTCTTGCCCTTGGCCGAGCCGAAGAGCTTGCCCAACACGGAGCCGATGGTCCCGATCAAGCCGCCGCCTGCGGCGTTTTGTCCGCCCCCCTGTAGCTTCTCGTAAGCCGAGTCGCGATCGACCGGCGTGTCATATTTGCCGGCGAATTTGCTCTCGCCCATGACCGCGGCGCGCTCTTGCGGCGTCACCGGGCCGACGCAGGCCGCGGGAGGCGCGATCAGCACGCGGTCGACGATCTCCGGCGCGCCCTTGTCGCCGAGCATGGAGACGAGCGCCTCGCCGACGCCGAGATGCATGATGGCGTCCGCCGTGTCGAAAGAGGGGTTCTTGCGGAAGGTTTCCGCCGCCGCGCGCACCGCTTTCTGGTCGCGCGGCGTGAAGGCGCGCAGCGCGTGCTGGATACGATTGCCGAGCTGGCCCAAGACGGCGTCCGGCACATCGAGCGGATTCTGGGTGATGAAATAGACGCCGACGCCCTTGGAGCGAATGAGCCGGACGACCTTCTCGATCGCCGAGAGCAGCGCCTTCGGGGCATCGTCGAAAAGGAGATGGGCCTCGTCGAAGAAGAAGACGAGCTTCGGCTTATCCTGGTCGCCGACCTCGGGAAGCGTCTCGAAAAGCTCCGAGAGCATCCACAAAAGAAAAGTGGCGTAGAGCTTGGGCGCGCGCATGAGCTTGTCGGCGGCGAGAATATTCACCACGCCGCGCCCGTCGCGATCCGTGCGGATGAAATCCGTGATCTCCAGCGCCGGCTCGCCGAAGAATTTGTCGCCGCCCTGCGTCTCCAGCACGAGGAGCTGGCGCTGAATCGCGCCGACGCTGGCCGGCGCGATATTACCGTATTTGACTTTGTATTCCGCCGCGTTTTCGGCGACATGGGCGAGCGCGGCGCGAAGATCCTTCAGATCGAGCAGCAAAAGCCCCTGCTCGTCCGCGACCTTGAAGACGATATTGATGACGCCTTCCTGCGTCTCGTTGAGGTCGAGCAGGCGGGAGATGAGCAGCGGGCCCATTTCCGAAACGGTGGCGCGCACCATATGGCCCTGCTCGCCGAAGACGTCCCAATAGACCACCGGAAAACGGTCGGGCTCGTAATCCAACCCGATTTCCTCGGCGCGTTTGACGAAGGGAGGCTTGGCGTCGCCCGGCTGGGAGAGGCCCGAAAGGTCGCCTTTCACATCGGCGAGGAAGACCGAGGCGCCCGCATTGGAGAAGCCTTCCGCGAGGAGCTGCAGCGACACCGTCTTGCCGCCGCCGGTCGCGCCGGAGATGAGCCCGTGGCGGTTGCCGAGCGACAGCGTCAGATAGCGATAGGCGCGCGCCCCCGCCCCGCCATGCGCCGCGCCCACGAGAATCTTACCGGGGACGGCGTTGGGGCGGCTTTCGCTGGCTTGGCTCATGACGTGGCGCTCTCGCTGGGAATCGGCGGAGACGGAAGCTACATCATTCCCTTCGCGCCCGCATCCGCTGGCGCCCGCATCCGCGCTGCAGCGCAGCATCTTCGCGCAGGCGAAACGCCGTGACGAAAAGCTGTGACGAAAAGCCGTGGCTTGGCGAATGCGCTGCGCCGGGCTAAATTCGTGTTGGAGAGGTTCGCCGTCGCAACCGGGCGCATGCGGCAAGCGCCCCAAGCCACGGCCGGCAGCCCTCTAGCTTGCAGCCGCCGTCAATCTGGAGAACAAAGCCCGGCAGCGCCGTCGACGTTACGATCGTCCCGCACCCGAAGGACAGAATGCCACGGCGCGTCGTCGGGAAACACGAGACCGACGGCGCGATGACATGACGCGCACATCGCCTGGCCTGCTTTCCGCTGGACTCGAATGGCGGAGCGACAAGAAACCGCGCCGACCGATAAGCGAAGCGAGTTCTCCATCGCGAAAGCGGCCAACTTTTGCGGAATTCGATTCAGGCGCATAAGTTCGCTAATCAAAACGAGACGCCGTAACGCGACGGCCGACAAGACGCAGGGAAGGCACGCATGTCCAGAGGGTCGGTGAAGGGAAACGGCAGGAACAAGCGCGGCGACAAAAAGGCGGCGAACGGTCCCGCGATCTCCAAAGGCCTGCTCATCGGCGCGGGCGCTGTTTTCGCCCTTATCTTCGGCGTCTTCGTCGCCGTGACGAGCAACACGCCGCCTGCGCCGCCGGCCTCCGCCATCGGCGGCCCGTTTCAGCTCACGTCGCAGACGGGCGCGCAGGTCAATGAGAAGGAGCTGCTCGGCAAGCCCTATCTCATCTTCTTCGGCTACACGCATTGCCCCGACGTGTGCCACACGACGCTGTTCGAGATGTCGGAGATTTTGCGCGCGCTCGGACCCGACGCAAAAGTCGGCGGGCTTTTTGTCACCGTCGATCCAGAACGCGACACGCCGGAGGTTTTGAAGGACTATCTGGCGAATTTCGACCCGCGCATCACCGGCCTCACCGGCCCGCGCGCGCAGCTCGAACCCATGCTGCGCTCCTATCGCATCTACGCGAAGCGTGCGCCGGGCAAGGATGAGGACTACGCCGTGGATCACACCACGGTTGTCTATCTGATGGACAAGAACGGCCGCTTCGTCACTTCCTTCAACGTCAACCGGAAACCCGAGGAAGCGGCGAAGGATCTGGCGCGTTATCTGTAACGCCATTTCCGTTTGAATAGCTCGCATTGGGGCATGTCATTGCCGGCAGGCTGAAAGCCCGACCGGGAATCCAGAGCCACAAAAGCGCCGGTTTTGCTCTGGATTCCCGATCGCTCGCTCGAGCGAGCGTCGGGAATGACGCCGCCCGAACAAGCCGATCTCCTATCACGCGCCGCGCCGCGGCGCAGGACGACTCGCAAGTCTACGCCAAGCGAATTTTTTGCGGTAGTTGCGTTTTTCGAACTCGCGACTCACGCAGCCTTTCGCTAGCATGTCCGCATGCTTCGCCTTTTGCGCGACGGCCCTTCCGGCAAGGGAACGTCCCTCCTTACGTTAGAACACGCCGGCGAAACGATCGTCGTCGCTTTGCGCCGCGCGACCACTGCGCGGCGTTTTACCCTGAGGGTTCGATTCGCCGCGCGCGACGCGGTTCTCACCATGCCGAGCCGCGCCTCGATTCGCGAGGCGCGCGCCTTCGCGCAGCGTCACGCCGCCTGGATCGCCACGCGGTTGAACCGGCTGCCCGAGACGATTCCCTTCGCGCATGGCTCGCTCATTCCTTTGCGCGGCGTCGATCACGCCGTCATCCATCTGCCCGATCGACGCGGCACCGTGTGGACGGAAGAGCGCGACGATGTGGAGACGCCGCTGGCGCTTTGCGTCGCCGGCCAGGCCGAGCATGTGCACCGTCGCGTGCAGGATCACTTCAAGCGCGAGGCGCGCCGCGACCTCGAAGACGCCGTCGCGCGCCACACCTCGGCGCTGAGCCTGCCGCCGCGGGGCGTCGGGCTGCGCGATCCGGTCAGCCGATGGGGCTCGTGCTCCTCGACAGGATCGCTGAATTTTTCATGGCGGCTGATCATGGCGCCGCCTTTCGTTCTCGACTATCTCGCCGCCCATGAGGTGGCGCATCTGGTGCACCTCGACCATTCGCCGCGGTTCTGGTCGCTGGCGCGCCGCCTGTGTCCCGAGACCGATCGCGCCGAGGCATGGCTTTCGGCGCATGGCGCGCATCTGCACAAATATGGAGCCAAGGGATGATGCTCGACCGGCGGCGGCTCATCGCTGCGACGGCGCTTCTTCCCCTCGCCGCCCGGGCGCAGGCTGGCGTCAAGACCGGGAAACGTCTTCTCGTCCTCGATTTCGAAATTATCGACACCTCCAACGAACCCGTGGATCAGCGCGCCGATCACGCGCGGCGGCTCGCGGGCGTGCGCGACGCCATCGCCTCGGGGCTCGCGGCGCAGGGCACTTATGAGATCGTCGACCGCGCGGCGGTGCAGGAAGAGCTCGATAGGCTCCTCGCCCAGACCTATATTCGCACCTGCAATTGCGCCGCCGCGCTCGGCAAAAAGGCCGGCGCCGATCTCGTCATGACCGGCGTCGTCAACAAGGTGAGCACGCTGATATTGAGCCTGGGCGTCTCCATCACGCGGGCGTCGTCCGGGGCGCTTATCTATCATCAAGGCTTCGACTTCCGCGGCGACAACGACCAATCTTACGCGCGGGCGGCGAAATTCTTCATCGAGCGGCTGGCGCGCGACCCGGCGATCTGAAAGGGCGACAGAGATGAGCGAGTGCGACAGCGGCAAAGCCCCTCCGCCCTGGAGCGCCGTCTTCGCCCGGCCGCGTGGCGCGTTGCTGCAAGAGCTGGTCACGCGCGCGCAATCTCTGCCGCCGATCCGCATGGGGGTGGTTCACCCCTGCGACCGGCCGTCGCTCGAAGGGGCGCTGGCGGCGCGCGACAAGGGGCTGATCGTGCCGACGCTGATCGGCCCCTGCAAGAAAATGGAGGCGGCCGCGCGCGAGGCCGGCGTCTCGCTGGAGGACGTCGACATCGTCGAGGCCCCGCATAGCCATGCGGCGGCGGATCAGGCGGTCGAGCTGGTGCGGCGCGGCAAGCTTCACGCCATCATGAAGGGCGCGCTGCACACCGACGAGCTGATGGCGGCCGTGGTGCGCGACGGCACGGGCCTGCGCACCGACCGGCGCATCAGCCATGTCTTCGTCATCGACGCGCCGACCTATCATAAGCTCTTGCTCGTCACCGACGCGGCGATCAATATCGGCCCGACGCTCGATATCAAACGCGACATCGTGCGCAATGCGGTCGACCTCGCCCACGCCATCGGCATCGCGCTCCCGAAGGTCGCCATCCTCTCGGCGGTCGAGACGGTCGAGGCGAAAATCCCGTCGACCGTGGAAGCCGGCGCATTGTGCAAGATGGCGGACCGCGGCCAGATCGCCGGCGCGGTCCTGGACGGGCCGCTCGCCTTCGACAACGCCATTTCCCGCGACGCCGCCGACGCCAAGCATATCGCCTCAGAGGTGGCGGGCGACCCCGACATTCTCGTCGCGCCCGACCTCGAATCGGGAAACATCCTCGCCAAACAGCTTGTGTTTCTGGCCGGCGCCGATACGGCGGGCGTCGTGCTGGGCGCCCGCGTGCCCATCGTTTTGACCAGCCGCGCCGACGACGTAAAGTCGCGCGTCGCCTCCTCGGCCCTGGCCCAGCTTTTCGCGCATCGGCCGCGGGCGACGACCTAGCCTCGACAGAAGCGCCCGCGCGTGGCAGAAGGCCTGTGAAATCTTTCAGGCAGCGGGGCAGGCTCTGGCTTCCGCCGTCATTGCGAGGGGAAAGCCGCCAAGCAAGCCAGGGGTCGCCATCGCCGCCCTGGATTGCTTCGCTTCGCTCGCAATGATGGGCGCTTACCGCCTATTCCGCAAACAGACGCGCCGACATGACCGACATCGCGAAACTCGAAGAAGACACGCTCCGCCAGATCGCAGAGGCCGCCGACGAACCGGCGCTCGAGGCCGTGCGTCTCGCCGCGCTCGGCAAGAAGGGCGCGATTTCGGCGCTGCTGTCGACGCTGGGCAAAATGTCGCCCGAGGAGCGCAAGACCGAAGGCGCCAAGATCAACGCGCTGAAAGACAAGGCCACCGAGGCGCTCGCCGCCCGCCGCGCCGCGCTCGCCGAGGCGGCGCTGGAGGCGCGGCTCCAGGCCGAAACGCTCGACGTGACGCTGCCCGCGGCGCGGAGCCCGCTGGAGCGCGGCCGCATCCACCCGATTTCTCAGGTGATGGACGAGCTTTCGGTCATCTTCGCGGATATGGGCTTCGCTGTGGCCGAGGGGCCGGACATCGAAAGCGACGATTACAACTTCACCCGGCTGAACTTCCCCGAGGGCCACCCCGCCCGCGAGATGCAGGACACCTTCTTCCTCTCGCCGGAGGCCGGCGAGAAGAGGCTGCTGCGCACCCATACGAGCCCGGTGCAGGTGCGCACCATGCTCTCCCAAAAGCCGCCGATCCGCGTCATCTGCCCGGGGCGCGTCTATCGCTGCGACTTCGACCAGACCCATACGCCCATGTTCCATCAGGTCGAGGGGCTGGTCATCGACCAATCGACGCATCTGGGGCATCTCAAATGGGTGCTGGAGGAGTTCCTCAGGAGCTTCTTCGAGGTGAAGGGCGTGAGGCTGCGTTTCCGCCCCTCCTTCTTTCCCTTCACCGAGCCCTCGATGGAGGTCGACGTGCAGTGCCGGCGCCAGGGCGGCGAAATCCGCTTCGGCGAGGGCGAGGATTGGATGGAGATTCTGGGCTGCGGCATGGTGCATCCCAATGTGCTGCGCAATTGCGGCCACGATCCGGACGTCTATCAGGGCTTCGCCTTCGGCGTGGGCATCGACCGCCTCGCCATGCTGAAATACGGCATGTCGGATCTGCGCGCCTTTTTCGACGCCGACACCCGCTGGCTGGAGCATTACGGGTTCAGGCCGCTGGATTTCCCGACGCTCGCGGGCGGGTTGAGCGGGTAGCGATGCCGACGCTGCTGCGATGGAAAGGCTATCGCTTCTTTTTCTACTCGGCGGATGGGTGGGAACCAGCCCACATCCACGTTGCGAAGGACCGGAACGAAGCGAAAATCTGGCTTGAGAACGTCACCCTCGCGGTCAATATAGGCTTCTCGGCCAAGGAGCTGAACGAAATCATCAAGAAGACCCGTGACGAACGGGAACCCTTTCTGAAGGTGTGGCATGACCACTTTGCAAATTGAGGTCGAAGACAGCCGGCCAATCGAGGCAAAATGCGACGACGAGTTTCTTACTGTCGCACTCGCCGATGGTCGCATCTTGCGCACGCCGCTATGGTGGTATCCGCGTCTGGCGACGGCGTCGCGTGAGGAGCGTAACGTCGTCGAACTTTCCCCGATGGGAATGCACTGGCCGCAGGTCGACGAAGATATCAGCGTCGCCAGCATGTTGCGTGGACAGAGAGCGCCCGGCGCGGTTCCGCCGGAAAGGGCAGCCTGATTCTGCGACGATGTCGGAAATATGCCCCGCCGTCGGGAGACCAACTGCTTAGCGCGCTACGAAGAAGTCTACGCCGAGAACTCGGCATCGAAGACGACATTCAAGGACACGTCTTCTTGCGAATGCATCGAGATTAAGAAATGAAACTCACCCTCTCCTGGCTCAAAGAGCATCTCGACACTTCCGCCACGCTCGCCGAGATCGTCGAGACGCTGACGCGCATCGGCCTCGAAGTCGAGCATGTGCACGATCCCGCCGCGCAATTGAAAGCCTTCACCATCGCGCAGATCGCCAAGGCGGAGCAGCATCCGAACGCCGACCGGCTCCGCGTCTGCAAGGTCGATACGGGCGCCGGCGATCTGGTGCAGGTTGTCTGCGGCGCGCCCAATGCGCGGGCCGGTCTCAAGACGGTCTTCTCGGCGCCGGGCGCTTATATTCCCGGCAAGAAGATTACGCTGGGCAAGGGCGTCATACGCGGCGTCGAGTCGCTCGGTATGATGTGCTCCTTCGAGGAGCTCGACCT
The DNA here is from genome assembly GCF_016745395.1 of Methylocystis sp. Sn-Cys. Lineage (GTDB taxonomy): Bacteria > Pseudomonadota > Alphaproteobacteria > Rhizobiales > Beijerinckiaceae > Methylocystis > Methylocystis iwaonis. Next base: position 12,460 of record NZ_JAERVJ010000005.1, read on the forward strand.
TGCAACGGAAAGCGAAGGCATCATCGAGCTGCCCGAGGACGCGCCCGTGGGGGCCGTCTACGCGCAATGGGCGGGGCTCGACGATCCAGTCATCGAGATCAATCTCACGCCCAACCGGCCCGACGCCGCGGGCGTCTATGGCGTCGCGCGCGATCTCGCGGCGGCGGGGCTCGGCGTGCTGAAGGAGACCGACATTCTCCCCGTCGAGGGCAAATTCCCCTGCCCTGTCGGCGTCACGCTCGATTTCGCGGCGGACGACAAGCATCTCGCGCCCTTCTTTGCGCTGCGCCTCGTCAAGGGCGTGAAGAACGGCCCGAGTCCGTCCTGGCTGCAAAAGCGCCTGCGCGAGATCGGCCTGCGCCCCATCAATGCGCTCGTCGACATCACCAATTTTCTCACCTTCGACCGCGCCCGCCCGCTGCATGTCTTCGACGCCAATAAGGTGACGGGCAATCTTGCCGTGCGCCGCGCGCGCGCCGGCGAGACGCTGCTCGCGCTCGACGGCAAGACACATGCGCTCGATGAGAGCATGGTCGTCATCGCCGACGACAATGGCGTCGAATCCATCGCCGGCGTGATGGGCGGCGAGGTTTCCGGCTGCAACGACGACACGACCGACGTGCTGATCGAGTCGGCGCTCTGGGACCCGCAAAACATCGCCCACACAGGCCGCAAGCTCGGGATCGTCACCGACGCGCGCTACCGTTTCGAACGCGGCGTGGACGCCGACTTCGCTCTCCCCGGAATGGAGCTCGCGACGCAGCTCGTCTTGGAGCTCTGCGGCGGCGAGGCTTCGCAACTTGTGATTGCCGGGGCTGTCCCACGCGAGGGGCGCGTCGTGGACTTCCCCTGGAGTGAAACGCAGCGCCTTGCAGGCGTCGACGTCACGCAAGCGGAGGCGACCGCCATTCTCGAGCGCCTGGGCTTCACCGTTGAGAAGACCGGAACGGAGCGCGCTAACATCACCGCGGCGACATGGCGGCCGGACATCGAAGGCAAGGCCGATATCGTCGAGGAGATCGTCCGCATCTATGGCGTCGACAATGTGCCCTCGACGCCGCTGCCGCGCACGGAGGGCGTCGCGGACGCCGTGCTGACGCTGATGCAGAAGCGCGCCCGCAACGCCCGCCGCGCGCTGGCGTCGCAGGGGCTCGTCGAGGCCGTCACCTGGTCCTTCGTCTCCAAGGAGCAAGCGGAAGCCTTCGGCGGCGGGGCGCCGGGTCTGGCGCTAGCCAATCCGATCGCCGCGGACCTCTCCGACATGCGGCCGAGCCTGCTGCCGGGCCTCGTCGCCGCTGCGCATCGCAACGCCGCGCGTGGGCTGGGCGATCAGGACCTGTTCGAGGTCGGCCAAATTTTCGTCGACCCGACCGAAAAAGGCCAGCGTCTCGCCGCCGCCGGCATCCGGCGCGGTCTTGCCGGCGCGGGCCGACACTGGTCCGCGCCCGCGCAGCGCGCCGGCGCCTTCGACGCCAAGGCCGATGTGATGGCGCTCCTGGGCGCGCTTGGCGTGGCGACCGGCGGGCTGCAGGTCGTCCCGGGCGGGCCGTCGTGGTTCCATCCGGGCCGTTCGGCGACATTGCAATTCGGCCCTAAGGCCGTGGTCGGCTATTTCGGCGAATTGCATCCGCGCGCGCTCAAGGCGCTCGACGTCGAGGGGCCGATCGCCGCCTTCGAGATCATTCTCGACGTGCTGCCAGCGCCGAAGGCCAAGCCGACCAAGATCAAGCCGAAACTCGATCTTTCCGACCTTCAGCCGCTTTCGCGCGACTTCGCCTTCATCGTCGACCGCGCCGCGCCAGCGGGCGATCTCGTCAAGGCGGTCGCGGGCGCCGACAAAGCGCTCGTCACAGACGTCAGCGTCTTCGACGTCTATGAGGGCGTCGGCGTGCCGGAGGGCAAGAAGTCTGTTGGCGTCGCGGTGACGCTCCAGCCCCGCGAGAAGACGCTGACCGACGCCGAGATCGAGGCTGTGGCGCAGAAGATCGTCGCCGAGGCGAGCAAGAAGACCGGGGCGACGCTGCGGTGAGCGCGACTTTGCCTCGTTGCGCGCCTGAAGGCGCGCGGTCCAACCTCGGCCAAGGACCGCGAGCCTTCAGGCTCGCCTTATCGATCTTGGTCGGGGCCCTCACTGCCCCCGCCCTCGCCGGTCCGCGCAAAATCGACGACTGCGAGGCGATCAAGGACGCCAACGCCTATAATCTCTGCCTCGCCTCTTTTGGCCCGATGCGGGGCCAGCATGGCGCGAGCTATCCGGGCGTCGCGAGCGAGGGGGAGAAGGGCGGCGCAAGCAGAGGAGCCTCGAAATACAGCTCAGGCCACGCAACCGCATCGAGCTACGGCCGGGGTTTTCACACGCACGGCCGGATACGGATGGAGTTTACGCCGGGGAGGCGCTAGATCGGATGCCCGAGGGGCAAGGGGATCAAAATTGCCTCTTGGCAAACGCGCGCGGCCCCATTAAATAGGCCGTTCCGGGGCTAGACACGCAATCGACCCCGACCTCAGTTTTGAAGCTTCCGTCCGAACCTCGGCTTTGTCAATGGCTCAAGGGAAAGACGGTGGATAGGCCGGCGGACCCGGGGCTTCAGCCTCGCGTCCTGTCCGGCCATGTCCTGTCCGAGACTGCCGGCGCCGGCGCGGAGTTGTCCACAGCTCCAAGCGGCTCAATCGCCCGGAGGACCTCAGAGAAATCTGTCGTCCGAAGGCGGCCTGCACAGACGGGGAAACCGAAATTTTTGGCCGCTGGCGGAAACGCCACCGTCCTTCGAATTTGGTTCGCGCCCCTTCAACCGGAGCGGTTCGCCATTTGGCGCTTCGTTTCGGGGACAGGATCTACGGCGCCGCCTGCTTCTCGCGGGCGGCATGTCGCAACCGGCGGGGTTTCCCGCCTGTTAGAAGAGAGCAACCGTGGATAGAGCGGAGAAAAAAGAAGCCGTAGCGGAGCTGCAGCAGGTCTTTTCGAAGGCCGGCGCAGTTGTCGTTGCGCACTACTCCGGCTTGACCGTCGCCCAAATGCAGAGGCTGCGCAAGCAGGCTCGCGAAGCGGGCGCCACCGTTCAGGTCGCCAAGAACCGCCTCGCCAAGATCGCTCTGGATGGCACGGACGTCGCCGACATCAGCCCCTTGCTCAAGGGGCCGACCCTGATCGCCTATTCGGACGATCCGGTGGCGGCGCCGAAGGTCGCCGTGGCATTCGCCAAGGATCACGACAAGTTCGTGATTTTGGGCGGCGCCATGGGCGCCACGCTGCTGAATACGGACGGCGTCAAGTCGCTTGCGACCCTGCCGTCTCTCGACGAACTGCGCGCCAAGCTCGTGGGCCTCATCAATGCGCCCGCGACCAAGATCGCCCAGCTCTCGACCGCGCCAGCCGCCAAGCTCGCGCGCGTGTTCGGCGCTTACGCCAACAAGGACGCGGCCTAAGAGGCTTGCAGAACCAAATCGAACCAAATTCAAAGGACGCTACAAATGGCTAATCTCGAAAAGATCGTCGAAGACCTCTCGGCTCTCACCGTCCTCGAGGCGGCTGAGCTCGCCAAGCTCCTCGAAGAGAAGTGGGGCGTCTCCGCCGCCGCCGCCGTCGCGGTCGCCGCTGCTCCGGCCGGCGGCGCCGCCGCTCCGGCCGCCGAAGAGAAGACCGAGTTCAACGTGATCCTGGCTTCGGCCGGCGACAAGAAGATCGAGGTCATCAAGGAAGTCCGCGCGATCACCGGCCTCGGCCTGAAGGAAGCCAAGGACCTCGTCGAAGGCGCTCCGAAGCCGCTGAAGGAAGGCGCTTCGAAGGAAGAGGCCGAGAAGATCAAGGCGACCCTCGAGAAGGTCGGCGCCAAGATCGAGCTCAAGTAAGCTCGCGATTGTTTCCCCTCTCCCGCTGCGGCGGGAGAGGGTTTTTCCGCATCGGGAGAGGGAGTGGCGAATAGCGAGCAGCGCAGGACGGATAGATCCGCTGTTCGCTAATCCCCATTCGCTCTCATCACAAGAGGCTCGAAAAGCGACATGGCTCAGACGTTGGCCCGCAAGTTCACCGGTCGCAAGCGCGCACGCAAATTCTTCGGACATATCCGGGAAGCCGCGGCGATGCCCAATCTGATCGAAGTGCAGAAGGCCTCCTACGATCAGTTCCTGCTCGTCGACGAGCCCAAGGGCGGCCGCCCCGACGAAGGCCTCCAGTCCGTCTTCAAATCCGTCTTCCCGATCTCCGACTTCTCGGGCGTCTCACTGCTGGAATTCGTCCGCTACGAATTCGAGCAGCCGAAATATGACGTCGACGAGTGCCGCCAGCGCGGCATGACTTTCGCCGCGCCGCTGAAGGTGACGCTGCGCCTGATCGTGTTCGACGTCGATCCGGACACCCAGGCGAAGTCGGTCAAGGACATCAAGGAGCAGGACGTCTATATGGGCGACATGCCCTTCATGACGTCGAACGGCACCTTCGTCGTCAACGGCACCGAGCGCGTCATCGTCTCGCAGATGCATCGCTCGCCGGGCGTGTTCTTCGACCACGACAAGGGCAAGAGCCACTCCTCGGGCAAGCTGCTCTTCGCCGCCCGCATCATTCCCTATCGCGGCTCCTGGCTCGACATCGAATTCGACGCCAAGGACATCGTCTATGCGCGCATCGACCGCCGCCGCAAGATTCCGGTGACGTCGCTGCTCTTCGCCCTCGGCCTCGACGGCGAAGAAATCCTGTCGACCTTCTACAAGACCATCACCTACGCCGCCGATGGCGAGAACTGGCGCATGCCCTTCGACGCCGAGCGCATGAAGGGCGTGAAGGCCGTCGCCGACATGATCGACGCCGACACCGGCCAGGTCATTCTCGAAGCCGGCAAGAAGCTCGCCGTGCGCGCCGCGCGCCAGCTCGCCGAAAAGGGCGTGAAAGCGATCCGCGTTTCGGCGGAGGACCTCTACGGCCAGTATCTCGCGCAGGATCTCTTCGATCCGTCGACCGGTGAAATCTTCGCCGAAGCTGGCGACGAAATTACGGCGAAGACGCTTCCGACGCTGCTCGAGAAGGGTTTCGACGAGCTGCCGATTCTCGACATCGACCACATCAACATCGGCCCCTACATCCGCAACACGCTTGCGGTGGACAAGAACTCCAGCCGCGAAGAAGCGCTGTTCGACATCTACCGCGTGATGCGTCCGGGCGAGCCGCCGACGATGGACACGGCGGAAGCCATGTTCCATTCGCTGTTCTTCGACGCCGAGCGCTATGACCTCTCGGCGGTCGGCCGCGTGAAGATGAACATGCGCCTCGACCTCGATGCGCCCGACACCATGCGCACGCTGCGCCGCGACGATATTCTCGCGGTGGTGAAGGCGCTCGTCGATCTGCGCGACGGCCGCGGCGAAATCGACGACATCGACCATCTCGGCAACCGTCGCGTCCGCTCGGTCGGCGAGCTGATGGAAAATCAGTATCGCCTCGGCCTGCTGCGCATGGAGCGCGCGATCAAGGAGCGCATGTCCTCGGTCGACATCGACACGGTCATGCCGCAGGATCTGATCAACGCCAAGCCCGCCGCCGCGGCGGTGCGCGAGTTCTTCGGCTCCTCGCAGCTCTCGCAGTTCATGGATCAGACCAACCCGCTCTCCGAGATCACGCATAAGCGTCGTCTCTCGGCGCTGGGTCCGGGCGGCCTGACGCGCGAGCGCGCCGGCTTCGAGGTGCGCGACGTGCACCCGACGCATTACGGCCGCATCTGCCCGATCGAGACGCCGGAAGGTCCGAACATCGGCCTCATCAACTCGCTCGCGACCTTCGCGCGCGTGAACAAATACGGCTTCATCGAAGCGCCCTACCGCCGCGTGCGCGACGGTAAGGTGACGGATGAGGTTGCCTATCTGTCGGCGATGGAAGAGGCGAAATATCACGTCGCCCAGGCCAATGCGCCGGTCGACGCCGACGGCAATCTGACGGAAGACCTCGTGCTCTGCCGCCACGCCGGCGACGTCATGCTCGTCCCGCGCGAGAAGGTCGACGCGATGGACGTGTCGCCCAAGCAGCTCGTCTCGGTCGCCGCGGCGCTCATCCCGTTCCTCGAGAACGACGACGCCAACCGCGCGCTCATGGGCTCGAACATGCAGCGTCAGGCCGTGCCGCTGGTGAAGGCCGACGCGCCGCTCGTCGGCACCGGCATGGAGGCTGTGGTCGCCGCCGACTCCGGCGCCGCCATCTCGGCGCGCCGCACCGGCGTGGTCGACCAGATCGACGCGACCCGTATCGTCATCCGCGCGACGGGCGACCTCGATCCGGCGAAGCCCGGCGTCGACATCTACCGGCTGATGAAGTTCCAGCGCTCGAACCAGTCGACCTGCATCAACCAGAAGCCGCTCGTTCGCGTCGGCGATCTGGTGAAGAAGGGCGACATCATCGCCGACGGCCCCTCGACGGACCTCGGCGATCTCGCGCTCGGCCGCAACGTGCTCGTCGCCTTCATGCCGTGGAACGGCTACAACTTCGAAGACTCGATCCTCCTCAACGAGCGCATCGTGAAGGAAGACGTCTTCACCTCGATCCATATCGATGAATTCGAGGTGATGGCGCGCGACACCAAGCTCGGCCCCGAGGAAATCACCCGCGACATTCCCAACGTCTCGGAAGAGACGCTGAAGAATCTCGACGAAGCGGGCATCGTCTATATCGGCGCCGAGGTGCAGGCGGGCGACATTCTCGTCGGCAAGATCACGCCGAAGGGCGAGAGCCCGATGACGCCGGAAGAAAAACTTCTGCGCGCCATCTTCGGCGAAAAGGCGTCGGACGTTCGCGACACCTCGCTGCGCGTGCCGCCGGGCGTGCAGGGCACGATCGTCGAAGTGCGCGTGTTCAACCGCCACGGCGTCGAGAAGGACGAGCGCGCCCAGGCGATCGAGCGCGAAGAGATCGAACGCCTCGCCAAGGACCGCGACGACGAGCTCGCCATCCTCGACCGCAACACCTATGCGCGTCTCGCCGAGACGCTCATCGGCAAGAACGCGATCGCCGGCCCGAAGAGCTTCAAGAAGGATCAGGCGCTCACCCAGGCGATCCTCGACGAATATCCCCGCTCGCAGTGGTGGACTTTCGTCATCGAGGACGACGCGCTGATGGCCTCGATCGAAGCCGTCCGCAAGCAATATGACGAGTCGAAGAAGGGCCTCGAAAACCGCTTCCTCGACAAGGTCGAAAAGCTGCAGCGCGGCGACGAGCTGCCGCCCGGCGTGATGAAGATGGTCAAGGTCTTCGTCGCGGTGAAGCGCAAGATTCAGCCCGGCGACAAAATGGCCGGCCGCCACGGCAACAAGGGCGTCGTCTCGCGCATCGTGCCGCAGGAGGACATGCCCTTCCTCGAGGACGGCACGCCCGTCGACATCGTGCTGAACCCGCTCGGCGTGCCGTCGCGCATGAACGTCGGCCAGATTCTGGAGACGCATCTGGGCTGGGCCTGCGCGGGTCTGGGCAAGCAGGTCGGCCGCGCCGTCGACGCTTATATGAAGTCGCGGGACGCGAGCGTGCTGCGCAACGCGCTGACCGACGTCTATGGGCCGGACGAGGAGATCGACACTCTCGACGAGACGATTCTCGTCGAGACGGCGAAGGACTTGAAGCGCGGCGTGCCGATCGCGACGCCGGTCTTCGACGGCGCGCGCGAGAAGGACATCGTCGACATGCTGACCAAGGCCGGGCATCAGTCGTCCGGTCAGGTGACGCTCTTCGACGGACGCACGGGCGAGCCCTTCGACCGTAAGGTGACCGTGGGCTACATCTATATGCTGAAGCTCCACCACCTGGTCGACGACAAGATCCACGCGCGCTCGATCGGCCCCTATTCGCTCGTCACCCAGCAGCCGCTGGGCGGCAAGGCGCAGTTCGGCGGCCAGCGTTTCGGCGAAATGGAGGTCTGGGCGCTCGAAGCCTATGGCGCCGCCTACACGCTGCAGGAAATGCTGACGGTGAAGTCGGACGACGTCGCGGGCCGCACAAAGGTCTACGAATCGATCGTGCGCGGCGACGACACCTTCGAATCGGGCATTCCGGAGAGCTTCAACGTGCTCATCAAGGAAATGCGTTCGCTGGCGCTCAATGTCGAGCTCACCAATGCGACGCCCGAGGAAGAAGAACTCGCGCCGCCGACCGCCGCAGAGGCGGCGGAGTAATCAACACATGCCTCCCTTCTCCCGCTTGCGGGAGAAGGTGTCATGCGAAGCATGACGCATGAGGGCCCTCACCCGACCCTCGCTCACGCGAGGGCCACCCTCTCCCGCAAGCGGGAGAGGATCGAGCGGAAAGATTTTCGGCGTAACGGCAAGCCGGTTAGAAGCTGCTTCCGCTGCGCCTCAGGAGAAGACCATGAATCAGCAAGAGGTCATGAATCTCTTCAATCCGGTCGTGGCGACGCAGGCCTTCGACCAGATTCAGATTTCGATCGCGAGCCCGGAGAAGATCCTCTCCTGGTCCTTCGGCGAAATCAAAAAGCCCGAGACGATCAACTACCGCACCTTCAAGCCCGAGCGCGACGGCCTGTTCTGCGCCCGCATCTTCGGGCCGATCAAGGATTACGAGTGCTTGTGCGGCAAGTACAAGCGCATGAAGTACAAGGGCGTCATCTGCGAGAAGTGCGGCGTCGAAGTCACGCTGGCCCGCGTGCGGCGCGATCGCATGGGCCATATCTCGCTCGCGGCGCCCGTCGCGCACATCTGGTTCCTGAAGTCGCTGCCCTCGCGCATCGGCCTTCTGCTCGACATGACGCTGAAGGATCTCGAGCGCATCCTCTACTTCGAGTCCTATATCGTCATCGATCCGGGCCTCACGCCGCTCAAGGAGCGCCAGCTCCTGTCGGAAGAGGAATATCTGACGGCGCAGGACGAATATGGCCAGGATCACTTCACCGCCATGATCGGCGCAGAGGCGATCCGCCGCCTGCTCGAGTCGATGGATCTCGAAGGCATCGCCGCCAGCCTGCGTCAGGAAATCGCCGAGGCGAAGACCGAGCTGAAGCCCAAGAAGCTCGCCAAGCGTCTCAAGATCATCGAGGCCTTCACCCAGTCGGGCAACCGGCCGGAATGGATGATCCTGAAAGAGATCCCGGTCATCCCGCCGGATCTGCGTCCGCTCGTGCCGCTCGACGGCGGCCGTTTCGCGACGTCCGACCTCAACGATCTCTATCGCCGCGTCATCAACCGCAACAACCGCCTGAAGCGGCTGATCGAGCTGCGCGCGCCGGACATCATCATCCGCAACGAAAAGCGCATGCTGCAGGAGGCTGTCGACGCGCTGTTCGACAACGGCCGCCGCGGCCGCGTCATCACGGGCGCCAATAAGCGTCCGCTGAAGTCGCTCGCCGACATGCTGAAGGGCAAGCAGGGCCGCTTCCGCCAGAACCTGCTCGGCAAGCGCGTCGACTACTCCGGCCGCTCGGTCATTGTCGTGGGTCCGGAGCTGAAGCTGCATCAATGCGGCCTGCCCAAGAAGATGGCGCTGGAGCTGTTCAAGCCCTTCATCTATTCGCGCCTCGACGCGAAGGGCTATTCGGCGACCGTCAAGCAGGCGAAGAAACTCGTCGAGAAGGAGAAGCCCGAGGTTTGGGACATCCTCGACGAGGTCATTCGCGAGCATCCGGTCCTGCTCAACCGCGCGCCGACGCTGCACCGTCTCGGCATTCAGGCCTTCGAGCCGGTGCTGATCGAGGGCAAGGCGATCCAACTTCATCCGCTCGTCTGCGCGGCCTTCAACGCCGACTTCGACGGCGATCAGATGGCCGTGCACGTCCCGCTGTCGCTCGAAGCGCAGCTTGAAGCGCGCGTGCTGATGATGTCGACGAACAACATCCTGCACCCGGCCAATGGTCAGCCGATCATCGTGCCGTCGCAGGACATCGTTCTCGGCCTTTATTATCTCACGCAGGAGCGCGACGGCGAGCCGGGCCAGGGCATGTGCTTCGCCAATCAGGGCGAGATCGAGCATGCGCTCGCGGCCAAGGCGATCACGCTGCACAGCAAGATCAAGGGCCGCGGCTGGACCTATGATGCGGCGGGCAATCGCGTGGCGAAAATCTTCGACACGACGCCGGGCCGCATGATGCTCGGCCAGCTCATGCCCAGGCACAACAAGATTCCCTACGACGTCGTCAACAAGCTGATGACCAAGAAGGAAATCTCGAACATGATCGACACCGTCTACCGCAACTGCGGTCAGAAGGAGACGGTCATTTTCTGCGACCGCATCATGGCGATGGGCTTCCGCGAGGCCTTCAAGGCCGGCATCTCCTTCGGCAAGGACGACATGGTCGTGCCGGAGACGAAAGAGCGCATCGTCGGCGAGACGCGCGCCGCCGCCAAGGAATATGAGCAGCAGTACAACGACGGCCTCATCACCCAGGGCGAGAAATACAACAAGGTCGTCGACGCCTGGGCGAAATGCGCCGAGAAGCTGGCCGAGGAGATGATGCAGCGCATCTCCGCCGTCCGTAAGGACGATGCGGGACGCGATATGCCCATCAACTCGATCTATATGATGTCGCACTCGGGCGCGCGCGGTTCGCCGACGCAGATGCGCCAGCTCGCCGCCATGCGCGGCCTGATGGCCAAGCCCTCGGGCGAAATCATCGAGACGCCGATCATCTCGAACTTCAAGGAAGGCCTGACGGTTCTCGAATACTTCAACTCCACCCACGGCGCCCGCAAGGGCCTCGCGGATACGGCGTTGAAGACCGCGAACTCGGGTTACCTCACGCGCCGCCTTGTCGACGTCGCGCAGGATTCGATCATCTCCTCGACGGATTGCGGCTCCACGGGCGGCATCCGTATGCGGGCGATTATCGACGCCGGCCAGATCGTCGCCTCCCTTGCGTCGCGCATCCTCGGCCGCACGGCCGCGGAGGATTTGAAGGCGCAGGACGGGTCGGTGATCGTGCCCGCGGGCGAGATGATCCAGGAATGGCATCTCGATCCGATCACGAAGGCTGGCATTCAGGAGGTCAAGATCCGTTCGGTCCTCACCTGCGAGGCCAAGAACGGCGTCTGCGCCAAATGCTACGGTCGCGACCTTGCGCGCGGCACGCCCGTCAATATGGGCGAGGCCGTCGGCGTCATCGCGGCGCAGTCGATCGGCGAGCCGGGCACGCAGCTCACCATGCGCACCTTCCACATCGGCGGCGCGGCGCAGCTTGCGGACCAGTCCTTCCTGGAGTCGAACTTCGAAGGCACGGTCCACATCCGCAACCGTCACGTCGCCCGCAACTCCGACGGCGATCTGATCGTCATGGCGCGTAACGTCGCCGTGGTGATCCTCGGCCCCGACGGAACGGAGCGCGCGGCCACCCGTATCCTCTACGGCGCGCGCTTGAAGGTCGACGACGGCGATCAGGTGAAGCGTGGCCAGCGCCTCGCGGAATGGGACCCCTACACCCGTCCCATCATCTCCGAGGTGGACGGCTCCATCGGCTTCGAGGATCTCGTCGAAGGCCAGTCGCTGGCGGAAACGGTCGACGAGTCGACCGGCATCGCTAAGCGCATGGTCATGGACTATCGCCTCAACCTGCGTTCGGCGAGCCTCAAACCCTCGATCGTCATCAAGGGCCCGGACGGCAAGGTCGCCAAGCTGCAACGCGGCGGCGACGCCCGCTATCTGCTGCCCGTCGACTCGATCATCGCGGTCGAGCCCGGCGGCACGGTGAAGGCCGGCGACATTGTGGCGCGTATTTCGGTGGAGAGCGCCAAGACCCGCGACATCACCGGCGGTCTGCCGCGCGTCGCCGAACTCTTCGAAGCGCGCCGTCCGAAGGATCACGCGATCATCGCGGAAGTCTCCGGCACGGTGCAGTTCGGTAAGGACTACAAGAACAAGCAGCGTCTCAGCATCGTGCCGTCGGAAGACGGCGCGGAGCCGGTCGAATATCTGATCCCGAAGGGCAAGCATATTCACCTTCAGGACGGGGACGTCGTCGAGAAGGGCGATTACATCGTCGACGGCAATCCGGCGCCGCACGACATTCTGGCGATCAAGGGCGTGGAGGAGCTTGCCGCTTACCTCGTCAACGAGATCCAGGAGGTCTATCGTCTGCAGGGCGTGAACATCAACGACAAGCACATCGAAGTGATTGTCCGTCAGATGCTGCAGAAGATCGACATCGTCGATCCGGGCGACACCGGCTTCCTCGAAGGCGAGCAGGTGGATAAGCTCGAGCTCGAAGAGGCGAACGCCAAGGCGATCGAGAACGGCGGCAAGCCCGGGCATGGCACCCCGGTGCTGCTCGGCATCACCAAGGCCTCGCTGCAGACGCGGTCCTTCTTCTCCGCCGCCTCCTTCCAGGAGACGACGCGCGTCCTCACCGAGGCCGCCGTCAACGGCAAGATCGACCCGCTCGTCGGCCTCAAGGAGAACGTCATCGTCGGCCGTCTCATCCCGGCCGGCACCGGGGCGGCGATGGCCAAATACCGCGGCATCGCCGGCGGGCGTGACGAACTCATCATCACGCAGCGCGCGGAAGGCGTCGAACCCGCCCCGGCCCTGCCGCCGGCGGAGTGACGCTGCACAGCGCGTGAGAAACAGAGGCCGCCCGGAAACGGGCGGCTTTTTTTTAGCTATTCGCGCCGTTTGGACACACAGGAAACCACCGCCGTCATTGCGAGGAGGCGGAGCCGACGAAGCAATCCAGGGCCGCATCGCCGCCCTGGATTGCTTCGCTTCGCTCGCAATGACGGGCTCTGAGTGGCTCTGGACTCTCGGTCGGGCTTTCAGCCCGCCGGGAATAACAAGCCACAATCCGAGCTGTTCAAATGACAAATGATATGACCACCACCGTCATTGCGAGCGCTGCGAAGCAATCCAGGGCCGTGATGTGGCCCTGGATTGCTTCGTCGCTTACGCTCCTCGCAATGACGGCGTGCTTATTTTCCGGTGAACTTCGGCGCGCGCTTTTCCAGAAAGGCCGCCCTGCCCTCCATGTAATCGGCGCTGTCGAAACATTTCGCCGCGAGCGCCTCGCATTCCTCCAGCGTCGGCGTATTCGGCAATTGCGCTGCGGCGCGGATCGCGGCCTTTGCGGCGCATAGGGTCAAGGGGGCGTTGGCGGCGATTGTTTCGGCGAGCTCGTCGACCGCCCCCTCGAAGGTCTCCTGATCCAGAAGGCGGCAAAGAAAACCGGCGCCCAGCGCCTCTCGCGCCGTGAGGCGGCGAGCGGTGAAGAACATTTCCATGGCGCGTTGCGCGCCGACCGCCGTCACCACATAGCGCATGGCGGAGGGCGGATAGCCGACGCCGAGGCGCCCGGCCGGAATGCCGAACACCGTCCCCTCCCGCGCCACGCGCAGATCGCAGGCCGAGGCCAGCCCCATGCCGCCGCCCATGCAAAAGCCGCTGATCGCGGCGACAGTCGGCTTGGAGCAGGACGAAATGGCGTCGAACGCCTCGACATTGGCCTGCTCATAAGCGCGGCCGCCGCCGCTCGTGGCGCGCACGGTCGAAAACTCCGAAATATCGGCGCCCGAGCAGAAGGGCAGCCCCGGCGCCCCGGAGAGCACGATGACGCGCGCGTCAGCTTTTGCCTCCAAAGCCGCCATCAGCGTCGGCAAGGCGCGCCACATTTCGAGATCGAAGGCGTTGCGCTTCGAACCATTGTCGATGAGGAGCCGCGCGACGCCATGAGCGAGTTCGACGCGGAGCTTGGGTGTGGGAGAGCTAATGGCCATGCCGGATTAGTACAGGACTTGGTTTGCGCCGCAAACACCAGTCTCGCGGACAATCGACGCAAGCATTTGGGCTTGCCGCCTGCGACCCCACGCCACAGGCGCCCGCGCCCCCTCGCGACCTCTTGCCACACCGCCGCGGCGCAACAAGCGCGTAATGGTGGCAGCTTCGATCCCGGCGCGACTTGGAGCAGCAATGTCGGTCACAACGGATAAGTTCGCCGCGCCCGGCGCGCTGAGAATGGCGCTGGCCTTGTCGGTCTTTCTGCATCACACGACCAAGTTCAACCTCGGCATGTCCGCCGTGCTGATCTTCTTCGTGCTCAGCGGCTATTGGGTCGCGACCATGTGGACGAAGACCTATTCGAAGACCAACTGGTCCTATGTCACCTTTCTCGTCTCGCGCGTGTGGCGCGTCGCGCCGGTCTTTGCGCTCTGCTCGGCCATCGCCTGGGCGCTGCTCTGGTGGCGCGGCGGCGCGCCGGAAAATGTCGGCGGGCTCATCCACCAGCTTTTCTCGAATGTGATGATCCTCGGCTATAATTCGCTGCCCTATCAGGCGAATGTGCCGGGCTGGTCGCTCGATATGGAAGTCCAGTTCTATCTCGTCGCGCCGGTGGTCGTCTTCCTCGTCTCGCACAACCTCTACGCCGTGCTCGGCTGTGTAGCGCTCTCGCTGTTTGCGCCCAAGCTCGGCGGCTCGGCGACTGTCCTGCCCTTCCTTTACTTCTTCGGGATCGGCGTCGCCGCGGCGACCCACGACCTCAGGCCCTCGCGTCGCCTCGCCTATGCGTCGCTTGCGGCGAGCCTCGCGCTGCTCCTGGCGTATGGGTCTGTCTTTTTCATAAATCTCGACCCGACACAGACCACGGCGCTCGCCTTCAGCAGCAAGGCCAATCTGTTCATCGCCGTGTTGATGACGCCCTGGGCCATCTACACCACGCGGCAGGCGTCCGGTTCGACCGACCGCATGGTTGGGGACATGTCTTATATCTTCTACCTGCTGCACTGGTCGGTGATCGGCGCGATCGGGACGGGCGAAGGCTCCTATATGGATCGCCTTCTGCTCAGCGCCGAGGCGATCGCCCTCATCCTCGCCGGCTCCTATCTCATCTGGCTGCTGATCGACCGCCCGATCGGGAAATTGCGCGCGGCCTGGGTCTCCGGCCGACGCATGGCGGCCGAGCCGATGGGGGTCGCGCAAGCAGCGGCGGCGTGATCTCGTCGATGTAGCGGCTGGCGCGCGAAGCTGATAGCTTCCGGCCGCTGCGGCGTCATGCCGCAGCGGAGGGCGGCGCTTTGCTGAGGCTGAGGTTTGCGGTTCTGCTGCCAAATCTACGGCGCGCGTTCTTCCTCCTCGCCGTCGTGACCGGCCTCGGCCTATTGAGCCTCAAGCGGTCCGACGCGCCGACGGTCGACTGCTCCCTCGTCAACGACGGCCCGAATAATTACCGGATTTTGGTCGTCGGCGAATCCTGGGCTTCCGACGGCAAGATTTTCCCGGACCTGCCCAGGACCGTCTCGGAGCGGCTGGACGGCCGGGGCGTGCGGGCCTGCAGCATCGGCTTCAACGGCCGCAACTCCCGCCTTCTCTACGCGGAGCTGCGCAAGAAATTCCCAAAAGACAGGCTCTCTTCCCTCTTTGAGGGCAATGCGCCGGACAAGGTCATTCTGATGACCGGCGTCAATGACGCAATCCAACATATCGGCGCGAGCGCCTATGTGGAGTTCACAGAGAAGCTCGTCGATTATTTTTCGGACGCGAGCGAGGTCGAAATCGTCTCCATCCCGCGCGTCAACGAACGCTGGTTCAAGCCGCCGAATCTCTTCAGCCTGATCAAGCGCACGATTTTCCGCTGTCTCTACGACGGATGCGATTATCAGGTGAACGATGTTTACCGCGTCGCGTTGTGGCGCGATCATCCCCACCTGCAGACGATCGAGTTCGATAATTTCATCGACAAATTCGAGGGGCATGAAGATAATTACACGCTCGACGGCGTGCATCTGACCGACGCGGCCTATCACAAATACGGCAGCTTCATTGGCTCGGCCATGACGCTCGCCCGCAACGACACGGCGCGCAGATAGAAGCCGCCCTGATATAAGCTGCTCATGGACCTTCTCTCCCGACTGCTCCACCGCGACGGGCTGATGCTCGTCATCGACAAGCCTGCCGGCATTCCCGTGCATCGCGGCCCCAAGGGGGGCCCGAGCCTCGAGGACGCTTTCGACCAGTTGCGCTTCGGCCTGCCGCGCGCGCCGGCGCTCGCCCATCGGCTGGATAAGGACACCTCGGGCTGCCTGGTGCTGGGCCGCCATCGCAAGGCGCTCGACCGGCTCGGCAAGCTTTTCAAAACCGGCCGCATCTCCAAGACCTATTGGGCCGTCGTGGAAGGCGCGCCGGAAGATGACGCGGGCGAGATCGACCTTGCGCTCGGCCGGCTCGACGCCACGCGCGGCTGGTGGATGCAGCCCGACCCCATGGGGCTGCCCTCGCGCACGGGCTGGCGCGTGCTCGGCCGGGCGCCCGAGGCGGGCTTGTCCTTCATCGAGTTCACCCCGCATACCGGCCGCACCCACCAAATCCGTGTTCATGCGCAGGCCATGGGCTGGCCGATACTGGGCGACCCCATCTATGGGAGCGGACGGCGCGAGGGCGCGCCGCCGCTGCATCTGCATGCGCGGGCAATCACGATCCCCATGCAGGACAGCAAGGAGCCCGTGCGCGCCGAGGCGCCGGCGCCGGCGCATATGCTGGAGGCCATGGCCGCTTGTGGCTGGCCGAAGGACAGCAACGCTAGCGCCACAATGGCGCCAGAATTGCTAAACCAGCCGGAAGCGTTCAATATAACCGAGTAACGCCCTGCGCTTGAGCCTTGGGCCTTGTCATTCCCGGCAGGCTGGAAGCCCGATCGGGAATCCGGAGCCAAAACAAGCGTGTTCCGGCTCTGGATTCCCGATCGCCCGCTTCGCGAGCGTCGGGAGTGACGCCGAGCGCAGGATTGGGATGAACCTAGGAGGAAGCTGAAGTGGCGCCGACATATGCGCCTGTCAGGGACGCGCCCGAGCGCGCGACGGCCAGCGGCGACCGCTTCGCGCTGGACCGCGCCTTGCTCGACAGTCTCGCCGACCTTGCGTTGGATGGCGCCAAGCGCGGCGGCGCAAGCTACGCCGACATCCGCCTGGGCGAAACGCTGCAGGAATATGCGCAAGCCGAGGATGACCGGCTCGAACATTTCGACGAACGCATGTCGCGTGGCTTCGGGCTGCGCGTGCTGCTCGACGGCTCCTGGGGCTTCTATGGCGCGCGCCGTCTCGATCCGGCAAGCATTCGGGAAGGCGTCGAACGCGCCTTGGACAACGCCCACGCGGTGCGGGCGATCCAGCCGCGCGCGATCGAGCTGGAGCAGCTCCCGGCGCATGAGGCCGAATGGATCATGCCCATGGGCGTCGATCCTTTCTCTGTCTCGTCACGAGAGAAATCCGACCTTCTTCTCTCCATCTGCGCTACGGCGCGCGACAATGGCGCGGATTTCTGCTCGGCCTCGCTCTCCATCGCGCGCGAGGAGCGCCTCTTCGCCAATAGTCTCGGCGCGCGCATAAGGCAGACGCGCACGCGCGTGCACCCCTCCTTCACCGCCACCGCCGTCGATCGCGCCGCCGACCGCATGGCCTCGCGCGAGAGCTTGGTCCCGGCGCGCGGCGCCGGCTGGGAATATGTGACGGGCGCCTGCCTCCTCGACGAAGCCGCGCGGGCCGGCCGCGAGGCGCGCGCCAAGCTCGCGGCGAAGCCCGTCGCCGCTGGCGATTACGACCTTGTCATCGACCCGACCAATCTCTGGCTCACGATCCACGAAACGGTCGGCCATTCCACCGAACTCGACCGCGTGCTGGGGTGGGAGGCGAATTTCGCCGGCACCAGCTTCATCAAGCCGGCGATGCTCGGCAGCCTTCGCCTCGGCTCGGAGTTGATGACCATCGTCGCCGATCGCTCGCAGCCCGGCGCACTCTCGACCATCGGCTATGACGACGACGGCGCGCCGGCCGCCTCCGCCGAATTCAAGATCGTCGAGAAGGGCGTGCTGAAGAACTTCCAGATGGCGCTGGGGCAAGCGCATCACATCGGCCTTTCCGCCTCGAATGGCTGCGCTTATGCGGATGATCCGACGTCTTTTCCCATCCAGCGCATGCCCAATATCTCGCTCGCGCCCAACCCGGAAAAATGCACGCTCGACGACCTCGTGAGCGGCGTGGAGAACGGCATTTATATCGTCGGCGCGGGAAGCTGGAGCATCGACCAGCAGCGCGACAATTTCCAATTCGGCGGCCAGCTCTTCTACGAGATCAAGAACGGCAGGCTCGGCGAGATGCTGCGCGACGTCGCCTATCAGGGCCGCACGATTCCTTTCTGGAATTCGCTCGACGGGCTCGGCGACGCCAGCACCTATCATCTCGACGGCACCTTCACCTGCGGCAAGGCCGAACCCGTGCAGGTGGCGCCCGTCTCGCACGGCAGCCCGCCCGCGCGCTTTCGTAATGTGCGCGTGCTGAACACGAGCCCCGGCGCGTAGCCCATGCTTCTTTCTTCTGACGACGCCAAAGCCATCAGCGAAAAGATCATCGCAAGGTCCAGCGCCGACGCCTGCGTGGTGAAAATCGACGGCGGCGAGGACAACAGCCTGCGCTTCGCACGCGGCGGCGCGACGACCAATATCACAACCTCGAAAGCGCGCCTGCGCATCTCCTCGCATATTGGCGGGCGCGTCGGCGCGGTCACCACGACGCGCCTCGACGATGAGGCGCTCGACGCCGCGCGCGCGCGCTCGGAGGAGATCGCGCGCATGTTGCCGGTCGACCCCGACTATGTCGCGCCGCTCGGCCCGCAGACTTACGACGCCTCGGCGCGCTATGACGAAGACGCATCGGGCTTTCGCCTCGACGCGCTTGCGGCGCAAGCGGCGCGCATCATTGCGGAAGGCGCGAGCAAAGGCGTCGACACTTTCGGCTGCGCGACCGGCGCGCGGCGCTTCTCCGCGCTCGCGACGAGCAACGGACTTTTCGCCTTTGAACGCTGGAGCGAGATCGACCTTTCGGCGACAGCGCGCAACAAGACGGACACATGGTCGGGCTGGGCGGGCGCGCATGAATTCATCAGCGCGCGCCTCGACGCCGAAAGCATTGCGCAGCGCGCCTGCGCCAAGGCGGCGCAAGACGCCGAGCCCGTTGATCTCGAGCCCGGTGATTACACGGTGATCCTCGAGCCGGCGGCCGTCGCGGAGCTCGCCTTCTGGGTGATGAGCGCCATGGACGCGCGCGCCGCCGACGAAGGCCGCAGCTTCTATGCGCGGGCGGGCGGCGGGACCAAGATCGGCGAAAAGCTCTTCGACGAGAAGCTGACGATTCGCGTCGACCCCGCCGATCCGCTTGCGCCGGAGGGCGGCGTCGGTTGGGAAGGCGTGCCGCATCGCGCCCGCGCCTTCATCGACAAGGGCGCCGTGAGCGCGCTCTATCGTTCGCGCGCATGGGCGCAGAAGACGGATGCGGAGGCCGTGCCCTTCACGGCCAATTTCGTCGTCGCAGGCGGCGACGCCTCGCTCGACGACATGATCCGCTCGGTGAAGCGCGGCGTGCTCGTCACGCGCTTCTGGTACGAGAATATGGTCGACCGGAAGAGCCTGCTGCTCACCGGCCTCACCCGCGACGGCAATTTCCTCATCGAGAATGGCCGCGTGACCGCGCCAGTGCGCAACATGCGCTTCAACCAGCGGTTGGGGGAGCTCTTCGGCAATATCGTCGCGCTGGGCAAAACCGAGCGGACTTGGCGCGCGGCGGGGGACGGCGGCGCAGCGGCGGCTCCGCCCATGCTGGCGGAGAAGTTCCACTTCTCGTCCAAATCCAGCGGCGTCTGATGCGGGTTTGATATATGCTGCCGGCGCCTCAACGGAGCGCCGCAGCCGATGTTTCCTCGTCTCTTTATTGCAATTCTGACCATCCTCTTCGCCCTGCCGGCTTACGCCCTCGACAAGGTGACTTTCGCCACTAATTGGCGCGCGCAGGCCGAGCATGGCGGCTTCTATCAGGCGGTGGCCGACGGCACTTACGCGCGCTACGGGCTCGACGTGACGATCCAGCAGGGCGGCCCGCAGATCAATGCGCGCCTGCTCCTCGCAGCGGGTCGCGTCGATTTCGCCATGGGCGCGAACACGATCCAGATGTTCGAATCCGTCCTGCAAAACGTGCCGATCGTCACCGTCGCCAGCATGTTCCAGATCGACCCCGTGATCTTCATGTCGCATCAGGGCGTGGGGCTCGACCGATTCGAGGATTTGCCGAAGGCGACCGCCTTCATCGCCAGCGATATGCGCGCCTCAGTGTGGCGGTGGCTGAAACAGGCCTATGGCTTTAGGGACGAGAAAGTGAAGCCCTACGGCTTCAATTCGGCGCCTTTCATCGCGGACAAGAATTCCATTCAGGAAGGGCTTTTGACCTCCGAGCCCTATGCGATCGAGATGCGGGCCGGCTTCAAGCCTAACGTCTTTTTGCTGTCGGATATTGGCTACGACGGCTATTCGACGACGATCGAGACGCGCGCGGAGACGATCGAGAAGAAAGCTGATCTCGTGCAGCGCTTCGTCGACGCCTCAATCATCGGCTGGTACAACTACATCTATGGCGACAACGCTAACGCCACCGCCGCCATCAAGCGCGACAACCCCGAGATGACCGACGGCCAGATCGCCTTCTCGCTCGCCAAGATGAAAGATCGCGGCATTGTGGATTCGGGGGACTCTCTGACATTGGGCGTCGGCGCCATGACCGACGCGCGCATGAAGAGCTTTTTCGACAAGATGGCGAAGGCGGGAGTTGTTCCGGCCGACCTCAATTACAAGAAGGGCTACACGCTGCGCTTCATCGGCAAAAAGGTCGGGATGGAGTTGCGACGGTGAGACCAACGACCGTCATTGCGAGGAGCGCCAGCGACGAAGCAATCCAGAGCCGCTATGGGGCCGCTGGATTGCTTCGCTTCGCTCGCAATGACGGGGATGGCGGGGGGCATCCCCGCCGACCTCGATTAGTTGCATTCGTTATCGCGGCCGTTTTGCCCCCTCCCTGTCCCTCCCCCGCTAAAGCGGGAGAGGGAACACTCACGATCCACTTTGTTGATGAAGGCCACAATCTGCCCCCTCTCCCGCGAAGCGGGGGAGGGTTGGGGAGGGGGCTCCATGGGAACTGATCCCCTCCTCTCCCTGCAAAGCATCGCCAAAACTTTCCCCAATGGCGTCACCGCGCTCTCGGGCCTCGATCTCGACATCTATCAAGGCGAAACGCTCACGCTGCTCGGTCCTTCAGGCTGCGGCAAATCCACGGTGCTGCGCCTCATCGCGGGTCTCACGCAACCGAGCGAAGGCGTCATCTCCTGGGCCTATCCGCGCGCGCGTAAAAAGCTCAGCGTCGTCTTTCAGGAGCCGACGCTGCTGCCCTGGGCGAGCGCCTTCGACAATGTCTATTTGCCGCTGCGGCTCGCAGGAGAGAGCCGCGCGGCGTCGCAAGAGCGCGTGATGGAGGCGCTTGTGCGGGTCGGCCTCGCCCATTTCGCCGATGCGCTGCCGCGCGAGCTTTCGGGCGGCATGAAAATGCGCTGCGCCATCGCCCGCGCGCTGGTCACCGAGCCGGCGCTCATTCTGATGGACGAGCCCTTCGCGGCGCTCGACGAAGTCACGCGCTTCAAGCTCAATGACGATCTCGTCGCCTTGAAGAAGAATCTCTGCGCCACGATCGTGTTCGTCACCCATTCGATTTTCGAAAGCGCCTTTCTCTCGACGCGCATCGTCGTGATGTCGACCCCTTACGGAAAGATCATCGATGAGATCGACATTGATCCTGCAATAGTGCGCGACGCCGAGTTCAGGATGAGCGACACATTCGCCCAAATCTCGCGCCGCGCCTCGCGCGCGCTTGGCGACGCGGTGAGGGAAGAAGCGTGAAACTTTCCGATATCATCGTCCCCCTCGCCGTCTGCGCAGCAGCGCTTGGCGTGTGGGAATGGATTGTGATGTGGCGGGACATTCCGCCCTATGTTCTGCCGGCGCCGAGCGCAATTCTCGAGAGGCTGATCGAGGATCGGGAGTTGCTCTTTTCCTCGCTTCTGGTCACGCTGGGCGTGACGCTGAAAGCGCTTCTCATCGCCACATCGAGCGGCGTGGCGCTCGCGCTTCTCCTCGCGCAATCAAAGTGGCTCGAGCGCGCGCTGCTGCCTTTCGCCATCGTGCTGCAGGTGACGCCCATCGTCGCCATCGCGCCGCTGCTGCTCGTCTATCTGCAGCCAGATAACGCCGTGCTCGTCTGCGCCTTTCTCGTCGCCTTCTTTCCGATCCTCTCCAATACGGCGCTCGGCCTCGCCTCTGTCGATCACGCGCTGCAAGACCTCTTCGATCTTTATCATGCGTCGCCATGGCAAAGGCTCATCTATCTGCGCCTGCCAGCGGCGCTGCCGCAATTTCTCGCGGGGCTGCGCATCGGCGGCGGACTGTCGCTGATCGGCGCGATTGTCGCGGAGCTGGCGGCGGGCGCCTCGGGCCAGGGCTCGGGCCTTGCCTATCGCATCGTCGAAGCGGGCTTCCGGCTCGATATTCCGCGCATGTTCGCGGCACTGGCGCTGATCTCGGCTGCGGGATTGGCGATCTATGGCGCGCTGGCGGCGCTGTCGCATTATCTGCTGCGCGGCTGGCACGAGAGCGCGCGGGAGCGCGGTGAATGACGATTGTCAGAGACATTCGTGCGTCCGATGCCAAAGACTGGCGCAGGCTCTGGGCAGGCTACAACGACTTCTATGAGTCGACCGTGCCGGCCGATGTAACGGAGCATACTTTACGCCGGCTTCTCGATCCGAATTTGCCGTTGATCGGACGGATCGCAGAGACTGACGGGCAGATCGCCGGCTTTACCATTTCCGTGCTTCACGACAGCACTTGGACAATGACGCCAAGTTGCTATCTCGAAGACTTGTTCGTCGATCCCGGCCTTCGCGGCGGCGGCGTCGGACAGGCGTTGATCCAGGATTTGATCGATCTGGGGCGCGCGCAGGGGTGGTCGCGCATCTACTGGCATACAAAAACAGACAATGCGCGCGCTCGTCGGCTCTACGATAAATTCGTCGGAGCCGATGATTTCGTGCGCTACCGCTTAACGCTGTAGCAGCGGTTCGGACACACAGGGACTCACCGCCGTCATTGCGAGGAGGCGGAGCCGACGAAGCAATCCAGGGCCGCATCGCTGCTCTGGATTGCTTCGCTTCACTCGCAATGACGGGCTCGGATTCCCGGTCGGGCTTTCAGCTCGGCGGGAATGACCAAGCCCCGATGCGCGCTATCAAACAGAAATTCTATAAGAGCCCCCTCCCCAACCCTCCCCCGCTTCGCGGGAGAGGGGGCAGGTCCGAGCCTTTATTGGAGGGTAGATCAGCGCCTACAGCCGCGCGTCGCCGCCCACCTCATCGAGATGATACACATCGTCGCGGAAATGCACCGTGCCGTCCGCGGACGCCCAGCCGGTCATATAGACCCACACCACCGGCACCGCGCGGGCGAGCTTCACTTCCTCGCGCTCGCCCGAGGCGATCTTGGCGGTGATGTCTTCCTTGCTCATCTGCGGCCCATTGGCGCCGTCGAGAATCCAGGTCGCGAGATCGACGACGCCCTGCACGCGCACGCAGCCATGCGACAGAAAGCGATAGTCGTTGGCGAAGAGATTACGCGACGGCGTGTCGTGCATATAGACCGAATGTTGGTTGGGCATTGAAATGCGGATCGAGCCCAGCGAATTGCCCACGCCGGAATCTTGCCGCAGCGTGTAATTCACCGCGCGCTCGCTCGCCCAATTGATCGAGCGCGGATCGACCTCGTCGCCCTTGTTGTTGAGCACGCGTATGCGCTGGCGGGTGAGGTAGCTGGGGTCCTTCAGCATATGCGGCGCGATCTCGTTCTTGATGATCGAGACAGGCACGGTCCAGGTGGGATTGATATTGACCGCGACGACCTTCGCCTGCACTTCCGGCGAGTGGTGCTCGGGATCGCCGACGATGGCTGCGTAGCGGCGCACCACGCGGTCGTTCTCGACGGCGTCGACCGCCGTCGAGGGAATATTGACGATGATGTAGCGCGGTCCGAAGGGGAAATCGACGCCGGCGAGCCGCTGCGCGCTGGAGGCGAGCTGGCGGAAGCGCACGGTCGCGGGCACGTCGAGCGCGCGCAAAGTTGCGCCGGCGACAACGCCCGTCTGCTTCAAACCCATGCGAAACTGAAAGCGCTTCACCGCCGCCGTGAGATCATTGTCCCAGACCTGTTTGCGCGTGTCGGAAAGCGTATCGTCCTCCGCCGCAAGGCGCCGGCGCAGAGTGGCGACCGCCGGGCCTTTCGCGCCGGCGCGCAAGCTGACGCCCACTGTCGGCCAGCCGCCGAGATCGACGATCTGGGCGTATCGTTCCGAGGCTTTGGAAGTGGTGAAGAATGTCTCCGGTTGAAGCACCGGGGTGGGATCGTCGGAAAGCGCCATCTCGCGCGGCGGCGCAGGCGGACGGGGCTTGGGTTTCGGCTTTGGCGCCGGCGCGCTGGCTTCAGTGACGGGAGCCGGCGCAGTCTGTTCGGCAGGCGCGGCCGGAGTCGCCGGCGCGGGAGCAACGGGCGGCGCGGCGGCGGGAGCCGGCGCAGGGGCGGGAGCGGGCGCGGCCACCGGCGGCGCGCTTTGCCCCAACACCGGCGCCGCGCCGATCCATGCGCCCACGATAAGGCCCGCGCCGATCAACCGTGCGCTTTTCGTCATCCTGCTCGTCGCCATCCGTCAGCCATCTCTCTCACGGCCCCTGCTCCGCCGGGGCGCGGCTTGAATATTTTCCCGGTTTGTCAACCGCGAGGCGGCAAGGGTCAACTCAATTTCTCGCAATCTTGTCGCGCAACATGAGTTGCGCAATGCAACGCCAGTTGATGAAAGACATATTCTGTGCTTTTCTCCCGCCAAATATTCATTCTGATTCATTTGAGGGAGGAAACATGTCAAAATATGATAGATTTATGTCGTCGATCGCCACACTCGGCGCCGCATCGCTCCTGACTCTGACGAGCCTGTCTCCATCCGCAGCGGAAGTGACTTACGCGAACCAGGGGAGCCAATGGACCCAGGCGAGCCGTAACGACTTTTATACGCGGGACCAGGGCGCGCGAATCATACCGTTCGACTGGTTCAAAGCCTTGAAGCGCGCCGACGGCACGGGGTTCCTCGACGACAGCATGGCCCGCTACGGCTATCTGCCTAATTCTGAAAGTCCGACGCCCGGCCTGCCCGTCGGCTTCCTGACCGCGTCGGAGGGCGGCGTCCGGACGCTGAGCATGACCTGCTCCGGCTGCCACGTTCGTCAAATCAACGTCCAGGGCGCCTCCTGGCGCATCGACGGCGGGCCGGCGCTATCCGACTTCCAGGCCTTCCTCGCCGATCTCGACACGGCGGTCGATAAAATCCTTACCGATTCGGCGGCCTTCGACGCATTCGCAAAAGCCGTCGGCGCGCAGAGCCCGCATGCGCATAAGCAGCTACACGACGACGTCGAGGCCTGGTTCAAGCCCTATCACACGCTGATGGCGCGCGCGCTTCCGACGCCCGGCTGGGGCGTCGGCCGCGCCGACGCCGTGTCGATGATCTTCAACCGCGTCGCGGGCCTGGATATCGGCCACCCGCCGCTGCGGATCATCGAAGAGAATATCGCGCGCGCCGACGCGCCCGTGCGCTATCCCTTCGTCTGGAATGCGCCCATCCAGGACATCACCCAATGGCCTGGCTTCGCCAAGAACGGCGACGACATTCTCGGCCTCGCGAGAAATGTCGGCGAGGTTTACGGCGTGTTCGGGGTCTATCGCCCGTCGAAGATTTTGCCCGACGTCAATATCGTCGATTATCTGAACGAGTCGTCGCTCAATTTCGCCGGCTTGCAGCAACTCGAATTCCTGCTCAAGAAAATCGACCCGCCGAAATGGCCCTGGAAGCTCGATGGGGACCTCATCAAGCAAGGGAAGGCGATCTACGAAAAGGATTGCGCGAGCGGCTGTCACGCGGAAACGGCGGGAGACCCGCGTCTGTGCAATCCCAACACCTGGGCGACGCCGCTCCAGGATGTCGAGACGGATTCGCGCGAGTATAAGATTCTTGGCCGCGAGGCCGACACGGGCGTGCTGGAAGGGGCGTTTATCCCGCTGGTTCCCGGCGCCGACACGCCGCTGAAGCCCAAGGACAAGATTTTCTCCATCCTCGGCGTGTCCGTGATCGGCTCGATCCTCGAAGCGCCGCTGCATTTTGGCCTGGATGTCTTCAAGCCAATCGTCGACGCCTGCATCCAACGGGATTCGAGATCGCCGCAGCAGTTGCAAACTTTGATCAACAGCCAGATCAAGACAGCCCTGCAAAATCTTTATGCAAAGCCCCAACAGGCGCCCCAGTTCAAATATGAGGCGCGGGTCATGAAGGGCATCTGGGCGGTCGCGCCCTATCTGCACAACGGCTCGGTGCCGACGCTCGCCGATCTGCTGAAACCCGCCGCGGAACGCCCGGCTTCCTTCAAGGTCGGCGTGAACTACGATATCGAGAATGTGGGTCTTGCCAAGGATCAGCCTGGGCTGAGCTCGACCTATACGGCGGACGACTGCTCGAAGCGCGACTCGGGCAACAGCCGTTGCGGCCATGAGTTCGGGACGAAACTGGCGCCCGAGGAGAAGAAGGCGCTCCTCGAATATTTGAAGAGCCTATGACGGCAGGCAGTGGCCTGAATAACGAGAAATCGCGGGGGCGCTTCGGCGCCCCTTGCCTTTTCGGCCGCCGCCGCCCATACCGCCCGCCAACGATCACCCTCACCAATCGAACGGGACGACTATGGGCTTCAAATGCGGCATCGTCGGCCTGCCGAACGTCGGCAAGTCGACCCTTTTCAACGCGCTGACCCAAACGGCGGCGGCGCAGGCCGCAAATTACCCCTTCTGCACCATCGAGCCGAACGTCGGCGAAGTGGCGGTGCCGGACCCGCGCCTGGAAGATCTCGCCAAAGTGGCCGGCTCCAAGCAGATCATCCCGACGCGGCTGACCTTCGTCGATATCGCCGGCCTCGTGCGCGGCGCCTCCAAAGGCGAGGGCCTCGGCAATCAGTTCCTGGCCAATATTCGCGAGTGCGACGCCATCGCCCATGTCGTGCGCTGCTTCGAGGATGGGGACGTGACCCATGTCGAGGGCGGCGTCGATCCGATCCGCGACATCGAGACGATCGAAACCGAGCTGATGCTCGCCGATCTGGAGAGCCTGGAAAAGCGCGTCGTCCCGCTGGAGAAGAAGGCCAAGGGCGGCGACAAGGAATCCAAGGAGCTTCTCGACCTCATGAACCGCTGCCTCGTCCTGCTGCGGGACGGCAAGCCGGCGCGCATGGCCAAAGTCACTCAGGAGGAGCGGATCGCCTTCAACGGCCTCGGGCTTTTGTCGTCGAAGCCGGTTCTTTATGTCTGCAATGTCGAGGAAGGCTCCGCGGCCGAGGGCAACGGCAACTCCGCCAAGGTCGCCGCCCGCGCCGCTGAGGAAGGCGCCGCCTCGGTCGTGGTCTCCGCCAAGATCGAAAGCGAGATCGCGGTCATGCCGATCGAGGAGCAGAAGGACTTTCTGGAGGCCGTCGGTCTGACCGAGCCAGGCCTCAATCGCGTCATCCGCGCCGGCTACGATCTTCTGCAGCTCATCACCTATTTTACGATCGGCCCGAAGGAAGCGCGCGCCTGGACCATCGAAAAGGGCACGCGCGCGCCGCAGGCCGCAGGCGTGATCCACACCGATTTCGAGAAGGGCTTCATCCGCGCCGAAACCATCGCCTGTGACGATTACGTGGCCTACAAGGGCGAGGCCGGCGCGCGCGACGCCGGACGGCTGCGGCTGGAAGGCAAGGACTATGTCGTCGCCGACGGCGACGTGATGCACTTCCGGTTCAATACGTAGCGACCCTGGACCGCGAGCCTTCAGGCTCGCTGGACAAATGCGCGCTCTGACAAATGGGCGATGACGCTCCTCGTGCTTCGAGACGCCTGCTGCGCAGGCTCCTCAGCATGAGGAGCTTCTGCATCCGCGCCAAACAATTAGGCCTTATCCTGAGAAGCTCGCGTCTCGAAGGGCGAGGCCGCCTCGGAGATTATCGACAAATATGCGCGCCTGAAGGCGCGCGGTCCGAGGGGTCAGAACAGCTCGACGTCCTGGCCGACGGCGATCCTGCCCTGTATCAGGCCGTCGGCCACCAGCATCTCATGCGATCGGATTTGGTTGCGCCCGCTCTGCTTGGCGATATAGAGCGCGGCGTCGGCGCGGCCGAAGGCGCTGGCGCCCGTGTCGCCGGCGACCGCCTGCGTGTATCCGATGCTGGCGGTGATCGGCCCGACCTGCGGGAAACGAAAGGTTTCCACCCGCGCCCGGAAACTTTCGAGGGTGTGGTAGGCCTCATCGATCGTCACATGGTCGAGAATAACGAGGAACTCCTCCCCGCCAAATCTGAACAGACGATCGTGGTCGCTGAAGCATTCGCGCAGCACGCCCGCGAAAAGAACCAGGACCTCGTCGCCGAAGGGATGGCCGAAGCTGTCGTTGACGCGCTTGAAATGGTCGATGTCGATGACGGCGAGATAAGGACAGCGGCCGCAACATGTCCGCAGCTCGCCGCATTTTTCCGAGCAGCTCCCGTAGTTGAGCCTTGCGAAACTGTCGTGAAAGGTTCGCCTGTTGCGCAGCCCCGTCAGCTCGTCGCAATCGCCATAGTCCAATATGCCGAGATGGTTGCGGTAGATGCGCAGCATCCCCGTCACCATCCGCTCCTGTTCATGGCTCAGCGGCGACGAACGCGTGACCTCGAGAAGGTCGATCACCTCCTGGCCATCCATGACGGGGAAGACATAACGCACGCCGTTCGCCGGGCCCGCCGAGCGGCACAAGGGCTCCTTCGAATAGAAACAATCGCGCAGGCCGCCGAACGTCTCGAGGGGAAGGAGCATATTGCCCGGATGAGGCGCGGACGTTTGCGTCTCGTCGCCGCGCGGCGAGCCGAAATCCGCCCGCCGGCGAATCCACATGGATCCCCTCCTGTCGACAATGTTCCACAAGGTCAGCCGCGATGCGCCCAGCAAACCGTGAAACACCGACAGCAATGTATCTACGAGCGCGTTCCTGTCCCGGTGGTCGGTAAGGTTGGCAACCGTATCGATAATGTGGCCCATGCTCTCAAAACGCCCAAAGCGCGCTCCACCGGCGCAATCTGAGCCTCTATTGAACGGCAAAGTCCCTTAAAATTCGTATCTAATCGCTCGGATTGCGGTCTCGACTCGGCGCCTAGTCCTTCGAAAGATTGTCGATCCGCTTATTGAGTTCATCGAGCTGCCGTTTCAGCTCGGCGACGTCGCCCGCCTCCTTGCTTGGAACGGCCGACGCTTCGTGCCCGTCCACCGAGGACACGGTGGCGTTCGAAACGGTCTCGGCCGGAAGGCCGAACGGGTTGAACATTGTCAGCGCCTGCCGGAACACCGCCATGTTCTTGCGCGCCTGCTCCTCCATCGCCTGGAAAGCCTGGCGGGTGGGCTCGGTGAAGGGGCCCGCCGGCAACGCGGAGGAGAATTGGTCGCGGAATTTCTGTTGTTCTTTCGTGAGCTTGTCGATCGAGAACTCGAGATAGCTCGGCACCAGCATCTGCATGCTGTCGCCGTAGAAGCGGATGAGCTGGCGCAAAAAGGCGATCGGGAGCAGGCTCTGGCCGTCCTTGCCCTCCTGCTCGAAGATGATCTGGGTCAGAACGGGCCGGGTGATGTCCTCGCCGCTCTTGGCGTCGCAAACGACGAAATCCTCGCCGCGCTTGACCATGGCGGCGAGATCCTCCAGCGTGACGTAAGTGCTCGTCCCCGTATCATAGAGCCGACGGTTGGCGTATTTCTTGATTACGGTCGGTTTCTTCTCGTTCGCCATACGCCTGACACCGCTCCCCTCGCCGGCGGGCTGCCTGAAAAACGGTCAAGCCCAGCGCCTTGACGATAAGCGCATTTTGGCGCCTGCGGCAATATTTTCCTCATGGACAGCTTTCGCTCGCGGCTAATTCCGTGCAAAACGGGCCGCGGCTTGACGAACGCAAGCGCGAAATGCTCAACAACGTCCGCCCCGGCTGGGCGCTCAGGGCTCGAGAGCCCGACCTATCTTTTAGAGGGAGACAGAAATGACGACCGATATCGTGATCGTTTCCGCGGCGCGCACCGCCGTTGGATCGTTCAACGGAGCCTTTGCGACGGTTCCGGCCCACGAGCTCGGCGCCGCTGCTGTCAAAGCCGCCCTCGAGCGCGCCAAGCTCGAAGCCGGCGTGGTCGACGAGGTCATCCTCGGCCAGGTGCTGACGGCCGCCCAGGGCCAGAATCCCGCCCGCCAGACGGCCATCAAGGCCGGCGTTCCGGACGACAAGACCGCTTTCACGGTCAATCAGGTCTGCGGCTCGGGCCTGCGCGCCGTGGCGCTCGCCGCCCAGCAGATCAAGGCGGGCGACGCCCAGATCGTCGTCGCCGGCGGCCAGGAGTCCATGTCGCTCTCGACCCATGCCGCGCATCTGCGCGCCGGCACCAAGATGGGCGACATGAAGTTCATCGACACGATGATCATGGACGGCCTCACCGACGCCTTCAACAACTACCACATGGGCATCACGGCCGAGAACGTCGCCAAGAACTGGCAGATCAGCCGCGAGGAGCAGGACGCTTTCGCCGTCGCCTCGCAGAACAAGGCCGAAGCCGCCCAGAAGGCCGGCAAGTTCAAGGACGAGATCGTCCCCTTCACCATCTCGACCCGCAAGGGCGACGTGACGGTCGACGCCGACGAATATGTCAAGCACGGCGTGACGCTCGAAGGCGTCTCCAAGCTGCGTCCCGCCTTCATCAAGGACGGCACGGTGACGGCGGCCAACGCCTCCGGCATCAATGACGGCGGCGCGGCGCTCGTTGTGATGAGCGCGGCCGAGGCGGCCAAGCGCGGCCTCACCCCGCTCGCCCGCATCGCCTCCTGGGCGACGGCCGGCGTCGACCCGTCGGTGATGGGCTCGGGCCCGATCCCGGCCTCGCGCAAGGCGCTGGAGAAGGCCGGCTGGAAGATCTCCGACCTCGATCTCGTCGAGGCCAATGAGGCCTTCGCCGCTCAGGCCCTCGCCGTCAACAAGGACATGGGCTGGAACACGGACATCGTGAACGTCAATGGCGGCGCCATCGCCATCGGCCACCCGATTGGCGCTTCCGGCGCGCGCATTCTCATCACCCTGCTGCATGAGATGGGCCGCCGCAACGCCAAGAAGGGCCTCGCGACGCTGTGCATCGGCGGCGGCATGGGCATCGCCCTGACCGTGGAGCGCTAAGAACAGACCGCGCGCCTTCGGGCGGGCATTATTCCGGCGCCGTCGACGAGCGAGCCTGAAGGCTCGCGGTCCGGCGCCGGCTTTTCTTTTGAACGAAAACAAGGGAGACATCCAAAATGGCGAGAGTTGCAGTTGTCACGGGTGGCACGCGCGGCATCGGCGAGGCGATTTCCAAGGCGCTGAAGGCCGCCGGCTACAATGTCGCCGCGACCTACGCCGGCAATGACGAGGCCGCCAACAAGTTCAAGGCCGAGACGGGCATTCCGGTCTATAAGTTCGACGTGTCCGATTACGACGCCTGCGCGGCGGGCATCGCCGCCATCGAGAAGGACCTCGGCCCGGTCGAGATCCTCGTCAACAACGCCGGCATCACCAAGGACCGCCTGTTCCACAAGATGGAGCTCGCGCAGTGGCAGGCGGTGATCAACACCAACCTCAACTCGCTGTTCAACGTCACGCGCCCGGTCATCAACGGCATGCGCGACCGCGGTTTCGGCCGCATCATCGTCATCTCGTCGATCAACGGCCAGAAGGGCCAGGCCGGCCAGACCAACTACTCGGCCTCCAAGGCCGGCGACATCGGCTTCGTGAAGGCGCTGGCGCAGGAGAGCGCCTCCAAGGGCATCACCGTCAACGCCATTGCGCCGGGCTATATCGGCACCGACATGGTGAAGGCCGTGCCGCAGGACGTGCTCGACAAGCACATCATCCCCTATATCGCCGTCGGCCGCCTCGGCGAGCCGGAGGAGATCGCCCGCGCGGTTGTCTTCCTTGCGGGCGATGACGCCGGCTTCATCACCGGCTCGACGCTGACGATCAACGGCGGCCAGTATATGGCGTAAGCCGCGCCGTTGCCGAAAGAACGATATGGCCGGCCCTTGCGCCGGCCATTTTTTGATGTCCATCTGAGCCACTCGAAAGCCCTCAGGGGCATCTTTCAAGAGGCGGCCAGCATGCCCCCGGCGCTATCGCCGTCAAGCAATATGCTTGCTTTATCGACGCGGCTCCTCGCCGGACACGGCCGGCGCATCGCGCTGGCGCTCAACGCATGCTTTTTCATTTTCATCGCTTATTGGCTCAGCGATAAGGTGAGTTATCGGAATGTGCTGGACCAGTTGCGGCAAACGCCGGCGCAGGCGATTCTCGTCGCAATGGCCATGAACGCGGCGGTTCTGGCGCTTTATGGATTGCGCCTCGCGGCGATCTTGCAGACAAAACCGCTTCCCTGCTTTCTCATCGCGAATGTCGGCTTCACACTCAACAGCCTGATCCCGTTCCGCCTCGGGGAAGCCGCCAAGATCTATGTAGGCGGGACATATTTTGGCTTTCCGCTCGGTAGCCTCGGCGCCGCCGTCGTGATCGAGAAGCTTTATGATCTCTTGGCGGTCGCCGCGCTTGCCATAATCGTCGCCAGCACGCATTCGCCATTCGTCGACATCCCGCCTTCGACGCCTCTTGCTCTTGCCCTGATCCTTACCCCGAGCATTTTGCTGCTCGTGCGGGTTCGACCAAAGACTGGCTTGCGACCGTCCGAATGGAAAATACTGAAAAGCGCGCGGATGGAGTCTTTCGTGCGACAGGCGGAAACGCTGCTCGCACATCAAAGCGTCCCACGAGCTGCGCTTTGCACCGCGCTGATCTGGACTATGAATGTCTGCCTGGTCCTGGTCCTCTTCAGAACGATCTTTCCCGAGATCGATTTTGGCTTGCTTTCCGCCATGACGCTGCTGGCGATCGGCGCTCTGGCGATCGCCGTTCCCGCCAGCCCCGCGGGGCTCGGCGTGTTCGAGGCGGGCATCGTCGCCTATCTGACAACGGCGCATGGGGTGTCGGCGGAAAAAGCGATCTCGGCGGCGCTGGCCTATCACTTCTCGATCACCGCGCCGCATACGGCGATCGCTTTTGCCTTTCTGGTCGCGGGATTTCCACGCTTGTTCGGCAGAGGCCAGCCGACAAAATGAGAGGCCGCCTTGGTTTCACTGTCATTCCCGACGCTCGCGAAGCGAGCGATCGGGAATCCAGAGTAACAAACAGCGCTCTATTCAAGCGGAAACCACATCACCAATGGGCCCCGCCCTCACCGTTTCTGAATCTCGTCGAACACCCCGCCGTCCGCGAAGAACTTCTTCTGCGCCGCCGGCCAGCCGCCGAACTGCTTGTCGATGGTGACGAGGTCGATCTTGGCGAAACGCCGCAAATCCTCTTTGGCGGCATGCTGCGGATAGGCCGGGCGATAGCCATATTTCGCAATTGTCGCCTGTGTCGCCGGCTCGAAGAGATAGGCCAGGAAGGCTTCCGCCGGCTTGCGCGTTCCCTTGGCGTCGACATTGCCGTCGACGAGAGAGACGGCGGGCTCGGCGAGAATGGAGATCGAAGGCGTGACGATCTCGAATTTATCCGCGCCGAATTCCTGCAAGGCAAGAAAAGCTTCGTTCTCCCAGGCGATCAGCACATCGCCGATGCCGCGCTGGGCGAAGGTGACCGTCGAGCCGCGCGCGCCAGTGTCGAGCACGGGCGCATTGGCGTAGATCGCCTTTACGAATTCCTGCGTCTTCGCCTCGTCGCCCTTGAAGGCCTTCAGCCCATAGGCCCAGGCCGCAAGGAAATTCCAACGCGCGCCGCCGCCGGTCTTGGGATTGGGCGCGACGACGACGACGCCGGGCTTGGCGAGCCCGTCCCAATCCTTGATCCCCTTCGGATTGCCCTTTCGCACCAGCAGAACGATGGTCGACGTATAGGGGGCGGAATTATTTGGCAGCCGCTTCTGCCAATCAGCCGGAATCTTTTTCGTTTTCGACGCGATGGCGTCGATGTCATTGGCGAGGGCCAAAGTCACGACATCGGCCGGGAGCCCGTCTATCACCGAACGCGCCTGCGCGCCGGAGCCGCCATGCGAACTCTGGAGAGAAATCTCCTCCCCGGTTTTTTTCTTCCAGTCCTCGGCAAAGGATTTGTTGACGGCTTTATACAGCTCACGGGTGGGGTCGTAGGACACATTGAGCAGGGTCTGCCCCGCAAGAGCCGGGACCGCGAATAGACCGGCGAGAACGACGCAAGCAAGTTTCGAGAACGGAAGATGGCGCATGCCTGACTCCAGGAGAGAAATCCATTAATTCAATAGACTATGTAATCTGATAGTCAAGCGCTCTCGCGGACAGCGCGTTGCGTCCTATTTCAAACTGGCGGATAAAACCCCATTGCGGCGTCGTTTTTGGTCGAGGTGGTTTCAATGAGCGACACTATGGCGAAGGCCCCGGCAAGCCAGCGTTTCAAGCGGCTCGTCGTTTTCTGCGACGGCACCTGGAACAAGGAAGATCAGAAAAGCCGGAACGGCCAGCCCTGCCCGACCAATGTGCTGCGTCTCTTCGAATTGACGCGCATCGACGACGGAAACGGCTGCCCGCAGGTCGCTTATTATGTCCGCGGCGTCGGCACGCGCTGGGACGAGCGCATCAAGGGCGGCGGCTTCGGTTACGGCATCTCCGACAATATCAAGGACGCCTATCGTTTTCTCGTCAGCAATTATGCGCCCGGCGACGAAATCTTTCTCTTCGGCTTCAGCCGCGGCGCCTACACGGTGCGCAGTCTCGCGGGGATGATTTACAACGTCGGCATTCTGCAGCGCGAGTATCTGCACCTGGTCGACGACGCCTTCGATCATTACCGAAGCGCCGACCCGCAATGGCATCCGAGCAGCCAAGCCTCGCAGGACTTCAAAAACGCCTATACGAATGGCGGGGAGACGATCACATTCCTCGGCGTCTGGGACACGGTGGGCGCGCTCGGCGCGCCATTCGGCGTCGTGCTGGGTTGGCTGCTGAACAAATTCTTCCCCACGCAATTTCACGACACCAAGATCAGCCCGATCATTCTCAACGCCTATCACGCGGCCTCCATCGACGAGAAGCGTTGGCCCTTCCGTCCGACGCGCATGGAGCTGACGCCGACACGCAAAGAAGAAGCCGACACTCTGCGCGCCAAGGGCGACAAATCGACCTTCAACTATGAGGAGGTCTGGTTCCCCGGCGTGCATTCCGACGTCGGCGGGGGCTATGAGGATTCGAGCCTCTCCGACTGCGGCCTGAAGTGGATGGTCGACAAGGCCAAGGCGCACGGCTTGTGCGTGCGCGATTACGGCGACGTGCCGTCACGCGCCTTCCACCCGAATCCGCAAGCCCCGCTGCATAATTCGCAAACGGTCTGGTACGAGTGGACGACGAAGCTCTATATCTACTGGCCGAGAGCGCTGCTGAAGATCATCCGCAAGGACGACGCGCCGCAGATCGATCGCGTGCAGCCGAACGGCGACTTCATTCGCCAGATCGACCATTCTCCGGCGCTTGCGGCGAAGGTCGCCGAGTTTCCGATCAAAAACGATTTCGAAATCGATCTCTCCGATTCCGTGCGGGAAAAGCTGGCGAAAGACGAAAGCTACCGGCCGCTCAATCTGGCGCGCGACACGGCGCCCGCCAGCGGGCCAATCGCCGAAGACGCAGAAGCTTAATAAGATTGGTTCACTGTCATTCCCGACGCTCGCGAAGCGAGCGATCGGGAATCCAGAGCAACACTAGCTACTATTGCTCTGGATTCCCGGTCGCGCTTCGCGCGCCGGGAATGACAGTGAGCCGACCCCTGCCCTTTTCATGCTGGAACGCCGTCTCCGCCTTCGCAGAAGACGGCCTTACGCGCGCGCCTTGCGTTTTTGCATCAGACAAGCAGTCTCGCTCCCGCGGGGACCGACCGCAATCTTCTTGGCGCAGCGCGCGCTCGCCTCTTCCGTTTGCGCTTCTTGCTTTCCGGGCGAATTCTCGGAATTCGTGAAGAAGCCCAAAGCGCTCGCGAAGATCGCCGCCGTCAGGACCACGAAAAAGCGCATGTCGACGCTCCGATAGCTGTTTGCGGGCCTGCCGGCCGCGCGACCCTGCGATCATGTCAGAGGCGCACATAGGGCGCTGTGTCGGCGCGCACATTGACGAAGGACACATAGGGGCATATACATCTTTCATGACTGCGCCCGACCCCGCCGACGTCAAAGCCTGTGCGCAAAGCTGCGCCGCCGCCAATGTGCGCCGCGCCAGCCGCGCCGTGACGCGGCTCTACGGTCAATTCATGGCCGAGACGGGGTTGGAGCCGACGCAGTATTCTTTACTTGTCGCCTGCTCGCTGACCGGCGGCGCAACGGTGAGCAAGCTGGCGGAAGCCTTTGTGATGGACCGCAGCGCGCTCGCCCGAAACCTCGCTGTTATGCAGAAGCGCGGGCTCGTGAAGGTGAGGCCCGGCGAAGACCGGCGCACGCGCAAAGTAGCGCTGACGCCTTTCGGCGAGTCGACGCTCGCCAACGCTATGCCGCATTGGCGCGAGGCGCAGAGCGCCGTCGAAAAACAATTCGGCGCCGAACGGCTGCAAAAACTGCTCTCCGAGCTGCGCGAGCTGATGAAAGCGAGCGCCGAGATTGGAGAGAGGGACTGACGCGCGTCTTTTTAGCCAAAAAGGGGTATATGCCATGAATGTGCTTGCGAACGCCGTTTCACCGACGCTCGACGCCCAAGGACTACGCCAGATCGCGCTCGCCGCCGGCGCCGATGACGTCGGCTTTGTCGCGATCGACGACGCCGCCCTCGACGATCAACGCGCCGACATCCTCGCCGCATTCCCTTTCGCGCGCACGCTCATGCCTTTCGTCGTGAAAATGAACCGCGAGAATATTCGCAGCCCCGCACGCTCCCTCGCCAATACGGAGTTTCACCATACCGGCCGCGAATGCGACGGAATTGCGCACGCCATCGTCGAAACACTCGAAACACTCGGGCGCCGCGCCGCCTATCCGCCGCTTGCCTTTCCGATGGAGGCGGAGCGATGGCCCGGCAAGATGTGGGTGATCGCCCATAAGCCCGTCGCCGTCGCAGCAGGTCTCGGGCGCATGGGGATTCACCGCAATGTCATCCACCCCAAGTTCGGCAATTTCATCCTGCTCGGCACAGTCGTGACCGACCTGGAGGTTGCGCATGATTGCGCGCCGATCGACTTCAATCCCTGTCTCGAATGCAAGCTCTGCGTCGCCGCCTGCCCCACCGGCGCGATCGCGCCCGACGGCCATTTCGATTTTTCCGCCTGCTACACGCATAATTATCGCGAGTTCATGGGCGGCTTTTTAGACTTCGTCGAGACGATCGCCGACGCGAAGAGCGCGCGCGCTTATCAGCAAAAATTCAACGACGCCGAAACCATCTCGATGTGGCAGAGCCTCGCCTATGGGCCGAACTATAAGGCCGCTTATTGCCTCGCCGTCTGTCCGGCGGGCGAGGATGTCATCGGCGCCTATCACGCCGACAAAAAGAAGTTCCTGCACGCCTTCCTCGATCCGCTGAAGGAAAAGGTCGAGACCATTTATGTGAGGCGCGGGTCCGACGCGGAGGATTATGTCGCGCGCCGCTTTCCGCATAAGCGGGTCAAACATGTCGGCGCCGTGCTGCGACCGACGAATATCGACGGTTTCCTCGGCGGCATGCGCAACCTCTTTCAGCGCAACAAAGCCGAAGGGTTAGAGGCGGTCTATCACTTCATCTTCACCGGCGCGCGTCGCCGACAGGCGACCATCACCATCTCCGACAAAAAACTGCGCGTAGAAAACGGCCTGATCGGGCAACCAGACCTCGCCGTCACCGCCGACAGCGAGACCTGGATACGCTTCCTGCGCAAGGAAACGAGCCTGCCATGGGCGCTGCTGAGTCGCCGCATTAAACTACGCGGCGACCCAAGATTGCTCATGGCCTTCGGCAAGTGTTTTCCCGGCTGAGCGTTACCCCACCGCCATCCGCGCCGGCTGGCTCGAATGCGCGGCGACAATCTCGCGCGCCTGCTTGCCGACGACTTCCGCGAGATGGTCGAAGCGCGACTGGAAGAAACCGGCGCCGGCCGTCGCCGAGCGCAGCTCGACGATGAGATTATCCATCTCCGCCTCGGGGATCAGCGCCTCGAGCTTGTCCCAGCCGGTCCACCCCTCGCGCGGGCCGAAGCCGATGATCTGCCCGCGCCGCGCCGACACCAGCCCGGTGGCGCGCGACATCGCCTCGCTCGGCACGAAAATATCGACGGCCAGTACAGGCTCGAGCAGAATCGGCTCGGCCTTGCCCAGCGCCTCGCTCATGCCGATGCGCGCCGCCGTGCGGAAGGCCATGTCGGAGGAATCGACCGTATGGTACGAGCCATCCGTCAGCACCGCTTCGACATCGACCACCGGAAAGCCAAGCGGCCCATGGATCATCGCGTCCTGGCAACCCGCCTCCACGGAAGAGAAATATTGCCTGGGCACCGCGCCGCCATGCACGCGCTCGGCGAAGGCGAAGCCCTCTCCACGCTCGCGCGGCGCGACTTCCAGCACCACGTCTCCAAACTGGCCGTGACCGCCGGATTGCTTCTTGTGCCGCCCGCGCACTGTCACCTTGTGACGGATCGTCTCGCGATAGGCGACGATCGGCCTCGATACCTCGACGGTGACGCCGAAGCGCGATTGCAGCCGCTCTAGCGCGACGCGCAGATGCATCTCGCCCTGGCCATAGAGCTTGATCTGCGACATCTCCTGATCGTGCACGAAAATGAGCGACGGGTCTTCCTCGACGAGTTTGGCCATCGCCGCCGCGAGGCGCATTTCGTCCTTGCGATCCTTCACGACCAGCGCCAGCGCATGCACGGGATCGGGCGCGCGCGCGCGCGTTGCGAGACCGGCGAGGTCCGCCTTTCCATCAGCGACCACGGTGTCGCCGGTCTGCGCATGTTCGAGCCGGCCGAGCGCGACGACGTCGCCCTCTTTGGCGTCAGTCACCTTGGTGAGAGCGGCGCCCGCGAAGCGCGACATGCCCGAGACGCGATCCTCGCCCTGCGGGGAGCGAAGCGTCTGCCCATCCGCAACATCGCCGCGCAACACGCGCGCGATCGACAGCTTGCCGCCATGCGACGTATGCGTGGTGCGAAGGACGCGCGCCATCGGCGGGCCATTCTCCGCGACGCCGAGCCGCGCCCGCGTCTCGGCGACGCCCGGAGCCTCATGGCGCAACGCTTTCAGCAGCCGCGTGACGCCCGCCCCGCGCTCCGCCGAACCAATGAAAACCGGAACGACGAGTCCCCCGCGCAATTCTTTCGTCAGATCGTCGAAGACCTGATCGCGCGGCGGCTCGATGTCGGAAATCAATTCCTCCATCAGCGCGTCGTCGTAATCGGCGAGGCGCTCCAGCATGGAATAGCGGGCTTCTTTTTCGAGCGCCGCCTCGCCTTGCGGAATTTCGACGACTTCGGAAGGCGCATGTTCGCGATAGACGTAAGCGCGCTCTAGAGCGAGATCAATGAAGCCGACGGCGACGCCGTTGCTCCAGATCGGAATTTGCCGCAACAGCAAGGGCGCGCGTGACGCCGGCTGCAAGATATTCAATGCGTCGCGCACGTCGATCGTCGCCGCATCGATCTTGTTGAGGAACAGGAGATGCGGAACCCCGAACTCCTCGAGCTGACGCAGCGTCAACTGCAGCGCCGCAACCTTGCGCTCATCCGCCTCGCAGACGACGATCGCGGCGTCGACGGCGGGAAGAATGTTGCGCGCCTCATGCGCGAATTCGACGGAGCCTGGCAGATCGACGAAAGTGTAGCGGTCGCCCATGTAATCGACGGCCGCGATATTGGCCTCGACGCTCATCTTATGCGCGCGCGCCTCGGGGCTGGCGTCGCCGACGCTCGAACCGTCTGCAACCGAGCCTTGTTTTGCGATTGTCTTGTTGGACGCGAGAATGGCTTCGAGCAGCGTGGTCTTGCCACATTGGAAGGGGCCGGCCAGCGCGATCAGCCGGGAGCCCCGCGCTCTCGCTTCGTGGGAGAAGGTCTCGCCCATTCTATCCTCCCTTTTGCATCGGAGCCTTTTGGACTTGGCCCCGTTGCGGGATGGTCCCACCATGTCTCTATAAGCGCAAGTGAGATGAACGCCGCAGGCGCTTCCAACGCAAGCCAAAGCGCGTTAGAACCGCTCTAATATTGAACGCAAAAAGGAGCCTTCATGCGTCCCAGCAAGCGCGCGCCAGACGAGATGCGCCCGGTGAGCTTCGAGCGCGGCGTCACCCGCTACGCCGAAGGCTCTTGTCTCGTGAAATTCGGCAATACGCACGTTTTGTGCACCGCATCACTCGAAGACAAGCCGCCGCAATGGCTGCGCGGACAAGGCCGCGGCTGGGTGACGGCGGAATATTCGATGTTGCCGCGCGCCACGCATACGCGCACGCGCCGTGAGGCTTCCGCCGGCAGGCTGTCCGGCCGCACGCAGGAAATCCAGCGCCTGATCGGCCGCTCGCTGCGCGCTGTGACCCATCTCCCGGCGATCGGCGAACGCCAGATCATGCTCGACTGCGACGTGATCCAGGCGGACGGCGGCACGCGCACGGCCTCGATCACCGGCGCCTGGCTCGCGCTGCGCGATTGTTTCGAATGGATGCGCTCGCGCTCCATCATCAAGGAAAATCCGCTGCGCGACCATGTGGCGGCGGTGTCCTGCGGCATCTTCAACGGCGCGCCGGTGATCGATCTGGATTACGCGGAAGACTCGACCGCGCAGACCGACGCCAATTTCGTGATTACCGGCTCGGGCGGGCTCGTCGAAATTCAGGCGACCGCGGAAGTAGCGGTGTTCTCGCAAGACGAGCTTTCCGCCATGCTGGCGCTGGCGCAGAAAGGCGTCACGGAGCTCGTTGCGCTGCAAAAAGCGGCGCTGGCGTAACCCCCTCCCCAACCCTCCCCCGCTTCGCGGGAGAGGGGGCAGATTGTGGCCTTCATCGAGAATGCTGATCGTGAGCGTCCCCTCTCCCGCCACAGCCCGTCGAGAGACGAGGGGAGGGGAGGGACAGGGAGGGGGCGCTTCCGCAAAAGAAATGCTGACGCAAATGACCCACCGAAAAATCCACGGCAAGCTCGTCATCGCGACGCACAATCCCGGCAAGCTCTGGGAGCTCCAGCAGTTGCTGGCCCCGCATGGCGTCGACGCCGTTTCGGCGGGCGATCTCGGCCTTCCCGAGCCCGAGGAGACGGAGACGACCTTCCGCGGCAATGCGGCGTTGAAGGCGCGCTCGGCGGCGATGGCCGCGGGCCTGCCCGCCTTCGCCGACGACTCCGGCCTCTGCGTCGACGCCCTCGACGGCGCGCCGGGCGTCTATTCGGCGCGCTGGGCGGGGGAAAACCGGGACTTCAAGGCGGCCTGCGCGCTTGTGCGGCAAAAGCTCGAGGAGCGCGGCGCCACGCCCCCCTATCGCGCCAACTTCACCTGCGCGCTCGCGGTGGTCTGGCCCGACGGACATATCGAGGAATTCGAGGGCCGCGTCGATGGCGTGCTCGTCTTTCCGCCCAAGGGCGACAAGGGCTTCGGTTATGATCCGATCTTCAAGCCCGACGAACTCGACAAGACTTTCGGCGAGATGATGTCCGCCGAAAAACACGCTTTGCCCGGCGACGGCTCGCGGGCGCTCTCGCATCGGGCGCGGGCGTTTCAGACCATGGCGAAGGCGTGTTTGGATTAGTCTTTTATCGACCGGAGCTTACCCGTCATTGCGAGCGAAGCGAAGCAATCCAGAGCAATGGTAGCGGCCCTGGATTGCTTCGTCGCTGCGCTCCTCGCAATGACCGCGTCGACGAACGCCGCGTCGCAATTACACAGGATCAAGCTTCCCGGCCGCCTTTCCCTTGGCGCGGAGCTGTGCCTTACTATCTTCCAACGGTAAAGACGCGCCGCCAAGGCGCACGACGCTGGAAACCCGATGGAAGGCCACCCATGACCAAGCATGAGAGTTTCGCCGCCGCAAAGCCCCCTTTCAAGGCGCGTTACGGGAATTTCATCAATGGCGAATGGGCCGACGCCAGGTCCGGCCGCGTCTTCGACAATCTCTCGCCGATCACGGGCCAGAAGGTCTGTGAGATCGCCCGCTCGGACAAGGACGACATAGAGGCCGCGCTCGACGCCGCCCATGCTGCGAAAGACGCCTGGGGCAAGACCAGCGTCGCGGAGCGCTCGCGGATTCTTTACAAAATCGCCGACCGCATGGAGGAGAACCTCGCGCTCCTCGCGGCCGCCGAGACCTGGGACAATGGCAAGCCGATCCGCGAGACCATGGCGGCCGACATTCCGCTCGCGATCGATCACTTTCGCTATTTCGCCGGCGCCGTGCGCGCGCAGGAAGGCGGCATTTCCGAAATCGACCACGACACGGTGGCCTATCACTTCCACGAGCCGCTCGGCGTCGTCGGCCAGATCATCCCGTGGAATTTCCCGCTGCTGATGGCGGCCTGGAAACTCGCGCCCGCGCTCGCCGCCGGCAATTGCGTCATCATCAAGCCGGCTGAGCAGACGCCGGCGAGCATTCTCGTCTGGGCGGAGGTCGTCGGCGATCTGCTGCCCAAGGGCGTGCTGAACATCGTCAACGGCTTTGGGCTGGAGGCCGGCAAGCCGCTCGCGTCCTCCAACCGCATCGCCAAGATCGCCTTTACCGGCGAGACGACGACGGGCCGTTTGATCATGCAATACGCCAGTCAGTCGCTGATCCCGGTGACCTTGGAGCTCGGCGGCAAATCGCCCAATGTCTTCTTTGAGGATGTCGCGCGCGAGGACGACGACTTCTTCGACAAGGCGATCGAAGGCTTCGTGATGTTCGCGCTCAATCAGGGCGAGGTCTGCACCTGCCCGAGCCGCGCGCTGGTTCACGAGAAGATTTATGACCGCTTCATGGAGCGCGCGCTCGCGCGTGTCGCCGCGATCAAGCAGGGCCATCCGCTCGACCCCGAGACGATGATCGGCGCGCAGGCTTCTTCCGAGCAGCTCGAAAAAATCCTGAGCTATATCGATATCGGCAAGCAGGAGGGCGCCAAGGTGCTCGCTGGCGGCGAGCGCAACACGCTCGAGGGCGATCTCGCCGGCGGTTACTATGTGAAGCCGACGGTGCTGCACGGCCATAACCGCATGCGCGTCTTCCAGGAAGAAATCTTCGGCCCCGTGGTGTCGGTGACGACCTTCAAGGACGACGACGAAGCGCTGCACATCGCCAATGACACGCTCTATGGCCTTGGCGCCGGCGTGTGGAGCCGCGACATCAATCGCTGCTACCGCTTCGGCCGCGCGATCCAGGCCGGCCGCGTCTGGACGAACTGCTATCACGCTTATCCCGCGCATGCGGCCTTTGGCGGCTACAAGCAGTCGGGCATCGGGCGTGAGAATCACAAGATGATGCTCGATCACTATCAGCAGACGAAGAACATGCTGGTGAGCTACAGCCCGAAGAAGCTGGGGTTCTTCTAGAAGCCCCCTCCCTGTCCCTCCCCCGCTTCGCGGGAGAGGGGACGCTCGCGATCAGCGTTGCTGATGAAGGCCACGATTTACTCCCTCTCCCGCGAAGCGGGGGAGGGTTGGGGAGGGGGTCTTGAACAGAATGAACCAGCCCCAAAGAGTCATCGCCACCGAAACCGCGCTCGCCCTCATCGAACGCCTCACCCGCGCGCACGGCCCCATCCTGTTCCACCAATCCGGCGGCTGCTGCGACGGCTCGGCGCCCATGTGCTATCCGGAGAGCGAGTTTCTCGTGGGGGACAATGACGTGAAGCTCGGCGAGATCGGCGGCGCGCCTTTCTACATTGGCCGCGCGCAATTCGATTACTGGAAACACACCCAGCTCATCATCGACGTTGTGCCGGGCCAGGGCGGCATGTTTTCTCTGGATAACGGAACCGGGCAGCGATTTCTGACCCGTTCGAGACTATTCTCTGACGAGGAGCTTGGCGCCTTCGCTCCCGCAGACCCAAGTCATTCGTAGCTGAACCCGTTGGCCGCTTTACGTTGGAAGGTTTCGATGAAAGCTCAAAGCCTGCATGAGACGCCGCCAGCGATTCCGACGCCGGGCGTAGAGACGATCCATTATTCGCTGCGAAAATGCAGCCTCGGCAAGGCGTTGATCGCCGTGAGCGAGAAAGGCGTCTGCGCCATATTGCTCGGCAACGACGCCGAAGTTCTGCAGGAAGACCTTCGCAGGCGTTTCAAAAAGGCCCTGCTGATCGAGGATGCGGATGGCGACGCGCTCGTCGACTCGGCCTTGGCGATGATCGAACGGCCCAACTCCCCCGTCGCCTTTCCCATCGACGCGCGCGGCACGGACTTCCAGCGCCGCGTCTGGGCGGCGTTGCGCGAGATCCCGCCGGGCCATACGACAAGCTATGGCGAGATCGCCCGTCGCATCGGCGCGCCGAAAGCGACGCGGGCGGTGGGGAGCGCCATTGGCGCAAACCCTGTGGCCGTCGCGGTCCCCTGCCATCGCGTGCTGCGCAGCGATGGCTCTCTGTCCGGCTACCACTGGGGAGCCGATCGCAAGCGTGTCCTGCTGGCGCGGGAGAAGGCGGTCCTGCCCCGCCATGTCGCGTGATCGGCGCGCCCTCATCCGACCCTCGCTAACGCGAGGGCCACCTTCTCCCGCATGCGGGAGAAGGAGAGAACACCGAGGTTTGGGAGCGTGACTCCTTCTCCCGCGCGCGGGAGAAGGTGGCCCTTGCGTTAGCAGGGGTCGG
The DNA here is from genome assembly GCF_016745395.1 of Methylocystis sp. Sn-Cys. GTDB lineage: Bacteria > Pseudomonadota > Alphaproteobacteria > Rhizobiales > Beijerinckiaceae > Methylocystis > Methylocystis iwaonis. The sequence continues at coordinate 57,137 of NZ_JAERVJ010000005.1, forward strand.
ATGAGGGCCCGCCGCCTTACGCGGCGGCGCCGCAGCACTTCTTATATTTCTTGCCGGAGCCGCAGGGGCACGGATCGTTGCGGCCGGGCTGTTTGCCCTTCACGATCGGCTCGTTTTTGCGGTTGGCCTCTTCCTGGAAATACCAGCGGCCGTCGACCTTCTTGAACAGCGAGCGCTCGCGATGATCGTAGCGTTGCCCTTCGATGGTGAAGCTGGCGACGAACTCGACAAAGCCGCTGTCGTCGCCCTCGCCGCCCGCTTCGGTGGAGAGCACTTCGAGGCCGAGCCATTGCGATTGCTTCGCCCAATGGGTGATCGCCTTGCGGTCGAAATCGTCGCGCGTGCCGGGCGCAAGCGTCTCTTCGAGATAATCGATCTCGGCGCGCGTGAAGGCCGTGTAGCGCGAGCGCATGAGCGCTTCGGCCGTCGGCGGCGCCTTGCCGTCTTCGAGATAGGGCTTGCAGCAATCGGCATAGGCGCGCTTGTCGGCGTCGGTTACGCGGCAGGGGCAGATTGCGTCGGTCATGCTGGGCTTTCTGGTGAGTAATCTTGCGGGCGAAGAGCTAAGGGATGGCGCGCGCTCCGTCCATCACTTTCCGCGTGGGGTGCAGAAACGAAAAGAGCGGCCCGGCATCGCCGGCGCCGCTGCTTCTTCGTCTGGCGACAGTTCGTCTTACTTCTTTTCGGCCTGGAGAATCTTGACCGCTTCGATAGCGATAGGCTCGAGGCCCGCGCCGCCATGGCTCACATGCTCGGAAATCGTCGCGCGCATATGGGGGGCCCAGAACTTGCGCAAATGCTCGGCCATGCCGGCGGCGGCGCCGATCTTCTGCGCGCCGAAGAAGGAGCCGATCTGATTGGCCATTTTCACGAGCTTCTCAACTGAATCATGCGACATGTGCGGAAACCTGTTCGACGATGCGTCCTGGATGGGTGAAGATTTCGAAGTCGCGGCCCCGCATCACGGCCACGAGCGTCATACCGCATTTTTCGGCGCTGCGAACAGCCAAGGCCGTTGGCGCCGACACCGCCGCGATGATCGGCGCGCCGATGCGGGCGGCCTTTTGCACGAGCTCGACCGAGACCCTGCTCGTCATCAAAACCACGCCCTGCGACGCGGCGAGGCCCTGGCGCGCCAGCGCGCCAGCGAGCTTGTCGAGCGCATTGTGACGCCCGACGTCCTCGCGCACGACCAGCGCGTTCGAGGCGGGGTTCCAAAAAGCGGCGGCGTGAACCGCGCGCGTTTCCTGATTGATCTTCTGCGCGCCGGGCAGCCGGTCCATCGCCGCGATCAATCCTTCGGCATCGACCGTGAGCGCATTATCGAGCGTCGGCAGCGCGCGCGTCGCCGCCTCCAGGCTCTCGATGCCGCAAAGCCCGCAGCCCGTCGGCCCCGCCATGGAGCGCTTGCGCGCCGCATAGGCGTCCTGACGGCCGCCGCCGAGCCATGTGCGCAGCTCGATACCCGCGTCCGATGCGACGATCTCGACTTCGCCCGCTTCCTCGGGCGCGTCAATGAGCCCTTCGGTGATGGCGAAGCCGACCGCGAAATCTTCGAGATCGGCAGGCGTCGCCATCATCACCGCATGGGTGGAGCCGCCATAGGTGAAGGCGATCGGCGTTTCTTCGGGGATCACGCGTGAAGAGCGCGCCGTCACATCGTGACGGCGCGCCAGGCATTCTACCCGAAGAGTGGCCGACGGCGTCTCGGTCATTCCGCCGCGTCGATCGTGCTCACAATCCGCCGAGCGGACTCGGACAGCTCGCGATACTTCTCCTGGAACTCGGTGGGGCCGTTGCTCTTGGAGATCTGCACGGCCGTCACTTTGTATTCAGGGCAGTTCGTGGCCCAGTCCGAATTATCGGTGGTCACGACATTGGTGTTGCAGAGCGGATGGTGGAAGGTCGTATAGACCACGCCCGGCGCCACACGATCGGTGATCTTGACGCGCAGCGTCGTCTCACCGGCGCGGCTCGCAACCTTCACCCAATCGCCTTCGACAACGCCGCGATCCTCCGCGTCATGCGGATGGATTTCGAGAACGTCCTCAGGATGCCATTGGCTGTTCTCGGTGCGGCGGGTCTGCGCGCCGACGTTGTACTGAGACAGGATGCGGCCCGTCGTCAGCAGCAGCGGGAAGCGCGGCCCAACCTTCTCGTCGGTCGGCACATATTCGGTGATGACGAATTTGCCCTTGCCGCGCGCGAAGCCCTCGATGTGCATGATCGGCATGCCGTCCGGCGAGGCGTCGTTGCACGGCCACTGCACGGAGCCGACCTCTTCCAGCATCGTATAGGAGACGTTGCGGAAGGAGGGCGTCAGTCGGGCGATCTCGTCCATGATCTCGGACGGATGCGCATAGTTCCAACCCAGACCGAGCTTATTGGCGAGGTTCTGGGTGATCTCCCAATCGCCATAGCCATTCTTCGGCCTCATCACTTGGCGGATACGCTGGATGCGGCGCTCGGCGTTGGTGAAGGTGCCGTCCTTCTCGAGGAAGGAGCAGCCCGGCAGGAACACATGGGCGTAATGGGCGGATTCGACCAGGAACAGGTCCTGCACGATCACGATTTCCATATTGGCGAGAGCCGCCGAAACATGGCGCGTGTCGGGATCGGACTGCAGAATATCCTCGCCCTGCAGATAGAGGCCCTTGAACCGGCCCTCGACCGCAGCGTCGAACATATTGGGGATGCGCAGGCCGGGCTCGGGGTCGAGCTTGACGCCCCAGTCCGCCTCGAAAGCGGCGCGCGCCGCCTCGCCCGAAATGTGCTGGTAGCCCGGCAGCTCATGGGGGAACGAGCCCATGTCGCAGGAGCCCTGCACATTGTTCTGGCCACGCAGCGGGTTCACGCCCACGCCGCGACGGCCGAGATTGCCGGTCGCCATGGCGAGATTGGCGATGCCCATAACGGTGGTCGAGCCCTGCGAGTGCTCCGTCACGCCGAGACCGTAGTAGATCGCCCCATTGCCGCCGGTCGCATAGAGGCGCGCGGCGCCGCGGATGTCTTCGGCCTTGACGCCGATGACCGACTCCAGCGCCTCGGGGCTGTTGCGGTCGAGCGACACGAAGTCGGCCCAGGCCTGGAACTCGTCCCAATCGCAGCGCGCGCGGACGAATTCTTCGTTGACGAGCCCTTCCGTCACGATGACATGGGCGAGCGCCGTGACCATCGCGACATTGGTGCCCGGCTTGAGCGGCAGGTGGAAGTCCGCCTTGATATGGGGCGAACGCACGAGGTCGGTGCGGCGCGGATCGATGACGATCAGCTTGGCGCCCTCGCGCAGGCGCTTCTTCATGCGCGAGCCGAAGACCGGATGCGCGTCGGTCGGATTGGCGCCGATGACGAGGATGACGTCGGAGTCGTCGACCGAGTCGAAATCCTGCGTGCCGGCCGAGGTGCCGAAGGCCTGGTTGAGGCCATAGCCGGTCGGCGAATGGCAGACGCGGGCGCAGGTGTCGACGTTGTTGTTGCCGAAGCCGGCGCGCACGAGCTTCTGAACGAGATAGGTTTCTTCGTTCGAGCAGCGCGACGAGGTGATGGCGCCGACCGAGCCCTTGCCATATTTCGCCTGCACCGCCTTCAGACGGTCGGCGGCGAAGGTCAGAGCCTCGTCCCAGGAGACGACCTGCCACGGCTGGTCGATCGACTCGCGGATCATCGGGTTGAGGATGCGGTCGCCGTGATGGGCGTAGCCGTAAGCGAAGCGGCCCTTGATGCAGCTATGGCCGTGATTGGCCTTGCCGTCCTTCCAGGGGACCATGCGCACGAGCTCTTCGCCGCGCATCTCGGCCTTGAAGGTGCAGCCCACGCCGCAATAGGCGCAGGTGGTGACGGCGGAATGCTCCGGCTGGCCGATGGCGATGACCGACTTCTCGGTGAGCGTCGCCGTCGGGCAGGCCTGGACGCAAGCGCCGCAGGAGACGCATTCCGACTCCATGAAGGCTTCGTCCATGCCGGGCGAAACGCGCGAATCGAAGCCACGGCCGGAGATCGTCAGCGCGAAAGTGCCCTGCACTTCCTCGCAGGCGCGCACGCAGCGGTTACAGACGATGCACTTCGCCGGGTCATAGGTGAAGTAAGGGTTCGACTCGTCCTTCGGCTTCCAATTGAAATTGGCTTCGCCGTTGTTGCGGGCGAAGACATGGTTGGAGCCGTCATAGCCATAGCGCACGTCGCGCAGGCCCACGGCGCCGGCCATGTCCTGCAGCTCGCAATCGCCATTGGCGGCGCAGGTCAGACAGTCGAGCGGATGGTCGGAAATATAGAGCTCCATCACGCCGCGACGGATGGCGGAAAGACGCGGAGTCTGGGTCTTCACGGAGATGCCCGGCGCGACCGGCGTGGTGCAGGAAGCGGGCGTGCCGTTGCGGCCCTCGACCTCGATCACGCAGAGGCGGCAGGAGCCGAAGGCCTTGATGCTGTCCGTGGCGCAGAGCTTCGGAATCTCGGTCCCGGCCTCCATCGCCGCGCGCATGATGGAGGTTCCCTCGGGAACCGTGACGCTCTTGCCGTCGATGGTCAGCGTGACCATGTTCGCCGACTTGGACTCTGGCGTCCCGTAATCTGTCTCTTTGATAAGCGTCATGGCGGCTACCTCACTCAGCGGCTTCAAGGGCCGACTTGCGGAAGTCCTCTGGGAAATGGCGTAGAGCGCTCTCGACGGGATACGGCGCGAAGCCGCCCAATGCACACAATGAGCCAAATTTCATGGTGTGGCAGAGGTCCTTGAGAAGCTCGATATTCTTCTCGACATCCTGACCATTGCGAATTTTGTCGATCGTTTCGACGCCGCGCGTCGAGCCGATCCGGCAAGGCGTGCATTTTCCGCAGCTTTCGATCGCGCAGAATTCCATGCCGAAACGCGCCATCCACAGCATGTCGATCGTGTCGTCGAACACGACGAGCCCGCCATGGCCGATCAGGCTGTCTTTCGCCGCAAAAGCTTCGTAGTCGAAAGGTAGGTCGAAAAGCGACACAGGCACATAGGCGCCGAGCGGACCGCCGACCTGCACCGCCTTCACCGGACGGCCCGTGCGCGTGCCGCCGGCGATGTCATTGACGATCGTGCCGAGCGGAATGCCGAAGTCGGTTTCGAACAGGCCGCCGAATTTCACATTGCCGGCGATCTGCAGCGGCATGGTGCCGCGCGAACGGCCGACGCCGAGATCGGCGTAATGCTTCGCGCCCTTCTCCAGAATCATCGGCACGGTGGCCATGGAGAGGACGTTGTTGACGACCGTAGGCTTGCCGAAGAGGCCGACATGGGCCGGCAGCGGCGGCTTGGCGCGCACGATGCCGCGCTTGCCCTCGAGGCTCTCGAGCAGCGACGTCTCCTCGCCGCAGACATAGGCGCCGGCGCCGATGCGCAGCTCGACGTCGAAGCCGAAGCCCGAGCCCTTGATGTTCTGGCCGAGCCAGCCGGCGTCACGCGCCTTCTCGATCGCAGCCTGGAAGACCTTGGCGACGACCGGATATTCCGAGCGCAGATAAACGTAGCCCTTGGAGGCGCCGATCGCATAGCCGCAGATGGTCATGCCCTCGATGAGGGAGAGCGGATCGCCTTCCATGATCATGCGGTCGGCGAAAGTGCCGGAGTCGCCCTCGTCGGCGTTGACGACCACATATTTTTGCCCGGGCGCGCAATCGGCGACCGTTTTCCACTTGATGCCGGTCGGGAAGCCTGCGCCGCCACGGCCGCGCAGGCCGGACTTGGCGACCTCGTCGACGATCGCAGCCGAGCCGATCTCGAAAGCGCGTTTCAGACCCTTGAAACCGTCATGCGCCTCATAGTCGGCGACCGACAGCGGGTCGATCACGCCGCAGCGCAAGAAGGTGAAGCGGTTCTGGCGCTTCATCCAGGGGTGCTCTTCGACCACCCCGATGCTCAGCGCATGCGCGCCGCCGGTGAGGAAGCCCGCGTCGAACAGCGAGGCGACGTCCTTCACCTTGGCGGGGCCGTAACCGACGCGACCCGCGGGCGTCTCCACCTCGATCAGGGGCTCGAGCCAGAGCATGCCGCGCGAGCCGTTTCTCACGATCTCGACTTGCTGGCCGCGCGCGGCGGCCTCCTTGGCGACGGCGGCGGCGAGGCGATCGGCGCCCATCGCCACGGCGGCCATATCCAGCGGAATGTAGATCTTGGTCATTCGCCTTTCGCCTCTGCTACGATCTCGTCGAGCGTCGCGGCGTCGACCTGTCCAATCGGCTCGCCATCGTACAGGGCGGCCGGACTATGGGCGCACAGGCCCAGACAATAGACCGGCTCGACCGTGAGGGAGCCGTCGGGCGTCGTCTGATGCCATTCGAGCTTCTGGCGGGCGAGGAAGTCGTTGGCCTGCTTCTCGGCGCCCATCGACTGGCACGATTCGGCGCGGCAGATTTTCAGCGTATGGCGGCCGTGCGGGGCGCTGTGGAAGTCGTGATAAAAGGTGACGACGCCATGCATTTCGGCGCGGCTGATGTTCAGCGCCGTCGCCATTTCCTTCACCGCGGAATCCGGCACATAGCCGAATTCAGCCTGAAGCGCATGCAATATGGGCAGTGCAGGTCCTTCGAGGCCCATATGGGCCGCAATGATCTCCCGCGCCCGCTCGTCGCTATACTGAGCAGCGCCAGCCATTTCTTCCCTCGCTTTGGGGCGTCGACCTTCGAGACAAGGCGCCCTTCATTTATATTATTCCGATGACACTGCCGGAATTCCCGGCGCCGATCAATACCGTCCCGGCCGTTGCGCCATAGGGCTTGCCTATCAATCGGCCAGACTGCCGCTTTCGGCGAGCGCTTTTGCCTCTGCAACGAGCGCGCCAACCAGCGGAATGACCGGATCGCGCAGCGGGGCCACCAGACCGATCTCGTGGCCGGCCTCGGGCTCGACAATGGGGATAGAGCGGAGCGGCGGCTGCGTCCCCAAGGTTTTCGCGAGCTTTTCCGGCATGATCGTCGCCCAGCGGCCGGATTTGACGTGGTCGTAGAGCAGAATGACCGAGTTCGACTCGAGAATCGGCGCGAGCTCGGCGCCATTGGCGCCGATCAGCCGTTCGACGATCCGGCGATTCTGCATGTCGGGCGTGAGCAGGCACAAATCGATCCGGCCGACGTCGGCCCAGGTGACCCGATCGCGGTCGCTCAGCGGATTGCCCTCGGCTGTCAGCAGCCGGTAGCGTTCCGAACAAAGCGGTACGGTTCTGACACGGCCGAGCGGTTCATTATCGAGATAAGTAATGCCCGCGTCGATCTCGAGATTATCGAGCATGGCGAGCACCTCGGTGGATGACGCCGAGACCACCTTGAAGCGCACATGCGGATGCTTGGCGCGATAGGGCGTGGTGAGCGCCGAGACGATTCCCTCCGCCGTGGGAATGACGGCGATCTTGAGCTGCCCGCAGAGCCCTTCGCGCAGCGTGCGGACCTCCTGGCGCATGGCGCGGGCGTCGCCGACGATGCGCTTGGCCCATTCCAGCACCCGCTCGCCTTCGGCGGTCAGGCCGTGGAAGCGGGATGAGCGGTTGACCAGCAGCACCCCGAGCGAGTCTTCGAGCTGCTTGACGCCGGCGGAGAGCGTGGGCTGGGTGACGCCGCAAATCTCCGCCGCGCGAGAGAAGCTTTTCTCGCTGGCGACCGCGATGAGAAATTCGAGTTTGTCGATCACTTCGGAACGTGTCGGCGCCGATGGCGCCGCCTCTTGGGTTCATTCGCGGCATGCCCGACCACTTGGGCGGCGGCTCCCCCAGGTGCCTCTGCCTCGCGCTGGCCGTGCCATACCATACCGGCGACGCAAACGCCCGCGAAATCGAGAGGAAACGAGTCGCTCCGAGTCGGTGGATAGCGGCGCGCGCGATTGAGGCTTGCAAAGCTTTTGACTGGCGCCTGTCACAATTTGCCCATATTTGAACCGTCTCGAAAGGCCAGTATGTTTTTTGCAGCGCTCTCAACGGGCGGCGACCAAGGAGACGTTTTGCCAATGGCCAAGATAAAGGGACTTTCCCGTCTCGGGGCATTCGCATCTTGCCTCGCCGCCGCCGCACTCGCCGCCCTGCCTGCGCGAGCCACCCCGTCGCTCGTCATCGACGTGGCCTCCGGCTCGGTTCTCGAACAGGACCAGGCGACCGCCTCCTGGTACCCGGCCTCGCTGACCAAGCTGATGACCGCCTATGTCGCGCTCGACGCCGTGCGCGCCGGGCGCCTCACGATGGACACGCCCTTGATGGTGTCGCCGCGCGCGACGCGCATGGCGCCGTCCAAAATGGGCTTCCGCTCCGGCTCCGAGGTCACCCTGCAAAATGCGCTCATCATGCTGATGGTGAAGTCGGCGAATGACATCGCGGTCACCATTGCGGAAGGCGTTTCGGGCTCGGTCGAAGCCTTCGCCGACGATATGAACGCGGCTTCACAGAAGCTCGGCATGACGCAATCGGTCTGGGTCAATCCCAACGGGCTGCCCGATACGCGCCAGGTCACTTCGGCCCGCGACCTCGCTCTTCTCGGCCGCGCCCTTTATGTGCAGTTTCCCGAATATTCGAACCTTTGGAACATCGGCGCCATGAAGCTCGGCGCCAGCGTCCACGCCACCCATAACGGCCTGCTCGGGCGCTACCCCGGCGCCGACGGCATGAAGACCGGCTTCACCTGCCCCGCCGGCTTCAATCTCGTCGCCTCGGCCACGCATGGCGGCCAGCGGCTCATTGCGGTCGTGCTCGGCGCGCCCTCCGCCTCGGCGCGCACCGCGAAGGCGGCGGCGCTGCTCGACCGCGCCTTCCAGACGGGCGGCTCGATCGGCTCGATCGCGTCATTGCCCAGCGCCGGCCCGACGGCTGCGCCCGACATGCGCGACAGCGTCTGCCACCACCGCGGCGCGGCGACGGCGGAATTCATGAACGAAGTCGAGGATATGAGCATTCCGGTCGGCTCTGCGCCGACGGGCATTCCGCTGCTCGACGCGGTCGGCGCCGGCCAGCAGCAGATCAGCGTGAAGGACATCGCCCGCCTGCCGCGTCCGCATTTCGAGCCTGTGCCGGTCTTTGTCGGACGCGCGGCAGGCTATACCGGCCCCGTGGCCCGCGCCCGCGCGCCCGGCGCGCCGATCGGCGAGCAGCCCGATCTCGCCGCTTACGCCAATGTCGAGCCCACGGGCGGGGAGGCCTCGCCGATCAGCCGCGCCGCGCCCGACGCCGTCACGATGCGGAAGGGCAAGGGCAGAGCCGGCAAACACATTAGCCACGCCCATGTCCCCGCGCCGGCGCCCGTCGCGGACATCATTCACGAGGACAAGGCCGCTTCACACGACAAACCGGCGAAGGGCAAAGCGGCGAAGAAAGGCAAGGCGCAGGCGGAGAAAGCCGCGCCGGTGAAAATCGTCGCCAAGCCCGCCGAAAAGGCCGCGGCTGAAAAGCCGAAGGCGCCCGGCAAGGTCCACGCCGAAACCAAGCCGCACGGCAAAACCCAGTGAGTGAACACGCCGTGAGCGAAACTCTCGACGCCGCCGGCCGTCGGCCGCCGCCGCCCCTTCCATTGACCGTGCTGACCGGTTTCCTCGGCGCTGGCAAGACCACTTTGCTCAACCGCCTGCTCGCCGCGCCGGAGCTTTCCGACACGCTCGTCCTCATCAATGAGTTCGGCGAGATCGGCCTCGACCATCTCTTCATCGAGAAGGTCGAAGGCGACATGGTGATGATGAGCTCGGGCTGCATCTGCTGCACCATCCGCGGCGATCTCGTGAACACGCTCGAGGATCTGCTGCGACGGCTGGATAACGGGCGGATCAAGCCGTTCCGCCGCGTCGTGCTGGAGACGACGGGCCTCGCCGATCCGGCGCCCATCCTCCATACGATTATGAACCACCCCTATCTCGTGCTGCGCTTCCGGCTCGACGGGGTCGTGACCGTGATCGACGCCGTGAATGGCGAAGCGACGCTCGACGCCCATGAAGAGGCGGTGAAGCAGGCCGCCGTCGCCGATCGTCTGGTCGTCACGAAGACCGACCTGCCCGAGGGCGCCGCAAAGGCGGCGAGCCTGAAGTCCCGATTGGCGGCGCTGAACCCGGGCGCGCGCATCCTCGACGCCGACGAGGCGACGCCCGCCGCTTTGCTCGACTGCGGCCTCTACGACCCGGCGACCAAGACGCCGCGCGTGCGCGACTGGTTGAACGCCGAGGCGGTGGACGAGGCGCATGAACATGGCCATCATCACGATCACGGCCACGCGCATCACGATCACCACCACCATCACGACGTTAATCGCCACGACGCGCACATTCAGGCGTTTTGCCTGACGGGCGACGAACCGTTCACGCCTCCGTCCTTCGACATTTTCATCGATCTGCTGCGCCATACGCACGGGCCGCGGCTGCTGCGGGTGAAGGGCATCGTCGCGCTTTCCGACGAACCCGAACGGCCTGTCGTCATCCATGGCGTGCAGCACGTCTTCCATCCGCCGCATCGGCTGGAGGCTTGGCCCGATGACGACCGGCGAACGCGCATCGTCTTCATCGTGAAGGATTTGGACCGGAAATTCGTCGAGGGGCTTTATGCCGCGCTGATTCATCGACCGGCGGTGGGAACGCCCGACGCCGAGGCGCTGACCAATAATCCTCTGGCGCCGGCAAAGGGCGGGTTGCTGGGGTGAGGCCCCCTCCCCAACCCTCCCCCGCTATCGCGGGAGAGGGGGCAGGTTGCGGCCTGCATCGACAACGCTGATCGCGAGCGTTCCTGGGGAGGGACAGGGAGGGGGCCTTGCGCCATACTCCCGAGATGCAATTCGATCGGGCCCCCCTCGACCGCCTCACCGCCGCCGCCCGCCGCGCCGGCTCCGCGCTGCTCAACCTCGTCTATCCCCCCTCCTGCCTCGTCTGCCGCAAGGCCGTGGCGGAGCATGGGGCCTTGTGCGCGGCGTGCTGGCGGGAGATCGCCTTCATCGAGCGGCCCTTCTGCGAGCGGCTCGGCACGCCCTTCGCGCTCGATCTCGATCAACCCGGCCTCATCTCCCCGGAGGCCGCCGCCAATCCGCCGGTCTTCCATCGCGCCCGCGCGGTGGCCCGTTACGATAGCGACAAGGCCCGCTCTCTCGCGCATCGGCTCAAATATTACGACCGGCTGGAGCTCGCCGCCCCAATGGGCCGCTGGATGGCGCGCGCCGGCGCCGATATTCTCGTCGATGCCGATCTGCTCGTTCCCATTCCGCTCCATCGCCTGCGCCTCGCCGCGCGGCGTTTCAACCAATCGGCGGAGCTGGCGCGGGCTATTTCCCGCGAATGCGGCGCGCCGGTGGAGACGCAAGCGCTTCTGCGCGTGAAGCCGACGGCGCCCCAGGTCGGCCTCTCGCGCGCCCAGCGCGCGGTCAATCTGTCGGGCGCCTTCCGCGTCGACCCCGAGCGCGCCGCCCTCATCGAGAATGCCAAGCTTGTGCTGGTCGACGACGTGCTCACCACCGGGGCCACCGCCAACGCCGCCGCCCGCGCGCTTTTAAAATCCGGCGCCGCGCAGGTCGATCTGCTGGTCTTCGCGCGGGCGGTGACAAGCGCGTGACATCGGGGCTATAAGCGGGCCAACGAAACCATAGGTTCAGGCCTTCCCCCAAAATGGCGCGTATCGAAATCTACACGACCCCGACCTGCCCCTATTGCATCGCGGCCAAGCGGCTTTTGACGCAAAAGGGCGCGGCGTTCGAGGAAATCAATGTCGCGGGCGATCCGGCGGGCCGCCAGGCGATGAGCGAACGCGCCAATGGCCGCACCACCGTCCCACAGATTTTCATCGACGGAAAACATGTCGGCGGCTGCGACGATCTCCATGCGCTCGACAGCGAGGGCGGCCTCGACCCGCTCCTCGCCGCTGGAGCCTGATCATGGTGCATTACACGCTGGTCTGCGACGAAGGGCACCAGTTCGACGGCTGGTTCCGCGACAGCGAGACATTCGAGAAGCAAGTCGAACAGCATCTCGTCGTCTGCCCCTTCTGCGCGTCGGAGAAGGTCACGCGCGGCGTGATGGCGCCGCATGTCGCGCGCGGCGGGCGGGAAGAGGCCCCTGCGCGCCTTCGCCAGATGATCAAGGAATTACGCGAGCATGTCGCCGCCGGGACCGAAGATGTCGGCGACCGTTTCCCTGACGAGGCGCGCGCCATCGAAGACGGCGAGGCGGAACGCCGCCCAATCCGCGGCCGCGCCACCTTTGAAGAGGCTAAGGCGCTGCTCGAAGACGGGATCGAGATTCTACCGCTGCCGGATTTGCCTCAGGACAACTGACGCCATTGCCGTTTGGATAACGGCGTTATTCCCGACGGGCTGAAAGCCCGACAGGGAATCCAGAGCCTCCCGTCATTGCGAGCGAAGCGAAGCAATCCAGAGCCGCGATAGCCGCCCTGGATTGCTTCATCGCTTGCGCTCCTCGCAATGACGGCGGGCCAAGATAGCGCTGGTTTTGCCTGCCATTGGGCGACGCCGCTAATCCTTCGGCGGATCGACGCGCTCGCACATCACCGTCGCGAGCCGCTCCCGCGCGCGCGTCATATCCGACGGGCGCTTCGCCAGCGAACGCACCAGCACGAAGCCGCGCTTGGCCGGCGCCGTGAGGCGCACTTGCTGCTGCGGCGCGTCGTCGCTGGCGCTCAAAGCGTCCATCTGCCTGTCGTCGCCGATCACGATGTCGATCTTGCCCTTGATCGCCGCGCGGTCGGTGATGGCGTGATAAATGCGGCCGGCTTTGGCGTGGAAGGAGAGCGCCAGATAATCGTCGCCATCCGCCGGCGCCGTCACCCGCAGCATCCCCTTCGACAAATCATAGACGCAGACGCCTTCGGCGAAGGCCGGGTCTTCGAACGGCAAGGGCTCGGCGCCGGGCGCCATCGGCGGCAGCGCGACGAGCGCGAATGTCGGCGCGTCCCCGACAGCCGCGCGTGCCCGCGCATAGGCGTCCTGCGGCGCGACAGCCGGCATCAGCAGCACGGAAACAATATGCACGATGCCTGCGACGAGCAGCGTAGCTGCGGCCCAGGGCAAATAATCGAAAAAGCGGTCGGGAGGAGCTAGGCGCACTTCAGCTTCACGATACGGGGAAAAGTATTGGGATCAGGTCGGGCGTCGACATCGAGCGGCGTATCATAGAGCCGCAGCATGAGCACGAATTTGCGCGCCTCTCCCGGAGACAGCCAGTTGCCGGCGCGGGCGTGGCGGGCGATCACAAGTTCGAAGCCGCCGCCCTCGCGCCGCAACACGTCGACCGACGAAAAGCCGTAGCGCCCCGCCGGATTGTCGATGAGCCCGCCGCTCGGCGTCGCGAGCGACAGAGTCCAGAAACGCGCCGGCGGCAGCGGATCGACGACGGTATATTCGCAGGCGCCGTCGAGCGGGGCGCCGCTCGAATCCGCCGTCGCGATAAAGGCCAGGCCTTGGTCGCGCCCCAAGGGCGCTTCTCCCGAACGCGCGATCCCGGCGCGGGCGTAGGGATCGATATTCGGGCCGCCGACGGATGGCCAAGCCGTCCAGGGGCCCGCCCGCAAGGCGTTGAAGCCATGGCCGGCGTTGAGCGAAACGACCGTCGCGACGAGCCCGAGCGCAAGGCCGCCCATCATCGCCGAAGCGGCCCGCAGATATTTTGCGTAAGGGGGATTCGCTCCAAAAGCCGTCTGGCGTTTCATTTGGCCCCTCGCTATTGGACCGCGCCGATCGTCGGGAAATCGCCGCCACGCGTCTGCGCGATCGTCGCCGGCGAGACGAGCGAACTCTGCCTGCCGGTCGCGGCGCTCCGCGCCTTTTTCTCGATCGACTCCAAGGCCTGCGCCGCACCCTTGGAGAGGGTCGCCGGCCGTTGCGGCGCGCCGAGCTCCAGAGGCTTTGCGCCGTTCTCGCTGACTGTGGCGGCCTCCGGCCTGGCTTGCGGCGTGAGCCCGACGATGGGCTTGAGCGCCACGCCCTGATGCGCATAGGCCATGACGTCGTGCCAGGTGCCGGCCGGCAGCGTGCCGCCGGTCATATTGTTCATGGGCTCGTTATCGTCGTTGCCATACCAGACGCAGCCGCCCATCGTGCCGGAATAGCCGCAGAACCAGGCGTCCTTATAGCCATTGGTGGTGCCGGTTTTGCCGATGACGTCGATGCCCTCGCCGAGCTGCGCGCGCCTGCCTGTGCCCTCTTCCACCACCTTCTTCATCATGCCCGCGAGATCGACCACCTTCTCATAAGGCAGCACCTGTTTTTGCGGCGGCGCGTCGCGATCGTGGCGATAGAGCAGATCGCCCTGGCGATTGCGGATTTCGACGGCGGCGAAAGGAATGACGCGCTTCCCGCCATTCACGAAGGCGGCGTAGGCGGAAGAATGCTCGATGAGGATCACGTCGCTCTGGCCGACAGGCAGGGACGGCGTGTCCTCGAGCGGCGTGCTGATTCCGAGTTTGCGGCAAGTCTCGATGATCTTCGCGCGGCCAATGCGCGAGTCGCCATTGCCGATCGCCTGCGAGAGCTGGATGGCGACGGTGTTCAGCGATTTCGCCAGCGCCATGGCGAGCGGCATGGAGCCCGCATAACCGCCGCTATAGTTGTGAACGCAATAATTGCCGATGCAGGTCGGTCGGTCGGTGACGATGGTCGTGGGCTTGAAACGGCCGGTCATCAGCGCCGTGAGATAGACATAGGGCTTGAAGGAAGAGCCCGGCTGACGCGAGCCGTCGGTCGCGCGATTGAACTGGCTCGCCCCATAGTCGCGGCCGCCGATAATGGCGCGCACGGCGCCGTCCGGCTCCATGACCACCATCGCCGCCTGCTTGACGTGATAAGAGCGCCCCTGCTCACGCAGATTTTTCTCGATGACCTCTTCCGCGCGTTTCTGCACGTTGGAATCGAGCGCCGTGCGAACCGCGAGCACGCGATTGTCGCCGAGCTTGCCGGCGGCAGCGAGCTTGCGAATTTCGCCATAGGCGAAGTCGAGATACCAGTCGGGACTATCCTGCCGCTGCCGGTCGACGGGCGTCGCCGGGCTTTTTTGCGCCGCGATGACCTGGCTCTCGGTCATGAAGCCGGCGTCAACGAGATTGTTGAGCACGTCATTGGCGCGCGCGCGGGCCGCGGGAAGATTATTGTGCGGCGCGTATTTCGTCGGCGCCTTGAAAAGGCCCGCCAGCATGGCGGCTTCGGCGAGCGTGACGTCCTTGACCGACTTGCCGAAGTAAAACTCGGCCGCCGCCTGAATGCCGAAGGCGCCGCCGCCCATATAGACGCGATCGAGATAGAGCTTGAGGATCTCACGCTTGGTGAGGTGATGCTCCAGCCACAAGGCGAGAAAGGCCTCGTTGATCTTGCGAGTGATGGTGCGTTCGTTGGAAAGGAAGAGATTCTTGGCGAGCTGCTGCGTGATGGAGGAGCCGCCCTGCACCACGCCCGAGGAGCGCGCATTGACCGTCAGCGCGCGCGCCGTGCCGATCACGTCTATGCCGAAATGCTCGTAGAAGCGGCGATCCTCCGTCGCGAGCACCGCCTTGATGAGATAGTCGGGATATTCCTCGAGCGGCACCGCGTCGTCGTGCTTGATGCCGCGCTGGCCGACTTCATTGCCGTAGCGGTCCAGGAAGGTGACCGCGAGATCGGTCTGCTTCAGCCAGTCGCCCTCGCTGGTCATTTGGAAGGCCGAGCTTGCGAGCGCCGCCATGCCGATGAGCCCGATAACGCCCCAGGTGAGCGCCTCGCAGGCAAGCTCGACCCCGAGGCGCGCGGCACCCGAGACATGGAAGCGCTCCATGAAGGTCGAGAAATTCTCGTAAAGCTCGCGCGACCGCCGGCCGCTGTCGAAGACGCTCGAATCGATGAGCGCGTCCGCCGACAGCAGAATGCGCCGGATGCGCTTCACAAAGGACGAGGACCAAAGACGCTCGAACAAGGCTCGCAGGCTCCCGGCGGGACAATTAAAATCGCGGCGCGCGACGTTAGCATCTTTTAAACCATCTTGACGACGCCGCCGCGGCCCCCCATTCCGATTATGGTTTCCGTCCGATGGCGGAACAGCCGGACAGGGAAGAATGTCAGGGGAAAAAGGCGAAAAAGGCGCGGCGACCCCATTTTGGGAAAAGCCGCTTTCGGAACTTACGCGCGCACAATGGGAGAAGCTCTGCGACGGTTGCGGGCGCTGCTGCCTGGTAAAGCTCGAGGACGAGGACACCGGCGCGATCTACCACACGAGCGTCTCCTGCAAGATGCTGGACCACGAGTCCTGCCAATGCGGCGACTATAAGAACCGCCGCGACCATGTGCCCGATTGCGTGCGGCTGACCCTGAAGAAGCTGCAGGAGATCGACTGGCTGCCGCCCACCTGCGCCTATGTGCTGCGCGACGCCGGCAAGACCCTGCCGCCCTGGCACCCGCTGATCTCGGGCGACCCCGAGAGCGTGCATCGCGTCGGGGTCTCGGTGCGCGGGAAGGTCGAGGTCAGCGAGGCGGACATCGAGGAGGAGGATACGCCGGACTACATCCGGCTGTGGCCGAAGCGTTGGCCGAAGAAGGCGCGGTATTGAAGGACTGACTTTTTTCCGCTGATAGGATTTTATTCTTGACAGCCGGACGCTGATCCGGTAGATAAAGCCCATGCTCCACAATTGCGCTCGAGCGGCGGGGTCGCCGAAGCGCGCCAAGAAAGCGAAGCCATCCTGAGCCCGGCTCTGGATGGCTTCGCCGTTTTCGCTGCCTTGAGCGGGCCTGAAGGCCTGCGGTCCGGACCGCGCGCCTTCAGGCGCGCTTTAAATACCCAGACGAGAACGCATGGCTACGAGACCCTCCCCGCCGCGCGCCAAAGCCGCGCAGGCGAAACTTCTCTATGACGCCGGCGCGCCGCTCGCGGAGATCACGAAGCTCCTCGGCATGACCGACGGACAATTTCGCAGCTTTCGCGAAAGGAACGACTGGCCCAAACGCGCCTCGGCCTGCAAGCGCAAGGCGGACGCCGAAGCGCCGCCGCCGCAGACAAAAACCGCCGACCCGGCCCGGCTCATCGCGCGGCTCGAAGATGCCGTGGAGCGCGAATTCGCGCGCGCCGAGGCGGCGCTCGACAAACATCCGCCCAAGACAATCGAAGCCAGCGCGCGAACCCTCGCGACGCTCGTCAAGACGCTCGCCGAATTGAAGCGCATGCAGCGCGAGAATGGCGAAACCCGAGAGGACGCAACCGCCCAAGATGACGACGCCAGCGACGCGCCGCCCCGCGAATTGGCCGAGCTCCGCGCGGAGCTTGCTCGACGGCTCGAGCGCTTGCGCGGCGGCGGGCCGCCTGGATGAGCTGCTCGACGGTTTTACGCCGCGCGAGCTGGAACGATTGCTCGTCGACTGGGAATTCGTGGCGCGCAAGGATCAATGGCCGCCGGACGCCACATCGAACGGCCTGCCCTGGCGACAATGGCTCATTCTCGGCGGACGCGGCGCCGGCAAAACGCGCGCCGGCGCTGAATGGGTGAAGGGCCTCGCGCTCGGGCGCCCGCAATTCTGCCTGCATCCTGCCGGCCGCATCGCGCTTGTCGGCGAAACGGCGGCGGATGTGCGCGACGTGATGGTCGAAGGCGTCTCCGGCCTTCTCGCCGTGCATGGCAGACGCGAGCGGCCGCGATGGGAAAGCTCGCGACGAAGATTGCTGTGGGACACCGGCGCCGTCGCGCAGGCCTTTTCGGCGGAAGACCCCGAGAGCCTGCGCGGCCCGCAATTTCACGCCGCCTGGTGCGACGAGCTCGCCAAATGGCGCTACGCCAGGGAGACTTGGGACATGCTGCAATTCGGCCTGCGTCTCGGCGACTGGCCGCGCCAGCTCGTGACCACGACGCCGCGACCCACGCCCTTGCTGAAAGAGCTGATCGCCCATCCCGCGACGGCGCTCACCCGCGCGCTGACGCGCGAGAACGCCGCCAATCTAGCGCCCTCCTTTCTGGAGAGCGTGATCGCGCAATATGCCGGCACAAGGCTTGGGCGGCAGGAACTCGACGGCGAGATCGTCGAAGAGCGCAAGGACGCGCTGTGGACCCGCGACATGACGGACGCGGCGCGCGTGACGGAGGCGCCGCCTCTGGCGCGCATCGTCGTCGCCGTCGATCCGCCGGCGACCTCCGGCAAGCGCGCCGACAATTGCGGCATCGTCGCGGCCGGCGCCGACGCAGCGGGGCTTGTTTATGTGCTCGAAGACGCCACGCTGGAAACCGCGCGGCCGGCGCAATGGGCGCGCGCGGCGATCGCGCTCTATCACAAGCTTTCCGCCGATGCGCTGATCGCCGAAGTCAACCAGGGCGGCGAGATGGTGCGCGCCGTATTGAATGAAGCCGACGCGAGCGCGCCTGTCACGATGGCGCGCGCGACAAGGGGTAAATATTTGCGCGCCGCGCCGGTGGCGCAGCTCTATGAGCAGGGCCGCGTGAAGCATGTCGGCGCCTTTCCCGCGCTCGAAGACGAGATGTGCGATTTCGGGCTCGACGGATTGTCGTCGGGGCGTTCGCCCGATCGTCTCGATGCGCTCGTATGGGCGGCGACGGCGCTGGCGCTGACGCCCAAGGCGCCGGAGCCGCGCATGCGGCGGGTGTAATTAGCCAGCTTTTCCCCTCTCCCGCCTGCGGGAGAGGGTGGCCCTCGCGTGAGCGAGGGTCGGGTGAGGGCCGCCCTCATCCGTCACGCGTTCCGCGCGACACCTTCTCCCGCAAGCGGGAGAAGGGAAATCCGGTCATTTCAAGAGACATCTCATGCCCTCATTCTTCTCGCGCCTTTTCGGCGCGGCGGCGCCCGCGCGCGAAGCGAAATACTCGCGCGCGGCAAAGCTGCTCGCCATGCATTCCATCGGCCTGCCGCAATGGACCTCGCGCAACAGCGCCGCCATGACGCGCGAAGGCTATGAGCGCAACGCCGTCTGCCATCGCTGCGTGCGCATGGTGGCGGAAGCCGCCGCTTCCGTCCCCTGGCTCATGTATCAGGGCCGCGAGGAGCTGATCGACCATCCGCTGCTCGCTTTGATCGAACGGCCCAATCCGCTCGACACCAGCGTCTCCTTCATCGAGACGATCTGCGCCAATCTCCTGCTCTACGGCAACGCCTATATCGAGTCTGTTCTCATCGAGGGGCAATTGCGCGAACTCTATGCGCTGCGCCCCGATCGCATGAGTGTCGAACCGGGACGCAACGGCTGGCCTTCGGCTTACGTCTATCGCGCGCTCGGCGACGAGATACGCTACGAGATGCGGGGCGAGGGCATAGAGCCCATTCTGCATATACGCTTCTTCAACCCGCTCGACGATTATTACGGCTTCGCGCCGCTCGCCGCCGCGCAAGTCGCGCTCGACACGCATAACGCCGCGAGCTTTTGGAACAAGGCGCTGCTCGACAATTCTGCGCGACCTTCCGGCGCGCTCGTTTATGCAGGGCCGGAAGGCGCGCATCTCACGGACGACCAATTCAACCGGCTGAAGGAGGAGCTGGAGGAAAATTTCTCCGGCGCCGAAAACGCCGGAAGGCCCTTGCTGTTAGAGGGCGGGCTCGATTGGAAGGCGTTGTCGCTGTCGCCAAAAGACATGGATTTTTCCGAGGCGAAAGCTTCCGCCGCGCGCGAGATTGCGCTCGCCTTCGGCGTGCCGCCGCTGATCCTCGGCCTGCCGGGCGACAACACTTTTTCCAATTACAGCG
Organism: Methylocystis sp. Sn-Cys; assembly: GCF_016745395.1. GTDB lineage: Bacteria > Pseudomonadota > Alphaproteobacteria > Rhizobiales > Beijerinckiaceae > Methylocystis > Methylocystis iwaonis. The sequence goes on from NZ_JAERVJ010000005.1 coordinate 76,763, forward strand.
AAGCGCATCGCGCCTTCTGGCGCCAGACCGTGCTACCGCTCGTCACGCGCGTGCAGAAGAGTTTTCAAGTGTGGCTGCAGTCGGGCTATGGGCCCTTCCGCTTCGACTACAACGCCGATCGGCTGGAAGCTTTGGCGAGCGAGCGCGCCGCCGAATGGGACCGCATCGGGAAGGCGAATTTCCTAACGCTCGACGAGCAGCGCGAGGCAGTGGGCTACGGCCCGGCGCCGAAGGAGGCGCTCTTCGGCAAGGACGCTGGCGAAGGATGATGCCGAGACGCGGCGCGGTAAAATTAGAGGAAATGAATCAGCTGATATTCTTTCGCTCAACGGGCACAATGTCGAGCAGCTCCATCAGCGCTCCAACGCTCAAGGCGTCAAGCAACCTGACTATCGGATCGATAGCGAAATCTTCGACGCATTCGCACCGCGAACGGATCGCGGCCCGGAATGTGTGGAGCTCCGCAAGATACAAAGTGACTACAGATCAGTCTGAGAATGTTGTAATTAACCTTATGGACTCGCCGCTGACGATTGAGGAGATCATCGCGCAGTTCCGAGCTTTTCCGATTCCGGGGCTGAGGCGCCTTTGGCTTATCGACCGGTATGGCAAGCTTTACTACCTTTTTTGAGGCCATAATGTCTATTTGCTTTGCTCTCAACAGTGCGCTATCGCCCGATCAGACGAAGGAACGAATCTCACAGGCCCAGGAAAAATATGGAGACATTCTCCGCTACTTCTGGATTTCAAAAGTCGGAGAAGCGGAGTCCTACAATCGCGAAGACGACGCCGAATTCGGTTTCGAACCGAAAAGCACATTCCTGATTCAATGGAATAAGGAGCGTTCGGAACTGATCCGGCTAATTCCCGTCATCTTTTACGACATCTTCGGAAAGGACAACGTCCTCATCCGTGACAATAACTACGACGTCGTCCCGCCTCCGTAAGCCTTAGAAGCTCCGGCGCGGAAAACGCGGGGCGTCCCTCGCTGCTCGAAGGCGGGCTCGATTGGAAAGCGTTGTCGCTGTCGCCAAAAGACATGGATTTCGCCGAGTCGAAAGCTTCCGCCGCGAGAAGCGATCGCTTCGAGCAATTGATTGCGATTAAAGGCCTCGATGGCCGTACCGTGACCGTAAAGTTCATATGGTCACGCTGATAACGGGGAAGCCGCCATGAAGACAAAATTCAACGAACTCGAACTCGTCCGGACGACATGCGCCGTCGAAGCTCAGCTTATCAGGGACGAGACGACAAATATCACATTGCCTGAAGGTTCTGTTGGCACGGTTGTTGGCGTGCACGACGCTGACCCGACCAATGTCGGCTATACGATCGAGTTTCCCGCGCCGGACGTATACACGGCCGTCTTGGCCACGCTTGCAGAAAAATATATTGCCTCAGCGTAACAATCTCAGCGCCCACGACAATAGGTTTTCGCCTTACAGGTCGCCCCAATGACGCTGGCGCAAAACGAACCTATCGTCGAAAAGTAGCGAATGGTGGCGCCAGAGGGCCGTGTCACACAGGCGCGCGAAGTCTATGAGCGCAACGCCGTCTGCCATGAGGGTTCAGCAACTCCTAGTGGTCCGAAAATATCTTGATCAATCTGATGGACACGCCCGTGACGATTGAAGAGGTTATCGCGCAATTTCGGACGTATCCAATCCCGGGCTTGAAGCGTCTCTGGGTGATCGACCAAAGCGGCAGACTCCACTATCTCTTCTGAGGCTCATGATGTCGATTTCATTCTCTATCGCTAGCGCGTTACCAGTCGAGCAGACAATCGAACGCATCGCGCTGGCCCAGTCAAAATACGCCGAAATTCTCCATTATTTCTGGATTTCCGACGTCGGCGAGCCGTCTGCTCGCGGGATCGAAATCGACGCAGACTACGGATTTCATCCCAAAGCCAACTTCATGGTCCAGTGGAACAAGGACCGCTCGGAATTCATTCGGATGATCCCGGAGATTTTCTGGGAGGTTTTCGGAGAAGAGAATCTCCTGATCCGCGATGATACCTGCGACGTCATCACGCGGCCTTATATACGGTAACGCCGCGCCGCGTCGGGGCCGGCGTCCCGCCGCCGATCCTCGGCCTGCCCGGCGACAACACTTTTTCCAACTACAGTGAAGCGCATCGCGCCTTCTGGCGCCAGATCGTGCTGCCGCTAGTCACGCGCGTGCAGAAGAGTGTTCAAGTGCGGCTGCAGCCGGGCTACGGCCCCTTCCGCTTAGATTACAACGCCGGTCGGCTAGTCACATTTTCTGACGATACGCCTTCCCTCCTGGAAACCACGCTTTCATGTCCGACATACTCGACGCCATACTCGAGCGCGGCGATCTTGCTCATCTCGCGCTCTTTCTGTGGGCCTGCGTCGCGACGGCCCAGGCCCATCTCGCCCTGCGCGAGCTGGGCGAGGCGACACGGCGCATCGACGCCTTCGTGCGCGAGCTCGCCAGATTCAACCGACGCTGTGGGAGCGACTCATGACGCATCTCAAACGACTTCTTTTCGCCAACCGCGTCAAACGACGCATGACGCGCCGCGCCGACGATCCCTCGGACGTGTTCAAAACCTTCGTGCAAGTGCTGATGCGCATGCATGCGCGCGGCTCCGCCAATCCCGCGTCGGGAGAGAAAGCTTGAAGGCTCCGCCAGAAACCAAACGCGCCGACACGCCACTCGCGCGCACGAGCGCGGCGGGGATCATCGAAGGCTATGCCTCACTCTTCGGCGTCGTCGACACGGGCGGCGACATTGTGATGAAGGGCGCCTTCGCGCGCTCTCTCGCCAAACGCGGCGCCGCCGGCGTGAAAATGCTTTGGCAGCATAATGCCGCCGAGCCAATCGGCGTCTGGACTGCGATTGTCGAGGATGCGAAAGGCTTGAAGGTCACGGGCCGTCTCGATCTCTCCGTGGCGCGCGCGCGCGAAGCGCTGTCGCTTCTGCGCGCGGGCGCGGTCGACGGGCTCTCGATCGGCTTCAAGACGGAGCGCGCGACGACGGATAAGGCGAGCGGCCTGCGACGGTTACAGGCGATCGACCTTTGGGAAATTTCGATCGTGACATTTCCCATGCTCACACAAGCCCGCATCGAGGCGGTGAAACGCATCGCCGCGCGGACGCCCGACGATATGCGCGCGGCGCTGGCCCGCTTGCGGGCGCAAGAGGCGGCGCTGCGCTTCCAGCACAGGCTGCAAAGCGCGCGGCTCTGACCGCCAAAACCGCGACGCGCCGTCGGTCGCGGAAAAAGAGTGCAAGACGGTTTTTTCAACATGCGCAGAACATTTTCACGCTGGCCGCCGCCGGCGCGATTTTCTGTGCGCTGCTCGAGGCCCCAATGTCATCCATCGAAATAAAATCGGCCGGCGCGCAAATCGTCGACGATCTCAACCGCGCCTTCTCCACCTTCAAGGAAGCCAATGACGAACGTCTGGCGCAAATCGAAACGCGCATGAGCGCGGATGTCGTCACCGAGGAAAAACTCGCACGCATCGACCAAGCGCTGGATGACACCAAAAGCCGTCTCGATCGGCTGGCGCTCGACCTCGCGCGACCGCGCATCGGCGGCGCGGCTCCGGAGGAGCATGGCGCCCGAGAACACAAATCAGCCTTCAACCATTATATGCGCTCGGGCGAAGCTGGGGGCCTGAAGGCGCTCGAAGCCAAGGCGATGTCCGGCGCCTCTGGCCCTGACGGCGGCTATCTCGTGCCGGTTCCGGCCGAACGCGAAATCCTGCGCCGCCTTGCGAAACTGTCGCCGATCCGCGCCATCGCCAGCGTGCGTGAGATTTCGACGCAGACGCTGCGCCGCGCCTATTCGACGACCGGACCGGCCGCCGGCTGGGTGGCGGAAACCGACGCGCGTCCGCAGACCGCAAACCAGCAAATCGCCGACATGACCTTTCCGGCGATGGAACTTTACGCCATGCCGGCGGCGACCCAGGCGCTGCTCGACGATTCAGTCGTCGATATCGAGCAATGGATCGCCGACGAAGTGCAAGTGGCTTTTTCGGAGCAGGAAGGCGCCGCCTTCGTCAGCGGCGACGGCGTGAACAAGCCGAAAGGCTTCCTTTCCTACACCACCGTCGCCGATACGAGCTGGTCGTGGGGCAATATCGGTTATGTCGCCACCGGCGTCTCAGGCGCCTTTCCGGCGACCAATCCTTCCGACGTGCTGTTCAATTTGATTTACGCGCTGCGCGCCGGATACCGCCAGAACGGCAAATGGGTGATGGGCCGGCGCACGCAGTCGCTGATCCGCCAGTTCAAGACGACGACCGGCGACTATATCTGGGCGCCGCCGGAAAACGCGAATGGCCTGGCGTCGCTGATCAATTTCCCGATTGTCGAAGCCGAGGACATGCCGGACCCCGGCGCGAACAGCCTCTCCATCGCCTTCGGCGATTTCGAGCGCGGCTACATCGTCGTGGATCGCGTCGGCATCCGCGTGCTGCGCGATCCCTATTCCGCCAAGCCCTATGTGCTCTTCTACACCACGAAACGCGTCGGCGGCGGCGTGCAGAATTTCGAGGCGATCAAGCTTTTGAAGCTCGGCGTTTCCTGACCCCGCGCCCCGCGGCAGAGCCGCCGCGGGTCTCTCTCTTATTCAACAGGAGCCGGCATGCGACCGATGCTCATTGGCGCGCCCGCGATCGAACCAGTCGCGCTCGCGGAGGCGAAGTCATGGCTTCGCGAAGACGCCAGCGACGAAGACCCGCTCATTCAGGCGCTGATCGTTTCAGCCCGGATGACTCTCGAAGCCTATACGCGGCGATTTTTCGTTACCCAAAGCTGGCGGCTCGTGTATGACGCCTGGCCGAAAAGCGTCGCGACCGCATCGCGCCTCATCATTCCTTTTGCGCCGTTCCAGTCGGTCGGCGCCATCCGAATTTATGGCGCCGATGGTGTGGCAAGAGCCATCGATGCGCAAAGCTATCGCGCGCCGACGGCAAATGACGAGGGACGCGTGATCTTTTCCGTCACGCCGCCGGCTCCAGAACGCGGCGCCGACGCGATCGAAATCGACTTCACGGTTGGCTATGGCGACCTTGCAAATGAGACGCCCGAGCCGCTGCGGCGCGCCATCATGACTCTCGTCGCGCATTGGTGGGAAAAGCGCGGGGACGAAGCCGACGATGCGCTTCCGAGCGCTGTCCTGCAGCTTGCGGCTCCGTTCCGGCGCAGGCGGCTGTCATGAGCGCGCGCCCCACGATCGGCGCCATGCGCCAGCGCGTCACGCTGGAGGCGCCCACGGATGCTCAAGACGATGTCGGCGGCATCATACGCATTTATGCGCCGCTCGTCCGGCTGTGGGCGCAGATCGAAACGCAAGGCGCCGACGAGCAATTTATCGAACAGCGCCTCGAACAATCGCGCAAAGTTACCGTGACGATCCGTTGGCGCGCCGACGTGCAGAGCCAGATGCGCTTCGATTTTCGCGGCCGCAAACTCGTCATCAAGAGCGTCGCCGACATCGACGAGAAGCGACGCTTTTTGAGATGTCTTTGCGAAGAATTCTCATGAGGAAGCGCCCATGAGCGGCTCTCCCATCCTTGCGCTGCGCAAGGCAATCATCGCGCGGCTTGCGGCAAATGCGGCGCTCGTCGACGCACTTGGCGGCGCGAAAATCTACGACGAGGCGCCACGCGGCGCGCAGGCGCCTTATGCGCTCTTTGCCGACGCACAGATGCGAGACTGGTCCGCCCAATCCTCGCGCGGCGCCGAGCACTATTTCACGCTCGCGATCGTAACGATCCAACGCGGGACGAGCGCCGCGCTCGGCGCGGCTCAACAGATCATAGACCTGCTCGATGACGCGCCACTGGCGCTCGACGGCCATGCGCTCGTCGATCTGCGCTTCGTCTCGCTGGAGACGAAGCGCGATCAGAACGGGCGCTTCGCGCGCGTTGCAATGACATTTCGCGCTGTAACGGAATATCTCGAACCCGAGGGACCATGATGGCCGCCCAGAAAGGCAAGGACCTTCTTCTCAAAATCGGCGACGGCGCCGGCGTCTTCGTGACCATCGCCGGGCTTCGCACTCGACGCATTGCGCTCAACGCCGATACGGTGGACGTCACCGACGCGGAATCCACCGGGCGTTGGCGGGAGCTGCTGGACGGCGCCGGCGTCAAGCGCGCCAGCGTCTCCGGAACCGGCATCTTCAAGGACCAATCGTCGGACTTGATGCTCCGCCAGACATTCTTCGACGGCCTATTGCGCGACTGGCAGATCATTATTCCAAATTTCGGCGTTTTGCAGGGTCCGTTCCAGATCTCGAATCTCGATTATCGCGGCGAGCATGCGGCAGAGATCACCTTCGACATCGCCCTCGATTCCGCGGGCGCGCTTACCTTCAGCGCGATGTGAGGCTTGCGATGGCGAATGCGAAACGCGGCGAGATCGACGCGCTGCTTGACGGCAAAGTCTATACCCTCTGCCTGACCCTCGGCGCGCTCGCGGAGCTCGAAAGCGGCTTCGGCGCGCAAGACCTGGTCGCGCTCGCGGAACGCTTCGAGGCGAACAGGCTCTCGGCGAGAGACATTCTGCGCATCATCGGCTGTGGCCTGCGCGGCGCCGGCCATGCGCTGACCGACGACCAGGTTTCACTCATGAAGGTTTCCGACGGGCTTGCAGGCTATGTGCGGATCGCAGCCGACCTGCTGGCTGCGACATTTGGCGATGCGCCGGAGCCGCCGCCCGCAAACCCTCGGACGCCGCAGGACGCCCGATAGCGAAAAGCGACGCAGCGGCGCGCCCGTCCTCCCCGCGCGCGCCCTTTCCGTTTTCGCGCGCCATGGCCTTTGGTCTGGGCGTCCTGCGGCTTGCGCCGAGAGATTTTTGGTCGATGACGCCGCGTGAACTTTTTCACGCGACGGAAGGCGTCTATGGGCGCGCGGCGGGACCGCCGAGCCGCGCAATACTCGACGCGATGATGCGAGATTTTCCCGACCGGAGCCGAGATGAACAACGGCAATAATTTTCCCGATGTCTTCAACCAACCGGACGCCGCCTTACCGTTCGCAACGCAGAATCTCGAGTCGACGAAGTTGCTGCTCGACCAGATCAACGCCTCGAGTGACAAGGCTGCAAAGACGCTTACAAACGGCCTGATGGCTGCGGCGGCGAGTGGAAAAAGCCTCAACGATACGCTCGCCACCGTCGCGCTGTCTGTGGCGCGCCTGGCCTTGCGCGATGGAACGCGCGCGCTGACGAACGGGCTCGTCGGCAATCTCTCGAGCCTACTGGCCAGCTCGTTCGGCAATCAGCAAATAACGCCTTTCGCCGAGGGCGGCGTGATTGCAAGCCCGGCCTATTTCGCCAATGGCGCCTCGACCGGGCTGATGGGCGAGCGCGGGGCGGAAGCCGTCATGCCGCTCGCGCGCGGCTCCGACGGGCGGTTGGGCATCGTCGCGCCGCAGGAAAATCGGCGGCCTGTTTCGGTGACAGTGAACATCGCAGCGCAGGACATGGAAAGCTTTCGCCGCTCCGAAGGACAAATCACCGGCGCGCTTGCGCGAGCCGTCGCGCGCGGCCAACGCAATCTTTGAGAGACGGCATGAACGGCTTCCATGAAATTCGGTTCCCTCTCGACGTCTCCCTCGACGGACGCGGCGGGCCGGAGCGGCGCACAGAGATCGTAACGCTGGGCTCGAACCGCGAGTCGCGCAATGCGCGATGGGCGCATTCGCGACGTCGTTACGAGGCCGGCTATGGCGTGAAGACCTTGGCGCAGCTCGCGCAGGTGATCGATTTCTTCGAAGAACGGCGGGGCCGCCTCTATGGCTTTCGCTGGCGCGACCGCGCCGATTACGCCTCTTGCGCGCCCGGCGTCGCGCCGGCGCCAATGGACCAGAACCTCGGGACAGGCGATGGCGCGCGGGCGTCGTTCCCGCTGGTGAAAACATATGGCGGCGCCTTTTCGGCCTATGTGCGCGACATCGCCAAGCCTGTCGCTGGAAGCGTGCGCGTGGCGGTGAATGGCGTGGAAAAGACGGCCGCGAGTTTTTCGGTCGATCATACGACGGGAGTCGTCGCTTTTACGGCCGCCGCTATTCCGCCGCCGGGCGCCGTCGTGACCGCCGGTTATCTCTTCGATGTGCCCGTGCGCTTCGACGCCGACTTTCTCGAGATCGACATGCAGGCTTTCGAGGCCGGCGCGATTCCGAGAATCCCCATCATTGAAATCGCTGTTTGAGTAACCGACGATGCTGACGCTTTCCGCCGCCATGCAGGCAAAATTAGACGCCGCCGCCACGACCTTCTGCCAGTGCTGGCGCCTCACGAGGAACGACGGCGCCGTCCTCGGCTTTACGGATCATGATCGAGACCTGATTTTCAACGGCGTGACCTTTCGCGCCGATACGGGACTTTCAGCCTCGCAGCTCGAAACAAATCTGGGGCTCGCCGCTGGAACCGCCGAGGCATCCGGCGCCTTGCGGGACGATGGCCTGACCGAAAGCGATCTGTTCGGAGGTCTCTATGATGGCTCTTCGATCGAAACATGGCTCGTCGATTGGTCGAATGTGAGTGATCACGTGCTGCTCGACGTGGCGACGATGGGAGACGTCCGGCGCGGCGAACACGCTTTCGCGGCGGAGCTGCGCTCCAACGCCCATGTCTTCGACCAGCGGCAGGGCCGCGCCTTCCAGCGCGGGTGCGCCGCTGATCTCGGCGATCCGCAGTGCGGAGTAGACCTCGCCGCCTTCGAGACGGCGGCGACTGTCATGGGCTTCTCCGGGGGCATATTGACGCTCGATCTCGCGAGCGTTTTCGACAGCGCATATTTCTCCGGCGGCGCGCTCACCTTCACGAGTGGCGCAAACGACGGCGCCAGATTCACAATCAAATCGCACGGACAGGACGGTCTGCGCGCCTCGGTCGCTCTCTGGACTCCGCCGGGCGGCGCAATCGCCGCAGGCGATAGGGTCTCGCTTGTTGCAGGCTGTGACAAATCCGCGGCGGCCTGCCAGCAGAAGTTCGACAATATCGTCAATTTCCGAGGTTTCCCGCATATGCCCGGCAATTACCGCGTGATCGCCTATCCGAGCGCTCTCGCGCCCGCGATGGACGGGGGGAGCTTTTTTCGATGAACCGCCAACGCTCGATAATTATCGCAGCGGCGCGGCGCTGGATCGGCACGCCTTACCGCCACCAAGCGTCGCTCATTCATGTTGGCTGCGATTGTCTGGGCCTCGTGCGCGGCGTCTGGCGCGAAGTGGTCGGCGAGGAGCCGGAAGCCGCGCCGCCCTATACGCCCGATTGGGCGGAAAGCTTGGGCGTCGAGACGTTGCTCGACGCCGCGCATCGACATTTCAGCGCCGTCGCGGTTCGCGACTTTCGCCCCGGCGACGTTCTCGCATTTCGTTTTCGCGACCATCTCCCCGCCAAGCATCTCGGCGTCGCGACCTCCGCCACGCATATGGTCCACGCCCACAGCGGCGCTTGCGTGGCCGAAGTCGCAATCGGCGCGCATTGGGGCAAGCGCATCGCTGGCGCATTCGCCTTCCCCGGCGTCGAAGACTGACATTTGCCGTTCCGCTTGAACGACTGGCAACGGGCTTGGTCTGGATTCCCGATCACTCGCTGCGCGAGCGTCGGGAATGACGCCAGTATTTCACATAAGAACACACAGAGATCTGCATGGCGACGCTCGTTCTACAAACTGTCGGCTCTGTCGTCGGCGGCGCGGTTGGCGGCCCAGTCGGCTCAATTGCCGGCCGCCTTGCCGGGGGCCTCGGCGGTTCGCTCATCGATCGGGCGCTCGCCCCGCATGCGTCGCCGCGCTACAGCATCGGCCCGCGTCTCGAGTCGATGGATGGGATCGCGTCCACAGAGGGCGCCGGCGTGCCGCGTATCTATGGCCGCGCGCGGATCGGCGGTCAGATGATCTGGGCGACGCGCTTTCTCGAACGCGTCAACGCCACTTTTGAAACGTCGATGCACAGTGGCAAGGGCAGCAGCAGCGCCACGCAGAACGTCAATTTCACTTACGCCTATTCGGCGAATTTTGCGATCGGTCTCTGTGAGGGCCCGATTGCTTTCGTGAGGCGCATCTGGGCCGACGGCGTGGAGCTCGATATGTCGACGCTCCCCATCCGGATTTACCACGGAACGGAGGAGCAGGAGCCAGATCCGCTCGTCGTCGCCAAGGAAGGCGCGGGCAATGTCCCCGCCTATCGAGGGCTCGCCTATATTGTTTTCGAGGGTCTGGCGCTGGCGTCTTTCGGCAACCGGATTCCGCAGTTCACCTTCGAGGTGGTAAAGCCCGTCGCCGGCATTGGCGAGATGATCCGCGGCGTCGACATCATTCCCGGCGCGACGGAGGCCGGCTACCTACCCTCGCTGAAACTCAACTTCTGGTCGCCCGGCGTGACGAACGCCGAGAACCGCCACCAGTTGACCGCGCAGACGGATTGGCAAGCCTCGATTGATGCGCTGCAAGCGCTTTGCCCCAATCTCGAGAGCGTCGCGCTCGTCGTGACATGGTTCGGCGACGATCTGCGCGCGCAATATTGCAACATCGAGCCACGCGTCGACTCGCGCTTCAAGACCATCGGAGAGTTCGATTTCGTTTTCGGGCCTTTTTGGCCTCCGGATTGGAGCGTCGCCGGCAAGTGGCGCGCGACCGCGACGCTCGTCACGCAAATCGACGGGCGCTCGGCCTATGGCGGCACGCCGAGCGACGCCTCCGTGTCGGCGGCCATCGCCGACCTCAAGGCGCGTGGGCTCTCGGTCGTCTTCTATCCCTTTTTGATGATGGACGTTCCTCCGGGGAACGCGCTGCCGAACCCCTATACGGGCCTCAATGGACAGCCGGCCTTTCCCTGGCGCGGCCGCATCACCTGCGATCCTGCGCCCGGCCTGCCGGGAACGCCGGATGCAACGCCTGCGGCGGCGACGCAGATCGGCGCCTTTGTCGCGCGTTACCGCGCCTTCGCGCTTCACTACGCCAATCTTTGCAAAGCGGCTGGCGGCGTCGATGCATTTCTGATCGGCTCGGAGCTGATCGGGCTGACGCGCGTGCGCTCAAGCGCGGGGCAATATCCTTTCGTGAGCGCGCTCACGACATTGGCCGCCGATGCGAAAGCTATTCTCGGCGCCGCAACCAAAGTGTCATACGCCGCCGACTGGACGGAATATGGCGCGCATGTTCCCGCCGCGGGCGAGTTGCGCTTTCCGCTCGATCCTTTGTGGGCGTCGCCTTCCGTCGATTTCATCGGGGTGGATGTCTATTGGCCGCTCTCCGATTGGCGCGATGGGAATGCGCATCTCGACGCGCAGATTGCGACATCCGTCACCGACCTCGACTATCTCGCCTCCCGCGTCGCGGCTGGCGAAGGGTATGATTGGTATTACGCCGATAACGACGGCAGGCGTGCGCAAAGCCGTACGCCGATCACCGATGGCCTCGGCAAGCCCTGGGTCTATCGGCAAAAGGATTTTTTCTCCTTCTGGTCGCTGCCACACTATGAGCGCGTCGGCGGCGCCGAGCTTGCGCAATCGACCGCATGGGTTCCGCAATCGAAGCCAATCTGGATCACGGAGACTGGCTGCCCGGCGGTGGATCGGGGCGCCAACGCCCCCAATGTTTTCCCAGACACGCGGTCGAGCGAAGGGGGCCTGCCCTATTTCTCCCGCGACGGGCGCGACGATCTCATGCAGGCGCGCTTCATCGAAGCGATGATCTCGCATTTCGATCCGTCGCGGCCGGGCGGCGCAGCGGCGAACCCCACATCGAACGTCTATGGCGGGCCGATGGTCGATCCCGCGCGCATTCATATCTGGTGCTGGGATGCGCGCCCCTTCCCGGCGTTCCCCACGCAGAGCGCGGCATGGAGCGACGGCCCCAATTGGGAGACCGGCCATTGGCTCAACGGACGCCTAGAGGGCGCGCCGCTGGACCGTCTCCTGCCGACGCTCGCCGGCGCCGTCTCGGCCCCGGGCCTGGAAATCGAACGCCCCAAGATTGGCGGCTTCATCGACGGCTATACGCTCGACCGGCCGATGTCGCCGCGCGACGCCATGGACCCGCTCGCGGCGCTTTATGGCTTCGACGCGATTGTTACGGGCGGCAAGCTGCGCTTCGTCGATCGGCGTGCGCGTCCCGCCCGGGACATTGGCGAAGACGATCTCGTCCCCGGCAAGGATATGTCGCTCGTCACGCTGACGCGCGCGCAGGAAAGCGATTTGCCTCATGAGATTGCGCTTTCCTACGGCGACTCCGAAAACGACTATCAGGCCGCGCGCGTGCTCTCGCGCCGGCTCGAAGGCCGCTCGGTTCGGCAGAGCGAAGCCCAGGCGGCGGTGATGATCCATCGTTCGGAGGCGCAAAGGCTTGCCGACATATGGCTGCAAGATCTCTGGGTGGGCCGCGATACGGCGGAATTCTCGGTGCGCCCCGGCCTCGTCGGCCTGCAGCCGGGCGACATCGTGCGCCTCGGCGCGGCCGGCGGCGGGCGGCCGTTCCAGATCCAACGGATCACGGACGGCGCTGCGCGCGGCGTCAGCGCGCGGGCTGTCGATCCCACCGTTTACGATGTCCCGGCGCCGAGAATCTGCCGAACCGCAGTAGCCTCTCCCCAGATCATGGGCCCGCCGCGCGTGGTCGTTCTCGACCTCGCCCTTGTGCGCGACTCCTCGGCGCTGTCTTATGTCGCCGCCTTCGCCGATCCCTGGCCGGGCCCGCTCGCCATTGTGAAAGGCGCAAACAGCGGCGCTTCGCAGGTGATCGGAACCATCGAAAAGCGGGCGACGATCGGCGACACGCTGGACGCGCTGGCGCCGGGGCCTGTCGGGCGCTTCGACAATGGATCGAGCGTTACGGTGCGACTTGGCGGCGGCGCGCTCGCTTCCGTCGACGATCTCGTGGCGCTCAGCGGCCGGACAACCATGGCCATTCGTGGGCTCGACGGCGCGTGGGAGATTTTCGCCTTCGCGCGCGCCGAACTCGTCGCCGAAAAAACTTACCGCCTCTCCCGCCTCATTCGCGGCGTCGGCGGCGAGGAGAATCTTGCGGCGCGCGTTGCGCCGGCAGGCTCGACAGTCGTCCTGCTCGACGACGCGCTCGCGCCGCTGGCGCGCAACACATCGGACATCGGCGCGCCGATAACTTATGCAGTCGGCCCCGCTGATCGCGATATGGCCGACCCGCTCTATGTGCGCGCCACCGTGACGGCGACGAACAAGCCGCTCAAGCCCTATGCGCCGACACGGGTGCGCGCGACCCGGACGCCAACGGGGATCGTCATCGACTTCTTGCGACGATCGCGCATCGACTCAGATGCGTGGGAAGCGGTCGACATCCCACTCGGCGAAGCGAGCGAAGCCTATGAGGCGGAGATCGTCCTGCCGACAGGCGTCCGCACGCTTTCCGCCACGGCGCCCTCGATTGTCTATCCGGCCGCGCAGGAGCTTGCCGATTTCGGCGCGCCGCAAAGCACGCTCACCGTCTCGCTCTATCAGATGAGCGCCACGGTCGGCCGCGGCTTTCCTTTCATTGGCGCACTCGCCGTTCAATAGGATTTGCAGCACATGCAGACGACCCATCTGGCGCTGCCGCTCATCGATGCGGCGCAGGCGCAAAAACACGTCACGCATAATGAATCGCTGGCGCTCGTCGACGCGCTGACGCATCTCGCCGTTTCGGCACGCGGCGTTGCTGTCCCGCCGGCGACGCCGAGTGAAGGCGAGCGGCTTCTGATCGGCGCGGGCGCTGCGGGCGCTTTCGCTGGCAAGAGTGGGCAGATCGCGACATTTCTGGCGGGCGGCTGGAGCTTTCTGACGCCGCGGCCGGGCTGGCGCCTTTATGTCGCCGCCGAGTCGCTCCTGCTGCTCTATGACGGCGCGAATTGGGTCGACCTCGGCTCCAGCCTGCGAGATTTGGGGAATCTCTCGCGGCTCGGCGTCGGCACGAGCGCCGACGCCGGCAACCCGCTGGCCGCCAAGCTCAATGCGGCGCTCTTCACCGCAAAATCCACGGGCGAAAGCGGCTCGGGCGATCTGCGGCTGACACTCAACAAAGAAGCCGCCTCCAACACGGCGTCTCTCGTCTATCAAGATGCTTATTCCGGACGCGCCGAGATGGGGCTCTCGGGCGACGATGATTTCCGCGTGAAGGTCTCGCCCGATGGCTCCGCTTGGAAAAGCGCGATCGTCGTCGACCGAACAACCGGCGCCGTCGCCTTTCCGAGCGGCGGCCCGACGAAGATCGTGGCCTTCTCGTCGAGCGGAACCTACACGCCCTCGCCCGGCGTGACGCTGATCGATGTCATTCTTGTTGGCGCCGGCGGGGGCGGCGGTTCAGGCGCGCGACAGGCGGCGGGAGCAATTGCATCGGGGGGCGGAGGCGGCGGGGGTGGCGGCGTTGCGCGGGGTCGATTTACGGCCGCGCAAATTGGCGCGTCCCGAACTGTCACGATTGGCGCGGGCGGAGCTGGCGGCGCGGCGCAAACGACGAACAGCGCAGCAGGCAATAACGGGGCTTCCGGCGGCGATACGTCATTCGGGGCGCTGTTGCGCGCAACAGGCGGCGGCGCAGGCTCCGGCGGCGGCCTGGCGGCCGGTTCAGGGGGCGGCGGCGGGGGTGGATTGGCGCCTGCTGGAAACGCCTCCGGCGCGACGGGCGGCGCTGGCGGCGCGATCGGCGGGAGTGGCGGATCGGCTGCGGCCGGCGCTGGCTCCTTCTATCCCGGCGGCGGCTCGGGCGGCGGCGGGAGCCCCGCGACAGGCGACGCCGGGCTGCAAGGCGGCGCATGCCCTGGCGCTTCATCAGGCGGCGGCGCCGGGGGCGGAATTACCGCAGCGAACGCCGCGAGCAATGGCGGGCAAGGCGGAAGCGTGTATGTCGCCGGCAACGCCTCGAACGCCCAGGGCGGCGTCGCCGGCGGCGCGATAAACGGCGCCAATGGATCTGGCGGCTGGGCGAATGGCGCTGGCCCCTTGGAGCAGGCGGGAGCGGGCGGCGGGGGCGGTGCATCCGGACTTGTTACGGCAGGCAATGGCGGCGCCGGCGGCTTTCCCGGCGGCGGCGGGGGCGGTGGCGGCGCGCATCAGAATGGCGGGAGCGGCGGCGCTGGCGGCACCGGCGGATCGGGTTACGCGATCATCGTCGAATATTTCTAAAGCGGCACGGCCTTCCCAAACAATTCGAAAAAATCATTCAGCGCGGCTCGCGCGCGAGAAAGGATTTTTCTATGCAATGGCCCAATGAACGATCGCCCGCGGAGCTCATCGAGTTCTATGGCGATCCGGTGCTTCACAGCTCGATCAACACGGCATGGGAGCGCGACAATATCGTCGATCTCATCCCCCCTTTCGCCATGCGCTATTCCTGGGGCCCCCCGGTGACGACGCTGCGCTTCCACAAAAAATGCCGCGACGCTTTTGGCGAGGCGTTGCTCGCCGTCAAGAAGCTTTACGGAACGCAAGGCGAGATCGAAGCGCATCGCCTGCATTTGACCGGCGGCTCGCTGATGGTGCGGCTCAAGCGCGGCTCGACCAAAAGCTGGTCGACGCATAGCTTCGGCGCGGCCCTCGACATCGACCCGCAACATAATCCCTTCCGCTCGAAATGGCGGCCGGGGTTCATCCCGCTCGAGGCCGCCCGCGCCTTCGAGGATTGCGGCCTCATCTGGCGCGGCGCCAATGGCGATTGCGATCCCATGCATTTCCAGGCTGTCAGCCGTTAGAGCGCATTCCGCAAAAGTTGACAGACTTTTGCGATAAGAATGCGCTCCAGCTTTTTGAATCTGCGCGCTTTCTCATCGCTCGCGCGTAATTTCACGCGAGCGGAAAGCGCGCTAAGGAGAACCAAAATGCCTGCACTCGATAATCTCGCAGCGGCTTTCAACGATGTGCGAACGGTCGCCGCCGCCGCTGTGGAGCGAATCCACTATCTCGCCCACGACCTCGCCTATGCCCGCGCGTCGGCGGTGGACGCCGCCGCCGTCGACCAGATGGCCGCCGATCTTCACGCGACCGCCGATCAGCTACGCGCCGCAATCGCCGCAGCGGACCAGTCCCTGCCCCAAGCCTGAGGCCTCGATAGGCATGGGCCTTTGAAGGAAAATACGATGACAGGATATCGCACCTATCTCGCCGCCGCGCTTGTCGCCATGTTTGGCGTGCTCGCATCGACCGACTGGATCACCTTTCTCGACGATCCCAAGGCGGGCGCCGTCGCCGTCGGCGCGGCGACTCTCATGGCGGCGATGCGGGCCTTCACCTCGACGCCGCCGGGGAAAATCTCCACGCTGCTTCGCGCGCCCCGCTAAACTTGCAATATGCCTCCGAAGGCCGGCAAGATGCTGAAAAGCGAGCCAGGCCACGGCCTTCGGCGGCGTTCATTCGCGGTTCATCGCCGATGGAGAAGGATAGGTTCAGGAGAACGAATGCCCGTCGCCTTTTTCAGGTTTCGCTGCGCTTTGGCCGCCGCCGCGATCGCGGCGACGCTTGGGCCGGCGCGCGCCGAAGAGGCTCCCGAACGGATAGCCGAGCGCCTGCCCGTCCGCCGCCAATGCTTTTCCACGAGCCAAACGCGGGAAAAGATCGAGGCGCACAAGCTGACCGAGCCTCTCGCCTGCATGCGCGCCGCCGCCCTTGAACTCAGCGGCGAAGCGCTGGGCGCGCGGCTATGCTGGCTGGAAGAGCTCTTCATCTACGAGATCAGCGTGCTGCGGCCAGACGGACGCATCGTCAAACTTTTGTTCGACGCCGCGACGGGAAAGCCGCATTCCAGCCGCACGAATAATTGAGACAAGACCGGGGTTTCATGGGGAGGGCGAAAGGGTGCGGCTGCTCGTCATCGAAGACGATAAGGATTTGAACCGCCAGATCGCGCAGGCTCTGGAGCAGTCCGGCTACGCCGTGGACCGTGCGTTCGACGGCGAAGAAGGGCATTTTCTGGGCGAAACGGAAACCTATGACGCGGTTGTGCTCGACGTCGGCCTGCCCAAAAAGGACGGCATCACCGTTTTGGAGCAATGGCGCGCAAATGGGCGCGTCATGCCGGTTCTGATTCTGACGGCGCGCGACCGCTGGAGCGAAAAGGTTCAGGGTTTCGACGCCGGCGCCGACGATTATGTCGCCAAGCCCTTCCATATGGAGGAGGTGCTGGCGCGCATGCGCGCTTTGCTGCGCCGCGCCGCCGGGCATGCGACCAATGAGATCGTTTGTGGACCCGTGCGGCTCGACACCAAAGCTGGCCGCGTGGTGGTCGACGGCGCGCCGGTGAAGCTCACCTCGCATGAATACCGGCTGCTCGCCTATCTCATGCATCACAGCGGGCGCGTTGTCTCGCGCAGCGAGATCATCGAGCATATTTACGATCAAGACTTCGACCGGGACTCCAACACGATCGAAGTCTTTGTTGGGCGTCTGCGCAAGAAGCTCGGCGTGGAGCTGATTCACACCATTCGCGGACTCGGCTATATGGCCGTGTCCGGCCCAGAGGACGCCGGCGGGAAACGCTAAAGAACCATGCGCCTGCCGAGCTTGACGACACGCTCCATCGCAACGCGACTGTTTTTGACCGCAGCCGCGCTGAGCTCGGTGGTGCTGCTCGTCGCCAGCCTATTCTTCACCGCCTATTACCGACGGGTCGCGGAGGAAATTTTCGAACGCCGCCTCGACGTCTACCTTCGCGCCATCGTCGCCGACGTCTCGGAGTCGGGCCAGGAGGGACGAACGGGACCGAGCCAGTTCGGCGATCCGCAGTTCGAGCTCCCTGGCTCGGGCTGGTATTGGCAGATCACGCGCATGGACAATGCGGCGCATGAGATAAAGGCGTCGCGTTCACTCTTCGCCGATCGCCTCCCCAAGCTCTCCGACCTCGGCGTGCCGGCGGGCGTGGGCGGCTCCCGGCGCGGTCTTGCCTGGGGGCCGGACGGCCGCAAGCTGCGAATCGTCGAGCGCGTCATCGACGCGGAAGACACAGGCATTTATCTCGTCCAGGTCGCCGCGAGCGTCGAAGAAATGGAAGAGCAGATCACGCGCTTTCGTTTCGCTTTGATCATCGCCTTCGCCGCGCTCGCCATTGCGCTCGCGATCGTCGCCGCCTTTCAGGTGCGTTTCGGCCTACGGCCGCTGCGCCTTTTGCAGCGCGAGCTGGCCGCCATTCGGCGTGCGGAGCGCGACCGCATCACGGGCGCCTATCCCAACGAGATCGCCCCGCTCGCCGACGAGCTCAATCTGCTCATCGGCGCTAATCGCGACATTCTCGAACGCGCCCGCACTCAGGTCGGCAATCTGGCCCATGCGTTGAAGACGCCGCTCAGCGTCATGGTCAATGAAGCGGACGCCGCGCCCTCGCCTTTGGCCGACAAGGTCGGCGAGCAGGCGCGCATCATGCGCGACCAGATTTCCTTTTATCTCGACCGCGCGCGCGCGGCGGCCCGCGGCGGCGCGCTCGGCGCCGCGACGCCCATTGCGCCCTGCGTCGAAGCGCTGCTGCGCGCTTTCACGAAGATCTATAGCGAGCGCAGCATCGCCTTCTCGGGCGACGTCCGCCCGGAGCTGCGTTTCCTCGGCGAACGCCAGGATCTCGAGGAGATGGTCGGCAATCTTCTCGACAATGCCGGGAAATGGGCGGAGAGCGCCGTCACGATCTGCGTCGCGGTCGACTCTCAAACCAGCGGCGCGAGCCGCAGCGCGTTGATCGTCACGATCGACGACGACGGCCCCGGCCTCGCGCCGCATTTACGCGCGCAGGCGACAGAGCGCGGCCGCCGGTTGGACGAAACCAAGCCGGGCTCGGGATTGGGCCTCTCGATCGTGGTCGATCTCGCCGTCGCCTATGGCGGCGCGCTGGAATTGGACGACAGCCCGACAGGCGGCCTGCGGGCGCGGCTGCGCCTGCCGGGGTTTTGACAGCCGCCTGCCGATCCTGCATGAGGGGCGCGATTGCGACCACCGAGGGAGAATGGATTTTGTCGACGACGTGCGCGAAAGCGACCTTGGCGATGAGCCTCCTCTGCGCGGCCTCTGGCCTCTCCGCCTGCAATTCGGCGCCGGCGCCGGCGCCCATCGTGGCGGAGGCGCCTGTCGTCACAACGCCGCCGCCGCCTGCGCCGGGCGTCATTGGCGGCTCTATCGGGCAGTCTCTTGGAGAAAAGGACCGCGCCACGGCCATTGCCGCTCAACAGGAAGCGGTCTCCAGTGGCGCCCGCAAAAGCTGGCGGGGCGAGAAGGGCGCCTATGGCTTCGTCACGCCCGGCTCCGAGAATGGCCCCTGCCGGGATTACACCCACAAGATATTTATCAACGGCCGACCGCAGGAAGCGAAGGGCCAGGCCTGCCGCGAGAATGGCGAATGGCGGGTGACGAGCTGACTTGGGCGTCGTCGCCTCGATGCGGCTCTTCATCGCCTTTCTCCTGCTGGCGCTCTGCATCGCTGTTGGAACTGTCTTGCTGTTCTCGGCCCGCGGGAATGCGCCGAATGAAACGATCCATGCGGAGGTCGCCGGCGTAAGCTTTTCCTACGCGCGCGCCTATGCGCGCGACGAGACGACTGGCGTCGGCGGAATGGCGGACAGATTGAGCTTCATCGTCTCCTACCCCGGCTTCGCGCCTGTGAAAGCGAAATCGCGCGTTGGCGAGTCGGTGACTTTTACGGTCACTTCAAAGGACGACGGGCTCGACCCCGGCGAACGCCCCGCGAAGCTCTACGCCCGTTTCCTGGCGCCCGAGACGCTGGATGGCCCGGGCGGCCTCGTGCTGCGTCGCTTCGATCCGGGTTCGCCCTACGATTCCGAAGAGCTTTTCATCGCGCCGCCCGACGGAAGCGCGTTTTTCGCGCGCTGCCCGAAACCGGAGACGGGCGCGCCTGGCGAGGGCTGCATCTCTGTCTTTCGCAAAGGAGCTCTCGACGTCGAGCTGCGCTATGCGCCGACGCTTCTCGAAAATTGGGATGCGCTCTACGAGGGCGCGCAGACGCTGCTCGCCAGAATGACCGCGCCGCAAACAAAGAAGCGGTGATTACAGGCTGCTGCAAAAGTGGCGGTGACGCCCCTCGTGCTTCGAGACGCCTGCTGCGCAGGCTCCTCAGCATGAGGAGCTTCTGCAACTTCGTCAAACACTTAGGCCTCATCCTGAGGAGCGAGCGACGCTCGCGTCTCGAAGGACGAGGCCGCCTCGGAGGTTTGTCGTGTGATTACTCTTCTTCCTCGAGATCGAAATCGAGAATGGCGATCTGCAGCGTGAAGCTCGAGAGCTTCGCATCGTCAGCGGAGATCACTCCCAGAAACTCGCCGTCGCTGTTGAGCTCGACGGAATCGGTTTTGCGGCCGCGCGCGACAATCGTCAGCCGGTCGTTCTCGAAAAGCTTCCGCAGATAAGACTGCAGCACTTCGCGGCCGACAGGAATTTTCATCTCGAAAGCGAAAGAGCGGTCGCCGTCCTCGTCGTCGACAGAGATGGTCGCGATTTTGCGCTCGCCGAGATGAACGGCGGCGTTCTCCGTGTTCTTCGGATCGAGGGTGACGCGGATGTCGTCATTGCCGAAGGAGCGACGCAGAAACGCCTGCAGCTTTCGCAATTCGCCTTTTTCCACCCGCGCCTCCCGAGATGCCTAATCTTTTCAGTCCTGTGACATGATCCCGCGACCCGGGCAAGATGTGTTTTTCGCAAAAAAACGCCCGGCGAAATCGCCGGGCGCTTGCATTGGAATCGAGCCGGATTATTCGCCGGCCTCTTTGAGACGCTTGTTGCACTGGCTCCAATATTTCGGCCAGGTGATCTTCTTGTCGGCCTTGAGAAGCTCGGCCTTCTTTTGCTTCCACTCGGCGGCGCATTTCTTCTGGCGCGACTGCGTGGCGGCCTTGGTGTCGGCGGCGGGCTTGGCGGCCTCGGCCGGCTTCGCGGCTTCCGCCGGCTTAGCGGGTTCGGCGGGCTTGGCGGCCTCGGCAGCCGGCGCAGGCGTCGGCGCCGCGGCTTCGGCGGGCTTCGCCGGCTCGGCGGCGGGTTTCGCAGCTTCCGCCGGGGCGGCGGCGGCCGGCTCGGCGAGGCTCGCGCGGCATTCCTTCAGAAAATCCTGCCAGCTCTGGCCGGCGAGTTCATTGGCGGCCTTCTTGGCCTGATAACGAGATCCGCATTCCTTCAGCACATTGGCCTGGGCGAGGGCTTCGCCCGAGACGGCCATGCCGAGGCCCATGGCGACGAGGCCGACCGCAGCGCGGGAAACAACGAGACGGATCACCATATAAATTCTCCCTTATGGAAGCCGCTTGGATGTTCGGCAGCGACTTGCGACGGCGCGGTCAAGCACAGGACGCGCCATTTTTGTCAGCGGCGACTCGTCTTACGGCAGCGCAACGATAGTCTGATTGATGTTGTGAACGCAATCTGATCAGGCGATAAAGCGAATAGCCTCGATGCCGCACCTGTACTGACGGAGAAACGCCTTTTGCCGCCCGCCCGCGAACAACCGGCAAGCTGGGGGAATAGCGTCATCCTACACGACGACGGGCGCGCCCGCTGCCCCTGGGCGGGTCAGGATCCGCTTTATATTGCCTATCACGACGACGAGTGGGGACAACCCGAGAGGGACAGCAGGGCCCTGTTCGAGAAACTCATTCTGGACGGGTTCCAGGCGGGCCTGTCGTGGATCACGATCCTGAGGAAGCGCGCGGCCTTCCGCAAAGCCTTCGAAGGCTTCGATCCCGAGGCGATCGCCCGTTTCGACGACAAGCGCGTGCATGAATTGATGCAGGATGATGGGATTGTTCGCAACCGCGCCAAAATTGAGGGCGCCGTCCTGTCGGCGCGCGCCTGGCTGGAGATCGAGGCCGAGCAAGGCTTCTCCGCCTATCTCTGGGGCTTCGTCGACGGCGCGCCGGTCGTCAATCACCCGAAACTTATCAGCGACATTCCAACGCAGAGCGCCGTCTCCTTGCGCCTCTCGAAGGATCTGAAAGCGCGGGGCTTCAAATTCTGCGGCCCGACGATCGTCTACGCCTTCATGCAGGCGGTCGGGATGGTGAACGACCATCTCGTTGATTGTCATGTTCGGAAATTAGACTGAATGACGCAGGCGCCGATCAAAAAACGCGCGGTCAAGGAGGCCGCGCCCCGCGCCTGGCAGCGCATGCTTTCCGGGCGGCGGCTCGACCTGCTCGACCCCTCGCCCCTCGACATAGAGATAGAAGACATCGCCCACGGCCTCGCCCGGGTCGCGCGCTGGAACGGGCAAACTTTTGGCCCCCACATCTTCTCCGTCGCCCAGCATAGCTTGCTTGTCGAACGGATCGCGGCCGAGCTCGAGCCCTCGATCGGCCGCGCCGAACGCCTGTTCATGCTGCTCCACGACGCCCCCGAATATGTGATCGGCGATATGATCTCGCCCTTCAAGGTGGTGATCGGCGACGCTTACAAATCCGTCGAAAACAGGATTCTCTCGGCGATCCTGCTGCGTTTTTCCCTGCCGGCGACGCCATCGCCGTCTCTGCTCAAGCTCGCGAAGCAGGCCGACCGGGCGGCGGCTTTTTTCGAGGCGGTGTCGCTCGCCGGCTTTACACGGGGAGAAGCCGAGCGCATCTTCGGTCGCCCTGCGATCTCGCCGCAGGAGTTGAAGGACGAGATTGCGCCTGCCCCCGTCGATGCTGTACAGGCGCGGTTCCTCGCCCGGTTTCAGGAGATCGACCGAGGCTAGCGCAAGGCCAAGAGGGTTCCGATGTCGTGCGGGCGGCTTTATGTCTGTTCCATGACCAAGGTGGTCGACACCGTGCGCGCCAGCGGGGCCCGCTCGCTCGTCACGATTCTGACCGCCGGCGCCTCTTTGGTGCGGCCTTGCGAAATCTCGCGCGAGCGCCATTTGCGCATCGCCGTCTCGGATATCGATAAAGCGGTCGACGGGCATGTGCTGCCGGGCGAAGAGCACATCGACAGGCTGCTGGCCTTCATCGAGGAATGGGACCAAACCGATCCTTTGGTCATCCATTGTTACGCGGGCGTGAGCCGTTCGCCGGCGGCCGCCTATGTCGCCGCCTGCGCCCTGGCGCCGCATCGCTGCGAGTTCGAGCTCGCCCAGGAATTACGCCGCCTCTCGCCGACCGCGACCCCGAACCGCCGGCTCGTCGCCCTCGCCGACCGACGCATGGGGCGGGAGGGGCGGATGGTGGCCGCCATCGCCGCGATCGGCAGAGGGGCGGATTGCTTCGAGGGGGCGCCTTTCGCGCTTGAACTCGCCTGACCGACACGAGCCTGGAAATAGACGTTGCGACGCTTTCCCCGCCGGTCGAGATCGGGCTGACGGCGGCGATTGTCGCCGTGCGCGGCGATGAGCCGCTGATCCTCACCACCGGCGCCGATGACCAGAGCGGCGTCGCCGCCCTGCCCTCCGGCCCCTTCGACCCGGTTCGCCATCGCACCTTCGAGATCGGCTTGCGCGCCTGGGTGGCGGAACAGACCGGCGCGCCGCTCGGCTATGTGGAGCAGCTCTACACTTTCGGGGATCGTGGCCGCCACGCCCGCGCCGGCGACCGCGACCCTCATGTCGTCTCGATCGGCTATCTGGCGCTGACCCGCATCGGCGACGACAGCAGGCGTCCGGCGAACGGGGCCTGGCGGAGCTGGCATGATTTCTTCCCCTGGGAGGATTGGCGCAAGGCCCGGCCCGAGATCATCGAAACGACGATCCTCCCCGGCCTGCGCGACTGGGTAGCGGAAGCGCCCAACGCTGTCTCCGCGCCAACCCTTTCGCGCCGCCATCGCGTCGATTTGCTGTTCGGCGCGCGCGGCTTCAACGAGGAGAATGTGCTCGAGCGATACGAGCTTCTCTATGAGGCCGGAATGGTCGAGGAGGCGCTGCGCGACGGGCGCGAAGCGGCGGCGCGGCGGCGGCGGCTCGAACCGCTCGGCCTTCCCATGCGCCACGATCACCGCCGCATCCTCGCGACCGCCATGGGCCGGCTGCGCGCCAAGATGAAATACCGGCCCGTCATCTTCGAGTTGATGCCGGAGGCTTTTACGCTCACCGAATTGCAGAGAACAGTGGAAGCGATCGCGGGACGCCATCTCCACAAGCAGAATTTCCGCCGGCTGGTCGAAACATCGGCAATCGTGGAGCCGACCGGAGAGATGTCGCTGAAAACTGGCGGACGCCCGGCGGCTCTATTCCATTTTCGCCGCAATGTTCTGCAAGAACGACCCTCGCCGGGCCTGCGCGTGGGCATCAGGAGCTGATTTGCTCTTTAAGATATTGTTCACCCTAACATGGTGAACATTCCCTTGAACGCGTCGCGTCCGTAGAGCGTAGAGGTGCGTCTTGGGCTATCTTTCGCCGCCGCCGTCGCCGGCGCCGGTCATCGTCTATAAGGACGTCGGCGGGCTCGTCTCGGACTATGAGGCCCAGACCGAGCAATACCGCCGCGAAAATCGCGACGTGCGGCTCCACGAGTGCCGCTCCGCCTGCACGCTGGCGCTCAGCCTGCCCAATGTCTGCGTCTATCCTGACGCTCAGGTAAAATTCCACCAAGCCTATAATGCGATCACGCGAGAGGTCGATCTCGACATTTCGTCCAGGCTTTTCGCCTCCTATCCGGCGGCGGTGCAGGCGCGCCTGGGCTATTTGACGCGCGAATACAGGGTGTTGAGCGGCCGGGAGCTGATCGCGCTGGGCATGCGCAATTGCGAAGGCGACAATCCTGTGCTGATCGCGAGCCGCCGCCAACGGCAGGCGCCGACGGCGATTGCCAGCGCCGCGCCGAGTGGGGCTTCGAGTGGGGCTCCGAGCGCCTGGGGAGACATCGCCAGCAAGGTGCAGAGCGCCGTCGCCAGCGCGCTTTCTGGCCCGGAGCAGCCGTCCAGCGGCTCGATTCGCATCGCCGTCGCCGATCGCGAACGCCTGACGTCGGACGCTGTGGCGCGTTCCGAGGCGCCGATCGGCGCCCTGCGCGTCGATGTGCCGCTTCCGCCCCGGCGCCCGCCCTCCGAAGCCTTCACGGCGAGCGACGCCCGGTTGTATGTCTCGCAGATCCCGGGGTCGCAGCCCATTCTCAGCGCCAAATTCGTCCGCGCCGAAACGCGTTAACGATATGGCGCAAGCCTGAGGTCCGCTGTTGAGCAATTTTTGGCCATGATGTTAACATAGCCGTCGTAGCGTCTGGGGAGGTCCGGTTTGGCGAACCGATCCTCCGGAAGGCCGAACCCCGGGCTAACCGGAAGGAGGTCTTTTGCAGGCGCCGAGCAAAGACAAAGCATGGTTCGCGCCGCCCGTAAGGCGCGGCCACGAGCCAAGACGGGGAAGCGATCCTTTTGACGACGCCGCGCGATAGCGACAAACGCCACCCCAATTCGCCGCGCTCGATCGCACTCGGCTTTTTCGCCTCTTGCATGGCCTTCGTCACGCCGAACATGACGGAGACCGCCGTCGCGAACGGCGACACGCGCACGATCTATCTCCATCACGCCCATACGGGCGAGGACATCGCCGCGACCTATCTCGTCAACGGCCAATATGACACCCGCGTTCTCGAGCAGTTGAACTGGTTCCTGCGCGACTGGCGCAGAGACGAACCGACGACCATGGACCCCCGCCTCTTCGACGTGGTGTGGGAGGCTTATCGCTCCGCCGGCGCGAGCAATCAGGTCATCAATGTCGTCTCCGCCTATCGCTCGCCGGAGACCAACGCCATGCTGCGCGCCCGTTCGCGCGCTGTCGCCAAATTTTCCCAGCATATGCTCGGCAAGGCGATGGACACCACAATGCCTGGCATGCCGATGTCGGACGTCCGCGAGATCGGCATGCGCATGCAGCGCGGCGGGGTCGGCTATTACCCCAACGCCAACACGCCCTTCGTCCATCTCGACGTCGGCAATGTGCGCTCCTGGCCGCGCATGAGCTACGATCAGCTCGTTCGCCTGTTCCCGGACGGCAAGACGGTTCATCTGCCGACGAATGGCCAGCCGCTCCCCGGCTATGACGTCGCGAAAGCGGAGATCGAAGCGCGCGGCAATGGCGCCTATGTCACTGCGCCGCGCCGAACCTTCGGCGGCTTCTTCGCGGCCTTGTTCGGCATGAGCAGCGGCGAGGACGAGGACGCCGAGATCGCCGCCCCGCCGCCGAGCACGCGCAAGCAATGGGCCGCGCTCGCCCCGCGCAATGCGCGCGGCGCTGCGGCGGATGCCGACGGCGAAGAAGGCGGCGTAGCCGAACAACCGGCCAGCCGCCGCGGGCGCAACCAGCTCGCCCGCGCCGAGGCTGACCTACCACGCGGCGAAACCGCCATGACCGCGACAGGCGCCGTCGCCGTCGCGCCGGACTCAAATCGCGCCCCGCTGACGGCGGCTCCGCCCGCGCCTAACGAGCCTGCCGCCGAGATCCCGCAAGAAGAAGAGAAAAAGCCGAAATACGCCCGCGTGCCGCTGCCGCCGGCAGGACGGCCGGCCTCTCTGGATAGACCCGCGCCGCTCGACGAGAAGCCAACCGCGGTCGCAGCGGTCGAGCCGAATGGCCCGCGGGAGCTCCGCTCTTCCGTCGATGCGCAGGAACGCGAACCCGCCGAAGCCGCGACGTCTCGGCGCTTCGTAAACGCGCCGAAGCCTCCTCGACGCCCTGCGACGCTGGCCCTCGCCGCGCAAGAAGCTGACGGGCCGACAGCGCCTGGGCGCCCGCAGCAGCGCCGCAACGGCGCCTCCCACGCCATCGCGAAAATGGTCGAGCCTGAAGATCAGGCCGGCGCGGACGATCCGGCCCTCGCCTATGCGCCGGATGGCGACACGAAGCCGAACGCCGCGAAACACGACGCAGAGGACGCAAAACCAAAGCCCGCGCAAAAGACGGTCGCAGAGAAGGCCGACCTTGTCCCCGCCCGCCTCGACCGCTCGAATTTCAACACGCTGACAGCGACGACGCCCGCCGCGCATGTCTCCGCGCGCCCTGTGCTGGGCGCGCCGATTACCGCGGTCCGCTCAGCCGCCCGCGCCACCGCGCCGAGCCTGTTGCTGCCGCCTGCCCGTCCGGCGAATATCGTCGGCTTCGCGGCTCCCGCCGCGCCGCCCCCGGCCGACAAATTCGCCCCCGGCGGAGCCCGCGCGCGCTCGGCAGGGCAGAAGAACGAGGCCGGTCCGAAAAACTGAGGGGCGGATCGCCGTAGTGCGTTAGCAAAGAGACCACCGGCTCATCTTGCGCACATTACAACGCGCAACGGCGATGGATTCAGCCACTCACTGCTGATGAACCGAGAAATGAGCTGCGCACACAATTAAATCATGTGATTTTGGTATCGTTTTAGGGCCTGTTGGGATTTGGGATTCCCTCCAAAGCTTGGCTGTGATTCAAGCTATGGATGGAACGATTCGTATTGACTGACGCCCAATGGACGAAGATGGAGCCGCTTTGTCTTGGCAAGCGCGGCGATCCCGGCCGCAGCGGCGAGAACAACCGGCTGTTCGTGGAGGCGGTCCTTTGGATCGCCCGCACGGGCAGCCCTTGGCGCGATCTTCCGAAGCATTTCGGCAACTGGAGCACCGTATATACGCGCTTTCGCGATTGGGTGAAGGCGGATGTTTGGAAACGGATGTTCGACGCGGCGTCGGACGAGCCGGACATGGAATTCGCCATGATCGACGCCACCATCGTCAAAGTCCACCGTCACGGACAGGGCGCAAAAGGGGGACTTCGAGCCAAGCCATTGGCAAATCCAAAGGCGGCATGACCACCAAAATCCTCGCTCTGACGGACGCGCTCGGCAATCTCGTGCGCTTCACGCTCATGCCGGGGCAGCGCCATGACACAGTCGGCGTTGCGCCGCTCATCGAGGGTTTGTCCTTCGATGCTTTGATCGCCGACAAGGCTTTCGATAGCAACGCCATCATCGCCGATCTCGACGCGCGCGGGGCAAAGGCCGTCATCTCCCA
Organism: Methylocystis sp. Sn-Cys; assembly: GCF_016745395.1. Classification (GTDB taxonomy): domain Bacteria; phylum Pseudomonadota; class Alphaproteobacteria; order Rhizobiales; family Beijerinckiaceae; genus Methylocystis; species Methylocystis iwaonis. Next base: position 104,618 of record NZ_JAERVJ010000005.1, read on the forward strand.
GCATCCGCGCAGATCGATGCCGCTCACAATCGATGAGGAGATGTATAAATGACGGCATCTGATCGAGAATTTTTTCTGCAAGCTCAAAGAGTTCAAGCGCATCGCCATGCGCGCCGACAAGACCGATCAAAGCTACGCCGCAATGATCCATATCCTTGCCGCTGTCATTCAAACTCGATGAATCCCAACAAGCCCTAGTCGGACGTTTCGCAAGCAGCGCGAGAAGAGACGCTTTTTAATTTTCGTCAGCTCGGGAATAATTCGGTGGCCTTGACGCCGGCATTCTCTTTTGGAGAGCAGACTGGAATCGGGATCAGCGTAAAAAAATTATCCTCTGATGGCCGTTTCGATGTTGAAAATCAGAATACCTTGCGCAACTACCTCGTGCACCCGAAGCATAAGGATTTCGCATCAAAATTGAGCAAGATCGTGGACTGGATCGTCGGCGATATCGCCGCCGGTTTGCCTACCGCCGATAGTTGACGACGCGCCAGTAGAGCGAGGTAGCGCGTTCGGACGATGGCCACTTGATCGCCTTGCTTTTGCAGAATCAGCGGCTTAGGCTTCCATAACTCCGGGCATCCCTCCACACTCGGAACAAGAAACGCCCCGACGCCGGATGGACGCGCGGGGCGTTTTTTAATCATGTACAAGCTCAGACGCCTTTCGCCAAGTTCCGTGCGTCAACAGCCCACGGGACCGCCGGTTCATTCGGGTTTGGCTTGCTTAGTTGAATACGCGAAATCTGCATGATTCCGCTCGGTCGCGTTTCTGTTGGGCTGACCTGTATGTTGCCTGCTACGAACCCTAATTCGAAGTTCACCGCCCAAACCCCTTCGGTAATCCCTTGCTTTTGGATGAGAGCTTCGGTCACTTCTTTTAGGTCAAAAATGTATTGCGTCGGCTCAGCCATTATAGTTACTCCCCACGAGCTCAGCTCCTTGCGTGGTCGATACTTTAAGCCAGGGGGAACTCTGGTTACTCAACTGAATTCCGCGCGTCTCCGCGCTTCCAATGCCGCCGCCTGCCGTTGAGAATGTCCTTCCCTTCAAATTACTTATGACGAGGACCTGGGTTGACGCAGGCGCCCACGCGGACTGGTCTTGAGGCTGTATCGTTGCCATGAGCGGTTGCGCCAGTTTGTATACGACATACTGGTTCAAGCTCACGCCCTCCTCTGCAGCGCTAAGTGCCAAGCTGCGATGCAAAGTCTTTGGCATACGGACTAGAAGTTTGCCGCTATACTCCAAAGGTGCCGAGGGTTCTGGGACTGGATTGCCTGCGCTGCGCGCGGCCTCAATCCAGGCGGCAATCGCATCCTCGATTTCACGGGAAGCCTCCGCTCTACTCGCGCCGAACGCCGAACAGCCAGGTAAATCTTTGGCGACCGCGATGAAACCCTCGTCCTCATCGCTCCAAAAGATATCGACAGGGTAACGGTCCATATCAGACGTCTTCCTCATAATATCGGTTGATCATGGAGATCAGCTGTTTGGCATGATATGGCTTTATCTTCCCGTCATGGTTTTGGAAGTTGAGCTGGTCCGGCTCCCCCGGGCGAGCGAACACCGCGTGAGAGCCCTTTCCCCCAGAAGCGGTAAAGCCAAGCCATCCTGCCACCTTGCAAGCATCTTCAAACCGGACGTCCTTGGGGTTATTCCTGATTGTCTCAATGAGCTTGCTTCTCTGGCTCAAGATGATACTGCCTATGGTATCAATGATCAGTTAATGCGCCAGCGGGCTCGCGGCAAGTCCGAAATGATAGGAACATTGTCGTAGACAATCTAGAGGCAAGGCGCCTTCAACGCGCTGGATGCGTTTTCGTTCCCGTCCCATGTTGCATCTATTTTGCATGGAGTCGCCGGGACTGTTGGGAAATCGTTGTAAATCAAGGGAAATAGTTTGTAACATGACGCAACATGAAAGCGACCTTTCCCGCCCTCATCCGCGCCAGAAATCGCTGTAAAATCAAGGTGGTGGGGGAAGTAGGACTCGAACCTACGAAGGCTTAGCCAGCGGATTTACAGTCCGCCCCCTTTGCCGCTCGGGACATTCCCCCATCTCTCTCGCTTGCACGAAAGTGTTGGCCGCCATCGGCGGCCAATCGGTAGCGGCATATGCGTTGCTCGCGCCCTGCCTGTCAACCTCAAAATCCCGCCGTCAACACTTGCCGCCCACACGCTCTGCGAGCTTGGCTGTCAGGCGGCGTAGGGCGGGCGATTTATCGTCGCGGTCCAGTATCACCTGAATCAGCGACCACCCGGCCTCATTGGCGCGCGCGCGGGCCAGAGCAGCCGCCATCTCGCGTTCGGTCTCGACCCTGATCCCCAGCCCGCCGCCGATCACCTGCTCCAGGCCCGCATAATTCCAGCGCTTGATGTCGTTGAAACCGCCGTCGAGCATGGGCCGCTCCGTGCCATAGCCGTCATTATCGAGAAGAATGACGATCGGGTTCATGCCGAATCGGGCCGCCGTAGAAATCTCCAATCCGGTCATCTGGAAGGCGCCGTCGCCCACGAGCACGAGCGGGCGCAGCTTGGGAGCCGCCGTCTTGACGCCGAGCGAGGCCGGCACGGCGAAGCCGAGCGAGGTGTAATAAGCGGAAGCAAGAAAATGCGCGCCATCGCTGATGAAGAGGTCCGAGGCGCCGAGCAACGCGTCGCCCGTGTCGGCGATCACGATCATGTCTTTCTCCAGAAAGGCGTTGATCTGCCGGAACAGCGCGTCGACCGTCATCTTCCGGTCGCGGGCCTCGAACGGCCCCGGATGCAAGGGATGAGTGAAGGGCGGGAATGCGCGCTTCGCCCATGGGCGTTCAGAGAGCGCCGCGATGAAGTCCTCCATCCGAACACCGTCATAGGCGTGAAGCCCGATGGCGACACGGTCCTTGCCGGCGTAGATCGCCGACCGGCGGTCGATATGGGCCGTATAGATGCCGAGGTTGACGTCGGTCATCATCGCGCCGAGCAGAATGAGGCAATCGCTGCTCTCGACATAGTCGCGAAGATCCTCGCGACCCATCGCCCCCTCATAGACGCCCATATAAGCCGGATGCGATTCGGGAAACACCGACTTGCCCATGATGCTGGCCGCAACGGGAATGCCCGAGATCTCGACGAGCGCCATGAGGCGATCCTGCAGGCGGAAGCGGTGCAGCTCCTCTCCGGCGAGAATGACCGGGTGATTCGACGCCGCAATCTTGTCCACCGCCTCGGCGACCGCATAGGCGAGCGCCTCCGGATCGCTCGTCTCGGCGGGCAATGACCGGACCGGCGCCGGCGCGATCTCGGCAAGCGTCATGTCGCGCGGCAATTCGATATAGACGGGACGGCTGTGACGCTTTGCCAGCGCGATCGCGCGATCGATCTCGCTTGCGGCTGTGGTCGCGTCGTCGAGCACGGCGGTGGCGACGGTCAGCTCGCGAAACACCTTGAGCTGCGTATCGAAGTCTCGAACCCGGTGGTGAAGGAGTGGATTGCGCGCCTGCTCGCGCGCGCCCGGCGCCCCGCCGATGAGAATGACCGGCGAACGCTCGGCATAGGCCTGGGCGATCGTATTGGCGGCCTTCAGACCGCCGACGCAATAAGTGAGCGCCACAACCCCGAGCCCTTTGATGCGCGCATAGGCGTCTGCAGCGAAGCCTGCGCCCTGCTCATCGCAGGTATTGACGACTTGCAAGGGGCTTTTTTCCAGCAGGGAAAAGAAAGTGAGACAATAATCGCCGGGCACGCCGAAGACATGGCCGACGCCTTCCTCGCCAAGGCGTCGAATAAGGTAGCCGCCGATTGTCTCCGCCATAATCCCCTCCTCCACAATGGCGCCGCGCGCTGATGGCCAAGTGGGGAACACGGGCTCACGCGCAAGCGTTCTCTCCGGAGATTAGCGCGAAAAGGACTGGGAAAAAATGACGGCGCAGACGAGGGTGACGGCCGATCGGGCGTTTGAACCAGCTTTCTCCCTCGATGAATTCCAGGACCTCGACGCCGCCCAGCTTTATGAGCAGGCGCTGAAGCGCAACGAAGGGCTCATCGCGAGGAGCGGCGCACTCGTCGTCGAAACGGCGCCGCATACAGGACGCTCCCCCAACGACAAATTCATCATCCGCGACGCGCTCACCGATAAAGCCGTCTGGTGGGATAATAATCAGGCGATGAGCCCGGCGCAATTCGACCGGCTTTACGGCGATATGTCGCAGCATGTGCGCGAACGCGACATTTTCACGCAGAATTTGCAGTGTTGCGCGGACCCCGAGCATCAATTGCGCATTCGCGTGCATTCAGAATTCGCCTGGCACTCACTGTTCATCCGCAATCTTCTCATCAGGCCGGCTCGCGCAGAGATGCGCCCGGCGCCCGACCTCACCATCCTCGTCCTGCCGTCCTTCAAGGCAAATCCAAACCGTCACGGATGCCGTTCGCAGACGGTCATCGCGCTCGACTTCACGCGCCGTGTCGCGCTGATCGGCGGCACGCGCTACGCCGGAGAGATCAAAAAGGCGGTTTTCACTTTTCTCAATTTTTTCCTGCCGCCGCGCGGCGTGTTGCCGATGCATTGCGCCGCGAATGACCATGCGAGCGGCGCAGCCGTCTTTTTCGGCCTCTCGGGCACAGGAAAAACCACTCTATCGGCCGATCCTCAGCGCGCGCTCGTCGGCGACGACGAACATGGCTGGGGCGAAAACGGCCTCTTCAATTTCGAAGGCGGCTGCTACGCGAAGGCGATCCGCCTCTCGCGCGAGTTCGAGCCCGAAATCCATGCAGCCTCGCAACGCTTCGGCGCGATACTCGAAAACGTCGGGATCGATCCCGAAACGCGACGCGTCGATTTCGACGACGACAGCAAAACCGAGAATACGCGGATTGCCTATCCGCTCGAGTTCATCTCCAACGCCTCGAGCGAAGGGCGCGCCGATCATCCCAAAAACATCATCATGCTGACCTGCGACGCCTTTGGCGTGCTGCCGCCGATCGCGCGGCTCGACCCGGCCCAGGCGATGTATCACTTCCTCTCCGGCTATACCGCGCGCGTCGCCGGCACCGAGAACGGCCTACGCGAGCCTCAGGCGGTGTTCTCGACCTGTTTCGGCGCGCCCTTCATGCCGCGCCATCCGTCAGAATATGGCAATCTGCTGCGCGAGCGCATCGCACGACACGGCGCCAATTGCTGGCTGCTCAATACCGGATGGACAGGCGGCCGGTTCGGCGAAGGAAAGCGCATGCCGATCGCAACGACCCGCGCGCTGCTGCGCGCCGCGCTCGATGGCGCGCTCGCGCGCGGTGCCTTTCGCCGCGACCCCTATTTCGGATTGGAGACGCCGCTCGCGGCGCCGGGCGTCGATCCGTCCCTGCTCGATCCCGCCGCCACCTGGTCGTCGCGCGAAGACTATGGGAAGACAGCGCGCAGGCTCGTCGACATGTTCCACGCCAATTTCGAGCCTTTCGCGCCCTTTGTGGATCGGGCGGTTCAAGCAGCGGCGCCGCGCTGCGACTCTGCGTGATACGAGATTCCTTCCCGTCGCTCGCGTAGCGAGCGGTCGGGAATCCAGAGCAAGACAAGCGCTATCTTGGCCCGCCGTCATTGCGAGGAGCGTAAGCGACGAAGCAACCCAGGGCAGCTATCGCGGCTCTGGATTTCTTTACGTCGCTCGCAATGACGGGAGGCTCAAGATTCCCGGTCGGGCTTTCAGCCCGCCGGGAATGACGTGCCCAATGCGAGGGTCACGCAGATTCGAGCTTGGTCGGCTCCACCGCGGGCGTGGTCTCTGTTGTCTTCGCGGCCATGGCGACGAGCGCGTCGAACAGGACCGTCGCGGTCGGGTCCGCGCCGGCGGGATCGCGCAGCAGCCGGAAGGTCGAGATCACGATGTGGCCTTCGCCATAGAAACGCTCGACCGCCAGGCCCACTGGCTTGTGAATCCAACCGACCGCCAGCGCGGCATGCACGCGCGCGTGGAAGTCGAGAAGGTTGCAGCCAGAGATCACATGCGTGGGGATCACGCGATCGAAAGTCTGATCGATCATGGGGCCGCCGGGCAGGCCGCGGAACGGCCCCCGCCGCCGCAGCCAGGCGAAGGACGACGCCCAGTCGCCGCGCCACAGCGTGCCGTCGCGCGCCACGACTTTCACATTTTGCCAATGCGGGAAAAACGGCGTGAGCGTCCCTTCGTCCTCGGGCAGAAGCACGGCGCGTCCGCCTGTGCGCACATGATCGGCAAGGTCGCTCGTATTGCGTAGAGCAACGACGACATCCGCGTCATTCATCCCCGTGGCGAGGCGATAGCCAAAGGCCTGAAGGCGCACCCGCACATCCGGCTCGGGCGACCACAGGGACAGCGCCGGCGGCGTCGCGCGCGCGGGATGCAACGCGACCTCGATGTCGTTCGATGCGATGATCTCGCCGTTGGCGGCGCGCAGATGAAACGAGACCCGGCGCATCGAGGACTTGTCGACCTGGGGCAGCTCGAAGGAAATCACCCCCATGTCCGCCACCGTACCCGCTTCGATACGCGGCGTCGGCATGGTCTGCGACCAGTCGGAGAGTATCTCCAGCGTGCCCGGGTCGAGCGCGTCCGAACCGCCATGCGCGATGCGCACCGGGACCTGCAGCGTCTCCCCCGACCAAAAGGCCGCGCGCTCGATACGCGGCACGATCACCGTATCGGCGTTGATCGTGTGGAAGACATCGTGAAAGGCGCGCGTGTTGGAGCGCATGTCGAGAAGGCCGTTCGACTCCCAATGACAGTCGGTCAGCTCGGTGATCACATAGCCGGAGATCTCGGCGCGGCGCCGCATCGCTTCGATCTCATATTTGAGCGCGCGAAACTGCTGCCATTGCGTCGCTTCGATGAACCCTTCGAAACTGCCGAAGACGCGGTCGAGGCTCCAATCATGGAAGCGGTTGAGCACGCCATGCGGATACATGACGCCCTCGCCCCAGTCATGGCCGGTCTCGAACCACCAGGGCTCGCGCCCAAGGGCGTCATTGAGCTTCTCGGGATCGGGAAGCCCCCAATTGCCGAACTCGGAGCAGAGCAGCGGCTCCTTGCCCGTCGTCACGGCGTCGCCTTCGGGGCTGAACAGCCAATCGCCGCGATCGGCAAGCGCGTCGACGAAACGGTCCCAATCATGCCGGCTGTCGGGAATCGCCGCATAGAAGTGGTAATCCGCAAGATCGCTCTGCACGTGGAAGCTCGGCGCGAGTGGCGAATTATCGACGACAAGGCGCGTCGGATCATAGGCCTTCAGCCACAGATAGAGCCGCCGCAGCCAGGCGCGATGCTTGGCGTCGTGCACCAGATCGACGCCCCAGTTTTCGTTGATCAGCGTCCAGCAAAAGATCGACGGATGGTTGCCGTCGCGATCGATGATGCCCTTGAGCGTCGTCTCCTTGCGCTCGCGCGAGCGCTCGGTCGAATATCCGCCGTTCGGCAACTCGGCCCAGACCAGGAGCCCCAGCCTGTCGGCCGCTTCGTAATAGCGCGGGTCCGGCGCCTTGATGTGACAGCGCAGCGCATTGAGGCCGAGCGCCTTGGCTTTACGAAAGCGATCCTCGATGAACTCCAGCGACGGCGGCGTGCAGATGGTGTCGGGATAGTAATCCTGATCCAGCGCCGCGCGCAGATAAAAGGGCTTGTCGTTGAGATAAAGCTTGCCGTCCCGCGTCTCGATCTTGCGAAAGCCGAAGGTCGTCTCCTTCTCGTCGATCTTCATGCCGTCGCGCATGAGCTGCACGCGCAAGCGATAAAGATTGGGCGCGTCCGGCGACCAGGCTTGCGGGTTCGGCGCCTGGGCGCGCAACGTCGTATGCTCGGCGCCGCAGGCGAGTTCCGTCTTTGTCGAGGCCACGCATTCTCCCTGCGGGCCCAACACTTCCAGTATGGCTTCCGTCCTCGCGCACAGCGCGCGCTCGTACTGAAGCAGAGCGGCGATGTCGCCGGAGTCGAGATCGGCGCGCACGCGCAAGCAGGTCAGCCGATCCGGGACATTGCGTTCGAGATAGACCGACTGCCATATGCCAGAAAGCGGGCCATACCAGCTCTGCTTGCCGAACGGCATTTCTGCGAAGGGCGTATGGGGGAATTCAGCAGGGTCGTCGGTCGGGCTTTCGACGCGCACTTCGATCTCGGCGCGCCCCTCCACGAGGCGGTCGGTGATGTCGAAGTAGAAGGGCAGGAAGCCGCCGACATGGCTACCGACCAAGGCGCCATTCACGAACACATGCGCTATATGGAAAACGGCGCCGAAGTGGACGAAAATACGTTGCGACAACCAATCCGCCGGGACGTCGACGCTGCGGCGATAAACGCCGACGCCGCCGCGCATGCTCAAGTCGGGGAACTGAGCTTGCCAGGGACTAGGAACGACAATGCTCCGCCGCTCGGCGCGCGCAGAGGCGCCGCCGCCGAGATATTGGAACTCCCACATGCCATCGAGGCTGATACGCGCTTTGTTCACCGAGTTCTTCCCTGGCCAGAAACCTGACCCGTCCGAGGGACGAATAGAAGATGATGTTGAACTGCGAATATGCGATCTGCGCGATGAGAAAAATCCCTACGCGAATATACGTAAAAAGGCCAGAAGTTTTCCCGCGGCGCCTTGGACGTGACGGGATATTTTTGCAAGGTGGAGCTGAGCTATCACAAGGCTGACGACATCGACATGCAGACTCTCGACGCCAAGGATTTGCCGCTTCTGTTCCGGCGCCGCTACGGGGCGGAGCCGCTTGTTTTCCGCGCGCCCGGGCGCGTCAATCTGATTGGCGAGCACACGGACTACAACGACGGCTTCGTGCTGCCGGCCGCGCTCGACCTTTCGACTTATGCGGCGATTGCGGCGCGGTCGGATCGCGTGATCCGCGTTCACTCAGTGAATTTGAACAGCGATTTTGCGTTCGATCTCGACGAGCCGCAGAGCCGCGCCGGCGCGTGGAGCGATTATATCTGCGGCGTTGCGCTCGAGCTCGAAAAGTCCGGCTATAGGCTGAGCGGCGCCGACATCATGGTCTTCAGCACATTGTCGATGGGCTCCGGGCTCTCGGCATCTGCGGCGCTCGAAGTCGCGGTCGGCTATGCGCTGCTGAGCGTCTCCGGCGAGAAGATCGATCTTCTCGACCTCGCGCAAATCTGCCAGCGCGCCGAGAATAATTTCGTCGGCATGCGCTGCGGGATCATGGACCAGTTCATTTCCTGCCACGGCGTCGAAGGCGCGGCCTTGCTGCTCGATTGCCGAAGCCTCGAACACCGGATCGTGCCCATCGACCCGTCGGTGCGGATCGTGATCTGCAACACGATGGTTCACCACGAACTCGCCGGCAGCGCGTTCAACGAGCGTCGCCGCGAGTGTGAGGAAGCGGTCGCGCTTCTGTCTTCTTCGATCGAAGGCGTAATGGCGCTGCGCGATGTCGGCGTCGAGCAGCTCGAGGCGCATGCGGCGCGTCTTCCGGCGACGATCTTCAAGCGCGCGCGGCACGTGGTCACCGAGAACGCCCGTGCGCTCGCGGCGGTGGCTGCGCTCGAGGCGCGCGATTTCGCCGAATTTGGCCGATTGATGAACGCCTCTCACGAGAGCTTGCGCAATGATTATAAGGTGAGCTGCGCGGAGCTCGATCTGATGGCCGAGCTTGCGCGCGCTGTCCCCGGCGTCTACGGCGCGCGCATGACGGGCGGCGGCTTCGGCGGCTGCGTGGTGGCGCTCGTCGAAGCGTCCGCGACGGCGCATTTTGCCGACGCTGTCGGTCCAGCTTACGAAAAGGCGACGAATTTATCGCCGATGATCTTCACCTGCTTTCCCGGCCCCGGAGCCGGGCCCGCCATTTTCTGACGGATGCCCATATGCTGCGATTGCAACACGACTCACACCGCCGCCTCAACGCCCTCACCGGCGAGTGGGTGCTCGTCTCCCCGCATCGCACGAACCGGCCCTGGCAGGGCCAGACCGAGGCCAAAGCCGAGGCCGCCATCCCGTCTTACGACCCCGGCTGCTATCTTTGCCCGGGTAACGCGCGCGCCAATGGCGAGCGCAATCCGGCGTATGAAGACGTCTTCGCCTTCGACAATGACTTCGCCGCGCTCCTGGCTGACGCCCCACGAGAGGAGATCAATGAGAAGGGGCTGATCGTCGCGCAAGGCGAGCCGGGCTTCTGCCGCGTCGTGTGTTTCTCGCCTCGACATGATCTCACTCTGTCGCGCATGAGCGTCGACGACATTACAAAGGTCGTGGAGCTATGGCGCGAGGAGTTTGCCGGCCTCGACGCCAATCCCTTGGTCGGCTTTGTTCAGATTTTCGAAAATCGCGGCGCGATGATGGGCGCGAGCAATCCGCATCCACACTGCCAGATTTGGGCGACGCAGAGCGTGCCGAACGAAATCTCGAAAGAATCGGTCCGCCAGCATGATTATTTCGAAAGCCGTGGAACGTGCCTGCTATGCGACTATCTTGCGCTCGAACTCGAGAAGCGCGAGCGCGTCGTTTGCGAGAACGACGGCTTTGTGGCGCTTGTTCCGTTTTGGGCGACCTGGCCTTTCGAGACCATGCTGCTGCCGCGCCGCCACATGGTCGCCCTCGACGAATTCGGCGAAAGCGACTCGCGCGCACTGGCCGATATTTTGAGCCAACTGACCAAATGCTACGATAATCTCTTCTCCACGCCCTTTCCTTATTCGATGGGTTTCCATCAGCGTCCGAGCGACGGCGCCGCGCATCCGCACTGGCATTTTCACGGCCATTTCTATCCGCCGCTGCTGCGCTCGGCGACGATCCGAAAGTTCATGGTCGGGTTCGAATTGCTGGGCTCGCCGCAGAGGGACATAACGCCCGAAAGCGCGGCCGAGCGGCTGAGGGCTTCATTGTCGCGCTGAAGCGTTATACGAGATCCGCTTAATCGGGCCCGTGTCATTCCAGACGCTCGATCAGCGAGCGATCGGGAAACCAGAGCAAAGGCGGCTATCGCGGCTCTGGATTCCCGGTCGGGATTTCAGCCCGCCGGGAATGACAAGCCCCATGCGAGCTGTTTCAAACGGAAATAGTATTATTCGCGCCTCAGAAGAACGTGAATCTCATCCCGCACGTGCGTTGCGACCTCTTCGATCGCGCGAGTGACCGCGGCGGAAACGGGCTTGCTTATCTCAAAAGATTCGCCCTCTATCGCGTAAACGATGCAACGCAGCGGCAATGCGCCGAGCGCCTTCGCCAACTCCACCGCTTCGGCGAGGCCGAAGCCGTGGGATGAAAGGCTGAAGTTCGTATGTGCTGGAAGGCCCTCGGCGGCGTCGAAGCGATGAATGGCTCCGGCCGGCGCGCCGGAAAAGCAGGCGTCGACGAGGAACGCTGTCTCAGCTTTTTCGAGCGCAGCGAGGATGCCTGTCGCTTCCCCTTCGAGCTCCAGGATTTCGGCATGGCTCTCGCCCGCCGCCCGCAGACGTCTTGCAACCTCACGGCCTGCGGCGTCATCGCCTCGATCGAGATTGCCGACGCCGATGACGACCACCCGGCCTTGCGTCACGCGCGTCACCCCCTGTCGATCTCCAGCTTGAGAAAATGCGTCGCGCAGGAAATGCAGGGGTCGTAATTGCGCACGGTTTGCTCGCAGCGATATTGCAATTCCTTGTGAGGCAGATCGGAGAAGCCGCCGATGAAGTCTATGAGGTCCTCTTCGAGACAAGCCTGGTTCTGTGAGGTCGGCGGAACAATCTGGGCGTCAGTAATCGTGCCCGCGTCGTCGATTTGGTAGCGATGATAGAGCATGCCGCGCGGCGCCTCTGTCGCTGCATGGCCGACGCCGGCGCGGGGCTCCACGGGGACGAAAGGCCGGTCGGGCTGCTCGTAGTTCTCGATCACGCGCAGCGCTTCGTCGCAGGCGTAGATCGTCTCGACCGCACGCACCATGATGCTGCGATAGGGATTGCGGCAGCTTTCGCCGAGGCCGATCTCTCGCGCGGTCTCTTTCGCCAGCGCCGATAGCTGCTCGAAGGCGAGATTGTAGCGGGCCATCGGTCCCGTGAGATAGACGCCGCCGCCATTGCGCAGATGCGAATGGAGCGCGGTCGAATGGGCGACATGCGTCTCCTCGAAATGCGAGTCATATTCGGACGGCGAAATATCGAGGCCCATGTTGGAGACGATGCGGCCTTCGTTGAAGGGGTATTCGTCAGAATGGCGCAGCGCGACGAAAGTGTAGTCGCGCTCGCGCTCGGGAAAGTCGAAGGTCGCGACCCAGCGCGCCGTCTCCAGCGCCGCCTCGCGCGCCCATTTCAGCTTCTCGGCGAGAGGCGCCAGCTCGCGCTTGCGCGGCGCGCGATGAAAGCCGCCGACGCGCACATTGACGGGGTGGATTTCGCGGCCGCCGAGCAACTGCAGAATTTCGTTGCCGACCTTTTTGAGCTGCAGGCCGCGCTTGACGGCGTCGCCATGGTCGCGCGCCATTTGCACGCCGCCGTCATAGCCGAGAAAGTCGGGCGCATGCAGCATGTAGATATGCAGCACATGCGACTCGATCCATTCGCCGCAATAGATCAACCGGCGCAGATCGCGCAGCGGGCCCTCGACCTTCACGCCCAACAGATTTTCGAGCGCATGCACGGCGCTCATCTGATAGGCAATCGGGCAAATACCGCAGATGCGCGCGACGATGTCCGGCGTCTCGGCAAAATGACGGCCGCGCAGAAAAGCCTCGAAGAAGCGCGGCGGCTCGAAGATGTTGAACTCGGCGCTCTCGACCTTGCCGTCGCGCAAGACGACTTTCAGCGCCCCTTCGCCCTCGACGCGGGCAAGAACGTCAATCTTTACGGTCTTGCGCGTCATGGCGTTCGCTCTCCTTGCGGAAGGGTTCGGCATTGGCGTTGAAGGTGCGGTAGATGCGTTCGAGCCCCTTCGAGTCCATGCCCATGCCGGCGAACCAGCCGCTCAGGGAGGGAGCGTTGGGCGTCTCCTTGGGGCCGAAGCAGCCATAGCAGCCGCGATCATAAGAAGGACAGAGCGCGCCGCAGCCCTCATGCGTCACCGGCCCCAGGCAAGGCATCGCCTTGGCGACCATCACGCAGACATTGCCCTTGAGCTTGCACTGGATGCAGACGCTGTGCGCCTGCGTGTTCGGGCGCCGGCCGGCAAGAAAGGCCGAGACGACGTCGACGAGCTGCCCCTTGTTGATCGGGCAGCCGCGCAGCTCGAAATCCACGGGCACATGCTCCGAGATCGCCGTCGAGGTTTCGAGCGTGTGGATATATTCTGGATGTGCGTAAACGACGGAGATATATTCCCGCACGTCGGCAAAATTGCGCAGCGCCTGAATGCCGCCAGAGGTCGCGCAGGCGCCGATGGTGATCAGCGTTTTCGAACGGCGGCGCACTTCGTGAATGCGCTCGACGTCATGGGCCGTGGTGACAGAGCCTTCGACAAGCGAAAGATCATAGACGCCCTTGACCTCGCCGCGCGTCGCCTCGGGAAAATAGGCGATGTCGATCGCGCCCGCGATGGCGAGAAGCTCATCCTCGCAATCGAGCAGGCTCAATTGGCATCCGTCGCAGGAGGCGAATTTCCACACCGCCAGACGCGGCTTCCTGGCCTCCATGTCAAAGCTCCTTGATCGCGAGAAGGGGCTTCAGTCGCGCATAAGTGAAGACCGGCCCGTCGCGGCAGATGAAGGTGGGCCCAAGCTGGCAGTGGCCACACTGGCCGATGGCGCATTTCATATTGCGCTCCATCGAAAGATAGATCGCCTCTTCGCCGACGCCCTTGTCGACGAGCGCCATCGAGACGAAGCGCATCATCACCTCCGGGCCGCAAACCATGGCAAGCGTTTTGGCCGGATCGACGCCAAGGCGCGAGAGCAGATTGGTGACGACGCCGACATTGCCATGCCAGCCGCCCGTCGCATGATCGACCGTGACTTCGACGTCCATGTCGAGACGGCCGCGCCAGTGCTCGACCTCGCGTCGAAAGACGATCTCCTCCGGCCGCCGCGCGCCGAAGAGCAGCGTCACCTTGCCGAAACGATCGCGCGCGCCGAGCAGGCTGTAAAGCGCCGGCCGCAAGGGCGCGAGGCCCAATCCGCCGGCGACGACGACGACATCCCTGCCCTCGGCCTGCGCCATGGGCCAGCCGACGCCGAAGGGGCCGCGAACGCCGATCGGGTCGCCGGGGCCGAGCTGCGTGAGCGCTTTGGAGACGGGGCCGACGGCGCGGATCGTATGGATGAGCGGGCCATCGGCCGGGTCGCCGCTGACGCTGATCGCCGCTTCGCCGACGCCAAAGGCGGTGAGCATGTTGAACTGGCCTGGCGCATAGTGAAAACGCTCGCCGCTGGCCATTTCCAGCTCCAGCGTCCAGGCGTCCGGCGCGTCATGGCGGCGCCGGCGCACATGGGCGATCTGCGGAACCATCGGCCTTGCGTGCAGGAGAGCCGCTGTCTCGGACATCATCGCCTCAGCCGTGGGAGCCATAGAGGTCGAGAAACTGCAGCCGCGTCTCGTGCAGGCGGTCGATCAGCACCGGCATGAGGCGTTTCATGATGTCGTAGCCGAGGCTGTGGTCGGCTTCACATTTACCGCGCAGGCATTTGGCGTCCATGGCGATGAGGCGGCAGCGTTCGAGCGCCTTGGCGTCATAGACCCAGCGATAGGGCGGCACGAGCCAATTGACGCCGAAAACCTCCCCGGCGCCGAGCGTGAGAAAGGTTGCCGCCCCGCGCCCCGGCGCCGCAACCTGCAAGGCCACGCGGCCCTCCCGGACAAGATAAAATTGATCGGCCGCCTCGCCTTCGTGGAAAATAAAATCGCCGCTCTCGAAGCGCGCATTCTTGGCGCAGCCCGCGGCAAGCGCGACGAAACCCTGATTGACCCCATGGAAAAACGGATGGTCTGAGAGGATGCGCTCTAGATTCTCCATTAGGATTGCCTCGCGCTTTTCTCGCTGTCGGAAATGGCCTGCGTTTCCTCGGTGATGTCGATGCCGACAGGACACCAGGTGATGCAGCGACCGCAGCCGACGCAGCCGGTCGTGCCGAACTGCTCATGCCAGGTCGCGAGCTTATGCGTCATCCACTGGCGATAGCGCGACGAGACGCTCGGCCGCACCGATCCGCCGTGGATGTAGGAATAATCCATGGTGAAGCAGGAGTCCCAGCGCCGGCTGCGCGAGGATTCGACGCCGGCGAGATCATTGTGGTCCTCGACGGAGGTGCAAAAGCAGGTCGGGCAGACCATGGTGCAATTGGCGCAGGAGAGGCAGCGCTGCGCGACCTCCTGCCAGCGCGGATGCTGGAGATTGCGCATCAGCAGCGCCGGCACGTCTTCATCCGGCATGCGCCGGCCCATCGAGGCGGCGGTCTGCGCGACGACTGAATCAGCGGCGTCGACGTCTTGCTGTGTCGCTGGGCGGCGCGGCAATTCGGCGAGAAGCTCGGAGCCAGCGGGAGAGCCGGCCTCGACGAGAAACTCATGCGCTTCGGCTGAGATCAGCTCCGTCAGCGCGAGATCGAAGCCATGCGCGACCTTCGGGCCGGTTTTCATCGAGACGCAGAAGCAGGTTCCGCCGGCCTTGCCGCAATTCAGCGCGACGATAAACGCCCCTTCCCGCTGCGCCTTGTAATGCGGATCGACATAGTCGCCCCCCATCAGGACGCGGTCCTGTATGGCGATTGCGTTCAGCTCGCAGGCGCGCACGCCGAGGAAAGCGTAATTCTGGGGGTCGAGCGGCTCGGCTTCTACCTCGATCTCATCGCCAAGCCGCTTGGCGCGCCACAAATTTAGCAGCGGCTTGTGCAGGAATTTCTTCCATGAATGCGGGCCGACCGCATAGCCGAAAAAGGCGCCGTCTTCGCGCTGCGCGAGCTTGTAGCGGCCGGGCTCCTGCTCGTCCGTGACGCCGCGCGGCAAATCGTCGAGACTGTCGATGTCGTCGTAGATGATCGCGTCGTCGCCGATCGTGGGCGCAACGACGCGCTTCCCGCGGCCCCGGAGGGCCTCGATCAAAGCACGCAGCCCGTCGACCGACATCACGTAACGCTCTGGGACGGCGCCGCTCGCTGCTTCCGACATCGCTCATTCTTGCGCTTGGCTATTCGGGGAGATTGTACCCCCAATATGAAGCAGGCGCGACGCCCGCCTGAAATGATTTTAGTGAGAATGAGACCCAGTGATGGCGGAGCGCCGAAGCGATCCGTCATTTCCGGCGCTCGCAAAGCGAGCGATCGGGAATCCAGAGCAAAACCGGCGCTTTTGCGGCTCTGGATTCCC
Organism: Methylocystis sp. Sn-Cys; assembly: GCF_016745395.1. GTDB lineage: Bacteria > Pseudomonadota > Alphaproteobacteria > Rhizobiales > Beijerinckiaceae > Methylocystis > Methylocystis iwaonis. The sequence continues at coordinate 120,846 of NZ_JAERVJ010000005.1, forward strand.
GGTCGGGCTTTCAGCCCGCCGGGAATGACATCCCAATGCGAGCTGTTCAAACAGAAATGGCCTTACTTGGTCGCCGCCGTTTTCAGCTTGGAAAGCGCGCGGATTTTGACGCGGACGCTCGCAGGCTTGGCTGCGGCCTTCACCATTTCGCCGGTGGCCGGATTGCGCACCAGCGTGCCCGCCTTGCGCGCCGGCACCTTGCGCAGCGTCACCTTCAAGAGGCCCGGCAGCGTGAATTCGCCGACGCCCTTGGGGTGCACCGAGCCGAGAAACACGCCTTCGAGCGTGGCGTAGACCGCCGCCGCCGTCTTGCGCGGCAGCTCGTTCTGCTCAGCGATATAATTGATCAGCGCCGCCTTCGTCATGGTCTCCTTGACCGGACGAACAGTGGGAGCTTCCCTGCCGCTGACCTTGGCGGTCGCGGCAGCCTTGGTGGTTTTTGCCTTGGCCATAAGCTTTTCTCCTCGTCGCGATTGGCCGCCAAATGCCGCGTGCCCGCGCCGACAATGCAAATTGCTAACGATTTACAAGGTGATTCGCAATCGCGCCCTTGCATTCATTGCTTATCCGACGCGTTTTCTCTTCCGCGCCGCGAAACGCGCATCCCTCGCGGCGGATCGCCATCGCCCTAAATGAGCGCGCAAATCTTGCGAGCGGCTTGGCGAAACCCTTCTCATTTGGTAGGATTTCGGAAACAAATTCGAGCGGCGGGGGAAGATGCAATGACGGCTCTATTCGTCAATGGCGCGAAGATCGACGTGGACGTCGAGCCGGATACGCCGCTCCTTTGGGCGCTTCGTGAGAATGCGGGTCTAACCGGCACGAAATATGGCTGCGGCATCGCGCAATGCGGCGCCTGCACGGTCCATATCGACGGACAGGCCGTGCGCTCCTGCAGCGTGACGGTCGGCGACGCCGTCGGCAAGAAAATCACGACGATCGAGGGTCTTGCGCAAAACGGCGTGTTGCATCGCGTGCAGCAGGCCTGGATCGATCACGACGTGCCGCAATGCGGCTATTGCCAGAGCGGCATGATCATGGCGGTCGCGGCGCTTCTCGCGGAGAAGCCGAATCCGAGCGACCAGGACATCGACAACGCCATCACCAATATCTGCCGCTGCGGCACCTTCCAGCAGGTGCGTGAGGCCATCCACGCCGCCGCCAAGGCCTAAGGGACGATCGATATGAGCAACAGCATCGACATCGGCCGCCGCGGCTTTCTCATCGGCGCCGCCTCGCTCGGCGGCGGCCTGGCGCTCGGCCTCGACATTCCCTTCGGCGCCGAGACGGCGACAGCCGCGCCGCTGATAAAGCCCGAGGTCAACGCCTGGGTCGTCGTGAAGCCGGACGACACGGTGATTATCCGCATCGCGCGGTCGGAAATGGGCCAGGGCTCGCTCACGGGGCTCGCGCAGCTCGTCGCCGAGGAGCTCGACTGCGACTGGACCAAGGTGACGACGGAATATCCCACGCCTGGCGAGAGCGCGGCGCGTAGCCGCGTGTGGGGCGATTTCTCGACCGGCGGCAGCCGCGGCATTCGCTCCTCGCAGGATTATGTGCGCAAGGGCGGCGCCGTCGCGCGCGCCATGCTGATCCAGGCCGCAGCCAATGAGTGGAGCGTTCCCGCGAAGGAATGCCGGGCCGAAAAAGGCGTGATCACCCACGCCGCCTCTGGCCGCTCTACGAGCTATGGCAAGGTCGCCGACGCGGCCGCGAAGCTCACCCCGCCGACCGACGTGACGCTCAAGGACCCGCGCGACTGGAAAATCGCCGGCAAGGGATTGCTGCGGCTCGACACCGCCGACAAGACCACCGGCAAAATGATCTATGGCGCCGACGTCAAGCTGCCGGGCATGCTCAACGCCGCGATCAAAGCCTGCCCCGTCTTCGGCGGCAAGCTTGCGAGCTATGACGAAAGCAAGATCGCCAGTTTCAAGGGGGTGAAAAAGGTCGTGCGCGTCGGCGGCAATGCGGTGGCGGTCGTCGCCGACACTTGGTGGCATGCGAAGACGGCCCTCGACGCGCTTCCCATCGTTTGGGACGAAGGCCCCAACGCCAAGACCTCCAGCGCCGACACGGCGAAATGGCTTGCGGAAGGGTTGAGCAATTCGCAGCCCGCCGTCGCCGGCAATGAGAACGGCAGCGCGCATGCGGCAATCGCCAAGGCGCCCAAGGTCGTCGAAGCGGTCTATAGCTATCCGCACCAGAACCACGCGGCGATGGAGCCGCTGAACGCGACGGCGCTCTATACGCCTGATAGATGCGAGGTCTGGACCGGCACGCAGAATGGCGAGGCGGCTTTCGATGCGGTCGTTCACGCCTCGGGCCTGCCGGCTGAAAAATGCGACGTGCACAAGACCATCCTCGGCGGCGGCTTCGGTCGCAAAGGATTTACAGACTATGTGACGCAGGCGGTGCTGATCGCAAAGCAGCTTCCCGGCACGCCCGTGAAGCTGCTCTGGTCGCGCGAAGAGGATATGACGCAGGGCAAATATCACCCCGTCACGCAGTGCAAGCTCACCGGCGCCTTCGACGCCGACAATAAGCTCACTGCCCTGCATATACGCATTTCCGGCCAGTCGATCCTTTCGACCGTGCGGCCGCAGGCGGTGAAGAACGGCGTCGATCCGGCCGTGTTCCAGGGGCTGGTTTCGACCGGCGACGCACAGATCGGTTACGACGTTCCCAATCTTCTCGTCGAGCATTCGATGCGCAACCCGCCCGTCCCGCCGGGCTTCTGGCGCGGCGTGAACATCAACCAAAACGCCATTTATCTCGAATGTTTCATGGACGAGCTCGCCCATGCGACCGGCGAGGATCCGCTGGCCTTCCGCCGCAAGCTGATGGCGAACCATCCCAAGCACCTCGGCGTGCTCGAGGCCGTCGCCGAGCGCGCCGGCTGGGACAAGCCAGCGCCGGAAGGCGTTCATCGCGGCATCGCCGGCTATATGGGCTATGGCAGCTATGTCGCGGCGGTCGCAGAAATCTCCGTGGCGCAGGACGACAAGATCAAGATCCACCGCATCGTCGCGGCGACGGACCCCGGCTACGCGGTCAATCCGGCGCAAATCGAGCGGCAGATCGCGGGCTCATTCGTCTATGGCCTCTCGGCGCTCTTTCACGGCGCGATCACGACCAAGGACGGCCGCGTGGAGCAGGAGAATTTCGACAGTTACGAGTCGATGCGCCTCAAGGACATGCCGAAGGTCGAATGCATTGTCATGCCGAGCGGCGGCTTCTGGGGCGGCGTCGGCGAGCCGACCATATGCGTCGCGGCGCCCGCTGTGCTGAACGCCTATTTCGCGGCGACGGGCAAGCGCATTCGCTCGGTCCCGCTCAAGAACGCGAATATCGGCTTCGTGTAAGCCTGACGAGGTCGGCGGGCGTGTCCACATCGGCCAATATGCCGGGGTCGTCGATCGAAAGCTCGACGACGCCGTCGACCCTGCGCAGCAGGCGCCGCGCGCCTTCGTCGCCTCGAAGCCGCTCCAGTTGCGGGAAGAGCGTGCGGGCGAGCAAAACTGGGTTTCCGCGCACGCCTTGGCAGACGGGGACGACGGCGGCGCAATGCGGCGCGGCTTCGAACGCCGTCATGAGCGCGTCGAGAACTGGCGCCGAGACGGCTGGCATGTCGCCGAGCAGGATCAGCGCGCCGTCGGCTTGCTCGGCGGCGGCGAGGCCAATGCGAAGCGACGAGGCGAGGCCGCTCGCGTAATCCATATTGTGCGCATAGCTGACCGGCAGGCCGGCGAGCGCCGCCGCGACCTCGCGCTGCTCATGTCCTGTCACGACAATGACGCGGCTTGCGCGCGAGGCCAGCGCCGTCTCGGCGACATGGCGTAACAAAGGCTGGCCGTCGAGCGGCGCGAGCAGTTTATTCTCATCAGCGCTGAAACGCGCGCCGCGCCCAGCCGCGAGAATAATGGCGGCGACGACCGGCGCGCTGCACATCAGCCTACGACGCAGCTTGTCGAAGAAGCGTCCTGCACCAGCCGGCGCAGGGGCTTCTGGCCCCGGGCAAGAATGATTTCCGCCAGGATCGACACGGCGATCTCGGCCGGGCTGATGGCGGCGATGTCGAGGCCGATTGGCGCATGCAGGCGCTCCAGCGCGAAGGGCGTTACGCCGCTCGCCTTCAGCCGCTCGACACGCCGCGCATGCGTGGCGCGCGAGCCCAGTGCGCCGACATAGAAGCAATCCGACGCGAGCGCGAGGCGCAGGGCCGGGTCGTCGATCTTCTGGTCGTGCGTGAGAACGGCGACCGCCGTGGCGGCGTCGAGGCCGGTCTCCGGCAGCGCTTCGTCGGGCCAGCGCATATCGAGCCGGGCCTGCGGGAAGCGCTCAGGCGACGCATAGGCGCCGCGCGGATCGATGATGGTCACATCGAAACCGGCAAGCGTCGCCATCGCCGCCAGCGCCTGCGCGACATGCACCGCGCCGATGAGGAGGAGACGCGGCCCCGGTCGATAGTGATTGACGAAAAGCCGCCGCCCGTCGTGCAAGACGAGCCCGCTTTTGTCATCGAGGTTCAGCGCGGTCGGCGCCGTCGCAAAATCATCCGCGCGAAGCAATTGCGCCGCGCCGCCGTCCAGCGGCGTGATAATGGCGCAGGGACGCCGGGCGGCGATTTCGCGGTTCAAGGCGGAAAGCAGGACGAGGCGATCCGCGTCGATTCTTTCGATGTGAACGGCAATGCGCCCGCCGCAGGAGAGACCGACGCGCCAGGCGACCTCGTCGGCGACGCCGAACTCCAGAAATCGCGGCGCACCGTCGGCGATGGCGTCCTGCGCCGCGGTGATCACCTCTCCCTCGACGCAACCTGCCGAAACCGAGCCGCAGAAGGCTCCCGCTTCGTCGACCGCAAGATGGGAGCCGACCGGACGCGGCGCCGATCCGAAAGTTTTGACCACCGTCGCGAGAGCGACGCCTCGTCCCATCCGACGCCAGCTTTCGGCCTGACGCAACACGCCGGCGTCGTCGACGGGAGCGGAAAGACTGGTCTCGTTCACGCGCGCGGCCTCCGCCATCCAGCGGACGGGTCGCCCGCTCGTCTTAATTATAGCAAAAGCGTAGGATTTGAAGCCTCAATCGCGCAGCGACACGCCGACGACCATGCCGTCCTCGAACCAGCTCGCGAGAAATTGCGCAAGCCGCTCGGGTTCGATGTCGCCGGATTGCTGAAAGGCCGCCATTTGGCAGATGTCGCCGAAGGCGCGGCCGGCCCTGGCCTCGCAGAGCGCGACATATTCGGCGGGCTCCAGCTCGCGATAGGCCGTCTCTTCATTGCAGCGCCAGACCGCGACGGCTTCGGTCTCCTCTGTGCTCTGAGGCTCGGCGTCCCCTCCGTCCGCCTCCGCCTCCTCCGGCTCCTCGTCATCCTCCGCCGCCGCGGCCTGATAAGCCGCCAGAACGCCCGCCGGCTGCTCCAGCAGAATGAGGCTTGGATGGAAGTCGAAAACGAAGCGCGGCGAATCCTCGGGCGCAAAGCCCGCGAGCGCCTGTATCGTCAGTGGCTCGGCGTTCGGCGCGTCGAAAGCGTCGACCATGGCGCGTTCCAGAAAGGCCATGGCGATCGCGCGCGCATCGTCGCGCCAGGAGGCATGTTCGCGCATATAGTCCGGCAGGCCGGTCGTGTACCACCGGGCGTTGCGGCACTGCGGCGGGTTGGCGGCCACATAGCCGCCGACCAGCGTCTCGAAGGCCTCGTCCCCGATCAGCGCGCGCAGGCCGGGGTAATCTTCATAGAGGAAGCTCTCCAGGCGAATGCGGTAGCCCGACTGATAGACATGCAGAAGCTCAGCCCGCTCGGCGCCGCGCTGCGACTCGCGCAGCTCCTTCAAAAGCGGCGCATCCGCGTCCCCTGGACCGCCGAGTATGCGCGCCTGAAACAGCGCCTGAAAGTCGGCGAGCTTCATGCCGCGCTCAACGCCTTTTCCGCGGCGATGCGCGCGTCGATGTCGCGCATGCGCTGCAATTCTTCCAGAAGCTCCGAGAAGGGCGGGAAATTGTCGTCGCGTTCGATCATCGCCGAAACGTCACCGAAGCGGCGGCGGGCATGTTCGTAGAGCGCCCAGACTTCCTCGCAGATCGGCTGGTCGTGGGTATCGACGCGATGCGTCTCGTGATTCGTGTGGCCCGCCATGTGGAATTGCACCACGCGCTCGACCGGGACGGCGTCGATGAAGGCCACCGGATCATAGCCGTGATTGAAGCAGGACACGAAGACATTGTTGACGTCGAGCAGCAACAAACAGTCGGCGCGCTCGGCCATCTCCTTCACGAATTCCTGCTCGCTCATATCGGACGACACGAAAGAAACATAGGTCGATGCGTTTTCGACGACGAGCTGGCGCTTGAGATAGTCCTGCACCCGGCAGATGCGCTCGACGATGTGGTCGAGCGACTCTTTTGTATAGGGAATCGGCAGAAGGTCGTGCAACGAGAGGCCGTGGACGCCGGTCCAGGCGACATGGTCCGAGACCCAGGCCGGCTGCACGCGCTCGATCAGCGATTTCAATTCCGCAAGATAATCGAAATCCAGCGGATCGGTCGAGGCGAGCGACATGGCGACGCCGTGCATCACGATCGGATAATCGGCGCGAATGGCGTCCAGCATGGAGAGCGGGCGTCCGCCCGCGACCATGTAATTTTCGGAGATGATCTCGAACCAGTCGACGGGCGGCCGGTTCGACATGATCTCATCGTAATAGATCGGGCGGAGGCCAAGACCATAGCCGAGCGGGGCTGGCTTCTGCATGCGAACGTCCCCTGCCTAAAATGGGCGCCGGCCCCGAGGGAGCCGGCGCCAAAACCTTACTTCGTGTGGCACTTGCTCTTCATGTTGCAAGCGCCCTTGCTGTGGTGGCAGGACGACTTGTGATGGCAGCCATGACGGCAGGAAGCCTTGCTCTTACCCACGTTGTGTTTGCAGACGCCGGTCTTGGTCATGCAGGCGGTCTTGCCGCCGCACTGGCCCTTGGACATGTTGCACAGATGCGAACCATGGGCGGCGGCGGGGGTGACGACGGCGCCGCTCAGCGCCAAGCCGACAGCCGCCGCGGCGAGCGCCGCGCCGGAAACGATTTTCGTCTTCATACACTATCCTCCTTTGAAAACCCCCAATGGGGGGCGATAATCGGCGCGCGAATTGGCCTCATGCGCCGAAACCGAATTACTTGCCCTCAACTGGCTTGCCCTCGGCCGGCTTAGCTTCGCCCGCCGGCGCTTCCTTGCTCTCGGCCTTGGCCGGGCAGCCGTTCTTGTTGCTGCATTTGTTCTTCTCGACCGCCGCCTTGGGAGCGCGCTGGTGAGCCTTGTGCTTGGCCAGGGCAGGACCCGCGCCAGCAATTGCGATGGACAGCGCGGCGGCGGAAAGGGCAGCGCCGGAAAGGATATTCCGCTTCATAAGCTTCGATCTCCAACTGGCCTCGCGCCCCGTCGCTCGCCCCGCAAGCATAGACGTGAATATTGACCTCCTGCCTAGCTAGCAGGAATCGGCCCAGATTGCGACAGTGCGTGAGAACTTGCTCATACAACGCCGCCGCCGCCGGTCTTGACGCAGCGCATCAACTCTCTCCGCGAGCGCGCGCATGGCGGCGCTTGCGGGGGCGACGGCGCGCTGTTAAATAGACCCTCGCGCGTCGAACCTTTCGCTCGGCGCGCGTGTCACTCGGTTTTCGTCCATCGGGCCGCGCCGGCCAGTTCGTTGCTACGAACTTTTCGTCTTCGAGGAGCGTTTTGCCGCGCCCGAGACGTTCCGATTGTCGGAAACCCTCCGCAACGCCAAACCCAAGCCGGCGCCGCCCGACCAGGGCCCTCAGGAGAACAAATGTCCGCCACGACCGATCGCGCCCCCACGCGCGAAGACTTTGCCGCCCTGCTCGAGCAGAGCTACGGCGATAACGAGGCTTTCGAAGGTTCCGTCATCAAGGGGCGCGTCGTCGCCATCGAGAAGGACGTCGCCGTCATCGACATCGGTCTGAAGACCGAAGGCCGCGTCGCTCTCAAGGAATTCACCGGCTACGGCCGCGACCCCGCCCCCGCCGTCGGCGAAGAGGTCGAGGTCTATCTGGAGCGCGTCGAGAACGCTCTGGGCGAAGCCGTCATCTCGCGCGACAAAGCGCGCCGCGAGGAGAGCTGGGTCAAGCTCGAAAAGGCCTTCGAGACCAATGAGAAGGTCGAGGGCGTCATCTTCAATCAGGTCAAGGGCGGCTTCACGGTCGATCTCGACGGCGCCGTGGCCTTCCTGCCGCGCTCGCAGGTCGACATCCGTCCGATCCGCGACGTCGGCCCGCTGATGAACGTGCCGCAGCCGTTCCACATCCTGAAGATGGACCGCCGCCGCGGCAATATCGTCGTCTCGCGCCGCACGGTGCTGGAGGAGAGCCGCGCCGAGCAGCGTCACGAGATCGTCGCCAACCTCGAAGAGGGGCAGGTGATCGACGGCGTCGTGAAGAACATCACGGATTACGGCGCCTTCGTGGATCTGGGCGGCATCGACGGCCTGCTGCATGTCACCGACATCGCCTGGCGCCGCGTCAACCATCCGTCCGAGGTGCTGACCATCGGTCAGACCGTCAAGGTGAAGATCATCAAGATCAATCACGAGACGCACCGCATCTCGCTCGGCATGAAGCAGCTCCTCGAGGATCCGTGGCAGGGCATCGAGGCCAAGTATCCGATCGGCGCGAAGTTCCATGGCCGCGTGACCAACATCACCGACTACGGCGCCTTCGTGGAGCTGGAGCCGGGCATCGAGGGCCTGGTCCACGTCTCCGAAATGAGCTGGACCAAGAAGAACGTGCATCCCGGCAAGATCGTCTCGACGAGCCAGGAAGTCGACGTTCAGGTGCTCGAGGTCGATCCGGTCAAGCGCCGCATCTCGCTCGGCCTCAAGCAGACCCTGCAGAATCCGTGGGAAGCCTTCGCCGAGAAGCACCCGGTCGGCTCTGAAGTCGAAGGCGAGGTCAAGAACAAGACCGAGTTCGGTCTCTTCATCGGCCTCGACGGCGATGTGGACGGCATGGTCCATCTCTCCGACCTCGACTGGAACCGTCCGGGCGAGCAGGTCATCGAAGAGTATAAGAAGGGCGACGTCATCAAGGCCCAGGTTCTCGACGTCGACGTCGAGAAGGAGCGCATCTCGCTCGGCGTCAAGCAGCTTGCGGGCGATCCCTTCGCCACCGTGGGCGGCGGCGAGGACGGCGGCGAGGTCAAGAAGGGCGCCGTGGTCACCTGCGAGGTGATCGAGGTCAAGGACTCCGGCATCGACGTCAAGATCACCGGCACGGATCTCACGACCTTCATCAAGCGCGGCGAGCTGGCGCGCGATCGCGCCGACCAGCGCCCCGAGCGCTTCGCCGTCGGCGAGAAGGTCGACGCCCGCGTCACCCTGTTCGACCGCAAGGCCCGCAAGGTCGCCGTCTCGATCAAGGCGCTGGAAGTCGCCGAAGAGAAGGAGGCGATCGCCCAATACGGCTCGGCCGACTCGGGCGCGTCGCTCGGCGACATCCTCGGCGCGGCTCTGAAGGCCCGCGAAGAGGGGCCGAAGAAGTAATCTTCGGAACGATCCGAGGTTCGAAAAAATCGGAAGGCCTGCGCGATTCGTTCGTGCAGGCCTTTTTCGTTGGATCGACTTTCGTTCAACCGCCGATTTACCGCCCATTAACCATGCCGGCAGGCGCTATCGTCCCGTTAACCTTAGTTTTTCCTAGATTTGCGCAACATGCGGCAAATGTTGACGCGCCTTGAGCGCGCGAGCGCCGGAGTTGAGTGATGCGTGCGACCTCTTTCGACCGTGACCCTGCCGAAACCGCCTATCGCGGCCCGCTACGCGCGCGGCCGGAGGGCGTCCAAGCCGCTCTGGGGATGGGCGTTGTCTCCTCGGTTATCCTCGCCGGCGCCGCGCTGCTGATTCGCCTGCCTGCTCCGGCCCCCGAGATTGCGGATGCAGCCCCTGTCGCCATCGAGATTCCGGCGAAGATCACAGCCAAGGCGGCGACGGCGGTCGATAACCCGGCCGCCGCGGCGCTCGATATCGCCTCGCCGGAATTCAAGCACGAGAAGAAAATTGTCGCGGTCGGAGAGAAGAAAGACGGGACGCCGCGCGTCGATAGTCTGACGATCGGCCAGTTCGTCGCCGGCGCCACATTCCTGCGCATCGACGTCCACCCGAATCTCGATCCCCGGGCGACCAACGCCGATTTCTATCTGGACATGAAGAATCACGCCGCGGCGGCCGGCCTCACCGCCGCAAAGATCGCCCAGCGCTCGATGGTCCCGACCCGCTTCGGCGCCTTCGAGACGGCGGATATCCGCCTCTCCCAGACGGGCGGCGAAGGCCCCGAGGCCAGCGAACGCGCCTGCCTCGCCACGCGCCTCGTCGAACCCAAAGCCTCGCTCGAAATCGCCGGCATCGCCTGCGGCGCGGCGGGCAAGCCGATGGACCGCGTCGCCCTCGCCTGCGCGCTGGACAAATTGAGCTATTCGGCTGGCGCCGACAACAAGGCGCTCAACGACTTCTTCCTCAACGCAGAGCTCGCGCGCGGCCCGGGCTGCCCCAATGTCTCGCGCGACGATCTCACGGCCTCCATCCCGCCGCAAAAGAACGCCCACGCCAAGCCGACCACCGGCAAGCCGAGCGTCGTCAAGCCGGTCGTCAAAGCGAAGAAAAAAACCCATGTGGCGGCGCAACCGGCGGCCGTCGTGCAGCAGGCGGGCGAAACGGAACAATAGGTCAGCTTCGTCTCGCTTTTGCGGTGCGATACTATATATGATGTAGCCGAAGCGTCGAGCTCAAGAGGTTGGAGATGCGCAAAGGACTGAATTTCTCGGTGGGCCTCGCCTGCCTGATTGCGATCGCCGCGGGCGGCGACGCCCTCGCCAAATCGCATCGCCGGCCCGCCTACGCCATTTCGCAGAACCAGCTCGCCGACAATGGCCGCGCGCCGGTCGAGGTCGAGCGCCGAAGCTGGCTCGATCCGGGCACCAAAGTGCCGGTCGGCAGCACCAACCGCTACATGCTGCAGCAGACCTATTTCAATCGCGACCCGATCGAGTCCAATCAGCGTAGCTGGTATATGCAGGAGACCGCCCCGCAGCGGCCGCCCTACAACACGGACATGATCGTGCCTTATGACGAGGGCCTGCCGTTCGACTGGCCGTAACGCTGTCGCGAAAGCGACTTGACTCGGGGAGCGACTTTCTTTAGCTCCCCATGATCCTGAGGCGGGAACGCCGCTTCAGGCCAGCACCCGTGGCGTTCGATCGAACGCCTGTCGGCCGGTGATCTTCCGGCAGAGGAGGGCGCGTTCTTCATCCCCGGCGCCGCCGGGCGCGTGTGAAGAGGCGCGGTTTTGAAGGCGTTGCGCCCCGGGCGATCGGCTCCGGGCGGTTTATCGTCTTTTTCGCCTCTCGCATGTTGGACGCGACCATGAGAGGACGAAAGTAAAGTGACGAAGCGCGCAGAAGCCAAGTATAAGCTCGATCGCCGCCTGGGCCAGAACATCTGGGGCCGCCCGAAGAGCCCCGTGAACCGCCGCGAATATGGCCCCGGCCAGCATGGTCAGCGCCGCAAGGGCAAGCTCTCCGACTACGGCACGCAGCTCAAGGCGAAGCAGAAGCTCAAGGGCTATTACGGCAACATCTCCGAGAAGCAGTTCCGTAAGTATTACGCCGAAGCCATCCGCATGAAGGGCGACTCGGGCGACAATCTGATCGGCCTGCTGGAGCGCCGTCTCGACGCGGTCGTTTATCGCGCCAAATTCGTGCCGACGGTCTTCGCCGCGCGCCAGTTCGTCAACCATGGCCATATCCGGGTCAACGGCCGCCGCGTGAACATCCCGTCCTATCTCGTGAAGGTCGGCGATGTAATCGAGGTGAAGGAATCCTCGAAGCAGGCCGTGACGGTTCTGGAAGCGGTCGGCCTCGCCGAGCGTGACGTGCCGGAATATTACGACGTCGATCACTCCAAGATGACCGCCAAGCTCTCGCGCGTCCCGCACGCGACCGAAGTACCCTACCCGGTCCAGATGGAGCCGAACCTCGTCATCGAATTCTATTCGCGCTGATCGACGCGCGACATACGCCTGCGGGCGACATATTTGCGGGCCCGTTTCGGGGCCCGCTTTTTTTTTTGCAGGGCACGGACGATGGGGCGTTGGCGCTCGTTTTCGACCGCCTTGCATCTCTCTGCCTAGGCCTACCGCGCACACATCTTTATGTGGCGGCCCTCGTCATGGCCGGGCTTGTCCCGGCCATCCACGCCACGCAAATCACAGCTAATGGTGGGCATCATCCTCGGAACGTTTGCGTCGGCATGAGGAGCGAGACTTCGGACGCTCCAAAGCCCGGCATGAACTATCCGTAGCGATAACGCTTGTTGTGCCCCTGGGCGTGGGTGGCCGGGACAAGCCCGGCCATGACGGCCCCGAGACGGGTGACTCCCTTAGCCGCTCAGGCCAAGCGCTTTATCGCGTGCGCCGCAAAGGCGTAGGCGATCCATAAGAAGCCCACGGAAGACACCGTAAAGCTGAGGGCCGTGTAAACGCGCCAGATCTTCTTGTTCCAAAAATTCGGGTCGAAAGCGGCAATCGTGAAGACCGTTGGATTAGAGAAGCCGCCCACCGCCACGCACCAGCAAGCAATCACCGGTAAATCCACACCCGCGCCATAGAAGGCGGCGCCAAAGAGCGCCATCAACGCATAGTCGACATGGGCTCGGATCATCGTTTTGTAGTCGACGACGAAACGATCGACTGCTTTGATCGGAAACCATTTTGCAAGTGTCATGAGCCAGGCGGTGATGATGAGGGCGGTGACGCAGGCGGACGAACCGATGAGCAAGACTTCCAAGACGCTCTCCCTTTGAGTTTCGATCTTTCATTGATCGACGCCCACTCATCGCGCGCGCTTGGGCAGATTTCTTGGGAAGCGGACCTTGGCCGCTTTGGGAAATTTGCCCGACGTCGCGTAGACACGCCGCCGCCTCGTTGAAGGCGGCTGGAGCGTCGGCTACTTTTCGCGGGCGCCCGCTTTCTTGGTCCGGAGCCTATGATGCAACTGATGTTTCGTCTCATCCTGCGCCTCATCGGGGTCGTTCTGCTGTGCCTCGCGGTCACGGCGGGCTGGGTGATGGCCGACGCCCACCACAGGATCGGCGCGGAGACGGCGGCCTCGGCCGAACGCGCCTCGAAAGGCCTGGAAAATCTGTTCTGGCGCGAGATCCTCTGGCGCAGGAGCCTGCGCGACGATCGGCTGCTTTTGCCCCCGACCGAATGGGAGACGCTGGAGACCCTCAAGCTGATCGCGCCGGGCGTTTGCATCTCTTTCCGCTCCGGCGCCAATCAGGAGCCGCGCCGACTCTGCAGCCAGATCGACAGCGTGGGAACCCCCGCGCCGAAATGGTTCGCCGCCGCCTATGAAAGCCTTTTCGGCGGGCAGGCGCCGGTCTCGCGTCGCGTTTCCGTTCGTGATCCCGGCGCTCTCGTCGTCGCGACGGCCGATCCCGGAGCGGCCGTTCGTCAGGCGTGGAGCCAGATTTCGGTGGTCCTGACGGTCGCAGCGGCGATGGCCGTCGGCATTTGTCTCCTGGCCGCCTTTGTCATCGCCCATGCCCTGGCGCCGACCGGGCGGATCGTGGACGGCCTGCACGATTTGGAGGCGGGAAACTATCGGCGCCGCATCGACGTCGAGGGCGCCGGCGAATTCGGTCTGATCGCCCGCGCCGTGAACGATCTGGCGGCGCGTCTGGCGCAAATCACCGCCGAGCGCATGGCCCTGACGAAACGCCTGTTCGAAGTTCAGGAGGATGAGCGGCGCGCGCTCGCCCGCGACCTTCACGATGAGTTCGGCCAATGTCTGACCGCGACCATCGCCTTCGCCGCGGCGATCGAGGCCGGCGCGCCCGATCGCCCGGACCTCGCGCAAGATGCGCGCGCCATCGGCCGAACGGCCAAGCGCATGATGGCCACGCTGCGTCAAACCCTCGCGCGGCTTCGCTCCCAGGATCTCGAGGAATTGGGCCTCGAAGCCTGCCTCATCCAGCTCGTGGCGGGCTGGAACGCGCAGACATCGCCCAAGGCCGTTGTTCATCTGGACGTGTTGGGGAACCTCGCCGCCGTTCCCGCCGCTGTTTCGACGAGCCTGTATCGCATCGCGCAGGAGTGCCTGACGAACGCCATGCGCCATGGCGATCCCCACGACGTCTATCTGCGCGTCGAGCGCCTCGCCGCCAATGACGGACTCGTCGCGCTGACGGTCGAAGACGATGGCGGCGGCGATCCGGCCAGTCTCGACCAGTCGACCGGGCATGGGGTTTTGGGCATGCGCGAGCGCGTCGCCGCATTTGGCGGAAGGCTGACGGTCGGCCAGGCCGCGAGAGGCGTCAAAGTCGCGGCGCAAATCCCCCTTGCCGCTTTGAGCGCGCCTGCCCCGATGGAGCTGCCGAGCGCAGCGTGATCGAAAAGGCGGAAGCCTGATTGGAGCGCGAGCGGAGCCCTAAGCGGCCCGCTCCCTCCTTCCGCCCCCAGCCCGCGACGCTGTATGCTCCCCCCAAAAAATCTCACAAAGGGGGAAACGACAATGTCTCAATTTCAAAACCGCCCGCAGCCCAAGGAAGAGCGCAGCCAGACGCCATTGTGGTTCGCCATCGCAGGCCTTCTCATCAGCGTCGCGAGCTTCAGCATGAAAGACCTGATGATCGGCGACGTCGTCTTTTGGGCGGGCGGCGTCTTCGCGGCGATCTCGCTCGTCTATTATTTCTTCCGCCCCACCCACGGCATTCCGACCAAGCGCAAATAGCGCGCTCCCCTTCCGCCAAAGAATCTTTGCCCGAAGCAGCGGAGCGATTATGTTCGCTGCGCCCTCTCCCAAGGAACAGGCCAACATGTCCTTTTCGTTTTTCTCGCTTTCCCGCCGCCGCCTCATTGTCGCCGCCGGCGCGATGCTCCTCGCCGGTCCGGCGCTGGCCGACAAAGCCCCGGCCGGCAAGGTTTCGGTCGAGGAGCTGATGGCGCCGAACGCCCTGCCCGACATTGTCGAGGGCGACGCCAATGCGCCGGTGACCATCGTCGAATACGCCTCCATGACCTGCAGCCATTGCGCGGCCTTCCACCACGAGGTCTATCCGGCGCTCAAGAAGAATTACATCGA
This sequence comes from Methylocystis sp. Sn-Cys, assembly GCF_016745395.1. Lineage (GTDB taxonomy): Bacteria > Pseudomonadota > Alphaproteobacteria > Rhizobiales > Beijerinckiaceae > Methylocystis > Methylocystis iwaonis. Next base: position 135,996 of record NZ_JAERVJ010000005.1, read on the forward strand.
CACGGGCAAGGCGAAATTCATTCTGCGCGAATTCCCGCTCGATCCGCTCGCCACCGCCGCTTTCATGCTGGCGCGCGAGCTGGGCGACAAGCGCGACGCCGTAGTCGATCTGCTCTTCGCGCAGCAGAAGAATTGGGCTTTCGTCGACAAGCCGCTGGATGGTCTCGCCAGCGTGCTCAAGCAGGCCGGTCTCAGCCAGGATAAGTTCGAAGCGGTCCTGAAGGATCAGGCGCTTTACGAGAAGGTGAACGCCGTGCGCACCCGCGCCAATGAGAAGTTCGGCGTCAACTCCACGCCGACCTTCTTCATCAACGGCGACAAATATACGGGCGAAATCACCATCGACGATTTCGGCAAGATCATCGCCGCGAAGACGCCGGCGAAGTAACGGACCGCGAGCCTTCAGGCTCGCTCAGTTTGTTGATGAATCTCCGAGGCGGCCTCGTCCTTCGAGACGCGAGCTTTGCTCGCTCCTCAGGATGAGGCCTAAGTGTTTGGCGCAGATGAAGAAGCCCGTCATGCTGAGGAGCCTGCGCAGCAGGCGTCTCGAAGCACGAGGGGCGATACCGCCACTCTGCCATACCATTTCTGTTTGAATAGCTCGCACGCATTGGCGCTTGTCATTCCCGACGGGCCGAAGGCCCGATCGGGAATCCAGAGCCAAAATAGCCAGCGTTGCTCTGGATTCCCGATCGCTCGCTGCGCGAGCGTCGGGAATGACACCGAACCGATCAAGCGGATCTGGTATCCGTAGTCTGTGCGAGCCTCAGGCTCGCTTTCCAGGCTGCGCGCCTGAAGGCGCGCGGTCCTTAAAATACGGTCCGCCGCTCCAGCGCCGCCGCCAGCGTGCCTTCGTCTAGATAATCGAGTTCGCCGCCGACCGGCACGCCATGGGCGAGGCGCGTTACCTTCACGCCCGTCGGCGCCAGGAGATCGGCGATGTAATGCGCCGTCGTCTGCCCGTCGACGGTGGCGTTGACCGCGAGCACGATCTCGCGAACCTCCCCGGCGCGCGCGCGCTCGATCAGGCTCGCGATCGTCAAATCTTCCGGCCCCACGCCGTCGAGCGGCGAGAGCACGCCGCCGAGCACGTGATAGCGGGCATTGAGCAGCCCCGCGCGCTCCAGCGCCCAGAGATCGGCGACCGTCTCGACGACGACGAGGATCGAGGGGTCGCGTCGCGCGTCGCGGCAGATGGTGCAGGGATCGCTCGTATCGATATTGCCGCAGACCGAACAAGCGACGATCCTCTCCTGTGCGACGCGCATGGCGTCGGCAAGCGGGCTCAAAAGCTCCTCGCGCTTGCGGATGAGATGCAGCACGGCGCGCCGCGCCGAGCGCGGGCCGAGGCCCGGCAGCCGCGCGAGAAGCTGAACGAGCCTCTCGATTTCAGGACCTGCGACGCGTTCAGCCATCGAGCGCTTCCGTCATTGCGAGGAGCGGCAGCGACGAAGCAATCCAGGAGCGCCATCACGGCTCTGGATTGCTTCGCTCCGCTCGCAATGACGGTCCATGATTTGGCTCAGAACGGCAGCTTGAAGCCCGGCGGCAGTTGCAGCCCGCCGGTCATCGCCTTCATCTTCTCGGCCATAACCTCGTCGGCCTTATTGCGCGCCTGCATATGGGCGGTGAGGATCAGGTCTTCGAGGATTTCCTTCTCCTGCGGCTTCACGAGGCTCTCGTCGATGAAGATCGACTTCATCGCGCCCTTGGCCGAGAGCGTCACCCGCACCAGACCGCCGCCGGCCTCGCCCTCGACTTCGATGTTTTCGAGTTCGAGCTGCGCTTCGGCCATTTTGGCCTGCATCTGCTGCGCCTGTTTCATCAGGCCCATGAAGTCCATCATCGACGCTTCTCCTTAATCTTCTTCAGGCGGCGACATGTCGTCATATTGCACATCCGCCGCCTCCTCCGCGCCAGCGCGCGAGGCTTGATCGTCCTTGCTACGCACGGCGATAATCTGCGCGCCCGGAAAATGCGCCAGCACGCTGGCCACAACCGGATCGGCCTCCAGCCCCGAGCGGCGCTCGGCCTCTTGCGCCTCGCGCTTTTCCTTTAGCGTCGGCGCGCCGCCGGCGGCGACGATCGACACCATCCAGCGCTCATTCGTCCAGAGCTGCAATTTCTGCATGAGCGCGGACGCAAGCTCGCGCGAGCCGCCCGGCGCGAGCTCGAACTCGATACGCCCCTGCTCGAAGCGCACCAGCCGCACGTCGGATTCGAGCGAAATCTTCAGCCGAATCTCGCGTTTTTCCTCGGCGAGGGCGACGAGCGCCTCGAAGCTCGCGATGGCCACTCCGGGCGCGGCGGGCGCAGGCTGCGCCACGGCGGGTCTGGCGGCGACGGGCCCGCGTGCGACTGGCGCCGAAACGCTCGCCGCAACGGGCGCGCCGCGCGGCGCGCTCGCGGGTGCGGCGGAGGCGGCCGCAGCGCCGGGCGCGCCATAGCCCAATTGCTTGAGCACATCGCCCGGCGTCGGCAGGTCGGCGGCGTAGGCCAGCCGCACCAGCACCATATCGGCCGCCTGCAAGGGCCGCTGCGAGCCGCGCAGCTCGTCGACGCCCTTCATCAAAATCTGCCAGGCGCGGGTGAGCGCCGGCACGGAGAGCCGCTCGGCCGCCTCCTGCCCGCGCCGTTTTTCCTCCGGCGTCAGCGCGGCGGATTGCGCCGTCTCCGGGGCGAGCTTCAGGCGCGTCGCAAGATGGGCGAACTCCGCCATTTCCAGTAGCGCCTGCGCGGGATCGGCGCCGCCGTTATACTGGTCTTCGAGCAAAGCGATGGCCTTGGCCACGTCGCCCGCCATCACCGCCTCGAAGAGGTCGATCACCCGCGACTTGTCGGCGACGCCGAGCATCAGCCGCAGATCGTCGGCCTTGATCGCGCCATTGGCGCTATGCGCCGAGCCATAGGCGATCGCCTGATCGAGCAGCGAGAGCGAATCGCGGACGGACCCCTCCGCCGCGCGGGCGATCATGGCGAGTGCGTCGGGCTCGATCTCGACGCTCTCCTTCTCGCAGATTTTGCGCAAATGCTCGGCGAGAAGCCCGGCGTCGATGCGGCGCAGATCGAAGCGCTGGCAGCGCGAGCGCACGGTGACCGGCACCTTGTCGATCTCGGTCGTGGCGAAGATGAATTTCACATGCTCCGGCGGCTCTTCCAGCGTCTTCAGCAGGCCGTTGAAGGCGGCCTTGGAGAGCATGTGCACTTCGTCGATGATATAGACCTTGGTGCGCGCCATCACCGGGCGGTAGCGGGCGTTGTCGATGATCTCGCGGACGTCGTCGATGCCGGTGTGGGAGGCGGCGTCCATCTCCAGCACGTCGACATGGCGGGAGTCGATGATCGCCTGACAATGCACGCCGAGCGCATCCATATGGATCGTCGGCTGGTTGACCGCCACGCGGCCGTCCGTGGCGGGCAGCTCGTAATTGAAGGCGCGGGCGAGAATGCGGGCGGTCGTGGTCTTGCCGACGCCGCGCACGCCGGTCAGCAGATAGGCCTGATGGATGCGGCCGAGATCGAAGGCGTTCTCGAGCGTGCGCACCATCGGCTCCTGGCCGATGAGGTCGGCGAAGCTCGAAGGCCGATATTTGCGCGCAAGGACGCGATAGGCGGCGGGAGGCGCGCCGGCGCCTTGCGGATCAGGAAACAGCGCGTCGTCCATGACGAAGTACTAAAGGCTTGCGAACGCCTTTTCTACCGTCCTGCGGCAAAAATCTACCGGCTTCGCCCATCGTAATGCGCCGATTTCAGCGCCCGAGGGTCGACGCCGTCGAGGCAATTGACGTTCACCGCGACCGTCGCCGCGCCGTCCGGCGTCTCGCCATAAGCGAAAGGCTCGATCCCGCAGATTTTGCAGAACTGGTGACCGATCTTCTTCGTGTTGAAGCGATACTCGGTCAGCGCCTCGGCGCCCTTTTGCAGATGGAATTTTTCTGAGGGCGCGAAGCTCAACACGGAGCCCAGCCTCTGGCAGCGGGAGCAATTGCAGGTGATGGTGTGGTCGAGGTCGAGCGTCGCATCGAAGACGATGGCCTGACACTGGCAGGAGCCGCGGTAAGACGCCTCGCTCATCAGCAGCTCCACGCGCGGACCAAAGGTAGGAGGCTGGACGAAGACCCGCTCAAGCTCGTTAGGGCTGCTTCCTTCCGGATCTGACCCGGTTGGCGAGTGAAACGTCCAACGCCAACCTCCCGGGCCCTATGTGGCAGAGGTCGCGCGGCGATGCAAGGGGGCTAATTCTATCGCGCATCAATGACACGCCGCCGTGATCACCTTTCTCAAAGCATCGGCGCTCACGGGCTTCGTCAGATGCTGGTCGAAACCCGCCTCCAAGGCTCGCTGTCGATCTTCGTCTCGCCCCCAGCCGCTCAAAGCAATCATGCAGACGCCCGCGCCTTCGCGTGTGGCGCGTATCCGCCGCGCAGCTTCGTAGCCGTCGATCGCCGGCATCCCAATGTCGAGGAAAGCGACATCGGGCTTGAATTCGACCACGCAGGAAAGCGCCTCGATCCCGCTGAAGACGACCCGAACCTCGGCTCCCAGAGATTCGAGCAACAGACCCAGGCTCTCCGCGACGTCGACCTCGTCGTCGACAACCAGGACCCGTCGGTGGAGCCGCATGGGCGCGGCGCCATCGAAGGTTTCGCAATCGTCGCTCTGCGTGGCCGCCAAAGGCAGGCTCACCACAAATTCGCTGCCCCGGTCGGCGCCGCCGCTGTAAGCGACGACGCTACCGCCGTGCATTTCGACTAGGCTCTTCACAAGCGCGAGCCCAATGCCGAGGCCCCCCTGCATGCGGCCTGCGGTCCCGTCGGATTGCGAGAAGAGACCGAAGATGTGGGACAGCATTCCTTGGGGAATGCCAATCCCGTCGTCCGCCACGCGGACAATCGCAAGCGCCCCATCGCGCTCGAGCGTGACCTGGATACGGCCGCCGGGCGGCGTGTATTTCGCGGCGTTATTGAGGAGATTTGCGAAGATTTGCGTGAGGCGCACCGGATCGCCGTCGACGACCAGCGGCTCTTCATCCAGCGAGATGCTCAATTTGTGGCGCCCGCTGGCGATCAGAGGCTCGCTGATCTCGGATGCCCGATGGATTGTTTCGGCAAGAGAGACAGGGCGTCGCTTGAGCGCGATCTTGCCGGTCGTGATGCGGGACGCCTCCAAAAGATCGTCGACGAGCTGGACGAGATGGTCCGTTTGCCGTTCGATCATCGCGAGCAATCGGCTTGCCTTGTCCTTAGACGCCTCGTCGTCGTCCAACCGTCTCAAGACATGAACCGCGCTCCGGATGGGCGCCAGCGGGTTACGCAACTCATGCGACAGCGTGGCGATAAACTCGTCCTTCTTGCGATTGGCCGCTTTCTGCTCATCGAGCGCGTCGCGGATTTGATACTGTAGGCGGCGCGCCTCTATGGCGGAGCGAAGCGCGCTGATCAGCGTGCGCCTCGGGACGGGCCGCTCCAGGAAGCTGACATTGGGTCGAATTTCGAGCGCACGCAGCAACGGGAAATTATGGGAGGAGGCGCCTCTCCCCAGCGGGACGACAATCGGCATGGAAGACCAAGGGGGCTCCGCCCCAAACAGCGAACCCCACTCACCCGGGTGAGCGCGCGGCAGCGCCTCCTCCGAAACCATTACCGCGCCCGCTCCGCCGGCAATCTCCAGGCAGAGTTGCTTCAGATCGCAACAGACGCAGCTCGGCAGGCCCGTGCGGCTGAGTGTCTGCTGGGCGAGAACAGCGTCGCGGCCATGCGGCGTGAGGATCAGAACCCGAAAATCCTTCCCGTCGCCGCCGGCTCCGCAGGAGTCGCGCCAACCCATTCACATCCCCTTCGAGCTGGCCTCACCCGCGAAAACAGGCGTGCCGGTGAGCACCCCACTAAACCCCTCGAGAGGTTCGCTGACTTCTATGCGACCATGCCCCACCACGAGTTCACGGATTGTGTGTTCGTGCCCCCCGGTCCGCTTTTTGACGACCGACAGAGCCTTATGAAGCGCGCCCTTCATCTCGAAGTAACGCAGCAAGAAGACATTATCTGCAAGGAAGCTGAGATCGATCGGCGTCGCCATCTCCGGGCCGAGAATGCCGTGCTGGGTCAGCGTCAGCAGGGTCACGACCTGGCGGCGGCTCAAATAGGAGATGAGCTCTCTTATGTGTAGGAACACGCTCGGCTCCTCCATCGCAGACTGAAGGTAACCGTTTAGAGTGTCGATGACCACCACCTTCGCGCCATTCGCTTCGACGTGGCGGATGAGAAGGCTGGCGACCTGGCCCGCGCTGAGCTCCGCCGGATCGAGATGTATGACGCTGACAAGCCCTGCCTCTTTTGCGGCCTGGACTTTGAGTCCCAGGCCCTCGCTTCGCGCTATATAGGTGGGGACGTTCTCGTCGAAGAGAAGCACGCAACTTTTTTCGCCGCGCGCCGCCGCCGCCATCACGTAAAGCGTCGATATTGTGGACTTGCCGATACCGGCGGGCCCAACGACGAGCGTGCTGGAGCCGCGCGGAACGCCGCCGCCAGTCAGTGCGTCGATCTCCGGAACGGCGCTTTCGAGCGGCTCAAAACTCGGCGTGGCCGCATAGCTCTGTGCGACGAGGCGGGGATAGACCTCGAGTCCCCCGGTCGTGATCGTGAAATCATGCGCGCCACTGAGATATCGGCAACCCCGAAGCTTTCGAATTCTGAGGCGACGCCGATCGGCGCCATAATGGAAATCGACTTGCTGCAGCTCGATAAGGCCGTCGGAAAGCGTTTGGCTGCGTAGATCCTTTTCGGTCATCGAGGCTTCGTCCAGCATCACTGTGGTGCAGCCGCGCGCGGCCATGAAATCCCGAATGCGCTTGAGCTGGCGCCGATGGAAGGCTGGCGTGGGCGCAACAACCCTCAGGCTGGAAATCGTGTCGAGGACCAACAGCGTCGGTTTTAGTCTTTCGACTTCCGAGAAGAGGTGCTGGAGGGTTTCGTCGATCTCCACCTCTGCTTCTGGAAAGAGGGTGTAATCCGACGTTGAAAGTTCCTCTCCGCCGCTCGCCTCCGACAAGGAGGTCATATGAACGCCTTCCAGGCTCCAGCCGTGGGATGCGACGATGCGTTCGAGCTGTTCGGGCGTCTCGGCGTTGGACGCCAGCAGACAGCTCTCGCCCCTCTGGGCGGCGGCAAGCAGAAACTGCAATGCGACGGTCGTCTTCCCGCTGCCGGGAGGCCCTTCGACCAAGATCAGCGCGCCGCGTGGAAGCCCTCCCTGCAAGACCTCGTCGAGGCCCGGAACGCCAGTCGGAAAGCGGGGCATTTCGATCATCGTTTGGGGCATCGCTGCGAAGAACCCTGCTTTCGGGAAACTGAGGACCAATCAAACCACTCCTGCAGCCCGCCAACAAGCGGACTACGGCCGCCCTTTTTCAGCGGCTTGCCGTTCGGCGCCCGCCATCTTACCCAAGAGGCCAGGTTTTCGGCTCGGGAGGGGATCGTGGAGAACGTGACGTTTATTCACTGGTGGATGTCCCAAACGACCACAGTCATGGCGCTGACGCTGAGCGGGACCATGATCGCGCTGGCGCTCTTCCTCTGCTGGTTGAGCTTCGCCTCCCCTTTGTCGGCGCGTATGCATAATTGGAAAGGCGTCGTTCCGCCCTTCGTCGGCGTGCCGGCGACGCTCTTCGGTCTCCTTATGACCTTTCTCTCGCAGGACGTCTGGGACGCCAACCGCCGCGCCTATAGCGCCCTCGCGTTGGAGCGCGAGGAATTGATGACCCTCATGACCCTGAGTGGCAATGGCGTCGGCGCCGACGATCTGCCGGCAGCCCTCCGCAACTACATCGAGTCCGTGGTCGCCCTCGAATGGAAGGCCATGGAAAACGGCGAGCCCGCCCCCGAGGCGGAAGCGGCGCTCAATGCGCTGACGCGGGTCGTGAGCGCCGCGAAGGTCGAGCCCGCCTTCCAGCGCGCGCTGATCGACACGGTGATGAAGCTGCGCTCGGCGCGCGAGCAGCGCCTCGCCATCGCCGGCGCCTATCCGGACGACCGCAAATGGGCGGCGGTGATCATCATCGCCTTCATCACGCAGATCGCCCTCGCCGTCGTGCATCTGGAGCGCGCCGGGTCGCAGTTGCTGGCGCAGGCGATTTTCAGCGCGGCGGCCATCGTCGCCCTCTCCCTCGTCGCCTCCGTGGAAGAACCTTTCGCGCCGCCTAAGGGAGTGAGCTCGCAGCCGCTGGAGCAACTGCTGGAGCGCGCGGGAAAATGACGTTGGCCCGGGGCTGCCGCTCAATTCGCAGCGAAGCCGCCCTGCCCGCAAGCCCATATCTTGGCGAGATCAGCTTCCCCGTCTCTGTCCGGCAGAGTCGGAGCGGCTGGCTAATAGCTTTCTCCCGCGGGTAATGATGTTTTCGAGATCAAAATCCTTGGTTCTCCCGGCTGCAACGTCAGCCAAGCCTTCTTCAATATCGCCTTTGACGGCCACAAGCTCCTGAGACTGCGGCAGGGTGACGGTGAGCCGTTCATGGTCCGCCATTTCGCTCTCCAATTTTGCCCAGCATACCGGGGCGGCGCGCGCCAAGAAAGCCATTGCGCCCGCGCCCCGCCCCGCCGCCGCTCAATTGGAACAGCCCAAGCACGCTCCGCGTTACGCGCTTCGAACGGCTGAAAGGGGCGTTTCAGTCAAGCGCGTCGAGGAAAACCCATGGCGAAGCAGATGGACGAATGGGACGAAAAGGGTTCCGGGAAGGGAATGCAGGAGAAAACCAGCGGAAACGGCGAAAGGCAGAAAGCCGACGCCATCGAGATGCTGAAGGCGGACCACCGCCGCGTCGAGGGGCTCTTCGACAAATTTGAGCAGGCGAAGCGGCGCGCCGAGAAATCGAAGCTCGCACAGCAGATCTGCCTCGAGCTCACCATCCATGCGGAGCTGGAGGAGGAAATCTTCTACCCGGCCTGCCGCGAGCATGTCGACGACCCGCTGCTCGATGAGGCCCAGGTCGAGCATGACACCGCGAAAATCCTGACTGCCGAGATCGCCATGGGCACGCCGCAGAGCGACCCGTTCTTCGACGCGAAGGTGACGGTGCTCGGGGAATATGTGCGCCGGCATATCCAGGAGGAGGAAAAGAGCCCCGAAAGCATCTTCGCCAAAGCACAGGAGGGCGGCGTCGATACGGCGGCGCTCGGCAAGCGGATGATGGCGCGGCGCGACGAGCTGATGGAGCAGTTCTCCGAGGAGCTGCTGCTGCCGCAACCTAAGACCCTGCATATTCAGTTGGCGCAGGAGGAGGAAGTCTGGGCCGAGCCGCCCGGCCGGGAAGCGCCGCGCGGCGGTCGCGGGCGCGAAAGCTGGGAAGGCCGGCGCGGCGAGGAAGGACGCGGCTGGGAGGAAGAAGAGCGCCCGTCGCCCTGGGGCGGCCGCGAGGAGGAAGGCCGCCGGCGGGGAGAGGAGGAGCCTCGCGGGGCCCGCGGCGGCTGGGAGGAGCGCCGGGGCGGGCAGGCGCAGGCGCGCGGCCGCGAAGAAGAACGCGGCGGCCAATCTTCTCAGCATCGAGGCTGGCACGGCGATCCCAAACGCCATTCCGAGGCGTCGCGCAGGGGCTGGGAGCATCGGCGCTGAGCTTATCCCGTCACATTCAGATCGTAATCGAGCTGCGGCCCTCCCCGCGGCTCTTTCTTTGGATTGGGCCACATTCACCTTTCGCGCCGAAAGCGGGTGCGCGCAGGCGGGGCAATTGCTAAAGAAAACGCGAAATAGAGAGGAAAATTCCCGCGTGACCGCCGATAAAGCCCCCGACCGCCAAGCCCCGGAGAGAATCGCCGCCGACAGGCTCGCGGCCATTCTTGCGCATTTCGAACGGGCCGGCTTCACGCGCCACGAGCCCCGGCTTCTGCAGCCCGCTGGCGTTTTTCTCGATCGGTCGGGCGAAGATTTTCGCGGTCATCTCTATCTGACGACCAACGCCTCCGGCGCCGAGCTCTGCCTGCGGCCCGAATATACGATCCCCGTCTGCCTCGATTATCTGGCGACGTCGCAAGCGGGAGAGGCCGCCGCCTTCGCCTATGGCGGCTCGATCTTCCGCGCGCCTTTGCATGGGGCGTCGGGCGAAGGAGAATTTCTGCAAGCCGGCATAGAGAGCTTCGGCCGCGACGATCGCGAGGCTGCCGACGCCGAAATTCTCGGCGCCGCGCTGGACGCCGCCGCCGCTGGCGGAGCCAAAGGGCTTTCGGTGCGCATCGGCGACGCGGGGCTGGTGTCGGCCTTTCTCGACGGGCTCGACCTGCCGCCCGTGTGGCGCCGACGCGTCGAATCGGGCCATGCCCGCGCCCAGTCGATCGCCGAAATTTTCACGCCGCCCAACCGCCGCGGCGCCGAGCAGTCGGGCGTGCTCGCCGCGCTCGCCAAGGTCGACCCTGCCGACGCCCGCCGGCTGGTGGAAGACCTCCTCGCCATCGCCGGCATCACGCCGGTCGGCGGCCGCAGCGCCGCGGAGATCGCCGAGCGCTTCCTAGATCAGGCGACGCTCACCGAGGGCGCCGGCGTCTCCGCCGAGAAGCGCGCTTTGGCGGAGGCCTTCTTCGCCATAGAGGGCGCGCCGGACATCGCTTCCGCGGCCCTGCGCAAGCTTGCCGAGGACGCGAAACTGGACCTCACGGCGGCGCTCGATTCCTTTGACACCCGTGCGAGCTTCATCGCCGCCCGCGGCTTGAACCTCGACGACATGGTCTTCTCCGCGAGCTTCGCCCGTCACCTCGACTATTACTCGGGCTTCGTTTTCGAAGCGCGACGCGAGGACGAGAGCGCGCCCGTCATTGGCGGCGGCCGCTACGACCGGCTTTTGAAGACGCTCGGCGCCAAGGCCGATATTCCGGCCGTGGGCGCCGCCATCTGGATCGATAGAATAGCCGGCGCCGCGCGCGCGGGAGACGCGGCATGACGCAGAAGCTCATCGTGGCGACGCCCTCCAAGGGCCGCCTGCAGGAAAACGCCAACGCCTTCTTCGCCCGCGCCGGCCTGGAACTGACGCAGGGACGCGGCGCCCGCGATTATCGCGGCGCCATCGCCGGCCTCGACGGCGTCGAGGTGGCTTATCTCTCGGCCTCCGAGATCACCGGCCGCCTCGCGCGCGGCGACGTCCATTTCGGCATTACCGGCGAAGACCTCGTGCGCGAGGAGATTGCCGATCCCGACAGCAAAGTGGAGCTGCTGGCGCCGCTGGGCTTCGGCCACGCCAATGTCGTCGTCGCGGTTCCGCAGGCCTGGATCGACGTGCGCGCCACGGCCGATCTCGCGGACATCGCCGACAGCTTCCGCGCGCGCCATGGCCGCGGCCTGCGCGTCGCGACGAAATATCTCAACACCACGCGCCGCTTCTTCGCCCAGCATAGCGTCGGCGACTATCGCATCGTGGAAAGCTCCGGCGCCACTGAAGGCGCCCCCGCCGCCGGCTCGGCCGATCTCATCGTGGACATCACCACCACCGGCGCGACGCTCGCCGCCAATGCGCTGAAGATTCTCGACGACGGCGTGATCCTGCGCTCGCAGGCCAATCTCGTGGCGTCGCTCTCGGCGCCCTGGAGCGAAACGGCGAAGGAGGCCGCGCGCGTCATTCTCTCGCGCATTGCGGCGGAAGAGGAAGCGCGGACGACGCGTGAGGTGCGGGCGGCGGTCGCGCTCAACGATGCGGCTTTGAGCGAGGCGCAGGCCAGTTTCGGCGCCACGCTGCGCGAGCGTAATGGCGACACGGCGACCTTCGCCTGTCCGACGAAGCAGGTCGCGGCCCTCGCGGACTGGCTGATCGGCAAGGGCGCCCAGAGCGTGACGAGCGCCAAGCTCGATTATGTCTTCAAAGCCGGCAATGCGCTGTGGGGAAGACTGGCTGGTCGACTGTAGGACGGGCGGTCATACCATTTCCGTTTGAACAGCTCGCATGGGGACTTGTCATTCCCGGCGGGCTGAAAGCCCGACCGGGAATCCAGAGCCACAAAAGCGCTGGTTCTGCCCAGAGCCCGTCATTGCGAGCGAAGCGAAGCAATCCAGGGCGGCGATGCGGTCCTGGATCGCTTCGTCGGCTCCGCCTCCTTGCAATGACGGCGCTGAGTGGGCGAGGGAGGGGATAAGATTGTGATAGCCGGACCTACCGCTATCCGTCGGCCAGCTCGATTCCGTTGAACTCGCACCACGCCCGCAGAGCGTTTTCTTCCGCTTTCGCTTCGAACGCATACCATTGATCGAGCGCGCCCCGTCGCTCCAACAGTCCCTTGAAGCGAGCGTAAGCGCCCTTTTTGCCGAAAAACTGTCGGACATCCTCGAAATCATCGGCCAGGAATTCGCGAGCGAAGTCCAATACGAGGGGCTTGCCGAGATCGAGTTCCCGCTTGTCCGGTATCTGGAGGAACTTTTCGCTGTCGCCAACATCGTCTGGCAATTCGTCCAGATCATCGACGAGCTCGGAGTGGAAATAAATTTTGCCGCTCTTCTTACATAAAAATGCTTCGTGTTCACCTGCCCCAACGGACACGAATTCGAAGGCGTCCTGTAAGTCTCTAAAGCTGACGCGCAAAGCTTCCTCTCGTATCCAGCGCACCCACCGTACCGTTGTTTAAGCTCGTGGGCAATTCTCAACTGGCGGGATTGATCAGCCTAATGCGTCTGCGTCAACAGCAAATAAGCCGCGACCGGATTGGTCGTCAGATAGCGCTTGAACAGCCGCCGCGGCTCTAGCTTCAGCCGAAACGCCCATTCGAGGCCGATGAGCTGCATCCATTTCGGCGCGCGCTTCTTGGCGCCGGCGACAAAGTCGAACAGGCCGCCGGAGGTCTTGATCATCTTCACATTTTTCAGCCGATGCGCGTAGTCGCGCACGAATTGCTGTTCGAGCGGCACGCCCATGGCCAGCCAGAGAATATCCGGCGCGAGCGCGTTGATCTCGTCGAGCTTGGCTTCGAGCGCCGCGCCTTTCAGGAACCCATGCGATCTGCCGACGATATTGAGGCGCGGCGCGATGCGCCTGGTCGCTTCATAGGCGGCGCGATTGACCTCCTCGGACGCGCCGAGGAGATAGAAGCTCGCGCCGGTATCCTGCGCCAGGCGCGCGACGAGCGGATAGAGGTCCGTCGTGGCGACGCGCTCCGGCAACGGCTTCTTCTGTGAAAAGAGCTTGGAGGCCACGACGAGCGGCTGGCCGTCGGCGGCGATCGAGTCGGCGCAGTCGATCAACTTCGCAAATTCCCGGTCGAAGAAGCGGCGCGCAAGCACTTCGCCGTTGACGGAGGTCAAGTAATAAGGACCTTCCTTGCGGGCGGGCGCGCGTGCGAGGTCCAACATCAATTGCGCTGTCGCCATGAGATCCAGGCAAGCCACCGAACAGCCGCCCACAACCGTCGCACCGATGTTCTGGATACCCACGGAACAATCCTCGTTTCGCGTCTCGACTTTAGAAACCTACGCGAAGTCCGAGGAAAATCAGCAAGTAGCTGGGAACGCCCTGAACTGGATGCTTATGCGATGCTCGAAATTCAATTAACGAACGCTAACGATTTTGGATAAGCCAGTGAAAGCCAAGACTTGGCGTTATACAGGCTTGCCGGGCGGGATGGGGTCCGTCTCCAGAAGCGCGAACAGCAGATGGTCGCGCCACTGGCCGTTGATGTTCAGATAGGACCGGGCGTAGCCCTCATGTTTGAAGCCGACGCGCTCCAGGAGCCGCTTGGAGGGCTCATTCGTCGGCAAGCACGCGGCCTCGATGCGATGCAGGCCCTGTTTCTCGAAAATATAGGCGCAGGAGGCGCGCACGGCGCGAGTCATATAGCCCTTGCCGGCGTAGGGCTCGCCCATCCAATAGCCGAGCGTCGCCGCCTGAGAGACACCGCGTCGCACATGGCCGAAGGAGAGCCCGCCCAGCAAAACGTCGTCCTCCTCGCGGAAAACAAAAAAGGAATAGGCCTCGTCGCGGGCCATCTCCTCCGCATGGCGGCGGACCCGATAGCGAAAGCTCGCGCGCGTGAGATCGTCGACGGGCCAGATCGGCTCCCAGGGCGTGAGGAAGGTGCGGCTCCGCTCACGCAGCGACGACCACTCCAGATAGTCGCGCATCTCGGAAGGCCGCAGATAGACCCCCTCGCCTCTGATGGGCATGTCGCGACGGCCAAGAACGCCAAAAAGAGCCATGGAGGTCAAGCTCGCGCCGCGCGGGCGCGCTCCGCAATGAAGCTGGCAATGCGCGCTTCGTCATTTTCCAGGATGGTGAAGCGCTCGGGTCCTTCGAGCCGCGCGGCAATCGATTCGGGGAGAAGCGGGCGCTTGCCGATGGCGCGTTCGATCGCCTCGGGAAATTTCGCCGGATGAGCAGTCGAGAGTGCGATGACGGGCGTCGCAGGGTCTTGCGCCAGCCGCGCCCGCGCAGCCCGCACGCCGGTCGCCGTATGTGGATCGAGCACATAGCCGGCGTCCCGCCAGCTCCGCGCGATCTCATCGGTCGTCTCGGCTTCGCCGACGGACGTCGCGTCGAACTCGGCGCGAATGGCGGCGAGCGCGGCGGCGGGGATGTCGAAAGCGCCGGATTGCTCGAGCGAGGCGAAGGCGGCGCGAATGGCCGCGTGGTCGCGCCCGGTGGCGTCGAACAGCAGACGCTCGAAATTCGACGAGACTTGAATGTCCATCGAGGGCGATTGCGTCGGGGTCACGCCGCGCGGCTCATAGCGCCCGGTCGCAATCGCGCGGGCGAGAATGTCGTTGGCGTTGGTGGCGACGATCAGGCGCTCGATCGGCAGGCCCATATGTTTGGCGATATAGCCCGCGAGCACGTCGCCGAAATTTCCCGTCGGAACGGCGAAGGAAACACGCCGATGCGGCGCGCCGATGGAGACGGCGCTGGTGAAATAGTAGACCATCTGCGCGACGACGCGCGCCCAATTGATGGAGTTCACGCCGGCGAGGCTGACGCGTTCACGAAACGGCTGGTTGCGGAAAAGACGCTTGAGAATGTTCTGCGCGTCGTCGAACGTGCCCTCCAGCGCGATCGTGTGAATATTTTCATCCGCGACGCAGGTCATCTGCTTGCGCTGCACGTCCGAGACGCGGCCGTGCGGATAGAGGATGAAAACATCGACGCGCGGCAGGCCGCGAAAAGCTTCAATCGCCGCAGCGCCCGTATCGCCCGAGGTGGCGCCGACGATTGTGGCGCGCAGATTTCGTTTCTCCAGCACGTCATTCATCATGCGGCCGAGAAGCTGCATGGCCAGATCCTTGAACGCGAGGGTCGGGCCGTGGAAAAGCTCCAGCACGAATAGATTGTCGGCAATCTGGGTCAGCGGCGCGATGGCGCGATGCCGGAAGGTGGCGTAGGCCGCCTTTGTCTGCTCGCGGAGCGCTTCGCGCGCTGCTTCCTCCGTCAGAAACGGCGCGATCAATTGGGCTGCGGTGTCGGCGTAGGATTGCCCCGCAAGCGCCGCAATGTCCTTGGGCGCGACATGCGGATAGGCCAATGGCGTGTAGAGGCCGCCGTCCGTTGCGAGGCCGGCGAGCAAAACGTCGTCGAAAGCAAGCTGCGCGGCTTCACCACGCGTCGAAAGGTAGCGCAATTTCAGATCCATTCCGCAGGCGACGCGACGCGTCACGCATCAACGCCTTTTCATACCATATCCACGCGGGCCGCAAGGCTCGTCGCCTCTTTAAGCGGCGCCGCGCAGCCGCCCGCGCGCATATAGGACGAAAATGATCAGCAGCGCGGCGGCGAGTGAGAACCAGGTAAAGGCGTAGGAGAGGTGATTATTCACGAATTCTGGCGCGGCCGCGACGAGGCGCGGGAAGCCGTTCGGGCCGGCGCTCTGCGGGCTGGTCAGGGCCAGCGTGAAGGGAGCCGCGCCGCCGACGCCGAGCGCGGCGGCGATCGCCGCCGGGTCGCGCGTATACCAGATCGCGCGGCTGGGGGCGTCCGCCGGGGTGAAGGGGTTTCGCGTTTGCGGCGCCCGCAGCAGACCGGCAATCTCAGTCTCGCCCGCGGGCGGCGCGCGACCTTCGGCGTCTTCGATCTTGGAGGCGGGGGTAAATCCGCGCTCGATAAGAACAACGCCGCCCGCCGAGATCGCGAAGGGCGTCACGACCATATAGCCGGGCTCGAGGCCAAAGCCCTCGGGCGGCTTCATGAAGATCAAGGCGTCGCGGCCAGCGAGGTAATGTCCGCGCGCAAGCGCATGGGTGAATTCATAATCGGCGGGCGACAATGTCGCCCAGGCCCCCTGCGGTGGAAGCGCCTTGGGGGCGAGATGCGCACGCGTCTCCACACGCGCGATCAGCGCCTCTTTTTCCCCAAGGCGCCGGACCTGCCAGACGCCGAGGCTGGCGAGCAGCGCACAGGCCAGCGCTGTTGCGACTGCGGGCCAGAGCAGCGCCCGCGCGCCCGCTGTCATGATTCGCGCTGACCCTCTTCGGCCTTGTTGAAATATTGGAGCGCGATCAACAGGCCCTTTGCCGGCCGCAGCAGGCCGATACAAACAATTGCCGAGAACGGCAGGAAGATCAGCGCATGCACCCAATAGGGCGGCTGATAAACGACTTCGATGTACCAGGCGAGGCCGACGATGAGAAAGCCTGCGATCATCATCACGAAAATGGCCGGTCCGTCGCCGGTGTCGGCGAAGGAGAAATCGAGCCCGCAGACCTCGCATTTGGGCGCGACCTGCAGCAGACCTTTGATCATATGGCCCTTGCTGCAGCGGGGGCACCTGCCGAGCAGACCGTCGATATAGACTCGCGCCGGCGGGTAAATCTGCTCTTCAGCCATTTTCATCTCGCTTCCATAAGAAAACGGCCACGGCGGCGCCGTGACCGTCAATTTCAGCAATGAGGCGGGCGCGGGATACGCGCCGCGCGATTACTCCATCGCGCCGCCCCAGTTCCCCCACACATATATGCAGCAGAACAGGAACAACCAGACCACGTCGACGAAGTGCCAATACCAGGCGGCGAACTCGAAGCCGAGGTGCTGACCCGACGTGAAATGCCCCTTGAAAGCGCGCGCCAGGCAGACAGTCAGGAAGATCGTGCCGACGATGACGTGGAAACCATGGAAGCCGGTCGCCATGAAGAAGGTCGAGCCGTAATTGGTCGCCGCCGGATGCGCCGGATCGAAGGAGAAGGCGAATGGGGCGTGCGCATATTCGTAGCCCTGGATCAGGCTGAAGAGCAGGCCCAGGCCGATCGTCGCCATCAAGCCCTTCTTGAGCTGATCGCGGTTGTCGTGCAGCAGGCCGTGATGCGCCCAGGTCAGCGTCACGCCGGAGGTCAGCAGGATGACCGTGTTGAGCAGCGGCAGCTTCCAGGGGCTCAGCACTTCGACGCCTTGCGGCGGCCAAACGCCATGGAACAACTCGGTGCGCGTCACCTGCCAGATGTCGCCGGGGAAGATGCTGGAATTGAAGAAGGCCCAGAACCAGGCGACGAAGAACATCACCTCGGAGAGGATGAACAGGATCATCCCGTAGCGGTGATGAAGCTGGACGACCGGCGTGTGATGGCCTTCGACCTGCGCTTCGCGAACAACGTCGCTCCACCAGGCGTACATGACAGCGAGAATCAGCGCGAAGCCGATGAAGAAGAGCACGCCGCCCCAGGTCTGGCCGTAGATCGGCGCGCCCTTGTGCTGCGCCATCCACATGATGGCGCCGATGGCCGTGAAGAGCGCTGAAAACGCGCCGGCGATCGGCCACGGACTCGGATCGACAAGATGATAGTCATGCTGCGGTTTGGCGTGTCCGTCGGCCATTTCTTCTTTTCCTCGTCATTCGCCGGTCGCCCGGCGTGTTCCAGGTTGAAATCCCCCCGGCGCCGCCGGCGGTCAGGACTTGGGCTTCTGCCCGGCTTCGGCGCTGGTTTTGGGTGTCGCCGGCGCTTTGGTCGGGAAGAAGGAATAGGAAAGCGTGATCTCCTCGACGCGGCGCATCGTCTCTTCCTTCTCGAGCGCGGGGTCGAGATAGAAGACGACGGGCCACTCGGCGGTCTCGCCGGGGCCGAGCCTTTGTTCGTCGAAGCAGAAACAGGCGACCTTCACGAAGAATGCGCCGGCCTGATCGGGACTGACGTTATAGGCCGCCTGTCCACGCGTCTCCTTATCGGAGAGGTTCGTGGCCTTGTAATAGACGGTCGTTGTCTCGCCGGTGCGCAGCGAAATTTTGGGGACCTCAGGCTCGAAACGCCAGGGTAGCTCGCGGGACACATTGGCGTCGAAGCGGACGGCCAGCGAACGGCTACCCTGCTCCGTCGAATTCGCTTTGGCGACCTGCGGCGTGCCGCCGAATCCGGTCGCGGCGCAGAAGGCCCGATAGAGCGGGACGGAAGCGAACGACAGCCCAAGCATGCCCAAAGAGCCGACGACAAGCGCCGCGGCGATCGCGCCGGGTCTTTTGGGCGTCTTGTGGGCGGGCTCGGACATGTCAGATATGCCGATTGGCGACGGCGCCGCCGAGCTTGACGAGGGTCAGCGCGTAGAACAGCACCGCCAGCAAGGCGACAGTCACGGCGATGGCGATATTGCGGGCGCGACGGCTACGCGCCTGCTCCGGGGTGAGGACGACGCCCTCTTCGATATTCGGGTTGTGCTCGACGTTCATCTCGTCTCCCTTCAGATAATGCCGGCGATCGTCAGCAGGCGCTCGCCGACGATGATCAGGAACAGCAGGAAGAGATAGGAGATCGAGAAAAAGAACAGCTTCATCGCGGCCCGGCGGGCAATGTCGCCCTCGCGCCTGCGATAGACCTGAACAGCGAGCCAAGCGAGATAGAGGCCCGCTGCAATCGCAACGGCGCCATAGACAGCGCCGGCGAAGCCCAGCGCCCAGGGGACGGCGCCCAAGGGCGCCAGCACGAGCGAATAGACGAGGATCTCGAGACGCGTGCGATCGGCGCCGAGCGCATTCGGCATCATCGGCACGCCGGCGCGGCTGTAATCGTCATGCTTCACCAGCGCCAACGCCCAGAAGTGAGGGGGCGTCCAGACGAAGATGACGGCGAAGAGGACGATGCTGGCGAGGCTGATGTCGCCCGTTGCGGCGGCGTAGCCGACGATGGGCGGCAGGGCGCCCGCAGCGCCCCCAATCACGATGTTCTGCGGCGTCGAACGCTTCAGCCACATCGTATAGATGACGACATAGAAAAAGATGGTGAAGGCCAGAAGCGAGGCGGCGAGCCAGTTCGTCGCAAACCCCAGCGTGAACACCGACAGCATCGACAGCACGAGGCCGAAGGCCAGGGCCGATTCGGGCTCCATGCGGCCCGCGGGAATCGGGCGGCGCGCCGTGCGCGTCATGATCGCGTCGATGTCGGCGTCGTACCACATATTGAGCGCCCCGGAGGCGCCGGCCCCCACGGCGATGGAGAGAAGCGCAGCGAAAGCGACGAGCGGATGCGGCGGAACTGGCGCGATGAGAATGCCGGCGAGCGCGGTCAGCACAACGAGCGACATGACGCGCGGCTTCAGGAGCTGGAAATAATCCGAAGGCGCGGCGACCGGAAGTTGCGGAACGCTGCGCGCCGCTTCGGCGCCGTCGAGATAAGAAGCGTCGCTCATCGCTTGGTTCGCTCTTGATCGGATAAAACGCGAGCTAGGTCGTCTCTTGGGATAACTGGCGCGGCCGAAGAGCCGCGCCAGTCTAGTGGTGGATTACTGGTGGCCCGGGCCGGAGATGCGCGGCAGGACCTCGAACTGATGGAACGGCGGCGGCGACGGCAGCGTCCACTCCAGCGTCGTGGCGCCCACGCCCCACGGATTGGCGCCCGCTTCACGCTTCTTCGCAAAGGCCTCGTAGACCGCATAGAAGAAGATCAGCATGCTCAGACCGCCGATGAACGCGCCCACCGAGGAGATGTAGTTCCAGAGCGCGAAAGCGTCCGGATAGTCGATGTAGCGGCGCGGCATGCCGGCGAGGCCGAGGAAATGCTGCGGGAAGAAGGTCATGTTGATGCCGATGAAGAGCACGATGAAGTGCGCCTTCGAGAGCGTCTCATTGTAGAGATAGCCCGTCATCTTCGGGAACCAGTAATAGAAGCCCGCGAAGACGGCGAACACCGCGCCCAGCGACATGGTGTAGTGGAAGTGCGCCACCACGAAATAGGTCTCGTGGAGCTGGCGGTCGGCCGAGGCGTTCGCGAGAACGACGCCGGTGACGCCGCCCATGGTGAACACGAAGATGAAGCCGATGGCCCAGATCATCGGCGCGCGGAAGCTGATCGAGCCGCCCCACATCGTCGCGATCCAGGAGAAGATCTTGATGCCGGTCGGCACCGCGATCACCATCGTGGCGAAGACGAAGTAACGCTGGGCGTTCAGCGACAGGCCGACCGTATACATGTGGTGCGCCCACACGATGCAGCCGAGGAAGCCGATGGCGACCATGGCGTAGGCCATGCCGAGATAACCGAAGACCGGCTTCTTGGAGAAGGTCGACACGATGTGGCTGATGAGACCGAAGGCCGGCAGGATCAGCACATAGACTTCCGGATGGCCGAAGAACCAGAACAGATGCTGGAACAGCAGCGGATCGCCGCCGCCGGCCGGATCGTAGAACATGGTGCCGAAGTTGCGGTCCGTCAGCAACATGGTGATCGCGCCGGCGAGAACCGGGAGCGTGAGCACCAGCAGGAAGGCCGTGACCAGCATGGCCCAGGCGAACAGCGGCATCTTGTGCAGCGTCATGCCGGGCGCGCGCATGTTGAAGATCGTGGTGATGAAGTTGATCGAGCCCAGGATCGACGACGCGCCCGCAAGATGCAGCGACAGGATGACGAAATCCATCGCCGGACCGGGATGGCCGGTGTTCGACGAGAGCGGCGGATAGAACACCCAGCCGCCGCCGAAGCCGAGCATGCCCGGCGCGCCTTCGACGAACATCGAGAGCACCAGAAGGATCAGCGAAACGGCGAGGAACCAGAAGGAGATGTTGTTGAGGCGCGGGAACGCCATATCCGGCGCGCCAATCATGATCGGCACGAACCAGTTGGCGTAGCCGCCCATCAGCGCCGGCATGACCATGAAGAAGATCATGAGCACGCCATGGGCGGTGATGAACACATTGTAGAGGTTCTTCGCCGGATCGAGGCCCATCGACGGATCGGCGCCATTGATCAGCTTGGCGAGGCCCGGGAACACATTGATGCCCGGATACATCAGCTCGGCGCGAATGCCCATCGACATGAGCAGACCCACGAGCCCGCCGATGACGGCGAGGATCAGATAGAGGGTGCCAATGTCTTTGTGGTTGGTGGAGAAGAGAAAGCGGCGCAGGCCTCTCGGATGGTCATGCGCTCCGGCAGTCGAACTCGCCATCGTTTGTTCCTCGATGTCTTATGTTGTCTTGCGTCTGATTCAGCGAGCCTGCTCGCTCGAGGCGATGCGGGTGCGCGACTCGGCCGCCGCGAATTTCTTCTTGGCCTCGACCAGCCACTCCTCGTACTTCTCGCGGCTGACGACGCGGATCGCCATCGGCATGAAGGCGTGGTCCTTGCCGCAAATCTTCGAGCACTGGCCGTAATAGACGCCTTCCTTCTCGGCCCGGAACCAAGTCTCGTTGAGACGGCCCGGCACCGCGTCCATGCGAACGCCGAACGCCGGAATAACGAAGGAATGAATGACGTCCGCCGCGGTGATCTGCAGCTTCACGACCTCATTGACAGGAACATAGGCTTCATTGTCCACGGCGAGGAGGCGCGGCTCGCCTTCCTTCAGCTCGTTCTCCGGCTTCATGAGCTGGTCGAAACCGAAGCCGCCGCCCTGATCCTCGGGATATTTGTAGGACCAGTACCACTGATTGCCAGTCACCTTTATGGTGATCTTCGACTCGGGGATTTCGACCTGATGCGCGAGAATGCGGAAGGACGGAATGGCGATGAAGACCAGAATGAGGATCGGCAGCAGCGTCCAGGCGATCTCGAGGCCCGTGTGATGGGTCAGCTTCGACGGCACCGGGTTCGCCTGCTCGTTGTAGCGCCAGGAGACGTAAAGCAGCAGACCGAGCACCGCGAGGGCGATGAAGGTGATGACCGGCAGAAGGATGCCGTTATAGAAAAACTGCGTCTCGTGACCGACGTCGGTAACCGTCGCCGGGAGGCCGATGCCGCCCGGCGTGGGCTGCCCCTCGACTTGAGCATAGGCGAAGCCTGCAAAGAGGACGACCGGAAGCGCAACTAGCGCAGCGAGCGCTCCCCCAGACATGAATTTTCGATTGCCCTTGGACATGCAGGTCGCCTTTCGCACCTTATTCGTCAGCCAGATTCGATGTTTTTCATGCAATTTTCGGACGCGCTTCCGCCGCCAGAAGCTCTCGCCCGACCCGGCCCGGTTCAACCACAAACGGCAGCCTCGCGCAATTACTGCGACGCCACATTTTAAATGACAAAACGTCGCGCTAACCGCAAAAGCCGCGAGGATTTCGCGTCTGCTTGACAGGACGGGTCCATTTGCTAGGCAACGGCGGCTCTCATCGCGGTTCGCCGCTATGCGGCCGAGATTGGATCCCAGGATCGGCGAAGAAGAGCAATTGCTGCTGGAGCCACCATGAATCCTTTGCGCGCCGCGTCACACATGGCCCCATATCTGACCCCGTTGCGACAATCAGTCGCAGGTCTTGCCGGAATTCTCCTGACAATCGGCTGTGTCGACGCGGCGCAAGCGCAAGGCGTCGTGAAATCCAAATTCGGCGATTGGGAGATTCGGTGCGAGACGCCCGTGGGCGCCGCCTCCGAGCAGTGCGCCTTGATTCAGAGCGTCGTCGCCGAGGACAAAAGCAACGTCAATCTGGTCGTCATCGTCCTGAAAACCAGCGACGGAAAGAGTCGTTTGCTGAGAGTGATCGCGCCGCTCGGGGTTCTGCTGCCGAATGGCCTCGGTCTCAAAATCGACGAAACCGACATCGGTCGCGCCGGATTTGTCAAATGTCTGCCAACGGGTTGCGTCGCAGAAGTCGTCATGGACGACAAGCTGATCGATCAGCTCAAAAATGGTAAGACTGCGACCTTCATCATCCATCAGGTTCCAGAAGAGGGAATCGGGCTTCCGCTGACGCTCCAGGGCTTCAAAGAAGGCTTCGCAAAGCTTCCATAGGGATGGGCGCGTTATATGAAAGCTGGCTTTACGGGTTTCGGAGCGCTGGCCGTCGCCGCGGGGCTCTCCACATTTGGCGCGGCGGCATTTGATCTTCCCAAGGTTGGCGTCCCCGAGTGGTTCGGGGGCGGCGCGAATGGCGAGTCCCTGGCCCCGGGGGCCACGGCCGATTGTCCTGTCATCGTCAATGAGGATGGATCGCAGATGATTCGTTCGCCTGCCGGCGCCGATTCGGCGGCCGTGCATCATCAGCTATCAATCAAATCGACCGCGCGGGAATGCATCGTCGAAGGCGATCATCTGACGATCAGGGTTGGGGTCGAGGGCGACGCTATGCTGGGCCCTGTCGGCGCCGCTGGTTCTTATGGCGGCGTGGTCCGCGTGGCGCTGCGCCGAACCAAGGACGATTCGGTCGTATCGTCGAAGACCTACCGGGTGAACGCAACCATTCCATCGGGCGCAGCGCGCGCAGATTTCCGATTTCTTGCCGATCCGCTCATCGCGCCGACGGTCGCGAAGGCGCAGGAGGATTACGAAATCCTCGTCGGCTTCACAGACGGCGCCGCCGCCGGCGAGGCCCCGGCCCATAAAAAGAAAAAGGGCCGGCGCTAAAAGCGCCGGCCCTTCAAAAAACTTTTTCTTCTCTTGTAGAGCGCTCGATCAGTTCGAAACGTAGCGCGCTGGCTCGGCGAGCGACTTCACGTCATTGATGCCCGCCATGACGAAGTCCTTGCCAGCGGCGCCGCTGGCGAGGACGCGCTCGGCGACCTTCACGGCGGCGTCAGCGGCGGCGGCGCGCACTTCGGCGGCGGCCTGCGCTTCCGCCTGAGCGATCTTCTGCTCGACCTGCTTCACGCTGCGCGCCGTGAATTCTTCGATGCGGCGCTTGCCTTCGGCGGCGATCAGCTCGGCTTCTTCCTTCGCCGCCGCGACGATCGCCTTGGCTTCGGCCTCAGCTTCCTCGCGCTTCTTTTCGAAGGACGCCAGCAGCGTCTCGGCCTCCGAGCGCAGACGCTCGGCCTCGGCGAGCTCAGCCTTGATGCGGTTGATGCGCGCGTCGATCAGCGCGGCGAATTTCGAATGAGCGCCGACCCAGAGCAGCACGAGCACGAAGATCGTGAAGCCGACGGCGACGTAGAATTCCGCGTCGAAATGCATGGAACGCGTCTCCTCAGTTCACGGATTTGTATTCGGCGGCAAGGCGGGCGCGATCCGCCGGCGCGCCGGTCAGCTTCTCGACGATCGAAGCGGCGGCGTCGAGCGCGATGGCTTCGACATTGGCGAGCGCGGCAGATTTGGCGGCGGCGATACGCTCCTCGGCGGCGCGAATCTTTTCGCCGGCGTCCGATTCGGCGCGCGTGCGCTGCGCAGCCGTCTCATTGGCGATCTTCTGCTGGGCTTCGCGGCCGATGGCCTGGGCCTCTTCGCGACGCAGGCGCAGATTTTCGTCATTGGCGGCGGCGGCGGCCTGCGCCCTGGCCTGCATCTCGCGCGAGGCGTCGAGATCGGAGACGATCTTCTGCTCGCGATTCTCGATGATGCCGCCGACGCGCGGCAGCGCGATGCGCGACATGAGAATGTAGAGGAAGCCGAAGATCAGGACGAGCCAAACGAGCTGCGGCGCGAAATTCTCGGTCTGGAAGGGCGGAAAGCCGCCTTCGTGATGGGCTTCGCCGCCCGTCGCGCCCACCGACTCATGCGTCGCGTGGGTTTCCTGCTCGGCCTCGGCGGCGTGGGCGGAAGAGATGATCGCCATGGACATGATCCAAAGTCTTCGACGCGGCGCGCGCTTTGGACGCGGTGCGCCTCTACGGGGCGTAAGACGCGAGGCGCGCAATGAGAGCGCGCCTCGCAAAGAGATCAGGAAAGCCTTAGGCCTTCAGATACAGCAGCAGCGCGATAACGAAGGCGAAGATGCCCAGGCCTTCTGCGAGCGCCGCGCCGATGATGGCGTTGGTGAACTGGGAAGCGGCCGCCGACGGATTGCGCAGAGCGCCGTTGACGAAATTGCCGAAGATGATGCCGACGCCGATCGCCGCAGCGCCGGTGCCGATCGCGGCGAGACCCGCGCCAACCAGTTGCATTTCGGTAGCCATAATACTCTCCTGTTTCTATGGACCAGCGTTTATTGTTGGATGTTTATCAGTGGCCCGGATGGATCGCGTCGTTGAGATAGACGCAAGTGAGGACGCTGAAGACGAAGGCCTGCAGACAGGCGACAAGCAGCTCCAGCGCATAGAGCGCGACGATGGCGAGCAGCGGCACCGGCGCGAGCGCCTGATAGACGCCGCCGGCCGCAAGCAGCAGCACGACAAAGCCGCCGAACACCGCGAGCGTCACGTGGCCCGCGAGGATGTTGGCGAAAAGACGAATGGAGAGCGACACCGGGCGCGACAGGAAGGAGATCACCTCGATCGGCACGAGGATGACCAGAACCGGCAGCGGCACGCCATGCGGCACGAAGAGGTTCAGGAAGCCGAAGCCGTGGCGATAGAAGCCGTAGGCGGTCACCAGCGAGATGACCAGTAGCGCGAAGGCGCCCGTCACGACGATCTGGCTCGTCACCGAATAGGTGTAGGGGATGAGCCCGATCAAATTGGAGATGAGGATGAAGGAAAAGAGCGAGAAGACGAAGGGGAAGAACTTCATCCCCTCCTTGCCCGCCGTCGAGCGCACCGTGTTGGCGACGAACTCATAGAGCATCTCCGCCAGCGCCTGGAAGCGGCCCGGCACGATCGCCTTGCGCGAGGTGGCGAGGAGCATCAGGAACACCACGCCGAGCGCGGCGAGCAGCATGTAGAGCGAGGCGTTGGTGAAGGAGGTTTCGACGCCCGCCATCTGATGCGGGAAGTAGCGGTGCAGTTCGAATTGTTCGATCGGATTCGGCGCGGCCGCTGCTTCTGTGCTCATCGTCTCTGCCCGGGCGTCTCCGCCCGGCCCTCGATTGATCGCGCGACAACCGCGCCCTAGGTCTCGTCCCGATCGCGACGGCGTTAAGCCTGCGGCTTCGCCACGCGATAAATGTTCCAAAAGCCAGCCGCTATGCCGAGACCGAGTAAGACGATCATCAGCCAGGGCTTGGTCCCGAGCCATTCGTCGACTTTCCAGCCGACCAGCCCGCCAACCAGTACTGCCCCCACGAATTCGGAAAACGCATTGAGCCCGACGCTCAACGCCCGCGACAGGCCCCTTCTCTCGGGCGGCGGCGCCTCTTTGGCGAGCTGCTCTTCCTCGCGCTGACGCAGCGCCGCGTTGAGCTTCTCGAGCCGCGCGTTGAGCGCGTCCATTTCGGCGTCCCGCTTGTCGTCTTCGTTCATCGGCTCTCTCCGTCGCGCCGCAATGGCGCGCAAAATTGAACCATGGCCGAGGGCGGCTTGTTCGGGGGAATTATCCGGTTCCGGGAGCGGCTTGATCGAAAAAGCCCGGCCTTTCGGCCGTCCCCTTTCGAGCCGCGCGCAACATATTGACGGGCCACGGTGAAGTCAAGGCGGCGCGGATTTACCCAAGTAGATTGAAACAAAAGGGAAAACACCGGAATAAGACAATTCGCCCCGGCTGAAAGTTTGTGCATTTGCGAAGGGAAAAAGGGGGCCTGAGAGTTGGAGGCGCTCTCGGAGCATTCGCAGCCAACGTCGGCGGCAGGCCAGATGTCATTCGAAGGCGGTCTCGAAATCCTGCCCGCCGTAAAATACGCCTTCGATGAGCAGGGCGTCCTCGCCAACAACAAAGGCGACCGTCACGCGTCGCTCGAAGCCAATCGTGCGTAACCCGGGCAGGAGGTCATCGCGCTTACGACCGCGTTGCGGAAAAGTCGCGAGTCCAAGGCAGTAATTGACGAGCCGCTCGGCATAGGCGTCTGCTGTTTTTTCGCCGGCAGCCTCGCAAATCCAGGCATGTAGGGAATCGAGTTGGCGCTCTGCGAGAGGCGTAAAAATAACCGGCGCGTCGCGCTTCATTTCACAGCGGCGCGGCGAGCCTTGATCCTCTCCAGCACAGCTTGCGCCGGGACGCCTTTCGAGGGGTCGGAAAGATATTCCTCATGGCCCCTGACCACCTCGTCGCGCAGCCATTTTTCAAGCGCGGCCTCACGCTCCAAGAGCGCAACGACGCCTTCGCGCATCACCTCGCTTGCCGAAGCGTAAGCTCCCGACTTCACTTTTGCGTCCACGAAATCCGCCAACTCCTGCGGAAGCGAGACGCTGAACAATTGCGCGCTTCTCATTGGCCTGCGTCCGATGCCTAAGGGTCAAATATAGCAAGTCGCGAGCTCAATTCCTATGGAGTCTGAAGCCGTGGCTTCAGCTCGCCAGCGCGAACTTCTCCGCCTGCTCCAGATCCACCGACACGAGCTGCGAAATGCCGCGCTCGGCCTGGGTCACGCCGAACAACCGATCCATACGGGCCATGGTGATCGGGTTGTGGGTGATCGTCACGAAGCGCGTGTCTGTCTTCTTGCGCATTTCGTCGATGAGGTCGCAGAAACGCTCGACGTTATAATCATCGAGCGGCGCGTCGACTTCGTCGAGCACGCAGATCGGCGACGGGTTGGTCAGGAACACCGCGAAGATCAACGACATAGCGGTCAACGCCTGCTCGCCGCCGGAGAGCAGCGACATGGCCGCAGGCTTCTTGCCCGGCGGGCGGGCAAGAATGTCGAGGCCGGCCTCCAGCGGATCGTCGCTCTCGACGAGCTGCAGCTCCGCCGAGCCGCCGCCGAAGAGGATCGTGAACAGTTCCTTGAAATGCGCATTGACCTTGTCGAAGGCGGCGAGCAGGCGCTCGCGGCCTTCCTTGTTGAGGCTCGCGATGGCGGCGCGCAGCTTCTTGATGGCTTCCGCGAGGTCATCGCGTTCGGCGATCATCTTCTCGCGGGTCGAATCGATCTCGGAAAGTTCTTCCTCCGCGCGCAGGTTGACGGCCCCG
The DNA here is from genome assembly GCF_016745395.1 of Methylocystis sp. Sn-Cys. Lineage (GTDB taxonomy): Bacteria > Pseudomonadota > Alphaproteobacteria > Rhizobiales > Beijerinckiaceae > Methylocystis > Methylocystis iwaonis. The sequence continues at coordinate 163,996 of NZ_JAERVJ010000005.1, forward strand.
AGCCGCTCGCGATCGGCGCGCAGAATTTCGAGCCGCTTTTCGACCTCGGCAATCTCCGGGAGCTCGTCGCCCTCCTTCACCTCGGCAAGGCCTGCCAGCGCGGCGGGGGTCGTTTCGAGATCATGTTGTATCGCGCGCTCTATGTCGGCGGCGCGCTGTTTGGCGGCCTCCAATTGCGCTTCGCTGCGCGCCTTGGCCTCGCGGGCGGCGCTCATCGCGTCGAGCGCGGCGCGGGCGGCGCGGTCCGATTCGGCGAGCCGGGTTTCGGCCTCGGCGCGCGCGTCCGAGGCGGCGCGGCGGGCGGCCTCGGCCTCTTCCAGCGCGTTCATCAGCGCGCGGCGCTGTTCGAGGAAGGCGTCGGGCGATTCGGCGAGGCGCTCCTGCTCCTCGCGCGCCGATTCGAGCCGCTCCTCCAATTCGCCGAGGCGGTCCTGGGCGCGGTCGCGCCGCTCGGCCCAGGAGGCGATCTCGCGGAGGATAGCGTTGATGCGGGAGGCGCGGGCGCTCGCTTCGTTACGCAGGCTCGTCAGCGCGGCGCGGGCCTCGCCCGCCTGGGCGCGCTCGACCATGGCGCGAGCGCGCAGGCTCTCCAGCATGCCGGCGAGCGACGCGGGCTCCTCCAGCGCGTCGAGCTGGGCCGACAGCGTGTCACGCTTTTGCGCGGCTTCATCCCGATTGGCGAGCGTCTGGGCCTTGGCCTCCTCCAGCGCGGAGAGGCGCTGGCCGATCTGCGCGAGGCGCCGCTCCGCCGCGCTGTGACGTTCGCGCGCCTCCTCCAGCTGAGCGCGGGAACGACGCTGGGCGTCACGAGCCTGGGCGTCGGCCATGGCGGCGAGCCGCGTGGCCTCGCGCGCGGCGTCGAGCTCCTCGGCGAGGGCGTCGGCCTGGGCGCGGGCGCGTTCGGCCTCGGTGCGCAGATCTTCGAGACGGTTCTTTTCGGCGAGGCGACGGGCGGCCGGCGTCGGGGCCTCGGCGGCCTGGGTGAAACCGTCCCAGCGCCACAGATCGCCCTCCTTGGAGACGAGCCGCTGGCCGGGCTTCAACAGCTTGCGCAGGCTTTCGCCCTCGGCGCGCAGAACGACGCCGATCTGCGCCAGCCGACGGCGCAGCGCCGGCGGCGCCTCGACCATCTCGCCGAGCGAGCGGACCCCGGGCGGCAGCGCCGGATCCCCGGCGTCGGGCGTGACTGCCCAATGGGCGGGCGCGGAGGTTTCGGCGGAGGCGTCGAGATCGTCGCCGAGCGCCGCGCCGAGCGCGGTCTCATAGCCCTTCTCGACAGTCATGCTCTCGACCACCGGGGCCCAGAGCCCGCCCGAGCCCGACTGCAGCAGATTTTCGAGCGTGCGGACTTCCGTCTCCAGCCGCTGCGCCTTCAGCGCCGCCTGCTCAACGGGCTGGCGGGCGGCGGCCTCGGCGTCGCGCGCCGCGCGCTGGGCCTCTTCCGCCATTTGGGCGGCCTCGTCGGCGGCATTGGCCGCTTCGACCGCCATCTCGAAGGCTTCGGCGAGCCGTTCAGCCTCCTCGGCGCCGCCGCCCTGGCCGGCGATAAGGGCGAATTCCGTATCGAGGCGCGTCAGCTCCGCCTCGAAGCGGGCCACGCGCTGGTTTTCATCGCGCAAGGCCGTTTCGATCGCGGCGCGGCGGGCGTTGACCCCGGCGAGCTGCTGCTGGGCGTCGGAGAGTTCTGATTCGGTCTCGGCCAGCGCCGCCTCGATCTCCGCAAGGCGCGCCTTGGCTTCGGGCTCGCGCTCGCCGTCGAAAGTGTCGGCGCCGAGCAGCTCGGCGCGCTCCTCCTCCAGCCGCTCGGCGACCTCGGCGGCGTCCTCGATCAACGCGCGCTCGCGTTCGAGGTCGCGCATGAATTGCTCGATCTGGCGGGCAAGCTCCGAGATGCGCTGCTTGGCGCGCTCTTCATCAGCCTCCAGAGACTGGCGCGCGGCGACGAGACGGTGCAAGGCGGCGCCGGCTTCCGCCTCCTTCTCGCGCAGCTTCGGCAGCTCATGCGCCGCAATGGCTTGAAACTTCGCGCTCTCCGCCTGCTCCAGCGTGCGTTGCTGGACATTGGCGATGTCGGCTTCGAGCTTCGCTGCGGCGTCGCGCAGGCTGTCGGCGGCAATCTGATAGGAAACCAAAGCGACGAGCGCCTCGTTCTGGCGGATTTTGGCGGCGATCTCACGGTAGCGGGCGGCCTGGCGCGCCTGACGGCGCAGGCTGTCGCCCTGGCTCTCGACCTGTTTCAGGACGTCCTCAAGACGCGTGAGATTTTCGGACGCCGCATTGAGCCGCAGCTCGGCCTCGTGGCGGCGCGTATGGAGACCGGCGACGCCGGCGGCGTCCTCCAGAATGCGGCGGCGGGCCTGCGGCTTGGCGGAAATGATCTCGCCGATCTGGCCCTGGCGCACGAGCGAGGGCGAGCGCGCGCCGGTGGCGGCGTCGGCGAAGAGGAGCTGCACGTCGCGGGCGCGAACTTCCTTGCCGTTGACGCGATAGGTCGAGCCCTGCTCGCGCTCGATGCGGCGGGTAACCTCGATCGTGTCGGCATCGTTGAAGGCCGCGGGCGCAAGGCGGGCGGTATTGTCGAGGACGAGGCCCACTTCGGCGAAATTGCGCGCGGGGCGCGAGCCGCCTCCCGAGAAGATCACGTCGTCCATGCCGGACGCGCGCATGTTTTTATAGGAGTTTTCGCCCATGACCCAGCGCAGGGCCTCGACGAGATTCGACTTGCCGCAACCGTTCGGCCCGACCACGCCGGTGAGGCCCGGCTGGATCAGGAAGTCGGTCGACTCGCAGAAGCTCTTGAAGCCAAGAAGTCTGAGGCGCTCGAATTTCATAGGCAAAAATGCGCCACAAAAGAATGACGAATGCAAGGAAGCGCCCGCAATATCTTGTGGGAAGAACGGCGCGCGACGACAGCGCCGAATCGGGAGCTTCCCTATTTTCCTATTGCGCTGGAGGGATTCAGCCGAAAAGATGGGACCGAACGGTGAATCGCGACGGCCTTCCGGCCTTAACTCTCGTTCGAGGATGAGCTTGGCGGCGACGGTATCCTGCAGGGACGATCTTTGGGTTTTCGGCTATGGCTCGCTGATGTGGCGTCCGGGCTTCGACTATGTCGAAAGCGCGCTCGCCTGGGTCCATGGCTACCACCGCTCTCTCTGCATTTTCTCCCATGTGCATCGGGGCACGCCGGAGCGTCCTGGTCTCGTGCTCGGCCTCGACAAGGGCGGCTCCTGCCAGGGGGTGGCCTTTCGCGTGGCGGCGAAAGAGCGTGAAAAAACCGTTCAATATTTGCGTGAGCGGGAGCTCGTGACCGCCGTCTATCTCGAAAAGACGGTGGGGGTCCGCTTCGCCGAGGGCGGGTGCGCCAACGCTTTGGCCTATGTGGTCGACCGTAGTCACTGCCAATATGCGGGCCGTCTCCCCTATGATGAGATGACAAAGCTCATTGCCGAAGGGTGCGGGCTTGCCGGCGACAATCCGGCCTATGTCCGCAACACATATGAACATTTGCTCCAGCTCGACATTCACGACGCCGAGCTGGCGGAGGTCGTCCGGCGGTTGGACCAATGCTCCTGCCGCGCGGCGCCCGCACAAAAAAAGGCCGGGGCGAACCCCGGCCATTGAGGAAACACGAAGTTACGCCGACTGGGCGCGCTTACGAACAGCAGCACGAACGCTCACGCAACGCCTCATTACGGCCAAGCACGCGACAAACGCCACCAACGCCACACGCACTCAATTCAGCAGCGACCCGGCCAGATCGCGAACCGCCTCTATGTCCGGGCAGAAATGCACATGCCATTCGACGACGGCGAGTTCACGCCCGACCTTGCGCAGCGCATCGCGGGAGCGGCGCTCCGCAGCAGCAAAGACGCAGACCGGCCGCAGGACGCCGCCGTCGGATGCGACGCCGATGACGGCGCCCCTCTCCACGTCGGAGACAAAGCCCTCCTCGCCGCGCTGGAAGACGGAACAGACAAAACGCCGCCCACTCGCGCCCCGCCAGGAGAAGAAACGGCCGCGCAGCGCCTCCGAATCCGCAAGAGAATCGAGTTCCTGCCCGCGCGGCGTAAAAGCGCGGATCGAGCGGGACCTGGGGGAAGCGAAGCGTTGCATGACGACCCTGCCAAAAGCGGGAGCAGAACAAGAACACAACTAGAACAAACACTGCACGCTGTCAAGGCGCGCGACCGCCGAAACCTCGGGTTCCTGAACAAGGCCCGGCGGGCGCGCGCCGCGTTGCGCCGACCGCACAACGCAAGACGGCAACCCGTCTCGCCGCGTTTATGCCCCGCTCAGCATCGCCCGGATGTGCGCCAGCGCGCATGGCGAAAAGCGTCTTGTCGTGAAAATGGGGAGGCCAAGCTTCTGTTTCAAGCTGAGACAGAAGCGCACGAACACGCAGGAGAGCGCGTTGGAAATCCTGGCGCAAGCGCCGCGCTGGCTGCTCCCCCGCGGCCTTAAGCGTTGGCCCCGCCCCCGGCGGTCTTCAGCCAAGCCGCGCCGCAGGCCTTGGCCAGCTCGCGCACGCGCAGAATGTAGCTCTGACGCTCGGTGACCGAGATCACGCCGCGCGCATCGAGCAGGTTGAAGGCGTGGCTCGCCTTGATGCACTGGTCATAGGCGGGCAGCGCCATGCGGTGCATCTCGTCGCCCGAGCCTGCGCCGAAATCGAGGAGGCGCCGGCACTCGGCCTCGGCGTCCTTGAAATCCTCGAACAGCTTCGCCGTGTCGGCGGCTTCGAAATTATGGCGGGAATATTCCTGCTCCGCCTGCAGAAAGACGTCGCGATAGGTGACCTGCTCATCGCCGTCGCGGCCGTTGAAATTCAGCTCCATAATGCTGTCCACGCCCTGCAGATAGCAGGCGAGACGCTCGAGCCCATAGGTCAATTCGCCCGCGACCGGCGCGCATTCGAAGCCGGCGACTTGCTGGAAATAGGTGAATTGCGAGACTTCCATGCCGTCGCACCAGCATTCCCAGCCGAGGCCCCAGGCGCCGAGCGTCGGGCTCTCCCAGTCATCCTCGACGAAACGAATGTCATGCAGCCGGGCGTCGAGGCCGATGGCGGCGAGCGAGCCGAGATACAGCTCCTGGAGATTGGGCGGCGACGGCTTCAGGATCACCTGGAACTGATAATAATGCTGCACCCGGTTGGGGTTCTCGCCATAGCGCCCATCCTTGGGCCGCCGGCATGGCTGCGCATAAGCGGCGCGCCAGGGCTTGGGGCCGAGCGCGCGCAGCGTCGTCCCCGGATGAAAGGTCGCCGCGCCCATCTCCATGTCGTAGGGCTGCAAAATGACGCACCCCTGCGCCGCCCAGTAATTCTGCAGCGTGAGAATCAAGCCCTGGAAGGAGCGCGTGGGGGAGAGATAGTCGACAGCCCCGCGCGACGCATTGGCGGCAACCGCTTCCTTGCTTTGATCGACGCTCATATCTCGAACCCCTGGCCGCGCCTTCGCGGATCTTGCGACGAAGCAGTTACGGTTGTCGCGCCGCGCGGTCAATGGGGCGCGTCCGCCTCAGAAGTCGTCTCAATTTAAGCCAAATACGCCGCTCGGCGGAAAGGGCTTGGCAACCATTCCGAAAGCACCCCGCGCTAGCGTCGAACCATGCGTAACATGGTTCTGTATCCTCGCGTTTTTTCATCCCGAGAGCTTCGCCGGATCATTCCGGCGCTCGGGGCGATGAGCATCTGCCTCTTGACAGGCGCCTTGCTCTTCCCGCGCTCGCCCCTCGACCCGGCGCCCGACGCCGAGGCCGCGGGCGTCAAGGACCTTGGCCTGCGCGGCTCTTATCTCTCCGATATCGGCCCCCATGCGGCGAGCGCCTTTGCGCCGCGCGAAGCGCGCGCGAAACCGCCGTTCCGTTTTGTGGCGGAGGCCGAGGCGGCGACGCCCGCGCGGCTGGCGAAGGCTCCCGAACCGCCGGCGCCTCCAACGCGCCCGGTCGAATTGCGCAGCGTCAGCGCCGCTCTCGTCGAGCCGCCCCACGTCACGGCGGATGCGCCCACTCCGCCGCGCCGGCCCGCCGAGCTCTCGGCCGCGCTGCGGCCCGAGCCGCCAAAAGAGCTGCCGCTCGCCGCGCGGCAGGAACCGGCGCCGCGCCGGATATCCCGCCTCGAGGGCGCCACCGCCGTTCCGGCGACCCCGTCCGACAATCCCGGCTTCTTCGAGCGGCTGTTCGGCGGCGCGCCCCAGGCCGCCGCGCCGCGGGCGGCCCACCGTCAGGAAGCCATGGCCTACGCCAACCCTTCCGATCCAGTCGGGCTTTTCGGCGGGCTGCACAGCGCCGTGGCGCCGGCGAATCCGAGCGCGCGCTTCGACCGCTACACGGCGGTCTACGACATCTCCGCCCGCACGGTTTACATGCCGAACGGCCAGCGGCTGGAAGCCCACTCCGGCCTGCGCGAGCATCTCGACGACCCGCGCTATGTGCATTTGCGCATGCGGGGTCCGACCCCGCCGCATGTTTACGATCTGAGGCCGCGTGAGGCGCTGTTCCACGGCGTCGAGGCGCTGCGGCTCAATCCTGTCGGCGGCGGCGGGGCGATCTATAATCGCGCGGGGTTGCTGGCGCATACTTATATGCTCGGCCCCAACGGCGACTCGAACGGATGCGTCTCCTTCCGCGACTACGACGCCTTCCTCAACGCCTATAAGAGAGGCGAAATCCGGCGCCTCGCGGTGGTTTCCCACCTGTAAACGACTGAGCAGGCAGGACCTTCCCGCCCTGCCTGCTCCGCCGCCGTTCCCCGAAGCGCCTGTTTACAGCCAAGAATTCGCCCGAATTGAGCCCAAGCAAGGCCGTGATGCTTTTCCAGAGTGTTGCCGTGACGCTATTGCGCGCGCCAGTCCGGGTCCGGAGCATCGATTCGTCGAAGCCCTAAGCCACAAGTGGCGCGCCCCAGCGATGCTTTCGGGGGCGGACGTTGAAGAAAACCCATCTACACGGCTTATTGTCGCGCGATCACGGCCGGCCGCTTGCCTATGCCGTGCTGGGCGCGGGCGTATTGTCCTTGGGCTTGCTGGCCGCTTGGCAAGGGCTTCATCAGCGCCCGGCGCCGGCCCCAGTCCTCGCCGGGGCCGCGCAGCCGACCCAGGGCCCACATCCCTATGGGCCGATGGTCGTCGGGCTCGGCCCCTGGGCGCGCAGCGCCGTCACGACGGCGCCTGCCCCTCAACAGAGCGCCGCGCTGGAGGCCAGGGTCGAGTCGGCGACGCCAAACGACAGCGTCGAACCGACCCCTTCCGACGTTGCCGAGGAGGCCGGCGCGCCATTGCCGCCGCATCGCCCGGCCGAGCTGAAAAACTCCATGAGCCGCGCGCCTGAGGCGGCGCCCATGCGCCAGGCGGCGCTGCCAAGCGAGCCGGCGCCGGCGCCGGCGGACAACCGCGGTTTCTTCGAGAAGATTTTCGGCGGCGCCGGCGAGCAGCAGCCAGGGCAGCAACAGGCCGGCCAGCAGCCTCAGCCCACCCCCCTCGGCCGCGGCCGCCGACAGCAGCAGGCGGTCGCGACTCAGGGCCAAACCCAGGCCTTGGCTTATGCGCCGCAGGAATCGACCGGCGGCCTCTTTGGCGGCCTGACCAGCGCGGTCGCGCCTTCCGTCCCCGCTCAATCGACCGCAACCGCCCGCGCTGGCGCCGGCACGGCCGTCTACGACATCTCCGCCCATACGGTTTACATGCCGGACGGAACGAGGCTCGAGGCGCATTCCGGCCTCGGCCCGCATCTCGACGATCCACGTTTCGTCCATGTCCGGATGAAGGGCCCGACCCCGCCGACCGTCTATGCGCTTACGCCGCGCGAGGCGCTGTTCCATGGCGTGGAGGCGCTTCGGCTCACGCCCATCGGCGGAGACAATATCTACGGGCGCGCCGGTCTCCTCGCCCATACGTTCATGCTGGGCCCGAACGGGGATTCCAACGGCTGCGTCTCTTTCCGAAACTATAGCGCCTTCCTGCAAGCCTATAAGCGCGGCGAGGTGCGGCGGCTGGTCGTCGTCGCGCGGATGTAACGGCTCATAAAAAACGCCGCCGAGGGCGCGTCCCTCGGCGGCGTTTGTATTGCGCAGCTTACTATTAGGTGGGCGCGTGCGCGTGACCGTGTGTCCCTCCGCGCTCCGGCCCCGCGACTCGATGCGACTCGCTTTCAAGCTCTGAGCGCGCCTCGGCGACGAGATCGCCCGTCGCTTCGGCGATGGTGGCGACGGTTCTCTCATAGACGGAGATACCGGTCTTGATCGCCCCCTTGGCTACCGGCCGCAGCGCGCGCCCAACCGAGGGGAACAACGCCGGAACGACAAGAAGCGCCCCGATGCCGATCGCCACGGGTCCCAATGCTTCTTCCATGAGGTCTTCGAACAGCGCCATTGCCGTGCTCCTTCAGGATGTGATCGAACGATCCCTTTCCGGTTGAATGGCTCGCACTGGGGGATGTCATTCCCGGCGGGCTGAAAGCCCGACCGGGAATCCAGAGCCGCAGAAGCGCTGGTTTTGCTCTGGATTCCCGATCGCTCGCTATGCGAGCGTCGGGAATGACGCCGAACCAATCAACGGATCTCACACCAGTCATGTGCGCATCCGCGTTGCGCCTTCAAGGCGCGTCAGCGCCTAAAACATTTTAAAAATCTTTTAGTTAGGCAGAGCTGCGCACAGCCGACGACGCGATTTCACCTGCCGCCGGAGGGCGGTAGAAACTGCTGCAAGGGCAAGCCCGCGCGCTGCCCCTCCTGATAGGAAACCCACCAGCGTTGCGCCGCCCGGCCGCCATAGAGCAGGACCATGGCCGCCGCGGCCACACTATTGCCGCGCGCCAGCTTGAGTGCGACGCTGGCGCCCACAACAGCGAAGACGGAAATCCGCGCCATATTGACCCGGCCGGGGCTCCGGCGCTGGAGATGCGCCTGGGGCTTGGCGCTCGGCTGTTTCGGCTGGGGCGCTTCGTTCCTCTCGTCGCGCATGGAGGCTTCCATGGCCCGCAGCATGCCGCTCGATTCCAGCAGATCGAGAATGGCTCCGGCGTCGGGAGCATGAATCACGACGCTCGTGGAAAGCGGATTGACGTCGACGCGCTCGACGTCCGGCCATTGGGACAACTGGTCTTGCACAGACCTAAAAAATTCACGGTCACCGCGTTTGTGCGGCGCTTGGAGTCGCAGCCGCCGAGGCGTGGCGTGCGCAACGTGGAATCCATGATGTCTCGTCATCGGGCTGTTTCCCGCATAGGGGCCGGGCTCTTTGACGAAACGATAGTTCCAGGGAAAGCGCATTCAAGCGCGCGTGACCGCGTGACGCGCGAATAGTCTTGAGGATCGGACCCATCATACGAGGTTCGACGTCGTTCCCGCCGCTCGCGCAGAGAGGGGTCGGGAATCCCGAGCCAAACCGGCGCTTTTGTGGCTCTGGATTCTCGATCGGGCCTTCGGCCCGTCGGGAATGACAAGCGCCCAATGCGCGCTGTTCAAACGGAAACGGTATCAGGTCAGCAATTTGACCAGGGAAAGCGCCGAGCGGTCGAACAGGCTCTTCACCAGCGCCGAAGCCAGGGCCTGGCCAAGCCCGGAAGCCGCACTCGTCGCAACAGAGTCGGCGCTGTGTGACGGGGCGGGCTCGCCGGCCTGATCGCTGAGGCAGCCCTGCCGCCGCAGCGTCGCCCAGAAGGCCTCCAAATCGAAGTCGGCCCGGTGATAGAGCACCGTGACGCTGCCCGTGTGGGCGTTGATCGAGGCTGATCTCACGCCGGGCACGGAAAGCAGCGCCGAATGGAGGGGGATAATCGCGCGCGAGTGGCCGACGAGATTTGCGAGGCAGACCCGCAGTCGCCCGGGAACATGGTGCAGGTGAAGGACCATCTGACAGCCGACGTTAGTGTTGCTGGTACAACTACTTAGCCTGATCGAGTTACAACTGCATGACATTTCTGGGGCGTCGCGCGCCCGCTTTCACAAACGATCAGGCCGCCGCCTGCGCCTGTCCCGAGGACGGGATATAGCGCAAGCAAAGGCCCGGCAGCGGATTGGCGAGGCCCGAAACGACGCTGACGTCGCGCCAGCGCGGATAGGCCGGAGGAAGAAGTTCCAGCACCAGGCCCACGCCGGCGAGGAAAGCGCCCTCATCGGCGAAATCCTGCGGCCCGAAATCACGGGAGGCGTCGGCTCCGCTATCGGCGCCGTCGAGCAGCGTCTCGAGCATCGGAAACGCCCAGGGCGCCTGCTCCACGATGCGGCGCACGTCCGCTGGATCGGGCCGCGACACCCGCCAGCGGAGCGGCGGCTCGCTCAGCCGCGCGGCCGCGTCTTCGCTCGCAAGATCAGGCAGCGCCCGCAGATCATGCGCGGCGATGGAGAGGCAGCCCGCTGGGTTGCGCCGGAAGGCCTCGAAGGCGCCGACCAGGATCGCCGACTGCTGATGCAGGCGCCCGTCGCCGCGCTCGCCATCCTCGGGCCGGAATCGGGCGCGCATGAAAATGATGCTGTCGCCGACAGCCCGCGCAATCAGGCAACCGGCGCTGCGCGCCCCGACCGCAATGGCGTCCGGCTCGAACCGGCGCAGGCCCGCGAGGCGCAGGGGCGAAAGATAAGGGTCCCAGGCGCGATCGAGGCCCGCGGAACGGCGCGTGACGGCATAACCCGCCGAGGCGGGCACGCGCCGCTCGGCGCCCTCGCCGAGCTTGCCGTAATGCAGGCGGTGAAAGGTGATGATCTCGTCGCCGCCAGACGACGCGCCGCTCGCCATAAACCCGCCCCTCACTATGTCTTTCGCGCTTTACGACAAATAGGAAGGTTTCATTAAGCAAGAATTGCTGTCGCCGGAATTTCTTCTTCCAGCGCGTCGATCTGCGCGTGGGAGAATGTGAAGGCGCTGTCGAGCCCCAAAGCGGCGTAGAGAATGGGCTCGGCGGTCAGAAACGGCCGCCAATATTCGCTGTGGACGCGAGCGCCCTCGAGCCCGGCGCGGCGGAAGCGGCGCTCGCCCGGCTGATGCGGGTCCATATTCGGATTCTGAAAGCGTTTGACGAAGCCATAGGCCGAGCAGACGGTATAGCGCACCGAGACGCCGACGGCGTCCAGCGCCCTGAGCCGCGAGAGCCATTGCGCCGAGCGCAGCGACTTGCGCAAGACATGCAACGCCACGGCCGGATCGCAGGCATAGGTGAAGGCGCTCGGCCCCAGGCGCGTGAACAGCCGCTCATATTGTGAGAAGACCACGACGAGGCGCTTGATCTTCTTTTCGCGCGCAAGCGCAAGGCGGTCGATGAGCCGCGCCAGCGCGCCCATCCAGGCCGAGTCGTCGAGCCGCACCAGCGGCAGCACCATCACCAACGCATCCGCCTCCAGCATCTGGCGCGCGAGCTTGGCTTTCACGTCGTTGAGGATCGCGACCTCCGCGCCATCCGGCGGCGCGGCGATTTCGCCCGCCGAGTCGACGATCTCCAGCAGCCAGGGCCCGCGCGTCACGATTTCGGGCGGCGCCTCGCCATTCACCGAGAGGCGGAAATAATATTCGTAAGTGTTGAGCGTGTCGGTGGCGACGCCGCCGTCCGAGAATTCCTGTTTCAGGCGCTCATAGTCGCCCTTCTCGGCCGCGAAGAAATCGGCGCGGCGCAAATCCGCCGGCCCGGCGGCGAACTCGGCCTGCGAGATCGGCTGCAGCGCCGGCCGCAAGCGGGGCGAATAGCCGAAGGCGCTGTGCGCGACGCAATCGACGAGCGACGCCAGAAGCGAGGACTTGCCGCCCTTCTTGGGCCCAACGAGACAAACCGTTAGTTTTTCGGTCATTTCCGCTCCCTTACGAGCGCGACCATACAGGGCGAGAGCGATGCGGGAAAGGAGGGTGAGCGCGGCGTTTCACGACCCGTCGGCAGGTGCTTCTTAAGCGGGAGTAAGTGTATTGGGGCGTGTATAGCGAAGCTTTACAGACCGTGCTTCGCCCAGATCGCGCGGATCTGCTCGTCAGTGGCAAATTCGCCGGACGCCGCCTGGGCGTAGGACTCGTCGAAAGACGCTTCCTCCTCGGCCGTCAATTGAACGACGGACGTAACCTCGCCCGTCATCGCCATGATGGCGCGCGCCAAATCATCCTGCATCGCGGGAGGAAGGTTGCGCGCGGCCTTGAAAGCCCGATCGAGAAGCTCCGTCATGCGCGAATAATAGCCCTCCCCTGGCAATACCGAAACCCATCGTCGCCCTAAATGGTGACGCGCCCCGGGTCGCCGTGCTAAGCGCGCCTTATGCTCGAAGGCCTTCCCCCCAATGGCGCCAGCCATGTGCTGCGCCTCTCCACGGACGAGCGGCGCGCCCGCGCCGTCGCGGACATCATCGTCGAGACGTTCGACCCCACCGAGACCGCCGCCGGCGCCTTCGAGGTCGACGACGGCCCGGTCTGGGCAGTGGAGGTCTATTTCGCCGAGGCGCCCGACGAAGATGACATCCGCACGCTGATCGAGGTGGTGACCGACGCCGAGACCGCCGCCCGCGCCGAATTCTCCGAGATCGCCAAGGAAGACTGGGTTCAGAAGTCGCTCGCGGGGCTCGAGCCGGTGCGGGCCGGCCGCGTGCTGGTGCATGGCTCGCACGATCGCGACCGGGTGAGGACGAACGACATCGGCGTCGAGATCGAGGCGGCGCTCGCCTTCGGCACCGGCCATCACGGCACGACGCTCGGGTGCCTCCGCGCCCTCGATCGCGTCTTGAAACGCCGGCGCCCCCGCCGCGTGCTCGACGTCGGCACGGGAACGGGCGTGCTGGCGATCGCGGCGGCGAAGCTCCTCCATCAGCCTGTGGCCTGCGGCGACATCGACCCCGTCGCGGTCGAAACCGCCCGCGCCAACGCCGTGGCCAATGACGCCGGCGCCTATGTGCGGCCGGTCGTGGCCGTGGGGCTGCGCCATGAAGCCATTGTCGGCAAATACGATCTCATCCTTGCGAATATTTTGGCGAAGCCCTTGCGTTTGCTCGCGCCCTCCATCGCCGCAGCCGCCGGGCCGGAGGCGGAGCTGGTGCTCTCGGGCCTCCTCGCCCGGGACGTGGCGGGCGTTCTCTCGGCCTATCGCGCCCAGGGATTTTCGCTGGCCGAGCGCGGCGACATCGACGGCTGGGCGACGCTGGTGTTGAGACGCGGCGGCGCGCGGTGACGATCCGCCGCCTCCTCGCTGCGGATGCGGAGGCGTTCCATTATCTGCGGCTGGAGGCCTTCCGCCTCGAGCCGCGTTGCTTTCGCTATGCGCCGCAGGACGAGGCGGGCGTCGGCGCTGCGGAGAAGGCGGCTCGGCTGGAGCGTGATTTCGTCGTCGGCTACTTTGCCGGTGACGCGCTTGCGGGCGCCGCCGGGCTCGCCTTTTTTTCGGGCGCGAAGCTGGGCCACAAGGCGCTGCTCTGGGGCATGTATCTGCGCGCCGCGCATCGCGGCTCTGGCGCCGCCGACCGGCTGATGGACGCGCTGCTCGAACAGGCCCGCCTTCGGGTGGAGATCGTCACGCTGACCGTCGTCGACGAGAACGCACGGGCGAAGCGCTTTTACGAACGCTGGGGTTTTGCAACCTATGGCGTCGAGCCCCATGCGGCGAAGCTCGGCGACGGCGATTATCTCGATGAGGCGCTGATGACGCTGCGGTTGCGATAGTCCCCGCTTATCGTGCTCTCGCAGGCATACATCTTCACCTCGCCGCCCTCGTCATGGCCGGGCTTGTCCCGGCCATCCACGCCCCGCAAACCAAAGCAGACGCTGGGCGTTCGTCGCCATTCGGAATGTTTGCGTCGACGTGAGGTAACAGGACACGGAGATCGCAAAGCCCTGCAGGGAACTTTATCCATAGCGACGACGCGCCCAGTTCGGCTGTACCCCTCGGCGTGGGTGGCCGGGACAAGCCCGGCCATGACGCCCCCGGGGATGTGTGACTCCCTTAAGGCTTATCGCGGGGGAGGGACAGAGAGGGGGCGCTTGCGGCGGCGACAAACCATTGCTCATCATCTCTTCCCGAACTAGCTTTGCTTCATGTTCGAAGCAAAATTCCAATCCTTCGCCGACGCCTCCTCCTCCCACGACAGCGCCACGCGGATCGCCGCGCTGCGCGAGGAGCTCGCGCGCCAGAACCTCGACGGCTTTCTCGTTCCGCGCGCCGATGCGCATCAGAACGAATATGTGCCCAAAAGCGCCGAGCGCCTCGCCTGGCTGACGGGCTTCACCGGCTCCGCCGGCTTCGCCGTGGTTCTCGCGCAGGAAGCCGCGATCTTCGTCGACGGGCGCTATGTGATCCAGGTGCGCCAGGAGATCGACGGCAACATCCTCACGCCGATCGACATCTCCGAAACCGCGCCCTCGAAATGGCTTGCGGAGCATGCGCGTGAGGGCGCGCGCATCGGATATGACCCCTGGGTCCATACGAGCGGCCAGATCGAACGCTTCGCCAAGGCGGTCGAGGGCAAGAAGATCGCGCTCGTTCCGCTCGACGCCAATCCGATCGACGCGCTTTGGGCTGATCGCCCGAGCGAGCCCATGGGGCCCGTCGCCATCCATCCTGCCCGCTACGCTGGCGAGACCGCCGCCTCCAAGATCAAGAAGCTGCGCGAGGCGCTGAAAGACGCCGACGCAGCGTTGATGTCCGACCCGCACGCCATCTGCTGGGCCTTCAACATCCGTGGCGCCGATGTGGCGCATACGCCGATCGTTCTCGCCTTTGCGCTTCTGCCCAAGGAAGGCGCGCCGACGCTTTATGTCGACGACGCCAAGCTCGACGCGAAGACGCGCGCGGCGTTAGAGAAATTCCTCACGCTACGCGCCCCCGCCGAGTTGATTGGCGATCTGACCGAAGCCGGCAAGCGTGGCGAGACGGTGATGTTCGACGCCGCCACCGCGCCCGTAAAGCTCGTCGAGACGCTACGCGCCGCCGGCGGCAAGCCGCGCGTCACCGAAGACCCCGCGGCGCTGCCCAAGGCCATCAAGAACAAGGCCGAGCTGGCCGGCGCGCGCGAAGCGCATATCCGCGACGGCGCCGCGCTGACGCGCTTTCTCGCCTGGTTCGCTGAAGCGGCGCCCAAGGGCGCGCTCACCGAAATCACAGCCGCCGAAGCCGCGGAGACCTTCCGCCGCGAGAGTGGCGATCTGCGCGACATTTCCTTCCCGACCATCTCCGCCTTCGGCGAGCATGCGGCGATCCCGCATTATCGCGTGACCGAGAAAAGCAATCTCAAGATCGGCAAGGGCGTCTATCTGATCGACAGCGGCGCGCAATATCTCGACGGCACGACGGATGTGACGCGCACAGTTGTTGTCGGGCGCGCCTCGAAACAATTGAAGGATCATTTCACGCGCGTGCTCAAGGGCCATATCGCCATTGCGCGGGCGGTGTTCCCCAAAGGCGTCACCGGCGCCCAGCTGGACGCTTTCGCGCGGCGTTATTTATGGGAGGCGGGGCTCGATTTCGACCATGGCGTCGGCCATGGCGTCGGCTCTTATCTTTCCGTGCATGAAGGACCGCAGCGCATTTCCAAGATGGGCGCGACGCCCTTGCAGCCGGGCATGATCCTCTCGAACGAGCCCGGCTATTACCGCGCTGGCGAATATGGAATCAGGCTCGAAAACCTCATCATCGTGGAAAAGCGCGAGATCGCCGGCGCCGAACGCGAAATGTATGGCTTCGAGAGCATCACGCTTGCGCCTTTCGATTTGAACTGCGTCGAACCCAAGTTGATGAACGCCGAGGAGACGGCATGGCTCAACGCCTATCACGCTCATGTGCGCAAGACGCTCTCGCCGCTCGTAGACGCGAAAACGCGGAAGTGGCTGCGCGAGGCGACGCAGGCGATTTGAGCTGAGCCACCAACCGTCATTGCGAGCGTAGCGAAGCAATCCAGAGCCACATCACGGCCCTGGATTGCTTCGTCGCTTTCGCTCCTCGCAATGACGGCGTGATACGGCCACGCTGTCACTGAACCATCACGTCGCCGTCACGCAAGCTCAATCCAACCGTCACGCAAACGCAGTCGCAACGTCGCGAAAACGCAGCGCAATATCCCTAGCCTTGCGTTATGGCGTTTACGACGGACCTGGCGGCGAAGCTGACGCGCGACGCGTCAACCCTCCCGCAAACCGGCCTCTCCGGCCAATGGCTGCAACGTCTTCTCGACGCTGATCTTGCCGCGGTTCACCTCTTCTCCCGCTCGGCGCGGCCCAAGGCCATCCGCTTCCTCGCCATTGGCGTGAGCAAGCTCGGCAATGGCTGGATCTATCCGATCCTCCTGACCATCGTCTTCCTCGGGCTGGGCTGGCGGGGCTGGCATGTCGTGCTGCTCGCCGCCGCCAATGCGGCGCTGCTGCACATCCTCTATCCGATCATCAAGCGCCGCTTCTGCCGCAAGCGCCCCTTCCACGTCGATCAGCGCCTGCCCTCGCTGCTCAAGACGCTGGACGAGCACTCCTTCCCGAGCGGCCACGCCATGACGCTGACCGGCGTGCTGGCGCCGATCGTTCTTGCATGGCCGGCGATGAGCCTCTCCGCCGTGCTCCTCGTGATCTCCATGGCCTGGTCGCGAATCGCCACGGCGCATCACTATCCGAGCGACGTCATCGCCGGCGTTGCGCTCGGCCTCGGCCTCGCCTTCCCGCTCTCGACTTACGCGCTCGCGCTTTTCTAGGCCGCGCGCGCCAGCGCCAGCGGCGCCTCGGCAGGCGCCGCGCTCACGCGGCCCTTCGCCCCTTCGAGCGCGCCCGCGACGAGCTCCAGCCCCAGAAAGCGCGCGCGCTCCACCGGGCCGGGCAGCGACAGATTCTCGGTGAAACGGCGCTCGAAGCCGAATCGGCGATAATAGGGTTCGTCGCCGACGAGCAGCACCGCGCCATGGCCGAGCGCCGTCGCGCGATCCAGAGACGCGCGCATCATCTGCGCGCCGAGCCCCAGCGAACGGGCGTGCTCGGCGACCGCCAGCGGACCCAGCAGCAGCGCCGGACGGCGCCCGCCGGCGAAGACCGGCCACAAGCGAATCGTCGCGAGCAGCTCGCCCTCGTCGTCCTTGGCGACGAGCGCCAGACCCTCTGCGGGCACATGGCCCTCGCGCAGCCTTTCGCAGGTCTTGAGGAAACGCGCGGGTCCGAAAGCGGCGTCCAGCAGCGCCTCGCGCGCGGAGACATCGGCGGGAGTCTCTTCGCGAATCGCAAAGGAAGCGCGCGGCAGCGGCGCGGGGGCTGCGAGGGGCGCGAAAAGGTCGGTGTGAAGTTCAAAGGCCATCTGTTCCTCCTTCAGAGGACAAGCGACCCTCGCGCCTGGCGCGTATAAGCGCCCGCCGGACGGGACTGGTTTACTGGGATTTTGCTCTCACGCCGCCGGCGCCTGCCGGAGGGGATCAACTTTTATCGAAGGTTCATACCCGCGCGCACCATCCACGCGATGCGAGATCGCGCTGGCTTGGATGGCCGGGACGCGCCCGGCCATGACGTTGCGAGTCGAGCGGTGAATCGCTCAGATGATGAAGGTCTCGAGCGGCGGGAAGCCATTGAAGCCGACCGCCGAATAGGTGGTCGTATAGGCTCCCGTTCCCTCGATCAGCACCTTCGTGCCGATCTCGAGCGAAATCGGCAGCGCATAGGGCGCCTTCTCATAGAGCACGTCCACCGAATCGCAGCTCGGGCCCGCGATGACGCAAGGCTCGGTCGGCGCGCCGTCCGCTTCCGTGCGAATCGGATAGCGGATCATCTCGTCGATCGTCTCGGCAAGGCCGTTGAACTTGCCGATGTCGAGATAGACCCAGCGCAGCTCGCCCTCGGCTTCCGACTTCTTCGAGATTAGCACGACTTCCGCCTCGATGATCCCGGCGTTGCCGACCATGCCGCGGCCCGGCTCGATGATCGTCTCCGGAATGCGGTTGCCGAAATGCTTCGACAGCGCGCGGAAGATCGCATTGCCATACTGCTTCACGGCCGGCACGTTCTTCAGATATTTCGTCGGGAAACCGCCGCCGAGATTGACCATCTGAAGATTGATGCCGCGCTCCGCGAGGTCGCGGAAGATGTCGGCCGCCGACTTCAGCGCGCCGTCCCACTTGCGCGGGTCGGTCTGCTGCGAGCCGACATGGAAGGAGACGCCATAGGCCTGCAGGCCCAGACGATGCGCATGCTCCAGCACGCGCGTCGCCATCTCCGGGACGCAGCCGAATTTGCGCGACAGCGGCCATTCGGCGCCCGAGCCGTCGCAGAGGATGCGGCAGAACACTTTCGAGCCCGGCGCGGCGCGCGCGATCTTCTCGACTTCCTCGACGCAATCGACCGCAAAGAGGCGGATGCCGAACTCGAAGGCGCGCGCAATGTCGCGCTCCTTCTTGATCGTGTTGCCGAAGGAGATGCGATCAGGCGTGGCGCCGGCGGCGAGCGCCTGCTCGATCTCGACGAGCGAGGCCGTGTCGAAGCAGGAGCCCAGCGACGCGAGCAGCGAGAGCACTTCCGGCGCCGGATTGGCCTTCACGGCGTAGAAGACGCGCGTGTCTGGCAGCGACTTGGCGAAGCCGAGATAGTTCTCGCGCACGACATCGAGATCGACGACGAGGCAGGGACCCGTGTCGCGGCCGGCGCGACGGCGCTCGGCGAGGAATTCTTGGATACGGTCGGTCATTGCGGCATCCCCTTCGAAGGGCGCGGGTCGAGCCGCGCCAGGAACCAGTTTGCTTCGGCGGATGCACGACGCCGTTCCCTCGCGCGCGTGGTGGAGACGCGACGACGGTTGAATGCGCCAGCAATCCAGGATCGCCACGCTTGCGCGCAAACGATCCGGTGATGCGCCGTCGGCCAATCGGACAACGAAAAACATGCGAAGACGCATGTCGCTCGGTATCAGAACAGCCTCGATTGGAAGGGGAAGAACCCTTTCCGCACGCCCGGCAAGAAAGACAAGCCTCTTCGGTAAGCCAGCCTTTGGAGGGCTGACAGAGACCAAAAAAGCCCGGTCCGTCGTTGCTTTAAGTCGCGATCCTCCGCTGAGAGCGGAGTTCGCCGGTTCGCCTCCGGCTGCCGGTTTTTTTACGGTGGTTAACCGGCCTCTTGTCCGGATCCCCGCCGACCGACACACGACCACAGGCACGTGCGATTTGGGCAAGGCTGTAGATACGCCCTTTTCGATCCGACACAAGCCTTTTTTGACCTTTGTTGGGAATTTTTTCGGCCCTTGCGCAGCGTGGGCGCGGCGGCGCCCAAAGAGCGCCGCAAGCAGCCGCGGCTTGCGTAACCGGAGCGTTGTCGCTACAGCAGCGTCAGCCGCGCCCTGCGATGACACGAGCAGAAGACACGCGCCGCTCCGGTAATTGAGAGATGATCGACATCACCCGGCGCCAGATGATTGGCGCCTTGGCCGCGTCAGGGGCGCAGATCGCCTTTCCTGGCAATGGGCTGAGCCAGAGCCTCACGCCGAAATTCGGCTTCGACGAAGTCGTGGCGCGCGCGCGCGATCTCGCCCGGGCGCCCTTCGAAGACGCGGCGCCGCGCCTGCCCGACCCTTTCGATGCGCTCGACTTCGACACGTGGCGCGACATCCGCTACAAGCCGGACCACGCGCTGTTTTCCAATCTCGCTGGCGGCTTCCGGCTCCATACTTTTCACCTGGGCTTCCTCTACCGCCGCGCCGTCACGATCAATACGATTCGCGACGGCATCGCCGCGCCGATTCCCTATTCGCCGGCCATGTTCGATTATGGCAGGCTGAAGCTCGATAAGGCGCCGGCCGTCAACACCGGCTTTGCCGGCTTCCGGCTGCATTTCCCGGTCAATGATCCCCATGTCCAGGACGAGGCGATCTCGTTTCTGGGCGCGAGCTATTTCCGCTTTCTGGGCCGCGATCAGCAATATGGCCTCTCGGCCCGCGCGCTCTGCGTCGAAGCGGGCACGAACCGGGAGACCTTCCCCTTCTTCCGCGAATTCTGGGTCGAGACGCCGGTTTCGGGCAACAACCACATCACGATCTACGCTTTGCTCGACGGCGAAGCAGTGACGGGGGCCTATCGTTTCGATCTGACGGTCGGACAAGAGAGCACGCTCGACGTGCAGGCGACGCTGTTTCCGCGCCGCTCGGGCGTGAAGTTCGGCCTTGCGCCGCTCACCTCCATGTATCTCACGGGCGAAAACGACCGCCGCGTGCGCGACGGCTTCCGCGACGAGCTGCATGATTCCGACGGGCTGCTGGTTCGCACCGGCTCGGACGAGTGGCTGTGGCGCCCGCTCGGCAATCCGGCGCGCGAACGCATGTCGTCCTTTCTCGATCGCAATCCGCGCGGCTTCGGCCTGCTGCAACGCGACCGCACCTTCGAATCCTATCAGGACCTCGACCTCGCCTATCAGAACCGGCCGAGCTATTTCGTCGAACCCGTCGGCGATTGGGGCGAGGGCCGCGTCGAGCTCATCGAGCTGCCGACCCCGGACGAAACCAACGACAATATCGTGGCGAGCTGGGCGCCCGCGACGCCGCCCGAGCCCGACAAGCCTTTCTCCTTCGCTTACCGCGTCAACGCGGGGCTCGACATGCCGCGCCTCGCGCCGAACGGCCGCGTTGTCCATACGTTCGAAGCGCCGGCGCGGGCGCTGGGCTCGTCCGAGCCGAACAATCCGGGCGCGCGCCGCTTCCTCGTGGATTTTGCCGGCGGCGACCTCAGCTACTATGTTTCCGATCCGGCGCAGGTCGAAGCGATCGCTTCCACCTCTTCCGGCCGTGTGCTGCGCGCGAGCGTGACGGCCAATCAACATATCGACGGGCTGCGAGCGCTGTTCGACGTCTCGGTGAAGCCCGGCGACACCGCCGATCTGCGGCTCTTTCTGCGCGCCAATGGGCGCACGCTGACAGAGACCTGGACCTACCCCTGGACGGCGCCGTCAGGAACCTGAGGCGCCGGCAGGCCAACGCTCCGAATTCAGGTTAACAAACACGCAGCCGCGTCATGCCCGCGCTTGTCGCTGGCATCCACGCCAGGACATTGCGACACGCGGGGAGAAGAAGCGGCGTTCTTCCGCTCATGTTCCCAGCTTTTTCGTGTCGGCGCGGCGTGGATGGCCGCGACAAGCGCGGCCATGACGGTGTTCGCCCGAATTCGAAGCCCCGGCTGGCGGACGCCCCGAACGCCGCCCCCTCAACTTAGCCAAGCTCGAAAGCGCCGACCGGCTTCATCGCGCCGTCGTCGTTGAGCGTCGGCGTTTTCTTTTCGGGGCGGCCCGTTCTACCCCAAGCGAATTCGATGTCATGCGCGACAAAGGCGGCTTGAATCGCCGCGAGCAAGGCGCTTTTCGCAGGTGCGTCGCTCTTCAACCCGAAGTGGACGTAGAAGCGCAGGATATATTGGATCTGGCCTTCCTTGCTGTCGTAGACGTCGACGCGGGGCGCTCTCTCACGGCTGATGTTGTCGATATGGGGAAGCGCGGCTGCGATCGCCTCGTCCAGCGCCTTGCGAACATCCGCGGTCGGAACGCCGGCGAAAGTCGAGATAATAATCGTCGATTCCGACCAGGAGGCCGGACGGGAGCGATTGACGATCGTCGCCCCGGCGAGCACCGAGTTGGGCACCATCACATAGTCCGGCGCGGTCGTGCGAATCGTGGTGGTGCGCCAAGTCATCTCCGTGACCATGCCGCGAATCTCCCCTCTCGAGATTTCGATCCAGTCGCCGAGCACGAAAGGCTTCTCCATGCCGATCATGACGCCGGCGAAGAAGTCGAGAATGAGTTTCTGGATCGCGAGACCAACCACGATCCCGACGACCCCGGAGGTAAGCCCCACGCCTTGCAGATCCAGGCCGAACAAAAAGTGGCCCGCCCAGAGAAGGGCCACGCCATAGATCAGAAAGGAAACGATCGACCGCAGGATCGCCGGCGCGCGCTGCGGATCGGCGGCGTCGGCGACCTGTTTCCAGACATGGCCCTCGAGCCAGGAATTGAACGTATAGGCGCAAGAAAAGGCGATCCAGGCGACGATGCTCGGCCAGACCGCCTTCTCGACGCCGAGCCCTGTCGACCGCACCAGCGTTTCGATGTCGGGCGCGAGATAAGCCAGAATATTGCCGCCGGCGACAGCCGCTAATCCGACCAGGACGCGCAAGCTCGCCTCTGGCCACCGCGCGAAGACGAACAGCAACCCGCCGGCGGATGCGAAGGCGAAGGGGATCGCCAGCGCCCAGATCAGCCAGCGGCGGTCGGCGCCGCCCGACCAGCCCTCGAACGGAACGGCGGCGATGTCGATTTGCGCGCCCGGCAGGCGCACTGCCGTGACCAGCGCGTCCGATCCCTCGTCGAAGAGCTTCTGATCGCCCTGGAAAGCCGGTTGCGGCGTTCCGTCCTGCTCCAAGCGCATGGCGAAGCGGTATTTCTGCGAATCTGCGCAAACGCCCAGATGGCAGACGAGCGCCTTGCGGTCGATCAGCACCGTGGAGAAGCCCCAGAAATTGTCGGCGGACGGCCGCTGATCTCCCAGAAACACGGGCCGCCGATAGAGGAACGCCTGATCGCCATTGGGCATGTTCACCGGGCCGGAGAACACGGGGATTCCCGTCTCTATGGCGCGCTGATTGGCGGCGGCGTCGGCGGCGGAATGCGCCAGATCGTGGCCGATCAGCGCCTGGTCGATCGAGTCCGCGGGTTCGACCTGGCTGATCTTGCCGCCGCGCGCCAGACGAATCGACATGAGGTCGGGGTTCGCGCGCCGGAGCCGCTGGGCGAACTGGCGGAACTCGGCCTCGGAGAAATCCGGATGCGCCGAGACAAAGGCCGACAGATTGCTGCTGACCGACAATTCTTCCGTCACGTCGCGGGTGGCGCGGCTGGTGACGAGCGCGAGCTCCTTCTGCATGGCGTCGCGCGAGGCGCCGGCTGCGCGACTCACTTCCAGCCGATCGAGGATCGTGGCGAGCCCGAGGAGAACCAGAAAGACGGAAGCAGACGCCCCGAAGGCCCAAAGGCGGCTGCCGAGCGGCAAGCCCGTCGCGCCGCGCAGCCAGACGAACGCGACCGTTCCGCAAAACAGGGAAAGAAGAAGCGCGAGCCCACGGATCATCCAGCGATTGGGCGAGTCCTGGCTCCAGCCGTCCGACGGCAGCGCGGCAACCTCGATCCGCACGCCGGGGAAACGTATGGCGCCGAGCGCCGGCTGCGCGGCGGCGTCGAAGAGGCTCGGATCGCCGCGCAACATCCCGCGATATTGCTGATCGACGAAAATCTTCATCGCCATGCGGTATTTCGGGCGAGGCTCGCACAGCCCGAGCTTGCATTCGATGTTGGGGCCCGCTTCGACGGTCAAGCCGACGAAAGCGGGCTTGGCGCCGGGGCCCGGCGCTCCTTCCGTAAAAACCGGCCGCGTATAAAGCAGGCCCGGCTCGCCGTCGCGCAGCGCGAAGGGACCAACCAGCGCCGGCGCCCCCTTCTCGATCGCCCGCGCGATGGCGGGTTCGGAGGCTAGAATATGCGTCTCGATGCGATCGATCGCCGCGCGGTTTTCGGTATAGGGCTCGATCCGCGCCACTTTCCCGTTCTTCACCAGGAACACCCGGCGCAGATCGGGATTCTCGCGGATGAACGGGCGGATGTAATTGGCGAAGGCTTGCTGGTCGATATTCGGATTAGCGCCGACCAATGCGCTGAGGCCCTGCACGACGGCGACCTTTTGCGTGAGGTCGCGCGTCGCCCCGCTGCTCATCGCCTCCAGCTCGACGACCGCATCCTCGCGCTGTTTTTCCAGCCAATTATTGCGGTCGATCCGTTCGGCGACGACCGCCGCGACGATCACCGCCAGCGCCACCGCCAGAGCCGCTAACGCCGGCTGCCAGAGCGAAGTCGTCCGGGATTGCCGAACGACGTTTTGTTTATCCATTTTTCCCTCGTCGGGCCAAACTTAGGCTTTGGCCTAGCTTAGGAGACTCTAAAGCTCAAGTAGCTCAACTGATGTGCGGCACGGCGCTTTCCAGTTAGAGCCACACATCTCGGGGACCGTCATGGCCGGGCTCGTCCCGGCCACCCACGCCGAGGGGCACGGCAAAACTTGGGGTGTCGTCGCTATGGATTAAGTTCTTGCGGGGTTTGCGATCTTGGAAGTCCTGTCGCCTCTCGTCGACGCAAACATTCCCATGAATGCCCAGCGTTTGCTGTCATTCGCTCGGCGTGGATAGCCGGGACAAGCCCGGCCATGACGAGGACATTGCTAGGAGCGCGGCTTCCGCTCGAAGAGGACGCGCGCCAGGAAGCCGACCCCCGCAGCGGCGAAAAGCGCCGCAATGCGCCAGGAAAATAGATTGGCCAGCAGCAGCGCGATCGCCGCGAGAACCGCCGCGATCACCATGCCGCGCAGGGCCGTTGGGGAAAGAATTGGCGTATCGGACGGCCGCACGATGGGGCGCGGAATCACTTGCTCCATGACGCTGGCGAGAACGAGCCCCGCGCCGGGGTCGATGAGCAGGCGATAGGTGTCGATCGTGGGCGCCTGATAGGGAAATGCCGCCCCGCCTCTGGCCGGCTCATGCGCAAATGCAGTCGCCTCCCACCGGTCGGCGTCGACGCGCGCCAGATAGAGATCGAACAAGCGCAGGCCGCCGGCGGCGTCATAGGCGGGCACGCGCGCCTTGAGCGCATAGACGGACTGAGGCGAATTTTGCGACGGCAGCCGATCGGGCGAAATCTGGCTCGCGGTTTCGATCAACCGGCGGACGGGGACGCCGCGCTCCTCCGCCGCGCCGCGCAGCAAGATTTCGACTTCGCGCAGGATCGACTGTTCGGTCAGCCGGCCGTCCCGCAGCTCGGCATTCATCGGCCGGACCGCCTCCTGCGCATAGGAGGCCTTGGCGGCGGCGACTGAAAGCAAACGGTCCTCGCCGCTGCTCATATCCGGCACGGGAAGAACAAGGCTGTCGAAAAGATGCGACATGCCCTCGGCCGGGGCGCCCGCTATTGTCGGCGGCGGCGCGTTGGGCGCCGTCGTCGGCGTGACCGACGGGCGATGGGCGACGCGCAAGCTTTGCGTATCCGTCGCCACTGGCGGCAGCGGCGCGATCTTCTCGACGCTCATCGCGGGCCTCCTCGCGGCGCGCGCGCCGCCTGCGTTGTTCCATCCGCCAGCGGCGCTATTCGCTCTTCAAGCGCGCGAGGTCGAACGCCTCGACGTCGCGCAGCAATTCGATGAAAGCCGTCGCCCAATAATCCGCCGTCGCCTCGCCCTTTTCGGCGCTCGCTTTGGAGGCGTCGCCCATGGCGCCCGAGGGCGACAGATCCTGCGTCAGCCAGCCGAAGCCCGCCGGCCGATCGGCGCGCAGCCAGGCGAAGTCGCGCTCGAAATCCAGCGTCGCGGGCGGGAAATTCTTGGCGCGTCCCATGTCGACCAGCTCGGGCCGGAAGGCGAGCATCAGAGAGGTCTCGATCTCGCCGCCATGAATGCCGTGGCGCTGCTCCTGCGCCGAGAAGAGCCCGTCGGGATAGCCGAAACGCGCCCAGGAGCAGGTGACTGCGAGAAGGCCGAGATGCGCCCGCAGTTCGAGCGCGACTGTGGAGATCAGCGCGGAATTGCCGCCGTGCGAATTCATCAGCACGAGTTTTTTCACGCCGGCGCGCGCGACGCCTTCGGCGATGTCGAGGAGCATGCGAGAGGCCGTCTCCTGCGACAGCCATAAGGTGCCGGGGAAGTCGCGGTGTTCGAGCGAGACGCCGACGCTCTGCATCGGCAGGAAGACGGCGTCGAGGTCTTCGGGCAGGCGCGCCGCGACGCGCTCGATGCAGCCCTCCATGATCATGGCGTCGACGCCGAGCGGCAGATGCGGGCCATGCTGCTCGACGGCGGCGATGGGCAGCACGGCGATGACGCCGGACATGTCATGCGCGCGTATGTCGCGCAGGGAAAGCTCGGACCAGAAGCAAGAGGGCAGCATGGGCCGATTAAAGCCCGGCTGCGGCAAAATTGCGAGCCTGAAGGCCGGACCGCGCGCCTTCAGGCGCGCTCAGGCTGTTGACAAAGCGGCGACGGCGCGCGCCGCGTCTTGAGAAATGCGAGCCTGAAGGCTCGCGGTCCATCACGCGGACCGCGCGTCTTCAGACGCGCCTCATCGATCAGTCGGGACCGGCGCCGAACTCTCCCGGTCCCCTGCCGCCCATATGCCCCGGGTGGCCGCCCATGTGATGGCCCCTATGCGGGTCGACCGCCCCTTCGACGAGCGCGCCGAACCGGCGCTTCTGCGCCTCGTCGAGGCTGTCGTAGAGCGGCTTGGCGGCGGCGGCGATCTTTTCCAATTCGCCGGCGTGCGCGACCATATGTTGCGCCCGCCGCTGCAAGGCGCCGAGGGCGTCCGAGTCAGGAGCCGGCGGCGCCTTGTCGCGCCTCTCGGCGAGATGCGCGATGCGCGCCTTGGCGATGTCGCGCAGCGCCGTTTCGAGCGCAGGCCAGTTTTTCTCCTGGTCGGATTTGAGTTGGAGACCCGCCTTCAATGCGGCGATGCGGGCGTCGGAAAAGGCGGCGATGTCCTGCACGGATGGGTGCGGCGGATGCACGAATGGCTCGGCGTTCGCCGGCTGCGCGGCTTGGGCGGCCGCCGCGCCGCAAAGAGAGAAGGCTGTGGCGATAACAAGAAGAGACTGACGCATGAGATGTCCTAAATCACTGTCCACGCCCGGATTGTTTCGTTTCAGCTCGCGCTCGGCAATTTAAAGTTCGGTAATGTCGCACTACCTTCGGCATGAGACCCAACCGGACAAAGGAACCTATCTGTGCCGCTCGAAATTTCCCGTCGCCAGGCGACGCTCTTTTTCGCCGCCGCTGGCGCGCTTCTCTCGGGCGCCGCGCGCGCCGAGGACGCCAAGAAGATGATCGTGCACAAGAGCCCGACCTGCAGTTGCTGCGGCGGCTGGGCTGAGCGCATGCGCGCCGCGGGCTTCATCGTGGAAGAGATCAAAGAGCCCGACATGAACATTTTGAAAGCCAAGCTCGGCGTGCCGGAGCCGATGACCTCCTGCCACACCGCTGAGCTGGACAGTTACGTCATCGAAGGCCATGTGCCGCCGCAGGCCGTCGCCCAATTGCTGAAGGACCGCCCGAAAGTCACGGGCGTCGCCGCGCCCGGCATGCCCATGGGCTCGCCCGGCATGGAGATGGGCCCGCCGGAGACCTACACGCTGTATTTGTTCGACGCCTCGGGCGCGCGAGAATTCGGCAAATGGCTCGGAGACAAGCCCGCCTGACCGGCCGCGTCGAGCAAGCCCAGATAGCGGGCGGCGCCCCTGCCCGCGGCGCGTCCCGTGGCGAACGCCGCCTGCAGCAAATAGCCGCCCGTCGGCGCGTCATAGTCGAGCATTTCCCCGGCGACGAAGACGCCCGGCATTTTCCTCAGCATGAGATCGGCGTCGACCTCGTCGAAGGCGACGCCGCCCGCCGTAGAAATGGCGCGCTCCAGCCCCGCGACGCCCGAGACCTTGAGCGGCGCGTTCTTGATCAGCGTGGCCAGGGCCTCGGCGTCTCGCGGCAAGCCCTCCGGCTGCGCCTCCCGCAGAAGGCCGATCTCGGCCTTGGAGAAGCCGGCGCGGCGCAGGAAGGTCGCGTGAGACTGTTTGGGCGGGCGACGCGACAGCTTGCGGGCGAGGCAGACCTGGCTGGTGTCGGGACGCAGATCGACGAGAAGCGTCGTCGCGCCATCCGTCTTCGCCGCCTCGCGCAGGCGCGAGGAGAGCGCGTAAACCGGCCCGCCCTCGAGCCCCTTGGCGGTCACGACCATATCGCCGCGCGCCGTCGCCTCGCCGTGGCGGAGCAGGACGGTCTTGATCGGCTGGCCCTCGAAATCGGCGCGGAAGATCGGACTCCAGCGAACAAGCGCGCCGCTGTTTGCGGCCGATAGCGGCGTCACCTCGATGCCTGCGGCTTTCAAGAGGCCGACCCAGCCGCCCTCCGAGCCGAGCTTGGGCCAGGAGGCGCCGCCCAGCGCCAGCACCACGGCGCCGGCCGCGCGGGAGAATTCATGTCCGTCAGGACCTCTCAGCCGCAGGGCGCCGTCTTGGGCAAAGCCCAGGAAGGAATGCCGCAGAGCGAAGGTCACGCCGAGCTGGGCGAGGCGCGTGAGCCAGCCGCGCAGCAAGGGCGACGCCTTGAAGCTCGCCGGAAAGACCCGGCCGCTGCTGCCGACGAAAGTCACCTCACCGAGCTCGGCGCAGAAATCGCGCAGCGCCTGAGGCGGAAAGGCGCGCACGAAAGGCGCGAGACGCTTCGCCGCCGCGCCATAGCGCGAGACGAATCTGTCGAGATTTTCGCTGTGCGTAATATTGAGACCGCCACGGCCCGCCATCAAAAATTTGCGCGCGGGGCTCGGCTTGTGCTCATAGATAACGACGCGCGCGCCAGCGCGGGCAAGGACCTCGGCGGCGAAAAGCCCGGCGGGCCCGGCGCCGATCACAGCGCAGAACGGAGCGGCGGCGGCGTTAATGTGAGCGGCCTCCACGCGAACGGCGGCGGAAAATGCGAATGGCGGATGGACTTGTCCCATCTCTTGTCACGCTTCTTGACCGGCGTTTTGTTGCGCCCCAGTTAGCACGGGCCCCCTGCAAGCGGAAGTAAACTTTATATGACGGTGGATGAAATTCAGCAAAATGACGCAGCGGGCGAACGCTTCGGTTTTGTCGTCGGGGAGGGCGAGACCGGCGCGCGGCTCGACCGCTTTCTGGCCGAGCGGCCGGAGCTCGTCGAGGCGCATCTCTCCCGCAGCCGCATCAAGGCGCTGATCGAGGAGGGACGCGTCTCGCTTCGCGGCGCCGCCGTGAATGATCCTGCGAAGAAGCTTTTAGCCGGCGACGCCGTGACGCTCGACGTGCCGCCCCCCGCCCCCGCCGAGCCGCAAGCCGAGGATATTGCGCTCAACGTCGTCCATGAGGACGCGCATCTCATCGTCATCGACAAGCCGGCGGGGCTCGTCGTGCATCCGGCGAGCGGGCATGAGAGCGGCACGCTGGTCAACGCGCTCATCGCCCATTGCGGGGAAAGCCTTTCCGGCGTCGGGGGCGTGAAGAAGCCCGGCATCGTGCATCGCATCGACAAGGACACGACGGGCCTTCTCGTCGTCGCCAAAACCGACGCGGCGCATCATGGCCTCTCGGCGCTCTTTGCCGACCATGGCCGCACGCTGTCGCTCACGCGCGAATATCTCGCTTTCGTCTGGGGCGTTCCCGATCGCGCGCATGGGACGATCGAAACCTATCTCGGCCGCCACTCGATCCAGCGCGAACGCATGGCCGTGGTGCCGGAGTCGCGCGGACGCGAGGCGATCACCCATTGGGAGAAGATCGCCGATTATGGCGTCGCGTCGCTGATCCGCTGCCAGCTCGAGACGGGCCGGACCCATCAGATCCGCGTGCATATGGCGCATATCGGCCATCCGCTGATCGGCGACTCGACCTATGGCGCGGGCTTCAAAACCAAGGTCGCCAAGCTCCCCGAGGCGGCGCGCGCGGCAGTGGAGAAGCTCGGCCGGCAGGCGCTCCACGCCGCGACGCTCGGCTTCGAACATCCGATCACGGGCGAGGAGATGATGTTCGAAAGCGAGTTGCCGCAGGACCTCGCCGCATTGATAGCGGCGCTCGAACAGATTTGAGCGCAGTTGAGGCCGGGGCAAAAATAAGCACTATACGCGAAGAGGGTTTTCATCGCTCGAGGAGGCAAAATATGTTGTCGCGCCGGTTAACCATCATCGCCATGATGAGCATGGGCCTCGGGGTCTTCGCGCAGCCGGCCTTCGCCGATCCCGCTTATCTGGAAGACGCGATCACCGAAACCAGGGAAGCCATTGCGGCCGGCAAGCAGCTCCAGGCCGGCTCTTTCGTCGAGCACGCCGATCAAGCGATCGACCGCGCGCGCAGCGCTGTCTGGCAAACGCCCGTCGACGAGATCCGCAAGGGCATCAAGCTGATGCGCAAGGCGGTGAAGCTCGCGAAGGGGACGAATTCCGAGAAGCGCATCGCCAAGGCGACCGAACAGGCGGAATTCGCTCTGGAGCAGTTCGAAGCGGTGAAGTGATTTGGGGGGCCATTATAGCGTTGGCCCCTACGCCGACCCATCCCCGCAAGCGCTATAGGATCACGCATCTCAGAACCGTCATGGCCGGGCTTGTCCCGGCCACCCACGCCGATGGGCATGGCTGACCTAGGGACGGGACCGTGTTTTACGCCAAGACCAATCCGACCAGGTGAGCCGCCATTGCCCGGCGTGGATGGCCGGGACGAGCCCGGCCATGACGGTGTGGTGCGACCCTACGCACAGATGACGCCTCCCTCACCGCCCCTCGCAGGCGGAGAGCGGCATCGGCTCCAGACGATAGACCTTGTCGTCGCTCTGCGTCTTTTTCTCTTGCCCGCAATAGGCTTCGAGCTGCAGGCCCATATTGGCGTTGCCGAGCATCATGAAATCCTTTTCGCCGCGCCGCAGATAAATGGTGCGCGTTTCGCCGGTCGTGCAGCCCGTGGCCTTGGCGTTCTCGATGTCTTGCGGCGCGCAATCCGCCTCACTGCCCGTCTTGCAGAAGGCAGCGCTGCATTGCCACTGATCCTCGAAAGGCGTGCAATTATATTTGAGCGTCGCCGGCTTGCCGTTCTTTCGCGTCGTCACCGACGCCGAGACGCTCGCGCCGTCCGGCCAATCCGGCAGAAGCTTTTTCGCGCGGTCCGCATCGATCTGCCGGAGGTCGCGCGACACACGAACGGAAACCGTCTGCTGCTGCGGATGCGACGCCAGATGCTGGGTCGAATAATCGCGGCCATAGCAGAACGGAACGTCGGGTTTGAGCCGCTCGCGCAGCGGCGCGCCCAGGCCGGCGTAGGGCGAATTGGTCTTGTTCGCCTCCGCGACACAGTCCTCGATCGGCCGCCGCTCCAGGCGGAAACTCTTGTCGTCGGCGCCGAGCCGCGATGTGACGTCGCCCGCTTCCTCATCCTCGGGATCCAGCAGAAGATCCGCGCCAACTCCATCGACGATTACATGCGCATCGTCCTCCGCGCGCAGGCCGCCAATATGGCGATCGCACTCGCCGCCGCATTGCAGGCTGGCTTTCGACTTGTCGTCGTAATCGTTTTTGTAGCACCAGCCGGAGACATTCTCGGGCTTTTTGGCGCCGCGAAGGGTGACGAGCGCCGCGACATGGGTCGTGTCGCGGTTCGAGGCGTCCGCTTCGGGGTTCGCGTGCTTATGCGGGCTTTCCTCGCTGTGGCGCAGATTGGGGTCCTCCCAATAGGTCGAGGCCTTGTCCTTGCCGACCATGAAAAACAGCCGCTCGACCCTCTGATGCGGATGCGCGGCGAGATGCGCGGAATCATAGACCCTTGCGAAACAGAGCTTGCCCTGCGCGAAGATCAACTTCTCGACGCGCGAGGGCTCGTCCGCCGCAGCGGTAAAGGGCGCAACGGCTGCGGCCGCCACGAAGAGAAATGCCAGGAATCGCACGCGCCCCTCCCCTGCTTCTGACCTGTCGCGGACTATGCCATAATTCGCTCGTCTCGCATGAGGGCTGGCGCACATGGATCGACGCGGGGTTTTCCGGGGGGCTTTAGTGGCGGCGGCCGGCTGGTTCGGCGTTGCGCGGGCGAGCGAGGAACGCGCGCCGATGAAGGTGGTCTATCACCTCTCGGATTTCGAGAAGGCCGACTTCGTCCTGCACAATATGCGCGTGCATTACGAACACGCGACCGCCCCCACGGCGCTCGCCCTCGTCGTGCACGGCCCCGCCGTCCGCGCGTTCCATCGCGACGGGTCAAGCGTCACGCAGGAGCGCTTCGCGAGTCTCTCGAAGCGCGGAATGACTCCTTACATCTGCGCGGTCGCCTTGCGTGGGCACAATGTGGAAGAGAAGGATTTGACGCCCGGCTTTCAGGTGGTCGAAGCCGGCACGGTCCGTCTCGCGGAGTTGCAACGCGACGGCTATCTCTACATTCGGCCCTAACAAGATCGTTTGAACGACTGGCGTTTGGACTTGTCATTCCCGACAGGCCGCAGGCCTGATCGGGAATCCAGAGCCAAGATAGCGCTGGTTGCCCTGGATCACCGATCGCTCGCTTTGCGAGCGTCGAGGATGACAGCCCCTAACCGCCCTCTTTTTGGGCCTTAGCCGTCTTGCCGCTGCGTTCCTTCGCCTTGGTCTTGCGGAGGTTCTCCGCATTCTTCTGAGGCGTTTCCTCCTTGGAGGCTCCGGCCTCATGCAGGGCGATGGCGACGGCTTGTCTTGGATTCTCGACCTTCTTGCCGGCGCCGCTCTCGAGTTCGCCATGCTTGTATTCATGCATGACGCGGCTCACGGTTTTCTTCTGTTCCGGCGACTGCTTGGGCATGACAGCGCTCCCGCTCGAGGAATGCTGACTGAACGCATCGCGAAGGCGGATGATCCTAAATCGAAACCTTCGCGCCCCAGCGCGCGTTATTCGATCATGTGGCCCACCGGGAGGTCGGAAATGTGGTCGAGCCGCCAACCCACGCGCCTTTGCAAGACGGTCGCGATCGCGCTCTTGATCGTCACATTCGCGAGCGAGGCGCTCGCGCAAACTATCTGGCTTCCAAGGCCGCCGGCCAGAATACACCGCGCGCAGCCGTCCTATGCCGGCGATTGCGGCCCCAACCCGCCGCCCGGCTATCGCTGGGACTTGAAAGGCTGGCGTAGCGGGTTCAACCGGGATTTCGAGTGCTACATGCTCGACGAATATTGAGCGCGCGGCCGACCAACGGGGTCGCCGCGCGCGACGTTTATCTTCACTCCACCAGCGCGGCCTTCGCCTTGCCGAACTTCTTGCGGTCGTTCGGATCGAGATAGACCTTGCGCAGGCGGATCGACTTCGGCGTCACTTCCACCCGCTCGTCGTCCTCGATATAGGCCAGCGCCTTTTCGAGCGTCATCTGGATCGGCGGCGTCAGGCGCACCGCTTCGTCCTTCGATTGCGTGCGGATGTTGGTGAGCTGCTTGCCCTTGAGCACATTGATTTCGAGGTCATTGTCGCGCGTGTGCTCGCCGACGATCATGCCGCGATAGACCTTCCAGCCGGGCTCGATCATCATCGGGCCACGATCTTCCAGCTTCCACATGGCGTAGGCCACGGCCTCGCCCTGATCGTTCGAGATCAGCACGCCGTTGCGGCGGCCCTGAATCTCGCCCTTATAGGGCGCGTAGCTGTGGAACAGGCGGTTCATGATCGCCGTGCCGCGCGTGTCGGTGAGCAATTCGCCCTGGTAGCCGATGAGGCCCCGCGTCGGCGCGTGGAACACGAGGCGCAGGCGATTGCCGCCCGAGGGGCGCATTTCGATCATCTCGGCCTTGCGCTCGGCCATTTTCTGCACGACGACGCCGGAATGTTCCTCGTCGACGTCGATGACGACTTCCTCGATCGGCTCCAGTATCTCGTCGCCCTCGCCGCGCTTGAAGACGACCTTGGGGCGCGACACGCCCAGCTCGAAGCCCTCGCGGCGCATTGTCTCGATCAGAATGCCGAGCTGCAATTCGCCGCGGCCCGAGACGATGAAGGCGTCGCCCATCGGCGCGTCTTCCACGCGAAGCGCGACATTGCCTTCGGCCTCCTTCATCAGCCGCGCGCGGATCATGCGGCTCGTGACCTTGTCGCCTTCCGTGCCCGCCAGCGGGCTGTCGTTGACGAGGAAGGTCATGGAGAGGGTCGGCGGATCGATCGGCTGCGCCTGCAGCGGCTCATTGACTTCGAGCGCGCAAAGCGTGTCGGCGACGTTGAACTTTTCGAGGCCCGCAATGGCGACGATGTCGCCGGCTTCCGCCTCATCGATCGGCTGGCGCTCGATGCCGCGGAAAGCGAGGATCTTGGAGACGCGACCCTGCTCGACCACTTTGCCCGTGCGGTCGAGAACCTTCACGGCCTGGTTCGGCTTCACGCTGCCGGAGAAAACGCGGCCGGTAATGATGCGGCCGAGATAGGGGTTCGCTTCGAGCAGCGTGCCGAGCATGCGGAAGCCGCCTTCTTCGACCGTAGGCTCCGGCACATGCTTGAGCACGAGATCGAACAGCGGAGCCATGCCGTCCTGCGGTCCGGTCGGCTCCTCGGCCATCCAGCCCTGCTTGGCGGAGCCGTAGATGATCGGGAAGTCGAGCTGCTCGTCGGTGGCGTCGAGGGCGGCGAAGAGATCGAAGACCTCGTTGACGACCTCCGAGACGCGCGCGTCGGGCTTGTCGACCTTGTTGACGCAGACGATGGGCTTCAGGCCGATCTTCAGCGCCTTGCCGACAACGAATTTCGTCTGCGGCATGGGGCCTTCGGCGGCGTCCACCAGCACGATGGCGCCGTCGACCATGGAGAGAATGCGCTCGACCTCGCCGCCGAAATCGGCGTGGCCGGGGGTGTCGACGATGTTGATGCGCACGTCCTTCCAGGTGATGGACGTGGCCTTGGCCATGATGGTGATGCCGCGCTCTTTTTCGAGATCATTCGAATCCATCACGCGCTCGGCGACGCGCTGGTTGTCGCGGAACGCGCCCGACTGCTGGAGGAGGCGGTCGACAAGCGTGGTCTTGCCGTGGTCGACGTGGGCGATGATGGCGATATTGCGAAGCTGCATGGCGGCTTTCGAGTAAACAGCCGCGACCCGTTCCGTCAGGCTTGAACTGGCCCGGAAGACGCGGCGGCGACTTTTGTTGCGATGCGGCGGCTTTTACAGGAGCGGGGCGGCGAAGGGAATAGAAAAGGGCGGATCGGGGCGCGTTGAGCGCCCTCCAGCATGGGTTTAGCTCGTTTTCTGCCTTTGGATGCTCCCCGCCGCTATGGTGGGGAGCGGCTCGCGAGGCTCCTGAGGCTAGCTTCTCTCCGGGGCGTGCACCGCGTCCAGGCCGGCGCGCAAAGCGTGCGCCAGCTTCACGGCGTCGTCATTGGCCCAGAAATGCACGAAGAAAAGCCTCGGCTCGTCGTCGAGCATGTGGTTGTGAAGCGCCGTGACCTCGACGCCGTTCGAGCGGAGCGCTTTCAGCAGCGGCTCGACCTCCCTGGCCTCGGCGACAAAATCGCCGCTGATCGCCGCCTTTCCGCCGCCGGTGGGTTCGAAATTAAGGGCCGTCGCCGTGCCCATCGCCGGGGCGACGGTCATGCCGCCGGCCCTTATCTGGTCGCCGCGCGGGAAGCTGAATTGATAGACGCCGCCATTATTCTTGCCGTGGGCGCCAAGGGCTTCGTCTAGCCGGGCCGCGTCGAAGCCAAGCTCCGGGGCTTGTTGGCCGCCGCTGGAAGCCTCGAAAGGCGTGCCCGACGCCCCCAGAGCGTCCCGGACCAATTGCGCGAGTTTTGCGGGATCGCCCTCCGCGGAGACATGCATGTAGAAAGTCGCTGGCTGCGCCCGCAGGAGATGATTATGGACGCCGGTGATTTGCACCCCGGCGGCGAGCAGCGACTCCATCACCGGATTGATCTCGGGCTCGGTCAAGACCAGATCGCCCATCATCATGGCGTCGCGACCCATCGGCTCGAAGGCGACCCACCCTCCAAGCGCGAGCGCCGGCTTGATGTCCACGCCGTCGAGGGTGACGTGGAGATCACTTCGCGGCAGCCCATATTTGTGGACGGCGCCGCTGACGATCGGCTTTTTGCCGAAGGCGGCGTCGACGCGGGACCAGTCGAATTCGGCGGGCGCGGCCGGCGACGACAACACAAGCGCAAAGAGCGCCAAGGTCGCAGGGATCTTTCGCATTGGCTTCCCTTTCGTTGAAGGCCTCCCCTCCAGCGAAATAGGGCCGCGCGCGCCGGCGCGCTGGGAAAAGGTCGCGCCTTGCTACAGGCCGAGATTTTCCCTGAGCCAGAAGGCGGCTTTGAACAGCCCCCCCTCTGAGATGTTCGCGCCGAAGGCGAGATAGCTCGCGACAGAGGCCGTGAAGGCGAGCGTCGGCGCGACCGCCTGGAGACGCGCCTTGACGTCGAACGGGCCGGCAAGACGGAAAAACAGCGCGAAACAAGCCAGTCCGACCGACGCGCCGACGACCGTATCGGGGAAAGTGTGGCCGCCCACGAGGAAGCGATTGAAGAACACCAAAAGGGCGACCGACCAGGACGCGGCGGCGAAAAAATAGCCCGCCGGGGACCGGGCCGCGAGCGCCATTCTGCCGAACGAGCAGAAGAAGAAGCAGGCCAGCGCGGCATGTCCGCTGGGACTGTAAAGCCCGCCTAACCCATGGATGGCCAGGAAGACGATCTTGCCGAAAGAGATCAGCGCCGCGCAGAGGCCCGCGGAGAAGATGAAAGCCGCTGCGGGTCGCCGCAGGCCGGCAAACCACAGCGCGGCGGCAAGTCCGACGCAGGCGGACAAGACGAGGTTCGACGCGCCGAAGGGCGTGAAAAAAGCCAGAAGCCTGGACCCAGTCACCGACAAGCCTCGAAAAAACTATTACCGAAAGCATACATTCTCATGTCACCGCCCTCGTCATGGCCGCCGAGATACGGAATCCGCTTGATTGGTTCGATGTCATTCCCGACGCTCGCGCAGCGAGCGATCGGGAATCCAGAGCAAAACCAGCGCTTTTGTGGCTCTGGATTCCCGATCGGGCCTTCGGCCCATCGGGAATGACAAGGCCCCATGCGAGCTATTCAAAACGGAAACGGCATGACTCCCTTCGCCCATAAGGGGAGAGCGCCTCGTCCGGTTACTTCTTCGCCCCGCGCGCCGCGCGCTTGGCAAGCGTGCGCAGCCGCAGCGCATTGAGCTTGATGAAGCCTTCGGCGTCGCGCTGGTCGTAGGTGCCGCCTTCCTCAAAGGTCACGAGATCCTGGTCATAGAGCGACCACGGGCTCTCGCGGCCGACGAGCGCCGCTGATCCCTTGTAGAGCTTGAGCCGCACGCGGCCGGTGACGAGCTCCTGGCTCTTGTCGATCGCGGCCTGCAGCATCTCGCGCTCCGGCGAGAACCAGAAGCCGTTGTAGATCAGCTCCGAATAGCGCGGCATCAGCTCATCCTTGAGATGCGCCGCGCCGCGGTCGAGCGTGATGCTCTCGATGCCGCGGTGGGCGACGAGCAGGATCGAGCCGCCGGGCGTCTCATACATGCCGCGCGACTTCATGCCGACGAAACGGTTCTCGACGAGGTCGAGACGGCCAATGCCGTGCTGGCGACCCAGCTCATTGAGCTTGGCGAGCAGCGCCGCCGGCGTCAGCGCCACGCCATCGACCGCCACCGCATCGCCCTTCTCGAAATCGATGGTGATATATTGCGGCTCGTTCGGCGCATCTTCGGGATGGCCGGTGCGCGAATAGACGTAGTCCGGCGTCTCCTGCGCCGGGTCTTCCAGCACCTTGCCCTCGGAGGAGGTGTGCAGGAGATTGGCGTCGGTGGAGAACGGCGCCTCGCCGCGCTTGTCCTTGGATATGGGAATCTGATGCGCCTCGGCGAAGGCGATGAGATCGGTGCGGGAATGGAAGTCCCATTCGCGCCAGGGCGCGATCACTGTGATGTCGGGCTCCAGCGCATAATAGCCGAGCTCGAAGCGCACCTGATCGTTGCCCTTGCCGGTCGCGCCGTGGCAAACGGCGTCCGCCCCCATTTTGCGGGCAATCTCGATCTGCTTTTTCGCGATCAGCGGACGGGCGATGGAGGTGCCGAGAAGATACAGCCCCTCATAGACGGCATTGGCGCGAAACATCGGGAAGACGTAGTCGCGCACGAATTCCTCGCGCAGATCCTCGATGAAGATGTTCTCGGGCTTCACGCCGAGGAGCAGCGCCTTTTCGCGCGCCGGGCCCAGTTCCTCGCCCTGGCCGAGATCGGCCGTGAAGGTGATGACCTCCGCGCCATAGGTCGTCTGCAGCCATTTGAGGATGATGGAGGTGTCGAGGCCGCCGGAATAGGCGAGGACGACCTTCTTGATGTCTTTCTTGGCGCGGGTCATGTCGGGCTCGGTATTGGTGCTTGGTCGGCGCCGTTATAAGCCCGCCGCCGCCGCGCGCAAGCGTTGGGCCTAGGGTTGCGAGCGGTCAGCGCCCGCCGGGGATGACAGAGGGCGTCATTCTCGATGTGCGATAAATCACAAGCGAGGCGGGTCGGACTGCGCTAGGCTTCCGTTTCCGCCTTCCCTCTCTAGGAGAAGCCCGTGATCAGGAATGCGCTTGCGAGATTTGCCCTGGCCAATTGCGCTCTGTTCGTTCTCTGCGCCCCGGCGCCCGCCAAGGACGAGCGGGTCTGGACGCTCTCGGGCCTCGAAGAAAAGAAGCCGGACTTGATTTATCTCAACTACGGCGTTCCCGAGACGGACGACAGCTTCGGCGCCTTTCGCTGCAAGCCCAAGAGCGGCGACGTGACCTTCTTCGTCTCCGAGACGAGCGAGAAGCTGAAACCCGGCAAGAGCGCCACGGCGGCGCTTTCCATCGGCGAGGTTCAAACGAAAATCGCCGGCAAGCTTTTGCCCAATGAAGAAGCGGGCGTGCCGAGCTTCGAAGGGCGGCTGCCGGCGAATGACCCGATCTTCGAGGCGATGGCGACGGGCGAGACATTGGCCGCGATCATCGGCCCCTCCAAGCAGACCGCGCCGCTGAAGGGCGCCGCCGAGAAGGTGAAGAAGTTCATTGCGGCCTGCGCCAAGCCGTGACGGCGGCGCGGCGCAACGCTACAATGACGTCATGAGCAGCCATCCGCCGCAAGATACGGCCAAAACCATCGCGGGGCTCACCCCCGCGCGCCGTCGCGCGCTCGACATTCTCATCGAGGCCAACCGGCCCGTCGGCGCCTATGAGATGATCGATCTCATGGCGAGCGCCGACGGCAAGCGGCCGGCCCCCGTCTCGGTCTATCGCGCGCTCGCCTTCCTCCTCGACAATGGACTTGCGCATCGGCTCGAATCGAAGAACGCCTTCGTCGTCTGCGGCCATTGCCATGGCGCCGAGGAGCCGGTCGTGTTTCTCATCTGCGAGGAGTGCGGGGAGGTCAAAGAGGCGACCTCCCCCGGCCTCGCCCGCGAGCTCTCCGCGCTCACCAGCGAAGCCGGCTTCAAGGCGCGCACGCGCGTCGTGGAGATCGCCGGCCGCTGCGCGCGCTGCGCCGGCGCCTGACATGAACGCGCCGGCCTTTGCGCCCCGGATTTTGGCGCCCCGGACTTTGGCGCTGCGGGGCTTGCTCGTCTTCGTCTTCTGCCTCCTCGCCGCGCTGGCCTTGGCCGCGCCGAATTATCCGGCGCTCACCGGCCGCATTGTCGATCAGGCGAACGTGATCCCGGAGGCGACGCGCGCGAGCCTGCAAACGAAGCTGAAGGACCTCGAAGACAAATCCAGCATCCAGCTCGTCGTCGCGACGATCAAGACGCTGGACGGCTATGACATTGAAACCTACGCCAACGGCCTCTTTCGCTTCTGGAAGCTGGGCGAAGCCAAGA
This sequence comes from Methylocystis sp. Sn-Cys, assembly GCF_016745395.1. Classification (GTDB taxonomy): domain Bacteria; phylum Pseudomonadota; class Alphaproteobacteria; order Rhizobiales; family Beijerinckiaceae; genus Methylocystis; species Methylocystis iwaonis. The sequence goes on from NZ_JAERVJ010000005.1 coordinate 203,297, forward strand.
AGAACAATGGGGTCCTTTTCCTCGTGGCGCCCAGCGAGCGCAAAATGCGCATCGAGGTCGGCTATGGGCTCGAAGGCACGCTGACCGATGCGCTCTCAAAGGTGATCCTCGCCAGCGCCGTCGCGCCGAAATTCAAGGCGGGCGACTATGGCGCCGGCATCGAGCGCGGCGTCGAGGGGATCATCGAGATCCTGAGCGGCGACTCGGCGGAATGGGTGAAGAAGGCTGCGCCGGCGCCGTCGATGGTCGACGAGCTTCTTCCTCTCCTCATCTTCGCGCTCTTCGTTTTCATCTTCATCATGATGGCGCGAAGCGCCGGACGTCCGAAGGATTACCGCCATTACCGCCGCGGGGGCCCGCCGATCGTCATCCTGCCCCCGAGCCGCGGCGATTGGGGCGACGGCGGCTCCTTTGGCGGCGGCTCGTCGTGGGGCGGCGGCGACGGCGGCGGCTTCGACAGTTTCTCGGGCGGCGGCGGCTCGTCCGGCGGCGGCGGCGCCTCGGGAGATTGGTGATGCTGCTGACCGAGCAAGACCTCGACGCAATCGCCCAAGCCATCGGCAAGGCGGAGCAGAAAACCTCCGGCGAGATCGTTTGCGCTTTGGCGCGCCGCGCGTCGGACTACGCCTATGTGCCGCCGCTCTGGGCCGCTTTTTTCGCGCTCGTCTCGCCCTGGCCGCTCGCCGAATTCACCGATCTTTCCGCCAAGACGATCTACGCCGCGCAGATCGGCGTCTTCATCGTCTGCGCGCTCATCGTCTCCTGGCCGCCGATCCGGCTCGCGCTCACGCCCCGCCTCGTGAAGAAGCGCCGCGCCGAGCGGGCGGCGATCGAGCAATTTTTCTCCCGCGGCGTCTCGGGCACGAAAGGCCGCACCGGCGTGCTGATCTTCGTCTCCTTCGCCGAGCATTACGCCCGCATCATCGCCGACGAGGGGTTGAACGGAAAAATCTCGGACGCGGAATGGAAGGCGGCGCTGGAGCCTTTGCTAACTTCCCTCGCTCAGCGCCGCTGCGCGGAAGGTTTTGTCGCGACGATCGACGAATGCGCGCGCCTGCTCGCGCGCGCCGCGCCGCCCGGCGAAGAAGGCGACGAATTGCCGGACAAGGTCTATGTGAGTTGAGCTTTCGCATAGAGGGCGCGCCCGGCGAGCGCTGCGCCGAACGGTCGCTCGCAAAACGAGCGGTCGGGAATTACCGCCGTCATTGCGAGGAGGCGGAGCCGACGAAGCAATCCAGCGCCGCACCGCTGCCCTGGATTGCTTCGCTTCGCTCGCAATGACGGGCTCTGAGCAAAACCACAGCCCGCCGGGAATGACGAGTGCCCGTGCGAGCTATTCAAACGAAAATAGTGTTAGAAGCCCCCTAGCCTCGCAAGAGATCAGCCGCGCCGTTCCCGCGCGACCTCGCGCCAGCCGATGTCGCGGCGGCAGAAGCCGCCCGGCCATTGAATGGCGTCGACCGCCGCATAGGCTCTGACCTGCGCCTCCGAAACGCTCTCGCCGAGCGCCGTGACGTTCAGCACGCGGCCGCCCGCCGCCAGCAGCCGCTCCCCCTCCAGGCGCGTGCCGGCATGCGTGACGATAACATCGTCCATCGCCTCGGCGCTCGCCAGGCCGCGAATTTCCGAGCCGGTCAGCGGCGTGCCCGGATAGCCCTTGGCCGCGAGCACCACGGTGAGGGCCACGCGGTCGGAGAAATGCGGGCGCGCCTCGGACAGCGCGCCGCGCGCGGCGGCGAGCATGATCGACAGCAAATCGTCATCGAGGCGCGGCAGGATGACCTGAGCTTCCGGATCGCCGAAACGGTTGTTGTATTCGATGAGCTTCGGCCCCTCCGCCGTCAGCATCAATCCGGCGTAAAGCACCCCCGTAAAGGGCGCGCCCTTCTCCTGCATGGCGCGCATCGTGGGCTCGATGATCTCGGCCATCACGCGGCGCTCGATGTCCGGCGTCACGACGGAGGCCGGCGAATAAGCGCCCATGCCGCCGGTGTTCGGCCCCGTATCGCCGTCGCCGACGCGCTTGTGGTCCTGCGCCGTGGCGAAAGGCGCCGCGCGCGTCCCGTCGCAGATGGCGAAGAAGGAGGCTTCCTCGCCCTCTAAGAATTCCTCGATCACCACCTCGGCGCCCGAGCGGCCGAAGAGCCCTGCGAACATCGCCTCCACGGCGCGCTCGGCCTCCTCCAGCGTCTGCGCCACCACGACGCCCTTGCCCGCGGCGAGGCCATCGGCCTTCACGACAATGGGCGCGCCCTTCTCGCGCAAATAGGCAAGCGCTTGGTCCTTATCGGCGAAACGTCCATAGGCCGCGGTGGGAATGCCATAGTCGCGGCAGAGATCCTTGGTGAAGCCCTTGGAGCCTTCGAGCTGTGCGGCCGCCTGCGTCGGCCCGAAGGCGAGAATTTCGGCGCGCGCCAGCGCGTCCACCAGCCCGCCGATCAAGGGCTGCTCCGGCCCCACGACGACGAGCGCAATGCCCATCTCGCGGCAGAAGCGGATGACCGCGCCGTGATCCCCCGCGTCGAGATCGATATTCTCGCCCACCCGCTCGGTCCCGGGATTGCCGGGGGCGACATAGAGGCGGGTGAGCAGCGGGCTCTTCGCCAGCGCATTGGCGATAGCGTGCTCGCGGCCGCCCGATCCGATGAGGAGAATGTTCATGCGCTTTCCGCCCGAGTTGAACCGATTGCCCGCTTCTAAAGCAGGATTGCGGAAAAGTGGAAATCGGATTTCCGCCAGATGATCCCGCGCAATAAAAATGAGCCGGCTTTCGCCGCGCCGCCAGCCTGCCCGGGCGCCCGCCGGACAAGACGCGACAACGGCCATTTAGCGACGAACGCCATGCTTGCTGGCCATTTATGCGGCGCTAGCTACCGGCCCCGGGGGCCATGGCCGGAGTAAAGAAATGTCCATCACCCGAGAGGTCGCCACGCATGAAAATGCGGTTGCGTACGGCGGCTTGATCGACGCTATCGGCGGCGTCGCGACAATCGTCCTGGCCGTCTGCGGCCTGGTCAATATCGCGCCCGTCTACATGACCGCGATCGCGACGATTGTCTTCGGAGTCGCGCTTCTCGTCCAGGGCGGCGCCATGGTCTCCGAATATGCGCAGATCGCCTTCCCCGCCGAGACGAAAGGCTTTACGGCCGAACAGTTCGGCGGCAACAGTCTGGCGGTCGTCTTCCTGGTCGGCGCGGCCGGAATCGTGCTCGGCATTCTGGCCTTGCTGGGCATTAATTCGGGCGTGCTCATGCCCGTGGCCGTCATCGCCTACGGCACAGCGCTCGTCCTGAGCAGCAACGCCGTCTGGCATCTCTTCCTGCTGCGCCGCGCCTCGCGCATGCAGGCGGTGACGTCGGGCCGATCGATGATCGGCGGCGAAATGCTCGCAAGCGAAATGGCCTCCGGGTCGGCGGCGTTGCAGGCGCTCGCGGGGCTTGCCGCGATCGTGCTCGGCATTCTCGCTCTGGCCGGCAATGTCAACGATCTGACGCTGAACCTCTGCGCGCTGCTCGCCTTGGGCGCCACGCTCGTCCTGACGGGCAGCACGCTCAGCGCGACGGTCATGGGCTTCATGCGGACAACCTGACCCCGCGCCGACCTGTCGTTCCCGGCGGGCCTCAGGCCCAGCCGGGAATTCGGCGTTTCGAGAGCGGGTAGCCGGAACCGCCGGGGCCTCGCGCGACCCCTCCCCACGGCCGCGAAAATGCTCTAAACACGGCGCCAACTTCTCTCGTTGCGAGGCGATATGGCGCGCCAGTTCATCTACCACATGCAAGGCCTCACCAAGACCTATCCGGGCGGAAAGAAGGTCTTGGACAATATCCATTTGTCTTTCTACCCGGACGCCAAGATCGGCGTGCTCGGCGTCAACGGCGCGGGTAAGTCGACCCTGCTGCGCATCATGGCCGGCATCGACAAGGAATACACCGGCGAGGGCTTCGTCGCGGAAGGCGCGCGCGTCGGTTATCTGCCGCAGGAGCCGCAGCTCGATCCGGCGCTCACAGCGCGCGAAAACGTCATGCTCGGCGTCGCGGAGAAGAAGGCCGTTCTCGACCGCTACAATGATCTCGCCATGAATTATTCGGACGAGACTGCGGACGAGATGACGAAGCTCCAGGACGAGATCGAGGCCAAGGGCCTGTGGGATCTCGACAGCCAGGTCGATCAGGCCATGGACGCGCTCGGCTGCCCGCCCGATGACGCCGACGTCACCAAGCTCTCCGGCGGCGAACGGCGCCGCGTGGCGCTCTGCCGCCTGCTGTTGGAGCAGCCCGACATGCTGCTGCTCGACGAGCCGACGAACCATCTCGACGCCGAGACGGTGAACTGGCTCGAGGGCCATCTGCGCAACTATCCGGGCGCGATCCTGATCGTCACCCACGATCGCTACTTCCTCGACAATGTCACGGGCTGGATTTTGGAGCTCGATCGCGGCCGCGGCATTCCCTATGAGGGGAATTACACGAGCTGGCTGAAGCAGAAACAGAAGCGCCTCATGCAGGAGGCTTCCGAGGACAAGGCCCGCCAGCGCGCGCTGGAAGCCGAAAGCGAGTGGATCGCCTCCTCGCCCAAGGCCCGCCAGGCCAAGAGCAAGGCGCGCATCCAGCGCTATGAGGAGCTCGTCGCCAAGCAGGGCGAGAAGGCGCCGACCACCGCGCAGATCATCATTCCGGTGGCGGAGCGCCTCGGCGGCAATGTCATCGACTTCGAGCACATCACCAAGGGCTTTGGTGAAAACCTCCTGATCGACGATCTCTCCTTCAAGCTGCCGCCGGGCGGCATCGTCGGCGTGATCGGCCCTAACGGCGCCGGCAAGACCACGCTCTTCCGCATGATCACCGGCCAGGAGACGCCTGACAAGGGCACGATCACCGTCGGCGACAGCGTGCAGCTCGGCTATGTCGATCAGTCACGCGACGCGTTGCACGCCAATAAGACGGTCTGGGAAGAAATCTCCGAAGGCAATGAGGTGATCTATCTCGGCAAGCGCGAGATCAACTCCCGCGCCTATTGCGGAGCCTTCAACTTCAAGGGCTCCGACCAGCAGAAGAAAGTCGGCCAGCTCTCGGGCGGCGAGCGCAATCGCGTGCATCTCGCCAAAATGCTCAAGAGCGGCGCCAATGTTCTGCTGCTCGACGAACCGACCAACGACCTCGACGTCGACACGTTGCGCGCGCTCGAAGAAGCCCTCGTGGATTTTGCCGGCTGCGCCGTCATCATCTCGCATGATCGCTTCTTCCTCGACCGCATCGCCACGCATATCCTCGCCTATGAAGGCGACTCGCATGTGGAGTGGTTCGAAGGAAACTTCGCCGACTACGAGGAAGACAAGAAGCGGCGCCTCGGCGTCGACAGCGTCATCCCGCACCGGCTGAAGTATAAGAAGTTCGCAAGATAATCCTCACTGCGCCGGGCCGTGCTTCCCCGCACAGAGGTCCGGCGCATTGGCCTTTACCTTCGTCTCGCGGCTTGAAAGTTCGTGACATGAAGGTCCAATCGCAAAAACCTTTCCTTTGGATTCCTGGCCAGGGCTGCGACGCCGCCGCCCTCGCGCGCATGCGCGCCGCCTTCCCCCGCCCGCGCGAGCCCATGGGCGAAGCCTGGTTCATGGGCGAGACCCGCGCCATGTTTTGGGATTTGCTGGGCGACCTCTCAACGCTGCCGATCGGCGACCTTCAGACGGCGCTCTTTGAAATCGCGAGCGGCACAAAAAATTTTGGCGAGCGCACCGAGTGGACCGATTGGTATCATCATATTCTCGTACAAACCCTGCCGCGCGCGCATGAGAGACATATCAGCAGCTATATCGAGACGCTCATCACCACTTTCATGTCCCTTTATTTCAATGGCGTAGCGCGTGAACCCTATAAAGGTTTCCGGCGCGACGCGCTGAATACGCTCGGCCGCTCGATAATGAACCCCGAGTGCTGGGATGGCGAGCGGATCAAGATCGGGCGCTTCCTCCGCCGCGAATATAATCCGCGTGTCGGCGTCTGGTTCTGGCGCGACGCCTCGGGCGACTTTTCGGCCTCCATGTTTTTCTGCCTGAAATACCTCGCCGCCGAAGAAATCGCGCCTTGGCTTCGTTCGGTCCTCTCGATTCCCGATCCGCATTGGCGGGCGCAGATCATGGTTTGGTTCATCGGCGCATACGACCTTCTCACAGGTCGGATCGACGATCCCTCAAGCTACGAAATTTCGGATTGCCCGAGCGTCTACTGGGACAGCGCTCATCTGCTGACCCGCGCCGCCTCAGACGGAGCGCCGACGCATTTTTTGCCCCAAGCCAATCGCGACGCGGCGCTGACGACCTTGGCGGCGGTTATGCTAGATGAGGTCTACCTCGACTGGCTGTGCTCTATCGCGGCGTTCGATTATCTGGAAAGCGAGCTTGCGGATTTGCCCGAGCGCTTTCGGATGCTCTACATTTTAGGCGCGGCGCCCTGAGCATGCCACGGTTCGGACCCACAGCGCGCCTGCATGTACCGCAGAGGCTAGCAGCCCGTCCGCCCGAACGCCTTCCGCAGCTCGTCCTTCGCCGCCTCCAGCACGCGCCGCCGCTCCGGGGCCAAATCCTTGCCGGCGCGGTTGATATAAAAAGTGAGCATCGACATCGCTGAACGAAACGGCGTCGTCTTGCGACGCGTGCTCGCCTCCGCCGAGCGCTTCAGCGACTGCGCGATCGCCTCGGGATCGTCGCGCGTAAAGACCCCCGCTTCGAGATCGAGCGCATTGCTGTGGCGTGTGACCTCGTTCGACCAGTAAGCGTTTTTGTCGTCCCGGCGCGCCATTCGTCCCTTCCTCGAAGAAAGAAGCTAGTCGGCGCCGGCGGGATCGAAAGGCCCGGCCGCGATCGCGGCCGGGCCGAGGTCACTGAAATTGCTCCTGAAAACCCGGCCCCTTGATTTGCCCCAGAAACAACTGCAACAACACCATTAAGGTGACGCTTTCGTTACGGGCCCGCCGTGCGGCCGCACACATGGTCGCCGCTTGGCTGGTCCACAGGCTCCCTGCCTACCGCCACGATTTCGCCATCTGGGCGTGGCGAGCTAGCCAAGTTGCGATTCATGCGGGCGATCGAGGGAATGTATTGAATGAAGTCAACGACCTGTGCCGCAACCTTGGCGGCTCTCGTCCTCGCCGGATGCGTCCAGACGGAATCGCCAGTGGCCTCCGCCCCAGAATCCTACGTCAATGAGCCCCGCCCGGAGACGGCGCTGACCGGCAAGGACGCGCTTCACGCCCGCATCGCCCATTTCGCCCGGATCTACGATATTCCCGAATCGCTCATCCATCGCTCGGTGCGGCGCGAGAGCAATTACAATCCGGCCGCCCGCCACGGTCCCTATTGGGGCCTGATGCAAATCCGGCACGATACCGCCAAGGGCATGGGCTATTCGGGCCCGGCGCATGGGCTGCTCGACGCCGAGACCAACCTCACCTACGCCGTGCCTTATCTCGCCAACGCCTATAAGCTCGCGGGTGGCAGCGAAACGCGCGCGATCCGGCTCTACGCCGGCGGCTATTATTACGAAGCCAAGCGGCGCGGGATGCTCGGCCTCCTCCACAAGGAAGCGCTGTCGCCGGAGTGACGCCCGTTTGAACGGCTCGGATTGCCGTTTGTCATTCCCCGCGGGCTGAAACCCCGACCGGAATCCAGAGCAGCAAAGGCGCTGGTTTTGCTCGGCGCCCGTCATTGCGAGCGAAGCGAAGCAATCCAGAACAGCGATGCGGCCCTGGATTGCTTCGTCGGCTCCGCCTCCTCGCAATGACGGCGGTGAACCGACCAAGAATCCAGAGCCACAAAGCGCTGGTTTTGTTCTGGATTGCCGATCGCTCACTCAAGTGAGCGGCGGGAATGGCGCCGCACCAATCAAGGAACTGATAAAATTTACTGCGCCTTGGCGGCGCCGGGCGTGAAGGTGGAGCGCACGCGCCCGCCTTGCGCGCCGCCGCCCTGCACGGTCGCCATACCGGTCGTCACGTCGTAGACGAGCCGCTCGCCTTTCACGATATTGTCGCCCTGGGTCAGGGTCACATTGCCGGAGAGATAAACCTTGCTCTCGGCCTTATCGTATGTGCCATGGTCGCCCGTGCCGATCTGATCTTTCGAGACCAGCGTCACGGGCCCGTCGGCCTCGATATGCTTGACGCGGTCGTCGCTGTTCGCGCCGCCCGGCGCGCCCTTGCCCTCGAGCAAGATCGTGATGCGCGTGGCCTTCAGCGTCGAGGGGCCATTGGTGACGATCACGCTGCCCGAATAGACCAGCTTCTGCTCGTGGTCGAAATAGTCGAGCTTGCCAGCGTCGATGTTGAGCGGGTCCTTGGCGGTGGCGCCGGGAAGAATGCCGCCCGAACGGCCCTTGGCGGCGACGGGCGCCGCCGCGGCGACGAATAGCGCGGCGAGGCCGGCGAGGATGATCTGACGTTTCATGCTTGTCTCATTGGGCCGCGGGCGGCTCGCTAGCCTGCGCCGGCGGGCCGTCCTCGCCATACAGCACGGAACGGACATTGCCGGAGAAGCTCGCACGGCGCTCTTTTTGCGAAAACGTGACCGAGTCGGCGACGACCTGGCCGCCGTCTATGTCGAGGGTGACCGGCTTGTCGGAGGTCATCACGCTGGCCCTGAAATCCATGGCCGCGCTCTCCATCCGCATATCGAAACTCTTTTTGTCGGAGATGACCACGCCGCCGCTCATATCGGCGCGGTCGTCCTTTGTGCTGTAGCGGGCCTTGGCCGCGGTGAGCACGACGGGCTTTTCGCCCTGCGTTTCCACGCGCACGTCCAAGCCGTCGAGATCGAAAAGCTCCGGCGTCGTGATGTCCTGCACGCCGACGCGCGCCCGGATCTCATAGGGTTTGCCGTCCTTGCGGTAACCGACGAGCTTCGGCGTCTCGATCACGATGCGGGTGCCTTTGAGGGCGACGCGCGACAGGCTCAAATCGATGGGGAGAAATCGCAGAGAGCTCACCACGAGCCCGAGCGCGACCAGACCGACCGTGCCCCCGACGCCCCACAGAATCCAGCGCCGCAGCCGCGTGACGCGGGCCGTGTGGCGCAGAGCGTCGGGAAAGGCGCTTTCGCGGCGGGCCGTCAAAGCGGCGAGCCGGTCGCGGCCGCCGGGCGGCGGCGCGCGCAGACCCGTCCCCGACGGCGGCGCGCCGGCAGAGGGTGGGGCCGGTCTCACGTCAGCGGCGCCGCTGTTGCTCATGTCTCGATCATCGGGCGGCGGGGTGGCGAATTCGAGGCGCCCGCTGCTCATTCATGGGAAAAGATGTCCGTCTCCGGCCAGCCGGCGATGTCGAGCTGGGCGCGGGCCGGCAGGAAGTCGAAGCACGCCTGGGCGAGCTCCGTCCGCCCCTCGCGGGCCAGCATGACGTCGAGCTTCTCTTTGAGCTGGTGCAGATAGAGAACGTCGGAGGCGGCGTAAGCCTGCTGGGCGTCGGTGAGCGTCGCGGCGCCCCAGTCCGAAGATTGCTGCTGCTTCGAAATCTCGACGCTGGCCAGCTCGCGCACGAGCTCCTTCAGCCCGTGCCGATCGGTATAGGTGCGCGTGAGCTTGGAGGCGATCTTGGTGCAATAGACCGGCGCTGGCATGACGCCGAAGGTCTTGGCCAGGATCGCCAGATCGAACCGCGCAAAATGGAACAGCTTCAACACATTGGGGTCGGTCAGCAGCCGCACCAGATTGGGCGCGCTGGTCTGGCCCTTGGCGATCTGGACAAGTTCGGCGTCGCCGTCGCCGAAGGAAAGCTGAACAAGACACAGCCGGTCGCGGTGCGGATTGAGGCCCAGCGTTTCGGTGTCGATGGCGACGATGGGCGATGTCGCAACCGCCGAGGGAAGGTCGCCTTGGTGCAGTCTGATGGTCATAGCGCCCGATTCGTTAGGAAGGCTTTCCCCATCCTATTCGAAAAGGCGGGCGCATGTCTAAGATCCGCCTTTATTCCTTACCGCGGGCGCCGGGGCCGGTGGTGAAAGGATTCTCGCCCTGTTGAAGCCGCTCCCCGACGAACCGGGCCCAGCCGATCAGCAACTCCGCGATAGAAACCGTAATGGCCGCGTAACGGAAGTCGCGATTCCCGGCGAGCGCCCGCAAGGACAGGCCGAGATAATGCGCTTCCACCAGCGCCTGCTCCAGCTTCGCGAGATCGCCTTCCGGCCCATGGGTGGCCTCGGCCTCGTCGATCTCCGCCATAGAAAATAGCTCCTGTCCGGTAATGTTGGCGTCCGCCAGCGGCAACAAGCGCGACCTTGGCGCGGCGACGAACATCACACGGCGGTAACATGCCACTGTAACTCAGTCGTTGCCGCAACAAGTCTGATTTGAAACGCTTTTTAACGAATGGACAGAAAAGCGCGCGCGGACGCGCCTGGCCGCATCCTAAAAAAATGGGTTAGCGGCGCCAGGCCCCGAAAGCGCGCGCGCCCCTTGCCAGAGGAGCGGCGCGCGTCCACTCTCCGGCCGCATCACAGCGCATCGCAGGATACCCGCGTGGCCGACGAGACAAACATCTTCAATGGCGCCGACCGGCGTTTCAACGCCGTCTTCATCGAAGTGTCGATACGGCTCTTCGTGATCGGTTTCCTGGTCTATTGGACCTTCGTCATCATCCAGCCCTTCGGGGCGATGATCGTCTGGAGCGTCGTTGTCGCGGTTGCGCTCTTTCCGCTCTTCGACAAGCTCTCGTCCTGGCTCGGCGACCGGGGCACGATCGCCGCCGCCCTCATCACCGTGGCGGCGCTGATCCTGGTCATCGGCCCCGTGACATGGATGGGCGTCGGCGTCATCGACCCGGTCAAAGGCGTGATCGCCGGCTTGAACAATGGCGACATCGCCGTCCCGCCGCCGCCGGAATCGATCAAAAGCTGGCCGATCGTCGGGGCGCAAATCCACGCCTATTGGGAGCTCGCCTCGACCAATCTCAAAAGCGCGCTCGCGCAGATCCTGCCGGAGCTCAAGCCTGTCGGCGAATATCTGCTGTCCATGGCCCGCAATGCGGGCCTCGGCACGCTGAAATTCCTGTTGTCGGTGATCCTCTCGGGCTTTTTGCTCGCCTATGCGAGCCAGCTCATGATCGGCATGCGGGCCCTGGCGCGGCGCATCGATCCGGCCAATGGGGAAAAATATCTCAGCCTTGCCGGCGCCACCATCAACGCCGTGTCGCGCGGCGTGATGGGGCTCTCGATCATGCAGGCGGTGATCGGCGGCCTGGGCATGTATCTTGCCAACGTCCCGGGCGCGAATCTGCTGTCGGTCGCCATTCTGGTGCTCGGCATTATTCAGATCGGGCCGCTGGTGATCGTCGCGCCGGTGGTTTTCTGGGCCTGGACAAATCTGTCGACCCCCGGCGCGATCGGCCTGACGATCTGCATGCTGAGCGTCAATTACATGGACAATGTGTTGAAGCCCTTCATCTTCGCGCATGGGCTCTCGACGCCGATCCCCATCATCTTCATCGGCGTGATCGGCGGCGTGCTCGCCCATGGCGTCGCGGGCCTCTTCGTTGGCCCGGTGGTGCTCGCCGTCGTCTGGGAGGTGGGAAGCGCCTGGGTTGCGGAGGAAATCGCGTCGACGACGCCGGAAAAGACCGCCGCCAAGGAGGCGCCGCCCCAGCTCTTGTCTTCGTCCCGCAGCGGGGCTGAAGCCGTTTGAAAACCCCTGGACCGCGAGCCTTCAGGCTCGCATAGGCTGCTGATACCATTTCCGTTTGATCAGCGCGTTTGAGGCGTGTCATTCCCGGCGGGCTGAAAGCCCGACCGGGAATCCAGAGCCACAAAGAGGAGCTTTTGCAACTTCTCTCAAACACTTAGGCCTCATCCTGAGGAGCGAGCGAACGCTCGCATCTCGAAGGACGAGGCCGCCTCGGAGGTTCGTCCACAGACTGCGCGAGCCTTCAGGCTCGCATTTCCCACAGAAAGATTCCTGGAGCGAGCCTGAAGGCTCGCGATCCGTTGTCAGCGGCCCCGCAGCGCCTGCAGCACTTTCAGGCTTGCCCTGCCGTTGCGCGGCAGGCCGACGCGGCTCTGATAGTCGGCGATGGCTTCCTTCGACTTGGTCCCGATCACGCCATCGGGGTCGCCGACCTCATAGCCCGCGCGAATGAGAAGCGACTGTAGCTCCCGCCGCTCCGCCCGCGACAGGCCCGGATCGTCCGTGGGCCACGGCGTCTGAATGCCCGGACGCCCGCGCAGCCGGTCGGAGAGCACGCAAATGGCGAGCGCATAAGACTCAGCCGCGTTATAGGCGTAGACCGCGTCGAAATTCTTGGTCACGAGAAAGGCTGGACCATTGCGGCCCGCCGGCAGCAGTAGGCCCGCGGTTCCGCCGCCGAGCCCGCTCCCGTCGAGACGGGTCACGCCGCGCGACTCCCAGAAGGACATCGGCTGCTTATGCGTGCGGCCGGAGGGGCCGGAATAGCCCTCGGGCAGGCGCACCTCGAAGCCCCAGCGCTCTCCCGAACGCCAGCCACTCTTTCTCAGATAATTGGCGGTGGAGCCCAGAGAGTCGGCGGCCGAGCTCGCAATATTGCGTCTCCCGTCGCCATCGAGATCGACGGCCGTGCCTAAGAAGGTCGAGGGCATGAATTGGGTATGGCCGAAAGCGCCGGCCCAGGAGCCGATGAACTCGTCGGCGCGAATGTCGCCGCTGTCCAAAATCTTGAGCGCGGCGACGAATTCCTTGCGCCAATAGTCGTTGCGGCGCGGGGCCTCGCAGGCGAGCGTCGCCAGCGACTGCACGACCGGGCGCTTGCCGAAGCTCTTGCCGAAATCGCTCTCGACGCCCCACACCGAGACGACGGTCGCCGGATCGACGCCATAACGCCCCTCGGCCGACTGCAGCGCATGGCCGTATTTGTGCAGCATCGCGCGCCCTTCCTCGACGCGCTCCTCGTCGACGAGACCGGCGACATAATCCCAGACCGGCGTCGTGAACTCCGGCTGCTTGTCCATGAAGCTCACAGCGTCATTTGGCTCCAGACCGTCCGTCGCCGAGGCGATCGTCTGCTGGCTGACGCCGGCGCCCGCCGCCGTGTGACGCAGGCTCGAGAGACAGGAAGACCATTCCGCGCGGGCGGGGGCCGCAAGGAGGAGAAGCGCGGCCGAGGCCAGGAAGAGGTGATTCGCCTTCATGGAGGAAGGGTAGCCCAACAAGGGTTGTTTTTCATTCGCCATGCGCGCGCTCGGCGCGTTGTTTCGGGCGCGGCAGGCTCGCTCTGTCGCCGCGCGCCGTTCGCAGCGTTAACCGCCGCGCGCTTCGAAAATAAGGCGCAAGGAAGGAAATGTGGCGAACATACAAAATGCGCCGCCGGCGCATCACCGGCGGCGATCAAGATCGGTTGCGAAGAATTCGAGCAGCTCCAGCCGCCTAGACAGGCCGGTTCGCGTTCCTGTTGCGGACCGGGCCCATGCGCTCCACGCCCTGAGCGTAGCTGATCACGTCATATTTGGCGTTGAAGCCCAGCGCCGCGTCGGCGACGGCGTCGGTCTTGCCGGCGGTGGAGAGCTTCTTGAGGTCGCCCTTCTCGAGATAGAGCAGCTCGAGCAGCTCGTTATAGACCGTCGCCTCGTCGATCGGCAGCACGTTATAGGTGATGCCGTCGATCTCGACCTCATATTTGGCGAGGAGGTCGATGTTGTTGCAGAAAATGAAATACTTCCCCTCGGGCGAGAACAGGCCCTTCGTCACCGAGGCAAGGTCGGTCAGCCATTCGAAGGAATGAAGATAACAAGCAAAGAACGGAATTGTCGGTTCTCCGACATTCGCGATTGCAATCACCTGGTCGACCGAACGCTCCGGCGGGCGCTTCTCATCGGCGAGCGTCTCCGCGAAAATCAGCGCCAATTCGCCACGAAAGCCATAACGGCCGGGCTTTTCCGTGGGGCCCTTGAGGACTGCATTGAGAAGGCGGCCCTGCTCCTCGAGGGTCTTGAAGGCGGTATCGAGAATGCTCGTCATGTGGTTACTCTTCGCCATTGGAATTTGTGCGGCGAAGAACGAGCAACCGACGTGCCACTGCGCAAAAAATGAGCGCCGGACCGCCTGCGGCAATCCGGCGCTCTGTTTCTGGTTGGCAGAGTCTCTTATTCGCAGATGCGGCGCGGGCGCGAGCCGATTTCGACGCCATATTCGTCGAAGACCGGGCGGCGCTCGACCCAGCAGCGCGGCGGCGGCGGCGGCGGGGCGTAATAGACCGGCGGCGGCGGAGCCGGCTGAGCCAGCGCGCCGCCGGCCATGGCGCCGAGCGCGAAGCCGCCGATGCCCGCGGCCACAGCGGCGCCAGCCGAATCCGCCCGCGCCGGCGCGGCCGCAAGCGTCAAAGCCCCGATCGCCGACACGGCGAGGATCGCGGCGGTGGTTTTTCTCATCCCGATTCTCCCAAAAAGCGGCCGCGGCTCTCAAAAAGCCTGCGACATCGCGACGTTATGCGTCAGGCGTCGATTAACCGTAAATGAACGGCGAAAACTTGACGGCTCGCGCCCTTCATACCGCTCAAATCGCCGAGAGTTTAGCCTTTTGCGCCGGCTTCGTCCCGCCCTTCGCGGCGGCCGGATCCTTGACGCTCTCCCAGCCGCCCTTGGGCGGCAGCACGTCATTGGCCTCGCGAACGGGCTCCTTGGCGTGGAAGCCGGCCGCCAAAGATTTGGCGGTCGCAAGCTCCTTCGAGTCGAGCCGCGCGGCGACCTCGTCGCGCTTCTTGCCGGCGTCGGCGTCGCCCTGTTCCGCGGCGGCGGAGAACCACAGGTAAGACTGCGTGAGGCTCTGCGTGACGCCGAGCCCCCGGGCGTAAAGGATCGCCAGATTATACTGGCTGTCGCGCACGCCATATTCCGCCGCTTTGCGGAACCATTCCGAGGCCGCAGGATAATCCGGCTTGCCGCCGTCCCCGCCCTCGGCGAGCAGCACCGCGAGATTGTGCATGGCGCGGGCGTTGCCCGCCTCGGCGGCGGAGAGATAATATTTGCGGGCGCGCCCATAGTCGCGCTCGACGCCCACGCCCTTTTCATAGAAGGAGCCGAGCCGGTATTGCGCCGGAACGAGGCCCTGGCTCGCCGCCTTCTCGAACCACTCCGCGGCGGCTTTCGCGTCGCGGGCGACGCCGCGACCGTCGGCGTAGCGGACCGCCAGCTCATATTGCGCCGCCGGCAAGCCTTGCTGGGCCAACACTTTGATGACGCCGATGGCGTCGGGCGCCGACAGCGGGCTGGGGCTGGAGATCGATCCAACGGGCGTCGGATCGACCGGCGCATTTTCGGTATGCGGCGCGATCATGCGCGGCGGCGGCGCTTTCGGCGTCTCTGGCGCGCGGGCGGGAGCGGCGGGCGCCGCGGCTTTCGCCGCCGGGGCGGGTTCGGCCGGCGGGGCGGCGGGGCTTTCCGCGCCGGGCGCCGTCTCAGCCGGAGCCGCGTCGCTCATCTCGTGATTGGCGTGGGCGTTGACGTCGGCGGTCTGGATGCCGACGCGGGCGATCTGATAGGCGCCAATGAGCAGCACCAAAGCGCCGAGGCCGAGCAACAGCGGGCGCTTGCGCTCCTGAATGGCGCCGACCAAGCCGCCCTTGGCCGGGTTCTGCTCCGCCGCCGGCGCGCTTGCCGGCCGGCCGGCCGAACGGCGCGCCTGCTGCGATTTTTCAGCCGCCTCGGCGTCCATGGCCGCCTGTTGCGCCGCGCGGCGCGCTGCCGCGATAAAGTCGGTCTGAACCGGCTCGGACCTTTCCTGCTTTGCCCCGGGCGACGCAAATCCCGGCTCGCGGCGCTGCGGGCGCGGCGCGCCCGGCTGCACCAGCAAATCCATCAGATTTTCGTCGTCCAAGCCGCTACGGGGAGCCGAGCGCGGCTCGACCGCCAGCTCCGGCGCGCGCCCGTCGCCCCGGCGCGGGGATGCGGCGGGGGCCGAGAATGGGGCGGCGGGCGCAGGGGCCGCCGCTTCGCTGCGCATGTCGCTCAGCTCGTCCTCGAACATCGCCAGACGGTCGACGACGCGCTCCAGCGTCTCGTGCACGGCGAGCAAAGTCTCATGCGTGCGCTCGCCCGCTTCGTCTTGAGCCTTGCGAATGTCGGCGAGCTCGCGCTCCAGCGCCTCGCGAAGCGCGCCCGGCGCCGGGTTCGCCTGACGCAGAATGTCCTGCGTGGCGCGACGCACCGCTTCTTCGGCCGCGAGCGTCGTCGCCGCCTTGGTTTCCTCCATCTGCGCGACGAGGGCGGCGATCCGCGACTCGACGCCGCTGAGCGCCGCGCCGTTGCGATCATTGCGATCGAGGCGCTGCGACAGCGCGCCGATCTGGCTTTCGAGGGCTTTCAGCGCCTCGGCGTCGCCGCGCGGATCGAGCGCCTGATTCATGCGCGTGGCGAGCTGCTCGACGAGCGCCGTCAGATCCTTTTGTTGCGTCTCGACGCGATAGGAGTCCTCGGCGCGCTGCGCAAGCGCGCCATGCATGCGCTCGAGACGTCGGGCGATCTCGTCGAGCTGAGGATTGTCGAGCGCGCCCGGCTCGAGGCGCTGCGCCAGCGTCTCGCGAACCACGTCGATGCGCTGCGCCAGCTCGGCGAATTGCCGATCGGCGACGGGATGCGCCGACATCTCCGCCGGATCGAAGCGTTTTTCCAGGCGCTCGAGCTTGCGGCCGAGCTCCTCGAAACCCGGCGCATGCGGCCGATCGTCGAGAACAGAGTCGATCTTGCGGCCCAGATTGGCGATCAAATGCTCGAGCGAGGCTGTGTCCGCTGGCTTCTGGGCGACGGCGCTGTCGATCCGTTCGCCGAGATCGCGGCCGAGCGCATCGATGCGCTGCCCGAGTTCGTCGAAGCGTTGGGCGCCCGCGCCGAGAACGGCCTCGTCGAACTTGCCGGCGAGATATTCGAGACGGCTGTTGAAGGTCTCGAAGCTCGTGCCGGTTTCAGAAGCGACGATCGAGCGGATCGATCGCACCAATTCGCCCATGTCGAGAGCCGCTGCGGCTTGCGCCGGACCGGCGCTCGCATGCGCGAGCCCCTCGACGCGCTGCGTCAGATCGAAAAGCCGCGTCTCGATCTTTTCCAGCGGCAGCGGACGGGCCGCCATGGCGCCAAGCTGGTCCTTGATCTCGCGCGCCTGCGTCGCAAGTTGGCGAACCGCCGCCATATCAGCGGCGTCGGGCGCCTGCATGGCGTCGAGCCGGCGGCCAATCGCCTGAACGTCGGCGTCGAGGCTGCGCAGGATCGGGCTCGGATCGAGGTCGCGCACGACGGCGCGCAACTCTCCTGCAATCCCTTCGGCCGGCGCCAGAAGGTCCGCGGCGACGCCGCGATCGCGCTGCGTCTCGATGCGGCGCGACAGGTCGCGCAACGCCGATTCGACGGCGGCGACGGAGGCGCGCGGCGCAAGATCGCCGACTGCGCGCGCCATCTCCTCGATTTCGCGGCGCAGTCCCTCGATCTGCCGCATGGTCACGAGCTGTTGGTCGGCGCGTTCGCCGCCCTGCTGGCGAAGGCCTTCCACTTGCTGCAACAGGGCGTCGAGCGAGGCGTTCACGGCAGTGAAGCGCTTGGCGGGCGCTTCGTCGTCGGCAAGATCGGCCGCGGGAGCTGGGGCCGGCGCGGCGGAAGGCGCGGCGAAGTCGTCGAGGACGCGCTGACGCTGGGTGATCTTGGCGATGGCGTCTGCAAGCGGCCGGCGGGAAAGTTGCTGGCCCGAGCGCAGGCCCTGCTCCAGGGCGGCGGAGCTGGCGCCGCCCATCGCGGCGGTCGCCGCCGGCGCCGTCTGCTCGTTTTCGAGACGACGTGAAATGTCGTCGCGCCGACGATCGCGGCCGCTCGGCGCCGTGTCGACATCGCAGTCGTCCTCGGGGCCCGCCAGGCGGTCCAGCCGCGATTCGAGCCGCGCCAGGGCCGAGCGAAGCGGCCGCACGCTCGCATTGGGAGAAGGCTGCTCGGCAAGCCGCGACTCGATGCGCCCGAGACGCTCGGCGAGAAAAGCGAGACCTTCCTCCGCCGTCTCGCGCCCATGCTGATGCTGCTCCAGCAGGCCGGCGAGATTCTTCAAAGCGCGCGCGGTGTGGCGCTCATTGGCGTCGGCGCGTTCCGCGAAAGCCGAAACCGCGCGTTTGACGGCGGCGCTCTCGCCGGCGCGCTGGCCACGCTTGATCAGCTCGGCCAGATTCTCGAAGGCGCGCGCCGTTTGGCGCTCATGAGCCGCGACGCGGCGCTCGACGACCTCCGTCGCTTCGGCGACGATGGCTTCCGGGTCCACGCGACGCTCGTCGCGCGACCGAGGTCCGGTGAATTCCGACTCGCGGCGGTCGCGACCCCGCTGAGAGCGAGGCGCAAAGTCCTCGCGCTCCCACGTGGGGCGTTCCTCATCTTCTTCGAAGGCGTCGTCCCGCCGGCGGCGAGAGGACGCGCGCCGGTCGTCGACCTCGTCCCGCCAGCGACGCGGCTGCCGGAAATCCTCGCGCTCATGGCGGCGCTCGCCGCTCGGGCGCGCGAGGCGGCGCGTGATTTCCGCCAGCCGATCGCCGCCGTCGGCGTCGAAGTCGCCCTCGTCGTCATCCCTGGCGGGCTCCCGGATCGCGTCGTCGAGCCAGTCGCCGAGGCTTTTTCCCGAACGGCGCGCCTCGGCGCGAGCGACGTCGCGCGCATCGTAATCGGGACCACGGTATTTGCGGGAAAGACCCTTGCTCATAAGTCTATGTCCGGCGGATCCGACTGACGGATAGCTCGAGAAAAACTGGGGGAACCGACGCAGGGACCGCGCGAATCGCGCTCAACGCTCGACGCTGTGGCGTCGTTGACGGCGACTTTCCGTCAATCAAGGTAAATATGCCGTTAACCGCCGCCTGGGCGTCGCGGGCGCTCAACGCATCGTCACCAAAATCTGATCCGCTCGAGCAAGCGAATCGCTCAGCCCGCGGATAAGATCGCTGAAATAGACCTGCCATCAAAGCCGTTTTGAGCTGCGTTCATGTCCTATTGCGCGGACCGGCGGCCCCCTCTACCTAAGACGCGAACGGCGTCCCTCCCCCGAGTCGGGCCACCCGGCTCCGGGGAATCTGCAAGGAGCCCTTGATGCCGAGCTATAAAGCGCCCGTCGACGACACGCTGTTTCTGCTCAATGACGTCCTGAACATTCAACGATTCGGCAATCTGGAGGGCTTCGCGGACGCCTCCCCCGATCTGACGGGGCAAATTCTCGGCGAAGCCGGCAAGCTCTGCGAAGAGGTCCTCGCGCCGCTCAACGCCTCCGGCGACGCCAATGGCTGCAAGCGCCATCCAGACGGGAGCGTCTCAACGCCCGCGGGTTTCAAATCGGCTTTCGAGGCCTATGCCGGCGGGGGCTGGATCGGCCTCTCGGCGCCGCCGGAATATGGCGGCCAGGGCCTGCCCTATTCGCTCACCATGGTCATGAGCGAGTTCGCCTCATCGGCGAACATGGCCTTCGCCATGTATCCGGGCCTCACGCAAGGGGCGCTGGCGGCGCTGCTGACGCATGGCTCGCCGGAGCAGAAGAAGCTCTATGCCCCGGCGATGATCGAAGGCCGCTGGACCGGCACGATGAATCTGACCGAGCCGCAGTGCGGCACGGATCTGGGGCTGCTGACCACCAAGGCGGTCCCGCGCGGCGACGGCGCCTACGCCATCACCGGGCAGAAGATTTTCATCTCCGCCGGCGAGCATGATCTTTCCGAGAACATCATCCACCTCGTGCTGGCGCGAATCGAGGGGGCGCCGGCGGGCGTGAAAGGCATTTCGCTCTTCATCGTCCCAAAGGTGCTGGTGAACGCCGACGGGTCGCTTGGGCAACGCAACGGCGTCTCCTGCGGCTCTATCGAAGAGAAGATGGGCATCCACGGCAACGCCACCTGCGTGATGAATTACGACGGCGCGACCGGCTATCTCATCGGCGAGGCCAATCGCGGCCTCAACGCCATGTTCGTGATGATGAACGAGGCGCGGCTCGGCGTCGCCATGCAGGGGCTCGCGCAGTCCGAGGTCGCGTACCAAAACGCACTCGCCTACGCCAAGGAGCGCCTGCAGGGCCGCGCGCTGGCGGGGCCGAAATACCCCGAGAAGAAAGCCGATCCGATCATCGTACACCCCGACGTGCGGCGCATGCTGCTCGAGATCAAAGCCTTCAACGAGGCGGCGCGCGCTTTGGCGCTCTCCGCCGCGCTCGACAGCGACATTGCGCATCGCTCCGGCGATCCGGCGGCGCGACAGGCGGCGGACGATCGCCTGGGCCTGATGACGCCGGTTTTGAAAGGCATGCTCACTGACGTCGGCTTTGAGAACGCGGTGAAGGCGCAGCAGGTCTTCGGCGGCCATGGCTACATTCGCGAATGGGGCATGGAGCAGTTCGTGCGCGACGCCCGCATCGCCATGATCTACGAGGGCGCCAATGGCATTCAGGCGCTCGACCTCGTCGGCCGCAAGCTGCCGCGCGAGGGTGGGCGCGCCATCATGGCCTTCTTCAAGGAGGGCGCGGAGCTTTTGGGCGGCCATAGCGCCAATGAGGCGATGAAGCCCTTTGTCGCGCCCGCGCAGGCGGCGCTCGCCGATCTGCAGAAGGCTTCCATGTGGCTGATGCAGAACGCCATGGCGAAGCCCGACAACGCCGGGGCCGCGTCCTATGACTATATGCATCTCTTGGGGCGCGTCGCGCTCGCTTTGATGTGGGTGAAGATCGCCGCGGCGGCTTTGGAGAAGAAGGTCCGCGAGCCCGAGACGGCGGCGCTGATGGAGGCGAAGCTGACGACCGCGCGCTTCTATATGGAACGCATGCTGCCCGAGACGAGCTTGCGCCTCGCGCGCATCGTGAGCGGCGCCGACACGATGATGTCACTGGCGCCGGAGATGTTTTAAGCAAAACGAATCCCCTTCTCCCGCTCGCGGGAGAAGGTGTCGCGCGAATGCGCGACGGATGAGGGCCCTCACCCGACCCTCGCTCACGCGAGGGCCACCCTCTCCCGCAAGCGGGAGAGGGGAAAGCGATAAGAAAGAGGAAACACCATGCCCGAAGCCTATATCTACGACGCCGTTCGCACCCCGCGCGGGCGCGGCAAGCCGGATGGTTCGCTGCATGAGGTCTCCTCGCTCGGCCTCGCCAATACGGCGCTGACGGCGATCAAGGAGCGCAACAATCTTGCCGGCGTCGAGGTCGACGACGTTATTCTTGGTTGCGTCGATCCTGTCGGAGAAGCGGGCGGCGACATTGCGCGCGCCTCGGCGATCGCCTCAGGCTATTCGTACAAAGTGCCCGGCGTGCAGATCAACCGCTTCTGCGCCTCCGGCCTCGACTCGGTGAATTTCGCGGCCGGCGAAATCATGTCGGGCCAGCACGATCTCGCGATCGGCGGCGGCGTCGAGAGCATGAGCCGCGTCGGCATCGGCGCCTCGGGCGGCGCCTGGCCGGTCGATCCGACCATCGCCATTCCGTCTTATTTCATGCCGCAGGGCGTCTCGGCCGACCTCATCGCGACAAAATACGGCTTCTCGCGCGACGACGTCGACGCTTTTGCCGTCGAATCGCAGAAGCGCGCCGCGACCGCCTGGACGGAAGGGCGCTTCGCAAAATCCGTCGTGCCGGTGACGGACGTGAACGGCCTCACCATCCTCGACCGCGACGAACATATGCGGCCGGACACCAATATGCAGTCGCTCGCGGCGTTGAAGCCCTCGTTTGGCTTCTTCGCCGAGCAGGGCGGCTTCGACGCTGTGGCGATCCAGGCCTATCCGGCGATCGAGAAGCTCAATTACGTGCATCACGCCGGCAACTCATCGGGCATCGTCGACGGCGCGGCGGCCGTGCTTGTCGGCTCGAAGGAAGCCGGCGAAAAACTGGGTCTGAAGCCCCGCGCAAAAATTCGCGCCTTCGCCAATATCGGCTCCGAGCCGGCGATCATGCTGACGGGCCCGGTGGACGTGACCAAGAAAGTGCTCGCGCGCTCAGGGATGACACTCGACGACATCGACCTCATCGAGATCAACGAGGCTTTCGCCGCTGTCGTGCTTCGTTACCTGCAGGCTTTCGATCTCGATCCCGCGAAAGTGAATCCGAACGGCGGCGCCATCGCCATGGGTCATCCGCTCGGCGCAACGGGCGCGATGCTCGTCGGCGTCGCCTTGGACGAGCTGGAGCGCACGGACAAATCGACGGCGCTAGTGACGCTTTGCATCGGCGCGGGCATGGGAACTGCGACGATTATCGAGCGGGTGTGACGCGCCCCTCCTTCTCCCGCGCGCGGGAGAAGGCGCCATGCCGAAGGCATGACGGATGAGGGCCCTCACCCGACCCCGCTTCGCGGGGCCACCCTCTCCCGCGAGCGGGAGAGGGAGTCGAACAGATCTTTTGGGAGCGAAACAATGAACCTCGCCAATTTCCGCTTCGAGACCGGCGCCGACGGCGTTGCGCTCCTGACCTGGGACATGCCCGGCCGCTCGATGAACGTCATCAACCCCGAAGTGATGGCGGAGCTCGACTCCGTCATCGACGCCGTGGTCAACAACGCCGACATCAAGGGTTGCGTGATCGCCTCGGGCAAGAGCGCCTTCTCTGGCGGCGCCGATCTTTCCATGCTGCAGCAGGGCGCAGCGCAATACGCCAAAGCGCTGAAGGAGCAAGGCGAGGAAGCGGCGAACAAGCTCTTCTTCGAAAATTCGCGCAAGCTGTCGCTGCTCTATCGGAAGCTCGAAACCTGCGGCAAGCCCTTCGCCATCGCCATCAACGGCGTGTGTCTGGGCGGCGCTTTCGAGCTGGCGCTCGCCTGCCATTATCGCGTGATGGCGGATGACGAGAAGACCAAAGTGGGCCTGCCAGAAATCAAGGTCGGTCTCTTCCCCGGCGCCGGCGGCACGCAGCGCGTCGCACGCATCATGCAGACCGGCGACGCGCTTCAATTCCTGTTCCGCGGCGATCAGGCAAAGCCGAAAGCCGCGCTGGGCGCCAAGCTCGTGCACGAGGTTGCGCCACGCGAAGAGATCGTCGCGCGCGCCCGCGCATGGATCGTCAATGGCGGCAAGGCGCTGGCGCCCTGGGACGTGAAGGACTTCAAGAATCCTTCCGGCAAAGTGTTCTCGCCGACCGGCATGATGATCTGGCCCGCCGCCAACGCCATTCTGCGCCGCGAGACCTACAACAACTATCCTGCGGCGCGCGCCATTCTGCATGCGGTCTATGAAGGCCTGCAATTGCCGATGGATCAGGGCCTCACCGTCGAGTCGCGCTGGTTCGCGCATATTCTGCGCTCGAAGGAAGCGGCGGCCATGATCCGCTCGCTCTTCCTCTCGAAGAACGAGCTGGAGAAGGGCGCCCATCGCCCCGCCGACGTTCCGCCGACCAATCTCAAAAAGATCGGCATTCTCGGCGCGGGCTTCATGGGCGCAGGCGTCGCCTATATCAGCGCGCTCAACGGGCTCGACGTCGTGCTCATCGACCGCGATCAGGAGAGCGCCGACAAGGGAAAAGCGACGATCGACAAGCTCATCTCGGGCTCCGTCGCCAAGGGCCGCGCCACGGCGGCGGAGAAGGATGCGCTGCTCGCGCGCGTTCGCGCCACCGCCGATTACGCCGCGCTCGCGGGCTGTGATCTCGTGCTGGAAGCGGTGTTCGAAGACCGCGCGGTCAAGGCCGACGTCACGAAGCGCGCGCAGGATGTCGTGGGCGGCGATGTGATCTTCGCCTCCAACACATCGACGCTGCCGATCACCTCGCTCGCCGAGACGGCGCAGAAGCCCGAGAATTTCATCGGCATCCATTTCTTCTCGCCGGTCGAGAAGATGCTGCTCGTCGAAGTGATCGTGGGTAAAAAGACCGGCGACCGCGCGCTCGCCACGGCGCTCGATTTCATCCGCATCATCAAGAAGACGCCCATCGTCGTGAACGACACGCGCGGCTTCTACGCCAATCGCTGCGTGCTGAACTTCGTGCGCGAAGGGCAGATCATGCTCACCGAGGGCGTGCCGCCGGCGATGATCGAGAATGTCGCGCGCATGGCCGGCATGCCGGTCGGGCCGCTGTCGCTCAACGACGAAGTTGCGCTCGATCTTGGCTGGAAGATCTTGCAGGCGACAAAGAAAGACCTCGGCGATAAGGCCATCGATCCCGCCCAGGAACGCGTGCTCGGCTATATGGTCGAGAAAGAAGGCCGCTTCGGCCGCAAGAACGGCAAGGGCTTCTACGACTACCACCCGGACGGCAAGAAGAGCCTGTGGCCCGGCCTCTCGGCGCTCGCCGAGGCGAAGCTCGATCCCGACACGCTCGACGTCAAGGAACTCGAGCAGCGCTTCCTCGTGACGCAGGCGGTCGAGGCCGCGCGCACCCTCGCCGAGGGCGTCGTCACCGATCCGCGCGAAGCCGACGTCGGCTCGATCCTGGGCTTCGGCTTCGCGCCCTTCACCGGCGGCACGCTGAGCTATATCGACGGCATGGGAACGAAGGCCTTTGTGGCGCTGTGCGACAAGCTCGCCGCCAAGCACGGCCCCCGCTTCGAGCCGCCGCAGCTTCTGCGCGACATGGCGGCGAAGGGCGAGACGTTCTACGGGCGGTTCGGGGGACAGCAGAAGGCGGCGTAAAGCGCTTTCGTCATTGCGAGGAGCGGAGCGACGAAGCAACCCGGAGCCCCATCGCGGCCCTGGATTGCTTCGCTTCGCTCGCAATGACGACGTGGGGGGACATGACATCCTCACGCGCCGCCGCTAGAAAGCTTAACGCGGCGCGACATCCGGGCCGCGCCGGACCCTTTTCATGCCCTTCTTCCTCCTGCCCTTCCCCATCGTCGATCCGGTCGCGGTCCATCTCGGCCCGCTGCCGATCCGCTGGTATGCGCTCGCCTATATCGGCGGTTTCATTTTCGGCTGGATGGGACTACGTGCGCTCGTCTCCAACGAGCGGCTCTGGGCGCCGAACCAACCGCGACCGACGCGCGAGGGCGTGGACGATCTTCTGGTCAACGCCGCGCTCGGGATCATCATCGGCGGGCGGCTCGGCCATGTGCTGATCTACGATCCATCCTTCTATCTCGCCCACCCGCTGGAGATCTTCCAAACCTGGAAGGGCGGCATGGCCTTTCACGGCGGGCTCATCGGCTGCATCATCGGCATGTGGCTGTTCGCCCGCGCGCGCGCCCTGCCCTTCCTCACCATCTCGGATATTTGCGCGGCCGTCGCGCCGATTGGCCTGTTCTTCGGTCGGCTCGCCAATTTCATCAAGCCGGAGATGTGGGGACGGCCCAGCGACGTTCCCTGGGCCATGGTTTTCCCCGGCGCCGGCGACATGCCCCGCCATCCGAGCCAGCTCTATGAAGCGGGGCTCGAAGGCGTCGCGCTCTTCATCCTTCTGTGGCTGGCCGCCCGCAGCGGCGCCTTGAGGCGGCCGGGACTGGTGACGGGGCTGTTCGGTGTCTTCTATGGCGCCGCGCGCATCTTCTGCGAGTTCTTCCGCGAGCCGGACCCTGTGCAGGAAGCGCTGCCCAATGGCC
Organism: Methylocystis sp. Sn-Cys; assembly: GCF_016745395.1. Taxonomy (GTDB): domain Bacteria; phylum Pseudomonadota; class Alphaproteobacteria; order Rhizobiales; family Beijerinckiaceae; genus Methylocystis; species Methylocystis iwaonis. The sequence goes on from NZ_JAERVJ010000005.1 coordinate 228,752, forward strand.
TCACCATGGGCATGGCCCTGTCGCTTCCGCTCGTCGTCATCGGCGCGGTCCTTCTCCTCTTCTCGCTGCGCCGCCTGAGCGCGTTCGCATGACCGCGCTGAAACAGGAAATCGCCGCGTTGATCGCCCATGAAGGGCCGATGACGCTCGAACACTATATGAGCCTCTGCCTCGGCCATCCGAGCTACGGCTATTACATGACGCGCGATCCTTTCGGCGCGGCCGGCGACTTCGTCACCGCGCCGGAGATCAGCCAGATGTTCGGCGAGCTGCTGGGCGTCTGGGCGAGCGAAGCCTGGCGCATGGCGGGCACGCCCTCTCCCGCGCGGCTCGTCGAGCTCGGCCCCGGACGCGGCACGCTGATGTCGGACGTCTTGCGCGTCGCGCGCATTGCGCCGCCTTTCCTCGACGCCATCAGCGTGCATCTCGTCGAAACCAGCCCGGCGCTGCGCGCGATCCAGGAGCAGACGCTGGCCGACGCGCCCAAACCCGTGAGCTGGAGCGCCGACGTCAACGACACGCCGCCGGGCCCCGCCATCATTCTCGCCAATGAATTCTTCGACGCGCTGCCGGTGCGCCATTACGTCAAGACGGCGCAAGGCTGGCGCGAGCGGCTTGTGGGCGTCGACGCAATGGGCGAACTCATCTTCGGGCTGTCCGACCAGGTCGAAGCCTCGTTGAACGTCCCGGCGCGCGAGGGGTCGATCGTCGAGGTTGGCGCCGTCGCGCAACGCATCATGAGCGAGATTGCCGCCCGGCTCGTGCGCGAGGGCGGCGCGCTGCTCGTGATCGACTACGGCTATCTCGAAACGTCGCTCGGCGACAGCCTGCAGGCTGTGGCGAAACATGCCTATGTCGACCCGCTCGCCGCGCCCGGCGAAGCCGATCTGACCACCCATGTGGATTTCGCCGCCCTCGCCCGCGCCGCCCGGGCGGCGGGGGCGAAAGTGATGGGGCCGGTGACGCAGGCGCATTTCCTGTTGCAGCTCGGCATCGAGCGTCGCGCCGAAACGCTGATGAAACGCGCAACGCCCGAGCAACAGCGCGCCATCATCGACGCGCTCGACCGCCTGACGGGCGCGCAGGACCCGCGCCGGCAAATGGGGGCCTTGTTCAAGGTCATGGCGGTGACGCACCCCGACATGCCGGATATGCCGGGCTTCATTGTGTGATAAACGCGCCCCGTCATTGCGAGGAGCGAAGCGACGAAGCAAACCAGAGCCGTGATGTGGCCCTGGATTGCTTCGCTCCGCTCGCAATGACGGGATGCTTGGCTAGGATTCACGATGACCATCCCCACCGCCCTCACCGCGCCCAACCTCGACTTGCCCGGCGTGCGCCATGCCTTCTTCACCCGCTCGGGCGGCGTGTCAGAAGGCGTCTATGGCTCGCTTAATGGCGGGGTCGGCTCGATGGACGCGCCGGAGCGCGTCGCCGAGAACCGCGCGCGCATGGCCGCGCATCTTCGCGTCGCGGCAGAGCGGCTGCTGGTGCCCTATCAAATCCACTCCGCCGACGCGCTTGTCGTCAGTGCGCCTTGGGCGCCGCAGACGCGGCCGCGCTGCGACGGGCTCGTCACGCGCGAAGCCGCGCTCGCGCTCGGCGTCACGGGCGCCGATTGCGGCATGCTGCTTTTCGCCGACGCGCGCGCCGCCGTGATCGGCGCCTGCCATGCGGGCTGGAAGGGCGCGCTCACCGGCATGATCGAGTCGACCGTCGCCGCCATGGAGGCGCAGGGCGCGCGCCGCGCCGACCTCCACATTGCGCTCGGACCGGCCATCGGCGCGACGAGCTATGAGGTCGGGCCGGAGTTTTCCGCACGCTTCATAGAAGAAGACGCGAGTTACGCACGCTTCTTCGCGCCCTCAGTTCGTGAGGGCCATGCGATGTTCGACCTGCAGGGATTCATCGCCCATCGCGTGGCGCGGCTGGAGGCCGCGTCGTTTCAGGCGCTGGGAATCGACACCTACGCCGACGAGGCGCGCTGCTTCAGCTACCGCCGCAGCGTGCATCGCAAGGAGCCAGATTATGGGCGGCTCGTGTCGGCGATTGCGTTGATTGCATGACCCCCTCCCTGTCCCTCCCCCGCTTCGCGGGAGAGGGGACGCTCGCGATCAGCGTTGTCGATTAAGGCCGCGCTTTGCTCCCTCTCCCGCTTGCGGGGGAGGGCTGGGGAGGGGGCGCTACTTCGTCGCGTAAGTGAACAACATGGAATGCGGCAGCCCTCGGGGCGGCGCGGGGAATGGCGCGGCGGCGCGCACCGCGGCGAGCGCGGCGGAGTCGAGATCGGGCAGGCCGCTCGATTTATAGACCGCCTGATGGGTGAGATTGCCCAGCTCGTCGATATAAAAAGCCACGACCCCTTTAGAAGGCATCTGCAATGCGCGCACGCGCGGCGGAATGCGCATATGTGGCATGATGAGGCCATAGAGGATCGTCAGATAGGTCGTCTTCGCCTGGCCGCCGGCGACCGGCGACAGCTTGGGCGGCGCCGCCAGTTTGAAATCCGGCAAAGGCGCCAAAGCCGCGATCTGGTCGGCGATCGACATGGCGTCGCCTTTCTTGGCCGGCTTGTTTTCCGCGGGCTCGGGCTTCTCCGTTGGCGTTGGGCTCTTCTCCGCGCGCTCGATGATCTCGGCGTCCGGCTTGTCGTCGACTTGCTTGTCGAGCGTGGGCGCGGGCGTTTTGTCGCCTTCCGCATTGTCCTCGCCGTCCTTGAGTCCCTGCGGCTTGTCGTCCTTGGGCGCGAATTTCTCCGTCTCGTTGCGCTTGGTCTTGGCCTCCTTCGCCTCCTCCGGCGTGTTCTGCTCGCTTTTCTCCTTGCTCTCCAGCTTGGGCGCGTCGGTCGCAGGCTTCTCGTCCTCCACCGGCGGCGGCGGCGGGGGCGGCGGCTTCTGCTCCTCTTTCTTTTCCTGTGGCGGGGGCTCGGGCGGCTGCGGCGGCTCCTCCTTCTTCTCCTCGGGAGGCGGCGGAGGCTCTGTGATGACCTCGACGGGAATCTCTTCGGGGGGCGGCGGGAAATCCGCGTTCCGATCCTCCCACAGCAGAAAGGCGAGAATCGCGAGATGCAGCAGCAGGCCGATGAGAACAAAGGCCAAGAAACGCGGGCGCGGCGCCCGGCCGCCCACGCGCGGCTCGAACAGCCGCTCCATCGCGACAGCGACGAGCGCGACGCCCCGCGGCTTTTCTCTGACCGTTTCGTTCATCTCGGTGGAGGAACCCGTCCGGTGGGGCCGCTTTATGCCAACCTGGGTGAAATCGGGGTGGAATTTGCCATAAGGCCCGCCTGCTTCGCAAATCTTCTGGCGTTTTTCGGGGCGATTAATCGGGGACGATCCGAAGGACGCCACGCTGAGCGGGGGTTTTATGCGCGCCCCGCGCAACTTATATCAGGATTAACTAATGAAAGTGAGCGCTCAGACGCCAGGGAAGAATCATGCGCAACAACCTCGGCCTCACGCGCCGCAATTTCCTCTTATCCGCTGCGGCCCTGACAGTTCCCTCCTTCGCCCGAGGCGAAGCCATGGCGCATATGCCGCCGAGAACCGCTTCCGAGAGCTTCAATCCCGATGTGGACATCGAGCTCGCCTGCAAAACCGATTCTGTCCGGATTCTTTCCGGCGACGCCACCAAAGTCTGGCGCTACGCCGGCAATCTGCTCAAAGGCCCCGCCAATACGCTGACCAGCCTGCCAGACAGCTATCTCGGCCCGGTGATGCGATTCGTGAAAGGCCAGAAGATTCGCATCAGGCTCAAGAACGAGCTGCCTGAGCCGACGATTACGCATTGGCATGGGCTGCATGTGCCGATGGAAGCGGACGGCCATCCGATGGCCGCGATCGATCCCGGCCAGACCTATGTCTATGAATTCGAGATGCGCAATCGCGCCGGCTTCAATTTCTACCACCCGCATACGCATGAGGCGACAGCGACTCAGGTGTATCGCGGGCTCGCCGGCGGCATCATCGTGGAAGACGAAGAGGAGCGCGCGCTCGGCCTGCCGTCTGGCGAATTCGAAATCCCCATCGTGCTCCAGGACCGCAGCTTCACCGACGATAATCAGCTCTTCTATGGCGGCGGCATGCATCGCAGCATGTTCGGCTTCTATGGGGACAGCGTCCTCGTCAACGGCCGCCCCGATTTCAGGCTCGATGTCGCGAGCCGCGCCTATCGGCTGCGTATCCTGAACGGCTCCAACGCGCGTATTTACAAGCTGCAATGGGACGACCGCACGCCGCTGACGATCATCGGCGTCGATGGCGGCCTGCTGGAGAAGCCGGAAACGCGGCCCTACGCCATGATGGCGCCGGGCGCGCGCCTCGACCTATGGGTCGATTTCAGCGGCCGGTCGGTCGGCTCCAAGCTCGTCATGCGCAGCGGGGAATTCGACGGCCTCGTGCCGCCCATGGCGCAGCGCATGAGCGGCGGGCTCATCGTCGGCGACGACTATCCGCTCTTCACTGTTACAGTGACGCGCGCCATGAGCGACAGCCCGAAGCTTCCCGAGAAGCTTTCGACGATCAAACATCATCGCCCGGAAGAGATCGCCAATCGCGACAATCCGCGTCCCATCGCTTTGTCCATGGGACATATGCAGGTGATGATCAACGGCCGCACTTATTCCCCCGACGAACTTTTGGACAACGAGCGCGTGCCCGTCGATACCGTGCAGCTCTTCGAGGTTTTCCACGACCATGGCGGCGGCATGGGCATGGGCAGAATGGGCATGGGCCACGGCATGATGGGCGGCGGAATGATGGGAGGCGGAATGATGGGAGGCATGGGCATGGGGGGCGGCATGATGGGCCGCGGCATGATGGGAGGCGGTATGGGCATGATGGGCATGATGAATATGGCCCATCCCGTCCATCTGCACGGCCAGCCGTTCGAGGTGCTGAGCCGCAGCTATGCCGGCGACGATCCGGAAGCCTATGCGACCTTCAAGGACGGGCTGATCGACAGCGGCTTGAAGGACACGATCATCGTCACGGGAGGCGAACGCCTGCGCATCGCCAAGCCCTTCGGCGATTTCAAGGGCCGCTTCATGTATCACTGCCACAACCTCGAACATGAGGACATGGGCATGATGCGCGAGTTCTCGGTGGAGTGACGCGCGCGCCGGCCTATTCTTCGGCGTCGGTATATAGAACGACCTCGTCGGGAAGGCCGGCCGTCGCGCTCTTTTCGAAAGTAACGCCGGCGATGCGGGCGAACCCCGCCTCGCTTTCGAGCAGCACCACGGCTTCGCTCGGCAGTTGCTGGAGCTTGTTGATGAGTTCTGCGACGGTCATGGGAGCGCTCTTGCTGTCGGACGACGGCGACGAAGCAAGCTGCAGACCATAGGACCGCGGGCCTTCAGGCCCGCTTTTTTGGATGCGAGCCTAAAGGCTCGCGGTCCTATCGGTCAGTCGCAGACGTAGCTCAGCTCGCTCTTGCTGATCTGATCCGCCACCCAGGCGGCGCCCTTGCCCCTATTGGCTTCGACGAAGGCCGACGCCTTGTTCAGATCGTCGCCGGAAAGCGTCACATTGCACATGCGCGCGACCTGGCGGCCGATCTCGACCTTGCGGGCGACCGGCGTCGGGCGGGAAAGAACGGCGCTGACCGCCTCGACGGCGGAGGGCTTGGCGAGCGCCGGGACGGCCGTCATGGCAAGCGCAAAGCACGCGAGAACGCGAATTCGTTTCATCTCTGTCCTTTGGTTTGGATGGGCGCATTCAACGAGCGCCCGCGAGTCCGGGACGCCGCACATGGCGGTTTGGTCTCTCAAGCGGACAGCCAATAAAGCCGTGGACAATGTGACGGCTTTAGGGCCGTAGCGGGGAATCACCGCGGCGCGGGGAAAGCAAATGAATTCACGCAGGCGCCCGCCGTCATCGCGAGGAGCGAAGCGACGAAGCAATCCAGAGCCCCATCGCGGCCCTGGATTGCTTCGCTCCGCTCGCAATGACGGCGGGCGTTATTGGAGTTATTGGGGACTCAGTGCTGCATGCCGCCGCCGCTGTGGCCCATCATGCCGCCCATGCCCCCCATCATGCCGCCGTCGCCCATGGACTTGCCGACCTTCATGATGCCCGTCATGGTTTCGCTGGCGATCTTCTTCTGCTCGTCGGAAAGCGCGGTGAAGAGCGGCTCGATCGCCGCTTTTTGCGCGCGCACGATCTCGAGATGGTTCGCCATGTGCTTTTCCATCATCGAGAGCTTGGCGAGCACAGGCGGCTTGGAATGATCCGGCGCCTCCTCCGCGGCCGCGCAAACCGTTTGCGCCTTCTGCGCCACGGCGCGCCACGCGTCGGCGAAGCTGTTCCACGCCGGCTGCTGCTGATCAGTGAGCTTCAGCTCCGCCTTCAGATAGGCAAGGCGTCCATCGAGATGCTCGGTGAAGCCGCACATCATCTTATGCATCATCTTGCCCATCATGGCGCTCATGCCGGCGCCTGCGCCATGCTCTGCGCCGCCGCCGTGGTTCATTCCGCCCATCATGCCGCCCATGCCGCCCATCATGCCGCCGCCGTGTCCCATGCCGCCCATGCCTTCGCCGCCGCCATGGTGGCCCGCGTGCTCATCCGATTTCGACGCATCGCCGGTTGGCGCTTCAGCGACGGTGGCGGAGGGAGTCTGCGCCTTGCCGGGGTCGATCCATTGAACCGGCGCGGGAGCGGCGGCTCCATGCGCTGAATGGTCTACTGGCTCGGCGCGCGCCAGAACCAGGCTGCAGGCGAGCGTAAGCGCGGTCGCGCTCGTCGTCATAAAAATGGCCGGAGCTCTCATTTTTCTCTCCCTCGTACCTGAATGCGTCTTGGCCGCCGCGCCATCTCAAACAATGCCACAGAACGCCGTTCGGCGGCGCCCCGCTTATTGTCGCGTGTCAAATCGGTCGGGAGGCGGCAGGTTTCAAAGCCAAAAAACAAATGCGGCCGCTCGAGAGCGGCCGCACGAAGCGCTATCAGAAATGCTGCAGGCGAAGAGTCGATCGCGCGTTAACCTGGCTTTTTCTCCGCAATGCCGACGAGCGCGCGCAGGATACGCCGCGTGCCGGCGAGACGCTGCTTCATCGTGTCGAATTCGCGAATGAAGACGATGCGCATATCCTGCCGGACCTTGGCCGAGGCGCCCTGCTCTGCGACATAGCGCACGAGCCCGGCCGGGTCCGCGAAGAGATTGTCGCGGAAGGCGATGATGACGCCCTTCGGGCCGGCGTCGACCTTCTCGACATGAGCGCGGCGGCACATCGCCTTGATCGCGACGATTTCGAGAAGCTGCTCGACCTCGGGCGGAATAGGCCCGAAGCGGTCGATCATCTCGGCGGCGAAGGCCTCGATGTCCTGGTCGGTCTCCAGCGTCGAGAGACGCCGGTAGAGCTGCAGGCGCAGGGTGAGATCGGGGATGTAATCCTCCGGTATCGTCACCGGCGCGCCGATGGCGATCGTCGGCGACCACACTTCTTCTTCCGGCTCCTCGACGCCCGCCTTGAGCAGCGTGATCGCGTCCGAGAGCATCTGCTGATAGAGTTCGTAGCCGACTTCCTTGATATGGCCCGACTGTTCGTCGCCGAGCAGATTGCCGGCGCCGCGAATATCGAGATCGTGACTCGCGAGTTGGAAGCCGGCGCCGAGCGTATCGAGCGATTGCAGCACTTCGAGTCGTTTCTGCGCCTGCGGCGTGATGGTGCGATTGGCCGGCGTGGTGAAGAGCGCGTAAGCGCGCGTCTTGGAGCGGCCGACGCGCCCGCGCAACTGATAGAGCTGCGCAAGGCCGAACATATCGGCGCGCCACACGATGAGCGTGTTGGCGGAAGGAATGTCGAGGCCGGATTCGACGATCGTCGTCGAGAGCAGAATGTCGAACTTCCCGTCGTAGAAGGCCGACATTTTGTCTTCGAGCTCGCTCGGGCTCATCTGCCCATGCGCGATGACGAATTTCGCCTCCGGCAAATTCTCGCGCAGGAAAGCGGCCGCTTCTTCCAGATCCTCGATGCGCGGGCAGACGAAGAACGCCTGTCCGCCGCGATAGCGTTCGCGCAGCAAAGCTTCGCGCACGATCAATGGATCGAACGGTGAGATGAAGCTGCGCACGGCGAGGCGATCGACCGGCGGCGTGGTGATGAGCGACAGTTCGCGCACGCCTGTCATGGCGAGTTGCAGCGTGCGCGGAATGGGCGTCGCCGAAAGCGTCAGCACATGCACTTCGGCGCGCAGCTCCTTCAAGCGCTCCTTGTGGCCGACGCCAAAATGCTGCTCCTCGTCGATGATGACGAGGCCGAGGTCGGAGAAATTGACGCCCTTGCCCAATATCGCATGGGTGCCGACGAGAATTTCGACCTTGCCTTCGCCAAGCTCCTTCTTGGTCTCGCGCGCTTCCGCGGTCCCCACCATGCGCGACAGCCGTCCAATCTTGATCGGCAGGCCGGCGAAGCGTTCGGTGAAGGTCTTGTAGTGCTGGCGCGCGAGCAGCGTCGTCGGCGCGACGACCGCGACCTGCTTGCCATTGATGGCCGAGCAGAAAGCGGCGCGCAGCGCGACTTCCGTCTTGCCGAAGCCGACGTCGCCGCAAACGAGCCGATCCATCGGCCGTCCCGAGGCGAGATCGTCGAGAACGGCCTCGATCGCGGCGAGCTGGTCTTCGGTCTCGTCATAGGGGAAGCGCGCGCAGAACTCGTCCCAGACGCCTTCCGGCGGAATGAGCTTGGGCGCCTGGCGCAATTGCCGCTGCGCGGCGATGGCGATGAGGCCCTTCGCCATTTCGCGGATGCGGTTCTTCAGCCGCGCCTTGCGCGTCTGCCAGCCGACGCCGCCCAGTTTGTCGAGCTGCGCGTCGGTGTCTTCGCCGCCGTAACGGGTCAGAAGCTCGATGTTCTCGACCGGCAGATAGAGCTTGTCGCCGCCCGCGTAATGCAGCTCCAGACAATCATGCGGCGCGCCGGCGGCGGTGATCGTCTCGAGGCCGACGAAACGGCCGATGCCGTGATCGACATGCACGACAAGATCGCCCGCCGTGAGCGCCGCAACTTCGCCGAGGAGGTTTTCAGCCTTGCGCTTGCGCCGCCGCCGCACGAGACGATCGCCGAGAATGTCCTGCTCGCCCACCAGCGCATAAGCGTCGGTCTCGAAGCCATGCTCGACGCCGAGCACGGCGAGCGAGACGCTCCCCTGCCCTTTCGAGAGCGCGGCCGGCAGAGAGCCGACGAGCGCAAGCTCCTTGAGCCCGTGCTCCTGCAAAACATGGCCGAGACGCTCGCAGGAGCCGTCCGACCAGCCCGCGACAACGAGCGTCTTGCCGGCGCCGCGCAACGCCTGCACGTGATCCGCCGCCGCCTGGAAGACGTTCACTTCCGGCTCATTGCGCTCGGGCGCGAAATCGCGACCCACCCGCGCGCCACAATCGATGGCGTCGGCGCGCTCGGAGGCGAAAGGCGAGAATTGGGCGTTGGCGCGCTCGGCCAGCGCGTCGCGCCACTCATCCAGTTTCAGATAAAGCGCGCTCGGCTCCAGCGGCTTGTAATTGGAGTTGGCGGGGTCGAGATCATGCGCCTCTTTGCGGGCGTCGTAATAATCGGCGACCTGCTTGACGCGCTCGCTTGCCGCTTCTTCGACCAGCGCATCGAGCATCAAGGGCGCTTCGCCCAGATAATCGAAGAGCGTGTCCATGCGCTCATAGAAGAGCGGCAGCCAATGCTCCATGCCGTGATGGCGCCGGCCCTCGCTCACCGCCTCGTAAAGCGCGTCGCCACGCGTCTGGCCGCCGAAACGCGCCGCATAATTCTGGCGAAAGCGGCGCATTGTGTCGGAGGTGAGCCGCAACTCGCTCATCGGCGTGAGATCGAGCGCGCGCAACTGGCCGGTAGCGCGCTGCGTCTCGGGATCGAAACTGCGGATCGATTCCAGCGTGTCGCCGAAGAAGTCGAGACGGATCGGCGCCGGCATGCCCGGCGGAAAGAGATCGATCAAGCCGCCGCGCTGCGCATACTCGCCGGTCTCGTGCACCGTGCTGGCGCGTAGAAAGCCATTGGCCTCGAGCCACAACGCCAGCTCGTCGAGCTTCACCACATTACCCGGCGCGGCCGAGAAACTCTCCGCCGCGATCATTTTCTTGGGCGGCACGCGCTGCAGCAGGCAATCAGCGGTCGTCGTCACGATGCGCGGGCGCTCGGCGGAGGAGCTGGCGCGCGCGAGGCGCGAAAGCGCGGTCATGCGCCGCGCGACGATATTGGCGTGCGGAGAGACGCGGTCATAGGGCTGGCAGTCCCAGCCGGGGATATCCAATATCTCGACATCCGGATTGGCAAAGCGCAGCGCGTCGCGGAAAGCGGCTGAGCGGCCGGCGTCGCGCGCGACATGGACGAAGACGGCCGGGCGCCCCTCGGCCTCGCGCGCCAGCGCGCGGGCGAGATCGGCGCACAGAAAAGCGTCGAAGCCTTCCGGCGCATGGGCGAACAGCAGCTTCTCGCCCTTGGCGAGGCGCGCCCGCGCGCTCTCCAGCGCGCTGGCCGCGCCCTTGGTCTTCAGGGCCGTCTTGTTCAATGAATCGGTCCGTCGTGCGTGTGGAAGGCGATGATGGCCTTAAGTAGGGCCGTGTCCCGCTCTTGCGGCGGCTCGGCGCCGCCCGCAAGCCAGCTCAAAAGCTCCGCGTCGGGAAGATCGAGCAGCAATTCGAGCTCGCCCAGCTCCGCCTCGGAGAGCGCGTCGATTCGCGCGTCGACGAAGTTGCCCATGAGGATGTCGAGCTCCCGCATGCCGCGCCGCCAGGCGCGAATCCGGATGCGCCGACGGCGGATGTCGCTTTCGCTCGGCCGATCGTCGCCGGCCTGTGGATAATCTGTCATGAACGGGGTCTTTTCGCCGCGACGCTAGGGAAACCGGGGGTCGCCATGCGGCATGGCTTAGCCCAGCGCGAGGGGAAAGAAAAGCGTTCGGCGCCTTTCGTGCGACAAGCGCTTGACATCCAAATCCCGCTGCCCTATCCCGCAGTCCTCGCGCGAACAACGCGCCGCGCGGGGGAGTAGCTCAGTTGGTTAGAGCGCCGGCCTGTCACGCCGGAGGTCGCGGGTTCGAGCCCCGTCTCTCTCGCCATTAAATCCCGCACAGAGAAGAGCGTTCAAGGATTTTTCGGAACGTACTTTTGAGGGCATTCCTCAAACGCGTGCGCCATGCTGTCTTCGAGACCGAAGCTGTCGTTGCTTCCTCGATTGCTATTATAATTTACGAAACAAGCGAACCATGCGAGCCGAGATGATCCCGCTTTCTGGAACTCCTTACGCGCTGAGTGGTGACATTGAGCACGAATTTCTGGCTAGGATTAAAGAAATAGAAGAGCGTGTATTCCTCCTCAGAAATTCTGGAACATTAACCGAGACAACTCTTTTGAGTTATTATGGAAAGAAGAGATTTGAACAGGTCGCCGAGTCAAACGCGATTGAAGGCAGCACCCTGGATGTTGGAGAGACTGAGTTAGCAATCTTAAAAGGCATCACCGTAACAGGTCATGATCCAGCCTATGTGCGCGATGCAATTTCTCTGGACAAAGCACTTACTAGGCTCGTTGAGATTGCTCGTGATCGTTCGAAAGTTACGAGTATTCCAGACCTACTGGAACTGCATGGTTTGATCCTGGGGGATCGGCCGAGCGGTGGGCAGTTTAGAAAAGACAGAGTTAGAATAACAGGCGCAACTCACGTTCCTCCAAAAACACTAGAAGCGATTATCTCTGCAATGGAAGAATGGGAGCGCTGGTCATGCACACAGTGCGAGGCTCCTGCGCCAATAAGAGCCGCCGTCCTTCATGCATGGCTGACTCATATACATCCCTTCGTTGACGGAAATGGAAGAACTGCTCGAGCGGTAAGTAATCTCGAACTCGTAAGAGCGGGATATCCGCCTATAATTATTAGGAAAAAGGAGAGAGATCGATACGTTGCCGCATTGGCAGAGTCCGACGAAGCTGGAGATATTAGTTCCTTTTTAGCTTTGATTTTAGAACGCGTGGTTGGCGCGCTCACAGGTTTAGAGATATCTGCAAAGCAAAATCAACAATACAGCCCGCTCGCTGAAAGGATTCGCATAAATCAAGAGAAGCAGCTGGAGGTATGGAACAAGAGTGTTTCGCTTCTATCAGCGATGATCGAGCTCAATTTGTCTAAGCACATGGAGCAAATCGGGGGAAAAGTTTATAAGAAAGATTTTGGCGGGATCGCAGACATCGAAGATTTTATCAGCCTTTGCCACAGGACCAGTATATCTAGGAGTTGGTCATTCATTATATCGATGGGCATTCCAGGTGCCCAAGAATTGGCATATCTTGGGTTTATAGGGCATCGCAGCGCCGCTCTTTACCAGAATCTACACGAAGGCGGGCCTTCATTGCACTGGGCTGTTGCAAGACCCGAAACGGTCCCGAAGTGGCAAAGAGCCCTCAGTGAAGCACCATATGCGAAGGAGATTACCACTCGCCTTGGGAAAGGCGATGAATGGGTAGCGGTTTTGCCTGACGACTCGATTAGAGAACATACAACTTCGGAGCTAGCCGAGAATATCGCAAATAGCTTGATGGAAGCTATCGAAAAAAGACTCACATCCTAGACAGTAACCTGAGGGCTCCGATCGCCTTGGTCATTTGCGACGAACTTGGCGCTGGATCACTTTCGGGAAGCAGGGACTTCGCTGGTGGGGTCCGTCGCTGGTCGTCTCTACGGCGCGCTGGCAGCATCCCACGACGCTCACCCGCGCGCTCGGCCCCGGCCCTGCTTCGGAGCCAGGTAACGCGGAAATCGTTCACATTGGTGCGCCTCGGCCCCGTCGCGGGCGTTAGTTCGAAAACACTCGGAGAGGCTCCGCCACATCGGGCAGTTTTGTCACCGACGTATCGAAGTTCAACGGCCCCGAGAAGGTCACGCGCACAGCGGGCGGCTCCACGGGCTTGAAGTGGCGGTCCATCACGCCGATGGCGCAGACTGCGCCCGGCGCGACGCCCGCGCGGCACTGGCCGTAGAGCGGATCGCTCGGCAACAGTGAGCCATAGCCATAGGTGATCTGGTCGGAACGCGAATTGAAGATGTTGAAGGCGTCTAACTGCAACCGCCAGCCGTCGGACCAGCGATAGCCGAGCCTCGCATTGACCGTGCCCGTCGCGGGGGATTTCAGAAAACCGTCTTCGGTCAGCGGGCGGGAGCCGATGTAGCGATATTTGATCGCCCCGAACCAGCCCGTCGCCTCACCCAGCTCCAGCCCGCCCATCGCCGTCACGGCGACGGCGTTTTGCAGGAAATTCCCCGGCGCATTGCCCAGGAAGGTTCCGTAAGGAACAGCCTCCGGCGTCAGCAGATCGGCGTAGGCGAGCGCCCGCGCCGTATCGAAGCCGCGATAGCGCGCATGCGCCAGCGCCACGTCGCCGTCGAAATTGATCCAGGAGACGGGGCGATAATGATTGGCGATCTCGACGCCGTAGCGGCGGCTCGGACGGCCGTATGTCGTCGTGCCGCTGTCGCCTTCGAATTGGTTTTCGGAGTCGAGATTGAGCCAGAAAAAGCTGACGCTCGAATCGAGCCCCTCGATGAATTTCGTGCGCGCGCCAATCTCGGCGCCGCGCGATTTCACCAGGAGCGGAATGGGCGCGACGCGCAGGAAGGTGTCTTCATCCGACAAAGCCGAAGTGTCGAACCTCTGCGCCGCGCCGCGCGCGTCGGTCGAGTGGAACCCTTCGCCGTAATTGGCGAAGAGTTCTGTCTTCGCCCAGGGGCCCAAAATGATCGACGCTTTGGGGCTGAAAAGCGCGGCGTCCTTCGAGCCGCTGTTCCACGGGCCTGTCCATAAGAAGGCGGGCGCGCCTGTGCTCGTCGCCACCACCGGCGCGCCCCAGAGCGATTGCAGCGAAGTGACGTTGGCGTTGTAATAATCGAACCGCCCGCCCGCGATGGTCTTCAACCAAGGCGTCCAGCGCACGCTCGTATCGGTCCAGAAGCTGATGCTGCCCTCGCCGACCGCATCGTTGCGGACCGTCTCATAGGGCGTGCGGCGGAACGAGTCCTGCAAGCCGAGGCGAATATCGTCATAGCGGCCCTGGAGGCCGATGCGCGTCTCGACCGGCAGTCCGAAACTGTCCCATTTGATCTTGTGCTGGGCATCGACGCCTGCGATCCAGCGCCGATCGAACTGGCGGAATTGATCGCCGAGGTTCGGGTTCGCGAGAAAATAGGTGAAGTCGTTGTAGATATCGAGCGTCGAGCGGACGAGATAGGCTGCAACGCGGCTCGCGTGATTGCCTTCCGTCTGGCTCCAGCGCGCAGAAAGCGAGAAGCGTGTGGTGTCGCCCCCATCCGTCGGGTTCAGCGTTCCCCATAGCGGGATAAGACCGCCGACGACCGCGCGTTGCGGAATCTGGTTGGTCGCGTACCACTTATTGGCGTAGCCCATGAAGGTGACGGACGCGCCGTCCTCCTGCGCGCCGCGCGACCAGCGAAACACGCTGTTGATCTTGCGCAGATTGTCGCCGCGCTCCCAGGGCCCGTTGTAATATTGCGACTCGACGGCGCCATAGGCCGAGCCTCCGGCAAAATCCTTGTAAGGCGCCACGGCGAGCGCGCGCCCGTAACCGAAATTGCCGCCGGTGAGCTGATAAAAGCCCTTCTCGATCTTGTCCTTATATTGGAGATAGACCGAGCCGGCGGAGGCGAAGTCGCCGTCCTGCGCGTCATAGGGCCCCTTGCGGGCAAGCACGTAACCGAGCAGCTCGGGGATGAGAAAATTCGAATCCGCATAGCCCTGGGCGTGCCCATGCGTGCGCATGTTGAGCGGCATCCCATCGAGGTAAAGGGCGAGATCGGAGCCGTGGTCGAGGTTGAAGCCGCGCAGGAAATATTGGTTGGCCTTGCCGTCCCCCGAGTGTTGCGTGACGACGAGGCCGGGCACGATCTCCAGCGCCTCGCCAGGGCGCGCGAAGGGGATGGAATTGACTTCCTTGCCGGTGAAGAACTTCTCGCTCGATGCGGTGATTGGCGGCGGCGTCGGCCCGGCAGGCTCGCTCGCTGCGGGCGCGGTGGCGATGACCGGCGATGAGGGCGGAGGCTGTCGTGGGTGAGCGGGTGTCGTCACGCGCGCCGCGGGACGCGCGGATGGGCGCGCGCCAATGCTGATGGTTGGTAACGCCTGCTGGGCGGAAGCGGCGTTCGAGAGAACAACGGTGACAGAGAGAAGCAGGCCAAAACGGCGGCGCGAAAACATGGGCTGACTCGCAGCGGACGTGGACCGTCACTGCGAATGGCCACAACCTCGTCGCATCACGACAAGAGCCGATGACCGCCCCGGTGCACCCCGCCCGGCGCTTTCGCGCGTGACCACGAACAACGGCAGGTCTCCTGGCTCGCGGGTCGTCACATGAGGCCGCCTTCCCGAGCTTGCGCCCAGTGGCTGTCTGGCTTCACGCTCACCGCTTACAGTTGCGGGGGCAGCTACGGCATAGGGCCGGAGCCCGCACCGCATTCCCTTTTGATCCGAAAGGAACCGTTGTCTTGAATGAATAGGGCCCGCGAGGCTGTGTCAAGCTGGTTGATGCGAGTCATCGCAAGCCGCATGCGAAATAGCCTCGGCTCGATTGCAACCGGACGAAAAGAAAGTGATGCCTGTAATACGAGAGCCGCTTGATTGGTTCGGTGGTGATCCCGACGCTCACAAAACGAGCGACCGGAATTACCGCCGTCATTGCGAGGAGGCGGAGCCGACGAAGCAATCCAGTGCCGCATCCGCTGCCCTGGATTGCTTCGCTTCGCTCGCAATGACGGTCTTATGGCTCTGGATTCTCGGTCCGGCTTTCAGCCCGCCGGGAATGACACAGCCCCATGTGAGCTGTTCGACGGAAATCATACGCAGGCTCCCAAAGGGGCCTGCGACGCGCGACGTCAGCCCTGCTTCGGCACCAGGATCACGCGGAAGTCGTTCACATTGGTGCGCGTCGGTCCCGTCACCACGAGATCGCCGAGCGCCTCGAAGACCGTGAAGGCGTCGTTGTTGGCGAAGAGCGCCTTGAGATCGACGCCCTTGGCCTGCGCGCGGGCGAAGCTGTCGGGCGTCATGATGGCGCCGGCGTTGGTCTCGACGCCATCGATGCCGTCGGTGTCGCAGGCGATGGCGGAGATGCCGCCGAAGCCTTCCAGCGCGAGCGTCAGGCCCAGCAGGAACTCCGCGTCGCGGCCGCCCTTGCCATTGCCGCGCACGGTGACCGTCGTCTCGCCGCCGGAGATGATGGCGACCGGCGGCTGGAACGGCTGGTTGTGGAGGGCGATCTGCTTGGCGACGCCGGCGTGCACCAGCGCCACGTCGCGCGACTCGCCTTCGAGATCGCCGAGGATGCAGGGGGTGAAGCCCGCAGCTTTTGCGACCGCGGCGGCGGCATCGAGCGAGCCTTGCGGCGTCGCGATGAGGATGTTCTCGACGCGGCCGAAGATGGCGTCGCCGGGCTTGGGCGTCTCGCAATCGGGGCTCGCGAGGTGCTTCAGCACGGCGGCCGGGGCGTCGATCTTGTATTTCGCAATCACCGCGAGCGCGTCCTCGCGCGTCGTGGGATCGGGCACGGTGGGGCCGGAGGCGATGACAGAGAGATCGTCGTTCGGCACGTCGGAAATCATCAGCGCCACGACGCGCGCGGGCGCGGCCGCGCGAGCGAGACGGCCGCCCTTGATCGCCGAGAGGTGCTTACGCACGCAATTCATCTCGGAGATATTGGCGCCGCTCTTCAAAAGAGCCTTGTTGACGGCCTGCTTTTCTTCGAGCGTCACGCCCTCGGCCGGCAGCGCCATCAGCGCCGAGCCGCCGCCGGAGATGAGCGCCAGCACGAGATCGTCCTCGGTGAGGCCCTGCACCTTTTGCAGGATGCGCTTGGCGGCCTCGCGGCCGGCTGCGTCGGGCACGGGGTGCGAGGCTTCGATCACCTCGATCTGCTTGGTTTGCGCGCCGTGCTCGTAGCGGGTGACGACCAAGCCTTCGAGCGGCCCACCCTTCCAATGCGCCTCGACCGCCGCCGCCATGGAAGCGGCCGCCTTGCCGGCGCCGATGACGATCGTGCGGCCCTTTGGCGGCGCGATCTTTTCGAGGTGCTTGGGCAGGCAAAGGGACGGATGCGCGGCGCCGACGGCGGCGTCGAACATGGCGCGGAGAAGCTGGCGATGGTCGTCGGACATGGGTTGCTGGCCCTATTCACAAATCTTGGGGTTTCTCCTTCTCCCGCGAGCGGGAGAAGGTGGCCCCGCGGAGCGGGGTCGGATGAGGGTCTTCGGCGTTGCCTGGGCCTGTCCTAATGGCTTTCGTATGAGAGGGAAACGTCGGCGTTATTCGCTTCGATCAGCCCAGCTTTTGAGCATCGTCATGGCCTCAAAAAGAGTCGCACATAACTGAAAGCACGGGAGCCTCGACGGCCCTCATCCGACCCCGCTTCGCGGGGCCACCTTCTCCCGCGAGCGGGAGAAGGGAGAATCCCCCTCCCCGCGCAGGCGGGGAGGGGGGCTTGGTCTTTTACGCCCCCATGGCGTCGGCCTTCTCGATCAGCGCCTCGGCCATGCGGATCGAGGCGATGTCGATGAGGCGGCCGTCGAGCGACACGGCGCCCTTGCCTTCCTTGGCGGCCTGGGCCATCGCGTCGAGGATGCGGCGGGCCTTGTTCACTTCCGCTTCGGACGGCGTGAAGACCTCGTTCGCCAGCTCGATCTGCGAGGGATGGATCGCCCACTTGCCTTCGTAGCCGAGAACGGCGGCGCGCTTGGCGGCGGCCTTATAGCCTTCCGGATCGTTGAAGTCGCCGAACGGGCCGTCGATCGGGCGCAGGCCGTAGGCGCGGCAGGCGACCATCATGCGGGTCTGGGCGGCGTGCCACTGGTCCATCCAGTAGTAGTCGCGGTTGCCCTTCTCGTCCTTGTCGGTGAGAACGCCGTAGTCCGGGTTCACGCCGCCGATGACGGTCGTGCGGGCGCGGGTCGAGGCGGCGTAGTCGGCGACGCCGAAGGACATGGCCTCGAGACGCTTGGAGGACTGGGCGATCGCTTCGACATTGGCCATGCCGAGCGCGGTCTCGATCAGGATTTCGATGCCGATGCGCTTGGTGCGCTTCTTGTACTGCTCGATCTGCGTGATCATCATGTCGATCGCGTAGACGTCGGCCGGCACGCCGACCTTGGGAATCAGCACCACGTCGAGGCGCGGGCAGTTCTCGAGAACGTCGACCACGTCGCGGTAGCAATACTGCGTGTCGAGGCCGTTGATGCGCAGCGTCATCACCTTCTTGCCCCAATCGATGTCGTTGAGGCCCTGGATGATGTTCTTGCGCGCCTGCTCCTTGTCATCGGGGGCGACAGCGTCTTCGAGGTCGAGGAAGATCTGGTCGGCCTTCGACTGGGCGGCCTTCTCGAACATGCCCGGCGCGGAGCCCGGCACGGCGAGTTCGGAGCGGTGCAGGCGCGGCGTGGCCTGCTCGATCAGGGTAAAGCTCATAGTGATTTTCCTTTCTTCATTGGTCCCAAAGATGCGCCTGCTGGAAGCGCGTCAGGATGCATTTAGCCAGTGGCCCCGAGGCCGGCGGCGATGCAACTGATGGAGATGAGCAGAGGCGCTTTCACAGCCTCCTTCTCGTCCTCGTCTTGCGCCTCACGGAAGCGGCGCAGCAATTCGACCTGTTCGCGATTGACCTCATTGATGACCGGCAGCCGATGCTCCAGCCGCGCGGCATATTCCTTGAAGCGGTCGGTGAGGTCGCGATCGCCGGTCACGCGCAGCACCATCTCGCGGGTGAGCGCATATTCGTCCTCGATCATCTTGAAGATCTTCTCGCGCACTGCTTCGTCGGCGACGAGGCTGGCGTAGGCCCTGGCGATCGAGAGATCGACGAGCGCCAGTGTCTTCTCGACCTCATCGAGGATGAGGCGGAAGAGGCGCGAATCCTCGAACATCCAGCGCAGCAATTCGAGGCCGCGATCGCCATGCGTGTCGAGATAGGCCTTGAGGCCGGAGCCCACCCCATACCAGCCGGTGATCGAATGGCGATTCTGCGCCCAGGCGAAGACCCAGGGGATTGCACGCAAATCAGCGAGGCTCTTGGCGCCGAAGCGGCGCGCCGGGCGCGAGCCGATGTTGAGCAGGGAAATCTCTTCGAGCGGGCTCGCCGCCTGGAAATAAGTGACGATGTCCGGGTCGGAGACGAGCCGCTCATAGACCGCGAAAGATGCGAAGGAGATCTCCTCGAGCGCCTCGTCGAAATCCTTGCGCGGCACCAGCGCGTCTTCGCGCTCGGATTTCAGCGCATGCTGGAAGACGGAGGAGGCGAGCAGCTCCATCTGATAGGCGGCCGTGCCGCGATTGGCGTATTTGAAGGAGACGACTTCGCCCTGCTCGGTGACACGGAAGCGGCCACGGATCGAACCCGCCGGCTGCGCCGCGATGGCGTGGCCGGTCGGCGCGCCGCCGCGCGAGACGGAGCCGCCGCGGCCGTGGAAGAAGGCGATGGCGATGTCCATCTCCTGCCCCACTTCCGTGAGGCGCGCCTGCGCCTTGAACAGCTCCCAATTCGACGACAGGAAGCCGCCGTCCTTATTGGAGTCGGAGTAGCCGATCATCACTTCCTGCAGATCGCCCTGCGCGCGGGTGCTACGGCGGATGAGCGGAATCTGCAGCAGATCGCGCATGATCGCCGGCGCGTCCTGCAGATCGGTGATCGTCTCGAAGAGCGGCACGATCGGCAAAGTGAGATGATCGACGCCCGCGGCGTCGGCGAAGAGGCCGGCCTCTTTCGCCAGTAGATATATGCCGAGCACATCGTTGGCGGAGGACGTCATCGACAGGATGAAGCTGCCGAAAGCCTCGCGGTCGAGCCGTGCGCGCATGTCGGCGACGACCTCGAACATCTCGATGATGTCGCGCGTGTCGGCGGTGAGCGTGTCTCGCGGGATTGGCGCGGCGCGCGGCGCGTCGAGCTCCTTCATGAGCCACGCGCGCCATTCGTCGGACGTCACATCAGGGGCCGTCTCGCCCTCTGTCTTGATGCGCCACAATTCCTGCAACGCCGCGGTGGTGCGCGTCGTGTTCTGGCGAATATCGAGCCGCACCGTGCTGAAGCGGAAGATTTCCACCGCGCGGCGCAGCGGGCGCACGAGGTCGGTCGCGAGCGCCTCGCTCTTGGCGTCGATCAGCACGGATTCGAGCAACAGCAGATCGCCGATGAGCTTGTCGGCGCTGGTGTAGCGCGGGCCGGTCGTCGGCTCGTCATTCGTGGCAGCAAGCGTATTGTCGATCTTGCGCAGGATCGTCGTGACGAACTGGCGATAAGGCTCGTTGAAATTGCGCTGCGCGATGCCGGCGCCGTCCGGCAGCTCCTTGAGGCGGCGCGACAGCTCTTCCTTGAACGCCGGCGGAATGACCGCGGCGCGCTCGCTGATCGACAGCATGCGCACCAGATCGACCACGCGGTTGCGATAATAATTGAGGCTCGCCGTCGCGTTCAGCCGCATCGTCTGGCGCGTCACCTCATTGGTGACGAAGGGATTGCCGTCGCGGTCGCCGCCGATCCAGGAGCCGAACTGGAAGAAGGGCGTGACCTCGAACTTCTCCTGCGGATAGTGGCGCTTCAGCGCGCGCTCGAAGGAGGAGAGAAGCTCCGGCGCGAGATCGAAGATGCTTTCCTGGAAGAAATGCTGGCCCCAGTGCACTTCATGCTCGACGGTGGGCTTTTCCAGATGCAATTCGCCGGTGAGCCACAAAAGCTCGATGAGATCGTAGATCGACTTCACCAGGGCTTCGCGCTCGCGGTCGGTCCAGCGTGTGGATTCCAGCTCACGCATCAGCAGATAGATGCGGCGGTACTTTTCGAGGATCGAAACGCGCTTGGCTTCGGTCGGATGCGCCGTGATGACCGGGCGGATGCGCAGCGTCTGCAATTGCGCGCGCACTTCCGCCGCGCCGACGCCCGCATTGGCGGCGCTGGAGAGCACGTAATCGAACGTGCCGAGCAGCTTGTCATGCCCTCTTTCGCGCTCGATGCGACGGCGCCGGCGCATGGCGTAGGCCTGCTCGGCGATGGAAACGAGCTGGAAGATAATCCCCTGCGCCTGCAGCGCGCGCGCCATCTGTTTCGGCGCAAGGCCCGCGCCCGCCTTCGAGTCGCGCACCACAGCTTCGATCTCGGGCATATGGCGGCGGATGACGGCGAGCAATTGCTCGCGCAGGAAGGCGGAAGCCTCCGTGACAGAACGCGTCGCGAAAGCCGAGGGAAGGCTGATCGCGCTTGTCGTGTTCTGGTTCTCGGCGGTCATAGAAGCTCCCTAAAAGCGTACGAAACGCCAGGCCGGCGGTCCGCGCCGGCGCATCCTTCACAAGAAGACGGCAACCGGGCTTTCGCGATCTACGTCGAGAACGCGAAAGCTCGATGATGGCGCCGTCAGGCCCGCTTGAGCACTTTGGCGACGGTCGAGCCGAACTCGGCCGGATTGGGCGCCACGGTGAGGCCGTAGGACTTCATGATCTCGGTCTTCTCGGCCGCGCTGTCGCCTGTCGCCGAGATGATGGCGCCCGCATGCCCCATGCGCCTTCCCTTGGGCGCCGTGAGACCCGCGACGAAGCCGACGACCGGCTTGGAGAAGTTTTCCTTGATCCAGGCGGAGGCCTCGGCCTCCTGCGGGCCGCCGATCTCGCCGATGATCAGCACCGCTTCCGTCTCCGGGTCCTTGTCGAAGAGGACGAGGTGGTCGAGGAAGGACGAGCCGTTGATCGGATCGCCGCCGATGCCGACCGACGTCGAGATGCCGAGCCCCAGTTCTTTTAGCTGCGAGGCGGCCTCATAGCCGAGCGTGCCCGAACGCGAGATGAGGCCGACCGGGCCCTGCTTGTAGATATGGCCGGGCATGATGCCGAGCATGGCCTTGCCGGGCGAGATGATGCCGGCGCAATTCGGGCCGACGAGCATGGGCCGGCGGTCCTTCGGGAAGCGCAGGAAATAGCGCTTCACCTTCATCATGTCCTGCGCCGGGATGCCGTCTGTGATGGAGCAGATGAGCCGGATGCCGGCGTCGGCGGCCTCCATGATCGCGTCGGCGCAGAAGGCCGGCGCGACGAAGGTGATCGAGGCCTGCGCGCCGGTCGCCTTCACGGCTTCCTTCGCCGTGTTGAACACAGGCACGCCGTGATGGGTCTTGCCGCCCTTGCCGGGCGTGACGCCGGCCACGACATTGCTGCCGTAGTCGATCATTTCCTTGGCGTGGAAGCTGCCTTTGTCGCCGGTGATGCCCTGGATGAGGATCGGCGTCTTTTCGTCGATGAGAATGCTCATGATGTCCTCCCCAGCGCTTACTTGACGCTCTGCCAGGCTGCGACGGCCTTTTGGGCGGCGTCGGCGAGCGTATCGGCCTGGATGATCGGAATGCCGCTCTCGTCGATGATCTTCTTGCCGGCTTCGACATTCGTGCCGGCGAGACGCACGACAAGCGGCACGCCCTCGATCTTCTCCTGACGCACGGCGTCGACGACGCCCTGTGCAACCCAGTCGCAGCGGTTGATGCCGGCGAAGATATTGACCAGCACCACCTTCACGCGGCGGTCGGAGAGCACGAGACGGAAGGCCGTCGCGACGCGCTCGGGCGAGGCGCCGCCGCCGACGTCGAGGAAGTTCGCCGGATTGCCGCCGGCGTGCTTGATCATGTCCATCGTCGCCATCGCGAGGCCGGCGCCGTTGACGATGCAGCCGATCTCGCCATCGAGCCCGATGTAATTCAGGCTGTGCTCATGCGCCTGCGCCTCGCGCGGATCGCTCTGCGAGGGATCATTCAGTTCGACGATATGACGGCGGCGGAACAGCGCATTATCGTCGAAGGACATCTTTGCGTCGAGCGCGAGCACCTTGTCGTCCTTGGTGACGACGAGCGGATTGATTTCGAGCATGGTCGCGTCATTGTCGCGGAACGCGCGATAGGCGCCCATGATGGTCTGCACCGCGCGCGACACCTGCTTGATATTGAGGCCGAGCTGGAAGGCGAGCTCGCGGGCCTGGAACTGCTGCAGGCCGACGGCCGGCTCGACGATCACCTGCAGGATTTCATCGGGCATGGTGCGCGCGATCTCTTCGATCTCCATGCCGCCATGCTTGGAGGCGATGACGCGCACGCGTTCGAGCTTGCGGTCGAGGACATAGCCCAGATAAATCTCGCGCTCGAAGGGATCGGCGACTTCCACATAGACGCGCTGCACGGGCTTGCCTTCCGGCCCCGTCTGCCCCGTCACGAGACGCTTGCCGAGAAGGTCGCGCGCCGCCTGCTGCACTTCATGATAAGTGCGGCAGAGCTTCACGCCGCCCGCCTTGCCGCGCGCGCCGGCGTGGATTTGCGCCTTGACGACCCAATGGGAACCGCCGAGCTCGGTCGCCGCATAGACGGCTTGGTCCGGGCTGAAGGCCACGGTGCCGGGCGGAATGGCGACGCCATGCGCGGCCAGAATTTCCTTGGCTTGATACTCGTGGACGTCCATCGGTTCCTCCCTCGCGGTTCATTCGCGCTTATTGGGCGGTCGACGCGCGCGGGCGCGTCAGCCGCCTGTCTTGGCGTTAGCCAATCTTTCCGCGCACGACCTCATAGACCGCTTCGGTCTCGGCCGCCGCCTTGGCGAGCAGCGCGTTGACCTCGGCGAGTTGCGTCTCGGCGAAGTCGCGGTCCTTGATCGACTTGGCGTTGATGAAGACGTTCAGCGCGCAGCTACGAAGGCCGGCGTTGGCCGCGAGCACGGCGACGCCCGCGTCGCTGATGACGCCGAGATTGCCCTTGTCCGCGGCTTCCTTCGACAGCGCGATCACCTCGTAGCAGACCTTGCAGGTCGCAAGCGGGGCGAGCGTCGCGGCTTTCAGCGCTTCCTGGATCGCCGCGCTGCGCGCAGCCTTCTCTTCGTCCGTCGCCTTCGGCAGGCCATAGGCGCCCATCAGTGTGTTGAAGGCGACGACGTCCTCGTCGATGCCTTTCGTGAGCGCCTCGCGGAGTTCCTCGGCGCGGGCGAGGGTCTTTTTCAGATCCTCGGAGACGGCCTCATAGTTCTTCTTGCCGATGGTCAGATTGCAGACCATCGACACCAGCGCCGCGCCCATGGCGCCCGAGAGCGCCGCCGCGCCGCCGCCGCCAGGAGTCGGCGCGTTGCTCGCGAGTTCGTCGAGAAATTTGCCGATCGTTTCCGTCTTCGCGCTCATGTCAGGCCAGCACCTTCGCTTGGGCGTAAATGTTTTCGCAATCGAACAACTGGTCGGAGCTTTCGAACAGCTTGCCGACGCATTCGCGATGCAGTTTCAGCTTGAGGCCGCCGAGGCCCAGCGCGCCGATCACGATCTTGCCGTGGCGCTCCTTGGCCTTATCGATCGCCTCGACGCCGCCGATGCCGAGCGGCGGCTGCGCGTTGCAGTCGGCGAGAAGCTCGATCGTCGGGTCATTCTGCCAATCGGCTTCGTCGAGCAGCGGCACGCCGATGGCGCCCGCCGCGAACACGACCTGCGCGCCCTTGACGGCGGCGGCGCGGGCGGCGTTGTCCTTGGCCTCGATCGCGACGGGCGTGAAGCCGAAGCGCTCCTGAATGGCTTTAGCGGCCTCTTCCGCGCGCGCCTTGTCGCGCGAGGTGATGGCGACTTCGGCGCCCTCGATATTCAGCATGGCGGCGGCGCGCATGCCGACGGGGCCGGTGCCGGCGAGAACGACGGCCTTCTTGCCCTTGAGATTGCCGGCTTTGGCGAGCAGCGCGACGCCGGCGGCGGCGGTCGTGTTCGAGCCGTTGGAGTCGAGCATGGCCGAGACGCGGAAGTTGGAGAAGAAGCGCTTCTTCACCGCCTTGAACACGGCCTCGCCCGCGGTCATCGAACCACCGCCGACGAAGATCGCCGTAAATTGCTTCTCTTTGGGGCCACGCGTGTAAATACAGCCATCGACGAGCGCGCCGACGCTCTCCGGCGTCACGCCGCCATAACCGATAATGTGATCGGCGCCGCCGTCGTAACCGACGACCGTGTCGAAGACGCTGGCGACGGGATCGGTGTCGAAAAGGAAAAGAAGCTTTTTAGTCATTAGCGTTCCTCAGGAGCGAACCCGCCACGCGTCATGGCCGGGCTTGTCCCGGCCATCCACGCCGGGACGCGATGAAATCGTCTGCGACGAGGCCCCCCGCTGCTCCGCCCGCTGCGCGGCGTGGATGCCCGCGACAAGCGCGGGCATGACGGCGGGGGAGACAATCGGGGCCATTTCCTTCACTTCTTTACGCCGTCACCACATTGCGCGGGTCGCCCGCGACGAAGGCGTCGATATTGTCGATGAGCTGATCCGCCAGCACCTGCATGGCTTCTTTCGAGGCCCAGGCGACGTGAGGCGTGATGATCAGGTTCGGGATCGTCGGATCGAGCAGGATGTTGCCGTTCTTCGGCGGCTCGACGGTGAGCACGTCCAACGCCGCGCCGGCGATGACGCCGTTGCGCAGCGCGTCCGCGAGCGCCTGCTCGTCGATGATGCCGCCGCGCGCCGTGTTGATGATGCTGGCGGTCTTCTTCATCGACGCGAGCTCCTTCGCGCCGATCATGTTCTTGGTTTGCGGCGTCAGCGGGATGTTCAGCGTGACGACGTCGGCCTCGCGCAGGATGGTGGCGACATCGACCTTGCCGGGAATGTCCGTGACGTCGTTGATCAGCACATTCATGCCGAGGGCCTTGGCGCGGCTTTCGACCTGCTTGCCGAGCGCGCCATAGCCGATGATGCCGAGCGTGGAGCCGGCGATGTCATAGATCGGGTAATCGAAGTAACAAAACTGGTTGGCGTAGCCCCAGCGGCCGTGGCGCACGCTGTCGACATAGTTAACCAGATTACGACGCAGCGCGAAGAGCAGCGCAAAGACATGCTCGGGCAGCGTGTTGTAGGCGTAATTGCGAATGTTCGAAACGGTGATGCCATTGGCCGTGGTGTAGGCCTTGTCGATCACGTCGGTGCCCGTGGCGGCGACGGCGATGAGCTTCACATCGGGAAGCTGCTTCAAGGTCGCTTCGCGCAGCGGCACTTTGTTGGTGATGATGATGTCGCAGCCCTTGGCGCGCTCGACGATCTGGTCCGGCGCGGTCTGCGCATATTCCGTATATTCATGCGGGAAATTCGGTTTGCGCACATTGGCGTCGAGCGTTTCGCGATCCAGAAAGACGATTTTGTGCGACATGAAGCTCCCCTGATGTCCCTTGATTAGCCCTCTCCCGCTTGCGGGAGAGGGTGGCCCCCGCGTGAGCGGGGGTCGGGTGAGGGCGAATTGCACACGCGACGGAAGCCCTCATCCGTCGCGCATTCGCGCGACACCTTCTCCCGCATAGCCCGTCGAAGACGGGCGTCTCTCGACGCCCTAAGCGGGAGAAGGATTAGCGGCCTTAGACCTTCAGCAGCGGATTGGCGCGATACACCGCCTGGGCGGCCGCGACGCCGGAGCCGGCCTCGATCTTGATGCCGTTGTCGAGCATCGCCATTTCCGCGCCCGCGATGGCGCCGAGCAGCATCAGCTCGTTGAGGTCGCCGAGATGGCCGATGCGGAACACCTTGCCGGCGACTTCCGACAGGCCGGCGCCGAGCGCGAGGTTATAGCGCTTGTAGGCGGTCTCGATGACCTTGGCGGCGTTGTAGCCTTCCGGAACCAGGATCGCGGTGACCGTGTCCGAATCCCACTTCGGGTCCTGCGCGCAGGTCTTGAGGCCCCAGGCCGCGACAGCGGCGCGGACGCCGGAGGCGAGGTGATGGTGGCGCTTGTAGACCTGATCGAGGCCCTCTTCGAACAGGATCGCGAGCGCTTCCTTGAGGCCGTAGAGCAGCGGGACGGACGGCGTATAGGGGAAGTAGCCGTTCGCGTTCTGCGCGATCATATCCTGGAATTCGAAATAGGCGCGGCGCATCTTGGCGTTCTTGCCCGCCTCGATCGCCTTCGGGCTCGCGGCCATCAGCGCGAGGCCGGCCGGCAGCATGAAGCCCTTCTGCGAGCCGGAGACGATCACGTCCACGCCCCATTCGTCCATCTTGAACTCGAGCGAGCCGACCGAGGACACGCCGTCGACGAACAGCAGCGCCGGATGCTTGGCGTTGTCGATCGCCTTGCGAACGGCGGCGATGTCCGAGGTCACGCCCGTGGCGGTCTCGTTGTGCGTGGCGAGAACGGCCTTGATCTCGTGGTTCTTGTCGGCCTTGAGGGCCTCTTCGATCGACTCCGGATCATTGCCGGTGCCCCACGGACGCTCCTGCTTGATCACCTCGAGGCCGAGGCGCTGGCAGAGGTCGATCCAGAGGTGCGAGAACTGGCCGAAGCGCTGCGCGAGAACCTTGTCGCCGGGCGACAGCGTGTTGGTGATCGCCGCTTCCCAGCCGCCGGTGCCGGACGCCGGGAAAATGAAGGGCACGCCCTTGTCGGTGTTGAAGACCTTCTTGAGGCCCGGGAACAGCGGCTTCACGAGGTCGGGGAAGGTCGGCGAGCGATGGTCTTCCGAGGCGACCGCCATGGCGCGCACGATGCGGTCGGGAAGATTGGTCGGGCCCGGCACGAAGAGGAAGTTTCTGCCCGGGACTCTGGAATTCTGCGCCATTTCTATTTGCTCCTTTCGAGCGAAGCGTTTGCAGGATTGGAAGGAACCGCGGCGCCCTACTGAACGCCGCGGAATTCTCTATCGAGGCGTTTAGAACAGGCCCGCGATGCGGCCGTTCGCATCCACCGCGATATTGTTGGCGGCCGGCACCTTCGGCAGGCCCGGCATGGTCATGATGTCGCCGCAGACCGCGACGATGAACTCCGCGCCCGCCGACAGACGCAGCTCACGGATCGGGATGATGTGTCCCGAAGGCGCGCCCTTGGCGTTGGCGTCGGTCGAGAAGCTGTATTGCGTCTTGGCGATGCAGACCGGGAAGTTGCCGAAGCCTTCCTTCTCCAGCTCCGCGAAGCGCGCCTTGATGCTCGCGTCGTAGGAGATGTCGGCGGCGCCGTAGAGCTCCTTGGCGATGGTGCGCACCTTCTCGGCGAGCGGCAGCTCGTCGGGATAGAGCGGCTTGAAGTTCGAGGGCTGCGTCTCGATCGTCTGCACCACCGCGCGAGCGAGATCGGCCGCGCCGGCGCCGCCCGAACCCCAGTTGTCGGCGACGACGCACTCAACGCCTTCCGCCTTGCAGAGCTTGTCGAGCGCCGCCATCTCGGCCGCCGTGTCCGCCGAGAATTTATTGATCGAGACCAGCACCGGCACGCCGAACTTGCGGACGTTGCCGATATGGCGCTTCAGATTCTCGAAGCCCTTCTCGACCGCCGCGACGTTTTCGGCCTTTAGATCGTCCTTGGCGACGCCGCCATGCATCTTGAGCGCGCGGATCGTTGCGACAATGACCGTCACGGAGGGCGTCAGGCCCGCCTTGCGGCACTTGATGTCGAAGAACTTCTCCGCCCCGAGGTCGGCGCCGAAGCCGGCTTCCGTCACCACGTAATCGGCGAGCTTGAGGCCCGCCTTGGTGGCGATGACCGAGTTGCAGCCATGCGCGATGTTGGCGAAGGGACCGCCATGGATGATCGCCGGATTGTTCTCGAGCGTCTGCACGAGGTTCGGCGCAATGGCGTCCTTGAGCAGCGCGGCCATGGAGCCGGCCGCGTGCACTTCGCTGGCGCGCACGTTCTTCTTGTCGCGGGTCTGGCCGACGATGATGTTGCCGAGACGCTGCTGCAGATCGGCGAAGTTCGAGGCGAGGCAGAAGATCGCCATGACTTCCGACGCGACGGTGATGTCGAAACCGTCTTCACGGGCGAAGCCGTTCGCCACGCCGCCGAGCGACGAGACGACCGAGCGCAGGGCGCGGTCGTTCATGTCGACGACGCGGCGCCAGCTCACGCGACGCGAGTCGATCGCCGGCTGATTGCCCCAATAGATGTGGTTGTCGATCAGCGCCGCGAGCAGATTATTGGCCGCGCCGATGGCGTGGAAATCGCCGGTGAAGTGGAGGTTGATGTCCTCCATCGGCACGACCTGAGCGTAGCCGCCGCCTGCCGCGCCGCCCTTCACGCCGAAGCACGGGCCGAGAGAGGGCTCGCGCAGGCAGCACAGCGCCTTCTTGCCGATGTAGTTGAGACCGTCGGTGAGGCCGACCGTCGTCGTGGTCTTGCCTTCGCCGGCGGGCGTCGGGGTGATCGCCGTGACGAGGATCAGCTTGCCGTCCGGCTTGCCTTCGAGCGAAGCGATGTAGTCGAGGGCGATCTTGCCCTTGTAATGGCCATAAGGCTGCACGTGCTCGGCCGGAATGCCGAGCTTGTCTTTGGCGACCTCGATGATCGGCCGCATCTTGGCAGCCTGAGAAATCTCGATATCTGACTTGGGCGAAAGGTGCTGATTGTCTTTTCCGCTCGCGCCCGGCGCGGCGGCTGACGTAGGTGACGACATATAGCTCCACTCCCTCTCGAGCCCGTTTGCGGGCTCCGGAAATTTATCGGCCGCGGCGCGATGAGCGACGGCTTGCCGGCGCCGTTCAACGGTCCTGAGCCATGCTCGCGCGCGCCGGGCTTAAACCGACGCCGCCCCCGCGCGCAATGAGCCCATCGAACGACCTGATTTTGCCGTTTCGTATGACGGCAATAAAAATGAGCCGTCAAGCAGGCAAGCGCGCGCGCGGCGCCGATGCGGCGCCGCAGCAAAATCGGCTTTCCCGTTCGCGCGACGGCCCCGAATGGCTTGGCTGCATATACGACAAGCGGGGCAAGACGACTATCCTCGACCTACCCGATCGATCAGCGCCTGACTTGAACACAAAGAATCATAAATAACTTATATTTCTTACACTATCTGAATCGCCGTCAGACCGACATGATGGGGAGCTGAACGGACCAGGCGCGCTCGCGCGGTCAGGTCGCCCCCGCCCGAACCCATCCTGGATGGGGGTATGGGTGAAACCGATCGCGCAGGAAACAGGCAGGTGAAAAAATTTTTTGTCGCACCCGACCATCGCTGCGTCGAATCCTATGGGGCGATTGCGAGAGCTTATCGAACGGCCTCTTTTTCTGGAACGAAATTCAAAGCGACGCCATTGATGCAATATCGAAGCCCGGTCGGCTTCGGCCCATCCGGGAAGACATGGCCGAGATGCGAACCGCAGTGGCTGCAGTGCACTTCCGTGCGCTCCATGCCGTAGCTGTTGTCGGTCGTTGTTCCCAGCGCGCCCGGCAGCGGATCGAAGAAGCTCGGCCAGCCGGTGCCGCTTTCGAATTTCTCGCCAGAGCGGAACAGCGGCTGGTCGCAGCCGGCGCATTGGAAGACGCCGCGGCGCTTCTCGTGATTGAGCGCGCAGCTGCCCGGCCGCTCGGTCCCGTGGCGGCGCATAACGTCATACTGTTCGCGCGTCAGCCGCGCGCGCCATTCCGCGTCGGTGCGCGTGACTGGATAGCTTTCATCGGTCATTGACGTTCCTCTGAAGGGAGCCGCGACCCGGCGGCGCGCCATGTTATGTTGGCGCCGACTCAGGCTTTGGCCATATCGCGCCCGCCATATAGGCGGGCTTTGACACAAAGAGGCGACGACGTCCCGATGAGCGACAAGAAATACGACGCTGTGGTGATCGGCTCCGGACTTGGCGGCCTCACAGCCGGCGCCCTGCTCGCCAATGCGGGCTACAGCGTCTGCCTGCTCGAACGCAACTTCAGCTTAGGGGGCGCCGCCTCGGTCTACAAGGTCGGCGATCTCTGGGTGGAGGCTTCGCTCCACCAGACGTCGGACGCGCGCAATCCGCGCGACGTGAAGCACCATATTTTGAGCAAGCTCGGCATCCTCGACGAGATCGAATGGCTGCCGACCGGTCCGCTCTACAAGGTCAAAGGCGGCCCCATCGGCGAACCCTTCGAGCTGCCGGTCGGTTTCGAGGCCGCCCATGACGCGCTCGCCGCGCGCTTTCCTGACAAAAGCGCCGCGATCAAGCGCTTCTTGGGCGAAATCGAACAAATTCACGACGCCATGTGGACGCTCAAGCAGGCGCGCGAGGAAGGCTCGCTCGCCAAATT
Source organism: Methylocystis sp. Sn-Cys (assembly GCF_016745395.1). GTDB lineage: Bacteria > Pseudomonadota > Alphaproteobacteria > Rhizobiales > Beijerinckiaceae > Methylocystis > Methylocystis iwaonis. The sequence continues at coordinate 259,761 of NZ_JAERVJ010000005.1, forward strand.
CACCCGCGGCATGTGGGAGGTCGAGCCCGCCGCCGCCGGCTGGATGAATTCGCTCGATGAGATCTTCACCCGCGACTTCGCCGGCGCCGAAGGGCTGAAATGCGCGCTCGGGGCCAATCTCGCCTATTATGGCGACGATCCGCGCAAGCTCTGGTGGATTTTCTATGCGCTGGCGCAGGGCGGCTACATCGCCTCGGGCGGCGCTTACATCAAAGGCGGCTCGCGCCAGTTGAGCCTCAAGCTCGCCAAATGCATCACCAAAGCGGGCGGCGTCGTGCGCATGGGCCGGCTCGCCACGCAGATCGAGACGGACGCCGATGGAAACGCCATCGCCGTGCGCCATGTCGCGCGCCGCACCAACGACGCCGACGAGCGCGTCGAGGCGCGTGTGGTGATGGCCAATTGCGCGCCCGCCGTCGCCGCCGCGTTGATGGAGGCGCCGGCGCGCGCCAGAATGGAGGAGACCTTCGGCGGCCGGCCGCTCTCGACGTCTCTTTTCTCGGCGAATTTCGGCCTTTCCGCAAAGCCGTCGACCATCGGCATGACGGACTTCTCGGCCATCGTCATGCCCTCGTCCATGCAGCGCTTCGACCAATATGGCGACGGCGCCACGGCCATGGCCGACATGCCCAAAGGCGAATTGCCGCTGCATACGATCGCCAATTTCACGGCCGTCGATTCCGGGCTTTGGGACGAGCCGCCGGTGCTTCTCACCGTGCTCGGCCTCGACCGGCTCGACAATTGGAAAAGTGCGTCGAAGGAAGAAGGCGTCGCCCGCCGCGAGGCCTGGCTCGACGCCATTCAGGGCCGGCTGGAGCAGGATTATCCAGGCTTTTCCAAGCTCGTGACGTCGCGCCTGCTGCTCAACGCCTATTCCATGTCGAGCTATCTCAACACGCCGGAAGGCGCGGTCTACGGCTTCGCGCCGCTGCCGCCGGAGGCGCCGATATTGATGGGCTTCCCGCGCACGCCGGAGACGCCGATCGGCGGGCTCTATCTCGCCTCCGCCTTCGGCGGCGAGCATGGGTTCAACGGGGCGATGCTGTCGGGCGCCGAAGCCGCGCGGCTTGCGACGCGGCGCCTCGAAACGAATGGGACGGAATAGCCGCGACAGCGCGCGTGCGTTCGACGGCGACGTGACGCTCCTTCGCTGAAGAAGATCGCTCCTCGGCGGCCCGGGCTCCGAATTCAGGTTAACAAGCGGACGTGTTCCGCCGTCATCGCCGCGCTTGTCGCGGCCATCCACGCCGCGCCGACGCAGAAAAGCTGAGAACATGAGCGGGAGAAACGCCGCTTCTTCTCCCTGCGTGTCGCAATGTCCCCGCGTGGATGCCCGCGACAAGCGCGGGCATGACGGGGCTGCGCAGGGTTTGTTAATCTGGATTCGGAGCCGGGTTACTTGCGTTTCGACGCGGTCGCAGCCTATCGTCGCGCAGACGAAAGCGACTGCGCAATTCGATTTCGACACATCACGAATATGAGATATTTCGAATCCCCCGATCCGGAATGAGAGTTGATGCGCGCTACGGCGATTCGCCGGCGCGCCGTTTTCCGCGATCGGCTCGATCAAAGTTGATTTTCTGGCGGAGGAAATCATGACTTCTATCGGTTTGCCTCGGGTCGGCGCCGCGCGGCGGCAGGTCGCGCTCTGGAGCTGGCGCAAAATCTGGCTGAAGACCCATCTTTGGTTGGGGCTCGCGCTCGGGCTGTTCTTGTCGGTGATCGGACTTACCGGCTCGGCGCTGGTGTTCTTTCAGGAGATCGACCAGGCGCTCAATCCACAGCTACGGATCGTCGCGGCGCCCCCCGAAGGCCGGGCGGGGTGGCGCCCGCTGGAGGCGATCGCCGATACGGCGCGTCGCGCTATTCCGGCCGACTCTTATCTCGGCTGGTGCTACTGGCCACAGAAGGACGATCAGGCGTTTCTATTCTACTACCGCGTCGATAATCCGCAGTCCGGGAAACCCGATACGCGTCAGGTCTTCGTCGATCCCTATACGTTGAAGGTTACGGGGACCCGTGTCTGGCATTCCAGCACGAACCTGTTCGATGACGCCTTCGTCGCTTTCCTGTTCAAATTGCACTACGCACTGCTTGTTTCCGGCATCGGCGATGTCACGGTCGGGATCATCGCCATTCTTGCTTTCGTTTCCACGGTGACCGGGGTCGTTCTCTGGTGGCCGAGAAACGGAAAATGGCGCAACGCCTTCACGGTGAAATGGCCCGCGAGATCGGAGCGGTTGAATTACGACATTCATCGCCTGGCCGGCTTGTTCCTCGCGCCGATCGCCTTGGCCGTGCTGCTCTCCGGCGTTCATTTCAACCTGCCGCAGCAGTTCAAAGCCGTCGTCGAGTTGTTTTCCGCTCTCACGGAGCCGGAGCGCTATCAGTCGGCGGCGAGCGACTCGGCCCACTTCACGCTCGACGAAGCCGTCGCCACCGCAACCCGGTCCTTTCCGGACGGACGCATCTATGCCGTGACGATGCCCAAACCTCGTGACGGGGCCTATATCGTCAATCAGTTGTTTCCGATCGGCTGGGGGCTCGACGGCCGTCGGACGATCTATATCGATCAGTTCCGTGGCGACATTCTGCAAGCCAACGATCCACTCTCGGGCGACGGCGATGGCTTCATTCAATGGCAGTGGCCGCTGCATTCCGGCTATGTCTATGGCTGGCCGGGGCGCATCGCGGTCTTTCTGTTCGGGCTGAGCTGGCCGCTGTTGTTCGTGACCGGGGTCATTCGCTGGCTGCAAAAGCGCCGAGCTCAGAGCGTCGCGAAAGAGCGGCGCGTGAACGCCCAAAGCCCGTCGGGATCATTCTAAAAAACGAGCGAGCCGCCGCGATCGACGCGGATCGAAACGCGGCGGCTCCGTGAACCGATGAGAACCGCGCTTACGCCTTATCGGCGAGCGCGAAACGGTGGATAAGTCCGCCGATCAAGCCGCCGAGCAACGGGGCGACCCAGAACAACCACAACTGCTCCAGCGCCCAGCCGCCGACGAAAAGCGCCTGGCTCGTCGAACGCGCCGGATTCACCGAAGCATTGGTGATCGGAATATCGACCAGATGGATCAAGGTCAGCGCGAGGCCGATGGCGAGCGCTGCAAAGCCGACCGACGCGCGGGCTTCCGTCACCCCGAGAATGACGAGCAGGAAGAAGGCCGTCAGCACCGTTTCGACCAGAAAGGCCGCTTGCAGCGTATAGCCGTTGGGCGAGTGCTCCTCATAGCCATTGGCGGCGAAGCCGTTGGCCAGCGAGAAGTCGATATTGCCCTGGCAGATTTTCAGCAGAACGAAAGCCGCCGCGCTCGCGCCGATAAGCTGGACGAGCCAATAGGGCCCAAGCTCCTTCCAGGAAAAGCGCCCCGCCGTGGCGAGACCCAGCGACACAGCCGGATTGAAATGGCCGCCCGACACCGGGCCAAAGGCATAGGCGCCCGTGAGCACGGTCAGGCCGAAAGCCAGCGATACGCCGGTAAAGCCGATGCCGAGCTGCGGAAAGCCCGCCGAGATCAGCGCGCTGCCGCAGCCGCCGAAAACAAGCCAAAAGGTGCCGAGAAACTCGGCAAAAAGCTTGCGTTGGAACCCTTCGCCGAAACCGAATCCGGTCGCGCTCCCGCTTTCATTGGCGAGAAAGCCGCTAACCTCCCCGCCCTCTGCGCGCCGAAGCGAAAGGCCGAAGCCCATCCAGCTCGCGCCCGCGAAGATGAGATCGACGCCGAGGAAGACGCCGAGCACCCAAAGGCTCGACACCGGCCATTGCGCCAGAATGACGCCGCCGAGCAGGAAAGTAACGGCCCCGGAGAGCGCGACCACAGCCCATGGCGCGTTTTTTGGAAGCTGAAAGGCGAGAAAAATGCGCACGAGCCCCGAAGCGAAGAGGCCGGCGCCGAGCAGCAGCGTGAGGAAACCCGCCGCGAGCAGCGGGTTTTGCACCACCGCGCCGCCGCCGACGACATAGAGAAGGCCGATGACGATCCAGAGGAAAAATTTCTTCCAGCTTCGCATTGCGAAAGCATAGGCGATCTCGACGAGACCGCTCGCGATCATCGCGACCCCGACGATCAGCACGGTGGCGATGGTCGACAGAACAACGCTGCCGAGCGCGACGAAGCCGGCAATCGCCAGCAGCGCGCCAAAAGCGACCATCCAGCCCCAATTTTTCTGCAGCGGGGCGGCCTCGGCCGCTCTCATACGAATAATATCCGACGAGGAGAAACTAGACATGCCGCGTCCTCTCTGAAAAGCGCCAGAATATCCGGCGTGACAAAAATCAACGAACGGCCGCAAACGGCCGTTACGCCAATGCAACCTTATCTTGCGACGCAAGGCGAGCGTCATCCCGCGCCTTGCTCGACGGCAATTCAGCTTCGTCAAAATACTTCAATTTTCGGTAAGCGTCGGCGCGTGCGATCTGCGATTTGCGTTCACGCTCTATGTAGCGTCCTCCGTCGACGGATCGAGTTCGCCGCCACAAGAGCTTTCCGTTATGGCCGGGACTGCGCCGCGCTCGAGCGCTTCTTCGTCACACATGAGTCGCATGGCGTCCGAGATCGCGTCTGTCGGCGCCGAAGGGACGGCGAGCGCCTGCCTCGTTTTGCGCAGGGCCGTCTCCATGAGATTGCGGCGGATGAAATGCCGCTCGAAGATGCTCATGACATGCGCGACGCCTTCGCGCGTGACGCTGCGGCGGTCGGCCTCGAAATAGTCGACGCCGGTGAAGCCGCCCGCGACAATTTCATAGGAAGGGAAATAGGCTGTTTGCGCGCATGTGCGTTCGATTGTGTCGCAGGCGGCGCGCAAAATCGCTTTGGAGCAAAGCGTCGAAACCATCACGTGCCTGCGTTCGGCAGTCGCGACGAGCGGCACGGGCGAAACGGTTAAAATGACTCTGGCGCGCGGGTTTACGCTGCGCAAACCCTCCAGAAAGACGCTCATGTCCGCGACGACGTCGTCGACGCCGAGATTGATGAATTCATGCGCGGCGGACGAAAATTCGCCGCCGGCGACGCCGGGGCAAAGCGGAAACACCGCGCCGTCTTCGCGCGATCGCCAGGCTTCCGTCAGGCCGAGCGTGAAGACGAAAACGTCGAGGGTCTCGAACGCCGCGCGCACGGCGGCGAAATGCCATTCGCGGTCGACATCGAGCTCACGCGCGCAACTGAAACCGCCCGGCTGTATTTGCGGCCTGAAGGGGTCGACCACAACGCCCGCGCCATTGCGCCAGTAATTCTCTTTCGGCGTGAAGCGGCCATAGGCGCGCTCGAAAAGCTGGAGAAGCTGCCGGCTCGTATAGACATTGCCGTAGCGCGCGGAATAAAGGCCGTAATTCAGCGCCTGCGCCGCTTTTTCGCTGAGAAATGGATGCGGCTTCTCCGTCACCAGATAGTTGCAGCCGCCGGCGACGAGATAGCGCCCGATATGTTGAGCGAAGCAACTGCCGGCCGCCGCGATCTTCTCTCGCGCGCCGAAGCGAAATGGCGGCTCGACGACAGGATCGACGTCGGCCGCGGGGACGCCGGCCACGGCGTGGCGCCAATAGGCATAGGGCGGCAGTTTCGAATAGGGATGCGACGTCATCAGGCGACCAAGGCTCGCGACGCTTCCACCATGCCGATCACTTTTTCGACCATCGCTTTTCCAAAGGATGGATTGGCGTGAGTCGCATCGGCGCCCCACGCTTCGCGAATAAGCAGGCCGGGCGGCGCAATGAAGGCGGGGGGAACTTCGACGAAGACAATGTTTTGAGCGGCGCAGCTCTCACGATAGAGCTGACACGCGAGGCGCCACACTTTGTAGCGGAAGATTTCGGGCGACAGGCGATCGGCGTCGACCGCCTTTCGGAAGAATTCCTTGGGATAGGCCTTGATCTGACAGTCCGGCAAAGGCGGCGGTGGCGACAGACAATAAAGCGGCATGCGCGTCGCGCGCCGTAGCGCCGCGAGGATCGCGATCGTTTCCGCCATTCTGTCGCGCAAGGTTTCCCGGACCGCCGCTTCCGTCAACAAAGTGGCGCCCTCGGCGAGCGGCAGCGCGCTTTCTTCCCCGAGGATGAAATCGATGCGCTCGAAAGGTTGCGTGATCGAGAGCGCGATATGCTCATTGCCTTGGATCGACAATAAGCCGAAATCGGCGCCTTCCTGGGCGATGATCTCCGAGAGCCGCGGGTTCAGCGTCTGCCCGTCCTCCTCATCGAGGAGCGTTGGCGTGATCGCGGGGTCGAGAAGATAAACAAAGCGGGAGGACAACGGCGCGCCGCCGATCGTCGCTCCCTGATGCTGGAGCTCGTAACAACCCTCTGCGATCGCCACAATATGGCTATGCCCGAGCCCGAGTATCTTCATGCGTCAAACCCGCGCGTCGATCTCGACGCCGATCGGCTCGCCCTTTTGGATCGGCCCGGAAATTTGCCGAAGGACCCCTCGGACGCGATGCGCCTCATTCCCGACCCGGACGCGCCGGCCGATGATCTCGGCGTCAGCGGACATCGCAAAGGGGGCGCGGATGGCGATCATGTCCCGCCCTCGATAGCCATAGCGATAGAAAGCTTCGACCTCGATCGGCTCGTCTTGCGCCATGATATCCTCAATCAAATTGACGCCCCAGCGGCGGCGTCTCTCCCGCGCGGCAACATATTCGTCTTGAGGCCAAAGACCAAGAGAGCCTCAGATGCGGCGCCCCGGCCGGGTTTTTCTTGTTTTGCCGGCTGTGCTAAACGAGCCGATCTTTTCACCTGGCGCCCTTCCTCATGACCAATCCCTTCGAGATCGCGCTGCTTCAGGAGATTCCGACGCCTTCTACCTTCGACGAGCGCTGCTACCTCGCGGCCAATCGGGATGTCGCCGAGGCGGTCGCGGCAGGGCGGCTCGCGTCAGGCAGGGCGCATTTCAAGAAGTTTGGGGCGGTGGAGGGGCGACGGCAGTTCGCCAAGCAGGATGAGCTCGTCACCTGCGAGAATTTCGATGAGGCGCGCTATCTCGACAGCAATCCGGACGTCGCGCGAGCGTTCGAGCGCGGCGAGTTCCCCTCCGCCAGGGCGCATTTCGAGCAATTCGGCTTTCGGGAGAGCCGGCGCCAGCGACGCGCGAGCCAGGTGCCCGCAATCCGCGCAAGAAAGCTCGACGCCTTGCGCCCGCTTCTCCTCGACCCGGAAAAGCGGCTCGAGGAAAGCGGCAAATATTGCTTCCTGGACGAAGCGACGCGCGCGCGCGATAGCCTCGATGATGAGATTCCGATCAGCGAGAACAGCTACGACCAGGAAACGGTCGAGCTGATCGAAAGCTGCAGAGACGGGTTGGTTCTCGATGTCGGCGCCGGCTTCCGGCCGACCTATTACAGCAATGTCGTCAATCTGGAGATCGCAGACTATCCCACGACCGACGTCATTGGCGCCGCTGACAGCCTCCCGTTCAAGGACGATTCATTCGACGGCGTTATCTCGATCGCCGTCCTCGAGCATGTCAAAGACCCGTTTCGTTGTGCGCGTGAAATCGCGCGGGTCTTGAAGCCCGGCGGATGGCTGAAGTGCTGCGTGCCCTTTTTGCAGCCGCTGCACGGCTTTCCGCATCATTATTTCAATATGACGCATGAGGGCCTGCGCACATTGTTCGAGCCTTATCTCACTATCGAGCGGCAGGAAGTAAATCCCGCGACGCATCCGGTCTGGGCGATCGCATGGCAACTTCGATCCTGGGCGGAGGGCCTGCCGCCAAAAGCCCGCAAATCCTTCCTGCGCCAGCGTGTGGGCGATCTCATCGCCTACCCCGGCCCCATGCTTGAGCAAGCCTGGGCGAAAGAGCTGCCGGTGGAAAAGCAGTTCGAGCTCGCCGCAGCCACGATTCTCCTCGCGCGCAAGCCGCAGGCGCCAATGTCGATTGGACAAGAGCCGCAATGAGCCATGCAAGCCTTTTCGTCCATCAGGGAAACGATGGATGGCTATTCCTCGTCGGCGGCTCCAATTTCGTCTCGACTCTTTACGAGCGTGATTCAGGACATTTGCCGGATCGGGCGCTAGCGCGCTGGCGGGATCTCATCGTCGAGCGCAAAAAGCGGTGCGACGCCCTCGGCGCCAAATTCGCCCATCTCGTCGTGCCCGAGAAGCTGACGATCTATTCCCACAAAACAGCCGAGCCGCTGGTCGACGCCGACCTCGCGCCCTCGCTCAGGCTGGCTCAGCTCTTCGAGCGAGACCCCGCCGCTTATGGTTACGTCGACTTGGTCCCGCTCATGCGCACGCATCGCGACGATGTGGATCTCTATTGGCGCACGGACACGCATTGGACGCCGCTCGGCTGTCTTCTCGGCTATGAAATTCTGTGCGACGCGCTTGGATTGGAGCGCAATGACGATCTCGCCGCGCGCCCTTTCATCGAGGATGTCCGGCTGCTCGATCTGGGCTCCAAACTCGAGCCGCCCGTCTATGAGACCATCCGCGAAGCCACATGGCGGCAAGATGCGACGCGCGTCTATGATAATGCCGTCGTGCGGCTCCTGGAAGCGCATGAATATGGCGGCGAAATCCATGTCGGATGCCATGCGGTCTTCAAAAACCCGCGCGCCAGGAACAAGTGCAAGCTCTTGCTGTTCGGCGACTCTTTTGCGGGCGTCAGCCCCTATTTTCTGACCGCCGCCCTCGCCGAGACTGTCTCCGAGCTGGAATTCGTCTGGTCGGCGAATGTCGATTGGGCGCTCGTCAAGCGGTCAAAGCCCGATTTCGTCGTTACGGAGACTGCGGAACGCTATATGGCGATCCCGGCAAACGACCGCTTCAACTTGCGCAGGACTGAAATACGTCAGGTTCTACTTGGCCGCCGCAGGCGCTTCGAAGCTTGGCTCAGGGACTGGCGCGAAAAGCGGCGTCAACCTTCGAGCAAATCGACATAGGCGTTTTTGACCTTGTCCCACTGACGCGCATCCGCGACCAGATTGGCAAGCTCGACGCCGCGACGGGTGAGCTTGCGGAAAATCCAGGCGTCGTCGCGAAAGGCGCCTGGCGCATCGATGAATTCCGCCTCGCGAAGCATTTCGAGCGCGTCGACCACCTCTCCTCGGGTGCGATCCAAGCGGCGCGCGATCTCCTCCAGCGGCAACACAAAAGCTTCTGGCGGCGAAAGCTGTCTTCCTTCGAGATCGAGCAGCAGCAACCGCATCAAATCGACGTCGCGCGCCATTCCTCCGTCTTTCTCTTTCGTTTGGCGTCGCCAATGAAAAACGGAATCGAACGCGAGCGCAAGCCTTTCGTCGCCCCGCTAAGGGCTTCGAATTGGGGTTGATGAGCGGACGTGTTCCAGCGTCATGGCCGCGCTTGTCGCGGCCATCCACGCCGCGCCGACGCTGAAAGGCTTAAGAACATGAGCGGGAGCGACGCCGCTTCTTCTCCCCGCATGTCGTAATGTCCCGGCGTGGATGCCCGCGACAAGCGCGGGCATGACGCGGCTGCGTAGAGGGTTTGTTAATGGATTTCGACGCCCTGTCGCTGCGCTACGGGCGCCAGGATCGTATCCCGAGCGCGCGTGACAGCACATAGAAGATCGGGGTGAAGAGAAGACCGAAGATCGTCACGCCAAGCATGCCGCTGAACACCGCGACGCCGAGCGACTGGCGCATTTCGGCGCCGGCGCCATGCGACACGGCGAGCGGCAGCACGCCCAAAATGAAGGCCAGCGACGTCATCAGGATCGGACGCAGGCGCGTGCGGGCGGCCTCGATCGCCGCCGTAAACCGATCCTTGCCCTCATTTTCGCCCTGCCGGGCGAATTCCACGATGAGAATGGCGTTCTTCGCCGCAAGGCCGATCAGCACCACGAGGCCGATCTCGACGAGAATATTGCGGTCGAGCCCGCGCGCCGCGACCCCGCTCATGGCGGCGAGAATGCACATGGGCACGATCAGAATGACCGCGAGCGGCAGCACCACGCTCTCGTAAAGCGCGGCGAGCAACAGGAAGACGAAGACGACGGCAAGCCCGAAGGCGAGGATCGCAGTATTGCCGGCGAGCTTCTCCTGCAGGGCGATCTCGGTCCATTGGAAGCCGAAGCCCTGTGGCAGCGATTTGCTCGCCAGCCCCTCGATCATGGCGATGCCCTGCCCCGAAGACACGCCATGCTGGAGATTAACCTGCACCTCGGCGGCCGGGTAAAGATTATAGCGCGGCACGCGGAAGGGGCCGGTCGTATCGTTGAAGCTCGCCAGGGCGCCGAGCGGCGTCATCTCGCCGGTGGCGCTACGGGTTTTGAGCTCCGAGAGATCACGCAGCGTCAGGCGATGCGGATTGTCGGCCTGCGCCATGACGCGGTAGGTGCGGCCGAGAATATTGAAGTCGTTGACGAAGACCGAGCCGAGATAGATCGACATGGTTTCGAACACGCGCGTGATCGGCACGCCGATCATCTCCGCCTTGGTGCGGTCGACGTCGGCGAAAATCTGCGGCGTGCGCGTATTGAACAGCGTGAAGGCCTGAGCGACGCCCGGCGTATGCATCGCCGGTCCGGCAAGCGACCAAGCGGCGCCTTCCAGAGCCGGAAGCCCCATGCCGCCGCGATCCTGCACATAGCCCTTGATGCCACCACCCGTGCCAATACCCGGCACCGCCGGCGGCTCCAGCACGAAAACAAAGGCGTCCTTGATCGGCGCGAGCGCGGCGCGGATGTCGTCGCGAATGCCGGGCGCCGTGAGGCCGGCCCGGTGGCGCTCCTCGAAGGATTTCAGCGTGACGAAAATAACACCGGCATTCGGCGCATTGGTGAAAGTCGCGCCGTCGAAGCCGGTGAAGACGACGCTCGACGCGACGCCCGGCCGTGACAGGATAATGTCCGTCGCCTGCCGCATCACAGAGTCGGTGCGGTCGAGCGCGGCGCCGGGCGGCAATTGGAATGCGGCGATGAGATAGCCGCGATCGAGCGTCGGCACGAGGCCCGTCGGCGTGCGCCACAACAGCCCCGCCGCAATGGCGATCAACAGACCATAGACCACAAGCGAGGCGAGCCCGACCCGCACCAGCCGCGCCGTCAAGGCGCCATAGCGCGCCGACATGGCGTCGAAAAGGCGATTGAAGCGCGCGAAAAACGCCTCGAGCGGATGGCGCAGAAACTCGAAGCGCCCCGCGTGTTTGTGCTCCTCGCCATGCGGTTTGAGAAGAATGGCCGCGAGCGCGGGCGAGAGCGTCAGCGACACAAAGGCCGAAATCAGCGTCGCGGAAGCGATGGTGATGGCGAATTGCTTATAGAAGGCGCCCTGCAGCCCCGTGATATAGGCGACCGGGATGAAGACGGCGCAGAGCACGAGCGCGATGGCGATGAGCGCGCCGCCCACCTCGTCCATCGTTTTATGAGCGGCCTCTTTCGGCGTCATCCCCTGCGCCAGATAGCGCTCGACATTCTCGACGACGACAATGGCGTCGTCGACCACAATGCCGATCGCCAGCACAAGGCCGAAGAGCGACAGCGTATTGAAGGTGAGCCCGACGAGTTTCATCACCGCGAAACTGCCGACAAGCGAGATCGGAATCGCCACGACCGGAATGATCGCGGCGCGCCATGTCTGCAGAAAAAGGATCACGACCAGGACGACGAGGATAATCGCTTCGCCGAGCGTGCGAACGACTTCGTCGACCGACTGCTGAATGAACTCGGTCGGATTATAGACGATGGAATAATCGAGACCGGCGGGGAACTGCTTCTTCGCCTGTACCATGGCCTCCTCCACCGCGGCGGAGGTGGCGAGGGCATTGGACCCCGGCTTCTGGAAGATGGCGATGGCGGTCGCCGCGTCGCGATCGAGATAGGCGTTGACCGTGTAATCCTGCGCGCCAATCTCCACCCGCGCCACGTCGCGCAGCCGCACCTGGCCGTCGGCGTCGGCGCGCAACACCACGTCAGCGAATTGCGCCGGATCGGAAAGCCGGCCGAGCGTGCGCACGGAAAGCTGGAAGGCGCCGGGAGACGCCGCCGGCGGCTGGTTGATCGCGCCTGCCGCCACCTGGAGATTGGCGGCGCGCAAGGCGGCGACCACTTCGCCCGCCGTCATGCCGCGCGCGGCCACCTTATCCGGATCGAGCCAGACGCGCATCGAATAGTCGCGGGCGCCGAAGACGCGCACATCGCCGACGCCCTCCAAGCGCGCCAGCTCGTCGCGCACATAGAGCGTCGCGTAATTGGAAATATATTGCTGACTGCGCGAAGCATCGGGCGAGCGCAGATGCACGACCATCATCAGATCGGGCGACGCCTTCTTCACGACGACGCCGAAGCGCTGCACTTCCTCGGGCAGGCGCGGCGTCGCGATCGCCACGCGATTCTGCACCAGCACCTGGGCCAGATCGATATTGACGCCGGTCTTGAAAACGACATTGATCGTGAGCAGGCCATCGCCTGTCGATTGCGAGACGATATAAAGCATATCGTCGACGCCATTGACCTCTTGCTCGATGGGCGAGGCGACCGTCTGCGCGATGACTTCCGCCGAGGCGCCAGGATAAGTCGCAGTGATCATCACCGTCGGCGGCGCAATGTCGGGATATTCGGACACCGGCAGCGCGCGCTGGGCGATAAGGCCCGCGATGGTGAGCAAAACCGAGATGACGGCGGCGAAAATCGGCCGTTCGATGAAGAAATGCGGAAAACGCATGCGCCCCTAGCCTATTTAACGGAGGGCGCAATCGCGCCTTCGGTTGGCGCGACGGTCGCGCCGGGCCGCACCATGGGATTGGCGAGGCCGGCGGTGATGACAAGATCATTGGGATCGAGGCCGGACAGCACGACTCGCAATCCCTTATGAAGCGGCCCAAGCGTCACGGGCTTCGCCGCCACCTTGCGATCCGGCGTGACGACCAGCACGATCTTATTCGTCTGATCCGAGGCGATGGCGGCGTCGGGGACGAGCAGCCCCGCAAAATCCCCGCCATTGACGCGCACGCGGCCGAAAGCGCCGGGCGTCAAAAACAAGTCCTTATTGTCGAGAACGGCGCGGGCGCGGATCGTGCCGGAATGCACGTTGAGCTGGTTGTCCATGAAGTCGATCGCGCCCGAGCGCTTCCAATCGACCTCATCGGCAAGGCGCACGAAAGCGGGGATCTTCCCTGTCTTCTCTCGGCCCGTCCCGGCCCGGGCGTAGTGCAGATAATCCGATTCAGACACGTCGAACTCGAAGTGGATGGGATCGAGGGCGACAAGCGTCGTCAGGAGCGTCATCCCGGCCTGCACGAGATTGCCCACGTCTATGCGGCGGTCGGAGACGCGGCCGGCGATCGGCGCACGCACCTGGGTCCATTCCAGATTGAGTTCCGCGTTGCGCAAAGACGCTTCGGCGCCCGCCAACTGCGCGCGCGCCGAGTCCGACCCGCCGCGGCGCTGGTCCATATCGCGTTTCGTGATCGTCCCGCCGCCGACGAGGCTCTCGCCGCGCGCCGCATCCTTGGAGAGCATAGAGGTTTGCGCCTGCATGCGGACGACGTCGGCGCGGGCGCTGTCGACGGCGATCTGATAGGGGCGCGGGTCGATGGTGAAAAGCAGATCCCCCGCCTTCACGATCTGGCCGTCGGTGAAATGGATTTTCTCGACGGCCCCGGAGACGCGCGGGCGCACCTCCACGCGCTGAACCGGGACAAAACGGCCGGTATATTCATCGAAACGCGGCACGGTCTCAGCGAGCGGATGCGCAACCGTAACGGGCGGCGCCGCTGGCGCCCCGTCCTGCGCGCCGGCGCCAAACCTCAACGCCACGACGGCGATCACGGCAATAAGGCCCAGCGACACCCCAGCGAGGCGGCGATAAGCGCGCGGGCGCATCCAATCCATGTCATGTCTCTGTCAAAAAAAGCGCTTGATGCTGCGGCGCCGAAAGTAAATCAGACGGCCGCCCGCGTCCACCGGGCGGGCAGCAAGGGCGTCGAAGACCACGAAACTCGGAATTAGCGTGGAATTAGAATATTTTCGCGAACGTGCTGCGACTTACGCGCAGTCTGTCTGCTCAGGTTTAAGCCAAAGTTTGTTTTTGGTCTGTATGTGATGTCCGCGCTTGCGCCGAATGGAGAAGCGCTTTTCACTTCGATTCGTCGATTGTGCGAACGACGCTGGCGCGCGTATTTTTTGGAGGAAACGCATGAATAAGCTGATTTTCGGGCTCGCCATGGCGGCGATGTTGGCGCCTGCGGCTGTGCAGGCGCAAGTCAAGTTGGATATGACCAAGATTACCTGCGGCGAATTGCTGGCGATGCCGGCGGAGGACCAAAGCGACTTCGCAGCCTTTATGAGCGGGTGGTTCGCGCAAAAGAGCGGCCGCACCTTTATCGATGTCAGTCTTTTTCTAAAGAACGCCGCGAGCGTGACCGACTGGTGCGCCTCCAACAAGTCCGAGTCCGTCATGGCGGGCCTGCAGCGCGCTTTCGACAAGAAATAACGACAAGGGATGGCCACACAAATGATCCGCAAGCTCATTCTTGCTGGCGCCGCGAGCGCCTTCGCTTTCGTCGCCCCGGCCTCTGCTCAGGTTACGATCGATATGTCGGAAATCACTTGCAAGGATTTCCGTGGTTATGACGCCGGCACGCAGGACTTCATCGGAAATTGGATGCGCGGTTACTTCAGCGCGAAGAACAATATTACCGTCATCGACTCGCGCTACGTCAAGCGGAACACCGCCAAGATTTCGCGCTACTGCAAGAAGCTCCCGAAATCTTCGCTGATGGACGCCGTTCTGAAGAACGCCCGTTAAACCCCTACGGCCCGGCCGATGGCTGGGCCCTTTCGCCGCGGCCGAGGGCGACTCCCGCGCCTTGGCCGCCGCTTGCCGTTCATCGGCTTGCGGCTATTTGTTAGCTCCTCTGGATTTTCCGGGATTTATCTGGATGACGGCATCGCTTCGGGGCAAAACGCTTTTCATCACAGGCGCCAGCCGCGGCATCGGTCTCGCGATCGCCAAAAAGGCCGCCCGCGACGGCGCCAATATCGCGATCGCTGCAAAAAGCGTGGCCGAAAATCCGAAAATTCCCGGCACGATCTACACGGCCGCCGCTGAAATCGAGGCGGAGGGGGGCAAGGCTCTGCCCCTGCCCTGCGACATACGTTTCGACGATCAGGTGGCGGCCGCCGTCTCCAGAACGGTCGAGACCTTCGGCGGTCTCGATATTCTCATCAACAACGCCAGCGCCATCGACCTGCGCGGCATCGACCTCCTCGACATGAAGCGCTTCGATCTGATGCACCAGATCAATGCGCGCGGCGCGTATCTTTGCGCCAAATTCGCGCTGCCGCATCTGCGCAAGGCCGAGAATCCGCACATATTGACGCTCTCGCCGCCGCTCGATTTGAACCCGAAATGGTTCGCCCCCAACCTCGCCTATACGATGGCGAAATATGGCATGAGCCTCGTCACCCTCGGCCTAGCGAAGGAGCTTGCGCGCGATGGCGTCGCGGTGAATTCGCTTTGGCCCGAGACGGCGATCGCCACCGCCGCCGTCGGCAATCTTTTGGGGGGCGAAGAGATCATCCGCCGCTCGCGCAAGCCCGAGATTGTCGCCGATGCGGCGCATGCCGTGCTGACCCGCCCGTCGCGCGCATGCACGGGGAATTTCTTTATCGACGTTCGCGTGCTCGCCGAGGAAGGCGTGACGGATTTCTCGCCTTATGCGGTCGATCCCGCCTATGAGGCGGTGCTCGACTTTTTTCTGGACGAGCCGATCAGCCCGCGTGTCCAGAAGTCGGCCTTCCACGGCGGGAAATAGTCAGGCCAGCCCCCGCGCGCCGATCACGATCGTATAAAGGCCGACGAGCGCCACGAGGCCGCTCGAGAGATAGGGCGCGCGCGCCGCGAGCCCTTCGAGCGCCGGAAAGCGCGAGACCGCATGGCGGACCCCAATCGCCGCCGCAACGCCCACCAGAACGAGCGTGAGCGCCAGGCCGATGCTGAACGCCAGCACGAGCGCCGCGCCAAGAGTAAAGCGGCCGGCCTGCAGACAGAGCAGAAGGACGGTGATCGAGGCGGGACAGGGGATGAGTCCGCCAGTGAGCCCGAAAAGGATGATCTGCCCCGTGGTCGCCTGACGATTGGCGAAACGGCGCTCGATCTCGAGCGCATGCTCCCGCTCATGTGCGTCGGCGTAAACGGTCGAATCGACGGATAGAAGCTCGTTTTCGAACTCCTGTTCTTCGACGCTCGTGGCGAGCGCGGCTCCTGCGCCATGCGGGTGGTGATGATGGTGATCGTCGCCATGCTCGTGGGTGTGATGATCGTGCCCGTGGTGGTCGCCGAGGCCGTGATCATGTCCGTGATGGGCATGGATGTGATCGACATCGGCATGGGCGGGCGCCGGCGAAGCGGTCGTGTTTCGCCACATGCGCCACGTCATCCAGACGGCGACGGTCAGGATCATCAAGCCCGAAACGATCTGCAGATAAGGCTCGTTGGCCTCGACGTTTATCTGAGCCCCGAGGGACATCCCGATCAAAGCGACGAGCCACATGATCGCGGAATGGGAGATTGTCGCGGCAAGCCCTAGAAGCGCCGCCTGTCCCACTGTGCCGCGCACCGCGACGATAAAGGCCGCCATCATCGTCTTCGAATGACCCGGCTCCAGCCCATGCAAGGCGCCGAGCACGATGGCGGTCGGGATGAAGATCCAGGCGTTGCCGGCGCTGGCGTCGAAGAAAGGGGAAAGATTGGACACGTCCGCGCGGCTCCTCGCGTGGCGCGGTCGATCGGCGGCCAGGAAGGCTCGCCGTTCCTCGCGGCCATATGGCCGCCGGGAATGCGCCTGTTGGCCTTATCTAAAGGTTGCGCATTGCCCAAACAAGCGGCGGTCCGCGCCGGTCGGTCGCCCGCTTAGAGCTGGAGTGGTCCCCCCCAAAACGCGACCGGCCGGACTTTCGTCCGGCCGGCGCATTTAGTCAGGCTACCGAGTTTCGCTTAGGGCATGTCGCCGGCGACGAACTTCGGAA
>NZ_JAERVJ010000006.1 GCF_016745395.1 Methylocystis sp. Sn-Cys
AACCGCCGCTCTTGTCGCATCATATCTAGGTCCGATAATGTGCGCTTATCGGACACGAATCGAGAGGCGCGGATTTCTGGGCGGTAAGCCCGCTTTTCGGCCTTCCAAAGCCCGCCCAGGCGTCGGATTTTTCCGGCCGGAACCAAGCCCAGCGGCCCCAAAAGGGCGTTAAAACGAGGACGACATGGCCGACATCGACGACAATCAGGACGCCGACGACCACGGCGGCGCGTCGCTCGCCGAGCGGGCCCCCTCGCCGCATCTCGCCGCGCTTTCGGAAAAAGCCCGCGATTACGCCCGCGCCGCCCGCTCGGAGAACACCCAACGCGCCTATGACGCCGATTGGCGGCACTTCGCCTCCTGGCTGCGACGCCAGGGGCTCGCCCCCCTGCCCCCGGACCCGCAGACCGTCGGCCTCTACCTCGCCGCCTGTATGGAAGCGGCCCCCGGCCGCAATCCGCTGAGCGTCCCGTCGCTCGAGCGCCGACTGTCCGGTATCTGCTGGCGCTATCGCCAGCTCGGCGCGCCGCTCGACGCCTCCGATCGGCATATAGCGACGGTGCTCGCCGGCATTCGCCGGACCCACGGCCGCCCGCCGGTCCAAAAGCAAGCGATCTTCGCCGACGAGCTGCTCGCCATGCTCGCCGTCCTCGACAATGATCTACGCGGCTTACGCGACAAGGCCATTCTCGCCATCGGCTTCGCCGGCGGCCTGCGCCGCTCGGAAATCGTCGGGCTCGATTGCGGCCCCGGTCAGACCGAGGATGGAACCGGCTGGATCGAGGTTTTTCGTCCCGCGAATAGGAGCGCCGGGGAATCGCCAGAGACGCGCGCTTCAGACGCCTCCGGCGAGGGCGGCCTGCTGCTCACCATCAACGGCAAGACCGGCTGGCGCGAGGTCGAAATCGGCTGTGGCTCCTCTCCCCTCACCTGCCCCGTCGCCATGCTGGAGACCTGGCTGAGGCTCGGGCGGATCAGTCACGGGCCGGTGTTTCGTCCCGTCGCCCGCAAAAATGGCGGCGTCTCGCCGGAGCGCCTGACCGATAAACATGTCGCGCGGCTCGTGCAGAAAACCGCCCTCGCCGCTGGCCTGCGCGGCGATCTCCCTGAGGGCGAGCGCCGCCTGGCTTTTTCCGGCCATTCCTTGCGCGCCGGCCTCGCGAGCTCGGCGCGGATCGAGGAAGCCCATGTGCAAAAACACCTCGGCCACGCCTCCCCGGAAATGACCCGCCGCTACCAACGCAAGCGCGACCGCTTCAAGGTCAATCTCACCAAAGCCTCGGGGTTGTGAATCCTCTGGCGAGCGCCTCGCGCATTCGAGGCTTAAATCGCTGGCGTCACATGGGCCGTAGCGATCGTGAAGCCAGCAACGGCGCGCGATACGCACTCGCTCCAAGATTGAGCAAGCCGCAGGCCTTCCTTCGCCGAAAGGTTCTCGCCGCCAGCACCATGCGCGCTTCCGGCCGGACAACCGGCGACGCGCTCACGAGCGCAAGTTTCAAACACATTCTCCAACGCTGCGATAATGGTCCGCTGGTCCTCGGATGCCGAGCGAAGCTCGACCGACTCGGGCAGTCGTCCAAGCGCGTCGCCTCGGAATGTCACCCTGCCCTTTTTCGCTCCCGCGCTGTTTTCCCAGCCTTTCCGCGCAGCAGCGCCATCAGCACTGGCCCGAGGGAGAATTCCCCTGCCCGCGCCTTGGCCGTCAAAACGCGCAAATAGCCGCCTGCAGATTTGATTTCATCGCCCCGCTGAAGGATCGCGGCGATGACGATCGCGGCGTCATGCTCGCCCAAAACATCGAGCGCCTGCGACCAGGCGTCTGGCGAAACGCCTAAGGCCGACCGCACGATGGCCGACGCGTCCACCAAGTCGCGCCAACAAGAAATCTCACCGCCCTTGGCGTAATCGACGATGTCCGGGCAGGCTTGCAGCACCATTCCGAGCGGGTAAGCGCGCGGCGCGACGGCGGCACGGGCTTCGAGTTTAGGATCGGGTAGCTTTCCTCCCAAATCTCCTGCCCTATCGCCTTCCGTGTCTTCGACGATTGGCCCGAGCGGTTCGGCCCTGCCTTCTCGAAGGCGAGGTTCAAGATCAGAAATGTTTGTGGTTTGATTCTGTATGTGGCGCTCAGTCTGAGACTCATTGCCGCTTGTTTTTTGGCGTTTCACATGGGTTTCCAGATCGTTAGTGATTTCCCCGGCAAGCTCCGCCAGTTCCGTAGCCAAAGCCTCCAACCCTGCCCGCGTCATCTTGCGCGCCAAGCGGCCGGAAAGCGCTCGATAATCGCCGTGGCGGGCCTCCCAATCGCCGGGAACGCCCTCCGCAATGCCGGTCTCGATCATCTTGACGATGTCGCGCCGAGTGAGCGTGATTTTTTCGCGCAACAGGGCCATGGCGCGGTTCTCCGCGCGCACCTCTTCGGCGAGATTTTCGATTTCGTTGGCGCGTGCAATCAACGGCGTCAGGTCGAAACCGAAGGACTCCTCTATCGCGCCGCCTTCCCCGCGTCTCGCGAACCGTTTTCCGTTAGGCGAGTCGCGCCGGATGATCAGGCCTGCCTCTACGAGCGACGCAAGATGCCGCCGCAGAGTCGCCGGCGCCATGCCGTGGGCGCGGATCGAAAGTTCTTTGTTGGAGGGGAAAACGACGACGCCAGGCGCGAGGGGAACAATCCCCTCCTCCGCAGCGGTCTTCGTACCGCCCTTGGACAGAGTCAGCGCGGTTTCCTGGTGGAAGCTCAGCAGGGCATGAAGCACCGACAGCGCGCGATCAGTGACGCCGAGCGGGCTCTTAGCTTCTGTGAGTGAGCGAAACAGCCGCCATTTATGGACAGCCGTCTCCGATGCGTCGGGTTGGGCGACAAAATCCCGTGTCGCCGCTTGCGCCGCCACCATGGCAAGCGACAACGATCGCCGCCCAAAGGGCGTCGTTGAATATGTGCGCATGCTCTTTTGCCTCTTCAGGCAAAAGAAATCAGCTCGCCGAAACGGCGCCGACACTTGACAGCGATTCGCGGAAGTGGGATTCTCTAGGTGCTACTCTATGAGAAGGGCTTCCGGGCGGTGACGTTTCGGGGGCCTTTTTCTTTTGCTGGTTCCTTTTCTTTCCTGATATTCCTACGCAACGATCCGCTACTCACGACTTGTGCGGAATTCCTCATAGAGATCGCTCAGGCGCCTGGCGACGTAAGCCCCGAAATCGGGCTCTATTTTCTCGTCGAAGCGCAATATGGTCGCCTTGGGATCGCGACTGATGCGCGCCAGAGGCGCGCCATCGGGGCGTTTCCATATCTCGTCGCGCGTCGTCTTGGACGCCTTTTCCATCGCCGCCGCAAACGCCTTCAGAAATCGGGCGTCGGAGTCCGCCGGCAAATTTGCGTCGGAAAGAACCGCCTCTACCCGCGCGAGCGTTTTTCTCCCGCGCAAAAGCTCGGCAAGTTGCAGCCATCGCCGGCGTCCAGCTTTTGGCGCCGGTCCGATCGCTCGAACGACTGCATCGGGCAGAGCCCGCGCGGCGGTGATCAACTTCGAAAGCTCGGTTTTGTCGGTGGAGAGCGCCGCCATAATCACGCTGCGATCGTGCCCGCTGTCCTCGAGGGATCGAGCAAAAACGGCGCGCTCGATAAAAGAGAGATCGCGCCGCGCGGAATTCTCGATGCCTTGCGCAATAACGAGCTGCCGGTCATCGAGATTGCGCACGACGGCTTTGATCTTGATCCCGAGATCTTGCGCGGCCTTCAAGCGCCTATGCCCATAGGCCGCCTGATAGCCGCCGCTACGCGTTGGATGGGGCCTCACGAGAATAGGGACTTCCTGACCGTGGGCCCGAAGCGATTCCTTGAGCGTCTGAAACTCGGGATCGTCGAGACCGGAAAATCTGTCTTTGACAAAAGAAACATCGACGGATTGGGGGTCCAATTCGACCACCGCCGAGCCGGTGGCGAGCGCCTCCTGGAGCGTCCGGGATTCTTCCGCCATCCGATCAAGCGTCAAGCTCATCGTTCGCACCGGCCCCGCAAGGACCCTGTCGTTGCTTTGCGGGGCAGGGCGGTCGGACAAGTTGGCCGCGGCCAACTTGTCCTCGAGGAGCGAGGTCAAAATGTTCCGTCGGCTCATGGAATCCGCCCCCAGGTTTTGAGAATGAGCCCGAGAATTTCGCTATTGACCGCTTCCAGAGACTCGATGGCGCGGTCGTAAGTCGCGCGCCCGATCGATCCGCGCTCGAGCTCGTAAAGCGACTGCTTGGTAAGCCCTGCATCCGCAATGGCCGTCGATTTCCATGCCGAGGCGGCGAGCACCTCCTCGCCGAAAAGGCTCCGAAGCAGCGCTACGACCTGCGACTGCGGCCCGTCATGCGGCTCGTGTCGCGTGATGACGTAGCGAATGAAGTCGTGACGGAGATCGCCGGCCGCTTTTCGAACCACCGCCATCAAATCGGACGCCATCAGCAGAAACTGCGACATGGACGCGACGTCGACCATTTGCGGATGAACCGTAATCAGAAGCGCTGTCGCCGCACAAAGCGCGCCGAGCGTCAGATAGCCGAGCTGGGGCGGGCAATCGACGACAACGATATCGTAGTCGGCTTCGATTTCAGCGAGAGCATTCCCGACCCGCTCGAAGAACATGCCGCCGGGCAGCCGCGTCCCAAGGGCCAAGGCGCGCGGCGTTTCGTGCTCGAACTCCATGAGCTCGAGATTGCCGGGGATGAGGTCCAGCCCGTCGAAATAGGTCTTGCGAACGCAATCTCTGACCGAACGTCGGGCCCCGTCATATCGGATGGCGCCATAAAGCGTGTCCCCTTCCGCGAGGTCGAATTCCGGCTGCAATCCGAGCAGGGCGGACAGGGATGCCTGAGGATCGAGATCGACGGCAAGCACCCGGAAGCCCGACATCGCCAGATATTGCGCAAGATACAGACACGTCGTCGTTTTTGCCGACCCGCCCTTGAAATTGACGCAGGCGATGGTCTGCATTTTCTCGCCCGGCCGGCGATGCGGCAACACGGACAGCGCATCGCGCGGTTTGACCCTGGCTATATGCGTGCGCAGCTCGTTAATTTGTGCGAGCGTGTAAGAGCGCCGTCCCGAAGCGCTTATTTCAGGCGCGGGGCCGATCCCGTCGAGAGAGAGCTGTCGAAGATATCCGTCTGACACGTGCAAAAGTTTCGCAGCTTCCCCCGATGAGAAGGATCGGAGCGACTTGTGACTGTCGGGGGGAAAAAGTCGTGTGCCAAGGGCCTGAAGCTGTTCGGACAAAAGGCGCGCATGCGCGGAGATACGCGCATCGGAAGTTGCCGTCGCCTCGTTTATCTGCGCACCCACGATTTTTTCCTGCGATACGATTTGAAAGCGCAAATTCGCCTTGGCCCGTATCAGGACCACGATTCGGCGCCTGTGCGCAACGAATTTTAGGTAAACGAGACGTTAACGCCGAATTTCGGGAACTAGATGACGGAGTTGGCCGCGGCCAACCCAGGACCGAAGACGTCGTCGGATCATTTCGAGCCGCCGCTTAGACAAGCTTGTCTCACAAGACATTTCTGGCCAAAGTGACAAAATCGGTCGAGCATTCTACGTATGCGCAAGGCGGGCGCTCCGATGGGAAAACCGCTCAAGCCGGAAGGGGAGAAAGCACGTCGACAGAGTCCTTGCCGGGGCCCCGAGCGCCAGAGACGGGGTGTCCCAGCAGGGCAGGGGAGTTGGGCTCGCAGAACGGAACCGCTCTAAGTCTCTCCGGCTCCGATAAGCGCTCGGCGCAATTGCTGACAAAGGCGCACGCCAGACCCAGCCGCCGATGGCCATGTTGTGATATCAGCGTCGACAGTCCCTGACACAACGCCATTTGCGCTCATCGTAGCGCCAGCGACGCGATCAGCAGACAAGCCAGCAGCAGACAGAGTCCTTGCCAGAACGCGAGAGGATTGCGCTCGTAAAGGGATTGTTTGCGCAACGGCGCAGGCCCGCTCCGCGCCGCGCCATTCTCGATCTCGAAACCGAACTCCAGGACGTCGCCGAAGCGGTCGCGCGGATCGACTGCAATAGCTTTTTGCACCGCTAAATCGAGCCATGCGGGAAGATCGGGCCTTTTTGCGCAAAGCGGCTGCGGCCGCCCGAAACGCGGCTTACTAAAGGGTTCGACTTCGCCATAGGGATAGGCGCCAGTGAACATGCGGTAGATCGTGACGCCGGTCGCATAGAGATCGGAGCTTTCGTCGCCCACCGCGCCTTGAAACAGCTCTGGCGCCATGTAGCTCGGCGTGCCGGGAATCTCCTGGCTCGTGAAATCATCCAGGCGCGGGGCGCGGCACACGCCGAGGTCGACGAGCTTCAGCCCGCCTTCCCGCAGGAGTATCACGTTATCTGGCTTAACATCGCGATGGATGACGCCAGAGCGATGCAACGTCGCGACGGCCCGGGAAAGGCGCGTCGCAATCAATTGGCCCTCCGCCAGCCCGACGCTCGGCTTCCGCCGCAGGCGCTGCTCTAGCGTCTCGCCTTCGTAGAACGGCATGGCCGAATAAAGGCGGGTCTGCCGCCCCGGCGGCAGTTCGACGATTTCGCCGATAAAGGGGCTCCTCACCCGCGCAGCCACCCACGCCTCATTGACGAAGGCGAGCCTGTAGGTTTCGTCCTCGGCAACGCGGGGGTGAGGGAATTTCAGCGCCAGAGACCTGCCAGTTTGCAGGTCTGTCGCCCGCATCAACAGGCTGTAACGTCCCTCGGAAAGAACCGATTCCAAGCGGAACCCGTCCATTGTTTCGCCGACCGCAGGCCACTCTCGAATGGGAAGAGCCTCGATAGCGCGCGATAAGGCGCGCTCATCCGCCGGAGGCAAATCGACGACGTCCAGAACAAGGGCGGTCGCATTATCGCTGCTTCCAGCGCGGAGCGCTGCTTCGACGATGGTCTCCGCGGTTTCTTGCGGCGAACGACGCTCCCCAAGCATCCCGCATAGAGCGCGATTGCGCAGCGACCCATGGACCCCGTCGGAGCAAATCAGAAAGCGATCATGCAAGGCCAGACTGATAGACGCCTGATCGAAGAGCAGCGCCTCCTCGAATCCCATCGCACGGCGCAGGGTGGCGAAATCGCCGCCCCCGACGATGTGATCTTGCGTCAGCAGCTCCAGACCGCCTGCGTTCAGGCGATAAACGCGCGTGTCGCCGACGTGAACCACGAAAGCGGCGCGGCGCGATAGAATAACCGCGCTGAAAGTCGTCGCCATCCCTTGAAGCGCCGGATCGACGCGCCCCTGAGCCGCGATCCAGGCGTTGGCGGCCTCGAGGGAACGCGCTGCGGCGCGACTGACCCCGATCGTTTCTGGCTGAGCATAATAACCTTCCATAAAGGAGCGAACGGCGGTTTCAGCCGCCGCGCGTCCGCCCTTGTGGCCGCCGACGCCGTCAGCGACGGCGGCGACCACTCCCTGCAATGCGCCGGCGCCGCGAGGGCCGAAACAAATCCCCACGTAATCCTGATTGTCCGGCCGCCGGCCTTTCTCACTGGCGAAGCCCGCTTCGACGCGAAGATCGTGATCATAGCGGGTCAGCACGAGTCGCCTCGAAATCAGCTAGATTCTCGCCCCAGACACCGCGCCCCATGTGGTGCGCCACCGGGTCTTGACGATAAACAAGCCGATGAGGCCGAGCAGCGCAAGAAGGCCGAAGAAAACAAAGCCGCCGCTGAAGCCGCCTGTGGCGCCTTTCGAAAAAGCCAGGGTTTTGGCCAGGAAAAAGCCGCCCAAGCCCCCCGCTGCGCCAACGAGACCCGTCATGGCGCCGATCTCCCGGCGGAACCTTTGCGGCAGCAACTGGAACACCGCGCCATTCCCCATGCCAAGGCAGAGCACGCCGATAGAGAACAAGCCGACCGCCGCGAAGGCGACCGGCGGAAGCTGCGTCAGATTCCAGCCCGCCGCGCCAGCCGCCGGGGCCGGCCCCGCAGGTAGAAGCGCGATCGCGAAGTAGCACAGCGAGACGGCCGCAAAGAGAAAAGACAACGTCTTCACGCCGCCGATCCGATCGGCGATGTAGCCGCCAACGGGTCGGAAACCCGAGCCAAAGGCGACGATGATGGAGACCATCAGTCCGGCGGCGACGCCGGACGCGTGGTACTGCGCCGTGAAGTAAAGCGGCAGCGCAGAGGCGAGCCCGACAAAGCCGCCGAAAGTGATGAAGTAGAAGAACATGAACCATAGGCTGTCGGAGTCGCGCAATATCTTGCCGTAATCGGACAGGCTGATCGTCGCCTTCGCGCCCGGCGCGTCCTTCGCGGCGATTGCGTAAATCGCAAAGACGGCGAGCATCAAGACGAAAAGCACACCGTAAACCGTTCGCCAGCCATATGTCTCGGCGATCCACGGCGCGAACAACGCGTCCAGCACAACGCCCATATTTCCGGCGCCTGCGATGCCCATCACCAAGCCTTGGTATTGCGGCGGATACCAGCGACCCGCCTGGGGCAGGGCGACGGCGAAAGACGCCCCCGCGATGCCGAGCACAATCCCGAAGAGCGCGATCGCTGAAGGACCGGTTAGTCCGAGGACGCTAACGAGCGCAACAGCGAACATCACGATCGCCTGGGCGACGATTCCCGCCTTTTTCGAACCGATGCTATCGGCAATAAGCCCGAGCGGCACGCGGAAAAAGGCGCCGCCAAGAACCGGAATCGCGACAAGCGACAACTTGTCCTCGACAGGGATCTGCATGCCTTTGGTGATGTAGATCATCAGCGGACCGAGAGAGACCCAGGCCATGAAGCTGATGTCGAAATAAAGGAAAGCGGCAAGCAGCGTGGGCCAGTGGCCAGCTTTTTTGAAGTCGTCGAGTTTCATGCGTGCTCCTCTTGGGGTGAATCCTCGGCCGGCGCCATCGCGCGCTTGGCGTGGCTGGTTTTTTCATTGATGAGGCGCTGAATCTCGGGGCGGCATGAGCCACACCCCGTCCCGGCGCGCGTCGCGCGCCCGATGGCTTCGACCGTTCGCGCGCGGCCGTCGATCGCCACCGCTATCTCTCTCGCGCCGACCCCGTGGCAGATGCAGACCGTGCGGCCGCAATCGGCGTGCGACAGCGGCCGGGCGGCAAGAAGCGACATCACGTCTTTTGGATCATGCGAGGCGAATTTCTCGCACAAAAACGCACGCGCCGCTTCGACGGGTTCCCGCGACACGATAAGCGAGCCCAGCGCCCGACCATGTTGATGGGCAAGGAAACGAAACGCCCCTCGTCCGAAATCCTCGACGCAGGCGAGTGCTGCGCTGTCCGCGGTGACGCCAAAGAGTTCGCGGGCGTATCTTTCGAAGTCTTCCGGTTCGCTTAGGCCCGCAAGCTCCATACGCCAGCCAAAACCCGTTCGCGCCAGCGCCCAGTAGCCGGCGTCGACATCGGTAGGTTTGTTGCGTGTCAGCGCGAAGCCGAACCAGGCAGCCGGCCAAGGCTCGATGCCAACGAACGCGCCTTTCGAATTTGGCTGGCCGGAAATCGGATCCGTATTCGCGCCGACAAGCGCGTCGATGCGGCCGCAGCTCGAATTCTGCTGCGTCCAGTGGATCGGCGCAAAAAGCGACCCTCTCCTTTGGCGATCGGTGACAAGCGCGCGAAGAATCACCGAGCCATGCGCATTAGAAAGACGCGCCAGGCTCGCCGGCAGAATATCGAGGGCTCGGGCGTCCGCCGGGTGAATTTCGACAAAGGGCTCGACGATGTGGCGCGACAGGCTTGGCGCGACGCCCGTCCGGGTCATGGTGTGCCACTGATCCCGAATACGGCCGGTGTTGAGCGTGAACAATCCCGCATTGCGCCTCTTTGGCGCATGAAACGGCGTGACGATAAAGCGCGCGCGGCCGTCCGGCGTGAAGAAGCCGCCGTTGGCGAAGAACCTTTGCGATCGTCTGTTTAGGAAGGAGCCCTTGCGCCGCGGCCATTGGAAAGGGGAAAGGCTGTCATAATCGCGTTGCGAAATATCGTCGTAGTCGGAGATATCGAAATCCCGCGATCCATTATTCAGATGACCCGAAAGACCGGCGTATTCCCGAAAAATGTCATGGGGCCCACCGTAGTCGAAACCCCTTGAATAACCCATAAGCTTCGCAACACGGCAGATGCTCCACCAATCCGGCATGGTTTCGCCGGGAGCCCGACGCAGCGGCCTTTGACGCGAGATGCGCCGTTCCGAATTCGTGACCGTCCCATCTTTCTCTCCCCAAGCGCGCGCCGGAAGCAGGACATGCGCAAATTCGGATGTATCCGTGCGCTCTACGACATCGGAAACAACGACAAAGGGGCAAGAGGCCAGCGCGGCTTTCACATTGTCGGCGTCGGGCAAGCTATCGGCTGGATTTGTCCCAATGATCCACAGCGCCTTGATCGTCCCGTCGGAGACGGCCTTGAAGAGTTCAACGGCTTTGAGGCCGGGCTTGGTTGCGATAGTGGGCGAACGCCAATAACGCCGTACGATATCCTGGTGCCGCGGATCATGAAGCTCCATATGGCAGGCGAGCTGATTGGCGAGCCCGCCAACCTCGCGCCCACCCATAGCGTTTGGTTGCCCCGTCACCGAAAAAGGCCCCGCGCCGGGCCTTCCGATACGCCCCGTCGCGAGATGGCAGTTCAGGATCGCATTGACCTTATCGGTTCCATGAATCGACTGATTTACTCCTTGTGAGTAGACCGTCACGACGCGCTCATTCTCAGCGTAAAGCTCATAGAAGCGCTGCAGTGACGCCTGTTCGATGCCTGTCGCCTTCGCCACGGAAGCGATGTCCCACGAATCCGCAATGGCGAGCGCATCGTCGAACCCGTGGGTGTGAAGGGCCACGTAAGACGCGTTGCATTTCCCGCTGCGATCGAGGTGACGAAGCAAGCCAAGGAAAAGCGCGACGTCGGAGCCGGGCGCAATCGAAAGCTGGAGGTCGGAAATTTCGCTCGTCGCCGTGCGCCGGGGATCGACGTTGACGACTCGCATCTCGGGCCGTGTGGCCTTTGCGTTTTCGAGGCGCTGAAATAGCACCGGATGGCACCAGGCGAGGTTCGACCCAACGAGAACAATGAGGTCCGCGAGTTCGAGATCCTCATAAACATTCGGGACGATGTCTGCGCCGAAGGCGCGCTTGTGCCCGGCGACGGTCGACGCCATGCAGAGACGAGAGTTAGTGTCGATATTGGCGGAGCCGATGTAACCTTTCATCAGCTTATTGGCGACGTAGTAATCTTCTGTGAGCATTTGTCCGGAGACATAGAAGGCGACAGAACTGGGGCCGTAGGTCTGTATCGCCTCGCGAAAGCGGCCGGCGACCATTGCAAGCGCCTCGCTCCAACTCGCGCGTTTGTCGAAAATTCGCGGATGAAGCAAACGCTCGTTTAGCGTCAACGTCTCGGCGAGGGTCGCGCCCTTGATGCAAAGCCGGCCGAAATTCGCCGGATGCTCTTCATCTCCGGAAATATGGACTCCGCCGGAGGCGGAAACGGTCGCCTTGACGCCGCATCCGGTTCCGCAATAGGGGCAAGTCGTGCGAATGATTTTAGAAGACGCGCTCATTGTCGCTCCTTCATGGCGTAACGGCGGCGGTCATTTCGAGATAGACGCGCCCCTTTTCGATCTTGACTGGAAAACTGCGCGCACAGCCGTGATCGGCTCCGGTGGCGGATCCACTGTCGAGATCGATGATCCAGTTGTGGAGAGGGCAGGCGACCTTTCGGCCATGAATGATGCCCTCGCTCAAAGGGCCGCCCTTGTGGGGGCATCGATTCTCGAGGGCGAAAACCTCGTCTCCGGCGGTGCGGAAGATCGCTATGTTTCGTCGCGGCGTTTTGACGACACGCGCGCCGCGTTGAGGGATTTGCTCGAGCGGCCCAATGTCGAACCAGTTTGGTGAAAGATGAGTCATCGCGCGTCCTCACTCCGCCGCAAGTTGCGCAATGGGCGCAACGATCGCCAAGGGTGCGAATTCCTGCGCGTTGAAGCCCGCCGCGCGTTCCGCCCAAGGATCCTTGCGCACGGCGCGCTGTGAGACGAGGAAGCGTTCATAAAGCGCTTTGCGCGCTACATGATCTTCCATGATTATATGACGCACGCGCTCCAGGCCGGTTTTCTCGACCCATTTGTAAAGCCGGTCGAGATAGGCGGCCTCTTCTCGATAGAGCTGCAAGATCGCGGCGACATATTCGAGCGTTTCCTCTTCGGTCTCGACATGCCCAAGAAGGTCCGTTGCGCGCACATGCAGCCCGGCTGCGCCAGCAACGTGGAGGTCGTAACCCGAATCCACGCAGATGACGCCAATGTCCTTCACCGTCGCCTCGGCGCAATTGCGCGGACAGCCAGATACGGCGAGTTTTACTTTGGCGGGCGTCCAGGAGCCGCACAACAGCCGCTCGAGCTTAACGCCGAGTCCCGTGGAATCCTGCGTGCCGAACCGGCACCATTCCTTGCCGACGCAGGTCTTCACCGTACGCAATCCCTTGGCGTAAGCATGGCCCGAGACGAGCCCGGCGCGATTGAGTTCCGCCCACACGGCAGGCAAATCTTCTTTTTTGACCCCGAGCAAATCGATACGTTGTCCGCCTGTGACTTTGACGGTCGGGATACTGAAGCGATCCGCAACATCTGCGATGGCGCGCAATTCATTCGGAGTCGTCAGCCCACCCCACATGCGCGGGACGACAGAGAAGGTGCCATCCTTTTGGATGTTTGCGTGCACGCGCTCATTGACGAAGCGCGATTGTGCATCATCGCGGTAAGCCAGCGGGAATGCGCAAAGCAGATAGTAATTCAACGCTGGTCGGCAGGAAGGGCAACCGCAGGAGGTCTTCCAGCCGAGTTCTTGCATAACAGCCGGCAGAGAGGTGAGGCTTCTGGAGACAATAAAGCCGCGCACTTCCTCGTGCGTGAGGTCCGTGCACTTGCACATGGCCTTACGCGTCGCGCCTTTGTATGTGTCTCCAAGCGCGCCGACGATCAACGCTTCCACTTTGGATGTGCATTGACCGCAGGAGGCGGACGCCTTCGTCTGCGCCCGCACCTCGTCGAGAGACGTCAGGCCTTGTTCCGTGATCGCCGAAACGATCGCCGCCTTACATACGCCGTTGCAGCCGCAGATCTCCGCATCATCCGGCAACGCTGCAACGGCCGCCGTAGGGTCCAGGGGAGGGCCTCCCTGATACGCCTGCCCGAAGATGAGCGTATCGCGCATCGCGGCGATGTCCGTCTCTTTTTTCAGGAGGTCGAATAACCACGGTCCGTCTTCGGTCTCGCCGTAAAGCACTGCGCCCTTGACGCGATTATCCCGAAGCACGATGCGCTTGTAGACGCCGCGCGATGGATCGCGCAAAACGATCTCGTCATCGTCGTCTCCCGGCGTAAAATCGCCGGCGGAGAAAAGATCGATGCCCGAAACTTTCAGTTTCGTGGAAACGACCGAACCCTGGTAGCGCGCAGCGCTATCGCCGCACAGTTGCGCCGCCACGACTTTGGCCATTTCGAAAAGAGGCGCCACGAGGCCGTAGCATTGGCCGCGATGCTCGACGCATTCGCCGACTGCATAAATATCAGGATCGCTGGTGAGCATTTCGTCATCGACCCTGACGCCGCGCTCAACCACGAGACCTGCCTCTTTGGCGAGACGCGCATTGGGCCGAATCCCCACCGCCATCACGACCATGTCACAGCGAATGTCTCTGCCTCCGTCCAGCTTGACGGCTTCGACCTTCGAGCTGCCGAGGATCGCCTGAGTGTTCGTTCCGGTCAGAACCTCGATGCCGCGCTTCTCGATAGCTTTCTGCAACAGATAGCCCGCGGAGGGATCCAGTTGCCGCTCCATCAGCGTTGGCATCAAGTGAACGACGGTCACCGCCATGCCCTTTGACTTGAGCCCAGCCGCCGCCTCCAATCCCAACAACCCACCGCCGATGACAACGGCATGGCCGCCTTTTTCAGCCTGTCCCAGCATGGCGTCGACGTCGTCGAGGTCACGGAAGGTGACAACGCCGGGCAGATCGACGCCATGAACGGGGATGGCGATTGGCGCGGAACCCGTCGCGATGAGTAGTTTGTCGTAATGCTCGTTCCGGCCTGACGCCGTCGTCACGCGCTTTGCGTTTCGATCGATGGAGACGACCGTCTCGCCCTTATGCAGCGCAACCCCATGGCGGGCATACCAGCTCTCGCCATGAATAATGATGTCCTCGTAGGCCTTCTCACCGGCGAGAACCGGCGACAACATGATGCGGTTGTAATTGACGCGCGGCTCCGAGCCGTAAACGCTCACGTCGAATGCTCCCGATCGGCGCTCAAAAAGCTCTTCGAGCACGCGGCCGGCCGCCATTCCGTTGCCGACGACAACGAGCTTGGGTCTATTCGCTTGATGCGTGGTGACAGGCATATTCTCGACTTCTGTTGAGCGTCCTCGCGGTCCGTTCACACAGTCGATCGTCTTGTTTCTATGAAGCTTGGCAAGACGACCGCGTCGCCTTGGAATCTTTTGCAGGATTCCACGGCGGCGTCTGTGACCGAGCCCATCGTTGGGCGCGGTTCCGGCGGACCGGAGGTCGTCGTTGACCGAAAACTCTCTTGCAGGAAGCGGGCCAAATCCGCGCAACTTCCCCAATGCGAGTCCATCTCGCGAGAAATCGCCGGCTCCCCGACGAATGCGCCAACTTGCAAGCTTGTCGATTATTGTCTTTGGCGCTTACTTCAGGGGCGCCGCTAGCTCAAAACATAATTTGATTGCCTAGAGACTGGGCGCTCAAATTTTCGAGCCGATGTCAAAGCCGTTCAAATAAGAATCGAGATCACGCTCGTCGAGATCAGGCCCCGCAAAAGCGCCGACGACGTCGGGAAGCGATTGGGACGAGACCTCCCGAACGCCAATAGCAGCGTCATAAAGATCGGCGCGATAGACTGCTTTCGCAATCTCCACGAGCTCGGTAGAAAAGCGAGCTTGGCCCCAGCGGAGCATTTGCGCATAAATCCAAACGGCATGGCGAGGATCGGGCCGGCAGGCGTTATTTTTTCCAAATATGAGATAATCTTCACATGCGCGCGCGCCGCCCTCCGAGTCGAGGTTTATTCGCCCCGCGAGCGTGCCCCGGATCGCGGCGTGACCGACGCCAATGTAATCCGGACGCGCCAACACGCTTACGACGTCGTCGCGGTTCATCGGATCATCGACATACGTCGCCGCCCGAGAGATCGCGCGCGCCAAAGCGGCCGCGACGTCTGGATCATCCGCCGCAGCGGCCTCGCGCATGGCCAAGACCTTCTCCGGCGCGCGGGAGAAGATTTCGCAACCAAAGTGAAGAATGATTCCGACGTCGGCGTCGACGGCCAAGGAGCTCCAGGGTGCGCCAACACAGAAGCCGTCGATCTGCCCTCTCGTTAAGCTTTCGACCATATAGGGCGGCGGAAGCACGACTAGTCGTACGTCCTCGTCCGGGTCGATTCCGCCTTCGGCCAGCCAATAGCGAAGTTCATAGTTGTGCATCGAGAAGGGAAACGTCATCCCGAATGTCAGAGGCTCGTCGCCGTGCTCCGCGCGTTTTCGAACGATCTTCCCGAGCGCCCTGGCGCTTGCTGCGGGATCTGAAAGCCTGTCATCAGAAGCTTCTTGCAGCTCGAGAAATAGCTTGCGCGACAAAGTGATTGCGTTGCCGTTCATGGCGAGGCTGATGGGAGAGACGAGCGGCGCCTTTACATGTCCAAGGCCGAGGTTCGAAGCCACGGCCATTGGCGCAAGGAGATGAGCGGCGTCGAACAAGCCTATGGCCAATTTGTCACGAATATTGGACCATGACGCCTCCCGAACCAACTGGACGTCCAGACCTTCCTCTGCCGTAAATCCTTTGTCGACCGCTATGAGCAAAGTCGCCGCGTCGACGAGCGGGATGAAGCCAATCCGCACAATTTTCATTTCAGCAGCTCTCTCGCCATAATGATCGATCTGGCGATGTCGCCAATCTTCTTGTTTTCCCGCATCGCGGCGCTGCGCATCAGCCGATAAGCCTGGTCCTCGGAGATGTTCTTCGACTTCATCAATATGCCCTTCGCACGGTCGACGTCTTTCCGCTGCTCGAGGTCGTCTTTCGCACGCTCGAGCTCGCTTTGAAGCTTGGAAAAGGCGTTGAACCGCGAGACGCAAAGGTCGAGTATGGATTTGATGCGCTCTTTCTTCAATCCGTCGACGATATAGGCGGATACGCCCGCATCGACGGATCTTTGTATCGAAACGGCGTCGCTCTGGTCGACAAACATGGCGACGGGCCTGCGCACGGCGCGACTCACCTGAAACATCTGCTCCAGCGTGTCTCGAGACGGGTTTTCGAGGTCGATCAGAATCACATCCGGATCGATGGCGTAGATTCGCGCGAGAAGATTGTTCATCTCGCCTATCCGCTGGACCTGCCCAAGCCCCGCCTCTCGCAAGCCCTCTTCGAGGATGACTGCGCGGATCGGGTTTTCGTCGACGATAACGATTTTCACGGCCCTGTATCCGCAGGAATTGGGTTTGCGCCCATTTACATTAAGCGCGATGGCTGGAGAAGCGCCAGCAGGCGCCTTTGGCTTCGCCAGTTTCTGCTGCGGCGCGAGGCCCTAGATCTTGAAGCGCAGCGCCAGCCCCGCTTGCCACGCTTTCGATAGCTGAGGGCCGTTTAGATTCTGATAGACCGGCAGCCCGGCTTCGATTGCAAGAAGGACATTTTCATACCCCACCAATTTGCCGCTGATCGTCGCGCCGCCAAAGAGCTCCACGCGCTGGCCGCCATAGAAATTCGGATTCGCCGCCTGCGCCTTTCCAGCGATGTTCCAGTCGAAGCCTCGGATTGGGCCTTCGAGGCTGCCTGTCACGCGAAATGTCGTCGTCACGCCGGGGATCCAGCTATATCCGCCCCACCCGGTAAATTCGTGGAGATCGCCCCACCGATAGCCTTCCGGATTTGCGGCCAGCGGAAAACGCCCGCGATAAGACAGGCCCCAGGACCAATTATTCAGTTGGCCGGCGTAAACGACGCCGGGCATTGCGTCGAATGTCCCCGTCCCGATCTGCATTGCATAAAAGGCGCGCGTCGTTGCGTAGGTTCCGTTCGGTTGCAACAAGGTAAATGTGTTGTGGTTGCTCCCGGTCGGGAACGACATGCCGACATTGACCTGCACGCGATTGATGTGATCTTCATAAACGCGCCAGATCGCTGACGCCGTTGTATCCGATATGCTGTCGGTTCCCGTGTAGCTCATGCCGAGAGGCGTAATCCCGCTCAGTCCCTTGAAGGTGAGAAAACTGAGATTTTTTTCAGTCATGCCCGTCCCGACAACGATCGAGAGAACTTTCGTCACGCCATAGGCCAATTGGACGGTCTGAACCGCTTGAAGAGCGCTTTGCGGCACGCCGCGCAATTTTTGCCGCGGGTCGAAAAACCAAGGCGTCGTCGCGACAATCTCCTGCGAGGAGACAGGGCGCGCGCCTTCGAGCGACGTCGACCGTCCGAGGAACTGCGGGACGATCGACAAAATCAGCTTACCGGCTGGCGGCATGTCGGCGCCGAAGACCCCAAGCGGCGCCGGCGCCAAGGGTTGCGGCGGCAAGGGTTGCGGCGGCGGGGTCACCTCGCTTTTCGGCGCGCCATCCGCCCAGGCGCCAGACGCGGCGAGGCAGAGCATAAAAAGGGCGTTGCCGATTCTGCTCATCGTTCTCTTGCTCATATCTCCCCCTCGCTCCTTCAGCTCGACGCGCGCGAAAGAGCGGCTCGCTGAAAACAAAAAAACGCCGCTGCCCAGAACCGCCGCACGGTTGCGGCAAGTTCTGGAGCAGCGGCGTTGCTGCGTGACCCATCATTGGGAGCTGGCGCCAAAGTCGGCGCATCTGGCGTGGGAGAATGCAAAGGGCGAGCCAAATGAAGACAGGGACGCGTTATCCCATGGCGCTAACTGATTGCGGGGCACCGCTGATTTTGCCCAGTTTAAGGCTGAGTATTTTGGAGGCGGCCATGTCTGCAAACTAAGCAAGCAGCACGCCGGTCGCACTAATATGAGGCGGATTGAATAGTGCAGAACCTCTGTGCCCGCGGAGCGTAGGCCGAAGCGCGGCGCCGATTTCCTGCCCGAGGCGATGGCTTCACCGCCGAGCGGCGACGCTTCTAACAGCTCAGCTCGAGGACAGGATCCGAGGAAGGTCGCAGCTCTTCACGCGACCGACCAAGCGTCGCTGTCGGAACTCGATGAACTGGGAATTGTTGAGACATGTGCTGCGTTCGGAGGACGCAGGGGTTCGCTGCGGGAGGCCCACATGTTCCGTCACGCGCTTTCCTCGATTGCGCCGATCGCGTTTGTTGTAGCGACGTCCTGCGCGACGGCCGATCCGTTACCGCCCGACGCGACCTATCGGCCGTTGCCGACCCAGCCTTTCGACGCAGTGAGGGCCGAGGACGAAGCGCAAAAGCCGGGCGTTATGCAGCGGCAGCAATCGCTGATGCAGGAGCGCTACGACCTGTCGGACCGCGCTCAGCCGGGCGCGATGATGTCCGGCGGGCGCAAGCCGGTGCAGGGCGCCGTTCGCGTCAGATTGCCGCAAGGCGTCTCCTGGGACAGCCTCGCG
Source organism: Methylocystis sp. Sn-Cys (assembly GCF_016745395.1). Lineage (GTDB taxonomy): Bacteria > Pseudomonadota > Alphaproteobacteria > Rhizobiales > Beijerinckiaceae > Methylocystis > Methylocystis iwaonis. Next base: position 18,585 of record NZ_JAERVJ010000006.1, read on the forward strand.
TCGATGACCCCCGACGACATCCGCAAGAAAGGTTTATTGCCCGCGGGCTTCATGCCGCTTCCGCACGTCAAGCAGGCGACGGGCGGCCAGGTCATTCCAAAGCAACAGATCGACGAGATCAATCGGCAAGAGGGGCGCGACCTGAAGCGATTCGACGTGGATTTCGATTTGCCCGCGCATTTAACGCCGGAATTTCCCCCGCCGATTTTTCTGACCACCCACCCCGAACTCGGCGACGTATCTCGCGGACAGCTCCTGACCATCAAGAACCATTATTCCATGATGGTCGGGTTCCTGACGCCGGTGCAGCTCGAAGGATTGCGCCTCCTGCTGACGCCATTCCCGCAGGAGGAATTCAACCAAACGGAAGATCGCAAGGTCGCCGAGCAATCGCTCGGCATCAGTTGCCTCGATTGCCATTCGAATTTTCACACCAACGCCGCTTTTCACCTCACCCCCGACGTTCGACCCCAGGCTTCGCGCTTCCGCCTCGATACGGTCAGTCTTCGGGGCATGTTCAATCAGCAAATCCACGGGTCCAAGCGCTCGCTGCGGTCCGTGGAGGATTTCGCCGAATTCGAGCAGCGCACCGCCTATTTCAATGGCGATCATGTCAGCGCGCAGCGTAAGGGCGTCCACCTTCCCAACCGGCCGGATCAAGTCGCGATGATGGCGCAAATGCAGAACATCATCGATTTCCCGCCGGCTCCGAAACTCGACCCGACAGGCAGGCTCGATCCCGCAAAGGCGACGCAGCAGGAGCTTTCGGGCGAGAAACTCTTCCTCGGCAAAGGGCGTTGCGCCGAGTGTCACATCCCTCAGACGTCTTTCCTCGACAACAATATGCATGATCTGAAGCTCGAACGGTTCTACGAGATCGGGCAGACGATCAACGGGCTGGTGGCGCTGCCCGACGGGCCGATCAAGACCTTCACCTTGCGAGGGATAAAAGATACGCCGCCCTATCTGCACGACGGCCGTCTGTTGACGCTCGCCGATACGGTTGAATTCTTCAACCTCGTGTTGGGCGTGAAGCTCACGCAGGAAGAGAAGGACGCGCTCGTCGCCTATATGCTGACGCTGTAGCGATAGAGACGCGAGATTTCCGAAAGGGCCTCAGCATGCGCATATGCTATTTTCCGCTCATTCTCGTCGCTTTGGCTTGGCCGGCTCTCGCGCAAGCGCCAGACAGGCGGACAGGCGCAGGAAATCCCGCCTTGGCGCCGCCGCCCAGCGCGAAAGGAAGCGCAATAGCGACGCGCGAAGCCAGCACGTTCAACGACGCGGACAGGTTTTTCCTGCGCGCGGCGGCGGTGAACCGCATGGCCGGAGCTGAAGTCGCGCAGCTCGGCGGACAGAAACGCGCCGACGCCCCGGTCGCGCAATTCAGCGAGCGTATGACGAAAGATCACGCAGCGTTGGGCGAGCGGCTCGCCGCCATTGCGAGGGACGCCGGCGTGTCTGCGCCTGCAGCTCTCGACAAGGAGCGCGCCGCTCTGCTGGACGAGTTGCGGAGCGCGAGCGGTCCTGACTTCGACAGGCGCTTCTGGATGTATCAGCTCGCCGAACATCAAAAGGCTGCGCAGCTTTTGTCCTATGAGATCGGGTCCGGTCTGAACCCGGCGCTCAAGGGCCTCGCTTCAGAGGTCTTGCCGACCGTTATGCAGCATCTGCGTCAGATCCAGACATATGCGGCGGCGGTGGCGGTGGGAACGGGATCGCAATAGCGCTGAACAGGAAAAATCAGGTCCCGCCGTCTCGCTTGGAATGCGCGTCTTCCGACTCTTCTTCCACTTTGAAGGGCGTGATGAGCTTCAGCGTCACGAAGGTCAAGGTCGCGATGGCGATCGCAACGTCGTAGCTTCCAAGCGCGACGGCGACACCGACCGCGCCTGTCGCCCAAAGGCTTGCGGCCGTCGCCGTCCCATGAACCGAGGCGCCAGTCTTGAGGATCGCGCCGCCGCCGATGAAGCCGATGCCGGTGACGACTCCCTCGACGATGCGCGCAACCCCTTCGGGCGAATTCACGAGGATCGACTCCGCAGCCTGAATGAAACCACAAGACGCGATCGCCACGAGCGGGAAGGTTCTCAGCCCAGCGCTGCGGTCTTCCTTTTCCCGATCCCATCCGATCGGCAGGGCGAGGACATAGGCCGCGCCGAGCGCGGCGAGATGCGGAAGGATTTGGAAGCGGTCCACTGCTGCATTCCTTGCGTCGCGCTCAGGTCGCATTCGCCGGGCGCCAAGCCTTTTCTTCGAAGAGCCGGTGCACGACGTCCCAGTCGAGATGGAGGCGGCCGCCCGCCGCTTCGAAATTCTCGCCCCAGTCCATGAGCATCGTCAGGCAGGCGTGGTCGATATAAGTGAGTCCGCTCAGATGAATATGCGCGTCATATCCTGCCGGAATCTTCTCGAAAACGCCGGCGAACCTCGGCAGACGGATGAAGGTCGCGGCGCCGTCGAGAAACACATGAGCGACGCCTGAAGCTTCGTCCTTTTCGACTCGAATGTCGAGATGAGAGAAAGTGTAGACGAGCCTCGCCAGCGATACGCCGATGCCGAGCAATATGCCTGTCAGAAGATCGAATCCAACCACGCCCGCGAAAGTGACGCCGAAGACGAGCGCCTCGATGCGATCCTGTCTCCAGAGATCCGTAGCGAAGTCCACCTTCACGAGCTTCACGCCGGTGTAAACGAGAATGGCGGCGAGGGCGGCGATTGGAATCATGCCGAGCAGTTGCGGCAGCAGCAGCACGAAAAGCAGCATCCAGGCCCCATGGAGGAACGCCGAAAGGCGCGTACGCCCGCCCGCCATGATGTTGGCGGAGGTGCGCACGATAACGCCGGTCAGCGGCAAGACGTTCAAGAGGCCGCACAGAATATTGCCTGTCCCCTGCGCGACGAGCTCACGGCTGTAACGCGTGCGCTCGGCATGGCGCTGGAGTGAATCTGCCGCCGTAGCGGTGAGCAGCGATTCGGCGCTGGCGACGAAGGCGAGCGACAGACCGGCGAGCCAGACGCCAATGTCGCGCAAGGCGTCGAGATCGGCGAGGCTCGGCGCACGCGCCGCGTCGAGCAGGCTCTCCGGCACGGGCACGCGCCTCATGTCGAGATCGAATATGGCCGCAGCCGCGGTGGCGGCGACGACGCCGAGCAGCGCCGCCGGCACGAGCCTCAGCGCTTTCGGCGCGAGAACAGACCATAAGGCGACGATCGTGATCGTCAGAAGGCCGATAATCGCGGCGGGTCGATGCTCAGCTACGGTAATTCCTTTGAACACCGCTTCGGGGATGAACCACAGATTGATCACGCCGCCGAACTCCTGGCCCGTGCCCGGCGGCGCGTCGTCGACCATGACGTGAAATTGCGAGGCGAAAATCAGCACGCCGATGCCCGCGAGCATCCCCTGAATGAGCGCCGGGGACACGGCGCGAAACACGGGACCTAGCCGGAGAAGCCCGGCAAGAACCTGGATCGATCCGCCGATCGCAACAATGATCCCGAGCGCTTCGAAGCCGAATTTCTGAATGAATGCGGCGACCATAACGGTCAAGCCCGCTGCGGGGCCGCTCACTTGCAAGGGGCTGCCGGACAGCGGTCCAACAACCAGGCCGCCGACGATCGCCGTCACGAGACCCACCGGCGCAGCCTTTTCCATGGGCACGCCGGAGGCAATTGCGATGCCCATTGAAAGCGGCAGCGCCACCAGAAAGACGACGATGGAGGCGAAAAGGTCGTGTCCGAATGTTCGCGCAAGCGGCGCCTTCAGTGACTCCATCGGCGTCTTCTCCTCGCATGTTTCTGAGGAGAAATAATGGGAGCGCCTCATTCTACCAGCCCAGCGGCGCCGAAAGCGCGGGCCGCTTGCTTGAATTCACTCCGGAGGCCGTCATCTTTTTAGGAGGCCCGGTAAGGAGAAGGCGATGCAGCGGCTTGTCGAGGGTCTCCATCATTTCCAGAGTGAAATCTTTGGCTCGCAGCGCGCGCTGTTCGAGCGCCTGGCGCTTGGCCAGAGGCCCGAAACAATGTTCATCACCTGTGCGGATTCGCGCATCGATCCCAATCTTCTCACCCAGACAGCGCCAGGCGAGCTCTTTATCATGCGCAACGCCGGCAATTTCGTGCCGCCCTATAATCCTCACAGCGGCGAGGCGGCGACGATCGAGTTCGCAGTAGCGGCGATCGGCGTGCGAGACATCGTCGTCTGCGGCCATTCCCATTGCGGCGCCGTGGAGGCGATCCTCGATCCGCCGCCGCCTGCGCGATTCCCCGCGCTCACGAACTGGCTCGCCAACGCCGAGTCGACTCGGCGGATCCTGCGGGACAAATATCCAGAAGCCGATCCGACGCGCCTGCTCAACGTCGCCGTTCAGGAAAACGTGCTGATGCAGCTCGAGAATCTGCGCACACATCCGGTCGTCGCCTCCGGCCTTGCGCAGGGTAATCTCAATCTGCACGGCTGGGTCTACAAGATCGAGACGGGCGAGGTCTTCGGCTACGATCCGCAAGCCCGTCAGTTCGGGCCGCTCACCTTGCACCGAGACGGGGAGGGCGCCGCGCCGCCCGCCGCGCGCAGCGTCTAGCGCGCTTTCCGCCCGCATGGAATCATCGGCAGACAAGGGCAGGGGAGAGAGGATCGTTAGAATGAAGGCGGGTCTTCTCGCGGCTGTCCTTTTCGCTCTCTGGGCGTCTCCGGCGTTCGCCGTCGAGAAAAGGCATCATTATGGTCACTTGCCGATCCATGTGCGTGGGACGCTGCAGGGCTGGCAGACGCATGAAGATGTTTTCTACGCTCGCGCGGGTCAGCGCATTCTGATCAAAACCCATTCGGCGCGCATGAAATGGCTCGTCATTTCCGTGACGCCGCTTTCCACCAATACGCCGATCTTCAAATCGGGCGAGACCCAAGGCGCCAGCCAGGAAGTCACAGCGCCCGCCTTTGTCTCGGCGAGCTCCGCGCGAGCCTCAAGAATACGCAGCCGTTGGCCCGGCAATGCGCAGCGCGTCGACGACCGTGCCGCCAACAAGGTGCTCTTCGATAATCTTATCGAGGTTCTCTGGAGTGCATCGCCCGTACCAGACGCCCTCTGGATAGACGACCGCAACAGGCCCGCTAGAACAAATTCGGAGGCAGTCCGCTTTGGTGCGCTGGACGCCGCCAGCCTCGCTCAGGCCGAGCTCCTTCAGCCTTTTCTTGAGATGGTCCCAGGATCGGGCGGCCAGTTCGTCGCTGCAACAGGCCTGCTGGCTGCATTTCACGCAGAGGAAAATGTGACGGCGCGTCGCGTCGAGACCTAATTTGGCGGCTTTTTTTCTTGCTTCGGCGAACATGCTTGGCTTTCGGCTGTTATGGCGATCGAGGCGCCTTCTCGGTTTTGCATATGCAATCGACCAACCTCGGAGTGGCTATTACATATGCCCTCATGAGCGCAATAGCCCCTTGTCTAGCGCGCTTCCGCTCGCATGGAGTCATGCGAGCGATTAGGCCTGGCGCCCCAGGTCCCGACGCTTTGAGGCAGTCACTGCTGAGCCATGAAGATGACAGAGACACAGCCGGTCCGTCCACTCGAAGACCAGATCGATCGCGACCTTGCTGGGCGTATGACCTATGCGGATTATTTGAAGCTCGACACCTTATTGAGCGCTCAGCGCCCGCTCAGCGCCGAGCACGACGAAATGCTGTTCATAATCCAGCATCAGGTGGCGGAGCTATGGTTCAAGCTCATCTTGCATGAGCTGCGCGCCGCCCGCAGCGCCATCATGCGCGACACGCTCGACCCCTGCGAGAAAATTCTTTCTCGCGTGAAGTGCATCGAGCGGCAGCTCTTCGATCAATGGTCGGTGCTCGAAACGCTGACGCCAAGCGATTACGCCAAATTCCGTCCCATGCTCGGGCCGGCGTCGGGCCTGCAATCTTACCAGTATCGCGCCGTCGAATTCATTCTTGGCAATAAGCAGAAGGATGTTCTCCAGCTTTTTGCGCATGACCCAAAAATCTGCGAGGAGCTTCGCCGAGAGCTCGAAAGCCCGAGCCTTTACGACGAATTTCAGCGCTATCTGGCGCGACATGGCCACGCGGTGCCTCAATCCTGTCTTAGCCGGGACTGGAGCGCGCCCTATGTGCGCAATCCGGCCCTCGTGCCGGTGTTCGAGAGCATCTATGCGGAGCCTTCCGCCCATTGGCCGGTCTACGCCTTGTGCGAAAAGCTTATCGACATAGACGAGCTGTTCCAGCTCTGGCGCTTCCGGCACGTCAAAACAGTGGAACGCATCATCGGCTTCAAGAAAGGAACCGGAGGCTCGTCAGGCGTCGCCTTCTTGCGGCGGATCGTCGACTATGTCTTCTTCCCCGAACTGCTCGATGTTCGCACACGGATCGGATCGGCGTGATGGATGACATCACGACTGCCGTGGCCGCTCTCGGGCCGGGACCTCTACAGGACGCATCGCTGCGGCGCTGCGTCGATCCGCTATTTTCCCGTGTGCTCGGAACGAATCCGGGCACAATTTGTCTCGCGAACCATTCTCTCGGGCGTCCGCTCGACAGGATGCAGGCGGACCTCGAGCGCTATACGGCTGCCTGGTATGACAATCTCGACGGCGCCTGGGAAGAATGGCTCGCAGAGGTAGGCGCTTTTCGGGCCAATGTGGGCGCTTTGATCAATGCGCCGGAATCGGGATGCATTGTTCCGAAAACGAGCGCCGGCCAGGGGCTGCGGGCGGTGCTGAACTGTTTCGACAGGCCGATCCGCGTGCTGACGACGCGCAGCGAATTCGATTCGATTGACTTCGTGCTCAAAAGCTTCGCCGGGCGCGGACGCGTCGAACTGCAATGGATCGCGCCGCACGCGAACCGGCTGTACCGGGAAGTGGACGTCATCGACGCGCTGGGGCAAAAGCCCGATCTCGTCGTTTTTTCTCTCGTTTTTTACGACACCGGGCAGTGGTTGCAGGATGCGGGGGCGATCGTGCATGCGGCGCGAGAGCAGGGGGCTTGCGTTCTCGTCGACCTCTACCACGCCGCCGGCGCTCTGCCGGTCGATGTTCAAAGCCTCGACATCGATTTCGCTATCGGCGGTTCCTACAAATATTTGCGCGGCGGGCCGGGCGCCGCTTGGCTCTATGCGCATCCGCGACGGCTCGCGACGATGCGCACCTTGGACACGGGCTGGTTCGCGCGCCCAGAGCCTTTCAACTTCACCCGGGCGGAGGAAGCGCGCGTAGCGGCCGGCGGCGACGGCTGGCTCGAGTCCACACCGGCCATCGCGCCCTTTTATCAGGCGCGCGCCGGTCTCGAATTCACACGCGCGATCGGCGTGGAGCGGCTGCGCGCCCATTCGCTCGCGCACTGCGCACGGCTCCAAGACCTGCTTGCCGCAAATGGGGTCGAGACTCTACATCCCGGCGCGCCGCGCGGCGCCTTCCTCGCGATCCGCACGCCGCAAGCCAGAGACTGCGTGCGCAGGCTCGAGGAGGCGGGCGTCGTCTGCGATGCGCGCGGCGACGTTTTGCGGGTCTGTCCGGATGTTCTGACCAAGCCTCAGGAAATCGAAGACGCGGCGCGGCTTATCAGCCTCGCGCTTTCAGCCGGCTCGAAATGACGCTGGTCTAAGAATGGCGTCTTCGGATCATTTCCAGGAGAGCTGATCTTTTGGCAGGCGGCCGCTTGGATCGTAGACAGAAACTTTGTGAGGGAGATGCTCGCCCCATTTCCACAAAACAAGGTTTTGGTCAGTCTCGCTGGCTCCCGGCGCGAAGCTCGGGACGAGGATGCCCACAGCGCCGGCATTCATGAGCCGCTGAGCGACTCGCCAAGAAGCCGGCTCCCGCCCCTGCGAAATGTCAGAGAACCAGGCGCAGGCCATATCGTCCAGAGAGACGCCAGCGGTTTTGCGATGATCTTCGGTTCGAAGATCGACAACATCTTCGCAGTCGATGTCGTATGAGCAGAGCACGCAGGGTTCGATCTTGTGCGCGAAGCCTTGGTTGATCTCCTTGACGGCTGTCATGATCGTGAGCGCGAGATAGAGCGCCGGCGCGCCTTTCGGGTTGAAGCGCGCCCCGCGTATCGCGGCGCCTGCCCCCGAGAGCGGAGCAAAAGACCAACGCGGATCATGCGCCCTGTAGCAGGTCGCCTGAAATCTCAAGCAAAGCCGCCTTGCGCGATATGATCGAGGTAATCGCGTAGCGCGCCGGCTTGCCCGTCCTTCACCAGGGACTCTGCCGTGCGCCCGCCGAAAGCGGCGATCGGCTGGGCGCGATACCAGGCCATCGCCTGCTCCTTGCCGCCTGCCCAATCCGAGACGCGCGACACGATCTCGAGCATTTCCTTGAGACGGGACTGGGTCTTGGGCGCCTCCAACCGGGCGAGCTTGTAGAACGCCTCGCGGCTCAAACCGACGGTTTCAGCGATTTGTCCCTTTGACATGCCGAATGTCGTCGCGACTTTATCCACGGTGACCAAGCCCCGGTGATTCATAAGGTCCGCAACCAAGGGCGCGGGCTCCAGCCCGGCTGGAAAATCGGCCGCGGCCTTTGCCCGTGATTTGCGGCGGACGGACGCTGTTGTCTTGGTTGTTGTTGCGCGGGATTTGGGAGTGACCATTGGAAGCTATTTTGCCTGATTTAGAGGGCGTATTATAGGGCATAAAGAGGTCGACGCAATTGGGTCACAGGGTTTTTCGGCTAGGCGAAGTTAATCGCGCCAAGAGGACAAGCTGAGCAGTAAAGGCGAGACGCTCGATCCCTGGGCCAACTAGTTTCGCCAAATCGCCGTTGCAGCGCCCCTCTGCCGCAAAAGGTACCCACAGATTTTTTCGCCTGCCGAGACGCCCGACGGTCCATGTGGCTCATCGATGATTTGCTGTGCTTATAGCCGCCCGTTAGTCAGCCCGACAATTAATCCCGCTGATACATGCAATATCCGCCCGAATTTCTGGAAAAATACCTCCTGGATTCTGTCTCGGCTTTCCCCTTTAAGCTATAGCGTGAGCGGAACTGGGCGTTTCGATCTCGCCTGGAGCGTGGCAAGATATCGCGCTAAGGCATAACCGTGTGCGGCTTCCGGATTAAAAGGCTTTTCGCATAAGGGGGGTCTATTGCGTCGGTTTTTCTGCTTGTCGATTGTCTTAGGCGTTTTGTGGAGCCAGGTTGCTTACGCCCAGGAACCGTTCCCCCGACCGCCGCCGCGCGCCGGCGTGATCGTGTCCGCCAAGGGCGGCGAAGAGTTGCGGATCATGCGCGAAGGACATTGGCGTCCCGCCGTGGTTACGCAGGATGTCCTCGGCGGCGACACGCTGAAGACCGGCGAGCTCGGCGCTTTGGGAATCACCTTTGCCGACCAGACGACAATTCGTCTCGGCCGCCAGTCGACCCTCGTCGTCAACGCCATCGCGTCGAGCCCGGAACAAGGAACGACCGAACTCACGCTTCCGGGGGGCGCGGTTTGGGCCCGGGCCTCCCGCGGGGGCTCCGGCGTCAAGGTCAACACGCCGGCCGCAGCCGCGGCCATCCGCGGCACCGACTGGTCGCTCAACGTCCAGGGCGACCGCACGGCGCTCGTCGTCATGGAAGGGGAGATCGAACTCTCCAATCCGCAGGGATCGGTGATAGTGCGCCAGGGGGAGGCGGCGAGCGCACGCATCGGCGAGAAGCCCACGAAGACGGTCCTCGTACGCTCCGACGACCGCGAGCAGATGTTGTTCTATGTGGAGCTGCGCGATTTGTTCCGTCAGCTTTTGGCGTCGCCGCTGCAAGGCAGTCGGCGTCAGGCCGAGCTGGCCCGTCTAACCGCCATCCCCCCCGCCTCGAGAACGGCGGAGGACTGGCTGCGCATAGCTGAAACCGGCGTCAACATCGACCGACGCGAAACGCTTCAACACGCAATCGCGGAAGCACACCAGCGCTTGCAAGGTCGAGAGGGCGGCGGCTCGGTCGGCGCTCTGCGAGCAAGGCTCGATCTTGTCGAGGCGATCGTCGCCGGCTCGGAGAAGCGCTACGCCGAAGCCGCGACGCTTTTCGCACGCGCGGCGCGCTCCCTGAGCGGGCCGCGCCGGGAGGAGGCCGAGTGCGGATATTTCGCGGCGGCGACGCTGGCGAATCCCAAGAAGCTGCTGCCCTGGCCCAAAGCCGGCGACGCCAATCAAAGCTTCTGCGCAGCCTATGTCACCGCGTTCGGCAAAACCATCGGCGAGGCTCAGACGATCCTCGATCTGGCGACGAAGACGCATCCGCGCGACCTCAGAACGGTTCTTTTGTCATCCGAGATTGCCGTGCTTATGGATCGGCGCAGCGCGCTGCGCGCGATGGTCGAGCAACTGCGCGCGATCGACCCGACAAGCGCAGAGGCGCTGTACGCCTCAGGCTCGCTCAAAGGATTGATCGATAACGACCTAGATGGCGCGGTTCGCGACCTGACCGAAGCCGCCCGTCTCGCGCCGGGTTCGAGCAGCGTCTGGAATGCGCTCGGGCTGGCGGAATATGCGCGCGACGCGAACCTCGAGGCCGAGGCCGCCTATCGTCGGGGGATCGCGGAAGATCCCTATAACCCGGTCCCCTACGCGAATCTCGCGACCGTGCTGCTGGATCAGAGCCGCGTGCGGGAGGCGGGGCAATTGATCGACAGGGCGCTCGAACTCGACCCGTCCCTCGACGCAGCCTACACGGCGAAAGGCCGCTATTACCTGCAGACCGGCGATATGACCAAGGCGCTGGAATATGTGCTGGCGGGAAGCGCGGCCAATCCCGCTTCGGCGCAAGCGCTCTTGATGACCGCCATCGTCCAATACCAGTCTGGAGACCTCCAGGTCGCCGCCCAGGCCTTCGACAACGCCGACCGCCTGGACAAGAACGATCCCGTCACCTCTATCGCGCGCACCGCGATCGCCATCGACCAGCGTGACGCGGACGCGGCGATTCTCAACGCCCGCGAGGCCGTGCGCCGCTATCGTAACCGGGGCGGGTTTTTCTCCGCCCTGGCCGCCACCCGCACAGGAGGAAGCTATCTGGGCGATGCCTATCGGCTCCTGGGACTCGACGAGTGGGCGCGCTTCTACACCGATCGCGTCGCCGATCCTTTCACGGCGGTCAGTTACTTCGATTATTCGGCCGTCCGCCGAACACGGCCTTTCTTCACTTTATCCACGCTCGATGAGCTCAATGGCGCTGAGCACGCCGACGTTGCCGGGAATTTCGTTATCCAGGGACTTCTACTCGACCCTTTGGCGGTTTCTAGCCGGCTTGGGCGTATCGATTTGCTGAGACGCCCGTTTCTCGACGTGGAGATCGGCGGGTCGTGGATCAACCGGGGCGGATCAGGCGGCTGGTGGAGCGAGGCGTCGGCGCAGGCGTTCGCCAACGACCCGCTTCCGACCGCCGTCTCTATCAACGCCTCGCAGACTCGCGCAATGGATCGCGCCGACCGTTATCCGGGAGGCGAGAAAACCCAGAACGCGAGCATCTTTGTCGGCATGGCCCCGAACGCCGCAGACCGGTTTCTGTTCTGGAGCGCCGCGAGCGCCGTCGAGCCGGACCTGATCTCGCCGGCGATCACTCTCGCGGATGAAGATCGGCGCAAAATTCGCGCGGGCCAAGCTGGCGCGGGCTACAGCCACACCTTCGGCTATCGAGACGTGCTGAACATGGCGGTCGTCGGAACGCGCACCGAGCTTCGAGACCGCCGCTTTGCTATCTCCGCCCTGCTCGACCCGTTTTTCAACCTATTTCCGATGACTCTCGAGACGCAAGTGAGACGCAGGGTCGAAACCGATACGCTGACAGCCGCCGCGAGCCACTTGTTCGGCGTGGGCGACCTTACGTTGCGTAGCGGCGTTGAAATGCAGACTGGCCGCTCGCGCGCCGCCGAGAACGATTTCCTGAGGCTGACCATTCCTGCCTTCGACACTCAGGCGACCCAATTGGTGAACAATGCGGCCAGCGTCAATTTCACCGCCGGCCGGCTCTATTCGTTCGCCACCTGGCAGCCGATCGACAATTTTCAGGCGGAGGCTGGCCTCGAAGCCGTCCGACTGGATACGAGCAACACATCGGTCGAAACAAGGGTCAATCCACGCGTTGGCGTTGGCTTCGCGCCCATTGACGGCCAGTGGTTGCGGGCGGCCTGGCGACGCGACACGGAACTGCCGAGCAGCTTCTCGCTGGCGCCGGTCGCGACGCTTGGTCTCGTCCCGAACAGTATCCCGCTCCTGCTCGCCGGGCGCAAAGAGACGGCGGCGCTCCGTTACGACGCCGAATGGACATCACAGATTTTTACTTCGGTGGAATACCAGCGCCAGCGCGCCTCTGGGCTTAGGGTAGGGGTTCCCGACACGCTCGAGACCTTCGACCTCGCCAAAGCGCGCCTCGATACTCTGAGCGCGAGCGCCAACCTCTGGCTCACACATGGCGTCGGCGTGTTCGGCGCAGTCGGTCTCGCCCGCTCGCGGACAACCGACGTCAACGGCGACGCCGTGGACGTACCTTACATCCCCAAGCGCTTCGGGCGGGCTGGTCTGACCTTCGTTCACCCGAGCCGCCTTCGTTTCAGCGTCGTCCAGAACTACATTGGCCGACGCTTCGACGCGCCGGGAGGAGTCGAGCTCAAGCCGTTGTGGACCACCGATCTGAGCGCGAGCTTCGAAACGCAGGACCGCCGTTTCCTCTTCGGCTTCTCGGTGCTCAACCTGTTCGACAGGCGATATGATCAATGGGCGGCGCGCGCTCAGAGCGAGGCTGTTGCCGGTGAACGGCGCACCCTCGCCGCAAGCGTGAGGGTCCGCTTCTGATGCTCGGCGGAGCGCGTCTGTCGGGGGCCCGCGCGCGCATGGGCGACATGCTGTCGCGCGTCATGAACGCATGGGCCCGCGCGCATCCATCGCGCCGTGGATTGCTGCTGGCCATTTTCATCGCCGTTCTCCTCTCGGCGCTGCATGCGCGCGCCGACCTGCAGTTCGCCGAGGCGCGGGCGTACGACCTGCTTTCGACTCTCTGGCCGGCGAGGCCGCCGGCGCCAGGCGCAGTCATTGTCGCGATCGACGAACCCTCCTTCGCCGAGGTCGGAGCGCGCTGGCCTTGGCCGCGCGCGCTCCATGCGCGCCTCGTGAAAGAGCTACGCGCGGCGGGCGCCCGCGTCGTGGCGCTCGACGTGCTCTTCGCGGAGCCGGCCGATCCGGAGGACGATGTGGTGTTGGCGCAGGCGCTCGGCGCGGACAATGTGCTTGCCGCCGTTCAAGACGTCATCCACATGGATCAGGGCACGCAGGTCTCTCGCGTGAACCCTCTTTCGATGCTGCTGGCTGGCGGCGCCAGATCCGGCGACACTTCTGTGAACCTCGACGGGGACGGCGTGATGCGGCGGGCGCCGCCCATCGAGGAAAGCTTCATCGAAGCCGTCCTGAGAGCGCGCGGCGAGACGGCGAAGAAAAGCCCACCCGGCGCTTTGCTACAGTTCTTCGGCGGCGCCAGAACTTATCCGACCGTCTCCTATTATCAGGCGCTCGATCCGAAACGCTTCCTCCCCGCCGGGTTTTTCAAAGACCGCACGGTGCTCGTTGGCCTCAGCCTGAAGGCGGCGCCCGCGACGGACAGCAGCGCGACGGACGCGTTCCAGACGCCCTTCACGATCCATGACGCCACGATGACCGCGGGCATCGAGCTGCACGCGACAATTCTCGACAATCTGAGTTACCGCCTGTGGACGACGCCGGTGAGCCAGAGCGTGTTGAGTCTCGCTGTGTTTTTCTCGGCGTGGATCGGCGCAGGCTTTCGCACGGGGCAGACGGCCCTTCGTCAGGCGGCCGAGCCAGCTCTGATGGTTATCGCTGTGATCATTGGAAGCTATCTGCTGCTCCGCTATGGGCGCTTATGGCTTGCCCCGGTCGCTCCGGCCCTGGCCGTCGTGGGCGCTTACGGGGCGCGCGTGGGTTTCGACTATGCGCGCGAGCGGCGTCTGCGCGCGCAGATCTCCAACGCCTTCGCGCGCTACGTCGCGCCGGCGCTCGTCGAAGAGTTGATGAAAGACCCGAAAGCGCTCCAGCTCGGCGGCGAGCGGCGAGAGATCACCGTTTTGTTTTGCGACGTGCGCGGTTTCACAGGCCTGTCCGAGCGTCTCAAAGATGATCCGATCAAGCTCATGACGATCATCAACCGACTGCTGGACGCGCTCTCCGCCGAAGTGCTAGCGACGCGCGGCACCATCGACAAATACATGGGCGATTGCGTGATGGCGTTCTGGAACGCCCCGGTCCCTGTCGCTGACCACCCCCACGCCGCCGTCGCCACAGCCGTTCGGATGGGAGAGACGGTCGCACGCCTCAATACGCAGCTTGCGGACGAAGACCCGACCCATGTGCCCCTCGCCGTCGGGGTAGGAGTCGCCACGGGGGTATGCGTGGTGGGCAACATCGGGTCGCGCTGGCGCTACGACTACTCTGTGCTTGGCGACACAGTGAATCTGGCCTCGCGACTAGAGGGCCTGACGAAAGAGTTCGGCGTCGGCGTCATCGTCGGACCGGAAACCGCGGAGAGGGTCTCGGATCGATATGATGTGCAGAAGCTCGCGCATATCGCCGTGAGAGGCAGAAGTGAAAAGCTTCCCGTTTTCGCCGTCTCGGAAAGGCGCGAAACATCTGCGACGATATTAGAGCAGACACCCTGAAACGCCATGACGCAGAGTCGCGCTTCAGCGCCAGCGCCACGCTCTGCGAGTCATATTAGCTAGAGTCTCTGTCGAACCCGAATGGTTCTTCGAGGCGGAGTCCCGCCAGCGCGTCTCATGTGCATTAGCACACAGGTTAACGCCCGAGGGAAGGCCTAACTGGCTCCGCTAGTTGATCGCGCAACTGCGTCACAACTCGAGGATGCTGAAATGAGTAGTTTGACAGACGTTGATTTCGAGCACACTGGACCCGGGTGCTCTGCTGGCGTGCTTCTGAGGCGCTTTTGGCAACCCGTATTTGTTTCCGAAGAACTCAAAGTCGCGCATCCCGTGCCGGTGAAAATCCTGGGTGAGGAGCTCACGCTTTATCGCGGCGAAGATAATGTCGCGCACATCGTCGAGGGGCGCTGTCCGCATAGAGGGCTCGTGCTCTCGGTCGGCAAAGTCGAGGGCGACAGCATTCGTTGCCGCTATCACGGCTGGCAGTTCGACGCTTCCGGCCAGTGCGTCGAGCAGCCCTTCGAGCCGAAGTGTTTCTCGTCGAAAGTGCGTTTGCGCAGCTATCCGGTCGAGGAATATTTTGGTTTGATCTGGGCCTATCTGGGTCCCGATCCTGCGCCGCCGCTGCCGCGCTGGCCCGGGTTGGAGCGCTACGGCTATTTCCATGTCGTGGAACAGCGCAAATGGAATTATTTTCACGACCTGGAGAACACGGTCGACGACGTTCACCAGCGTTGGGTCCATGCCGAGGGCATCTATCAGGACGCGGGCAACGCGGGTGAAATCCCGGCCTCCGCAGCGCGCGCGACCGATTATGGTCTGATGCAATATACGTCATTCCCGAGCGGCTACCTGCGCAAGCTGGCGCTGTTCATGCCCAACATGCTGTATTTCAATTCGGGCGCCGGGGTGTTGCGGGGATTCAAGAGCTTCCTTTGGAACGTCCCGATCGATGACGTCAGCCACAAGATGTTTTTCATCTTCATCGCAACACATCTGTCCCCCGAGGAGGGACGCAACGTCGCCGACGGCGTGCGCGCTGGCCTGCGATACGTGGAAACGCTGCCCTCGGTCGAGAATGTCGTCGATTCCGTGTTGTCCGGGCGGATACGCTGGGAAGACGTCGACTCTCGTCCCGATCTCGTGCTCATCGAAGATGGCATTGTTCTCAAGGGACAGGGCGTCATCCCCGACCGTTCGAAGAACCGCCTGGGAAGCTCCGATGCGGCGATCATCCTGCTGAGAAAGCTCTATGCGCGCGAGATTGCCCGCATCGAGAGAGGGGAGCCGCCCGCCGTGTTTTCCGTACCCGACGAGCGCATCCTGTCGCAGATCGACGAATTTCAACCCGAGCCGGAGTAAGCGGACATTCGAGATACGAGGAGGCCTCTCATGGTTACTGTCAAAGAAATATTGGAAAGAGCCAATGCAATCGTTTTTTCGAACAAGGAACAGGCGAGCGCGGCCAATGTCCGGTACAAATTTGTGCTCAATGGCGACGCCGTCTGCACATTCGTGCTCGATCTGACGGAGGCGCCCGGCGTTTTTGAAGGCGACGGAGCGGCCGACTGTACCTTCCGCATGGGCGCCGCCGATTTTATCCGGCTGGCCGATGGCGAGGTCGACAGTCGCGAATTGTTTTTCTCCGGCAAGCTGAAAGTCGACGGCGACATGGGGCTGGCGCTCAAACTCAAGAAGCTGATGGCGCCGGCTTAAAGTCCCACGCCGGGCAAGCGTTTCGTGGTCGTCGGAAACGACGACCCGAGCGCGGCAAAGCAAAAATCAACGAAGCACGCTCTCGCCGTGACAGCCGGCGAGGCGAACGAACGATCGCGCCATTTTGGGATACAGCAAATGATTAGCTCAATTAACCCGACAAATCACAAAGATCTGGTGACGGACCGTCTGCGGCGCCATGTTGCGGCCAATCCCAGCCGGCTGGCCCTGGCCTTCCTCGACGACGATCTCGAAGTCCGCGACTCCTGGACCTACGCGGAACTCGACCGCCGAGCGCGATCGATGGCCGCCTTTCTTCAGGAACGTGGCGCCGAGGGGGCCAGAGTGATTCTGGCCTATCCGACTTGCCTCGACTTCCTCGCTGCATTTTATGGTTGCCTCTACGCCGGGGCTGTGGCCGTGCCAGCGGCCCTGCCGCTCGCGCATGGCAAGGATAGGCGGCTCGAGCTCATCGCGGTCGACAGCGGCGCGAAGCTCGTCCTCACGATCGACAAATACGCCGACATGATCGAGCGTCGTTTCGTAGAGGCAGGCGACTCCGCCTCCGTGTCGGTGGTGGCGACGGACAGACTTCCGGATCGAAGCGACGCATTCCGGGAGATCGCCCGCGGCGCGGGAGACCTGGCGTTTCTTCAATATACGTCCGGCTCCACGCGCGCGCCTGCCGGCGTGATGATAAGTCACGGCAATTTGGCAAGCAATCTGCGGGCGCTGCAAGACGGGCTCGGATCGTCGCCCGACTCCGTCGGCGTTAGCTGGCTGCCGCTGTTCCACGATATGGGGCTCGTGGCGGGGGCGCTCGAGCCCACCTGGGCCGGAGGCTCGGTTTATTTGATGGCCTCAGCGAGCTTCGTTCAGAATCCAATGCGGTGGATGCGCGCATTTACGCGTTTTCGCGGCACCATGGGCGGCGGCCCCAACTTTGGCTATCAAGCATGCGTCGACGCCGCACGCACGCAGGGCGTCGACGGACTCGACCTCTCGTCGTGGGATCTGGCGTGGAACGGCGCCGAGCCCGTGCGCGCATCTACGGTGGCCGACTTCATCGCCACATTCGCTCCCGCGGGCTTCCGGCCGGAACGCCTCTCGCCGGCTTTCGGCCTTGCCGAGGCTACTCTTCTTGTTTCGGGCAAGCGCGACCTTGTTCCGCCGATCGTGCGCACGGTCGACGAGACGGCCTTGCGCAAAGGCAGCGTGATCCTGTGTGACGAAAAGACTCCGCAGGCAAAGCGTCTGGTCAGCTCCGGCGTGCCCGCGCTCGATACAGAGATTCGGATTGTGAACCCGGAAACGCTGGCCGACGTCCAGGCGTCGACCGTGGGCGAAATTTGGCTGCGCGGCGGCAGCATCGGCCAGGGCTACTGGGGCAAGCCGGCGGAATCGGTCGCTGTCTTCGGCGCCCGCACCGCCGCAGGCGAGGGTCCATTCCTGCGCACGGGCGACCTTGGTTTCATACACGAAGGCGAACTCTACGTAACCGGCCGGCGTAAGGACGTCATCATCATTCGGGGCGTCAATCATTACCCGCAGGACATCGAGCTGACGGTGGAATCCAGCCACCCCGCGCTTCGCGCGGGGGCCTGCGCGGTATTTGGCGTGGAGGACGGCGACGCCGTGCATGTCGTTGCGGTGCAGGAATTGAGCCGCGGCGCTTGGCGCAGCGTGGATCCTGCCGAGGTTTTCGACGCAGTCCGGCGTAACGTGGCGCGCGAACATCAATTGGCGCTCGACCGCGTCGTGCTGCTCCGGCCTTTCGGCTTGCCGATGACCTCCAGCGGCAAAGTTCAGCGCGCGCAATGTCGCGCCGCCTTGGAGGATGGCGCCTTGTCCGTGGTGCACGAGTGGCGCTCGACCTTGCAGGTCCCGGTCATGGACTTGACCGGCGAGCCCCTCACCCAGCCGGGCGTGCTGGAGCGGCGGTTGGCGGAATGGCTAGAGCGTGAATGCGGCGTGGAAGGCGTCACCTGGAAAACGCCGCTCATGGAGCTCGGAATCGATTCTCTCAAAGGCGTCATGTTGAGCAACGCTTTGTCAGCCGCGTTCAAACATTCGTTCCCCGTGACGCTGATGATCGAATACCCGACGGTCGAAGCGCTCGCGAGGCTTATCCGCGAAGAGGCGCTCGGCGTCGGCTCCGAGAAGCGCATCGTTCCGCCGCCGATGGCGTGGGAGGAGTCGACGATCAAACAGGAGATCGACCTTCTAGACGAAGCAGCCCTCGACGCTTTGCTGGAAGACAGCATAGACGCGGCGCTGAAGATCGATCGACGATAGCGACGCCGTTATAAAAAACTCCCCGCTCACGATCGAACCGCGCGCGAACGCGTCCACGATCGAAGCGGGGCTTTCAACAGATCTTGCTCAGCGGCGCGCAGGCGCCTCGATGCTGACTTTCACTGACATTGCGAGCTTTCGACAATGAATCCTTCAATTTCTAGCGCTCCCGGCTGGCTCTGGCCGTTGCCCGGCCCCGCAGACGCGCCTGTGGCGCTCATCTGTTTCCCTTCGGCCGGCGGCGGCGCGGTCGGATATCGATCGTTGATCGAACCATTGCGCGCCTGCGCGGATGTGTACATCGCATCGCTGCCCGGCCGCGAGTTCCGTCTCCGCGAGGAGCCGGCGCGCCATCTAGAGGACCTCGTCTCGCCGCTGGCGTCGGCGGTCGCAGAGCTGGCCAACCGTCGCCTCGTCGTCTTTGGGCATAGCTTCGGCGCCCTGCTTGCGTACGAGGTCCTGCATCGCTTGTGTGACGACGGTTGCATCGCGGCTGACGTGGCGCATCTCGTCGTGTCCGGCCGGATCGCCCCGCACCTCGCGTCCCGAACGCCCAGGCTGTCGCATCTCCCCACTCGCGACATCGTCTTCCGGATCGCGGAATTACACCGCAACATTCCTGCCACGCTGCTCGAGGAGCCCGACTATGTCGCGATGATCGGCCGCGCCTTGCAAGCGGATCTGCGGATCAACGAACAGTACCTATGGCGGGAACGGCGTCCATTGCCCTGTCCTATCACCGCAGTAGGCGGAATATCAGATCCTGTCGCATCGCGCGCTGAAATGAACGCATGGGGGAGGCATAGCCGCATAGGGTTCAAATCGAGGTTCGTCGAAGGCGACCACTTTTATTTCCGGACGCCCGCTGGCCAGCAACTGCTGATCGAGCTCCTCGAGCAAAGCTGCTCGTCTTTCACGGCCGCGCGAGGCGCGGCCAGTGCAATTGCTTAATGACGCGAGGATAAAAATGAGCGATCTCGACTTTAGAAAAAAAGCAGTTGTCGCGCTGGAGACTCTTCGGCGACGGGTTTCGGAACTCGAAGCCGGCACGGGCGATCCGATCGCGATCATCGGATATGAAGGGCGATTTCCTGGGGGCGAAGACGCCGACTCTTTCTGGACCTTGCTGCGCGAGGAACGCGATGCGATCTCCACGATCCCTGCGGACCGCTGGGACGCCGACGCCTTTTACTCGCCAGACTCCGACGCGGCCGGCAAAACCGTCACGCGTCGGGCGGGTTTGTTGGACGCAGTGGATGAATTCGACGCGCAGTTCTTCGGGATCGCGCCGCGTGAAGCGATCAGCATGGACCCGCAACATCGTCTGATGCTCGAAACGAGCTGGCGCGCGATCGAGCACGCCGGAATCGCCGCAACCGAGCTCGAAGGTTCGCGCACAGGCGTCTGGATGGGGCTGAGCACGCACGAATATCTCGGTCTTCTGGCCACGCATACGGCGCCCGAGACCCTGGACGCTTATTTCGCCACGGGCACGTCGCCGGCAGTGGGCGCCGGACGCATCAGCTATCGGCTCGGGCTCGAAGGGCCGGCTGTGACGGTCGATACGGCGTGCAGCTCCTCTCTCGTCGCAATTCACCAAGCATGCCAGGCTTTGCGGTTGCGCGAATGCGACCTCGCCCTCGCGGGGGGCGTGAATGTGATCCTCACGCCGGCAGTCATGGTCAGCATGTCTCGTGCTCGGATGCTTGCGCCCGATGGCCGATGCAAGACGTTCGACGCTGCTGCGGACGGCTATGTGCGCGGGGAAGGCTGCGGCGTTTTGGTTTTGAAACGCCTTTCGGACGCGGTTCGCGACGGCGACAATATCCGGGCGGTTTTGCGCGGCAGCGCCGTCAACCAGGACGGCGCGTCGGGCGGACTCACCGTGCCCAACGGCCGCGCGCAACAGCGGGTGATTCAGGACGCGTTGAAGCAGGCCGGTCTTGCGCCGGCGGAGATCGATTATCTCGAAGCGCACGGAACGGGAACGTCGCTCGGCGACCCAATCGAGGTGCAGGCGGCCGCCGCGGCTCTGGGAGCCGGCAGAACCGCCGACCGGCCGCTGCTGATCGGTTCGACGAAAACGAACATTGGCCACCTCGAGGCGGCGGCCGGGATCGCGGGCGTCATCAAGGTCGTGCTCGCATTGGAGCATGGGCTATTGCCGAAGCACCTGCATTTCCAAACGCCATCGCCGCACATTCCCTGGCGACGGCTCCCGCTGGAAGTGGTTTCAAAGGCGCGCCCCTGGCGCCGCGGCGAGCGTGTGCGCCGGGCGGGGGTGAGCTCCTTCGGCTTTTCCGGCACGAACGCACATGTGGTGATCGAGGAGGCGCCGAGCGCTCCTCTTGCGATGGCGTCCCGGGACGGCTCGTCGGCGCCGGCGGAGCGTCCGTGGCATCTCCTGACATTATCGGCGCGCACGGGACCGGCGCTGAAGTCGCTGGCGCTGGACTATGCGCGGCGCGTCGAGGCGCTGCCCTCGGCGTCGGCGCTGGCGGACGTCTGCTACACCGCGGGGGTCGGGCGCAGCCATCTCGAGCGCCGGGCCGCAATCGTCGCGGCGGACCCCGCCGGCGCAGCGCAACAGCTCGCAGCTTTCGCCGAGGAACATTCGTCGCCGGGCGTTCATAGCGGCGTGTCGGCGGACCCGCCGAAAACCGCGTGGCTGTTCACGGGTCAGGGCAGTCAGCGCGTGGGCATGGGCCGCGAGCTTTACGAGACACAGCCGGTGTACCGTCGAACGCTCGATGAATGCGCGGCGGCTGTGGAGGACATGCTGGAGCGTCCATTGCTCGATGTGATGTTTGCGAGCGACGGTGCGGTCAACCACACGTCTTATGCGCAGCCGGCCTTGTTCGCTGTGGAGATGGGCCTCGCGCGCCTGTGGGAGAGCTGGGGCGTCTCGCCGGATGTGGTGCTGGGCCACAGCGTCGGACAATATGCGGCCGCCTGTGTCGCCGGGGCTTTCACGCTCGCGCAGGGCGCGCAATTGCTGGCGGAGCGCGGCCGGCTGTTCGGCGCGCTGCCGGCCGGCGGGTCGATGGCGGCTGTGTTTGCGCAGGCGGAGGCGGTAGAGGCGCGTTTGGCGGCGTACCCGCGCCTTTCGCTTGCGGCCTATAACGGCGCACATGTGGTCGTCAGCGGCCCACAGCAAGACGTCCGCGCGCTTGTCGAGCTGTTTCGGCAGGAGGGGCTTCGCGCGGAGGAGCTGGAGACCTCGCATGCCTTCCATTCGGAGCTGTTGGAGCCGGCGCTGGACGCGTTCGAAGCCTATGCGGCGCAGATGCCGTGTGGCGCGCTGACGCGGACGCTGGTGTGCAACAGGACGGGCAAAGTTTTGGGCGGGCAGACACGACTGGACGCGCAATATTGGCGGCGACACGCGCGCGAGCCGGTTCAATTCGCGCAGAGCGTGCAGACTTTGGGGGGGCTCGGGTGCCGCGTGCTGCTGGAGATTGGGCCGCAACCCGTCCTGGCGGGGATGGCGCTCAGGGCATGGCCCGAGGGCACTCAAGTTCCGCAGGCTGTCGCGTCGCTGCGGCGCGACACGCCTGACGCGCGGCAGATTAAAGAAGCGCTCGGGCGGATTTATGTCGCGGGCGCGCGGATCGACTTCAAGGCTGTCGACGAACCGTGGGAGCGCAACAAGGTCGATCTGCCGAAATATTCGTTCAAGCGGAAAAAATTCTGGTTCACGCCGGCGCGCCGGTTCGCGGAGGCGGCTATCGCGCCGAGCGACAATATCCCCGAAACAGCATCGGCCGAACCAGATCGCCGCGACGCAGACGCCTGGCTCGCCCACGCGCCGCAAGGAGAACGCCTCGGGATCGTCGTCGAAAGGTTGCGGGCCGAGATCGGGCGCGCGCTGCACATGAGCGCCGAGGACGTCGACGCCCACACGGCTTTCGCCACAATGGGCATGGACTCGCTTACGGCGATGGAGCTGCGCAGCCGCATGCAAGCGGCGCTCGGAGCCGCCCCGCCAGTCGCGCTTTTCGTTGAGAGCCCGGACGTCGCAACGCTCGCCGCCCGTCTGCTGGCTTGGTGGGAAGAGTCGCAGCGGGACGAGTCGAAGCGGCAGCCGCCGATGGCGCGCATTCCTCGAGACGACTCTCCGCTGGTTCTCTCCTCCAGCCAAGAGCAGCTCTGGTTTCTTCATGAGCTGGCGCCGTCCTCCTGCGCCTATAACGTCGCAGCCGCCGTGCGCATCCGCGGCCCGTTGGATGCGGCGGTCATGGAGCGCAGCCTGAACACGCTCGTGGCGCGCCACGAGGCGCTACGCACCGCCTTTGGCGCCGATCGCGGCCAAGCGCGCTCGAAAATTGTACCCACGGTGAATGTTCCGCTTCCGATCGACGACGTCCGCGACGAGGCGGAAGTTTTCGAATGGGAGCGACGCGAGGCGGGCGCGCCCTTCGACCTGGTTTGCGCTCCTCTCTTCCGCGTCCGGCTGCTGCGCTTCGACGCGGCCCACCACGTGCTGCTGGTGACAATGCATCACATCATCACGGATGGCTGGTCATTCGGCGTGCTGCTGCGGGAATTGTCGGCCATATACGGCGCCTATCAGCGTGGCGAACCGTCGCCGCTCGCAGAACTGCCGATCCAATACGCCGATTATGCCGCATGGCAGCGCCAATGGCTCAGCGGCGACAGGCTGGAGGAATTGCTCGCCTATTGGAAATCGGAGCTGGCGGGGATTTCTCCGTTGTCCTTGCCGACCGACCGGCCCCCGCCGCGCACGTCGACCTTCCGCGGGCGTCGAATACGCTTCGAGCTCGGCGCCGACCGCGCGCGCGCGTTGCGCAAGCTGGCCCAATCCGAGCGCGTTACCCTGTTCGCACCATTGCTCGCTGCATTATCGGCAGTGCTCCAGCGCCATACGGGTCAGGACGATTTCGTCGTCGGCGCCATGAGCGCAAACCGGGGGCGGCTGGAAATCGAAAGTCTGATCGGCCTCTTCGTCAATGCCGTGCCCCTGCGAGTCCTTCTCGACGGAGACCCGGAAATTCGCGACCTGCTCGCCCGTCTGGCCGCGCGCTTACAGAGCGCGATGGCGCATGAAGCGCCATTTGATCTCGTCACCAATGCTGTCGAGCGCGAACGCGGCGGAGCTAGAAGCCCATTATTCCGCGTGCAATTGCTTCTCCAGGCAGCGATAAACCCGCCTGCTTTGCCAGGCCTCGAGATCGAGGTCGAGGAGATCGACACGCAAACCGCCAAGCGTGATCTCACATTCACGCTCTTCGACGATGCGACAATGGCCGGCCATGTCGAATATTCGACCGACCTGTTCGACGCGCCCAGGATCGAGCGCCTGCTGCGCCATTTCCTCAATGCGCTCGACGCGATTGTCGAGAACCCAACGCGCCGCCTGTCGGCCCTCCCGCTGCTCACGCCGGAGGAGCTTGCCGCCGGGCGAGCGGCCGCGCCGCTGGCGCTTGCCGGCCCGCTGACGGTCGCGGAACTCTTCGAGTCGGTCGCAGCCCTGCGCGGCGAAGCCGTCGCCTGCGAAGATGGCGAGCGCCGCCTCACTTACGCCGAGCTGGAAGCAGCCGCTCGCCGGCTGGCGCGCTGGCTGCGTAGCCAAGGAATTGGCGCCGGGGCGGCCGTGGCGGTACGGACGGGACGAAAGGTCGATATGATCGTCGGCATGCTCGGCGTCATGAAGGCCGGCGCAATCTATGTTCCCCTAGACGAATCCTATCCGAAAGATCGTATCGCGCACATGCTCGCCGAAGCGAAAGTTGCGCTCGAAGTGTCGGAGCCGCTCGGCCCCGAAGTCGCAAAAGAGACGGCCGAGCCGCTCGCGCCCGCGGTGGGGCCGTCGGATCCCGCCTATATCGTGTTCACGTCGGGCTCCACTGGCCGGCCCAAGGGCGTCGTGATCTCGCATGGCGCCGCCGCCGAATATGCGCAAACACTGGGACGCGAACTCGATGTGCGACCTTCGGACGCTTGGCTGCACACCGCTTCAATCGCCTTTTCGTCCTCGATGCGGCAGATTTTGGCGCCGCTCGCCGCCGGCGCGAGAATCATCGTCGCCGACAATGACGAACGACGCGATCCATTCGCCTTGCTTGCACGTGTGCGCGCGGCGGAGGCGACCATCGTCGATCTCGTGCCCTCGGTCGTGAGGCAAGTGGTCGACTCGCTGCGGATGCTGCCGGATGCCGAGCGCGCCACGCTCCTCGACAATGATCTGCGTCTCCTGCTTACCGCGAGCGAACCCCTGCGCTATGGGCTCGCGCGCGATTGGCGCGCGCTCGTCGGCGAAAAGGTTCGGTGGTTCAATCTTTATGGGCAGACGGAAACCGCCGGAATCGTCAGCCTGCATCCGGTCGATCCGCTGGCAGAAGCCGATCCGCAGGCGATCGTGCCGATCGGGAGGCCACGCGCGAACATCCGGATGATCGCGCTCGACGCACAGCGGCGACAAACGCCTGTCGGCGTCGCCGGGCAGTTGCACATCGGCGGCGCCTGCCTCGCGCTCCGATACCTCGGCGAGCCCGCTCTCTCCACGGAGCGCTTCTTCGAATTCGAGGACGCCAGCAACGTCCCGCAACGCTTCTATGCCGCTGGCGACATCGTGCGCATGAACGAGAACGGCCTGTTCGAATTCCTCGGTCGCGACGACGCACAAGTCAAAATCCGCGGCGTGCGCGTCGAACCCGGCGAGATCGAGCGCGTCCTGCTCGATCATCCGCTGGTGAAGGAGGCGGCGGTCGCGGCCTATGACGATGACGGCGACAAGCGCCTTGCCGCCTATGTGACCGTCAATGGGGCGGAAGTTTCCGCGCAAGCGCTGCGTGATCACTTGCGTTGCATTCTCCCAGAGCACATGATCCCGTCTTCCTTCGTGACCCTCGAAAGAATGCCAACGACACCGAACGGCAAGCTCGACCGCGCGGCGCTGCCGGCGCCGACGCGCATCGCGACGGACGTCGCGTTCGTCGCGCCGAGGCCGGGAGTCGAGGAGACCCTGGCGACGCTGTGGCGGGATTTGCTGAAGGTCGAGCGCGTTGGGGCGAACGACAACTTCTTCCTTCTCGGCGGCCATTCGATGCTCGCCGCCCAGCTCCGGGCCCGCATTCACCAAAACCTTGATGTGGAGCTGCCGCTGAACGCCATTTTCGAGGACCAGACGCTGGCCGCTCTTGCGGCGCGGCTCGAAAGCGCCCGCCACGGATCGTTCGCCGTCCTGCCACAACTTGTAAAGGCGCCGGCGGGAACTGCGACGCCGGCCTCCATGGCCCAGGAAATCGCATGGTCAGCGGAACAGGCTCATCCGGGATCGCCGGGGAACTGGATCGACGTGAGCGTGCGCATCGTGGGGCCGCTGGACGAAGAACGACAGATTCGGTCCATGCAAGAGGCGTTGCGGCGCCACGCCATATTGCGAACAATCGTCGCGCCGACCGACAGCGGGCTGACGCTGCGCGTTCTCGACGCCATCCCTGAGATCTCGCGCTGCGAGCTCGAAAGCCTTTCGCCGGCGGGGCGCGCATTCGAGCATGCCGCTGATGGCCAAGCGGCTGTTCAGATGTCGCTCGAGCGGAAGGGAGAGGAAGAATGGTTGCTACGGCTGCGCTGTCACCGCATGCTTGCCGACGGCGCAACCGTTCGTATGTTGCTTGGCGAAATTTGGGCCTTTTACGCGAACAGCCTGGAGGGAATGGACCTCTTCCCCCTCCTCGATCCGTCGCTGTCCTACGCGGACTATGCGAATTGGGAGCGTCAATGGCTCACCCAGAAAACGCGCGACGAACAGGTCGAACATTTTCGGCATGAGTATGAAGCTGGCCTCACGTCGCCGCTGCCGACCGATTGGCCGCGCGCCTCGGGCGAACTTCCTTCGGAGGGTGATATTCTGCGCTTCGCGCTTCCGCGCGTCGCGGTGGAGGCTGCGAAGGCTTGCGCCATGCGCGAACGCGCAACCTTGCCGATGGCGCTGAGCGCCGCTTTCGCGTCGACGCTCGCGCATGAACTTGGAAGAGAGAGCGTGACCATCGCCCTTCCGGTGTCGCGCCGGCACCCTCCGGCCACGCACCGAATGCTCGGACCTTTCATGAACACTCTGCCGCTGCGCATCGATGGCGCTCACCGCCCGATCGAGGAGCTCGCGCCATGCGTGCGCGCAACAACCCTTGCCGCGCTCGCACATCAGAATGCGCCGTGGCACGAGATCGTCGCGGCTCTACGAAAGGACCACGGCCCCGACGCGGAACGCCTCGGCGACGCCGCCCTCGTCGTCGAGGACGCGGCGCCGCAAAACGTGCAGCTTGCAGGTCTGCGGCTCTCTCGCATGCCTGCCGCGCGCATTTTCGTCCGGCGCCCGCTGACCCTTTCCCTCGCAATCGACGAAGGCGAGATCAGCGCCAGCCTGATGTATGCGACGAGCCTGTTCACGCGCGAGACCATCGAAAAACTTGCGCGAGGATTTCTCGCGGTCTTTCGCTAAAGAATGCGCTTCAGCACTTTTTAAAGTGCGCGCTTTCCGCTCGCATGGAAATCATGCGAGCGGCGAGAAAGCGCGCTAGGAAGTAAGGGGCAGGGCGATGGAACATTGGAACTCGCCAGCGTCACAGCTACTGCGAGCGCTACTGCCCTTCACGGCTTGCTCGATAACAGAAAAGGCGGCGCTTGCCGCGGCATAGTCGGGCGCGGCGGCGGCGCCGCGCTCCGTCCATTTCAGCTCCAGGAGTTGAGCGCCGTTCTCCATCGTCCGTGTTTGCCACCTAACTTCCACCTGCGCGTTTTTGTGCCCCTCGGTGCGGTGCTCTACGGCCGTTTGCGAGAGCGACTGCAAAACCAGGGCGAGCGCCATAGCGACTCTGGGCGCGACTAAGACCGAAGGGCCTGCGAGCTGGGTCGCTTTCATGAATTCAGCTCCGTGGGCGGCGAGCAGCCTGCGGGCGATGGCGTCGACAGCCGCGCCCCGCCAGTCGCTTTCCACCAGCAATCGATTGGTCTCCAAGAGCGCGTCGAGGCCCGACAGAAGCGCTTTCAAGGCGTCCGGCGTCGCCCGGCCGTCGCCAAGCGTATGGCTCGCCAGCATTCGCACGACCTCGAGCGTACACTCGGCTCGATCGGCAATTTCCTTGAGCAACCCTTGCTGGCGCGCTTCCCAGGCGGCCTCGGCTTCCCGGTGTTCGGTGACGTCGACGAATGTCGCGACGACGCCCTCGATTTTGTCATCGATGGTCCGATAAGGCCGCAGACGCAGCAAAAACCACCGGCCCGCAACGGTGCGCACCGTTCGTTCGATTGGAATAAGGTCGGCCAGCACGCGCTGCGCGTCCGCTACCAAATCCTGATATTCCAGACGATGGGTGAAATCGGTGACAGGGCGCCCTTCGTCGCCTTGGACGATGTTGAAGAGTTCGGCGATGCGCGGCGTGAAGCGTTCGATGCGCAGGCTCGAGTCGAGGAACATCGTGCTCACATCCGTCGCGGCCATCAGATTCTGCAAATCGTTATGCGCGCGCGACACCATTTCGAGCTTGAGTTTCAATTCATTGTTGAGGGTCTGAAGCTCCTCGTTGATCGACTGCAGCTCTTCCTTGCTCGTTTCCAGCTCTTCGGCGGTCGAGCGATATTCCTCGTTGATGGATTGCAGCTCTTCATTGGCGGCGCGCAGCTCTTCCGTCGCCGCCTCATATTGCTCACGCGTGGTGCGCAACACCGTTCGGGTCGCGTGCAGCTCCTCGCGAAGCTGAGCAACGACTCGCGACTGCTCGCCTCCTTCGGCGCCCGCGGGTGAAACCGGCTCGGCGGCGCCGCCCTCGATGAACATCACCAGCGCGGCGCGCGGCGCGTCATCGCGCTTGACCGGACGCACATGCAGCACGACGGCCTTGGGCGCGCCGTTGAAGCGCACGGGAATCGGCAGGCTGACCGTCGGCTCGTCGCTTTCGAAAGCGCGGTGCAAAGCGGCGCGCAGCTCCAGCCGAAGCTCGGGCCGCACGATTTCCGCCGCGTCATTGGTCATGGGTCCGCTTGGGAGCAGCAGGAATTTGCCGCAGGTTTCGGAGAGATTGACGATCAGATGCCCCTCGTCGACGAGCAGGCTCGGGGGCGCCAGATCTTCGAGCGCCTGGCGATGCAGCGAGGAATCGACGCCGCTTTGCGTGCGCGGCGGTCGTGGAACGCCGGGCAGCTCGGGAACGCGCACCGACGTGAAGAGGCGCGGCAAAGCCGGCAGCCTGTCTCGGGGCCTGTCGATGGCGCGATAGATATGGGAGTCGCGATCGACGGGTGCGAACAAACCCGGCGGATTGTCGGCGCTCTCCGACGTGCCCAGAAATAGATAGCCTTTCCCCAGCAGCGAGTAATGGAGAATCGAGATGACCTGTTGCTGCAGATCGCGATCCAGATAGATGAGCAGGTTACGGCAGGAGATCAGGTCGATATGCGAGAAAGGCGGGTCTTTCAGAATGCTGTGCGAGGCGAAGACGACGAGATCGCGCACCTCGCGCCTGATGCGGTATTGATCGCCTTCGCGCGCAAAGAAGCGACGAAGCCTTTCTTCCGATACGTCTACGGCAATTGCGGCGGGGTAGCGTCCTTCCCGCGCAATCGCGAGCGCGGCCTCGTCGATATCGGTGGCGAATATCTGAATATCGGGGCGCAGCTCGCGCCGCGCGGCTTCCTCCAGCAGAAGCATGGCGATGGAATAGGCTTCCTCGCCGGTCGCGCAGGCTGGAACCCAGACGCGTACCGCGTTCTCCCGCGGCTGATGATCGAACAATCTCGGGATCACATGCTTGGCGAGCGCGGCATAGGTCTCCGGATCGCGGAAGAAGCTCGTGACCGAAATCAGCAGGTCGTTGAAAAGCGCATGCACCTCCTCGGCGTGGTCTCGCAGATAGGCGAGATATTGATCCATCCGCTCAGTGTGCGTGACCTGCATGCGCCGTGCGATGCGCCGCATCAGAGTGGCGCGCTTGTAGCCTGAAAAATCCTGGCCGGTCCTGGACCGAAGATGCGCCAAGATGCGACGCAGGAAGTCCTCATCGCCTTCATCATTATGCGCATAGACCGAAAGATGCCCCCTCGCCCTGATCAAGCCGGCGAGGGTTCGCGCCAGATCGGCGACGGGAAGCACGAAATCTGCGCCGCCTTCGAGCGCATTTCGCGGCATAGAAGGGAATTCGGCCTCGTTTGGGTCTTGCACGAGAACGATTCCGCCTTTCTCCTGTATGGCGCGCGCGCCGATGGAGCCGTCCGCGCCGCCGCCGCTGAGAACAACGGCGTAGCCATCCCCGTGGTGCTCGGCCAAAGAGCGAAAGAAAAGATCGATCGGCGCTCTTTGTCCCCGAGGCTCGTCGAAAGGCCCGGTCGCGACGCTCTCCCCCGAGACCAGCAGCCGACGGTTCGGCGGAATCACATAGACTGTATTGGGCTCGAGAGGCGCGGGGTCATTGACCTGCAGGACACGCATCCGCGTGTGGTTTTGAAGGATGGCGGGCAATTCGCTGGAATGCGCGGGATCGAGATGGACGACGACGACGAAGGCGGCGCCGACATCGTCCCCGAGCGCGTCGAAGAATTTCTGAAGGGCAATAATTCCCCCCGCGGATGCGCCAATCCCGACGACAGGCAACCGAGGCGCGTCAGCGGGCAGCGTGTCGATATCCTCAACCATTTCTATTCTTCCCTCGCGCGCTAGCTTATCCAGCGATCCGCTTGCGCGCGCAAGCGAGTCCTTGCGTTTCTCGAATAGAGAGCATGCGCCCCGTGGAGCGGTCCGACATTATCGCCATCGGCGCCTCGGCTGGCGGGATCGACGCGCTGAGAACGCTCGTGGCCACGCTTCCAGCCGATTTGCCAGCTTCGCTGCTTATCGCCCAGCATCTCTCCCCCACAAGCCCCGGGATGCTTCCAGAGATTCTCGATCGTGCGGGACCTCTGGCGGCCGTCTCGGCGCAAGACGAGGAAACGCTCGAACCCGCAAAAATCTATGTAGCGCCGCCGGACCGTCATTTGCTGGTCGGCGAAGATGGTAGGCTCCGGTTGAGTCGGGGGCCCAAGGAGAACCTCGCCCGCCCGGCGATCGATCCGCTCTTCCGATCCGCAGCGCTCGTGTTTGGGCCGCGCTTGATCGGCGTGGTGCTCACGGGCTATCTCGACGACGGCACGGCGGGATTGCAGGCCATCAAGCTGTGTGGCGGCGCGGCCGTCGTGCAGGATCCAAAAGAGGCCGTGGCGCCGGGGATGCCGTCGAGCGCGCTCAAAAATGTCCAGGTCGATTATTGCCTCCCGCTCGTCGAGATCGGGCCGCAACTTGTCCGGATGATCGCAGAGCCCGCGCGGCCTCCGACAGACAAGCCGCGTGATCTCGCGGCGGAGGCTGCAATCTTCGCCGGCGGAGCGGGCTCGATCGAGACGCTGAGGCAGATCGGAGAGCCGTCTGCTTTGACATGCCCGGAATGCCACGGCGCTCTGACGCTGTTGCGAGGCGGAAGGCCCGCGCGTTTCCGGTGCCATACCGGTCACGCCTTCACGGAGCAGGCGCTGATGGCGGGGCTGGCCGAAAACACCGAGATCGCCTTTTGGAACGCCATGCGATGCTTGCAGGAAGAAGCGATTTTGAAGCGACACATGGCGGCGCATTCGATCGCCCGCGGCGCCGACGCCGAAGCGTTGCTGAAAGACGCCGACGAAGCGATGGCGGCGGCGGACCGTGTCCGGATCATTCAGGAAAATTACGCGAAGCGCCGACCTCGGCGCGACGGATGACGGGGCGGCGGTCACGCTTGCGCATCCCTTTGAAGCGCCTGCTCGAGAGCCTCCAGCGAGGCAGGCTTGATCAAATGGGCGTCGAAGCCGGCCTCTTTGGTCCTGGCGCGCGCCTCATCCTGACCCCAGCCCGTTAGCGCCACGAGCCTGAGCTCGCGTCCGATCTGGCTGGAGCGAATCCGCCGCGCGGTTTCGCAACCGTCCATCCCCGGCATGCCAAGGTCGATAAACACAACCTCCGGCGCGAAATCGCGAACAGCATCCACGCCAGAAGGGCCATCGTAGACGACTCGAACTTCCGCGCCCAAGGTCGAGAGCAATATGCCGAGACTATTGCCTACATCCAGATCGTCGTCGATGACGAGCGCCCGGATCGGCCGATCCGAGACCTTGCCTCGAGCTTTCGCCGGCGAAGCGCTCTGCGGAACAGAAGGCTGAAGCGGAAGGCGTACGATAAATTCGCTGCCTTTGTCCTGCCCCTCGCTTTTCGCCTCGATTGATCCGCCATGCAATTGCACGAGCTTGCACGTGAGCGCCAAGCCGATGCCGAGCCCGCCGACTCGGCGGCTCGAGTCGCCTTGCATAAAAAGGTCGAACACATGCGGCAGCGACTCAGGTGGGATTCCGACGCCATTGTCGCGCACGACGACCACAATCTCATCGCCCCGCCGCTCTGCCCGGATCTCGATCGCGCCTCCCGGCGGCGTGTATTTTGCGGCGTTGTTCACGAGATTGGCGAAAATCTGCACGAGCCGCACCGGATCGCCGAGCAAGGCGATTTTCTCGGCAGGCAAATGAAGGCCGACGTTGTGACGGTTCTGCTCGACTAAGGGCTGCGCGGTTTCGACGGCATTTCGCAGGATCGACGCAAGCTCGCAACGCTCCCGCCGAAGCTCGATCTTATCGCGCTCGATTCTCGAAATCTCGATCAGATCGTCGACGAGCCGCACCAGATGCCGCACTTGGCGTTCCATCATATCGAGCATGGTGCGTCGCTTTTCGGCGGGCGCGTCTTCGGTCCGCCGCAGAACTTCAACCGCATTGTGGATCGGCGCGAGCGGGTTGCGCAGCTCGTGCGCGAGGACCGCAAGAAATTCGTCCTTGCGCCGTTCCGCCTCTCGCCGGGCTTCATCGGCGCGTTTCTCTTCCGTAACGTCATGCGCGGTAACGACGGCGCCGACGATCTCGCCGCCGCGTCCGCGGATGGGACCAAAATTATACTTCCCGAACCATTGGGCGCCCGTCTCTTTGCGCCGCAAGCGATAAACGAGGCCGATGCCTGTCTCGCCCTTCATCGCCCGCCGGTCGGGCTGATCGCTCCAGGGCACGAAATGCCCTGACTCGTCATAATATTCGAAAAGCGAGGGGTCTGATTTTTTGTAATCCTCGGCGTCGTCGAATCTATGGAATCTGACGAAGCCCCCGTTGAACTGCGTCAGCCGCCCGTCCGCGCCGTAAATTGCGATAGACTCCGTCATACTTGCGAGGGCCGCCTCGAGCTGGGCCTGATTTGTCTCGAGGGCGTCCTCGATCGCCCGCCGCCCTGTGATATCCTGGACGGCGAGCAAAACGCCGCCAATTTTTTGGTCGGAGGCGCGCCACGGCGATGCGTCCCAAGCCAGCCACTGGCGGCGCCCATCAGGGGAGAGAAGGAGATCCTCTCGCCGCGAGACGCTTTCGCCCTGCAGCGCCTGTCGGTGCAGTTTGCGCCAGTGCTCCGGAACCCTGGGAAGGACGTCGTATAATGATCGACCGAGCACATCGGCCCGCATCCCAAAGGCGTCTAGCCATTTGTGACTATAAGCGATGTGGCGCATCTCCGTGTCGAACATGGCGATCGCGACCGGCGCCTGCCGAATAAAAGCGTTCAAGTGGCACCTGCTTTCGCAAAATCTCGAAACCAAAAGATTATTCTCTTTCGTTATAAGGGCGAGATCGACCGCAACGCGAACCGCGGCCGCGACGCCTTCGTCCGAGAGAGTGTTTTTTTGCAGATGGACCACCCCGTCGGTCTCCGCATCGAAATTTCCGGTCGAATGCGCGTCGATTGCGATAATGGAGCCAGACAGCTCGCCGCCCTCTCGCAAGGCGGCAAGAAGTTCATGGCGCTCGCTTTCCAAGCCTTCATCCAGGACGAGGCAGTCGGGCTTGAGCTGCCTCAATCTGGCGAGGCCGTCCTGCCCATAAGGCGCCTCGACCACAATAAGCCCGTCTCGTTCGAGCGCACGACAAACGAATTCCCGCTCTGCTCCGCCACTGCCGACGATCAGGACAAGGAAATGGCGTTTGCGATCTAATTGCGACGCGCATTCGGACATGCCCGAGGATGGTCTCCGCTCGTTTACTGGCTAATGGCCTTGCATCGCGCCGGCCATCCATGGCGCGCCCCCTAATTCAAACACGCGTCGATATTGTCTGTTCGGGCTTATTCCAACATTTCTAGCTATTTAGCGGGCGGATGGTAATGGAAAGCTTGCCTGCGCTTCAAGCGGGAGCGTAAGTGAGAGCGCCCAGGGCACGGCAGTTCTTCCGTGCGCGGCCAGCAGGCCGAGGGGACGGCGGCGCGCCTTCGCGGCAATCGAGAGCGCATTTTGGCAAAAGTTGATGGACTTTTGCGATTAGAATGCGCTCCAACTTTTTGACGCTGCGCTGCGCGCTTTCTCATCGCTCGCCTGATTCCATGCGAGCGGAAAGGGGGCCAAGGGCGTGCTAATCGGTAATGGAGGATCGCCGTCCTGGCCTCGATAAGGCGAATTCGCCGGCGCGCGAAAATGGCGCACAGGGCCGAGCGCCATGCTCTCGGAAACCTGCGCTCGCCACTTGCCGCTTCCGGCGCCTCGTAGCCGTTCGCGGTCAGGGACGGTCTCAAGGCCCGCCTGATCTGCGCTCGTCGTCCACAATGAGGACCCGAAGCTTGTTCACGCGCCGGTTCCCGGCAGTTCGAGCTGGCGTCGCCCACCAGGCCCTCTTGGGAACATAGATCTTCCCACCTTCAGGCGGCGAAGAAGCTCGTCCGGCGCGGTGTCGACCAGAATGACGTCATGGGCGTCCGGTCGGGGACAGAGACGTCTCGTCTAGCGAATATGCAGGTCCACGTAATCTTCGACGCGGCGTGCGAGCTCGAAGGGATCACAACCAACGGTCCGAATGTGGAGCTCAGGGCTCTCGGGCTCCTCGTAAGGCGACGAAACCCCGGTAAAATTCTCGATCTCACCGGACATTGCACGCTTATATAAGCCCTTGGAGTCGCGCCTCACGCATTCTTCGAGCGGCGTATCCACAAAAATCTCCACAAATTCCCCCTGAGCCATGATTTCGCGGGCCAGACGTCGCTCGAAACGGAAGGGGGAAATTAGGGAAACGAGCACGATGAGACCAGCGTCTACCATCAGTTTGGCGACTTCGGCGACGCGTCGGATATTCTCCACGCGATCGGCATCGGCAAAGCCAAGGTCATTGCTGAGCCCGTGACGGAGGTTATCGCCGTCGAGCAGGTAAGTATGTTTCCCTTTCTCGTACAAATGTTTTTCGACAAGACTGGCGAGCGTGGTCTTGCCGGCTCCAGAAAGTCCGGTAAACCACAAGACAACAGGCTTCTGGCTTTTCTGAGTGGCCCGCCTGGCCTTGTCGACCAGCGTCGGCTGCCACTGAATATTCTGTGTGCGCTGATGCACGGGGCTGCTCATTGGCTGCATTGCAGTTGCGTGAGGATTTCCTCTATCGTCGATCACACAGACACTCCCCAGGCCGGACACCGCCTAACGTCGCCGGAATGAACAATACGCGCGCCCTGAGATTAGGCTGGGTTCTCCCAGAACATCTGCCACCATTCCCGTTTGAATAACTCGCATTGGCGCTTGTCATTTCCGATCGCTCGCTGCGCGAGCCTCGGGAATGCGCCGCACCAATCACTCGGACCCCGTATAAGCTGTTCCCCAACCGAAATCTTTTCCGACAATTTCGTACGTCGCTTCATTATAGGGCCGGAAGAATTCTGTGAGTTCCGAGCGCAGCGCGTCGGGAAGCGCGCCTGATGGACCCGAGTTTTGCTCGTCGATAATAAGCGGCTCGATCTGCGGAAGGCCAAGGAATCCGTAGATCCGTTTCGTAACGCCGCCCGGATCGCGGAAGAGTTCGGCGGCGTCAACGACGAAAATGCGTTCGCGCCCGAACTGCTCCGCCAGCAAACGAAGAAACGGCGCATAGATGCCGTGCCTCAAATAGCCAGCGCGCGCCCCTGAAAAGGCATGGACCTCCATGCCCCCGGCTCGGATTGTCTCTTGTTCTGTCCGAATGAGCGTTTCGAACCTGGGAAATCCCTTCCAATGCGGGTCGAGCTTTTTTCGTTCTACAAATCGCTTTTGGTCCCAGCGCCAATGAGAAAATGCGCGTTCGACCGGATCCCGCAGCACGCAGACGATTCGCAAATTCGGAAACATCGACTTGGCAAGGAATATCCAAAGCGGATTAGGCATCACCGGCGTGCAATAGCCTGTGATCGCGCCGCCATACCGCCGTTCGGCGGCATGTTGCTCGGCCAGAGTGGGAAAATGCGCCATGAGGTCTCTCATGGTTTCTGTAAAGGATATTTCCTTGGAAAGCGGGAGCACCACATGGGGATGCTGGAATATATACGACGATAGAAATGACGTGCCCGAACGCACTGCGCCGATTGAAGCGAAGCTGGGCTCCATGCGTTCGGCCGACCCCAGCCGCCGCGCCCACACCCGCCATTTTGGGGGATTGAAGAAATAATAGCTTCTGAACTGGCGACGCGCCTCTAAAGGCAACTTCCGCCAATTCTCCCCAGCTAAAGACAGCTCTCTGAAATCCCGATAAGGAAGCTGCAGCGTCTCGACCCGTTTCTGGTCGACGGCTATACGCTGGGAAGCGAATGGGCTTTCAGAGACGCCGACACTCCGCGACATGTCCATCCTCCACATATTGGGGCATCCGATGCTAGAAACAAAAGCCGATCGAGGACGCTCGGCGTGCGCCTGCTTCTTAGCTCATGAGTTCGACACCCTTGGGTTGTTCCTTGTGGGTGCGAACTCATAGCCCCGTTTCGAACAGCGATTCAGCCTCGGCTTGGTGTGATTGCGTCATAGACCTCATGCCGCGCACACGCGCAAAAGCGCCTTCCAGAACCGAATGCGCTTGCCGTTGGCCCTCGCGCGACCGCCACGCAATATAGCCATCCGGGCGCACCAGAACCGCGCCGCTTGAAGACAATCCCAAGCGTGAGAGAAACTGATCGCCAGCATCGGCTATGTCGCTGGACAGCCGGTAGCACGAAAGCGGCGGGTCCGACTTGGAGATTTCCTCCGCAGCCTCGGCCCAGCATTTGCCTTCTGGACCCGCAAACAAAACGAAATGACGGCCGATCAGATCGTGAGAGGAGAGTCGCTCTCCGCCACGGACCAACCAGACGTGCGGAAGACGGGTTCCGGGCGCGCCGCTCGCCTCCAGCGGGTTTTCTACCGCTTTTCCACTATCGTCCTGTTCCGAAATGATGGCGCTGGAGCGATAGCGATACCCGATCGAGGTCGAGAGCATGTCATATTCATCGGCTGGAATGCGCAACTCCTGCCGGTCCGGCAAAAGACGTTCGACGTAATTGGCGATCTGCCGCGCAATGGCAATACGCGCGACCGGCCGACGCTCGGGCTCGTAGGTCTCGACCAGAGTCGGACCAGCGTGCCCTTTGATCACCAAGGCGAGCTTCCACGCAAGGTCTGCGGCGTCCTGTATCGCCGTTTGCCCGCCTAATCCTCCCACCGGCGGCATGACATGTGCGCAATCCCCGGCAAGCAATACACGGCCGAACGACATACGATCGGCCATCAAGGCAGACATCTTCCACGGCCAAATGTCGCGTATCTCGAATTCAAGATCGCTCAGGCCGACCGCGTCCCTCACAAATTGGGCGCAACGGTCCAAGTCAAAATCCGAAGCCTTGTCGAAGGCGGGGTCGTATTCGACGTTGAGTTGGAACAGATTTGGGTCGTCGCAGGTAACGATAGAGCCACTGAAGGACGGATGCCGGAGATAATAAAGCACAAGCCCGCGGCTCGGCAAAACCGACGCCAGATCGGCTTCGAAAAGAATTGAGACCGTATGCGCTAGCACGCCAGGTCCGTCCATCTTCACGCCGGCGACTTCTCGGATCGCCCCTTCAGCACCGTCAGCGGCGATGAGATAATCAGCAAACACGATCCTTTCGGCGCCGGTCCTTTCGTCACGAAGGACTGCTTCGACGCCTTCGCTCATCGCGCGAAACTCGACAAGAGTGGTCGTAAAATTGACATCGGCGCCGTGTTCCTCGGCATAGCGCAACAGCACAGGCTCGACGCGATCCTGACCGGCCGTGCATACCTTCGCGGGCGACACGAGAGTCGAGTCGAGCGCGTTCTTGGTGACCAGCGTTGCGATTGCAGGCCCGACGACCCGCTCGGCGATGATGAGCGTGGAGTCGTTTGCGGGAGCGCTGCTCGCAGAATGCAACGCTTCTTCCAGGCCTTCGACGACCCTCAGCACTTCCATGCTTCGCCTGTTCAATCCATGCGCTTTTGGAAGCCTCGATGTCGACTCGCGCCGTTCGACCAGCATGCATTGAACTCCCCGCCAGGCCAGCAGGGTCGCGGCGGATAGGCCAGCGTATCCCGCGCCTACGATCAACACAGGCACTCTCTGTCGGATCATCGAATAGGCCCTTCGGATGGAAGCGGTGAGAGGGAAGCGCTGTGGCGCGATCGACAGAGCGCGACCGGAATCAAGCAGACGCAAGCGACCTCCGGAATGATGAGCGAAAGATAAGCCAACCACGGAGCATCAGCGGAAAGGCCGAGAAACAGAAACAGCGGTGTGAGGAGCCATTGCGCAAACGCATCGATCATGGCGAGCTCGGGAAACCTGCCACGCGCGAGCATCGCTCCCCTCGACACGCAGCCCAAATATCGAATGGGAAGTGATAGAGACAAGACGGCGATAAACGTCGACCACCAGGGTCCGTGCTGATGGTATAGGGAGTCGCCAATCCAGTCGCGGCCAATGAATAGAGAAATTGCAATAATCGAAACGATTGGCGCGCCGGATTGCGCCAATTTGATCATCGCGGGTGACTGTTTCTGAGGCGCGACGGCTGTTAAACGCAGGGCAAGGAAACGCGTCAAGACGGGCATCGGGCTGAGAACAAACAACATGAAGGCTTGCCCCGCCGCGAAGGCGTCGAGACGATCGACGCCGTAGCCGCTAAATCGCGTGGAGGAGAACAGAGCCAGGGCGAGGAGCATTGCCGCTTGAGGCGACAGGATACGATGGGATTCCCAAAATGTTGTCCAGAGAAACCATCGCGCAAAGGCGCGCTCTGGCCAATCGAACGACCAGGCGCCGCGCTCTCGCAAACGAAGCCAAAGCCACAAGGACGAAGCGGCTGCGATGACGAAGCCGGCGATCATGCACCCCGCTAGATCGAATCCGAGCGCGTCCATGAGGAGGAAATTGAGAATAAACTTCGACGGCGCCTCGGCAAGTTTCGAACGGAACACCACCGAACCCTGTCCGAGGGCATGCAGCACAAAACCTTGTGCATTCGCGAGCATTCGCAAGGGCGTGCCGGCGACGAGCCAAAAGATGGGCTGGCCGATCAAAGGCGCTGCTTCCTCCGTCCCTATCAACTGCGCCAACAGGGGCGGATAAGCAAAGAAGCCGAGAGCGCTCGTGACGACGCCAACCGCCGTGACAAGAACGCATAACTGGCCGACGACGCTACCGAGATGGTCACGGTCTGTCGCATGAGCGGCGGCAATCCCGGCGACGGAGGCCAAGGCGATCGTCAAAGCCACATCCAGCAAGGTCATACGCATGAGAACGGCGAAGGCGCCCGCAACGCGCCCTCCCGATCTGGCGATCATAGCAAGGTCGATCTGCATGGTCACAGATGCAGCGCAGGCGCTCGCCGCGAGCATCGAATATCCACGCCAGAACCCCGTGTCGATCATCTCGACAAGCCTTGCCATCCGGGAAATCCGCCGAGCTCGAAATCGGGCTGCGTAAAATACCCGAACGTATTGGCTGGCGGCGGCAGCGCTTCCTCGGGCTCGATGAGCTCGATTTGCCGCCCACCCCGGATGCTGTGGCATTTCCAGCCCACCACGAGATCGCTTGTGTCGGCGCAGCCGATCACAATTCCACAGTCCCTGCTGCGATCGAGGATCGCCCAGCGCGCCGCAGAGGCGCCCATAATCGTTTGAAGCAGCCCGTCTCGATCCAACCGATCCCTGAATTCCGACTCTTGCAGCCACACATATACCCAGAGATAAAACGACCAGTCGAAGGCCAGACGCCGGCGCGCGGCCCATGTCATAAAGGGTCGAAAGATCGCCATCCCATCCGGGCCCGAGAGAGTCAGTAAATCCGGACATATATCGAACAGCGTGTGCCAGTAGACGCGAAGGCTCGTGTCGATGCGCACGAATGACTTATGATTTCGCGGGAAGTTTTCGCTCTCTTCGACCGACATGAGCGCGGGGTAGAGATCGCGATCAGCTCTCGTGGGCGGATAAGACAAGTTCATTCCTGTGACCTTCCAGCGGTTCGGCGAATATTTTTCTTATCTCTTTGAGGTCCTCGACGATGGCGTCGAACTCGATCTCGTCGTCACGCTCGTAAGTGATCGTCGCGCCCGATTTGTCGAAGACCGACCTGTAATCCCGAAGGAAGCTCAGAGTGTCCGCCGCCAGCGCCTCGGCGTGAGTATCCAATGCGATATATGGCTCGATCAGAGATTGCCTGTATCCGGCGACGTGAAAATGCTTGGCTGAACCGATGACGCGTCCCCATGACTCTAGGGGAGTCCCGCAATTGCGATGTGAACAGATCGCGTTGGAGGCGTCGAAGAGCACGCCTGCGCCGGTGTCGTCGACGAGGCGTTCGAAAAAGCGAGGCGCTTCGAGGCCGCCATCCATGATAGAGGGATAGTTTTCGAAATGAATTTTCTGGCCTACCAGTTCCTGCCAGCGCAGCGCCCGGTCGCGCACGAAATCATACTCTGCAAAATAGTCGATTTCTCCTAAATGAAAAAATTGCCGGCCGTCATGCGAAAACCGCAAAATATGATCCGAGACGTAGATCGGATCAGCGGCGTCTATGTAATCGCGTAATCTCTTCGCGAATTCGACGAGCGTCGCCTCGTCGCTTTCCAAAAAACGCGAATACATGACGTGGAAGCCGACAGGGCAATCAAAAGCGCCGGCAATTTCCGCAGGGTCGACGCAGAAAAAATTGTCGATTAGAAACTCGCAGTAGTCGATATGACCTTCAGCGAGCAATCGCTTCACCATATCATATGTGTCGCCGAGCGTGAAATTGAGGCCGATGCGCATGTAGCTCTATCCTTTCTGCGTCTTTTGTAGGCGCTTGCGGCGATCCCGGCTGGGATCGACGCAAGGCCTCGGCAGTTGGTTAGCCGTTCGTCATCGCGCAGGTCGACGCGCAACGGGCGCTGGCGCGGCCGATGACATTGAGCTCGACGCGCTTGGCAATGCGAATTTTCATGGCGTTTCTCCTGGTGTGAATTTGTCCGATTTTGATCGGACGAGGCTCCGAATTGGGAGGCCCGTTAGGTAAGACGATCGGCGCCGGGCAAATCGGACTCTGCTGAATTAGTTTTTTCTTATGGGCGCCAATTGAAGGTCGGCTGGCTTCCCCGGACCGTTGCGCCGCCTGGCCTTCAGCTTTGCCAGAATCGACATCCAGAAGCTCGAGTGCGCGATTGATACAGCGATAGACAGTTCGAACGGACAGGCCGGTTTCTTTCGCCACCTCGGCGTGGCTGTGCCCGAGAACCCGGCTTAGGAGGAAGATTCTGAGGCAATCCGGCGGCAGATGACCAAGGATCATTTTCAAGTGAAACATCGGGTCCGATTCGATCGAGGCGACGGCAACAGACGCCTCGCCACTCGCCAATTGTGTGAATGCTACGTCGTTGGCGATGGACTTGCTGCGCGCCCTCTCCCGGCGAAGCCAATCGATTGCGATGTTCGAGGCGGTCTTCGATAGATAGCTCCGGACGTTGGTTACATTTTCCCAGTCTCCCTTTTCGAGCATTTTTAGATAAGCCTCTTGGACGATGTCCTCGGCTTCGTGTGCGCCGATCAGACGTTTCGCTCGGCTTGTGAGCGCGCGATGGTGATTGCGAAACAAACGCTCGAGGGTGGATGAATGGCGCATGAGCACCTCGCGGTGTTGTGGGCGCTGTTGCGCTCCGGTTGGTGAAAGGGTGAGGTCGCGTGCATTCCGGCGGCCCTCTATTGAAGGCTCGACGTCCAATCTGGCCGTTGAGCGCGGTCTAGCGCGCAAACGCGTTCCGGGCGCCGGCCTCGTCAATGCGGGGTGCGTTGCAACGCGTTCAATTCAAGCGCGATGGCCACTACACCCAAGGCCACTGGAGATAGAAGCGAAAGGAGATTAGACGGGCGGAGCGCGCGCCCTTTGGCGGCGCGAATGCAGGGGCGATAGATCATCGCAGCCCCAAGGACTCGCGCCGATCTCTGTCGAAGAGTTGCCTATGTAGGCCGCGTGATCTTGGGCGTGCAGGAACGGCTGCAGATCCCCGCAAGCGCCACAGAAAAAGTTGCAATCGCACGCATAGGGAGATTCGATAGGGTTCAGAGGCGGTCCAGGCGAGGCGCCAATCCGGCAGATTTGGCCCTCTATGCGCGGGCCATGACCCCGCACGGCGAAAGTCGCCGGTGCGCCAATCACCTGCCAAAAGACGACTGTTAATAGGAAGATGCGAAGAAGCATGGACCTCCGCGATTCCTTGCTTTTGCCCAACGCCAGGACTCGAGGGGGACCCGCCTAGCGCGCTTTCCGCTCGCATGGAATCAGAATGCGCTCTAGGGACAAGTCCCGCGCGGCAGATGATGCTGCGCCAACGCGAGTGAAGCAAAAACGCCGCGCGTCAGGCGAATCTTGTTAGCCACGGACCGAATTCCTCAGAAGCTCTCAATGAGGCGGAGTAACGACCGAGACGCCGATCGAGGGCGAGGCACCGTTCCACGGATCGCTGAAACGCGGTGACGAGAGGAAAGACTCATCCGTAAGCGTTTTCAAAAACGCGATGAGATCGGATTTCTCTTGCTCGCTGAGATCAATCGGAACGATCAGCGCGCT
This sequence comes from Methylocystis sp. Sn-Cys, assembly GCF_016745395.1. Classification (GTDB taxonomy): domain Bacteria; phylum Pseudomonadota; class Alphaproteobacteria; order Rhizobiales; family Beijerinckiaceae; genus Methylocystis; species Methylocystis iwaonis. The sequence goes on from NZ_JAERVJ010000006.1 coordinate 61,168, forward strand.
CTTGTTTGGATTGTGGCGTCCATCGCCGGCGAAGGGGCCTTCCTTCAGGTTCCGCCCGCCGGCGGCATAGATCTCGACAGCATCCTCAAGAGTTGCAACGCTTCCGTCGTGCATGTAAGGCGCTGTCACCGCGATGTTCCGCAGACTGGGCGCGCGGAATGTCCCCATATCTTCTGGCTTGTGAGTGTTCTCGTAAACGCCGCGATTGGGCGCTGGATATGACCCGTCCTTGTCGAGATTATACAGCCCCGTATTGTGGAACGGCGTTTCGACGCCTCGGGTTTTGGCGTGATAAAACTGATCGTCGAAATTGACGCTCCCATGGCAGTGATGGCACTCGGCTTTCTCTCCGAAAAACAGATCCTTGCCGCGGATTTCCTCGGGGGTCAGCGTCGCGTTTCCTTGGAGGTAGAGGTCGTATTTCGAATTCGCTGACACAGCGCCGCGTTCGAATACGGCGATCGCTTTGATGATGTTTCCAAAGGTGAGCGGCTCCGCTTCGCCGGGGAAAGCCGCTGCGAAATCTTGGCGATAGGTTGCGTCATTTGCAAAGCGCGAAAGAATTTCCTTCCGGTTCTTGTCGTTGACGCCCATTTCGATCGGGTCTTCGCCAAAGAGCGGGGCTTCCATCTGTCGCTCCAGCGTGACCATTGCCGGGTTGGCCCAGGTAAGCGTCGCGCGCCAGGACACGTTTGCAATGCTCGGCGCATTGCGCGGCGTGTTCTGGCCCGTGGCGCCCACGCCGAGCTTGCGCCCGTCTGTGAACGCGAGACGCTGCAAATGGCACGAGGCGCAGCTTTCCTTCCCGTTTCCCGACAGCCGTGTGTCGTAAAACAACTTACGCCCGAGCTGGAAGCGGGACTCCGACATTGGATTGTCCGTCGGGACGCGAGGCGGCGGCAAGAAATCCGGCAAGGACCAGCGCCATGCAGACTCGTTTTGGTCCGCTCCTCCATGAGCTGCGGGAGAGATCAGCGTGAAAGCCGTCAGAAGGACGGCAAGACGACGATGAGTCATTTCGCGGCCTCCACACGGAAAATTTTCGTGACCGCGCCGGATGGTTTACCGGCGTCGTTCGCGTCAAGGGCGGTTTCTTTGAGCCGAAGCGCCAAATTCTCGAACATCGGCCCACATTCGGGGTCGGCGGGGCCGCTCATGCATCCCGTCGAGAAGCCCTTGTCTTGGCCGAGATCGATGCCGGAGAACAAGGCCGCCAAATCTAAAACCACGCGTTGTCGGGCCGGGTCGAATGACGCAAATTTTACCGGAATTCGATTGGCGCTGGCGCAAGAGGTGATCTCGCCTTTTACCGCGTCGCCACGACACCCAGTCGAGCCTAAATGCAGCATCCAGGTCGATACGGTGACTGTGCCATCGGCGTTGACCTTCGCAGGCGCCGGCTTCAGCGCATCGGCCATTGCGGGAGCGCCAATGGCGCTCGCCGTAGCGCCGTCCGCACTGCCCGGCGCAAGCTTGGGCGTGATCGGAGGGCGCGTCACGCCTCCCTCCGGATCGACTTCGACCTTGATGAACTTACGCCCGGCCTGCCAATTCCAGGCCATCGCCTGAATGTCGAGAGGCGCCGGCGCCGTCGCGAAGTTCGAGTGATTGAGAAAGATGTCCTTTCCCTCTTTATCCCTTACGACGCTTGGAACGCCGACGACGAAGCTGACGCCGCGATAACGTCCTTTCGGCGCCAGGCCCTTGATCGTGTCGTATGTGTCGGCATTGCCGACGCATTTGCCGGTCTTGTCCTCGAAATCCAGCAAAGCGACGTTTGCGTACTGCCAATCATTCTGGTCCAATTCGATGGGAACCTCGCGCCCGGCGGCGTCGATGAGCGTGGCAGCCGAGATATAGAGTCTCGCATCACGGAGCTGCGCAGAGCGGCCGCCGGTTCCGAGGCCAGGAATGTCTTGTCCGCATCGGACCGGATTGCCTCCAGCCGCCAATGAGAAACGAATTGCGACCTGCTGCTTGTCGCCTCGATCATCCTGCGCGGCTCGCGCGACGCCAAGAGGCGCAGAAACCGCCACGAACAGCGCCAACACCCGAAAAATGTACATAGCTTCGCCTCCTGTTCGCGACGTGCGCAAAAACAGTGCGAGAAGATGGCCGAGCGAATCTAAATCGCCCGGCGTGGAAGTATTAGGAGAGGGAGGTCGGGGGCCCGCGGGACAGCGGTATGAGGAAACGTCGGGATGGTAGCGACGGAGACTCTTGCGAACTCGACGCCGCCGACGATTCTTCTAGATCCGGCGTCAGTAAGATCGCCACAGCCGCGAGCAACGCAGGCGTCACGTTCCAATGGTCGCGTCCGGCGCCCGCACAAAGCACACACTGGCAATCGTGAGTAGAATGCGCTGGATCGCCATGAGGCGCGTCGTCCCCGCAAATTGCGCCAACCAAAGCGAGCGAAACCCCGGGAATATCGTTCTGGACGTGGCTCCGGCTGACGGGCGCGAAAAGAAAGGCGAGTGCTTGCAGCACAATTAGACAAATGACCGCGTGCGCACGAAAAGCGCGCAAAAAGTCCTTTATCTGGTAAAACTGCCGCATAGTTCCATGTCTCTTATTGCTGTCCGCTTGTCAATAGGCAACCAAGATTACAAGAAGCACATTTCTTGTGGAGCGCGCCTCGACGGCCACGGTAGTCTCAAGAGCCTCACGGCGCCTTGTCGCTTTAATTCTGGTTTAGTGCAGCTTCCTTCATCCGCCCGTTCTCCTCGTCGGCCTAGACAAGACGGATCGGGGCAAGTTCTCAGCCTTCCGGCAGCAGACGGCAAACGGCCCGGCCATTGGGCCACGGGATCGAACCGCGCATAAGCCAGCTCTCAGTAGGGCTTGTCGTGCGGTATGACGACCAAGGCCGAAACAGAAATGGCCCCGGTGACACCTCACCGCAGGCCTTCCGCGCGATCGAGGCGGTAGACGCGGTTCCTACCGGCGCGCTCACCCTCCTGTCGCAGAAGATAAAGAGCCGCCAGAAGGCGATACGCCGACGTTCGACGACGAGGTGATGCAGTTTGACCCACAATTTTTACGGAACGAGCCCAGTGCAAACGCTCCGCGCAAAATGACGCCCCAGAGGAAGTAGTATGGGATCGCAAAATAGGGTTTTTCCAGATTGTCTTCGCCTAACGAGCCCATAAGAACGAGCACGATAAAGGCTAACATCACAAAGATTCGATCCTGCCAGAGGCGGGAAGGCAAATGGGCGCCTGCGCGAAAAAATGCTTTCAGGGCGGCGTAAAAGAGCTCGGCATGCATCCAGAACCAGACGGCAAATCCGATCAGGCCGCATCGAGAAAAAACAGACATCATAGAATTATGTGGCTCTCGCACTTGAATTCCCGCGACATTTCCAAACGAGATCAGCGGGAATCCGAACCCCAGACCGGTGAGGAACGTCGTGGAATCCGCGGTAACTCGATCAATCAGGTCGGTCCACCATTGCATGCGCTGATCCACGCCCGAAGCGGCGGCGGATATCGCGTCGTTGCTCCCGTCCGAGATTCCGACCATCGCAGCAATGTGATCGACGAAAAACGAAAGAGAAACCTGACTCGTCAGGCGCCCCGGAACGTGCAATTCCAGGACTTCGATCGCCGCCAGCGCAGCAACCAAAAGAGGCGCAAAAGATAAAAGCGGTCGTATCGCCGATCTACGCAGGAACCACATTAGCAACAAGAGCGCGGCGAGCTGCATATAGGCGGTGCGATTTTGGAAAACGACAATGATATAAGAAGCCAGCGCGCCCGCCAGCAAGGCGGCCCAAGGCGCACCCGGAAATCTGATGATGAGATAGGCCGCCGCCCAAAAGATGACGACGTCCCCCGTGTTGAACAGGCCGAATATAGGAACCGCCTCACCATGCTCGGATACGATCTGAGGCGACGCCGCTATAATTTCGGTTCTAAAAAGATAGCCGACGCTGGCATAGGCGACAGCGACAACAAGCGCTGCCGGAAGCCAGCGGAACAACCGTTCCAAGGCTTGCTGTTGTGACGCAAACGAATATCCTACGATCAGATAAAGCGAGTCGATCGCTTGGGACGCGTCGCGCAGCGCCCACAATCCGTATTCGGGCGTAAAAAACACCGCCCAACCGATCGCATAACACCACCACGCGACGAGGGGGAACAGTCGGATAACCGACCTCATCTCGAGCAATGAGCTCACCACATTCGATCCCAGCAAGCCCAAAATCAGAACAGTTTCCCCAAGGGGGATGCCGAGTCCCGGCAGCCTGATCTGCATGAAGCTAAATCCCAGGATCAGGTTTCCCGCCAGGACCAGGGCCAGGGCAAAATTGAGCATCCAATCCTCCTAGTCCCTGTGACCTTGCGCATCAGACGCACGCTTCGATAACCGGTAGGAACACCATATGTTGCGGCTGAGAAGAATTACGCTACTCAGCGCCCAACCGATGAAGACGCCCAACAATCCGAATGCCGCGCATGCGGCTATGCCGATCGTCATCGTTGACGCCGTCCAAGCAAATTTGGAAAGGGCTATGGATTTCATCTTGCCGTTGAGGCGTAAGTTGAGCTCCACGATTGCGTTCAAAACGGAAAGCACCGGGATGACACAAAGCCACACGATCAGCGACGGGCTAACGAGCTTGTCGAACGCGCCTCGATAACAATAGTGAATGGCTTGCATGCCAACGAAAGAAAACAGGAACGCGTAGACGGCGGTCCCGCTCAAAACTGTGCCGGCGAAAAGCCCGAGCGTTCTTCGGTATCGATCGCGCTGGTTGGCCGAATGGTACCTCGCAAGCGTTGGCGCGGCCGCCGATAAAGTCGCCGCCGTCGCAAGATTTACCGGCAAGATCATGTTGAAAATAGCGCGGACGGCTGCAGTTGCCTCGAGGCCGATCATGGAGGGTCCCACCAAGTGGAAAATATTGCCGCCGAGCCAGTGGTTCGTCTGAGCGATAATGGCCCAGCGCCCATAGCGCCAATGGTCGCGCAACACCTCGCGGATCATCGACCCGACGCGCGCGAGCCTTAAATCGGGACGAAGAAATACGACCATAATAAACAGGCAGGGAAGAGCCATCGCTCCCCCGATCGAGATAATGGCGTAAGACGGCCTCAAAACGCCGGCGATGTGCAGAACGAACAGAAATGCCGGCGCCAAGATGGCGTAAGCCACTCCGCCAAGCGCAAACAATCCGTTATAGGAATGCGTGTAACACAACTGTTGCGTCATCGGGCGCAGGAACAGCAGCGGCGCTGCAATGAGGGCCCCCACCATCGTCTCCGCAATGAGGGGAGATCCCCGATCGTGAAAAATCGATCCCGCCGCCAGAAGCGCCAAAGATGCTAACACTGATGTAGCGAAATGCAGGAAGACGACCGCTCCCGTATAGCAGCGCAGGCGATTTGCGTATCTGGCGGGCCCGAGGATCGGAATTGGCTCAGACACGAGCGCTTCGAATAGCATACAGGTTACGATAATCAGGGAATAGCAGAAGCTGTATACGCCCACGTGATCGATCGGCATCCAGCGCACGAGCAAAACGGTCAGCATGAAGTTCGTGCCGGCGAAAATAGCTTGTTCGGCAATGGCCGACATGATTTTGATGAAATGAAGTAACCCGCTGGGCGCTTTTCTCAGACGCGCAAAGTCGAGCGCCGTCGCCTTCTGTTCGCCCTGCGCGTCATCAACAGTCGCGGCGGAAGGTCCTTCCATGGTCACTTTCCAATCTCACGGATGGCTGTGCTTAATGATGCTCGGAAGGCTGGATAATGCAGCGCCGATCCCCCGGGTCGTCTGGTTCGAACGGCGCCTGGTTTTCGGCCTTGACAGTATTATTGTTGGAGACCGTTACGTCGCTGCGCCCGAATGTGGACGCCGGGCGATGGGCGCTGTTGATGATAGTATTGCCCGTTATGACGTCGCCGGCGGAATAGGCCGTAATCCCCACTTCAAATCCGTCGACATAATTTCGCTCCGCAATTGCACTCTCGCCGGAAATCTCAATTCCAATGCCGGTCCGCAATGTCGTTTGCACATAATTGCCGATCACCTTTGTCCCTACTCCACCGTCGGTGACGATCGAATATCCGATTGTGTCAGCGGCCGGATTGTTCCAGGTCGAGAAGCGATTGCCTTGAACGAGAAGATTCCGACTTTCTCCGGGTCGTGGCGGAGCCTTTCCCTGGATCTCGATTCCCATACGGGAAATCCCCAGTCCGACATTATCCGAGACGATAACGTTCCGTCCCTGATTCTCGACGTCACCGAGTACGATGCTCATTCCCTGATAAACATTTTTGAAGACGTTGTGGTCGATCGACGAATTATCGAGATTATACCCGTAGACGCCGGAGCCGCCTGCGGCGACGTCCTCGAACCGGTTGCCCGATATCCGTGCGCGTTTCAGGAAATTGAAGGTCAGTCCGTTATGTCGAAACGTCGAGTTCGAAATCTCGATGTTCGACACGGAATCGGGCGACGCATTCCCAAACAGTCTGATCACGCCTCGCATTGGATTGGCGCCGTTGCCCAAGAAGCAGAAAGAATCGATCCTGATGTCGTGGCTGTCGTTTGGATCCGCGGTAAAGATTGGGCTCGAGCTCATCGCGCTCAGGATTGCGTTCTCTCCTTGAAATGTAACGCCCGATTTGAGGGCGATTTCGCCAAGGTGAAATAGCCCCGGAGAAAAGATGATTACATCGCCAAAGGCTGCCGCGATGATCGCGGATCGGACCGCCAAGGTGTCATCCCCTCCGGAGGGGGATACTCTCCTTTCGGCCGCATAGCCGCCGCTGTCCGCCACGCAACCAAGGAATAAGACGCCGGCGACTCCAATGGGAACGCGTGTTGAAGCGCGGCAGTATTTTGTTCGAGTGCGTTCAAAATTCGCGTGAAAGGTTCTCAATCTATTCGCTCACTGTGTCGTTTAGAACCGACAACAACATAGCAGCCATTTTGTGGTCGGGGTCCGACACAAAAGATTTGTCGCGTGCCTACTTAGAGTTAACTCCGGAGGGTATTTCCCGAGCAGCAGGCGACGCGATCGAGGGTTTAGGATGTTGCCGAGCGCTCCCACGCATGCCACTCAATGGAACGATCGCTGATTATGCATCTTATGGGTTGAACTTTTGGACTAAGTAAGCCTGCACATGCGTTCAATTGACCGTTTCCGGACTTTCCAATTACCTTCCCTGACGCCGTCGTTCTGCGGATAGCGCCATCGCCCAAAACCGCTAACTCGATGAATCGCAAGATAGCCGCGATCTGCCCATTGGGGCCGCCCCACTCCGTCGCGTTTGACAGCGAAGAGAGTCAAAAGAAGGTTAGAGCATCATGGGCCCACGCGCTTCGACTGCGAGTAGCCATTCAGAATTCGTATCGATCCAGATATTGCGGGCTTTCGCCGCATTCATGATCGTTGTCTGGCATTCACATCTCTCTATAAAGAACTTCGAAGATACGTACTGGCGATCCGACAGCTTTGAATACATGCAAGAACATTACCTGTTCCCGTTCAGGCACCTTGATTTTGGGGTGGATATTTTTTTCTGCCTGAGCGGCTTTATAATGTGTATGCTTGTCATGAGTGGGAAGGAGGCACAATTTAGGCTATACGTTTCCAGGAGGGTCGCTAGAATATACCCGATGTATTGGTTTTTCTCGCTTCTCGTGGTTGCCGCCTATGCATTGAACAATAATTTCAATGTTGGCGGACTCTCGGGAGATAGAGCGGCGGATATTCAAAGAATTGCCTTATCGCTGTCTCTCATTCCCCAATATAAAGCGCCGGTGCTCGGCGTCGCCTGGACGCTTATCCAGGAAATGATATTTTATTGTAGCGTGGCGCTGATTTTGATGTTCAATGGCTCGAGAGGCCTCGTTGCCTGGATCGCCTCTTTATCTGCGGTCTGCATAGCTCTGTATTTGGCTGGAATCGACCTCGTCAACGGGCAATTGTTGAGCCTCTATTACGTGGAATTTTTGTTCGGAGCGTTGGCCTACCGCTTTCATCGAAGCGTCGCTCCGCGCGAGCCAATTGCTCAGATTTTGTTGGCCGTCGCACTTTATGTTGTTGTGGGGGCGGCGCTCGAGCGTTGGCGAAGCTCCGGTCCTTCTTTGCTGCGCGTATTCGGCTGCGGAACAATGGGGTTTTTCTTCATCACAGGCTCGATTGGGCTCGAGAGATGGGCGTCACAAACGTCTTTGACGACGCGCTTCCTGCGGGTGATGGGAGATAGCTCATACGTGCTGTATCTCAGCCACTGGCTCGTGCTTTCAGCTCTCGGTAAGATTGGCGGGCTATTCGTCGGACTGCCCCGACCAGCAATCTTGCTTTGGCACGCGGGCTCGATTGCAGCCGCGGTCTCTTTTGCTCTCGCGTTCCACTTTTCCGTCGAAAAGCCCTTCAATAAATGGCTGTGGCGGCTTTTGCCCACTCGAAAAGAACGCTCGGCTTCTAATGACGAACATTTTGCGCCGTCGATCCACGGCAGCGATTTTGCCGAGGGCAAGGAGAGAGTTTTAGTTGGGACGCCGGCCCAACTTGCCGGCGCGGGCTCGTCTGAGAAAGCCTCCTAATACGACGCTTTATGCGAGAAGAAACGAAGCCGCAGACCCATTGGCCTCGGCGATTTTGGGCCGGCGAGATGTAGACGTTCGATCGATCTCGACGTTCGCGCGCGCTCAAGATTCTAAGCAGTATGTTCTGCCTGTTTTGAGCAGTCGCGGCGTAAGCCGATCGGCAAGCCGAAACGCCGCCATCAGTAACATCATTGTCGGGTTTGCGCCTCCGCCAGTGGGAAAAGCCGACGTTGAGAGGACGCTCAGATTCGGGATGGCGAATGTTTGGAGGTTTTTATCGACCACGCCGGTCGTTGGACTTTTCCCCATCCTGGTCGAGCCTCCAGGGTGATAGACGCCTCCTCCCGACGCCAGCTCTTCGAGAATCGTCGCTTGTGGCTTGATCTCGAATCTGGCGACCGAGGCGAGTGCGCTTGCCTCCCAGAAGCGCACGAAATGTTCGGTCAATATGGCGGCGTTACGGGCGTCTTCGTCACTTGGACGCCAATCTATCTCGGCGAGAGGATTCCCAAAGAAATCCCCTCGCTCGGAGGAAAGTGTGATCCGGTTTCTCGCGAGGGGGGTCTGCTCGATAACCATCTCGAGTTGGTGAGTCGCGCCTGGCGGATAGAGAAGGCGTTTCTCCGCCATGCGCCACCAGACTGCGCGGGCAAACCAGGGCAGTTGGGACGCCAGGAGCAATAAATCGCTCGTGGAAGGAAATCGTCCCTCTTGTCGCGCGCCGACGATTCCACGTAAGGCGTCCAAACCATTTTGCGAATGAGAAGCAAAGGAAATATGCGCAAAGCCGGTGCACGAACCAAGCCTTTTGCGTAGCTTCGGGTTCGGCTCGAGACGAAGAAATCTGAGCATCTTGTGTTCGAAGCGGATTCCCGCGGTTCGGTTCAAAGCGCGATCGTCACAGACCTGTATTCGGGCCGTCGGCGCCGCGAGATGGTCGTGGAAAAAACGGCCGAGGATGTTGTCGGGAGCAAAGATTCTGTGCCCGTAGCGCCGGTCCAAAAGGAGGAGAATGCGCGTGCTCTCGATGGCGCCGGCGGCGACGACAACTTCCCGCGCTTTCACGGAAAGGAGCCGGCCATTCAAACTCCTCGCGCAAACGGTTTCCATGCGTCCGCTAGAGTCGAGAGAGAAATCACTGACTGTGGCGCCGAGCCATATCTGCGGACCGCTTTCGCGTTCGAGCTCCTTACGCAAAAGATTCGCCGTGTTTCGATTGGAGACCGGTATGGCCTTGGCAAGGCGGGGTATGAAATCGAGCTGAGCGGCCTCCTTATGGCCGACCACTTCGGGCGCCTCGTATGGGCCCTCACTGACGCCAAACAGTTGTTCGACGTCCCCCTGGTAGCGGGTGAAGGCTTCCACGCCGACGGGCCATATGGCGTCCCAACCCGCGATGGGATCGGCGTCCTGCGGCAAGAAAGGGATCAGGGCGCCGCCCCATCTGGTGGAGGAGCCCCCGAGGCAACGGAATCGTCCTTCCTCGGCGCCCTTATAAATAGCCCCAGTTTGGATGACCTCATTGAGAGGGTGCCTGTCTTCCGTCTGCTGTTCTTGACCCGACTCGACGACGACGACGCGCAAGCCTTTTCGACTAAGGAGAACGGCGATAACGAGACCGACCGTGCCTCCGCCGATAATGGCGACGTCGGCCTCCAACTTTTGGTCCGCGCTTGATGTCATGAGATTTTGGATCATCGCGACACTCTCCAGCGCGTTTTGGCTCGCATGGGATCATGCGAGCGATGAGAAAGCGCGCAGATTAAAAAACGTGGAGCGCATACCTTTCGCAAAAGCCTAGCACCTTTTGCGCAATGCGCTCTAAGAGGCGCACGCGACCGCTGCGGTCGCGTCGTGCTTATCGACGGCGCTCACGAGACCGCCGATTCGCTCCGGCCGCCCTGTCGATACGAGGATGCATCCGGCGGAATTTCGTCGCAGCGCGCCTGCGAGCGCTTTTTCCGCGCAAAAATTCGGATGACGCTTCGCTTCAGAAAAATAGCCGAAGGTGATCTGAAGGGGGCGGCCGGCTTGGATCAAGACGTCTGCTTCGCGGCCCTCGACGCTGTCGCTACATTGTACGATCTTGGCGAGCGGCGACTCGCTGGCAAGAAATGGCGCAAGCCGTCCCGCTTCACATGCAATTCCGAAATTCGCCACGCGATCCCGCTCGCATTCGAGCCACCGAAGCCACTCGTCGGCGGCCAGCAGATGGGCGTGAGGTTCGTGCAGCAGATAGAGATCGACACGCTCCCTACCCAGCCGCCTTAAGCTTCCGTCGAGGGATCTTCGCGCTCGATCGACACTCCAATCCACGGTCTTCTTGCAAAGGGATGGTAAGATTTTTCCTACGCCTTTCCGAAGCGCTACAGAAATGGGCGTCTGATCTTCACCCCCTGCTGTGTAAATCCCAACTTTCGTCGCAACCGTCGCGTCTGGATGCGAAGCCAGGATTGCTCGCAAGTCGCTCTCCGCGATGCCGCTTCCATAAGAGGGCGCCGTGTCGAAATGCGTGATTCCCGAATCATAGGCCGCCGCGAGAAGACGATGACGCGCGGACGTCGAGCCTATGGAGCGCAGGCTAAAAAGCCGACCTGTGCCAAATCCGATCCTCGATAGACGCAAATTGGTCCCGTCGAGCAAGACGTTTCGCATGGGCTAGGCCTCAACAACGCGGTTGGAAGCATGACAAGCTACCGCGCCATTGGCGCGAGTGGTTGCCTGGCTGCATGGGATTGGTTCGCGCCCCCTCGCGGTCATAGCTGACGAGGGATCATGTCCCCGGCTTGCGTGCAGCCGCTCATCCTTGTGGTTTCCAGCCCTCTGTTTGCACGCTCGTCACCCCGGTCGCGAGGATACTAATCCGATAGCGCAGGAAAACTCAGCGAGCATCCGTGCTACCCCAAAATCGCGCACCCGCTTCTTCGAACAACCGAAAGCACGGCCTCCATGAAACGCCAGTTATCCTTGCCGCTGCGCCCGGGATCGCTAGCTTGCCCGAACGCAGCGGCTCCATCTGCGCCCACGCGGCGCGCGCCAAATCCGTGACGGGTTCTAGAAGAAACCAACCTTGTTCGGATTGTAGGAGACCAGCAGGTTCTTCGTCTGCTGGTAGTGACCGAGCATCATATGGTGGTTCTCGCGGCCTACGCCCGATTGCTTGTAGCCGCCGAAGGCGGCATGGGCAGGATAGGCGTGGTAGCAATTGGTCCAAACGCGTCCTGCCTGAATGGCGCGGCCCATTTGATAAGCGCGGTTGACGTTGCGCGTCCAAACGCCAGCGCCGAGGCCGAAGATCGTGTCATTGGCGATCTCCACTGCTTCTTCGTCGGTGTCGAACGTCGTGACGGAAAGGACCGGACCGAAAATCTCTTCCTGGAAAATGCGCATCTTGTTGTGGCCACGCAGCACTGTCGGCTGCACATAATTGCCGCCCGCGAGATCGTCTGGCAGCTCCGCCTTGCCGCCGCCGATCAGTAGTTCAGCGCCTTCCTTCCGGCCGATGTCGATATAGGAGAGGATCTTGTCCATCTGTTCGCGAGAGGCCTGCGCGCCGACCATCGTCTTCTCGTCGAGCGGATCGCCCTGCACAATCGCGCCCACGCGCTTCAGGGCCTTTTCCATGAAGGCGTCATAGATGTTCCGCTGCACGAGCGCGCGGCTAGGACAGGTGCATATCTCGCCCTGGTTCAACGCGAACATGACGAAGCCTTCCAACGCCTTGTCGAGGAAAGCGTCGTCCTCGGCCATCACATCGGCAAAGAAAATATTGGGCGACTTGCCGCCGAGCTCCAGGGTCGCGGGGATCAAACTATCGGCCGCATAGCCGGCGATCAGGCGGCCCGTCGACGTCTCGCCGGTGAAGGCGATCTTGGCGATCCGTTTGGAAGATGCAAGCGGCTTACCGGCCTCGACGCCAAAGCCATTGACGATATTCACGACGCCCGGCGGCAATAGGTCGGCGACGAGCTCCGCCCAGATCAAAATGGAAAGTGGCGTCACCTCCGCCGGCTTGAGGACGACGCAATTGCCGGCGGCGAGCGCAGGGGCGAGCTTCCACGCCGCCATCAATAGCGGGAAATTCCAAGGGATAATCTGACCGACGACGCCGAGCGGCTCGTGAAAATGATAGGCGATAGTATCCTGATCGATCTCCGAAAGGCCTCCTTCCTGCGCGCGTATTGCCGAGGCGAAATAGCGAAAGTGATCAATCGCCAGCGGCACGTCGGCTTTGGTGGTTTCTCGGATCGGCTTACCGTTGTCCCAGCTCTCGGCTTCGGCAAGGATCGTGAGATTCTGCTCCATGCGGTCGGCGATCCGGTTCAGAACGCGCGCGCGTTCGGCGACGCTGGTTCTGCCCCAGGAGTCTTTTGCCGCATGGGCGGCGTCGAGCGCCAGCTCTATGTCCGCTGCGTCAGATCGTGGGATTTCGCAGAGGATTTGCCCGTTGACCGGCGACGGATTCTGGAAATGTCGGCCATTCGCCGACTCGACCCATCGGCCACCAATAAAGTTCCCGTAATGCTCTTTGAATTTGGGTTGAATCGAACGGATGAAGGCTGGTTTGTTCATGGGGGTTTCCTCGGATTATCACACGCCGTTCTCCGGCGTCGCCCGAGGAAATTCTACCTATAGAGCTTCATCCGCTAGCGTCGGACGAAAAGCCTCAGCGCCGTCTGTCGCAATTTTGCGACACTCGAGCGCGTTCAATTTTCAAACCCGAACGCACTCGAGAGCGTGGCCGCACAAGAGCGGTCATATTCCCAGTTTTCGGAATTTCTCAGTGCGTATTCGAAATGCCGAGCTTGTTCATCTTACGGTGCAGCGTCGCTCGGCTGACGCCGAGCAGCTTAGCCGCGGCCGAGACATTACCTTCGGCGCGGGCGAGCGCTCTGCGGACCGCGCCGCGCTCGGCGTCGACAAGCTCCGCCTCCCCGCCGACGCCCGTCGGCAAGAGGAGATCGACGGCCGGTAGCTGCGCGGCGATGCGGGCGTCGGAAATATCGAGCTCCAGTCGCGCTGACCGGGTCGCGCCGATAATGAGATCGTGGCGATCCACCGCGAGCAGCGAGGCGCCATTGCGGCCGGCGCTCGGCGACAAGACAATGCGGGCGTCGGCGAAGAATTGACGGAAATTCAAAGCTTCGATCGCTCGCGCGGCGTCGGCCAGGGCCACCGCGACGAGGCCGATCAGCCCCTCGGATTTGATTTCTCGGCCGCAGGAAACGTCCAGAGCAGCGGCAAGCCGGCCTTGATGATCGTAAATGGGCGCAACGGTGCAGCTCAAGCCGGTATGACGGGCGCGGAAGTGCTGGTCGCGATGAATCGTGAGCGCGCGGGCTTCCGCGAGGCAAGTGCCGATGCCATTCGTGCCCTCGCGCGCCTCGCTCCACATCGCCCCGAGCCGCAGACCCCAGCCTTGAAAGACAGCCTCGTCGGCGCCGCGCCCTTCGATCGGCACGCCATCCTTGTTGGTCAGCAACACGCAGCAACCAAGCTCGGCGACGGCGCCGAACAGCCGATCGATTGGGGCTTGCGCGACCCGCGCCAGGGGCTCCAGCTCTTCGCGCGCCTGGCGCAGCTCGGCTTCAGTGAGGACATCTGGCGCGCGGCTCTGACCGGGGTCGAGCCCGTATACCGTCATCGAGCGGCGCCAGCTCGCGGCGATCGCCGACGTCGCCGGCGCGATCTCATTCTGGACGACCGAGCGCACCAAATCCGTGTGCGTATGTGGGATCCGCCCCTCCATCGAAGGTCTCCGGGAAAAGAAGAAGAAACGAGTATAAGCGCTTTCTCAGCGAGATGCACGCCGCTCCACCGCAGACGTCGACGCTCCGCGCGCGGTAGGAAACCGCCTTGCATTCCGGATCGGTGCGAAAAATCGTCGCAGAATTGCGACACACGGCGTTTCATTGCTTCGCCCCCCACTAGCGGTCGGCGCCGCCTTGTTTGAAATTCCCTTGGCACGAGCCGGCAATACGGTCCTCTGCTCCTCCCCGCGATAGACAGCGCACGTTCTCCCAGGCGTGCGCTGTCGATCCATCTGAGAGAGAGCCGCTTTCAAAAGATGCCGGGCCATGGAGGAAAGCCATGAACAAGTTCTTGGTGTCGTCGTCTCTTACAATGCTGGCGCTCGCTTTAAGCAACGACGTATGCGCCGACGAGTTGCTCGAGCTGCAAAAGGACCCGACACAGTGGGTGTCGCCCACGGGGGATTACGCCAATCTCCGCCATTCGGCCCTCAAGAAAATCACGACGGAAAACGTCGGCAAGCTCGTCGTCGATTGGCAGTTCTCGACCGGCGTATTGCGGGGCCATGAAGGCGCCCCGCTGGTGATCCATAACATCAAGATACCTGCCGAGGAAAAGGACGGCGTGGTCGTCAAGCAAGCTTACACGACCGACGTCATGTATCTGCATACGCCTTTCCCCAATGTCGTCTACGCCCTCGACCTTAAGGACCGCGACCACAAGATCATTTGGAAATATGCGCCGCAGCAGGACGCCTCGGTCATTCCGGTGATGTGCTGCGACACCGTGAACCGCGGCCTCGCCTATGGCGACGGCAAAATCTTCCTGGCGCAGGCCGATACGACGCTCGTCGCTCTCGACGCCGCGACAGGCGCTTCGTCGGGCGCGACCAAAGACAAGCCGATCTGGTCGGTTAAATTCGGCGATCCTTCGAAAGGCGAAACGTCAACCGCCGCGCCGCATATTTTCAAGGATAAGGTTGTCGTCGGCAACGCCGGCGGCGAATATGGCGTGCGGGGCCAGATCAGCGCCTATGAAATCAAGACCGGCAGACTGATATGGCGCGGCTATTCGACGGGTCCGGACAGCGACACGCTGATCGACCCTGAAAAGACGACGCATCTCGGTAAGCCCGTGGGCAAGGACTCCGGGATCAATAGCTGGCAGGGCGATCAGTGGAAGTTGGGTGGCGGAACGACCTGGGGGTGGTACAGCTATGATCCGGAGCTGAACCTCATTTACTATGGCACGGGCAATCCTTCGACCTGGAATCCGTTGCAGCGGCCCGGCGACAATCGTTGGTCCATGACGCTATGGGCGCGCGATCTCGACACCGGCAAGGCGCGTTGGCTCTACCAGACGACCCCCCACGACCAGTGGGACTATGACGCCGTCAATGAGCTTCTGTTGGTCGATCAGGAGATCGGCGGGAAGAAAGTGAAGACGGCTGTCCACTTCGACCGCAATGGTTTCGGCTACACTCTCGATCGCGTCAACGGCGATCTGCTCGTTGCGGAAAAATTCGATCCGGCTGTCAATTGGGCGACCAGGATCGACATGGACAAATCGTCGAAGACCTACGGCCGGCCAATTCTCGACGAAAGATTTTCGCCCGAAAAGAATGGCGAAGACGTGACGACGCAAGGCGCCTGCCCGACGACGCTCGGCTCCAAAGACGAGCAGCCCGCGAGCTACGACCCGAACACGGGGCTTTTCCTTGTTCCGACAAACCATGTCTGCATGGATTTCGAGCCGTTTCGCGTGAGCTACTCGGCTGGTCAGCCCTATGTCGGCGCCTCGGTGGAAATGTTCCCTGCCGACCGCGACAAGGGGCAGACGCACACGGGCAATTTCATCGCCTGGGACGCCAGGAAGGGAAAGATCGTGTGGTCGAATAAGGAGCAGTTCTCCGCGTGGTCGGGGGCGGTCTCCACCGACGGCGGCGTGACGTTCTACGGCACGCTCGAAGGCTATCTCAAGGCGGTCGACACCAAGACCGGCAAGGAGCTCTACAAGCACAAGACGCCTTCCGGCATCATTGGCAATGTCATCACTTATGAGGTCGAGGGGAAACAATATGTCGCGGTGTTATCGGGCGTCGGCGGTTGGGCCGGCATCGGCCTCGCGGCCGGTCTGACCAAGAGCAACGACGGTCTTGGCGCAGTCGGCAATTATCGCAGCCTTTCCAATTATACGGCGCTCGGCGGCGTGCTGACGGTCTTCTCGATAAGGGAGTAACGATCCGGATTTACTCCGACTGAGGTCTCGCGCCTGGCGCATCCCGTCACGGGACGCCGGGCGCTGTTTTTTAGGAAGACGCCGGCTGCGATTTGATCGCTGCTCTTCCTGATGGGCTTCAGTCGCCTTATCGGAGACGCGAACTCGGCCAGCTTTATTCATCCTGCTAGCGACGCTCGATTTGTAGCCCTATATCCTTGCTCGCCGGGGCGCCCGGCAGCGCTTGCACAGCTCCCCAGAAGGCGCGGCTTACGCCTGCTCTCGCGCGCCCAGAACAAAATGATGCGGCGCGGATTGATTTGCGCCCGCCGGTCAGCAAATCTCCTGCGAGCGAACCGATAAAAGAACCGCCCGAATGCCCCACGTTCCAGACGACGTTTACTCGAAGCGGACGAGAAGCATCGCTGACAATCTCCAGAAAGAACTAAAGCGTGTCGCTGCCGAAGCGCCGTGGCGACAGGTTCAGGAATTCGTCGATTTACTCGGCGTCGCGCAGATCGTTTACGGCCTCGAAGAGGTGGCGTCGCCCGAGGGTAAAGAGGCGGAAATGTTGCGCGCCGCAGCATTGCGTTTCGAGCGGCTGCTCCACCGCAAACGGGACAGGCTCGCCAGGGAAAATCCTTTTATGACAAAGGACGCCCGCACCCGTTTCGACAGTGATATCGAAGTCGTGCGCCGCTATACCCATGCCCTCTCCGCAGAAGCGCGGGTCGCGCTGGCCGTCCGCGACGCTTTCGATTGCGCCAATGAATCATATCCAGGAAGCGATAAAATTCCGACAAGTCTCACTCCCGACGGGCCGCTCATAGCGTTGACTTGCGCCGCGTTGGAGTTCACGCCCGTAAGAGACAAGGCGCCGCAAGCGCTCTGCAAAGCGCTTGAAAAATGGCCGGTCCTACGACGGCAAAAGAAAGAAGGGTGAGGCGAGACCAAACGCAAAAATGAAGCCGCCCAAAGGAGCGGTCCAAGTCAGAGCCAGAGAAGCGATCTCCGCGCGCGCGCGAGAACTGAGTGGCCGGTCGCCGCGGCGCAACTCTGCCAGCCCCGGGCAAAGTTGACGCAATGCTGCGCAAACCTCTTCACGCCATTCACGCGGAGCGCCCGATCGCCGAGCGCATCCAAATTGAAACCCTTCTCAACTGCTTCCTGTAAGGCTTCCAATAGAGACCTCAAATGCGTTGACGATCTTCAACGCGTGTCGGATGCTTATCGAGATCGATAGCCAATTTCAGCTTAGAGAGCATTGAAGATGAATATGGTCTACAGCTCCTCTTAACTCTCATCACTCACGCAAAAACCGCTGAACTCGCGTGCCGGCAGCGCAGCCGAACGCAGCGACATTGTCTTGCGCGTTGCACGGAGCGCACAGATGATTCCGAATTTATGTTCTTTCGTTGGTGACACGCCTCTCGTGGAGCTGGAAGTCTCTTTCGACAATGCGGCGATCAGGTTGTTCGCCAAGTTGGAAATGTTCAACCCCGGAGGCAGTATCAAGGATCGTCCGGCCTTGTTCATGATCCGACAAGCGATGGCTGACGGCAAAATCACTGGAGCTAGCCATTTGGTCGAGAGTTCGTCCGGAAACCTCGCCATCGCCATCGCAATGATCGCGCGACAGATGAAGCTGGAGTTTACGGCCGTCATCGATCCAAACATCACGAAAAACAACCGCGAGCTGATCGAGACTTACGGAGGCAAAATCGAACTCGTCGATGAAAAGGACGAAGAAGGCGGCTATTTGCAATCGCGAATTTGTCGCGTACGCCGACTTCTGGACGAACTACCAAACGCCGTCTGGCTGAATCAGTACGCCAATCCAGACAACCGACGATCTCATTACGAAGGCGTCGGAGCGGAAATTGTAAGAGACATGCCGGTCGAGCCGACACACGCCTTTATCGGCGTCAGCACATGCGGAACGATCATGGGGGTAGCACGTCGACTACGCGAAGCATGGCCAACCGTTCGTATCGTGGCCGTCGATGTCGTCGGCTCCGTCATATTCGGCTCTCCAGGTGGAAAGAGACGGCTTCCGGGCATCGGCGCCAGTCGTGTTCCAGAACAGCTCGATACGCGCGAGATCGATGAGGTCGTCTATGTGACCGATTGGGAGTCTATCTTGGGTTGCCATCGGCTCGTTCGCGAAGAAGGACTTCTTGCGGGCGGCTCCTCGGGCTCGATTATCGCAGCAATTGAAAAAATGGCCCCTCGCCTTCCGCGGGGCGCTGTCATCGTGACGATCATGCCCGATCGCGGCGAGCGTTATCTCGACACCGTCTACAATCGTAACTGGCTCTCTGAGAGCGATCGTGTGCGGCGACCACTCGACGAGTCGCACAGAGTCCTCGCCAAGTTCCGCGAACTGCAAAGCGTCAACCGATCTTAGCTGACCAAAAGCATCTTTCTCTTCCTGAGGTCTACAACAATGAGCGCTCTCGATATCGCCCGTCATACGCCGGCGACCACTCATGTATTGCGTTTTCTCTCTCGCACCGACATCGCTTCTCTCGGCGGCGATCGTTCCGGGCTCTACATGCAAGCGGTGGAAGACGGTTTCCGACTTCATGCCGCGGGCGACTATGCACAGCCGCTGAAGCCCTATTTACGCAGCCCCCGTTCCTCCCATATCGCCGACCGGATCATTGCAATGCCTGCCTGGATCGGCGGAAACGATCCGATCGCCGGGCTCAAATGGATCGGATCGAAACACGACAACCCGTCCGCCCGGTCCATCGACCGAGCGAGCGCCGTCATCGTCCTGAACGACCCCAGCACGCATTTCCCGATCGCAATTCTCGAGGCGGGTCGGATCAGCGCTCTGCGCACTGCTGCTGTAACGGGCGTAGCCTGCCGTCGCCTCGCGAAGCCACTATTCGATCGCGTAGCGATTATCGGTTGCGGCCCCATCGGACGCACGCAGATCGAAATGTTCTGCGAGCAATTCCCACACATTCGAGAGATCCGTCTTCACGACGTCCATGCAGGAAACCTCAGCGAAGGCGTTCAATGGGCGCAAGCCGCGTTTCCCGACGTAGAATTCGTGCCTGTCGAGCAGCCTCGCGCCGCCATTGAGGGAGCGGACGTGGTGGTGACCTGTACGGTAACCGATCGGCCATACTTGCAATTCGAGTGGCTCTCGCCGGGAACATTCCTCGCCAATGTCTCCATAATGGACGTGGAGAAAGAAGTCTTCTTGAGGGCGGACAAGGTCGTCGTGGACGACTGGGATCAGTCCAACCGCGAAAAAAAGATCATCAATCAACTCGTCGAGGCGGGCGCCTTCTCGAGGCGGCAGCTCTATGCGGAACTCGGCGAGATTGTCGTCGGCTCCAAGCCGGGCCGCGAGAACGCCGAAGAAATTATTCTGCTCAACCCGATGGGAATGGCGATCGACGACATTGTCTGCGCGCGGGCTATTCTCCGCCGCGCGGAAGCAGAAGACGTCGGAACAATGCTCGATTTGTTTTGAGGTCGATCATGCGCCAACCGCTCATCGCCTCAGCCGACCCTGTGCTCGCGGAGCTTCTGGAACTCTTGTGGACGGAGGACATCGCGGGCTTTCGCTCTCGGATGCTGGTCGAAGCCCGAGACGGCCGAGCGACTGCCTGCTTGCGCCTCGGCGAGCACGCGCTTTCGGCGGAGTTGGCTTGGGACGCCTGGCGCGAGGAGCTTCGACCGGTGGCGGTCTTCGAGCGCTCGTCGGGGGATGTTCGTCGGACACTAAATGCTAGAGATCTGTTGTGGATTGCGCTTTCGAGTCTGAGCGATCTCGATCTCGCCATACTCGATCGCACCATACGTCAGCTCGACGATAGCGTTCAAAATTTCGAGTTTCTGGAGAAAGCCGCTCCTCGCCTCGAGAATGAGAGCAAGCTCGCCCTCGCAAAGGGCGACAATTCGATCTGGGAACAGTTAGCGGCGTGGCGCGACAGGCCTTTCCATCCTCTTGCGGGCGGCAGGGGAGGCTGGGGACGGGATGAAATCGAATCCTATGGAGCGGAGTTTGGGCGCTTATTTGCGCTGCGTTGGTGTGCGGCGCCGCGTGATCGTATCCGGATGTCTCCCGCGATGGAGCGTGGAGAGCCGGCGGATTTCATCCTCGACTCACCCCAGGCGGAAGCGTTGACGGAAAAAATGGCGCGAAGCGGCCTTGCGGAGAGTCATATCGCGCTACCTGTTCACCCTTGGCATTTGGACACTGCGGTCGCTCTGGAATTCACCCCCGAATTAGCCTCGGGCGAGATCGTTGCGCTAGAGTTCATCGGACCTCTCGTTTCTGCAACGTCGTCTTTGAGAACAGTTGCAATTGCTGCAAATCCGCGTCGCCACATCAAGCTCCCCTTGGATGTCTGTACGCTGGGCGTGCGCCGGCTCATGAGCGCTCAGTCGCTTCACAACGGATTGATGGGCGCAGCGCTGCTGGAGCAAGCCTGCTCGCGTAGGCCGATCATTGGTGCGCGGGTTCGGATCGCCGACGAAACACGCTTCTGGACTTTCGACGAAGCCTCGCACGACATATTCGCACCACGGACGGCCGTTCTCGGTTGCGCCATTCGCGACCTTCCTGTCTCCGCCAACGACACGGCGCTGGTCCCGTTGGCGAGCTTTTCCGTCGCGCCATGTGCGGGATTGCCTCCGGTGATCGAACAGGCGCTCGAGATTCGGCCCGGAACAAGTGTCGAAGGCTTTCTCGAGGAGCTCTTTCAGCTCGTCATCGGCGTCGCTATCGAGGCGCTGCATTGCGGCTTCATGCCGGAGATGCACGGTCAGAACGTCCTGATCGAGCTGGTTAGGGGGCAGCCTACCAGGATCGTGCTGCGCGATCACGACACGGTGCGCTGCCTACCGGAATGGCTGAGGAGAGCGGGCCTTCAGCCGCCGGCCTATCTGATCAAAGATCCCCGCCGCGCGACCATGCTCCTGGAGCGCCCGGAGAGCCTGATCGCCTATGCGCAGACACTGCTGTTCGATGTCGCCCTGCGTGCGATCTGCGAAGCGATCGATCGTTCGGGGCGTCTCGAGCTTCACGCCTCGAAGCGCCTCCTCCGGCGCGTCACTACGCGGGAGATCGAGACGCTGGAGGCGCCGCCAGATATACGCGAGCGGCTGAGAACCGCTTTTCTCGATGATCGAGAATGGCCTTTCAAGCAGATTTTGACTCCTCTTCTCGCAACCACGCAACTCGGCCTCGGCATGCCAAGTGCGATCGGCCGGGCGAAAAACCCGCTCGCGAATCCGGAGCAGGCCGCATGAGCGCGTCTCTTCTGAGCTCCCGACACGCTTCGCTTCTCCTCGTGCAATTCCTGACGGCCGCCACCCCACTCGCCGTTATCCCGTTCCTCTCGTTGCAGTTGGAGCAACTGACGCGAGGTCGGACAGCGGAGGCGTCTTTCTGGACCGCGGTGGCGGCTGCCGCGCCCGCAGCGACAGCGGTGGTTGCGACACCGTTGTGGAGTCGTTTCGCGCGCGGGCGGGAGGTATCTCTGCTGCTATCTTCGACCTGCGTGTTGACCGCCGCGAGTTACGTAACCATGGCCATCGCGGATGGCGCCGCGACTTTCGCGATCGGTCGCGCTCTGCAGGGCGCCGCCGGCAGCAGCATCATCCTGCTGCTCGCCATCGACGGCTCGAGCGCGCGTCCCACGCGCGGCTATATCGACTTACAGCAAGCATTCTCCGCAGGCTGCTGTGTCGGGCCCATTCTCGGCGGATGGGCTTTCGCGCATCAGCGCCTCTCGGTCTTATTGTTTTTCGCCGCCGCCGCTCTTGTCGCGCTCGCGACCGCCTGCGCCCTGCTCTTCCGGAGCGCCTACTTCGATCCACCGCAACGACGCGAAGGCGAGACCCAATTGTCCGAGTCGGTCTTTGCACTTGGCGGTCGCAATCGCGTCCTGATCGTCGCCGCCCTGTTCGGAACGGCTGGCGCTTTCGGCTTCATTCCTTTTTTCGCCGAGTGGGCGATGAGGCGAGACGCCGCCCGTCTCGACTCGAGCGCCGCAGGCATGGTCCACGCGTCGGCCTGGTTAGCCGCGATGATCGTCCTCCCCATTTGGAGCCGAGTCATCGAAAGCGTGGCGGCGACCCGTTCGATCGCGTTTTCACTGTTGGGGACGTCGGCGGCCTGCGCAGCGCTGTCCCTTTCAGCAACCACGCCCTGGATTATCGCTTTTCGCGTCGCGCACGGAGCCTTTCATTCTGGGCTCAATCCGGCCGTCTACGCCGGCGTTCGCCAATCGGACGAAGGAGTCGGCGAACTCGCCTCGGCCCGTACTGCTGTGACCTTGGGGCAGATTCTCGGGCCTGCGCTATGCGGCGCCGTCGTTCCCTTTGCCGGCGTCGATGGCGCGCTCGCGCTCGCTGCGGGGCTTCCCGCCGTTGGACTGCTGGTTCTCCTCAGCGTGCGAGGCGATCGATGACGACCACGAGCGAAGAACCTGCGGCCTTTTGGGACCGTCTGGAACGAAACCGGCTGATCAACACCTGGGTGCGAGAGAGATGCCCAGAGCTTGCCGCGAGGATGGCGGAGAGATCCACAGAGGCGGCGGCAACCGTCTGGGAGATTCCTCTCGGCCGCCAATCCCTGCTCGCCGTCTGCGGACGCTACTCGCCAGGCGGATTCCACGATTGGAACGCGGTTCGGCTCCATGACTCTCGGACGAGCGCAGATCAAATCGCGCCGTTCGATCTCGCCCGCCTCATGCTTGACTCGCTCGGCGATGGAACAGCAGACGCGAGAAATCAAGCCTGCGAACGGATTCTTCATTCGATCGAATCGAGCCGCAACCACGCCACATTTCTCTCGAAACAGGAGCTAGTCTCTTGTGCAGAGCAAGCCGAGCGCAGTCTTTGGTTCGGACATCCTTTCCATCCACTCGCAAAGAGCATCCTCGGTTTCACGTCGAACGATTTCGACAGATACGGGCCCGAACGGCACGCGCGATTTCAGCTCTGCTGGCTTCTGGCGAAACCCGATCGGGTCGAGAGCTACGGTTGCACGCCAGAGTCGATGTCGAGCGCCGACGCCGTTCTGACCGCGGCGTCCGGATTGAGCACGAGTGTGATCGCCGGACGGACGCTCATTCCCTGCCATCCTTGGCAGGCCGAACGGCTCAGGAACATTCCGCATATTCGCGACGATTTGGATTCGGGAACATTGTCGCTTCTCGGTCCGTCGGGCGACGTCTCCATACCGACCTCCTCGGTGCGGACCGTTTGGTTCAAGGAGCGCAAACTTTTCGTCAAACTTCCTCTCGAAGCTCGCATCACCAATTTCTCACGCGTGAACACCGCAGAGCAGTTGGCCCGCAGCATAGCTGGGGCGCGCGCGATCACGGCGGCCGCAGAGCAGGTGCGCGCAGCAGGGCTCTCCATTCTGCGGGAGGCAAGCGGACGAATCCTGCGCGACCGGCGGGATTCTCGCCGCACCTATCCCGAGACTGGCTTTCTCTTGCGATTGGCCGACTTCGACGAAGGCGCCGATCCGATCGTCGTCGCCGGTTTCGTGGAGCGCGATCCCCGCACAGCTCGTCCGAATCTGTCCGCCATCGCAGGACAGCATTTCGATGGACAGCAACGGACATTCGAGTGGGTCGAAAGATACATGGAGGTCGTTCTGCTTCCACTCGTCAGGCTGTTCGCCACGACAGGTCTCTGCCTCGAGGCGCATGCGCAAAACAGCCTCGTCGGTTTCGAGAGGGGCTGGCCACGGCGCCTTTTCGTGCGCGATCTTGAGGGGGTCGCCGTCGATCGCGCGGTTTTCCAGCGCGCCTGTCCGTCCGTCGTCGATCTTGACGAAGCCTTGTTCTACGAGCGCGACGTGGTTCGTCGACGTTTTCTCTATTACGTCATCGTCAATCACGTCGCGCACGTCTTATCCGTCGTCGCGGAGCTTTCCGGCATGAGGGAGGAAAGCCTATGGGCGGCGAGTCGCAGTGTGCTCGAGAAGGAAGCGGGCGCAGCCCGAACAATTATCGAAGAGATTCTTTCCGCGCCTTTCCTGCCCGCCAAAGCCAATCTCATGAGTTGCGTCGCCGGACGCGGTGAAACGCCAGATTACGTGATGATCGCCAATCCGTTCACCGCCGGATGCGCCAGTATTCGTCCTAGAAATCTCGAAGAGGCTTCGCCATGACCCCATGCGAACCGAGCTATGCCAGGGCGCATGATCAAATCGATCTTGGCGCATGGGCGGCGGCCGGCCGTCGAGTCGTCTCGCAATTGCTGACGGCCCTCGTGAACGAAAGCCTCACGCCCTACTGCGCGGTTTCGATCGAGCCGGTCAATTCCCGCGAAGTGGAAGTCGTTCTGGACGTCCTTCCGGGAGCGCTTCGCTATAGGATGCGGGCGCGTCGTGCGCTCGCCTACGATCGCCTGTTGGTCATAGAGGACACGGTGCGCAGAATATCGGACACAGAGCAGAACCTCCCCGGTCCGATGCGTCTGCTGACCGATCTTTTTCCAGCGCTTCCAGGAACGCGGGAGGCCCGAACGCAGTTCGTAGAAGAAATTCTCCGTACCTGGTCGAACCACGCACAATCGCTCTGCTTTGGCGCGGCCAGAGGCGCCAAATTATTGGCGCTTCCGTTCGAGGAGGCAGAGAGCGCTCTGACCGATGGGCATCGGCTCCATCCATGCTTCAAATCCCGCATCGGCTTCTCGCCCAGCGACAACCTTGCTTACGGACCCGAATTCGCTAACGCCGTCCGACCGGTTTGGCTCGCCGTCCATCCGGAACTGGTAGCGAGCCGCGCTATTCGCACCGGGCAGGACCAAGATCATGCCATTATCGCTGCGTCGATCGACGAGGCGAGCAGGCGAGAATTCGCCGCCGTGCTCACCAGCATGGTCGACGAGCCAAGCGCCTACCACTGGCTGCCCGTGCATCCCTGGCAATGGGAAAGGATTGTGGAAGCGGGAACGGTTGCGCCGAGGGCGGATTCGCGCATCGTCCTCCTTGGGAGATCACAGCGCCGATATCTGCCTCAACAGTCGATCCGCACGCTGTCGGATATAACCGAACGTCACGCGCCGTCTCTGAAACTCGCTCTGTCCATACGCAACACGTCGACGGCGCGGACACTCGCGCGCCATACGGTCTTGAACGCACCGATCGTCAGTGAATGGCTGAGAAACATCGCATTCTCGGATTCCTTCCTCAGCAAAACGGGAGCAATTTTTCTCATGGAACATATGGGCAGCGCCGTTGCTTTGCCGAGAGATGACGATCCGGCCGGAGGACTGACCGGCGCTCTGGCGGCGATCTGGCGCGACCCCATCGGAATCTTTCTTGCCGAAGACGAAGAAGCCGCGCCTTTTTCGGTGCTCACCCATCTCGATCACGACGGCCGGCCGGCAATTGAGGACTGGATTCGGCGACATGGCGCGCAAGCATGGACATCGGCTTTGCTCCGTGCGGCGATGCTTCCGGTGGTCCATCTGCTTCTCGCTCGCGGGGTCGCCCTCGAGAGCCACCAGCAGAACATGATCTTGGTGCATCGCGAGGGATGGCCGGTCCGCGTTGCGCTGAAGGATTTCCACGACGGCGTTCGGTTCATCCCGAGCAAGCTCGATGCGCCGCGCCCGAACCTCGCCCCGACCCCTGTCGAGCATGCGCGCGTCAATCGCAATTCCTATGTGGAGGCGAGCGATCCCGAAGACGTGCGCGACTTCATGTTCGACGCTCTGTTCGGCGTCAATCTCGCCGAACTCGCCTTGTTCCTCGACCGCCACTTCGATTTCGACGAACAGCGTTTCTGGCTGCTGGCGATCGATATGCTTCGAAAATATCTGTCGGAAAACGACAGCGCGCGCGCTGGCGTGAAGACGTTTCGTTTTCTCGATCCGTCGGTCGCTGTCGAAGATCTCGCGCGGCGCCGTCTAGAGCCAGACGCCACTTCGGGAAGGCGCGCACGCAATCCTCTCGTCGGTCTGAACGGCGACGTCGTCGGGATGTTCTCGTGACCGCGCGGCTGAGGCTGCGAAGCCTGCTCGATCAGGGCCAGCCCGCCGGAGGGCTTTTCCTTTCCCTGCCCGCCCCTCAAATCATCGAGATCGCCGCCGTCGCAGGATTTGATTTCGTTCTGATCGATCTGGAGCACACGCTGATCGGCGGAAGGGAGCTGGAGGAGCTGATCGCCGCGGCCGATCGCTCGGGAATAAGCGCTTTGGTGAGAGTGGCGGATGCGCGCTCCGAACGTATTCTTCCGGTCCTGGACGCGGGAGCGGCCGGCATCGTAGTCGCGCGCGTCTCGAGCCTCGAGGACGCGAGAGAAGCGATTCGCCGAGCGCGCTACGCCCCCTTGGGGAACAGGGGATTGAATGCCGGCCGGCTCGGGCGTTTTGGAGACTGCGACCTGCCCGCGCTTCTTCGGCAACTCGATCGGGAAACGCTCCTGATCGCGCTCATAGAGGATGCCGTCGGCCTCGCCGCCGCCGAAGAGATCGCTTCTCTGCCCGGGCTCGACGGCCTGCTCCTCGGAGCCGCCGATTACTCTCAGTCGATTGGCGTCCCCTGGCAAACCACAGCGGAGCCCGTTCGGGCGGCGGACCGACAACTCGCCGCGATCGCCCGTCGAACCGGCCGCTATTTCTTTGCAATTCCGCGGCGCGACGAGGATGTCGTCGATCATCTCCGCGACGGCGCGCTCGGAATCATCGCCGGCAATGACCGTGGCGTTCTGCGGCAGGCGCTTTCGTCCAAAGACCGCCTCTGGCGCGAGATTTACCGCAGGCAAGAATTGCAAGAATTGGAAGCAGGAGAATAGAGGACGAATGACCGCCTTCGCTCCATCCCTCGAAATGATAGAACATCTGGTCAGCCGCGACCGTCCGGTGTCGGCCTTCATCCATGATCTCGACGCGCTCGATCGTCACGCGCGTCGGCTCGTATCCGCTCTGCCGCCGGGGGCCGATCTTTTCTACGCGATCAAAGCGAACAGCGATCCGGCCATACTGAGAACATTGGCGCCGATCGTCGCCGGCTTCGAGGTCGCCTCGGCCGGAGAAATCCGCAAAGTGCGCGAGGCGATCGGGGACGACGCCCGCATCATTATGGGCGGGCCGGCGAGAACCGCCACGGATTTCGCCGCGGTCATCGACCATGTCGTCGAACGCGTGCATATCGAGAGCATTCATCTTCTCCATCTCGCCAACGCGGTGGCCGAGGCCAGGAATACGACGCTTCCCATTCTCCTTCGCGTGAATCTGTCAGGTCCGGTTCCCGGCGCGACGATCACCATGGGCGGACGGCCGACCCAGTTCGGAATAGACGAAGCCGAGATCGACGAAGCCGTCGCCGCGCTCGCCGCCTGTCCGCATCTGCGCTTCGACGGATTTCATCTTCACACCGTATCCAACAATCTCGACGCCGATACTCATGCAGATTTCTGTCTCGAGGCTCTATCGCGAGCGAGGCGCATCGCCGATCGTCACGGGCTCGATCTCCGCGTCGTGAATCTCGGCGGCGGTTGGGGCGTCAACTATGCCAGGATAGACGCTCTTTTCGATGTGGATTGCCTCGCCGGGCGCCTGCGAGACGCGCTGGAGCCGGGTGCGCCGCAAATTCAGTTCGAGTGTGGGCGGATCGTCGCAGCCTATTGCACTGTCTATGTGAGCGAGGTCGTCGACGTCAAAACGAATCATGGAAAGGCCTTTGCGCTCCTGCGCGGCGGTTCCCATCATTTCCGCCTGCCCTCGGCGTGGCGCCACAGGCACCCATTCATCGTCATTAATCGGGAGAACTGGCCATGGAAATGGCCAAGGCGCGCCCATACGGATTGCCTGGTCACCGTGACTGGAGAGCTCTGCACGCCAAAGGACGTGCTGCTCGATGCAGAACCTCTTTCCACTTTGCGCATAGGCGATCTCGTCTGTTTCCTCTTGGCGGGCGCCTATGGCTGGGACATTTCGCACCACGATTTCCTCAGCAATGCTCATCCGGAAAGGATATTTCTGCCCGCTCGGCAGGCCGGCGGGGACAAGGAAAGGTGAACATATGAGAACGCAGAACATTCGCCTCCTCTCGCCCTTGGAATTGAAGCCGCATGAGCAGACCGACAGTTGCCGCGTTCGCCATGTGATCGGTCTCCTCCTGCGCGAGCAGGCATGGACGCGCCCCATCTGTGTCGAGGCGACAAGCCTTTGCGTCATGGATGGCCACCACCGGCGCCTCGCCGCCATCCATTTGGGGCTCGCCGCGGTCCCCGTGATCGCCTTCACCTATGACGAGATCCGGCTCGGAAGCCGACAGCCGGGCATGAGCATAGGGCCGGAGGAATTGATCGATTGCGCAATGCGAGGGCGTCTCTTCCCGCCCAAATCCACGCGCCACGTCTTTCCGCCGTTCCAAACGGATGCTATCCCGCTCGCAAAGCTTCTCTCCTCGCCGGCTCGCCTCAGAGCATGTCCGGAAGAGAGCCCAAGTTACCGGAGACACGTTGACGCGAGTTGGAATTCGCAAGCCTCCGAGCGCGCCTCTTGTTTCGCCACATCACAAAGCCCGTGACGAACAGCACGAGCGGCGCAAAGCCGGATGCGAATGCCGCCAGACGGCCAAGCGCTCCGAAAGTGGCGCCGTTGTGCAACCAGAGCTGTTCAGTAACGTATCGATCGCCCGCCGACATAACATCCGAGGTGCGAGCGTGAACGATGTCGCCCGTCCAAGGGTCGAGCCAAATCGCCCCCCGTGAACGCAGGGCCGGATCGGCTCCAGCCGGACGGAACAACACTCGCCAGGTGTTGCGCGATTCGGTCGGAGGATTGAGGAGCGCGATGTTTGCACCCGGTTGCGCGGCGCGCGCGCGCGCGAGGATTTGATCAGCGGAAAGTTTGCGCGCGTTCTTGTCCAGCGGCGTTGCGACCTTCGGCGAGGGATAGGGCGTGGCGATCGAGATCAGGCCGATCACCGGCCGCATGACGTCGGGAAAAACGATTCCCACGCCGGTAGCTGCAATCATCGCCAGCGCAGGCAAAGTCCACGCGCCGGCCGCATTGTGAATGTCCACGACAAAACGCTGCGGCGAAACGCCTTTGCGGAGAGACATCGAGCGCCAGACGCGCCCCGGCCGCGGCCACCATAAGTATAGCCCCGACAGGGCCGAGCAGAGCAGACAGAGACCCAGGACGCCGACGAGCTCCCTCCCCCACCACTCGCGCAGCAATAGCGAGGAGTGCAATCGGTAGATCGTGAACGCGAACGCGTTCGTATAGTCGCGCCTCCCGAGGACCGCGCCATTCGAGGGGTCGATCATCGTGGTCCAGAGGTCCGAATGAGGCCCCTTGCCGTGCGCATGAATCGCAATCCAAACGGGCCAGGTCGTGTCGGGCGCGATGATGGATGTGATCGGCGCCGGGTCGGCCGCAGCCGCCGCTTGCATCGCTTCGGCGGCCGTAACATTGCGTTCGGAGCCGAGTGGATTGTAGAGCGCCGGATTCAGCGCAGCGTCGATCTCGCGGTAGAAGACGTTGAAGCTGCCGGTGAGACCGATGAGAACGAGCAGAGCGCCGGCGACGAGCCCGATCCATCTGTGCAGCAACATGAACGCCCCGCGTAAACGGTGCGTCCATGCGGCTGCAGAGCCAGTGATCACGGAAGGCTTCCTCTCTCAGAAGTCCACGGTGGTCGAAACCAGGAACGTGCGAGGCGCGCCTGCGGTGAGAAGACCACGTCCGGTCGTCGCCCAATAGTTCGTGTCGAGGACATTCTCGACACTCAGGCGAAGCGTCACCGGCCGGCCCTCTAAGTCGATAGTGTAGCGCCCACCGAGGTCCAGCCGCGTCCAGTCTGGTATGCTCTGCGTGTTGGCCTGATCGTAAAATTGGGACGAGGTGTAGATGACGCGGCCGGTGAGCGTCGCAGTTCCCGGCGCCGACCAGAACGGCAGGTCGTATTCGCCGTATAGGTTGAGCTGCACGTCCGGGACACCGGCGGCGGTCTTGCCATTATTGGTTCCGCTGGCGGTCTTCGTCAGCACGCCGTCGAGCAGGGTGACGCCGCCGAGAAGACGCACTCCCGGCAAAGGCTCGCCGAAGATATTGAACTCCAGACCGCGATTGCGCTGCTCGCCATCGACCGAGAAACGCCGGGTCGTCGGATCGGTAAAGCTGCTCGGCTGCGTGATGTCGAAGGCGGCGAAGGTCAGTCCCAGAACTCCGAAGTCGTATTTCGCCCCGACCTCGATTTGCCTCGCTATGAACGCCGGAAACGCCTCGCCGGCGTTCACCGCATTCACCGGCGCAATGCCCCCCGAGGTCAACCCTTGAATATAGTTCGCATAGAGCGACAGATTCTCGATCGGTTTCACCACCAATCCCGCCGCCGGGCTGAAAGCCTGATTTGTGGAGCTAGACGCGATCAGTCCCGTATTGGCGTTGTAATTTTTGACGTCGATCTGCTGCCAGCGTCCGCCCAGGGTGAGGAGCGCCCTGTCGTCGAAAGCCGACAATGTATCGGCGATCGCGACGCCGCGATTCATGCGCGCGGCGGTCCGCGGCGCGTCTCGCGGTAAACCGAAATCGCTTCGCGCAGGAACATAGAGAGGAACAAAAATGTTCGAGGTGATCGCGCGGCCGACGGTCGAGTTGGTAATCCCCGTGTCTTGCCACAGACCGACAGCAGAAGCTGCGAGCTGATGCTTAATCGGACCCGTCTCGAAGCGGGTGCGCAGACCAATGTCGGTCGTATTGCTCTGCACGTCCTGCGGCGTGAGAGTGGGCGTCGTGCGAAAATCGCCGCGCGCGTTGACTATCTGCAACACTCCTCCGAAGAACAGCTCGTCGAACCGGGAGTGGCCGAACGCCGCGTAAACGGTGGCGTTTTCCGATACGTCATATTCGGCGCGCAATGCGCCGTGCCAATGGTGGGCGTTATAATATTCCCATGGCTGCTGCGGGTTGATGACAAGCGATGGCGAACTTGGAATCGGAAAGCCGGTCGATACGGTTTTTTGCCGCGTTGGCGCGTCGAGATCGCGCCCCTGGAGTTCGAGATCGGTGGTAACGCGCAATCTGTCGCCACGGTAGTCTAGAGCCAGCGCTGCGACCCCGAACTCTTCGCCTTGGAAGTCGATCGGCGTGCTGCCCTTGCGATAGGCGCCATTGAAGCGGATGCCCCACTCGTTATTTGGACCGAAACGGCGGCCGACGTCCACATGTGTGCCGAGCTGTCCGCGGGACGCGAAGCTCGTCGTAACGCGCGTGATTGGCGCGTCGGTCGCCCGTTTGGGAATGAGGTTGATCGCGCCGCCGATTGTTCCGAGCGGCGGCACGCCGTTCAAAAGAGCGCTCGGCCCTTTGAGAACCTCTATTCGTTCCATCGGCTCGATCGCCTGGCTGCGCCAATCGGCGACGCCATAGAGACCGTCGATTGCAAAGTCGCCGGCGAATACCGGAAACCCCCGGACCAGAAATCCATCGATTCCGCCATATCGGGGCGCGTTTGTGCGGATCGAGGAATCATTGTCGGCCACATCCGTCACGGTTCGCGCCTGCTGATCGCGAACGAGCTTTTCCGTATAGCCGGTAAGGCTGAACGGCGTGTCGAAGACATTGCGGTTGCCGAGCACACCCAAGCGAGCGCCGCTGCCGACCAGACCGCCGGCGTACGGCGCAGGCGGCTGCCCGATCACGCTGGTTGGCGGGGATTTACCGGCGGACGGACGAGGCGCCTCTCGCGTGCTGGGCGTCGCCGCTTGTATGTCGATGGTCGGTAAGGCTTGTTGCGCGTCGGCCGGCAATGCGCTGCAAGCGGCGATGAACAACAAAGAAGCAGCGCCGCGTGGCGCGTTGTGAGATATGCCACTCATGAAATGCGAACCCCAGCTCTGTGCAACAATTTCGGCTGGCTGGCTCGGCCCGTCGGCCTGGCTGGCTCGCTACATATGCGCGCCATAGGCGTGCATGTTGGAATGCCCACCCTTGTCTTAGCCGAGACATGACAGGTCGATCAATGATTATGGCCGGTGATCACTTTGAAAGATTTCCAAGCGGCAAACTGCAAGGCTTCCAATGAGACGCTTCGAGCATTGACCGACGACGCTGCTTTGTCGAAATTCTTTGCATGACGAATTTCAACGATCATCCGACAAAGCGGAATCCCGATCCGCAGCAGGCTTCAAAAAGCCGAGCCGTGACTCGCGAGCACCATGCGAGCGACCTCTTGGGCGAGAAAAAGGAAGCCACGATCATCCACGCCGGAGAGCATTACCGCCTCCGCATTACTGCGAACAACAAGCTCATTCTGACCAAATGAGATGCGCGCACCCGGCCGCCAGTTCCGCGCGTCCGGAGCCGAATGTTTTCTAGCAATGCGAGTGCAGGCGATGCGCTTTCGACGTCGGCCTATAGCGACCCCGAGCACGAGCGCCAGTCATGAAAGATACGTCGATCTAACCTGTCGCCATGGTGGCGATGAACGGCGTCACCGATATCGCGATTGTCGCCGACTCGCGCAGCAAGACCGCCCCGGGCGCGAGAACGACGGCGGCGGCTGGAGTAGCGGTAAAATGACTGATCTTACGCCCGCCTCCTTCGAAGCCGGAGCGCTGATGGCCGATCCGCCGCCCGTCACGCCGAATTGGCTGCGGGCCGCGAGTCTTTCGGGCGTGCTGGCGGCGCATGGGGCCGTCGCATGGCTGCTGCTGGCCGTCGCCGTTCCGACCATCTCGAATCTGGATTCGATCAGCATGGATCTCGTGCCGCAAGGCGATTTCTTCGAGTCGCAACAGGTGACGGCAGCCGAGGAACAGCCGCCGCCGCTCGAAGAAGTGGCGCAGCCCGATCTGCCTTTGCCGCCACCCGTGGTGATGTCACCCGACGCGCCGCCCCTGCCGGTGAAGAAGGAAGTGGTCGAGAAGAAAAAGAAGAAGGTCGCCGAAAGGAAGCCCGAGGTCGACCACGCCGACAAGCGACGCGAGGCGCAGGCGCGCCGCCGCATGGGCGCGCCCGAAGGCCATTCGGAAACGCCCGCCATGTCGCAGAGCGATTATAAGGCAATGCTCGCCGCAACGATCCGCCAACACACGCCGGCGACGTCGTCCGCCGGCGAGGGCTCGGCCAGCGTCGCCTTCCATGTGACCGCCGGCGGCGGCATCGCCGGAATATCCGCCAGCGGATCGACGCCTGCGCATGCGGCGTTGGCGCGCCAGATCATGTCGTCCGTCCACGCCCCGCCCCCGCCGGGCGGCGGCTTCTTCGCCAGCCAGAATTTTCACTTCCATTGAATGTGGAGTCTGTCATGGCGAGACGAAAGAGACATGGGCGCTGCTTCGCCGCTGTTCTTCTCACTATCGGCGCGCCGGCATGGGAGCGGGCAAAAGCCGAAGATCGTCCGGTTACGCGCGTGGCGACAATTCCCATCCCCTCGGCGTCCATATTCATCGCCGTCGACGGCTCGGCCGAACGGCTCGTTGGAATGCACCCGCTATCGAAGAGCGCGATGGAGGAGGGCGTGCTCGGTCGAATGTTTCCCAGCGCGCGCGTCATCAATTCTTCGATTGCCGCGGGCGGCGCGGATGGTTTCATGCCAAATGTGGAGACGCTCGCAATGCTTGATCCGGATGTCGTCGTCCAATGGGGCGATCGCGGCGACGATATCGTCGCGCCTTTGCGTAACGCCGGGATGCATACGGCTCTGATGCGTTACGGAACCGAGCAATTCGCGCGCGACAGTCTGACGTTGATGGGAGAGATCGCCGGGAAACCCGACAAGGCGCGCGCGCTGATCGCCTGGCGCGAAGCCGTCGCCACGGAGATCGCGGCAAAAGCGGCGGCCATTCCCGATAAACGCCGCTTGAAGGTCGTCTATCTTCAACGCGCTTCGACCGGGCTCGTCGTCGGCGGAGCGAACACCTACTCTGACTACTACATTCGTCTGATCGGCGGCGTGAACGCCGCAGCGGAGCTGAGCGGCGCGCTCGCGATAAACGCCGAGCAGCTCGCGCAGTGGGACCCTGACGTCATCCTGCTCAACGGCTTCGAGGAACAGCTCACGCCGCGTCGCATTTACGACGATCCGCTTCTCTCCGGCGCGAAAGCGGCCAAGGAGCGGCGCGTCTACAAAATGCCGATCGGCGGCTATCGCTGGGACCCGCCGAGCCATGAGAATCCACTGGCTTGGATGTGGCTGGCGCAACTCCTCTACCCGGATCTGTTCCGTTACGATCTGCGAAAAGAAATCGAGGAGAGCTACCAGATCGTCTACGGCTATCGGCCGTCGCTCAGCGATATCGACTCCGTGTTGCGACTCTCTGTGAATGGCGACGCGCGCGGCTACGATCGATTCACAGCCGTAGCGCCGACACCCGGACACGCGCCATGAGCCTTCTCTCCGCGATCACAAGCGAGGCGCGCGCCGCCCGCTCGACGCTGCCCCGATGGGCCGGCGCACTCGGCGTCGCAGGCCTGTTCACCGCCGCCGCGTTGACCGCGCTCTGCGTCGGCCGCTTCCAAATCATGCCGGAAAAGGCGATGGCGATTCTCCTGTCTCGCATTGCGCCTGTCACGCCCGATTGGAGCGCGATGGACGAGCGCATAGTTCTGCTGGTCCGAGCGCCCCGCGTCATCCTCGCCTCGCTGTGCGGCGCGGGGCTGGCGATGAGCGGCGCGGCGCTGCAGGGCGTGTTCCGCAATCCGCTGGTCGCGCCTCAAATCCTCGGCGTCTCACCCGGGGCCGCCTTCGGGGGCGCGCTCGCCATTCTCGCGGGAGCGAGCGGCTATGCTCTGATCGGCGCCGCCTGCGCGATGGGCGTGGCGGCGCTGGCTCTGGTCGGCGCGCTCGCTCGCGTCGACGGCCGCAGCGACGCCATCATGCTGGTCCTGACCGGCATCGTCGTCGGCGCGCTATTCACCGCGCTCGTCTCGCTCGTGCAGTTCCTCGCCGATCCCAACAGTTCGCTGCCGGCGATCGTCTTCTGGCTGATGGGCAGCTTCTCGGCCGCGACCTGGACGCGCGTCTTCGTCGCTGCGCCTGCCGTTCTTGCAGGCATGGCGCTCGTCTGGCTCATGCGCTTTCGTATCAACGTGCTTTCGCTCGGCGAAGAAGAGGCGCGCGCGCTCGGCCTCGCGGTGGATCGCGATCGCTGGCTCGTGTTCGCCGCGATCGCCCTCATCGAGGGGGCGACCGTATCGGTCGCCGGCGTCATCGGCTGGGTCGGGCTCGTCGTGCCGCATGCGGCGCGGATGCTGGTCGGCTCCGACCAGAGATTGCTGCTGCCGACAGCAGCGGCGCTCGGCGCCTCCTATCTGCTGTTCGTCGATAGTCTCGCGCGCGCAGCGACGGCGGCCGAAATCCCGCTCGGCGTCATCACAGCGGTGATCGGCGCCCCGATTTTCGCGGCGCTGCTCAGAAAGACTCGCCGCAAGGAGATCCGCGCATGATCGGTTTGGAGAACGCCGGCGTACGCCGCGGGCGGTGGATTTTCTCCGACGTGTCTTTCGCGGTCGAACCCGGACAAACGCTCGCGGTGCTCGGGCCGAACGGACGCGGCAAGACGACCCTCATCAAAGCGCTCGCCGGACTCGTTCCGCTCGCCGCCGGGCGGCGGATCGCGCCGCCGCTCATCGGCTATGTGTCGCAAGCGATCGGCTCCGACATATCCTATCGCGCGCTCGATGTGGTGGTGATGGGCCGCGCACTGCGCCTCGGCCTGTTCGGCGCGCCGGGCGCCGCCGACTATCGCGCCGCACTCGACGCGCTCGAGCAGGTCGGCGCGGCCCAATTTGCCGAGCGGCCGTTCGATCGACTCTCGGGCGGAGAGCGGCAGATCGTGCTGCTCGCACGCGCGCTCGCCACCGGCTCTTCCGCGCTCGTTCTCGACGAGCCGGCCTCGGCGCTCGACCTCGCCAATCAGAACCGGCTGCTCGCGGTTTTGCGCGACCTCAAGACGGCGGGTCGTCACGCCATTCTGTTCTCGACGCATCTGCCCCAGCATGCGTTGAGCGTCGCCGACGACGCTCTGCTGATGATGGACGCCGCGAGCCATGTAGTCGGTCCGGTTCGAACCGTGCTCGACGAAACCAATCTGACGGCACTCTACGGCTTGCCCGTTCGTCGCCTCAGCCTCTCCAGCGACAGTGGCGGAACGATCGAAGCGGTCGTGCCCATGTTCGGCGGAGTCTACGCTTGATCGACGACCACAGAGCGGCGCTGCTGATCCTCAGCGCGGACGGCACGCCCCCCGCGGCCTTCGCGAAGTCCATCGCAGCCGGATTGCTGCAGCCGGTACGGCAAATCGCACTCGAAAATCATCAACTCGCGCGGGCGCGCGGACTCGTCACCACAATGCATCTCGATCAGATCGATTTTGCCGCCCGCGCGAGCGCGCTCATCGAATTCTTCGATCGCGGCGGCCGGCTCGCCTTCATGGGCCATCTTGCACGCCCTTTCCTACCCGAGCTCACGCCTTTCATCCCGCTCGCTTCGGGGCGACGCATCGATTTTAGGCTCGTCGCAAACGGGTCACATCCGATCTTCGAAGGGATCGATCGCGCTTTGCTCGAGACCCGTCGCGGCGTCGCCGGATTCTATGGTCGCGGCTATGCGCCTATCCCGAGGGGCGGCCGGGCGCTGACCGGCATCGGGCCGGAGAAGGCGCCGATCGACTGGGTATGGGAGCGACCGGAAGGCGGCGAGATCCTGATGCATTCCGGCAACGACCTCTGGAGTGTGTGCGATGACGCGGCGGTGAACATCCTTCTCGCCGAGCGTCTGACCGCCTGGTGCGCCGGCGCCGGCGAGACGTTCGACCACATGGACACGGTGCCATTCGTATGACCATCCTCGCCGTCCACGCTGGCGCAGCCTATCATTGCGAAGCGCTCGAGGCGCCCCGCTACGCGCGCTTCTTCGACCGGCTCGTCCGCCCCGAAGAACTCGATAGCGTCGTCTTGTCGGACTTCGACGTCGTTCTCATCCCTTGTCGCACGCCCGCGAGCCGCATGGCGCCGCATCGGCAGCGCCTCGTCGCGTTTCTCGACGCCGGCGGCTGCGTGGTCGCGATGGGCGAGACCGAGCAGGAGCGATGGCTGCCCGGAGTTTGCTTCACGCCCTGCCCGACAAATTGGTGGTGGTGGCTCGAACCCGGCGCGAGCCTGGGTCTGACGATCGCCGCTCCCGACCATCATCTGTTCGAGCGCATCGGCCCGAACGACGTCACATGGCATCTGCACGGCGCCTTCGATCCGCCGAGAGGCGCGTGCTCGCTCGTCGAAGACGCCGGTGGCCGCTCGGTCCTCTATATCGACAAGGTCACGACGCGCGGTCGAATGATCGTGACGAGTCTGGACCCCTTCTACCATCACGGGTCGCACTTCATGCCGGCGGCCACGCGTTTTCTGGACGGTTTCCTTCCCTGGTTGAAAGAGGAGTTTTGTCGATGACCGAAAATGGCGAGAACAAAATGCCGAAACTCGCGCCCGCCTGGCTTGAGACGCTGGACCACGGCGAGCCGATCGCCATCTCTTTCGACGACATCCTCAAATATCACGGCCGAAGCTTCGTCGGCGGGGCGGCGCATGGCTTCAAGGCGATGCAGCGCGCGTTCCCCCTGCTCTGCGCGGACGCACGTCCGGAACGCTATGAGGTGACGATCGAGACCGCATTCCCGGGGCCGGGCGCGCGCGACGCTTTCGAGATGGTGACGCGCGCCGTCACCGGCGGCCGATACGAGGTCGATACCGATCTCGTCGGCGACGAAGTCATCGCCAGTCCGCGAGGACGCTATTTCTTCCGTTTCTCCTATCGTGGAATGGTCGTCGACGTGAGTCTGCGTCCCGGGCTCGTGCGCGACGAATTCATCGAACTCGCCCGCAAGGGCGCCGCCACCCCCGCCGAGGTGGCGCGCCTCGACTGGTTGAAGCAGGAGATGTCCGATCGTCTGATGAGCCTGCCGGCGGAAGAGGTCTACGACGCGGCGTTCGCCACGCAATAGTGAAGCAATCCATCGAAGCGGCGCGGGACGACAATGTCGTCTCGCGCCGTTTTGTCGTTGTCGGAATGCCTTCGCCCGCGGCGTTCACGGCGATCCGGAGCGGCGCGGGCGAAGGCGACAGGTTTATCGCGGCCAGAGATCGAAGCGCTCAAAACCGATAGGATAGTCTCGCAGTGAAATTGCGCCCCGGCTCAAGCAGAGGATTGGTCAGGCTCCGGCCGAAGGAGACATTCGCGAAAGTCGCTGCGTCGACATAAGGAGTGTTGAAGACATTCTCCAGCCCCAATGACAGCGTCGTGTCGCCGAGCTCCGGCGCGATCAGCGTTCCGAGTTGAAAACTCGAATAAAGATTCAGGATCGCATAGCCGGAGGTCTTGTATTCGGACGACGTGTCGATGCGCGTCTTCCCCGCCGCGGCGTTGACCACGCCCATCAGCGAATAGCCGCCGCCTGGCGGCGCGAACTGCAATCCGACGCGCGCCCGGAGCGGCGCGATATAGGGCAGCGGCGTTTGCGTCGAAATATTCGTCCCGCGCAGATAGGTAAGATTGCCGGAGATATTGAGCGAGGGCGTCGCCTGCCAACGCTCCTCGACCTCTATGCCGTCGACCTCGGCGCTGCCGACATTCTGGTTCTGCGTATAGGTGGACAGGCCCAAATAAGTGACCTGCTTCGCCAGGATCAGATTGTGATAGATGCTGTGGAACCCTGTGATGCTGGCCGTCGCGTCGGCGCCGTGGAATCGAAGCCCGCCCTCGTAAGTGAGACCTGTCTCGGGCTTGAGATCCGGATTCGGGATCGTCGTCGCGGTGGAATTGAACAGTTCCGAATTGGTCGGCTGCCGGAAGGATGTCGCGACATTGCCGACGAGGTCGAGTTCCGGCGTCATGCGCAGGATCGCGCCCACGCTGCCCGTCGGCGCGAGTCTATCGACATTGCTGTTCGCCTGATAGGAGGCCAGCAAGGCCGTCGATGCGAGCGGCCAGGTTTTCGTCTGCGTATTGAAATAATCGAGGCGGCCACCCGCCGACAGAGTGAGCGGCGCGATGGGCGTCCATTCATGCAACGCGAACACCCCGCCATTGGTCTGAGTCGAATCGGGAACCGTCTGGTTCGGGAGCGTATATTTGATCGCCGTGATGCGTCCGGCGGCGTTCAGAGCGGCGACGAGCGAGCTCGACTGGCTGCCCGGCCGCGCCTCGTGAAAGGCGTCGCCGCCGATCTTGGTGACGCCGCTCCCCCAGCCCTCGATATTCCACGGCATCACACCCAATGCGCGCCCGCCCACAACGAGCGGTCCGACCACGTAATTATCCCCGAACGACCTTTGTCTCGCGTTGCTGGCGTTGAACGTCAGCACATGCGTGTCGAAGTAATTGACGTAAGCCGATGCTTCGACGTGCTTGAAGAGGCCTGCCGCAAAGTCGCCGGAGTAGTCGATGCGGCCCATCAGCAGTTCGTTGGGGCTCTGGCGCACTTTGAGAAATGGATAACCGGGCGCTCCACCCACGCCTCCGGCGCGGCCGTCGGTTTCGGTATAGCCGCGGAAGGTTGCGGAGATGCGTTGGTCGGGCGTCGGCGCATAGCCCAAAGTGAAGCTGCCTCCCAGGCTTCTGTAGTCGCTGTTCCGCGCCACGCCCTGCGGAGTCTCGTAAGAAACGCCTTTGCGACCGCTGACCCCGCCGCGAACCGAGAAGCCCTCACCGGCGCCTTCGACCCATTCATATGTGCTGAGCGCCGTGGCGGCGCTGCCGAAGCCGAAGGAGGCGCCGCCGCCAGTGAAACGAAACGGACCGGAGGAATCCGCCTGGGGCTGACGCATGACAACATTGACGAGGCCGGTGAGCGCATCGCTTCCGTATAGGACTGAAGCCGGCCCACGTATGACTTCGACCTGCTCGATCTCCTCGGGCGCGAAATAGTTGAGCTGCAGCGTGTTGCGGCCACGCAGGCGATTGCCGTCGATGTAGAGAGGAGACCGCATGCTGTTGGAGCTGAATCCGCGCAGATAGATCTGCCCGCCGATGCCGCCCGAGCGGGCGATCGAAACTCCCGGCGCCTGGCCGAGCACGTCGAGCAGGCTCGTGGGATTCGTGAGTTCGATCTGCTGGCGGTCGATGACCGAGACATTCTGCGTCGCCTGTTTCAGAATACTCGGCTCAGCCTGCCGAGCGCCGATCGGACCGACGCTCGAGCGACGGCTTCCGTCGCGCCGGGGAGAGCCTGTTCCCGATGCGGAAGGCGCCGCATTTTCCGAGGATATGTCGATGGTCGGCAGCACTTCCTGCGCCTGCGCCGCGCAAGCGCATGCCGCAGCCATGATCAACGATGAAACGCTGCGAGACGCCTTATGGCTTACGCTTTCCATGAAACTCGCCCTTCCAGTCCGGCATGTCTTGCTGGCTGGCTGGGGCGTCGGCCGCCTTGCTGGCTCGCTCTTTTGCGCATCGATTGCGCGAAGGAGAAATACCTAGCCGCCCGAACTGGTCCAGGCAACAGGTGCGCCCGCATATATATTTGAAACATTTCCAGGTTTTTGGCGCGCCATTGCTTCTAGCGGGCGGACATAGGGTCTAGCGCGGTCGAAGATGCCCTATGCTGCGCTCTACCGCCAAATCAATGCGCGCCTCGAGCCCCTCGTTGCTTACCTCGTAATTTGTAAAATCGCCGTCATTGGCGAAAACGCCGATCGGCAGCGTCAAGGACTGGAAGAAGCTGAACAGCGGTCGAAGCTGATGGTCGATGACCAACGCATGGCGATCGCTCCCCCCGCAAGCCGCGAGCAGGACAGGCTTACCGATCAATGCCTCGTAGTCTATGAGATCGAAAAGATGCTTGAAAAGCCCAGTGTAGGATCCCCGATAGACCGGGACCGAAACCACGAGCGCCTCTGCCGATTCAATCTCGCGGATTGCTTCGGCGATGCGCGGGGGCGCGCCCTTCGGAGAGAGGACGCCGCCTAGTTCAGGGGCCAGATCGGCAATCTCTATGGAATGGATGTTGAAAGCGCCGTGAGTGGCTAGCTTTCTCGCAATGGCGGCGGCGAGCGCAGCCGAGCGCGAAGGCCGACTCAAGCCGCCCGAGACCGTGACAAGTTTCACTTTGCTCATCGCTGTTCCTTAGTCTGTTTCAGTTTCAGGCGTTTTGGAGTCGAGCCGCGGCGGAAGGGGTCAATCGAGTAAGGTCGAGTTGATGACGCATTCTTCGGCTCTTGGTTTCCAAATAGCGGATGTTTTCATACGTTGCCGCCGCATGGAGAGAGACAACCTCTTTGATTGCGACGCCCAGAGAGGTCAGCGCTTCTGTCTTGGCTGGATTGCTGGTCATCAGGCGGACGCTGGTCACGCCAAGGAGAGTCAGGATTCCTGCCGCGGTGCCATAGTTTCGGGCGTCGACCGGCAAGCCGAGCATTAAATTCGCATCGACTGTGTCCGCTCCTTGATCCTGTAGCTCGTAAGCGCGCAATTTTTGCGTCAGCCCGATCCCCCGCCCCTCGTGGCCCCGAAGATATATCAAGACCCCTCTGCCCTCCCGCGCGATACGCTCCAACGCGAGATTAAGCTGGGATCCGCAATCGCATCGCAGAGACCCGAGGAGATCGCCCGTCAGGCACTCTGAATGCATTCTGACCAACGTGCCGTCGCCCTCGACCGGCCCCATGACAATCGAGAGGTGCTCTGCCCCGTCCGCAGCTCTGAAAACATGGGTGGTAAAATCACCATAACGCGTCGGCAAACGTGAAACCGATATGCGCTTGGGACGCTCATTCTGCTTTTGCCGATAAGCGACAAGATCATTAACTGTAATTATAGGAAGTTCGTGCCGCTTCGCGAATTCGACCAGCTCAGGCCGCCGCGCCATTTCACCGTCGTCGCGAATGATTTCACAGAGTGCGCCGACGGGTGCGAATCCCGCGAGGGAGGCGAGTTCGCTGGCGCTTATGGGCCCGGAAACGGCTGGACCCCGCTCGTCACCGCGCTTGGCTTCACCGGATTCAATTCTGTGCGAGACCTGCAAATCGGCCAGTCCGTCGGCGTGGCCGGTCAGATCGGGTTCGATTACATGATCACGCCCAATATTGGCATAAACGTCGATCTTAAACGCATCATGGCGCAACCGACAGCCTATGCGACGATCTACAACACCGCGCTCAACCAGAATATCTATGTTCGAGTGCAATCCAATCTCGACCCATGGCTCGCCAGCGTCGGCGCGACGTTCCGTTTCGGGGGCGCCTCTCCGGCGCCCGTGCTGGCCAAATATTAAGGAGGCGCCGCGGCTCGCTCTACGAGCCGCGCCACACCGCATCGGCGATAGCGGCGCGGGCGGGCAATTGTCCCGAGCTGAGATACGCGTCAGCAATCGCTTGCTGCTCTTCGATGATCTCATCGTCGAGAGGCTGGGGCCGGAACTCTAACCGATTCAAATGACGCTCGGCGACAGAGTGGTCGAGGTTCAAGCAGCGGGCAATAGCCCTAAGATCGTTTGGCTGCCTGGCCGCTCGGCTCGCGCCCAGGGCGCGAATCTCCGTAAAAATCGCTTCGATAATTTGTGGATGCCCGACGGCGAATAAGCGGCGCGCAACATAGAATTGTCGATTCACGACATGTTCTGAGCCATCGAGGAGAATACGCGCAGCGTCATTGTCCCGCGCCACGCTGAGGAGGGGTTCCCAAATCCCCCAGGCGTGGATAGCGCCACCTTTGAGGTCGTCGAGCAAATCGAGACTGGGAGGGATGTATATTGGTTCAATATCCGCACGCGAAAGCCCCCGCCTCTTCAGGGCCGTCATCAGGAAATAATCCGCATTCGACCAGCGGCTGAACGCGACTTTCTTTCCTTTCAAATCGTCGACGGTGCGGATGTTTCGATCGGCGACGACAATGGCGACGTCGCTGGGCGCCGGTGGTTCGAATCCTACATAGAAGAATGACACCCCCATAGCGACGGCGAACACGGTTGCTGCTTCGCCCGTAACGCCAAAATCAATCTCGCCGCGCCCTATTGCATCGAGTATGTCGGGCCCGGAATTGAATTCCCGCCATTCCGCGTGAAAGCCCAAGGACGCCAATCTGGCGTCGAGAGAACCTAACGCTTTCAGAGCCGCAAGAGTGCCGAATTTCTGATAGCCCAGCCGGGTGACATTTATATCTTTATCTCGGGTTTTTCCGTTGGTTGGCACACGGAATTTCTTGCGTGGCGCTATCATGCCCATATGAGCAAGATGCGTGCGCAACGCGTTGCGTGTCAGTCCGAGCTTTTCGGCGGCGTGAACTTGATTTCCGCCCTCGCGTTGGAGTGCGGTTGAGACGAGCGACCGAGTGACGAACTCGAAAAGATTTATTTCACCGCGAGAAATAGCTCCTTCGAAGAGTTGACGAAGTTGTTCTTCGAAATCTAGCGATAGTTCGATTTGAGCAGCGGACGATTCGACGATTGGCACATGCTGAACGAGCGAGCCATTTGTTAGTAGGAGCGCATTGTGAAGAACATTCTCTAGTTCGCGAATATTCCCTGGCCAGCTATAATTCATCAACTTTTGTAAGGCGCCGGGGGTCAGCTCCGGATCACGGCGACCGAGCTTCTCTCCGTAAAGCTTCAAAAAGTAATCAGCTAGCGGCTTGACGTCCCCTTTTCGCGCGCGCAACGGCGGCAAATGAATCGTCGCGACATTCAACCTGTAGAATAGGTCGTTGCGAAAGGTCTTGGCTTGCACGGCCGCATCGAGATTGACGTTGGTCGCGGCGATGAGCCGAACATCAATTGGACGCGGGCGACGCGAACCGACGCGGACGATTTCTCGCTCTTGCAAGACGCGCAACAATTTCACCTGCATAGGCGGCGGGAGGTCTCCGATCTCGTCAAGAAGCAGCGTGCCTCCATTGGCGGCCTCGAACCAGCCCATCTCTGTCTTCAAGGCGCCCGTGAACGCTCCTTTCTCATGCCCGAATAGTTCAGCTTCGATGAGCGTTTCACTGAACCCCCCGCAATTCACGGCGAGAAATGGTCCGTTTTTGCGCTTGCTGTGGGCGTGAATGTA
The DNA here is from genome assembly GCF_016745395.1 of Methylocystis sp. Sn-Cys. Taxonomy (GTDB): domain Bacteria; phylum Pseudomonadota; class Alphaproteobacteria; order Rhizobiales; family Beijerinckiaceae; genus Methylocystis; species Methylocystis iwaonis. Next base: position 105,688 of record NZ_JAERVJ010000006.1, read on the forward strand.
ACGTGCGACCAGCTCCTTTCCGGTCCCAGTCTCTCCGATGACCAAAACGGTCGCGTCGCTGGGCGCGACGCGAAGGATGTCTTCCTTCATCTTCAGCGACAACGGATCTTCGAACACCATCGCAGTGGCGCGACTTGTGGCGCCATGTGGCACGCCGGAGACGGTCTCCACGCCCGCCCGGCTCTTGCCCTGAACCACGACTGAGAGGGACGAGGGGTCGCAAGCCATTTCCACGCTCCGATTAGTTTATAATACCGATAAACTAACTTAGATGATGTTTCAACCGCGACGAGTTCTACCCAAATTTTTGATCCAGCGCCCGCCGCGACCGAGCGGTCCAAAGAGCCCACATCTCCCCTGCCGCGATCGACGGTCAGTCGAACGAGCGACCTCGTTCGGTCACCATCATGTTCTCGAACTTGCTTTCTCCCGTTCATGCTATGTTTAAAAGTTTCTAAGACCTGCCTACGCAAAGCCCAGCCGCGGCGCGCGCGAGTGGGGGCGCCCATTCGATCTTGGGGGTGAGCGAAAGAGCACGCGTCACAAGACGCGAAAAAGGCGCTTTCAAAAAGCTATTGGTTTCGTATATTTAGAGGTGCGGCGATCGTCGGGGATTTCAAATGACGCTATCCGGTCGTCAGAGCAACAGGGTGATTTGGCTCACTCCGAGGCAGGGCCAAAGCCTGGAGACGCGGGTCCTTATCCACGGCCTTGCCGCCTTCCTGGCTTTCGTGATGGCGACATCTCTCGCGGCAGAGTTTTTGGCGCAGTCTATCGTCGCCTGGATGGGGCCGGGTAGAGGTTTCGTGCTGAGCTTTCTTTCCGCATCTAGTTTTCTGTAGAGGCCGAGCGGCGGTATGGAGAGCTGGTCCTTTCGGACACGCAGCTAATGCCATCCCAGCAGGCACACATTCGTCCACACCTGCTCGAAGCCGTTCCAGACAAATTGGAAGCAGTCGCTTCCAAAGTCGTGACCCTTGTAGCACGTCGGGCAATCGAGGCGCGGCGGCATGGGACGTACGAGGACGGGTCGAGCGTCGTAGATCGTGGCCGCGCATGCGGTCATCGGCGTAAGCGCCGCGGTTGCGAGAAGGGCGACGCCCGCCATTGAGCGGATGGAGCGCATGTTCATGAGGAGGCCCTTCTGCCAAAGCTGCTTCAAGCCGCATCTATCGCGCTCGGTCGCGGCGACAAGCAGCAAGTATGGACAACGGGCGCTTGCCTCGCCGGCTGCTGCTACGGAAAGGCTCTTGGCTGGGCGCAATAGAGCCTTGCATCCGGGCGCGAGAAGGAATGGCTTTGGGACGTCACGCCTCGAGCTATGCGCTCGGACCCGAGCCAGAAACCTTCACAAACGAAATTTTGAAAGTCGCGCCCCCGCCCGGCGTCTCCTCTAGAGAGAGCGCGCCTCCCATCAGTTCGACCAGCTCTTTCGAGATCGCCAATCCGAGCCCCGCGCCCTTTCCGCTGGTCTCGCGGCGCCAGAATGGTTCGAATATTTTGTCCCGATCCGACGGCGATACGCCATTGCCGTGGTCGACGACCTCGATCACGGCGGGCTCCAGGACGCGCACCTGAATGACGCCGCCTTCCGGCTCGGCGCGAAGCGCATTGTTGAGGAGATTTGTCACCACGCATTCGAGCGCCCATTTGTGCAGGCGGAGACCGATTCGGCTGCGCGGCTGTTCGAAGGCTATGTTCCGTTTGTTTTCGATTACGAGAGGCGTGAAATCGGCAATCAACGCAAGGACGGTCGTCCCAAGATCGAGATCATCGACCTCCTTCTCGCATGAAACTGAAAAACGCGCTGTGGCGAGCAATTGCTCGACGATCGACTGAATGCGGTGAATATCCCGCCGCATGTCACGCCTGAAGGCCTCGTTATCGGGATTATCGGCGTGAGCGCACATGATCGCGATCGGCGTCCGCAATTCATGCGCCGCATTCGCCGAAAAACGGCGCTGCGCCGCGACGCCGGCGTCGAGGCGAGTCAGCGCGCCATTGACCGCGTCGATAAAGGGAACAACCTCCTTCGGAGCGTCGTCCGAGGAAATGCGTCGATGAAGCGTATTTACGTCGATCGCGGCAATATCGGCGGCCGCGGCGCGCAATGGCGCGAGCCCGTGCCGAACGACAACCCATCCGACTAGGACTGCCCCAAATATGCCCGGCGCAATCACGATCGCCGTGTGCAAGGTCAGGAACAGCCTTGCGACCTCGTAAAGGTCTTCCCATGCAAAGCGGTAGCCGTAGACGGCGATCACGAACCGGCCGATCGCCGTCTCGATGAGCCGCAGGCTGCCGCGCGCGCGCTTGGCCTCGTCCCCGGGTAGATGAAATTTCAACGCCAGGGCGTCGATCCGATCGAGACCGGCGAGCGCCGCGACGAGTTCCGGCGACGAGCCGGGCAGCGCTTTTTTCGTTTGCGGGTCGACAACGGCGTATCGCGCCTGCGGATCGGCGATCATATAGTCGCGCAGAGCCGCCGTCGGTTGAATGATGGCGTTCTCGTCCGGCGTTCGCGCGAGCGACTTCTGGACCAGGGCGATGAGCCGATACTCTCCCCACTCGTCCGGGCTCATCGCCGAGGCGGCGCCCAAGCCCAAAATGGAGATGGCGAACTCCATGAGGGGAACGAGAAAGACGATTGCCACGAATTGCGCCGCCGCAAGGCTGACGATCAACCGGAAAGAGATGGATTGTCGCGCGCTCACGCTTGCGGCGCTCGCGCAATCATATAACCAATGCCGCGCGCCGCATGTATCTCGACCTGTGCGCCGAGATCGTGCAGCCGCTTGCGCAAGCGCGAGACGAGAATGTTCAGGGCGTTGCCCTGCACGTCGTCATCGAATCCGTAGACTTCGTCCTGAAGCTGGTTGCGCAGGACGATACGGCCGGAATTCCGCATCAAAGCTTCGAGCAAAGCGAGCTCGCGTCTATGGAGCACCAAGGGCTTTCCGTCGATTGACACCTGATGACTAGCAAGATCGAATGAGAGCTTGCCGAGAACGACGGGCGGCGGCGCCTCCGCGCCGGGGCGCCGCAGGCAGGCCCTGATCCGGGCCATCATCTCGTCAAGATCGAAGGGCTTTGCGAGATAATCATCCGCCCCGGCATCGAGTCCGCAGATACGGTCGCTCACGGTCTCGTAAGCGGTCAAGACAAGAACACGGATGCCGGGCTGCAGCCGCTTGAGGTCCGGCAGAAGCTCGAGCCCGTCGCCGTCGGGGAGTCTGCGATCGAGAAGCGCCAGCCCGTAATGGTGACATTGCAGAGCGGCCCGCGCTTCCTCCAACGCGCCGACATAGTCCGCGATAAAGCCGGATCTGCCGAGACGCGCCACGATGGCCCGCGCCATCTCCGGCTCGTCTTCGACTAGCAGCGCGCGCATGTCGACAGGCAGTTTGCCGTCAGGCGCGCGTCAGAGGGAAGAAATTGGAGCATAGATCGTTCCGCCGCAAGCGAACAGCTTTGTAGGTAAATCAAGACATGGCAATTTTGCAACAGTCGCGCGCAAGCGCGGGAGGGGCGTTCTCACGTTATCTCCGTGAAAGCTTGGCTTTCTATACCCCGCTCCGGGATGCGGCAACTTCCCGACGAAAGAGCGCTTTAGGAGGCCATTTTGCTCAATCGCAATCGACTACTGGGACATGTGTGCGCGGGGGCGCTGGCGGTTTCATATGCAGGCGACGCCGTCGCTCAACAGAATTTGCCCACGATCGACGTCGGCGTCGCGTCGCGGGCGCAGGCGCGAGGGGCCGCGCGGCCGGAGCCTGCGAGCCAGGCGGCCTCGAATCAGCGAGACAACGGCCCCCCAGTCCGGCAGACGACCGCTGGACCAGTGCGCGGCTATCAGGCGCTGACGTCGCGCGCCACGCGCTTCGAGACGCCGATCAAAGAATTGCCGATGTCGATCGTGGTGATTCCGCGCAAGCTCATCGACGACCAGCAAGCGGTATCCCAAGCCGAGGTTTTCCGGAACGTCTCGGGCCTGCAGCCGGTCAGCCCGCTATTTCCGGGCGAGCTCGGCCCAAGCCTTCGCGGCATGCGCGCCGAGCGTTACATCGATGGCTTGCCGAATTACTACGATCTCGGCGTGCGCGACCTCCTCGCCAATGTCGAGCGGGTCGAGGTGTTGAAGGGGCCGGCCAGCATCCTGTTTCAGGGCGGCGCGAGCCCGGTCGGCGGCGTGGTCAATGTCGTTTCCAAGCTGCCGACGCCGGATCGTTTCGCAGAAGCCGGCATCCGCGGCGGCGGCTACAGCTTCGCAAGCCCCTATATCGATATTAATCAGCCGCTTACCGAGAACAAGAGCGTTTTGTTCCGGCTGACCGCGCAATATGAAACCACGCGTTCGAACATCGATGTAGTGCAACGGCGCAGCTATACGATCAATCCGACGATCAAAATCGCGCCGACGGATGCAACCTCGCTGATCGTGCAGGGATATCTCACCCGGCGCGAGCAGCCTGACTATCCGGGATTGCCAGCGATGGGCACGATCGACAGAACCTTCTATTCGGTGCGCCCGACCGCCTTCCTGTCCAATGCTGGGCTGCTTGCGACAAGCACGTCCTCCTCAGGGGTCACGCTCCGCTTCGATCATAAGTTCGACGAGACGTTCTCGACCTTCACGAGCGCGCGCTTCTCATCGTCGAGCCTCTATGAGCCGTCGCAAATTCCGTTCGGCAACAAGCCGACCTTTTACAAAGACCCCTATGTGGGCGTCGTTGGCGGGCCGAGCCAGTTCTATATGGCCAACGTCATCATGGCCCAGCAGACGAAAGAAATCTCCGTCACATCGAATGTGATGGCGAAGTTCGACGCGGGGCCGACACGGAACAAGCTTCTTGTCGGCGGCGATTTCAACCGCGTCTGGGATCAGGGGTACATGTCCAGCGCCAACGCTACCCCGCCCGATCCAAAGATCCAGAAGACGCTGAACTTTTTCGGATTGGGCGCCTATGCGTCCTTTTATCCGACCCTCGTCGACTTCCGTGCGCCGGTCTTCCCGCCCTACGCCTATCCGCTTCCCGGCCAGGGCGGCTACACGATTTATAGCCGCGGCAACAGCGCCTATCAAAACGCAGGGCTGACGGCACAGCTGCAGTCCACGATTTTCGAGCGGTTGCATATTCTTGCCGCCGGCCGCGTCGCCTTCATCGATATTTATTCCGAGGAAGGCGCCGCCCGCCCGCCGCGGAAATTCAATTCGAGCCAGACAACTTTTCTGCCCCGCGTCGGCGCCCTATTCGACGTTACAGATTGGCTCTCGGTCTATGGCAGTTACGCGCGAGGCCTCCGGCCGGTCTCCATTTTCCTCGGCGTAGGCGGCGCGGCGCCGAAGGCGGAGGGATCGGAGCAATGGGAGGCGGGCGTCAAGCTGGACGGCCCGATGGGACTGTCGGGGACGCTCGCCTACTTCGATCTCAAGCGGACCAATGTCGTGACGACGCTCGCGGGAAGCATCACACAATATCAATCGGGCGAGTGGCATTCGTCCGGCGTCGAGGCTGACCTCGTTTGGCAGCCAACGACGGACCTCTCCTTTCTCGCAAGCTACGCACATATCGACGCCAAGGTTTCGAAAGATCTGAATCCCAAGATCCAAAATGCGCCCTTGAACCTGGCGCCGGCGGACTCCGGGCGCCTTTGGGGGAACTACGCCTTCGACGGCTTTCTCAAGGGCTGGTCGTTTGGCGCGGGGCTTTATGCAGCTTCCGGGCAGGTGATCGAGATCGGCAGCCCCTGGAGCACGAGCGGCTATGTCACTTTCGACGCCGCTCTGACCTACAAGCATGAACACTTCACTTTCTCGGTCAACGGCAAAAATCTCTCTGATCATCAGTATTTCGTTCAATATCCGTATCTTTCCGGCCGCGTCATGCCGGGCGAGGGACGCACGTTCTTCGCCAATCTTTCCGTTCGTATGTAGGAGTAAAGCATGAGCACGCTCGACCGCCGCCAGGTCGGAGAGGCGATCGCCGCCTTCGCCGCGATTCTTGCAAGCGGCCGAGCGTTTGCCGCGAGCGACAAGCCGAGCGACAGCGCGGCGCCTGGGCATGACATGTCACAGATGCCGAGCCACTGGCATGGCAAGGAGCGGATCGCCTTCCTGATCTATCCGGGCTTCACCGCCCTCGACATGGTCGGGCCGCACTACATGTTCGCAAGTCTGATGGGCGCAAAGATCGACATTGTCGCCAAGACGCTCGACCCCGTGCGTAGCGACACGGGTCTGATCTTTACGCCATCGGCGCGCTTCGAGGAGGCGGTCGCGGATTACGACATCCTTTGCGTTCCCGGCGGGACGCAAGGGACGCTCGCCGCCATTCGAGACGACGCCACAATCGCCTATGTTCGCGACATCGGCCAAAAGGCTCGTTTCGTCACCTCTGTCTGCACAGGTTCGATCGTCCTCGGCGCGGCGGGGCTGCTCGAGGGCTATCGCGCGACCTCGCATTGGGTGACAAAGCCATTGCTGCCGATCGTCGGCGCAATACCAACCGATGGGCGCTTCGTGAAGGACCGGAACCGCATCACGGCTGAGGGCGTCACGGCCGGGCTGGACTTCGCACTTTCTCTTGTCGCGGAGTTGCGGGACGAGAGATATGCGCAAGGCGTACAGCTCCTCGCCCAATACGCGCCCGCCCCGCCCTTCAACGCCGGCGATCCAGCTACGGCGCCGAAAGAGGTGACCGGGATGATCGACGGGATGTTCACGGGCCTGAGGCAAGAAATGCGCGCCGCCGCCGCGGCGACCTATGAAAGAAACAAGAAGCCTTAGATTGGTTCAGCGTCATTGCCGACGCTCGCGTAGCGAGCGATCGGGAATCCAGAGCAACACCCGCTGCTTCTGTGGCTCTGGATTCCCGGTCGGGCTTTCAGCCCGCCGGGAATGACAGCCGCCAATGTAGCTGTTCAAATGGAAATGGCGTCAGCCTTTCGCGCCGGGAGGAACGCCCTACCACGGCGCTCCAAAGCGGCGTTAAATCTCAGCCGATTCGTAGCTCGTGACTTCCATGCCAACGCACACTTCGATGATAATCGGGCTCGACCAGGTCATGACTGCTTCCTTCTATCGGGGCCCTGGATCGGGCCCTTGAGGCAAGATAACGGTCTGCGCTGGTTCGATCAGCCTGAAATTTCGCCAAAGGGCTGTTCCAAAGCTTCCCGACCAACTCCGCATTCTCCGAGGCATTCGCCCTACTCCCGATCGGCCTCGTCTTCGTCGCGGATCGGCAGCGAGACGATCACCCGCGTCCCTCCCGCCACGCCTCGCTCTACTTTCATCCGACCGCCCAGTCCCTGAACGCGCTCGCGCATCCCGAGCAGGCCCATTCCGGAACGGTGCTCTTCCGCGATGCCGACCCCATTGTCTTCGACGACGATAATTAATGTCGGCGCATCCTCCGTTTCGCTTTCTCCCATTTCGCCGATCATATCGCACCCGAATTCGGCAGAGACCCGCGCCCAACTTGCATTGGCGTGCCGAAAGACGTTGGTCACGCTCTCCTGAACAACTCTGTACGCCGTCAACGCGGTAGTCTCGTCGAGCGACGATAAATCATGGGGGCACGACAGCCGAAGATCGACTTCTGGATGGCCCAGCGACCAGGACGCGAAAAGATTTTTGAGCGCCGCCTCGAGCCCGAGTTCGGAAAGCCCCGTTGGCCTCAGGCGCCCGAGCAGACCCCGGAACAAAGACTGAAGCGCCTCGCCTGCCCGATCCATGATCGTGCTGATCTGGCGTAATCGCTCAGGGTCCGCCGGAGACTGCGCGACAGCCTCCTGTAGAGACGCCGCCGCCGCGCGGATCGAAAACAGGCAGGGGCCAGCCTCGTCGTGGAGGTCTCGGGCGATGTCTTTTCGCTCGCTGTCCTGAATCTCGATGAGCTCGTTGACGAGATCGCGGTTCTCCTGCCGCACGCGATCGAGCGTCGCTGCGAGCGAATTGAGCGCGTTCGAGATGTCGCGAAATTCCGTGGCGCCCTGCGGCGCGATCCGGATTCCGCTTTTCCGCGCTTCGAGGTCGGCAAGGCAGGCCTGCAGCGCTTCGAAAGGCGCGAGCGAATACCGAACGAGGAGCAGCACGAGAACGATGATGGCAAGCGTCACGACCAGACTGATCGACGCCAGCCAGGTCATGTCCGACCAGATCTCCTCCAACTCGTCGAGGGGATTGGAGACGATCGCGACGCTGCCATAGTCGCGCTCATGGGCGCGGATGGGAACGATGACGACGCGTGGCGGAGGAACATCCACGAGTCGCACAAACCAAGCGGGCGGATTGTCGGCGAGAAGGCGTTCTGGCTGAGACCACTGCGCCGGCGGCGCTTCGCCCCGTTCGAGTATCGTGATGTCGACATGGCGCAAACGACCGAGATTTGCGTAGAGTTGACGCAAGGCTGGAGCTGGATTCGCGTTGCTGGGAATACTTGCAATTGTTGTCAGGACAAACTCCCGAGCGAGACGGAGATTGCTTCCCGCCTCGGCCCGCACGCGCGGTCCCGCATGCATGAGCTGAATCGTGAGATTGATCAGGAGCATTGCAAGAAGCACGAGGCCGATCAGCCAACTCAGCCCCGCTTTCAGTGAGATCATCGGCTTTTGCCTGTGAAAGAGCAGCCACAAAACGGCCACAAGACGATTGACACCGCGCACGCTTTTCACAACAAAGATTTTAGGTCCACAACAAGAAAAATCGTCATGCGTGTTTTGATCGTCGACGACCATCCGATGGTGATCGAGGGCTGCCGCGGCATGCTCTCCGGGCAAAAAGACATCGACGTGATCGAGGCCCACAACGCCGACGAAGCGCTCGAAAAATATGCTTCCACCGCGCCCGACGTCATTGTTCTCGACATCAATCTCCCCGGTCTCTCCGGGTTCGAGCTGCTGCGCCTGTTGCTGAAGCGAAACCCGGATGCGAAAGTCATCGTCTTCACCATGAACGACGATCCGGTTTTCGCGGCGCGGGCAATCGAACGCGGCGCGCGAGGCTATCTGGCAAAAAACGAGGACCCGAAAGTCTTCATCAAGGCGCTTCGATCCGTTGCGGCGGGCGAACGCTATCTCTCCGGCAATCTGGCGCTGAGACTCGCCTTCGCCGACCAGAGCCTGACCAAGAATCCGCTCGACGCGCTGAACAGCCGAGAGATCGAAATTCTGCGCAACCTCGCCAATGGCAAGGATATGACCGAGATCGCGCATATTTTGAAGGTTTCCTACAAGACGGTCGCCAACAACTGTATTTTGCTCAAGCGCAAACTCGGGGCACGGTCCAAGGCCGACCTTCTGCGCATTGCGGTCGAGAACAAAGTCGCCATGCGGCTGGTGTAATAGATCCGCTTGATTGGGCCGGCGTCATTCCCGACGCTCGCGTGAGCGAGCGATCGGGAATCCAGAGCAAAACCAGCGCTTTTGTGGCCCTGGATTCCCGGTCGGGCTTTCAGCCCGCCGGGAATGACATCAATCGGAGCTATTCTAACGGAAATAGTACATCTACCTGAACTGCTTTTGCGTTCGGTAGCGCTCCGAAAGAAGGCGCAAAGCCTCTTCGCGCGTCACGTCCTTGTGACGTAGATTGAAATAATGCTGGCAGAGGACGCCATAGGTCTGCTTCTGTCCGGCCTCGGCGGCGACATTCGATAGCGCCTCCAGCAAATCCGCATAACCCTCGACACGTCCGTCGTCCGCCAGCATTTTTCCAGTCTGCGCCGTCCGGTTGGCGAGCATGCGGTCCGTTTCGAGGAAATGCGGGCGCGCTGCGAGCAGCGCCGCACGCATGCGCCCGACCGCCACCTCGCCGGCGACGCCGTCGTGGCCGGCTTCCCGGCGCGCCAGCCAGAGCGCCGGGTCGGTATTGTCCGTCGCGCTCAGCCAGGGGCCGCCGCTTTTGGCCTCCTGCGCCTCGATCACATCATTTGCGCCGCTCGCGCGTTCCTCTTTGCCGCAGGCTGCGCAGAGGAGGCACGTGACGAGCACAAATGCCGCTTTCGAGGCGGTCGACCGCGGCGGCACGCTATTTTCCTTCGACTTTTCTCTTCAGGCTCTCCAGCCCGTTATGGAGATATGTCGCCATCGCGGTGCGCGCCGCGTCATCGTTGAGATTTTCGGGCGGCTCGTTGCTCGTGTCGCCGCGATAGAGGCGCCCATACCATTTCACTTGGCTGCCACCGCTCGCCGCCGGCTCCACCGTGAAGGTGAGCGTGTAGGAACTCACCGGCAGCGCGTCGAGATTGGGATCGGACATGCGCCAGGAAAGCTTGTGCGCCGCCGCGTCATATTCGTCGAGGCCTTCCTTCAACGCCCCGCCCTTCTTGAGCGTCACTTCGCGCTCGGCGCCCGCAGCGTCGCCGCCCTTGGCCTTCACCGCCTGGACGTCCGGATGCCAGGCTGCCAACCCATCGAATTTCCCCGCGACCGCCCAAACCGCCTTGGGATCGGCGGAAATGACGATGGTTTCATCGACCTTGATCGGCGTCGGTCCATGTGCGAACGCCGGCGCGGCGAGCAAGAAGGCTATCAACGACACTGCTTTCTTCATTTGTTTCTCCCTCATGGTTGTGATTACGCGGCGCGCGCGATTTGTCGCTTGCGCGTGAGCCGCTCCAAAAGCGGCGCGATCAAGAAGACCGCAAACAGGCAGGCGGCGGAGGCGCCGCCGACAAAGGCTCTGAGATCGAGATACCCCGAGCGTGGACGCGCCGTTGCCGCGGCAAGATAGTCGTCGCGCAGACGCGCTGCGTCGCCGAGATGGGCGTAGCCGAGGCCGGTTTTTTCGGCGAGCGTGCGCAGATAGTCTTCCTTCACCGAGGAAAGATGCTCCGCGCCGACGGCGGCCGTCGCGCCGAAGGGCGCGTTGCGGGCATTGTAGCCCTCCCTTTGCTCGGCGCCTTTGGGCGGCAGGCCGAAACGGCTCTCATGCGGGACTTCGTCAACGGCGACGAAGCCGATGTCCCGCCCCCGGTCGTCGAACTTCGGGATCGGCGAGAGATCGTAGCCGCCGGTTCCCACGATCAACCCACGCGTCTCACCGGCTTTCCCGTCGAAAGCGGGACCGCCGGATGGCGGCAGCGGCGGGGCCTCGTGGCCGTCCGTGAAAAACAGCAGGTCCGTCTTCAACTCGCGCGCCATGTCGATGGCGCGGAACAGACCCGCCGCTATTCGGCTATCCCCCTCCCAGGCCATGCGCCAATCGAGCGCTGCGATCGCAGAGTCGAGCGGCGAGAAATCGGCGCAGGCGTCGATGGGCTCGAAGAGCAGGAACGGCCGCCGTTCGGTGAAAACGCCGAGCGCGACGCGCGAGGGGCAAGGGAGGCTGGCGATCAGCTCCCGCAAGGCGGCCTTGGCCTTTTCGAGACGGCTGATCGGTTTGCCCGAGGCGGCGTAGTCGCGAACATTCATGCTGCCGGTGATGTCGACGACGGCGAGGAGGTCATACCCCGGGCGCGTCACCAGCACCCGGGGCGTAATGAATGTAGCGACGAGCAGCGCCACCGCCAGCGTCAGCAAGATGAACCGGGGATCACGCAAGTCCGGGCGCATCAGGGCAGACCTTTCGGCTTGCCCGGAATATCGGTCCAGAGCTTTTTCGGATCGGCGCTGAGCTCGTCGCCGCTCGTTCGCTCGAAGTCCGGAAAGTCGCGCACAAGTCGCGCCGCCACGTCGAAATTATATTTGGCGTCCCAGAATTCCGGGTCGAGTTGGAGCGCGCGGCGATATTCCCGCTTGGAAAGATTCACGAAAGGAGCCGCCGCTTCGAGCTCGGATCTCTCGATATGCGCCAGCGCCACGCGCAGCAGCGCATTGGCCAAGAGATAATGCCCCCGCGCGCGGGTCTGCGTATCGCCGACGCGGTCCAACGCCTCCAGAAGACCGCGGGATTGATCCAGTTCGTCGCGTTTCGTCAGGAAAGCAATGCGCGCGAGCAGCAGTTCCGGGCGCGCGTCGGCGTCGATTTGAATATCGTGGCCTGTGCGGAGCAATTCGATCGTGTCATTCGTGGCGAGCGCGCGGCGCCACGCCACCAATTCGAAGCCGGTCGCGACAGCAAGCGTCAGGAGGAGTGCGACGAGCAGCGCAGAATGCTGCTCGCGCCAAAAAACGACGGCTCTTTTGCGCAGGCGGTCGATCACGGGACGCCTCTGGGTGACGCGAGCTGAACTTCCGCTAGTTTTGCGACGAGCAGCAGACACACTGCGCCGAGCGCCGCTGCAAAAAATGTCCCGGACAGATCGCGTCGCGGCAGCTTTTCGAAATACGGCATGGGCCGGCGCTCGAGCTGATCGATCTGACGCAAAGCTTCCTCGGTCGCTTTGGGTCCTTCCGCTTCGAAAGCGCGATAGGGCACGCCAAGCGATTTGAAATAAAGATCGAGATGGCGCTCCGGGGCCGCTTGTGGGGACTCGTCGTTGTCGTGCGCGTCGTAGATCCCCTGGCTTCCCTCGGTGCGCAGGAAAAGCCAATAAAGATTGACGTGGGCCTTTTTGAAATCCGCGCGCAGATCGTCCTGGATTTTCGGATCGATGACTCCCGCGCCGTCCGATATCAGAAGAACGGCCCGGGAATGATCGGCGTCACTCGCGCGAAACATCGAAAGCGCCATGACGAGGCCACGTGCAATATTGGTGTAATCCAGCCCCGGCCGATCCATGGCGTCGATCGCTGCTTTGGTCGCGTCAGGGTGATCGGAGAGCGGCGTGACGAGCATGGGCGAGGTCGAGAAGGCCGCGACGCCGACAAGGTCGCGCCGCCGACTCTCGACAAAGCCTTTCAATATCCGCTTGGCGGCGGCCGCCTTGGACTCTTCGTCGCCAGAAGGGTTCCGGCCCGCAAATGTCTCGTTCATACTGCCGCTGCGATCGATCAGCATAACGATCTGCGCGCCTTCGGCCACGCGCTCGACTTCCTCTCCGGGAAGGAAAGGACCGGCCGCGCCCGCGAGACTCGCGAGAAGCGCCATGACGCCGAGCAACTTCAAGCCAACGTCGACGAGTCCGGAAAGACGGTCTTCGGGTGCGCAATCCAGTGAGGAGATCGCGCAATCGCGCAATGCGGATTTCCACAGCGGCGCGAGGGCGGCGGGCGCCAGCAGGAGCAGTTCCGGGAGGTCGAAGCTGATAAGCGTCACTGCGCGCGCTCCCGGCGTGCGAGCGCTTTTACAAAATCGAGGAGCTCGGCAAGGGGGTAATCGCCGACGTGATCTCCCGCTTGCGAAAAGAAGGCCCATCGCGATGCTGAGAAGAAGCGATCGAACGCAGGCTTCAGGGGCGCGAATTCCGGCCGCCGCGCCAAAAAACCGGGGACGTCCTCAGCGAGGAGCGACGCGCCGTTCGCAAGATCGATCGCGCGATGCAGGCTCTGAAAGGCCAACGGAAGAACGGTCGCGTCGGTCGCCGCGCGAGTCTGAACCGTGAGCTTGCGCGCCAGCGCGCTGAAAATGCGCGCGGGTCTTTTCTGGAATGGCGGCCAGGCGCGATCCCGCGCGACCGCAGTGAGCGAGAGTAAAGAGAGAGCGGCGAATGCCAGCGCAAGACGCTTCGGCTCGGTCTCCTCCGCATAGACCACCGGCGCATCCGGGCGCAAATAGTCCTCCGAGCGCTCCTGCTTTTCAGGCGCGATTTCGCGCAAGGGCGCGACGCCCACGCGCCAGGCGGGAACCGAAATGGTTTCCTCTCCAAGACGCACATCGAAAGCAGGAATGTCGATGTTTCGCACATCGAGCGCGACGTAGAAATTCTGGTAGACCAGATCGATGTCCCAACGCGTGTCCGCGCCGACCGCTGTCGCGTGAACGCCTACGTCTTTGAGGTCGAGCGAAACCCCGAGGGGCCCCGGCCGCGGAAGTGAGGAGGCCGAGAGCTTCGCGTCCGCTGATGACATAATCTCGATGCGGGCATGGATAAGATCGCCGACAAAATAGCCGAAAGGCCGCGCGGAATGAATTTTGACGCGCTGGTCGGCGGCCTGGGCGCAAGTGGCCCAGAAGAGCGCGACAATGAAGAGTGGCGCGATACGCATGTCGCGCCTCACGCCGCCATGAGACGTAAACTGAGGGATCGGGAATCGACACGATCCTCGACGAAAACCGGCGGTCGAACGCGTCCGGCCGCGAGCTGAATCAACGCCGCCCGGCGCTTCGACTCGGCGTCGATCCATTTTTGCCGCAGGCCCGGACGCATGACAATTGTACGCCGCCGCGCTGTTTCGGGCTCACGTAAATCGAGCAAACCCCAGCGCGGCGGATTCAGCTCGACAGAGTCGACGAGCACCACCGGCAAAACATCGTGAAGCGCCAGCGCGTCAAAGATCCTCTGGACAAGCGCCGCCGACCATCGGAAGTCGGAGATGAGCAGAACGAGCTTTCGCCCCGCGCCGAGGCGTATCGCGGCAGTCTCGAGGCTTTCCGCGTTCGTGCCGGCCGGACGTTCGTCGCGAAGCCGATCAACGGCGTGAAGCGCCGCCCTTCGCGATAGCGTCGCCGGAAGAAAGGCGCTCTCACGCAAAACGTCGCCGCCGGCGACGAGACCGAAGCGGTCGCCAATGCGCGTCGCCGAAAAGGCGAGCGCGGCACAGAGGTCGCAGGCGACCTGGAAACGGTCGACCGCGCCGACAAAGCCCATGGACGCGGAAAGGTCGACAAGCGCGTAAACGTCGATCGCGCTTCTTTGCTCGAAGCGCCGGACATGAGTCTCGCCGAAAGGATCGCGCAATGTCGCGCGCAGATCGATGCGTCTTGCGTCAGGATAGCGCAGGAAGGGCGCTTGGTCACGGAACACGCCGAACCCACCGACCTCGCTCGATACATGCGCGCCGGCATGATTGGACCGGAAGCGTCCGCGAGGGCGGTACAGAAGGTCGCCAGTTATGGTCATGGAACCGGAATCGTGTCGAATGCGGCTTGGCAGAGCTGCTTGACCGGTTCGTCGCCGCGCAGCGCATGAATGGGATCGACAAAAATGCGATGCGCCATCACCTCGAGAAAAACGTCTTTGATGTCGTCCGGCGTCAGATAGTCCCTACCCTCGAGCCAGGCGCGCACCCGCGCCGCAAGCGCCAGAGTCGCAAGGCCGCGTGGGCTGGCGCCGCCCTTTACAAGCGTCGCGACGTCGACGTCGCGCAACGATATGCCGACGGACGCCGGCTCGGTCAGCGCGCGCCAGAGGTTCAACACATAAGACTGGAGGGTCGGGCTCGCCTTCACCGTCTCCTGGATTACGCGCGCCACGCTCCCGATCTCGCGATAGTCGACCGTTCCGGGCGCCACTCTGTCGAGAAGTAAATCGACATCCTGAAAGACGGGATCAAAAATAAGGCTGCGCCGCGCCTCTGGATCGGCGGGCGCCTGCATGGAAATTTCCATAAAGAAGCGGTCTCTTGCGGCGGCAGGCAGTTCGAATGTCTCTTCGCGCTCGACCATATTGCGGTCGGCGAAAACCTGGAGATAGGGAAAATTGACCAGACGGTTGAACGCCGTCACGCTTCGTTCGGCCATCAGCCGCAAAAGGAGCGAATGGACCTGTGGCCGCGCGCGATTGATCTCGTTGAAGAAGAATACGGGCAGCGTATCCGCCAGCCGCAGAAGCTCCGAGGCTTCGACGCGCGGGCGACCGTCGTCGCCAAGATAGGTATGGTAGAGGATGTCGCTCGGCATCATATCGACCGTGCCCTCGAAACGGGCGAAATCCCCGCCGAGCGCGCGGGACACCGCTCGAAGCAAGGTCGTCTTGCCGACGCCGACGTCGCCTTCGATCATGATATGGCCGCGGGCAAAAACGCCGATCGTGACGAGCCGAATGACGCGCTCCTGGCCGATGACCGCTTTTCGGATTTCCTGCTCGAAGGCGAGCGCGCGTTCGCGCCATTCGCCGAGCTTGTGCTCTTTTTGGGAGTCGTCGTTCAAGACACGACCTTACAGCGCGATAAAAAGGGCGGCCACGATCTCGGGAACGGACGCGATGCGCTGTTGTTGAACAACATCGGATCCAGATCGTGGCCGCTTTCGTTCATCGCGGAAAAACCGCGACGAATTCGATTATTGAGCGATCTTGCTCACGTCATATTCCCATTTGCCGGTCTTCTTGAAATTCTCGACCCGCTTTTTGTTGCGATCTTCCATGGACTGGATCGAGGCCTGCTGCTTGGCGAGTTCCTTCGGATCGTGCTTGGGGTCGTATTTCGAGCCCTCGACCTTTTCCGGAAAGCCCGGCTTGGGTTCCCAGCAGTTGCCGGGCGCTTTGCACTTGGTGCCGTCATAGGCGAGAGCGCTGCCGGCGCTGAACATGATGCCAACGGCGACCGCCGCAGCGAAATGCATCTTACGCATGCCTGGTTCCTCCATATGTGCGAGGCTCGAGCCTCTTTGTTTGCGCCTCCCGCCGATCGGCGGAACTTGCTTCGCCGTGACCTTACTTTTTGGCCTGGCACTTGCCTGGCGGATTGTCCGGCAACGTCTCATGTCCGGCGTAAGGCTTGAACGACTTGCGCTGCGTATCGCTCAGCCAAGTCGCCTTCTCCGGCGCTTCCTTGAAGAGGTGGCGGACCCAAGCCATTACCTTCAGCATCTCGTCGAGCTGAAGATTCTGATATTGCGGCCCCATCGACGCCTGTGCGCCGCCATAGATCGTCGAGAACAGGCCTTCGTCGGTCTCGTTCTGCGGATAGGTCCAATAAGCGTCGTTGAGGCCGGGCCCGATCTTGCCTTCGCCGATATGGCCATGGCAGCCCGAACACGCCGAGAGGAAAGTCTGCTCGCCCTGTTTCAAGCAGCTCAGATCCTCATTGTAGGGGTTGACGCCCGTCGTCATGAATTCCTTGACGGCGGGAGTGTCTTTACCCTCCGGCAGCGCGTCGCTGAAATTGAGGACTTCGCCAGTGATGGTGTTGCGGAAGGTAATGGCCGACTGTGCGATTGCCGCTACGGCTACGAAGGCTCCGACCGCGGCGACGATCACACGCGCCGCATTTTTTCTTTGCTTGAACACGTTTTCTCTTCCTGCTCAGTATGCGCGCGTCTATTGGGTCACCGGCAAAAGGGGGACGCCTTCGGCTTTGAGGATTTCATCGATCTTCGGCTTGGCGGCGACCAGCGCGGTGTTGACGGCGTCCAGCAACGCCTTGTCGTCACGGCGAACGGCGACCGATTGTTCGAAGCGTTGCGGCACTTTTTCGCCATTGCTCTTCGCCGCATCGTCTTCAATCAAGCTCATTCGCAAGGGAACGGTCGACGCCTTGACGTAACGCGCGACATCCGGCGCAAATCCCACTGCGATTTCGGCGGAGCCATTCACAACCTCGCCCACCATGCGACTCGGATCGATCTGCGTATATTGATTGCGCGCTGATCTGAAGTTCACGAGCGAGTAAAGATAGGCCATATTATCTTCATATTGGCCCATGTCTTTGAGGAGCACTTCGCCCGGCGAGCCAAAGGCGACGACGATGTGGCCAGCCTTTTTCAGTCGAGCGTCGTTCCACGACTTCACGTCGAGGCCGCGATCCGCGCGGCTCACGAAGACGTAGCCAGTCCGGTAATAAGGTTTCGACGTCGCGACGCGCGGATCGCCCGTATCGAGGCCGATGATGATGTCGCAGAGGTTCTTGTCGAGATAGTCGCGGACGAGATAGATCGCTGGCCGCTCGGACCACACGAACTGCGCCTTGCGCTTCAACGCGTCGGCGAGCGCTACCCCAATCTTGTTTTCGAGACCCGAGCCGTCTTCCAACGACAGCGGCGGTTGGTTCTTTGCGGCGCAGATTCGCAGCGAATGAGGATCGGCTGCTTGTCCAGGCGCCTGCGCCGGATTCGAAGCCGCGTTGTTGACGGCGTCGCCGGAAACGCCAAGCGACGCAGCGGTCGCCGGCGCGGCGCCGAGGAGCGCCGCAGCAGCGACGGCGCTAAACCATGTAGACGAGCGAGTCGGACGCAACATCTTCGCTTCTTTCGTGAACTTCCTCGGGCGTTTGCCCGAGCGCAGATTTATGCGCCCGAGCAAACGTCTCAATTGCTTCTTGCAAAGCAGAGAGGAGATTAGTTGGCCTTGTATTCGCCGAGGTTCAGATCGTCGTAGGGACCCTTGCCGTCGAGCGCGAAGACCATCACGCCGCCGCCCATCTGGGTATAATTGGCAAGCTGCTTGAAGGCGCCGACCGCGCCAAGACCGGCCGTCGGATCCTGAAGGTCGAACACGAGGCCAACGCCCGGCCAACCACCGACGCCGTACAGGATGGCCACATATTCGACGCCCTTGTGCTGATAGACGATCGGATGGCCGATGACGCCGGACGGAAGCTTGAACTTCCAGAGCAGGTCGCCGGTGTCGCTGTTGCGAGCCTTGATGAAGCCGTCGAGCGTTCCGTAGAAGACGACATTGCCAGCGGTCGCGGCGGTGCCGCCCCAAACCGCGAAGCGCTCCATCTTCTCCCATTTGAACTGGCCGGTGATGGCGTTGTAGGCCTTGATCTGACCCAGGCCCTCGCCCTTCTGGCGGTCGCCCTTCGGACCCGGAAACATGTTCAGCGTCGCGCCGACGAAGAACTGACCGGCGCGGTACGGAAGCATGAAGGGCTCCCAGTCCATGCAGATATGGTTCACGCCGAGGAAGAACAGCTCCTTGGTCGGGTCGTAGGAGTCGAGCCCCTGATTGTGATAACCCATCGCCGAGGGGCAAACATCCTTGGCGAGATGATCCATGCGGGTGCCATATTCGGGGTCGCGAACCGGCAGGCCGCTCTTCAGATCGACCTTTTTGAAGACATTGACCGTGTCGTCGATTTTGTCCGCCGAGACCAAGGTGCCGTCCGTGCGGTCGAGCGTGTAGACGATGCCGTTGCGGTCCGGATGGGTCAGCAGCTTGCGAAGCTTGCCTTCCTTATCCTTCTGCTCGCTGAGCATCATGAAGTTGATGCCCGCGTAATCCCATTCGTCGTGCGGCGTCTTTTGATAGCCGAATTTCGCCGCGCCGGTTTCGAGATCGCGGCCCCAAATGGTCATCGTCCACTTGTTGTCGCCCGGACGCATCGTCTCGTTCCACGGCGCGGGGTTGCCGCTGCCGTAGTAGACGAGATTCGTGCCCGGATCATAAGCGAACCAGCCCCAATTCGTGCCGCCGCCGATCTTCCAGGCGTCGCCTTCCCAGGTCGACGTGCCAAGGCCCTTCTGGCCATAATGCGGATTCGCCTTGTTGAAGTCGTCGCCGATCAACACGTCGGAATCAGGCCCCGTGGCGTAAGCGCGCCACTTCTGCTCACCGGTACGAACGTCGTAAGCGGTCATATAACCACGCACGCCGAGCTCGGCGCCCGAGCTGCCGACAAGCACCACATCCTTGTAGACATGCGGCGCAACGGTCAGGGTCGAGCCGACTTTGAAGTCGGAGTTTTCGATCTTCCAGTATTCCTGGCCGGTAACCGCGTTCAGGGCGACAACATTGCCGTCGAGAAGCGTCTTGATGATCAACGACGGCGTCTTGCCATCGCCAGGCCAATAGGCAAGGCCGCGATTGACGATGTCGCAGCAGGCGACGGCGCGCGCGGCGGCGTTCTGCTTGGGCTTGTGCTGCCAAAGAATGCGCGTCGGATCGCTCAGATCGAGCGCAAAGGTGTTGTTGGGAAACGACGTATGAACATACATTTTTCCGTCGACGACAATTGGCGCGCCTTCGTGGCCGCTCAGCAGGCCCGTCGAAAAAGACCAGGAAACCTTGAGGTTCTTGACGTTGTCAGCGTTGATCTGCGTGAGCGTGCTGTAGTGGTTCGCGCTGTAGTTCTTGCCCTGCATCGCCCAGTTGTCTTCGCTCTTCGCGAGCGCTTCGAGCCGGTCTTCGGCCTGGGCGACCGACGCCATAGTGACGGGCGCCGCGATCAGGACCGACAGCAGGGAAACGGAATTTAAGAATTTCCTCATAGACGAGTCCTCCTGCGACGTCCTGCAAGACCGTTGGCGGCTTCTTGAAAGGATGACGTCGCCTCGTGAAGACGCTCCAGCATTTCTCCAGAGTCGTCATGTTCGTTGAAGGTCGCTTCCTTGGAAGCGCTTGCCGCGCTTTATGGGAGAGACGATCCGCGAGCATATAAATTTAAGCGTCGCAGCGTGTCTCTACGATTTATCGGTAATGTGCCTCGGGAAAGAATGGCATATCGCCTCCCGGTATTTCCTACGCACCGGCGCTAACGCGTCGTCATCTTGACGCGGGTCGACATGCGGTATCTTCTCCCGCCGAACTGCATGGCTATAAGAAGCATGACGCATGTCTGATCGTATGGTTTTCGGCCTTTTTGGCGCCTATCTGCTGACGCTCGGCGCCGCCGGTTTCGAGGGCCCGAAGGCGCCGATCGTCGACATCGCGCTGTATCCGCAGGACGGGCGCCGCCTGATGACCGACGCCGACTTGGCGCGCTTTCCTGGGGCTGGCGTGCTGATGTGCTATTCTGATTTTGGCGCGCTGGAGCGCGGCGCGGCGGCATGGCTGATCGGCGCGCATGATCTCGTCGTGGTAAACGCGCATAATTTTGTCGACAGCAAGCTGGTTCCGACGCACCCCGTGACGAACTGCTTTTTTCGTATCGCGGGCGGCGATTATTACTTCGACGGCGACAATGTGCTGTTCGGCGCGGCGGTGGAGTCCAAAGGCCTGCACATCACCGACGACTGGGCGCTCCTACGGCTGCTGCAACCGACGCCTGACAATGTGAAGCCGCAGCCCATCCCGGATGCGAGCAACATAATGACCGGACCGGGGATGAAGGTGACGATGGTGGCGCCCGCGGGACATTCCAATACGCGCCTCCCCGCCACGATCGAATTATGCGAGATCCATCGCATCGACGAACCGAGCGAGGGCCATGTGCGGCGTGCGCGGCACGACTGTAATGACGGCTACGGCGGCTCCGGGTCGGGATTATTCTCGGAAGACGGTCGGCTGATCGCCATGCACAGCGCCTCGTTGGATATGAACCTTCAGAGGCCCTTCGACATCGAGACGCATTATGGCTCCGCCATGCTTTTCGAGGGCGACCTCGCGAAAGCCATTCGAGCGGCCGTCGAGACCCCGCGCTGATTATTCTTTCGGGGGGATGGTTCGTAGATAGGCGACAAGCGCGTCTAGATCCTCTCTCGACATCTTTGCGAAATGCGCCTTGGCGAGCGTCGACATGGGCGGCTTGAGCGGATCGCCGTTACGCGAGACCCCTTGCGTGATGGCGCGCGCGATCTCCTCGCTCGACCAGGCGCCGAGACCTTTCTCCTGATGCGCGCTGATATTCGATGCGACAGCGACTCCGCCGGGGGTGCGGAAGATTTTTCCACCCGCGCCGAGTCGGTTTACGTGATCGGGCGCATCGTCTTTTTCGCCACTGTGGCAGGACAGGCAGCGGGCGATCGAGGCGACATAGAGCCCGCGCTTGATTTTGTTGGAAAGCGCCGCGTCATCGAAAGGGGCCTCGGCGCCGGGTAGCGGATGCGGCGCCCATTCGCCATGTCGCTGTGGCGGTTGCGCAGGTTGGGTTCGAACGGGAGCTGCGGCGCGAAGAAAGGAGATGATCGCGTCGAGATCGTCTTTGGTCAACGCACGGTAGGAGTCGGAAGGCATCACAGGCGCGAGCTGCCCGTCCCGGCCGACGCCGGCGACAATGGCGGCGCCCAGCGCCTCGTCGCTCCAGCCGCCCACGCCCGTCTCTTTGTCGGGTGAGATATTCGAACCGCGTACGGCATAGCCATTGCCGGAGAACGTCTGAGACCCGCCGGAGAAGCGCGCGGCGTAATCATAGCCCCCGGGGCCCCGCGGCGTGTGGCAATTATCGCAGGCGCCGAGGGCCTCCACCAGATATTGCCCGCGCGCTCTGTCGGCTGCGGCGGAGTCACGGATGCTCAGGGCGGCAGCCCCCATGCAGAAGGCAGCAAGGAGAAATACGCGACTGATCATACGAACGACCCAAAACGCCGCGGTTGAATCGACATCGACGTTCCTACAACAGCGCCATTGTGACGTCTTCTTCATTATTTCCCGGAGACTACAGGAAGAATCAGCACTTCGCAGCAGACCCCCGCCTCGCCCGACAGATGGACGTCGAAGCAGCCTGCGTTAAGGAAATTGCAATGGTCGGAACATTATGGCGACGAGAAGCATCGACGGCGGAGCGACTCTCGATCGGGATGCTTTCACGGAAGCAAGGGAAAAATCGGAAGGCGCCTTTACGGCGACGACTAGAAATGATTATGGCCGCACATCGGACCCTGAACGCTCAACGCTCTGCGGGAACAATGTTGAAAAGCCCCCTGCTTTCTCCCAGCCTGTTCGCGTTGGTCATGAGCCTCTCCGGTTCGGTGGGAGAGGCGCAGCCGACGGGCGCGGCGCAAACCGAGCTGCCAACAAGAGCTCCGGGTTTGTGGCGGATCACAACGGTTTCTCCCGAGATCGGGATGCAGACCAATGACGTCTGCATTGCCGAGGGCGACAGCATCATCGGCCCTCGCGCGAGTGGCTGTACGCAACCATCCGTCTCGCGTGCAGGCGACCAAGTGATCGTCACGGTCGAATGTGTCGCGGGCGGCAGGCGCGAGGTTGAGAGCTTTCTCTTCACGGGCGATTTCAAATCCTGGTATCGCGCCCAATCCAAAATGAGCTCGGGAGCGAAACGTTCCGGCTTCACGATCGACGCGAAATTACTGCGAAAGAGCTGCGAGCCTTGAGGCCTGCGGCGTGTTCCGCCGCGCCCGGCGTCGAGCGTATGCCGTTTCACTATATGAAAGACGCGGGGGCGAATTACATCCAGCCCGTCTCCGGAATTCAGTCTCCCGCTCTGTCCGACATGAAGTTGCAGCTCGAGGTCGTTATCAACGGACGTCCTGCCAATCTGCTGATACTCTGTGACGTTTGCCTCGAAAGGTTACGAAAGATCATGCCCTACTCTGCTTGCTTGACGGCTGGCGGGTTCCACGCTTCCAGCCCAAACCATTGATCCTTGATTTGCTCGTAATGCGTCGTCGCGTCATAGACGGGGACATCGAGCGCCAGTTTTTCCGCTGAAAGCTGCCCCATCGACGCCAGAAGCCCGAACCCGGAGAGAATGCGGTTGCGCTGAGCGTCCACCAGAGCAATCCTCGCGCTCAACAGCGTCAGTTGGGCGTTCAAAATATCCCATGTGGTTCGCAGGCTGATTTTGGCTTCCTGCCGAATGCCGGCAAGAGCGGACTCGGCGCTTCTGGCTTGCTCCCTTGCCGAGGCCGCGAGCTTGCTCGATTCGTTCCAGGCGGCCCAGGCGGCCTCGACCGACTGCTTAATCTCGTTGATTTGCTGGTGGTAAAGGAACTTTGCTTCCCCGAGCCTCTCCTTGGCCTGCCGGGCCCGGGCATAGACAATGCCGCCTTCATAAACGGGCACATTCACTTGAACCCCGACCATACCTTGAAAAAGCCGCTCGTTCGGCGCGCCGACATATCCAACGTAATTGAAGTTCTGATTTACCGAACCGACAAGGTTCACTGTCGGCGCGAGCTCTCCTTCGGCAATTTTCACAGCAAGCTCGATGATATCGACGTTGTATCGAGCCGCGAGCGCAGCCGGATGGTCGGTAAGGGCGAGCTGAACGGCGGCGCCAACATTCTGTGGCAGCATCCGATCCGGCGACCCGACAGCCGTCAACCTGTTCGGCGATCGTCCGATCAACTGGCTGTAGGCGGAAATGCTCGACTGAAGATTCACCGTCGACGTCGAGCGATCCAACTTGCCGCGAGCCAGATAGGATTCCGCCTGGAAGATATCCGTCTTGGTGACTTCCCCGCCGAGAAACCGTCCTTTGGTCGTCACGACCTGATTGGCGACGGCGCGGACAAAATTATCCCGAAGCTTGTAGACCGCAGCGTCGTGCAAAACATTCAGATAAGCCGCTGCGGCGTTTGCCAGAACGATATTCTCGGCATTGCGCAAAATCTGGCGAGATTGGAAAATCTGAGCCTTCGCTTGGTCGATTCCGTTAAGCCCTCGAAAGCCGTTGAAGATATTGAGATTGACCAGCAAGCCTGCGCCGGCCGGCTGAGTCAATGTGTAGGACTTGAACGCGCTCGTCAGCAGGTTCTGCTGGAGGACGGCATAATTGCCGAGAAGATTCACCGTGGGAAGAAGGGTTCCGCGCGCCATCGGCAGGTTCTCGTCAACGCTGCGTGTGCTGGCTCGCTGTGCGTTCAGTTGCGGATTCGTGAGATAGGCTTCGGACAATGCGTCTGTCAGCGTTTCGGCGTGCGCGTGCCGAGCAAGCAAGGGCCACGAGCAGGCAGCTAAAATAAAGAGCAGCGTGTGACCGCCGATTGAGGGAACTCTCCTTGCCGGTTTCCCGAAGGGAAATACTCTCGCCTGTCCCATCACAGTTTTCCCCTAACGATCCTTCGAGCTCCCCGAGAGAGGAGTGCGTTCAGCATGAGCGGGAAAAGAAATTTGCAACGATCGCCTCGCAGAAACCTCCATTATCGTTCGTTTTCAGCCGTCGACTTCTCCATACATTTGCGCGAGTGAATCGTAGTCGTGCAACGCCAGGCCCTCGTAACGGGGGGACCGGAATCGACCCGTGATCAGATTGTCGAAATCGACCATAGCGGAAGAAAAACGATCCGGCGGCGTTCCGCGCCAAGTGACGCCGGGCTCGGCGTCGCCGACCTCCGCCCCCATCCTCCAACGCCGGCCAGCCCCCTCGATCTGTGCGATTGCTGGAGCGGCCCACTCGAGCGCGCGTTTGGGATCGGATCGATAGGACATGATCGACAGCGAGTCAGCCCGTCTTGCAAGCTCGCGCATGAAGTTGGAGCCGCCTGTCGTAAGCGTCGCAAAAACCGGATTAACGGCGATGTCGATCTTTTGATAAGGCGCGGCGGCTCGCAAAAGGTCATAAAACTTCACCGAACCCTTCATAAGAGCAGGTCGCGTCGGTTTGTCGTTCCAATCCGGCACTGCATTGGGCTCGACATCGAAATGGAGCCCGTCGAACAATTTCGTTTCCACCGCCAACCTGACAAGTAAGGCGGCATGCTCCGGCAGTTGCGCTGGTCCCCACGCCCAGTCGGGCTCGCCGGCCACTGCATAAACGCGCCGTCCGTTTGAACGCATCGCGCGCAACGTCGCGCAAGCGTCTCTGCGTCTGGTGAGAAGCGCCTCGGCAGCCGTCGGGCTGACGTAAACGAATAGTGTCGATATCCCGCGCTTCTCTGCAAAAGTCAGCATAGCGCCGGGGGACAAAACGCGATCCTTCCACACCCACATCGCCATGCGCGGCGGCGCGTTTCGCGCTTTCGCGAAAACGCTCGCCAAAGGCGTTACTGCACAGGCCGACAAGAATGAGCGGCGAGACGTCATAACTGCTCTGATCATGTGAAGCGGCGCCTTTCGAGAAATGAGCGGCCGAGCAAGCGGCGGCGAGCGACTTTGCAAAAGGCGCTGGGGTTGCTCACTTGCGCTGCGCCTTTTCCCGAGGCTCGAGCGGCGTCTCGCGCGCGGCCAAGCGAATCCCTAACATTCCATATTCAGGCGCTGGATTCCTATCGCGAGCAAAAGCGGCGATCAGCCATTTGGAGCTGGAGACAACGGCGCTTACAATTGCCTCGGGCGCCGATGTAATGACATTCGAAGGCGCAAGCGGCGTCGTCACTCTGATTTTCGCCAAAAGCGGAAAAGCGCCGCCGTCTTCGATAGAGATTCGCGCGAGTTGCTGACGCTCTATCGTGCGGAAAGCCGATTGAAACTCGGCTGGTAGTTGGTCGGTGATGTTCCCAACGGCCTCGATGCGCCCGACCTGGCGCTTGAACCCATCCGTGATGACAACGGTTTGGCCCGGATCGGCTGCATAGATGCGGTTTGTCGGGAGATAGGCCAGAATGAACTGCTTTCCGTGGTAAATCTCCGCAATCTTGCCCGCTGCCCCCGGCGAGAGCACGGTCCCAGGGGTCGCGACATGCGCGCCGAGCGTTCCCGCGACCGGACTGATAATTGCGCCATCGCGGTACGAACGCTGCGCCGCGTCAACGGCTTCCTGAAGACGGACGAGATTGCTGAGAACCGAAGCGCGCTCGCTCGTCAGGCCCGCCTGCTCCGCCCGTAACGACGCGACTTCGCGTTCGGCCTCGAAACGATCTCTCGTTGCTTCCAGCAGACGCGTCGTCGTGCTGTAGCCGCGCGCCATCGCTTGGTCCACGACGGCATAGGCGGCGCCGGAATGTTTTATGCGCTGCTGCGCGACTGGAAGCATAGCGTCGATCGCCGATAGCCGCGCGTCGATCTGGGCCTTGCGGACGTCGAATTGACCTTTGCGCGAGGTGAGATCGGAAATCAGATCGATCATCTGTGTCGACAGGACTTTGCCGATCTGATCGCCCGCCGCGACTTTGTCGCCCGGCCGAACCGAAATCGTCAGCAGTTGCGCGCTGAAGGAAGGCGACACGACTTCCTCGTCCTCGAGGACCATGCCGTTGGCCTCCATGAAGATCATCGGGCCGAAAACGAGAAACAAAACCCAGCATCCCGCGCCAACGAGCGCGGCCAGATAAATCTTGCGTGCAAGAGACTGGGCGGCGCGGGCTTGATTCTTCAGGTTGTCGGGCCGCGAAAGCGGACGCAATGAATGGAGCGTCATGGATCCCTGTCTCCTTTTTCGTCTTAGCGCCAGATCATGAGATCGCGTGACTTTTGCGGGACGTAGTTGTCTCGGAGCGAAGATGAAAAAATGATCTCCGTGACGTAGGCATATAACCGGTTCATGCGCATGACGTAGGACTGGAACAAGCCAAACAACGGAACGAATGGCGCCAATCGCCAGAAAATGGGTTTGCCTGTGATGAGCACAGCCGCAAAAAACGTCACGACATCGAAGGTAAAGAGCAGCATCGCAACCGCGATCAGCAAAAGAACTCCAAATTGACCGTAATTGACCAGGAGCCAGACGACATAAAATGGAGAGGCAAGCGTCGGCAGCATGTTGAAGATGATGAAATCCCACTGATGGAACGCTTCACGCCAGTTGAAGGCGGAGCTGAACGGGTTCATAAGCCGGGGATATTTGCGGTAGCGAACCCAGATGGCGTCACGCTCCCAGCGATTGCGCTGGCGCCAGAGATTGTAAAAGGAGTCGGGGACGTCCGTGTAGCAAACCGAATGTCTGGTGAAGACAACTCTGTAACCGCAGGAACGTAGGCGAAGCGTAAAGTCCAAATCTTCGCCGCCGCCCACATCCATGCCGCTGACACGCTCCCACGCGTCGCGCCGAAATGCGCCAAAAGCGCCAGAGACGCAGACAACTTGGTCGAGAACGTCCGAAAAGGCCTTTCCCAGCGAAATCGAAAGCAAATATTCGATTGCCTGCAGCGATGTGATGATCGACGCCTGCCAGTTGCGCACCAAGATATTTCCGCTCGAACCTGCGATTTCTGAATCGCTAGCAAATGGTCGCAGCAGCTCCTCGATTGCATCCGGCTCGAAGGAGCAATCGCAGTCGATGACGACAAAGATGTCGCCCTTTGCAATTCGCGCTGCGAGATTGAGCGCGGCAGCTTTACCGCCGCGTAATTCGAGTCGGGCGACTGAGCTCACAAGATTTTCGCGCCTGGCTCGGGTCATGATTTCGTAGGTCCGGTCGTTTGAACCGTCATCGACACAGACGATCTCGAAGTTTTTGAAGGTTTGAGCGTGAAGCGAGCGGATGCACTTCTCGATCGACGCTTCTTCATTGTGCCCGGCGAGAAGGATCGAGACGGCAGGAAGGGGCCCTATCGGACCGGTGTGGCGGCGCTCGCCAAACAGCAATGCTGCGGCGGTGGCTTGCACGCCAAGGAAATAGCGAGGCGCCTCTGCAAGAATTGTGAGCCAAAGAAGCGCGAAGTAAGCCGATCCCGGCAGCGCTAGGAGAAAGTGCCAGGCGGAAATGACAGCGTCGATCATCGTGGCGCCTGCGCGTTGGAGTTGGCGGCGGCGAGCGCCAGAAACTCAGCGCATGTCAGGACGGCATATTCGACCGACGGAGCGAGCGAGAGATGCCGCTCGAGGCGCGAG
The DNA here is from genome assembly GCF_016745395.1 of Methylocystis sp. Sn-Cys. Taxonomy (GTDB): domain Bacteria; phylum Pseudomonadota; class Alphaproteobacteria; order Rhizobiales; family Beijerinckiaceae; genus Methylocystis; species Methylocystis iwaonis. Next base: position 133,719 of record NZ_JAERVJ010000006.1, read on the forward strand.
CTAATCTCGGGAAGAGCCCGTTCAACTTCCCGCTTCGCATCGCTCTCGATCATCACGAGGAACACAGGAAGCTCCTCGACGATCTCCGTGTCTTGCACGAAACACTCTCGAAGCAAGGAGCGGAAGAACGACCATGTTTGCTGCCAACTACGGCCCGCGGGCGGCGTTCCGGGCGGCTCATGGAGCCGCACTTTCAAAATACAGCCGACGGCGCCTCGCGAGGATAAACGGTCGGCGAAAGCGCGCACCGCGCCAATCATTCCCTCGTTGGGCGAAGAAGGCGGCAGTTTCGGCGCGGGCGAAATGACGAGGGCTCTCGCGGCGTCGGTGAGACTGTATCGATAAAAATCCCGCCTGCTCATATCGCCGGCTGCGATCGAGGCGCCGCAATTCAGGCAGAGTAACTCGGTCCGAATGTCGCCCGACGAATGGCCGCATGCGTGACAGATGTACAGAGAGCCTGGACGGTCGTAGTCGAGACTAAAAAAGGTTAGGGCCTGACGACATTTGGGGCAAATAAGCCCGCCGGTTTCTTGTCGGAAATCTGACTCTGGACCCTGATACGCGCAGCTCAGATGATGCAGAACAGCCTGTTCAGTGACGTGCGGACTGCCACAGGAAGCGCAGAGTTCTCGAACGACGAGCCGGGCGGAACACGCACAATGGGGACAAGCCGCCACGGCGTCAAAAAACCGTCGCTCCAGCAGGCCACTCCCAACGAGGTCTTCCGCGGTAGTTACCGCTCCATCGACAGCGGCCTCGTCACGATAAACAAAAGCGTCTTTCGCAGCAGGGTCGATCGAAGGAAGCAAATCGCTGTCTCGCACAAACAACCGCGCAAGAAGCAGAAGGCGTGGATCCGCCGCCTGAAAAATTGCAGGAGAAAGCTGCCTAATTCTCGCAATCATCGGAGACAGTGTGATCAGCGCCTCCGAGAGGGCGCGCGGAGAAGCCATGCCGATGCTGAGATCGCTACGGCGCTTGACGCGATTGTCTGCCGAGATTCCGGTCGCATCCACGACAGGCACGATCGCGGCTGCGGCTGGAGATAAGGCCGATGCAAGGAGAGAAACCGAAGCGGCGTCGTTGATGATTACGAAATCGGGGGCCTCATCGCGCCCGCAGGCGGCAATGCTGTGCGGCAGGAGACTTTCGTCGAGCGGAAACGGCAAGCTTAGAGCGCGCCACTTTGAGCCAGACGCCAAGCGCGTCTCGTTCGATCTCTCGGCAGGCGCATCGAAAGAGGCTTTTCGCAAGGTCACTGACATCGCTCTCTACTCGATCATGCAAGCATTTTTGCGTCCGCCGCCAATGGAATGGAGTTCTCCACTTGGCTGAGAAAGCGCACCTTCTTAACCGGGGAGTATTTCCGACGTAAGCATACAGATTGGTCGATAAACGAAAGGCGATGCTACGTAATTGCCGTGCAGATGGGAGAAGGTTGCACACGTCGTGACTACCCCCGATGCGCTGCGGCGCCGGGACGCCATATGAATGTGCGTGAAGGGTAGCGAGTCGCTTGCTTATCCCCCTGCGGCGGCGAGTGCTTGGCGCTTTGGCCGGGCGAGGCGCCATAAAGACTGTGCTCGAGAAGGACGGGGCCAGCGCCGCTCCCCTCGGGGAGACGTAATCGCAAGCGCCCCTGCCCGCCCTCGCGGCGCGGAAAGCCAAGCGGTTGACAGGGATACGTCCCTTCGGCTTATAAATGGCGTAGGCGATGGAGTTCGCCTTATAACCGCCCTTGGGGCTGATGACTCCTGCTTGCGCACGCACGCTAGGAGTCCGCTTTGAAAAAGCCGTTGTTTTCTCTGCGCTTACAGCCGAGCCCGCGTCGGTCTAGCTTCGCAAGGGCGGCAATATGACCGCCTTCGACGACGATGATCGGCTGACGGGTTGGCGATTCCTCCTTTTTAATGCTGCGCTGGCCGTGGGCAACGTCATCGCTCTCTCCAACGTGCCCGGATATACAGTGCTGGCCCCCTATGCGGCTGGCAGCCTCCAGGGCGTCACGCCCAGTTTCGGCACCTGGGCGACGACGGACCACATGATGGGCATCGTGCTCGGCCTGCCTTTCGCCCGCTGGCTGTCGGCGCGCTATGGCGACTACCGGGTCTATGTCGCCGCTTTCGTCGCCTATGCGGTTTTTTCCCTCGCATGCGCTTTGAGCGAAACCATCTGGTTCTTCGTGCCGGCGCGCTTCCTGCTCGGACTTGCCGGCGGCATATTGCTGCCGATCGGCCAGGGGCTCGTCCTGAATGAACTCCCCGAAAAATACCGCCCCTATGGGGTCGCCTGGTGGGGCGTGCTCAGTATGGCGCCTTTCACCCTGGGCGTTTTCATGGGCGGATTCTGGGCCGAATATTTCAACTGGCGCGTGCTTTTCTATTCGAACATTTTCCTCGGCTTACCAATCGCCGGGGTTGTGGGCGCTCTGCTCTATGGCCGTCCATTCGCCCGGCGGATCACGCGTTTCGACGCCATAGGGGTGTTGTTGATCTCCGTTACTCTGGTCGGGTTCCAAACAGTGCTCAACCAAGGCAATGACTTCGATTGGCTTGGATCATCCTTCCTCACGATCGTCATGGTCGTGGTCGCCATCTCCCTCCCGATCTTTATCATCTGGGAGCTCGGCGAACGCCGCCCGGTCCTGGACCTACGGCTCTTTGGCCACCGCAACTATGCGGTCGCGACTTTTTGCTCGGTCTTCGGCTTTCTCTTTATCCAAGGCATGCTGTCGGTCTTTATCGGGCAGCTTCAGTTGCTGCTGGGGTACACCTCCTCGGGCGCGGGGACGGTATACCTTACGATGGCGCTGCTGGCTGTGCCTGTCGTCTCAGTGGTGCACCTTCTCGTCAGGCACATTGATTTGCGCCTTTTTGCGAGCCTGAACTTCCTTGGCTTCTCGGTGACCATGACGTGGCTGGGCCTGTTCGATAAGCCTGCTTCCTTCGATCAGATCACCGTGCCGATGATTTTCTTCGGCTTCTTCCTCGCGACGTTCTTCGCGCCGCCCGCCGCCATTGCAGTCCAAGGCCTTGGGGGCTCTCAACTCATCCGCGCCGCCGAAGAGCTTGCGATGCTGCGGACAGCGGCCGGCGCTTTTGGCATCACCCTGCAAGGCGTCGTGCAATTCCGGCGAACGCCTTTCCACCAACTCGACCTCGCGGATCAGCTTGGCGGCCGGCGCTTTCCCTCGCTCGACCTGCTCCCCCAGCTTCTCGATAAGCTGCAGGGGCTCGGGTTGAGCGAATCCGTGGCGCGGGCGCAGGTCTCGCGCCTTATTCGCCAGCAAGCATTGCTTATGGGGCTCAACGACGCTTTCCTCACCGGCGCGCTCGCCTTTTTTGGTCTTGCTATTTTTGTCTGGTTGGCCAAACCGGCTAGGAAGCCCGCGCCGAAGCAAAGGTTGGAGCTCCTCCGCGCCAAGGAACTTATGGAAGAGCCCTAATGCCTTGCCTCAACCTAGATGGACTGACCGAATGATCCGGCGCTTGCAGAGGTCCATCCCTGTCGCGGCGGCCTTCGCGTCTTTAGGCGGCTGCATGCCCACAGCGCCGCAGCAACGCGCCGAGTTCATGGAGCCGCCGTCGATGAGCCGCACAATCGCGGCTTCCGGCGTCAAGAGCGTCAGCACGGAAAACGGCTGGCCAAGCACGCAGTGGTGGAGAGCCTTTCGCAGCGCGGAACTCGACGCCGTCATCGGAAAATCGCTGCTCGGCAATCAAGGCTTGAGAAAAGCCGCCGACACCCTGAAAGACGCCGAGGCGGCGGTCGACATCGCAGGCTCGCGTCTTACCCCCTATGTGGAGGCCGACCTCTCCTACAAGCAGTATCGCTACGCCGAGCATGGCGTCGCGGCGGGGCTCAATCCGCTGCAGGGAGGCAAACAAAAATCCGCCGCCTTCCTCAACCCGATTTCCGCCAAATGGGAGCTGGACTTCTGGGGCAAGAACCGCGCCTTGCTCGACGCCGCGATAGGCGACGCGCTGGCGCAGGCGGGCGAGCTCGAACAAACGCGCTTATTGCTGACGACAAGCGTCGCCCGCGCCTATCTGCGCGGCTATATTCTGGCGGAGCAACTCAAGCTCGCCAAGGAATTGACAGGCTTGCGCCGCGAGCTGCGTCAGCTCGCCGAAACGCGTTACCAAACCGGCATCGAAATCCTCGACATCGTCCAACTGGCGCGGAGCAATGAAGAGGCGGCCGTCCGCCGCGAGGCCGCATTGACGGCGGCGATCGAGATTCAGGAGAACGCGCTCGCGCGCCTGATGGGCGAGGGGCCGGACGTTGCGCGCGGTCTATTCGCTCGGAGAAAAAGCGTTGCGCCGGCGCAGCCCGCACTGCCGAGTAAACTCCCGATCGAATTGCTGGCCCACCGCCCCGATCTCATGGCGGCGCTACGTCGCGCGGAAGCCTGGGCCGAACGCATTCACGCCGCCAAAGCCATGTTTTTGCCCTCGATCGATCTGTCGGTTTCGGCGGGGCTCGAAGCCTCGGTCACCTCGACGCAATTCGCAAAGCTTGGCGGCTATTTGTTCAACCCGGGCGCCATGGTCTACAGCGTCACGCCCGGACTGCATCTGCCGATCTTCCAGGGCGGCAAGCTCACCGGCAATCTCGAATCCCAGCGCGCCGATTACGACCAGGCGGTCGACGCCTACAATGAGACGCTGCTCACCGCCGCGCAGCAGGTCGCCGACGCGCTCGCCACGCTGAAGCGCGCAAGGGCGGAGCACGAGTCGCAGGGGCGCTTTATCCGGGCGCGACGCGCCGAGGTCGAGCTTGCGCGCATCCGGCTGCGCGGCGGCCTGCAGGATCGGCGTGAATTCATCCAGCAACACGCCGACACGCTGGACGCCGTCTTTATCCAGCGTGGCATTGAAGGCGACAGACTCGTCGCGACTGTGGATTTGTTTCAGGCTCTCGGCGGCGGCTATGACGCCGGCCCGCAAGCCCATGAGCCGAGGCCGGCGCCGGAGAGCGACCCGATCACGCCGGTCGTCGACGTCGTCCAATCGCTTGGAGGAGGCTGATTTTGAACGCGGAACAGATAGACGCCCCGCTCTCCCGCAAAAGCATACGCGCGCGCCGCAATTTCTTGCTGAAGGCGGTGGCGATCGGCGTCGTCGTTGGCATGTTGGCCGTCGCCTATCGCTATCTGACCTACGACCGGGACTGGGTGACGACCGACAATGCTTTTGTCAGCGGTAACATACTTCCGGTGCAGGCCGACGCGACCGGCGTCGTCGCAAAGGTCCTCGCCGAAGAAACCCAACTCGTGAAGGAAGGCGACGTGCTCGTTCAGCTCGACGAGCAGCGGGCGCGCGCTGCGCTGGCCCAGGCTGAAGCAGAGCTTGGTCGCGCCGTGCGAAATGTTGGGGCGTTGTTCGCCAACCGCCGGCAGATCTGCCAGAAGGTCACGGCGCGCGCCGCCGTTCGCGAGCGAACGATCCATGATCTTGCGCGCTATAAGCAGGCGGCGGCGAGCGGCGCCGCCTCCCGTCAGATTTTGCAGAATACCGAAGATACGCTGGCCGCGCAGGACGCTGATCTGCGGGAAGCCCGTGCGGAATATCAGGCGATGGAGTCGCGGCTTGGCGGTGTGACGCCAACGACGCACCCCGATGTCGAGCTTGCCAAGGCGCGCTTCAACGACGCTTATATCGAGTTCCTGCGCCAGAGCATTCGAGCGCCAACGACTGGCTATGTCGCCAAGCGGCGGGTTCAAGTCGGGCAGCGTGTGCGGCCCGGCGACCAGATTCTCAACATTGTCCCCCTCGACCATCTTTGGGTCGAGGCCAATTTGTGGGAAAACCGCATGGCGCGGGTACGCCCCGGCCAGGAAGCCGTAATTAAAGTCGATCTCTACGGGTCGAGCGCGATTTTCCACGGGACGGTCGAGGGCCTCGTGCCGGGCTCTGGCAGCGTTTTCGCCACCTTGCCGCCCGATAACGCAACCGGCAACTTCATCCGCATTGTCCAGCGTGTGCCCGTCCGCATTGCGATCGATCCCGATGAACTAAAGAAGACCCCATTGCGTCCGGGCCTTTCCACAGTCACATCGATCAACGTCGGCGCAGAGCCCACGCCACTCGCCGCCTCCACCGTCAAAACCTCGACGAGCGAATATACGACCGGGATATTCAATAAGGATCTTGCTGAAGCGAAGACTCGCGCGGATGAAATCGTCAAGAAGAATATCGTGCGCGACGTAAACGAAGGGGACGGCCGGTGCGTCATGGAAAGGGAGGCCAGCGCACACTGAGCTGAGCTTTCTAAATTACCAGGCAGGCTTCGGTATTGGCGCATTTGCGCGCAAGCGGTGCTTCCAATGATTTTATTTGGCGCAGCGGCAGGGACCGACCTCGGGTTTGCCGCGGCTCTGCAATCCAAGAAAACCAAGCGCTTTGCCGCGCGATAAAACACCACGGGGGACGTTATGGCAGGGATTTGGGCTCAAGTCGCATTGGTTTTCGCTTTAGCGCTTGTCGCAAGCGTCATCGCGCACCGTTATCGCTTCTCGACGGCGCTTGTGGAAATTGTCGTGGGCATGGTTGCCGGCTCCGCGCTCGGCGCCCTCGGCTATTACGGCGCCTTCTCGGTCCAGGAGCCATGGGTCAAGGCGTTCGCCGGCATCGGCGCTATATTGCTGACGTTTCTTGCCGGGGCGGAACTCGACCCCGACGTCTTCAAAATGAAGTGGCGGGAGGCGGCGGCCATCGGCGCGGCGAGCTTTTTGCTGCCAGCAATAGGGTGTTGGGCGGCCGCCCATTATCTCCTTGATTGGGAAAGCGCGCCCGCGCTTCTCGCCGGCATCGCCCTGGCGGCGACCTCCGTCGCCGTCGTTTATACGGTCATGATGGAATACGGCTTCAACCGGGTCGAATATGGCAAGACGATCCTTGCCGCTTGTTTCATCACCGACCTTGGAACCGTCATCACCCTCGGGCTCGTCTTCGCCCCCTTCACCTGGAAGACGCTGGCGTTCGTTCTTGCCCTCGGCGGCGCCTTCGTCGGCCTGCCAAAAATAACGCCGCGCGCTTATGCGATTTTTGGCGGCAAGCCGTCGGAATTCGAAGCCAAATTCTTGCTCTTTTGCCTGATGGGCCTTGGCGCGCTCGCCGTCTGGGCAGGCAGCGAAGCGGTGCTCCCCGCCTATCTGATCGGGATGGCGCTTGCGGGGAGCGTTGGGCGCGATGCCGCCTTGGTCAAGCGTCTTCGTGCGATCACCATCGGATTATTGACGCCGTTTTATTTCGTCCGCGCCGGCTACTTCGTGTCCATCCCGACGGTGCTCATGGCGCCCTTCGGCGTCGTCGCGCTTCTTATCGTCGAGATCGGCGCCAAGATCGTCAGCGTCTACCCTGTAGCGAGAGCATTCAACGCGCCGCACAAGGACGCTATGTACACGACCTTGCTGATGGCGTCAGGACTGACTTTCGGGACGATATCGGCGCTCTTTGGCCTTTCCAACAAGATTATCGATGACGCGCAATATTCAACCCTGGTTGCCGCGATCATAGGAACCGCTTTGCTTCCAACACTCATCGCAAACAAGTTTTATTTGCCCCGCCATCTTCTACCTAAGGACGAGGCGGCCTTGCACACGCCCGCTCACCAGGCGGAGGTTGAAGAGGCCCTGGAAGACTCCGAAATACGATCCTGATCACCACCGGGAATCCAGAGCCGCAAAAACGCAGGCTTGCTCTGGATTCCCGACGCTCGCGACGCGAGCGTCGAGAGTGGCGACGAATCCGCATTACAGAGAACGGGCCCGAAACGGCCGCACTTTTACCAATAAACCTGGGCGCGCGCTTCAAAGAGGTTCGGGTGCGCCCCATTCATATATGGTCCCTGACGGGCGGGCACACCCGATGTGAAGAAGGCGTAATCGTTCAAGGGCGCGGACGCATGCAGGACGTGAACCCAGTTGAACTGGAAATGAAGGCCATTATCAGGATACCAGTTGAGCCCCAAGGTCACATTCTCCTGGCGCCCGCCTGCCACACCCGCGTTGGCGATGGCTGCGGTCGCCGTGGGATTAGGCGCAATTGACGTCGTGTAAGCCAGCATATTGTAGAGGCCAGACCCAGAGAATGGCCCGCTGTTCAAATTGACCTCGCTGTAGCGCGCCGCGACGCCAATCGCGCCGAAGCCGCCTTCGCTCAGCGGGTGCTTGATCTTTATCTGGGTGAAATTCGCGCCGAGTTTGTCACTGACGTTATACGCGGCCGCGCGCTCCTCGCCGGTGAGATACCATTGGCCGTAAACATAGTAGCCGCTAAAATACTGCGAAGCGCCTCCCGGGGCGAAGGCGCCCGCCAGACGCGAGAGGAGGATATTGGTCGCGTTGCGATTGACGAACTGGCCGAAATACTCCGCCTGCAACGAAAAAGGCCCATGAGCCGCGGACAGCTCGACCCCGAATGTCTCGATGTTTTTAACGCAGTGTCCGGAAACGGCCGTCGCGCCGAACGGGAAGGCGACCGAGCCGCAGGAGAGATCCGGGGTCCCCAGCAGCCCTTGATTGAGCATATAGGCCTCCGATCGAATTCGATTGCCGACTCTGAGCGCACGATCATCCGAAAGCCCCGTCGCATTGTTCGGTTGGTGATAACGCCCCGATATCCCGACGTGCAGAAGATCATGCTCGGTCATGATCGGCGCATAAGTCATGCGGCCGGAGAGTTCGAAATATTGTCCCCCTCCCGTTGGGACCCACCCCGCCTTGGCTGGAACGCCGATCACAGCGGGGGTTCCAACCGCAGGATTGGTATTGAGGTCTTCGAAGCTCGTGGTGAAGATGCCTCCCTTCGCCGACCAATTGCCGCCATATGCGCCGATCGCCGCGCCAAGATGACGACTGGGCGCGAATGTTTCGACCGGCATGGCCCGTTCGATGAAGTCACGGAATCGAGATGAAGATGTAAACTCGAGACTGAAGGGTTCGAAGTAGCTTCCCACATGGATAAACGCCGGGTCTTTTGTGAACGGCAAGCTGAGCATCGGATGTTGGAACGCGATATAGAAGTCGCGAATGCCCCCTTGGACCGGCGCGTTGAATGGCGTGCCGTATTGGGAGCCGGCGAAATCGTACTGCAGCTTATAAAACCAGAATTTCGCCGCCTTTCCTTCGATTTCGAGACGCACCTGCCGCACGCCTGCCTGGCTATCCCAACCGTTGAGCGGCTGCGTCGCCCCGCCGCCGTCGAACTGCATTCGGCCGCCAATCTTGAAGCTATAAGCCTTGTCCTCGGTCTCGGCGTAGAGACCATTTCGGAAGGATACAAAGACGGGAGGCGGAGGCGGACCGGGCGGCCCTTTGACCGTTCCGGCGTTGGCGACATTGCCTGCTTGGCTTGCGGCCTGCCGAGCCTGTTCCTTCGCTTCGCGCGCCTCACGACGCAATTTCGCGATCTCCGCCTCGAGCGGCCGTAGCTTGGCGACGCGCGCTTCGAGCGCATGCAGGCGTGCTTCGATGTCGTTTGGGCTTTGTGCAGCGCTTCCACTCGTGGCTGTGAGAAAGCCACCAATCGCTACACCGACCGCGGTCTTATTCCGTAGCTTCATAATTGCGTCTCGCGTCGGACAGATTCAGTCAGGCATGTTTTCGTAGAGATTGCGGCGTGAATGTGTCTTCACCAGACGCATGTCAGTGTGCGAAGCATTTGCCGAATAATGCAGAAACAACGGAAACAATTATACGCTTTGCTTAGACTATGAACAGCCTGCCTGGGCGCAACCGGTCCCATCGTCGCGCGAGGAGAGTCGCAAACCGCTCGAACGGGAAGAAGCGCAAGCGACCGGCGAACGGCTCATGGCGCAACAAGCGCGTGAAGACGTTTTTGGAATCGAATGCCCGCTTGCGCTCTACATTCTGCGCAGGCGGGGCCTTATGAATATTGCGTGCTTTCGTCACACGACATCTGCGACAAGGCGGGCGAAACCTCGGTATATTTCGACGCTTACACAGGCAACTTGCTTTCATTGACTCTGCCTACCGGTCTACGTGCCGGCGGGAAGAGCCAGTTGCTCGAAGGCCGGCGGGCGTCTTTGGTCGGGACAAAGCGGAGCGCCGCCCAACGCGCCAAGGCGCGTGGCGCGGCTTATCTGGCAGGCACGATTTGGAGCAACGCCTCTCCAGCCTGTACCTGTTTGCCATACTCGAGACGGCTGTCGCGGACGGTGCCGGCGCTGGGCGCCGTCAGTGGCGCGCCCCTCTCGAGCGTCGCACGCAGCGCCTCCTCGCGCCGGGTGGTCTCCGCCCGGACTCGCGCCAGGCGGGCTTCCGCGCGCGCCGCCGCGCCGCGGGTCTTGGCTCTGGCTGCGGCGTTTGACGCGCGCCGGCTCGCGGCGCGGTCATACGCCGCCTTGGCGCGTGCCAGCCCGGTCTCCGCCTTGCCCTGCGCAGCCTGGGCGACTGTCAGCGCCTTCCGCGCACGCGCGAGTTCTTCCTCGAGCTCGGGCGGAATGATCCGGGCGCAGACGCTTCCAGCCTCGACCAGAGCGCCGTCGTGGCATGCGACCGCCTCAATTCTCCCCGAGACCGGCGCGGACGCCTCGATCGGCGGCGGAACGGCGACGCGCTCCGCATCGGCAGTCCGGTCGCGCCCACTGCGGTCGATTGTCGCCAGCTCGTCGCGCGCGCTCTCGCGCGTGGCCTGCCAATAGAGCGTCCCGCCGGCCGCGACGACAAGAAGGAGGCCTGCCGCAATGGGCGCATATCGGCGGGCGAGTCCCGCGCCGGCGGCCGCGACCTCGGGTGGCGCCTTGGGGAGCTTGCGGCGCTCGCCCCACCATTTTTCGAGCTCCATGACCACGAGCAGCGAGGCGCCCAAGGCGAGAAGCGCCCCCCACTCGGCAAGCGTCGGCGGCTCGATCCGCAGCGTATCGGCGAGGACGGGCGTATGCGCCGCCAGAAGATGGATGACTTGCGCGCCGATCACGCTTGCGACGAGCAGCGGACTCGAAAAGAGGCCCTTATAGAAAAGCGAGTGATGTTCCGAGCGCGCGTTCAACGCCTGGAAATTCTCGAAGACGACGAAGAGCAGGAGCAGCAGATTGCGCGCGCTGTCCGTGGCGTAGCCATGCTCGATGAGCCAGTAGAACAAGGCAAAGCCGCCGCCGGCCATGACGAACGCCGAATAGACGTTACGGATGATCATCACCCGGTCGAAGATCGGCTCCTGCGGCTTGCGCGGCGGATAGGTCAGTTCGTCGCCTTCGGGCTTTTCGGCGGCCAGCGCGATGTGCTGAACGCCATTGGTGACCAGGTTGAGCCACAAGAGCTGCACGGGCAGTAGCGGCATGGGCAGGCCAAAGGGAATGGTCAGCAGAAACAGCAGCAGTTCGGCCGCGCCGGTCGAAACGAGGAGGAAAATGACTTTTCGGATGTTGGCGTAGGCGACGCGGCCCTCCAGCACGCCGCGCACGATCGAGGCGAACTTGTCGTCCGCGATAATGATGTCGGCGCTTTCCTTGGCGACATCGGTGCCTTGCCTGCCCATGGCGACGCCGACATGCGCGTGCTTGAGCGCCGGCGCGTCGTTGACGCCGTCACCCGTCACTGCGACGAAATGGCCGTTGCGCGCCAGCGACAGGACGATCGCGAGCTTCTGGATCGGCTCGACGCGGGCGTATATGCGGGCGCGGCCGGTCAGGGAATCGAGCGCCGCCTCGCCGGCTTCCTCGGCGCGCTTCACTTCTTCGCCCGTCACGATCTGATCGTCTGAAAAGACCATGCCCGCGTCCTTGGCGATGGCGGCGGCGGTGCCGGGCGCGTCGCCCGTGACCATCGCCACCGCAATGCCCGCGTCGCGGCACTCTGCAATAGCTTGCCGCACTTCCGGACGCAGCGGATCCTGCATGCCGACCATGCCGAGGAAGACGAGATTTTGAAGATGGCTCGCGCCATAGCCGTGCTGCGGCTCCGGCGTCACCTCGCCCTCGGCGAAGGCCAGAACGCGCAGTCCCTTCGCCGACATCTCGTCCTTCTGGCGCCAGAGCGCCTCCCGATCGATCGGAGCGAGCGCGCCGCCGACATCCATGCGGCTGGCCATGGCGATCAGCGTCTCCGGCGCGCCTTTCGCAAAAGCGAAGACGGCGCGCTTTTCCTCGTGGCGGTGAAACGACGCCGCATATTTGAGGTCCGGTTCGTAGGGAATGCGCTTCACCAGCGGATAGCGCGCCCTCAGCTCCTCATGCACGACGCCGCTTCGATGCGCGGCGACCAGCAAAGCGACGTCGACCGTGTCGCCCACGCCCCTGATCTCCTCCTTCTCGCGCCGGATCTCCGCCTCGTTGGGCAGCGCCGCCGCGCGCAGCAGGGCCGCCAGGAGAAGATCGGCTTGTTCGTTGCGCGTCGCGCCGCGAAAAGAGTAGGAGTCGAGGCCCTCGCCCGACTGCAGGGACAGAGCTGAGCCGTCCGGCAGCGCGATTTGTGTGACGGTGAGTTCGTTGCGCGTCAGCGTGCCAGTCTTATCCGTGGCGATCATGGTGCAGGAGCCGAGCGACTCCACCGCCGCCATCTTGCGCACGATCACATTGGACTTGGCCATGCGCCGCATGCCGATCGCCAGCGCCACGGCGATCGCAACCGGCAGCCCTTCGGGAATGGCTGCGACGGCAAGGCCCACCGCCATCATGAAGAGCTCGACGAACCCCATATGGCGCAAATAGCCGACGACCATCAGGACGCCGACGGCCATGGCGACGAGAATGGCGACGAGCTGCGAAAACCGCTCCATGCGGATGACGAGCGGCGGCTGCGAAACCGATGGTCTGACGAGCTCCCCGGCGATCTTGCCGACCTCTGTCGCGAGCCCTGTCCCTGTCACCTCGCCGGTTCCACGCCCGCGCGTCACCATCGCCCCCGCGAAGGCCCTGCCCTCGCGTGCGCTCTCCTTGGCGTTCGCCGCCCCGGTTTTCTTGACCGGCGCCGACTCGCCCGTCAGCAGAGATTCATCGCAACGCAAGTCGACGGCTTCGATCAGCCGCATGTCGGCAGGCACGCGGCGGCCGGCTTCGAGCAACACGACATCGCCCGGCACGAGGTCGCGCGCCTCGATCTCCTGCTGAACGCCGTCGCGCAGGACGAGCGCCTGCGGCTGGTCCTGCGCGCGCAACGCAGCCGCAGCCTGGCCGGCAGAGTATTCCTGAACCGCGCCAATGATCCCGTTGATCAGCAGGACGACGCCGATAAAGACGGCGTCCTTCGCGTCTCCAACCACCATCGCGACAATGGCGGCGGCCACGAGAATGTAAATCAGCGGACTGAGAAACTGTCTGAGGAAGACCGCCACGAAGGAAGGCGGTCGCGCTTCTGGTAACGTGTTCGGTCCGAATTCAGCGAGGCGGCTCCGCGCCTCGAGGCTCGTCAATCCCTGCATGATGCTCCCGGAATATCTGGCCGTCGCCGCGTCGCGGAGCATGGTCTTCCGCAGAGAAAGCATGCTCCGTTCGAGGCGCCTGTGAAAGAATTAGCGTTGCCGCCGGGAGGGACAAGCAGACGGGTCGCGGGCTCAGCCGTTGTCGAGAGACCGCTGCGCGGAGCTTCGTCCCCAGTAGATGAGGCGGCGGTCGCGAGCTTGACGGCTGCAAACAAACATAGGATGAGGATCCTCGAGCCGGGCGGCTTGTTCATCAACGGCAATCGCGCCGCGCTGGACGATCACGCCCTTCAGCCCGCCGCCACCCAGGCGGATATCCGCAACTGGTTCAAAGTCTTCGGCAAGGCGAATCGCGACGATCTCCTCGAGGAATGGATCGATCGTGCATTTGTTCGGCGACGAATCCGCAGATCGCCTCACGAATTCTTCGGAAACCCTGTCGGCAATGCGCGCTCTCGGCTTCGCGGATGTGCGATCGTTTTATCATGAGGGCGTCGACATGCTCGTGGCGACGACGAAAGCCTGAAGCGCTTGGCGCGACATCGACGAATCGGAATAGACCCATGACAGTTCAATTCCGGCCTCTGGCGCCGGGCCAAATCGAAGCGCAGCGCGGTCTCTCACGCAATGAGGCGAAGACGCTGGCGCTCGCCTCGCTCGGCGGCGCGCTCGAATATTATGATTTTATCGTCGGCGTCTTTTTCGCCAAAACCCTCGCCGCGGTATTCTTCCCGCTGGACAGCCCGCAATGGCTCTCGCAGCTCCAGATCTTCGGCATATTCGCCGCCGGCTATCTCGTGCGCCCAATCGGCGGCGTCGTCTTCGCGCATTTCGGCGACCGCGTCGGCCGCAAGAGAATGTTCGCGCTTGGTCTCTTCCTGATGGCCTTTCCCACGCTGCTCGTCGGGCTGACGCCCGATTACAAGACGATTGGCCTCGCCGCTCCGCTTGTTTTTCTCTTCTGCCGGCTGCTGCAAGGGCTGTCGGTGGGTGGAGAAGTGCCCGGCGCATGGATTTTCTGCGCCGAGCATGTCCACAAAACCCGCGTGGGCTTCGCCTGCGGGCTGCTGATGGCCGGGCTCTGCTGCGGCATATTGATGGGCGCGCTCACCGCCAAAATACTGACGTCGAGCCTCGGCGCTGACGATCTCGTCGCCTGGGGCTGGCGCATTCCGTTCATCCTCGGCGGCGTCTTCGGCCTGATCTCCGTCTATCTGAGGAAATATTTGCAGGAGACGCCGGTCTTCGAGGCGCTTCGCGAGCGGCGTGTCGCCGACGCCCGACTGCCGATCTCGCTCGTTTTCGCGCGCTGCAAAAGCGAGGTTCTCCTCTCCATGGCCGCGACCTGGGTTTTCGCCGGCGTCTTCGTGACCTATTTTCTCTACCTGCCGACCTATCTGCAGTCGCAATTCGACTATCGGGCGGCGGATGTCTTCACCGCGAACTGCTGGTCCATAACGCTGCTGATCCTCGGCAGCGTCTTCGTGGGCCGGGTCACGGATGTCATCGGTGGCGGGAAAGCCTATGCGATCGGCGGCGTTGCGATGGCGGCGGTTGTCGCCGCGCTCGGCTTCGCCCTTGCCAACGGCAGCGCATGGACGCTGCATCTCTATGCGATCGGCGGTTTCGCGATCGGAACGATCACGCTCACCCCTTATCTGATCATCCGCAGCTTTCCACCCGAACTGCGATTCACGGGATTCGCTTTGTCCTACAACACCGCCTACGCCATCGTCGGCGGAACCACGCCGCCGCTAATGACGATCTTGGTCGGAGAGCGCGCCCTTGCCATGGCGCCCTTCTATTACATGTCGGCGCTCTGCCTTTTGGGCGCGGCGATCGGCTGGCTACGGCGCGAAGGGTGAGGCGATAGGGCTTTTAATGAATTGCGACATCGCGGTCGAGACCCGTCGCAACGGCCTACTATCGGTCAACTCGACGGCGCCCGCGTGGGCGTTATTGCGCCATCCTCGAGAGTGATGATCCTGTCTGCGATATCGAGAATCCGGTAGTCGTGAGTTACGAGAAGGATCGTTGCGCCATAGTCCTTGGCAAGGCGTTTGAGAATATTGACCGCTTCATGACCGCTCGCCTTGTCGAGAGAGGCGGTTGGCTCGTCGGCCAGCACGAGCGTTGGTCGCGAAACCAGGGCGCGCGCGATTGCGACACGCTGGCGCTGTCCTCCCGATAATTGTTTCGGCCGACGGTCGAGATGGTCGGCCAGACCAACCTCGGTCAGCATATCGCCGGCTCGCCGTCGGCGTTCGTCCTCTGAAAGCCGATCGTCCAGCTCGAGCGCCATGCAGACGTTTTCCATGGCGGTCAGCGGCCAAAATAAATTGTGCTGCTGGAAAATGTAGCCGATTTGTCGCCGCACGCCCATGCGAACATTTTCGTCGCTGTTCACCAGCTCGCGGCCCAGAACGACGGCGCTTCCCGTCACGGCGAGGCGCAGGCCGCCCAGGATCGTGAGCAAGGTCGTCTTGCCCGAACCCGAGGGTCCGGTGAGTATGACGATCTCGCCCCGATCGATCGAAAGATCGACATTTTTGAGCACCTGGCGGCGGAATTCGCCGACGCCGTAAGCAAAGCTCACTCCTTTCACGTCGACCAGCGCCATCAGAACATATCCGCTGGATTTGCCGCTTTTAGGCGACGAATGGCGAGCGCGCCGGCAAGCGAACACATCGTCAGAATGAATGCGAATACTGTCGCGACTTTGCCGAACGGCATCGGGAAAGGAATGAATATTTCCTGTTCGGCAAGACGATAAAGCGCGAGGGACAAGGCAAGACCCGGCACGAATCCAAGAAGCGCGAGATAGATCGCGGACGAGAGAACCACCAGTTGGAGGTAGAAGTGCGAGTATCCCATCGCTTTGAGCGTCGCATATTGGCTCAAATTGTTGCTCACGTCCGTGAAGAGAATTTGGTAGACGATCACCATGCCGACAACCAATCCCATTACGACGCCGAAGCCGAAGATAAATCCCATCGGCGCAGAATTCTCCCAGTAGCCTTTCTCGAACTCGACAAGCTGGTCGTAATTAAACACGCGCATCTCCCGGCCCATCAACGCGAGCAAGTCCGCCTGCGCCTTGCGAACGTCGGCGCCCGAGCTGAGCAGGACGAAACCGAGATCTATTTTATCCAAACTCCGCTGCGGAAAGATGCGATGGAAATTCAACTCGCTCGCGACGACGTTTCCGTCGGCGGCGAATGTCGTTCCCATGCGGAACGTCCCGACGATCGTGATCCTGCGCCCGTTGATTTCCGTCACATCCCGCCCTTCAGAAAGTTGCTCGGACACCGGGCCGAACTCGGGCCTCGAGGCAATGTCGAAGAGCGCGACATCCTGGCGTTTGAGATCGTCGCGGCGCGCGCGAATGTCGGCGCTATCGATCAGATTGCTGTTGAGATCATATCCATAAACCATCAAAGTTCGCTGTATGCGAGTGTCCATGTTCTTGAATTGTCCAAGCGACATGTACATGGGATAAACGGCGCGAATGTCTGGATGGCCGAGCGCGCGCATCAACGCGCTACGCTCGAATTGCACGGGCCGCCACAGCGCCTCCGTCTGCTTGTGCAGCACGAACAAATCGGCCCGCATCTTGATCGGGGCCGACGCGGCGCTCGCGTAAAGCGAATCGAGAAAACCGAGCTGCATGAACACCAGCACGCTGGCGAACAGGACGCCCAGCGTCGCCGCGATGAGCTTCGGTTTGTCGTATATCAATTGCCGCCAGGCCAGACGAGCGGCGAAGAAGAAAATTGGGAACGACGTCATGGCGCGATGTGGACCTGAACCTGCCTGTAAATCTGATGCTGGAAATCTTTTCGCGCGGGGTCGGAGAGGGTCAGTCGAACTTCGACGACCCTGGCGTCGTGGTCCACGAGAGGATCCGAGCTGTTCACGAGATTCTTTTCAACGGTGAAACCGAGCGTTCGAACTTTCGCTTCGTAGGCCGCCTCGCTCGGAGGCACCCTCACGACGGCCGTCTGACCAGCCTTGACGCGCGCAATGTCGGATTCATACACCTCGGCCACGACGTCCAGCGACGAAAGGTCGGCCATGTCCAAAATCCCTTTGTCGCCAACGCGTTCGCCCGCCCTTGCACGAATTTTGAGAATCGTGCCGTCTATCGGCGCCATCGTCTGCGCTTGCAATAGCTGGAGCTTCTTGAGGCGAAGATTCGCTTCGGACTGTTTGAGGCTCGCGCGCGTCGCTTCGAGGTCCGCCTTCGCCTTGCTGGAGCGTAGTTCCGCCTCGTCGAATGCGAAAGCCGAGACCGTGCCCGAAAGGCGCAACGAATTCTTGCGGTCGTAATCTCGCTGGGCTTTCTTGAATTGGGCGTCTGCCGCGGTCAGATGCGCCGTCGAGACGGCGAATTCGGCTTCCGCGAGATCGACCTCCGCCTGGCGGCGCTCATAGTCGCTAAAGACGGCGATAACGTCGCCTTTGGCCACCTCCTGCCCTTCCCGAACCCGTATTTCCGAAATGACTGTTCCCGCGACTCCCTGGTCGGGCGAGACGCGAATGACGCGCGACATCGGCTCGATGCGCCCAAGCGCGCCTACACCCATAACCGTTTGGGGAGCAGCGGAATTTGGCGGCGACGTCTCCGCGGCCAGCGGCGCCGGGCGCGCTTGCAAGAGCGCGCCCGCAGCGATCAGCGTCAGTCCGATAAAGTTTCGCGCTTCCATGAGATATCCTTGCGAATGTTTTTTTGAGAACCGTTTTTCGCGTGGCGAAACGCGCCGAAGCCTGGCGTCTCGCATGCTGTCGAAAAAGATCGTTTCGGCAAAGCTTCGCTATTTGTGCGTCGCCTCCCATCGACAAGGATCCCCGCGGTCGACGCCTTTACGCGGACGGCCCTTTATTCTCGCCGGGAGAGTCGCCTGCCGACGGCGAGAACCACGGCGCGAAGCAAGGGACGCGATTGCAATATTCCTCCCACGCGGCGCCGTAACGCTCCTTGGACATGGCCTCGCTCTTGGGGATCGCGTCGAGAAAATATTGCACAGCATTGGCCAGCGGCGCAATTAAACCCCAGGGTGAGGCGGAAAGAAGAGCGAAGGATACGAAAATGAGAAAATCGCCGAAATAATTCGGATGGCGCGACAGGCCCCACAAGCCCGTGTCCAGAATTTTGCCTCGGCTGCCCGCTTTCCGTTTGAAGCGCCATTTCTGGTAGTCGCCGCCGATGTGAAAGACGGAGCCGGCGAGATAAACGCCTATTGCCGCGACGTCGAAGACGTCGAACCGCCCGGCCCGATCGGCGGCCCAAAGGAACGGCAAGCAATAAAGCCAACCGAAGGTATTCGTCAGAATGACAGGCAAAGCATAGAGCGTCGGCCGATCGATCTGACCCTCGAGCTTGGCGGCGGCGGTCGCGCGATAGGCCGCCGTCAGCACCCAGTTCATATGGACGAGATAAGCGATCACGAAGACCAATATCGTGATTTGACGCCAGAGCGCGCCGGTTCCGTATGCGACGATGATTGCGGCGACGAGAAACAGCGTATTGAAACCGATGATGAATGGCGCTCTTGGCTCTTGGGTGACCTTCGCGGCGATCACGCCGAAAATGGCCAGCGCCTCGATAACAACCAGAAGAACAATATATTTTTCGTCCATCCTCAAATCTCTTTCTTCTTCATTTAGCTTGACCGCGCGAGGCGGCGCAGCCAGGCGCTTCACAAAAAATCAGCGCAATCCCATGTGGCGCGCGACGATCTCCCTCTGTATCTCCGAACTCCCGGAGAACAGGCGCGACGGGAGGCTGTCGAGCAACAGGCGGTCGAGCCCGTTGTCGGCGATCGCGGCGGAAGCGCCGAACAGTTGAATGGCGTCGAGACCCGCCTTCACGGCGCTTTCCGATATCCAGAGTTTGCTGAGCGCGCTCGCCTCCTCATGAGGCAAACCCGCATCGTGCAGCCAGCCAGTGCGGTAAAGCAGCAAACGGGCGGTCTCCAGACGAAGCTTCATGTCGACCAACTTGTCGGACACGCTCTGATTCCGGCCAATCGGCTTGCCGAACTGTCGCCGGTCGCGCGCGTGTTCGACGCACTGCTTCAGCACTCTCTCCATGGCGCCGACATAAGCGGCGAACAGGCAGCCGCGCTCCCATATCATGCTGTCGTGGAAGATCGCGGCGCCTGCCCCCTCGGCGCCGAGCAGATTGGCCGCCGGGATGCGGCACGCGTCGAAATAGACGCTGCCCCAGGGACTGGTGGGCAGCCCACTTTTGCGCGCCTCGGGTTGCACCGTCAGGCCGGGCGCGTCGCGCGGGACAATAAAGCAGCTTATGCCAAAAAAACCCTGTCTCGGGTTTGTCTTCGCATAGGCGATGAAAACGTCGGCGATCGGCGCGTTTGTGATGAAACATTTCGAGCCGGTCAGCACATAGTCGTCCCCGTCGCGCTGCGCCGATGCGCGCATCGCAAATGCGTCCGAGCCCGATTCCGCTTCCGTCATTGCATTTGCGGCGATAACGCGCCCGCTCGCCATGTCGCGCAGCCATTTCTCGCGAATCTGCAGGGAGCCGTGACGCCAAACCGGCACGACGCAGGCGAACATATGCGCGCACAATGAAAATATGAGGCCCAGATCGGCGCATTTGCGACCCAGCGCCTCAATCGCCAGCATGGTGTCGAGCGCGCCGAAGCCCAGGCCGCCCCAATCGGCGTCGACCGGCAGTCCGGCCAATCCCATCTCTGCGGCGGCGTCCCACTTGGTCCGGTCGAAACGCGCGTCACGAATGCGCTCGGCCGCGCCCGCGGACAGGATTTCGGCCGCGAAGCGGCCAAGGTGGTCGTTGCGGGCAATCTGGTCGTCGGTCAATTGAAAATCCATCGCGCGCTTCCTTACGAATGCGAAAGTTTTCCTTGATCTTCAGGTAATGTGAAGGATTGCGTCGACCGCCCGGCGCGGACTTATCGACGGCTTCGGCGAAGCGAGGCCAAATCTGGCGACGAAGACTGGACGACTCGAGAGGCAGAGCAGTCGCTGTAACTCTCGACGCGGCGCCTCATGCTGCAAAAGAACGCTTACCGGATGAAGAGCGAGGCCGGTCGCCTGTGCGTTCAGCCAGATCTCGGCCAGCCGGGCGCCGGCCCGGAGCAAATCCTGGCGGCGAGGGCGCTCCTCGGGCAGGCTGCAGCACAGAAGACCGGGGCCGGCGGCGACGAGGCCCGCCAAAGCGTCGGCCATGCGCGAGGGGACGCCGAAGGGGCGGAGAGCTTGCATGACCAGGGGCGCGAGCGCAAAGCGTAGGAGCTGGCGCTTGAAAGGCGTCAGCGGCCCGAGCAGGCTGTCGATGAAAATGCCGTCGGTGACATCCTCGTCCCCAGGTTCGCCGAAGCGAAGATGACGATAGGTTTCGGACCAGGCTCTAAGATGGGTGAAATCGAGGGCGGCATAACGCGCGGTCAATTTCGCAAGGCTCTCCAATGTTTTCGGGTCCGTTTCGGTGCGGATCTCGAGCGCCGCGCCGGTCAGCGTTTCCGGCCAGCGGCGGGCGGACAACGCGGCAAGGGCTTCCGTCGACGGCGGATCTGGAGCGAAGGGTGTGCGACATGTCCGGCGGCGGCGCCCAAGATTGACGAATGAGTCCAGGTCAGCGCCGCCAAAAATCTGGGCAGTGGCGCGCCGCACGGTTACGATCGCCAAAATCTCGCCATCCGGCGACGGATCGTTTGCGTCGCACAAGGCCCACTCACAGGCTAGGCCAAGGCGCTGGAGCGCCGTCACGAGAAGGCCGAGGAACAGGCCGACGCTGAGAGCCATCTCCAAATCCAGGCTTTCGAGCGCAGTCAGCCGTCGGCCCTGATCAAGCGAGAGACGAAGCAAACGCTCAATTTCGCTGGCGCCCGGAAGGACGGTCACCCGCCAAGGCTGACAGTTGTGCGACGACGGCGCCCATCGAGCCGACTCGACGGCCTGTCGGAGGAGCAGCTCGAAATCCGGCTCGCTCATGCGCGCTCCGATTTGCGTTTCGGCGAGGCGCCGACGACGACGACGGCGTAGTCGTCGATCAGCCGCCCATGCGCTTGCCAGTTTGCGAAAATGGCGTCCTTTTTTCGCGGCGCGGCTTCCTGGGGCCAGCGCCACAGCAGCCGGCCATTGTCGTCCCATCCGCGCCATTCCGGTCCCGGCAGGCCGTCTTGAATGCCGATCAACCGGGCCTTGCAGAACGCCTCCTTGAAAGCCCATCCCAACGTCGGCAACTCCGGCTGCTCAGCCTCCGCACGGCCGAGCCAGGCGCGCTCGGCGTCGTTGAGAAACACCGTCCGAAGAGAGGCGCTGAACGGCCGCAGCCGTTCGATATCGACGCCCACCGGCGCCGGTCCGGCAACCGCCGCGGCGAGCCCATGGGAGTGGCTAATGCTGACGACGCCCGCGATCGGCGAGACGGGCGGACCGCTGGCGCCGTCACGATTCGAAACCCCGATGCGCGCGAGCGGCGGCGCCGTTCCGCCGCTCGCGCGTAACCGACGACGCAGGGCCAACTTTGCGGCGAGCCGGCCCGCCAGCCACTCGCGGCGGCGCTTCTCGAAACGCAGCGCGTTATAGGTTTCCGCTTCCTGGGGCGACAGCACGGCGCGGCGGCGCTTCTCGTCGGCCAGGCTTTTCGCCGTGACGTGAACGTCGACGAGGGTGACCGTCCAGTCGCCGAGCCGCACGTTACGAGCCCATCGCATCTGCGGCATTCTTCGAATTCGCACGGTAACCTGCGCCAAGACGCGTTCCGATCGCCTCTTCGGCGATCTCGGCCATGGCGGAGAAGCGATCGACGAGCCGGCTGAATGCGGGGACCGCCATGTCGCGTTCGAAGTCGGTCATGGACGTGACGGCGATCAATTCGAAATAATGGAACGCCGCATCGGGATCGAGGCTGACGCGCTGAACCGAGAATTGACGCACGCTGGGTAGGTCCGGGCAGGCGGCGTAGTCCTCCGTCGTCACCCACTCCTCGAATGCGGGCGCGCGTTCGACGTCGAGCAGCCGAATTTTATGTATGACGATGTCCATCGGTCAGGTCCGTTTCCTCGCAACTACGAAATCAGGGCGCTTCCACCAGCAGGTGGAAATTGACGCCGCCAGTGCCGAAAGAGTTGATCGCCGCCCGCCGCGGCCCGTCAGAAGCGGGCCAGGGTCGAGGCTTCGAGACGATGGCGCCCGGGATCGCCGCAAGCGCCAGATCGGGGTTGAGTTCTCGCCGCAGCAGCGTCGGCGGCACCGTTTCGCTGTTTAGAGCGAGCAGCGTCTTCATGAGGCCGGCGGCGCCCGCAGCGGCGAAAGCATGGCCGATGTTGGATTTTACCGAACCGATCAACAGCGGCTCGCGGCGTGCGCCGCCTCCATAAACGTCGCGCAACGCCGAAATTTCGACCCCGTCCCCGATGCGCGTTCCGGTTCCATGGGCTTCGACATAAGCGATGCTATCGGGCGAGGCGCGGCCATCGGCAAAAGCGCGCCGAATGGCCAGGGCCTGCCCCTGGGGATCGGGCGCCGTCATCGACGCGGCGTCGCTCGACGCGCCGACGCCGATGATGCAGCCATAGATCGGGTCATTGTCACGACGGGCGTCGCTCAGCCGGCGCAGCACGAACATGCCGGCGCCGTCGCCTGGCGAAAAGCCGTCGGCGTTCGCCGCGAATGGCGCAATCTTGTCCCTGGACAGCATGAGCTGGGTCGAGCACAAGATGAGATCCCGCATGTTGACAGGCAGTTCGACGCCGCCGGCGACGACAAAATCGGCATAGCCGAGCCGCAGCGCCTGCATCCCGACATGCACCGCGGCGAGCGACGACGCGCAGGCGGCTTCGATCGCCATCGTTTCCGCGGAAAGTTGGAAGCAGCTTGAAATCAGCGCGGCGATATTGCCAGCAAGAAGCCCATCGAGCGTGAATGAATCGATCTCCTCGGCGGCGCGCTCGGCGTCGGCCAGTCGCGACTCGTCGGGGCCGAGCACAGAGCCAAGCTCCGGCGAATGCAGGCGATTCGAAAGCTCGCGCTCTCTCGCGAGACAGAGGGGGGAGGCGCACACGACCATCGCCTTGCCCAGATCGGCCCGCCGCGCGGCGTCGAGGCCGAAATCATCGAGCGCTTCGGCTGCAACGCTCAAGGCGATCCTGTGGGCGACGTCGAGCGCCGCGACGCGCTTGGGGAACAACCGCAAACGCTTCGCGTCGAAACGGTGGATCTCCCAATCGGCGTTCAGCTCTCCGCCATTCTCGGCGTAACTGGTCAGGGCGCGGGCGGCGCCGCCGCTGAACGCCGCGCCGCGCGGCAAAACCCTGTCGCTGATCCGGCCGATCCCGTCGGCGCCGGTGCAGAGCGCCTCCCAATAGGCCGAGCGGCCAAGGCTCGGGCCAAAGCAGCCGCCGAGGCCGACGACGGCGATAGGCTCGGGCGCGCTCGCCGGTTCCGCAAACGGCCCGCCGGCGGCGGCGCGCGACTTGTCGCGCCGATCGAGAATGACCGTCCAGGTCAGGCCGCCGAGGCCGACGCCGAACACAGCGAGAGGCTTTTTCGGCGCATCTTCGTCGTCGAGCGAAAGGGTCGCCGCGACGATCCCGGTCAGTCCCGCGTTCGCGAACCCATGGCCCAGCGCGCTTGTCGCGCAGGTCAGCGGTTTTTCGGGAAAGGCCGCCGCGGCGGTCGCCGCACCGGCGTGGCGGAGGCCCGGAACAACACACTCGACCGACGCCACGTCAGCGATGTCCAGCCCCGCCTGAAAGCAAGCCTCCCGAGCGCATTGGCGCGCCGCATCGTCGCTCCCGGCGTAGCGAAATTCGAGCGCATCCGTTCGCCGGGCCGCGACTCCCGCGATGACTGCGCGGATGCGGTCGCCGTCGCGTCGCGCGTCCTCCAATCTCTTCAAGAGCAACGCAACCGCGCCTTCGCACAACGGCGCGCCGGCGCCGGCCGGGTCGCCGTCAAAGCCTTTCGCCGCCAGCACGAGCGGCGTCAGAACGCTCTCGAAGCGCTGGCCGGTCGCAACGAGCGCGGCGTCGCTCTGGCGCTCGGCGAGCGACAGGATGGCGGTCCTCAAGGCGGCGTAACCGGTGGAGTCGCCGTCCTCCATGGCCATGATGCGGCCACGCCAGCCATACATTGCGCCAATGCGGCTCGCGATGCTGCTCGACATCTCGCCGAGCCGGTCGTGCGACGAGGATCCAAAGCGCGCGCGCAAGGCCTCGCGACCGGCTTCGACGGCCGCTGGATCGCCGTCGGCAAGCCACGTAAGGCCGTGTATTTTGAGCGCGTTGGTCAAGGCGCTGTCGAGCCCGAAGCAGGTCCCCACGATCACGTCGACGGTTTCCTTGGGCAGGCCGCTCCCGTCGTCGCCATAGCCCGCATCACGTACGCAATCGCGCGCCGCCTGCATCAGCATGGGCGTGATGGTCGACACCGCGCGGTCGTAAACTTTCGGAATTCGGAACTGACGCAGGTCGACGCCGAGCTCGCCGAAAAAAGCGCCGCGGCGTCGACTCAGCCGCGCGCGAACGGCCGGCGGCGCCCGCCAAAACCGGTCGACCGGATAAGGCGCGAATTCGCCACGCTCGTCGGCGAGCAAGCGGCGAAACGCGTCGATCCCGGCGCCCCAAGGATGAAGGCAGCCGACGCCGACGATAGCCACTGGCTCGATAGTGAAAGGCTCTCGTTGCACGGTTCAGCTCGCCATAGCGGGCGCCGTTCGATGCAAGCCCGGCCCTGCGATGGCGTGCTCGGCGACCTGGCGCAATGCGAGATAATCGATCTTCCCGTTGGCGTTCTTCGGCAAAGCGTCCAAATGGCGCGCAAGATGCGGGATCATGTATCGCGGCAGCCATGCGCCGCAGTGGCGCTTGATCTCGATTGCGCCGGGCGGCGCGGCGCCTGGGCGCACCGAATAGAAGGCCGCCAATGTCTGGCCGGTCTCCGTGACGACGCCGATGGCGGCAGCTTCGATAATCGCGGGATGCCGTGACAAGGCCGCCTCGATCTCGCCAAGCTCGACCCTGTTGCCGTTGATTTTCAGCATCCGGTCCTTGCGCCCGCAATAATAGAGCAGCCCGTTCTCCCGCGTGACCAGATCGCCCGTCGCGTGACGGCCTGTCCGATGGTTGTCGTGATTGGCCGGATCGATGCGATTGAAATAACCCGCGGTGACGCAGTCACCGGCGACGATCAACTCGCCGATCTCGCCGTCTTTTTCCACGGGTAGGCCCTCGCCATCGATCACCATGGCGATTTGCTCTGGCAGCGGCAGGCCGATGGGAATCGGTCTCTCCTGCTCGAGGTCGCTCGGGCGCACTTTGTGAAAAGTGCAGACGTTCGTTTCCGTCGGACCGTAGAGATTATAAAGCGCGCATGTTGGCGGAAGCTGCTTTGCGAGCGTTCTGAGATGCTTGATCGGGAACGGCTCGCCGGCGAACAGCACGCGCTCGAGCCTTGCTGAGACTGCAGGGGTCAGCGCGCCGCTGCTCGCCAGCATCGTCAAAAGCGAGGGCACGCAATACAGCGTCGTCGCGCGGTGCTGGGAAAGACCGTTGGCCAGCGCACAAATGTCGCGCTGCTCGTTCTCACGAACAATCCAGACCGCTGCGCCGACGGTTGCCGCCGCGAATAGATCGAACGTGCTCAGATCGAAGTGGAATCCGGCATGATTGACAAAAACGTCGCTGGCCGTCAGCTCGAACTCCTCGACCGCCCAGCCGATGAAGCGATTCAGATTCTTGTAGCTGATCTGCACGCCTTTCGGCATTCCAGTGGAGCCGGAAGTGAACAAAATCGCCGCTATGTCGTCGGGGCCTACCCTGGCCGGTTCGGGCAAAGACGCCGCGCGCGCCGGGGTTTCATGCAGGGGCGCGACGACGTCCGTCTCCACGCCCGCCGTCAGGACTGGCCAATCCCCGCCCTCGCCGTCGAGAAGCAGGACGAGGCGCAACGACGCCGGCAGATCGCCGGCAAGCGCGTCAAATCTTTCGCGGTCGGTCACGAGTATGGCTGGCTCGGCGCTCGCGACGATCTTGCGCCCGCGTTCGGCGGGCTGCGCGCCGTCGAGCGGAACATAAGCGGCGCCCGCCTCCATCGTCGCATAAATGGCCGTGACAAAGAGGTCGCTTTTTGGCGCCCAGATCGCGACGCGTTCGCCCCGGGCGAGGCCCGCGCGGGCGAAACGCTGCGCCCAGTGTCGAACCCGTCGATAAAAATCGCCATAAGCGATGGCGTCGCCTCCGACAAAGGCCGCGCGGTCGCCGTGAACGAGAGCGGCGGCGCGCAGCGCGTCGATGACCGTCGTGAAATTTCGTACAGGCCGCATATGGAAATTCCTTAGAGCGACGCGCCGGAAAATGCAGGCGCGCCCTGCGGTTCGCAACGAAGGCCAACATCCGTCGCGCTGTCGATTAGAATCTCGGCTGCGAGATCGAGATCCTCGAGCGTGTGTTCCGAGGTCACGCTGATGCGGAGTCTCGCGTCGCCAAGCGCCACCCCCGGATAAACGACAGTCTGGCAGAACATTCCCCGCGCGCGGACAAGGCGGCCAAATTCCAGAGTCTTCGTCTCGTCGCCGATCACGACTGGTATGATCGCGCTCGCCGACTGACCAAGATCGAAGCCAGCGCTCAACAGCAAACCGCGCAGGCGATGGATGTTGCTCCACAATCTTTCCAGCCGCTGCGGCTCTCTTTCCATAACGTCGATCGAAGCGATCAGCCCCGCGGCCACGGAGGCCGGAATCGTCGCCGCGAACACATAAGAATTCGAATAGAAGCGCAGATATTCGACGACTTCGCCTTTGGCCGCAACGAAGCCGCCGACGCCCGAGAGCGTCTTGCTAAAGGTTCCGAGCTCGAGATCAACCTCGCCTTTCATACCGAAATGTTCGCTCGTGCCGGCGCCTGTTTTTCCCAGGACGCCGGTCGCGTGGGCGTCGTCCACAAGCACTTTCGCGCCGTATTTGCGCGCCAGCGCAACGACCTTCGGCAAATCGACGATATCGCCATGCATGCTGAACACGCCGTCGGTGACGATCAGCTTGCCGCCCGGATGGTCGGCCCATTTTTCCAGCGTGCGTTCGAGCGCATCGACGGCGTGCGGATATATTTTCTTGGATGCCACCGACAGCTTGCAGCCATCCTGGATGCTCATGTGATTAATGGCGTCGGTGAAGATGAGATCGTCATGTCCTGCCAACGCCGATATGCAGCCGAGATTAGCCGAGTAGCCGGACGGGTACACGATTGCGTCATCGGCGCGTTTCAGCCGGGCGAGACGGCGTTCGAGCTCCTTGTGGAGAACATTGGAGCCGCCGATCAGCCGACAGCCGGTGTTTGTCGCGCCGTAACGCCGGGCCGCGTCCGCGATGGCGTCGATCACTTCGGGGTGATTGGCGAGGCCCAAATAATTGTTGGACGCGAACATGAGGAACTCGCGCCGCCTGCCGGTGATTTCATCGAAAATCACCGCGCGGTTGCGGCATTTGCTTTCGAGCGGCATACCATACCAATATAGTTGTTCCGCCTGTTTGCCGCGATAGAAGGTGTTGAACTCGTACGCCTTGTGGAAGAGGTCGCGATGGGGCAGCCCGATGAAGTCCTTCATCGTGCGGTTGTCGCCGCTGGGTGCGGCGAAACGATCGCGCGCGCTCGCAACACGCTCGCGCGTTTCGACGAGCGTTTCGATCTTATGGGCGTCGGACGCGCGCAAGAAGGCGTGAAGTTTTTCCATCGTGTCGCAGTCGGAGAGACGGACAACCTCCGGCACGCCACGCTCATCGCGCAGTCTATTGCGCAGCGATTCGACGGCGCCTTCTCGCAGCCCCATCGCCGAAAAGCTCGGAAGCTCGACGGATTCGAAACTCGCGGGTTTCGCCTCGCTCCCGCTTAACCCAGCGCTTCTGGCGTCCGCGCGAGCGAAGATGGCGATCATGTCGCCGATCGTTACGAGTTCCGCGGTAACGTCGCGCCGGGCGACGTCGAGGGTCGCCGCCGTCTCCGCGAGCACGTCGATCAGCTTCGCCGCGTCGAGACCCAGATCCTCGCACAGTCTGGCGTCTTCGATCAATCGAAGCCGCGAGTGGCCTGTATGCCTCTCGAGCGTCGCGATCACCGCCTCGAAGATGGGGTCGCGATCTGTGCCGTTTTCGTCGACCGCTTTATCGGGAGCAGGCATCGGTCTGCACGCGCCGTCATTATCCAGGCGGGAGCGAACGAGCTGGACGAGATCGTCAACCGTTCGCAGACCGCGACCCGTCGATTGCAAGCTCACGCCATAGGCGTTTCCGATGTCGGCGAGGATGGAAACCAGCACGATGCTGTCAACTCCGAGATCGCCCTCGAATTCGGCGTCGGCCGTGATGTCGTCGCGCGCGTATCCGGTGTGACGTTGAATGACGTCGACGGTCGTCTCCCATGGCGAGGATTCGACGCGCCGCGCATTTTCCGCGATCATGGCAGTCATTACTGACTCCTAATGCCTAGAATGATGAAAAATCGCTCACGCTTGCGCGGCGAAAGCGTCTGACTGCAATCGCTCGACCAAATCGATTATCGCTCGCACAGAGGCGAAGTTATCCGGCGTGACCTCTCGTAGCGGGATGGCGACGCCAGCTTCGCGATTAAGCAGATCGACCAAATCAAAAAGCGCGCTCGAGTCGAGGAAGTTGAGTTCCAGAAGGGGGGTATCCAGCTCGATCTGATCCGACTCGCAACCCGCACACGTTTCGGCGATAAGCAGCAGAATCTTATTTGCCAGCATTATTTCCTCCAAATGCTCTCAGTCAGGCTTTTTCGCCGATCAACAGTTTGCGTGGCCCGGGGATTGTCTGGGCTCGTGTGTTGACGAACCCAGCATCACGGAAACGTCCGAGGTATTCCTCTGTCGTGGATTCGACGCCCCCGTCGGTGGATAAAAGCATGTTGATCGAAAGAAGCGATGTGAAGAGCGGCCCGCTCTCGTCGTCGTTGAGCGGCGTTTCACTTGCAACAAAAGTTGCGCCAGACGGCATGGCCGCCAATATGTTTTCGAGAATTGTCCTTTGGCTTTCGATGGCGTAGTCGTGCAGCATCCAGCCGAGGTGAACGAGATCGAAGCCGCGAGGAAGGTCGCCTTCTAAGACATTGCCTTCGAAGACGGCAATGTGATCCTTGAAGCCTCGCGCGTCGAGCTTCTCGCGCGTGAAGGCCGCGGCCTGCGGAAGTTCGCAAACCGCAACTTCTAGCTTAGGATGGCTTCTGGCGACCGACATCGGCAATGAGCCGCATCCGGAGCCGATATCGATGAACCGCCGGTAGGGCGAGAAATCGAAGGATTCGATCATGCCGTCGACGAAAGGCTGCGCGAGGACGCCCAGAAATTCCTGGAAATCCGCAACGTCTCTCGGATTCTGATAAAGAATGTCGAACCAACTACGATTGTCTCCAAACACGGCCGTGCGCCGATCCTCGTCTTGGCGAATCGCCTCCGCACATTGGCCCCACAGCGGGTAAAGAAAAACGTCGCAGTGGCGCGCCATCCACCCCATCCATTGCGGCGACGTGCTGACCAGGCAGCGTTTGGCGGCATCGGAGAGGCGATATTCATCGTTTTCACGAGAAATAAGCTTCATGGCTTCGAGCGCGATCAAAAGTCGCTTTCCGGAGGCAAGCGGGACGCCCGCCCTACGGCACACCACCTCGGCGCGCGCTGGCGTATCAATGGCGTCGAATATCCGCAACTCCAACGCGGCGGCGACTGTTTTCGACTGGAAAAATCCCGTCAAAATGCCGGCGATTTCCTTTACTGCTGACTCCAAGGCTCAGTCTCCTCAATCCAAGAAAGTGGACATCTCGTCACAGACAACTGCAAAGGCTTGCACGAACGCGTCAATTTGCTCGCGGGTGATAATGAGAGGCGGCTGAATACGGATGACAGTCGAACTATTCGCCGTCACGAACGTCAAGATGTTATGGTCGTTGCCGAGCTTGGTGACGAAGCGCATGCAAAACATCTCGCCGAGCGTCTCCTCCACCTTGTTCATAGCGTGCATCAAATCGTCTCGGACAGCGTCGGGAAGAAAACGCCATGTGAGGTGCCAGTCTCCAGGCAGGCGTGTAGCGAATTCCTTCGCGCTCGCCGCCACGCAGCCGCGAAAATCGCTGGCAAATTGAATCGCGAGCATCAATCCGCGTCCGCGAACTTCGGCGACGAATGGATAGTCGGCCGCAACTCTGGTCAGCTCGTTCTTGAAATAGGCGCCAAGCTCCTCGGCGCGGGCCGGCAGATTCTGTTCGATCAAGCAATCCAGAGTGGCGAGTCCGGCGACGGCCGCGAAGTTGCAGCCGCCAAACGTGGATGTATGCAGGAGAAAGCGGTCGGCGGTCGCGTAAGCGGCGTCCCACGCCTCAGGCTTGGAAAGCGTCGCGCCAATCGGCACGAGCCCGCCGGAAAGAGACTTCGACAAAGCCAAAATATCCGGTTCGAGCCCGTCCCATTGACTGGCGAGCATACGCCCCGTGCGGCCCAAGCCCGTCTGGACTTCGTCGACGATGAGCAGCGCGTTGAACCGTCGGCAGAGATCCCGCACGCCCGCGAGGTAGCCAAGTGGCGGCACGATCACCCCGCCTTCGCCCTGGATCGGCTCGACGACGAACGCGCTGACGTCGCCTTTGGCGAGTTCGCGTTCGAGCGCCTGCAGGTCGCCGAAGGGAACGCCGAAGCAACCGGGAAGCAAGGGCCGAAACACGCGCTGATGCTTATCGCGCCCTGTCACGGAAAGGGCGCCGAGCGTCTTCCCGTGGTAGCTGTTCTCGGCGAACAGCAGTCGCGGGCGAGGGTTCGCGGCCTTCGCCAATTTGATCGCCGCCTCGATCGCTTCGGCGCCCGAATTGCTGAAGAACGCCCGTTGCAACCCGCCGCCCGCCATCTCGCACAGGCGTTCGGCGAGCAGCGCGGTGCGCTCGGGCAATGAAACATACTGAACGAAGTTCGGCTGGCCTTCCGCTAAAAATCGCTGCAGCGCATCGACGACGACAGGCGGGTTATGCCCTAGGTTGAGACAGCCGTATCCAGCCACCATATCCAGGAAGCGACGCCCTTCCGTATCGGTCAGGACGCAGCCCTCGCCCTTTGCGAACACATGATCGCAATGGAGCATGTGCAGGAAATCGGCCATCATCGGGTTAATGTGCCGGCGGTAGCGATTGATCGTTTGAAGCCGACTGTCTCGTCCGTCCGCAGCCGGCATCTCTATCTCGCCAGCGGGAGGCGCGGTATGCGCCCGAACGCCATTCGGCTTCAAATGGAAACGGCGGAAACTCGCGATCGTGTCTTCGGCAAGGCGCTCACCGTACGAGGCGAGGGGATAGGGGACGAAGCCGTGGCGCTCGGCGATGCGCCCGATTTCGATCACCTTCTCTGGAGGGAGTTCGCGCCCGATCGAGAAACGCTCGGCGCGGCCTTCGAGCGCCAGAACCATCGTCTCCGCCAGACAGCCGTTGAGCTGCTGCTTAACCGAGAAATTCATCGACTCCGTTCCCAGTCGCACCGCGCCGGAGCCCGTCAGACAGCCGCCGTCGATCACGAGAATATCGTCGCGGCGCTGCGAGCCTCGCTTGACGTCACGCGGCAGGCCGACGTCGATCACCACCGAGCCGGGGAGCAGTCGATCAGCGTCGATCACGCCGCCGGTCGAGGTCGCGGCGACAAAGAATCGATCCACTGGATAACAGTCCGCGACCTCGCCGGTCAGAGTGACCCGATTGCGCCACTCGGGAGGCACATGCGAAAGCACGTCGTCGGGATTGGCGCCCGGGCGATGAACCAG
The DNA here is from genome assembly GCF_016745395.1 of Methylocystis sp. Sn-Cys. Lineage (GTDB taxonomy): Bacteria > Pseudomonadota > Alphaproteobacteria > Rhizobiales > Beijerinckiaceae > Methylocystis > Methylocystis iwaonis. The sequence continues at coordinate 165,906 of NZ_JAERVJ010000006.1, forward strand.
ATCGAGGCAAACGCCAATTTCCAGTAGCATTCGAGCAATCGCGAGACAAATTGAGCCGGGAAAGCCGACCACCGCCACGCGATGCGCCTCGGGATCGAGGCGCATCAGCTCGAATACTTTTCGCAGGCCTTTGAAACCGGCGTAAGACGTCAGCGAGTTGCCGCTGGTCACTGGTACCGGGGCCCGTTTCGCCGTTTCCAAAGCCCGGCGCCCGATGATCGACGTGAAGCCGCCGAGGCCGACAAGATCGGCGCCCTTGTCGGCCATCTGCTCGACGCCCTCGACGACGCGCCGAAGGATAATTTGCGGCTCATCAAGCATCTCTTCCGCCGTCAACGGAAGATACTGGACCCAGCCCGCGCATTCGGCGCCGCAGGCCGAGCGAATGGGCGCAAATTCCATGAATGGGACAAGGTTACGGCGGCTCCACAACTCTCTCGAATAGCCGTCATGCAAATCACGCGACGTGCGCTCCATCATGTCGATCATCTTGACGTAGCGCTTCAATCCAATCGACGTCGGATGCGCGATGAAACCGAATTTCATATGCCGAATTCCTCCGTGAGGCCGCGCACTTCGGCGCCCGCTGCGTTCAGCCGGGATCGCAGCGCCGGTTGCTTGGCGAAAGCGCCATCGCGCTGCCAGCCTTTGGCGCTCGCCAGCGAAAGCCCGTCGCCTTCGTTGTTGTGCGACAGATTGACGTTGAAAAGATTCAGCCGGCCGCGTTCGAGCAACGCGCATTTCAGCATTTGCGCGTCGAATGCGTCGACGGTGCGGGAGACGACCTTCAGTCCGCAGATGTTTTCTTCCCATTCTTCGGCGGCAATGTTGACGAGTCGCATTTGCCGTGACGTACGGTTGAAGAGCACGAGCTCCTGATAAGTGTTGATTGCCGACAGGCCGCCGTTGAAGAAGGTGAAGATGGTGATCGTCTTGTCGCCCAATGGGGCCTGCGCGAGTATGTTTTCGGCCATGCTGGGCAGAACGTCGGGGACCATCGCGCGCGCGCCGTCGCCGACGAAGGCGATCAAATCGGTTGGGCAAGTGTGGGCCAATGACATTGTCGCGAGCAAAGCGTCGCCCATGAGCGCGCGTCCGTACCAGCCCGAAAATCCGCGCCTCGTGCGCGGAACATTGCGCACGGCCGAGATGCCGCAGCGGCCGACATCGTACACGCCGGTGTAATCGTAGCCGTCTGCGACAATGAGGCTCTCGATCAGCCGGCTGAACTGGTGAAAGAAGTAGTTTGGACTCATCGGCGCCGCCGGCAATTTGCTGATGATGTCGGACGGCGTATCGCAGAGCGCCGACATTGCCTCGATTCTTCGCTGGCGCCGGGCAGGATCAACATCGAGACGACGATCCACCGCTTGCAGAAACGCACGGCTGTCCATGACCAGCGGATGGTCGGTAAAGGGCGAAATATGAGCCGGGTTCTGCGTCACCTGAACGATGTCGAAACTTCTGCCAAGTTTCGCCTCCGTGAAGGGCGTTGCGATCTGGGAGATTTTGCTCTTTACGAAGAAGAGGCATTGTTCGTTGGGCGGATTGATCCGCCCGTCGGTGTGTAGAAAACGATAGACGCGTTCGCTGAATGCGTAGACCCCCAATGTTCCCAGAAAATTCGCGTTTCGCTCGCCATTACGGAACTTTGGGATCGATCCCGGATAAGCGAGACTGTCGGTCAACGCGACGCCGGCGCGATCGGAGATGTCGAGGACGAGCTCCAACTCGTCGTCCTCCATTGGGCCGCACTGCCACAACACTTTGTCGGGCCCGTTGTTGAGTAAATCCATTACAGCCGTAAGTTCAGGCGGATCACCCTCCGCCGTCGCAAACGGGCCTGTCAGGTTATGGGCTGGCGGCAAGCACGCCTCGATGGGGCCACTGACGTCCATGACTGCGCGGGTCGCGAGTAGCACAACCGGACCCTCGCCGGCGTCGTAAAGCGTCGCCGCGATTTGCAGATCCTCGGCAAGGCGCTCGGGATCGTCCATGTAGACGCAGGGCAAGCGCCGCGCCTTGACAACCTCTCTGCTGTCCTCGTCGGGGGTGATCGTGGCCTGAAACGCGAACCAGGAATTCAACCGCTGTTCGGCGCACACGATGAATCCTTTTGCGCGCGCCTCGCGCAGATTCGCCAACGTACCTTTGAATTCGTCGATCATGCCACTCGTCACGACAATGACGAATGGCTTGCTATAGAGTTGCCAGTTGGCCATCGCCCCGCAAGCCAAGCTATGCTCATTCGGTCCGCGAAGGACGGCGGCGCCAACATTTTGGCAGCAATTTTCGAGGGCGTTGATCAGCGTCGAGACAACTGAGCCAGTGTAATAGAACATCAGCCAATTGGATCCGGCGCGCTCTGTGAGAAAGGCGGCCAAAATCTCCGCCAGCGCGGATTTTGGCCGCCGCGCGGCGCCGGGTTTGACCCGCTGGTTGGCATAGCTCATCTCGAAGAAGTCCATCCACAGACACAAGAGCCTCGTCTGGAGAACCTCACGTTCCTGAGGCATGACGCATCGGATGTAGTTCATTGGGTGATATTGAATGCGCGCAAAGCCGGGACGTTGAAATACGACAGTCGAGAACGACGATTGAAACGCCGGAATCGAGGCGTCGCCGAGCGTCGCGTAAAAATCGGCCAGGGCGCGGTCGAAGTCGTCGATCGACATTGCGGCGAAGTCTGAATCGCTGAAATCGACGAAGGCCATGCCGACCTGGAAACCGCCTTCCGTCCACTCCCGCAACGCAATCAATTTTCCTGCAACACGCTCCAAAGTCGACGACTGCACAACGAGCAGGGTCAGTCGATCCTTGCGGCTCGATAAGAAACGGATCGCTTTCTCGCGCGCCTCCGCGTAGACGGAATCTTCGACGAGATCATCCTGGCCGCACGGCCATTCCGCGTCAACGAAGACGCGGTGGAAGACGTCTGTTTTGATGTCGTTAATGACGCTCACGCCAGTCTGGAAAAACGACTGGCTTCTCGTAACGACGACGACGGCGATGGAGATTGAAGTTTCCACGGTCGGCTTCCAGCGTTTGTGAAAAATTACGAAGTAAACCTCCCGCCGGGCGCGATGCCCGAAGGGCCACGAATTTTGTGTGATTCTGTCAGGCGGCGGCTTGCCGCTCGGCGCGTTCTTCGATGCGAACGACGCCCGCGTCTCCGTCGAGATAAAGGAAGTCGCCAGTTCGGATTTTCAGCGTCCCCGATCGAGTGTTGACGACCGCAGGGATGCCGAATTCCCTCGACACGATGGAGCTGTGGGACAACGGCGAACCGATGTCGGCCACAACGCCCGCGGCCAGAACAAAAAGCGGAGTCCAAGAGGCGTCCGTGAATTTGGCCACGAGGATTTCACCCGGCTGAAACTCCTCGGCCTGACGCTGCAAATCGGTGATGACGCGGGCGCGCGCGACGACGACGCCGGGGCTCGCGGCGAGTCCCACAAGGGCGTCGCTATCATCCGCGAGTCGCGCCGCTGCGTTTGACCGTTTCGGCTTGTAGCCCCCGACAATGCTCATGGGAGGCTCCTCGGCGCGCAGATTGATGAGATGCTCGCGCCGATTTTTCTCAATGAACTCGCGCGAGAACGCTTGCGCCGCGGTTTTTTGGCCCGCGACGTAAGCGCGCAGCTCGTTGAAATCGAGAAAAGGCAGGTCGGAGAGATTCGCCACGCCCTCTTCGCTCAACCGCCGTATGATCTCCAGCGCAATTTTGCGATAGAACCAGGTTTCGGCGACGAAAACGGGCCGGACGCGCTCGCGCAGGTCGGCCATTTTCGCATAGGCGGAGATCACGAAGCGCAGCTTCAACCGCGCCTTCAGCGGAAGGGTCGAAAGCAGACGCGTGGTATCTTCGCGCCGCTTCGCGTCGCTCTCGCGCATTTTGTCGTAAAGATCGAATTCGTTCAGTAGATACAGACGGATGACTTTTAGCAAATAAAGCGGCTCGTCGTTCCAGCGCGCAATGCTCAAATCGAATTCCTGACGCCCACGCGTTCCGAACTGGCGCAGAAACGCTGCGAACGGACCGTCCCAAAACGTCTTGCCGGAGCTACTGAGTTGCAGCCGCTCGACCAGCTCGTCCGGCGAGCCGTTCAAAAAGAGAACGCGCAGCTCTGGTTGGGCCTTCACCGTGTCGGCGAGCGCGACGACGCCTTTGGTGACGTCGATCGTCCGCAGATTATTGAGCGACGCCTTGATGCGATTATGCAGGCCTTCCCCTCTCCCGCCGAGCCATGTCTCGCATAGCTCCGCTAAAGCGTCGTAAAGCGCGAAGGATTGCAGAAAGAACGGCATATAGGCCGAACAGCTCGCTAAAAAGTTGCGGTCGATCAGTTCGAGCTCGGCGTTGAGCTCCTCGAGACTCATTTTCGTCAGATCGAGCGCGAGAAACCTGTCGATGCGGTCTTTGCCCAACGCCTCCATGCGCCGCGCTGTCTTTTCAGCAGTCGCGACATTGATGAGTTGCTGGCGCAGCCAGTAAAAGGCGCTGCGCAGATAGGCCAGCCCCTTCACCGGTTCGCCGTAAGGATTGCGGTAGTTGGAGAGATCGACCTCGTCGGTGGCGTATCTCTTGGTGAATTTCATGTGATCGCGGGTCGGCGGACACTGGGTCAGCATGTGGGCCGAGGCCGAGATGTTTAGGTAGACGTATCCGCGGATGTAGCCCATGAAATGCCGCGACGACGACATATTCAGCAGCCCCATCGTCTTGACCGCCGGGCCGTGAATGTTGTTTTGGTAGAACCGGCAGAATGACAGACCGAACGGCGTCATCAGCCCGGTGACGATCTCTCCTGTGTCCATGCGCGAGAACATCGTATTGTCTCGCAGCGAGCTTTCCGCTTCCTCTGGATCGGCGAAAACAGCGTGGGCGGCGCGCGGGTCGCTCACGGTGATGGGCCGCGCTTGCAAAATGGCGATCTTCCCGTCCTTGATCGCCCATTCGACGTCGAGCTCCTTGTCGGCGAAGGCCGGACCGCACGACTGCCTGATAGTCATCGCGTGTCGCGCGAGCTGTGCGGCCTGATCGTCCGTCAGCGTGGCCGCGTCGGCGAGCGTGGCCGGCGTTTTTTCCAGCGCCACGCCGCCGTCGCGGTTGCATACCGTGCGCATCGGCTTGTGGCGGATTGTCCTCGCGACGGCGAAGTCCGTGCGATCGACGAGATAGCTGTCGGTGACGACCTGGCTCGACACGACTCCCTCGCCGACGCCCCAGGCGGCCTCGATGACCATGCGGTTGGCGTCTCCGCCGATCGGGTCTGTCGTGAAGAGTACTCCCGCGGCGTCGGCGTTCACCATCTGCTGAACGACTACAGCAATGGATTTTTCTATGTCGCCGCTTTGCGCGACCGCCTCACGCTGACGGCCGTAGGCCGCGACATGGTCGGCCCATAATGACGCCCAACAGCGCTTTACGCAGTCGATGACGGCACGCTCGCCCTCGACATTGAGGAATGTCTTGTATTGGCCGGCAAACGAGCTTTCCGCCAAATCCTCGCTTACGGCAGACGAGCGCACGGCGACCCGCCCGCCTCCGAGCGTCGCATAGGCGACGATGATTTCGCGTTGCAGGTCTTGCGGTAGCGTAGCCGCCTCCAAGACGTCTCGTAGGCGCGCCGGATCGTTTTTGGTCGCATCTTCTGTAAGGCCGAAGCGTTCGACGAAAGCGCGATAGGCTTCTGTCGTAACGCAATAGGCCTCTGGCGCGGGCAAGCCGGCTCGGGCAAGCGCATTCAGCGACATGGCCTTTCCACCCAGGATCAGGCGGTCCTCCTCGAACGTCCCATCGAGCGCTCGGACGTATTTCATCGCTTCGGCCATTGTTATCTCTTCGTATGTGGAAATTGCGCGAATTGAATGGTTAGGTAACAGTTAGACCATCGAGAACTCTGCACCGAGCGGCACGCTTGTTGCGCCCAGCGCCATCGTCAGACGTTCGGCCGCATCGAGTCCCGCGCCAACGGCCGACTCGAAATTGCCGACGCCATAGGTGTCCTGATTAGCGAAAACCATGCGACCAAAGGGCGCCGACGCTCTGCGGAAGAGGTCGCTTTTCATTTGTCCTGGACGAGGCGATACGAGCCCTTTGGGCCATAGCCACAGGCGAATGTCCTCGACGGCTTGCGGGGGAACGCCAGCGCAGGCCAATATGTCCGAAACCTCGGCTCGCGCCGTCTCTTGAAGATCCCGGAACGCCACTTTGGCGAGCCGACCCATGTTGTCGCGACGAGAAACCGGCTTAAGGAGCGTGAGGACGCCCCCTGGATGGCTTTGCGTCGGATCGAGCCAGTTTGCGGAGATGCAGCCCCCGATCCGGCACCATCCCATAGGGGCGGCCTCGTCTTTTCCGGCAATGATATATGCGCCGAAGCGGTCGCCCCAGACCGGCTGCTTCAAAATGACGTTCGCGACAATGTAGTCGCCATATTCGATCTCGGCCATCGCAGCCCGCTGGGCGGAGGGAAGATCGTGTATCGCTTCGAGCGCCGCGTGTTTCGACGCCGCCCATACGACCGCACGCGCCTCGACAAGATGCTCCCGTCCGTCGCGTTGAAAGGTCACGCGATAGCGATCGGCGCCGTGGCTGCATATGGATGTGACTTTCGCCCCATTGACGCAGCGAAAGCTCTCGCGCAGTTCCAGACGCTCGCGCAACCGCTCCGTGACGAAGCCGTTGCCCCCCGGAAACGCGACAAGCTCGCCATACAGGTAGCCAATAAGGAAATGAAGCCCGACGTAGCCCGATACATCGTCGAGCGTCAGGCTTTCGACCTGCAACGTCGTGACGATGGCGTCACGAACCAGATTATCGAGGTTTTTGGGGGGACGCAGGTCTGGCGGCAGCGTCTCGCGCAGGCGAGCGTCGGACAGCAACTGCTCCAGAGTGACGCTGTCGAATTGCTCCATTTCGGCGCGGCTCCAGCCGTCGGCGGAATTCCATGGAATGGAGGGATAGTGGCCCATTCCGGGCGCAAGGCGACCCAGATAAGCGTTCAGATGCGCGAAGATCGGGTCGCCAAGCCGCTTTTCTGCGGCGACATAGGCTTGACCCGACAACGCGGCGCCGATGAGCGATCCGGTCAGGCGATAGACTTTCGGGTTCATCAGTGACGCTGGATGGGAAAGGAAAGCGTGCGACACGACGCCGAGATTTCTAATCAATTCGCTGGTCTTGAAAAGCACCAGCAAATCGTCCGACGTCGAGCGCCACGAACCCCACAGGCCAAGATCTTTCAAGAGTTCTGCGATTCTTCCGTCGGGCGCCGGCGATTGCAGGCAGGAAGCTGCAGTGGGAAATCGCAATTCGCCATGGCGTTCGAAACGGGCGGCGCCGCCGACATTGCGACCGTCTTCGAGGAGAGTCACATCAAATCCTTCCATGCGCCAAGCGGCGGTCAGTCCCGCCAGTCCGCCGCCGACGACGATGACGTCCGCGAAATCTGGCGCGTCAAACGCACGGGTATCCCCAAAGTGGTCGAACTCTTGCGAGTTCGGTCTGTCGAATTCTCGCGTAAGCATCGCAATCTCCCAAGCTTCGAGGCGCGCGGGATCAATCGGCCGCGGCGCGGCCGCAATATCATCGATGTTCAACGCCGGCTTGGTCTATCGGTTCTGCGTCACAGCCGATGCGCGCTGTCGTAGATCATCTTGCTTCGCTGTCGGTGGCGTTGCAGGAGCGCGCCGCTTTTGCAGTTTGTCGCGGATCAGTAAAATTGCGACGATCGCAAAAGGCAGGTCGATAGCGACGATCTCCGGAGTCGTCTTTGCGAGGATGGCAATGAAACAGGCGATCATCGCCAATTGGCCGACCGCCGCCGCCATTACGAGGCGATCGAAAAGATAGCTGACGCCCGACGCGAACAGCGCGACGCCAACGATGACCGTCACGACTCCGCCGTGGTCTGCGAGCCATCTGCTGATCGGTTCGAGAATCGTCCCGGCGTTGTTGAACGCCGCTGCGCGCAGTGTTTGCGGCACGTTCTCAATGTCGGGGAAGGCCTTCGCCAGGCCCGCAAGGACATAAAGCAGACCAAATATGTAACGTGCGTAGCGCATGAATTCCCACCAATAATGTTTACGTTGAATTGGGCCACCTAACAATGCCTGAGCCAATACTGTGCAAAAGCGTGTGACGATAAAACGGGGTCAACTATTTGATGGCTCAGTCGCTATTTAGCTATACATCTGAACTTTGACAGGCTCATGACTAAGTGCACATCTGCACTTCATCACCCGTTTCTGTTTCTAATAAACACGGCCATGCTCGGAGGGCCATCGATCCAGCGTCGATCACGTTTTTTGAATTATTGCTCCCTAAAGCATCATTGATGGGCGGAGCATTCCGAAACTACGATGCGCTCTGGCTTTGAACTGACTAGCGCTATCTTGAACGTAGCGCCGCAACCCGACGTTTCCTCGATCCAATTTTCCCCCCAAGCTTGCCAATAATTTCTCTTGCAATGGAGAGCCCGAGTCCTGTGCCAGTAGTCGTATTTTCTTTTCGCCAGAATGGTTCGAAAATGGCGCGTAAGGCATTCGTGATCAAATTGCCGAGCACGCTTTCCAAAGCCAGCCGCTGCGCAAATATGACCTGGGGCAGCGCGGCGACCGGTGGCTTTTCGCCTCCCCACAGTTGGGATTGGCGCCCGCTCATCGAAGCGCGTCCGCTCTGGGACGTCGTCATGCTTCTCCTTTGCGGCGGCGGTTTCGCGCTCAGCGTGACTGGCGTCGTGATCGGGTGGCGGCGGCTTGATAAAAAGCTGGCGGCGCGGCCAGATCGCCAAACAAAGCTCAGGCGTCTCCTGCACAAGCGTAACATCAAAGGGCTGCGCAGTGCGCGTTCGAATTCCCGCGACGCCGAGCCATCCGCCCCGCATCATCGAGCTTTGGCGCCCACATGCACCGCCAGCCACACCGTCGGTTCATTGGCGTCCGTCCATTCGATGCGGTGCCGAGCGTGGGCCGGGATATCCACGTAATCGCCCGGGCGCAGGATGCGCGGCGCGGCCTCGCCCTCGAACAACAAGCCCGCCGAGCCGCCCAGCAGCACGACCCATTCCGCCTGCTCTTGGTCGTACCAGAGGCCAGGCTGGCTGGCCTGCCCGGTGGAGACGATCCGCTCGATCCTCGCGCCCGGCAACTCGGCCAAGATCGTGATCTCTTCGTCCATCAAGCGTTCGGGCACGTTCGCAAACAGGTTCCTGGCGCCGAGCATCGGCTTCCTCCATGCGGCTGCAGTCCCCTGCACCCCGTGGCCCGTCAAATGGAAGTAGTCGCTTCTTCCGGTGAGCATCTGGGCCAGTCCGTCGACGGCGGCCAAGACCGTAGACGACGAGAAATATAGCGGGCCTGAAGCGAGCGTAGCGCACGCGCATGAGGAACCATGCCGATCGGCAATCGCGCTGAATTGCGACGTTGGCTCGAAGATTCGTCCCGGGGCGTCAATGTCTCACGGAATCATTGATGTCGGTCTGCGAGAAATCATTGCCTTTGAACAAGAGGCGCGCGCGGTAGGCGCGAGCACAGGCGTAAGCGAAGCAATCCCCGAAATTCAAAGCGGCGGGATGGCGGCTTCGCCCCTATTTCTCGAACGCGCCGAGCGCGACGCTTGTCATGCCTTCAGTGATAGGAACGACGCGCACCGCGGCCTCGTCCAGCAATTCGCGCAGCATGTCCCGCGCGTCATTGGCGGCGATCTGGCGCGCGTTCATGAGACGCGCGCAGGTTTCATAAACCGCGAGAGGGGACGTATATGGCGCCTTCGCCGAAGCGATACGCTGCGCCATCTCGGGGCCGTCTGGCTCTTCCAGAAGGATCGCGAGAAACGCGGATGCGTCGATCATCATTTCTCATTGTTCCACATATCATCGAAAAAACCCTTATGGCTCGCGTGCGTTTGTTCGGGCCGGGCGGGGTGCGACGCGACGCGCGCGCGAAGCGGCTGCAGTCGTTCCCACAAAGGGATTTTCGCCCGCTCGCGCGCGAGCTCATTCGCGCAGGCTTCCTTGATCGCCTCGACGATGGGCTTGCGCTTCGCTTTTGCGAGCTTGCGGATGAGTTCGTCGGTTTCAGGGTCTTTGATGCTATAGGCCACAAGATACCTCGTTTTGGATATACAGATATCTGACAATAGAAATATAGCATTGGGGAGGCGCTAACAAGCCGGAAGCTTTTGATCTGCTCCGCTATTCCTTCGATCTGAGGGATGGCGCTGCAAATTCCCAATTTACCGCCGAAAGAGCCCAAGAGATTCATGCTCGATCCGCTCCACCCATCGCCGGAGATCCAGATCGCGCGTTCAGCCGGCTGGCGCGTCGTAGCGATTGCGGTGGTTGGCCGTAAATCCTCACGAATGCCCTGCGCATTCTTTCTACGTCGCCAAAGCCGACGCTTCGCGCGACTGATTCGATGGGTTCGGTCCCCTTTTCGATCAGGGGGATTGCAGCCTCGGCGCGCAAGCGCTCGATGGCTTTTGCGGGCGTTTCTCCTGTCTCGTTGACAAACGCTCGCGCAAATTGACGCGCACCGATGCAGACCGCTCCAGCGAGCCTTTCGACCGTGAGCGGCTCGTGCAAATGTTCACGCGCGAAGGAAAGCGCGTCCTTGATCCGACCTGACGCCGGTTCGAGCTCGAGAATGGTAGAGAACTGGGACTGGGCTCCCGGCCTGCGGTGATAGACCACCAAGTCTTTCGCGACGGCCTTCGACAGTCCCGCGCCAAAATCCTCTTCGATGAGCGCAAGCGCCAGATCGATGCCGGATGTGATTCCCGCCGCTGTCCAGATGTTGCCATCCTTGATGAAAATCCGGTCGGCGTCGACGCGAAGTTTTGGAAAGCGCCTTTGAAGCGCAGCGGCATATCGCCAATGTGTCGTAGCCTTGCGGCCGTCGAGCAGCCCCGCTGCCGCCAGTAGGAATGCGCCTGTGCAGACGCTCGCAACGCGCCGCGTTCTCGGCGCTAGGTTTTCGAGCAGCGCGACCGTTCGTCGATCGCGTTCGAGCGCCTGGCCTTCGGGACCGCCGACCACCAGGAGCGTGTCGACGCTGCGGTCGTGCGTGGCCTTCGATGAATCTACGGACACCCCGGAACAACTGACGACCGAACCACCTCGCGCCGAGATGACCGAGAGCGCGTAAGGCGCCTCATGCATGCACGAGGCGACATTGAAAGTGCACAGCGGACCACTGAGATCGAGCAATTCGAAGCCAGGATAAACGACGATCGCTATGGACCGTACGACTTTGTGAGCCATGGCTGACCAACCTTGCAGCCATAAGCTGCCTCCATTTGCTGGCGCCGTCAATGACAGATTTTGAGGTTTATATGTCATTTCTGCCATCGTCTGCGTTGGCTATGGTGTCCTCGATAATCACAGCCGGGGAGTAACGCGCATGCCCATTTTACCCGAGAAATCCAGCGTGCCTTCGATCGAGAAACTCCGCGCCATGATATCGCCGCAGGGGACCGCGCCATTCCATGTCGGCATCGTCATCGGGCCCGGCTTCATTCCCATGGACATGGTCGGCGTCCAGACAGTTTTCGGGCTAATGCCGGGCGCCGAAATACATTTGGTCTGGAAATCTTTGGACTTGGTCGAAGGTTTCCCCTCCTGGTGGACGAAGCCGACAACGACCTTCGCAGATTGTCCAGATCTTGACGTCATCGCTGTCCCGATGCTGCCGCCGGAAATCCAGAACGACGCCGAGGCGATTGAATTCGTCGCAGCGCAGGGGCGCAGGGCTGGTTGCGTCATCGGCGTTTGCAATGGCGTTCTTATGCTCGGCGCCGCAGGTCTTCTCAAGAACAGGCGCGTGACCTCGAGCCATAACGCGCTGCCGATGTTAACCCACCTCGGGGCGGCGGAGGTGGTGCAGGGGGGCGCTGGCGTTGTCGTCGACGGCAATCTTTACACTGCGGGCCCTGGCGTTGGCAGCTTCGAGGCTGCACTGCTCGCAGTCGAACGCATTTTCGGGCGGGCTAGCGCTGAATTGGCCGAGTGGATTATCGAATACGATCCCCATCCGCCCTTTGGCAGAGGAACCGCGACACAAGCGCGACCCTTGCATGTCTCGCAGTCCGAGGCGCTGATGGCCGACATGGCTTCTCAATACTCACGCGGCGCGGTGGAGGCGTTCGCCAAAATGTCGCGGTGTTGACCGAGAATCCGTCTGTTTTGCCTTCAGCAGGCGCTTCGCCACACGCGACGATCGGAGCACGACCAACATCCACGCAGCCGTCTGCATCGCAGCGGCAAATTTTTTGGGGCGAAACAGCGCCGCGAAATCTCGCGCCCCTCGAAGCGGCGACGTCAAGCGCGCTTTGGCCACCCGAAATTTCTCGGGTGGCGGAACGTCGATCTCGGGAGCGCCACAGCTATGAGCATGGGGAGCCGCACGCTCGCGGTCTACTCCCGCCTCAGCGCGTCGATCGGATTCATCGCCGCGGCACGCAGGCACGGAAGATAGCGAAAATTAAGCCGAATCCTGCTGCAGCTCACGCCTGCCGGCTACGGAACGACTCTTGTTCCGCAACTCGCCGTAGAAGCATGGCGGGATCGGAAGAATCGCATGACCATTCTGCCGATAAAGGGGTTTAACGTATCGCGGCGCGTCAGACTGGTTTTTCGCCGTGGCGAGCCGCGGCACAAAGCGATGAACGTCTTGGCGCAAACGCTCCGCGCGGGTCTCCCGGCTTGCGTGACCGTCGCGCCGTAGATCTTCCGCTTGGTCTTCAAAGAACTTGGTTTCCTTTTCACGAGGGAGCGAAGGCTCGTTGGCTTACCAGCCGTTGACGAAGTCTTGACCGACTGGGGGAACTATTGGGCGCCGCGACCGACGCGCGTCGCGATCCAGACGACGTGCCGGGCCCCGCCTCGTCCGCCATTGGCGCGAACCTTGATCTCCTCGACGCCGAACCCCGCCTTGTGGAGTCGCTGTGTGAAGCTGCGATCCGGGGCGCAAGACCAGACGGCCAGGACGCCGCCGGGACGCAAGGCTTTGCGGGCCGCCGTCAATCCCGCGCTGTGATAAAGCCCGTCATTGGCTTCGCGCGTCAGCCCCTCGGGGCCGTTATCCACGTCTAGGAGGATTGCGTCATAGGACCCCCGCCCCGAATGAATGAGGCGGCCCACATCCGTTTCCTGGATCGAGACGCGCGGATCCGTCAGACTCCCCCCGTGTAATTCGGCCATTGGGCCGCGCGCCCATGCCACTACGGCTGGGACGAGTTCCGCGATGACGACTCGCGCCTTCGGATCGAGGACCGCAAGCACGGCGCGCAAAGTAAAACCCATCCCAAGCCCGCCGATGAGGATGCTCGGCCCTGGGCAAGAGCGAATTCTCTCATATGAGAGTGTGGCGAGCGCCTGCTCGGATCCACTCAAACGGCTGTTCATCAGTTCATTATTGCCGAGCATGATCGAAAATTCGGCTCCCCGGCGCATGAGTCGCAGCGCGCCCTCGCCGCCAGGTATTTGCGCCGTGTCGATCAAAGACCAGGGAATCACGCTCGCCTCTTCAGTTCGTCAGAGATGCTCTTTCAACGCCGGCGTCGGCTGTCTCATCACGGCGCTGCGGCGAAAAGTCAAACTTAGATTATTCGCCGGCATTTCCACAATGTCGGGTCTTTCGAAGCCTGCCTGGCGGCCAAGATCGGCCACTGTTTCGAGATCACGCACGCCCCAGCAGGGATTCTGCGCGCGAAGGCCCGCGTCGAATTCAGCGTTGCCCGGCGCGGTATGAGCGCCGTCCCGTTTGTAGGGGCCATAAAGATAGAGCGGCGCGCCGGCCGGCAGAATCGCGCCTGCATTGTCGAACAAGCCCACCGTCGCCGCCCATGGCGAAATATGGATCATGTTGATGCAGATGACGGCGTCGGCCCGCTCGATTGGCCAGGGCGCGTTCGCCGCATCGAGAGCGAGCGGCGCCCGCACATTCTGGGCGCCAGAGCACGCGATCCACGCCGCGACGCTCGCGCGGGCCTTTGCGCTGGGGTCCGATGGCGCGAACGTCAGGTTTTTCAGGTGGGCCGCGAAATGCACTACGTGTTCGCCGGAACCACTCGCGATCTCCAACACAAGCCCCTGTTTGGGCAGAACCGCCCGCAACACATCCAGGATGGGCCCTCGGTTGCGGGCCGCTGCGGTCGAGAAAAGGCGATCGTCGTTCATGCGTTTATCCAGATTCCGCGGCTTGAAGGAAACGGGACCGCTGGTCGTCCCGCCCCATCGAGCGGAGATGCCCGACGAGAGAACGCTATGCGAGAGCCAAGCCAATCGAATGCGCTGCAAAGGAACGCCATCAAAGAGCAGTCAGGCCCCTTTCTCAAGCTTCAATAACGCACGCTCATGCAGCCTTGACCCTGTTCTGGTAAATACAGAGATGAGCGTAGGCTGCGGAGAGGAGAGGCGCTTTGATCCCCACTTTTTTCCCTCGACGCACCATGTCGCCGATAATCTCTTCCACCTCAATAGAGCGGCCACGCTCAATATCCCGATACATCGAAGAGGCCACCGACGAACCTTTGGCGATAATCTGTTGCCGTGTTGCCGTGAGGAAATTATCCGAGGGAGCTTCACCCACCGCTCTGACAATCGCGACGATCTCATCTAGAATCTGGAGCGCGAAGGCTTTGCCCTCCGGGCAAGCTTCTACCTCGCCTATTAGCCCGCGCATTAGGCAAGTGACCGCTCCCAGGGCAGAAAGCAAAATCCATTTTTCCCACATTTCGCAACGGACGCAGCTCGAAAGCCGGGCTCCTATCTGAGCGCTTCGGAGGAACGCGTCCAGCTCCTGAATCCGCGGAGTCAGGCTGCCGTCGAGTTCGCCATAGGCCAACTCCTGCAGGAGCGAAAGCTGTATAATGCGGCCGTCCTCTTCGAGAACGGTCATAACTCTCAGAGCGCCGCCAATTACGTTGTGCGGAAATCGCTCCGACAAGATGTCCATATGACGCATTCCGTTGAGGACCGGCAGGATCATCGTGTTGCGGCCGACCGCCAGTGAAAACGCGTCAAGAGCGGCATCGAGCTGAAAGGCCTTTACGGTTACCAGGATGATATCGTAGGGCTTGGTAATCCTTTCCGCCGTAATGAATGTCGGGTGGAATATTGTATCGCCAAAGGGGCTGATAATCCGGAGCCCACTCTCTCTTATCTGTGCGGCACGTTCAGGTCGCACAAGGAAGGTAACGTCACGCCCCGCCTGCGCCAACCGCGTTCCAAGATAGCCCCCCGTTGAACCGGCTCCGATGACAAGCAGCCGCATGATTCTCTCCTCCTCTCCTGCGCATGTCGGTGCGTTTGCTGTGCCTTCACGGTCAGCAGCCAGCGACAAGCTTTTCGACTCGGCAAAGGAGATCCTTCTCTACTTGCGTGAATTTTGCCAAATCCGCGCTCGCTTGCGCGCTCAATCGGCGCGCAGACGCCCCATATTCTGCAGCCATCGTTTCGACGACCCTGGGCGCGGCCCCACCGGCCGAGGACCGGCTGGCGACGATCTGTTTAGGATCGAGGATCGCCGCCAGCCTATCGGGATCGAGAGAAAGCTCCACGCCCGCCACACGCCGCGCGGACAGATGAATCATTTCTACATCAATATCTATCCCCCGCCGTCCGCCTCTGCTCGCCGCGCTGACCACATCGCCAACGATTCGGTACGCTGTCCTGTAGTCGACGCCACATTCGAGCATGACGTGCTCGGCTAGGTCGGTCGCTTGGCTGAAACCATTTTCTAGCGCCTTCCATAGACGAGCCTCGTTGACCATCAGAGTGGAGACGACGCCTCTCGTTAGATCGCTCACCTTGCGCGCATACTCTAAGGCCCGCGGAATTTCACCGTAGGCAAAGATCAGGTTGTCGCTCCGAGCAGATGGGCTTTTAACGACCGCAAGGAAGCCAGCAAGACGCCCGATCAACATGCCACTTCCACCGCGTATGATCGATAGCGCGTAGGGGTTGCGCTTCTGTGGCATCAGCACTGACGAGCGCGTGTAGGGCCCGGCGAGATCGACATAGTCGAATTCCTGGCTTGACCAGATTTCCAGGTCTTCGGCGAGCTTTGATTGGTTGGATAGTAGACTCACGCCCGTCCCCAAGAGATCGATAAACGTATCTGTCTGCCACATCGCGTCTCGCGTATGCTCGATCACCCTGTCGAAACCGAGAAGGTCTGCGACAAACGCGCGATCCCCAAGCAGGCGGCTCCCGTTGACGCACCCAGCTCCCCCTGGGCTTTCATTGATTTGGCTAAGCGCCGTGCGCAACCGCTCGGCGTCACGCAGCGCCGGTGGAACGAAGCTTAGAAGATAATGGCCAAAGGTCGATGGCTGGGCCTGCTGCAGATACGTCTGATCGGCCATGAAGGTTTCGGCATGCCGCGCAGCGATATTGCTTGCAGTTTCAGCGAAATCGGCTGCGGATTTCAACAACTCCGCGGTCAGGCGACGCAATGAAATGCGTAGAGCAACGCGCGCCGCCTCGCGGCGGGGTCTGCCCGCGTGGAGCCAGCCGGCGACATCTCCAAGCGAAGCTACTACGTATTGTTCGCGTGAATTATATGCTTCGCCAAGCTGCGGATCGTAAGGAAACTCTGCAGCGTCCGTGTGATAGATTTTCAGCAGCACACCCAAAACCTGGCGCGCGACGCTGTCCGAGATGATTCCGCGATGATGCAGATCGATTACATGCCCGAAGTCCGCCATGTTGAGCCCGTGATGCAGAACTGCTGCATCTGCGATCTCCCAGGCGAAGCCAGCTTCGATCAGCTCCTGCGCCGGTCGATCAGAAGAAGGGCCTTCAATGCGGGCGTGGTAGTCGCGGGTCGGTGAGATCATGTCATTCCATCTCGAGATTTGGCGGGCGGTTGTGTGATTCGATTTGCGGCCCGGTCGGCGACAGCGAGAAATCCCCCCGTATGCCAGTAGACGACAGAGCCTGCCGGCCGGCTTAATGAATCTCCGAGCCAGATCATCGCCTTGCCGTTGTATGTCGTGTCGACCAGTAACCGGCTACGGCGCGTGATCTCGTCAATGAACATTTCCTCGTGCCTGTCGCAGACTCCGAATCCCGCGCCGCGGCCGTCGACGAGTCGCCACTTGCAGTGAACGGATCGCAGTGCGCTTCGTCCACCTCCGCAAGCGGTCGCCATCGCGTTGATCACGGGCGACAACTCCTCAGGCGGTCGAGACACACAGACGCCGACGACTTCGATATTGAAAGCTCCAGCGTCATTTTCGTTTTCAAAATCGTGTTTGAATCCGGAGACAAGACCAGCAATCGTTCCGCCCGATCCCACCGGGATAACGACGGTAACGTCGCGCATTCCGACGTCCGCAAGTTGCTGTCTGAACTCTCCGGCCGCGTGAGCGTATCCCAACGCGCCGACGACGGTTGCGCCGCCACGAGGGACGAGATAAGGACGACGCCCTTTAGCCCTGAGATCATTGACGCATTGTTTCGCGGCGTCATCCATGCTCGCACGGTTGGCCGATCCCGTGAACATCACTGTCGCGCCCGCGGCCAGGGAGAAAGCGAGCGCAATCGGTTCACGATGTGAAACCTCTCCGTAACACACTTGGTAGACCGCAATTCCATGCCTCGCGCATGCGGCCGCCATCAGCGCCGCAAAGTTGGATGTCGGTCCTCCACAAACCACCATGCAGTCTGATTCCTGGGCAATGGCGTCTCCCAGGATGAACTCGATCGTCCTTACCTTGTTGCCGCCCCACGAGTAGCCCGTGAGATCGTCTCTCTTAATCCACAAATCGTCGACGCCAAGCACTTCGCCAAGATCCGAACCTCTCTCGAGCGGTGTCGGAAAGGCGCCGAGCTCGACCCGTGCAACTGGCCTCATTGCCAGCATTCCGATTCCAACGCCCTGCGGCGTCCCGCCGCCTCAACCACGCGATCGACCATCAACGCGCATGACCCAAAGTCTACCCTCGCAAGCTCCGAGAGTTCGTGTTGCGTTGCAAAGCCTTGCAGCAGGCTCGTGAGAGAAACTTTTTCCTCGGCACCCGCACGATAAGCCTCTTGAAGCAGCATTTGCGCACGGTGCTTGCCAAGACGAGCGGACATCACGCTCAGCAAATGCTCGGACGCGGGTACGTTGGACAGATTGCGCCGCATCGCGGCCATATCAATCTCGAGCCCGCAGAGCAGCTCTCTGGACATGGCGGCTGCAGCCAAAACGGAATGACATAACGTCGGAAAGACATGCCACTCGATTTTCCAGTGCCGCCCATCTCGCTCATGTTCATGGACGAGCGAGTCGGTAAGAATATTGGACTGGGCGCGCGCCAGTTGCGCGAGCGTCACGATCTGCTCGCTGCGTTCGGGATTACGCTTGTGCGGCATAGTGATACTCCCCACGGTCGCGTTTTCCGATCGTTCACGAAGCTCGCCGATTTCGCTACGCTGCAAGACGTAAACCTCATTGGCGATGCGAGCGAAACTTGTCGCGGCCATGGCAAATACATGGGCGAATTCGGCAACGCGATCTCGACAAGATAGCCAGGAGATCGCCGGCTCGCGCAATGAGAGCCGACGGCAAAATGCAGCGCGCAGGTCGAGCCCAGAATCTCCGAAGAAGGCCAATGCTCCGACCGCGCCGCCGAGCTGTCCAACGAGCCACCGTTCCTGAGCGCCGCGCATGCGTTCGAGATGACGACCGATTTCATCCGCCCACGAAGCGAGTTTGAAACCGAAGGAAATCGGCGCCCCTAACTGCCCGTGCGTCCGCCCCGCCATGGCCGTCACGCGATGTTGGCGCGCGAGCTCGAGCAACGCGCCCTCCAGCATCCACAAGTCTCGCCAGAGCAACGCGCCGGCAGCTTTCATCTCCAGCACTTGCGCTGTGTCGGACACATCCTGCACTGTCGCGCCAAAATAGACATATTCAGACGACGTAGCGGGCAACAGCTTTCGCAGCGTTTGTATCATGCCAAGCGTAGAGTGACCCGTTGACCGCGTTCGCTCGGCGATGCGATCGAGTGGCAGCTCGGCGCCGCGAAGGGCGCCGATGTCTTCAGCCGCTGCAACCGGGATAATGCCGCATTCAGCCTGAGCCTCGGCAAGAGTCACGATCACTTCCAGCCATCGCGCTACCCGCGCGGTTTCACCGAAAATCTTATGACTCTCGGGCGTGGACCACTGGTGGCCGAAGATCTTGGAGTCGATCATGTGCGCGTCCATGGGACTCCTACCTTTCGGACGATCCGATCGATCGCTTCCCGAACTTCCGCAAGAGACGCGCCCCACGGCACATATGTCGCTCGCGAACGCTCCTCGACGCCTTCTTGGATGAGGCAACATCGTGCGATTGTCTGCGCACCGCCGAGTCGCCCATCCAAAAAGCGGTTCGGGCATATATCGACAATGGGCGCCGTGGAGCCATAAAACCAGCGATGGATCTGTTGGGAACGCTCGCAGCCGAGCAGTATCCAGTCTCGTTTGGAAGGCCTCTCATCGAGGAAGGAAACATTTGCGCCGGTGATGTCGACGCCGGCCCCTCGGCAGGGCGCCAGCACTTCGGCGGGAAGCGGATCGTAGGCTCTCTCCAGCTCCTCTCGGCTGTCGACGAAACTCGGAACCGCGACGATGGGAGGTAAATCCTCCGCCATGTCCAGAACACGCTGCACCTGATCTAGCAACTTCGAGGGAAAGGGAGGCACAACGTCGAAGACATTCAACATTAGAGGCGCCGGATTCAGGAGGAAACTCACGTGCGAATAGCGCCCCTCGACTACAATGCAGGATGCTCGGGGATGCGCCATCGCTATGCGCGCGAGCTGGGAAGGAACCGCCGTGTCGATCGCCGGCGCGACGACGTAACGGCAGGCGTTGGCAGGCGCGAGCACTCGCACCTGCGTAATTCTTGAGAAAAGCCCAGAATCCGCGGGACGCGCAACCTCGAGGACAGCCGAGTCGCCGCCACATCGCGCGACGATGAAACGCGTCCGCATATATGCTTCTCGGCCCGAAAAGTGTTTTATGAGCCAATCCGCGTCAAGGTTATCGACATTCGTGCTGAGCGCGACTTGGCGGTACCGCGTCGGCGTGACGTTGGGAGCAGACGGCTCAAACGCGAACATCTTTGCCTCTTTCCCCCTCGATTGCATAAGAGTTTGGGAGGATTCCCAGCGTGTCGGCGCGTAACCCTCGCCGAAGCGCCTCGAGGCTGATCAGCTCATCGACGAGAATATTGCCGAGATTGACGTCTGATCCGAACTGCCGAATAAGAAATGCCTGCTGTGCACGTTGCGGCGCCTCATAGATAAGGCGGTCCGCCCGGCGGCTTCGCGCGAGCGCGTGGAGCACATTATGCCGGACCTTGCCGCAATCATCGTAGAGGCCGACTGTTCCGCTCTCTCGTCCTTCCACGACGATCCAGTCGGAACCGGCCATCAAGTCAGTTTCAATCTGGGAGATCCAGTCGACCGCCGATAGGATCTTACTTGGATCCTTGCTTCCAATCTCCGACATCACTTCGAACCCGAAAGACCGGGCGCGGGCGATAAGCATCTGCTTATCGCAGTACGGCATATCTGTCGCGCCGTCCGAGATTTCCACGCAATCGAAACCGACCTCTTTTGCGAACGCGAAGAAGCTTTCAGTTCGCCCCTGAAGCCAAGCTGCTTCCAACAGTGTGCCACCGGTGCAAGTCTTGACTTGAGCAGCGCGCAGAACGGCGACTTTCGCTCGGGCGGTCGGATCGACGTAGGATGTGCCGAAGCCAAACTTCCAGACGTCGATGATCCGAGCCGCCGAAGAAAGGATGCTCTCCGTCGCCAGCAGCGTACAGCCTTTGTCGAGAACGTGCGTGATCCCTTTACAACGCGGTTTCGCCGAACGTGGGGGAAGATCAAGGAAGGTTGGAAGCTCACTACCAGGCATGACGCCGATCTCCCTGTGGCGACGCGTAGTATTATAGTATATACGCTATGTCGCATCCGATAGCACGTCAAGGACGTGCGTGATCTCCCGCGCGATTCAGGGCGCCCCCGCAATGTTGGGCTCGCCTGCCGCCTCGACAGAAATTTCAACATCGGAGCGAAGAGTGTTGGTTACGTAGCACAGGCTCTCCGCACGACTGATTAGGGCATCGATCATCGAGGGGTCACATCCCATGCGAGCCGATATATGAATCGCGCGAAAGCGAGGGCCGTCGTAAGTCCCCGTTGCCGTCACCGCCAAGTGCTGCAACTCGACCGATAGCCTTTTGGCGCTAAAAGCGATTGCTAGCGTAAAGCAGGACGCCACAGCCGAAAGCAGAAGCTCCGTGGGTTGAGGCCCACTGTCATCTCCTCCGACGCTTTTCGGCTCATCCGCGACGAGAACGAAATTTCCTGCGCGTATGTCGCAGCGCAGCCCTCCGCGCCACGAACTCTCCACCGATCGTTTGAAACGCCCTGATGCCATACTAAAGACCCCATATTGCATGAATTCCTGAAGCGCATTGTCTCAGACAAACCCGACCCACAACGACAGATGCGTAGCAAGGGCCCCGAGGAGTGCTCTAAGGACGCATTCTCAAGCGTGGAGAAGCCCACTCTTTAGCAGATGCTGCCTTATCGCGGGCCGTTTTGCAAGATTTGTATCATACAATTTTTTATCTTGACTGCCAATTGAATGCATGATTGCATAGCCACTGTAACCACATTGACTGGCATGATTAGAGTCAATCGAGGCCCGGCAACGAGTTGTAGCGCCGAAAATAAACCCGCGGGGAAGCGACGCCTCTCGGCTAGGGAAGGAAAAGCGAATGGCTGAAAAACGAATTGTCAAAGTCGCCGCCGTGCAGATCGCTCCAGATCTGGACACCTCTGAAGGCACTCTAGATCGCGTGCTCGCGGCAATCGCGGAAGCTGCCCAAAAGGGCGTACAGTTCGCAGTGTTTCCAGAGACATTCGTTCCCTGGTACCCGTATTTCTCTTTCGTCCGCCCACCCGTTCTTAGCGGCGCGGACCACATGCGCCTCTATGAGGAGGCTGTGGTTGTTCCAGGGCCGGTGACCGAGGCGGTAGCGCAGGCCGCGCGGCGGCACAAAATGGTGATCGTTCTCGGCGTCAACGAGCGCGATCACGGTTCGCTTTACAATGCTCAGATCATCTTCGACGCGGACGGGCGGATTCTGCTGAAGCGCCGTAAGCTGACGCCGACCTTCCACGAACGCATGATCTGGGGTCAGGGCGACGGCGCCGGGTTGAAGGTTGTCGACTCCGCAGTCGGCCGGATCGGCGCGCTCGCCTGCTGGGAGCACTACAATCCGCTGGCCCGCTATGCGCTGATGGCGCAGCACGAAGAGATTCATGCCGCGCAATTCCCGGGTTCTCTCGTCGGCCAGCTCTTCGCCGACCAGATCGAGGTGACAATACGCCATCATGCGCTGGAGAGCGGCTGCTTCGTGGTCAACGCCACGGGGTGGCTGACGGAAGACCAGATCGCCTCCATATCGCCGGACGAAAATCTGCGCCGCGGTCTGCGCGGCGGCTGCATGACAGCCATTGTCTCGCCCGAGGGTAATCACGTCGTGCCGCCCCTAACCTCCGGCGAGGGTCTGCTCATCGCCGAGCTCGACATGGGGCTGATCGTCAAACGCAAACGCATGATGGATTCGGTTGGCCACTACGCGCGGCCGGAGCTGCTGTCGCTGCTCATCGACGACCGCGTCGCGGCGCCGGTGCGCAGCATCAACGCAGCCCGCTTTTCATCCTCCGGCGAGTCGGCCGAGGACGCAGCCGAAATCTCGAGCGGGACGAACGATGATGCCGACTGAGCATCTTATCAATGAGCTGCAATCCTTCGGGATCCGGCTCGCCGCCCCCGGAAGCGCGGGGGTGACGAGGCGCGGCGGCGCCGGACCATCGGACCATGTGCCGGTGACAATCGACGGGATGACGGTGATGGCGCCGGTGCATAATGCGCCGGCCTTCGAAAGCCCTTACCTGGCGGAAAAACCCAACGCCCAGGGGCGCAGCCGTCTGAGCCGCGACGGCGTTACGATCGGCGACATCTCGTTTACCGCGCGTCCCCGGTTCTACGATCGCGTCACAGCCGACGGCGTCCCCTACTCCCACATCGCGACCTTGCATGGTCGCGATGTACTCGCCACGACAGTGCTGCAAACCTGCATCCGATACCAAAGCCGCGCAAAGACTTGCCAATTTTGCTCGATTGGCCACTCGCTCGCGGCCGGCCGCACCGTCGAGCGCAAGACGCCGTCGCAACTTGCGGAGGTCGCAAAAGCTGCGGTCGAATTCGACGGCGTTCGCCACATGGTGATGACGACGGGCACGCCTCCCGGTCCCGACCGCGGCGCGGCAATTCTCGCCGAGAGCGCGCGCGCCGTAAAAGCCGCGGTCGACCTGCCGATCGAGGCGCAGTGCGAACCGCCGGATGACGACGCATGGTTTGTGCGCATGAAAGACGCCGGCGTCGACTCGCTCGGCATGCATCTCGAAGCGGTTTCGCCGGCGGTTCGTGCGCGCGTCATGCCAGGCAAGGCGCAAGTTCCAATCGAGCGCTACTTCTCAGCGTTCGAGGCCGCCGCGCCCATCTTCGGTCGCGGCCAGCTCTCGACCTTTATCCTCGCGGGATTGGGAGACAGCGCGGCGGAAATACTGGATATCTGCGAGCGTCTGACGTCGATCGGCGTTTATCCATTCGTAGTGCCTTTCGTGCCGATCTCGGGGACGCCACTCGAAAGTCACCCGGCGCCGACGCCTGATTTCATGCACGCCGTCCTCGAACCGCTGGCCGCCATGCTCGCCAAGACGGGTCTTCAGTCTAACGAAATCAAAGCCGGGTGCGGCAAATGCGGCGCGTGCTCGGCCCTCTCCACTTATGAGCGGAAAACCGGCAAATGACGGCTCCGCTCGACACCCCCCGCATCGCCTCGAGCCTTCAAATCAAATGGGCGACCGAGGAATGGGAAAAATCAGCCGCGATGGCGCTCCGGCGCCGCGTCTTCTGCGACGAACAACAAGTCTTCGAGCAGGACGACCGAGATGAGATCGATGTGGCGGCCATCCCGCTGGTCGCCGTTTCGCTCTTTCAGGACATTGCCGACGGAGTGGTCGGCGCCGTGCGCATCCATGAGGACGAAGCCCGGGATGGAACCTGGTGGGGATCACGGCTCGCCGTCGAGAAGCGCTATCGCCGGTTCGGCGGCGTTGGCGTTGGCGCGGGGCTAATCCGCCTTGCGGTGTCCTCTGCGCATGCGCTTGGCTGCCGGCGTTTTCTCGCCAACGTGCAGAGCCAGAATGCGCCGCTGTTTCAGCGACTGCATTGGCGATCGCTCGGTGAGTTCGAATGCCACGGCCGACTCCATCACCAAATGGAAGCGGATCTCAGCTATTACCCGCCATGTGAGACGCCGAACATAGGCTTCTTCACCCGAGCGCGAGGCGCGGCATGACCATGTCAATCATCGCCAGCCAAGTCGCGCATACACTTAAGGAAAGCAAAAGTTTCGCGGCAAAAGCCGATATCGCCGACGTGATTGGCTTGCTTGGCGTTTCCGCCGAGGAAGCGATAGCGGTCGGCGACGACTGTGCGGCGATCCCGGACGGCGACAGTTATCTTTTAATTGCGATCGAAGGCTTCATGAATGAATTCGTCGCCCGAGATCCTTGGTTTGCGGGCTGGTGCGGCGTTATGGTCAATGTCTCCGACATCGCCGCAATGGGGGGCGCGCCGATTGCGGTCGTCAATGCCATCTGGTCGGACGGCGTGGGCTCGGCCTCGCCGGTCCTTGAAGGCTTGAGAGAGGCGTCACGCGCCTTCGGGGTACCTGTCGTGGGCGGGCACAGCAATCTCCGTACGGACCGCGCCCAGCTTGCGGTCGCAATACTCGGGCGCGCCAAAAAGCTTCTCACCAGTTTCGACGCGGAGCCGGGCGACCAGCTTATTTCGGCGATCGATTTGCGCGGGCGCTTCCGAGAGCCGTTCTCGAATTGGGAAGCGGCAACGACCGCCCCACCTGAGCGCCTGCGAGGCGATCTCCAGCTCTTACCTGCAATCGCTGAAGCCGGGCTGTCGAAGGCCGCGAAGGATATCAGCCAAGGAGGCGTCGTCGGCACCGCGGCCATGCTGGCCGAATGCTCGAATGTCGCTGTCTCCATTGATCTCGCCGCAATTCCCAAGCCGGACTCGATCCCGTTAGAACGCTGGCTGACGAGCTTTCCCAGCTTCGGCTACCTGATCACGGCGCGTCCGAACAAGGTCGATGAAATCTTGGCTCTGTTCCGAGCGCGCGACATCGCCGCGGCAGCGATAGGCGAGATCGCCTCGGGCGCCACCGTCGCAATTTGCAATCAAGGAAAGCGCGAAATCGTCTGGGACTTCTCCCAGAGAGCGCTGATCGGGTGCACCGCGCAGGGCGCGAATCGACGCTCGAATTGAGAGCTGCAACCAAGGCGAGTCTACAGGTCATATGACACACACCCCTTTTCTCTCAGGCTCATCATCCCGAGACCATCTCGGTTGTCCCATGAGCGCATTTCACCCGGCGCTCAGCGCCACCGACACGCGGCGTGGGATCGAGATCGTCGCCGGACAACAATGCCGCTGGGGGCGTGCTGAAACGGATACGTATTTGCTGGGCATGCCCCAGCTTGGTCTGAACGGCCTCTCGGAAACCTGGCTCCTAAAAGAACTCGGCCATCGCCACTGGATGATGCTCGCGCGCCTCGCCGGGCAGGATGCGCCGCGTTTCACCGACGAGCGCGGCGCGCCCGTCTACGCAGCATTTTGTGCTCTGTCTATTTACGACGCTAGATTAGAAGCGGCGCGCGAGAACGATCATCTGGTTATCAGTTCAAAGCTGCGACGACTGTCCCGGACTCAGATGCTCAGCCGTCACGAACTGAATCTGCCAGATGGCGACATTGGCGTGGTCGAAATGGTGTCCACCTTCGTGCGTCGCGGCGCTGAGGGCGGCAATCATTCGGTTTCACGCTTCGCCGCGCCGGGGTTGCCGCCGGTATCTCCCGGGCTGGAAAACCATTGGCTCGCCGCCCGCGCAGCAGCACTACGCGCCGGACGGGCGGATGCCCATATGGGCTTCTCGGTTCGTCAGGCCCAACCGCGCAAGGTGGCTTCCTTCGACCCCTGCCCTAGCCAGGATTTCAATGGCGCTGGCCTGCTCTACTTCAGCAGCTTCGTATCTTTCGCCGATCGCATGGAATGGTCGTTCGCGCGAGAAAAATCTCTCGGTGCGACAACGGTCAGGCGAGACGTGTTCTTCTCCGGCAACATAGATCCCGGCGAGACATTGGCGGTTAGCTTGGTTGAATTGCGGGACTATACGGAAACATTTGCTCATCACTGCCAGATCTTGCGCGAGCAAGACGGCGCTCCCTTGGCCCGCATTTTCACAGTCAGACGAGCGCCGACGAAACCAGAGCAATCCCGATGATTGCCGAGAGCTCGCAATGAATCCAAAGGCTTTTTTCCCCGTGAGGAGTCCAAGCCATGCCGAAGAGAGTACATGTTCCGCCTTTG
This sequence comes from Methylocystis sp. Sn-Cys, assembly GCF_016745395.1. Lineage (GTDB taxonomy): Bacteria > Pseudomonadota > Alphaproteobacteria > Rhizobiales > Beijerinckiaceae > Methylocystis > Methylocystis iwaonis. The sequence goes on from NZ_JAERVJ010000006.1 coordinate 192,422, forward strand.
TCGCCGTTACAGGCCGGTCTGCGGGGTCGATGCCCGCGTTGTGGACGAGGATCGCTCTTTAACGGCTTTCTTGAGCTTCATAAGCAGTGCGACGCCTGCGGCCTCGATTATTCCTTTGCGGACCCAGCGGATGGGCCGGCGTTTTTCGTCATGTGTTTCGCCTGCGTTCCTTCGGTCGCGCTCGCCCTGTGGCTGGAGGCCGTCTATTCTCTTCCCTATTGGGCGCACCTTTTCACGACGCTTCCGTTCTTGTTAGTGACCTGTGTGCCGCCTCTGCGACCGTTAAAAGGGTGGTTTGTCGCCCGCCAATATTACTATGACGCCGAAGAGGGCCGCCTTGCGCTCGAAGATGTGCGCGCCAAACATCAGACGACGTAACCGCGGCGATGACGACGCATCGGCTCGGTTCTCAGAGTCCCCAATTGTAGGATGACAAAATGCGCCGTGAGGGCGCCCGTGGTTCGGTCTTCATCAACAGATGGAGGACCGCCAACGCCCTCATCAGTCACGATTGCGACACGCTATCCAGATCAATTGAACCGGCATCTTGCTTTTATTTTCCCAATGGTGCGGGAGGTTGCCATCGAATTGCAGTGAGTCTCCCGCTTTCAGGATGTAGTCGCGACTGTTGACTCGGAAAGAGACCTCGCCTGACAAGACGTGAACGAGTTCCTCGCCCGCGTGTCTCAGGGCCTTCTCGCCGCTGGAGGCGCCAGGCGCCATTCGAGCGATCGCGGCGGCCGTCTGAAATTTCTGATAGGAGCCCGTTATGCCCGAGAGGCTCAATCCCTTATGTGACGTATAGACGCGCGGTCGCTGGTCCGCCGGCGTGTAATGGACGGGCTCCGGCAGAGTCTCGTCTTCCTCGACAAAATAAGAGACTGAAACGCCCAGGGCCGCAGCGAGCTTGAGCAGCGTGGTGATCGTCGGCACCATGCCGCTACGTTCGATCTTGTGAATTGCGGCAGGCGACACGTCGCTGATCTCTGCGAGCTGCTGCAAAGACAAGCCTTTTGTTCGACGCAGATTCGCCACCTTTTGGCCAACCAAACTCACAATGTCGTCTACTTCGCGAGAGCGCGAGCCTGCAACCTCGCGGGGCGCGCCATCAGCCGCCCGCTTCCGCGGTTCAGCCTTCTTCTTCGTCTGCGTAACCAAGGTGTACTCCGGCTTATCGGCGTAAAATGGCGATTACCGATCTAGCGCTACAAGCGCCGTTTCGATTTTCATTTTCTGAGTATATTCGATACGGTCGCGCAGGGCGTCTCTCGATTCCAGCGCAGGTCCGACTGCCTCATGTTCTTTCCAATCGTCTACGCCGGGAGCGATTTCTATCACTTCTCCAGACTCAGGATCAAACCGCGCAAGCGCCGTCACGAAAACGGTCGCTCCGTCCAGCGGATTTCGTTGAAGCATGGATATGATGGCCAATCCAGTTTCAATATGCATCTCGATCCCCTGAAAAGGCGCGGCCGCCCCCCGATCGAGTTCCCCACTCCCTTCGAGGGTCACCCAGGCATGCCCTGAACCGCGCGCCTTGTCTATGCGCGATCTTCTAATCCTGCGAGCGTCGAGTTCACATATCTCGCGCTCGCGGATAGCGAAGGCTGCGCCTAACAGTTGCTCCTTGGGAAAGGGTAATGCTTCCAAAGTAATTGCGAGCGTGGAGTCCCCTGGCCATGCCGCCTCCAATTGTTCGAGCGCCTCGATATGGCGCAGCTCATCTGCCAATCTGCGGACGGTTCCCAGAATTCCTTGGTAGCGCGACACGTCCGAAATAGCGCCCTCGTACAACTGGCGCTCAAACGCAGCCCAGCGTGCGCGCGGCGTATGATAATCCACCCTGCCGTCGATCATCCTTCCTCTCCCCCTGCCTCGGATCGCCATCTTAGTTGGGCCATCCCCTTCTTTGCCTGACAACAATCATACTAGATATGAAATGAGAGTTCACTATAATAAACGTGCTTTGGACGCGCCCTGCTTCAACGCCGCAACCGTTCCCTCACAGGCCATCGCCTGCGACTAGAAGATGAGGAAAGCCCAGGTGACCAAAAGCGTCGTCGTCTCTGTGCATAGCAATTCGTATAAGGATAGCATTTGTTTGCTCGAGACGACGCGGACCTTGCTCGAGCACCCCGGCGTCACGTGGGGCTGGGCGTTCATGGCGACCCCGGCGAATTTGGAGACCTTGGTCAAGGCGGGGTTTACCGAGGATCCGCTGAGAGCGGACGCAAATGACCTCGTGCTTGCCGTCCGTGCAACCGACGAGTCAGCCGCCGCGGCCGCGCTCGAAGCAGCATCGAGGCTTCTGTTCAACTCGGAAAGGGGCAGCGTGGCCAGCGAGCCCGAGCAGATATTCGATTTGCGATCAGCGCTCAAGTTACATCCTACCGCCAATATCGCGATTATCTCGACGCCGGGACACTATGCAACGCTCGAAGCGCAAAAGGCGCTCACAGCAGGTCTCCATGTGCTTTTGTTCAGTGATAATGTTCCTCTTGAAGACGAAATCGCATTGAAGCGACGCGGCCTGCGCCTCGGGCGTCTGGTCATGGGACCTGGTGCGGGCACGGCAATGCTCGGCGGCGTGGGTCTTGGTTTTGCCAATCGCGTCAGCGCCGGGCCGGTTGGCATCGTCGCCGCATCGGGAACCGGGGCTCAGGAAGCCATGAGCCTTCTCGATCGTTGGGGCGTCGGCGTCTCTCATGTGATCGGTGTCGGCGGTCGAGATCTTTCCGCGGAAGTCGGGGGCCTCATGACGGAAATGGCGATCCGCGCCCTCGACGCCGACGCCGATACGCAAGCGATCCTGCTCATTTCGAAACCGCCGTCGCGAGACGTCGTAGCGCGCGTGCTCGAATTGCCGCAGAAGCCAACGGTTGCTTCGCTGATCGGCCTCACAGCGCCTTTGAAAGGTCACCCACAGCACGTGACGATTTGCGACACGCTGGAGGAAGGCGCATTCCGCACGCTTGCAGGGCTCGGCATGCCACCGCCCGACAACGGCGTCGGCCGCCTGATCGAAAAGGTGGCGCGCGCAGCGGCGAGGCTGAATGCGGGCCGCAAGCGGCTCGTTGGCCTCTATAGCGGAGGAACTCTTTGCTACGAGGCCATGACGGTCGCATCTCGGCGCCTCGGCCCGGTATTTTCCAACGCCCCCTTCGACGAAAATTGGACCATCGAGAGCGCCACACCGGGCGCGCATATCTGCCTCGACCTCGGTGAGGAAAGCTATACCCAGGGTCGCCCGCATCCCATGATAGACGCCCGCGCCAGAGCGGAGCTGCTTCGTCGGCAGGCGAGCGACCCGACCGTCGCGGCCGTGGTCTTCGACGTCGTGATCGGCGATGGCGCGCACCCTGATCCTGCAAGCGTATTGGCCCCTCTCGCCGCCGAAGTGGTGCGATCTGGCGCGGCGGTTGTCGTTTATGTGCTCGGGACGATGCGTGATCCGCAGGGCTTCGAAGAGCAACGCGCCCGCTTCGAACAGACGGGATGCATTGTCGCCGATAGCGCCGCGCGCGCCGCGCTCGCAGCCACAGCACTCGTCCTGAGAGACCCCTCGGTCGCCCTTGATAATCTTCCGCCTGGTTTCTCGCCGTTCCTCAAGATCAACCCGGAAAAAGAAATATGAGACCTGCGCCCACTCTGAATTCGCCGCGCGTTGCGCTGACCACCTATTCCACAAAGCCACGAGGAGGCGTCGTGCACACGCTGGAGCTTGCGGAAGCCCTGCAGGCTGCTGGACTCGACGTGACCGTGATCGCCATGGGCGAGCCTGGCTCACTGTTCAGGAAAGTTGCCGTTCCCGTGGAGATGATCGCGACCCCGCCCGCAAAGAATACGCTTGAAGAACGAGTGTTCGACTGGATTGATGCCTTGACCGGCGGCCTCACCCGCCTGCGAGACTCATTCGATATCGTCCACAGTCAAGACTGCATCTCCGCGCGCGCCGCCGCCCGTGTGAGAGATGCAGGGGCGCGCTTTCGGTTAGTGCGCACCGTGCATCATGTCGACGATTTTACGACACAGGCGCTCATGGATTGCCAACGCAACGCCATATTGGAGCCGGATCGCGTCCTGGTTGTCAGCAAGACATGGCAAGAACGGCTTCGGGTGGAATATGGAGTCGACTCATCGATCGTCACCAATGGCGTTAGAAGCGAAGCATTCGCAAATATGCTAACGCCGCAACGGCGCGCCGAGCTGCGGCGACAAATCGGAACAAAAGATCGCTTCCTTTATCTGACCATCGGCGGGGTCGAGCCCCGCAAGGGAACCGAATTCCTTGTCAGGGCGCTGGCCCAACTAAAAGCGGAAAGAGCAGATCCGCCCGAATTAGCGATCATCGGCGGCCATTCGTTTCAGGACTACCGTGATTATCGCGAGCAGGTTTTGACTTCGCTCTGGCCGCTTGGTCTGGAGTTAGGCGAAGACGTCGTTTTGTTGCAGACGCTCCCCCAGACTGAACTGGTTGAATGGCTGGCCGCTGCGGACGGATTTGTTTTCCCCTCCATCAAAGAAGGCTGGGGCTTGGTGATCATGGAGGCTGCCAGCGCAGGGCTGCCCGTCGTGGCGTCGGACATCGATGTTTTCCGGGAGTTCCTTGTGCATGACCGAGATGCGATTCTGACGGAAACATCCAATCCCGCGTCTCTTGCTCGGGGGATGGCAAGACTGATGGACGAGCCCCACACCGTCAAGCGCCTTGTTAAAAATGGGCTCGAAATGGCGGCGCGCCATAGCTGGGATCGAACAGCCGACCAGCACATTCGCATCTATAACCGAGTTATCGAAGAAGAGATGCAAGCCTCCACGCTTTTGAAAGGCGCGTTTTCTACAACCTAAGGAAAAGCCTGCCACGGCGGCGCCCCTCACGCCGCAATGCGCTATCTAGCTTTGCTGGGCAGGACATGTTCACAGAATTCTCTGGTCAAGATCCATCAACGCTTGGGTAAAACAGTCAATTGGAGCCGAAGCGACGCCGGCCCCAATTTGGCCGGCGCCGCTAAAAGCGTGAATGACGCCTGTGTTGACAGCCGGAGTGATCGCAAGCTCGACGACGCGTCGAACATCCACGCCGAGTGGGGCGCCTGCGTTCTCCAATATTGGTAGAAGGAAGGAACGACTCTCTCCCGCACAGATGCGCTGCATGTTGCGCGTCGCCGCGATCGCGTCGGACATTCTGCCACCGAGGAAACCCGCGACCGCCGGAGAGTTTGCCGAAACTGCCCCTCCAAGGCCAATCAGCTCGAGTACGGCGCTGTCGCCGATGTCCGCGGCGCTCGCTTCCGGACCATGGCCGGGAAAATACAGCGCCTTCTGGATTGGCGGCGCGGCCGCAAGGAACCAACGCTCTAGGCCCGCCAGCCGAATGCCGTAGGTCACGCCATTGCGCGACATCGTCGTCACGATGCTCGAATTCTCGACTTTGGCCGCGGAGTCCACCAACGATTTGGCCGCAGCCATGGCGATGTTGAGAAACATCGTGTGATTGCGGCTGAGAAAATCAGCGGCGTCTCCAGCGCCAGGCCGGGAGATTCGCATCAAAAACGGGAGGAGATCCCTCAGTAGGAGACACGTTGTCGCCTGTACCCGTATATGAACGTCGTCGCCCATGACGACGCCCTGCGCCGCCAGCGACCAAACGTCTATAGCGCCCCTCCTGGCGATCGCTTCCCCAATTACAGGGCCAATCACATCGCGAATAAAAAAAAGCCGATCGATCGCCAAGCTGCTGTCGACGCCGAACCATTGAGTTTCGCCCGCTCCCTGGTTGATGCTCGAAAAAGCGATCGTTCTTCCCATTTCATTTTCTACCACGTAAACCGGGGCGGACGGGCCGATTACAGTGGCCATGGGAACGACGGTCGAATGTTCGTTCGCCGGTCGTAGCTCGATTTCGCGAGAGGCAATGAGACGGGCCGCCGCCTCGATGTTTCCGGCCCACCCCTCCGCGACGATGGCTGCCTTGATCGAACGTCGCAGAGGATCGCACATATCCGCCCATGCTATGGCGGGCCCGCAATGGAGCAATGTGCGCTCGCTCATGCCGGGCACGACCGCACCGGCTCTCTCGACACCTTTGAGAAGGGGCGCGCCATTGTTCAAGCGCGCGACAACCTCTGCATTCGCAGCGTCGATAATGGATGATTTAGGCCCCATCAGCCGGGCTAACGCCGAAATGACGTCGCTCTCTCCTCCGCAGGGAATTTGCCAATCGATGCCTATGACAGGCGCCCCCTGGCTTCTGATCGATTCCTCGAATAGAGGCAGGCCGATGTTGATAACGTCGATCTTACGAGGAAGAGGGATTATTGAGGAAGGAGCCGGCATGAGCGTCATTCCCGCCTAGGATAAGCCAAACTGGTAAAGCCATTTCGCGGTCTGCGCGGGCAAAAAGAAAAGCAGCAAGCGGTTTCAAGGCTTGCTGCTTTTCACCGCACAACCGAAGGCCTGTTAAATCGTCCAGGTCGTCATCACGAGGGCGCGGTCTCGCCAAGCCTGGATGGTGAGATCGAGGATGTCGAGTGGGTTCACTGGAATAACGCCGGGGATCAGATCGTCTTCCCGCATGCCGTACAATGCGCCCATGGCAAATCGGCAAGCGTAGATTTTGGCCCCCTCGTCCATCAATGTCTTGAGTTGACGATTATACGCTAGATTGCCAGGGAAGCCTTCGGCGCCGACGGACGGGTAACCGCGCGCGGCTGAAGCCATGAGGACACCCGGCCCATAGAGCACGAAGGACAGCTCGAACCCTTTCCGGGCTAGGCGCGTAGCCGTCAGCATGTTCACGAGTCCGACCGATCCCTCGAAGGGAACGGTGTGCATAAAGATATAAGCCTTGTCGCCGGGATTAGCCTTGTGATCCGGGAACACCTTCTCCTCGACGTTGAATAAAACATCGCCGGGCTGCGGAGCGGGGATTGTAACGGTCTTAGGCATTTTGTCTCCTTTTTGCTTGTGACAAACCGTGGGCTTCCTTCGCAAAGTTGCGAAGGATCGAACTCAACTAGTCGAACTTGGGAAATGCCCGATGGGCGGGACGCGGTCGTTCGGCCTGTGCCGGCCAAGCGCGGTGATGGCTTCCAGGAAGCACGTAGAAAGCAAACCGCCGCAGGCCATCGGGAAGCACGCGATAAATCGGCACAAACACAAAGCGCCAAAAATAGTCCTTGAGACTGCGCGGCCTGAATGAAAACGCCATCCCATTTTGCGTTGCGATGCGCTCTTGCGCCGCGGCGAGCAGGTAGTATTCCGAATTGGATCGGAGCCATTGCGGGAAAGACATGATTATCGCCTCCCGAGTTTTTGCTGCACGGCTTGCGCCGCCATGGCGATTGGCTCGTTCAACGCCCCTATGGCCGGGGAATAGACGTTTTCCATCGTCGCCAGATCATCGATCGAAATGCCCGAGCGGACGGCCATGCCCAGGAAATCCGCTCGCTCCTTGACGCCTTCGCCCCCAACCATCTGCGCTCCGATGAGGCAGCGCGTAGCAGGATCTGCAAGCAGCTTCACCGTGATTGGACGCACCCCGGGATAGTACCGCGCCCTTGTGATACCGTTTGACGCGCCGCTCACGAATTTCACGCCAATCGCGGCGGCTGTCGTTTCACCAAAGGAAACGCCCCCAATCATCCAGTCGCCTGCGAGCATCGCCCAGGGGACATAGACGGGCTGGTATTCGCGTCGCCCTCCCGCAGCATTGACGCCCGCGGCCTTGCCCTGCGCATAGGCATGGCTTCCCGAGAGGCCTTGAAGCGGAACATTGGTGACGCCATGCGGAATTTCCGTGCAGTCGCCGGCGGCAAACACGTCGCTCGCAGAGGTTTTCATGAAGGAATCGACGATAATGCCACCGGTGGCGCCCAGAGCGACGCCCGCCGCTCTTGCCAAAGCTGTATTCGGCGCCTTGCGCGTTCCGATGATGGCAAGCTGCGCCTCGACCCGCCCGGCTGTCGTCTCGGCATAAGCAAGGGCGCCCTGGCCGCCGAAGGCCGTAACGCGCTCTCCCCACAGCGTCACAACCCCAGCGTCGGCCCAGCTCTTTCGAACCGGCTCGATGATGTCAGGATCGACGACGCCGGCCATCGGCCAAGGGGCGGGATCGACAACGGTGACCTTGATGCCGCGATGAACGAGCGCCGACACCATTTCGACGGCGATCGGTCCGCACTCGACCACGACCGCTGATTTCACCGTGTCGATGAATTTGTCCCACTCCATCGCGCGACGAATATTCTTGACGCGGTAGATGCCCTCCAGATGATCGCCGGGAATTTGGGGATCCGAATAATTCCAGCCGGTCGCGAGCACCAGCCGGTCATATCTAATTTCGCCTTCTTCGCGGACCTTGATGGCATGACGCTTGACGTCGATGCTTTCGACCGTAGTCGTATAGTGAATATCTATGCCCTGATCGGCGTATTGTTGCTTCGTTGCAAGGAACAGTTTGTCGAAAGATTCAATTTCGCGACCGTGGACGAATGGAATGCCGCAGGGGCTGTAAGCAACGTCCTCGAATTCCGTGTAATTCACGATGTCAGCCGACGGGTCCACTCCTTTTGCAGCCCCTGCGGCGCCGAGCCCGGAAGCGCCGCCTCCAATTACGACGATCTTCATCCCTCGTTCCTCCCGATTTGCCGCCATCTCGTATGAGACAAGCACATATCCTATCGTATACGACAGGAGCATTTCGTCAAGAGGCATGGGCAGCATTGTATGCATTTTGTGTGGCAACAAAGGAAGCCAACAACCAGAACAATTGTTATCGACCGATAACGTAACTTATTATCAATATGTTATGTAACATATGAGCCGCCATAGATTCGGGCTTTATGGCTCTCAGCGATTTTTTGCCGTCATTTTTTATGGCGATGAACAACCGATTTGACATATTTGTATGCATATTGTATCAGAAGCAATCTCACTACAAACTCACTTGTGTGGCAACGAGATGCAGAGGGGACGTCGATGCTCACCGGCCAAGTTTCACAATTGGCGGAGATCTCCTCGATCACAGCCCAAGCGCTGCGAGCTTGCGCTATGCGGACAGGCCCCCGGGCCAAACTATCGAACAGCGAGCGCGCGAGACTGAAAGAACTGGAACGCGAAGTGCGCGAGCTCCTCGGCTACTCGGCCAGGCTGCTGCAGGATCAAATGCCCGACGCGGATCACAGTCGCGGGTCCACTCCCTGATCGCTGGCCGCAAGTCCTCCTAATCCAGCGCACGCATGGCAGCGCAACACGCCATAGAGGCCTAACGCGGACTGCAACGCGCGGTCGTTCAGGTTTTGAAAGCCCACCCAAATGCACAAGGCCGTCAAAACCGCAGCCGTTCAGGCTGCGCCAATTTGCCACTGTCGAATTGGTCGCTTGTCCCGTCCAGGAGAAAAGACATGTTCGAATTAACGGCGCTCGATCTCGCCCGCGTCCAATTTGGATTCACAGTGTCCTTCCATATCATCTTCCCGACGATCACGATCGGGCTCGCCAGCTATCTGGCTGTGTTGGAAGGCTTGTGGCTCTGGAAGAAAGATTCCGTTTATCGGGACCTCTATCTCTTTTGGTCGCAGATATTCGCGGTGAATTTCGCGATGGGCGTCGTTTCAGGACTGGTTATGGCTTATCAGTTCGGGACGAACTGGAGTTACTTCTCCACTTTCGCCGGCGGCATTACTGGCCCACTACTCACCTATGAGGTGCTCACCGCCTTCTTCCTCGAGGCAGGGTTCCTCGGCGTGATGCTATTTGGCTGGAACAAAGTGGGACCGAGCTTGCATTTCTTTGCGACCGTGATGGTCGCAATAGGCACTCTCATATCTGCGACTTGGATTCTTGCCTCCAATAGCTGGATGCAAACGCCACAGGGCTTTGAGATAATCGACGGTCGCGTCGTACCGGTTGATTGGCTGAAGGTGATCTTCAACCCCTCCTTCCCCTACCGGCTCGCACACACTTCCATCGCGGCCTTTCTCGCCACCGCGCTGTTCGTCGGGGCTGCAGGAGCCTGGCATCTGCTGCGCGGGCGCGCGACGGCGGCAGTGCGCGCCATGCTCTCGATGGCGATGTGGATGATCTTGATCGTAGCGCCGATTCAAGTCGCCGTCGGCGATGCGCACGGTCTTAACACGCTTGAGCATCAACCAGCCAAGATTGCCGCCATGGAAGGTCACTGGCGCAACGAACCAGGCCAGGGCGTACCCCTCATCCTGTTCGGCTGGCCCGACATGGCGGCTGAGACCACACGCTACGTCATCGAAATTCCACGGCTCGCCAGCCTGATCCTGACCCATGATCTCGATGGCCAATTTCCAGGCTTGATGGATTTCCCGGCGCAGGACCGGCCCAACGCCACGATTGTTTTCTGGTCCTTCCGAGTGATGGTTGGTCTCGGCCTGCTGATGCTGTTGCTCGGGTTCCGGGGCCTGTGGCTGCGCTGGCGCGAGCGACTCTATGACGACCGCACATTCCTGCGGTTTACGACAATGATGGGACCAAGCGGCACGATCGCGATTCTTGCCGGCTGGTTCACCACAGAGGTCGGGCGGCAGCCTTGGGTGATTTACGGCGCGATGCGGACCGAGCACGCAGTCTCGAACCACTCGGCTTTGGCGCTATCCGCCACGTTGCTCATGTTCGTCGTCATGTATGCCTCCGTCTTCGGGACCGGCATCGGTTACATGCTGAAGCTGGTTGCGAAAGGGCCGCAGGAGGGGCTGGGCGTCGAGAATATGCCTAACCACGGACAGCCGCCGCATGCGGCCCGGCCGCTCTCCGCCGCCCCCGACAATATCCGCCCAGCAATCCGCTAAGGAGGCCCAACCATGGGTATAGACCTTCCCCTCCTCTGGACCTTTGTCCTCACTTTCGGGCTCATGATGTATGTTGTCATGGATGGGTTCGACCTTGGCATCGGCATACTGTTCCCCTTTGTGCGCGACCGTTCCGAACGAGACACCATGGTCAATACGGTGGCGCCGGTCTGGGACGGCAACGAGACGTGGTTGGTGCTCGGCGGAGCTGCTTTACTTGCAGCCTTCCCGTTGACCTATTCGGTTCTCCTGAGCGCGCTCTATCTGCCGCTGGTCGCGATGCTTGCAGGTTTAATCTGGCGCGGGGCGGCCTTCGAGTTCCGATTCAAGGCCGACGAGGCGCACAAGCCTTTCTGGGACAAGGCGTTCGCTTGGGGCTCTTATATCGCGACCTTTTCACAAGGCATCGCGCTGGGAGCCTATATCAACGGCTTCGAAGTCAGGGATGGCGCCTATGCCGGCGGTCTGCTGGACTGGCTCACCCCTTTCGGTCTCTTTACCGGCCTTGGCCTTTTGATCGCCTATGCTTTGCTCGGCGCAACATGGCTTGTGATGAAGACCGAAGGCCCTCTCCAACGCCGCATGCGCGCGCTCGCGCGGCCGGTCGCTATAGCTCTGCTCGGGGCCATCACGATCGTTAGCCTCTGGACGCCATACGCTCACGCGGAAGTGGCGGCCCGATGGTTCTCGCTGCCCAACTTCATATTCTTCGCCCCTGTGCCGATGCTCGTGCTGGCTACCACCTGTACGCTCCTGAAGACACTCGGCGACGACCGCGACGTTGCGCCCTTCCTGTTGACGCTGCTGCTGCTGTTTCTCGGCTATACAGGCCTGATCATCAGCCTCTGGCCAAACATCATTCCACCGGCCGTCTCCATTTGGGATGCAGCGGCGCCGGCGCAGAGCATGGGCTTCGCTCTGGCTGGAGCGCTATTCATCATCCCCTGCACCCTCGCCTACACTGCATGGTCTTACTATGTCTTCCGCGGCAAAGTGCGGACTGGCGAGGGCTATCACTAATGCGAGCCCTTCCGCTCTTTCGGATCGTATGGGTCCGCCGTCTCGGCTGGCTCGTTGCCCTTTGGGTCGGGAGCGTAGTCGCACTCGCCGCCGTTGCGATGCTATTTCGGACCGTTATGAGTCTTGCCGGGTTGACGAGATGAACGGCGGCGTATCCAGCGTCGCCCGCGCCGCCGGGCCCGTGCCGGTCGGATCATCCGTACAACGAGGAAGCGGACCTCGACCAATTACTCGATTCTTTTGCGGCTTGCCCGACGCAATGACTGGAAATTGATCGAATGATTGAATATGTCAGGAGTTCTAGCCCACGAATTGCAGGCATAGACTAAAGCGTCGGCTACGGGTTTCGAAATCGAGAATGTTTGGCGCAGAGGCTCGAATGACTGGGAAGCAGCAGTACTGGCTGCCGGAGATTGAGAACGCCGGAAAGCCGGTATATCTGGAGATTGCCGACGCAATCGAAAGGGACGTTGAGTCTGGCCGGCTTGCCGTGTCTGCGCGCTTGCCCCCGCAGCGCTATGTCGCGGATAAGCTCGGGGTGAACCTCGCGACGGTGGCGCGAGCCTATACCGAAGCGCAGCAACGCGGTCTGATAGACTCCCGGGTCGGGCAAGGGACCTTTGTCCGCCGCCCCGCCGAACGACGGACTGCGGCGCCGCCGCGTTCCCCCATGCGCGGCGACATGCTGATGAACATGCCTCCCGAACCCTACGCGCCTGCCCTCCTGGAAAGGATGCAAGCCGGGATAGAGGGGCTGGACGATTTACCGTCTCTCCTACGCTACCAGGAATTCGGCGGCTCGCCGGAAGCCCGCGCAGCCGGCGCACGTTGGCTATCGCCGCGGCTGGGCGACCTGGCGCTCGACCGTTTGCTCGTGTTCCCGGGCGCGCAGGCGTCTCTCCTTTGCGTGCTGTCGGGCTTTACGCAGCCGGGAGACGTGGTGTGTTGCGAAGAGCTCACCTATCCTGGCTTCAAAAGCTTGGCTCAGCAATTCGGGCTACGTCTCGTCGGCCTGCCCTTGGATGATGAAGGAATCGATGCGTCGGCCTTCGCGAAGGCCTGTAATGATGCGGCCGTCAAATTGCTCTACATGAATCCCACGCTCTTGAACCCGACGACGACGACAACTTCGAAAAGACGGCGCGAAGCGCTGATCAAGGTGGCGAGGGCGCAAGGGGTGATGATTCTTGAGGATGACGCCTATGGCGCGTTGCCCCTCGAATCTCCGCCATCATTCGCTCGATTGGCCCCCGACATTACCTTTCACGTGTCGAGTCTCGCCAAATGCGTCGGCGCAGGATTACGCGTCGCTTATATGAGCGTGCCAGAAGGCAGACATGCCGCGAGGCTTATGTCCGCGTTGAGCATGACCAACGTGTTCGCGTCTCCCATTACCACCGCGATCGCCACCCGTTGGATCGAAGAAGGCGTTGCCAGCGCTGCTTTGGAAGGCATAAGGAGCGAGACGCGCGCGCGGCAGGAGCTGGTTGCTCGAACGCTTCCGGTCGGAAGCTATGTTTCGGATCCAGAGGCTTTCCACCTATGGCTTCGTCTGCCACAGGGCTGGAATCGGCACGCGTTCGAGTCCCATTTGCGAGGACTTGGCGTCAGTGTTGCAGTGAGCGACGCGTTCGCTGTCACCTCCGCTCCGCCGGAGGCCGTACGCCTCTGTCTCGGCGGACCAGCCTCTCGATCGGACGTCCAGACCTCCCTTGCTATCCTAGCCGATAGCCTCGCTCCGCGCCCATTGATGGCATCCATGGTAATTTGACCTGAGGTCCGCGGATGTATCGCAATGAAACCAGCGAGTCTTGGAGGATTTCCTTGGCTACGCTTTCAACGAAAGCGGTCGAAATCGGCTGTCGATCGTGGCGTCGCCGTCCTAGCACTACTTTGGCAGTCTGCGTCGGCTGCGGGGGATTCCGGTTTGGCATCGAAGCAGCTAGGCTGCGTCGTCATGAATCGCTGGAGGCGGGTCATGGCGACGATAGCTGCGCATTTGGGCGTCGATGCGTTGCGTGAGCGGTATGTTTCGAGTTCGAACGCGCGCGGGGCGCGGCATTTTCATGCGCCCGGGCTTTTTTCTTTAGCCTCATGCCGAGACCTTCGCAGACGCTCAGAGATAATCCGATGCAGCCGCTTGTCAGTGCTGTCCCGGACAGAGCTTGGGCTCAAGAGCGAGAAGCGTGGAGAGGCTCGCGGAACTTTGGCGGCTTCTCTTCCCGAGCGCGAGGATAAGCGCGCGGCCGCGCGCTCAACCTCCGGATGAGTTCGGATTGCCTTTCAGGCGATTACCTGAAACAGCGGAGCGTGCCGTTCGGCATGCGAGTGGCAGGATGGCCCGTCCTTCTCAGGCACCAGTCCCGATTTTGACCGCCGAACACGCAAAAACCCCGCCCATTCCGATGCCCGTTTGGGCCGCAACCGCCCAACGCGAAAGCAGGCGTAGCCACAGAAGACACCGCGGCGGAAAGAATAGCAGCGCACAATGCAAAGGAAAGTCTATTCATCATTCAACCCCGACTCTTATCGCCATCCGAATAAGTGGCGCGTCGATCTTAGCGCCTGAGAGTAACTTAGGCAGGTCCCGCAAGACTTTGAATTAGGCTATGCCTACCGCAGTCTTACTTCGGCCCCCTCAACATTCTTAAAAACCAATGCATGAGGATGGCGGCGGCGAGCAATCCGCTGCTTCCAAGGTTCATTGCGCACAATCTCCAAAAGCCGTTACCGCGGCCGTCCTGCGCGAGGTTTATCCACGCTCAAACCCTGAAGCTCTCCCCTTTGAAGCTGTAGCAATTCCTTTTGATGAGCTTCAGATTGGCCGGGCAAACTGCATCGCCCGCGAGCACTTCGAATTTACCGGTTTCGGCGCCTTCGGCGTCGGGACGGCGCGAACGTGGAGGCTTTGGATCAGCCCGCGCCGAGCGATCGACGCGGCGAGTTCTTCGATAGAAACGCCCGCCTGCATGCGCCGGACATTCGATTGCGACAAAACGAGCTTGTCGAACGGGATATCGCGGGAGGAGGAGAGCGTGATCTTCTGGGCGGCTTTCGCCACGGTTGTTACTCCGCGACGAGCCGAGGCCCTCTCTCTCGCCCAATTCCTCGTCAGTGCGCCAAGCGCAGCCCTCTAGCTCTATACGTAGAAAGGAGAATCACACCGGGTTAGATGCTCAACTACCGACCACTCCGGAGGGTGAAAGCCCCTCCCTGCCACACCGTGCAGCGTGGGGCGGGAAGCGAACGGGTGAGGCCGACCGGGGGCTTCGGGATCGGTGCGTTCTCGCCGAGCGTCCGACTGTGATCGCGACCCACCACGCCCCGCATCCGGATGCGGTGGCGGCGCGCTTCTCGAACGACCCGCTTACGCCTTGCTTCGTGAGCCACCTCTCGGACGTCATCGAAGCGCGTCAACCGACGCTTTGGATCCACGGCCACACCCACGACTCCTTCGACTACCGGGGCGGGGCGATGCGCGTCGTCTGCAATCTCAAGGGGCTATGGGCCCATAAGGCCGGCGCGACGGCTAGAGAACGTGGACTTCGGGATGAAGATTGTGGAGCTTTGAAACCGTAAATGCACAGCTCGACCATCAATCGTGGCCACCGCGCCTTCGGCGCGGCGGCCACCAAATCAACCTTCCGGTCACGCCAAAGTCAGGTCAGAATTTCGTGAGGCTGAGGAGATCACTGGCGTCGAAGCGGTAATTGACGCCGGCTCGAACGACGTGAAAGCTGATGTCCCGCTTGCCGCCGGGGCCGCCCGCGGCGCCGCCCGAGACGTCGTTGAAGAGATACTCAGCCTTCGCCGACCAATTGCGTGCAAAGGTCCATTCGGCGCCGCCGCCCACTGTCCAGCCCGTCGCGACGCCGCCGCCGGCGCCCGCATAGGCGAAGCCGCCCGTGCCATAGAGCAGCAAGGTCGGACTAAGCGCCAGAACCCCGACGCGCGCCCGCAAAGTGCCGAACCAGGGAACAGAACGTGCGCCTTGCGCTCCCGGAAATGGGACAAGGGGCGCAGCGCCGGCAGCGAATGCAGTCGGGTCGAACAGAGCCGGACGTCGGCCGGAGAGGGAAAGGCTGGTTCCCTGAAAATCGGTTTCGAGACCGACCACGAACAGCGGCGTCAACTGATAATTGTAACCGATCTGCGCGCCGCCGACGACGCCGCCCGCGCCGCGTTCCGGCCATCCGCCGCCGAGGTTCAGGCCGAGGTAAAGCCCGTTCCACAGAGCGGCGGGCGGGGGCGGCGGCGTGTAAACGGGCTTGCGCGAAGGAAGATCGGCGGCCCGCGTCGGTTCGAGGAGCGCGATCAGGGCGAGGATGGAGAGCGTGGGTTTTTTCATTTCCGTGAAATCCTGCTTTCGGTTTTCAGTTGACCCCTGCCGCCACTGGACGGCAGTGGCCCGGCAGGGGATGCCCGCCGGGCACGGATCGGCGGCTCGAGAGGGCAAGAAGCCGGCCGACCGGGCGACCGCTCACTCGCGCGGCCGTTCGTTCCGACCCGGCTGGCCGGGTCGGCCGTCACTTCGAAGAGGCGTCGATAGAGCGGCGCCGCTTCGTGTGAAATTTACCCACGTATACTGCGTGGGTAAATTTCACACGTCAACAGCCTGCGCGGGAATTTCGTCGCCATTCGCGGACTGTTATCGCAGAAAACAGTTGGTTACGCGCGCTCAGCGCCTCGGACGGCCGCCGGGACCAGGCATTCCAGGCCCCGGGAAGCCGCCAGGAGGCGCTCCGCCGGCTCCGAACGGGAACGGATCTCCAAAGCCGCCAGAGGGCACATTTCCGAAATTGGGTGGGGCCTCGGCGCCGGACCGCGACCCGCCACCGTCGCCCGCGGGCGCCGGCGCGGTTTCCTCGACGCTTTTCATCCGCTGGCGGAAATCCTTACCTGAACCCTTCTCGCCGAGGCTTTCCGAGGCGCGGAAGGTCTCGATGGACCATCCGCCGTTCCGGTCCATGGCTACGCCGATCACGGCGCGGATGACGCCATAGAAGGAGGGGTCGCGCCGCGCCGTCAGCATCGGCCCGGCGGCAGCGGCGACCATATCGCCGTCCCGTTCGACATAGGTTTCGACGAGCGCCTGTCGCACCCCGCGCGGCAGCCACTCGTCAGGCGCGACATGGGAAACCTCGAAGGCTCCGGCGGCGACTGCGCCGCGCAGCGCGACCCGTTGTCCAGCCAGCGACCGCGCCGCGCCGGCGAGCGGTTGCGCCCCGATCGCCAGCCGTCCGTCCGCGTCACGCGTCACCGTGCCAACGATTTGCGCTACCGCGGCATCGACGGGCTCGACAAGGCTTGCGACGATCGTCTGATCCGGCAGGCGCAGTCCGCTGACTGCGACATGCTGCCCGACAGCCAGTCCGCCGGCGGCGACGCCACGCCCGAGTTCGACCTTCTGCCCCAGGATGCGCAGGCTGCGACCGGAGATCGATTCGATCGACCCCACCACCTCGTGCAGGATGCGGATGCGCGTCGTCGTAAAGCCCGCTTCATTGCGCTGCGCGACGAGCGACACGACATGGCCGACGCGCATGCGCGAAACATCGACCGGCTGTCCGTCTATCGTCACCTCCGCCGTCGGCGCGTAGGAAATCTTCAGCCCGTTGACGAGAATGCTGCCGAAGCCGCGGATCGTGCCGACGACGCCGGTGCCCCCCAATCCATTGTCGGGGTCGGGAAGCACGGAAATGTAGCCGGTGCCCCCGAGGCCGTTGTCCTTCGGCTTCTCTCCGGCGCGCCCGGGCGCCGCGCCGTTGGCGAGACAGGCGAAGAGAGAAGCGATCAGCCGGCGCCGGTCGAGCCGTAGAAATCCTGTCACGACGGCTCTCCCGGCTGGTTTTCCGGCGCGCCGTCGCCGCGCGGCTCCCGTTCGCGGTAGACATAGACGCCGAAGTTCCAGCGCCACTCGCCGCCGGCGTCGCCCCGGTGAAGCGTCTGCGCCTCGCGGTTGGCCGCGAGCAACGCCTCCATCGCCACTTTGCGGGACAGCGCCTCGAGCTGGCGCGCCACATCCTCGGACAGGCCCTCGTAATGGACAGCGCGCTCGAGGAAGGGCGCCGGGTTCGAGGTCACGTTCTCTACAGCCGCGGCGATATGGTCGTGCAGATTGCGGCCGAAGTAATGGAGCTGTCGATCGTCGCCGCGGTTCGGCGCGATCGCCGCCTCGGTGAGGACCACGCGGCCCTTGGCGTCGAGGACTACGATCTTGCGATCAAGCCACTCGTCGAGCACGGCTCGCGGGCGAAGATCCTTGGTGACCTCCTCGACCAGCGACTCGAAGGTAGGCCCGGAGCCCGCGCGCCGCAGCGGCGCCGGCGCGCCGTTCCTGTCCGTGAAGCGGCGGTCGGCCAGCCACAGAGCGACGATCTGGGTCGTGCGGGACAGCGAGGCCGGCGTCATGCGGACCGGAGCCCCCGCTTCACGCAGACGCCGGACCTCCTTGCGGTGGATTCCCGTCAAGAGGCTGATGCGGCTGTCGGTCTGCTCCTTGTCCGGCAAGGCGAAATCATGGACGGCGACATTGACGTAAAGCTCCCGCAGCAGGTCGCAGAGTGCTGGAAAGGTCGTGCCGCAGCGGATGAACAGCCGCACGAGCGGGCGCAGCAGGCGCGCGATCGGCTGCTGAAGCTTCTGCGCGTCTGGGAGCGCGTCGTCGCGGCTTTCGGTCATGAACCTTGGTAACCCGAGTCAAAGTGGGACACAATCCCACGCCTCCTTGACGTGGGAAATTTTTACACGCATATTGGCGGACGTGTGATGTTTTCCCACTTCGGAGTTTGGAGATGTCCCTCACGCTCCTGCCCCTGTCGGCCCCCCCGCGCCGAAAGGCGTATGCCGCACCCGATATGCTGAGGCGTCTCGGTGTGGTCGTCACAATCGGCGCGAGTGCTTTCGCGTCGTCGAGCCCCCGGATCAGCGCCCAGCCGCGCCCTTCAATCCAACAATCGTGCGATGCGCTGGCGACGACGACCTCGGTTGCGTTCTGCTCGCTGCGCTGAGCCCCAGGCGAAGAGAGACGGAGTCAATAATGGTTGACTACATCCGCACTGCCTTTTTCGACGAGGATCGCGCAGATCGGGGTTCTTCGGGATCCTCGCCATGCGACCGCAGTCGGCGCATCGATGCATGGCTTTCGGCCTGGATCCAGGCCGAGAACCAACATCTCATATGCGACCGCGCCATGAACGCTCTCGATCCGGTCACTGCGACCCTCTACTTCCGCGCGCGGGAACTCTACTGGACCGTGACGCGCGCGCTCGGCCTCGGCCATCTTCACGACGGCTCGCGCGTCCGCACTTGCCAGTCTCGCCCGCACCTTCCTGCCAATTCCTCCCCGGCGCACGGCTGCTCCCGATCCGCCGCAGGGCGGCTGTTCATCGACGTGACGCCGACACATCGCTTTGGAGGGCAGACGGGCATTCAACGCGTCGTGCGCGAGGTCGCGCGGCGCGCCCCGAGAAGCGGTTTTGCGATGCCTGTGATCATCGAAAGCGGCAAGCTTCTCTCGTGGTACGATAGTCCGGACTGGTCGAGCCCGCTGTCGTTCGCGCCGGGGGACCGACTCCTATTGCTCGACGCCTGCTGGGGCCTGACCGGGGAATACGAGTCGATCATCCACAGCCTGCGGGCGGCAGGTGGAAGCCTCGTCACCGTCGTGCACGATCTCATCCCGCTCACGCATCCGCTGGCTGTTTCGCCGCGCATGCACGCAGAGTTTCAGGAATGGTTTGACACGATCGTGATGGAAAGCGACGGCGTCGTCTGCGTCTCGCGCAGCGCTGCTTCGGATTTCATCGAGTACATCGAGAAATGCGCCCCTTTCGGGCGCCCCGATCTTCCTGTCGGCTGGTGGCGCCTCGGCGCTGATTTCGAAGACGAGGATCGGCGGCCCGTTTCCGCGATGGCGCAAGCCATTTTTGCGGAAACGACACCCTGTTTCCTTAGCGTCGGAACGCTCGAGCCGCGAAAGGCCTACCCGATCGCGCTGCACGCTTTCGAGCAACTGTGGCGCATGGGGGTCGACGTCCGATATCTCATCGTCGGACGACCCGGCTGGCAGAGCGACGCGCTCGCTCACGACATCACGCGACACCCGGAGTTCGGTCGACGTCTGTTCTGGCTCGACCGCGCGAGCGACACGGATCTGCGATTCTGCTATCGCCACGCCCACGCGCTCGTCTTCCCTTCGGTCATCGAAGGCTTCGGTCTGCCCCTCGTCGAAGCCAACCGGCACGGCCTGCCCGTCATCGCCTCCGATCTACCGGTGTTTCGCGAAAATGGCGGCGGCAATGTCGACTTCGTGCCGCTGCTCGATCCACGCGCGCTCGCGGAGAAGATAATGGAGCTTTGCAACCGGACTGCTGAACGAAAGATCGTCGTCGCGCCGTCATGGGATCAGTCCGTTGACAGTCTCATTCGGCTGATTCACGAAGGCGCCTACCAGGCCGGCGCGCGCATCGCCGCGAGGCAAGCCGTGATCCAGAGAGGCTGAGCGCCGAGCCATGACGTCAACAATCGTCGCGACCATCCTGTCGCTCTTCGAGCCCGACTTGATTTCGACAGCGTCGAATTCGCTCATGGCGATCGACGTGGCGGGATTTATGATCGTTCTGGGAGTCCTGCTGTTCGGAAAGATCTGACGGCACACCGATTGATCATCGCGTTTCGCGGGATGAGGTTAAAATTCGCGAGCCAAACTTGCTAGACACCGCGTTACGGCGCCGCCTAACAGCAAGCAGTTACTACTATGGTTGGCGCTTCGCGCACAGCGCATCACCACGAATGCTAGTGAGAAAACGGCAAGATATGCCAGCGAAGCGTGACGGCGCGCAATCGGCTGCGGCGCGACAGCGTTGGTGACGGTCGCGTTCCCACAATATCCGTCCGAACGGGGCTGTTCCAGGGATTGATCGCGCCCGGCAGATATTCCTCGACGGTGAAGCTGCGGGGGTTAGGCCGGGTCGGCTCCTACGACGGAAGTCAGATTTCGATAGTTGGCGGTGGCCACCCCCTCAGGTCGTGATGAGAGAAAATCAGCATGGCGACAATAAGCGAGCCCAATGTGGCCAACCCCCGCCAGTTCATGGGATTTTCACCTGTCCATTGACCATCGGCCATCTTTTGTGGACGTGTTGCCAAGGACGATCAAATGCGACGGTGTACCAGTTCTACGCTGGCTGATGACAAATCAATCCGCTGGGCATCTTTACCAACCTGGTGGAAGCAGGGACCATTAAGATGGAAGAAGGAATGCCAACCCGAAAATCCCTCTTTGGGGAAGCGTTCAAGCTGGGAATAACATACCTGTTCCTGACGGCGTTATTATATGGCGTATCTGCATTTTTTTCGGGATCGGAACAGAACGAAAATGGTTCGGAAGGCTTCGTTGGACACTCCGGAATTGTCGTTCTTGTGTCCGGAGTTCTGTCATTTTCAATGATGTCGATTGCAGTCTGGCATTTCCGCGGAGCCACGATGATTTATAACATCATCACCTGCTTCTTGATATCTGCGCTCGTTTCTATCACAGATTTTTTCCTCACTCGGGAATTATCCCGGATTCTCTTCGCAGAGGACAATCTGGATTTTTCCATTTCCAATAATATTAAGGACTTGTTCATCTGCTGGGCAGCGTTCTTTGGCTGGTCCAGCGTGTTTCTGACGCTTCTGTACAGCTTCGATGTTAGGGATCGCGAGCGCCGATTAGCTGTGGTTCGGGAAGACGCCCTTTCCGCGCAAATGAGGGCGCTGCGCTATCAGGTAAACCCGCATTTCCTCTTCAATACGCTCAACTCGATCGCCGGACTGATTGAAGAAGGCTCCGCGACACGCGCCGAGCGGATGGTGCTGTCGCTATCGACGTTCCTGCGCACAACGCTGACGCTGGACCCGTTCCACGATGTCCGATTGTCCGAGGAACTGAGGTTGCAGGAGGAGTATCTGGAGATAGAGCATGAGCGTTTCTCGGATCGGATGACCTTTCATATCGATATGCCGGATGATGTGCGTCACGCTCTGGTGCCCAGTCTGATCCTCCAGCCCCTGATCGAAAACGCGATCAAGCACGGCGTCGGGGCAATGACGGACAAGGTCAGTATTTCGCTTTCCGCCCGTCGTGAGACGAACCGGCTTCGCGTGATCGTCGAGAACGACATGCCGATGGAAACGGTTGGGCCAAAGCCCGCCGGCATGGGGCTCGGGCTGAAGAATGTGGCCGAACGCCTTCGAGCGCGGTTTCAGGATGACGGGCGATTTTCGGCCGGCCTTGCCGCACCGGGCATCTATCGGGCAACGCTCGATATGCCGTGGAGGACGGAATGACCGAACTGTCGGTTCTTGTTGTCACTGCTGACCCGCTGCCCGGCGCCGGCTGATACGACTGTTGAACAAGCTCGTCTGGGTAAGCCATGTCGACGAGGCCGGCGATATCATGAAGGCCCGCGCCCTCGTAGAGGAGCGCGTACCGGACATTGGCAGGATCGCCACGCCGATGGCGTTGTCGGTCTTGGGCGCATCGCCGTTGATTTCCTACGGCGTGGATTCGAGCCGCTCCGATGCACCGGTACGCATTCGATGGTACAGAAAAGATCGGGCTCTTGGTAAGCGTTTGCTGCACGGCGACGGACAGAGGAGACCATCTTGGCGACACTGGTAAGCAGTGTGTTGCGATTTGCATGCCGCACATCATTACTGCTTGGCGCGACATGGCTCGAATTGGCGCCTCGCCCCGCGCAGGCCCAGGTCTATCCCTGCCCGGCAGGACCTAGCCCAGGCGAGAGGATGGTCGGATCGAGACAGGGAGGACAAGGGGTCGGTTCCGTGCCGATGTGCGCGGCTGATGTGCAACCGGACAGCGATTACCGCTCTGGCGACGGGCGCGGCTTGGTGATCCCCCCTGCGCCATGGCCTGAGAATCTCATTCCGGGATGGGGGATAGTCGTGACTTTTACCAACCGGAAGGGCAAGGAAGCCGGAAAGAACAGCAAGGATGCCTATGTCGCCGTGGTTAACCAACCGACGAGCGACGACGCCTTCACCGCCGCGGCAAGGGAATGTCTGGCGAAAGTGATGCCAGGGCATGAATCCGAATGCCCCCACAGAGGCGATGGTAGTTCCGCTACGACGCTCGCCTATGTCACGGTCTATCGGTGGCCGTCGGGAGAGCATACCTATCAGATTACCAACGAGCCGGACAAAGGGCGGAACATTCCTCGGTCGACCTGCGAGAGCGCCCAACAGCAGGCCAATTACCTCAAGATCGCTAGATTGAGCGGAATCGAATGCCCCATCGAGATCGTTGAGGAGCTGGTTAACGGAACTCCGAAGGAATGGTGATAACTCGGCGGCCTCGCATCTAGACGCCGGCCGAAAGCTTCTGAGGGTTACGCCCCGATCCGGCCCATAATTACATCGTCATCCCCATCATCTAGCCAAGTCGGCGGAGGAAGGGCGCGGCCGGCGCTCGTGACCGCGCAGGTCCCGTCACCTTTGGCGTCAAATGATCCCGGAGCGTGGGGGGCTACGTCATGAAAACTTGGGTCGGACTCTCTGTTATCGGCTTTGTGCTGGTTATAGGCATCCTATTCCTGCGTTCTGACATGAGAGGCTGGACGCCGGGGACCTGGACCGACCCAGCGACCGTCGTTGAACCGGTAGATGGAAACGACCCTTCCTTTACGGTCGCCGATTGCCTGCCGGGTACGATTGACCCCTATCAGACGCCACGCGGCCATGATTACGGCGACATAGCGACCATCAGAGTCCTCACCTGCCGCAGCCGATCGAGCGCGGTGAAGATCATGTCTGTCTATCTGCTCCTGGCCTTGAGCTATCCAGCTTACCGCTGCGCCACGCGCCGAAAGAAGCGATGAAATACGGGACAAAGCGCTGGCGGAAGTCTCCTTCTCCATGAGGAACCAGTACATCCCAGACGATTGCGTGAAGCATCGGTTTGCAATCAAGCTAAGCGCATGAGACTGTTTGCATTCATTTTGGTGACCGGGATAACAGCACAAATTGCGCCGGCAGGCGCAGAGGAAAATCTCTGGGGCGCCATAGCCCTCGGCGGCAATGGGTTCGGCGCGAGCCGCGGACGTCCGGACGAAAACGCCGCGATCTCGGGGGCTCTCCGCCAGTGCGAGGAAAGCGGTGGTGCGGGCGAATGCAAGATCCGGCTGACCTACCGCAACCGGTGCGCCGCCTACGCCTCCGGTGACAATCGGGAAGTCGCTATCGCTTATGCCGACACGATGGAGAAGGCGAGCAAGCTCGCGCAGCGCAGTTGCTCGGAAGCGACTAAAAACTGCCGTATCCAGTATGCGGCCTGCAGCGTTCCCTCCTCCTTCAACTGACAAGTTGTCGGCAACCGAATGCGGATCGACGACATAATCCGGATAATTTGCAGGCGGGGCGCATGATGCACGGTTCCGACCTCGAGGACTGAAATTCAGCGTCTCCGGTCGCAACGCCTTATTTGTCCTTCACACGGTTTCTTGCACATCGGCTGTGAGCGATGCTGGTAAAACTCGGCCTGAAGAGGCCGTCAGAATGGATTCCTCGCACTCTGCTTCGGGCGTCAAAATGGTCGATAATCCCTGAAAATTGGCCGCTCACCGGATTACCGCAGTCTCGCTACGAGCTTGCGACAACCTCTTCGCCCTTGCTTGCGACCATCAGCGCCTGCTGTAACGAATATCCGCGACGAGTTCCCAGCAATCTTTGGTCGGGTCGAGAAGCAATCGGCCATCGACTCGCCTTCCCGGACGGTAAGGTTTGCCGTCGAGGTCATACGCCGTCCCCAAACTCTCCTCGCCCACGTACGGTCCGCGGTAATGCACGCGCGTCCAGTCGACGGAAATCTGATTGCTCTGGCTCTGATTGAACTCCATCATCACATATTCATCTTTGTCGCCGGGCTTCGCCGGGACGGTCGATTTCCAATAGAAATCGAACGTCTGGATGGGAAATTTGTCGTAACTCTCTTTCGGAATCGCGCTCTTCCTCATCTCGCTGTTTTCGCCGCGTTCTGCATAATCGATCTGAGGCGCGGCGTATTTCTTTCGCACCGCTGCCGATCGGATCATTGCCCAGAACAGCTCTTTATAACTCCGGGACTGGCACGCGAGCGTCGCCTGTTCGAGTTCATGCTGTTCGAGTTCGGCAATTGGATTTTCGGCGCCGCCCCATGCCGGTCCGGCAGACAGGATTTGAGGCAGCGCCAGAGCGACCAAAAGGCGGGTGAAGAGAAAGGTTGAAGAGAAGGCGGACATTATCCATTCATGTCTGATTTTGCTTTCCTGTCGAAGCTATCGTCGGTCCGGGTCGAAGTTGAGCGTAAAAGCGAACCGGTACGTCGTATATGTTGATGGCGTGTGGCGCTGGGAATATCCACGGATAGGACGGCTTGCGCGAGGACTGGCGATGTCTCGAAGACGATGGCGACAAATCGCCACGGTCGGCTTTGTAGCCTGTTCATTTTGCTTTTGGCCGTCCGCACCGGGCTTTGCCGGACCCGGCTGCCGCGATGAAGCAGCTTTGGACTATTTGACCGAATACAGCGCGCAAATCGCACCGGAGGACAAAGTGAGCAGCAAGGGCGAGGCCTTGTCCGACGCGGTCGCTATTCTCCTGCAAGACCACTTCAACGCAGGCGCCACGTTGACGATGAACAAGGAAACGAGCACGGCTATCGTCGACGGCAATCCGTCGCGGCTGGCGGACGTCTACCGCGCCAAGAGCAACGGACGGCCGCGGATCCCTGTCGGAATCTCGAACGGGGCCCCGCCAGAGGGAATTGAAGCTGCGGAGACGCCGCGCCCGTTGCATGAGATTCCGCTGCAATATCGCGGAAAATGGGCCTATTCGGCGCATGATTGCACCGCGGAAGAACCGACCGCCATCCTCGTGATCGATTCCGAAGGCCTGCATCAGGCGGAAGGGGAAATGATCGCTCTCGGTGTCCTCCCTAAGGGGAGCTCGCGCCGTACGATTTTTATCAACGCTCGAAATTCGGGCGGCGGAGGCGAATGGGATTCTACGGAGGAGTTTACGCTTTCATCCGATGGCGCCGTTCTCGAATGGCGGACGGTGCGGCCCGATCCATCGCCGGTTTCGCGATTGTTCCGTTGTCGATAAAGCGGCGTATGAAGCAGCGCCACAAGTGGAAAAGACTGTTGGGAGACACGGGATGATATCGCGACGAAAGCTTTTTCTATGTCCCTTTGTCGTCGGCGTCATGCGCCTCGCGGCCGGGGACGTTAGCTGCGACAAGCGCGGCGACAAGGCATGAAGCTGCGTGGCGGATGGGGGGCTCTCACTCGCAAAGTTTCAATGTGACGCGCTCACGACCGGCTTCCTCCATCACGAGCGTTTTCTTCTCATCCGAGAGGCTGAGCTGATAGAAATGGCTTTCGCCTTGTCGAAGCGGGCGTAGCTCGACGAGCATCTCGGCGGCGTTCCGCTCCTTCTCGGACGAAAGGACGATCTTGCGCTTCTCCGCCAGAGCGGCTTCTGCGTCTCGCGGCGTCATCGTCTCCGGCGTTCGGACATAAGCGCCAGCGACCACGAGCGGGCCGGATTTGGTGGAGATGCGATCGGCGGCGATCCCGACGAATCCGTTGGGAGTCTGGTCCGGGAACGCGGCCGGGCGCGGCTCCTCGCCGCAGATTTCCGGACGCAGGGCCCAGGCGCCGAGGAAGCCCGGCAAGATGTGGGAAACATCCAGAGGGGCGTAGGCTTTGCGTGCGCCCCAGGCGCCGGCGACCACGATGCCGCTTTCGTCCATAGTCACGCTGGACGACGCGGCGTAAGCGGGTGAGGTCGCCAAGAGGATGCCGACGAGAAATTGCGTCAGTCTATTCCACATCAAGATACTCCTTCCGCGCTCACGGCGCGGAGCAGGGAAGCTTGGGCATCAGGTGGAGACCACTGGCCCCAAGGGCGCGCGTATCGAAGACGACCCTCGGCGTCTCGACGCGGATCTGCGAAGCGTCCGTGAAGCTCTTGACCTCTTCGCGCGTCAGACGCCCCGTTTCCAAAGTGCCCGAGCCTGTCACCAGAATGGGCACGCGCTTGAACTCCTTGTCCATTTCGTCGATGAGGATGACCGTCCCCGGCGCGCCGAAGTAATACGCCTTGTTTTTCATATAGGCGGTTTCCTCCTCGCCCGAAGCGTCGGAGCCTAACGGTGCGAGTTCTACGAGGAATCTCCAAACGCTCTTTGCGGGGTCGATGCGGTCGCAGCCGAGCGCAAAATTCGGCATCAGGTCCGGCGGACCGGACTTATGTTTCGCATCTAGAAAATACAAGCGGACACCGCCGCCCCATGCGTGTTCGTCGATAACCCATTCGGATCGAGCGCTCGAGTCGATGACCTCGAGTTTTTCCCGAGGGGCGGCCGCTACCGAGAGCGACGCGAGAATCTGCAAGCCAGCGATAGCGGCGACGCACACTCGGGCGACGCGGCGCGCGGCGCGCTTTGCTTTTGGCATCTTATGATACTGGCCTTTGAGAGCGAGGGAGCGGATGAGATCGATATGCGAGCTCAGGCGTTGCGCAGGGAAGCTTCGCATTCCTGTCGATCGTCGCCTTCAGCGCCGAGGTTCCGGATTCGAAATAGATCCTCGGCGTCTCGGCGCGGATTGCCGAGGCGTTCAGGATGGCTCGGACATCATCTTGCCTCAGAGCAGCGGTTTCGAGCGCGCCGTTCCTCGGCGTAAGCGGAGTGCGCTTTATTTCCTTGTCCGCCTCGTCCAGGAGAACGAGCATCCCCGGCGCGCCGAAGTAATATTTCATGCCTCTCTCGTGGGCGATCTCGTCCCTGCTCGTGATGCCCGATCCGGGCGGTGTGGCTCCCACGCGGAAGCGCCAGTAGCTCTTGGTCGGATCCTGATCGGCGCAACCAAAGGCAAATTCAGGCGCTCCTCCGGCGAGAAAGTTCAGGGAAGGCGCGCCCGCTTCCTTGCTCTGTTTCAGATCGAACACAAAGCGAGCGCCGCCGCCCCAGTCAAAGGCCTCGATCCAATTCGCCCGCGGATCGCGATCGACGGCTCTGAGCGGCGCCGGAGAGGCGGCAATTGCGGGAAGCGACGCGAGCATTTGAAGAGCGACGACGACTGCAAGGCGAAAGCTGGCGCCGATTGGCGTGGAAGGCGTCTTTTTGGACATTTCGCAACCTAGACGAAAGGGTGAGCGGTTAGCTTTCGCTCGAGGGGCAAAAGAGAACCGCGGGGTGACGGGTGGACTCATCGCTGTGTCGGCCGCCGAGGGGTGGCCTCGATCGGGAGCGATGCGAGACTCCGAGCCCTGCGATCGTGACGACACGGCGACGCCGCGCGCTTTGCTTCTGACATTTTACGATCCTGACTTCGAGAGAGAGGGGGATGCCGATCGACACGCGAGCTCACCGCGCGGCGCAGGGAAGCTTCGCATTGCCGTCGATCGTCGCTTTCAGCGCCGAGGTTCCGGATTCGAAAAAAATCCGCGGCGTCTTGGCGCGGATCACGGGCGCGTTCAGGATGGCTTGGACATCGTCTTGCGTCAGAGCGGCGGTTTCGAGCGCGTCATTGCTCGGCGCAAGCGGAATGCGCCTCATCTCCTTGTCAGCCTCGCCCAGGAGAATAAGCGTCCCCGGCGCGCCGAAGTAATATTTTATGCCCGTCTCATACGCGATCTCGTCTCTGCTCGTGATGCCAGATCCGGGCGGCGTGACTCCCACTCGAAAGCGCCAGTAGCTCTTTGCCGGATCCCGGTCGGCGCAACCGAACGTAAATTCAGGACCGCCTCCCGCGAGAAACTTCAGGGAAGGCGGCCGGACATTTGTTTCGAATTCGGTTCCAGCGAGAAAATCTCGGTGCGCCGCGTCCGCCGCCAGGCTCTGCTTCAGATCAAAAACGAAGCGAGCGCCGCCGCCCCAGCTACGGTCCTCGATCCAATAATTGGACGGAGAGTCGCGATCCACGGCTCTGAACGGCCCCGTAGATGCGGCTAACGCGGGAAGCGATGCGAGCGCGACGACGGCTACAAGGAGGGAACCGGCGCCGACTGGCATGGAAGGCGTCTTTCTCGACATTTTGAGTGACCTCGATGAATGAGTGGGCGGATAATGTTCGCCCGACGCGAAAAAGAACGGCTGCGGCGGGGATTCACCACTGTGTCAGCCGGTTCGATCGAAAGACAGCCGCTTGCATCGCCGCCAGGAGTGAACGACGAGGACCAGCAACCACAAGAGGAACAATCCCGCGCCAATGGGCAGGGTGAAGATCGTCAGCCAGCCGCCGACCGCCATATTGTAGAGGGTTTGTCCCACGTCCGAACCGAGGACGAGGCAGGGGTGCGGATTGCCTTCGTCGAGCGCACTACCGTTCACGTTCGCGATAAAGCTCGCGGCGAAGAGGGAGATCAATGGGAGCGAGGTGACGATAATGATCGCGACGAGCGCCAGCCCGTGGCGCCAAGCCAGCCTATGCGAATGTACGCCGGGATCGTCTGTCATGGCGGTGATCTTTTCCACATGCGCTTCAGTCATCGATGGCATAGATGCTTGCGTCGTAAACGAGTCCAATCTCCGCTCCATCCGGAGCCTGGACCCGTAGGGCGGTCCATTCCTCGCCCGCCTCCGGCCCGTTATCGATTTGCGAGGCGTTGCCAAGCTGCAGCGGACGGTATTGTCCCGCGGCCGCGGGTTCGCAACTTTGTCCGGCGAGCGAGCGCAAAAGCGTGGCGCGCAATGTTTTCGGCGTCTTTTCGTGCAGATGGGCCTTCTCGACAATAGAGACGACGAAGGTCGCGGCTTCGTAGCTCGGGCAGCGATAGCCGCGATGATAGTCTCCGTGCGTCTTTCCGCTCAGGCGGATCGTCCCCTGGAAGGTTCCCTGACTCGGATCGCCGATCCACTCTTGGAGCGATTTTTCTGAATCCCGCGCGGACGCGAAGCGAAAAGCGAAGAGCAGGACGAGCAAGGCGCAAATATTTCTCATAATTTTTTTTGGAATCCCAGCCTCTCGGATAAGGCATGGAGGCATCCGATCCTCGCGGAATCAACCCCGCCGAAGCACCAGTACAATGCGCGCGTTGCGGCTGACAGAGACGCGGCAAATAATGCGCTGTGGTGCCTCGGGGCAACGAACATCCTCGTCAATCAGAAAGGGGCAGGACATGCGCATCTTCGGCGAGAGTGTCATTCAGCAAGGCGACAACTGCCTTGCGCGAGGGGACGTTCAACTGTCTCAACAGTTGCGAGACATGATTGCGTACCGTGAAATGCGACAGCTTCAAGCGCCGGCCGATCTCCTTGTTCGACAGGTCATGCATCAAGAGCCGCAGTATGTCGCGTTGTCGGTCCGTCAGCGAGGAAAGCGTGTGCAGGAGGGAAAAGTCGCGCGCGCCGGCTGCTTCGCGCTGCGCATACAACACGCTGCCCTCCGGCAGCATGTGACGCACTCGAGCAAGAATATCATCCGCGTCATTCGTCCGCACCGCGAACAACACGACGCTCGCGGTCGCACTGTGCTCGATCATCGAGCGGACTCCTGAACGCCCGCTGACCCGAAGGTTTGGCGCGATGTCCGAAATATCGTATGTGTCCATGCTGAGACTTCCGCGTGGTCCCTTGCCCAACTCCGTAGCATCGCTCGAGCGAGGGTTCATTCGACTTCCGGCGACGAGCGCGAGCGCGGCGACGAGCGGCGGCAAGAATCTGCGAATGGCGACTGTGGGGGGACGAACGGCATGCCGAAGACGGCTTTGCGGGTGTCCTAGAACGCCGACACGAGTCGATGAATGGGAAGGCCCTGTAGGTCGAAGAGGGAACGAAGGGTGATGAAACGATCGTCTAACGCATGCGCAATCCGTCAGGCCACCTTTCGCTTCGGCCTGATCTATTGGGTGGGCGTATTCATTTTCTCAAGCATATTATGGGGTATCGTCGGCACGGACCCGATCGAATCCGCCATTGGCAAGCTTTTGCACTATGCCTTGTGCTCGGTCATCACCGCCGGCATTTCGGCGCTATTATTCCACTTGCACGAGAGGCTGGTCGAGACGCGCTCCTCGGAGAATGCGCTCCCGTTGCTCGTCGCCGCTTCCTTCATTCTCTCTCTGGCGGCGGCGCCGGCCTGGGCCGCGCTTGGCTATGCGGTTTACACTCTCTGCGTCTGGCCGCAGCCCGCTGTCTTCGATTGGAAGGATTTCGGCTATGACACTGCATATGGCGCGGCGTTGTTTTTCGGATGGTCCTGTCTGTTCATTACTCTCGTTTTCGGTTTCGAGCTCCATGACCGTGAACTTAGGCTCGCCGCCGTTCGTGAGGAGGCCCTGACCGCACAGATGCGCGCGCTGCGGTATCAAGTAAATCCGCATTTTCTCTTCAACACGCTGAACTCGATCGCCGGCCTGATCGAGGAAGGATCGGCCACCCGCGCCGAGCGCATGGTCCTGTCGCTCTCGACATTCCTGCGCACGACCCTGTCGCTCGATCCCATGCATGACGTGTCCCTGGCGGATGAGCTGGCTCTGCAGGAGGAATATCTCCAGATCGAGCGCGAGCGCTTTTCCGACCGAATGGCGTTCAGCATCGACATGCCCGAGGACGTGCGCAGCGCCCTTGTGCCGAGCCTGATCCTCCAGCCGCTGATCGAGAACGCCATCAAGCACGGCGTCGGCGCCACTGTCGGCAAGGTCGAGATCGCGCTGCGCGCGCGCCGTGAGGCAAACCGGCTTAGGGTTACGGTCGAGAACGACATGCCCATCGAGGATGACGGCAAGAAGCCTGCCGGCATGGGAGTCGGATTGCGCAACGTCGCGGAACGCCTGCACGCCCGCTTTCAGGGCGACAGCTCGTTTTCATCCGGCCCGGTCGCGCCCGGCCGCTACCGGGCATTCATCGAGCTCCCGTGGCGGCTCGCATGAGCGAGCTCACGATTCTCGTTGTCGACGATGAGCCGCTCGCGCGCCGCAGGCTCTTGCGTCTGCTCGCGAAGATGGAATGGGTCGGGCGGATCGACGAAGCCGCCGACGCCAGGGAGGCTTGTCGCGCGGCGGAACAATCCCGGCCCGACATTCTTCTGCTCGACATTCAAATGCCGGGTGGCAGCGGCTTCGACGTTCTCGAAAGCCTCGGACCGGAGCCGCCGGTGGTCGTTTTCGTCACCGCATTCGACCATCACGCCCTGCGCGCCTTCGAGGCCAACGCCGTCGATTACGTCACCAAGCCGATCGAGCCAGGGCGCTTCACTCGCGCCCTGGAGCGCGCGCGGATCGCCGCGGGCGCGCGCCATCAGGCGGACCGAGTCGCCGAATTGCAGGAAACGATCGCTTCCCTGAAGCGCGCTTTGACCGAACAGCCGAAAAAGTCGACCGAGTTCTGGGTGAAGGCGCGAGGCGAATATTTGCGCGTCACGCTGGCCAATGTGATCCGCTTTCAGGCGGAACGCGACTATGTGCGCATCCATGTTCCTGGCGCGGACTATCTCTTTCAGGAGAGCCTGTCCTCGCTCGAACGCCGTCTCGACGGCGAAGAGTTCCTGCGTATCCATCGCGGAGCGATTGTGCGCCGCAGCGCCATCACGCGTATCAAGCAGGCGCCTTTCGCGGCGCTGATCGCGGTTCTAAACGACGGCTCGGAAGTGCGCGTGGGGCGGACCTATGCGCCGTCGATCCGCGCAAGGCTGATACGCACGTAGGCAAAGGCTCCCTGTGCGCAATCTCGTTCAGCGTTCGAGGGAAACACCGTTTTGCACCATCCAGTCGAGGACCTCCAGCCGCGCTTGCCGAGCTTCGGCGTTGAGCAGACGCTCCGGCGTCATAAGGAGGTAGGTCTGGAAAGTCTTGCCCTGCCGGTTGCGCGCCCCGGCTGGGGCTCCTTGTTGCAACAATCTCAGAACGCGCGCCGCGTCGTTGATTTGCGCCGCGAGATGCAGAATGGTATTGCCCATGTTGTCGGCATGGTTCAAACGCGCCCCGGCTGCGAGTAACATTTCGAACTGCCGCTCCCGTTCCCCCATCAAGGCCGCCATCAAAGGCGTCCTGCCGGTCTGACCATTGCGAGCGTCGACGTCGACATGGCGCGCGAGGAGGAGACGCAAATATTCCAAATCATTCGCCATGGCAGCGAAGTGGATCGCCGTATCGCCGTCGACGCCGGGCTGCGCAGGATCGGCGCCGACATTCAGCAGCACTTGGAAGGCGAAGTGGCTTTTGTTGAGCATAGCCCATTGCAACAGCGTGACGTTCTTGTCGCCTCTCGCCTTTACATTGGCGCCAGCCGCCACGAGCTCGGCGGCGCGCGTGCTGTCCCGCTGCATGGCGGCGTCGAGCAGTGCTTCGACCTTAGGGTCGGAAAAAATCTCCGCAGCGTCGGGCGCGGCGACGCTCGCCCTCGGATAAGAGAATGAAGATGCGATCAGAGCGCCGATAAGGAAGCTCCGCCGCGACAGAGTCGTCTGCGTCATGGCGCGGACTTCCTCCAGGGCTCGAAGGTGCTCAACGTGTAGCCCGTTTCTCCACTGATGTGGAGCATCGCGCCTTTGCATTCCCGGAGCCGGGTCTCGAAGCTGTGGCTCGTTTCGATCTGTCCGAGATCGGTCCGAACGCGCCCGTGGTGATACCAGACGGTCGCCTGATAACGGACGTTGTCGGTCCCATTCCGCTCTATGCCCGATGTTTCCAATGACGTCTCTTGGCTGGAGCCGTCGGCGTCGACGGTCTTTTCGACGATGCGTCTCTTGTCCTCGGCATATTGGCGCTCGAGCGCTTCGACACATGCGCGATGCGACGCGAGCGCTTGCGAAGATGGCGGTACCGGCAGCCTGCCGCTCGCATGGGCCGGCCACGACGCAAGAAAGATCTCGAGACCCAAAGCAGTAGTCGCCAGCGCTCCAAAACTCATCAATGCCATAGACGCTGCTCCAGCGACATGCGATCCGCTTCGAGCTTCAACGCGTCTCGCCATAATAAGGGGACTCTCCGCCTCGTGAATCATTCGTGTGCTCTTTTAGATTTACGCAGACGCAAACCGCGTCGGCGCAATTATTGGAGAGCTCCTTGTGAACAAAGGAGCAGTCCGGCTTCGAATGAACCGTTTCCCTCTTGGTGGCGTTCTCATAGGCGTAAACGGCAGCCTTAGTGTCCAGGACTTCCATGAGCCTCAATCCGCTGTTTTGGCAGATCAGCCGCTCGATCGGCTTGTTCTGCCTTTGACAGTCGAGGCAGGACGGCACGTCGCCGTAAAACTCCGATAACTCGCCGATCGCGCGCTTAACCTTGTCGACGTCCAAGTTCGGGCAATCGACCGCAAGGGCGCGCCCCGCGACGCCCGTGAAAGAAAAGATCAACAGAGACGCCAACAAAGCTCTTCGCATATCATCCTCTTTTGCGGTTGTTGTTCCACGCCGCGACGACGTCATTGAAGTGGCTCCACGCGGTTGACGCAGGACCTCTTGGTCATATCGCTCCCGGGCGTGAACAGAGAGAAGGAAAAGAACGTCTCTCCTGGGCTGTTTTTGCCGCCATCCTCGTTGCGCCCAGCGCGGACAAAGACCGGCGTCGGCGCGGCTGGAAGATCAATCCGGAAAAAGGCGATATGCTCGTCATCAGGCAGATCGCCATAGCCGTCCGTCTTGCAATTGTCGGCTAGCAGGGTCACGGTCCCGACGCTCAACTGCCCTCGGAGAATTTCTTGATAATTGCTGCTCGGATAGAACTTCTGAAGCTCTATCGCGCGAACGCCCTTGGCGCTGTGGAAAATGACGTCGATCGAAGCATCGCCTGCGTTGCCCTTTTTGTGCGTAGCGTTCGCGCCGATTCCAACCGGAAGGTCGACCTCGCCAAATCCATTCAGGCGCAGTCGTCCGCGCAAATGGTATGTCACGCTGAGATCTTTTTCGGAATCTTCGGGATAGGCGAAACCTTGCCATTCGATGTTCGAAAGCGCGGCGATGTCCTTGTCCCGCTTCCCCTGTGCGAAGGCGATGAGCAGCGTCTCGAGCGGGTTGCTCGCGTCGCGTGCGTCTACCGAAGCGCCAAGCGCCATTGCGAGAACGAAGGAAAGCGCAAAACGATATGTGCGGCAGGTGAGAGCCATGGCGTCCATCGGTTGTAAGAAATTCACTCTGAGAAGTGGGGATGATTCCAGCGAGGTTATTTTTCGGACGGAAAAAGCATGAAGCGCTTGCCTTTCAGGCGGTCGGCTTTGTCCGGCCCGAGACCGCGTAAGCTGTACGGTTCTACTTCGAAGGAGGACAAGGCATAGCGGTCGGTATTGTGCAGGAAACGCCACGATCCTTTCTCCCCGGAGTCTTCACTGGCGCCCCAACGCTCGTCGCTCGTTATTTCAAGGCTATTCGAATTGATTTTCCCATTCGAAAGTCTGGTCACGACCTCGTATCCGATCGCGCTAGGCTTCTCCGCCAACTCGGATCCGATGTCGTCGGCCCAGCGAAGTTCATATACAGGCTTTGCGAAGTGCATCAGCCGGTAGCTGGAGAAAGTCCGCCACAGAAGAAACACGCGGGTCCGAGTGGCGGAATACTCGCAATGGAGATCATAAATGATCGTGGCGACATTGCCGCTCCGCGACGCCACGATTATCCGGTCATCTTTGATAAGGTGCGCGTTATCTGTATCGTCGCATCCAGCGTCGGTATGTGAAATTAGAAATTTACGCGCGTCTCGCAGCGTCGGAGCATCCGGCGGCAATTCTGCGCTGCAGGCGGAGGTTTGCGCGAAGAGGGCCAAGGCGCAAAAACGCACGGCGAACCGGGTGAAGATTTTGTGCGTCATGCAAGTTCCGACCATCTCGCCTGCGCTTTTTCGAAATCACTGCAACGAGGCAGGCGAGAACGCGCATGTTCATTCTTGCTCTCGGCAAGGGGCGGTCGCTGGAGAGCGCTCCGCTCGTGATTCATTTGCCACGCTTGTTGACGCAGTTGCTCAACCACTTTCGCGCCGTCGAGCCGCTGTGCCACTTGCCGTGGATGACTTCCTGTCCGTGCAGTTCAACCGCATAGTCCTGCATTTCTTCAATCGACCCGAGCAGCGCCTGTGTGGAGGGGACGGCGAATATGATCATTCCGATCTTCGCGGACCAAGGCAAACTCGCATGAAAAGCACGGACCCTCTGGATTTCCCCGGACTGGGTAAGACTGACCGTCTCGGTGCGTATGTCCGCGGTCGGTGGGATCGCCCCGCCGAAATAGGCGAGGAGCGTGCCTTTGGCTTCGCCAACCCAATCCATGATCAAGACGCCGCCATTCAACTGGAGGAATGATGCGGTGCATATCTGGCGTGAATCTTTCGGCTGCGAGCGTGAGAATTTCCATACGCCTTGCTTCAATTCACGCAAAACAGGATCGTTCTTCAAGAGACGCTCTTCGTTTTCCTGCGCGACTTGTTTTTCCCATTGGAGAAGGGCGCGGAATTCAGCGGCATTGAAGGGAGGAGGGCCGGAATCGCCGCCACTGCGCGGCGCGGCGCCGTTACCGCCGCCATCGTCGACGTCGTACATGTGGAGGCAACCCGTCCAACCGGCATTTTCTTGTCCGGGGACCATAGCGCCGCCCGGGATGAATCCTGGCGGGCAGGCGCCTTCGGCGGACGCGCGGTCGCCGCCATGGAACGCAAACGCGAAGAGGGAAAATAGGACGCCACGCAAAAATCGGAATTGTCTTGTCATTTTCGTGCCTGGTCCCTACGCCTCGCGCCATGAGGCGCCTTCCGAAGGCTCTTCGTTGTTCGGCAAAACCCCCGACCGCATCCGCCTGTCGCGGACCGGACTGCCGCGCCAAGCTAAGGGAGATGACCAAGCTGGCCAAGGCTTACGACGTACCGGTGCTTGCGAGCGCGTCATTGTGGTATTCTCATGGGCGTGTCCGAACCGACGCCATGACCCAGCGCCACCGCACGGATTCGTTAGGCGTTCGCCAAGGGTCATGGGCGCCTTCCTTTCAGCGCTCCTGGCGGCGCAAGGTCATAGGATCTCGCGTATCGCGCCGACGATCGCCTCCGGCTTCTCGAGCGGAATGGCGCGACCGCTGTCAACCCACACTTGGCGGGCGCCGGGGTTGAGGCGGAGAATGTCAATTCGCTTTGCATTGCCGTCACGAGCGAGTTCGGCCCGTGGTTGTGGATTTGGGGAGCAAAGATTGCCGCGCTGGCTTCCACTATGAGCTACAGGCCGGCGACCGTCGCCCGGTCAGGGCAATTTGCCAGTAGTCCCCTATCAGCGTCGGGGTTTTCTTCTATTTATGAGGAGCAAGCGACATGCTGGCCATTCGGAAAATTCGCTTGGTTGTCGGGCTGGCGATCTGCTGCGGCGAGTTCGTCTTGAATTCCATGGCTTGGACGCAGTTCTGCAACCTTTCAATTCCCGACTTATCTTTCGGTTCATTCGACGTTACCGCAAACACCCCTTCGAACGGTTCAACAACAATCTCGGTAAGATGCACGGCACTGTATCTGTGGCGTTGCGCGTATGCGTCAACGTAGGCCCAGGTTCGCCAGCGGCTTTGAACGCTTCCACCAGATATATGACGTCTGGCTCCAACAGTCTGACCTACGGATTGTTTTCAGACGCTGGCGCAACCACTACGGTTGGCTCGAACTTCTGGCGCGCCGGTGGCGGGAACCCAATCATCATCGCCTTCCCCTTATTTATCGGCACCGTTACCAGAACAGCGACCTTGTATGGACAGATTTACTACGGCCAGTAGACCGCCCCAGCAGGAACATATTCGACGAGCTTCGGCACAACGGGCGCCATGATTCAATATGGTCTGTTTTCGTTCGTGAGCTGTAATTTGCTGACGGCGACCCCGCCACCTTTAACGCTTCAGCCAGCGTTTCAATGAACTGCTCAGCAATCTCAACTTCGGCACGCTGGGCGTGTCGAACGCTGCAATCAACGCCAACACGACCGTTTGACCGGGCTGCGCCAATGGTACGCCCCAGACTTTATCGGGATGCGGCGCGGACATAGCCGTCCGATCAACTGCTGCTTCCCATGGCGCTTGGCGCGCGCGGCGATTTCATCACATGCGAGCCGTCGTCGCATATGCGGACGAATATAGCGGTCATTCGGGCATTTCTAGGTGAGAGAATTGCGCTCACAGAACTGGGGATGACGAGTGGCTGGCGCAGATTCGATAGGGCGCGAAAGCACCGATCCGTTTCACGGCAACGAACGAATTAACCTTTCGTCTCACGCTTGGCGCCGTATCGAATTCTGGCGCTTCTGGATCGTCGCCCCAGCGCGCCGCGTCGACGCTTTAGTCCGGCTCAGAGCACGCGAGCGCACCTGCCTCCCCTCCCGACGTCGCCCTTACACTGGCTCAGATGCGAAGACGGAATGAGAAACCCGCCTGCCAATTCTTCTTGATCTGCGGACCGTTGAGATTTTGATAGACTGGCAGTCCGGCTTCGAAAGCGATCGATGCCGCGTCGTATCCCACGAGTTTGCCATTCAACACGCCGCCGCCGAACAGCTCCACGCGCTGACCGCCATAGAAGGCCGGGTTGGTCGGCACGGCGCGGCCCGTAATTTCGGGGTCGAAACCCGAAATCTGGGATTGGGTGGCGCCGTTTACGCGGAACGTAGCCGTGACGCTCGGGATCGGCGTGTAACCCACCCAGCCGTTGTATTCATGCAGATCGCCAAAGCGCCAATTTTGTGAATTTCTGGCGAGCGGCAAGCGTGCGCGATAGGACAGCCCCCAGGACCACTTATCGATATTGCCTGCGTAAACGACGCCCGGCATAATATCGAACGTGCCGCTGCCCGGCTGCATGCCGTAGAAGGCGCGAATGTTCGGCACGGTTCCGTCGGCCTGCAAGAGATCGAAGCGCGCGGTGTTGAAGCTGAAGGGATAGGCGAAACCGAGATTGACCTGCACGCGATGCACCGGGTCCTGGTAGACTTTGTAGATCGCGCTGGTGGTGAAATCTGAAAGTCCAAACGTATCGGGGTAACTTCTGCCGAGCGGCGTGATCCCGGAAGGGCCCTTGAAGGTCAGGGCTTCGAGCCGCTTCTCGGCTATCGACGCGGTGATGACGACGGCGAGATCGTCGGTGAGACCATAGGAGATCACGCCCGTCTGCGCTGCCAGCGCAATGTTCTGAGGGACGAGGCGCAGCTTTTTCGTCGGATCGACCCACCAGGGGGTGTTGGCGACGATATATTGTGAGCTGACGCTCTGCGTGCCGATCAGTTGGCCGGAGAGATTCGCCCAAATCGGCGCGATCGCCAGGACGAACCTGCCTTTCGCCGGCATATCGGCGCCGAACACGCCCATCGGCGCCGGAGGTCGCGGCGCTGAAGTGGCGGGTGCTGCGGTCGCACTTTTCTGCTCGATGCTTTTGCGCGGTTCTGCCGCCAAGGCGTTTGTTACGCAAAGTGATGCTGCGGAGAGGGCGAGCAGTAGGCTCCGCAGTCGCCAAACGGCTTTCGCGGGCGCTTCTACACGAACAGTCATTCCAACCTCGTATCCATGTTTACCGAAAGACGACGCTCGGGAGCCCGCTCACGCCGAACAAGCGTTGAAGGGCCGAACACGGACCACTCTGCATTTACTCTATAAGTTTTATCAAGATTATCGCGCCGAGAGCGGCCTAGCTTCGATCCTGGCGAAATATCAATAGTCTGTGGTTCTGGGCGAATCGTTATTAGACGGTTTCGTATAGAAATAATTCCAAGCTTAAGTCTCTTGCGTTGCGATCGTTGCACGAATGCAACGCTCGTCGGCAGCGTGTTTGCGCAAGCGCTCACCCTCCGGTAGCAAAGCGGCGGCGATCTTTTTCGCCTCCATCGCCGGCGCTGAGGTTTTTTTGATGGCGGCCTTCACAATCGCGCCGTCCATC
Organism: Methylocystis sp. Sn-Cys; assembly: GCF_016745395.1. Lineage (GTDB taxonomy): Bacteria > Pseudomonadota > Alphaproteobacteria > Rhizobiales > Beijerinckiaceae > Methylocystis > Methylocystis iwaonis. Next base: position 232,120 of record NZ_JAERVJ010000006.1, read on the forward strand.
AGAAGATCGAACTGCTGCGTGAGCAACTCGACGTCCTCGACGCCCGCCGCTGCGACGAGCGCGCGCAACTGCTCTAACACGTGGCTCTTGTGATTGCGTATGATCTCAGCGAGCTTCTCGTCCGTATTACGGCTCTCCATCGCCGCGTTCATGAGCGCGCAACCAAGATAATCGTCGCGCCGAAACCACTCTTCCATAATGTCGAAGAAAGCGAGCAGCTTCTCGCGCGGAGCGCCCCGCGTCTCCGCAAGTCTCGTAAAGAACCAAGCGCGCCAGACGCTTGCTTCATGGGCGAGCGCCGCGTGGATCAACGCGTCCTTCGAGCCGTAGCGATTGTACAGCGTCATGCGCGCAACGCCCGAGGCGTCGATGATCTCGTCGACGCTTGTCGCGGCGATTCCCTTTCGGCAGCAGAGCCCAATCGCGGCCTCGAGCAGCCGCTTGTTCGCCTTCGCTTTCGCGACTGGCGCGGACTTCCCGCCTGATCGAGCGCGGACATCGCGCTTTGCCGCTGTGGGCGACACCCGGCTCGTGAGTTTGCGCGAAGATCGTCTGTTTTCCATTTTTTCTAGATCATCCGTTCTAACTTGGCGCAAGTCGTGTGCCTCATGCCATTTAATTTCAGCCTATTGCATCACATTTCGATGCAACAAACAATAGAATTGATATTCTTTATAAATTTTGTAGTCTATCTGCGAAAGGAGCCGCTCGTGATCCCTCTTCCGCTCATCGACGTCAGACGCGTCACCCACCGCTATGGCTACCATCGCGCGCCGGTCCTTGCCGACCTCAGCCTGCGGGTGGCGCAAGGCGAACGGCTTGCCGTCATTGGCCGCAGCGGCTGCGGAAAGTCCACACTGCTGCAGATCATGGCGGGCCTCGCGCATCCAACGAGCGGGGAGATTCGGCTCGCCGAGCGGCGCTACGCCACGCGGCCCATCCGCCGCACGCTGATGTTCCAGCGCCCTCTCCTCTTTCCCTGGCTCGACGTCGCGGGCAACGTCGCTCTTGCGCTACGCTTCGATGGAAGAGCCCGCGAGGCGCCGGGCCGCGTCGAGGCGTTGCTCACGCAGGTGGGCCTTGCAGAACACGCGAACACGAATGTGCGCGAACTCTCCGGCGGACAGCAGCAGCGCGTGGCGCTCGCGCGCTCGCTCGCGATCGACCCCGATGTTCTTCTGCTCGATGAGCCTTTTTCCGCTCTCGATCCATTGACGCGCAGCGATCTGCGCCGCCAGTTGCGCGAGACGCAAGTCGCATTCGGCTTCGCCATGACTCTCGTCACGCACGACGTCGACGACGTTCTCGATCTGGCCACGCGCGTCGTGGCGATGTCGGCGGATCCCGGGCGCATCGTCGCCGAATTCGACATCCCACCCGACATGGACGCCGAAGCGCGCGCCACCCTCCGTGCGCAGCTTATCAACGCGTTGGAACCCGCCACCTTTCCCTTAGCGCTCAGCGCCTGACGAAAGACGAAACACGATATGTGCCAATCCTGCGATCAGTATGATCTCAACTACGCTGCCGGAGCTGGCGTGTCGCGCCGTCATGTGCTCGATCGCCTCGCCATGGGCGGTCTTGCGGCGCTACTGGCGGGCCTGCCAAAAACAACGCGTGCGGCCGAAAGCGACGACGACACGCTGCGCATCGGCTATCTGCCGATCACGGACGCGACGCCGCTGCTTGTCGCCCACGCCAAGGGCTATTTCGAAGAGGAAGGACTCAAGGTCGCCAAGCCGGAGCTCATTCGCGGCTGGGCGCCTCTTATCGAAGGTTTCACCGCGGGACGCTTCAACCTCGTGCATCTTCTCAAGCCGACCGCGCTCTGGCTGCGCTACGGCAGCCATGTACCCGTGAAGGTTGTGGCCTGGGCGCACACAAACGGCTCAGCGCTTGTCGTGCAGGGCGACGGCGGGGTGCAGAGCTTTACAGATCTCGCCGGTAAGCAGCTCGCTGTGCCGTTCTGGTATTCAATGCACAATATCGTGCTGCAATATGCCCTACGCAAAAGCGGCCTCACGCCTGTCATAAAGCCCCAGAGCGCGGCGCTCGGCGCCAAGGAAGTCAATCTTCAGATCCTGCAGCCGCCGGACATGCCGCCAGCGCTCGCCGCCAAGAAGATCGACGGCTATATTGTCGCCGAGCCTTTCGACGCGTTGGGCGAACTCAACGCTGGCGGGCGCGTGCTGCGCTTTACCGGCGACATTTGGAAAAACCACCCATGTTGCGTCGTCGCCATGTTGCAGCCGCTGATAGAGAAGCGGCCGGAATGGGCGCAGAAGACCGTTAACGCCATCGTGCGAGCGGAAATCTACGCCTCGCAGAACAAGGAAGAGGTGGCCCAGCTCCTCTCGCGCGACGGCGCCGGCTATCTGCCGCCGCCGGCGAAAGTCGTAACGCGCGCCGTGACCGCCTATGCGCAGGAGCCCGCCTACAAGGAGGTTATCCGACATCGCGATTGGGGCAACGGTCGGATCGATTTCCAGCCCTGGCCATATCCTTCTGCGACGCGCCTGATCGTCCAGCAGCTAAAGGAAGCAAAAATCGAAGGCGAACGAGCCTTCCTGGATAAGCTCGACCCGGATTTCGTCGCCAAGGACCTCGTCGATTACGCCCTCGTCAAAAAGGCGCTGGAGCGTTACCCGGATTGGAAGCGCGACCGGAGTGTCTCGAGCGGCGACCCCTTCAGCCGGAAGGAGGTTCTCGCGCTATGAGCGCCGTGGCCGTGAGCTTCCTCGAAAGGCCGCGCGACTTGCGGCGCCGGCGCGCCATCGGCGCGCGTTTAGCGCGAGTGCTCGTCGAACTGAGCGGACTCGCGCTTCTTTTGGGCCTGTGGGCGCTCGGAGGTTGGCTGATCGCGCGCAATCCATCGACCGCAGCTTTCGCCGGCTTCGCGCCGGCGCCCGCCCTGAGCCGTCTTTACGACATGCTGCGCGACGGCTCCGCGTTGGCCGCCGCGGTTCCGAGCCTTGGGCGCATCGCGTTTGGTCTCCTGATCGCCTTTGCGGCAGGAGCGCCGGTCGGCGTGATCGTGGGCAGCAGCGCGCTCTTTCGCAGGGCGACGCATCTCCCTTTCCAGCTTTTGCGCATGGTAAGCCCGCTCGCCTGGATGCCGATCGCCATTCTCGCCTTTTCGACTTGGAACGCGGCAATCGTATTCCTCATCTTCGCGTCCTCAGTCTGGCCGATCATTTTCTCGACCGCGCATGGCCTGCGCAAGCTCGACCCCGATTGGTTCCGCCTCGCGCATAATCTTGGCGCGGGCAGATGGCAAATCCTACGCGCCGTCATCGTTCCGGCGGTGGCGCAGGATGTGCTCACCGGTCTGCGACTCGCGCTCGGCGTCGCCTGGATCGTGCTTGTTCCCGCCGAATATCTTGGCGTGACGAGCGGGCTTGGCTACGCGATCAACGATGCGCGCGACACCCTTGAATACGATCGCCTCGCGGCGACGGTCGTCCTGATCGGCCTCATTGGCTTCTTGCTTGACGCGCTCCTGCTTGCCGCCATCGCCCGCGTCTCCTGGACCACCCACGACTGACACGAACAAAAGGATCGCTTTCTACATGAGCAACGACGCCCCCGTTCTCATTTCCTGCCTGGCGCCGATCAGCAAGGATGGGCTCGACGCCCTCATCGCGGCCGGCAAGGCCAATCCCGCGGCCATCAAGACGGTCAAATGCCGCACTGTCGCCGAAGGCCGTTTCCGCCATCTGAATTTCATTCGAGATCTCCCGCCGCACATCGTCGACGAACCGCCCGTCCTTCTGGGCGACGACACTGCCCCCAACCCCTCGGAAGCGTTGCTCGCCGCGCTCGGCTCTTGTCTCGCCGTGGGCATTCACGCCAACGCCGTCGCCAATGGCGTCGTGGTGCGCTCCCTTGCGCTCGATCTTGAAGCCGATATCAACATCACTTCGGTGTGGGGAACGGGCGACACTACGCCCAAGCCCGTCGGCTTCGACGTAATCCGCGTAGCAGTTTCCTTTGACGCAGACGCTCCAAAGGAAACGCTCGACGCCCTGATAGCTCACGCACAGAAATGGTCGCCGGTCGCAAACACCATCTCCAAGCCTGTAGCCCTCTCGGTCACGCGAACGGAAAAGGCCGAGTCATGAGTCTCGCTGAACTATCGACGTCTCCTATAGGCGTGTCGAACCAAAGCAGCATGCTCGGGCGCGTGAAGGCAATCGTCCAATCCGACTTGCGCCCCCTTGCCGCGCGGATTGACGAGGACGGCCTTTATCCAGCGCATGTCCTCAAGAATCTCGGATTGGCCGGCGCTTTCGCCCAGCATCATGACGGTTTCGGCGAAGACCATGCGATTAATCTCCAAGCCGCTATCCGGGCGATGAGCTCAGTCGCGGAGGCCTGTCTCTCGACCGCCTTCTGCGTCTGGTGTCAGGATGCTTTTGGCTGGTATCTGCAAAACTCAGAGAACCTCGGCTTGCGCGCACGCTTGCAGGCAGACGCTGCGTCGGGCGCCGCTCTCGGCGGGACTGGCCTCTCAAACCCGATGAAGGCGCTTTCGGGTGTAGAGCCGCTAAGGCTCAAAGGGCGTCGGGTCGATGGCGGCTATCGCGTGGACGGTGTTTTGCCTTGGGTGTCGAATTTGGAAGACGGCCATTATTTTGGCTTCTGTTTCGAAGCGGGCGCCACGGTTGTTACGGCGATCGCCCGTCTTGGTTTCGATGGTGTCGAAAGCCGTAAGGGGGCGCAATTCATTGCGCTGGAAGGGACGGCAACGCGGGCCGTTGGTTTCAAGAACGCTTTAATTCCCGACGAAATGATACTGTCTGACTCATTGACCCGCTTCGCCAAGCGGATCAAGCCAGGCTTTCTCCTGCTGCAAACAAGCATGGCCATCGGCCTCATCCGCAACTGCGCCGATTTGATGCGCGCCCTGCCCTCGCGTGTACGGGCGGTGAACGCCTATTTGCCGATTGGCCCGGGATCGCTGGACGAGCTCGTCGATGCGATGGAGCACGAGATCATGAGGCTCGCTGAAACGCCTTCGGAGCAGGCCCCCGAATATCTACGGCGAGTTCTCGAGGCGCGGCTCGAAGGCTCCCGTCTTGCGCTCGATGCAACTCAGGCGCTGATGCTGCATGCCGGCTCCAGCGCCTATCTACGCGGCTCGATCTACAGTCGGCGACTTCGAGAGTCCTACTTCATCGCGATCGTGACGCCGGCCACAAAACATCTGCTGAAGGATATCTCTGAAAGAAACTCTTCTTTGCAACACACGCTCATGCAGCCTTGACTGTCCTTGACATGGGCAGCGGCGCCTTGCCGGCGACCGTCACGAGCGGCGCCGTGTAGGTCCCCGTTCCTTAGGTGATAGCGCCGCAGTCGGCGCTATAGGCCTTCTTGTCGTCAGGATCCGTCGTCTCGACGTCGGTCCGCTTCGTTGCGCCAACGTCAATCGGCGGCAGGGCCTGGATCTGCGCGAGAATGATCGACGCCGCCATTTCGTCCAGCCCCCCGAAGCGATAGGACAGACCGGTTCCCTCGAGGAGCCTATCGAGCCCTTCACGCATCGAGAAAGCTCCAGAAAGCCCGGTCGTGCGTAGCATCCGCGTAACACGCGCATCTAGTCTAATTGGCGATTTGGCGCGAGCGACAAGGAGACGTCTTCTCCGCGCTCCGCAACCTGTTCGTTCCAGCCCGTCCCTCTCGCCACTCCGCCATTGCCATCCATCTGCATCGCCTCAGGGCGATCGCGGCGTGAAGATCCGTGGCGTTACCCGGCTGAATCGAGACCGATAGGCTTCGCTACGCCTTGAACGAGTTAATGTGACATCGCCCTCGAGCCATGCCGAAGCGATTAGCATCTCTTATCTGCCGACGTAGCGCACTCTGAAGATGACGCCGTTCCCGTCTTCGCTGACGAGGAGTGATCCGTCGGGCGCGACCGTTGCATCGACGGGTCGCCCCCATACCCTTCTGTCATCCACGACAAATCCCGTCAGGAAATCCTGGTATTCGCCTGTCGGTTCGCCATCTTTGAACTTCAAACGAACGACCTTGTAGCCAGTGCGTTTGGCGCGATTCCAGGAACCATGGAGCGTCACGAACGCGTCGCCCTTATAGTCGGCCGGGAATTGCGCACCATCGTAAAAGGCGAGGCCGAGCGGCGCGGAATGAGGCTGCAGGAGAATGTCCGGTATCGTGACCTTGTCTGCGAGATCCGGCCTTGCGCCGAGATGCCGCGGATCGGGATTGCCGCCGATATAATACCACGGCCATCCATAAAAGGCGCCCGGCTTCACGCGCGTCGCATAATCGGGCGGCAAGTCGTCGCCGAGCATGTCGCGCTCATTGACGACGCACCAGAGATCCTCGGACTTCGGCCGCAAGCGTAAGCCGGAACAGTTGCGGATGCCCGTCGCATAGATTCGCTTGTTTGCGCCATCGGGATCGAAAGCGAGCACGGCGGCGCGATCGAGTTCGGGCCCCGAGCTTGCGCCGACGCCATTCTTGGCCTCGAGTTCGGCGACTTCCGCGGCGGAAGGACGAACATGGCCATCCGCGACATTGCTCTTGGACCCAACCGCGACGAAGAGCGTCTTTCCATCGGGCGAGAAGGCAATGTCGCGGGTCCAGTGGCCGCTTTCCGCCGGCAGCGGACCGGCGACGATTTCGGCGGGGCCGGCCGCTTTGAGGTCCCCTTGCCTGTAGGGGAAGCGCACGACCTTCGAGACCGTTCCAACATAGACATATTGTGGGTTGGGGCCGGGCGGATAGAAGGCGACACCGTAGGGCCGCTCGAGCTCGGCGGCGAAAATCTCGCTCTGCGCGGGCTTGATATCTCCGTCCTTCATTCGAAACACGCGCACGCGTCCGGCGTTGCTCTCCGTCACGAACAAATCGCCGTTGGGCGCAAATTTCAGAACGCGCGGTCCGTTCAGCCCAGAAGCGAAAACTTCAGCCTCGAAACCCGCGAGCGTTTTGAGCGCAGCGCCCTCGGGCCGAGGAACGACCTGGGAGCGCTCCGCTTTGGGCTCGCTCGCAAGCGGGCGCGGTAAATCTTGCGGGCCAATCCGCCGCCATGCGCCAGGCGCATCCGCGCGCCAGTCGCTGAAGGCGGCGGCGCCGATAAGTCGCTGATCCGTTTCCGAGCGGAGAGCCGTTACCAATAGCGCGGCGCCGCCGACCGCAGCGACGCCGATGACCGCGAGCCATCTCCTACGCATTCCTATTCGCCTTACCCAATCTATTTATCTATTCATCGACTATGATATTAATCCGCCGAACTGAGGCATTCAAGACGGGCTTCACCCATAGTCCATATTTTCTCGCGTATTCCGCTTTCCTCACGGATTACGGCCCAGCGGCCTCAGATCGATTTCTGTATTTTTATAGTGTGTTATAGTCCTATAATCATTGATGGCGGGCTTCCTGAGCGCGGAACTCGCGGCGACCGAAAAAGGACAGGAAATTTTGGGTTCTGTCGTAAATTTTGCGTAAGCCTCGAGAGGCAGGGCAGCGGGCCTCTCGAGGCTTACGCCGCGAGAGCATAGACCTGCTTTGCTGGGCGCAATTTGCCCGTCGTTTGCAACTGCCCTTTTCGGATCATGTGCATGAGCTCGACGCCGGTGAGCGTTGCTGCGGCCGAGCGAAAGGATTTGAACCCCAGCGCTGGCCGCACCACCCGCTTGATCGCTCGGTGGTCCTGTTCGACGATGTTGTTCAGATATTTCCTCCGGCGGATCTCAATGCCCGCCTCGTTCTCTGCATTGGAGCTCTCGATCGCAGCGGTGTTGGCGCCGCTCTTGTCGATCGTGACATTCTTCGGCGCGCCGTTCTGCCGATCGCTCGGCGCCGGAACCGCAACGCCGCTTTGCGAGCCCGCTTTGCCGTCAGCAGGAAGTCCAACGTCGCCTTGTGATCGCCTTGAGCCTCCTGATAGGGGCTTGCGCAACGACGCGCGGCAGACGAAACCCGCTGCCGGTCTTATGGCTTTCAGCCAAGAACGGACGGCTTTTCCAAGTGTCTGCTCGACACCGATCTTGATCGCGCCGCCGACCGGCGAGCCGCCTCCTATTCCGCCCCGCCCAGGGGCCCGGCGTCTACGGCAGGCCCTGGCGCTATTGGTGACGATCGGGGCGGCGCCGACGGCTACGTGCGTCGGGACGGATGAATTTTACTTGGTCGACACCGTTGCTAATCTCTACCAATTACGTATGATTATGACGGCCCGCGGAGGGGCGGGCGCGTCAAAAGGATTGTTACATGGCTAAAATCAACAAGCTTCTCGTCGGCGAGTCCCTCGTGGGCGAAGGGAACGAAGTTGCTCACATCGATCTGCTGATTGGACCGCGCGGCTCCGCGGCGGAGCTCGCCTTCGCCAATGCGCTCGTCAACAACAAGGATGGCTTCACGACACTGCTCGCCGTGATCGCACCCAATCTCCTCGCGAAGCCAAACACCATTCTTTTTAACAAGGTCACCATCAAGGGCGCAAAGCAGGCGGTGCAGCTCTTTGGCCCGGCGCAGCATGGCGTCGCCAAGGCCGTCGCCGACTCTGTCGCCGAAGGCGTCATTCCTCTCGAAGAGGCGGACGACCTTTTCATCTCGGTGGGCGTGTTCATCCATTGGGAAGCCAACGACGACAAGAAGATCCAGGACTACAACTACCAGGCCACGAAAGAGGCCATCGCGCGCGCGGTCGCCGGCGAGCCGAAGGCTTCCGAAGTCGTCGCGAAGCGCAACGAAGCGAAGCATCCGTTCGCGGCCAACTGATCCAGCGAACGCAAACCGCTGGGGAGACGGCCTTGCCGTCCTCCCGGGGAAAGCTGCGGGTGCGACCGCGTTTCCCGCACCCGCAGCCAACTCGCCCAAGTAGAGGTCTTGATGTCGCTTCTAACCAAGTTTCTCAGCATTTTCGCGCCGAAAGCGACGCAGCAAAGCGCCGGGCTCTCGAAGCTCGGCGTCGGCGAGTCCCTCGTTGGCGACGGCAATGAGGTCGCGCATATCGATCTCCTGATCGGCCCGCGCGGCAGCGCCGCCGAAAAGGCCTTCGCCAATGCGCTCGTCAACAATAAGCACGGCTTCACCACCTTGCTCGCGGTCATTGCGCCGAACCTTCTCGTCAAGCCCTACACAATCCTGTTCAACAAGGTGACCATCAAGAATGCCCGTCAGGCGATCCAGCTGTTCGGACCGGCGCAGCACGGCGTCGCCAAGGCTGTCGCGGACTCGGTCGCCGAGGGAATCATCCCGGTCGAGCAGGCGGAAGACCTCTTCATCTCTGTCGGAGTCTTCATTCACTGGGACGCCGCCGACGACAGGAAAATCCAGGACTTCAACTATCGCGCCACGAAGGAGGCCATCGCGCGGGCGCTCGCGGGCGATCCGTCGGCGAAATCTGTCCTGTCGGCCCGCGTCACCGCCAAGCATCCCTTCGCGCCGGGCTGAGTCGGCGACATCCAGCGGAAAGGCGGCAGGTCTTGCTCGTCACATTGCTCAACCACTCTGCGCTCGTGATCCTTGTGCTGCTCAGCGTGGCCGAGGCCGCCGCCGGGCGGCTCGATCTGTCGAAAGCCGACAGAGACGAAACGACGCTCGATCTCGCTTCGATCGCCTTTCCGCTGGCGAGCCGGCCGGCGGTTTTCGCGCTGGTCCTAGGCGGCGCCGCGGCGCTGGTCCCGGAATGGCGGGATAGGTTCAGCCACTGGAGCTGGGTGGCCTGGATCCCCGTTTATCTGATCGGGGAGGACATGGTTCAATATTGGTGGCATCGGCTGGGCCACACCAAATACACTTGCCTTTGGCGCCGCGCCCATCATTCGCAGGCAACTTCGGGAAACCTACTCTTCTTCTGGGACGTGTTGTTTGGAACGGCGCTGATCACCCGTCGCTATCCGCCGGCGTCCGGTGTCGAGAACGACCTTGAATATGGAAGGGAGCGCTGGTGGGTGCAGCTCTTCGTGCCGATGTTCCAATCGCGCCGGCGGCAATCCGACTACAACAGCGCCTCTTACTGGTTCAGCCGCACACCGTCTCGCGCCCCGGTCGAGCAGAGTCGCGCATGAGGGCAATCTTTCGAAAGGACTCAACATGAGCGCCGACTGGGACTATCAAATCCGTTTCAGGCTCGACGAGCAGGGCCGACCGCGCGCGCCATCGTCCGGATGATCCCGCCTTCAGGCCAATCGCAGAAGCTCTCGCCCGTCATAGCGCGACGGCCATCACCACCTACGACGCCTTCGTCAATTACGTTACGCAGGCGAAACGGAGCAGCGTTGATGCTTTCCCGCTCTACAAATGGACGAAGGCCACGATCGAGGATCCGGCGAAAAAGGCCAAGCATTCCCTGTCCTTTGCAGTCTATGTCAATGGCGACGAGGTATACGACAAGGCCCGCGTCGACGCACTCGAGGCGGATCTTGCGCCGCTGGTCGCACAAGGACTGATTGTTTCGCTTTCGAAACACGACACCAATCCGGACAACAATCCCCAGGCGCCTTCACATCTGCGTTGACCCGACCGTAGACTATTTTCAAGCGTGCCCGCGTCCAGCGGTCGAACCAATTGGCACAAAAAGATGATAGCCCGAGACCCGTTGAGATCGAGACGACAAGCCGCTTGCACCACCCCATCACATGATGGATGTCACTTCTCAAACGAAACTTCGGGAGACGGCTGTCGACGCCGACTGGTTGCAACTTCACCCATCATGTTTTCCCGCCTGTTGCAACATGAGCCGACCAAGGCTTGCCCAAATTCATCTGCTTTAAAGTGAGCTCTGATGGAATATTTATCCTCTTGTCTCTTTATCACCGCCGTTCTGGTTTTACTCGCGACAGGAATACAGGCGTTCGAGGTTCGCTTTCGCACGGCAACTTCAATAGGACTCGCCATTGCCGCATGCGCCGTTTTCACGCTCGGCCTCCTCGCCCACTTCGCTCCTGACCATGGCTGCAAGCTGTGGAGGGACCTCGGATACCCAGTGAAAATGGCGGACCGATGTATCGCGTCCGAAAGAGCTGTATCTGACCAGACCGATGCATCCAACCGCATGGTCAGCCGGGCAAATCTCAAAATTGCACCCCCAGAGGGCGCTTCGTTTCTTTTAAGACAGTTCGGCTTCGCCACTGCCGTATATGATATCGCCGCACATACAGTTTATCTGCCGAACGGCCAGCGCTTGGAGGCGCATTCAGGGCTCGGCGCGCGACTTGATGACCCTCGCTTTGTTCACGAACCTATGCGCGGCGCAACGCCGCCTAACACCTACGAGATTACGCTGAGGGAACAGCCCTTTCATGGCGTCCGGGCCCTACGTCTCGTTCCTGTTGGCGACGCAAATACCTTCGGTCGCACCGGCCTGCTCGCCCATACTTATATGCTGGGGCCCAAAGGCGACTCGAACGGTTGCGTGGTTTTCAAGGATTACGCAGCCTTTTTGCGTGCCTTTGAATCAGGCGAGATTAAGCGTCTTCTTGTCGTCGCACATCTGGACTGAATGGTGCTGCTGGGGTCCCGGGGGAGTTCAGGACGACTGAGATGGGAGGTGATTTTGTGGTTCCTCTATGCGGTCCTGTATCTGGGGCGTGCGCTGGTATGTCGCCTACCCGATCAGCTACCGGCAGCTCGAGGAGATGATGGAAGAGCGCGGGGTTCGAGGAAGGGCAACTGCAAACGACGGACAAATTGCGCCCGGCGAAGCAGTTCTACGCTTCGCGGCGTAAGCCTCGAGAGGCCCGCTGTCGCGCGTCTCGCACTCACGCAAAATTTGCGACAGAATCGTCTCAATTGCAGGGGTCTCCGGATTGTGCGACTGAACTAGCGGGCGCTGTAATCTTCGACGACGCGCTCCAGAACAGCGAGAGGGAGCGAGCCCGACAGCAACCCCGCGTCGTGAAATTTTCGAAGATCAAATCTGGAGCCGAGCGCAAGGCGAGCGCGGTCGCGCAACCGGAGCCAAGTGAGCTTTCCGACCATGTAGCCGCAGGCCTGTCCCGGCCATACGCAGTAGCGCTCCACTTCCGTCGTGGCGACGCTTTGCTTCTCTCCGAGAGTGTCGGCGAAATAGGCGATGGCCCTCTCTCGGCTCCAGTCCTTGGCGTGCAAACCCGAGTCGACCACGAGCCGAACAGCGCGGAACAGCGCGGCTTGCAATTGGCCTATGTGACCAAGCGGATCGTTTTCATACAATCCGATTTCGACCGCGAGTTGTTCGGCGTAAAGCGCCCAGCCCTCCGCATAGGCGTTGAAGCCCGACATCTTGCGAATCAAGGGCAGGTTTTGCGCTTCATTCGCCAAAGTAATTTGGAGATGATGGCCCGGAATGGCCTCATGATAGGTCAGCGTCGGCAGGCGCCAGCGGGCCCATTCCGCAGTGTCGCGCAGGTTGATGTAATAGGCTCCGGGCCGTGCACCGTCGAGCGAGCCGGCGTAATAATACCCGCCGGGCGCGCCCGCTTCGATTTCCTTGGGAACGCGCCGGATTTCAACGATGGCCTTGGGAAGGGCGCCGAAATAGGACGGCAGCTTAGCTTGCACCTCGGCGACCTTCGCATTGAGGTCCGCAATCAGGGTCTCCTTTGCGTCGTCAGTATTCTCATAAAGAAATTTTGGGTCGGCGCTCAGCTCCGCCAATCTTTGGCCGACATTGCCGCTGCTGTATCCCTGCGACTCGAGCAGCTCGCCGAGCTCGGAAGAAATCTTCGCGACGAGCTCGAGACCCGTTGCGTGGATTTCATCGGGGGTGAGCGTCGAGGTAGTGCTTTCCTTCAACGAGACGCGGTAATAGTCGGCGCCGTTTGGAAGCGCCGCTACGCCGGCCGCATGCGTCGCGCGGCCGCGCAAGCTTTGTAGATATTCAGCCTGACTGGCCAGCGCCGGAAGGATTTTTCCTGTGTACGCCGCTTCTGCGCGGCCAACCCAATCGCCCGCAATGCCCTTCACTTTCGTCCGGCGGGCGAGGGATTGAACGACCGTGGCCTTGTCGACCGGAATATTCAAGAACGCGCGCATTTGCACGAGGGTCTTGTCGATGACAAAATCGGGCGGCGTTACGCCGGCGCCGACATCGTGCTTCGCAAGCTCCAGCTCCTCCCTCATCTGTCGCGCGAAAGCGTCGAGGCGGGCGAGATAGGCCTCAGCGTCGTCGGAGGTCTCTATCGTGTGCTTCGTGTCGAGAAAGTCCGGCACAAATCGATATGCGCCGGTCAATTGGCTTAAAACATAAGGTGCTCCCGATCCGCCGGCGCCGAAATTGAAAATCCGGTCCGCCTCATTGCGGATTTCGGTAGTCAACAACACCGTATCGTAGTTGATGCGGTCGGTGTCGCCGAGCGCGGCGCGGTCGATGCTCCGAAGCCCCTCAAGGCGGCGCGCAGTGTCTTCTTTGTCTTGAGCAAGGACGTTCGGCGAGCGTTCGCTAAGGAGGCTTTTCAGGCCCGCGAGTTCGCCCTTATCGAGGCCCAGGCTTGTCGCGTGTTCTGGGTAGCGGCGCAGGCGTTCTTGAACAAATTTGTCGAAAAGGGCCCCGAGCTTGGCGCCCTCCGTCGCCAATGGTGCCTCAGCGGCGTCTGCGGCGGCAAGAAGCGGCGTAAGAGCGGAAATGGCAACGCCTTGCAATAGGTTGCGACGAGAGAGCATGCCAGAAGCCTCTAATGGCGAGTGAAAATTATCTATGACTCCTGTCGAGATAATATACAAAATGACGCCGCGCGCAAATTTGTAGGAACGCAATGGCGACCCTTTGCCTCTCCAGCACACAAGAAGAGACTCCTACACGCCGAGGGGGCAACGCGCGGGATCGGCGACGAGGACGCGCCCGCGGCAAAAATCTCTATCGAAATCTTGAAACCGAAGTTCGAGTCCGAGCGCGTCAAGGTTGTCGCGAGGCTCGTGCAAGTCGGGCTTTACGCCGCCCGCGGCTTCCTGACCGTATCTGACTGGATAGCCAAACTGGCCCATCAATGGCGCGCTCTCGGGCGCATTTCCGGGTTCTGTCGCAAATTTTCGTCTGAGGGCGGCCTGGGTTACGCTGTTGTCGGGGCAGGCGGGACAGCGCGATGATGGAGTCCAAAGGGAGCCATTTCGAATGTGACGTGATCGTCTGGGGCGTGCGCGGGTATGTCGCCTACCCATCAGCTACCGGCAGCTCGAGGAGATGATGGAAGGGCGCGGGGTCGAGGAAGGGCAATTTGCAAACAACGGGCAAATTGCGCCCGACGAAGTAGGCCTACGCTCTCGCGGCGTAAGCCTCGAGAGGCCCGCTGTCGCGCGTCTCGCACTCACGCAAAATTTGCGACAGAACCCGAGAACTTGCTTATTCATTGCGAACTATCGAATTCGTGCGCGAGAAGTCCCATGATCACATCATCGCGCCATTCGTCGCCGACGCGCGCCGCTTCGCGTTCCCGTCCTTCCTCTACAAAGCCGCATGCGCGGTAACAGGCGATAGCTCGCCCGTTGTAGGAAACGACGCGCACGCTGATGCGATGCAAGGCGAGCGCGTCAAAGGCGTAGCGAAGGAGGATAAGTATTGCCCGTCTACCGAGACCGCGCCCAAGCTTGTGTGGGTCATAGAGCCCGATCGCCAACTGCGCGCGACGATCGTGCTTGTTCATGTTGTCGAGCCTGATTTCGCCGAGCCAGCTCCCTTCGTGTTCGATCGCCCAGGCGAGGGGATGCTTTGCCAAATCATCGACCCAGCGGCGGACGCCGGCCTCTGTCAGCGCCGGGATGTCAGTCGGGTCCACTCCAAACATTCGCATGATTGCGGGGTCGTTTCCGAGCTCGAAACGCTCCCGCGCATCACCTGCACGAAATTCTCGCAACAGCATATCCGGGCCACGAAGCGTCGGAATGCTTTGCAGGCTCATCCTGGCCTCCGAGTTGGGCTCGGTTTACTTTGAAGGATCGCGTCGAAGTCCTGCACCTTTCCGCCCGACTTCGCGGCGAAGGATTCCGCGGCGGCTTTCGAGAAAAACGCATCGAGCCGCCCTGATGACGCGGCGACATACCAGCCGCGGTTGGCAAATATCTTGATGCCGTTGCTGCGGTCCTGCGCATAGGCGGCGCGGATTTTCTTGCCTTGCGTTTCGAATTGGGTCAGAGCGGCGAACGCCGCGTCCGGCGATGCATAGCGGTGGACTTTGGGCTCGCCCTCCAACCAGAGTTCTGCGGAAAGGCTCGCTTCGGTCATCGGCTCACTCGTCGACGAGGCGTAGTGCGCAAGCTCAGTGTCGTAGTCGAGTCCAGACGCCTTGAAAGCGGCGCGGATAAATCTATCGTCGATGAATGTTTCGAGATCGAGGCCGGTGTCGGCGCGCTTCAGCAGCTTGAGCGTTTCGATCGAGGTCGCAAGATCCTGCCGATACTCCTTCTTCCAGGTCAGGTCGCGTGTCTGAAGTCCGAGTGGGCCATGAAAGAGATAGACGACAGGGGCGTCGATGCCGGTGGCCTTGGCGATCAACTCGCTGTATTTTTCCGGCTCGTCGGCCAACAGCCTGTTCGCGTCGATGATCGCGCGGAGATAGGCGACGACAAGCTCTGGATATTTCTCGGCGTAATCAGAGTCCACGAGAGCGCCGTGGAAAGTCGGAACGCCCGCCTGGGCGCCATCGAAGATCTTACGGGCAAAGCCGCGCGCAGGAAAAAGCTCCGCGAAAGGCACGAAGTCGGCGTGCGCGTCGATCTGCCCGCTTTGCAGCGCCGAGCCTGCGACCTCGGGGGCCTGCGCGATGATCTTCACGTCGCGCGCGGGATCCCAGCCGAGATCAGCGACAGCGCGCAGCAGCATGCCATGCGCTGTCGAAGCAAAGGGCACGGAGATCGTCTTGCCCTTCAACTCAGCGAGCGATTGCGCCGGCGAAGCGATCGGCACGACGACGCCATTGCCGCTTCCGCGGATGCTGCCGGATAGCACCGTGATGAACCGGCTGCTTTTGCCGGCCTTCTTGAAGGCGACGCCGTTCAGCGCGCCGGGGAAGTCGGCCATGAGGCCGATATCGAGCTTGCCCGCGACCATTTCATTCGTGATCGGCGCGCCGCTCGAGAAATTCTTCCACTGAATATCGTATGTCGCGTCCTTATACTTGCCGTCATGCGGGAGATGGCGCCGCAGAAGATCGAGTTCGCGAATCAGTAGTCCGCCCGCGGCGCAATTGATCGTCGTATCCTGCGTTCCGATCGCGATGCGAATTGTTTCCGCAGCCGCGCCCATCGGCGTCGCAAGGATCCATGAAAGAATGCCGCAGATTCGAAGCAGTCGTCGCATTTCAATTTCACCCGTGCTTTCGAGGCGACGCGATCACTGGCTTTCTCCCCGCCATGGTGTGAGCGCGCAGCCGATCCGTCTGACGATGGCGCTGCTCAGGAAACCGAGAACGCCGATGATCGCCATGCCCGCGACGATATCTGGGTAATTCTGGAGGGTGTAGGATTCCCAGGTGAAATAGCCGATGCCGAACTGGCCGGAAATCATCTCCGCGGTCACGAGGCAGAACCAACTCGTTCCCATGCCGATCGCGAGGCCGGTGAATATGCTCGGCAAAGCGCCTGGCAGCACCACTTCGACGACGACAGTGACGCTGCCGGCGCCTAGCGAGCGCGCGGATGCGATGAGCCGGGCGTCGATGTCCCGCACGCCATGAATCGTGTTGAGCAAGATTGGGAACAGCGCGCCCATGAAGGTGATGAAAACCATCGACGCTTCGGACGACGGGAACATCAGGATCGCAAGAGGTATCCAGGCGACCGCCGGAATCGGCCGCAGGAGTTCGAGAGGCGTCAGCAGCGCGTCCTCGAAAAAGGGCCTGCGCGCGACGAGACCGCCGAGAGCGATTCCAAATAAAGAGGCGAGAGCATAGCCTGCGAGAACGCGCGCGAGGCTGGCCTCGACATGCGACAGCAGCTTTCCCGAATGCGAAAGCTCGAGGAGCGAGTCGAACACCTGCGTCGGAGCGGGCGTGAAGGCGAAGGTGAGGAAGGAGAAGTGCGCCTTCGACTGGGAGGCATATTGCCAGGCCGCGAGAAGCGCGACGAGGGAAAAAATTCTCACGCTCCACCGCCACGTCGCAGTCATCCTCGTTTTCGAACCAGCGGGACGAAGCTCATCGGCTCGGATTCCCCGGCGTATGACTTGCACGACGGTCACGCAGCGGACTCCGACAGGTCGAAGATCCGACGACCCTCGCGACGGATCAGCTCGAGGCACTGCAACTTCGCCGCATTGAAAGGGCCGCTCGCGGAGATGTCCGGGGGGCGGGGACGCGGCAAGTCGATGGGCAAATCGAGTATGACGCGCCCCGGCGCGGCGCTGAAGACAATCACTCTGTCCGCCAGATAGATCGCTTCGTCCACATCATGGGTGACAAAGAATATAGTTGCGCCGACGTCTCGCCAGAGATCAAGCAGCAACTCCTGCATGAGCGCGCGCGCCTGCGCGTCGAGCGCGCCGAATGGCTCGTCCATCAACAAGACCGAGGGCCGGTTGATCAATGCACGCGCGATCGCGACGCGTTGCTGCATGCCGCCCGAGAGCGTGTGGGGATAGCGGTCGGCGAAACCGGATAGCCCGACGCGATCGATCCACTCGTACGCCGCCCGTCGCGCTTCGGCGCTTCCGATCCCTCGCATGCGCAGACCAAAGGCGATGTTCGCCAAGGCCGTCTTCCATGGAAACAGCGAATAGTGCTGGAAGACGACGCCTCGGTCGGCGCCCGGCCCGCGGATCGGCGCGCCATCGACAAGAACCTCACCCGAGGTTGGGGGAACAAAGCCGGCGATAGCATTCAAGGCGGTGGATTTGCCGCAGCCCGACGGGCCGAGAAAGCAGATGAATTGCCCCGGCTCCGCCGCGATCCCGAAATCTCGCAACGCCGCCGCGCCACGATAAGCGACCGTGAGATTGCGCAGTTCGACGTGTCCGGCGCGGACTGCCGATGGACTCGATGAAATCATACCTGTAATATAGACTAACATGCCTTAGAGTAGCAACAAGATCGCGTCCGCCGGCTTGGCTGATGCGCCAGCGGGAGTGCAGCGTGACGGCCAACGACGACGCCGAGACCATTTTCGAAGCCGATGTTCTGGTGATCGGCGGAGGGACTGCGGGGCCCCTCGCAGCCTACAAGGCCAAGACTGCGAACCCTGCGCTGAAAGTCGTTTTGCTCGAAAAAGCCAATGTGAAGCGGTCAGGGGCGATCGCCGTCGGCATGGACGGATTGAACAACGCCGTCGTGCCGGGCTTCGCCACGCCCGAGCAATATGTCCGGGAAATCACCATCGCCAATGACGGAATCGTCTATCAGAAGGCGCTGCTTGCCTACGCTGAGCGCTCCTTCGACATGATCCGTGAACTCGACCAATGGGGGGTGAAATTCCTCAAGGACGAGAATGGCGACTACGACATCAAAAAGGTTCATCACCTTGGAACCTACGTGCTGCCGATGCCGGAGGGCGCGTCGATCAAGAAGGTCCTGTACCGGCAATTGCGCAAGGCGCAGGTGCTGATCTCGAACCGCTACATGGCGACGCGCCTGCTCACCGGCGCCGATGGCCGCATTGCGGGGGCCATCGCGATCAACAGCCGGAGCGCTGAAATTCTCGTCATTCGCGCCAAGGCGGTCATTCTCGCGGCCGGCGCAGCCGGGCGTCTGGGCCTTCCAGCCTCTGGCTATCTGTGGGGAACGTACGAGAACCCCGCCAATTCGGGCGACGGTTACGCAATGGCGTTTCATGCGGGCGCGGAGCTCACCAATCTCGAATGCTTCCAGATCAATCCGTTGATCAAGGACTATAACGGTCCGGCCTGCGCCTATGTCGGTGGGCCCTTTGGCGCCTATACGGCGAACGCCAGCGGCGCGCGCTTCATCGAATGCGACTATTGGTCGGGGCAGATGATGCTGGAGTTCTATCGCGAACTCCAGGGCGGTGGAGGTCCCGTCTTTCTCAAGTTCGATCACCTTGCGCCGGAGACCATCGCGGAGGTCGAGAACATCTTGCACAAGGTGGAAAGGCCCTCGCGCGGGCTGTTTCACAAAGGCCGGAAAACCAATTACCGCAAAGACATGGTCGAGATGCATATTTCGGAAATCGGCTTTTGCTCCGGACACAGCGCGTCGGGCGTCTGGGTCGACGAGTTTGCCCGGACGACCGTCCCGGGCCTCTATGCGGCGGGCGACATGGCGAGCGTGCCGCATAATTACATGCTCGGCGCCTTCGTCAACGGCGCGATCGCCGGTGAGCATTCCGCGAGCTTTGCAGATGAGGTCGATCTTGCGGACTATGGCGCCGCACAGGTGGAGGCCGAGCGGGAACGAACGCGCGCGCCATTGCGCAACGAGACCGGACTGCCGCCCAATCAGGTGGAATACAAGATCCGGCGCTTCGTCAACGATTATCTGCAGCCGCCAAAAGTGACGCGCAAATATGAAATTGCGCAGAAGCGCTTCGCTGAACTTCGCGCCGACCTACCGCGCCTCGCCGCGCGCGATGCGCACGAGTTGATGCGCGCGCTCGAGGTCCATTCGATTCTGGACTGCGCGGAGATGGCCGCAGCCGCTTCACTCTACCGCACCGAGAGTCGTTGGGGCCTCTACCATCATCGCCTCGACCATCCTGAGACGGACGACGAGAGCTGGTTTTGTCATACCCAGCTCTACAAGAATGAGCGCGGCGGCATCTCCTGCCGCAAGCGGCCGGTCGACCCCTACGTCGTGCCAGTCGAGACGACAGAGCGCGACGCCTATCATCGTCTTCGCATTCCCGCTCACAGTTGAGGCGCCGATGTCCTTCGCGGAGAACCCTTCCGAGTTTCCGGTCAACATCGATGCGGAGAAGTGCATTGCCGACAAGGGCTGCACGGTTTGCATCGACGTCTGCCCGCTCGATGTGCTGTGGATCAATCCGGAGACCGGCAAAGCGCATATGCGTTACGACGAGTGCTGGTATTGCCTGCCATGCGAACTCGACTGCCCGACCAAGGCGGTGAGCGTTTCGATCCCCTATCTGCTGCGGTGATTGTCATGGCGCGGGACAGCATTTTCGAGGATCAGAGCCTCGATATCGAAGACATCGAGGCGCGTTTCAAAAGTTCGGACGCGGATGAGCGCCGCATGGCGATGCTCGAACTTGCCGAAAGCGCCGAGGTGAATGGAGAAGCGCTTCTCATCCGCGCCCTGAGCGATCCCGATCCCGGCGTGCGCCTCGCGGCGGCGGCGGGGTTGGAGCAGTTCGACGGCCCTGCCGTCGCGCAGGCGCTCGCAAACGCTCTGCTCGACGCGGACTCGTCCGTCGCGGCTGCCGCCGGCGCCAGCCTGTGCGAATTGCGCGCGCCCGAGGCGGCCACGCCGCTGCTCGCGCTTATCGGCCATCCACGCGCGGACGTGCGCGCCGCCGTCTGGCGCGGGCTGCGCGATCTGCGCGTCGGAGCGACCCTTCCCGCGGCGATCGACGCGCTTGCCGATTCCGACCCGCATGTGCGGCGCGAGGCGATCGGCGCGCTCGCCTACCTCAAGCGCGCCGACGCGCTGCCGGCTTTGCTCGGGGCGGCGAGAGACCCTGATGGCGAGGTGAGGCGCGCGGCGCTGTCGGCGCTCGCCTTCGCGCCCGCCGATGCGGTGATCGACGCGCTGTTCTCGGGTCTTGCCGATGGGCATTGGCAAGTGCGCGAGGCCGCGGCGGTTCTTGCTGGGAAGCTCCGCGCGGCGGGCGCCGAGCGCGCGCTGATCGACGCCCTATCGGACGACGCCTGGCAGGTCGCGCTCAAGGCGGCGGGCGCGCTGGGGCGACTTTCGTCGGCGGACGCCATCCCCGCGCTCGGCGGGCTGCTGTCGCATCCCGTCAGCAATCTGCGTAAGGAAGCAGCTGCGGCGCTCGGCGAAATTCGCCGGCCGGAAGCGCTGCCCTATCTTGCTGGCGCGGCCGACGACCCCGATCCAGACGTGCGCAAGATCGCGCGCTGGTCGATACACCTCATCAAAAGCGACATTTTTCAAGGCGGTTGATCGGGCTTGCCGCGAACTCTCATAATCGATCCAGGTTTGCGTGCTCTCTGGACATTTGGCATACTGCCAATACCGTGCAGCGCTCGTCCGAAAACCAATGATCTCGGCAGGCTTTCAGTTTCGCCTTCTCACAATCCACGATTACGACAGCCTCGTCGAGGCGTTGTTATGGCAAGAGGGCGTCGGCATGAGCCGCTCCGATAGCGTCCACGGTGTCGCTAAATTTCTTGCTCGCAATCTCGGCATGAGTTTTGTTGCGGATGCAGAGGGAATGCTTGCGGACTGCGTGCTCGGCGGCCACGACGGAAGGCGCGGCTATCTGTATCACGTATCGGTGAGCCCTCAATTCCGGCGTCGGGGCGTCGCGCGCGGCCTCGTTGCTCGGACGGTCGCCGCCATCACAGCAGAAGGGATCAAGAAGATTCACATCGACGTTTTCGCGGACAACGGCGCCGGGCTAGAGTTTTGGCGAGCCATCGGCTGGCATGACCGCGACGAACTCAAGCGGTTTTCGTTCACCCCGCCGGTAGGGCGTAATTCGTAAGCGCTGCCGGCGTGACACGCTCTAGGTAGCGGAGCGCCACGTCTCGTGATGACCAGCAACAGCAGATTCACGATCTCGATCATCTGACGCTGGATCTATCATTCCGACGACACATGGATCGTTGACGGGGGTGTATGCCTTGCTTTGGGAAGTCGCGCTGACGCGCGCGACCGGTATAGTCCTGATCGACTAATGACTTCGACGCTCTCGCTCGTCGCTCCGTACAGCGGCGATGAGCTTGCCGACGCCGTTCAAAAACGGCGTTCATAGCTTGCTCAACGAATCGAGATGCGGCGTCGGAAATGGCTGTAGCTTCTCGAAGGCGCGCGCTAGGCGAAGCACTGTGAGGTCGCCATATTGCGGGCCGACGAATTGGAGGCCGACCGGCAGCCCGTTATTGTCGAAGCCCGCGGGAATCGATGCGCCTGGCTGCTGCGTGATGTTGAAGGGGAAAGCGAAAGGCGTCTGCGGCGGCGTCCCGAGGCGCGGGACGGGCTGCGACTGCACGGGCGTGACCAAAAGATCGTATTTCTCGTGGAAACGTCGCATGAGGATCGCGAGATCGGTGCGGCGCTCATTCGCCTCGACGACTTCCGCAAGCGTATAACGTTCGAGCTTTTCAACGCGCGCGCGGATGCCCGGATCGATCAAATCCAGCCCCGCCACGCCGATCTCGCTGCGCAGCCTGATCGCGCGCTCGGAATTGATCGCGTCGATGATCGGCGACGGATCTCTGAAACCGGGATCGGTCTCTTCCACGATGGCGCCGAGCTCCGATAGGCGCGCGACCGCGCGATCGACGACGGCGGCGAGGCCGGGATCGACTTTCACATAGCCGAGCGTCCGGCTGTAGGCGATGCGCAGACCTTTCACGCCGCCGTCGAGATTCTCTCTCCAATCGCGAATGTCGCTCGGCAGGCTTTGCCAGTCGCGCACGTCCGGCTGCGCAATGACATTGAGGAGCAGTGCGGCGTCCGTCACCGTCCGCGTGAGGGGGCCGATATGGAACAACGAGCCATTGTGCGGATAGCCCGCGACGCGGCCGAATGTCGGCTTGAAGCCGAATACGCCATTGACGGCTGCCGGATTACGGATCGAGCCGCCGCCGTCAGTGCCGACTTGCAAAGGCCCGAACCCCAATGCCGCTGCGACCGCCGCGCCGCCGCTGCTGCCACCGCTCACATATTGGCGGTCCCAGGCGTTCGGCGTCACGCCGCCGAGCTTCGTTTCGGTCAGGCCCTTGAGGCCGAATTCAGCGGTCTGGGTTTTCCCGAGAATGACCGCGCCCGCTTCTCGTAGACGCGCCGCCGGCGGGGAGTCGGCCTGCTGGATGATGTCGGGAGTCGCAAGGCTGCCCTTGCGCGTCGGGAAACCTTGCACGTTGAGCAGGTCTTTGAAGCCCACCGGCACGCCGTCGAGCAAACCTTTCGGCGCGCCGCGCGCCCAGCGTGCTTCCGAGACCTTTGCTTGCGCGAGCGCAGCATCGGCGTCGACGGCGCGATAGGCGTTGAAATGTGGCTGGAGTTCTCCGATGCGCTTCAGCGTCGCCATAGTCGCCTCCACTGGAGAAAGCGTTTTTGTGCGATACGCCTCGATCAGCTCGTAGGCGGTCAGTTGTGTGAGATCCTGCGACATGGCTGCCTCCCTGGCCTTGGACGATTTTTGTATGCCGCTTTTATTGCTTTCCGCGACGCCATCTCGGCGTGTAAGCCAAGTTCAACCTTCAGGAACCAAAGTGCAAAAAGAAGTATTGAGGGAGGCAAGGTGTTCGTGATGGGTCACTGCTCGGCCGAGCTGATGATCGGCCGAGCTGACGACGAGAAACCCTGTCGGCGATTTCATCGCCCATGGGAAGGCGCGCAGCCTATTTCAGCCGCGGCTGCACGCGTTGCAGACCCGCGAGCGCATATTGTTCATCCTTGTCGGCGCCACGCGCGCCGCCAACGCCGATCGCGCCGATAACCTCGTCATTGACCTTGATGAGAACAGCGCCCGCGCGCGCGAGATAGTTCGGGTTCGCGGCGATCTGATCGGCGAGCGTTTTGTTGTTCTTGACCTGCTCGGCCAGCTCGCCGGAGGTCTTCTTGAAGGCGAGCGCCGCCTGCGCCTTGAAGTTGCTGTTGTGCACCGCGCGGGGTCCGACGCCGTCAGAAACGAGGACCGCCTTCAGCACTCCGGAGGAATCGATGACGCTCACCGCCACTTTTTGATCGGCAGCCCTTCCGGCGTCGATCGCCGCTTGCGCCGCCTCGATCGCGAGCTCGAGCGAAGGACCGCGCGCGGGGGGCGGCGGCGGACTTTGCGAAGGTGCGGCTGCGCCCTGTGCCGGTCCCGACGTGGCCGATTGAGCGAGCGCCGGCGCGGTCGCGAGGACATAAACGGCAAATGCGCAGAGCAGGTTCGATCGCATTCTTTTATTCCCTTCCAGCAGTCTATAAGACTACTATTATGGTATAAATATAACGTCAAGCTCAAACCACGGCGATGCAACTGCTGCGATCCAACGCTAGAGCGCGCCTCCGGATACGAAGCGGATGCTTGCCTTTGTGAATCTTGCTTTGTCCTCGCGCAGCGCCGCTGCCGTCCTTTTTCCTTGTCTATTTCCTACTTACAACGTGGATAATTGAGCTAGATTCGCGCCTCGTTGGACGCAGCCGTCTGATGCGGACGGGTTCATGAAGAAGGGCGACAATCCGGAGTTCACGGCGGGCGGGCCTCATCGATCGACATTGGTTTCTTGCCGCCGCCGGAGGCTTCGGCGTCGCCGGCCGCGCACGTGGCGAAACGCTTGTCATCGAGCCTTGGATTACCGAGCCGGGCGCTTCTCGCGGCTTACGCCCGAGAGCGTAGAACTGCCTTTGCTGGGCGCAATTTGCCCGTCGTTTGCAACTGCCCTTTTCGGCTCATGTGCATGAGCTCGACGCCGGTGAGCGTTGCTGCGGCCGAGCGAAGGGATTTGAACCCCAGCGCCGGCCACACAACCTGCTTGATTGCTCGGTGGTCCTGTTCGACGATGTTGTTCAGATATTTCCTCCGCCGGATCTCGATGCCCACCTCGTTCTCTGCATTGTAGCTCTCGATTGCAGCGTGTTGGCCCCGCTCTTGTCGATCGTGACATTCTTCGGCGCGCCGTTTTGGCCGATCGCTCGGCGAGAAAATCTCCATAAAAATACAAAGAGCATCAAGACCATTGGGCGCAATGGAAACCGCCTGTTCGAGCGTTCACAATTCGCCGCGCAACGTCACCATGAAGTTCCGAGGATCGCCCGGCGTGTTGTAAGTGTTGGCGCCGCCGACGCGCATGTAATATTTCTGGTCGGTTATGTTGTTGAGATTGAACTGCAGCGTCAGATGGTCGTTGATCTTGTACGATGTCATTGCATTGATGACGGCAAACGCCGGCCCATGTCGGGCCTCGTTCAATGTATTGATCGCGCCGGACAGGCCGCTCTCCGCTACGACGCCTGCGCCGATCGTCAGCCCTTTCCACTCCCCCTCGAAATCATATTTGCCCCAGATCTTGAACATATGGGTCGGATACCACGAACTGATCGGCCGCCCCGGACTATTTTTGTCTACAATGAGCTTCGTTTGCAGATAGGTGTAGCCACCAACGACGTCGAGCCCTGGCAACGGACTTTGGATGATTGGCAGTTCGATATCCGCAAGAGGCTTACCGGAGAATTCAACTTCGACGCCAGTGGATTCCGCCTTGCCGGCCTGGAGATAGTAGCCCGGGTTGGCCGGATCCGCGTAAGGACGATTCCGGTCGTTGATCTCGAACCACGCGGCCGAGGCGTTGAGCTTCTTGTTCAGAAACTCGCCTTTGACGCCGGCTTCGAACTGCCCGCCGACCTGCGGATCGAGTGTGGTTCCGTCAGCTTTCTGGTTCGTTTGCGGAATGAAAATATCCGAGTAGCTGCCATAGAAATTGATTTCATCGGTCGCCCGGAAAATGCCGGCAAGATAGGGAGAGAAGCGGTGGTTGGATTTCGCGCCATATGACCAGTTGGCAGGCGCGCTTGGGAAAACATTGCGGTTCTTGGCAAAGAAATTCGTCAATCGACCGCCGAAGACGAAAGTCAGTGGACCGATTGGCGTCAAGCGAAGTTGGCTATAGGCTCCATGCTGCAAGGTTTGATTCTGGCCGCCCGCCGTAAAGGGATTGAGATTTGGACCGATTGCATTCGGCCAAAAGACTGGGATGTTGTTCACATAGACGCGCGGGGCGCCCTTATATTCATAGGTGAACCGATCATAATTATAGCCGATCGTCAACGTGTTCTTGATCATCGCCCAAGGCAGCGTGCCGGATAGATAGGAGTCGAGACCCGTACGATGATAATAATACATGTAATGACGGCGCGCATATTGCGCGGTCCAATTGGAAGGATTGACGCCGCTGTTCGGATAGGCGTCCGCGAATTCGTAGCCTATGTCGCGTCGATTAAAATTCACCTTTGCGACCCAGTCTTCACCGAACCGATGCTCCAAGCGGATATTTTTGTCCTCCGTGTCCCATTTGGCTTGAGTCCAATCCGGATAGGGATTCCAGGATCTGGGCACATTCAGGAAATAGGGGCTCGTCCCGCCGAAATAAGAAAGCGCAGCAACTGGTTGCCCGCTATAGGCGGGGTCACTGGTGCGCTGGCGTGTGTAGGCGACGTTCAGCAGTGTATTGGGGGTGATGTCATATTCGAGCGAGCCATAGCCCAGCCATTTGTCTTCAGGCTGCGACGGCGTGAAGAAGAAGTGCTTGTCCTGGTGGAGCACCAGCGCACGATAGCGAAAGGTCCGCTCTTCGTTTATCGGACCGGTCACATCGATCAACCCGCGATAATTGTCCCACGAACCGGCGGTGAATTCCGTTCTGAGCTTGAATTCGTCCTGCGGCCGTTTTCTCACAATATTGACGATGCCGCCCGGATTTCCCGCTCCAGATAGCAGACCAGCCGGACCTTTCAACACTTCGATGCGATCGTAGACAGCGAGATCAAGTTGCTGATAGCCGGCAAGACCATCGTAGGTCGGGACGCCGTCATAAGCGACGCCGAGGGTGTAGCCACGTGAGGCCGGCCATCCTTGCGTGACGTCGTTAGCAATGGTCGAGACTCCGGGCACCCAGAACATCGCGTCCTGCACAGTGGTGAGCTGCATGTCATTCATCTGTCCCCTCGTCATCACCGAGACAGACTGCGGTATCTCCTTTCTGGGCAGCGGCACCTTGCCGGCGACCGTCACGAGCGGCGTCGTGTAGGTCCCCGTTCCTTCGGTGATAGCGCCGCGGTCGGCGCTATATGCCTTCTTGTCGTCCGGATTTGTCGCCTCGACGTCGGTCCGCTTCGTCGCGCCCACGTCAATCGGCGGGAGCGCCTGGAACCCCGCGTCGCTGCGCGCGCCCCTATCGTTCTGCGCGAGAATGATCGACACCGCCTTTTCGTCCGGCCCCCCGAAGCGATAGGACAGACCGGTTCCCTCGAGCAGCCTGTCGAGCCCTTCGCGCATCGAGAAAGATCCAGAAAGCCCCGTCGTGCGGAGCATCCGCGTCACGCGCGCATCGTAGAGCAGATGCAGCCCGTTCTTCACGGCGAAGGCGTTCAAAGCCGTCGCCACCAATCCTGCGGGAATGTCGTAGACCATCACGACGCCGCTGCGCTCTTGCGGCGAGAGGGACGCCTCCGCAGGTGTTCCTCCCAACGCGAAGGCGCCGAAGGTCATTGCCGCAATTGTCGAACCCAACGCCGCACCCTCGTAACACAGACCTTTTTTCGTCATCGCCGCTTTCCACCGAATGTGCCCGGGCCGTCTCCGCCCGTGACCAACTCGACGCTCTCATGACGATTTCGGAATGTGGGTTGATAAAAAAGATTCGGGCAGCTCTTGGCCCGGAGCGTCACTCGGTTAGAAAAATCAGGTAATTCGTGAGATGGATCGCGCGCAGGCCGAGGAAAAATTCGATCTCGCGCAGCGTCGTGAGCGGCTCGGCGGTCGAGAAGACGCCGCTCACCCGTCGCGCGCAGGTCGAGGCGCGCAGGCAAAAGACATATCCATGGCGATAGCGGCCGAGGATCGTGAGCGCCTCGCCGAGCGAACGGTCCTCGACGACGAGCGCGCCGCGCCGCCAAGCTGCGACATTCTCGGCGGCGACGCTCACGGGCGTCCGCGCCGGCGTATTCGCTTCGTATGAGGTCTCCTGTCTCGTCTCGACGATCAGCCGCTCGCCGCCGCTCGCGACCGCCACCGCATGCTCGCTCACAGCGACGCGCGCGCCATTTTTCTGGAGCGCAACGTCGAAGGCGGTGCCGAGCGCCGTGACCGTGCCGCCCGCCGCCTCCACGACAAAGGGACGCGAGGCGATGGGCGCGACCTCGAACCAGGCCTCTCCCGAGAGCAGCGTCACGCGCCGCAATCCCGTCTCGAAGCGCACGGCGATCGCCGAATCGGAATCGAGCTCGACACGCGAGCCATCGGTGAGCGTCACCATCCTGCGTTCCCCGACGCCGGTAGAATAATCAGCCGGATGACGGTTCGCGAATTCGGCGTGCCAACCGAAAAAAGCGAGAGAAGCGGCGAGTGCAACGCTGGCCGCAGCCCACCAGGTCCGTCGCACGCCGTGTGCCTGACGGCGGCGGGCGCGCCGCAGCCCCTGCGCCTCCGAGAACATTTCAGTAATGTCCGCATAGGCCTGAGCATTAGCAGGATCGGCTGCGAGCCAAGCCTCAAAGGCAATACGGCGCTCGCCGTCTATGTCGCCGGCCTTTTCCTGCAACCACCATTCGATCGCAGCGTCATGGCCGTCGTCACGATCGGGGGCGTCGTCGTCCACTCTCTTCATCATGCCGACGTCGTCCCCTGCTCTCGGACAATCTCCGCCCATCGCCCGATACGACGCGCGGACGCGAAAAAAGGAAGGTCGAACCATAAATCTGTCATCTGATCGCCGCCCAGCAACGCTGCATGGCTATCCTCATATGTTGCCGCACCATGCGCTCCGTGACGCCCAGCCGCCTCGCAATCTCCGGGAGCGGCATATCCTCGAAGGCGCAGAGTTCGAAGACCTCGCGGCAGCGTGGCGGCAGGGCCTCAATCGCCGAGGCGAGACGCTGCGCCCGCCGGTCACGATCAACGATCTCGTCCTGGGGCGCGTCCCAGCTCGGCGGCTCGCCGAGGATTCGGTCGAAGCTCAGATATTTTGCTTCCGTCCTGCGGCGGCGCCCGTAGTCGCGAGTCAGATTTGCCGCGATCCTCTGCAGAAAGGCCGGCGGATCGGCGACGTCGTCGAACCGATCGTGGCGCAGCGCACGCACGAAAGTCTCCTGCAACAAGTCGTGAGCGGCCTCGGAGCCGACGCGACGCACCAGATAGGCCGTTAGCGCGCGTCTGTTACGCACGAACAACTCGTGAATAAGATGGGATTTCTTTTCCGACATACGCCGCCGCCTGCAGCGGTCATCGACATCTGCTCGAGGCGGATATCGAGACCAGCAAAGAGATCAATAGAGTCGAGAGCTCAATCAGGCGGTCGGCGGTGGCGCACGGGACGAAAAGACGCGCGACCCGCCGGTCCCCTCCGGCGGCGGCAGGCGGTTGCGGAAGAAAACCGGCTCGCCGGAGGAGCGCGGATAGAGGAAGGCGATCACATAATGCAGAAACGCTACCGGATCGGCGTCGGCCGCGTCATGCTGCGGGCAAATCCGGCACAAGACGCAATGGCCATGGCCGTCGGCATGGTCCCGCGGGGCGCGATCGCCGGAAGGCGCGCTGCAATCCTGTCCCGCTGCCGCGACGGCGACATCCGCCGAGCCGAAGCGCGAAGCATGCGCCTCCACCACAACGGTAAGGAAGAGCTGCAGGAGCAGCAGCCAAGCCGCGGCGCCCGCAGCGAGCGCGCTTCTTAGCCGGCCGTGATGCGCCCAAAACGAAGCCATACCGCCAGTGGAAACAGGCACGAGCTCGACCGTCAAGGGGGCATCGCAGAAGGTAGTGTCCTAATTTGAATTTCGGCCCCGGAAATCCGGGGCCGTCCTTTTTCAGTCCTTCGTGGTCGCCTCGACCAAATCGACCATGGACCAGAGCCGGCTATCGACGCCCGCTGCCATGGCGGGGGTAACACGAAGCGTCTTATGGACGCGGACAAAGTTATAATGCGCGAAGTGGAGCGCTACTGCCGCGTTCAGGTTCTCGACCTTCTTTGAGAAGGCGTTTGTGAGGCGGGTAAAGCGGCGCATCGACATACGCATGGTCAAATTCTGGCGCTCGATAAGGCTCGTCGAGATATGAGCGCGATCAGGGCCGCCAACGACGGTCTTGCGCTCAACATGCGTCACGCTCGGCGGGCTGTAGCGGCCCGCGCCGGCAGGCTCAGCGTCGTAAAATTTAACCGCCTGCCCGTAGTCGACCTCACAACCAAAAGCTTGCTCAACCGCATCCACATAGGCCGCGAGAGCGTCCGTCGAAAGCTGGACCCGGTTCGAGAGGCGCGAGGCCACGTCGTTCATGAACTTGGTGGCGGTCGGAAGGTCGCGCTTGCCGATAAGGAACGAAGGGACAAGCTTCGTATCCGCGTCCATGGCCACGAAGGTCCATTGATCGCCAACGCGGGACTTGTCGTCATCCTTCGTGACTTGCTTCTGCTTCTTGGCGACATACGCCCAGATTTCATCGCATTGCAGGCGCTGGCACGAAAGGTCGCGCATTTGCTCGTCCAGAAGCCTCTTGGAGCCTTCGCCGACTTCGACCAGCAGCCGCATGACTGTATCGCGATGCGTCCCAGTCATGCGCTCGATTGAGCGGATGGAGTTGCCCTCGACAAGGGCGGAAATGATCTGAGTGCGGCGTTCAAGAGACAGGCGGTTCATGGAAGTAGCCCTTGCAATTGATGTTGTATGCAGTATGATTGACAAATCTAAGCCTGTCAAGTCTGGTGCATACAAATGGACTTCAAAAATGCTACGGATCAGCTTTTTTTAAAGGTCGATCATTCCGACCTTGCCGATGCCCTTGGCGTGTCCGTTGCGCTTATTCGTCAGGCGAGATTGGACAGTGGCGCAAAAGCTCATCGCGCGCCGCCGAAAGGCTGGGAGAAAGCCGTCCTCACATTGGCGGAAAAGGAAATCGAACATTTCCAACGGCTCGCCGAGAACCTCCGGGCGATCGCAACAGATGACAGAGCCTCGCGCACATGAAGAACAATCAAACAACATCTAGCGTGTCGAGCAAGGCTCGACATACTGCATATAGGCCGTCTACTCAGCTTGATCTTTTTGCCGATCAGATAATCCCGTCTGGAGAGAACGTCTCTCTTTGGACGCC
Source organism: Methylocystis sp. Sn-Cys (assembly GCF_016745395.1). GTDB lineage: Bacteria > Pseudomonadota > Alphaproteobacteria > Rhizobiales > Beijerinckiaceae > Methylocystis > Methylocystis iwaonis. The sequence goes on from NZ_JAERVJ010000006.1 coordinate 262,951, forward strand.
TCGAGACATATGGGTGCGAGCCAATCAGCGCCTCTTAGAGATGTTTTCTGAGGACCGCCGCGTTGAAAGGAAGCGCTCTGATAAAATCCAGTTTGACGCTCTTGCGACGTATTTTAGCGCCTTCTCGAATACCCCCGATGGCGGGATGATAGTTTTTGGTCAGCAGGACAACGGCGAAATAACAGGATGCGGCAATCTTAGCGTCGACATATTGAACCGCATAGAGTCATGCCATCTAAACCTTTGCCCTCTCGCAAAGCCTGAATTCAAACGCATCCCGGTCGTAGTGCATGGGCGTCACGATTTTTGTTTAACTATATTTGTCCCGTATATTGGTGTTCTTGTTGAAACGAACAAAGGGGAGGCGTGGGTAAGATACGGCGAAGATCGCCATAAAATGAGCGATGAAGAAAAGCGTGATTTTCGGTCGACGCGGAGAGAGCTATCTTTCGAGCTCGGCGAAGCGATTCAGAAATACCCATCTGATTTTGATTTGAGAATCATCCAAGATTTTTGTGACTCGTTCCGAGGACGCGAGCAAAAGCACACCTGGACGAACAATGAAATACTTTCAGATAGGCACCTAATCAGGCGTGACGAAGATAAATTCGTCGCGCTAAATTCTCTTGTATTGCTTGCTGCAAAAGACCCTGGGCTGACGATACCTGGCTGCCGCGTCCGTATCCAGAAGTTTGCGGGTGAAGACGAAGGTTCGGGGGAAACGTACGCGAGAAGAAAGGAAAAGACTATCGAGGGAAACCTTGTGAAAATAATAAAAGAGGCAGACGGCGCAATTAGCGAGTTGATTGATGACGTAACGTGGCTAAACACAGATGGTAAGTTTATCACTACTCCAGAATATCCAAGGTGGGCATGGTTTGAGGCGCTCGTTAACGCGTGCGTTCATCGTTCTTACGAATTCAGCGGCACAGAAATATTCGTAAAGATTTTCTCGGACAGGATGGAGATTGAAAGCCCAGGTGGGTTTGTGCCGCCTGTCAATGAGAAAACAATCTACAGCGTAAGGTCTTCTCGGAACTGGCATTTGATGGATGCGCTGCGTTTTCTTGGCTACGTTCATATGTCTCGCGAGGGGACAAGGCGCATGAGAGAGTCAATGGCTGAGTGGGGCCTCCCAGAACCCTCGTTCAAACAAGAGGCTATCCACGGAGTGGTTGTAAAGGTCACACTCAGAAATGACCATCTATCCCGAAAGAGGTCGACTGATAGGGATGTCGCTCTGTATTTTGGCGTAGAAACATGGAAGCTTCTTGAAGAGCACGAAATAAAAATTGCAGCCTACGCTTATAGGAATGGACAGATACAGGTTTCTGAAGCTCAGCGCGTGACTGGTAGGTCATGGGGGACAAGTAAAAAAGACCTAAACAGGCTTGTGAAAAAGGGAGTTCTAATATTTGAGCCTGGGAAATTTATTCGAGACCCTAAAGCCGCGTACAAATTAAAGGGCAAGGAAGAGGATAATGAATAACAGCCTTGCGGATTTATTAGCGGCGGTGGAAAGCCAGCATGGCGGGATTGCAACGCACGTCGAGTCCGTCCCCGTGAAGGAAACTTTCCAAGGCCAGACGGTCTGGGAAGGCGTGGTTGAGGTTTTCGACCTAGAGGGCTGTCCCAACGCTACACGCGCCTATGCGTGGTCGTCACCTATTGAGGGAAGCGACAAGCGCCGGTTCTACGCCGTGCTACACCTAGGCGGGATACGGTCGCCACAGGATGCGGTAAGGGCGGCGATTGTGGCGGAAGCAAAGTCCGGGCGTTGACACAGGGCGCGGGGGATTCGAACCCCCAACAACCCTGTTGGCAACAGGGCGCCTCTGCCAGTTGGGCTAGCGCCGCATAGTGTGACCGAACCGCAATTCGGTCACTGGTGCTCCGAGTTGGAGCGGACCTTACCACAGCCGCGCTCAAATTCAAATTAGGACACTACCTCGCAGAATATAAGGGTGTGTCGTGAGATTTTTCGGCTTACCCTGGCCTTAGGGAGCGGCGCTTCATGAAGCGCTCGCAAGAGGAGCCCGAATAGACCTCGAACGTGGCCGCGAAGTTGGGGCGCTGTTAGGAAGACGATTTAAAAGGGCGGCATTCCGAGACATTTCAGCCCGACGGTATCTGCGATATCCATCTCGTTGCCGTGACCTCGAAAGGACGGGTCCAAAGACGGTAGCCTGAGGCTGCGGTTGGCGGTCCGATACTCCACCCTCGAAGCTGGCGTCGGAGTGACAACGCCATCAAAGAGCGGGAGGCGCTTTCTCAAGCCCCCAAGTCGGATTCATCAAATTCTGGCGTCTCCGGCTCTCCGTCCTCTTCAGCCCCCCCATCCACCCCCAGCATGTCATCGAGCGCCGCGTCGACGTCGTCGCTCAGTTCAGAGCGCGTCAGCCCGCCCGCCTCCAGCGCCCCGAGATCGGGCAGATCGCGCAAGCTGTCGAGGGCGAAGATTTCGAGGAAGCGCTTGGTCGTCACCCAGGCGATCGGCGCGCCGGGCGCCGGGGCGCGCGGGCCGGCGTCGATGACGCCGCAGCTCTTCAGCCGGCCGATAACGTCGCGGCTGATCTCGCGCCCGGCAAAGCGGGAAAGGTCGGCCCTTGTGACCGGCTGCAGATAGGCGATGGCCGAGAGCGCAATCATCTCGAGCTTGGTGAACTCCGGCGCCCCGACATGCTTGGCGCCCTCGAGGGCGCGCAACGCCGCAGCGTGGCGCGGCCGTGTGCGAAATTGCCAGCCGCCGGCGACGCGGACGATCTCGTAAGGGCGCGCGCGCAGTTCGGCGTCGATGTCGGCGAGAAGATCGTCGAGCCGGCAGGCGGCGCCGACGAGCTGCGCCAGCGTCTCGCGCGGGACGGGCGCCGGGGAGGCGAAGATCGCCGCCTCGACGCGCCCCATCCATTCCCGCCAGCGCAAAGCCTCGGGGAGTTCTGCGAGCTCCTGGTCGAGTTCCGTGGGCGGGCTGCGGCGGCGGCTCATGGGCGCCCGCCCGCCGGACGCGACGCGCGAAGCGCTCCGCACGAGCGCCGATTGGCGCGGGTCCATCGTGGTTTGCTCATCACAGTCCGTAGATCCTGAAAGTTTCGCGCCCGGTCAGCTCGCGCGCGCCGCCCAGTTCAACGAGCCGGTCGAAGAGCCGCCGCGCGGCGCGATCGGACATGCCGGTCGCCCGGGCCGCGGCGGCGGGCGTGACGCCGTCATCGGCGAGCAGCAGCGCGACGACGCGGCCGGCGGGCTTGGCGCGCAGTTTTGGCAGGACGGCGAGGAGCGTCGCCGCGCGGCGCGCGAGATCGACGGCGGCCAGATGCGCATCCGCCGCGGCCAGCGCATAGGCGCGCAGCGCCGCGCTCGGCCATGCGGCTTCGCCCGGACGCAGGCGCCGTCCCGACGCATCGCGCCTCTCACCGACCCGCAGAGCCAGCAAGGCGAGCGGGCGCTCCCAGCCGAGACGTTTTGCCAGCACCAGGTCGGCCGCCCAGAGCGCCAGGAGCTCGGCCGTCTCGCCGCGCGCGCCGTCCGCGCCTGCCTGGCGCGCGATCGCCTGCGCCGCGGCGATCGATCGCCCGAGCGGCTCGCCAGCGCCGGCGACATGGGCGCGAATGATCTCCGCATACCCTGCCATGTCGCCATTCAGTCCCAGCAATTCCCCGGCGCGCTCGACGTCGCCATGATCTCCCCCGAACCGCGGTGCCCCGAACAGGCGAAACAGCGCGTGCAGACGGCCGGCGGGGCTAAGCGCCGCCTGCGGGGCCGCGAGCAGCAGCGCGTCGCGCAAAGCGGCGTCATCCTCGCGCAGACGCGCCGCCG
>NZ_JAERVJ010000007.1 GCF_016745395.1 Methylocystis sp. Sn-Cys
AACCGACCCCGCCGGCGCCGCCGACCCTGACGACGCCCCTGCAAGTTGGCGAGGCCGGGGCAGGATAAAAGAGGTTTGGGGGGGTGGGGATAGATTCCAGGTCGATTTTCGATGAAGACCGCAGTCAGCCCCTCTCCCCGCGCACAGCGCGGGGAGAGGTTGGGTGAGGGGCTTGGGGATGAGTGGAAACGAAAAACGTGGGAGAGCGCTCGTTTTCGGAATGCACGCCCGGGCTCCTCCCCCGGCCCCTCACCTAACCTCTCCCCGCAAGCGGGGAGAGGGACCACAAAACAAAACCGCCCGGGCCTCTCGGCGCCGGGCGGCGGAAAATAGTCTCGTAATCCGTAAGGATTACTCGCTCGCGGCCTTGGGCTTGGTCTCGACGCGCTCGGCGATGCGGGCGGACTTGCCGCGACGGTCGCGCAGATAATAGAGCTTGGCGCGGCGGACCTTGCCGCGGCGGACCACCTTGATCGAATCGATCAGGGGCGCATGGACCGGGAAGACGCGCTCGACGCCCTCGCCGTAGGAAATCTTGCGGACGGTGAAGCTCTCATTGAGGCCGCCGCCGTTGCGGGCGATCACGACGCCCTCATAGGCCTGCACGCGGCTGCGGTCGCCTTCCTTCACCTTCACGTTCACGATGACCGTGTCGCCGGGACGAAAGTCGGGGATCGCCTTCCCTTCGATGAGCTTGGCGGCCTGTTCGGCCTCGAGCTGCTCGATGATGTTCATAAAAAACTCCTGCCGTTTCGTCTGTAGCCTTTCGGCCGACGAGCGTTTCGGAACGCTGTTTTAGTTGAGGCTGCTCCCCTTACAGCAGGGGGCGGCGTTTGTCGAGTGCGCATGCGCGAAAGAACCCTCCCGCGCCGCAAAAGAAAGTGGCGCGCCGGGGAGGCTCCTTATGGCGCCCGACCTATATAGCCTTGCCGGGGCGGCTGGCCATGAAAACTCGAGAACGGGAGCGCAAAATGACCCAGCAAGAGGAGCGCCGGGGAGAACGCGGCGGCGCCACGAGGGCGGCTTCGGACATTATGAGCGAGGGACGGCAACGGATCGAGGATTTTACCGACGCCCAGACTCAGTTCTGGGACCGCATTCAGGACTCCAACCGCAAATGGCTCGACCGGATGCAGAGCGAGGCTTCCATCGCCGCCGACTTCGCCAATAAGCTCACCGCGGCCAAATCTTTCACGGAAACCGCCAACATTTTCCAGAATTGGACGGTCAAACATATGGAAATGGCCACCGAAGACGCACGCCGCATGCTCTCCGACACGCAGGAAATCATTGCCGCGGGCACGCGCTTTTGGACGAATATCGGCAATGGCAAGAGCCGCGGGCATTAACGCGGCGTTTTGCGACATTCATACCATTTTCGTTTGAACGCTCTTATGGAGCTTCGTCATTCCCGGCGGGCCGAAGGCCCGACCGGGAATCCAGAGCCATCGTAGCTCGTGTCGCTCTGGATTCCCGATCGCTCGCTGCGCGAGCGTCGGGAATGACACTGAGCAAAGCAAGCGGATCTCTTCGAAGGCCCGCACGCCCAGAGCCCGTCATTGCGAGCGAAGCGAAGCAATCCAGTGCGTCCCTGGATTGCTTCGTCGGCTCCGCCTCTTCCTGTGTGTCCAAGCGGCGCGGGCGTCGGGGATGACGCCGAACCAATATTATTCGGTCTCGCGGTCGTGCGTGAAGCCGACCTTTATCGTCACCTGATATGTCTCCACATTGCCCTTGTCGATGCGGCCGCGGATCTGCACGACCTCGAACCATTGGAGATTGCGCAAGGTCAATCCGGCGCGCTGTATCGCCGTGCCGATCGCCCCTTCGACGCTGTCTGGCGAGGTGCCGACGAGTTCGACAATTTTGTAGACCGAACTTTCCATGAAACGCCCCTGCCGCTCGAACTGAACGTGAATGTAGAGCGGAGCGGCTTTAGGTCATCGGCCGCGGTTGTGACGACGCGCTAGAACTTCTTGACCTCTATCCCATGCTTCTGCAGCGCATAGCCGATCTGGCGCGGCGTGAGGCCGAGAAGACGCGCCGCCTTCGCCTTCACCCAGCCGGCGCGCTCCATGGCGTCGACGAGCTTCTCGTAATCGGTGCGCGGGTCTTTCTCGATCACCGTGCAGTTCTCGGCGCCGGGACAGGTGTCGCCGGGAGCCGGCGCGCAAGCGCTCGGCGCCTCGGCGGGCGGCGGCGCGGGCGGGCGCACCGGCTGCGGCGCGACGATCGGCAGCGGCGTCACCCCCGTCGGCCATTTCGACGACGAGCCGCTCCAGAGGATGGAGGAAAGACAGCCGTCCTTTCGGCAGGAGAAATCCTTGTCGATGATGATGTCGCCATGGGCGAGCGTCGCCGTGCGATAGATGCAGTTCTCGAGCTCGCGAATATTGCCGGGGAAGCCGCATTCGTTGAGCACGCTCATCGCGGATTCCGAGAGTTTCAGCTTGCCGCCCTGCTCCGTGTTGAAGCGGCGCAGGAACTCATTGGCCAGAAGATCGAGGTCGCCCTTTCGGTCGCGCAGCGGCGGCAGGAAGATCGGCACGACGCTGATGCGGTAGTAAAGGTCGGCGCGGAATTCGCCGCGCTGCACCGCTTCTTCGAGATTGCGGTTGGTCGCGCAGACCAGACGAACGTCGACTTTCAGCGTGCGCGCGCCGCCGACGCGCTCGAATTCGCCCTCCTGCAGCACGCGCAGAAGCTTTGCCTGAAAGGCCGGCGTGATCTCGCCGATCTCATCGAGAAACAGCGTGCCGCCATCGGCAAGCTCGAAGCGGCCCTTGCGCATATTGGCCGCGCCGGTGAAGGCTCCGCGCTCATGGCCGAAAAGCTCGGATTCGAGCACGCTCTCGGGCAAGGCCGCGCAATTGAGCTTGACGAAGGGCTTGTTGCGCCGTGGCGACTGATCGTGGATCGCGGCGGCGAACAGCTCCTTGCCAGTGCCGGATTCGCCGCGCAGCAGAACCGTCGATTTGGCTTTGGCGACGATGCGGATTTTCTCGACCACGGCGCGCACGGCGGGACTGTCGCCGACGATGCCCTTGAGGCCTTCCGCCTTCACTTCCGGCGGAATGGCCGACTTTTCGCGCCAGGCGCTTTCGATCATCAGCCTTTCGCGATCGCGCGCGATGAGCTTGTGAAGCCGCAGCGTCTGCCCGACCAGATTGGCGATCATGGTGAGAAAGCGCACGTCGTGATCGAAGAGCACGGACGAGCGCGTGTTGCGCGCCCGATCGACTGTCAGCGTGCCGACCACGGCGTCGCCATCCTTGATCGGCACGCCGATCATCGAGAAGGACTGACCGTCTTCATTCCCCCAGTCGGCGAGGTCCATCCCTTCGAAGAGCGGCGACGTCGCGACGTCATCGACGACGACCGGCATTTTCGTTGCAACGATCTGCCCGACGGCGCGTTCGGGCAGCCGATCGAAAAACACTTTCGCCGCGCCCTCGCTCCACCCCGAGCCGACGACAACCTCGGGCGCGCCTTTTGAATCGAGCAGCGCGATCAGCCCATGCCGCATGTCGAGAAAGCTGGAGAGAAGCGTCAAGACGCCCGCGAGCACATTCTCCAACCGGTTCGGCGAAGCGAGCAGTTTCGAGATTTCGTAGATACCGACCAGCGCGGTTTCGCCGGAAACCATCGTGCGCGGGGGAGGGGCGCCAATGGAGCCGCCGAGTTCAAGACCCATGGGAGCCTCATGACAGGCGTTGTTGTGCATCACGTCATACAAGCAAGCATCACGCCAACGCCGAAATCATCGATAAGACATGGAAGATCAAGCTATTGCAAAAAGCCGCCTAGTCATTGGAACGATTATAAAAACAAAGAAGGCGCCGCGAAATTGTCCCTGGCGCCGCTTCCGTTGGCGCCCATTTCGAGTGCATGTGACGCGCTCGATTGAATGTCGCCTTGCGAACATTTGTCCGAAGGCTTTGCGACAACTCGCCGCGCCTTTCCGAGGCGGCCAGCCAAACCTTCTACGACAGCATTTCCAATTAGTTACTGCAGATATTTACCCATGGCACGCTTGTTGCGGTCAAACCGCCAACGCCAACGGCCGACATTGGAATTGTTCCAGACGCCCCCTCAGGGGGACCACAACAAAATGCTTGAGAGGATTACGCAATGGACGACTCTCGCTCTTTCGAAACCTATGAAGCCGAACCCACTTCCGCGCCCGCGCAGCTCGACGACATCATGCAGAAGATGGCCGAGCACAAAGGCTGCGGCACGTCGGGCGGCAGCGGCAAAGCTAGCTGCGGCACCGGCGCGGGCGAAAACGACATGCCCACCGAAATCTGGGAGAAAGTCAAGAACCACCCCTGCTACAGCGAAGAAGCCCACCATCACTATGCGCGCATGCATGTCGCCGTCGCGCCGGCCTGCAACATTCAGTGCAACTATTGTAACCGCAAATATGACTGCGCCAATGAATCGCGTCCCGGCGTCGTCTCCGAGAAGCTGAGCCCCGAGCAAGCCGCCAAGAAAGTGCTCGCGGTCGCCTCCGCCATTCCGCAGATGACGGTGCTCGGCATCGCCGGCCCCGGCGACCCGCTCGCCAATCCCGGCAAGACGTTCAAGACCTTCGAGCTGATCTCGGAAGCGGCTCCGGACATCAAGCTCTGCCTCTCGACCAATGGCCTCTCGCTGCCCGACCATGTCGAGACGATCAAGAAGTTCAACGTCGATCACGTCACGATCACGATCAACATGACGGACCCGGACATCGGCGCTGAGATCTACCCCTGGGTGTTCTGGAAGCATAAGCGCGTCACGGGCAAGGAAGCTGCGAAGATCCTCACCGATCGTCAGTTGAAGGGCCTCGAGATGCTGACGGCCAACGGCATCCTCTGCAAGGTCAACTCGGTGATGATCCCGGGCATCAACGACGACCACCTCGTGACGGTGAACAGAGAGGTGAAATCGCGCGGCGCCTTCCTGCACAACATCATGCCGCTCATCTCGTCGCCCGAGCATGGCACGGTCTTCGGCCTCAACGGCCAGCGCGGCCCGTCCGCGCAGGAGCTGAAGGCGCTGCAGGATAGCTGCGAAGGCGAGATGAACATGATGCGCCATTGCCGCCAGTGCCGCGCCGACGCGGTGGGCCTGCTCGGCGAAGACCGCAGCGCGGAATTCACGACCGACAAGATCATGGAGATGGACGTCAATTACGACCTCTCCGCGCGTCAGGCCTATCAGGAGAAGGTCGAGGAAGAGCGCCAGGCGAAAGTCGCCGCGCGCAACGCCGAGCTGGAAACGCTCGCTGGCGAAAACGCGGATCTCAAGATCCTCGTCGCCGTCGCGACCAAGGGCTCGGGCCGCATCAACGAGCATTTCGGCCATGCCGACGAGTTCCAGATTTACGAACTCTCCAGCAATGGCGCGAAATTCGTCGGCCATCGCCGCGTCGACCTCTACTGCCAGGGCGGCTATGGCGAGGAAGAGGCGCTCGAGACGGTCATCCGCGCGATCAACGACTGCACCGCGGTCTTCGTCGCCAAGATCGGCCACTGCCCGAAGGAAGATCTGCTGAAGGCCGGCATCGAACCCGTGGATCAATACGCCTACGAGTTCATCGAGCAGTCGGCGATCGCCTACTTCAAAGACTACCTCGCCAAGATCAAGAGCGGCGAGATCACCCATGTCACACGCGGCGACGCCACGATCCGTCAGGGCGCCTTCGTCTCCGTGGACGCGTAGCGCGCTTCCGATCGGGCGGAAAACGCCCGATCGACAACAAATCGCGCTTTATCGAGATGTCGGAGCAAGTTCTCGAGGAGCTTGCTCCGAAGCCAAGCAAAGGAGCTCAGGTCATGACTTACAAGATTGTCGCTTCTCAATGCACGTCGTGCTCGGCTTGCGAGGCGGAATGCCCGAACGTCGCCATCTCCGAGAAGAACGGCACCTTCGTGATCAATCCGAAAAAATGCACGGAATGCATCGGCTATTTCGACGTTCCGCAATGCGTCGCCGTCTGCCCGGTGGACGACACCTGCGTCATCGACACCTCCCTCCCCCGCTACCAGCCGAGCGCCTAATGAATATCGCCTTCACCCCCGCCGCTGAAAAATTCATCCGCCGTCTTGTCATGTTCGACGGCGGCCCGGGCTATGGCCTTCGTCTCCTCGTGTCGCCGGGCGGCTGCTCGGGCATGTCGGCGGAATTCTCCGTCGAGCCCGCGCCGAAAGAAGGCGAGCAGGTTTTCCAGCATGCGCAGTTCAAGATGTTCTTGCCCGCGCAAAGCCGCCTGCTGCTCGACGGCGTGACGATCGACTTCAAGGAAACGGCGACCTCCACGGGCTTCGCCTTCATCGATCCCAAGGCGAAGAGCTGCGGTTGCTCATCCAAGACCGAAGCTCCCGCCTTCGAGGAAACGGCGTGAGAGTGTGACATGACGCGTGACGCGGCAGTGCAAACAGGCGCGGCGGAGCAGGACTTTCTTGCTTCCATCGTCCTCGGAGAGGGGCTCCCGGAAGAGGTCGAACGCCTTTTGCACGCCGCGGCCTTGTCTTACGATCAGGATGACGTGGCGCATAAATATCTGATGGAGGCGCGCGCGCTCGCGCCGACCCATCCGGCCACGCTGATCGGCCTCTACCGCTTCTACTTCTACAAGGGCCGCCTCAGGGAGTGCCTCGGCGTCGCCGAATCCTGCCTGACCCGCGCAGCGATCGACAATTCGCTGCCGCTCGACTGGCGGCAAGTCACGGCGCAAGACGCCGCTTTCGGCGACTACGACGCCATCGCCCCGCGCTTCTTCATGTTCTCGCTGAAAGGCTACGCCTATCTCAGCATGCGCCTCGGCGATTTCGAGGAAAGCGCCGCGGCGATCGACAAGCTTCTGGAGCTCGACCCGGCGGACAAGATCGGCGCGAAAGTGCTGCTCGGCGTCCTCGAACGCAGAGGGCTGGAAGATGTCGACTGACGATATCGACGAAGCAATCGACTGGCAGGGAAACGCCGTCGATTGCGCGGACTGTGACCATCAAGATCGCCTGAACGCCGAGCGCTGCAAGCCGCTGCGCGCCTGCGTGCACGATCGCTACGCCCGGCGCATCGACCGTTTCTTCGACTGGAATCCCGATCTCGCGCGCAATTATCTCACCCACGGCTATTTCGAGGTGCGGGCCTGCGCGTCGAAGGCGGCGGAGATCTTTCTGCTGCCCGCGATGCTCGACGATCCGGAGGAGGCGGTTCGCTGGAGCGCGGCGCGCCGCCTGCCCAACCGCTACATTCTGCGCCTGCGTAACGATCCGCACCGCGAGGTGCGCATCCGCATCGCGCTCCGCCTCGAGGGCACCGACCTGCTGCCGATGATCAACGACGAAGATTATGCGGTGCGACAGGCCGTCGCGAAAAAGCTGCCGCCGGACCTTCTCGTTCTGATGATCAATGACGAAGACGCAGGCGTGCGCCGAGTCATTGCGAGCCGCATCGCGCAAGAGGCGCTCATGCGCCTGACGAGAGACCACGATCCGGTCGTGCGTCTCGAAGCCGCCAAGCGCCTCGAAGCGGGTGACCTCGAAACGCTGATCAAAGACGCCGATTGGCGCATTCGTTACGAAGTGGCGCAAAGAGCCGACGTCAACTTTATCGGCGCGCTGGTCGACGACGACGATCCGCTCGTGCGCGAATGCGCAAGGGATCGGCGCAAGGCGGCCGGATTGGAAACATCCCCCAATGTCATCATGACGCAGAAGCGGAGTGATCAATGACAAATATCAGCAGAGACAGCGATCACGTCGAAGTCGATGGCCCGCCCTATTTCGACTATGGCGACAAGGTGCGCGCGAAACGCACGATCCGTAACGACGGCACTTTCCCCGGCAAGGACATTGGCGAAGTTCTCGCGAAGAAGGGCGAGATTGGCTACATCGTCAATATCGGCACCTTTCTGCAGCAGTTCTACATCTATGGCGTAGAATTTGAATCTACCGGCAATCGCGTGGGTATGAAACGCAAAGAGCTGGAAATGGTCGAGATCGACAGAGAGGATGACCGATGAGCGCGAGATATGACTGGGGCCAGCGTGTGCGCGCCGCCACCGACCTCGTCAATGATGGCTCGTACCCGGATCGCGCCCTGGACGAGCTGCTGGTCAAGAATGGCGACTTGGGTGAGATCGTGAATATCGGAACCCATGTCGATACGGAGATGGTCATCTATCTCGTCGAATTTTCGCCGCAGCTCGTCATCGGTTGCCTGGAGGACGAAATCGAGCCTGCCTGAGCCAGCCTGATTAATCTCTTTGCAACCCGCCAACGAAAGAGGCGCAACGTGAAAGTCATGATCCGCAGAGACGCAGAAGGCAGCCTCTCGGCCTATGTTCCAAAGAAGGATCTCGAGGAACCGATCGTCGAGGTCGAGAGGCCCGAACTGTGGGGCGGCTCTGTCACGCTTGCGAATGGCTGGGTGCTCAAACTTCCGGAAATGGCGGCCGGCACCTCTCTCCCGATCACCGTCGAAGCGAAAAAGATCGGAGGAGAATAAGATGACTCTCGCCCCTGCGCAGGTTGCACAAATTGACGCGGCGCTCGTGAAAGCCAGCGCCGACTCGCAGACGCTCGCGTCCATTCGCCAGCTTGCGCCGGGGCTGATGGTCACGCGCTGCGACGCGCTCGACATGCGCGAGGAGACTCCCTTCCGCATCTACGAGAACTGCTCGCTCTATCTCGTCGACGGGCGCGATCACTGCTGGAAAATCACCCAGGATCCAGGCTGCGCGACGGGCATCGCCCTCGCCCCCAATGGAGGCGCCGCATGAAGACTACTCTTCTGCCGTTGAACGATCCGGATCTTGCGCAAACCGATCTCGAGGCGGTTCTCGGCGTTCTTCAATCCGCGCGCGTCTCGCAGGGCGGCGTCGTCGATCAATTCGAGGAAGAGTTCGCCCGCTACATCGGCCGCAAACATGCTGTCTGCGTTTCCAGCGGCACGATCGGCCTGCTGCTGATCCTGCGCGCGATCGGCGTCGGCGCCGGCGACGAGGTGATCGCTTCCTCCTACTCCTTCTGCGAGACCGCGCATGCGATCACGCTCTGTGGCGCCCGTCCGGTCTTCGCCGACATCGACTACTGGGCCGGCACGCTCGATCCGGAAAAGGCGCGCAAAGCGATCACGGAAAAGACCCGCGCCATTGTCGCCGGCAACACCAACGGCCATCCGGCGCCCTGGGGTCCGCTGCGGGAGATCGCGACCGCGCATAATCTCGCGCTGATCGAGGATTCGACCGAGGCGATCGGATCGATCTACCAAGGCAAGATTGTCGGTTCCTTCGGCGATTGTTCGTTGTTCGACTTCTCACAACCCGGCGGACTGATCTCCGGCGAAGGCGCGATGATCGTCACGGACAATGATGATACCGCCACCATGCTGCGCCGGCTGCGCAATCGCAAGATCGAGGAGCGCTCCTCGGTCGTGCTCGGCGCCTGGCCGCCCTTGCAGGCTGGTCTGTCGGACATTGCCGCCGCGCTCGGCCTGGCGCAACTGCGCCGCATCGAGCTGCTGCTGGCGCGCCGCAAGCGCGTCGAGCGCTACTTCCTCGAATATGTGCGTTCCTTCGAGGGCATCAAGGATCCCTATATCGCGCCCGAGGTCGATCAGGTTCACTGGTTCCTTTACGTCGTGCATCTTGGGACGCGCTTCTCGCGCTCCAGCCGCGATTCGATCATCGACGATTTGCGTCAGGAAAATGTCGAGGCGGCCGCCTTTTCGAGCCCGTTGCATCTGCAACGTCACTACTTCGATCTCGGCTATCGGCGCGGCGATTTGTTCGTGACCGAAAAAGTCGCGGACCGCGCCGTCGCCCTGCCCTTCCACGCCCACCTCTCCGAAGACCAGGTCGCGTTCATCGTGGGCACGATGAAGGACGCGTCGATCAATGTCGGCGCCGGAACCGCCATCTACCTTTAACGGCCGCAATTGGCCCCAACACGCAAGGAGCGTAACAAAATGCCTACCGTGACCATTCTTCCCTCGGGCAAGACCGTCGAAGCCGCGACCGGCAGCCGTCTGCTCGACGCCATTCTCGCGGCAGGCGAACCGATCGTCAGCAAATGCGGCGGCGAAGCGAAATGCGGCGCGTGCCATCTCTTCGTGCAGGAAGGCAGGAAGAGCCTGTCGAAAACCACGCGCGCTGAAAATGAGAAGCTCGACTCCATTGTCGGCGTCGGCTCGAAATCACGTCTCGCCTGTCAGGCCATGCTCGGCGCCGAAAATGTAACGGTGGAGTTGCTGGGCTTCGGCTCCGGCTTTTAGTCCGACAAAGGAGACAAAAATGACAGACACAGTCCTGATCCACGTCCGTTTCAACAATGACGGCAGCGTGCTCGAGATCCAGGATCGTCCGACGAGCCTCACGCCCGAGCAATGGTTCACCAAGCTCTCGGAGAAAGCCGCGAACAGCTTCCAGGCGCTCACCGGCGGTCGCGGCGTGTTCCGCGTTTCGTCCGACGACGTCACGGCGCTGAAGGCGGCTGTTCTGCAGTAAGGCTCAACGTCGATCGCTTGGCGAGAGGATTTGAAACATGCTCAGTGAAATCGTAACGGCCTTTCGTCGAGGCGACGTGATTCCTTATCTGGGGCCGGGCGTGACCGGCCTCCCCGGGGAGGCGGCGCCACCGTCGCTTCCCGAAATTCTCGTGCAGCAACTCGTCGCTGGCGCGACGGTGCCGCATAAAATCCGCAACAATCTCACAGCGGCTTCGCAATATATCGAGAATTTCAAACATCGCAAGACGCTGACCTGTCTGATGGCCAAGGCCTTTGCAGTCGAGTGTGAGCCGAGCGCCTTTCACAAGTGGCTCGCGACGCAAGAGCAACTGCCGTTGATCGTGCACGCCTGGTACGACGATCTCGTCGTCAAATCCATGGCGGCGCGGAGCGATTGGGGTCTTGTTCAGGGCGTGACGCAAAGCGAACATTTCGGCGACTGGGTGAATTGGTTCCGCGCCGACCTCTCCGCCGTCCCGACGAAGGAATTCATCCGCGACGGCTCGGGCGCCAAGGCGCCTGCGGAAGCGCCGGACGAGACGCTCAAATGGCGCACGCTCGTCTATGAACCGCTTGGCGCCGTGACGCCTGCGTCGAACTTCATCGTGTCCGACTCCGACTATGTCGAAGTGCTGACGGAGATCGACATCCAAACACCGATCCCCGACTCGGTGCAGACCATCCGCAAGGGACGCAACTTCCTCTTCCTCGGCTGTCGCTTCACCAACCAGTTGGAGCGCAGCTTCGCGCGCCAGATCATGAAGCGCTCCTCGGACACGCATTGGGCTTTGATCGAGGGCGAGCTGACGCGCAACGAGGAGAAATTCCTGCGCGAGCAAAATATCCAGCGCATCGACGCCAAGCTTGCGGATTTTGCCGCCGAGCTGGCCCAATCCAATCTCGCCGCCGTCGCCGCTTGAGTGAAAGAGAGAGAATGATCGAGGATCTTCCGCAAGTCTTCAAATACCACGTCTTCACTTGCTTTCAGCAGCGCCCGACGGGACATCCGCGCGGCAGTTGCATGACCTCCGGCGGAAAGCCCTTGTGGGACCGCCTGCAGGCAAAGCTCAATGTGCAGCCCAACCCCGATATTTCCGTGACGGCGACCGGTTGCCTCGGCTTTTGCCGCGCGGGCCCGCTGATGGTCGTTTACCCGGAGGGCGTTTGGTATACGCCGCGCACGGAAGCCGACATCGACGAAATCTTCCAATCGCATTTCACCGAGGGCAAGCCGGTCGAGCGGTTGATTATCGTGCCGCAGCTTTGAGATCGAGCATCGCATAAGAAAAGAAGCCGCCGGCAAAACCGGCGGCTTTTTTCATTGTCGTAGAGCCGTCATTGCGAGGAGTGGAGCGACGAAGCGATCCAGGGTCGTCGTAGCTGCCTGGATTGCTTCGCTCCGCTCGCAATGACGAGGTTAGCGTTGGGCCCGAACCCGGCAGGGCGCGGACAAACTCAGAGCCGTCATTGCGAGGAGCGAAGCGACGAAGCAATCCAGGGCCGTCGTAGCTGCTCTGGATTGCTTCGCTTCGCTCGCAATGACGAGGTAGCGCTGGACCTCAACCCGGCACGGCGCGGACAAACTCAGAGCCGTCATTGCGAGGAGCGAAGCGACGAAGCAATCCAGGGCCGCCGTAGCTGCCCTGGATTGCTTCGCTCCGCTCGCAATGACGGAGTTGCTTACACCGGTTCCTTCGACGGGTTCCCCTCCGCGTCCTTGAATGGAAACAACCCCGACTGGAAACATTGCGTCATATGTTCCGCCCGAGCGATTGCGGCCGAGGCCAGCTCCTCGGGCATCGTCTCTTTCGCAGCCTCGGTGAAAAGCGACAACCAGCGGGGAAAATGTTCGACTTCGATCGGCAGCTTCACATGAACGCCGAAGGGCGTGCCCTGATAGCGCGTCGTTCCCAGAAGCGCATGCGACCAGAAATTCGAAACGATCTCCAGATGCGGCTCCAGCTCGGCGATCGTCTTTTCGAAGACGGGACCAAGCAAGGGATCGGCGCCGCCTTTCTCGTAGAAGCGCGTGACGCAGGCGCGAATGGCCGCTTCTGCGCTGGCATTGTCCGCTTTGGCCTCCTCAACCGCCGTTTCCATTGTCGCCTCCTCGTCGCTCAGCGCACATTGAGCACGGTCAGCGGAATTGTCACGCCGCCCGTGCCGCGGCCAAGCATCGCGTCCACCTTCTGACGAACGAATTCCACCTTCAGAGGCTTGGCGATAAAGCCATGAGCGCCGGCCGCAACGCATTCCTTGCCGAAGGCATTGTTATTCGGCTCGACCACGATCAGAATTTTCGCCTGAGGCTGCTCCTGCCGAAATTTGCCCAGAAGCGCCAATCCCTCTGCCTGCGGCAGAGTTTCCGCGAGAAGAATGAGATCCGGCGGCTGCGTCTTACCCTTTTCGAAAGCGATCGCCGTGCTCGCCACTTCATGCGCCTCGAATTCGTCGTGCAACATGAACTGAAGCGCCGCGCGAAAGATCTCATTGTCGTCGACAATGAACACCCGCTTGTTCTCCAGCGCCTTCGACATTTCCACGCCGATCTGCATTTCCCTTACCTCGTTCACGTTGCGATTGCCCGTTTTTCAAGCAAGCGACATGCCGAGGCGCTTGTGGGAAGCTGAGCTTTGGCGTTTGTCAGTTCGCTTGCGAACATCACTGTCGGCTTTGACACACGTGCCCGAGCGCCTCCCGAGCCGACCCTAACTCAAGCAAATCCAATATCTTAAGCATTTGTTACCGAGCTGGCACGCCCTTTGCGCAATACCCCACGCAAGGCTTTTGGCTGCCGGTTCAAATAGTCAATTGGGAAACGCCGGTCGCCCGCGCCTCGTCGCAGAGTGAGTGAACTTCGGCATGCGTGTGGCGCGCGCCGATCATGATGTTAGGTCCAAACAAGGAGAATGCAATGTCGCTTCGACAGATCGCTTTCTACGGAAAGGGTGGCATCGGTAAGTCGACCACCTCTCAGAACACCCTCGCGGCGCTCGCCGAGATGGGCAAGAAGATCCTCATCGTTGGCTGCGACCCCAAGGCCGACTCGACCCGTCTGATCCTTCACGCCAAGGCGCAGGACACCATCCTGTCGCTCGCCGCTGAGGCCGGTTCGGTCGAGGACCTCGAGCTCGAAGACGTGATGAAGGTCGGCTACCAGGACATCCGCTGCGTCGAGTCCGGCGGTCCGGAGCCGGGCGTTGGCTGCGCGGGTCGCGGCGTTATCACCTCGATCAACTTCCTCGAAGAGAACGGCGCTTACGAAGGCGTCGACTACGTCTCCTATGACGTGCTCGGCGACGTCGTGTGCGGCGGCTTCGCGATGCCGATCCGTGAGAACAAGGCGCAGGAAATTTACATCGTCATGTCCGGCGAGATGATGGCCATGTATGCGGCCAACAACATCTCCAAGGGCATTCTGAAGTACGCCAACTCCGGCGGCGTGCGCCTGGGCGGGCTGGTCTGCAACGAGCGTCAGACGGACAAGGAGCTCGAGCTTGCCGAGTCCCTCGCCAAGAAGCTCGGCTCCAAGCTCATCTACTTCGTGCCGCGCGACAATATCGTTCAGCACGCCGAGCTGCGCCGCATGACGGTCATCGAGTATGCGCCCGAGTCCCAGCAGGCCGCCCATTACCGCAACCTCGCCCAGCGCGTGGACGGCAATGCGGGCAACGGCACGATCCCGACGCCCATCACCATGGACGAGCTCGAGGATCTGCTCATGGAGCACGGCATCATGAAGGCCGTCGACGAGTCCCAGGTCGGCAAGACCGCCGCGGAACTGTCGGTCGCCTAAATTTCGCCAACTGCCCGGCTCTTTCGAGAGCCGGGCCTACCATCCTCTAGAAAGGCCTCCGTCATGAGTGTGGCGCAAGCTGAATCCATCGAAGACATCAAGGCCCGCAATAAGGAACTCATTCAGGAAGTCCTGAAGGTTTATCCGGAAAAGACCGCCAAGCGTCGCGCCAAGCACCTCGGCACGTTCGAAGACGGTAAGCCGGATTGCGGCGTCAAGTCGAACATCAAATCCATTCCGGGCGTCATGACCATTCGTGGCTGCGCCTACGCCGGTTCGAAGGGCGTTGTGTGGGGTCCGATCAAGGACATGATCCACATTTCGCACGGCCCGGTCGGCTGCGGCCAATATTCCTGGGCGTCGCGCCGCAATTATTACATCGGCACGACCGGCATCGACACTTTCGGCACGATGCAGTTCACCTCCGACTTCCAGGAGAAGGACATCGTGTTCGGCGGCGACAAGAAGCTCGCCCAGATCATGGACGAAATTCAGGTCCTCTTCCCGCTGAACAAGGGCATCACCGTTCAGTCCGAATGCCCGATCGGCCTCATCGGCGACGATATCGAAGCCGTCTCCAAGGCCAAGTCGAAGGAATATGAAGGCAAGACGATCGTCCCGGTCCGCTGCGAAGGTTTCCGCGGCGTGTCGCAGTCGCTCGGCCACCATATCGCCAACGACGCGGTTCGCGATTGGGTGTTCGACAAGATGGACGGCAAGCCCGCCCGCTTCGAGGCTACGCCTTATGACGTCGCGATCATCGGCGACTACAACATCGGCGGCGACGCCTGGTCTTCGCGCATTCTGCTCGAAGAAATGGGCCTGCGCGTCGTTGCGCAGTGGTCCGGCGACGGCACCATCGCGGAGCTCGAAGCGACGCCGAAGGCGAAGCTGAATGTTCTGCACTGCTACCGTTCGATGAACTACATCTCCCGCCACATGGAAGAGAAATACGGTATTCCGTGGTGCGAGTACAACTTCTTTGGCCCCTCCAAGATCGAAGAGTCGCTGCGCAAGATCGCGTCGCACTTCGACGACAAGATCAAGGAAGGCGCCGAGCGCGTCATCGCGAAATATCGTCCGCTGATGGACGCCGTCATCGCGAAGTATCGTCCGCGCCTCGAAGGCAAGAAGGTCATGCTGTTCGTCGGCGGCCTGCGTCCGCGCCACGTCATCGGCGCTTACGAAGACCTCGGCATGGAAGTCGTGGGCACGGGCTATGAGTTCGGCCACAACGACGACTATCAGCGCACGTCCCACTATGTGAAGGACGGCACGCTGATCTACGACGACGTCACGGGCTTCGAGTTCGAGAAGTTCGTCGAGAAGATCCAGCCGGATCTCGTCGGCTCGGGCATCAAGGAGAAGTACGTCTTCCAGAAGATGGGCGTGCCCTTCCGTCAGATGCATAGCTGGGACTACTCGGGCCCCTACCACGGCTACGACGGCTTCGCGATCTTCGCGCGCGACATGGACATGGCGATCAACTCGCCGGTCTGGAAGATGGCCAAGGCTCCCTGGGCCGCCTGATCTCCGTAACAAAAAGGTCTCGCCTCTCCCCTGGGGGCGAGACCGGCTAGCGGAAACGAGAGGAACTCCGAATGCCACAGAATGCTGACAACGTTCTCGACCACTTTAATTTGTTCCGCCAGCCGGAATACAAGGAGATGTTCGAGAACAAGAAGAAGAACTTCGAAAACCCCGTGGCGGACGCCGAGCTCGAGCGCGTTCGCGAGTGGACCAAGACCGAAGAATATAAGGAAAAGAACTTCGCCCGCGAAGCGCTGACCGTCAATCCGGCCAAGGCCTGCCAGCCGCTCGGCGCCGTCTTCGCGGCCGTCGGCTTCGAAAGCACCCTGCCCTTCGTCCATGGCTCGCAGGGCTGCGTCGCTTACTATCGTTCGCACTTCTCGCGTCACTTCAAGGAGCCGACCTCCTGCGTCTCCTCCTCCATGACGGAAGACGCGGCGGTGTTCGGCGGCCTCAACAATATGATCGACGGCCTGGCGAACGCCTACAATATGTATAAGCCGAAGATGATCTCCGTCTCCACCACCTGCATGGCGGAAGTCATCGGCGACGACCTCAACGCCTTCATCAAGACCTCGAAGGAAAAGGGCTCGGTTCCGCAGGAGTTCGACGTCCCCTTCGCGCATACCCCGGCTTTCGTCGGCAGCCACATCACCGGCTACGACAATGTCATCAAGGGCGTGCTGGAGCATTTCTGGGACGGCAAGGCTGGCACGGCCCCGGCTCTGGAGCGCAAGCCGAACAACAGCATCAACTTCCTCGGCGGCTTCGACGGCTACACGGTCGGCAATATGCGCGAAGTGAAGCGCATCTTCGAGTCCATGGGCGTCGAATATACGCTGCTCGGCGACAACAGCGACGTGTGGGACACGCCGACCGACGGCGAATTCCGCATGTATGACGGCGGCACCAAGCTCGAGGACGTCGCCAACGCGCTGCACGCCAAGGCGACCATCTCGATGCAGGAGTTCTGCACCGAAAAGACCCTGCCCTATATCGCCACCAAGGGCCAGGAAGTCGTCGCTCTGAACCATCCGGTCGGCGTCGCCGCGACCGACAAGTTCCTCATGGAGATCTCCCGCATCACGGGCAAGCCGATCTCCGCGGAGCTGACCAAGGAGCGTGGCCGTCTCGTCGACGCCATCGCCGACTCTTCCGCCCACATCCACGGCAAGAAGTTTGCGATCTACGGCGATCCGGACCTGTGCTACGGCCTCGCGGCCTTCCTGCTGGAGCTCGGCGGCGAGCCGGTTCACGTCCTCGCCACCAATGGCGGCAAGGCCTGGGCGGAGAAGGTGCAGGCGCTGTTCGACTCGTCGCCCTTCGGCAAGAACTGCCACGTGTATCCGAACAAGGATCTGTGGCACATGCGCTCGCTGCTCTTCACGGAGCCGGTCGACTTCCTCATCGGCAACACTTACGGCAAGTATCTCGACCGCGATACGGGCACGCCGCTCATCCGCATCGGCTTCCCGATCTTCGATCGCCACCACAAGCACCGTTATCCGGTGTGGGGCTATCAGGGCTCGATGAACGTCCTGGTGTGGATCCTCGACGCGATCTTCGAGGACATCGACCGCAACACCAATGTCGTGGCGAAGTCGGACTACTCCTTCGACATCATTCGCTAAGCAAGACAATTTCGCCGGGCCAATTGGCCCGGCGAATGCTTCTCTAAGCGTAAGTTCAGTTAGTTTGCTGTCACTCCCGCGCTCGGAACGAGCGATCCGGCATCCAGAGCAAAGCTGGCGCGATTTTGGCTCTGGATTCCCGAACGATCATTCAGCGCCTCGGGGATGAGCAACCCACCCTGAAGCGCTCGAGCGGAACGGCATCAAGGCGCGACGAACGCGCGACGCAGTCAGCAGGAGGCATTTGAATGGCGAGTCTGTCGGAAAAAATCCAGGACGTCTTCAACGAGCCGGGCTGCGATAAAAACCAAGGCAAATCCGAAAAAGAACGCAAAAAGGGCTGCACCAAGCAGCTCGCGCCCGGAGCCGCCGCCGGCGGTTGCGCCTTCGATGGCGCGAAGATCGCCCTGCAACCCATTACCGACGTCGCCCATCTCGTGCATGGCCCGATCGCCTGCGAAGGCAATAGCTGGGACAATCGCGGGGCCAAGACGTCCGGCTCCTCGCTCTATCGCACCGGCTTCACGACCGACATCGCCGAGAACGATGTCGTGTTCGGCGGCGAGAAACGGCTCTATCGGTCGATCAAGGAAATCATCGACAAATATGATCCTCCGGCGGTCTTCGTCTATCAGACCTGCGTGCCGGCGATGACCGGCGACGACATCGAAGCGGTGTGCAAGGCGGCTGCGGCGAAGTTCAACAAGCCGGTGATCCCGGTGATCTCGCCCGGTTTCGTCGGCCCGAAAAATTTGGGCAATAAGCTCGCGGGCGAGGCAATCCTCGACCATGTGATCGGCACGCAAGAGCCCGAATACACCACCCCCTACGACATCAACATCATCGGCGAATATAATCTCGCCGGCGAATTGTGGCAGGTGAAGCCGCTGCTCGACGAGCTGGGCATCCGAATTCTCGCCTGCATCTCGGGCGACGCGAAATATCATGAGGTCGCTTCGTCGCACCGCGCCCGCGCGGCGATGATGGTCTGCTCCAAGGCGATGATCAATGTCGCGCGCAAGATGGAGGAGCGCTACGACATCCCCTTCTTCGAGGGCTCCTTCTACGGCATCGGCGATATGAGCGACAGCTTGCGCGAGATCGCGCGGCTGCTGATTGAGCGCGGCGCGCCCGCGGAGCTGATGGATCGCACGGAAGCGGTCATCGCCCGAGAAGAGGCGAAGGCCTGGGCGCGCATCGCGCCTTATCGCAAACGCCTTGAGGGCAAGCGCGTGCTGCTCATCACCGGCGGCGTGAAAAGCTGGTCGGTTGTCGCGGCGTTGCAGGAGGCCGGTCTCGAACTCGTCGGCACAAGCGTCAAGAAATCGACGAAGGAAGACAAGGAGCGCATCAAGGAGCTGATGGGCCAGGACGCCCATATGATCGACGACATGACTCCGCGCGAGATGTACAAAATGCTTCGCGAAGCGCGCGCCGAAATCATGCTCTCCGGCGGCCGCTCACAGTTCATTGCGCTGAAGGCGAAAATGCCCTGGCTGGACATCAACCAGGAGCGCCATCACGCCTATGCCGGTTACGAGGGCATGGTCGAGCTCGTCCATGAGATCGACAAGGCGCTTTACAACCCGGTGTGGGAGCAGGTGCGTCGTCCGGCGCCTTGGGAAGAAAAGAGCTGGGAACAGCGCGCCGACGAAGCGATCGCTGCTGAGGCAGCCGCCCTTGCCGCCGATCCGGTAGCTGCCGAAGCGGCGCGGCGCGACAAGCAGGTTTGCTCCTGCAATCTCATCTCGGTTGGCGCGATCGAAGACGCGATCCGCGACGGCGCCAATGACGTCGCCGCTGTCGGAAAAGCGACGGCCGCAGGCACGGGCTGCGGTGGTTGTCAGGAACGCATCGCCGCCTTGCTCGAGGCGGCGTCCAACGCGAGCGCGGTCGCCGCGCCGCAAGCGGCTTGAGGCTCGATATGGCGCGCGTCACCGTCTCCAAGAAATCCTGCGCGGTAAATCCGCTGAAAATGAGCCAGCCGATCGGCGGCGCCCTCGCCTTCATGGGCGTCTCAGGCTGCATGCCGGTGCTGCATGGCTCGCAGGGCTGCACCTCCTTCGGTCTCGTGCTCTTCGTTCGGCACTTCAAGGAAGCCATCCCGCTGCAAACCACGGCGATGAATGAAGTCGCGACGGTTTTGGGCGGCCTCGAAAACATCGAGCAGGCGATCCTCAACATCGTGAAACGCGCCAAGCCGCAGGTCATCGGCATTTGCTCGACCGGCGTGACGGAAACCAAGGGCGACGATGTCGACGGCTATCTGCAGTTGGTGCGCAAGCGCCACCCGGAACTCGACGACATCGGCATGGTCTATGTCTCGACCCCCGATTTCAAGGATGCGTTCCAGGACGGGTTCGGCAAGACCGTCACCAAGCTGATCGAAACCTTTGTGCCCGACGAAATCCCCTCGCGGCGTGCGCCGCAGCGCGTGAATGTGCTTGCCGGCTGCCATCTCACGCCCGGCGACATCGACGAGCTGCGCGACATCATCGAAGCCTTTGGATTGGAGCCGACCTTCCTGCCGGATCTCTCCGGCTCGCTCGACGGGCATATTCCCGACGACTTCACGCCGACGACGCTGGGCGGCGTCACCAAGGAAGACATCGCCGCCATGGGCAGCGCGGCCTGGACGATCGCCGTCGGCGAGCAGATGCGCGCCGCTGCGGAATTGCTGCAAAAGCGCGCCGGCGTGCGCTACGAGCTGTTCGAGCGGCTCACTGGCCTCGCGCCCAATGACGAACTCATCGGCCTGCTGTCACGGATCAGCGGTCGTCCGGTTCCGATCAAATTCAGGCGCCAAAGGGGTCAGCTTGTCGACGCCATGCTGGACGGGCACTTTCACTTCGGCGGAAAGCGCATCGCCATCGGCGCCGAGCCCGATCTTTTGTTCGCGATCAGCCAATGGCTGACGGAAATGGGCGCGGAAGTGACGGCGGCCGTGACCACGACACACTCGCCGGTGCTCGAAAAGATCATGACCGAAGAGGTGCTGATCGGCGACCTCGAGGATTTGGAGAACCGCCTTGCCGGCTGCGATCTGATGATCACCCATTCCCACGGGCGCCAAGCCTCCGAACGCAGCGGCGTGCCGCTCTATCGCATGGGCCTGCCGATGTTCGATCGCATCGGCGCGGCGCATGAGCTGTCTGTCGGATACCGCGGCACGCGCGATCTCATCTTCAAGCTCGGCAATTTGTTCATCGACCAGGTTCCGGAGCCCACCACCGAGACGTGGCGCGGGGAAAGCGCGGAACACGACGGCACGACGCTTGCGTCGGAGAATGACATCGCGCCGATCAGCGCTCACTGACGACATAGGAGGCGTCATGAAAGTCGCATTCGCCACCCAAGACCTCGAAAGGGTCGACGCCCATTTCGGCTGGGCCAAGAACATCGCGATCTACGATCTCTCGCCCGACTCCTACACTTTCGTCGAGGCCGTCGCTTTTTCCGGCGACCTTCAGGAAGACGGCAACGAGGATAAGCTGCAGCCGAAGCTCGAAGCGATCAAGGATTGCGCGATCCTCTATGTGGCCGCGATCGGCGGCTCGGGCGCCGCGCGCGTCGTTGCATCGAACATTCACCCGATGAAGGTCAAAGAGCCCGAAAAGATCACCGATCTGATCGAGAAGCTCCAGGTCGTGCTGCGCGGAAATCCGCCCCCATGGCTGCGTAAGGTTTTGTCGAAGAGCGGCGACCGCAACTTCGATTTCGAGGAGGAGACCGAAAATGTCTGAAGCCGCCGCCGTAGAAGCCGCATCGAAGCCCGAGGACAGCATCTTCCTCAAGGAGCTGATCAAGGTCTGGCGCGCGCAGGACACGCATGGAACCTGGGAGAAGAAGACCGACCTCAGCCTCCTCGATCCCTATATCGTCACCAAGGAGCAGCGCAAGGAAATCCCGATCATCGGCGATCCGGACCCTGAGATGCTCTGGCGTCTCGAGCTGTTTTACAACGCTGTCGGCCTCGCCATCGAGCGCCGCACGGGCTGCATGGTGCAGCCGATGATGAAGATGAGCCATGAGGGCTTCGGCCGCATGATCCTGACCACCGGCCGTCTCATCGTCGTGAACAAGCAGTTGCGCGACGTGCATCGTTTCGGCTTCGAGTCGTTCGAGAAGCTTGCGTCGGAAGGCGAGAAGTTCGTCGACGCCGGCGTCGAGATGATCGAGAAATTCCCCGAAGTGGCCAAGTTCTGATCGGAGGCGCGGAGAATGAGCAGCGTCGATGAATTGAAGGCGGAGATCAAAAAGCTCTCGGCCAAAGCGATGAACATGAAAATGAACCTGCACGACCTCTCGGAGGAGCTGCCGGTCAATTGGACTACCATCATGTCGATTGCGCAGGAGACTCATGACGCCTATGCGGCGTTGGAGGCGGCGCGCAAAAAACTCAAGGAACTCGAGGCTGCCTAAATGAGCGAGTTCAAGACGCGAGACGGCTCGCCTTATACGCCGCTCTATCTCACCGACATCAACGCCGAGACCTGCATCGGCTGCGGACGTTGCTTCAAGGTCTGCCCGCAAAGCGTGATGGCGCTTTACGGCGTCAATGACGAGGGTGAAATCCTCGGCATTGTCACCGAGGACGACGACGATGATTTCGACGGCGATCTCAACCGCAAGATCATGAAGGTGGAGCACGCCGGCGCCTGCATCGGCTGCAACGCCTGCTCGAGGGTCTGTCCGAAAAACTGCCAGACCCATTTGCCCGCGGAAGAGATCGCGGCCTGACCGATGAATATGCTCGCGCCCCCCCATCGACAAATGGCGGGCGCGCGCCCTTTACCAACGGCCGAGCAGATTTACTGCGCCATCCGCGCAGACGCCACCAATCTTGCCGCAGCCGATCCTTTTACCGCGCATGTCCTCGGCTGCGCGCTGACCATCGGCCTTTCCGAGGCGCTGGAACGTGGAGATACGCTCTCTTCCGGTCTCGGGCTCGACCGCGCCAGCCTCGAAGCTTTGACAACGCAATGGGCTCCGGGCGCGCGGCAATTTTTCGACCTTCAAGCCGAACCGGAAAAACTCGATCTCGACGAGGAAGAGACACAGCTTCACGAGCTGCTCGCCCGCTTCAAATCGGACACCACGCCGCTCTGCGCCTGGATGATCTCGATCGTCGCGCGTCGCGCCATGTCGCCGCGCCACCTTTGGCAAGATCTCGGCCTGATCGAGCGCAGCGAGCTCACCAAGCTGATGGCGCAGTGGTTTCCGGCGCTTGCGGCGGCCAATGTCGACAATATGAAATGGAAGAAATTTTTCTACCGCAAGCTTTGTGAGCTCGAGGGCTTTTCGCTCTGCGCGGCGCCAACCTGCCGCGAATGCGGCGATTTCGACAATTGTTTCGGCGCGGAAGATGGCGCGAGCGTGCTCGCGCGTCTGTCACAGCGCTGATCCTCCCCCGACGCATTCCGCCGAGCGCCTGAAACAGCTTTGTCAGTTCTCTGACAATGTCTGCATTACAGACAAGCAAGGTCATAAAGACCCTTTGGATTTCCATAAGATTCCGCGCTGGCACATCGGTTGCTTTTCCCTTGTCAGACAATCTTAACGAGGGAGCTGTCGCGATGATCGAGCTGACGGATAGCGCGGTGACGGCGGTAAGGTCGGCTATTGCCGGCGCCGGCCAGGAAGTTGAAGGCCTGCGTATCATGGTGGAGGCCGGCGGCTGTGCGGGCCTGAAATACTCAATGGGTCTCGTCAATGAAGCGGACCCCAACGACCATATCTTCGAGAATGACGGCGTGAAGGTCTATGTCGAGGAAGGTTCGCTCGTCTATCTCGACGGCACCAAGATCGACTTCGTCATCGGCCTCGAAGGCTCTGGTTTCACCTTCGACAATCCGCAAGCCAAATCGAGCTGCTCCTGCGGCAAGTCGTTCGGCTGAACCCACGACATCTCGACGGTTCAGACGCGACGCGGGAAGCGCCCAGGAGGCTGGCGATGTGGGATTATTCTGACAAGGTCAAGGATTACTTCTTCAATCCGAAGAACGCCGGCGTTCTGGGCGAGGCCAATGCTGTCGGCGAAGTCGGCGCAATCTCTTGCGGCGACGCGCTGAAGCTGATGCTGAAAGTGGACCCGGAAACGGAAATCATTCAGGACGCGAAGTTCCAGACCTTCGGATGTGGTTCCGCCATCGCCTCCTCCTCTGCGCTTACCGAGCTCGTCATCGGCAAGACTCTGGAAGAGGCCGTCTCCATCACCAACCAGGACATTGCGGATTTTTTGGGCGGCCTGCCGCCGGAAAAGATGCATTGCTCGGTGATGGGCTATGAGGCGCTGCAGGCGGCCATCGCCAATTTCCGCGGCGAGGAATGGCACGACGACCATGAGGAAGGCGCCCTCGTCTGCAAATGCTTCGGCGTCGACGAAGGCGTCATCGAACGCGCCATCCGCATGAACAAGCTGACCTCGATCGAGCAGGTCACGGATTACACCAAGGCCGGCGGCGGCTGCCTCACCTGCTTCGACAAGCTCGAAGAGCTTCTCGCCAAGGTGAATGGCGAACTCGTCGCGGAGGGTCTTCTTGCCGAACATGCGGCCTATCGCATCGGCGGCTCCGACGCCGCCGAACTCAAGGCTAAAGCGAAGGCGAAAAAGGAAGCAGAAAAGGCCCCCGTGCGGGAAGTCGCCGCTCAAGCGACGTCTCCGATCGCGCCCTCTTCTCCCCTGCCGCCGCCTTCCGCCGGCATGACCAACCTCAAGAAGATCCGGCTGATCGAAGAGGCGATCGAGGAGCTTCGGCCGTATCTCAAAAAGGACGGCGGCGACTGCGAGCTGATCGACGTCGACGGCAATAATGTGATGGTCAATCTCAAGGGCGCCTGCATGGGCTGCCAGATGGCGAGCGTCACCATCTCCGGCATTCAGGAACGCCTGATCGCCAAGCTCGGCATGCCGATCCGCATCATTCCCGTGAAGAACAACACTCATTGAGGGGGAAGACCATGCGTCCAGTCTATCTCGACAATAATGCGACGACGCGGGTCGATCCGGTGGTCGTCGACGCCATGCTCCCCTTCTTCACGGAGCAGTTCGGCAATCCGTCGTCGATCCACTCTTTCGGCGCGAGCGTCGGCGTGTCTGTGAAGAAGGCGCGCCAGCAATTGCAGCAATTGCTCGGCGCGGAGCATGATCACGAGATCATCTATACGGCGAGCGGCACGGAAGCCGACAATACCGCCATTTTGTCGGCGCTGGAGGCCATGCCCGGCCGTGACGAGATCGTCACCAGCGCGGTGGAGCACCCGGCCGTTCTCGCGCTCTGCCAGCATCTGGAAAAGATCGGCCGCGCCAAGGTTCATTATATCGGCGTTGACTCGCTCGGGCGGCTCGACATCGAAGCCTATCGCAACGCGCTTTCCGACAAGGTCGCTCTCGTCACGCTGATGTGGGCGAACAATGAGACCGGAACGCTCTTCCCGGTGGAGGGGCTCGCGGAGCTGGCCAAGGAGCATGGCGCGCTGTTTCATACCGACGCTGTGCAGGCCGTCGGCAAAGTGCCGATCGTCCTCAAAGGCAGCGCCATCGACATGCTGTCGCTTTCCGGCCACAAGCTGCACGCGCCCAAGGGCATTGGCGCGCTCTATGTCAAGCGGGGCACGCGCTTCAAACCGCTGCTGCGCGGCGGCCATCAGGAGCGCGGGCGCCGCGCGGGCACGGAGAATGCGCCCGGCATCATCGGCCTCGGCAAGGCGGCGGAACTGGCCATTGAACATATGGTCGACGAGCAGACGCGCGTGAAGGAGCTGCGCGACCGTCTCGAAAAGGCGATCCTGCAGCGCATTCCCAATTGCTTCGTCAATGGCGACCCGCGCGAACGCCTGCCGAACACGAGCAATATCGCCTTCGAATATGTTGAAGGCGAAGCGATCCTGCTGCATCTGACCCGCCAGGGCATCGCCGCCTCGTCGGGCTCGGCTTGCACCTCGGGTTCGCTGGAGCCTTCGCATGTGATGAAGGCGATGAATGTGCCGTTCACGGCGGCGCATGGCTCCATCCGCTTCTCGCTCTCGCGCGACAATGTGCCGGAGGATGTCGATCAGGTGATCGAGGCGCTGCCGAAGATCCTCGAAAAGCTGCGCGAGCTCTCGCCCTTCTGGGACGGCGCGAACAAGGACCCCAAAGATTTCAAACCCGTCTATGCGTGAGTTGAAGCCGTGAACGTCGACCACCCCCGCATTTTTATCAATGACACGACGCTCCGCGACGGCGAGCAGGCGCCGCGCGTCGCCTTCACGGCGCGCGACAAGGTTGCGATTGCGAAAGCGCTCGCAGCCGCGGGGGTGGATGAAATCGAAGCCGGCACGCCGGCCATGGGACGCGACGAAATCGACGCCATCGGCGGCGTTGTGGCCGAAGGTCTTCGCTGCCGCGTGATGGCCTGGTGCCGGTTGAATAAGAGTGACGTCGATGCGGCTTTGTCGGCCGGCGTCTCGCATGTGAATATCTCCGCGCCCATGTCGCGGCTGCAGATCGGCGTCAAGCTCGGCGTCGATGTCGCAACCGTGGCCGAACGTGTGCGCGCGGTCGTTTCTTACGCTTGTGAGCGGGGTCTCACTGTGGCGCTCGGCGGCGAGGATTCGTCCCGCGCCGATCCGCGCGACATCGGCGTCATTCTCCGCGCCGCACAGCAAGCCGGCGCCTGGCGCTATCGCTTCGCCGACACGCTCGGCCTGCTTGACCCGTTCTCCGCCTTCGAGGCGATTTCCAATGTCCGGGCGGAGACCGATTTGCCGATCGAATTCCACGGCCATGACGACGTTGGCCTTGCGACCGCCAATACGCTCGCGGCCATCCGCGCCGGCGCCACGCATGCCTCGGTCACCGTGCTCGGTCTTGGCGAACGCGCCGGCAACGCCGCTCTGGAAGAGATCGCTGTCGCGCTCGGCCATGTCGCGCGGGGCCGCACCAATATCGCCGCCGATCAGCTCCCTGGGCTGGCGAAGCTCGTTGCCCGCGCCGCGCGCCGGCGCATCGGCCGCTCGAAGGCGATCGTCGGCGCCGACGTCTTTACCCATGAGTCGGGCATTCATGTCGCCGCGCTCTTGAAAGACGCGCGCACCTATCAGGGGATCGACCCTGCGCTGCTCGGCCGGCGCAACACTGTCGTGCTGGCCAAGCACTCGGGCGTCGCGGCGCTGAAAAGCAAGGGCGCGGAACTGGGTTTCGACATCGACCGCGATCTGGCGAATGCGCTTCTCGCACAAATCCGCCAGCGCGCGAACGAGAAGGCGGCGCCAATGACGAAGCGTGAGTTGAAGAATCTCTTCAAGAGCGCATGCGGAGGCGCGCCATGAGTCTCGCCGCCTCAGCTCCGCTGACAACCGCCACAACACCGACGCTTTTCGTCAAATTGCGCGGCGACGTCTCCTGCGTTCTGAGCAGAGATCCCGCGGCGCGCAATTCGCTCGAAGTTGCCCTGCTCTATCCGGGCGTTCATGCGATCCTGTTTTATCGCATCGCCAACAGCCTTTGGCGCCGCGGCGTCAAATTCCCGGCGCGATTCCTCTCCTGGTTCGCGCGGCTGATCACTAATATCGACATCCATCCCGGCGCGACGATCGGCGAGCGTCTCTTCATCGATCACGGCGCGGGCGTGGTGATTGGCGAGACGGCGGTCATCGGCGACGACGTCACGCTCTATCACGGCGTCACCCTCGGCGGCACGTCATGGGCGCCGGGCAAGCGTCATCCGACGATCGAAAGCGGCGTGCTCGTCGGCGCCGGCGCTAAAATCCTCGGCCCGATCACCGTCGGCGCGCGCTCCCGCATCGGCGCCAATTCGGTCGTCATAGAGGACATTCCGCCAGAGATGACGGTCGTCGGCATTCCCGGCCGCATCGTGAAAGTGGAGCGGCGCCGCTCGGGGCCGGACGGTCGCATCGACCTCGAACATCATCTCATTCCCGATCCGGTCGGCGACGCCATTTCGGTGCTGATCGACCGGCTCGACTTCCTCGAAACGCGCCTCGCGCATCTGCAGGCGCGCAAGAACGAAACCCTTTCGAAGACCATTGAAAAGGAGACGACGCCATGAGCGTGTTCGACGAATTGCGGAAGCTTCACTCCGCCGAGGATTTCTTCGAAGCGCTCGGCGTCGATTACGACCCGGCCGTGGTGCGCGTCGCGCGCCTCCATATTCTGCGCCGCATGGCGGAATATCTCTCCAAGAACGACTTCGACGGCGTCCCCGACGAAGAAACGCGCGCCGCCTGCAAAGAGACGCTCACCAAAGCCTATGAGGATTTCGCGGCCTCTTCGCCCATCGCCGAGCGCGTCTTCAAGGTCCACAAGGACGCCGTGAAGCCGAAAGAAGAACCGGCGAAGCCCTTCGTTCCCTTGACCACGCTGACCGTCGCCCGCAGCTGAGCCAGGAAAAGACAAAATGAAAATCCTCGTCTGCATCAAGCAGGTTCCGGATAGCGCGCAAATCCGCGTTCATCCCGTGACCAACACGATCATGCGGCAGGGCGTGCCGACGATCATCAATCCTTATGATCTCTTCTCGCTGGAAGAGGCGCTGCGCCTGCGCGACAAATTCGGCGGCGAAGTCACCGTGTTGACCATGGGCCCGCCCATGGCCTCGGAGTCGCTGCGCAAGGCTTTGGCGATCGGCGCCGACCGCGCCGTGCTGCTCACCGACCGCTTTTTTGCGGGCTCCGACACGCTGGCCACCACCTATGCGCTCGCGCAGGCGATCCGCAAGATCGAGCAGACCTTCGGCAAGCAGGACATCGTCTTCACCGGCAAGCAGACGATCGACGGCGATACGGCGCAGGTCGGTCCTGGCATCGCCAAGCGCCTGAACCTTTTGCAGCTCACTTACATCTCCAAGCTCGTCGACTGCGATCCCGAGAAGGGCGAAGTCGTCGTCGAGCGCCGCGCCGAGGGCGGCGTGCAGGTTCTCAAGACCGCCATGCCCTGCCTCATCACCATGATCGAGGGCTCCAATGAAGTGCGCCGCGGCGCCTTCAACGACGCGCTGCGCGCCGCCCGCGCCGAGATCGTCACCTGGAGCGCCAAGGACGCGGAGATCGAGGATCTCACGAAATGCGGTCTCAAGGGCTCGCCGACCATCGTGAAGAAGGTCTTCGCGCCGGCGCCGCGATCAGAGAAGGCCGCTTTTGTCGAGCCCGGCAAGACGGCGGGCGATTCCGCCGAGGCGCTGATCGCCTCCATCTTCGGGCGCCATCCGGCGCTCGAAGCCGACATGACCAAACTCGCTTCCGGACTCTAGAGCGCGTGGCGAAAAAGTGGAAACCGGTTTTTTGCGCGAAGCGCGCTCGAAAATTCGAAACAGGAGCTGACGATGTCCCCCACGCCGCCGCCCGCCACTCGCGCTAGCGCAAAAAAAGAGCTGCCGGAGCATTTCCGCGGTTACAAGCATGTTTGGGTCTGCGTTGAACAGGAGCGCGGTGACGTTCACCCCGTCTCCTGGGAGCTTCTCGGCGAAGGCCGCAAGCTTGCCGACAAACTCGGCGTCGAGCTCGGCGCCGTCGTGCTCGGCGGCCCCGGAGAGGGCACCAAGGAAGCGGCGGCCGAGGCCTTCCGCTACGGCGCGGATGTCGCCTATCTCGTCGAGCATCCGGTGCTGACGGACTATCGCAACGAGTCTTACGCCAAGGCGGTGACTCAGCTCGTCAACGCCTATAAGCCGGAAATCCTGCTGCTGGGCGCGACGAATCTCGGCCGCGACCTTGCGGGTTCGGTAGCGACGACGCTGCTCACCGGCCTCACCGCCGACTGCACCGAGTTGGCGGTCGACGCCGATGGCTCGCTCGCCGCGACGCGCCCGACCTTCGGCGGCTCGCTGCTCTGCACGATCTACACGCTGAATTATCGCCCGCAGATGGCGACCGTGCGTCCGCGCGTGATGCCGATGCCGGAGCGCGTCGCCGATCGCGTCGGCCGCATCGTGCCCTTCACGCCCGAGCTCGACGAAGACTCGATCATCACCAAGCTGCTGCGCTTCATTCCCGATCGCGACTCCAACAAGAGCAATCTCGCCTTCGCGGATGTGGTCGTCGCCGGCGGCATGGGCCTGCAGAGCGCCGAGAACTTCCAGCTCGTGAAGAACCTCGCCTCCGTGCTCGGCGCCGAATATGGCTGCTCGCGTCCGGTCGTGCAGAAAGGCTGGGTCCCGGCCGAGCGCCAGATTGGTCAGACCGGCAAGACGATCCGGCCGAAGCTCTATATCGCCGCCGGCATCTCGGGCGCGATTCAGCATCGCGTCGGCGTCGAAGGCGCGGATTGCATCGTCGCGATCAACACCGACAAGAATGCGCCGATCTTCGACTTCGCGCATATCGGCATCGCGACCGACGCCATCCGCCTGCTGCCGGCGCTCACCGAAGCCTTCCGCGCAAGACTGTCGCCCCATCAGCGTGATCGGCTCGCGGGCTAATGAACACTTCGAAATTATCCGGCGTGGCGCCGGTTGCATGTGAATGGAGACTGCCATGATCGAAGAAAGATTCGACGCGATCGTGATCGGCGCCGGAATGGCCGGCAACGCCGCGGCGCACACCATGGCGTCCCGCGGCCTCAAGGTACTGCAGCTCGAGCGCGGCGAGTATCCGGGCTCGAAGAATGTTCAGGGCGCGATCCTCTACGCCGATATGGTCGAGAAGATCATCCCGAACTTCCGCGAGGAGGCGCCGCTCGAGCGCCATCTCGTCGAACAGCGTTTCTGGATGATGGGCGATCGCTCCCACACCGCCATCCAATATCGCAACGACGACTTCAACGAAGACAAGCCGAACCGCTACACGATTGTTCGTTCGCAGTTCGACCGCTGGTTCTCCAAGGAAGTGCAGGCGCAGGGCGCGATCGTCATCTGCGAAACGACGGTGATGGAGCTGGTGAGCGACGCTTACGGCAAGGTCATCGGCGTGCGCACGGATCGGCGCGGCGGGACCATCTTCGCCGATGTCGTCGTGCTGTGCGAAGGCGTCAATGGCCTACTTGGCACGCGCGCTGGCCTGCGTCCGTCGCCGAAGCCCGAGCATGTCGCGCTGGCTGTGAAGGAAATGCACTTCCTGCCGCGCGAAACGATCGAAGCGCGCTTCAATCTCCATGGCGACGAAGGCGTCGTCGTCGAGGCGGCCGGCGTCATCTCCAAGGGCATGACGGGCATGGGCTTCGTCTATACCAACAAGGAGAGCATTTCGGTCGGCATGGGTTGTCTGGTTTCGGACTTTGCTGAAAATAAAGATACGCCCTACGGCCTGTTGGAGGCGTTCAAGAACCACCCCTCGATCAAGCCGCTGCTCGAAGGCTCGGAAGTGAAGGAATATGCCGCCCATCTGATCCCCGAGGGCGGGTACAACACAATTCCGGAGCTTTTCGGCGATGGTTGGGTGGTTTGTGGCGACGCCGCGCAACTCAACAACGCCATTCACCGCGAAGGCTCCAATCTCGCGCTGACATCGGGCCGTCTTGCGGGCGAAGCGATCTTCCAGATCAAGTCGCGCAAAGACGCTATGACGAAGCAGAATCTGGCGCTTTACAAAAAGCTCCTCGACGACAGCTTCGTTATGAAGGACCTCAAGAAATACAAGGATATGCCGGCGCTTCTGCACGCCAATTCGCAAAATTACTTCCTGGCTTATCCGCAGCTCGTCTCGAAGGCCATGGAGAATTTCCTGCGCGTCGACGGCACGCCGAAGTTGGACAAGGAGAAGGCCACCATCGGCGCCTTTATAAAGGAACGCAAATGGTCGGGTCTCTTTGGCGACGCTTGGAAGCTTGCGCGCGCCTGGCGCTGACGCATCGAGTTGGCGTTGTTCTTGCGTAATCGAGGAAAGAACATTCCGAGAGGAGAAATCCTATGTCCCTCGCCGCCCGAGTTGAGGAAAAACTCTACCAAAATCGCTATCTCGTGGACGCAGGCAAGCCGCATATCGCCATTCGTCCGCACGAAAAACCCTCTGAAAATCTCCTGGCGATGACTCACATCTGCCCGGCGGGCTGCTATTCTGAAACCAGTTCGGGACAGGTCGAAATCACGCCGGACGGCTGTCTCGAATGCGGCACCTGTCGGGTGTTGTGCGAAGCGTCCGGCGACATCACCTGGAACTACCCGCGCGGCGGTTTCGGCGTGCTGTTCAAGTTCGGATAGGAAACGCCATGCCCAATGTCACTTTCCAGTCGCCCTTGTTGCATAAGAATGTCACTGTTTATGCGATCGCGGGCGATACGTCGACGATCCTCTCCGTCGCCGATGCGAACAAGATTGCGGTCCCGCATGATTGTCGCGACGGCGAATGCGGCTCCTGCCTGATCGAGGTGGTCACGCTGTCGGGAAAGACCATGGGCTCGCTTCTGACCGAGAAGGAAAAGGCCCAGCTCAAATCACTCGGCAAAATCACCGCCGAGGAAATCCGCTTGGCCGAAGTGGAAGATGTGGCGCCAAAATATCGCCTTGCGTGTCAGTATATTGTCCGTGACCAAGATATTCTGGTGAAGTTCAGCGGCGAGCCGGGCGGCGCCTGACGCTCGAAGCGCCGAGAAGCTTCACGAGCCGGCGGTCACGCGACCGCCGGTTTTTTGTTGGTGAACGCGCGTCGGGCAAAAGCATATAAACGTAGGCCGCCCCGTCATTGCGAGGAGCGCAGCGGCGAAGCAATCCAGAGCCGCGATGACGCCCTGGATTGCTTCGCTGCGCTCGCAATGACGAGAGACGCCCGGGACAACGCTCCGAGTTTCGTCGCCGTTGTCGGAGGCGGGTAGGAACCATCTACAAAGACCGCCACCGTCATTGCGAGGAGCGCAGCGACGAAGCAATCCAGAGCCGCTGTAGCTGCCGTGGATTGCTTCGCTGCGCTCGCAATGACGGTGAGAGGCGCACGGGAACAACGCTCCGAGCTTTGTCGCCGTCGCCGGAGGCGGGTAGGAAGCATCTACAAAGCCTGCCCCGTCATTGCGAGGAGCGTAGCGACGAAGCAATCCAGAGCCACGTAGCTGCCCTGGATTGCTTCGCTCCGCTCGCAATGACGGAGTTGTTTTTTATCGGGTCCGCTTAGATTGGGTCGGCGTCATGCCCGACGCTCGCGTAGCGAGCGATCGGGAATCCAGAGCAACCCGCGCTTTTGTGGCTCTGGATTCGACGCGAGCTGTTCAAAAGGAGGTATCAAACGGCCCCGCGCAAACTCCCGCAGCTTCAAACCAGCTTGTCGCCGACCAGGAACTCCATCGCGCGATCGAGCCTGATATGCGGAAGCGGCAAAGGCTCGCGGTCTTTTGCGACCTTGGCGACCGGCGGACGAAATTTCAGGAAGCGGAACTCGGCTTCCTCCTCGTCGAGCGCCAAAGCGTCTCCGCGAAACACCGCTTTCGGATCGGCGGGCAATTCGCCGGGAAAGATCGCGCCTTCCGCGACGCCATCGAAAACATCGTCGCCGATGCGCTCGCCCTCGATCGGCGTCCCGACGATCGCCGACAGCTTCTCACCTTCGTGGCGCACGACGGCTTCGCGCGTCGCCCGCACCGCGGCCATGGCGATCACGTCGATCTCCGCGCCGACCCCTTCCGCCCGGGCAATGGCGCGGCCCGTCAGATGGCGCAGGATCGCCTCCAGCCGGTCGTGGCTCGTATGGTGCAAATGATCGGCCTTTGTCGCCGCAAACAGGATGCGGTCGATCTTCGGGCGGAAGATGGTCGAGAGCAAATTGGAACGACCGGTGCGGAAAGCGTTCAGCACGTCGGTGAGCGCGTTTTCAAGATCGCGCACCGCCGCCGGGCCGGAGTTCAGCGCCGCCAGCGCGTCGACCAGCACGATCTGCCGGTCGAGGCGGGCGAAATGGTCGCGAAAGAACGGCTTTACGACATGGGTCTTATAGGCTTCGTAGCGGCGCTCCATCTCCCGCCCGAGGCTGCGATAGGGCAGCTCCTCGCCCTCCTCCACCGGCAGCGGCGCGAAGGTGAGCGCGGGCGAGCCTTCGAGATCGCCGGGCATCAGAAAACGCCCCGGCGGCAGGGTCGAGAGCGCGAAGCGCTCGGTCTTGGCGAGACGCAGATATTCGGTAAAGAGCCGCGCCAGCTTCTGGGCGGACTGCTCCGCGTAACGCCCCTTGGGATCGACGCCGACGGTTGCGCCGCGCCATTCGGCGGCGATCGGGGCGCGCGCGGCCGCGCTCGCCGCCTCCAGCGTCTCATGCGACCATTGCGCATAGGATTTGCCGAGCAAGGGCAGATCGAGCAGCCATTCTCCGGGGTAATCGACGATGTCTATGTCGAGATGCGCCGTCTCCTGGCCGATATGACGCAGCGACCAGGCGTTGGATTTGAATTCGATGGCGACGCGCAGCTCGGAAATGCGGCGCGTCGATTGCGGCCAATGGCGCTCATCGCCGCTCGTCAGCGCCTCGAGATGCTCCTCATAGGCGAAGCGCGGCACGTTGAAATCCGGCTGCGGATCGAGATGGGCCGAAACGATGCGGCCTTCCGCCAGCGCGCGAAAAACCGGCAGATGCGCCTTGCGCCCGGCCGCCAGCGCGCGCGTCAGATGATGCACGAGAGAGGTGATGAAGACCGTCTTGCCTGAGCGTGACAGGCCGGTGACGCCGAGCCGCAGACGGGCGCCCGAGACGAAATCGGCGAGGCTCTCGGCGGCGACCCGGGTCTCGAACCAAAGATCGGACATTTGCGAGGAAGGCACGGCGGCTCCGGGAAGAGACGAGACGGAACCTCATCTAATCCAAGAGCCGCCAATTTGGGAGAGCGGACCGCGAGCCTTCAGGCTCGCATAGCCAAGAGCGAGCCTGAAGGCTCGCGGTCCATAAGCTCTTACCGCTTCGACATCGGCACATAATCGCGCCGTTTCTCGCCCGTGTAGAGCTGGCGCGGGCGGCCGATCTTGGAGCCGGAATCCTCGATCATCTCCTTCCACTGGGCGATCCAGCCGACCGTGCGCGCCACGGCGAAGAGCACGGTGAACATGGCGACCGGGAAGTTCATCGCCTTCAGCGTGATGCCCGAATAGAAGTCGATGTTCGGATAGAGCTTCTTTTCGATGAAATAGTCGTCCGACAGCGCAATGCGCTCGAGCTCCAGCGCGACGTCGAGGAGCGCGTCCTTGACGCCCAGCTCGTTCAGAACCTCGCGCGTCGTGCGCTGCATGATCTTCGCGCGCGGATCATAGTTCTTATAGACGCGGTGGCCGAAGCCCATCAGGCGGAAGGGATCGTTCTTGTCCTTGGCGCGGGCGATGAACTGCGGAATGCGGTCCGGCGTGCCGATCTCGGAGAGCATCTTCAGCACGGCCTCATTGGCGCCGCCATGCGCCGGGCCCCACAGCGAGGCGATGCCGGCCGCGATGCAGGCGAAGGGATTGGCGCCCGAGGAGCCGGAGAGACGCACCGTCGAGGTCGAGGCGTTCTGCTCGTGATCGGCGTGCAGGATGAAGATGCGGTCGAGCGCGCGGGAGAGGACCGGATTGACCTTATATTCCTCGCAAGGCACGGCGAAGCACATGCGCAGGAAGTTCGACGTGTAGTCGAGGTCGTTCTTGGGATAAACGAAGGGCTGGCCGATCGAATATTTATAGGCCATCGCCGCCAGCGTCGGGATCTTGGCGATCATGCGCGTCGAGGCGACCATGCGCTCGACCGGATCGGCGATATTGGTCGAGTCGTGATAGAAGGCCGAAAGCGCGCCGACGGACGCCACCATGACCGCCATCGGATGCGCGTCGCGGCGGAAGCCCTGGAAGAAGCGCGCCATCTGCTCATGCACCATGGTGTGGCGCGTGATGCGATAGTCGAAATCGGCCTTTTGCGCGCCCGTCGGCAATTCGCCATAGAGCAGCAGATAGCAAGTCTCGAGAAAGTCGCCGTGCTCGGCGAGCTGCTCGATCGGATAACCACGATAGAGCAACACGCCCTCGTCGCCGTCGATGAAAGTGATCTTCGACTCGCAAGAGGCGGTGGAGGTGAAGCCGGGATCAAAGGTGAACATCTCCGTCTCGGCGTAGAGACTGCGGATGTCCATAACGGACGGTCCCATCGTGCCTTCCATGACGGGAAGGTCGATGGTTTTGCCGCCCACTGAGAAAGAAGCCTTGTTGTCGGCCATTGCGCACCCTCGTTAGTCGGCCCGGACGCGCAGCGGCGCCGTGCCCCAGCCGCCGCGACGTTCTCTTATAAATACGTCGCGATGCCGGCAGGCCTTTGGTTTTTTGCACATCTAGGGCGGGGACGACCTCTTGTGCAGCGCAAAAAGGTTACCGCTACCGCGAAGACTGTCAAGCTTTGAAGCTCTTGGGAAAGGACCGCGGGCCTTCAGGCCCGCATTTCGAGCGCGCCTGAAGGCGCGCGGTCCATACCGTCAGTCCCTGCCGTCACGCACTCTGATCAGCGATGCGCGCGAGGCTCTCGTCGCGCCCGAGAATGTCGAGCACGTCGAAAATGCCGGGCGAGGTCGCGCGGCCGGTGAGCGCGGCGCGCAAGGGCTGCGCGAGGTCGCCGAGC
This sequence comes from Methylocystis sp. Sn-Cys, assembly GCF_016745395.1. Taxonomy (GTDB): domain Bacteria; phylum Pseudomonadota; class Alphaproteobacteria; order Rhizobiales; family Beijerinckiaceae; genus Methylocystis; species Methylocystis iwaonis. Next base: position 35,938 of record NZ_JAERVJ010000007.1, read on the forward strand.
TTCACGCCGAGTTCGACCGAAAGATCGCGCACGACGCCTTCCGTCGCAGCGGCGCTCCATTCGGTCAACGCCGCAAGCTTCGGCCCCAGCGCGGCAAGGCGCGATTTCGCTTCCGGCGAAAGGAGCTTTTGCGCCTTCTCGTCCATCGGCAGCGGACGCTGGACAAAGAGGAAGCCGGCGCCGTCGACAAGCTCGTTGAGCGTCTTGGCGCGCGCCTTCAGGCCCGGAAGCGCCGCGCGGAGCTGGGCGCGCTTATGATCGTCGAGCGCCGCCAGCACCGCCTCGCCGCCCTGGAGATAAGGCAGCGTGTCGACCAAAATCTGGAACAGCTCGTCGTCGGGCGTATCGCGCAGATAATGCCCGTTCATATTTTCGAGCTTCACGAAGTCGAAGCGCGCCGGCGAGCGATGCACCTGGGAGAGATCGAACGCCTCGATCATCTCCTCTTGCGTGAAGAACTCCTTGTCGCCCTGACTCCAGCCCAGACGCACGAGATAGTTGCGCAGCGCCGCCGGCACATAGCCCATGGCGCGATAGGCGTCGACGCCGAGCGCGCCATGGCGCTTGGAAAGCTTGGCGCCGTCCGGCCCGTGAATGAGCGGAATATGGGCGAAAGCCGGCGTCTCCCAGCCCATCGCCTCATAGATGTGCTTCTGCCGCGCCGCGTTGGTGAGATGGTCGTCGCCGCGGATGATTTGCGTCACGCCCATATCGTGGTCGTCGACGACGACGGCGAGCATATAGGTCGGCGTGCCGTCGGAGCGCAGCAGGATGAAATCGTCGAGGTCCTTATTGGGGAAGACCACCCTGCCCTGCACGGCGTCCTCGATCACTGTCTCGCCCGCCTCGGGCGCCTTGATGCGCACGACGAAAGGCGCGCCGGCGGGCGCCTCGGCGGCATCGCGGTCGCGCCAGCGGCCGTCGTAGCGCGGCGGGCGCTTTTCGGCGCGCGCCTTCTCGCGCATCTCCTCGAGCTCCTGCGGCGTCGCATAGCAACGATAGGCCAGGCCTTTCGCCAGCAGCTCATGCGCCACCTCGGCGTGGCGCGCGGCGCGCGAAAACTGGTAGATGGCGTCGCCGTCCCAATCGAGGCCGAGCCATTTCATGCCGTCGAGAATGGCCTCGATCGCCGCCTCGGTGGAGCGCTCGCGGTCGGTGTCCTCGATGCGCAGCAGCATCCGCCCGCCATGGCGCCTCGCGTAGAGCCAATTGAACAAAGCCGTGCGCGCGCTGCCGATATGCAGGAAGCCGGTGGGCGACGGGGCGAAGCGGGTAACGACCTCGGACATGGGGCGGCGATGATCCAGCGGAGCGAGCGCCCGTCATTGCGAGGAGCGAAGCGACGAAGCATTCCAGAGCGGCCATCACGGCCCTGGATTGCTTCGCTCCGCTCGCAATGACGGCGGGTCGCGAATTTCGAGAGCGCCCGTCTAGCACGCGCGTTCTTGCAATGCGAGCCTGAAGGCTCGCGGTCCAAAGCCCCCCGGACCGCGGGGCTTTCAGGCCCGCACAGGCTGCTGACAAATTGGCGTCTTTGCTGACCCGAGATTAATTTTCTCTAGTGGGAAAAATCAGACGGAAGGTCCTCCCGAATGTTGCCGTCGCCGGCGCGCTTCCATCGCTGCCGGGGAGACCGTAGGAAGGTCGGCGCCGTGGGGGAAAATCGCCGCTAGAGGAAGTCGTGTCAGAATTTCAAAAGTCGGACCTGCAAAGTCTTCGTCGCGGCGACCTCGCCGGCATACGCGAGCTTCGTTTGCCGGGGCTGACCGAATTCCCGCGGGAGATCTTTGGCTTGGCTGATACGCTCGAGGTCTTGGACCTCAGCGGTGGCCGGCTTACTGAACTCCCCAATGACATGAGCCGCCTTCATCGGCTGCGCGTATTATTTTGCTCAGGCAATAACTTCGAGCGACTTCCCTCGGCGCTTGGGGATTGCCGCTCCTTGAGCCAGATCGGTTTCCGGGCGTCCGGGCTACGAGAAGTTCCCGAAGAAGCTCTGCCGCCAAAATTGCGCTGGCTGATCCTCACTGAAAACCGCATTGAGCAGCTCCCCGAAGCTCTTGGCGAGCGACCGCATTTACAGAAGTTGATGCTGGCGGGGAATCGGCTCCGCATTCTTCCGAGCAGTCTGGCCGATGCGTCGTCTCTGGAGCTGGTGCGGCTGAGCTCCAACCGCTTTGATGCGCTTCCACCGTGGCTTGTGCAGCTTCCCAGCCTCGCCTGGATTTCCTGGAACGGAAATCCTCTGCAGCGCGATTTGCCGCCCGCAGTCGCTGCGCCCGTTTTTTGGGCGGATCTCGACATCGGAGCGCGTCTTGGCCGAGGCGCCTCCGGAGAAGTGCACCACGGGCTTTGGCGAGTAGAGAAAGCCAGTGAGCCGATCTCTGTGGCGGTGAAACTTTTCCTGGGCGCCATGACGAGCGACGGTTCCCCTCTAAGTGAAATAACGACGTGCCTGGCTGCGGGGGAACATCCTAACCTTACGGCGGCTTTGGGTCGTTTGGTGGATCACCCCGAGGGGAGAGATGGGCTATTGATGCCGCTGCTACCGGCTCATTGGCGCCCGCTCGCGGCCCCTCCAAACCTCACGACCTGTAGCCGTGACGTGTATTCCTCCGAATTGCGTCTAACACCGACGGCTGCCCTTCAGCTAGCGCGTGGCGTCGCGTCGGCCACTGCTCATCTGCATGCGAGGGGGTTACTGCATGGCGATCTTTACGCTCATAATGTTCTTTGGGACGGGCAAAACGGCGACGCGGCGCTTAGCGATTTCGGCGCGGCGTGTGTGCTTCCGGTCGGTGAAGAAGGGAGTCTTTGGCAACGAACCGAAGTCCGTGCCTGGGGTCTGCTTCTTGGCGAATTGCTAGAGCGGTGTACGGCTGCGCCTACAGAGCTGCTTAAACTGCAAGAGCTGGTCCACGCTTGCGTGCAACCACACACAGCGAGCCGCCCATCAATTGCGGATGTTGCTGAGTTCCTGAGCGACATGTGACGCGATGGAATGGTCAGCACCACCGACTAATGGAAGGCCCCAAACCGCAGACCGATCAATACTTGGCGAGAACCGGAGCCGGCGGAGCGAACCAATTGAAGTGATAGTTCACGCCAGCGCGGGCGATGACGCCATCGTATTTGATGCGAGTCACAGGCGCGTTAGCAGTCAGTAATTGGCCGGCTGAAACATTGACGCCGCCAAGGTTGATCGTAAATGGTGACACGAGGCTCACTGGGGTAGAGTAGAGTGCCGCGCTCCCAAGATTGTAATAAAGCGCCTCAACTTTCAGACTCCAATTGGGCATGAACATCCATTCCACGCCGCCGCCGGCTATCCATCCGACCTGTGTGTTGGAGTAACTGACTGCTCCCGGTATGTTTGGAAGAGTATATGTGCCATTAAATTGCGCATAATTAAATGGCACTGGAAAAGCAGAGGCATTCAGCCCTGTCAGGACGGCCTGCGTTACACCGCCGTGAGTCGACGACCCATGAACGCCGCCAAAGGCGAGACCGCCCGTACCATAAATCAGCATGGTGGGCGTGAAGAGATAGCCAAGACGACCACGAACGGTGCCCATCCAGTCCACGCCCGCGGTGACTTGTCCGAAGCCCAGCGCGCTGCGGGTAAGGTTGCAGCCAGCCCAGCAGGGCCCAGCGTTCGTAAGAGGGACCCCGCCGACAACAACAATGGGAGGGATACCAATCGGGTCTCGCCAAGCTATGTGGTCCTGCGACGCGCCGGTGTATGACCCGCTCCCTCGGATGGTGGATCCTTGAATATCGGCTTCAAGGCCGGCGACAATGTTCTGGCCCCACTGGTAGTTGTAACCGATTTGGCCGCCGCCGACGAAGCCGCTCTGATTCACGTTGGCGACGCCGCTATTTGCTAGCGCAGTGCTCCCATTAATGAGGCCGGTCCCTGGAAGCTGGTTCTTGGGGTCAAGATTATTAGCGGCGAAAGCCACAGCATCAAGCAGCGGTGCGCTAACAGTGGTCGCATTATTCGTGGCGCCCCAGCCTCCGCCAGCGTTCAAGCCAGCATAGAACCCCGTCCAAAGAGCAGGGGGTGGCGGCGGGGCTAAGGGCGGAGCCTTTGCGCTGGGGAGGTCGGCGGCGAAGCCTGAAGTGGCGACTGCGAAGCTGAGGGCGGTCGCCGAAATCAGTGGTTTTGCCATCGGATTATCCTTTAAGCGGATGAGCTAAGAACGCATCCCCTAAACAAAGACGTCTTCCGACCGGGACAGTCCAGGCAAAAACTATGCTAAGTTAAAGCCGCAGCAGCCGTTTCTAGCGCAGTGTGACAAACCCGCCACGTCGTATTTTGCTCCAAACAACCCAGGCGATTTGGTCAATGGCCGATTTAGGGTCATAAGCGGAAATTCTGCCTGACGAACTAACCCATTAAGCGTCCACCTTATCGCTCTCCCTCTCCTCCGCCACCGCCTGGTCCACCGAGGAATCGTCCGGAGACGAAAGCTGCACGATCCCCGCCTCGATCGCGAGCGCGCTTGCCGCGGCGGCGGCGGCGAGCTTGTCGAGCTCGGGAAGCTGCAGGATCGTCTTCGCCGGCGGCGCTGGCTCGGCTGCGATCTTTATGCCCGCCTCGCTGAGCCGGCGATACAGGTCGAAATGCAGATCGCTGCGCACGCGCGAGGATTTCTCGACGTCCTCGACATAGCACCAAAGCTCGAATTTGAAGGCGGTCGTCTCCATGCCGAGGAACATCACCTGCGGCGCGGGGATGCGCAGCACGCCCTCCTGCGCGCGGGCGGCGGCGATCATGATGTCGCGCATCTGCTCGGGATCGACGCCCGGATGCGGAGAGAGCGCCACCTTGATGCGCCCCACCCGATCGCCGCGCAGCCAGTTCTTCACGACGCCGGTGACGAGGTTGGAGTTCGGCACCACCATCGTGGCGCGGTCGAAGGTCTCGATCTCTGTCGAGCGCACATTGATGCGACGCACATAGCCCTGCTCGTCGCCGACCACGACCCAGTCGCCGACGCGGATGGCGCGCTCCCAGAGCAGGATCAGCCCCGAGACGAAATTATTGACGATGGATTGCAGGCCGAAACCGATGCCGACCGACAGCGCGCCGGCGACGATGGCGAGCTTCTCGACGCCGATGCCGATGCTCGACAAGGAGGTCATCACCGCCGCAATGACGCCGGCATAGCCGAGCGTGGCGCTGATCGAGCTGCGCAGGCCGGTGTCGAGCCGGGTCAGCGGCAGAAGGCGGGTGTCGAGCCAGCGCCGCAACCCCTGCGCCGCCGCCAGCACCAAGAGGAACAGCGAAACCGCCGTCAGCGCCGCCGAAGGCGAGATGGTGACGTCGCCGATCTTGAAGGAAACGAAGGAGCTCCAGAGATTGGCGAGGATGTCATTGGACGAATAGCCGAAAGGCGCGATGGCGAGCAGCGCGGCGGCGCCCCAGGCGACCAGGGTCACAATGCCGGCGAGCAGCACGCCGACCGGCGCGAGCTGCTCCCGCTTGAGGCCCAACGCCTCGATCATGCCGCGGCCGAGCAGCCCTTCGGCGGAGAAGGCATGCTCCACCCCGCCAGCCGCCAGGACGACCGAGACATAGAGAACGAAGGCGACCGCCGCGATCCAACTGGCGTGAAGGATCATGAAATTGGCGAAGGTCACATAGCCGGCGACGCAGGCGCCGAGGATGACAACGAGCATTAAGGCGCCCGACAGACGCAAGGCGACGAGCCAGTCGCGCGTCTTTCCAGCGCCCGCCGAGGCTTCCCCTTCTCGCGGCGCGAGCGCGACGAGCCCCCAGAGCAGCAGGCCCGCGTGGATCATGACGCTCGTCCCAAGCGTCACGATGACGACGGGCATGCTCGCCTGCACGGTCTCCTCGACCTGCTCGAAGATCCGCGTAACGGAAAGGACGGCCGCCCCCAAGACGAAGAGACGAACGAACAATCTGGCGAGTCGGTCGCCGAGATCGATCACCCGCCAATCGGGATGCCCTGGCGCGAAAACGGCGCGGGCGACGCCATAGACGAAGGCGATGCGCGCGACCCCCTCAAAGAGCCGCTCGGCCAGGGGCTCAAGAGTTGAATCGAGCAGATCATAGGCTTCGAGGACCGAACCCAAAGCCGCCACGGCGGCGATCGGCGCGGCGGCAGCGACGAGAGCGGTCCAGCCGGCCGCCGCGGCGCGCCGCATGGGCGTCACTTTCACGCCGTCGTGATTGCGCCTCAGCACCCGGCGCGCGAGCAGGAGCGCAGGCGGCAGGGCCAGCAGGATCGCCAGAACGAAGGCGATCAACGGCAGGCGACGCCCATCCGTGCGGGCGATGAAATTGGCGGAGCGGTCGCGCAGAAAGGCTTCCGCCGCGCCGAAGACGCCGGGCGCGTCCCGGACCGCCTCCCGCCACAAATCCACCGAGAAGAGGCTCTTCGTGCGCAGGAAAACCGTCTTGGCGAAAAGCGCGCGCTGCCGCGCGACGATGGCGACCGTGAGCTGACGGGTTTCGAGCAGCAGGGCGCGGGCGCGCTTCAGCGTCGCGTCCGTGGCGTCATGGAGCTTGCGCTGCTCGTCGAGCTCGGCGTTCGCGCTCGCTTCCGCCGAGGCGACCGGCTGCTCCGGCGCGGTCACAACGGGCGGCGGCTGCGATTTGACCGCGTCGGGCTTGGGCTGTTGGTTCGGCGCGCCAGACCGGGTGGCGGGCGGCGGGGCCGGCGCCTTCGTTTGCGCCGCCGGGGGCGGAGCGGCCTGTGGGGCGGCTTGCGGCGGCGCAGCCTGCATCTGGGCAGGCTGAATTTGAGGCTGCGCCTTGGCTGGCGCCGGCGACTCGGCCGCCTTGGTTTCCGTCGGCGCCAGCTCCTTGAGCCGCGCGTCGATCGCGGCGAGACGCGGCGTGAGCGCCTCGATAATATCCTCGAACTCCTGGCGCAGCGGCTCCGTCCGGTCGCGCAACTGGCGCAGGGCCCGGTCGTTCAGCGCCGGATCTTCCATGCTCTTTTGCGCGCTCTCCAAACTGGCGTGGGCGCGGTCGAGCCGGGCGTTGTAATGCTCGATGGTCGTCGCGGATTCATCGGCGCGCGCCATCGCCAAAGCGAGGGCGCTGAAACACAGCACAAGAATAAGCGTCAGTCTGCGCAACGCATCTCTCCAGAAGGCGAAACCGCGACAAAGCGCCGAATCGCGACAATCTTGAGGCGATCTTAGAGATCGTCGCGATAGAGATGCAGGCGCCCTGCCCGATCAGCGACGCGCCAGCCCCCCGCCCCGTCCGGCTCCAACGCCGAGACGGGAATTTTCCCGAAGCCGCCAGGAATATCGAGCACATAGGAAGGAAGACCTATCCCGGTGATGCGGCGCGCCAGCTCGGCGTGAAGGACCTTGCCGGCCGCAATGCTCGAGCGGAAATGGCCAGTGCCGGGCGCGAGGTCGGGATGATGCAGGTAATAGGGCTTGACGCCCTGAGCAAGAAGCGCGCGCATGAGCTGCTCGAGGATCGCGACGTCGTCGTTGACGCCGGCGAGCAGCACGGTCTGCGACAGGAGCGTCGCGCCCGCCGCGCGCAAGCGCGCGATGGCCGCGCAGGCGCCCGCCGAAAGCTCGCGCGCATGATTGATATGCAAGGCGACATAAAGCGCCTTGCCGCTCTCCCGCAGCGCCGCGAGCCGCTCTGGCGTCACGAGGTCGGGCGCGGCGGTCGGCGCGCGCGTGTGAACCCTCAGGACGGCGACATGCGGGATCGCCGCCAGCCGCCGCGCGACTTGCGCCAGACGCCGGGCGGAGAGCATCAGCGGATCGCCGCCCGTGAGAATGACCTCGAAGATTTGCGGGTTGGCGGCGATGTAATCCAGCGCCGCCTCGACCTCGGCCTCGCCGAGCAGATCGCCCTTGCCGCGCCCGACGCTCTCGCGGCGAAAGCAGAAGCGGCAATAGACCGGGCAGACCGTGAGAAGCTTGAGCAGCACGCGGTCGGGGTAGCGGTGCACGATTCCCGGCACGGGACTGCGCGCTGTGTCGCCGATGGGGTCGGTTAATTCCTGCGGCAGAGTCACGATTTCGCGCGCGTCGGGCAGGAATTGCCGCGCGATCGGGTCGGCGGGATCAGATGGATCGATCAGCCCCGCGATCTCAGGCGTGACAGCGACGCTGTAGCGGGACTCAACCTCGGCCAGCGCCGCGGCGCGCCTCGCGGGGATAAGCCCAGCGGACGCGAGATCGGCGCTCGACGCCAATGTCCTTGCGGGCAGCGCCGGCCGCGGATCGTGTTGTAACGCCATAGCGGCCGGATTAAGCGCCGCGACGCCGTTCCGCAATAGTCGCTGGACCGCGCGCCTTCGGGCGCGCTCAAAAATGCTGGCCTGAAGGCCCGCGGTCCGCGAGGCACCTCTACTTCGATGGGGAAAAGCCATCCGCAAGGTTGCGGGGCCCTTCCGCCGGCGGGACATTAGGCTTCCACGGAGAAAGCCGATGAGCCGCAAGAAGAAAGCCGCTGGCGCGCCCAAGAACAAGGAAAGCGCGCCAGACAAGTCCGCGCAGTTGCAGGAACTGCTGAACAGCGTCAACCCGGAGGACCTCGCCGCTTTCCTCGAGGCGGCTGGCGGCGCTACCCGTGGCCCCGAGGACGCAGCCGATCTTTTCGACGAGTTCATCTCCGCCTGCGTCGAAGGGGACATGGACGACGCCGAAAGGGAGGATTTCTCGCATTCGCTCATCGACGCTCTCGTCGATGTGCGCATCCAGGCAAATGGCGGAGACCGGGCCGCCCGCCGCGAATTGCAGGAGATCCGCGAACTTGTCGAGGGCGCCGTGGAGGTGGAGGATCTGGCGGTCGACGACCTGATGCTCCTCGGGCGCGTCATGATCGAGGCGGAGCTGGAGGCGCCTGACGCGCTGAAGCAGGCGGTCGTCGCGAAATTGCAGGACCAGCCGGCAGTCGGCGCAGTCACGGCCCTGGGAGCCGGCCTCGCCGAGCTGGTGGAGAAATCCGGTCTCGATCTTTTCGGCGCGCATGAGCAATTGCGCAAGACTTTCGCGCTTTTCCCCTCGGAGGACGCCCTGCGCTGCCTGAGCGAAATTGCGTCTATCGGCCTACCGGTCATGGGGGGCGCGATCGCGGGCTTCGCCCTCCACAAGGACACAGCGCTCGCGCAAGCGGCGCTCGGCAATCTTGCCGGACGGGCGCAAGACAAGAGCCGGGACCGGCTGCTCGCGCGCATGCGCCCTTGGCTCCCGCCGCAGCGGCAGGAGTGGGTCGATGCGGCGATGAAGACCGCGCCCGAGATCGGCGGCGCCGCCAAGACCAAAGTGAAGCTGCACAAATGCTACGCCTCGGTCTGCGACGCGACAGGCGCGCGCACGCTGGTCGCGGCGAAGAAGGAAGGCGCCAAATTTCAGGCGGCGCTCTTCATGCTGAGCGAAAAGGGCGTGGCCAACGTCATCGTGTCGGACCCCATGAGCAAGCACGAGCTGGATTTGCTGCTTCACGGCGCGTCGCTCGCGGCGCATCTGTCGGAAGTAAAACTCCCACTGCTGCTGCGGATTCTGTCACTGGCGCTGGCGGAAAATCTCAAGGCGGGAACCCTGCCGCCTTTCGAGCTGGCCCATGCGGCCGAGACTTTCGATTTCCCGCCGCTGGCGCCGGAGGCGAGCACGCCGGCCGAGATCATCGATCGCCTGCTTTCTGAGTTTCCAGCAACCGGCTCCGGGCGGGACGCCCTGGCTGCGGCGGACGCCCTCGCAGCGGCCTCTGACTACACGCAAGACTGGTTCGAGGCCGGGCCTGACATCGACGACATCTTCGCGAAGGTGAAAGGCAAGAAGCGCCGCGCCGAGGCCGTTCTGAAATCCTATCTGCCGGGCCGGCGCGATTTTTGGGCGCGCCAATGCGCGCTCACCGCTCTGTCGCTGCATGCGGAGAATCCGGTCGATCCGGTCTGGCGCGCGCTGGCGGTCATCGGCCGGAACCTCGCCAGCGGCGCGCCGCTCGACGAAATCCCGCTGATGCGGATCATCGCGGAGCAAACGGTCGAAAATTACGTGGCCACTTGAGAAAAACCGGACCGCGCGCCTTCAGGCGCGCAGACTTCTGACAAAGTGGCGATGACGCCCCTCATGCTTCGAGACGCCTGCTGCGCAGGCTCCTCAGCATGAGGAGCTTCTGCAACTTCGTCAAACACTTAGGCCTCATCCTGAGGAGCGAGCGACGCTCGCGTCTCGAAGGACGAGGCCGCCTCGGAGGTTTATCGACAAACGCGCGCGCCTTCCGGCGCGCTTAAAAGTGCGGGCCTGAAGGCCCGCGGTCCGTAGGGGAGCGTCACGCCGTTCCCTGCGCCGCCACAGGCGTCCACAGCACCTGCTCGATCCTCTCCGCTCCCGTCGCGAGCATTACGAGGCGATCGAAGCCGAGCGCCACGCCCGAGGCCGGCGGCATCTGGCCGAGGGCGGCCAAAAAGTCCTCGTCGATCGGATAGCGCTCGCCGTAGATCCGCGCTTTTTCCGCCATCTGCGCTTCGAAACGCGCCCGCTGCTCGGCCGGATCGGTCAGCTCCGCGAAGCCATTCGCAAGCTCCACCCCGCACACATAAAGCTCGAAACGGTCGGCAAAGCGCGGGTCGTCCGCGCGCGTGCAAGCGAGCGCAGCCTCGCTGGCGGGATAATCGGTCAGGATCGTCGGCCGCTCACTCCCGAGCTTCTCCTCGATCTTCTCGGACAAAATCTTGCTGAAGAGGTCCGACCATGTGTCGTCCTCGGCCACCCGAATGCCGTCCCGCGCGGCGGCCTTCGCCAATCCGTCGCGGTCGCCGAGCAGCTTTTCAAGATCGATGCTGGCGTGAGTCGCAAAGGCCTCGCAGACGGTGACGATCTCCGGCTCCGCGAAGGGGTCGGAGACCCGGCCGCGCCACGAGAAATCGCGCGTCCCGGCCGCCCGCGCCGCCGCCGCCATCAGCCCGGCGCAGTCCTCATAAATACGCAAGGTCGGCGCGCCGGCGCGATACCATTCGAGCATGGTGAACTCTGGATGGTGCAGGGCCGAGCGCTCGCGATTGCGGAACACCCGCGCCAAGGTGAAAATCCGCTCCTCACCCGCGGCCAGCAGCTTCTTGCAGGCGAATTCGGGAGAGGTATGGAGATAGAGCTGCGAACGCGCGCCGTCCTGCCCGATCATCTGCGTGGCGAAAGCGGTCAGATGGGTCTCATTGCCGCCCGAAACCTGCAGCGCGGCGGTTTCGACCTCGGCAAAGCCCTCCCCTTCAAAAAAACGCCGCGTCGCAGCCGTTATTGCGCCGCGCGCCTTGAGAAATGGCTTGCGATCGGCGTAAACATCCCGAGCCCACCAGGGCGAAACGCGCGTCATGAGGGCTCCGTTTGAAGGGGACCACGCGATCCGGCGGACAGATTTGCCGACGCGCGCGAAATATGGTCTTACCCCGTTCATAGACCAGCCCGGCCGAGGCCGGCAATGAACGCGAGCCGGCGCGCCGGCAATGAAGGAACCGAACCTGTGAAAGTCATCGCCAGCTCGATTCGCAAGGGCAATATCATTGAGCGTGAGGACGGCAATCTCTATGTCGTGCTGACCGCAGAAAGCTTTTTCCCCGGCAAGGGCACGCCCACGACGCAGATCGATATGCGCCGCCTCTCCGATGGCGTGAAGGTTTCCGACCGTTACAAGACCACAGAGCAGGTCGAGCGCGCTTTCGTCGAGGATCAGGACTTCAGCTTCCTCTACAATGACGACGACGGCTATCACTTCATGAATCAGGAGAGCTATGAGCAGATCGCCGTGCCGGGCGACGTCATTGGCGATCAGGCCCAGTGGCTGCAGGAAGGCATGCAGTGCATCCTCTCCATGTTCAACGGCCTGTGCGTCGCGATCCAACTGCCGCAGCGCGTGACGCTCGAGATCGTCGAAACCGAGCCGGCGATGAAGGGCCAGACGGCGTCGTCCTCTTATAAGCCCGCCAAGCTCTCCAACGGCGCCCGCGTGATGGTGCCGCCGCACATTCAATCCGGCACGCGCGTCGTCATCCAGACGGAAGACGGCACCTACGTCGAGCGCGCGAAGGACTGATAACTGTCATTCCCGACGCTCGCGAAGCGAGCGATCGGGAATCCAGAGCCGAGCCGGCTATTTTTGCCCTGGATTCCCGATCGGGCCTTCGGCCCGTCGGGAATGACAAGCGTTCGAGAGCGCGGCTTTTACGGCCGCTCGGCGCTCTTCGCCAGCAGCGCCGAGGTCATCGCCGCCATGATCTCCGCCTTGGCCGCGTTTGCGCTCTGCTGCTCCGCCGCCACAGGAGCGGCCTGCGCTAAGGCGTCGACAAAAACGCCCTTCCCCGAATTCATGGCTGAAATCGCCTCGCCGGCGCTCGCCGCCGCGACCTCGTAAATCTGCGAGCGGTCCGTGGGCGCGCCTTTGGCGACGGCGGCGCGCGCGATGGCGGCCGAGAACTGCGCATAGGCCGTCGGGATCTGGTTGATGCCGAACCGCGTCGAGGAAACGATGAACATGGCGTCTGCCTGCGCTTGGTTTTCCCAAAGAGTATACTGTCAATCCGACATTTTCCGACGGGGTCGTGAAGATGCGCACAACAAATTCGCTAGAGTTCGAGCATTGGCGGGTGAAGGCGGTCATGTCTCGGCGCCGAAGAGAAAAGCCCGCAGCTTTTGCTCCAACGCGGCTTTGTCCTTGATCTCGCATTCCCACACGATGAGCGCCCGCCAGCCCTGTTCGGTCAGGCGCTCACGATGCGCGGCGTCGCGCGCGACATTGCGCGCGATTTTCGCGCGCCAATAGTCGGCGTTGGCCTTGGGCATACGGGCGCCGCGCGCGCAATCATGCCCGTGCCAGAAACAGCCATGAACGAAGATCGCCTGCTTGCGGCCGACATAAGCGATGTCGGGATTGCCGGGGATGTCTTTGCGATGCAGGCGGTAGCCCGGCGCTAAGCCTCGCAGCAAGGCGCGGACTTTCAGCTCGGGAGTCGTGTCGCGCGATTTGACCGCGCGCATGATGGCGGAGCGTTGGGCGGGGGATTCGGGTTTGCTCACATACTATCCCGCTTGTCATCGCGCTTAGGCAGGATAAGCGGCTTATAGGTCGTTGACAAACTTCCAAGGCGGCCTCGTCCTTCGAGACGCGAGCTTCGCTCGCTCCTCAGGATGAGGCCTAAGTGTTTGGCGCAGATGCTAAAGCCCCTCATGCTGAGGAGCTTGCGCAGCAGGCGTCTCGAAGCACGAGGGGCGTCGACAAAGCGGTCTACTAAGCCGCTTCCCGCAAAACGCCCGCATTCAGCAACGGCTCGATGAGATGCGCCGCAATGTGCCTGACCACTGGCGCGACCACGCCATCGCCCGTCAAGTGATAGGCCTCATTATACTTCTGCGGCAGCACATAATCATCCGGCAGCCCCATCAGCCGCGCCGTCTCCCGCGCCGACATCAGCCGCGAGCGCACCAAGCCGTTCTCGACGACCAGCACAAATTGGCGGCTGGAGCCGCCGGCCGGCGTGCGTAGACAGCCGGCGACATCATCGAACCGCGCTTCGGCCCGCTGGATTTTCGCACCCTTCTCATAGCGCGTGCGGCGGTAGAGCGTGCCGACCATTTTGCGGCCGGCGCGTCTGGCCTCCTCGACTTTCGCGAGATTGGCGTCGCTCATCATGTCGATCAGTCGCCGCGTCTCCTCCGGCCTGTGCCACGCCACATCGGGCGGCGCGTCCTCGATGATCTGAGACAAGGCAGCGTTGCGCGCCAGCGGCTGAGGGAGCCGCCACCAAAGCCATTTGGCCTGCAGAGCAGGCGGCAAATGCTCGAAGGCGGCGATCAATGTGCGCGTGAAAAACGGCGGCTCCCCCGTCATTGCGAGCGAAGCGAAGCAATCCAGGGCCGCGCCGGGGTTGCTGGATTGCTTCGTCGGCTTCGCCTCCTCGCAATGACGGGCAGCGAGGGCGCTGGAAACCGCTACATCCTCCCGCACGGCGACGATGAACAACCGCGGTCGCGATTGCGGCAGAAACAGCGCCGCGTCGATCACCAGCGCGCCGAAGCGATAACCCTCGCCCGCGAGCGCCTTGCAGATCGACTCGAAATCCTTGCCGCCATGCGAGGTCAGCGCGCCGCAGACATTTTCGAGAACGATCGTCGCCGGGGCCCGGCCCTCGGCGCGCAGGGCTTTCATCAGCGACCAGAAGGACCAGAAGGTTCCCGAACGCTTTCCCTCGAGCCCCGCGCCGGCGCCCGCGAGCGACAAATCCTGGCAGGGAAAGGAGGCCCAGACGAGATCGGCGCGGCCCGGCAGTTGCGCGGTCGTCACTTTCGCCACGTCGCCGACAAAGAGTTCCTCGCCGCCCCAATTGCGTCGATAGCTTTCGGCTTTCTTGGCGTCGAAATCATTGGCGAAGAGGCAGGTCCAGCCCGCGCCCAGCCCCGCGCGCGCCATGCCGCCGCCGGCGAAGAATTCGTAATAGCTCGGCTTGCTGCTTGTGCCCGACTCGCGCGTCATAGGAGCAGCTTACCTTGTCCGCCCGAGCCTAGCGAGCGCCGAGGCGGCTGATGGCCTGGGCGGCGAGCCTCAGCCCCGCCGCCGCGGCCGATTTCGGATCGGCGCCCGACCGCAAAGCGGCGATGACGCCGGCGTTGAACGCGTCGCCGCCGCCGGTGCGGTCGATGGCTTCGACGGGCGTCGCGGTCACCGTCTCGACTTGTCCTGCGCCGATGACCGTCGCGCCTTCTTCGCCCCGCGTGACGAACCAGATCGCGGGGCTATCGCCATGCCGCTCGGTGAGGAAGCCGATCGGATCGCTTGTATCGAGGACACGCGCCAGCTCGTCGCAATTGGTGAAGAGATAATCCGCCACAAAAGCGAAAGCCGGATCGTAACGGCCGTCCAGTTCGAGCGAGAGGATCGGCCTGCCGCCCGCGCGTCTGGCTTGCCGCAGAAAGGCGGCGTCGCAGACGGTCGTATGCAGCCAGTCGACGTCCTGGCCGAGTTCGCCGATGTCATAAGGCGTCCAGGGCGCATCGATGATCGGGCTCGTGATGATCCGCTTGTCTTGCGGCGTCGCGAGGCAAATGGCCAGCGGCGACGGCGCGGCGAGCACTTTGACGCCTTGGGTATCGACGCCATTGAGTTGGAGCTCGCGTAGCGCGAGCGCGCCGAGCGGATCGTCTCCGACCCAGCCGAGCATGCGCACGCTCACGCCTTGCCGCGCAATCCAGACCGCCGTGTTGGCCGCCGAGCCGCCGCCGCTGACGGCGGTCTCTCTGGCCATCAGTTTTTCATGCTGATCGGGAAGACGATCGAGCCGCAGGGTGACGTCGACGTTGATGCTCCCCAGACAACAAACGCATCCCCGCATCTTCCGCCTCATTAAAATCTCATCGTGGGAGATACAGCCCCCAAGCAGCCGACGCCACCCGATGTCTCGCTGGCGTCGTCTTTGGGCCGCATCTTCGAGCGGTCGCCCTCGCGTGGAGATTCGGCGTGGATGCAAAGGCTAGGGGTTCAGCTTTCGCAAAACCGGCGCCCGAGATCGGGCATCCTGTCACGAATTTTCCCGACGACCCGCGCTTCCACCCTCTACCGCATGCCCCCGAAGCCGATTTCAGCCTGTCGTTGGAGGCAATTCTTCCCGGCGTGACCGAAGCGGCGGAACAGGCGGGCGCGCTCGCCTTTCACGCGCTGGGCGATACCGGCGGCATCCATGGCGCCGAAACGCAGAACGCCGTCGCGGCGGCGATGCAGGAGCAGATCGCCAAATCGCAAGGAGGGGAGCGGCCGCGATTTCTGTTCCACCTCGGCGACGTCGTCTATCTGAGCGGCGAAAGCAGCCAATATGTCGCGCAGTTCTATGAGCCCTACCAATATTACGACGCCCCCATTTTCGCGATCCCCGGAAACCACGACGGCGAGACGACAGCGGAGACGCGCTGCGGGCTGGAGGGCGAAACTGCGCTGCTCGGTTTTATGCAGAATTTTTGCAGCGCGTCGCCGAGGCGGCTTTTCAAGCACCGCTCGACGATGACGCAGCCCTATTGCTATTGGCGGCTCGCCGCGCCTTTCGTGCATGTGATCGGGCTCTATTCGAACATCGACGGGCAATTGGACCGACGCGGCGAGAGCCGGCAGCAGGAATGGTTCATCGAGCAATTGCGATCGGCGCCCGACGATAAATGGCTCATCGTCGCGGCGCACCACCCGTGTTTCTCCCTCGACGAGACGCATGGCGGCTATGTGGAGATCATGTCGGCGATGGACGCGGCTTTCCGCGAAAGCGGCCGCACGCCCGATCTCATTCTATCGGGGCATGTCCACGCTTATCAAAGGTTCTCCCGCGATCTTTCGGGAAAGGCGCTGCCCTATATCGTCGCCGGCAATGGCGGCTTCGCGAATTCCTCCCGCTCGCTCCACAAGATGCAGAGGGGCCTTGTTATCGAGCGGCTACCGTTCCAGACGGCGCTGCCGGCGGTTCGGCTCGAAAGCTATGATGTGATGAACGCAGGCTTTGTGCGTGTGACGGCGGGATCGGACTGCCTCACTGTGGATTACTTCTCGGTGTCTTTCGACGATCCGCCGGCGGTTTCGAGAGAGCCGCGGGATTCGGTGACTGTTCGAAGCGCCGGGATGAAGACGGCCCGCTGACGCCTAGCGCGTCATTGCGAGCGAAGCGAAGCAATCCAGAGCCGCTGCCGGGCTCTGGATTGCTTCGTCGCTTTGCTCCTCGCAATGACGGGGGCGGTCATAAGCCTAAGCCGACACCACCATCACATGCACGATGGGCTTCTTGCCCCAGATCGAATAGATGGCCCCGCGCAGCGAGCGTTCGATGGCCGTAGACACCGTATCGGGATCGCGACGGCGGGCGCGCGGCAGGCCGTCGAAAGTCGCAAACAGCGCCTCGTCGATGACTTCGCCCATGTCTTCCCCGAACTTGCCCTTCTTCGGCACGCCCGCGAAGACGACGTCGGGATCGCCGACGAGATCGCCTTTTTTGTCCACGGCGAGGGCCACAGACACGACGCCCGCGAAAGCGAGCTTATTGCGCTCGCGCACGGTCCCGTCCTCCTCGCTGAGGACGACGTCGCCGTCTTTCAGCAGGCGGCCGTGCGGCAGGCGGTTGACGATGGTCGGCGGCCCGGGAAGCAATTGAACCATGTCGCCGTCGCGCGCCGACAGCGCATGCTCAACGCCGCGCGACTTGGCGAAGGCCACATGCTGCGTGAGATGATGCGCCTCGCCATGCACGGGAACGGCGCTCTTCGGCCGCACCCACTCATACATTTGCGCAACCTCGCCGCGCCGCGGATGGCCGGAGCAATGCACGAGATGATCGTGATCCGTGATCACCTCCACCCCGAGATTGCAGAGATTGTTGATGACGCGATGGACCTCGCGCGCATTGCCCGGAATGGCTCGGGAGGAAAAGATGACGCGATCGCCGGGACCGAGCTTGATCGAGGGATGATCATTCTGCGAGGCGCGCATCATCGCCGCGCGCGGCTCGCCCTGGCTGCCGGTGGCGATGACCACAGTCTTGTCGCGCGGCAGATTGGGCAGCATCTCCGGCGAGTGGAAGCCGGGAACCCCGTCGAGATAGCCGCATTCGCGCGCCACCTGAACCACGCGATCCATCGCGCGTCCGGCGACGACGACCGTGCGGCCGCAGGCCTGCGCCGCCTCCGCAATGGCGCGCAGCCGCGCGACATTGGAGGCGAAGGTCGTTATCACCACGCGTCCGCTCGCCTCCGCGATGAGCGGCTGCAGCACGCGCGCGACGTCGCTCTCGGAGAAACTGTCGCCCTCGCGCAGAATATTGGTCGAGTCGCAGATGAGGACGTCGACGCCCTCCTCGCCGAGCGCCCGCAGCCGGGCTTCATCGATACGATTGCCGACGCCGGGCTCGGGATCGATCTTCCAATCGCCCGTATGCACCACCCTGCCGAGCGGCGTTGTGATGGCGAGCGCATTGGCTTCGGGGATCGAATGGGCGACGGCGACATATTCGACCGTGAAGGGATCGAGATCGAGCACCGCGCCCGCGTGCACGGGCCGAATGTCGATGCTCGGCGCGCCGGGCTCGTTGAGGCGCTTGACTTCCAGCAGCCCGGCCGCGAAGGGCGTCGCATAGACCCTGCATTTAAGCTTCGGCCAGAGCGTCACCAACGCGCCGATGTGATCCTCATGCGCATGGGTGATGCAGATCGCGACGACGTCCTTGGCGATCTTCTCCACGAAGGCGATGTCGGGATAGACGACGTCGATGCCAGGAAGCTCCGAGCCGGGAAAGCCCAGGCCGCAATCGACCATCAGCCATTTGCGCGCGCGCGGCGGGCCATAGCCGTAAAGCGCGAGATTCATACCGATCTCGCCGACGCCGCCGAATGGAACGAAGACGAGATCCGTGTTCGGCGTGCTTGTCATGCCAGCGCCCCTCCGGTTGCGCGCGGGCCAATGAGCACGTCGCCAGCTTCAATGGTGCGTCGGCCGTCCGTCGTTTCGAGAACCAGCCGCCCGGAGGCGTCGATGGTCTCGAAGCGCCCTTCGAGCTTTTCGTGGCTCAGCACGACGGTTATGTCCTGTCCGAGCCCGGCGGCGGAAGCCAGCCATTCCTGCCGGATCTGCGCAAAGCCTTCGCCGCCGTTCCAGAGTTCGAGCGCCTCCGCCATAGCGTCAGAAAAATGCGCAAAGAACGCCTCCCGCGAGGGGGCTGAAAGCGCCTCGCAGAGCGCGCGCGCCGGATAGGGCGTATCAATGGGCGCATCTACGAGATTGACGCCGACGCCGATGATTGCGACCGGCGCCGTCGAGGCGTTCATACATTCGAGGAGAATGCCGCCGAGTTTCGCGCCGTCGAGTAAAAGATCATTCGGCCATTTGAGCTGGAAAGCGCCATGCTCCGCTAGCGCGCGCAAGGCGCGCATCGCCGCCACCCCGGTAACGAAACCGAGCTCAGGAGCAACGCGCACTTCAGAAAACTCGCCAAAAACGAAGCTCGCGTAGAAATTGCCGGGCCGAGAAATCCACTCTCGCCCGAGGCGCCCGCGCCCTTTCGTCTGGCGCGCGGCCACGATCCACAGCGGGCCGCGCTCGCCGGTCTCGATCAACCGCCGCGCTTCGTCATTGGTCGAGTCGATCTCATCCAGTGAGAGGAGGCGGACGCCTCTTGCGCGCGCAATCGATCCTAACTGCACGCGCAAGACCTCTTAGAAGAGCGATTTTGCGGCGGCGGTCGCCGCATCCATGATCGGCGCCGGATAGACCCAGAAGCCGAGCACCGCGACCGTCGACAGCGCAAGCACTGCGCGGACCGCGAGCGGCGAGCGATCGAAGCCGGGAGCCGGCTCGTCGAAATACATGACCTTGACGACGCGCAGATAGTAGAAGGCCGCAACCGCGGAGGTCAGCACGCCGGTGACGGCGAGCGGATAGAGACCCGCATCCACGGCCGCGAGGAACACATAATATTTCGCGAAGAAGCCGGCGAGCGGCGGGATGCCCGCGAGCGAGAACATCAGCATCGCGAAGAAGAAGGCCATCAGGCCGTTGGTGCGCGAGAGACCCGCGAGATCCGAGATATTCTCGACGTTCCGGCCGTTGATCCGCATGGCGAGGATCGCGGCGAAGGAGCCGAGCGTCATCACGAGATAGACCGCGAGATAAACGATCACGCCCTTGACGCCCGCCTCACTGCCCGCCGCAAGGCCGATCAGAGCGAAGCCCATATGGCCGATCGACGAATAGGCCATCAGACGCTTGATGTTGTTCTGGCCAATCGCTGCAAAGGAGCCGAGCAGCGTCGAGGCGATGGCGAGGAAGATGATGATCTGACGCCACTGGGACGTGATCGCCGGGAAGGCCGTAATCACAAAGCGCGCGGTGATGGCGAAGGCCGCCATTTTGGCCGAAGACGCGAAGAAGGTCGTGACCGGCGTCGGCGCGCCCTCATAGACGTCCGGGGTCCACATATGGAAAGGCGCGGCCGAAATCTTGAAGGCGAGGCCGGCCAGGACGAAGACGAGGCCGAAGATCACGCCAACCGGCGGCTGCTCGGTAACGGCCTGGGCGATGCCCGCGAAAGACACCGTGCCGGAGAAGCCATAGAGCAGCGACGAACCGTAAAGCATCATGCCGGACGACAAAGCGCCGAGCACGAAATACTTCAGGCCCGCTTCCGACGCCCGGCCATCGTCACGCGCGAAGGCCGCCATGACGTAGAGCGCGAGCGACATCAGCTCGAGCCCAAGATAGAGCGCGATCAGATTGTCGGCGGAGATCAGCAGCATCATGCCCAGCGTCGAGAGCATGACGAGGACGGGATATTCGAATTTCTCGAGCCCATTGCGCTGCAGCCAATCGACCGACAGCAGGATCGACGCCATGGCGCCGACGAGCGTGAGGACCTTCAGAAAGCGCGAGAAGGCGTCGTCGATGAAGGCGCCGTCAAAAACGGTCACGTCCACCTGCTTGCTCGACAACAGGATGACGACGATGGCGAGGCCGAGGATGCCGACAGCCATCTCGTCGACGAGGCTGAAACCCTTCTCGCCGCGAAAGGCGCCGATCAGGATCAACAGCATCACGCCGATGGCCAGGATGACCTCGGGAAGGAAGTGATGCGTGAGTTCTGCGAAGAAGGGCATATGAACAGTCCGTCAGTGGCCGGCGGCGGCGAGCTTCACCGCGTCGAGCAGCGCCGTATGGGATTGGATGAGATGATCGACCGAGGCCTGCGTCGAGGCGAGGATCTGCCCCGGCAGCACGCCGTAATAGATCGTCAGAACGACTAGCGGCGCAAAGATCAGCATCTCGCGCGGCGACAGATCGACGAGGTCCTTGAGGCTCGCCTTCTCCAGCGCGCCGAAGACGACCCGGCGATAGAGATAGAGCGCATAGGCCGCAGAGAAGATCACGCCGGTCGCCGCGAAGAGCGCCACCCAGCTATTGGCCTTGAAGGCGCCGGCGAGCGTCAGGAATTCGCCGATGAAGCCCGTGGTGCCCGGCAGGCCGACATTGGCCATGGTGAAGAGCATGAACACGAAGGCGTAAACCGGCATGCGGTTCACGATGCCGCCATAGGCCGCGATCTCGCGCGTATGCATGCGATCGTAGATGACGCCGACGCAAAGGAAGAGCGCGCCCGCGACCAGGCCGTGCGAGATCATCTGGAACATCGCGCCCTGCACGCCCTGCGGGTTCAGCGTGAAGAGGCCCATCGTCACATAGCCCATATGGGCGACGGAGGAGTAAGCGATGAGCTTCTTGATGTCCTCCTGCACCAGCGCGACGAGCGAGGTGTAGATGATCGCGATGATCGACATCGCATAGATGAGCGGCGCGAAATAGACCGAAGCGTCGGGGAACATCGGCAGCGAGAAGCGGATGAAGCCGTAGCCGCCCATCTTCAGAAGGATCGCCGCCAGAATGACCGAACCCGCCGTCGGCGCCTCGACGTGGGCGTCGGGCAGCCAGGTATGAACCGGCCACATCGGCATCTTCACCGCGAAAGAGGCGAAGAAGGCCAGCCACAGCCAGGTCTGCATGTTCTTCGGGAAATCGGTCTTCAACAGCACCGTGATGTCGGTCGTATGCGCGTGATTATACATCGCGAGGATCGCGACCAGCATCAGCAGCGAACCGGCGAGCGTGTAGAGGAAGAATTTGAAGCTCGCGTAGACGCGCCGCTTGCCGCCCCAAATGCCGATGATCAGGAACATCGGAATGAGGCCGCCCTCGAAGAAGAGATAGAAGAGGACGAGGTCCAGCGCGCAGAAGACGCCGATCATGAGCGTCTCGAGCACGAGGAAGGCGAGCATATATTCCCGCACCCGCTTCGTGACCGACTCGAAGGAAGCCAGGATCGAGAACGGCATGATGAAGGTGGTGAGCAGGACGAGCGGCATCGAAATGCCGTCGACGCCGAGCTTGTAGATCAGGCCCGAGCCGAACCAGTTCTTTTCCTCGACGAACTGAAAGCCCGGGTTCGACGTATCGAAGCCCGCCCAAATGTAGAGCGACAGGGCGAAGGTGACGAGCGTCGTCAGCAGCGTCGCCCAGCGGATGTTGCGCAGGCTCGCCTCGTCGTCGCCCTTCTGCGTCAGCAGAAAGGCTGCGCCCACCAGCGGTAGAAACGTAAGGCCGGTAAGAATGCCGAACCCAAACATCAGCGCAGCCCTCCGGCGACGAAATAAGTGACGATAGCGGCGACGCCGATGAGCATGGCGAAGGCGTAGTTGTAGATGAAGCCGGTCTGCAGACGGACGGCGATCTTGGCGCCGTCGGCGACGCGCGCGGCCACGCCGTCCGGGCCCAGCCCGTCGATGATGGCGCCGTCGCCGCCCTTCCAGAACAGACGGCCGATCACGAAGGCCGGCTTCACGAAGATCGCGTCATAGAGCTCGTCGAAATACCACTTGTTGAGCAGGAACTGGTAGAGGCGCGGGAAAGCGCCCGCGAGTTGCTGCGCGGTTCCGGGCTTCAGCACATAGACGTAGAGCGCCACGAGGAAGCCCAGCACCATCATTGCCGTGGGCGAATAGCCGGCCCAGGCGGGGATGCTGTGCATCTCGTGCAGCACCTCATTGTGCTCGCTCGTGAACAGCGCGCCCTTCCAGAATTCGCCGTAAGCATGGCCGGCGAAATAGGGCTCGAAGATGTAGCCCGCGCCAATCGCTCCGACGGCGAGAACCGCAAGCGGGATCAGCATGACGATCGGCGACTCATGCGGCGCATGATGCCCATGCCCGTGATCGTCGTGACCATGCGCGTGATCGTCGTGAGCGGCGGTCTCCGCGTCATGCGTGTGATGCGGCGCCTCATGCCCCGCGCGATGACCGAAGAAGGTCATGAACACCAGGCGCCAGGAGTAGAAGGAGGTCAGACCCGCCGCAACCACCGTCGAGACAAAGCCGAGCATCGCAGCCGTGCTGTGGCCGCTCGCCGCAAAGGCCGCCTCGATGATGCCGTCCTTGGAGAAGTAGCCCGCGGTCAAGGGGAAGCCCGTCAGCGCCAACGTGCCGATGGTCATCATGGCGAAGGTGAAGGGAATGTCCTTCCGCAGCCCGCCCATGTTGCGCATGTCCTGCTCGTGATGCATCGCATGGATGACCGAGCCGGCGCCCAAGAAGAGCAGCGCCTTGAAGAAGGCGTGCGTGAAGAGGTGGAACACGCCGAGCGAATAGGCGCCGACGCCCTCGGCGACGAACATATAGCCGAGCTGCGAACAGGTCGAATAAGCGATGACGCGCTTGATGTCGTTTTGGACCAGACCGACCGTCGCGGCGAAGAAGGCGGTGACGGCGCCGATGACCGTCACGAACGCGAGGGCGGCCGGCGCATGCTCGAAGATCGGCGACAGACGCGCGACCATGAAGACGCCGGCGGTGACCATGGTGGCGGCGTGGATGAGCGCCGAGACCGGGGTCGGGCCTTCCATGGCGTCCGGCAGCCAGGTGTGCAGGAAGAACTGCGCCGACTTGCCCATCGCGCCGACGAAGAGAAGGAAGGCGGCGATCGTCAGCGCATCGACGTCGAGACCGAACACATGGATCGGCTTGCCGGCGAGGCCGGGCACAGCGGCGAAGACCTCGTTGAAGGTCAGCGACTGGGTGAGCTGGAAGATCAGGAAGATCCCGAGCGCAAAACCGAAATCGCCGACGCGGTTGACGACGAAGGCTTTGATGGCGGCGGCGCAGGCCGAGGGCTTCTCATACCAGAAGCCGATCAGCAGGTAAGACGCGAGACCCACGCCTTCCCAGCCGAAGAACATCTGCACGAGATTGTCGGCCGTCACCAGCGTGAGCATGGCGAAGGTGAAGAGCGACAGATAGGCGAAGAAGCGCGGACGCGACGGATCCTCATGCATATAGCCGATCGAATAAAGGTGCACGAGGCTCGACACGGTGGTCACGACGACGAGCATCACCGCTGTCAGCGTATCGACGCGCAGCGCCCAATCGACCTTCAGCGCCCCGACCGTCATCCAGTTCGCGAGCACCGGCGTGAAGCCGTGGTTATGGCCGAGCGCGACGTCGACGAAGGTGATCCACGACATGGCCGCGGAGGCGAACAGCAAGCCCGTGGTGACGAGCTCCGAAGGGCGCGGCCCGATCTTGCGCCCGAAGACGCCGGCGATCAGGAAGCCGAGCAGCGGCAGGAAGACGATTGCTTGGATCATCGCTCTAGATCAGCCCTTCAAGGAATTGATGTCTTCGACCGCGATGGTGCCGCGGTTGCGATAGAAGGCGACGAGGATCGCGAGGCCGATCGCGGCCTCCGCCGCCGCCACGGTGAGCACGAAGAGCGCGAACACCTGGCCGACGAGGTCGCCGAGCGACTGCGAGAAGGCCACGAAATTCAGATTCACCGACAAGAGGATCAGCTCCACCGACATCAGAATGACGATGATGTTCTTGCGGTTGAGAATGATGCCCGCGACGCCGAGCGTGAACAGGATCGCAGCGACGACGAGGTAATGTGTCAGGCCGATGGTCATGGTCTTTCCTCGTTAGACGCCCGTCCGGAACGGAACCTTCTTGACTTCAATGACATTCTTCGCGTTGCGCGCGTTCTGCGCCGCGATGTTCTGCCGCTTGACGTTCGGCTTGTGATGCAGCGTCAGAACGATCGCGCCGATCATGGCCGTGAGCAGCACCAGCGCCGACGCCTGGAAGAAGATCACATATTTTGTGTAGAGCACCTGCCCCAGCGCGGCGGTGTTCGAGACATTGGCGGCGATCGGCGTCTCGAGGAGATTTTTCGAAGCGCTCGACGGCTGCCAGCCCACGGCGACCATGCCGAGCTCGGCGAGCACGACGACGCCGACAGCCGCGCCGACTGGCAGATATTTCGAGAAGCCCTGCTTCAACTCCGCGAAGTCGACGTCGAGCATCATGACGACGAAGAGGAAGAGCACCGCCACCGCGCCGACATAGACCACGATCAGCAGCATCGCGAGGAATTCGGCGCCCGCCAGCAGGAAGAGTCCCGCGCCGTTGCAGAAGGCGAGGATCAGGAACAGCACCGAAATCACCGGATTGCGGGCGAAGATCACCACGCAGGCCGACGCGATCATGATCGTCGCGAAGAGGTAGAAAAATACAGCCGCCACGGCCTCATCCTCTCATCAAGAGCCGCGCGAGGCGGCTCGTATCGTTCCTTACCGGTAGGGCGCGTCCAGCGCGATGTTGCGCGCGAGCTCGCGTTCCCAACGGGCGCCGTTCTCGAGCAGGCGCTCCTTGGTGTAGTAGAGCTCCTCGCGCGTCTCGGTCGCGAATTCCTGGTTCGGCCCCTCGACGATGGCGTCGACCGGGCAGGCTTCCTGGCAGAAGCCGCAATAGATGCACTTCACCATGTCGATGTCGTAGCGCGTCGTGCGGCGGGTGCCGTCGTTGCGGCGCGGGCCGGCCTCGATGGTGATGGCCTGGGCGGGGCAGATCGCCTCGCAGAGCTTGCAGGCGATGCAGCGCTCTTCGCCATTGGGGTAGCGTCGCAGCGCGTGCTCGCCGCGGAAGCGTGGCGAAATCGGGTTGCGCTCATGCGGATAGTTGATGGTCGCCTTCGGCTTGAAGAAGTAGCGCATCGACAGCAGGAAGGCGCCGACGAACTCGGAGAGGAAGAGCGACTTTGCGGCTGTGTCCAGTCTCATGACTTAGCTCGCGATCAGGCCGGGGCCGAATTGAAGGGCCGCAGCGACGACGATGACCATGACGAGCGAGATCGGCAGGAAGACTTTCCAACCGAGGCGCATGAGCTGATCGTACCGGTAACGCGGCACGAAAGCCTTCACCATGGCGAAGAAGAAGAAGAAGAAGCTGACCTTCAGGATGAACCAGATCACGCCCGGCACGAGGGTGAAAGGCGCGATGTTCACCGGCGGCAGCCAGCCTCCGAAGAAGAGGATCGTCAGCAGCGCGCACATGGTCACGATCGCCACGTATTCGGCGAGCATGAACAGCACGTAGGGCGTCGCCGAATATTCGATCATGAAGCCCGCAACGAGCTCCGACTCGGCTTCGACGAGGTCGAAAGGCGGGCGGTTCGTTTCAGCCAGCGCCGAGACGAAGAAGATGATGAACATCGGGAAGAGACGCAGCCAATACCAGCCGGCCATGCCGTAGGACGTGTCCTGCGCGCGGACGATGTCGGTCAGGTTCAGCGAGCCGGCGCAGAGCAGCACGGTGATGATGACGAAGCCGATCGAGACTTCGTAGGACACCATCTGCGCGGCGGAGCGCAGCGCCGACAGGAAGGGATATTTCGAGTTCGACGCCCAGCCGCCCATGATCACGCCATAGACGCCCAGCGACGACAGCGCGAAGATGTAGAGGATGCCGACATTGATGTCGCCGACGACCCAGCCGCCGTCCGACACAGGGATAACCGCCCAGGCGGCGATGGACAGCGTCGCCATGATGAAGGGCGCGAACAGGAACACGCCCTTGTTCGCCGTATCCGGGATCACCGGCTCCTTGAGCGCGAATTTGATGAAATCCGCGAAGCTCTGCAGCAGGCCCCAGGGACCGACGACGTTCGGGCCGCGACGCAACTGCACCGCCGCCCAGATCTTGCGGTCGGCGAGAATGACATAGGCGACATAGATCAAGAGCACGACGGCAATGAGCACGCTCTTGATGAGCGCGAGCAGAACCGGGCTCTCGGCGAGATAGGCAGTGATGGCGTTCATCCAATCGCTCACGTCTTCGCTCCTATTCCGCCGCTTGGGCCTGCCGGCCCTGCGCGAGAGCCGAACAATCCGCCATGACCGCCGAGGCGCGCGCGATCGGATTGGTGAGGTAGAAATCGCCGATCGCGGGGACGAAAGCGTCCTTCATTGCGACGGCCGCATGGCCGGCGAGCTTGACGACATCGCCCGGATTGCCGGCCTCGATCTGGTCGATGCGGGCAAAATGCGGATGCGCCTCGACGAGCTTCTTGCGTAGCTGCGCCAGCGAGTCGAAGGGCAGCGCATGCCCGACCACCGCCGACAAAGCGCGCAGGACCGCCCAATCCTCGCGGGCTTCGCCCGGCGGGAAGACGACGCGCGAGGCAAGCTGCACGCGGCCCTCTGTGTTCACATAGAGACCGGATTTTTCCGTATAGGCGGCGCCCGGCAGGATCACGTCGGCGCGATGCGCGCCACGGTCGCCATGCGTGCCGATATAGACGACGAAGGCGCCCGGATCGACCGCGATTTCATCCGCGCCCAGCAGGAACAGCAGGTCCATCGCGCCGGCCTTGGCCATCGCCTGCGCATCGAGGCCGCCCTGAGCCGGCGTGAAGCCGAGATCGAGCGCGCCGACGCGCGAGGCTGCGGTATGCAGCACCGAGAAACCGTTCCAGCCTTCCGCGCTGCTGAGCTTCTGCGCCGCCTGGGCCGAGAGCGCGAGGATGGCGTCGCCGTCGGGACGCGACAGAGCGCCCTGCCCCACGATCACCAGAAGCTTGCCGACCGGCTTCGCCTCCTGGATGAAGCGCAGCAGCGAATCCGGGCCGGCGCCGATATAGTCGTAGTCATAGGTGAGATCGGCCTTCTCGCCGACCACCGAGATCTTGAGATCGCCCTTCAGCCAGCGCTTGCGGATGCGGGCGTTGAGAACCGGCGATTCCTTGCGCGGGTTGGAGCCCACGATGAGCAGCGCGTCCGCCTGATCGATGCCGGCGATCGTCGAATTGAAGATGTAGGAGCCGCGGCCGAATTTCGGATCGAGCTTGGCGCCGTCCTGGCGGCAGTCGAAATTCGGCGAGCCGAGCTGCTGCATCAGCAGCTTTAGCGCGAAAACCTCTTCAGCGGCGGCAAGGTCGCCCGCGATCGCGCCAGTGCGGCCCGGCGCGCTCGCCTTGCGCTTGGCGGAAATCAGCTCGAAGGCTTCCTTCCAGCTCGCAGGGCGCAGTCGGCCGTTCTCGCGCACATAGGGGCGATCGAGGCGCTGCGTCTTCAGGCCGTCGACGATCTGGCGGGTCTTGTCGGAGATCCACTCCTCATTCACCGCGTCATTGACGCGCGGCAGGATGCGGATGACCTCGCGGCCGCGCGAGTCGACGCGGATCGCCGAGCCCAGCGCATCCATGACGTCGATCGTCTCGGTCTTCTGGTATTCCCACGGACGGGCGCGGAAGCTCTGGGGCTTGGGCAGCAGCGCGCCGACCGGGCAGAGGTCGGCGACATTGCCCTGCAGCTCCGAGGTCATCGCGCCTTCGAGATAGGTGGTGATCTCCATATCCTCGCCGCGGCCGATGGCGCCCATGTCGCCGGTGCCCGCGACTTCCGCGGTGAAGCGGACGCAGCGCGTGCAGTGGATGCAGCGGTTCATCTCGGTCTTGACAAGGACGCCGATATATTTGTCCTCAACCGCGCGCTTGTTCTCGTGATAGCGCGAGCTGTCGCCGCCGAAGGCCAGCGCCTGGTCCTGCAGATCGCATTCGCCGCCCTGATCGCAGATCGGGCAGTCGAGCGGATGGTTGACGAGCAGGAACTCCATCACGCCTTCGCGCGCCTTCTTCACCATCGGAGATTTGGTGAAGACTTCCGGCGGCGCGCCATTCGGGCCCGGACGCAGATCCTTGACCGACATGGCGCAGGACGCCTGCGGCTTCGGCGGACCGCCCTTCACCTCGACGAGGCACATGCGGCAATTGCCGGCGATCGACAGGCGCTCGTGATAACAGAAGCGCGGCACCTCGGCGCCCGCCTCCTCGCACGCCTGGAGAAGCGTGAACTCTCCCGGAACGTCCACCTCGACGCCATCGACGAGAATCTTTGTCACTTCGCTCTCTCCGAAGTCGTAACGCGCTTGTTCATGATCACTCCGCCGCCTCGCGAATGGGCTCGGGGTGCGGATTGGCCGAGTATTGGTCGATGCGCTCTTCGATCGTCTCGCGGAAATGCGTGATGAGGCCCTGGATCGGCCAGGCCGCCGCATCGCCGAGCGCGCAAATGGTGTGGCCTTCGATCTGCTTCGACACGTCGAACAGCATATCGATCTCGCGCTTATGCGCGCGGCCTTCGACCATGCGCTGCACGACGCGATACATCCACCCCGTACCCTCACGGCAGGGCGTGCACTGGCCACAGCTCTCGTGCTTGTAGAAATAAGCGAGGCGCGCGATGGCGCGGATGATGTCGGTGGACTTGTCCATGACGATCACCGCCGCCGTGCCGAGGCCGGAGCCGAGCTTGACGAGGCTGTCGAAGTCCATCGGGCAGTCGATGATCTGATGCGCAGGAACGCAGCGCACCGACGAGCCACCGGGAATGACGGCGAGCAGATTGTCCCAACCGCCGCGAATGCCGCCGCAATGCGCATCGATCAGTTCGCGGAAGGAGATGGACATCGCCTCTTCGACGTTGCACGGCCGATTGACGTGGCCGGAGATCGAAAAGAGCTTGGTGCCCGTGTTGTTCGGCTTGCCGATGCCGGCGAACCAGGCCGGGCCGCGACGCAGAATAGTCGGAACGACGGCGATGGATTCGACGTTATTGACCGTGGTCGGGCAGCCATAGAGGCCGACATTTGCCGGGAACGGCGGCTTCAGGCGCGGCATGCCCTTCTTGCCTTCGAGGCTCTCGATCAGCGCCGTCTCTTCGCCGCAGATATAGGCGCCGGCGCCGTGATGGACGTAGAGGTCGAAGGGATAGCCGTGGACATTGTTCTTGCCGATGAGGTTCGCCTCATAGGCTTCGTCGACGGCCTTCTGCAGAGCGATGCGCTCGGCGATGAATTCGCCGCGCACATAGATGTAGCAGGCATGCGCGCCCATCGCGAAAGACGCGACCAAAGCGCCCTCGACCAGCGTATGCGGGTCGTTGCGCATGATCTCGCGGTCTTTACAGGTGCCGGGCTCGGATTCGTCGGCGTTGATGACGAGGTAATGCGGCCGCTTGGGGTCGACTTCCTTCGGCATGAAGGACCATTTGAGGCCCGTCGAGAAGCCCGCGCCGCCGCGGCCACGAAGGCCGGAAGCCTTCACTTCCTCGATGATCTTGTCGCGGCCCCTGGCGAGCAAAGCCTTGGTGCCGTCCCACTGGCCGCGCGCGCGGGCGCCGGCGAGCGAACGGTCGCCGAGGCCGTAGAGGTTCGTGAATATGCGGTCTGCGTCGGAAAGCATGATCCGTCCTTACGCGTGCGGCGTGTCGATGATTTCGAGGCGGCGCTCGATGCGGGACATGCGCCCCTCCATCGCGCCGGACGCCTCGTAAATATTCGCCAGATCCATATGAAAAGCGCCCATGCGATTGTCGATTGCAGCAATGGCCGACCGAAGCGCCCTGACCTCCCCACGCGATTCGCGCATGGATTCTTCGAGATTGCCGAGGCGCGCCTGTATCGCCTTCAGCACTTCATAGATCAGTTCGTTCGTGACTTCGGCCATAGCGCGCTCCGTCACTTCTGGCCGTAGAGCGAGGTGAGGCTCGTAAGCCCTCCCTCGGGCTCGGAGGATTCGCGGCCCTTCTGCGAGCCGATCTTCACCGGACGGCCGGCGGCGAGATCGTCGAGCAGCTTCTCGAAATTCTCGGCCGTGAGGTCCTCGTAATAATCGTCGTTGATCTGCACCATGGGCGCATTGCAGCAGGCGCCGAGGCACTCGACTTCGAGCCAGGAGAACAGGCCGTCGGCCGTCACCTTGCGTTGCGGACCCACGCGGCGCTCGAGCACCTTGATGAGATCGTCCGAGCCGCACAGCATGCAGGGCGTCGTGCCGCAGAGCTGGATGTAGAATTTCCCAACCGGCTCGAGGTTGAACATCGTGTAGAAGGTCGCGACCTCCAGCACGCGGATCTTCGGCATGCCGAGCGTCTCGGCGACCTTCTCGATCGCCTTCTGCGGCAGCCAATAATTATTCTGCTTCTGCGCCTGCCACAAAGCGGGCACGACCGCCGAGGCCTGACGGCCGTCGGGATATTTGGCGATCTGCTTTTCGAGCCACGCCAGATTTTCTTGCGTGAACTCGAAGCTCTCGGGCTGCTGGTCGGCGAGACGACGGACGGACATTAGCGATCGACCTCCCCGAAGACGATATCGAGCGAGCCCAGGATCGCCGAGACGTCGGCGAGCATATGGCCCTTACACATGAAATCCATGGACGAGAGATGGGCGAAGCCCGGCGCGCGGATCTTGCAGCGATAGGGTTTATCGCCGCCGTCCGACACCAGATAAACGCCGAATTCACCCTTGGGCGCCTCGACCGCCGCGTAGACTTCGCCGGCCGGAACGTGGAAGCCCTCGGTGAACAGCTTAAAGTGATGGATGAGCGCTTCCATCGAGCGCTTCATGTCGCCGCGCGACGGCTGGGTGATCTTGTGGTTCGGCGTCAGCACAGGACCCCGACCGTCGGCGCGCAGCAGCTTCTCGACGCACTGCTTCATGATGTAGGTCGACTGGCGCATCTCCTCCATGCGGATCACCGCGCGGTCGTAGCAGTCGCCGTTCTTGCCGACGGGGATGTCGAACTCCATCTCCTCGTAGCACTCATAGGGCTGCGCCTTGCGCAGATCCCAGGCCGCGCCGGAGCCGCGCACCATCACGCCCGAATAGCCCCATTTCCAGGCGTCCTCGAGCGAGATCACGCCGATGTCGACGTTGCGCTGCTTGAAGATGCGGTTCTCGATGAAGAGGTCCGCGAGATCGTCGCAGAGCTTCAGAAAGGGGTCGCAGAAGGCGCCGATGTCTTCGACGAGCTGATCCGGCAGATCGCGCGCAACGCCGCCCGGACGGAAATAATTGGCGTGCATGCGCGCGCCGGAAGCGCGCTCATAAAACACCATGAGCTTCTCGCGCTCTTCATAGCCCCACAGCGGCGGGGTCAGCGCGCCGACGTCCATCGCCTGCGACGTGACGTTCAAGAGGTGCGACAGCAGACGGCCGATCTCGGCGTAGAGAACGCGGATGAGCTGGCCGCGGCGCGGCACCTGCACGTCGAGCAGGCGCTCGATCGCGAGGCAGAAAGCGTGCTCCTGATTCATCGGCGCGCAATAGTCGAGCCGATCGAAGTATGGCACGTTCTGCAGATAGGTGCGCGACTCCATCAGCTTCTCAGTGCCGCGATGGAGGAAGCCGACATGCGGATCGACGCGCTCGACGACTTCGCCGTCGAGCTCCAGAATCAGGCGCAGAACGCCATGCGCCGCCGGATGCTGCGGGCCGAAGTTGATGTTGAAGTTACGCAGGCCCTGGGATTCGGGCTTCGTGGGGGCGATAGCTTGATCGTTCATCTGCGCCGCGCTCACTTGCTCGCCTTCTCATCGCCGGGAAGGTCGTATTTCACGGCCTCCCAAGGCGAGAGGAAATCGAAATTGCGGTATTCCTGCTGGAGCCGCACGGGCTCGTAGACGACGCGCTTGCGCTCATCGTCGTAACGCACCTCGACGAAGCCGGTCATGGGGAAGTCCTTGCGCAGCGGATGACCGTCGAAGCCATAGTCGGTCATGATGCGGCGCAGGTCGGGATGGCCCGCGAAGATCACGCCGAAGAGATCGTAGGTCTCGCGCTCGTACCAATCCGCGCCGGGAAACAGCGGAACGATCGAGGCGATGGGCGTGTCTTCGGCGACCGACGCCTTGATGCGGATGCGGCGATTGTGCTTGGGCGACTGGAAATGCGCCACGACCTCGAAACGCTCCTCGCGCTCCGGATAATCCGCGGCGGTGACGTCGATGAAGTTGACGAAGAGGCACTCGGGATCGTCGCGCAGATAGGTCGCCGCGTCGATCCAGCGGTCGCGCGCGATGGTGAGCGTGAGCTCGCCAAAAGCGACCTTCACCTCGGTCACCGCGCCGGGAAGAGCGCCGCTGACCCGCGCGCCGAGAGCTTCCAATTCAGCCGACATTCGTCAACCCCATTCAAGGACGCGAGCGCGTCCGTCACATTCCGTCATTGCGAGCGGAGCGAAGCAATCCGGTCCGCCGGATTGCTTCGTCGCTTCGCTTCTCGCAATGACGGCAGGCGCCATTGCCAATTTGCTTACCGCTCGATCGTGCCCGTGCGGCGAATCTTCTTCTGCAGCAGCAGCATGCCGTAGACCAGCGCTTCCGCCGACGGCGGGCTGCCCGGCACATCGCCGTCGGCCGGAATGATGAGGTCGCAGCCGCGCACCACCGAGGAGGAATAGTGGTAGTAGCCGCCGCCATTGGCGCAGGAGCCCATGGAGATGACGTAGCGCGGCTCCGGCATCTGGTCATAGACCTTGCGCAGCGCCGGCGCCATCTTGTTCGTCAGCGTGCCGGCGATGATGATGCAGTCCGACTGGCGCGGCGAGGCGCGCGGCGCAAAGCCGAAGCGCTCGAGATCGTAGCGCGGCATAGCCGCCTGAATCATCTCCACCGCGCAGCAGGCGAGACCGAAGGTCATCCACATGAGCGAGCCGGTGCGCGCCCAATTGATGACGTCGTCGGTCGCCGTGACGAAGAAGCCCTTGTCGGCCAGCTCTTCGTTGATCTGCAGGAAGAAGGGGTCGTCCGAACCGACCGGCTTGCCGGTGCGCGGATCGATGAGTCCCTTGGCCTGCGGCGCCACCAGCGTCTGATGGCCCTGGTTCGTGATCAATCCCATTCCAGCGCTCCCTTGCGCCACTCATAGACGAAGCCGACGGTCAGCACGCCGAGGAAAACCATCATCGACCAGAAACCGAAGACCCCGGCGTCCTTGAAGGCGACCGCCCAGGGGAAAAGAAACGCCACTTCGAGATCGAACACGATGAAGAGCAGCGACACGAGATAGAAGCGCACGTCGAATTTCATGCGCGAGTCGTTGAACGGATTGAAGCCGCACTCGTAAGCGGAGAGCTTCTCCGGATCCGGCGCCTTGAAGGCGAAGAGGAAGGGCGCGACGAGCAGCGCGCCGGAGATGATCGCGGAGAGCGCGATGAAGATCGCCAGCGGCATATATTGTTCGAGCAGCATCGGCATGAGTCGTGTCCGGTCGGTCCGACAGTGCGGCGGGGCGAAGGCCGCTTTCTCGGGAACTCTAAGTTGGAAAAGCTCCAGGCCGCGGGTTCCGTAACGCAGCGCCTTGTGCAAAGCAAGAGACAAGGACGGCCACGGCGAAGTTATGAGGGGAAAGCTTTTGGGAGAGACGCCTTTTCAGGCGTCCTGCCCATTTGCCGGTCCTTCCATCGCGCATTCTGAGAGAAACGCCGCCGCCGCCATTTCCTTGAATCGCGCCTCTCGGCGCGCCAGCGCCTCGGCGTCCGCGCCCCAGGCCCGCATCTGGAAGTCCTCGTCGATATGGGCGGCGGCCCAAGCCTGCGCAAGGTCGATATGATTCAGAGACTTGGCAAGCGCGAGAATCAGTGAGCCGGTCAGCGTCGTCATGACATGCAGGGCCGCGAGCCGCAGCGGCGCGCCCGCCCCCTCGCCGACATGCCGACGCACGGCCTCGGCGAGCGCCGCGATGGACTCGTCGGGCTGAGAGGCGAACATCACGCCCTCGGCGAGCGTCAGCCGCGCGCCGAACCGCTCGCGCGCGAAGGCCAGCAGCGGGTCCCATGCCGCCCTTTGCGCCGCAGCGAGACTCGCGGGCTCGCCGGCGCGGTAGCAGATCATGTCGGAGCCTGCGTATTTGACCAGCTCCGCCTCGACATCCGCCATTTGTGCGGCGACGCCGTCGAGGGCTGTGTTCACGAGCTTGGTCAGCGGCATTGTGGCCGGGTCGATATAGTCGCCCTGCCCCGCCCATTCCGCTGCGAGCGCCTCGGCGAGCTTGCGTGAGGGAACGACGACCCGGCGCCTAGCGGGGGTGTTGACCGGGCGCCCGTCGAGCAGGATCGAAAAGCCGCCTTCCGCCGCGCCGACCGTGGCCTCCTTGTAGAAGCGCTTCGGCAACGGAAGCGCGGGGTCGCGCGCGGCTTTCACGGGGTCACGCTCGGCGGCTGGCACGAAGAAGTCGGCGTCGAAGCCGGTGGGGGTGTCGGGCATGGGTTTTTCCAGTTTGTTGGAGCTGCTTGGCCCCCTCCCTGTCCCTCCCCCGCTCTCGCGGGAGAGGGGACGCTCACGATCGGCATCCCTGCTGAAGGCTACGATGTGCCCCCTCTCCCGCGTGAGCGGGGGAGGGTTGGGGAGGGGGCGCTACGCGTCCGGCGCATCCTCGATCGGGTCATATTGCTTCACATCGAAGCCGAAGAGCTCCCAGCTCTTCCTCATATGGTCGGGCAAAGGGGCGGTGACATCGAGCACGCCGCCTTTGGGATGCGGCAGCACGAGGCGCCGGGCCAGGAGATGCAGCTTGCGCTCCAGCCCGTCGGGCATGGCCCGCAACGGATCGCGGCGGCGCACCTCGTCCTCGGGGCGATGGCCATATTTGGGATCGCCGAAGATCGGATGGCCGATCGCCTCGGCATGGGCGCGCAATTGGTGGGTGCGGCCGGTCAGCGGCTTCATCGACAGCCAGGCGCAGCGCGGCGCCACCTTGTCGACAATGGCGTAATAGGTCAGCGAATGTTGCGCGTCGGCCTCGCCATGTTTGGCGACCCGCATTTTTTCGAGATCCCGCCCGGCGCCGCGCGTCTTCTCCATCCCTGCGCCCTTCGCAAGATAGAGCGAGACCCGCCCCTGCGCGGGCTTCGGCACGCCCTCGACCAGCGCCCAATAGATTTTCTTGGCCTGCCGCGAGCGGAAAATCTCGCCGAGGTCGGCCGCCATGCGCCGGTTCTTGGCGACGAGCAGCACGCCGCAGGTGTCGCGGTCGAGGCGGTGCACCAGCACGGGCCGGGAATCCCCCTTGGCCAGCGATTCGAGCATGCCGTCGATATGGCGCTTCTGGCCCGAGCCGCCCTGGGTCGCGAGACCAAAGGGCTTGTCGAGGACCATCAAATCCTTGTCCTCGAAGAGGGTCATCTCGCTGAGCGCCCGCGCGTCCTCGGGATTGGCGCGCTTGACGGCGGGGCTCGCGGGCTCCTCGATCTTGAGCGGCGGCACGCGGACCTTCTGGCCCTCCTCCAGCCGCGTCGAGGTCTCGACGCGCTTGCCGTCGACGCGCACCTCGCCCTTGCGGCAGATTTTGGCGAGATGGGAGAGCGCGAGCGACGGGTAGCGCCGCTTGAACCAGCGGTCCACGCGCATCCCCGCTTCGTCCTCGGTGACCATGGTCGTGGTCACGCCGGCGGCTTTGGCTTCCGGCGCGCTCATCGGGCGGCTCCCGGTCGCATATGTTTCGAAACTGCATGCATCGCCGCCTTATCGGACAATCCGCGCCGCCTGTCGATGGCGCTCGGCGCGTCGAAAAGCTGCGGGTCCGACGACCGTCGTCGCCGTAAGCTCGCGTTTTTGCCCTCGCCTTAGGCAGGAATTAATATTCGAGCCGCATGCAAGGGTTGCGGCAACCGCCTTCTTCCGAAGGCGCGTCCAAGGCCGCCTGGGCGGGCCATGAAAACCGAAAGCCTGATTGAAGCGAGATGGGCCGAGTTGATGCAAGAGGCTTCGCCGGCGGCGAAGCAATTGCTGGTGGCGCTCTGCGAAGGTCATGCGCGCGAATTCGCGGCGACCTTCTACACGGCAATGCTGCAGGACCCCGATGCGCACGGATTTCTCTCCGGTGAGGGGATGGTCGAGCGTCTGAGCGAAACCATGCGGCGCTGGATCGACGATATTCTGATGAATTGGGAGCCGTCGGCTCTCCCCCAACTGGTGGCCGCCCAGCGTCAGCTCGGCGCGGTGCACGCTCGCATCGGGATCCCGCTCGAACTGGTCATGCGCGGGATGCGTCTGCTCAAGCAGACGATCATCAACGCGCTGCTCGGCAACGCGATCAACCCCGACCATCTCGAAGCCGTGAAGATCTCCGTCGAGCGGATAGACATGGCCCTCGAAATCGCGGCGCATCAATATTACGCATCGAGCGAGACCGAGGCGCGCAAGGACGAGGCGTACCGCAATTACGCCGCCAGCGCGAATATGTCGGTCGAGCGGGAGCGTCAGCGCGCGGCCCTGTTCAGTTGGGAAAATGAGCTGCTGCACACTTTGGTGGTTAGCTCGGGCGAGAAGGCTCTCACGCCGATCTCACAATCGGGCTTCGGCCTTTGGCTGAGGCACAAGGCAAACTCGATCTTCCCGGCCGACGGCGAGTTTCTCGAGATTGTCGAGGCGACGGAACGGATCGACCGCGATCTGGCGCTTTTGCAATCGCCCGATGCGCCGCGCGCCTCCCAGGAAGAGGTCAAGCGCGTCATCGATCTCGTGTCGAAAGAGACCCGGCTTATCCGGGAAATTATCGAAACGCTCTTCGAGCGGCAGATCAATCTGGAATCCGGCCGCGATGCGCTGACGCATTTGCTGAGCCGGCGGTTCGAATCGACGGTTCTTGCCCGTGAAATCGAGATCAGCAGGAACACCGGCAAGCCCTTCGCGGCGCTCCTGCTCGACGTCGACCACTTCAAGAGCGTGAACGATACCTATGGCCATGAGGCAGGCGATCACGTCCTGCAGCATGTGGCGGGCGTCTTCATCGAAAATGTGAGAAGCGGGGATTTCGTTTTCCGCCATGGCGGCGAGGAGTTCCTGATCGTCTGCGTGGAGCTGACCGCCCAAGAGGCGCTCTGCGTCGCCAACAAGGTCCGCGCCGCCATCCAGGCGGAGCCCATCGCGATCTCGGACACGACCAAGCTTTCGCTTACGGTCAGCATCGGCGTTGCGGCCTATGACGGGCATCCGGATTATCAGCGCCTCATCGCGCGGGCGGACAGAGCGCTCTACGCAGCCAAGAACGGCGGCCGCAACAAATGCGTGCTCGCGGTCTGAATGGCGCGACGCACAGCGGTTTGACGATTTCTCGCGCGCCCCGTTACTCTCTTCGAAGTCATTGAAGAGAGAAATCAAAATGTCCAATTTTTACGGCCCTGCCCATCGCGAGCTCCAGGACGCGTTCGATTCGCGCCGTTTGGCCGACTTGATGGAAGGCGGCGTGATGCACGGCGAATTCGCGCCGCATGAAATCGGCTTCATCGAATCGCGCGACATGTTCTTTCTCGCCAGCATCGACCCGGCCGGCCGGCCGACCGTCTCCTACAAGGGCGGCGCAACGGGCTTCGTGCGCGTCACGGGGCCGAAGTCGCTTGTTTTTCCGTGGTTCGACGGCAACGGCATGTTCTATTCGGCCGGCAACATCGCCGAAAACAGCAAGGTCGGGCTGCTCTTCATCGACTTCGTGACCCCCAATCGCCTGCGTGTGCAAGGCGAGGCCAAATTGCTGCGGGACGCGGAGGCGGCTGCCGCTTTCCCCGGCGCGCAATTCGTCGTCGAGGTCGCGGTCGAGTCGATCTGGGTGAACTGCCCCCGCTATATCCATCCGCACCAGAAGGTCGCCGACTCGAAATATCTGCCCGACGCGGCGGGAGAGTCGCCGCTGCCCGGCTGGAAGCGGCTGGATGTGGCGCAAGAGGCCCTACGCCCCGATGACCGGGAGAAAGTCGCGGCCGCCGGCGGGGTCTTGGATTTCGAAGCCTATGGGGCGTTGATTCAGCGCGGCGAGGGGTGACGGATTTCCAGGCGAAACGCCGGGCGTGATCCCATCCCTCCCCTTTACGGGGAGGGTGGCCCCGCGTGAGCGGGGTCGGGTGGGGTGGGCAAAACCCCAACTATGTCGTTGCGGCGCGAACCCCACCCGGCGGCCTTTGGCCGCCGACCTCCCCGTAAAGGGGAGGTATTGGGCTAGCCGCGCGAGATCGCTATTTGCCGGTTTCCCAGTAAGGGCTCCTTCCCCCCTCACCCGGGCTCCGCTACTCTCCCCTCGCCCCAAGAGCGAGAGACCAAAAATGAGAGAGCGCCCAGGCGAAGCCGTTTTGTTCGACCGCGCCAATCTCGATTCGCGAATCGCCTTCGTCTCCGCGGGCTTCCTCCTTGCCTATGGCTTCGCGGCCCTGCTCGACCGCGTCGGCGCGCCGGAGCGTTTCGTGGCGGCGGCGCCGCCCTGGTTCACGGTCCTGGCGCTCGCCGCGCTCGGCTTCCTGCTCCATTCGATGCGGGTCTCCTTCTATTATGCGGGCGGCCGCGCGGTTCCGGCGAATTATGCGGGCTTCGCCAACGCCGCCATCGCCGTCGCGCTGCTGCTGCCCTTCGCGACCCGGCTCGCCGGTCGTTCCTGGAGCGTGGGCGTCGTCGCCGGCGCCTTTCTCGGGCTCGCCGGCGCGGCGTTGTTTTTGGGGCCACTGCTGCGCAAGACCGGCGTGTTCTCCGTCTCCGGGCTTCTCGCCGCGCGCTTTCCTTCCGCCGCCCCGCGCTTCGGGCTGATCGCGGCGGTCGCGCTGTCCTCGGGCCTGCTCGCCGTCGCGGGCGGGCAGATGGCGGTCGACGCCCTCGTCGATCTGAGCGGCGCCAGCCGCGCCTTCGCCGCCTTCACCATCGCCGGCGCAGGACTTTTCATCGCGGGCCCGGGGGGATTGGGCGGCGCCATCTGGGCGGCCGCCGCCGCGGCGGGCGTCGCCTTGCTCGGCCTCGGCTGGCCCATCGCCGCTTTGGGCTTTCGCGGCGAATTGCCGGTCGACCTCTTGGGCGGCGGCGGCTGGCCGGAGGCGGCCAGCCTCCTGTCGGAATGGCGGATCATGCCGGCGCCCGCCGGGCTTGGCGTCGAGCTCGGCGCGACTATCGCAATCGCCATGGGCGTTGTGGCGCTGGCGCCGGTTCTCGCCCCCGCCGTGACGACGCAGGACAACGAGTCGGCGCGCGCTTCGGGCGTGGCGACCCTCGCCTGGAGCCTGATCTTCGCGCTGCTTGTCGCCGCCGCTGTCGCCGTCTCGGCGGTGAGCCTAGCGGCAAGTGTGTCCGGCCAGACGGTCGAGCGCCTGCCGGAGTCCGTCTACGCCGCGAGCGGGCGCGGACTGGTCGAGATCTGCGGGGCCAAGGTCAACACGCCGTCCCAAGCCCTGCGCGCCTGCGCGGCGGAGAAGATTCCGCCCGGAACGCCGCTTCGCCCCGTGGATGTGCGGCCGCTCGACAGCGATTATCTCCTGGGCGCGTTTCCCGGCGCGGCGGGACTCGGCGCCGCGGCGTCGGGCCTTCTCGCCTCGGCGATCGTCGGCCTCGGCCTCGCGCTGGCCGCCGTCGGGCTCCAGGCCTGCGGCGCCGCCGTCGGCCATGACGCGCTCTACCGGCTGCGCGGCGAGGTCGATCTCACCAGCCGCCGCCTCGCCATTACGCGGCTGGCCCTCATCGTGGTCGCCACCGGCAGCTATGTCGCGAGCGCGACGCAGATGGTGACGCCCGGCGGGCTGATCGGATTGGCGCTCGGGATTTCCGCCGCTTGCGTCGCCCCTTCCCTCGCGCTGGCCTTTTGGAATCGCGCCGCCGATCGCGAAGCTTTGGCGGCGCTGCTCGGCGGCGGCGCCGGATTGGCGGCCGCCCTGCTGCTCGAGGGACCAGCCCGAAAAATCGAGGCCTATGCGCTCGCCGCTCTGGCCGGCGCCACGCTGGGACTTGCAGCCGGCGTCCTCTCCGGCCTCGCCTCGCGCGAGGAGAAGCCGGCGGCCGTCGCCTTCGTCCGGCGCGTGCTGCGCGGCGACGGGCAGATCGTCACGCCGGACAAGGGCGCTTGATTATCTGAATTCGGCGCCCGCCTTGCCGAGGACGACCGGCTTGTCCGTGCCGCAGACGAAATCCCGCGCGTGTTTATCGGCGATCTCACGGGCGAGCGCATTGGCGTCGGCGTTCGCGCGCGCATCGACATAGCCCACATGACAAACTGGCCCTGGCGGCAGGCGCGTGACCACCAGCGCGCGCCCACTTGTCGTCCGCTTGTCTGTTTCCGCCGGCGCCTTGTAGTTCCAGCGCATGATCGTCGCGAAGGGCTTGCCTCCCGCGAGGCGCCATTCGATCGTCCCCTCATAGAAGTCATTGAAGGGCGCCAGCGTCTGGCCCGCCGCCGGCTCGTCTCTCGCCTTGGCGCCAAAGCTCACATACATGCGCTGGTCCCCGGCGCCGAGCCAGATCGGCACGCCCGCATAGCCCATGCAGCGCCAGTCGCCGTAATCCTCGGGCGCGACGCCCCGGCGATGCTTGCAATCTTTTTCGATGTCGATCTTTGTGTAAGCCGACGTCGCTTCCTGCCCGCTCGCAGATGCAACCGAGAGAATAAGGAAGATCAACGCTGCGGCTCGCCTGCCCCCGATAGGCTCCATAAATACTCTCCCGTCGACATCCTGCGGCAGGATACGCCCCTCGGCGAAGCTTTCCATGCGCTCGCGCACGGTCCGGGCCCTCGATCTCGCTGGCCCGCTTCTTGCCACCCTCTATCATTTCCGTTCGTTTCTGTTATAAGGCGCACGCACGCCCGGCCTCGCCGGGCGGCGCCGTTTGGGATCGACCTCGCTGGACGACATCCCGGCCAAGGCCTCTCCCTGCGGGATACTTCCAACAAAAAGGAAAGACGGATGTCGATCACTGCCGAGCGCAAGCAGGCGCTCATCAAGGAATACGCCACCAAGGCGGACGACACGGGCTCGCCCGAGGTTCAGGTCGCGATCCTCACGGAGCGCATCGTGAATCTCACCGAGCACTTCAAGACGCATGTGAAGGACAATCACTCGCGTCGCGGCCTGCTGAAGCTCGTCTCCCAGCGCCGCCAGCTCCTCGATTACGTCAAGAAGCGGGACGAACCCCGCTACAAGAGCCTCATCGAGCGGCTCGGCATTCGCCGCTGATTTAAGCCTCGCGAAGGCGGCGCGCCCGCGCCGCTTTCGCATTTTTGGACCGCGAGCCTTCAGGCTCGCTGAAATTTGCGAGCCTGAAGGCTCGCCGTCCATCGGGCGCCGGCATGGGGCCGTCGCCAACAAACCGGCGCAAACCCGTCATGGCAGGATCGCCGGACGCTGCGTGGCGTTGAAACCCGCAGCCTCTCGCCGTCTTGCTCATGACGAAGCGCCGGCTTCGTCAGAGAAAGATCACACATGTTCCAAGTCCACCGCGAAGAACTCGACTGGGCCGGCCGCAAGCTCGTCCTCGAGACCGGCAAGATCGCCCGCCAGGCCGACGGCGCCGTTCTGGCGAGCTGGGGCGAGACCTCCGTGCTCGCGACCATCGTCGCCGCCAAGGCCCCGAAGCCGGGCCAGGACTTCTTCCCGCTGACCGTCAATTACCAGGAGAAGGCCTTCGCTGCCGGCCGCATCCCGGGCGGCTATTTCAAGCGTGAGGGCCGTCCCTCGGAGCGTGAGACGCTGATCTCCCGCCTCATCGACCGCCCGATCCGTCCGCTCTTCCCCGACGCTTTCCGCTGCGACACCCAGGTCATCGTGACCGTGCTGTCGCATGACCTCGAAAACGATCCGGACATCCTCGCCATGGTCGCGGCCTCCGCCGCGCTGACGCTCTCGGGCGTGCCCTTCATGGGCCCCGTCGGCGGCGCGCGCGTCGGCTATATCAACGGCCAGCTCAAGCTCAATCCGACAATCGAGGAGATGAAGCTCTCCGAACTCGATCTCGTCGTCGCCGGCACGCAGGACGCCGTGCTGATGGTCGAATCGGAAGCCAAGGAGCTTTCCGAGGAGCTGATGCTCGAGGCGGTGATGACCGGCCACCGCGGCTTCCAGCCGGTGATCGACGCGATCATCCGCCTCGCCGAGCGCGCCGCCAAGGACCCGCGCGACCTGGTCGTTCCCGATCGTTCGGAAGTGGCCGCTTTCGTCTCGCGGATCGCCGAGGCCGAGCTGCGCGCCGCCTATAAGCTCACCGTGAAGCAGGAGCGCTACGCCGCCGTCGACGCGGTGAAGGCGAAGGTCATGGCCGAGCTCCTCCCCGAGGGCGAAGCGACGAACTTCACCAAGGAAGAAGTCGCCGAGGTCTTCAAGGAGCTGCAGGCCAAGGTCGTCCGCTGGAACATCCTCGACACGGGCATTCGCATCGACGGCCGCGACGTGAAGACCGTGCGCCCGATCGTCGCCGAAGTCGGCGTGCTGCCGCGCACCCATGGCTCGGCGCTCTTCACCCGCGGTGAGACGCAGGCGCTGGTCGTCGCCACGCTCGGCACGGCGGAGGACGAGCAGTTCGTCGATTCGCTCGAGGGCACCTATAAGGAGCGCTTCCTGCTCCATTATAACTTCCCGCCCTACTCTGTCGGCGAAACCGGCCGCATGGGTTCGCCCGGCCGCCGCGAGATCGGCCATGGCAAGCTCGCCTGGCGCGCGATGCACCCGATGCTGCCGGCCGCGGCCGAATTCCCCTACACGCTGCGCGTCGTCTCGGAGATCACCGAGTCCAACGGCTCGTCGTCGATGGCGACGGTCTGCGGCACCTCGCTGGCGCTGATGGACGCCGGCGTGCCGATCAAATCGCCGACGGCGGGCATCGCCATGGGCCTGATTCTGGAAGGCGAGCGCTTCGCCGTGCTCTCCGACATTCTCGGCGACGAGGATCACCTCGGCGACATGGACTTCAAGGTGGCGGGCACGTCGAACGGCGTGACCTCGCTGCAGATGGACATCAAGATCGCCGGCATCACCGAAGAGATCATGCGCGTCGCCCTCGGCCAGGCCAAGGAAGGCCGCCTGCACATCCTCGGCGAGATGGCCAAGGCCATCACCACCTCGCGCGCGGAGCTCGGCGAATTCGCGCCGCGCATCGAGACCTTGAAGATCGCGACCGACAAGATCCGCGACGTCATCGGCTCGGGCGGCAAGGTGATCCGCGAGATCTGCGAGAAGACCGGCGCCAAGATCAACATCG
Source organism: Methylocystis sp. Sn-Cys (assembly GCF_016745395.1). GTDB lineage: Bacteria > Pseudomonadota > Alphaproteobacteria > Rhizobiales > Beijerinckiaceae > Methylocystis > Methylocystis iwaonis. The sequence goes on from NZ_JAERVJ010000007.1 coordinate 79,548, forward strand.
AGGACGACGGCACGGTGAAGGTCGCCTCCAGCGACGGCAACTCCATCAAGGCGGCGATCAACTGGATCAAATCCATCGCCTCCGATCCGGAAGTCGGCGCGATCTATGAAGGCACGGTCGTCAAGACCGCGGACTTCGGCGCCTTCGTCAACTTCTTCGGCGCCAAGGACGGCCTCGTCCATATCTCGCAGCTCTCCAAGCAGCGCGTTGCGAAGACGACGGACGTGGTGAAGGAAGGCGACCGCGTGAAGGTGAAGCTCCTCGGCTTCGACGATCGCGGCAAGGTGCGCCTCTCCATGCGCGTCGTCGATCAGGAGACGGGCGAAGACCTCGAGGCCAAGGAAAAGGCCGAGAAGGAAGCGGCCGCCGCCAATGGCGAGTGAGCGCTAATGCACAGTTTTGAACATCGAGCCGCCCGATAACTCGGGCGGCTTTTCTTTGAGGGGGCAATAATGCGCAGACTGGTTATGATAGCGGCGACGGTATGCCTTGCGGGAGCGGCGCAGGCCGAACCCGATTTCTCCACCGTTCTCGATTCCAAGACGCTGTCCTTCACGGACGGCAATACGGACCGCGCCGTTCTGGTCGAGAACGGCGACTCCGGGGCCGATCTTTACCTCTATCTCAATCTCGAACCGGCGCGGGACATCACGAAGCCGCTGAAGGCGGCGCTCGTAAAGAAGAGCGTGGCCTGGAGCGGCGGCATGTGGGGCACGCGCCCGTCGCTGGAGACGACCGCCAGGGGCTCGTTGCTGATCAAGTCGGAAAACACCGGCGTCGGTAGAGACCGCTGGACCCAGACGCTCACGGTCGTCTATCGCAACAAGGACTTCGTCGTCGCCGGCCTCACGCGCGAATCCTACGACACGCTCGACCCCAACGCCGCCCATAGCTGCGATCTCAATTTCCTCAGCGGCAAAGGCAAGCGCGACGGCAAGGCGATCGAAGTCAAAACGCCCGCGAAGAAACTTGAGAGCTGGTCCGAGGACGCGCTGCCGAAAGAATGCGTGTTCTGAAAATGAATGCGCGCGCCGGATTGCGCCGGCGCGCGCCTCCCATTACACGCGCAGCCGCAGCAGTAGAGTTTTAGCCACATTTTCCGAGCTTCGACGAAGCTCGCCTGCGCCGCCGGGGCAGATCGCAGGCAACATGCGCGTTTGCCCACGCCCGAGACGCCTTATCTAAAGGGCCCGACACTGCGGAGGGGCCGATGGCGGATCGAATAAAAGTGGAAGAGGCGCAGCTCGTGGAGCTCACCACCGGCGGCGAGCCGATCGATGTCTATCTTCTCGTCCGGCTAGGCTTCACCGCCCTCTTCGTGATTGTCACGGCGCTGATCGTCGAGCCTTACTTTGCGAGCCTCACCTGGGCGCTCGTGCTGGCTGTGCTCTTCGTGCGCCCGCATCGCTGGTTCGAATCTCGTGTCGGCCCCAATACCGCGGCGGCGCTGTCCGTAACGAGCGTCGCGCTCATCATCGTCGCGCCCTTGCTGTTCATCTCCCAACGCCTCATCGCCGAGGCGCTGGCCGGCGTGACTTACATCCAGAAGGCCGTTTCCGAGGGAAACTGGGGCGCGTTTCTCGACGCGCATCCTTGGCTGAAATGGCTGGGCGAGCGCGTCGATGCGCCGACCATCGCCGCCCGGATCGGCGAATTCCTCACCAACATCGGCGCGTCGCTGCTCAAGCAGTCGACCGGCCAGGCGATCACCCTCGTTCTCGCCTTCTATCTGCTCTTCTTCTTTTTGCGCGACCGGCGCACCGGTCTCGACGCCCTCGTGCGTCTCTCGCCCTTCTCGAATGTAGAGACGGGCAAGCTCATCATACGCGTGCGCGACACCATTCATGCGACGATCTTCGGCACGCTCGCCGTCGCGGCCCTGCAAGGCGCGCTCGGCGGCTTCATGTTCTGGTGGCTCGGCTTCCCCTCGCCCGCGCTCTGGGCTGTCGTGATGGGCGTCATCTCCATCATCCCCGTGCTCGGCTCTTTCGTCATCTGGATACCGGCGACGATCTATCTCTTCCTTGAGGATCGCTGGGCCGACGCCATCACGCTTGCGCTTTGGGGCGGCGTGGTCATCTCGACGGCGGATAATGTCGTGCGTCCCTTGCTCGTCGGCGAAACCCTGCGGCTGCACACGGCGCCCGCTTTCGTCGCCATGCTCGGCGGCCTTCAACTCTTCGGCGCCCATGGTTTGATCCTGGGCCCGATCGCATTCACGATGACGACGCTCATGCTGGAATTCTGGCGCCGTCGCAGCGGTCCGGAGCAGCATGAGGAGTGATAGAGTCTTCTCCGTTGACAAACTCGCGTTGGCGCCTGTCATTCCCGGCGGGCTGAAAGCCCGACCGGGAATCCGGCCCCCATCGTCATTGCGAGGAGCGAAGCGACGAAGCAATCCAGGGCCGAGGCGGGGCTCTGGATTGCTTCGCTTCGCTCGCAATGACGGCGCTGGTTTTGCTCTGGATTCACGATCGCTCGCTACGCGAGCGTCGGGAATGACAGGCGCCAAAACGAAAACGGGACGCGTCGTTTGCCGCAGCTCAACCGTTCTTCAGGGCCAGCGCCAACGCCGCATCGAGCGCCGCGTCATCCGCTTCCACGACAGACGCAGTCTCGGTCCAAATAATAAAGCAGCGCGCCTTCTTTTGCGGATAAAGCGGCGCGAACGCCGCCCTGTAGAGCGCGAGCTGACGAAGCTGAGTCGCGTCGAGCGCCTCGCGCGGGCGGCTCGTCTTGAAATCGGCGATCAGCAATTCATCGTCCGTCTCGGCAAGCCGGTCGATGCGGCCCGACACGACATGGCCTTCGGCGAGCGCCGATACGATGTCGACCTCAGCCGCCGAGCGCGACCCAAAGAGCTGCGCGAGCCGCGGATCTGAAACCACTGCCATCGCAGCCTTGACGATCTGTGCGCGCGCGGCGTCGTCGAGCGTTGCGCCGCGAAGGTCGATAAAGCGCTTGGCTGCCTCTTCGCGACGCGGCTGCGGGCACTCGGGAAGATGCTGCAGCAAAGCATGCGTCAGACGCCCGATCAAAATGCGCGCGGCGTCGCTCTTCCTGGGCGCCGCACCATGGAGATCGCCAAGCGCATCGGCGCCGGCCAATGCGCTCGACGGGCGCAAAGGCGGCATGGGTGCGCTCTCACGCGGCGCGGGCGCGCGCGCAAAGGATGGAATTTCGATGCTGCTGAAGACCGCGTCGCCACACGCAAGATCGTGGCGGAACTGAACGTCGCCACGACTCAGAATGTACCCGTCGGGCGCGTCGGGATCGTCGCGTTCTTTGCAGCTTTCCTTCAAGGCGTCGACGATCATCTTGTGCCAGCAGCCGTCGGCGGGCCCCTTCTCGCCGTGGTATCCCGCAATATAGAGCCGCTCCTCGGCGCGCGTCATGGCGACGTAAAGCAAGCGCCGATGCTCCGCGCGTTCGGCCTCGCGATGCGCCTCGCGCGCAGCGGTAATGGCGGCAGGGTCGCTGTCCTTGCCGCGCGACCAGACAAGCGAAAGCGCGTCTTCGTCGCCGAGCGTGAAGAGCTTGGGATCGTGTTTTCCCGATGGGGCGCCGCAAGTGTCGGGCAGAAACACGATCTTCGCTTCGAGCCCCTTCGCCGCATGAGCGGTCATCACGCGCACGGCCGCGCCTGCCGCTTCCATGTCGCGCTTGATGGAAAGATCGAGCCTTTCCACCATCGCCAGAAAGCCGACGAGCGAGGGCGACTCCTCACGCTCGAAGGAGAGCGCAAGCCGCAGGAATTCGTCGATCACGTCATTGGCTTCGGGCCCCAGACGCGCGACGACACGGCGCCGCCCCTCGCCCGGCCCGAGTATCTTCGCGTAAAATTCAAACGGCGCCAGCGCGAAGGCGTCACGCCGCCAGCTCTCAATCAAGCGCGCGGCGGCGCGATAGCGTTCGTCTTCGGCTTGCGCAAGCGCATCAAAGAGTGAAGCGGGCCTGGGCGGCGCGAGCTTGATGAGATCGTCGTCATCAAAGCCGAAGATCGGCGATTTCAAAACTGTCGCGAGCGTGAGATCGTCCTGCGGGAGCAGCACGACGCGCCCCAAAGCGACGAGGTCGTTCACGGCGATATGGGCGCCGAGGTCCAGCCTGTCGGCGCCGGCGACAGGAACATTCTCCGACTTCAGCGCACGGATCAGCGCTTCGAAGAAAGCGCCGCGCTTGCGCACGACGATGAGAATGTCCCGCGGCTCGACGCGCCGCGCCGTCTTGTTCTCGTGCACGCACTCGCCGCTCTCGGGCGCCAAAAGAGCGCGAATTTTTTTCGCGATTCTGCGCGCGAGACGTTCGGGCGGATCGCTCGATGTGGCGTAATCGAGCGGCAGGCGCCAGTCCTCGGGCTCCTCCTTGCCGGATGGGCCGATCGGCTTCCAGATCTCGACAAGCGCCGGAAGGTGGCTTTTCGCCGCCTCATGTTTAAGTGGCGGCTTGTCCGGATCGGAGTCGCAAGTTAAGCCGACGTCATTATCCGCAAAGTTGAACACGTCGTCGACGGCGGCGAGGACGCCCGGCGCCGAGCGGAAGGATTCAACGAGCCGCACATATTCGAAACGCTGTTCGACAGCGAGAAAGCCGCGCTCGAAGCTGCGCCGCATGGCGTCGAATTTCTCCGGCGCCGCGCCCTGGAAGGAGAAGATCGACTGCTTGTCGTCGCCGACGGCGAAGAAGCTTCGGGCCAAGCGCCGCACGCCGACGCCCGCGCAAAATTCCTTGGCGATCGCCGTGAGAATGTCCCATTGCCGCGCGCTCGTATCCTGCGCCTCGTCGAGCAGGATGTGATCGATTTGCGAGTCGAGCTTGTAGAGCACCCAGGAGGGATTCGAGCGATTGAGCAGGCGCCGCGCGCTTTCGATGAGATCGTCGTAATCGAGGAGATTGCGGTAGCGCTTCGATGCCTCGTACTCGGCGATAATCGCGTCGCCGAGGAGCGCGAGCGCCAGGGAACGCTCGACCACAGCCGCCGCTTTGCGTTTTTCGATGAGCGGTCCGAGCCGATCGCGCTCCGCCTCCAACCGCTCCAACAGGCCCGGCGCGCGCTTCTGCAATCCGCTCGTGATGATCTTTGTTTTCTCGCCGCCGCGCGGCGTTCCTTTATCGGTGTAGAAAACAGAGACGTAACTGTCGGCGCGCTCAGTGGGCGACGTTAACGCCATCGCTCGCTTGAGATGTTCGGCGAGCTTCTTGTCGTTGGCCGAACCGAGTTGTAGCAAAGCGAATAGCTCGGGCCACGTTTCGTGACCCTCGACCATCTCCGCTTCGATTAGCGCGAGCGTCTCGTCCTCATCGAGACCCAGACGGCGCCGCAGGCGATGCGAATAATCTTCTCGATCGAAAGCCTGCGCCAGCGCGTCGCGCTTGGTGAGCAGCTCGTTGCAGAGATCGTCGAAGCCATTCTCCGTCGTCTCCTGCGCGACGAGCGTCAGCGCGTCGTGCAAGTCGCCCTCGCTCCGCATTGCTTCTTGGATCGCGCGCAGCTTCGAGGTCTGCAAAAGCTCGGCGCGCGCCATATCGTCGAGCACGCTGAAGCCCGCCGGCGCATTGGCCTCAAGCGGAAAAATATGCAGCAGCTTTTCGCAGAAGGCGTGGATCGTCTGGATTTTCAACCCGCCCGGCGTCTCCACCGCGCGGGCGAACAGGCGGCGCGCGAAATCAAGCTGCGCCGGCGTCGGCGCTCCCGCGCCCATCTCCTCGATTTCTCGGGCGAGCGTTTCGTCATCGAGCAAGGCCCATTGCGCCAGCCTGTCGAAAATACGCGTCGACATATTGGCGGCGGCCGCCTTGGTGAAGGTCAGGCAAAGGATCTGCGATGGCCGCACGCCTTCGAGCAACAAACGCAACACGCGTTGCGTGAGCACATAGGTCTTGCCGGAGCCCGCATGCGCCGACACCCATGCCGACACGCGCGGATCGGACGCCTTATGCTGAGCGCGGACGGTCATCGAGACAAAGATGCGGTCGCTCATGCGCCCTCTCCGCCGCCGCGCGACCATTCCTTCACGCGCGCGAGATGGTCGTAATCGCCTTCATGCGCAACGAGCGCCACAAAGGGGCGCGACGGATAGGGCGTCTCGGGATTGCGATATTGCGAGAGCATCTTCACGAGTTCTTGCGCGTGCTTCGCAACCACCTCCTCGAAAGAGGCGCCGTCGAATTTCAAAGCCTGCGTCTTGCCGCCGTCCTTCAGCCCCACATAAGCGGCGCCGGAGACGACATGCGCGCCAATCTCCTTGAACGCGCCCGCTTCGACCATCGCCGCTTCGAGGGTGAGCTGCGGCGCGAAACCCGCCTGCACCTGCTTCATGCTCGGCGGCTTGCCAGTCTTGTAGTCGAAGACGCAGGCTCTCTTATCGGGCCCGATCTCGATGCGGTCCGCCTTCGCCGTCAGCGTGAAACTCGAGCCGTCGATCAGCGAAAGCGCCCAGGACGCCGATTTCTCCATGAAGATCACGCCGCCCTCGGCGCGCCTTTGCGTTTCGAAGTCGAGGGCGTGATCGAGCCCCGCCATGAGCCTCGGCCAGACAAAGGTCTCGAAGGCGGGATCGGCAAGGAATTCCTTCAAACGCGCGCGTGCGATCTCCTGAAGCTCCTCGCGCGCCGTCGGCGGCAGAGGACCGCTCGGGTGACTCTTCACGAAGGTTTCGAGCGAGTCATGAACCGCCGTGCCGATCTCGCGCGGGCCGAGTTCGACGCCTAGCGGATCGAGCGGCTTCAACTTCAGAATATACTCGGCGAAGATCGCATATGGGTCGCGCCGCAAGACTTCGATGCGCGTGACGCTGAGGCTCTCTGGACGCAAGTCGATGGGCGGGCATGGCGCCGGCCGCGACAGCGCCGTGGCCTCATCCACGCCTGGCTGATCGAGCGCAGTTGCGATCGCGAGCATTTTTGCGCCGCGCGCGCGACAGGCGTCGATCGCTTCGCCAGCGAGCGCTTCGAGGCGCGTGAGGAAGCGTGACGCAACGGTCGGCGAGCCATCGCGTTTGGCGGCGCGGCTGAGCACGACGCGTGTCGCGCCGAGCCCCATCATGAAGTCATGCGCGCTCTGTCCGATGCGCCGTTCGGGCGGCGAGAGGCCGAGCTGCGCGCGCATCGAACGGTTCAGAAAGGCGCCGGTTTCCGTCTGCGGCGGCCAAATGCTTTCGTCCAGTCCCGCGAGCAGCATGAGGTCGGCGTCGATGAGGCGCGCTTCGAGAGGCCCGAGAATTTTCAAGCGCGGATGGGCGCGGCGCGGCCCTCGCAAAGTTGTTTCGAACGCAATGCGATCGAAGAGCGCCGCATAGGCCGATGCGGTGAAGCGCGATGGCGCATCGGCGCGCGCGAGCCGCTCGAAGAGATCGAAAAGCGCCAACGCGCCTTCGTCGTCAGTCTCTTCAGCCCCTTGCGCGATCGCCTCGAAGGCCGCGCGATGCGCTCGCGCGAAAGCCCGCAGATCCTGTGCGTCGCGCAAGGCGAGAAGCGGCGCCAAGGCTGCTTCCATATCTCGCAAAAGCGACTCGATCTGCTCCCATTGTGCGGCGTCGATGCGGCGCGCCGCAGGATGCGCGCGCCAATCGCCCGCCGCCCGCTGCGCTTCCCCCGCCCGTTGCGCATAGCCAGCCGCGCTTGCCGGCAAACCCCGCAGCGCGCCGATCTCGACGAGCGGCGCCAGCGCCGCAATCTCTTCCCGCGTGTGACCAAGACGCGTGAGCGGATGCGCCAGCAGCGACGCGATGGCGATGGCGTCGAGCCCCGTCGCGCCGATCCCGGCCAGCTCCCGCGCCAGCGCGCCCGCCTGTGTCGAAGCGAGCGACGCGCCGCCGGAATCGTCGATCTCGATCTCGAAGCGCCGCAGCTCGGCGGCGACGCGCCGCGCGATTGTGCGGTCGGGCGTAACGAGGGCGGCTGTTTGGCCGGGCGTCTCCAGCGCCTCGCGCAGGAACAAGGCAAGCGTGAGCGCCTCGGCCTGTTCGTCGGGCGCTTCGAGCAAGGCGACGCCGTCGAGCGCAGCGTCGAAACTCGCGCTATGGACGCTTCGGAAATCGCGCCACACGGCCGTCGCATCGGCCGGCAACATCGCTTGCGAGACGAGCCGGCGCCGCTCGGCGCGCATATCGGATGTCGATAGCTCGCGCACGTCGCCGCGCGTCAATTGCATCACGCCGAGCAGGCGCTTCAGCATGGTCTGCGGATGGGTGAAAGCGGGCTCGCCGTCCCCCTCCCCCACTTGCGCCCAGGCGGCGTCGCTCATGTCGAGATCGAGCCCCGGCAATACCACCGCGCCATTGTCGCGCGCGGCGATGGCGGAGAGCAGCCGCGCCGTGGTCGGCTGCGCGCCTGTCGAGCCGATCGCGATCACCGGCGCGTGATCCTGGCTTTCCGAGAGCTTCGCGATCTGCGCTTCGATCAGGCGCTTCTGACGCGCCGAGGCGTCGATGCGGCCCATCTCCTGCAGCATCTGCGGCCATTGCTGCAAGGCGATGCGCAGGAAGGTCGTGGTGATCGACCAATAGGGATCGAAGGCGCTGTCGTCGATTGCTCTATCTATGGCGTCAGCAGGGATGTCTTCGATGATGAATTCATCGACGAGCGCGCTGAGGTCGGCCGCAAGCGCATAGGCGCCGGCGGGCGAGGAGGCGACGAGGAAAGGCTCGCTTTCGTCATAGATGAAGTCGCCCTGCCCATCCGCTGAAACGATGGCGGCGCCGACGGCCTCGGACCATTTCACGATGAGCTGCGCCAGCAGAAGACGCCGCTCCAGCTCCTCGATCTGCGGCAGCGCAGCGGCGTCGAAATCATCCGAGAAATCGCCGAAGAGCGCGGTGGTCTCTCGCTCCTCCAATCCGCCGAGCGGCAGGATGCGCGGCAAGAGCGTTGCGCCTTTGTCGAAGGCGCGGGCGAATTGCGTGCGAAGGGCGCGCGCCGCGCGCTGCGTCGGCACATAGATCGTCGTTCGCGCCATCACGAGCGGCGGCGTCTCACGCGAAAGCGTGGAAACGATCTCGCCTGCGAGAAAGGCCTCGACGAAGGTTTCGAGAAACGGCGCGCCTGGCGCAATGGTGAAGACGTTGCGCCTGACGCCCAAGCTTATCTCCCTTGCGCGAGGATCGCTTTCTCGGCCTCGGCGATCGCCGCGACCGTGCCGACGTGAAGCCAGAGTCCCGTGGAGACGACGCCGAAAAGGCGCCCTTTTTCGGCCGCCGAAAAAAAGAACGGCGCAAGCTTGAAGACGTCGCTGGTCTCTTGCGCGAAAAGCTGCGGCTTGATCAGGCCCACGCCGGAATAAACGTAAGGCTTTGGCCCGGCGCGGCGGATGATGCGGCTTTCTTCCGAAAGATCGAAGTCGCCATCCCAATCGACGCCGATGCTGCCCTGCGTCGGCGCAAGCAGCAGCGCGGCGTCCATTTCATCCGCGTTCCACGCTTGCGCGAGCGCGAGGAGATTGGATTGCGGCGCGCCGAACCAGAAGGCGTCAGTGTTGCAGATGAAGAAGGGGTCTTCGCCGATGAGCGGCAGAACCTTCTTGATGCCGCCGCCCTGATCGAGCAGCAAAGTGCGCTCGTCGGAGATCACGATGCGCGGCTCGCGCCGAGCGACTAGATGCGCTTCGATCTGGTCGGCGAGGTGATGCACATTGACGATCGCCGTCTCAATGCCGGCGCGCGCGAAATCGTCGAGCGCGCGGTCGATCAGCGTGCGGCCGGCGACTGTGACAAGTGGCTTGGGCGTCTGATCGGTGAGAGGCCGCATGCGCGTGCCGAGCCCCGCCGCGAAGACCATGGCGGTCTTCGGCATGGCGACGCGCTCAGCCGTCACTGAAGAGTCCTGGCAGATTGGCTTCATACCAGGCGTTTATCTCAGCCAGAGCCGGGTGTCGCAAGCTCTTCTTCAAATAGGCTTCCACCCGCGGCATATGGGCCAGATATTGCGGCTTGCCGTCGCGCTGATTGAGGCGCGCGAAGATGCCGAGCACCTTGGTCGCGCGCTGGGCCGCGAGCGTCATATAGGCCTTGGCGAAGGCCGCCATATCGAAGGTCTCATCTGCGTCGCGACGCAGCTTGGCGTAATGGGCGAGAAGCCTCACCTCCAGCTGGTCGGGCACAGTGACGCGCGCGTCCTGGCCAAGGGAGGCCATGTCGTAAGCAGGGTGGCCGAGCACGCAATCCTGGAAGTCGATGACGCCGACGCGCTTGATCCCCTCGCGGCCGTCGAGCCAGATGAGATTGGGCGAATGATAGTCGCGCAGCGTCCATGTCGGCTGGGCGCTGGCGATCTCCAGCAGCGCCTGACGCCAGAGATTGGCGAAGATGGCGCGCGCGCCGGACGCGACGCTCGCCTTTTTATGGGCGACATACCATTCGAGCAACAGGTCCACCTCGACCAGCAGCGCGTCCATGTCATAGGGCGGGATGTGATAATTGCCCGCGCCATCGACCGGCAGCGTATCCGGCAGCGGCTGCGAATGAAGATGGGCGAGCGCGCCGGCCGCTTCGAGATAGCGTTCGTGGATCGGCCCGTTCTCGTTGACAACGCCTTCGCGGCCGAGGTCCTCTACGATGAGGAGACCGGCGGCGATGTCCTGGCCATAGATTTCCGGCGCGGAAAGGCCATGCGCGCGAAGCCCATTCGCCATGGCCACGAATGGCTTCACATTTTCGGCGAGCCGCGCGATGGCGCTGTAGGATTTGCCGTAGCGGATCGGCGGTCCGTCCGGGCGCGGCGGCGAGATCATCAGGATCGCGCGCTGGCCGTCGGGCTTTTCCAAAGTCTCATAGGCGCGCGTCGAGGCGTCGCCCATCAGGAAGCTGCGTTTGGCGTCGCTCCACCCCTCGCGGCGCAGAAATTCGCGCAGCGCCTTGAAGGAGGCGAGCCGTTGCGCGAAGGAGCCATGGCCGGAGATGGTGACGCGCCGCGCGTCGCGATTATCGACGTCGGCGAAGCTCAAACGCACGTCGAGGCGGTCCGGCGGAAGAACCTCCGGCGCACGCTCGGCCCATTCCACGAGGACGATGGCGTCCTCCACCGCTTCTTCCCAGCCGAGGCCGGAAAGCTCCGAAGAGGAGTCGATGCGGTAGAAATCGGCGTGAACGATGCGAAGTTGATCGCTCTCGTAGACCTGCATGAGCGTGAAGGTCGGGCTTGGCGCCTCCACCGCCGGGTCTTCCATCAGCTTGCGGATGAGCGCGCGGGCGAAGGTCGTCTTGCCGGCGCCGAGGTCGCCGGCGAGCGTTACCGTATCGCCGTTTTCGAGCAGCGAGGCGAGATCCTGCGCGAGGGCGGCCGTCGCCGCCTCGTCTTTGACTTCCACGCGCCAGACGGTTTTCCCTGCGGCTTCGTCCGTCACTCGGCGCCTCCTTCATGCGCGATCAACCGCGCTTCTTCTTCGGCCGCAAGAGCCGGAAAGACGCAAGTGACGGTCGTCCCCTCGCCCGGCGCCGTGTCGATGAACACTTTCCCGCCATGAAGCTCCACGAAAGCGCGCACGATGGAGAGGCCCAGGCCGACGCCGCGATGGCGCGAGCCTGCGGTATGCGACTCGAAGCGTTCGAAGACGCGCTCCAGAACCTCCGCCGGAATGCCGCGGCCGTGGTCAGTGACCTTGAACACGACCTCATCGGCGCGGCGCAGGGCGGCGAGCGTCACGGTCTGCCCGGGGCGAGAGAAGCCGATGGCGTTGGACAGAAGATTGAAGAGCACCTGCCGCACGCGCTTGGCGTCGCCCCGGAACGTCCCGATGTCGTCCAACGCGATGATCTGCACGTCGATCGAATTCTCGGCGAGACGATCCTGAACGCCTTCGATTGCGGCGCGCATCGTGGCGCCCACGTCGACGTCCGAGATTTCGAGCTCCATGGCGTCTTCGTCGATCGTCGCAAGATCGAGAATGTCGTCGATGATCGCGAGCAACGCCGCCGAGGACTTGCTGACATAGCCCAGATATTCGAGCTGGCGCGGATTGAGCGGGCCTGTCGACTCTTCGCCCAGGAGATGCACGAATCCGTTGATGTTGTTGAGCGGCGAGCGCAGCTCATAACTGACATGATGGATGAAGTCGTTGCGCAGCTTCTCGGCCGCGACCAGCGCGGTGTTGCGGTCGGTGAGCGCGCGCTCGACGTTCACGTCGGCCGTCACATCGACGAAGGTCAAGAGCGCCGCGCCTTCGAGCAGAGATTGCGCCGTGCAATCCAGCACCATGCCGTCGCTGCGCTCGATACGCCGCGTGAAGCCCTCACGCATATCGTTGAAGCTCGTCACAAAGCCCTTCAGCGCCGCCCAGGTGTCGTCATTGTCGTGCAGCGTCTTGCACTGCGTCACGATCGCCTCGAAGCGTGGCTTTTTGGCGAGCACGTCGGGATCGAGCCGCCAGAGTTCCGCGAAGGCCGGGTTGCAGAAGCTCAGCCGTCCATCGGCGCCGAACACCGCGACGCCCTCGTGCAGCGTCTCCAGCGTCTCGCTTTGCGTGCGATTGAGCGCGTTGAAACGCGTTTCGAGATCATAAGCTTTGGTTGTGTCGTCGTAGAGGTAAGTGACGCCGCCCTGCGTGTTGGGATGGGCGACAACCTCGAGGATACGACCGTCCGGCAGATGCCAGGTGTGGCGAACGGGCTCCGGAGAACGATAGGCTTCGAACAGCCGCTCCTTCCAGGCCTTATAGTCGGATTCGACCGGCATGCGCTCGCCGGCGCGCAGGCGATCGAGAATTTCGCCGTCGGTTGGCTTGTGGTCGAGGAAGCGCGGTTCGAGCTGCCAGAGCTTGGCGTAGGCGTCATTGTGATAGACGAGCCGCCGCCCGCGATCGAAGATCGCGACCGCCGTCGGCAGTTGATCGAGCGTGCGCACATGCGATTGCATCTGCTGCTGGAGATCGGCGCGCACCGTCTCCACCTCGTGCTGGTCTATGGCGATCGAGGCCGCCATGGGCCCCGCCGCCTGCGTCACATCGAGCATATGACGGGCGCCCGCGACGACCGCCGGCACGCGCGCGCGCCACGCCACGCCCTTGGCGATCGCCTTCGCGGCTTCCGATCGGGCGGACTGATCCAGAAGCTCCAGGCCGCGCGCAATGGCGTCGGCGGGATCTTTCGCCTCGACGGCGGATGCGTAAGCGCTGTTGACGAAAGCGAGCCGGCCGTCGGCGTCGCGCGCCCAGACGGGGGTCGGCGAGGCTTCCAACAGCGCATGCAGGCCGGAAAGCTCCTTTTGGGTTTCGGCGTAGCGCTCGCGCAGACCGATGAGCTCCAGCCGGTCGCCCGAGACTTCGCGAATGCGCAATACGGCGCTGCCGCCGACCGCGCGGCCGTCTGCATCGAAATGCCGGCCGACCGCGCCCGCAAGCTGCAGACGGAAGGACTCGCCGCTGTTGCGGAGGCGCTCGACGGCGGCTTCGAGGTCTTGCGCACCCTTCGGAGCCAGCCAGCTCCCGAAGGCGAGGATGCGCCGCGGCGAAATCGCCGCATCGGATGGGAGCAGCGTCGACGCGCTGACGTCGGGCTCGCTGTCCGGGGTCGTCCAGGCGATGAAGACCTGCGGCTCGCTCGCCATGAAGGTCTTTATGCGATCGAGCCGCGCGCGCGCGTCTTCGAGCTCCTCCAGCAGCTCGGTCTCGCGCCGGCGCCAGCCATTGCGCTCGCCGATATGGGCGATGGCCACCACGGCGGAAAACAGGGCGAGCCCGCCGCTGAGGGCGAAACTGACGACATTCGAGTCGAAAGGAATATCCGCAACGAGCGCCTGCGCGAGCGCCGGCGTCGCGAAAAGCGCGGCGAGCGCCGTAGCGCCATTCGCAACAGCGCAACGCAAACCACCTGCCCCGGCATATTGAAGCTTCTGAGAATTCGTTTGGCGGCGCCGCGTCATGAAGGACAGAATTCCTTTCGCGCGCAAACCAGCTCTGGCGTCATGAGACCAAGCTCCAAGAGATCATCGGGGTGCTCATCACATCAACGCCGCGGGACCGCACAGGTTGCGCAATTTCCCGCCAGGACGCGCGCGCGGACTCCCATCGCCCCCTGGGCGAGGGCGGCAACACATTCGGCCCGGCTGTTACGCTGCGCCGACGACGCTCGATACGAATCGCCTCAATCTAAAACGCGATGGGCCAAAACGGAATCCGATTTCTATTAGAAATTGACTAAAAAATGCGGCCCCGCTCCATGGAGGGGGCCGCAAGGCATGGGAAACCGAAAGCTGACGGCGGGCCGGGCGGGATTTCTGGCCAAACCCCGCCCGTAAACGCCGGGCTCAGTAGCGGTAGTGATCCGGCTTGAACGGGCCGTTCACCGGCAGGTTGAGATAGGTCGCCTGCTGATCGGTCATCTTGGTGAGCTTCACGCCGATCTTGTCGAGGTGGAGCGCCGCGACCTTCTCGTCGAGGTGCTTGGGCAGCGTGTAGACGCCCGTCGGATACTGACCCTGCTTCGTGTAGAGCTCGATCTGCGCCAGCGTCTGATTGGTGAAGGACGCGGACATCACGAAGGACGGATGGCCCGTGGCGTTGCCGAGGTTCACGAGGCGGCCTTCCGAGAGCAGGATGATGCGCTTGCCGTCCTGGAACTCGATCTCATCGACCTGCGGCTTCACATTGTGCCACTTGAGATTGCGCAGGCCGGCGACCTGGATCTCGGAGTCGAAGTGGCCGATGTTGCAGACGATGGCGCGGTCCTTCATGGCGCGCATATGCTCGATGGTGATGACGTCGACATTGCCCGTCGCCGTGCAGAAGAGGTCGGCGCGCGGCGCCGCGTCTTCCATCGTCGTGACCTCATAGCCTTCCATCGCCGCCTGCAGGGCGCAGATCGGATCGATTTCGGTCACGAGCACGCGGCAACCCGCGTTGCGCAGCGAAGCCGCCGAGCCCTTGCCCACATCGCCGAAGCCCGCGACGCAAGCGACTTTGCCGGCCATCATCACGTCGGTGCCGCGGCGGATGCCGTCGACGAGCGACTCGCGACAGCCGTAGAGATTGTCGAACTTCGACTTGGTGACGGAGTCGTTGACGTTGATCGCCGGCCAGAGGAGCTTGCCCTCCTTGTGCATGACATAGAGGCGATGCACGCCAGTGGTCGTCTCTTCGGTGACGCCCTTGATCGTCTCCGCGTTGCGCTTGTACCAGCCCGGATTGGCCTTCAGGCGCTTCTTGATGGCGGCGAAGAGGACTTCCTCTTCTTCATTGGTCGCCTTGTCGAGAAAAGCGGTGTCGCCACCCTCGGCGCGCAGGCCAAGATGGATGAGCAGCGTGGCGTCGCCGCCGTCGTCCAGGATCATGTTCGGGCAGCCGCCGTCGGCCCATTCGAAGATCTTGTGGGTGTAGTCCCAATAGTCCTCGAGGCTCTCGCCCTTGCGCGCGAAGACCGGCGTGCCGGTGGCGGCGATGGCGGCGGCGGCGTGGTCCTGCGTCGAATAAATGTTGCAGGAGGCCCAGCGCACGTCTGCGCCGAGCGCCTTCAGCGTCTCGATCAGCACGGCCGTCTGAATGGTCATATGCAGCGAGCCGGCGATGCGGGCGCCCTTCAGCGGCAGCGACGCGCCATATTCGGCGCGCGTCGCCATCAGGCCCGGCATTTCGGTCTCGGCGATGTTGATTTCCTTGCGGCCCCAATCGGCCAGCGAAATGTCGGTGACGGCGTAGTCATTGAAATGAGCGGTCATGCGAATCCTCTGCTCGCGAAGGCCGGCGCCCCGGCGTTGAGCGCCTATAGCAAAGGCGGAAGGTGAAGGCAATAAAGATATAAAGATTTGTTTATGTGATGACCGTCGCTCCCTATTCAGTGCCCTCTCGCCGCTGGAGCGCGCGCTCATCCCCGCCCGAGTTTCGTAAGAACTCCTTCAAGGCCAATTGCATCAACAGCCGAACGATCGCCACGGACAGCGGCTCATTCGCCACGGCCGCCAGGGACAGACGCATCGCCTTCGCGAGTTCCTGCTGGATCATAAGCTCGTCTTGCGCCTGATCGGAATTGTCGTTGTCGGGCAGCATTTTAGGAGACTCCCTGAGCCTCCCGAACGCACGGAAATTTAGGTAGTTCCCACTAGGAAAAATTACGGCAGAGGCCCGAAGATTTACGCGGCGCGATCACTCATGCGCGAATTCGACGCTCAACGCCGTGCCCGCGCCGGGGGCGACTTCAAGCGAGCCGCCGAGCTGGGTAGCGAAAGCCTCCATAATGCCCATCCCGAGGGAGCTCGACTCCGTCTCTTGGGCGCCAGCCATTCCCGGTCCATCGTCTTTGATGACGAGATGGAGGTGACCCTTCTCATTCTTCGACAGGGCGACGTCGAAGCGCGTTCCCAACCCTTTGGAGAACACATGCTTTGCGGCGTTGAGCGCCGCCTCGTTCACCAGGAGCGTCATAGCGGTCATCTGATCAATCGAGAGGTCGGCGGCGCCGCTGACATCCACCGTGACTTTGACGGGCAAATCGTGGAAGGCATGGCCAAGCATTTCCCGTAGCAACGGCTCGAGCCCATTCACATAAGCTAATCCGTCATGAAGGCGGCGGTGCAACTCGGACATTGCAAGGATGCGCGACTCGGCGTCGCTGAGGGTCTCCGCCGCGACCACAGGGTTCCGCAAATTGCGCTGGGCGTTGCGCAGCAGCGCCACGACGAGCTGCAAATTATTGGCGACGCGGTGCTGGAGCTCACGGAAAAGCGTCTCCTGAACCGCCTTCGCCAATTCCACGCGCCTGATCGTCTCCCGCAGGGCCGCCACCAGAACGATATTGAAGCCGCCGACGAGCAGGAAGGCGACAAGCGCGCCGACACTGGGGCTGTCCGTCAATTGGAAAGAACTCGCCGGCTCCAGAAACAAATACCAGGCGGCGAGAGCCGAGAGGGAAAGGACGAAGACTCCCTGGAGCCAGCCGCAGAGAAGCGTCGCGGCGACGATAGCCGGATGAAAGGTCAGAAATTTCATCCCTGCCAGAACCGGCTCGAGGAGAATCCGCGCCGCAAGGCTCGCCGCAAACAACAGCAAGGCGACCGCCCAGGGCAAAAGGCCCCGGCGCTTGATGGAGGCGGTGTGGATTTTATGGACCCAGGGCATGCGCGCCTCTGCTCGATAATCGACCGAGCTTGGACTGAGATGCTTGTTAACGAGCGGGACCGGCGTCTGGTTCCATAGGGCGCAGAGCGCACGCGGCGCGTGGGCGGCGCCGAACAGCGATCAAAGAAACGGACGATCCGGCGCCTAGGGAAAGGCGCCGCGCCATCGCGACGACGGAGTGTCGGCAGTAGAGGCGGCTTGGCGCCGCCCCTTTAACCCGGCAATTAAAACTCGTCCCAATCGTCCTGTTGCGGAGCGAGGGCCGCGCCGCCCCTGCCGACGGATTTCATGGCGACGACGGGAGCCGCCGCCGGCTTGGCCACCGCCCGGACGGACGCCAGCGCATCCTGCGTCAGCCGGAAATCCCTCACAGTGAGGGCGAGATTGCTCGTCTCCTCCTGAAGCGCACGGGAGGCGACAGTCATCTCCTCCGCCATTTGCGCGTTCTTTTGCGTGTTCCGATCGATCTGCGAGACGACGGAATTCACATCCGTGAGGCCCGCGGCCTGCTCGCGGGCGCTGGAGGCGATATCCGCGACGGCCCGTTCCAGATTGAACACATTCGTGACGATTTTCCCCAGCGCGGTGCCGGCGAGGCCCACGAGCTCCACGCCCTGCGCGACCTCCGTGGAAGACGCGGAAATCAGGGTCTTGATCTCCTTCGCCGCCTCGGCCGAGCGCTGCGCCAAAGCGCGCACCTCCGACGCGACCACGGCGAAGCCGCGGCCCGCCTCGCCCGCGCGCGCCGCCTCCACCCCGGCGTTCAGCGCCAGGAGATTGGTCTGGAAAGCGATCTCGTCGACGACCGCAATGATCTGACCGATGCTCTGCGAGGATTTCTCGATGAGATTGATCGCCTCCACGGCGCGGCGGACCACGGCTCCGCTTTCTTCCGCCTCCGTCCGCGTCGCGCCGACGATCTTGTTCGCCTCCCCGGCGCCAACGGCGATATGCCGCGCGCTCTCGGTGATCTCATGCAGAGCCGATGAGGCGCGCTCCAGGCCCTCGGCTTGCTGCTGGGCCTGCCCGGAGAGTTCCTCGGCGGCCGAGGCGATCGATTCCGCGCCCGGCGCAATCGCGCCGACGCCGGATTTCACGACGGCGACCGCGTTTTCGAGCTGCTCGATGGCGGCGTTGAAGTCGAGCTGCAGCCTGGCGTAGGCCTCCGGCAAATCGCGATCCATACGATAGTCGAGGTTCTTGGCGGACAACTCCGAAAGACCGGCGCCGATGGAGGCGGAAACCAGCTCCCGCTCGGCCAAGATCGCCCGTTCCTCGGCGAGGCGGCGCTCTTCGCGATGGCGATGCTCGTCTTCCGCCGCGCGCAACCGGCTCTGTTCGCGCTCGATCAAGGTCTCACGGAACAGATCGACCGCGCGGGCGACCCCGCCGATCTCGTCTGAATTGTTCGTGTAAGGCACGCTTTCGCCGTAGCGTCCCTCGGTCAATTGCTCGAGATAGGCGGCGAGCGCGCCGAGCGGCTCGCACGATCTGCGCCGCAGATAGCGGATGACCGCCCACATGCTCACGAAGACGAGCGCGGCCAGACCGAACATCACCGAGAGAAAGAGTTTCGCCTCGAAGGCGGCATTGGCCTCGGCCTGCGACGAGAACTCGTTGGCCTTCACCACCATTTCATCGACGACGGCGCGGTGCGCGTTATAGGCGCTGGTGAGCTCCGCCATGGCGCGGGAAATCTGCGTCGAATCGCCGGATTTCAGCGCGGCGGGCAAAGACGTCTCGATCGTGCGCCAGAATTTCTGAACGTCGTCGTCCGAGCGCGCGACAAGCGCCTTCAGCTCCGCGGGGAGCACCTCGGACCTTCGCCAGAATTCGCGCCGCGCGGAATAGTCGGACTTCAATTGCTGAACGCGCTCGAGATGCGCCTGCATTTCCTTGGGCTCGCGCAAGGCAAGATGCGCTTCGAGATAAGACTCGATCACATAAGCGGGCGGCGGCAGAATATCCGCCACGAGATCCTTGCCGGCGACGATCTTTTCATAAGCGGGCCCGCCGATCTCCAGGCGATGAAGCGCGACGCTGCTGGCGAGCAATGAGACCGCGAAGCCCGCAAGTATCAGACATGCGCTCAACGAAAACAGCTTGGATATCGTTAAACGCATATGGCCTCCTGGAGAGCGTACGTGATTGCGCTCGCGCGTGGGCGCGAGTGAACCATGGAAAAACGGGGGTGAAGGGAACGAGCGCGCTGGCGTCATGCCCGCGAAAGCCGGCTCCGCCGACGTCAAGATATTCTGAGACCAAAGCCTAAAATGTCGTAAATAGTTCGAGATATATTTCAGAGTCCGATCAAGGGGCGGGCGCCTCACGCTTGCCCTAAACGCTTGCCCGACACGCTTGCCCTACCCTTGCGCGCGCCCCTGCTCTATAGCAACGCAACCGCATCCTTTCGGCTTGGCTCACCATGTTAGACGCGCTCAGATCCTTCATCACCGAACTCACCGGCGACGCCAACGCGCCCAAACCCGTCGAGGCGGCCGATTACCAGCTCGCGGCCGCCGCGCTGCTCGTCAATATCGCCTCGATCGACGGCGACTTCGACGACAACGAGAAGGCGCGCATCCAGCTCCTCGTCGAGACGCGCTTCGGGCTTCCGCCGGACGAGGCCCGCGCCCTCATCCAGCAGGCTTGCCAGAACGAGCGCGAGGCCGTCGATCTTTATCATTTCACCAGCGTGCTCAAGCGGCGGCTCGACGAAGACGGCCGCAAGCAGGTGATCGGCATGATGTGGGACATGGCCCATGCCGACGGCACGGTGCATGAATTCGAGGAGAACGTCGTCTGGCGCGTCGCCGAGCTGCTCGGCGTCTCGACGCGAGAGCGCGTCGAGCTGCGCCGCGAGGCGCGCGAGGCGCTGGAGAACCCGCCGCCGCTCGACGGCCCCTGGTCCCGCCCCAAGGAGTGACGTTTCATGACGCAATTTTCGAATGCCCGCCCGGCGGCCGTCGTCACCGGCGCGTCGGAGGGAATCGGCGCCGAGCTTGCCCGCGTCTTCGCCGCAAAAGGCCATGAGGTGGCGATTGTCGCCCGGCGCGGCGACCGGCTGGCGACGCTGGCCGACGACATCGCCGCCAAGGGCCACAAGCGCCCGATCGTGGTCGAGCTGGACCTCCTCGCCGAAGGCGCCGCGGAGACGCTCGCCGCGCGGCTCACTGAGGCCGGGCTCGCGCCGCAATATCTCGTCAACAACGCGGGTTTCGGTCTGATCGGCGCCATCGCCGATCTCGATCAGGCCGAGCAGCTCGCCATGATCGACCTCAATATCCGCGCGCTGACCGCTCTGACGCTGCGCTTCCTGCCCTCGCTGACGCAGACCAAGGGCGGCGTCATGAATGTCGCCTCGGTCGCCTCCTTCATGCCGGGGCCGGGCTTTGCGGTCTATTACGCCACCAAGGCCTTCGTGCGCTCCTTCAGCGAGGCGATCTCATACGAGCTGAAGCCGGCCGGCGTGAAAGTGTCCTGCCTCTGCCCCGGCCCGGTGCTCACGGGCTTTCAGGCCCGCGCCGGCATGAGCTACGACGGGCTGATGAGCGCGATGAAGCCGGCGCTGGTGCCGGCGGAGGAAGTCGCGCGCCAGGGCTATGAGGGGCTGATGGCCGGAAGGCGCGTCGTCGTCCCGGGGACCATGAACAAGTTCATGGTCTGGAGCGCCCGCCTCTCGCCGCGCGCGATTCTGCTGCCGCTGCTCGGGACGGCGCAGATGAAGCGGGTTTAACTGACGGGAATCGCGCCCTCGCCCTTCGAGACGCGCCCTGCGGGCGCTCCTCAGGGGGTGAGGGCTGATAGGAGCCAGAAACGAAAAACCCCTCATGCTGAGGAGCCTGCAAAGCAGGCGTCTCGAAGCACGAGGGGTTTTTCGTTTTAAGGACAAGAAGGCCCGAAAGCCCGCTTATTCCTCGGCCGACTTGACCTTGAGCACCTGACGGCCGCGATACATGCCGGTCTTCAGGTCGATATGGTGCGGACGGCGCAGCTCGCCCGAATCCTTGTCCTCGACATAGGTCGGAGCCTTCAGCGCATCGGCGGAACGGCGGAAGCCCCGCTTCATCGGGGAGGTTTTTCTCTTCGGAACGGCCATTTTCTTGTCTCTCTAAACAGCGAAGGCCGCGGGCGTTGCGCGCCGCGCGGCGGAAACTGGTGCCGGGCGTATACGCGAAAACATGCCCCGTGGCTACCCCTCAGCCCGCCGCCAACGGTAGCTTTCTCGTCCCAGAGAAGCTATGCTGGCGCATCTTTAATGACAAAGCGATTGAGGGAGACTTCGTGAAAGCCTCTCAAACCAAAGAAATCGGTCGCAGCGCGGTGATAAGCACGAGCGTAATCGGCCGCGACCAAGCGGCGCTGCCCGCCGCGCTGCTCCAAGAAATCGACGACGCCCTGCAGCGCATTGCGAAGGCTATAGAGCGAACCTCTTTCACCGATTCCGAGCAGCCGCCTCCAAACTGGAAGATCTTGAAGCCGCTGATTATCGAAAAACTCGGACTGGATACGATCGATAGTCCAGACCGACACCTCGCATATATTCGAGAAAAAATTTCCGGAGTGCTGTCGTCCGATGCTCAGCAGAAACAAAGCGGCTGATCTAGCTCAAGATATTGCCAACCATCTTCAGGTCCCGGAACAAATACGAAGCCTCCAAACCGCACAAAAGGAAATCGCCGACGCGATCCGTCGTCTAGAGAGCCGAATGAATGAGATAGAAGTCGAGCTTCGGGTCTTGAAGGCCGAGACCAAGCTGGACGCCTTGCGGGAGGCGCAAGCCGTCGTAAATGCGGTTCAAGGCAATCTGAACCAACGTATAGAGGACCTTGCGGTCAAGGTCGCGGTAATGGAGGCGAAGCCCAGCTCCCACCGAATCTTGGATGGGAGCGCGACTCTCCCGAAGCCGGCGCCCCAACTGAGTCTCTCCAGCGACCCCGATATGTGATCCGCTTGATTGGCGCGGTGTCATTCCAGACGCTCGCAAAGCGAGCGATCGAGAATCCAGAACAACACCAGCGCTTTTGTGGCTCTGGATCTCTGTCGGGCTTGCAGCCCGCCGGGGATGACACGCCCCAATGCGAGCTGTTCTCGGAAGGAATCAACCCTTGTCGGGCTGCCCGCCTTCGATCGCCGCGGGCGGAACCGGCCCGCCTTGCGTCGGCGCGTCTTTCTCATAGGCGCCCTTTTCGACGCCTTTGAGCATCGCCGGATCGTCCTCGATGAGCTTATTCGCGGCGCGCTCGTCCACGATCGGCTTAGGCGCCGCCGCCGCTACCGGCGCGGCCTTTATGCCGGTCGTCGAGGAGAGCCAGCCGCGCCAATGCTCATGGGAGCCGTTGAAGGTGTTCTGGTCCACGGCGCCGACGATTCCGGGCACGCGGCCGTCCGAGCGATATTGCCAGAAGGTCCATTTGCGGTCGCCGTAGCGCACCTTGGGGTGGTATTTCGTCGAGCGCACCCAGATCGGATATTCCGACAGCGCGTCAGGCTGCAGAATCGCCTGGTAGAAGTCGACCGAAGAATAGATGATCGGCTTCTTGCCGTAATGGCGCTCCATCGCCTCCAGCATGACCCGCATGTCACGGATCGCCTCCTCGCGATACAGGGTGCGCTTGCAGCTCTTGGACTCCGGCGTCGGCTCGACGTCGAGCACGGGCGGCAGCGCGTCCGGATCGTTGGGCACGACCGAGGCGAAATTGGCGATTTCCTCGTGCGGCGGCCGGCACCAATAGACGAAGTGATAGGCGCCGCGCGGCACGCCCGCGGCCTTGGCGGCCGCCCAATTGTACTGGAACTTCGAATCGGCCTTGTCGCCGCCCTCGGTCGCCTTGATGAAGGCGAAGGCGACGCCCGACTCCTTCACCTGCTCCCAGTCGATGTCGCCCTGATATTTGGACACGTCGATGCCATGGACGGCGAATTCGGCGCTGCGCGTGGCGGGGAAGAGGTGAAGATCCGATTCCGGCACCGCATAGGCGAGGAAGGTCGGGTCCCGCTTGGCGTTCAGGAGGGGGGCGCTGGTCGCAAAACGCGGCCGCTTTGCATGGCCGGGATCATAGCTGCTGCCACAACCGGCGAGAGTCGCCGCGCCGGCCGCAACGCAAGCAAGCGCGGTGATACGCAATACGGAACTATTCAACGAGCACATTTCGTCAAATTATCCCAGGAGGCGGTAACGAAGCGTTAACGCGCCGCGCCGCGAATGCAAGCCGATTGGGGATTTTTATGATTCTTTGCAGCCGAAATATGTTGGTGGGGGGCAGGCGAGCCCGAAGGCTCGCGGTCCAGGGGGCCGGACTTTGGACCGCGAGCCTTCAGGCTCGCTTACTTCAAATGGAACCACATGGTCGCGATCGTTAAAAACGCCCCATAACCAACCACATCGGTAATCGTCGTCACGAACGGCCCCGAGGACACCGCCGGATCGAATTTGAAGCGATTGAACAGCAGCGGCACCGCAATGCCGCCAAAGGCGCCCGCCACCAGATTTGTGAACATCGCCAGTGCCATGACCGGCCACAGGCCGACATTCTGGAACCAGTTGGCGGCGACAAGGCCTGTCACCAGGCCGAAAGCCGCGCCATTCACCGCGCCGATCGCCAATTCGCGGAAGATGATCTTCATGGCGTTGGCGCGGTTCAGTTCGCGAGTCGCCAGCGCGCGGACGGCGACGGTCATGGTCTGGGTCGCCGAATTGCCGCCCTGCCCCGCGATGATCGGCCCGAGCACCGCGAGCGCCACCATCTGCTCCAGTTGTGACTGGAAGGTCTTGAGCACGGAAGAGGTGATGAAGGCGGTCAGCAGATTGATGAACAGCCAGGTAAAGCGGCTTTTGGCGATCCACCAGAAATCATCGGTCAGCTCTTCTTCCGGGTTCACGCCGCCGAGCGCCTTGATCTCTTCAGAGGCCTGCTCCTGAATGACGTCGACGATGTCGTCGATGGTGAGCGCGCCGACGAGGCGCTCGCTTTCGTCGACGACCGGCGCCGACACGAGATTGTAGCGCTCGAAAAGCCGCGCCGCCTCGGTTCCGTCCTCGGTCGCCTTCACCCGGCGCCGGTCGGCCTGCATGATCTCGTCGAGCCGCGCATTCGGCTTGGCGCGCACGAGGGCGTCGAGAAAGACCGTGCCGAGCAGGTGATAGCCGGGGTCGACGACGAAGACCTCGAAGAAAGTTTCAGGCAATTCGTCGCCATCCGTCTCGCGGAAGAAGTCGAGCACGCGGCCCGCCGTCCAGAAGGGCGGCACGGCGATGAGCGTCGTCTGCATCAGACGGCCGGCGGAGCCTTCCGGATAATCGAGCGAGCGGCGCAGGACGATGCGTTCCTGCGCAGGCAGGGCTTCGAGAACCTCCGCCTGCTCCGCAGGCTCGAGCGTCTCGAGAATGGCGACGGCGTCGTCGCTTTCGAGATCGCGCATCCCCTCGACCAGGGTCTCGACCGGCAGCTCTTCGAGAATATCTTCGCGGGTGGCTTCACCCACTTCCATCAGCGCGGTAAAATCGAAGTCCGCGCCCATCAGCTCGACGAGGCGCGGGCGGGCCTCATGGCTCAAAAGCTCGAGCAGCGCGCCGAGATCGGCCTCGTGAAGATCGCCGACGAGTTCATGGACCTTGGCGGAGTCGCCGAGGGCGACGGCGGCCTCGACCGCGAAGACGAAATCGCGGTCCGGCCCGCCGTTTTCTTCGCGGAAACCCTCGGCGCCCGCCGCCGTTTCTTCATGATCGAGTGGCATGCCGATTCCCGCTACCAGGCTTCAGGCTCCTTAACCCGCGCAGATGCGGAAGCAAACCGGCAAAACCGAAATGATCAAACTTTCGAGCGTCACTCTCTGCGCCCTCCTGGCCCTCGGCGCGACGGCCGCCGTCGCCCGCGACTGCGAGCCTGACGCGCTCGGCGTCTCGCGCACCATCGCCATCGGCCCGAAGGGAACCGCCGTCGGATTGCAAAGCTATCCGCGCACGCTCGATCTGCAGGACCATGAGGTTGTCCTCACTTTCGACGACGGGCCGGCCGAGCCGACCGCGCGCGTGCTCGATGCGCTCGCCAAGGAATGCGCGCTCGCGACATTCTTCGTCATCGGCCGCAACGCCGAGGAGGCGCCGGCTTTGGTGCGGCGCGAGGCGGCCGAAGGCCACAGCATCGGCTACCACTCCTACAGCCATCCCGCCAATACGCTTCGGCTGATGTACGACGACGCGGCGAAGGCCGACATCGAGAAGGGCGTTGCGGCGGTCGAAAAGGCGTCGGCCGGCAAATCCGCGCCCTTCTTCCGCTTTCCGGGCTTCGCCGATACGCCGGAGCTTGTCTCTTACCTCGAAGGCAAGGGCTTCACCATTTTCGGCTCTGACCTATGGGCCTCCGACTGGTCGCCCATGGCGCCCAAGGCCGAGCTCGATCTCGTGATGTCGCGGCTGGAAAAGGCGGGCAAGGGAATCGTGCTCTTCCACGACTCCAAGGCGCAGACGGCGGCGATGCTGCCCGACTTCCTGCGCGCACTGAAGGACCGAGGCTACAAGCTCGCCCATATCGTCCCCGGCGCAGGCGAGACGCCGATCGTCGAGGCGGGGCCGGAGTGGACCTCGACCACCGAGCCGATCATCGCCAAGACGCTTGCGGGCAAGGTTAAAGGCGCCGCCGCGGGAGACGGCCACGGCCACTCCCACGGCGATCAATAGTCAGCCATTCTCGCAGGCGTAGAAGCCCTTGGCGCCCCAGCAGGCCCCGGTCTTGTAGACTTGGCCGAGATTACGGCCGCCGAGCGTCGCCGTCCAAACCCGCCCGTGCTTATGGGCGATTTCGAGCGGCTTGCCCGGCAGATCGAAGGTCACAGCCTCGGCCGTGTGATGGACCTTGCAAGCGCCGCTGTTCTGCACGCGGCCCGCAAGCTTCAAGTAGCATTTCGCCATATGCGCATCGTCCGTGGCTTCCGCCTGTCTCGCGGGCGAAGCGGGTTCCGCTTTGGCCTGCGGCGCCGGCGCGGCGGGGAGCTCGGCGACATTGGCGTCGTCGGGCGACGTCGCCGTCTCCTGGCTTTCGCCGCCCTGCCCGGCTCCGAGCTTCTCCCGCACGGAGACTGGCGGCGGCGCCAAAGGCTCCGGCGCGCGCGTGGGCGCGGCCGTTGTCTCGGTCATGGGGCGCGCATCGAGGAAGGGATCGAGGGCCGATGTCTTCAGCGCGGGAGCCGCGGGCTGCGGCGCGGCGGCGGGCGCCGTCTCGGTCGCCGGCGCCGGTTTCGCGCCCATCTCCTCCTCGACGGGCGCCGCGACGGCGACGGCTGCTTTCGGCGCCACGAACTCGGGCTGGGCTTCGCTCGTTCCGCCGAGCGGCGCGCCCGGGCCAAAGAGCGCCGTGCTCATGATCGCGGCGGCGCCGCCGACAATCGTGAAGGCGAGAACCAGATGGATGACGCCTTCGACGCGATCGTAGGACAGGCCCCAAAGCGGCGCACGATAGGCGTCACGAGCTGGCGGCGCCGTCCGCGGGCGGGACAGAAAGGCAGGAATGCTGGAGGCGCGCGCGACGGGGCGCTTGGCTTCCGGCTTGGCGGCGCCGTTACGACGGCGGTTTTCTAGAATGACGCTCATGTTACTCTCTCCGGGCACGAGGCTCGAGAGACGACAGGGGCGCGCCGCGCTTCCAGAGCGGCCTTTGACGCGCCACGTCTCGCGAGTCCGATATGCCGGGACGTTCTCCCGGACGGTTTTTCCCAGCCCAACCAGCGCGGGCAGCCATGCTCGGCCCTCTCTCTGCGCCAGTTCCAGACGCATCTTGCGGGGGAAAATGTGGCTGATCTTTGCCCTGGCCGGAACTTCCGCTTTCGGACCGCCGGCGGCGCCCAAAAGAGGCGCCCACTTGGATAATCAATAATTTGGCGTCGCGGATCGGCTGCCTCGATCCGCGACGCGAAGGATCAGCGGGAAACGCTGAACCCCTGCTCGGCGAAGATCGCCTTGCCGGGCTTGCTCAGAAGGAAGGAGAGCAGCTTGGCCGCCCCGTCGCCCTGCGCCGTGGCGGTGAGGGCGATCGGGTAAACGATCGCCGGGTGAGTATTCGCCGGGAAGGTGGCGACGACTTTCACCTTGGGCTCCGATTTGGCGTCGGTGAGATAGACAATTCCGAGCGGCGCTTCGTCACGCGCAACGAAATTGAGCGCGGCGCGCACATTATCGGTGAAGGCGAAATTCGGCTCGGCGACCGACCACAGCCCCAACTTCTCCAACGCCGCCTTCGCATATTTGCCGACGGGGACGGAGGCCGGGTCGCCGGTCGCGATCTTGCCCGACCCGATCGCCTCCGTCAGGGCGTCCTTCGTGAAGGCGAGCTTTTCCAGCTTCGAGGATTTCGGCGCGACGACGACAAGCACATTGCCGAGGAAATCGGCGCGCGTATCGGCGCGGATCAGGTTTTTGCCGGAGAGATAATCCATCGACGCCGCATCGGCAGAGACGAACACATCCGCGGGCGCCCCGGATTCGATCTGCTTGGCGAGCGCCATCGAGCCCGCATAGCTGATTTTCAACTCGATTCCGCTTTTCGCTTTGAAGGCGGCCGCCGCCGTGTCCAGCGCGTTTTTGAGGCTCGCCGCGGCGAACACGGTCACCGTAGGCGCAGTCGCCTGGGCATTTGGCGGCGGCGACGCGGCGGGACCTTCCGCGAAAACCGAGGCGGCGGCGAGCGAGAAGGTGAGCGTGAAGGCGAGGGTGAGCAATCTGATCATGGACAATCCTCGAAGAGGCGTGGGCTCCCGCAGAACCGCGGACGTCAGTATGTGAACTTAGGAATAGTTTAACGCCATGCTGGAGTCATGCGCATATTTTCCGCAAATAACGCCTAACTTCACACCAAAATGCACCTATGCAGCAGGGCCAACGACCGTTGCGCGGCCTGCCGTCATTCCCGACGCCCGCAAAGCGGGCGATCGGGAATCCAGGAGCAAAACCAAAGCTCTTGTGGCTCTGGATTCCCGGTCGGGCCTTTGCCCGCCGGGAATGACCCAGTCGCGATGCGTGCTATTCAAAGAGGAGTGGATCGATGGTTTGGTCGGGGCTAAGCGCACCGAGGCCCGCTCCCGTAACCCCTAGACGCCGAAGGTCACGAGACCACGCTCGTCGATTGGCCAGGCGGGGTTCCACGCGATTTCCCAGGCGTGATCGTCTGGATCGGCGACGTAGCCGCGAAAACCGCCATGCGGCGGCTCGTCAGCAGGGCGGATGATGACGCCGCCAGCCTGCTCGAGCCGTTTCATCAAGGGAATCACGTCCTCTTTCGCGGATACATTATGTGCGAGTGAGAAAGCGCCCGGTTGCAGCAGACCGGCGCGATTCATATCGGCTTCCAGGGCGGCCTTCAGGAAGGTCCCCAAAACGAAGCCGTTCATTTGATAGAAGACGATCTGGCTGGCCTCGAAAACCGGCGACCACCCAAAGCCGTCGACGTAAAACCGCCGCGACCGATCGAGATCCATGACGCCAAGGGTAATGACGGAAATTTGTTGTTGCACCCTAAGACCTCCTGTTCGCCGACACGCGATTGCATCGGGCGTTAAAGGCCAGGGGACTCATCGCTGTCGCGAAGGTCAGGACCCGCTTCCACGGGGATCGGGCTAACCGCACCGATCTCTCCTTTTTTGACAGTCGGGGATTAGCAGCGCCTCGCCTGCTATTCAATGCCTCGTTGGGCAGAAACAGGCGCGTTTGCGTCGAAGAATGCAGCGGCTAGAGCCGCTCACCGATCTTCCGCGGCTCAGGGAATGCCCGCTGGAAAATTTTGGTGCGGTCGAGAGGACTCGAACCTCCACTGGTTGCCCAACTAGCACCTCAAGCTAGCGCGTCTACCAATTCCGCCACGACCGCATCGGGCGCTTCGACTTGTGCTGTGAAGCGCCGGCGCGCAGCCTCTAACAAATTGACTGGGCGCTGACAAGGGCGGCGCCATAATTTTGCAATCGACCGGGCGCCAAGGGGGGAAAAGTCGAGCCAAACCAAGGGAAAACCGCGCATGGGGGCATCTGGGGGAGCGGCCGGGCGCCCATGCGGGGCCTCGGGCGGGCGTCTTAGACCGTCCCTCCTCGGGCGTACAGATTCGACGCGCCCGAGCCTGGGTCGAGATGCCGCATAATCTTTCAGAAATGCAGGGGCCTGAGTGATTTGACAAGAGCGCGGCTATAGCCGAAGGGTTTCCCGGCGGCAAAAAACAAGAACGAAATGGCGCGTCGCGCGCCCCCGGGGAAGAAAAAATTGAACGACACGATCGCTACTTTAGGCGGTAGCCTGGAAACAGGCGAACCGGACGGGCGGGCGCTCGCCCAACGCATGGCGGCGCTCAAAAACGAGGCGCGCGAAAAGGGCTATTTCAACGTCCCGCTTTGGGAGCAGGCGCTTCGCGGCGTCGAGCTCGTCGGCGTTCCGACGCTGGCTTTCGCTTTGCTCGCGAAAGGCGGGCTTGCGGCCGCGGCCGGCGCGCTGCTGCTCGGCGTCCATTATCCGCGCACGGCGTATCTGGGCCATGACGTCGCCCATAACCAATGGGGACCGCGCGAGGAGCCGAAAGCGCGCGTCATGCTCGCGGCGGCGGCGCTGTTCCAGGGCTTCGGCGCCTCCTGGTGGGTGGAGAAGCACGAGCTGCATCACTCCTTCCCGAACGGGTGCAAGACGAACGCCGACGGCGTGCTGACGCCGATCGACGGCGATATCGATTCGGCGCCCTGGATCGTGTGGGACAAGCTCCTCGTCGAGCACAATGACACGGCCCAGATGTCCGGCTTCTCGAAGTTTCTCGCCCCCTTCCTGCGGCGGTTCCAGGTCGCCCTCTTCTTCCCGCTGCTCATGCTCGCCCGCTTCAACTGGAGCTGGCAGAGCATCGCGACCGCGGCGCGCAAAGAGAAGACGCTCGAGACGGCGCTTTGCGTGGCGCATTGGGTTCTGGGCCTCACGCTCGCGGGCTTCCTCACGCCGGGCGCCGCCTGGACGGGTTGGGCCTGGTTCGTGTTCGCGCAGCTTCTCGGCGGCTTCATCCTCGCCTTCGTCTTCGTCCTCAATCACACGGGGATGGAAGTCTATGACGCGGCGAAGGCCATGGGCTTCTATGACCGTCAGGCGCGCTCGACCCGCAACACGCCAACCTCGACCTTCCTGGATTGGCTTACCGGCGGCCTCAACAGCCAGATCGAGCACCATATGTTCCCGACCATGGCGCGGCGCAATTTGAGCAAGATGCGCGAGGCGACCCGCAAAGCCATGCAGGAGTGCGGCTACGCCTATCACGAGCTGAACAACCGCGAGGCCATGCGCGCGGTTCTGACGACCTTGGACGAGGCCGCAAGGGCTTAAAACAATTCGGGAGGCTGATGCTGTCAGCCTCCCTACCAAAAGGCGCCAAGGCCCGGCCTCGCCTAAAAATTAGATTGGCAGAATCGCAGCCATTGCGCCGATCGTGATGAAGCCGGCCAAGGCGATCATTATCGTGAGCTTGTCCATCCGACCCTCCCCTGCCTCCGCCCAAATTGGCGCGAGCACGTCAATAACGCCACAGTTTTCTTTTGGTTGCATTCTGTGATGCAGCAAAATGCACCGAAAAATCTTCGCAAGCGCACAATCAAGCCGACGCAAGTCACTGTCGAGCCTAAGAGAAATACTGTTCAATATTGCGAGACCGCTTTCCGACGGCCTCAGTGTTCCACAGCCGCCGAAAGAGACGTGTCGCTTCCGCCTTGATCCTGCCCGCCAACTCGGCAAAAGTTAGCCGCATTCATCCGATCCGGTCTGAGCGATGGCGAGTCACTACGAGGTTCTTGGCGTCCACGAGGACGCGACGCGGCGCGAGATCAACGCGGCCTATCGCCGTCTCGTCAAGCAGCATCATCCGGACAAGGGCGGCGACCCCGCCAAATTCCAGCGCGTGACGCAGGCCTATAATGCGCTCAAAAGCGCGCCCGAGCGCGAGGCCTATGACTTCGAACATAAGTTCGGCAGCTTCCTCGACGAGACCGCCAACAAGCGCACGCTGCTGCAGCGGCTGAGCGCGTTTCTACGCGACCGCGCTTTCGCCGCGCTGAGCGCGCTCTCTTTCCTGCTCGGCGTGCTGCTGATCGACGCCGGCGACGGCGTCAACGAGAGTTACAATCCCTTTCTGCTGGCGGCGGGCTGCGCTTTCATCCTGCTATGCGTCGGCTTTTTCGCCAATCGCGGACAGGCTTACGACGGCCTTGGCGCGGCGCTGCTGCGCGCCGTGTTCTCGATCCTGTTTTTCCTCTTCGACGTGCTCATGCGCGTCTATGTGATTCTGGCGCTGATGTTTTCGGTCGTCGTTCTCGTCGCGCTGCTCAATTGGCTCAAGAAAAACTTCCTGCACCTGCTTCCGCTTCATTTCTGAAGGCGTTCGATCAGCGCCATGGCGGCGGCGGGGTTTTTCTCCTTCGCGCCGCGAATGACATAAAGATAAACGTCGCGCCCGCTGCGTTTGGGCGTATTGGCGCAGATCCGCGGCAGATCGCCGGGCGCGCCGCCTTCCGCCCATTTTTGGGCGCGGGCGGCCCAGAGATCGAGCCGCTCGCGATCGTAGCCTTGCTTGCGCGACGCGCGCGTTCCCATGATGCGCGCATAGACGAAGGGCGCGGTGAGATCGGCGATCAGCGGAAAATCAGAATCGCCTTCGACGACGATCGCCGCGTGATGCGCGCGCGCCAAAGCGATGAATTCGCTCGTCACGAAGCTTTCGTCGCGCGCCTCGATCGCATGACGCAGCGCGACGCCTTCGCTCTCTCGCGGCAATGCTGACAGAAAGGCCGCGCAGAAATCGGGATCGAACTTGCGCGTCGGCGGGAATTGCCACAGCACAGGCCCGAGCTTTTCGCCGAGCGCCGCGACGCCGCTGTCGAAGAAATGCGCAATCGACTCTTTCACGTCATGCGGCGTTCGCCGGCTCATGGCGTAGCGCGGTGCCTTCACGCTGAAGACGAAGCCCTCGGGCGTCTGGTCGCGCCAGCTCAGATAGGTCTCGCGCGTTTGCGTTCGATAGAAAGTCGCGTTGATTTCGATCGAGGTGAGATGACGGCTCGCATATTCCAGCTCATGCGACGTCGGCAGTCCCGGCGGGTAGAACGCCTCGCGCCAGGGCGCAAAGCTCCAGCCTCCGACGCCGACATAAATGCGGCCCGTCGTCATCCGCGCTCCTTTGCCCACGACTGGAGTTAGCGCGCGCGTCGCGGCGAGCGAGGGTGAACCGGCGCTGGGAAATTGTCTTGTGATCATTGCTCCTCGAAAAAGTGATCGAGAAGAAAGGAAGGATTATGGCTGCGCGGCGGGAAGACGGCGCCGAAATGTGATTGTCCTCGATTACAATCACGCGCGATGTGCGGGCGCGCACAGGACTTTTTTGCGGAGCTTGTTACTGTCGCGCCCAACTCGAACCAAGAGAGATTCGGCTCGTGCCAGACTTTTTCTCCGGCCTTTTGGCGTTCGCTGTTTATTTCACGGGCGCAGCAGGCTTCTGCGCCATTTTCTGTGTCGTTTACACGCGGGTGACGCGGCACGACGAATTCGCGCTCATTGTCGCGACGCAGAGCGCCTCCGCGGCAATCGCCTTCGGCGGCAGCCTTGTGGGATTTGCGATCTCGCTTGCGGCGGCGATCCACCATACAGGCTCCATCGCTGAATTCGCCGTCTGGGGCGTTGTCGCGCTCGTCACGCAGATCATCGCCTATGGGCTTGCACGGCTTGCGCATCCGGGGCTGTCGCAGGCCATCCAGGAGAATGTGCTCTCGGCGGCAATCTGGGTCGCCGCCGTCTCCATCGCGGCCGGCCTGCTCAGCGCCGCCTGCATGAGCCCGTAACGCCATGGCCGACGGGACGCCCAAGGACTTCGGCAGGCGCGCGCCGCCCGTCGTTCTGCAGAAACCCAAAACGTCGAAGGAACGACCGAACTCGATGCTTCCCCAACGGAAGCGTTCGCTTGCCGTGTCCCTTGTTGTGGTGGGCGCGGTCTCGCTCGGCGGCTACGGGCTCTACGAATGGATCGAAAGCCCGCACTGCGAGCCGGACCCGAATAATCCCGACCAGCAGATCTGCAGGCATAGCAACGGCTCGACCTCACACAGCTCCAGGGGCTGGCATTGGTCGTCGGGCTCCAGCGCCTCGACCCATGGCGTCTCCTTCGGCGGCTTTGGACACTCTGGCAGCGGCGGCGGCTGATGAAACGAGAAATCTCACGACCCCGTCCCGGCGTCGAAGCGCATTTCAAAAACATCGGCTTCGCCTACGCCCATATGGACGGCGAGCCTTATTGGGACGAAAGCGCGCGCTATATCTTCACCCTTCGCGAGATCGAAGACGACATCGAGGCCGCAACGCGCGAGCTCGACGCGCTCTGTCTGGAGCTCGTCGGCCGCATTGCGGAAAGCGAAGAGACGATGGATCGCCTGCATGTGGCGAAACATGCGCGCGAGCTTATCGCCGAGAGCTGGAAGCGGCGCGACCCTTCGCTTTATGGCCGCTTCGACCTTGCTTACGACAGCAAGGGCCCGGCAAAGCTCCTCGAATATAACGCCGACACCCCGACGAGCCTGTTCGAAACCGGCGTCGTGCAATGGCATTGGCTGGAGCAGCTCACAGCGAGCGGCGAGCTGCCGCAGCACGCCGATCAGTTCAACTCGCTGCACGACAGGCTGATCGCGCGCTGGGCAGAGATCGCGCCCGAGCGTCTCGTGCATTTCGGCGCGATGAGCGACAGCGTCGAGGATTTCGGCACCGCGGCCTATCTCGCAGATTGTGCGGTGCAAGCGGGATGCGGCGCCGCGCTGCTCGACATGCACGACGTCGGCCTCGACGGCGCGCATTTCTGCGACCGCGACGGGCGCAAGATCGAGACGCTGTTCAAGCTCTATCCTTGGGAGTGGATGTTCGCGGACACGTTTTCCCATGCGCCGGCCATGCGCGTCACGCGCTTCGTCGAGCCGCCATGGAAGGCGCTGCTCTCCAACAAGGGCATGTTGGCGCTGTTGTGGGAGATGGCGCCGGGGCATCCAAATTTGCTCGAATGCTATTTCGCCAGCAATCCCCGCGCGGCGGCGCTCGGCCAGAGCTACGCCAAAAAGCCGATCTACTCGCGCGAAGGCGCCAATGTGCTGCTCATGAAGGACGGCGCCGCCATCGCCAGCACGCCCGGCGACTACGGCGCCGAGGGCCATGTGCGGCAGGCGTTACATATGCTGCCCTGTTTCGATGGGCGCTATCCGGTTGTCGGCTCCTGGGTGGTGGGCGGCGAACCGGCGGGCATGGGGCTGCGCGAGGACGCGACGCCTCTTACATCGAACCACTCGCGCTTCGTCCCGCACGCGATCGTCGGTTAGGCGCGGGACCGCCGCCGCCCGGCCGCTAAATAAATCCCTAGCCGGACCAACAGACGGAGGCGATCATGCGGCTGACCTCGACGGCGTTACAGGACGGCGGCAATATTCCGCGCGCGTTCACCTGCGACGGGGACGATCGTTCGCCGTCGCTCGCTTGGGCGGAGGCCCCCGACGAGACGCAAAGCTTCGCTCTGATTGTCGACGATCTCGATGCGCCGAGCGGCGTGTTCGCGCATTGGGCCTGCTACGACATTCCCAAGGATTACACTGCTCTCGAGGAAGACTCCGGGCGGCCGGCGACCTCGGATATTCTTCGCCACGGCCAGAATGATTTTCGGGAACTCGGCTATAACGGCCCCTGCCCGCCGCATGGCCACGGGCTGCATCGCTACCGTTTCCGGCTGTTTGCGCTGGACTGCCCCGAGCTGCCGCTCGGCCCGCGCCCGAGCTGTAAGCAGGTCGAGGAGGCGACGCATGGGCGCGTTCTCGCGGAAGCGCGGCTGATGGGGCGTTACGGGCGCTGAGACGAGATTCAAGTTCGTTGTCATTCCCACGCTCGCGAGCGAGTGATCGGGAATCCAGAGCAAACCTGCGCCGTCATTGCGAGCGAAGCGAAGCAATCCAGAGCCCCGCCTCGGCCCTGGATTGCTTCGTCGCTTCGCTCCTCGCAATGACGGTGGGGGCCGGATTTCTGATCGGGCCTTCGGCCGGCCGGGAATCCCCGTGCTTGCGCGCATAATCCGGATTCAAAAATGCTGTAAAAGAGAGTCATTGCTTTTAGTATCGGAGGTTGTCATGGCGGTTTTCAAGCTTCCCCTCTCGGGCGACGTGCCTGTCAACGTCGCGCCCTTTTTGAATCCCTTCGGGATTGTCGGCAGCAATTTTTCCTTCATGAATATTGATCTTGGCCAATCCAGCGCGCCGCAGGTCGAGCAACAGGTGCTCAAAGACGTAGGCAGCTACGGCAAGCAACTCGGGCGCGTCGGCGACGCCCTGCGCGTGCTCGTCGAACAGCTCGACGAGAGGGAGTTGTCGAAGAAGGATAAGAAGGCCATCCGCGCCTTTCTCGCTATGCTCGATGAAATCGACGACATCAAGCGCGCGCAAGGCCGCGCGCCGGCGCCGAATGGCGAGGCGCCATGACCGCTCCCTCCTGCCCTCCTCGCGATATGATCACGCCCGCGCTCTCGCCCCGCGCCGGCGCGCCGCCGGTCGAGTGGCGCATAAGCGACGGCCTCGTCGGCTATGAAGAGGCCCTCGCCTTCATGGAGGACCGCGTAGCCGCGATCGCGCGCGGCGCGGCGCCCGAATGCGTCTGGCTGCTCGAGCATCCGCCGATCTACACGGCCGGAACCTCGGCCAAGGACAGCGACCTTCTCGACGCGCGCTTCCCCGTCCACCGCACGGGCCGCGGCGGGCAATTCACCTATCACGGCCCCGGTCAGCGGATCGCCTATGTGATGCTCGACCTCACGCAAAGGCGCCGTGACATCCGCGCCTTTGTCTGTGCGCTCGAATCCTGGCTCATCGCCACGCTCGCGGATTTCGGCGTCGCCGGCGAACGCCGCGAGGCGCGCGTCGGCGTCTGGGTGAAGCGGCCCGACAAAGCGCCCGGACCGAATGGCGAAATGGCCGAAGACAAAATCGCCGCCATCGGCGTGCGCCTGCGCCAATGGGTGAGCTTTCACGGCATTGCGCTCAATGTCGCGCCCGACCTCTCGCACTTCTCCGGCATTGCGCCTTGCGGGGTGCGGGAACGCCATCTGGCCGTCACGAGCCTGAAAGACTTGGGCGCGCCCGCCACTATCGCCGACGTCGACGCGGCGCTGCGGCGCCATTTCGAGGCGATCTTCGGCTGACCTGCTCTTATACGAAATCTGCTTGACTGGTTCGGTGTCATTCCCGACGCTCGCAAAGCGAGCGATCGGGAATCCAGAGCAAAACCGGCGCTTTTTGGCTCTGGATTCCCGGTCGGGCTTTCAGCCCGCCGGGAATGACACGTCCCCCAATTGTCTAAACGGTCTCGCCCACTGTGAAGCCCGTGCCGTCGCCAAGCTCTGCGAAGTCCGCCTCCGCCTCGCGCAAGCTCTCGACCCGCGCGAGAAGGGGTCCGCGCCGCGCCGCTGTGATCAAGGCCGCGACTTTCTCCTCCGGGCCGGCGGCGAGAGCCTCCACTGAACCATCCCGGCAATTGCGCGCCCAGCCAACCAGCCCAAGCGCATTGGCCTGCCGAATGAGAAAGGCGCGGAAGCCGACGCCCTGCACGCGGCCGGTCACGAAGAAACGGACGACGCGGCGGCTCATGTGTTCGGAACCGCGACATTGTCGATGAGCCGGGTGGCGCCGAGCCGCGCGGCGGCGAGGATGCGCATCGGCCCGTCGAGGCGGCGCGCAACGCGCGCAAGCGTATCGGCGTGGCGCGCCTCGACATAGTCGATATCGAAGCCCGCGCCCACGATCGCCTCGTGGGCCTCGCCCATCACATGCCCGACGACCTCGCCCTCTCCAATGCGGCGCGCCGCCTCGGAGAGGGCGCGATAGAGCCGCGGCGCGCGGGCGCGATCCTCCGCCGAGAGATAGATGTTGCGCGACGACATCGCGAGCCCGTCGGGATCGCGCAGCGTCGGCCCCGCCAGGATGCGGGTCGCAATGTCGAGATCGCGCGCCAAATGGCGAATGACGAGAAGCTGCTGATAATCCTTCTCGCCGAAAACCGCGACATCCGCCTGCGCCTGATTGAGCAGCTTGGCGACGACCGTGGCCACGCCCGCAAAATGGGTGGGGCGGAAGCGGTCCTCGAGGTCGGCCTTGGCCGGGCCTTCGAGCGTCACCGTCGTGCAAAAGCCTTCCGGATACATCTCCTCGACCGCCGGCGCGAAGACGAGATCGGCGGAGACGCTTGCGAGCTTCTCGCAATCGGCCGCCAGCGTGCGCGGGTAGCGCGAGAAATCCTCAGTGGGTCCGAACTGCGTGGGATTGACGAAGATTGTCGTGATGACGCGATCCGCGTGGCGGCGCGCCTCCTCGACGAGCGAGAGGTGACCGGCGTGCAGCGCGCCCATGGTCGGCACAAGGCCAATGCGCTCGCCCGCCGCACGGCGCGCGCGCACGAAGGCGCGCATGTCCTCGACAGTATGGACGACAGGAACCTCATAGCTCATCCGCGCAGGCCTTTCGTTTGTTCCGCCGGCATAAGATGGAGCTTGCCAGAGCATGTCAATACACGCCAAAGCGCGTGCGCACGCTCCTGTAATTCTTGGTTTTCAGACGACTTGACGCAAAATCGCGCGCCCCTTGGCGACACTTCCGGGCCGCCCCTTTTAGCGAGCGCTAAACAACTCGGGACAAAGAGAGCGCTGGAGGGTATTCGCAGGTGCACAGCGCCCTATATGGCGGGAATGCCCAAGCGACCATACGAAGATGAGGCCACGCGTCTTGCGAAAGCCAGACGCCAGTTGAGAGCCAAAATGGTTCAGTCTGGCATGCTGCCAGGCCTCTTCGTGAAAGGGACCAAGACGCTGCGTCCCGAGATCAAGGCGCTCATAGACAAGGCAGTCGCGGAAAAAGCCCGCGAAAAGTGAACGTGACCGCCAAAGACCGACCCGCTCTGCTCAGACTGGAGGGCCGAGATGTCCCTCGAACGGCTCGACACGGAAACCTTGCGCGAGGCGCAGGGGTTTTCGTTCTCCATGCGCATCACCGGAACACATGAGAATGTGCGGGTGTTCGTCGCCGACGACGCGCTCGATGACGGCATGGCGCGCGGCATTGCCGAGCTGCGCTCGCAGTTCGATAAAGACAAGCAAGGGTTCGAAGATATTGCCAGCGCCCGACATTCGCACGGGAGAGTGGCGGCGAATGGCACCGTCACGATTACGGCGGCCGACCTTTTCGGGATCATCGACTAGACTTTTAGGCCTCGCCCGAGGAGCGGGATCGAAAACCCATCTGTCCGCGCAGGCGGCGGATCGGCTACGATTGTTTATTCGTTCGCGAGACGTTATCATCCACCCATCGATAACGAACGGCCTGACGACTCGGCCCTGTTCCTCCGGGAACTGCTGATGATCACCCTCCAGACATCGATCGACCCGGCCCCGCGCATGCGGGCCTTTCTCCGTGCTTGGAGAGAAGAATGGCAACTGGAACCGTAAAGTGGTTTAACGCCCAAAAGGGCTTTGGCTTTATTCAGCCTGACGAGGGCGGGCCGGACGTTTTCGTCCACATCAGCGCCGTCGAACGCGCGGGCATGAACGACCTCCGCGAAGGCCAGAAGATCAGCTATGAGATCGTGGCGGACCGCCGCTCGGGCAAGTCGTCCGCCGATCAGCTCAAGCCGGCCTGACGGGCGCTGACCCCGAACAAGATCGAGGGCCGCCGTCGCAACGGCGGCTCTTTTTGTTTTTGCTGGACGCAAAAAAGCAGGGTGCGACTGGGCGTTCGAGCCGCCTGCAGCAAGCGCGGCGGGCGCGCGGGCGCTTTCTACGTAGTTTCCCTAATTGAGCGTCACCATGAGCGGCGCCAGCATCTGGCGGTAGCGGCGATAAGCCGCAATTTGACCCGCGTGACCGCGATGCGTCTTGTTCTCGTCGAGTGGGCCTCCGACAGAGTCCTTGGAGACACGGCGGATTTTGCCAAAGATTCGGCCGAATGGGCCGATTGCGCTTTTCGTGAAATTGCCCTCGAGCAACTCGCCGTCGTCGCCGCACGGCTCTTCGACGAGAGTCGGGGACGGCGAGGGTGGCGCTACCAGTTCGCCTGTTTCGGTCGGAAAGAAAACACGACATACGAGATTTTCACGGTGAACGAAGAAGAGGAGGAGGCGATCTTCCGTCCTGACGCCTCTTCGATCATGCAAGCCGTCATCACCCGCTGCGCCTATGCCGGCTTTGTCCGCCGAAAGCCGCCAGAGCCGCGAATAGCCACCTTGCCGAATACGAAAGCAGCATAGCGCGGGCCCCGCCCCCGATATAACGGTTTGACGCGCAGCGCGCTGCGAGATGATTTGCCCTCGCGGAGTCAACAGGCTCGGAGGAGTTATCCAAAGAATAAGTAAATTTACGCAATTGA
The DNA here is from genome assembly GCF_016745395.1 of Methylocystis sp. Sn-Cys. Taxonomy (GTDB): domain Bacteria; phylum Pseudomonadota; class Alphaproteobacteria; order Rhizobiales; family Beijerinckiaceae; genus Methylocystis; species Methylocystis iwaonis. The sequence continues at coordinate 119,005 of NZ_JAERVJ010000007.1, forward strand.
AAGCCGGCGCCAAAGTGCGGCAATCTGCCGCAGAGCTGGTTGGGCAAGGATTGCAAGATGCTGAATGTTCAAAAGATTACGCTCGCGACACGCCCGCACGCCGGCGAGACGATCCTTGCGGCCGCGCCATCCGCCAGGAGCCGCGTGCTGCTCTCGTCTTATCTGCTCAACCTCTGGCGTGGGCCCGACGCCGTGCGCGACATGATCGTCGCCGATTTCTGCGCGGCGACCGATTTGGGGGCGTCGGCGCAGGCGGCCGACCTCTTGCTGGTTCTGCGCCAGTTTCTCGAAGACTGGCCCGAGGCCGGCCTTGTTCCATGCGCCTGCCTGCGCCAGTGGTGAAAGCGCGGCGGCGTTTCAGCGGCCTTTCTTCTGCTCCGCGGCGAGATAAGTCAGATAAGCGATATGCGCGGCGGGCAGCTCCAGCGCCTGCGCCGCCGCGATAATGTCGGCAAGATAGCCCGGCCAGGCCGACGCGCCGGCCGCGCCCGGCGGCGGGGCGGCGCCGATATAGACGAGCGCCGGGGACGCGCCGAAGGGCTCGCGCAGAACCGGGATGATTTTCTTGGCGTAGAGCCCCTGCCCCACCTGCTCGTAGCGGTCGAGCGCCGCGACGTCCGAGGGCGGTACGTCCCACAGCGCGCCATGGACGGCGGCGCGCGCATCGGGAACGACGCTGGCGAAGCCCGAGGGCAGAATCACGAAACGCCAGCGCGCGAGCCGCGCCCGCCCCAGAAGCCGCGAACGGGGGCAGCGCCGCGCCATAGCGGCGGCGTCCATATTGGAGCCATAGGCAAAATGCAGCGGCACAGTCGATCTCTTCCTTTGCCCTCTCGCGCAACGGCGCCGCCGTGCTATATCACGCGCCGGGGAAGGGTGGCCGAGTGGTTTAAGGCAGCGGTCTTGAAAACCGCCGTGGGGGCAACTCCACCGTGGGTTCGAATCCCACCTCTTCCGCCAAAAGCGCTTTCGCAGTCCTTCGCCATCCCCCGCCAACATGCTGCTAAACCAAGATTATAGTCGTTCCCCTTGATCGCCGCCATTCGCCTTCCTACGTCATAAACCGCGTCCCGAAACGTGGGTAGATGCGTGGGTAGCCCAAGGCCAAGCTCTCGGCTGTGAGGGTGGGGGATATGGCGAAGCGTGGAATAAACCGGCTGACGGCGCGCACCGTTGCGACGGCGGGCGTCGGCTATCACTGCGACGGCGACAGCCTCTACCTGCAGGTGACGCAAGGGGGCGACGGCAGCCTGAACCGCTCGTGGCTCGTCCGCTACGCCACGGGCGAGATTAAAATGAGCGCCTCCGGCAAGTCACGCCGGGCGGAGCGGCAAATGGGCCTCGGTCCCTACCCACGTGTCTCCCTAAAGGAAGCCCGAGAGAAGGCCCAGGAGGCGCTGAGGCTGACTGCTTCGGGGCAGGACCCAGTTGAGGCCAAGCGCGCGTCCAAGTCCTCTGCGGCCCTCGCTAACGCCAAGGCCATGTCCTTCGCAGAATGCGCCGAGGCCTACATCCGCTCGCACGAGCACGGCTGGCGCAATGATAAGCACAGGGCGCAGTCGCGCAACACGCTTGCAACCTACGCCCATCCTGCCATCGGTCCCCTGCCCGTCGCGGGCATAGATGTAGGGCTCGTCCTCAAAGTCCTGGAGCCAATTTGGGTGAGTAAGCCTGAGACGGCGAGCCGCCTGCGGGGGCGTATTGAGGCCATCCTCGACTGGGCGAGGGCGAGAGGTTTTCGAGAGGGCGAGAACCCCGCGCGATGGCGTGGCCACTTAGACAAGCTGCTGCCCGCTCGCTCGAAGATCAGACGCGTAGAGCACCATGCGGCGCTGCCCTACTCCGCAATTCCATCGTTCATGGGGGAGTTGCACGAGCGAGACGCAACGGCGGCTCGGGCCTTGGAGTTCACGATCCTAACGGCGGCGCGGACCGGAGAGGTCATCGGCGTGACTTGGGATGAAATCGACCTTCGGGAAAGGGTCTGGACTATACCCGCCTCGCGGATGAAGGGCGGGCGCCAGCATCGCGTCCCTTTATCGGACGCGGCAATCACCATTCTTGAGACGCAGGCGCAGCGGCGGGAGGGCAAGTTCGTATTCTCGGGCGGCAATGGGCGAGCGCTGAGCAATATGGCGCTCTTAATGTTGCTTCGGCGGATGGGCCTCGACGTTACTGCGCACGGCTTTAGGTCCAGCTTCCGAGACTGGGCGGGCGATTGCACGCATTTTCCACGGGAGGTCATAGAAGCGGCGCTGGCGCATGTGGTCGAGAGCAAGGTCGAGGCGGCCTACAGACGCAGCGACGCTATAGAGAAAAGGCGGAAATTGATGGACGCCTGGGCTCGTTTCTGTGTGGAGGAAACGCAGACCGGTGAGCAGTCTCTGTGAAAACGACGGACCCTCAGGCAAAGCAAACGGTGGGCGCATCATTCCACAAGGACGAGCGGTGACGGAATGGGTAAGTCGTTTAATCGCCCCCGGGCCAAGACGCCTGATAACACTCAACTTGCGAAAGCGCTTCGCTTACTGGAGTTGCCCACCCCAGTTGTGCCGCTCGATGCTGCTAGACCAAACGAACCACTGCCTCGGTTGGAAGATGACCCTTGCGCATATGCGAGGCTCTCCGCTGAGTACGACGAGCTAAAAGCGTTCGTTAAACGACGACTTGCCGCCATCGCCGACGGGAGGGCGCGGCTTCGCGCCAGACCGAGCGATTGCGGCTCGCTCTGCCTACCCTTTTTCGAGCCGTTCTTCAAAGCGCGCCAGAAGAAACAAAATTTTGTCGCAACCGGGCCCGCAAAGCGCAAACAAGCCGGCAACGTGACGCGCCGCCGCATCATCGAGGAGTGGGAAAAGGCTTCGGGCAGACCCTCGCGTGACCGCGCAAGCCTCGTCGCCAAAAGGCTCGAAGTATCGCCACGTCATGTCCGGCGCGTCATTCGCGAAGAAATAGAAAAACGGACCAACTCGCTCGAATAGGTCCCTTTCACCGCTGATCTCCCTGTCATCCACCAAACGAAGGACAGGGAGAATGAACAACCCGAAATTAAGAAACGCCTCCCCCCTTGTCGTTAGCCCGCGCGACGCATGCGTCATGCTCGACATCGGCCCCACCAAGCTGTGGGCGCTCATCAACTCGGGTGAGGTCGAGAGCTACCTGGACGGCTCGCGCCGCAAAATCATCGTCGCGTCGATCCAGCGTTACGTTGAGCGCCTTCGCGCTCAGGTGGCTGCTGTTGACGCTCTTCCCAAGAAGACGGTGGGGTCGCTTCGGTTCAACCGCAAACTTGGGGGCAATTAACTGTGAGCCTCCGAGTTTTGCCTGCTTTGGATTTGCAGGTCTCAAACTTCAAATGTCGCCCGAGAGGCACGGCGGTTTGCGATTTTGACCTGCACATCGGCGCTATCGGCCTGGTTACCCGTGGCTGCGTGTTGCATTTCCAGAGCCATTATTGGGTCCAGCTGCCCGCCGCGGAATACATCGACGGTGCGGGAAACCGGCAATTCCGCCACGTCCTCACCTTCGAAGACGAAAGCGCAAAACGCCGGTTTAAGGAGGAGGCGACAAGGGCGGCGCTTCGCGCGATGGAGGCTGCGCATGAATAGCGCCGCCCTTCGCTTCTTGTCTGAGCTGGACCCACCCGCCAGCGCTTTCACTTTCCAGACCTTCGATGACAAGAAGCGGAAGGTGGAGGTCGTTGACCGCGACGGAAAGAAACGGCAAATCAAACGTCTGGCGCGGGTCATCAGCGGCCCACTCACCGACGCGCTTTCCGACCTCGATGACCTCGCGCGAGAAGGTGCGGGCGTCTATGTCTGCGTTAATGAAACCGACCTGCAGGGTCGCAAAAACGAGAACATTCTCCGCGTCAGGGCGCTCTTCGTCGATCTTGACCACGCGCCCTTGGGGAATTTGGCGAGGCTGCCGCTGCAGCCCTCTTGCATCCTCAACTCGAGCCCTGGTCGCTGGCAGGCGTTCTGGTGGGTCGAGGGCGTGCCGCTCGACAAATTCACCAACTTGCAGCTTCGCCTCGCGCGGCTTTTTGACGGCGATAAGGCTGTCGCCGACCTGCCGCACGTCATGCGCGTGCCCGGCTTCGCGCATCAAAAGCGCGAGCCTTTCACGGTCACTGCGCGCTATCCGTCGCGGCGAGTAATGAGGAGCTGCGATGAGTTTGTTTCGGCGCTTGCGAGCGCCGAGCGGCGCATGAACCTGTCGCCTTTTCTCCACGGGCCGGGCGGCGGCAAGACGAAAAAGAACGGTTGCGGCATCTCGGCGCGCGCGTTGGCGAGCGCCTATGAGCCCACTTATGGCGCGCGCATCGCGGATCGCTGCCCCCAAGTGCGCGCTTTTCGTGAGAGCCGCGGCGATGTTGACGAGCCCATATGGAGCGCCTGCATCTGGCTACTGAAGCATTGCGAAGACGGGGAAAAACTCTCGCATGTGTGGAGCGCGGGCCACCGCTATGACGAGGCGGGGGTCGATGATCGTCTCGAACGCGCGGTAGGGCCGACAACGTGTGCGCATTTCGGGCGCGTCAACCCCAAGCTTTGCAGAGGGTGCTCCTATCAGGGGCAGATCAAAAGCCCGATCAGTCTCGGGCGTCTGTCGCGCGCGCCCAGGGGCGCTTACCCGCAGGCGATCGTGGCGCAACGGCTTTCCAAAATAGCTCGGCTTTCGGCGATTGTGAGGCGGTAATGCTGGATGAGAAGGGCTTTGCTGATCTTGCCGACGAGCGCCACGCTGACAATGATGGCGGCGCGCCCGAGGAAGAGCGCCGCTTCATCTCCCAATATCCGTACAGTATGGGCAGTGACGGGCTCTATGTCGAGGTGATTGCCGGCCCGGCGGGAAAAAAGCAACCGAAGGAGCTATTCGTCAGCGCGCCGTTCGAAATTCTCGGGCGTTGCCGTGATCCGCACGGCGACAACTGGGGCGCTCTCATCCGTTGGTATGACGACGACGGCAAAGCGCACACTCGCCATGTCGCCGACGAAGCAATCCATCGCGACAGAAACGCGCTCTGCGCTGAATTGGCCCGCGAAGGCTTGCGCATCCATATCGACCAGCACGCCGCCTTCGTCGGCTACCTGAACGCAATCCGCGTCAAGAAGCGGATTACCATCGTGCGCCGGACCGGCTGGCATGAGATTGCGGGGCGCCATGTCTTCGTCCTGCCCGACGAGACAATCGGGAACACCGACGAGGACCTGTTCCCCGGAACATGTGCGGGAACATCTCAAAGCCCCGGAGGAACAGCGGAACAGGTGGAACAGGTCGAAACTGCGGAGGTCGGCGACAAGAAGAGTTTCGAGCGCATCGTCCTCGACGGGCCGGCGATCGGCCCATACGAGGCGCGCGGCACGTTGGAGGAATGGAAGGCCGGCGTCGGCAAGTTGATGCAAGGACACGCGCTCGCGGTGTTCGCTACGAGCGCCGCATTCGCGGGTCCGCTGCTTCACCTGGTCGGTGAGGGGGACGGCGGCATCCATCTGCTTGGGCCTTCTTCCATCGGCAAAAGCGCGATCGAGAACGGCCTGGCCTCCGTGTGGGGCAAGGGGGATACGCGGGGCGGCTTTGTGCGGACATGGCGCGCAACCCCGAATGGCCTTGAGGGCGTCGCTGAGGCGGCGACAGACACTTGCCTTGTCCTTGACGAGCTTGGGGTCGGCGACCCGCGCGAGGTGGGGCAGATTGTCTACCAAATCTCGAATGGCCAGGGGAAAGCTCGGGCGTCCCGTGACGGCTCGGCCCGGAAGACGAAAGATTGGAGGGTTTTCGTCATCTCTTCCGGCGAAATTTCGATCGAAGAAAAAATCAAGGAAGACCGGACCCGTAAGCCGCGCGCTGGGCAACTGGTGCGTTTTCTGGATATTCCCGCGGATCAAGGAAAAGGCTTTGGCGTCTTCGACCATGGGGGCGCTGACGACAACGCCGCGCAGATCGCCGACGCGCTGAAGCGCGCCGCAGTGATGCATTACGGCACCGCCGGTCCAGAGTTCGTCCGGCAGATCATTCGCCGAGGGGTCGAGACCGTCGCAGCCACGGCGCGACGCTTTCTCGATGATTTCTGTCGTCGGCAGACCCCCAAGGGGGCGGATGGGCAGGTGGGGCGCGCCGTCAAAATCTTCGGACTGGCCGCCGCTGCGGGAGAGCTCGCCACTGACTTTCAGGTGACGCCCTGGAGGAGAGGCGAGGCCACGAAGGCCGCGGAGCGCGCGTTAGGAAAGTGGCTGGAGCGGCGGGGTGGATCCTCCTCCTATGAGGAGCGCCAATACATTGAGACGCTCCGACGCTTCTTGGAGGCTCATGGGGCGAGCAAATTCGAGCGGCACCCTAAGCAGGACCATTACACTGCTGTCGATTGCTTTGGGTGGGTGGAGAGCAAGGGGGAAGTGGACGACAAAGGCCAGTTTAGGAAGGATCAGGACGGGAACGAAATCAAGCAGACAACATGGTTCATTCCCTCCGAGAGCTGGAAGCGCATCTTCGAAGGCCTTGATACTTCCGAAGCGGCGAAGTCCCTGGCCAGGATGGGGGTTGTCAAGCGCGGCAGCGACGCCATCCAGGTGTCGAAGAGCTTGGGGGGCAAAAAGAGGCGGGTATACGAGGTGAGCGACAAGATCTTCGACGATTAGTCGGGAGCTAGAAAATATGGCCTGTTCCACCTGTTCCGTTGTTCTTCCGGGCGTTTCGCCTGTTCCGGACCCTGTTCCCAGAACAGGGGGCCTTGGCCCCGCGCGCGACTGTCCTGCGATTTTCCTGTGCGCCCCTCTCAGAGCCTGAAGTTGGATTGCGAGCGATGATCAAGTCTCACCGCGATGAGTTGATAGTCGCGCTGCTCCGCGCGGGCGTGCGCCTCAACGCGCGCTTCGGCGACCCACGGCGCTCCCCCAACGCCGAGCAGGACCTTCCCGGCTGGCGTCGGGACAAGGGCGACGGCGAGTTTGAATGGTGGATCTTGCCGTCGCACTGGCGCGTGATTTTTGAGCCCGACGTTGACGCGATCGACGCCGCCCAAACTATCGAGGCCCTTGGCCTCCTGCGGCGGCAGGACGACGGCAATCTCCAGGCCGTAGTCAAGGTCAACGGGAAAACAACGCGCGTTTACGCGATCAAGGGCAAGGCGTTGGCTGAATGGCGGCCTACCCCCCAGAGTTACGGCGGTTACGGCATAGCTGCAGCGCAACCATTGGGAGCACTAGTGGGAAGTTCCACTACGCCAGCTGATCCTGCCCACCCCGCAAACCTCTCCGCCCTGCTTGAGCACGGCGTCGCTCTCGCCCTTCAAAAAGGCATGGAGGTCTTGGGCATGTCGCTCGCCCCTGCCGACCGCCAGTTCGCCGCTTTGCTGCGCTCCCAAACGGCGTTCGCAGGCCATCTGATCAACGCCCAGGTTAGGGTAGACGAGACGCGGATGCGGCAGAAGAAAGCCGATAACATCGAGCGCCTGATCAGCCTGCTGGAGGAGGAGCGGCAGAGACAGCGGGAACTTGGCTATTAGCCCATCAGCTTCAGTGCTGGAGGAGCCCGCTTGGTGTCCGAAAATCAAAACCGGGGTGCACTCCATACGGGTTGCCCTTCCGTGCCTTGACAATGCAAACTTGCTGAATGCTCGTTCCTCTGGGCGCTCTAATAAGAGCCGGCGCCCTAGCTCGCGTTCCCCCTCCTTTTTTATAAGGGCTCTTTTCGCCGACCGCTAAGATTGGTAACTGCGGGAGCAAATGTCGGGAAACCGTCTCCAAAGTTGTAGGAATTCTACCGGTCTGGTTCGAAACATGAATGGCATTGACTTATTTGCGGGCGCTGGCGGGCTATCTGCCGGTGCCCGACTTGCAGGACTTGACGTCGTGCACGCTGTCGAAAAGGATCCCGACGCAGCTGCCGCGTACAAGTTAAATTTCCCCGAGGCAACAGTTCACAGAGTCGACATTCGTAGTCTTACGGACGAAGATATATCTAGCATGAAGTGCGATGTCATATTGGCTGGCCCACCCTGCCAATCATTTTCGACATCAAATCAGAGGACGAGGCATGATAGCAATCCTCTGAACGATTTTATTTTCGAACCCGTTAGGTTTGTTCAATTATTAAACCCGGAGTTCGTTGTCATTGAAAACGTGCATGGCTTATCCATAGGAACCAGAAGGCGCTACTTAAATTTATTGCTAGAAAAGTTAAAACAGTGCAGCTACAATACGCAGGTATGCATTATATCTGGCGCAGATGTTGGCCTGCCACAAAACAGAAATAGAGTATTTATTATTGGGTCAAAGAAATATCTGCCAAATATAAACATCGGCTTCCGCGATGGTCAGCCGACTGTTTATGATGCAATTCACGATCTGCCGATACTACATAATGGCGCATCCGTAGATGTACTTCCATACACGATGCCGCCGAAGACTAAGTATGCAGAAACACTTAGGGATAGACTCAGTTGTTGCACTGGTCATCTCGTATCTGCAAACGCAAGCCACATAATTGCGCGCTACGCCTATATCCCCCAAGGGGGGAACTGGAGAGACATCCCGGCGAGCATGATGGGGACCTACAAGGATAGGCAGCGATGCCATACCGGGATCTACCATCGCCTTCGCTTCGACGAGCCAGCCAAAGTTATAGGTAATTTCCGCAAAAACATGCTAGTCCATCCAACCCAATCACGGGGGCTTTCCATCAGAGAGGCCGCGAGGCTTCAGTCTTTCGATGACCGGCATCAATTTGCCGGGTCAATTGGAAAGCGACAGCAGCAGGTTGGAAACGCTGTGCCGCCGATAATGGCGGCCGCGCTCCTGAGTCAAATATTAGGTTGAGGCTAGAAATGACCGCCGGGAACAATTACCTTCTTACGTTAATAGAGGGCACGGAATACGAAGCTCCTTACAACGAGCTGAGTGCTAAGTTTTCTTCGAAGATACATCCGAACGTCGTCGAATTGGGGAATGGTTTAGATCGCATTTTTCTAACTGACCACGGTCCAGAGCACATAAAGTGGGTGATTAAGCAGGCCGCAGAGCTCTGTTCACAGGGAAAAATTACTATGTCGGCATACGAGGCCTACATAGTGCTGATCGCCGCCCATCTCCACGATGTAGGCAATGCCCTCGGACGTCGAGGGCACACCACGAGAATAGATGAGATTTTCCAGCTAATTTATGGGCCGCTAGGATTTAACAAGTTCGATGCAAACTTCGCTGAAGAAATAGCATCCACCCACGGCGGAAATATCAAAGGCTCAAAGGATACGCTATCAACATTAGATGCCGATAGTACGTTTTTTGGGAAACCAGTGAAACCGCAATTGTTAGCCGCAATAATCAGGCTTGGAGATGAGCTCTCCGAAGCGCCATATAGGGCAAACCACCTTGCCATAGAAGCAGGAAAGCTTCCGACGGGTTCTGAGGCTTACCACATTTACGCCTATGGGCTTCATACAACGCAAATAGAAGCAGAGACAAGATCTATAAGGTTAGCGTTTTGGCTTAATGAAAAGTACTTTATGGGACCGCTAGAAAAAGATGAAGGAAGTGTATATTTGCTGGATTATATCTTCGATAGAACCGTGAAGACCTTTGATGAAGCTGTGTATTGCACAAAATACATGAGAGGCGCACTTTTTTTCGATAAGGTGCATGTTGAGGTAGCGGCTTATGACGATCGCACAAAACGCCGCATCAAAAAGGTTGCCTATACGTTGCGGCAACACGGTTTCCCGTCGCGCTCGCAGGGGCACGCAGATATCTACGAACTGGCCCCAGAGCTGAAAAATTATGAGGGACATGGTAAGCTGACAGGAGAAACGCTTGCAAAGGGGCTGAGCGAAGAGGCGGCTCGATGATCCGAAAGAGCGAACTTGAGGCCGTCCGAGGCAATCCGTTTACGGTCCTTTCCCCCGAAGGTCTGGTGGCAGAAGACGTTATTGAATTGTTTGTAAAGGAAGTGCCCGGCGTCGATGCGATCCAAGGGCACGGCCATACAATCCTTGTGGGCTCCCGAGGATCGGGAAAGACAATGATCCTTCGATACCTTGAGCCTGATTGTCAACGGCTATGGAACACACAAGAAGGTAAGCCGCGTGGATTGTCGGAGATTCCATTCTATGCCGCTTATCTTACTATAAAGCACACAGATCTGAACTATCCCCAGCTTGAGGTTTCTGAAGGCTCCCACGAACATCTCGTAGTGAATGAACACTTTCTTGCTCTGTCCATAATACTAAAGGTTATTTCTAGAGCATTACGCAATAAGATTTTTGACGACATAGAGCTCGGCATAGGAGAAAGTAGAGCCGCGACACTGAGGCGAATTATTTCTCGAGTTTCAACATCAGAACCAGATTTTTCTAAGATTGAAAGCAGGATGACGCCGAAGGAAGCATTTAATGCTCTAAGCAACGTTTTTGAAGAGGTTTTTGATGCTTCTGCAGACTACCTTTTTTCCGTCGGTCAAAGCAAAGATCTCACGAGCTATAAGGGGGCTATCCTTCGTTTCTCAAATTCGCTGTATCCTTTGATTGAGTGGTGGAGGGATCTACCAGGGATGCCGTCGTCAGGTAAGTTTTTTTTGCTTGTTGACGATGCTGATCGGCTTACAAATGTTCAAACACAGATACTTAACTCCTGGATATCTCGGCGTGTCCCGGATGTCAGCTTAAAGGTCGCCTCTGAGATTTATGAGTACAAGACATTTTCCACAATTGGGAGCGGGCGCATCGAGTCTCCGCATGATTATTCGGAAATAAATCTAACAGATGTGTATGCCTTTAGTAGAACGGAATTTTATCGGAACAGGCTAAAAAATATGGTCGAGCGCAGGTTAAATTCCAAAGCAGACGGTAAAAAAAAGATAAGCGCCTTGGATTTTTTTCCTGAAGACCTCAAGCAGGAGGTGGAAATCAGGAAAATTGCTTCGCAATATAAGCAAAGGAGTAATGTGGGCGGTACTGCACGTCCTAGGGATGATGCCTATCGATATTCACGTCCGGACTACATGACGAGCCTCGGCGGAGCGCGAAAGCAGCGAAGCACCTATAGCTACAGTGGCTTTAATCAATTGGTAAATATCTCTTCCGGGGTACCAAGGCATTTTTTAGAGTGCGCGTATAAAATGTATGATCGGCAAAGCGGTAACAACGGCCTTGACAAGGCTGTTGAGAGCATATCCCCAACGGTTCAGGATGCGGTTGTTCGCGAGGCGGCTGAGTCGATTTTCCTTAAGGAAGTAGACTCTCTAAAATATGAGAAAATCTCACCAACGTCGAGTCCGCGCCACGCTCTCTATCTTCACAATTTGTTAAAATGCCTCGGGGCGTTATTCGAATCCATCCTGATGGATAAGCGGCTTAAAGAAAGGAGAGTTTTCTCGATTGCGCTTTCTGACGAGTTGGATAAGGACACGTCGGCCGTTTTTCGGATGGGCGTAAAAAGCGGTTATTTTATTAGGTCGACGATTGGGCGTAAGGAAGGAGTTGGCCGGACAGAGTTATACGTACTGACTCGACGGTTAGCGCCCTACTTTAATTTAGATCCGAATGGTTTTTCTGCTTACAAATTCATCCAGAACCAGCAGATAAGGTCTATGATGCTGCTGCCCGACGCGTATCTCAAAGATCTTCGGATCAAAGCCCGTATTGGGCAAACTCAGCAGGCAGATCTGTTTCTTTTCAAGGACGAAGACGATGAGTAAAGCGAGCGTCTTTAAAATTGGCAAGGAAGCGCTTATTGAACAGCTTGGCCACGATCCCGCTGTTTTTGTGGGTTGGTCGGGGTTTGAAGAGAGATCTGTAACTTCCTTGCGTGCACTGGCCTCTATGGAAACGATAGAGGTCATCCAATTGTATAGCGAGCCTTTCGATTACGAGGCCGTCGGCTTCCAAACGGAATATGAAAAGCTTGCGGGACACCGACTTAGCTCATCGATTGGAATCAGCCGTCAAGATCAATATCAGATCCAGTCGGCCTTTAGGGATGCCTACAGAATCGCTCTAAAGAATCAGAGGGGTTTAATTGTAGATATTAGTGCGATGCCTAGGGATGTAGTTATTATTGGTGTTGATACCATTATCGAAGAGTGGTTGTCTTGTAAAATAAAAGTGAAGATCGTGTATAATTTCGCAATTGACTACGACTGTAGGCAAAAAGACGTAAGCAAGAAATGGTTAAGTAAAGGAATAACTAGGATCGTGCCTGTCCTGGGATTTAGCGGAAAGTTGTATCCGGGCAGAGATACTACGCTGCTTGCTTTGATTGGCTTTGATCCAGATCGTTTAATGCGGATCGTGGAGAAAGCAGGGGTTCAAAGCATCGTCCTTGGGCTTGGCACCACATCTATGGCCGAACGGAAATGGCTCGAAAATGAAAGCAAGCGATTAGCCAGCGAGCTTTCGTCGAGCGTTATTGTTAACAACAGTTTCGAGTTTAACTGCGAGGACGCCGAAGGAACGGCCCGTATGATTGTTGGTGCAATCGACAACATGTCGGGGACAAACATTATTTTAGCGCCGCTAAATAATAAGATATCCACGATTGCTGCTGCGCTTGCCTGCAAGATCCGACCTGGTGTGCAAATTTGTTATGCTCCCGCGTTAATATACAATGTTGAAGGCCACTCAAAACCAAGTGATGAGTTCTGGATCGTAGATGATTTTGGAGATTTTTTTTCTAAGCTCATAAATAGTATCGATCAGGACGGCGGCAATTGATCTGTTATTTTTCAACGCTTGCACGAGACGGTCACGCGGAGCAGCTTCATTCGGCGGGTTTGTTACGACGTGTCGAAGCCCTACACATGCTCATCAATTCGAGCGGCGTCCGGTGAGACGGCTTCAAGAAACGCGTTGGTATGGACGCAAAGCCTCGCCGCTCCGAACATCAAGCGGGTGTCGAGGCTCACTGCGCCGCGTGGTGCTAGGGCAAACCATTGCGTAATTCTCGAACGGGCGACAGCCTCGTGATCGCCGCGTCGTTCTCTTTGCCCACAACATCTCGATACTCAGCGGCCGCAATTAGTTCACGTGGGTCGATCGAGCGGTAGGCGAACAGATTGACCACAATCAAACCGCCCATGCCTAAGCTCTCGGCTAGCTCCATTACCTGCTTAGGGTCGGCCAAGGCCGATGCGTCGTATCGCTCTTGCTTGGGTTTAGGTCGATCCAGCAAAGCAGCGGGCCCCTCCTCCCAGCGACGCTCGAAGCACCACCGATATTCGGGTTGCGAGTAGTGATAGGTTTCGGTCCCCCGCTCGCCCGCGACGATACACTTCACATGCGCTCCTATGTGCTCAAAAAGAGCGGCTAAAACGGAGGCTTGGGCAGGACTTAGAAAACTCTTCGGGCCGCGTGGGTGTTGGTTGCTGCTCGACGCGGCTCTCAAGAATTCGTGATGACGACCTCGGTTTACCAGAACGCTCATCGGTGCCGAATGCTGCCGCGGGGGTGTGTTTCATTACGGTTTTTAAAACCGCCGCAGTTTTCGCGTGGGCCGAGAAGATTTCCAGCAAAGTGCCCCGCGGCCCAATTATCCTGAGTTGCAGTCTGTGCGGCGCGGCCCCTCAGCGCCAGCCATGCCCATAGTAGTGATCATGCGAATATCGTTTCGCCGTTTGCTGGTTTTTATGCGCAAGATGACGACCATAGAGGCAGCCACCAATAGCGGAACGAGCCCCGCTTGCCACCCATGGCCCCCCGGCCGGGCCTACGCACCCCTCAACAGCGAGTTGTTAGACCCGTGGATGCACCGCAGGCCGACAAAAGCTAAGCCTGTCTGGCCATCCCAGCCCTCGTTCAGAACGTAGGTAGAGACGTGGGTAGACAGCAGGTATCGGGGGAAATTCCTGGTTTTATTGATGACAAGGAGGACACCTCTTCCGCCAACCTCCAATTCCGCCTTTCACAGGCGAGGCGCCGGGCGTCCGCCCGCTCAGGCCGCCGTCAACGGCGGTAAGAAGTCGTCGAACCGGTTTCTTGTCGCTCGCGACGCGACGCGGGCGGCGTCGGGAGACAGAAAAACCCGGTTCCTGCCTGCGGCCTTCGCCATGTAAAGCGCTTCATCCGCCGCGCGCATCAACGCCGCCAAACCGGCGGTCCGATCCTGCATCGCCGCAACTCCCGCGCTGACTGTCGCCAATCCATCCGCAAGGGTGGCCGCTTCCTCGGCGAAATCGCACCGAATCCGTTCTGCGGTCGATAAGCCTGTCGATGGTTCGCAGATCAGCAAGGCGGCGAATTCTTCTCCGCCGACCCGAGCCAGCACGCCGCCCGCCGCTTTTGTGTTACGCGCGGCAACATCGGCGAAGCGCCTCAGCACCCGATCGCCCTCGGCGTGTCCGAAACGGTCGTTGATCATCTTGAAGCGGTCGAGATCGAAGACGAGCAGAACCAGAGTCTCAGCTCCACGCGATTTCTCGATGGCGCGTTCCGCAGCAAGATCGAAGGCGCGCCGATTCCCCAAGCCCGTCAGCGGATCGGTCAGCGCCGCAATCTTCTGCCGCGCCGTGGCCCGCACCTTCGAAAGCGCGAGCAGCATGAAACCAAGCACGATCCCGTGGCTCATGCCTTCGGCGGCCATGAATTTCGCGATTGGCGAGTCGTAAACCGACTTCATTGGCGTATCGACGGTCACGAACTGGGCGTAGATCCCCATGAGCGCCATGAAGCAGCCATGGAACGTCGAAAGCGCCGCCGTCGCGCGCGCGATGGTCAGACGCTCCTTGTTGTAAGAGTAGAGCTCATAGGCGATCGAAAATGCATAGGCCGCGGCGATCGTCACGCGCCCATCGATGCGAATGAGAAGCGAGACGTCGGAAAAAGCCAGGATCCAGATGGCGCCGCCGGCTATCGCCGCGACTCTGCTGATCGGTTTTTCGACAAAAACCCGGATCCCCGCCCAAAGCGCGCCCACCCCCCAGAGATTGAGGGCGCCCGCGAGGACGGGAGGGATCGCGGCGAGATCGCTCGCCGCATACACCAGCAACGCGCCGCTGTTGAGGAAAAACGCCAGGGACCAGAAGCGGAACTCTCCCGCTCTGTCCTCGCGCCAGATGAAATACATGAACGCGCCCAGGAGCGCATAGATGAAGGTGTTGAAGGCAAAAAGCGTCGGTAGCAGAATGCTCATCAGACTCTCGCCAACCTTGCCGATGCACGCGCCTGCAGCCGCCGGCCACGCGAGCGCCTCCATCGCTGTTCTTCCTGGATTCGCGTTACATCACGCGACGTTTCCGCCTCGTCTGCATGACAAGGTTTGGCCGAACCTTAGCCCGCTCTCCGCTCGCAGGAATCGTGCCCGCGATGAGGAAAGCGCGCAGATTCAAAAAGCTGGAGCGCACTCATATCGCAAAAGTCCATCGACTTTTGCGCAATGCGTTCGAGCGGCCCGCGCCACTGCTCCAATTGAGAAGCTTTATACTGCAACATGTTAGCGCGCGCATATTTAATTGTTAATTTAAAGCGTCATTCGTGGTTAGTCGTTCGCAAACAAATCAGAATACGCCGGCCGCTCTCGGATTATTTGTGTCCCGCCAGCCTGGGCGCCTTTGGCAGCGCGATGACCTGCCCGGGGCGTAACCGATTGGGATCGATGTCTGGATTTGCCTGCGCAATGTCCCGCCAGCGCCCGGCGTCATGGAAGAGCTTCTTCGCGACCCCGCGCAAAGTGTCGTTGGCGACGACAGTATAGCTGCTCGGCGCGGCTTCGCCCGAGCCCATCGGCTCCCCGGCGTGGGAGCCAGCCGGTTGTTCCTTCGCGGCCTGTGCGGCCGAGGGCCCGCCGCCTGTTTCGGGCTCTGGCTTTGGGGCCTCCACGGGGCCCGTCACGGCGCCTTGCGACGCTTCCCCTCCCGCTGTTTCGATCCCGCTCTCGCCGGGCGCCCAATTATGGCTCGCTGTCACAGCGATGACAGCGACCATGGCGCTCGCCATCAGCAAGCCGGCCGCAAGCCGCCCCTTGTTCTCGCCCAGAGACTGTCTCGCTCCTTCGCGCGTCTCCGCGGCCGGCGCGCGGCGAATGAGAGGGCCGTTCTCCACTTCCGTTTTGTGAAGCGCTTCCAAATCGCGAAGCCCCAGCGGGGCGCCACGATCGTCCGTGATCTCGATCGGCGCTTCGGCGCGCGCCTGGAGGGTCTTGACCAGCTCGAGGCATTCGCTGGCGCTTGCGGGTAGATCGCGAGCTCGGTCGGCTCCATGGACAACGACATAGGCCACGACGACCCTCATGGATTTTGGCGGCAACAGTGACCTAGAAGACGGAAGCCAACGAACAAGCGCGATGAAGCCTATCAACTTTTGCGGAATGCGCGCTATCTCGCAGCCGAGCGAGTTCAATCCGGCGAGACCCATGCCGCTACAACCCTCTCCCGCAAACGCCGAGCCGCTGAGAAGCTTCATGCTCAACTTCGGGCCGGTGCATCCGGCCGCGCATGGCGTGCTTCGGCTGATCCTGGAGCTCGACGGGGAGGTCGTTCTACGGGCGGATCCCCATATCGGCTTTTTGCATCGCGGCACCGAAAAACTGATGGAGAGCCGGCCCTATTTGCAATCCATTCCCTATTTCGACCGATTGGATTACGTCGCGCCGATGAACCAGGAGCACGCATTTTGTTTGGCGGTCGAAAAGCTATTGGAGATAACGCCGCCCAAACGCGCGCAGCTCATTCGCGTTCTGTACTGCGAGATCGGCAGGCTGCTGTCGCATCTCCTGAACATCACCACGCAAGCCTCGGATGTCGGCGCACTGACGCCCAATCTCTGGGGCTTCGAGGAACGCGAGAAGCTCATGGTTTTCTATGAGCGGGCCTCCGGCGCGCGGATGCATGCGAATTATTTCCGCTTCGGCGGCGTTCACGAGGATTTGCCCGAAAAGCTTTTGGACGACATCTATGCTTTCTGCCCGCCGTTCCTGCAGGTTTGCGACGACCTCGATGAAATTCTGGGTGAGAACCGGGTTTTCAAAGAACGTAATGTCGGCATTGGCGCGATCACGCTCGACGAAGCCTGGGCGTGCGGCTTCTCCGGCGTGATGGTCCGCGCATGCGGCGCGCCCTGGGATCTTCGCAAGGCTCAGCCCTATGAATGCTACGAGGAGCTCGAATTCGACATCCCCGTCGGAGCTAACGGCGATTGCTATGATCGCTACGGCGTGCGGATGGAAGAGATGCGCCAGTCCGTGCGCATCATGACGCAATGTATCGAGAGATTGCAATCGCCGGAGGGCTATGGCCCCATCATCGTACAGGACGGCAAGATCGCGCCGCCCAGGCGCAACGCCATGAAACGATCCATGGAAGCGACGATCGAGCAATTCAAGCTCTATTCGGAAGGCGTCCACGTTCCAGCCGGCGAGGTTTACGCCGCCGTCGAAGCGCCCAAAGGCGAATTCGGCGTCTATCTTGTTTCGGAAGGCGGCAACCAGCCCTACAGATGTAAGATACGAGCCCCTTCTTTCGCCAACCTCGAAGCCATGGACCGCCTTGCCACCGGCCATATGCTGGCCGATGTCTCGGCTATCGTCGGTTCGCTCGATATCGTGTTCGGCGAGATCGATCGTTAGGCATTCTATAGACGAGGCTCTGCGACTGTGAAGCTGATATGCGAGCGCCGTCATTGCGAGGAGCGAAGCGACGAAGCAATCCAGGGCCGCAATGGCGCTCTGGTTTGCTTCGTTCCGCTCGCGATGACGGACGCCAACCGCAAGCTAACGCTTGCTCATTCGCCGCACAGCTTCCCTTTTTAGCCAATCCCATGAAGCGACGGCGTGGGGTTGCGCCCATCTTAAAAATGTAACAGCGCTTTTCAGCCCCAAGCGTCCAGCGGTTCTCGCCAGCGCGACCGCTTTGTCGAACCAGGGCAGAAGAGCGCTCTCCCGCGGAATTTTCGCTCTCATCCAGGCGATCGCATCTTCGATGATCTGCACTAGGGCAAGCGACGCCACGCGCCAGGGCCGCTCGTACGGCCCATGCTCGATCGTATGGCGCAGACGCGCGATTTCCTCGGCGCGCGCCGCGCTCTTGCGGCGCTCCTCGTCGAGTTCGCGCAAAAGTTCGTTGGCGCGCGCCGCTTCACACTCGGCGCGTTCGTCAGTCTCCTTCGCCATTTTGGCGTTGTGGTGGGATTCGACCAGCGCCTCGTCAACCTCCCGCACCGCTTCATCGACCTGCAGCGCCATGGCCTCATATTGCGAAAGCACCGTGTCGCGCTGCTCCATTACGTCGCGCAGAAGCGCTAGCAATTCCTCGCGCCCGAGCTTCTCATGTTCACGCTCGAAGCTACCTTTGGGAGTAGGCTGATCCGACAGCGTCGCCTCCGCGTGGTTTCCGCGGGCGTCGCGAGAGCGGCGCCGACCGAAGCAGTTCCTTATCTAATTCAGGCCAATTCGGCTTCCAGGCAGCCCGCGAAGAAGCGAAGCGACGCTTGGTTCTTTCCGGCCTCTCGAGCTTGAACTAGGATGGCGCAAAGTGTGATCCGACGAGCCGACAAAGGGAGCCGTGAGATGACAAGCTGGGCCAAGATCCTGATGGCAAGCACATGTGTGGGCCTCGCAACGCCATGCGTCGCTCAGGAATCGCCCAAGCAAGTCCTCGCGGCGCATTTGCGCACGCAGGGCTATAAATGCGATGCGCCCAAAAGCGCGACCCGCGACGCCGCCGCATCCCGGCCAGACGAGGCGGTGTGGATCATAAGGTGCGAAAACGCGCGTTACCGGGTTCGTCTGGTCCCGGATATGGCTGCGAGCGTCGAATCTTTTTAGGCGCGGCCGTGGGCTTTATTTCGTATCAGGAATAGGCGGCGCCGGACAGCGCCGCTTGTTTCGAGGCCGCGATTTGCGTCGTGAGCGCATCGTCGAAATCGCGCTGCTCGATACGCAGCGCGCCGACATCGACGGCTTGCGTTCCGCCGGTCGGGTAAATGCGACGGATGGCGCTCATTGCGGCGCGATCACATAAAAAGCGCACTTCGGCGGCCGACATGCCTTCGGCCGCTTGGGCGAGCGCGTCGAGATCGACGCGCGCGTCGACCGGCTTTTTGCGCAAATGCACAGCAAGGATGGCGGCGCGCGCCGAGAGATCGGGCCGCGTCACCTCCAAGTGGAAATCGAGCCTGCCCGGCCGGAGCAATGCGTCGTCGATAATATCTAGACGGTTCGTCGCGCCGATCACCCAAACCTGCTTCAACGTCTCGACACCATCGAGCTCGGTGAGCAACTGGCTCACGACGCGGTCCGTTACCGGCGACCGGCCGTCCAGGCCGCGTTTGGGCGCCAGGGAGTCGATTTCATCCAGAAACACCACGCAAGGCGCCGCATGACGCGCGCGCGCAAAAAGCTCGCGGACGGCCAATTCGGACTCGCCGATATATTTCGACAAGAGTTCGGGCCCCTTCACGGAAATGAAGTTCAAATTGCTCTGAGAGGCGAGCGCTTTCGCAATCAGCGTCTTTCCGTTTCCGGGCGGGCCATAGAGCAATATCCCGCGCGGCGGCTGCAAGCCGATCGCCTCGAAGAGCTGCGGCTGGCTCACCGGCCAGGCGATCGCCTCCTTCAACGCTTCCTTGATCGCATCGAGTCCGCCGACATCCTGCCATTCGACATTGGGCGTCTCCACCGCCACTTCGCGCAAGCCGGAGGGCGACACCTCGCTCATCGCTTCGGCGAAATCCGCCATAATGACCTCCAGCGTCATCAGCGCGTCATAGGCCATAGGGCTGTCCCCCAGCGTCAATGCGGGAAGCTGGCGACGCAGCGCCGCCATGGCCGCCTCCCGGCAAAGCGCATTCAAATCGGCGCCGGTGAATCCATGCGTCGTCGCTGCGAGATCGGCAAGATCGATGTCGATCCCAAGCGGCATGCCCCGCGCGTAAATCTCGAGGATTTCGCGCCGCGCCTGCTCATTGGGAATCCCGATGGCGATCTCCCTGTCGAATCTTCCGGGCCGCCGCAATGCGGGATCGAGGCTGTTGGGACGGTTCGTCGCCGCCATGACGATAACGTCGCCGCGGCTCTTCAACCCGTCCATGAGCGCGAGCAATTGGGCGACGACGCGCTTTTCCACTTCGCCTTCCACCCGCTCGCGCTTAGGAGCGAGGGAATCGATTTCATCGAAGAAAATGATGCAGGGCGCGCGCTTCTGCGCATCCTCGAAAATCTTGCGCAGTCGCGCCTCGCTCTCCCCGTAGAACTTTTGAATGATCTCGGGGCCGCTGACGTAAATGAAATCCGCATCCGACTCGTTTGCGACCGCGCGCCCCAGAAGCGTCTTGCCGCAACCGGGAAGGCCGTGCAGCAAAACGCCTTTCGGCGGCGTTATGCCGAGCCGTTCGAAGAGTTCTGGATGAAGCAGCGGCAGCTCCACCATCTCGCGGATCTTAGCGACCTCGCGCTCCATGCCGCCCAAATCGTCGTAAGTGATGATGTCATCGGACTCCGAGGGCGCGGCGGAAGAAGAGGACGTCGACCGCGGGCGCTCCAGCGACAGCAACGTATCCGGGTGAACGATGACGGGCCCATCCGGCTCCGTTCGGCCGACGAGGAAATCACGATGCGTTCCGCCGAAAAGCGCGATCCGCACACGGTCGCCGGTGCGGATGGCGAGACCATCCAGCCGGCGCGCGGTATGTTCGATTTCGTCTTCGTGCAAAGCCCCGGCGCCGAGCGGAGTCACCACGAGCTTTTGCGCGATCGCGTGAGCAACTTTCCGGATCGTGACCATTTGGCCCAGCGCCACGCCGGCGTTGGTGCGGCACACGCCGTCGAGCTGAATAAGATGCTGCCCTCTCTGTTCCTTGAAGGTCGGCATCGCCTTGGCGACGGTCTTCCCCCGGCCCGCAATTTCGAGAACTTCTCCGGGAGCGGCGCCAATCTGGCGCAATGTCTCCGGATCGAGCCGCGCCACGCCGCGTCCAACATCTTCACGCCGCGCCTCGACCACGGTGAGACGCAGGATTCCGTCGCCTTGCTTGGCTTTCTCGATCATGGGACGCTCGCCTCACATTCCGGGTTGTTCCTGGCCGTGCGGCAAATCGCTTCGGATCGCCACATAGTCGACTTTGATGCGCGCTGGCAGAAATCGGGCGACCCGATGCAGCGCGCCGATGAAAAGGACTCCGACCTCCGCCTCGCCGAGCGTCTGATCGATGCGTTCGGCGATAAAGCGGTCGCGGGCGTCGAGAAGCGCCGAAGCCTTTGCGTCCGTCCGATCCGGCGATTGCATCAGCTTATATTCATCGACCAGCAGCGCCGGCGATTCCGTGCCCATGAGAGTCGCGCCGCCCCGCATGAGGCTTTCGAGAAGTTGATGGTTGGGACTTCCCTGCGCCGCAAGGTCCGTCACCAATTCACGCTCTTTATCGCAGACCGGCAGGCTGTCCTGGTAGAGCTTGACGCGCGGGAGATCGAGGCGCAACGCCTTGATCGCCTCTGCGATGGAGCGCCAAATCGCATCGAAGGCCGCACAGCGCTCCGCCCATTTGGCGGCGCCATGGCGGGCGATGAATGCGGCCTTATATGCGGGCGCGGCGGCGCCCATCTCAGCCATGCTGTGAAGGACAGGCACGTAGATCAATCGCGCCATGACACAACGCGCTCCCCTGACGCACGCAACGCTAGGATTGCTTGGCGAGCCGCACTTCGAGAACGCCATTCCGCAGATTGAGTTGCGGAGCGTTCCCCGCAAGCTTTTCCTCGATGAAGGTTTCCTTGCGATAGAGCCGCACGCCCGATTTCGCTTCGAGAAGCAGAATGTCGCCGTCGAGAATGCAGCGAATATCCTTGCGCTCGACGCCGGGAAGCTCGAAAAGGAACACCAGCTCGTTTCCTTCGTCGAACATATCCGTCACCGGTTCGAGCATCTCGACAGTCGTTCGTTTCGCCGCGCGGCGCCGCGGTTGTTCCGGCGCCGGCGCCTCTTCCTCCGCCGCCACGCGCCCTTCGGCCGCCTCGCGAAGCGTGCGCGCGCCGAAGGAATATTCCATCACGCGGCCATCCTTTTCATGGCGTCCCCGTCGCGGAAGATTGTCGAAGTCAGCCAGCACATTGAACAGGTTCGACAGGCCCCGCGCGATCTTCTCGAGCCCGGCGACGCCAGTGACGTCCTCGTTGTCGTTTCGGTCTTTCCGCGTCATGGATGCGCCTCCCCTGCTTTGCTTGGCGCCGCGACAAGGGCGCACAGCGCCTCCTCCAGCCTTTCCATTCGCTGCTCGATCGCGCCGAGCTTGGCCTCGCCGTCCGACGCGCCGAGGCGGGCGCCATTGTGGTTCCACCAATCGAGCCCGAGTTCGCGCGCCTTGTCGACCGAGCAGACCACGAGCCTCAACTGAATAGTGAGGAGCTCGACCTCGACCAGCTTAATGGAAATATCGCCGGCGACCACGACGCCTTTGTCGAGAATGCGCTCCAACAAATCCGCGAGATTGGTGCTATCGACCGAATGCGTGATGGGTTGATGCATCGTTGACATGAACGGTCCTTTCACGGCGCGCTGTCGGAGACGCCAAACTGCAGCGAAAGCTCTCTCTCCGAGAAGCCGAATTGCCGTTGCAGACGCGTGATTTCCTGCGCCTGCGCGAAAAGCGCGGCGCCCAGTCGCTCGATCTGCGCATCCGACAGGCGTCCCCCTTCCATCCGCCGCACCGCCTGGCGCTCGAGGACATCATGAAGAACTCGCACGAGCGTGAGCACGAGCCGCAGAAGACCATCGGCGGTCGAGCGGCCTGAGCCCTCCGGCTTTCGCTCGATTGCGCTCGCGATGCGATCCTCTTGCGGCAACTGAATTGGATCGGCGGGAGATACGCTCCGCGGCGCGTGAGGTTCCGTGAGTGCGCCGGACGGCGTCACGGACCCGGGAGGCAATTTTGGTTCGATGATCGATTGCGCCGGAGCGCCGTCCGGCCAAATCGTGTCGACGGCCCCGAGCAAGAGTCTCACGTCGAGAAAGATGAGGTCCACATCGGCAAGACCAATGGTCAGATTGCCTTGCGCCGAGACGCCGCGATGCAGCAGGCGATCGAGCGCTTCCGAGAGCGAGAGATCGCGCTGCGGCGCACTCAAATTAGCCATGCCGCGATCAGGAATTGACATCGGCGGCGCCCTTCCCATGCAGGCTATCAAGGCGCGTCAGCAATTTTCCCTCGCGCGCGTCGAACTCCGCTTCGGTCAGCGCGCCAGTTTCGAGCGCACGGTAAAGTTCCGATAGCTCCGCCATGATGGCGCGCTCCTCCGCCTCCCGCTCCTGTCGAGCGGCTTCGTCGATCTTTTCCAAAACGAACAGCAGCCCACGCATCGGAGCGGCCAGCAAATCATCGATCAGCAGCATGGCGCCGCCCCTTTCGATCTGAATCCGGTGCGTTTGGCCCAAAGTTCGCCCTGCGCGTCGCGTTTCCGGATCTGACCTTGAAAATCTTGCTCAGAACGAAGCCGACGCTTTTCGTCACGATCTTCACGGCGTCATCGAGGATGAACATCGCCCTAACTCTCGCGCGGCGCGAATTGCACGAAATTATGCGGCGGCCATGGGCCGGCGATGTTGAACGCAATATCTTCCTCGATCTCCGCCGCCGAGGCCTGCACAGCCCGCTCGAAATCCTCTAACCCTGCCCTGGGAACGAGCGCGGCCAAATTCGCAATCTCTCTATCGTTGCGAACCGGCAAAGAGACGACTTCGAGGCATGCGTCGCCCAAGACCGAGATCACCTGAGCCGATTGTGCTTCCCGATAGCGCCGAAACGCCTCGTCCACCATTTGACCCAGACGCACTCTGGCCTCATGCGACGGCGGGCGGCTGCCGACATAGGTTCGGTCACGAGCGGCCTGCAACGCCGGGTGGCGCGCAACCAGATAAGCGACGGGATCGGCGGCTTCAATATTCAGCCGCACGCCCATTTCCACAGCGCCGGAAACTCTTTCCAACTGGCTGACGAGCCGGTCGCGTTGCCCGTCGAGAAACCGCCTCAGATCGTTTTCCGATTTCGCGATTGTGCCGAAGGCCATCGGCAGCAGATCGAATTTCGCGTTGAGCGCGGTGAGCACGCGCTGCGCTGCGGCGAGATTGCGCCTTTCGGCCCGCAGAGCGCCCACGGGACAATCGCTAACGATCGCGTTCAAGGGGCCCGAGCCCACAAGAAAGGTCGTACGATCGAGAACGCCCTGCAGGGGCGGCGGATCGTTGTCGTTGCTCGTCACCGCATAGACATAGAGGCCCATCGATCTTCCTCCCCCGCCAACGACCCGAAGTCACGAACCAACGAAATAAGAAAGGATTCAAATCTCTTCTTCTTCGATATGACCATAGGCCCGGACCGTTAAATCCTCGTCGAGCTCGACGGAGTAAGTTTCTCTTTCGAGCACTTCTTGCGTCAGCGGCAAGCCGAGCATCTTCACTTCAAGGTTCGGCACGAGAATTTCGGCTTCGGCGCTCCAACCGCCGTCGCCGTGCCGGATCGGCGCGATCTTGGTGATGCGCAGTTCCTTTGCGCCGAGTTCGGTCGTGAGAAACTGTTGAACAGCCGCACGGGCGCCCGACAATTTACCGCCGAGAGGCGCCGCGGGCGCTGCAGGCGCCGGTTTCGTTTTGGGCGCCGACGACGCGGGAGGCGGCGGCGCTGGAGGCGGCGGCGCGGCGTTGGAGGAACTCTGTTCGGAGCCGATGTGAGTCTTAGGCGGCATTGGATCATTCTCCGTGAACTGGCGTTGAACCTGCGCCACTCAATAAGTGAAGGAAAAGCGCTTCGACGCCTGCCGCATGCCGATCGGCGACTTGCGAACCGCTGCGACGGGATGGGCCGGCGGCGCCGTTCCATTCATCTTTGCCGTAATTTCCCCGATTTCCTTGTCGATTTCGCGAAATCTCGCCTGTATGGCGTCGGAACGGTCGGTCGCCGCTCTCAGCTCCATCGAGCGCCGCGCGCGTTCGAGTTCGAGGAAGCTCATCCGCAGATAGGCCTTGTGCGCGGGGACGCTTTTGTCATTGCGCCCGGTCAAGGTTCGCAGATCGTTCAGGCCGCGGGATGGCTGTCGATGCATCGCCATGTCGCCTTCTCCCAGCTCAAAAATGCACAGAGTGATTGGCCGGGCCTTGCGCATGCATGCGCTGCGCGCGTTCGAGCGCTTCCAGCTCGAATTGCAGCAACAGCTCGTCGACGACGTCGGCGGTAAATTCTGCGGGCTTGGCGGAATTTTGAGACCCGCGACCAAGGATATCCCGGCACGCCCAGCGGAAGACCGGATTGGAGACGCTGGCCTCGCCGCCGCGCGCCGCCAGCACGCGGGCGATGGCGATCGATGCGCGCAAGGTCGGATAATGCGGGTCCGATCCCTGACGGCGGCACAAGCGAACGAAGTCGACCACCTTTTCCGCGCGTGCCTGATCGACTCCGCCTTTTTTCGCAGCAATCGCAACCTCGGTATCGCGGTCATAGTGATCGAAATAAAGTGTGATCATGCGATCGAGCAAAGCGTCCTGCGCGCGATAGACGCCCGCATATTCAACCGGATTCGACGTGAAGATGGCGCGAAAATGTGGATGCACCTTGATGTATCCCTCGCCGCGCCCATGCAGACCCGGAACATTGAGGACGCCTTCCGACAATATGCTCAGGAAGGGGTTGTTCGCCTCCGGCTTGCTACGGTTGAACTCGTCATAAATGATCGTATGACCGAGACGGCAGGCGGTGGTGATGCGATTGTCGGTCCACAGCGCGCGTCCCTCTTCCTGCAGCTTCACGACGGAAGAAATATAATTATCGACCACGCGCGATCTGCGATATCCACTCTCGCGTCCGATCAGATCGGAGCTGCCGAACTCGTGATCGCCATGGAGCAAAATGCTCGGACGGCCGAGCTGCGCAGCGACATGAAACGCCAGCGTGGTTTTGCCGCTGCCCGCCGGCCCCGAAAAATGCACGGCATATCCGGCGTCGAGATAGGCGAGCGCACGATCCGCAATCTCCTGAACCGCCGGCGAGCTGACGAAAGCGTCGCTCGGTCCGAGCGCGATGGAGCCGTCGTCGTCGGAGAAATCCTCGGCGTCCTGACCTAGGCTGGCGAGTGCTATCGCGCTCATGACGTGACCTTTCCCAAAATGCGCTGAACTGCCGTGCGCGTTCGCGTGGCGGAGATGAGAAGAGGAAGCCAGATGGCTATTGGCGCCGTGGCTTCCGAATTCGGTTGGAGGGCCCGCACTCCCTTAATGGTGAGCGGACGCTTTTCCGTGCCAGATCGCAGCGGCGTGCTTGCGGTCGCGCGCATATTCCAAGAAAGAGCGGTGCAAGGACGACGCTCGATCGTGATTGGCCTTCGCGAAGGATGCGAGAAGGGCGGCGACGCCGTTCGTCAGATCGCGCATGAACGCATCGGCCTTTTCGTGATAGGCCTTGCTTTCGCGTGCGCGGTTCGACTTCAGACCATTCAGAGTCGCGCGGACTTCATTGCTGCGCGCCACGGTCGCTCTTCGGAGCTGCGCCGCCTGGTCGCGACCCGATCTGATCCTCGCGGCCTTCAGATTATCCAGAAGCGCCTCGATGTCCTTGTGGCGATTTATTGCGGCGTCCTTGATCCGTTCGGCAAGCTCTTCCCGTGAGTGCCGGCCCGAGTCGATGCCGCTTTTGACGCGCGAATATCCTTCCGACAACTTCGCCATGATCCAATCCTCCATCAGAAGTTTCCAAACTGCCGGAAGGGCGGGTTTATAAAACACGCCCTTCCAGCGATGGCGGATAGACTTAGGCGGGGGCCGCCGCGGAAGCGGTCAGGCCGACAGCTTCGGCGTATTTCAGGTAGGTCTCGACCGAGGCCACCACAACGCGCGCTTCGATAGTGATCAGCTCGATGCCGACGAGCGAGACCTTGACCCAGGCGTCGATCACGATGCCCTTGTCGAGGATGCGGTCGACAACTTCGCCGAGGCTTGACGAGTCCACAGATTTTTGAACGCGTGCCATGAAGCTTCTCCATTCTTAAAAGCGCTTTGAGCACTTTGCGAACACACCGAAGAGAACTCATCATTCCCCCGGCCGAGTTGAATAGAGCAACCGCGGCGCCAGAGGGGCCGGTAAGCTGACAAATCGATTTCAGGCTTATATTTCATTGCTTTTCAATTTTGCGCGTTCGCATGGTTTCGAGTATCGCATTGGCAGGTCGGGCGTCGGCGCCCGGGTCCAGGGCGGCGTTACCCTTTGGCGCCCTTGCTCACAGCCGCCGCGATTGCGTCGATTTGAAAAGGTTTCGCGAGGAAACCGTCGATCGTCGACGCCCGCATCGCATCGAGGATGCCGGCGTCGTCCGCGAGGAAATATCCCGAGATCAGGATGACGCTCATGGCGGGGCGTATGATGCGGAAGCGCGCGCTCAGACGGAACCCGTCCATATCGGGCAAACGCGCGTCCACGAAAGCGATCGGGAAGGTTTGCTGACTGATCAAGCCGAGCGCTTCCTGCGCGCTATTGGCGGTAACCGCCATCCAATCGATCCGGCTCAAAGCGGCTTCGAGCACCCAGCACATGTCTTGATCGTCGTCCACGACGAGCGCTGTTTTCGGCGCGAGGCAAGCGGGGAAAGGAGTCAATGCGTCGAACCCTCCAGAGAGCCATTCCGCTCAAGACGCCTCGCGCGCTGCAGGGATGCGAACGGCGAATGTCGTCCCCATGCCCAAGGCCGTCCGCACGCTCACGTCGCCGCCATGCTGGCGAACGATGGAATGCGACACCGACAGACCGAGGCCTGAACGTCTGCTATCCGAGCGAGTCGTAAAAAACGGATCAAAAATCTTCCTCAAATGCGCCTCGGGAATACCGGGGCCGCTATCGCCGATCTCGACGATCACTTCTTTGCCGTCGCGGCGCACGTCGATTGTCAACACGCCGCCATTCGGCATCGCCTGGAATGCGTTGAGCATAAGATTGATGAAAACGAGCTCCAAAAGGTTTTGCACGCCTTCGGCGCAAATATCAGCGGTCTCCGCTGGCGGGTTCCACTCATATCGCGTGCCGACCGCCGCTTCGCCGGCAGCGAACATCAGGGCGTTCTTCAGCATATTCACGACGTTGACCTGCGTCGTTTCGGTGATCGGCTGCGGCCGGGCGAAACGAAGCAGACTTTCGACCACGAGCGATGCGCGATCGATGCCGCCGATCACCTTGTCGATACATTCGCCGAGCAGAATGGGCGAGCCCATTCTATTTCTCATGAGCTGCGCCGCGGCGGAGCTGACCCCGAGGGGATTGCGAATCTCATGCGCGATTCCGCCGATGACAATGCCCAACGCCGCAAGCTTCTCGCCCTGATGGATTTGAGCTTCCATCGCGCGCTGCTCCACGAGGCTGCGGCCAACCACGACGACGCCCGTCACGTCGCCGGTATGGCTGGTCATCCGCGATAAGCGCCAGGAGACTGGTATCGTCTCGCCGCTCTTGCAGCGCATCGGCCACTCGATCGAGTGGCAGTCGTCGATTTCGCTGATGCCCCGGAAGCAGGATTCGACTTCCTGTTGATGCGGTTCCTCGAAATGACCGGACAATTCGGAGCCGCGAACTTCGCCCTCCGCATAGCCGGTCGATTTTTCCGCGGCTGTATTCCAGGTCATGATGGCGCCGTGCGAGTCCGTCGAGATGATCAGATCGCCGGCGCTCTCGACGACGCTCGCAAGATGCAACTGCATACGCCGCACCTCCTCCCCGAGCTGCAAGAGATCCGTCACATCGTCCATGACGAGGATGACGCCGCGCGAGCCGCCCTGGAGCTGCAAGGGACAAATGCTGTAGGAATAAGTTCGCAGAGCGACGCCGGGCGCACGATAGGTCATCCGGCGGCGTCTAAGCGTTTTTCCCGACCCGATGACTTCGCGTATCTGCTGATCCAGGGGCGTATCCTGGAACGCCGCCGGGAAAATTTCCTGCAGGCGTTTTCCAAGTGTCGTATGCAAGCTTCCATGCGACTTTTCGAGAAAGTTGCTGTTCACCGTTCTGACGATGAGGCTTTCGTCGAGAATGAGAATCGAGGAAGGGATCGTATCCATCACTGCATGGAAAAAGCTTTCGTGATCGAGCGTGTCTAGAAACATCGGCTTCTCGAAAGGTTTGTGTGGCCGAAGATCTGCAAGAAGAGATTGTTTCTTTGCGCCAGCGACGTTTTTGCGCGTCCCCGAACGGCCGCGATCTCAATTCGCGGAATGAAGCGGCGGACGGTCCAGCGGCGGCCGAAAACTGAAAGGCGGCCAAGGCCCCGAGAGAGTCAGTTCGACGCTCTCGGCCCCAAGCCGGTTGTTGAGTTCCGCAACGCGCCGGCTCAAAGCGGCGGCGTTTTCCTTGGGGACGAGAAACGCATGGCGCGCGACCAGATCGGTCCCATCGAGATTGCGGTTGCGTCGCCCCGCCGTCAGCGGCTCGAGCTCCTGCACCAGCCGATCGGCGACGGCCGCCGCTTCCGCGCGGCCGAAGTCGCGCAGCGATTCTTTATCTCGGCACAGGCGCATGTAGCGGATGCCGCTCGTCAGCGACGCCCACTCCGGCCACGCCTTGCGCGCGAGTTGATCCAGAATTGCCGGATCATCGAGACGCGCCGCCGCGCGAAGCTCCCACTCCTCTTTATCGGACGCATCGAGAAGGAAACGCGCGATCGTCGCCTCATGCGCGGCCATGAAGGCGCCCAGACTCTCGATGCTCGTGTAAAGCGTTCCAAAAGGGACGGGAAATACTGGCGAGAATTGCATCGCCCACGCCAGAATTTCCGCGTGGCGGCGAACGCGCGGCGCCAGCCACGAAACGTCGGTCAAATGACGCTCCGCATCGACGCCGCAGAAGTCCGCGATCGGGACAAGGTCGACGATCGCAGCGACGGCGCCGGCGCGATGCAGCCGCAAGGCGCGCCCCTCCGGCGCAGGCAATCGCTCGGCAGAGATGCGATCGGGGTCGACGAAGGCAATGAGAGAGATCGCCGGCTCGATCGACCCTGAAATGCCGCCGTCCGTTTCGGGTTGATCCGGCGTCCTCATTGCCGGAGGTCTCCGCCCTCTCCTTCCAGTTTTTTCAGCTTCAAGCGGTATGTCTTGTAATCGACGCCGAGCAGCCGCGCGGCTTCCGCCTTATTGCCCTTTGCGCGATTGAGCGCGTCGAGCACGGCGTCGCGTTCGACCGCCCGCACCTGGTAGCGCATCTGATCGCGCAAAGGCGCGGCGGCGGCCATTTGCGTTTGCGAGGGGGGCAGCGGCGCGCGATTGAGGCGATCGGCGATATGCGCGGCGGAGACGGCGTCCGCCGACGTCAGCGCCGCGCGCCGCATCACATTGCGCAATTCTCTCACATTGCCGGGCCAATGATGCGCCTGCAACAGCTCGAGCGCCTTCGCGTCGATGTCGATCGGCGCCTGTCCCAGACAGTCACGCGCCTGCACCAGAAAGCGCTCCGCGAGAAAAGGCACGTCCTCCGGGCGCGCGCGCAAGGGCGGCACCGAGATCACATATTCGGCGAGACGATAGTAGAGGTCTTCGCGAAAGTCTCCCGCCTCGGCGCGCTCTTTGAGGGCGTCATTCGTGGCGGCAATGACGCGAACGTCGAGGCTGATTTGTTCGCTGCCGCCCACGCGATGGATCGTGCGCGCTTCGAGCGCGCGCAGAAGCGCCTTTTGTCCGGCGATCGAGAGATTGCCGATCTCGTCGAGGAAGATCGTCCCCCCCTTGGCCGCGGCCTCGAAGCACCCACAATGGCGTGCGGCTGCGCCCGTGAACGCCCCCTTCTCATGACCGAAAAATTCGCTGTTGATGAGGGATTCGGCGATCGCGCCGCAGTCGACGACAATGAACGGCTTGGCGACGCGGCCGCTGTGCCGATGCAGGCTTTGCGCGACGATCTCCTTGCCGCTTCCGGTCTCGCCCTGAACGACGACCGAGTAGTCGGAGCGGGCGACCGCTTCAATCTCATCGGCGAGCTTTTGGATGGCGGCGCTTTTCCCCATGAGGCCGAATATGTCAGCGCGCACATTTTCGGCGCTCTGCTTGTGAAGCGCCGCTCGCCGGGCGACAGCCCGCTTCACGACATCGACGAACTGATCGTTGCGAAACGGCTTGGTGAGATATTCGAACGCGCCTTCTTTGATGGCGTTGATCGCGCCGGTGATCGTGCCGTAAGCCGTGGCGATGACGATGGGGAGGCGCCGGTCGCGTTGCAATAATCGGCGCAAAACCTCCTCGCCGCCAATACCGGACATGCGCATATCGAGAACAACCGCGTCTGGCGGATGGCGCGACGCCAATTCGAGACCTGGCTCGCCGGCTTGCGCTTCCATCACGTCAAATCCGGCGTCCACCAATATGCTGCGCATTGCCCAGCGCATATCGTGATCGTCGTCGATCAGCAGGACCGAGCTTCGATTGCGCGTCAACATGATAGAGCCAATCATTTTTGAGGCTGGCGGGCCAAAGCGCCCGCCAGCACGTGCAATCTCAGAGCTGAAGCGAGCTTAGTCTACCAACGCGTCCAACTTCATTGATTACTGTCAAGTTCGCTACTTATTCCTCCTGGAGCCCCAATAAAAGTAAATACGGCGTTAGCATTTCGAGCAAATTGTAGCGATTACGCTTGATGTTTACATTCACACATATCTTTCTTTGCTGAAATGACAGTCGCCCGCGCGAGAATATGACTGTTCAATGACGCTGTGCGCGGCGCCGCGAGCCCTTGAAGGCGAACATCAATTTGCTGGCAAGATTGTTGCGTGCGCGCGATTGCGCAGCCGCGTCGCGCGCAACTTGTTACAAAAACGCCAAATGCAAGGGGAGGATACATGGCGGACGAGAAGGTCACGGTGGAGCAACTGCCAAATGGCAAATGGGCCTGTTTTCTCCATCTGGCGGGCCATGACGAGCCCATCAATCTGGGCCGGGAATTCAAGAACGACGAACAGGCCGAAAACTGGCTGAATGTTTCGGAGTCCGTCACCGCCATCGAGATGATGGTGCGGAAACACAAGAAATAGCCACTCGAACGCCCCGTGCTCGCATTCGGCCCGGGGCGTCTCTCACTCGTGTTGCGCTCGCGGGGCTCCCTGCCCGCCGATAATATTTGCGCGGATCGCCAGCCGTAAGCTCGTCCCGGCGTCGTTCAGTCCTCGGCGGAGCCTTCCTTTGATGCCCCCCTTCGTTATGGAAGAACAGGCGCGGCCGCCCCATCTTCCTCGGCAGAAGCCGGGAGGCGCCCCCATGCATTTCAGCGATGCGCAATATCTGCCTATAGCGGCGCCGGCCTTCGCCCTGCTGGCGGGCGTCGTCGTCGTGCTCGTCATTCTCGTCGAGCTGCGCATTCTCAAATACGCCTATATGCAATTGGGCGTCAGCTCCGGAACCGCCGTCTTCCTGCTCCTGGCCTCGCTGCTCGGCAGCTATATCAATATTCCGGTGGCGACGCTCGGGAGCGAGCCGATCATCGATGCGCGCGAGGTCGTCTACTACGGCGTTCCCTATGTCGTGCCGAGATTTGTCGAGGAGCCGCAAGTCATTCTTGCGGTGAATGTCGGCGGCGCCGTCATCCCGACCGTGCTGTCGATCTTCCTGCTGTCGCGAAACGCCATCTGGATCAGGGGCGCCCTTGCGGTCGCCTGCGTCGCTGCGATCAGCTATGCTTTAGCAGAGCCGGTGCGCGGCGTCGGCATCGCGCTGCCAATCTTCGTCGCCCCGCTGGCGGCGACGATCATTGCAGCGATCATCTCCTGGCGCCATCTTGCGCCGCTCGCCTATGCAAGCGGGAGCCTCGGCGTTCTGGTCGGCGCGGATCTATTGAATTTTGACAAGCTCGCAGGCCTCGGCACGCCCGTGCTGTCGATCGGCGGGGCCGGCACATTCGATGGAATTTTCCTGACCGGCGTGCTCTCGGTTCTGCTCGCGAGCCTGATCGGGGGCCGCACGCAAAGCGCCGTACAGGCTTCCTGAAGGCGAAAGTGAAAGTGACGACGTCTTGAGACTGCCGACTTATTTCGTCTCCCATGGCGGCGGCCCCTGGCCGTGGGTTCCCGAATGGCGCCGCCGCTTCGTCAATCTCGAAGCCGCTTTCGCCCGCATGCCCTCCGAAATCGGCGAGCGCCCGAAGGCGATCATCGTCGTCTCGGGCCATTGGGAAAGTCCGGAATTCGCAGTGATGTCGACGCCCCAGCCGCCGATGGTCTATGATTATTCCGGCTTTCCTCCCGAGACCTATGACATCGTCTATCCCGCGCCCGGCGCGCCGGCGTTGGCCGCGCGCGCCGCAAACCTCATCCGCGCCGCAGGCCTGCCCGCGCGGCTCGACGAAGCGCGCGGCTTCGATCACGGCGCCTTCGTGCCGCTCTATGCAATGTATCCGGCGGCGGACGTCCCGGCGATCCAGGTGTCGCTCAAGACGGGCTACGATCCCGCCGAGCATCTTGCGCTCGGCCGCGCTTTGGCGCCGCTGCGCGAGGACGGTGTCCTCATCATCGGCTCGGGCCTCAGCTACCACAATCTGCGCCTCTTTGGCCCGCAGGCGCGGGAGCCGTCAGAGGCTTTCGATCAATGGCTCGCCGAGGCGCTCGCGGCGGCGCCCGATGTGCGCAGACAAGCCATCATAGACTGGGCCAAGGCCCCTTACGCCCGCATCTGCCATCCGCGCGAGGACCATCTCGCGCCGCTTTTCGTCGCGCTCGGCGCGGCCGAGGCCGAGCCGGCTGTCCGCGTCTATCACGACGTGGGGTTGTTCGGCGGCGTTACGGCGTCGAGCTACCGCTTCGGTTGAGCGCTCAGCTTGCGCCATCCCGCCTTTGATGGCAGGAAGCCGCCATGACGCGCTTTTTCGCGATCCTCCTGAGCGCAGACATAGCGGCCGCCGCCCCTGCCCTCGCCACGGACGCCCTCGGACGGGCTCCCGCCATGCGCGGCCCCAAGGCCGAGAGCGGCCGGAAGGCGAATATTCCGCTCCACGGCCGGCCGATCGAACCCATGACGAAGAAAGAGGAAAAGCCCCACGCAGGCTGGAGCGGCTTCTACGGCGGCCTGAACGCCGGCGCCGCGAGAGATCCTTGATCGAGCGCGCGAGGGCTGCAGTGTGAAAATCCTCCTGCTCGGCGGCTCCAATGCGGGCATCAAGGATGGCTGGGCCGTCCAATTCGCCGAGCGCGCCCACGATCACGAGGTCGAGAACCGCTTTCTCGGCGCGGTCGGCTCGCTCTATGGCTTGATGGCGTTGCTCAAGCGCGCGCGCGACGGCGCCGAACCGCCCGACCTCATCGTCTTCGAATATTGCCTCAACGACATTCTTCTTCTCGACGCCGACGTCCTCGAGCCCGCGTTGATCGAGGACGCGCTCGAGGCCGTCATGGACTTCTGCGCCGACGCGGGGATCGGCTTGTTCCTTTTGTGCCTGGAGCCGCGCCCTGCCGACCGCCAGCGTCGCGCGAAGACGCGCGTGCAAAAGATTTATCGCAAGGCGGCGCAGCGAAGGTCCGTCGCCGCGCTATGGCTGTCCCAGGTCTTCGAGCGGCGCCTGGGGCCGGCGCAATTCCAGGACGAAAACCATCTGACGACTGGCGCCGCAAAACGCATCGCGGATGCGTTGCTCGCTGCGCTACGCTTAGGCGTCCCGGCGCCATCGCACCGACATTCCGCGCCGGCGCGCTTTTCCTATGTCGATGCGGCTGAAGCGCGTTTCGAAGGGCCCTGCGGCCTGCGGGCGCTGTCGTCGCGCGTTTTCGACGGCGATTTCCTGGAAATTTCGCGCGGCGGCGCCAGCGTCTGGCCCGGCGAGGGACGCCTTGCCGGGCTGATGCTGCGCTCGAGCGACGACAGCGGCGTTTTCAAAATCCAAGGAACGAACGCCGCCTTCCGCAAAAGCCCGCGCTCGCAGATGCAGGAACTCGTGCGTCATCTGATGCTGCTGCATTATCCGACCCGGCGCATCCTCTCGCGCGGCGAAATCGAGATCGCCATGCCGGAAGACGAGCGCGATCTCATGCGCCTGCCCGAAGACCGCGGGCTCCTCATCGCGCCATCCATCGCGCCTTTTGAAAGGCAGACGCTCGATATTCACGGCGTCATCTTCTGGCGAAAGCGGACGTTCGTCGAACGCCTGCAGGATTTCTTTCGCAGCGTCGGGTAACCAGACAACACGCGAGGCCGAGCCTGTCATTCCCGACGGGCCGAAGGCCCGATCGGGAATCCAGAGCAACCATAGCGCACGTTTGCTCTGGATTCCCTCGCTCATACGAGAGCGTCGTGAATGACCCTATTTCTGCTTGAACGGCTCGCATGGGGGAGCCGTCATTGCGAGCGAAGCGAAGCAATCCAGGACCATCGCGTGGCTCTGGATTGCTTCGTCGCTTTGCTCCTCGCAATGACGGCGAGGCGGCCCCGACGCCATCTGTTCAAACGGAAATGGCGTTACTTCTTGCAGACAGCCGTCGGCTGGAGAGTCAATTCCGTCATCTCTCCCTTGAGAACGAAATCGCCGTAATCGAGCGTCAGCGCGCGCGAGACGCCATTCTCGTAGAGATCGAAAGACAGAACATAGATCGGCTGGCCGTCGCGCTTGCCCGGCTCGAAATAAGAAACCGAA
The DNA here is from genome assembly GCF_016745395.1 of Methylocystis sp. Sn-Cys. Classification (GTDB taxonomy): domain Bacteria; phylum Pseudomonadota; class Alphaproteobacteria; order Rhizobiales; family Beijerinckiaceae; genus Methylocystis; species Methylocystis iwaonis. The sequence continues at coordinate 154,538 of NZ_JAERVJ010000007.1, forward strand.
ACGCGCCAGCGCGGCATGCCCTTGAGCGCGTTTGCCTGCACGGCCTTCTCGGCCGCCGGCGTCTCCAAGCGCTTGCCGATCACCGTGAGCGTGTCGAAAGCCTTGTCGCCTTCGCCTGTCCCATCATAAACGCGCGCTTCGAGGAGCTGCTCTCCTTTGCGCGCGGCGTCGACGATGCGGCGAAGATGCTCGCTCGGGAATAAGGCGGGTCCGGCGATGTCGAGCTGCGCGCGCTTGGGGCGTGAGAGATCGACCGCGACGCGCGGGCCCTTTTCCTTACGCGCCTTGCCGTCGACCTGCTCGGCCGAGGTGCTGTCGACCTTGGTCTCTATCTTAAAGCGATATTCATTCGAATCGAGCGACTCGAACGTCGCCGAGCGCATGTCCGATAGCTTTGTGGCGCCCTCCTCGGGCACAAGCTCGGTGATCTGGCGAAAATTCTGCACATAGCCGTCGCAGGAGGCGGCAAAGTCGAAAACGATGCGCCCGCGCGCCTGCGACGGCGCCTTCGAGCCTGTCGCCTTTCCCAGGGTCAGCTCATAGACCGCGCGGTGGCTCGCGAGCGGCGGCGCCTCTTCGGCCAGAGCCGCCGGCAGATTCGATGCAAGTGAGACGACGATGAAGAGCGCGCGCTTGGAAATCATGAGAGGATGTCACCCGGCAAATCATGCGCCGCCGTTGCGTCGCGGGAGGGCTGAAATTAGGGTCAGCCAGACGCCGGAGCAAATGTTTTCTGGACAGAGAAGGAAACCCGACCATGTCGAATTCGGCCAGCGATACGCCCGCCGCGCGCCTTGCCGCGCTCGGGCTCGTTCTGCCCGCCGCGGCCGCGCCCGTGGCGAATTACGTTCCTTTTATGCGAACGGGCAATCTCCTTTTCGTCTCCGGCCAATTGCCCATGGGCGCCGGCGGAATCGATCCCGCCCATAAGGGCAAGCTCGGCGTGAGCGTGTCGCTCGAAGACGGACAAGCGGCGGCGCGGCAGGCGGCGTTGAATGTTCTGGCGCAAGCCAACGCCGCCGTCGGCGATCTTGCTCGGCTCAAGGCCGTCCGCATCGGCGGCTATGTCAATTGCGCGCCCGATTTCGGGCCCGTGCCGCAAGTCGTCAACGGCGCCTCCGATCTCTTCGCCGCCGTTTTGGGCGAGAATGGCAAGCATGCGCGCTTCGCCGTGGGCGTCGCGCAACTGCCGCTCGACGCCGCCGTCGAGGTCGAGGGCATTTTCGAGATTCTCGGGTGACGGGAAAAGACCTTAGCTGGCTTATCGCCACGCCGATCGCGCATCGCGGCCTGCATGGCGGCGGGCTTGTCGAGAATTCAATCGGCGCGGCGCGCGCGGCGATCGCCGCGGGCTGCGCCATCGAATGCGACGTGCAGGCGACGATGGACGGTCTCGTCGTCTTCCACGACGAGACGCTGGAGCGTCTCACGGCGCATGCCGGCAGGGTCGCTGATTACGATACGCGAAGCCTCGAAGCGATGGCGCTGCGCGGCGCTTCGGAAACCATACCGTCTTTCGACGCCTTTCTCACGGCGATCGGCGGCCGCGCGCCGCTCGTTGTGGAATTGAAGAGTGACTTCGACGGCGATCTGACTGTCGCAAAGCGCGTCGCCGAAAGGCTGGCGCATTACGATGGGCCTGTTGTTGTCGAAAGCTTCGATCCGGAGCTGATCGCATTCTTGCGCGCGCAGGGAGAAGCGCTCGGCGTCGCCCATATTTCTCTCGGCGTCGTTGGCGAAGCCGGCTACGCCGAAGCCGACTGGCCGATGTTGACGCCCCAACGGCGCGCGGAAATGACTCATTTTTTGCACTATCCGCGCACGCGGCCGGATTTTCTTTCCTGGAACGCCGCCGATCTTCCGCACGCCATTCCCTTCCTCGCACGCGAAGCGCTCGGCATTCCCGTCACGGTGTGGACGATCCGTTCGGCCGCGCAAGCCACTGTCGCGCGGCAATGGGCGGACCAAATCGTCTTCGAGAATTTCAGGCCGGATGAAGGCTGATACCATCTCCGTTTGACAGCTCGCATTGGGACTTGTCATTCCCGGCGGGCTGAAAGCCCGACCGGGAATCCAGAGCCACAAAAGCGCTGGTTCAGCTCTGGATTCCCGATCGCTCGCTTCGCGAGCGTCGGGAATGACACCGCACCAATCAAGCAGATCTCGTATGAGACATAGGCGCGCGCTTCAGACTGCTGATAAAGCGTCGTCTAACGCCCCTCGTGCTTCGAGACGCCTGCTGCGCAGGCTCCTCAGCATGAAGGGCTTCTGCAAAATACGCCATACCCGCTAGGCCTCATCCTGAGGAGCGAGCGAAGCTCGCGTCTCGAAGGACGAGGTCGCCTCGGGGTTTATCAACCAGGGCGGCGGCAAGAATCTGGCTTGCCGCCGCAGTTTCGTCAGGCCGCCGCCACGAGGCCGTTCACAGGCGCCAGCCCGCGCATATTCTTCAGCTCGACGCGAATATTGTCGTCGCCCGCCGCTTTGAAGAAATCGTCGAGCGTCTCCATAATGTCGTGGTCGATGAAGGTCGCGCGCGTGCCGTCGATCACGACGTAGCTGTCCGGCTCAATGCTGTCGAGAATGTCGCGCAACGGCGCCTTGTTGAGGAAGGACACGTCCTTCTGCAAGCGCAGCAGATAATTGCTTCCGTCGCGGGTGAGCGCGAAGGCGGAATGGTAATTGCCCCGCAGCACGAAGAAGATGCCGACCGCCATGCCGATCGCCATGCCTTCCAGCAGATCGGTCAGGAGGATCGCCGCGATCGTGATGGCGAAGGGCGCGAATTGGTCGAACCCCTTCTCATATTGCTCGATCGTCAACTTCGGCTTGGCGAGCTTGTAGCCGGTGAGCAGCAGCACCGCAGCGAGACAAGCGAGCGGGATCATGTTGAGAATCGAGGAAAGAAACATCACGGCCAGCAGCAGCAACAGTCCGTGCACGACGGCCGAGACCTTGGTATGGGCGCCGGCGTTGATATTCGCGGAGCTGCGGACGATCACCGCCGTGATCGGCAGGCCGCCGACCATTCCGGATATGAAATTGCCGAGGCCCTGCGCCTTCAACTCCTGGTCCGGCGGCGCCGTACGCTTCAAAGGATCGAGCTTATCGGCCGCCTCCAGGCTCAGCAACGTCTCCAGGCTGCCGACGAGCGCGATCGTCGCGGCCGTGACATAGACTTGCGCGTTGGCGAGCAGATGGAGATCGGGGAAGTGAAACTCGCGAAAGAACTCCAAAGGACCGGAGATCGCGGGCAGCCCGACCAGATGTTGCGGCGCAATCGCCAACGAAGGAAGCGCCGACCGCGCGACAAGGTTGAAGAACACGCCGAAAATGACGGCGACCAGCGGGCCGGGCACAAGCGAGAGGATTTTGCGCTCCTTGATCGTCGGCGTCTCCCAAAGGATGAGAATGCCAAGCGAAACGCAGGCGACGAGGGTCGCGCCCGGCGAGATCGACTGCAAGGCCGACGTCAGGAACGAGAAGCTTGTATGGCTGTCCCCCTCGAGGAAGGACAGATCGCTCTCGGCGTCCGCATCGTAACCGACGGCATGCGGCAATTGCTTCATAATCAAAATGACGCCGATTGCGGCGAGCATGCCCTTGATCACCGACGACGGGAAATAGGCGCCGATCACGCCGGCGCGCACATAGCCCATGGCGACCTGGGTGAGGCCGGAAAGCGCGACAGCGAGCAACATGCCGTCGAAACCGAGCTTCTCGACCGCCGCCGCGACGATGACCGCAAGGCCGGCCGCCGGCCCCGAGACGCTGAGCTGTGATCCGCTGGCGATCGAGACGACGAGCCCGCCGACGATGCCGGCGATGACCCCCGAAAACGGCGGCGCCCCGGAAGCGACGGCAATGCCGAGACAAAGCGGCAACGCCACGAGAAAGACGACAAGCCCCGCCGGAATGTCGTGGTCGAGATAACGTAGGTAGTAGTCCAGATGTTTGCGAAGCACGGCTGAAGTCTCCTGTTCAGTCGCTTGGGTTCAATAGCAGGGCGAATCGCGCAAGAAACTCCCTCATTTTGAAGAGCCGTCACAGACGACGTCTTCATGACGAGAAAGCCGATCGCGCTATTTTCCCCTTCCCTCGTCCTCGAGGGCCTCTTCGAAGCCGCCTCGGGAGGAAGGAGAGGAAACGCCAAATCGCTGGAAAAACTGGGAATTAGTGCGGTGCGTCCTCCCATCTGTAGAGTGGGTCGATCTCGCTCTCCGGCCCCAAGGTAATGAGCTGATTCAACAGCCCGTCCTCGACGCCGAAGACCCAGCCATGCACCATCGGGCGCCGCTCCGCCTTCCAGGCTTTCTGCAAAATCGACGTATGGGAGAGATTATTGACCTGCTCGATCACATTGAGCTCGACGAGGCGGTCCGCCTTATCGTCCAAAGAGTTCAGAGCATCGAGCTCTTCTCTGTGAAGGCGATAGACGTCCCTGATGTGCAGCAGCCATTTATGCACGAGCATCAACTCGGGCGTCTGATGTGAAAGCGCCGCTTTCACGCCGCCGCAGTTATAATGCCCGCAGACGATGATATGCTTGACCTTCAAAACCTCGACCGCATATTGCACCACGCCGAGGCAGTTGAAGTCGGTCACGATCACCTGATTGGCGATATTGCGATGCGCGAAGATGCGCCCCGGCTCGGCGTTGACGATGATATCGGCGGGCACACGGCTGTCGGCGCAGCCGATCCAAAGGAATTCGGGGTCTTGGCCACGCGCGAGGCGCTCGAAATAGTCGGGCTCCCGACGACGAACTTCCTGCGCCCAAGCCTTGTTTTCCAGAAGGAGCTTATCGTGTGCTTTCATCATCCGCCCGTCGTTGATTATTGTGACTCTTATAGACCGCCAGCGCACGCAGTTGGACGCAACCTAGCCCTAGAAGAGACACGCGCAAGCGCCAGGGGGCGAAAGGTCATGGTTCCACTACTCTTCTTTTACCGCGCCAGACTTATTTTATCAGATTAAAACTTATTCATTTGACGGGGCCATAAAGCTCCCGCCAAACCTGCGGCAGCGACGAGGTTATGTCGTCCGCGATCAGCCCCGGCCCGAAGATCTCGGCGGCGCGCGCATGCATCCAGGCGGCGGCGGAGGCGGCGAAAAACCCGTCCATCCGCTGGGCGAGGAGGCCGGCGACGATTCCCGTCAGCACATCGCCCGAGCCGGCGGTGGCGAGCCAGGGGCTCGCATAGGGCAGAATGGAAACGCGGCCGTCAGGCGCGGCGACCACCGTGTCAGGTCCCTTGAACAGCACGACCGCCCCGCTCACCCGCGCGGCGTCGCGCGCCCTGTCGAGCTTCGAGCGCAGCGCGCAATCTGCGTTGCACTCCGCGAAAAGTCGCGCGAATTCGCCCGCGTGCGGCGTCATCACCACCGGGCCCGGCGCGGCGCGCGTCGCGCGCCACAGGCGGAAGGGGTCGCTCTCGAAGCTCGTCAGCGCATCGGCGTCCAGCACGGCGGCGCGGCGATAGGCCTGCGGCGTCAACGCGACCTCCACCTGCCGGCAGCTTTCTTCGCTGACGCCGAGGCCGGGACCAATCGCGACGGCGTTCTTGCGCTCGTCGGCTAGCACCGTGGCGAGGCCGTCAGCGCCGTCGGACGGCCGCACCATGACGGAGGTGAGCGCGCTGGCGTTGACCGGCAAAGCGTCGCTCGGACTCGCCAGCGTGACCAGCCCCGCCCCCGCGCGAAGAGCGGCCGCAGCGGAAAGCCGCGCGGCGCCTGTGAAGGAGGCGCCGCCCGATACGACCAGCGCATGGCCGCGCGTATATTTATGTCCGTCCACCTTCGGCCGCGGCAGCGCCGACTGCCACAGATCCGAGGCGTTGACGAAGGTCCGCACCGCCATCGATTCGAGGGTCGAGGCGCGGATGCCGATATGGGCGCAGGTGAGCTTGCCGCAACGCAGCCGGCCCGGCAGCAGCAGATGCCCGGTCTTCACGCGAAAGAAAGTGATCGTCTCGTCCGCCTCGACCGCCGCGCCGCGGATCGCTCCGGTGGTGCCGTCGACGCCGCTCGGAATATCGACGGCCACAACATTCTGCTTGGTTTCGCGGCGCCATTGGTTGAGGCGGTTCACCAGCGCCTGGGCGTCGGGATCGAGATCGCGCGCGAGGCCCGTGCCGAAGAGCGCGTCGATAACGAGATCGACCCCGTGGAAGTCGCATTCTTCCGCCGGCAAAAGCGTGCCGGTCCAGCCGGCCGCCGCACGCGCCGCGTCGCCGCGTAGCTGATCGGGCGGCACGAGCGAAGCGACGCGCACCTTGTAGCGCTGCGCCTTCAGGAGCCGCGCCGCCACATAGCCGTCGCCGCCATTATTGCCGGGACCGCAGAGCACGAGCACCCGGCGCCCGCTGGTGCGCTGGAGAATGCGGCTCGTCACCCGCGCGATCGCCACTGCGGCGCTCTCCATAAGCTCCATGCTCGGCACGCCGCTCTCGATCGTCATCCGATCGGCGCGGGCCATTTGTTCGGTCGTGAGGAGCTCGAGCGGAAAGGGACTCGTCGGCATGGGCGGGATGGTGGCCGATGGCGGCGGCGGGCGCAATGGCCGGCGCCAGGCAAATGAGGCGAAAGCCTCTTTATTTGGCGCCACATTCCGTCGCGCAGCGGTTTAGGCTATGCATTGTCGCGATGTTGACAGCCATTCTCCTCGCCTATGACGCACACGCCCAACCGCTGCGCCGGGACGCCGTCACGCGCAGCCTCGCCTCGCTGGTCGAGGCCTGCGTCGAGGGGCTCGTCGCCGACGCGGTTCTCGCCGGCGCGCCCGGCCGCGGGCTCGATAAGGTGGCCGATGAAGCGGGCTGCGAGCTGGTCGAGGCCGAGCAAATGTCGGAAGGGCTCGCGCAGGCGCTCGCCGCCGCGCGCCGGGAAAAAATTTTGCTACTGAATGCGGGCTATGCCGTCGAGCGTGGCTTCGTCGACGAGGTGAACGACGCCTTCGCCTATGGCGGCGGCGATCGCTGCTATGTGCTGCGGGCCGCGCCTGCGTCGCTCGTCACAAGGCTTGTCCCGAGGCTCGCCGCGCCGGCCGGAATCATCGCGCGCAAAAGCGCCCTGCGGGCGCAGGCGAGCGCCGATCTTTCGCGCCTCGCCAGGCGGCTGCGCTGCTCGGAGCTGTCGAGCAGCGCGCGCCGCACCTTCTGATCACCGACCGAAGGTGTCGCAGGCGTCGATCCTGCCGCTTTTCAGGCCCCGCTGCAGCCACTCGGTGCGCTGGGCAGAGGAGCCATGCGTGAAGCTGTCGGGCACGACATAGCCGCGCGAGGCCTTCTGCAGGCGGTCGTCGCCGATCGCCTGGGCCGAAGCCACGGCTTTCTGGATGTCACCCTCCTCCAGAAAATGGCTGCGCGCGTCGCCGTTCTTCGCCCAGACCCCCGCGAGGCAATCCGCCATCAGCTCGACGCGGACGGAGAGCGCATTGGCCTCGGCGCGGCTGCCGGCGCGGGCCTGGGCGCGCTGCACCTTGGGCAGAATGCCGAGGAGGTTCTCGATGTGATGCCCCATCTCGTGCGAGATGACATAGGCGTAAGCGAAATCCCCGCCGCCGCCGTAGCGCTGCTTCATGTCGCGGAAGAACGAGGTGTCGAGATAGATGCGCTGGTCGAGCGGACAGTAGAACGGCCCCATCGCCGATTGCGCCTGCCCGCAGCGCGAGGTCGTCTCGCCGTCGAAGAGCACGAGGCGCGGCGCCTTGAACGAGATGCCCTTCTGCTCGGGGAGCACCGCCGCCCACACATCTTCGTTCGAGCCGAGAATTTTGGAGACGAAAAGCCCCATCTGATCCGTCGGCTTCGACGTCTGATGCGGGCGCTCCTCCTGCTGCGCGATCTGGCCGCGCTCGCCATGCATCTTGCTGAGCATCTCCGCGCCGCCGATGAGCACCGCCGGATTGATGCCGAGCGCCCAGCCGATGAGGCCGAGAACAACCATCGTGCCGAGCCCAATGCCGCCGCCGCCGACGCTCGGGCCCCCGCCGTAGCCGCCCTCTTCGCCGCGGCGGTCCTCGATGTTCTCAGACGTCTGTAAATCTTCCCACTTCATAGGCTGGCTCCGCTCCCGCCGCAGCTTGCGGTCTCGGGGCTATTTAATGGACCTTCGCGGCTATGGGTAGCGTCTGTATTCGCGCGGCGTGGGTGGCTGGGACAAGCCCGGCCATGACGTGTGCCGCAGCTTGTGTCGATCCACCCCTCAAAACGCCTGTTTCAGCCCGACGAAAAAGCCCCGGCGCGGCCCGTATTGCGGCGCAAAGACGCCGATCCCGGAGCCGTCGCGCAATTGATAGGCGTGGTCGAGAAGATTGACGATGTCGAAGCGCAAGGTCAGGGGCCGGTCGAAAACCGTTCCGATCTCGCGCGCGAGACCGAGATTAACTTGCGTATAGGGCGAGGCGTGCGTGGTGTTGGCGAAGCCGCTGCGCAGGCCGCTGCCGTAAATCATGCTCACGGACCCGCGCGTCCCCCAGAAAACGTAGGAAGCGCCAGCGGAGCCGCTCAGCGTCTGCGCATGATCCGTGTAGATGTAGTGGCCCGAGATGTAGTCGATCTCGTCCGAACCAAACAGGAACTGGTTCGACGTTACCTGAGTTGCGCGCTGGCGCGCCCAGGCGAGATTGGCGTAGGCGCGAAAATCGCCGTCGTGGAAAAGCGCCTTGAACTCGACGCCCGTATTATAGGCGCGGGCGTAATTGAAAGCCGTCTGGACATAGGCTTGTCCGAACTGGCCGTCATCCAAAAGGTTTCGCGCCCGCTTGTAATAGAAGTCGACGCCCGCTTCGAGCTGCGGCGTCAGCCTTTGCGTCACGCCGACGTCGATATAATGCGCTCGCTCGGGCCGCACGGGACTCGAGAGCGGAATCTCCGCCTGCTGGGTCGTATTGGCGTAGACCGCGAGATTGGTCGGCGCCGCGAGAGCCTGCGCGGGCGGCGTGAAATAGCGCGCATAGCCAACATGGAATTCTGTGCCTTCGACCGGCTTGAAGACGAGCGACGCGCGCGGGCTCAACTGATTGGCGGTCACGAACTGCCACATCTGGTCGAAACGCAGACCTGCGTTCAGCGTGAGATTATCGGTGAGCTTCCACTCGTCCTGCGCATAGACGCCCGCGAGCCACCCAAGTTTGATGTTAGGGTCATAGGCGCCGATCGGCGTGTTGCCCGGGTTGCCGTCGGCGTCGAGCGGGAAGACGAGCGAGGCGTTGATCACCTTGGTTTGCTCGCCGCTGACGGTAAAACCGCCGCGCAGCGTATGGTCGCCCAAGCGGTAGGCGGCGTCGCCCTGCAGGCCATTGACGACGCCTGCGCGATAGACATCGGACGCGACGCCGTTGAAAATAAGATCGCCGATCGCGTCCGGCACGTAATGGACAGTCGAGTAACGCGAGAAATAGGAGATCTGAGCGTCCAGCTCGGCTGTGGATTTCGACAACGCCAGCACGTTGTAGAATGTGCGTTCGAGCTGATTTTCGTTGAGTTTGCCCGAGTCGAACCAGCTGACGCCATAGGGCGCGAACTGCGGCTGTTGGCCGGGATTGTTGGGGATTTGATAGCCGACGACGGATGTTCCGGTGATGAAGCTCAGCTTGGTCGAATCGTCGATCGCATAGGAGGCGAAGCCGAAAAACCGTCCCTGTCGCGTCCGATCATGCAGCGCCTCATGGCCGGGCGTTGTATTTTGGAGGCCGAGATTGTTCATGGTCAGGCGGCCGGAAGCGAAGGCTTCCCAACGGCCGCGCTGGGCGCCGTAATCAAAAGCGCTCTGTCCGGTGGCGTGGCTGCCGCCATAGATGCTGACGTTGCCGCCGGGCGTCAGTGGGGGCGGACGCGACACGATGTCGACGACGCCGGCCGTGCGCAGCCCATATTGCGCCGGAAGCGCGCCGGTGATGAGCGAGACGGAGCCGATGAAGCCCGTGTCCATCACTTGCGAGAAGCCGCCGGACACGCCGTCGGGCAAGAGAATGCCGTTGACGCGATACTGAACGTTCCCGTGCTCATTGCGCACGTGGAAACTGCCGCCCGCCGCGGAATCCTGCGTCACGCCCGGGTTTTGCAGAAGGATTTGATCAAGCGTCGCCTGATTGCCCTGCGGCAGCGCCTCGATCGCGCTGCGGTCGAGCCTGTAAACATTGGCGCCGGTTTTTGGCAGCAGCCGATCGAGCCGCGCCGTCTGTTTGTCAGTGGTTGATTGGGACGGCGCAGGCGCGCCCAGCGGTGAAACCGGCGCCGAACGAGGCGTCGCGGTGGCGGCGCGCCTGGGAGCCGCCGTCCGCTGGCGATGCGCCGCGCCTACCTCGATCGTCGGCAGCGCCCGCTGCGCAAAGGCGGGCCCGTTCGGATCCGCGACACCGACGATGGCGGCGAGGGCAAGCAAACGCCGAAGGCGAAAAGGCGACATGGGAGGATTGTCCGGTAATTAAGAGCAGCGCGACTCATGTAACAATATAACATTACGCTTTGGGGCGCTACTCGGAAGTAGCGCGCCTGCGCTTTGTCGATGTACATATAATCTATCGGATGTCTATACTATATGGAGGCGCGGGCCCGGCAAAGGTAGTCGTATGCGCGCATCTTCATGTCGCTTACCGCTTCATGGCCCCGCTTGTCCGAGGAAAAGCCCGGACATGATTGCCCCGGAATTGGGGGGGCGAACTCAAGCGCGCAGCCAGATCGCAATTACCCTATCGCCCGGCCTCTCGCTCGCCCTCGGCGCCCGCCCTTACGGCGCGCCCCACTCCTGCGGCCATTCGCGCTTCAGCCGGCCGCCGAGCCGCACAGGCGTTATCATTGTTGCGAGACCGTCGGGGCCGATCTCCGCCGCCACGCCGCAGAAGGTCGCCTCCCCGCTCGCCGGTTCGTAGCGCGCGCCCGGCGTCTTGCGGATGAAGCGGCGCATCGGCTCTTCCTTGTCCATGCCGATCACCGAGTCGTAGTCGCCGGTCATGCCGGCGTCGGTGAGATAGGCCGTGCCGCCCGGCAGGATTTGCGCGTCGGCGGTCGGCACATGGGTATGCGTGCCCACCACCAGAGAGGCGCGGCCGTCGACGAAATGGCCGAGCGCCATCTTCTCGCTCGAGGTCTCCGCGTGCATGTCCACGATAATGGCGTCGCAGGCGACGCCCAAGGGGCAGGCCCCGAGCTCGCGCTCCATGGCCGCGAAGGGGTCGTCGATGGCGTCCATGAAGACGCGGCCCATGGGATTGATCACCAGCACCTGCTGGCCGCGCGCCGCGGTGAAGAGATTGGAGCCCCGCCCCGGCGTGCCCGGCGGATAGTTGATCGGCCGTAGCAGGCGCGGCTGGCGCTCGATGAAGACGAGCGTCTCGCGCTGGTCGAAGGCGTGATTGCCGAGCGTCACGCAATCGACGCCCGCCATCAGCATCTCCTCGCAGATCGACTCGGTGATGCCGAAGCCCCCGGCGGCGTTCTCGCCGTTGCAGACCACGAAATCGAGCGCCCATTTTTCGCGCAGCCGCGGGACATAGCGGACCACCGCGGCGCGGCCGGCGCGGCCGAGCACGTCGCCGACGAAGAGGATGCGCATGGGTTGCGCGTTTTTGGGGCCAGTGGACATGATCCTCAATAGCCCGCAAAGGGCCACAGAGCAAAACTTGTTCTAAGCCGCTGGGAAGATTTCCCGATTGCGAAAACGCCCGCCCTTTCATAGGTGAGGACGTCTGATGTGCCGGGGCGATCCAGGCTGTCAGGGAAAACTCAGCCCCGTCATTGGAGGAGCGTAGCGACGAAGCAATCCAGCGCCCACCTCCCCGCAGAGGGCAGATCGAGGCGCCGAAACTGCAAGATTGCTCTTCGCCCAATCGCCCTGTTGTGTTGTAACATAATCGTGAAACGAGCCCCGCCCAAAATGCCCGACGTCGCCGCCAGCCCAATTTCTCCGACGCTCACCGACGCGCCGGCGCGGCCCTATGTCGTCTTCGAGGACGGGCGCGACGGCCGCACCCTGCTCTTCAGCGAGCCGGAGGAAATCATCGTCGCCCGCGAGCCGCGCGAGGCAAAGGACGCCTTCGCCCGCATGGAGGCGGCGACGAAGCGCGGGCTCTATCTCGCCGGCTACGCCAGCTATGAGCTGGGCTATGCGCTGGAGCCCAAATTCTGGACGCAGACGACGCCGCGCTCGCGCACGCCGCTGCTGCTCTTTGGCGCCTTCCGCGCGCCGCAGCCCTGGACCCTGCCGCCGGCCGACGCCCCGGCGCCCTACATCCCGCTGACGCCCGCCTGGACGGAAAGCGAATACGCCGCGCGTTTCCAGGCCTGCCGCGACTATATTTTCGCGGGCGACGTCTATCAGATCAATCTCACCTTCCCGCTCTACGGCCGCTACGAGGGCGACCCGCTGGCGCTCTATCGCGGGCTGCGCAAGCGCCAGCCCGTCGCCTATGGCGGCGTCGTGGCGCTGGGCGAGGAGACGGTCGTCTCTCTCTCGCCCGAAGTCTTCTTCGAGGCGCAGGGGCGCGCCATTCGCGCCCGTCCGATGAAGGGCACGGCGCAGCGCGGCGTGATGCCGACCGAGGACATGGCGCGCGCGCAATATCTGGTCGAGGACGAGAAGTCCCGCGCCGAAAACCTCATGATCGTCGACCTTCTGCGCAATGATCTCTCGCGTCTTGCGGAGGTCGGCTCGGTGAAGGTCACGGACCTCTTCACCGTGCAAACCTATCCGACCCTGCATCAGATGACCTCGGGCATAGAGGCGCGGCTGCGGGACGACGTGACGCTGGCCGATCTCTTCACGGGGCTTTTCCCCTGCGGCTCGGTGACGGGCGCGCCGAAGATCCGCGCGATGGAGATCATCCGCGATCTCGAATGCGCGCCACGCGGCGTTTATTGCGGCTCGCTCGGCCTCATCGCGCCCGATGGCGACATCCGCTTCAATGTCGCGATCCGCACGCTGACGATCTTTCCCGACCACGAACTGGTCTGCAATGTCGGCTCGGCGGTCGTCGCCGATTCCCGCGCCCGCGAAGAGTATGAGGAATGTCTGATCAAGGCCCGATTCCTGACCGGGACGCAGTCGAGCGAACGCGGGGCGTGAGCCGATCCCTCCCCTTTACGGGGAGGGTGGCCCCGCGAAGCGGGGTCGGGTGGGGCCCAGGCCCCCATTACCGCCGTTGCTGCGAGAACCCCACCCGGCGGCCTTCGGCCGCCGACCTCCCCGTAAAGGGGAGGTATTTGGGCTCATGACGCCAGACCGCCATTCGCCCGATTCAGACCAGGACTCCGACTTCGGCCTGATCGAAACGCTGCTGTGGACGCCGGAAAACGGATTCGCGCTGCTGCCGGAGCATCTGGCGCGGCTTGCGGCGTCGAGCGCGGCGCTGGGGTTTCGGCATGATCGGGAGAAGGTTCTGGCGGCGCTTAACAAAGCTGTCTCGACATTTATCCCCAACGATGCAACCGCGTCCCCTCTCCCGCAAAGCGGGGGAGGGACAGGGAGGGGGCCTTTCAATACTGAGATAGTCGGAGCTGATATTCCCCCTCCCCAACCCTCCCCCGCTTTGCGGGAGAGGGAGCAGATGGTCGCTCTCCCCCAGAGATTGCGGGTGCGTCTCGTTCTATCGCGCGACGGCTCGATCGAGACCTCCGCCACGCCCATCGATCCCATCCCGCCCGAAACCATCTGGCGCGTCGCTCTCGCCGAGCGTCGTTTCTCCTCCGCCGACCCCCTGCTGCGCCACAAGACGACGCGCCGCGCCCTCTATGAGGAGGCGCTCGCCGAGGCCGTGAAGCGCCACGGCGCGGACGAGGTTCTCTTCCTCAATGAGCGCGACGAGCTGTGCGAGAGCGCGCGCTGCAGCCTCTTCGTGCCATCTGGAGACATCCTGCTCACGCCGCCGCTTTCGAGCGGATTGCTGGCGGGGACGCTGCGCGCGAGCCTCATCGCTGAGGGCCGCGCCCGCGAAGCGGTTTTGCGGCTCGATGATCTGGGGCGTGAGTTCTACCTCGGAAACTCCGTGCGCGGCCTCGTGCGCGCCAATCGATTAGCTTTTCCTTAACCACGCGCCGACGAGGCCTTCGCAAGCGTAGCGTTTCCCTGACCGTATCGCCGAAAAATTAACCGCGACGCGCCGAAGCTCGCGACATTATTTGAGTGTGAGGCTTTCGACATGGACGCTTTGAGACAACTGATCCTCGCGCATCCCTTCGCCTGCGCAAGCGTCGCGTCGGCTTTTGTGATTTGGTTTGCGATCTATGCGCGCACCGGCGGCTTCCGGCGACGCAAAGCCTCTGCCGCTGCAATCACGTCTGACCCGGCTTGAGCCGATAGAAGATATGACGCCCGATCATATCCATCCGAGTTAGCGCGCGCGCCCAGCGAGGCTTGACGTAAGTTGCGTGATAATGCGTCGAGCGGCCGACGTCGGTGATATAGGTGCGCCCGTCCATCACCTCATTGGCGATGCGCACGGCCGTCGCCCATGATTCCGGCTCGGTGATGCGCAGCGACTTGCCTTCGCAGGCGAAGGAGAACTGGCACGCCTTATAGTGGTGCCGGTTCTGATAGACGACGCCGCAGATCGACGCCGGATAGAGCCCGCTCTGCGTGCGGTTGAGCACCACTTGCGCCACCGCCGCCTGACCGGCCTCCGGCTCGCTGCGCGATTCGAAATAAACCGCCTCGGCAAGGCAGCGCCGCTCGCGATCCATGCTGTCGCGATCGATGAGAGAGGCGTAATCGGGCCGCGCCGCCTTGTCGGGCGCGCCGAGCGCGAGAGTGGCGCGCGGGAAGGACGACACTTCGATCGGCACCGCATCGGGCTGGGCTGGCGTCGAGGAGCTGAGCGCGACCGCGCGCGAAACCGACGGCGTCGCGCCATGCAGCGCGCGATCCGCCATCGCCTGATTGGCGGTCTCGCGCGGCGGCTCTGCGACGGGGGGCGTCGCTTTCGAGGCGGTTTGCGAGGGCGAGGCCGCCGCGGTGGCTTTCTGGGTCTGCGTGGTGTTCAGCGATTCGGCGCGTTCCGCCTCCGCTTCATAGATCGCGTCGTCGCCCGGAAGCGCGCCGCGCGGGGCGAGCGCGAGGCTTGTGCGCGCCGCATGCTTCCCCTCGATGCGGAACGTCAGCCGCGCCGGCTCGGCAAGACCGAGCGCGGCCGGGTTGATCACGCGCGTCTCGAAAGTCGGCCGCATGGCGATGACGGGATCGCCTTTATGGGTGCGGTCGACCTCCGGGAAATCCTTGGCGTCGGGCTTCAGATCGACATGCGGCTCGCGCTCGTCGGGGATGGAGCGCATCTCGTCCGGGGCGCCCACCATGAGCCGCGCGCTCTGCGCCAGCGCGCGGCTCTGGCCTGAGAGGCCGAGCTCGCCCGTGGCGATCTCGCCGAAAGACGCAAGCTGCAAAGTCGCCGGGGCGGCGGCGGCGCGGGCGCGGGCGGTGAGCGGCGCCACATTCCAGTCGCCGACAGTGTCTTGCCCGGCGCTTGCGGTGAAGGAGACGAGCGCGCCGACGCCGAGCGCCCAAGGCGCCATCACGCTGACGGCCCAGGGGGCCAGCACGCCAACAAACCGACGCGATTTCGACCGACGACGCATAAGCCTACCCGCATCTGACGCGGCCGCGGGCCGTCGCGGGCCGCGCGTCGCAATGCGAAAATTTTTGTGAATTTGATTATCGGAGCATTAGGCTTGCGGAAGCGTTTCGGCCAGCGCCGCGCCCGCGTGCCAGAATGAGGCGCCCAGAGGGAGCCACGCCGCAAGGGTGTGACGCGAGTCACATATCTCGGAAGCGTCATGGCCGGGCTTGTCCCGGCCACCCACGCCAATGGGCACGGCCACCCCGGGGACGGAACCAGCTTTTCGTTCACCCCATCCCCCGCGTCATTGCGCGGCGTGGATGGCCGGGACAAGCCCGGCCAGGACGCGGGCAGCGAAGTGAACAAGCGTGCGGGCGATAGGCATCGACAGCCTCGACATGTTTCCGCCGCCGCTGTACGGGTCTCCCCACCGAGATTCAGGACGAATAAATGCCCGACCTTCTGCTCGAACTCTTCTCCGAGGAAATTCCCGCGCGCATGCAGCGGCAGGCGGCCGACGAGCTGCGGAAGCTTGTCACCAATGCGCTTGTCGAGCGCGGCCTGACCTATGAGGGCGCGGCCGCCTACGCCACGCCGCGGCGGCTCGCCTTGCAGGTGGTCGGGCTGCCCGGCCGCCAGCCGGATGTGCGCGAGGAGCGCAAAGGCCCGCGCGTCGGCGCGCCCGAGGCGGCGGTCGCCGGCTTTCTGAAAAGCGCGGGTCTCGCCTCGCTGGATCAGGCCCGGATCGAGAAAGATAAAAAGGGCGCGGAATTCTACCTCGCGGTGATCGAGCGCCCCGGCGCCGAGACGATCGAGGTTCTCGCCGACCTCCTGCCGGCGATCATCAAAAGCTTCCCCTGGCCGAAATCCATGCGCTGGGGCGCGGCCTCCGAGCGCACGGACAGCCTGCGCTGGGTGCGCCCGCTGCATTCCATCGTCGCGACTTTCGGCCCAGAGACGGAGACGCCGGAGATCGTGCCCTTCGAGGTCGACGGCATAAAGTCGGGCGACGCCACGCGCGGCCATCGCTTCATGTCGCCGGGCGAATTCCGCGTGAGGCGCTTCGAGGACTACGCCATGTCGCTGGAGCGCGCCAAGGTCGTTCTCGACCCGGACCGCCGGCGCGACATTATTCTGCATGACGCCAAAGACCTCGCCTTCGCCCAGCATTTGGAGCTTGTCGAGGACGCCGGGCTTCTGGAGGAAGTCTCCGGCCTCGTCGAATGGCCCGTGACGCTGATGGGGTCCTTCGACGAAAGCTTCCTCTCCGTTCCGCCGGAAGTCATTCGCGCGACGATCCGCGTGAACCAGAAGTGCTTCGTGCTGCGCAAGCAGGACGGAACGCTCGCCAATCGTTTCATCCTCGTCTCCAACATCGAGGCGAGCGACCATGGCGCGACGATCGTGGCCGGCAATGAGCGCCCCATCGCCGCGCGCCTGTCGGATGCGAAGTTCTTCTATGAGACTGATCTGAAGACGAAGCTCGAAGAGCGTCTCCCCAAGCTCGATCAGATCGTCTTCCATGAGAAGCTCGGCACGCAGGGCGCGCGGGTGAAGCGCATCGCGGCGCTCGCGAGGGAGCTTGCGCCGATCGTCGGCGCGGACCCGGACAAGGCCGCGCGGGCGGCGACGCTGTGCAAGGCCGATCTCGTGACCGAGATGGTCGGCGAATTCCCCGAGCTGCAAGGGCTGATGGGCAGCTATTATGCGAAAGCGCAGGGCGAGGACTCGTCGGTCGCGAGCGCCTGCTACGAGCATTACAAGCCACAAGGCCAAGGCGATTATGTGCCGACCGATCCGGTCTCCATCGCCGTGGCGCTCGCCGACAAGCTCGACACGCTCGTGGGCTTCTGGGCAATCGACGAGAAGCCGACAGGCAGCAAAGACCCCTATGCCCTGCGCCGCGCCGCGCTGGGGGTGATTAGAGTGGTTTTGGAAAACCAGATTCGAATTAACCTAAGCCCGGCAATTCGATGGGGCGTCCTGACATATCTCTGCTTTGGGTTTAGGCCAGAGCTTGGCTATGTAGCCCTTGCCCGGGACTATGACCCCCAGACAGAAAATGCTCCTTCGCCGCATTGGGGAAACGAGCCCTACCGCACCTTGCTCAATTACGATGGGTTCGTTGATGAGAAGGGAGCGGATGCCGGATCGGCTCAAATGGGTTATCCTGACCTTAGTCACGGTCCAGATGGAGCGGAAGACGAAATTGCCCGTCGCTCCGCAGCGTACGAGGAACTGAAAAAGCGTCTCAGCGAGCTGGATAGCTTTCATCCGTTTGTTGTTTTCGGACCACCGTTGGACCACAGCGGGTCGTCTGTTGCTAGCAACGGTCTTGTTGACGACTTGGAGCGCACGCCCCACCTTCGTTCTATTTATGAAAGGCCGGCGGCCTTCATAACGACTACGCTTGTTCCTTTTTTCGTCGATCGCCTGAAGGTCTACTTGCGCGACAAGGGCGCCCGTTACGATCTCATTGACGCGGCGCTCGGAGCCGTGGCCCTCGCCGACGGCGAGGCGGCCGCGCCGCTTCAGGACGATCTGCTCATGATCACGAAAAAGGTCGAAGCGCTCGACTCCTTCCTCGCCACCGACGACGGCAAGAACCTGCTCGCCGGCTTCAAGCGCGCCGTGAATATTCTGAAAGCCGAGGAAAAGAAGGACGGCCCCGAGGCCTACGCCCAACGCCATGCCCCGAACCTGCGCATCGAGCCGCAAGAGCACAAGCTCGCCGCGGCCATCGCCCGCGCCGGCGAAGAGACCGCCGAGCGGCTGAAGAAGGAAGACTTCGCCGACGCCATGCGCGCGCTCTCGAAGCTGCGCGAGCCGGTCGACGAATTCTTCGACAAAGTGACGGTGAACGCCGAAAACGCCGACCTGCGCCTCAACCGCCTGCGCCTGCTCACCGAGCTGCGCCGCGTGATGATGGGCGTGGCGGATTTCGGCAAGGTCGCCGGCGAGGCGACCGCGTAACGCTGGCGCGCCCGCGCCGCATACACACGTCATCACCGCACAGCCTCGTCATGGCCGGGCTTGTCCCGGCCATCCACGCCGAGCAGGCGCCAGAGCGTGCGGGGCCTGATGAGTTACGACGGGGCCTCGCCTGCCCGGCAGCACGTCCCGAGGTCGGCCGTATCCCTCGGCGTGGATGGCCGGGACAAGCCCGGCCATGACGGCCGTTTGGACGCGTTACCGTTTCCGTTTGAACAGCTCGCTTTGGGGCGTGTCATTCCCGGCGGGCTGAAAGCCCGACCGGGAATCCAGAGCCACAAGAACGCTGGTTCTGCTCTGGATTCCCGATCGCTCGCTTTGCGAGCGTCGGGAATGACACGGGATCTCGAATTACGCCCCGTTCCCAGTGAAGCTCCTCGGCGCCGGGGAAATAATCTTCGCCGCGCCGCCGCCGATTTCGAGCACCGAAAGCCCGCGTTCATTCGTGCCGTCGGGCCGGAAGCGGAAGACGCCGTCGGCGCCGTTGAAGCCCGACGGATTGGTGAGCACGCTCTCGGAGTAGCGCTGCGAGCCCTGCGAGCGCGACAATGCGATCGCCAGCGACACGGCGTCGTAAGCGAGCGTCGCGATGCGCGCCGGGTCCGAGCCGAATTTCGCCTTGTAGCGCTGCGCGAAGGCGTTGAAGCCGGCGTTCTCCGGCGCCGTGAACCAGGCGCCCTGCAGCGCCGGCAGGTTCAGCGCGCGCGAGTCGTTCCACAAGCCAGTGCCGATGATCTGCACCTTCTTCGAGTCGATGCCATTGGCGACGAGCTCTTTCGAGACGCCGCCCATGGCGTCGGCCTGTTCGGGGACGAAAATCGCGTCGAACTGGTCGCGGGCGGCGGCGAGGCGCTGGACGGATTCGCCCGGCGCGCCGGGCTTATAGCGCTCGATCATCGGCACGCGCAGGCCGTAATTCGCCGCGCTCTGCTGGAACTGCGCCAGCGCCAACGTCCCGTAATCATTATCGGGCGCCAGAACGGCGATCGATTTCTTGCCCCGCTGCGCCGCGAAGCTCACGCCGCGATCGACATAGCCTTCCACGAGGAAGGAGAGGAGATAATTCCCCTTCCCCGCCGCCGAGGAATCGGTCGAGAAAGCGATCACGGGCTTGCTGGCGGAATGCGCCACCCGGCCCGCTTCCTTCACATCGGTCGCAAAGACCGGGCCGAGGATGATTTCCGCGCCCTCGTTGACGGCCTCCTGGGTCGCGGCTGCGGCGCCGGCCGGCGTGGATTTGTCGTCCTTGACCAGAATGGTCACGTCATTTGACCCGCTGTCGGCATAAGCGAGCTTGGCGGCGTTGCGCAAAGAGGCGCCGACCGACGACGGGCCATTGGGGCCGGTCAGCGGCACCACGAGGCCGACCTTCACCGCGCCATTGCCGATCATCTCATTGGCGTCGGCGGTCGCGACCTGCCCCGTGGGCGGCGCGCCGGCGCCGAGATTCTTCGCGCCGGGGATGCCCGGCCCCGCGCCCGGGTGGCACGCCGCGAGCGTCAGCGCCGCCGCGCCGGCGAGAAGCCCCGCACGCAAGCGCCTGACAGCGCCGGGAAAACCGACTGAAAAACCCATCTTCATAGAGACCCCGAGCCCCCGCGCCTGAGCCGCCAGGGCCGCGCGCGCATGTTTCCTGTGCATAGGGTCCGTCTCCCGATGCGAATGTCAATAGATGCGGCTTTTGGGCGTTAATTGAGGCCTTGCGGAGACCGCCCGGATCGTTCCATATTCCGAACATTCGGACGAAAAAACGAACGATTTGGAGATTGCCAGCATGGCCGCCGACGACGCCCCCTCTCCCGCCGCGGGCTACACGGCGTTCGGCCTGCGCGCCGAGGCCGAAAAAATCGAACCTGGCCTGCATGTTGTCGCCACGCCAATCGGCAATTTGAAGGATATTTCCTTCCGCGCGCTCTCGACGCTCGCCGCCGCCGACGCCGTTGTGGCGGAGGACACGCGCGTCACCAAAAACCTGTTGGCGCATTATGGAATCTCGACGCCGCTCGTCGCCTATCACGAGCACAATGCGGCGGTGATTCGACCGCATCTGTTGGCGCGGCTGGAATCGGGCGCGAAGCTGGCGCTCGTCTCCGACGCCGGCACGCCGCTCGTCTCGGACCCCGGCTTCAAGCTGGTGCAGGAGGCGCTGGAGAAGGGGCTGCATGTCACTTCCGTCCCCGGCCCTTCCGCCGTCCTGGCCTCGCTCGTCGTCGCCGGCCTGCCGACCGACCGCTTCTTCTTCGAGGGCTTCCTGCCGCACAAAAGCGGCCCCCGGCGGGCGCGGCTTGCGGAGCTCGCACAGATTCCCGGTACGCTGGTCTTCTTCGAAAGCCCCCGCCGCCTCGCCGAGACGCTGGCCGATTGCGCCGCTGTGCTCGGCCCGCGCAGCGCCGCCATCGCCCGCGAGCTGACCAAAATGTATGAATCCGTGCGGCGCGGGCGGCTGGATGCGCTCTCCGAAGCGCTGGCCAATGAGGAGCCGCCCAGGGGCGAGATCGTGCTGCTGGTGGCGCCGCCAGAGGCGGGCGCGGCGGAGGTCGCGGCTGCGGATCTCGACGCGAAAATCGAGGCCGCCCTGGGGTCTTATTCGGTCAAGGACGCCGCCAGCGTCGTGTCGGCGGAGACCGGCCAGCCGCGCCGACAGGTCTATGCGCGGGCGCTGCAATTGGCGGCCGAGCGCGGGAAGTAATGAGCCCTGTCATTCCCGACGCTCGCGCAGCGAGCGATGGGGAATCCAGAGAAAACCAGCGCTATTTTGGCTCTGGATTCCCGATCGGGCCTTTGGCCCGTCGGGAATGACAAAAGCCCCAAAAGCGGGATTCTGAAGGGTAAGGTAAGATAGCTCTCTTTTTTGCAGCTCTTTTCATGGCGCAGTGATGAAGCACAGGGACGGGGACGCGCGCCGCTCCGCATTTGCCTATGGCCTGCGCTCGGAAACCATCGCAGCCCTGTGGCTGCGCGTGCAGCTCTATACGATCCTCGACCGGAATTTCCGCACGCAGGGCGGCGAAATCGACATCGTCGCAAAGCGCGGAGACACAGTCGTTTTTGTCGAAGTGAAGGCGCGCGGCGATCTGGCGGACGCAGCCATCTCGATCACGCCGCAAAAGCAGCGCCGCATCTCACGCGCTGTCGACCGTTGGATCGCAGCGAACCCTTGGGCGATGCGCTGCACGCTACGCGGCGACGCGATCTTCATCGCGCCCGGGAAATTGCCGCGGCATTTGGAGAATGCTTTCGAGCTGCGGGTGGGGTGAGAGGGCGCAATGAAGCGCGCCAGACTCCTAATAAACTGGCGCCGACGCCCCTCGTGCTTCGAGACGGCTGCTGCGCAGCCTCCTCAGCATGAGGGGCTTCTGCATTCTACGTCAACCACTTAGGCCTCATCCTGAGGAGCGAGCGAAGCTCGCGTCTCGAAGGATGAGGCCGCCTCGGAAGTTTATCAAGAAACGGAGGGCGCGATCGGAGCGCCCCTGAATCACCCCGCCGTATCCATAAACCGCCGCCGCTTTCCCTCCAGCGCCGCCGCCGTCAGCACGCCGCTCTTGAAGGCGTGGGTGTCGAGGTTGATGCGGGTCACCAGATTTTCCACGCGCGCATGCGGCGTGTGGCCATGCACGATCACCTTTTCGAACGGCCCCCGGTAATTCAAGAACTCATAGCGAATCCACATGAGATCGCCGGGGTCTTGCCGCTCCAGCGGCACATGCGGCCGCACGCCGGCGTGGCAGAAGAAATAGCCGCCATATTCTGCAGAATACTGCGTCTCTTCGAGAAAACGCCGATGCGATTGCGGGAAGCGCTCGAGAAAGGCCGCCAGCACCGCCGGCGCGCCGCCGCGCTTCATCTCGAGGCCCGCGTCGACGCCATAGGAGGCGAGCGTGGTCAGACCGCCAAAGGCGACGAATTGGTCGAGCATCGCTGGGTCGTCGAGATAGCGCAGCATCTCGTCTTCGTGATTGCCGCGCAGCGTCACGATCGGCGTTGGGAAATCCCGCCGCGCCAGACGGTCGATGACGCCACGCGAGTCGAGGCCGCGATCGACATAATCGCCGAGAAAAACGCAGACTGCCGCGCTGTAGTCGCCTTTGCGCAAATCGTCGTCTATGGTCTGGGCAAGACGATCCAGCAGATCGGCGCGGCCATGAATGTCTCCGATTGCATAGATGCGCATGCCGTCCGGCGCCGCGGCGTTCGAGATCGTTGTTTCATCCATCGGAACCTCCGATCCAATATTTTGGGCGCGCGGGGCGAAGGGCGAAAACCGCCGATGGCGCCATTGGCGCCACGGGCTGTGGTGCTTCCAATCATGGTTCCGCTATCGACAATGCCACGATGACGAATCTCCCAGGCCGAGGGGCTAATGCCGAAATTTAGTGCCATCCTGCGCCGCCGCTTTCTCGTCGGCCTTCTCATGCTTTTCAGCGCCCTGACCGCTTCGCTTGCGCCCGGGCGCGCCGAGGCGCCGGACGAGACCTACAAGGCGCTTGGCGTTTCCAAGGGCGCCACCCCCAAGGAACTCTATGAGGCGCTGGAAAAGCGTTATCATGATGAAGCCCAGGGCGCGGGCAAGGGATCGCTGGCCAAATATTGGGAGCCGATTCCGATCTCGAAATATCTAAATCCGCATTCCTTCTATAAGCCGCCGCAGACGATCGACGTCGACGCCTCGCGGGCCCAATGCGTCGAATGCCACCAGCAGACCTCCCCCGGCTGGACTCATAGCTGGCAAAGGAGCGTTCACGGCAATCTGGATCAAATCCGCAATCTGCCGGAGAGCGACTCCCGCGCCTATAAGAAGGCGATGATCAAGGAGGTCGAGGCGAACCTTCAGTCGATGGGCAAGCTCAAGGCTGGAGAGACCTTGAAGGAAGTCGGCTGCATCGACTGCCACATGGGCGTCGGCCAGGATCACGGCCAGCATAAGACCGAGCTGAAAATGCCCGACGCCGCCGCCTGCGGCCAGTGTCACGTGCAGCAATTCGCCGAGCGCGAATCCGAGCGCGACACTTTCACCTGGCCGCAGGACCAGTGGAAGCCGGGCCATCCGTCACACGCGCTCTCCTATAAGGCCAATGTCGAGAACGCCATTTGGGCGGCGATGGAGCAGCGCGAAGTGGCCGAGGGCTGCACCTTCTGTCACACGCCGCAGACGACGTGTAACTCCTGCCATACGCGCCACGAATTTTCGGCCGTGGAGGCCCGCAAGCCGCAGGCCTGCGCGCAATGCCACAATGGCGTCGATCATAATGAGTTCGAAGGCTACATGCTTTCGAAGCATGGCACGGTCTATCAGGCGCGCGGCGATCAGTGGGACTGGAACGCCCGCCTCGCCGACGCGCTCGACAATGGCCATATGAACGCGCCGACCTGCCAGTTCTGTCATATGGAATATGAGGGCAAGTTCACGCATAATATGGTGCGCAAGGCGCGCTGGGCCTTCATGCCCATGCCGAAGATCGCCGACAATCTGAACCACCCCTGGTTCACGGCGCGCAAGGAGTCATGGGTCTCGACCTGCTCGAACTGTCATTCCGACAGTTTCGCGCGCGCCTATCTCGACGGCATGGACAAGGGCGTCGTCTCGGGGCTCGAGATCACCGAAAAGTCGCGCAGCGTGCTGGTGAAGCTCTATAACGACAAGCTGCTGCCGGGCCAGAAGACCAACCGCCCCGCGCCTCCGGCGCCGGAGAAGGACGACGCCGGCGCCTTCTTCCAGCTCTTCTGGCAGAAGGGCAATAGTCCTTCGGCGGTGGAATATGAGTTCGCCGAAATGTGGGAGCACCATCAGATCAAGCACTATAGGGCGCTCGCGCATATGAACCCCGGCGGCTACACCTATTCCGAAGGCTGGTCGCAGCTCGTCAAGAGCGCCGCAAAGATCAACGACGAGGATACGCGGCTGCGCGAAGCGGCGGAGATTCGCACGGAGTTGAAGCGCATCGCCGGCGAGAAGCGCGGCGATCTCGAGTTCGACTCGCCGCAGCAGCGCCTCATCGCGGCGGGCCTCGGCGCCATCGCCGTGCTGCTGGGCGGCGCCTTCCTGCTGAGAAGGAAGCGCCAGTAAGAGCCTCTCGTCATTGCGAGGAGCGAAGCGACGAAGCAATCCAGGGCCGTGATCGCTGCTCTGGATTGCTTCGCTTCGCTCGCAATGACGGGCTGATTGGGGCTTGTCATTCCCGGCGGGCTGCAAGCCCGACCGGGAATCCAGAGCCACAAGAACTTAGTTTTGGGCTGGATTCCCGATCGCTCGCTTTGCGAGCGTCGGGAATGACATCGGATACAAATCGACTGCGCGAGGGTGCATGAAAAACATAATCGGCGCCGGGCTCATCGCCATCGGCATCGCCCTCCTCGGCTGGGCGGGATATTCCAGCCTGCGCCCCCCGTCCCACTACTCTTTGACGATCGCCGCCGCGCCTGACGATGCGGCGAAGGAAGTCGCGAGCCTTGGCCTTGCGCCCGACGCGTTGCAACGTGTCGAGATCTCGATCCCCCAGGAACGGCGCCCCATCGCCGCCGGCCTTGTCGCGCGCGAGGGCGGGCGGCTGAGCCCGCTCGTCTGGCGCAATGAGGTAACGGAGCCGATCCTGTTTGCGGACGTCTCCGCCGCTGACATTACGAAAGTGCTGACGGCCATTCGCGATCATGTCGGCGAAGACGCCGTCGTTCTCGCCTGGTGGGATTTGTCGCGCGCCATTCGCCTCGCCGCCAAGCGCAATGCGCCGCTCGACGACGCGCGCGCAAGCGGTTTGCTGATTCCCGCGGCGTGGCCCGACGCACAGGGAGCCGAGCAGGCGCGCTTGGGCGCGGGAGCGGCCCCGAAATCATCGGAAACATTTGACCGTTTCATCGACGCGCTGCTCTCGGACGAAAAGCGCGGCTCCGAGACATTATCCGAAATTGCGGCCGGCAAGCCCGCCTATGTCGCCGTGCATATTTCGGATGTCTGGAAGGTTGCCGCCGCGCGGCCCGAGCGCCTGTCCATCGCCTATAAGGATTTCCCGTCCTCGGGCGTGTCGCATGGCGTCATCAAATCCGCCACGCAATGGATGCGTGAGCAGAAGATCGACGGCGGCTTCGCCGTGGAGCCGATCGGCGGCGCGACGCGGCTGCACTATTTCGCGCGCAAGGGCGACAGCGATGCGTTGATCGCCAAGCTCCTGCCTTTCTCGACGTCGAATCCGGCGCAATTGGAGAGGCTGGAGCTTGTGTATCAGCATAAGGGCTGGTGGATCTATCGGTTGAAGTGAGACAAAAGCCCCGCTTATTGCGGCGTGCGTGCGCGCCGCTCGGACAAGCGCGCCATGGCCGCCTGAGCGGTTTGGTAGGCCCTCGCCTCCGAGCCTTTATAGAGGCCTTTTTCAATCGGAAGCGCGTTTCCCGCCGCGTAGACTTCCCATTGCCACATGGCGTTATGCCCAGCGCCCCCTCTGGAGCGCACTCTCACGGTATAGGTCTGGTCCGGCTTTTCATTCGTCATGGCTGACTATCGCACGCCGAACCAGCCAATGATACCGTTTCCGTTTGAACAGCTCGGATTGCCATTCGAGTGCAGAGCCACAAAAGCGCTAGTTTTGCCAGGCGCCCGTCATTGCGAGCGAAGCGAAGCAATCCAGGGCGGCGATGCGGCCCTGGATTGCTTCGTCGGCTCCGCCTCCTCGCAATGACGGCGGTGAGTCCCTGTGTATCCAACCGGCGCGAGCGTCGGTGATGGCGCCGAACGGATCAAGCGGATCTCGTATGATACCGTTTCCGCTCGAGTAGCTCGCATGGGGCCTTGTCATTCCCGGCGGGCTAAAAGCCCGACCGGGAATCCAGAGCCGCCAGAGCAATTCCCGATCCCTTGCGCCGCGAATAACAACGCACCAATCGAGCGGATTCCTGAAAGCGGGCGCGTTTCATTCGCAGCGCAGCGCGCCCTTAGCTGCGAAGCGCCGTCGCCAGCCGCGCAATCCCTTCTTCGATCTCTTTCTCGGTGAGCGCGACGAAGCCCAGCATGAGCAGCCGGTCGCCCCCATCGTTACTATCGAAGCGCAGCGCCGAGCCCGTCGCCAGCGAGCAGACGCCGACGCCCGCCGCCAGCCCCTTGGCCTCGACTTCCGCCGCGCTGGGGAATCGGTCGGGCAGCTTCCACACGAGATGCATGCCGGCTTGCTCGCCGTAAACCTCACACTCGCCGAAATGCTTGTGCAAGGACGCCAGCAAGGCGTCGCGGCGCTCGCGATACATCTGGCGAATGCGGCGCAGATGGCGTCCGAATTCGCCGCTGGACATGAAGTCGGCCATCGCCGCCTGCTCGAGCCAGCTTTGGCCGTTGTTCATCAGCATTTTCATGCGGCGGAAGCTCTCGACCAGCCGGCGCGGCGCGACGACGTAGCCGAGCCGCAGCCCCGGCCCCATACATTTCGAAAAAGTGCCGAGATAAATCACGCGCTCGTTGCGGTCCAAGCCTTTCAGCGCGGTCAGCGGCGATCCGACGAAGCGGAAGTCGCTGTCGTAATCATCTTCCATGATATAGGCGTTATATTGCGTCGCCCACGCCAGGAGCTCGATGCGGCGCTGCAGGCTGAGCGTCACGCCGACGGGATATTGATGCGAGGGCGTCACATAGGCGACGGCGCCTTCGACCTGCGGCAGCATCGTCACGTCGAGCCCATCGCGGTCGATCGGCACGGGATGCAGCTTGGCCCCGAGGCTTTCCAGCACATAGGCCGCGCCTTGATAGCACGGCGATTCGACGACGGCCGGCGAGCCGGGCGTCACGAGAAGGCGCCCGACGAGGTTGAAGCCGTCCTGGCAGCCGCCGACGATGATGATCTGCTCAGGATCGCAGACGACGCCGCGCGCCGGCGCGAGGTGTTTGGCGATCGCCTGACGTAATTCGAGAAGCCCGGCCGGATCGCTGTAGGTCGTGAGCTCCGAGCCCGCCGATTTCAACCGCGCCTTGATGTGGTGGGACCAGGCCTTGAGCGGGAAGCTGCGCGCATCGGGCTTACCCACCCAGAAATCGGCGACGAGACGGCGCCGATCGGGGTCGGCGAGGCGGTGCGTGCGCATGTCGCGCAGAGGCTCTGTCAAGCCGCCGTCTTTCAGCGGCGCCGGCGCGGCTGGCGCTGTTTCCGGGGCGCTGGAGGAAAAGAAAGCGGTGTCCGGCAGATCGGGGGCTACGAAGGTGCCGACATAAGGCTTGGTGCGGATATAGCCTTCGGAGACCAGCCGCTCATAAGCCAGCACCGCCGTGTTGCGTGAAACGCCAAGCTGCGCGCTGAGTTCGCGCGTCGTCGGCAACGGGTCGTTGCCGCGCAATCTGCCGTTCAGAATCATGGCGCGAATCTGGTCGAAGATCTGCGTCTGCAGAGTCGCCTTGTCGGACTCCTTCAGCATGATCGACAGTTGCACTTGGCCGCTCCGGATCACCGGAGTTAGACGACCGAGAGAGGCGATGCTCGTCATTTAGCCGTTCCCGCCCAGGGGTGGCGCCGCGCTGGCGACTTTATTCGAGGATTAAGGCGCTCTTTTGCAACCTCATAGCTCCACTTCCATGCGCATTCCTGGCGCCACGGCGCCCGCCAGCCTTGTCGGACAGCAGCAACTCGAAAAAGCTTTGCCTGGCGCCATTGATCGCAGCGCATCTGGCGCTTTTCTCCGGAGAATACTTTAGGAATTCTTGAAATCCAGAGAAAAAAGGGAGGACCGAAATGGCGCTCGCGAAGTCGAAAATTGCTCCGGCAGTCTTTTGGATCGGTTTCCTCGCTTTGGGCTTCGTTTCCAGCTTCGCCGAGCCCGGCAAGCAACATAAGGCCCTTGCTTCAGGGAAGCAGCGGCCCGCCGTCGACGCCCTCCTGGTGGAGACCGACAACCGGCCGGCGCCGAAACCCAGCCTCGCGAGACAAAATTAGTCGCGGCCGCAAGGAAGCGGGTCATGAGCCATGCCGCCGCTTTTCTTCTGTTACTGACGCTGGAGCTCGCGAGCATTCTGACGCTCTGGCTCGTCGCCACTCTCGCTGGTTGAACGCGCGCCCGCCTTGCCAACGGCCGGGCGCCTTGCCATATTTTTCAAAGGGGGCCGCGGAAAACGGCCGCCTCTTAGAAAGCGGCCCGGGCGCGATGGAGCGACGGGCCGTTTTGGCGAGGAGCAGGCGGATATGCCGGACGGGCTTGTGAAGGTCATTATCATCGGCTGCGTCGGCTTTTTCTTCGGCGCCGCGATTATCGGCTGGGTTTACGGCTGAACGAGCGCTTTCCGCCCGCCGTGACAGAAGGCTAAAACTAAGTCGCCTCCGGCCGATTTGGCGCGCCGGGCTCGAGGGCGCGCTTTTCGGATATCCGCGCGCCCTTGCGCATGTGTCTTCTTTGCAACGCCAGGGCGCCTTCACGGGGGGGAACACTGTTCCTCGCCACGGTCCAGCTTGGCCCAGGATCGCTTTGGCGTTAGCAATTTTCTCGTTTGAGAGCAGCCATTCAGCGGTCTTTCAGGGCGGGATTTGAGGGGAACCGACGGCCTGTCCCTATGGGGCGCACCCGGACAGGCCGTCTTTCTCCCGTGCGGCGACGCAAAACAAAACCGTTGAAAAGCGCGACATTGCCGCCGCCAACGCCCCGCCTCCGTTGACAATTCGCGATCGTCTGCGTGACTCTGACGCTGGTCGGTTTGGCGGGGTCGATTGATGGGGCACAGCGACTTGCAGAAGCCCGCGCTGGGCGTCGCCACGATTCAAGCGAAAACCCCGGAAGCCGCCGCCAAACGCCTCAGCGTCTTGTTTGGACAAGACTTGTCCGTCTCGTTCCTCGAGAACAAGGACGCATTCCGGTTGCGCTGCACGGCCGTCCGGCTGGGCAAGGCGGTATTGGTTGCAACCGAAACATCCGATGTCTTCCTTCGGCGCCCTCCATCCAACGCCGCTCTCGTCTTTGTCCCGCTGAAGGGCTCGATCTCCTATAAAATGGGTGACGGGAACTATAGTTTGGCCGCGGGGCGGAACGGCGCCATCTGGCCCCCGTTCGAAACCGTCGATATGCGGCTTCCCCAAGCCATGAGCCTGAGCCTTCATCTTCCGATGGCGGTGGCGGCGGCGCAGGCGGAAAGGCTTACCGGCCTTCCCTTCAGCGGAACGCCTTTCCACGGCATGGTGACGGCGTTCGATCTGTCCGATCCGCTCTACGCGACGCTCGCGCGCAACATGAAGCTCATCATGTCCGAGATTCTCGCTTTGGAGGCGACCGGTCTCGGCCAGCTCGCGCGCGCAGGCTATGATGAAACCCTGCAGACTCTCGCGACGGCTGCGCTGTTTCCCGCTGTCGCGCGCAAGATCAATGCGGCTGGCAGAGATACGAGCCCGCCCCCCATCCGCAAGGCCCGGGATTACATCAAGGCCCATGCGGCAGAGCCTGTGGAGTTGTCGCGGCTCGCTGCCTCGCTCGGGATGAGCATGCGGACCTTGCAGGACAATTTCAAGAAAAGCTACGGCTGCTCGCCGCGCGACTATCTGATGGAGTGTCGTCTCGAAAATGCGCGAGACCGCCTGACGCTCGCCGGCGACGCCGCGTCGGTGATCGAGATCGCCATGGACTGCGGCTTCCCCGACCATGGGCAGTTTTCGTCGAAATACCGGGCGCGTTACGGGGAGCTTCCCTCTCAAACGCTCAAGCGGGCGAGGGGCTGACGCAGGGACGCCGCCACTCGAAATCGGCCTAAAGATTCGACAAGGCTGAAAAACAGAAGACCGCCAGCGCTCCCACGCTGGCGGCCTGGAAACCGGACCGCTCGCGGCCGGTCATCCGCTTACCGACGCGATTAGAGGCGCGTCAGAGTCACAGCGGAGATGACGATCATAGCCAACATGCAAGCGGGAATCAGCCAACCCATTTGAACCTCCCTCTGGGAAACGCCATTAAAGGCGTCGTTTTTGCTGCTTTATGCGTCGGGCAGTACACCGGAGGGCCTGCTCTTTGTCAAGCCCCAACACGCCTAGCCAAGCTTCGCCGACGCGCCGAGAAGCCTACCCCCTCCCGGCAAGTCCCTGCCTCGCACACCGTCGGGGCGCAATTTTGCATCATCGTCATAATTCCTTCGGCCATTCCTGGGCGGCGTGCATTACGGTCAGTATCTCAACGTCGTTCCGCGTGACGCGATAGGGGATAATGTATGGGATGTCTGCGAGCACCAGTTCACGGGTGCCGGTCAGGCGGCCCGTGCGTCCCATGGCGGGGTGTTCGGCAAGAGAATCCACAGCCGAAACGATCCGCGCCACAACGCGCGCCGCGGCGGCGGGATTGTCCTTGAGGAAATACGCGCCGATCTGGTCGAGCCGTCGCAAGGCCCGCTTGGTCCAACGGATAGTTCGGTGGCTCATGCCTGCCGGGCAGGCTTCACATATTTGGCGATAACCTGCGCCAGTTCGGCGCTAGTGGCGAAGTCCCCGCGCTCAGCGTCGGCCAGTCCGGCCTCGATCTCTGCGAGCTGCCACGCTTCGCGCTCCACAAAGTCCTCGATCGCCTGCGCCGCGACAAAGGAGCGGGGGCGGTCGAGTTTCTCGGCCAGCTTGTCGAGCTTGGCGGCCGTTGCGTCCGGCACTCGGACAGTGAAGGCGGTCACGGGCTTAGCTTTCATTGGTTCACTTTGATTATGGGTGAATCTATTTGGCGCCGTCAACGGATTTCCTGACATGGAGCAAGGCCCACACTTGGGCCTTGGTCGGGCCGCTTAGAATTCATCAGAACAAACGGCCTCGACGCGCGTTGCACGCCATTACCCGCCCCTAGCAGGCGCGGCGTTCCGCCCGCGCCGCCGGATGGAGACCGCAATGCGTGCCAGGCTTCTACTCTCCGTCGCCATTACGGCGCTGTCTCTCGGGATGCCCCAGAGCTATGCGCAAAACCCCGCTCGCGACCAGCCGGGCGGCGAGCCGCAAAAGCCTGCGCAGGCGGAGCCTGCGGCGCGCCCGCAAAAGCCGGACGAACAAGGCGCGCGGGAGCGTCGTGGCGAGATGCAGAGCCGGGAGCGCGGCGAGGCGAAAGGCGAGCGGGAGGCAGCCTCCCCCGGCGCAAATGAGTCGGCGGAGAAAGCCGCGCGCCAGGAGGAGCGCCATCCCGAACAGCGCGGCGCCGCCGTGAAGCACGGCGAGAAAAAGGGCGAAAAACACGGCGCCGCCAACGAGAATCTCGACCGGACGCCGGGCGCGCAAACCGAACGGCGGCGTGAGCATGGCGCAAAACAAACGCCAGCCGGCCAGCCCGGCGCCGAAACGCGCGGCTCGAAGGCCGAAACGCAGGGCGCCAAAGAGGCCGAGAAACAGGACAAGACCGGCCGCGCCGGCTCCGCGGCCACAGAGGATGAGCGACGCGGAGAAAGAGCGGCCGGCGCCGAGGAGCGGAGCAGAAGCGCGACCGAACAACGGACCCCCGGCGCCGAACAGCGCGCTCCCGGCGCGGCCGAACGCGCGCCCGGGCAGGAAAGGACCGGCGAGGAGACGAAGCGCGGCGCGGAAGCGACCCAGGGCGGCCGCGTGCAGGGACGCGAAACCTACGGTTACGCCGGACGGGAGGCCCAGCGCGGCGGCGTCCAGCTTGATGCGCGCCAGGAAAGCCGCGTGCGCGACATCATCGAGCAGCGCGGCGGACGCCGAATCTCCCGCACTGATTTCGACGTTCGGATCGGCGCCATTGCGCCGCCCAGTGTCGCCTTCGCCCCGCTTCCTCCGGAAGTCGTCTCCATCGTTCCGCAGTACCGCGGCTTTGATTACGTGATGGTGGAGGATCAGATCGCGATCATCGATCCGAACGATCGCCGGGTCGTCAGCATGCTCGACGTCGGCGGCGGGCCGATGCCCGGCGGCCCAGCCTATGAAGAACGGGGGGGCCGTTATGGCGGCGGCGCTTATGAACGGCGCGACGGCGGCCGCCAGGCGCAACGCGGCGGCTATGGCCGGCGGGAGCGTGGCGGCGAAGCCTATGGCTACGCCCCGCGCGTGCGACTGGACGCCCGCCAGGAACGCACGCTTTACCGCGGCGTGATGAGACAGGCGCGCGAGAATTTGCGGCAGGTCTGCGTCCATGTCGGCGACCGCGTGCCGGATTACGTCGATCTCGCCCCCGTGCCCCGCAACGTCGCTCTCGATGCGCCGGATGTCGAACGCTACGACTACTTCGTTCTCAACGATCAGGTCGTGCTCGTCGATCCCGACAGCCACGTCGTCGTGGACATCATCGAGGAGCCGAGGTGATCGGAGCGGCGCCGGGCCTTCCCGCCCGGCGCCGGCTCTTTCGACCTTCCGCGATGGGGAGGACAAGAGAGGAGAGAGCGCTTTTTATGTCTCGACGCTCGTGTCGTCCCCTGCGACGCAGAACCAAATTGGCGGGACCGCCGAACGCTCCGTAAAACGCATGTCATTCCCGGCTCGAGCCGAAGCATCAGCTAAGCAATACTAGCAAAAGCCCCGCAATTTACAGGCACTTTTTAGTGTCTTCGGCGCTGGAGCTTGTGTAAGCTCTTGCGACTTACACCCGGCATTCGCGTAGTGAGTAGGGGAAGACGGTGGACGATTATACGCGCGATTACCCTCGCGATTTGCGATATGAACCGCCACGGAAATCCGGCCTCGAGACCGTCGGCGATCTGCCGTGGGGCACGCATTTCTGCCTTTTGTACAACGACGCCGAGCAGCTCCTCGAGATCCTGATCCCCTATTTCGCCGAGGGGCTTGCCGCCAACGAGTTTTGCATGTGGGTGACGTCCGAGCTGGTCGACGTCGAGCAAGCTAAAGCAGCGCTGAGAGCGGCCGTTCCCGACCTCGACGCCTTCATCCTGTCCGGCCAGCTCGAAATCACGAGCTACGCCGACTGGTATATCCAGAACGGCCGGTTCGACGGCGACCGCGTGCTGCGCGCATGGGTAGATAAGCTGGCGTCCGCAGAGCAGCGCGGCTTCGAGGGCCTGCGCCTGACCGGCGATACTTTCTGGCTCGAGAAAGTGGCGTGGCAGGGTTTCATCCACTACGAGTCCATGGTCGATCGCGAGATCGGCTCGAAGCGCATGCTCGCTTTGTGCGCCTATCCATTGCCGTCATGCAATCCGAGCGAGATTTTCGACATCATCGCCAATCACGATTTTGCGGTGATCAACGAGAACGGTCGCTGGCTGTCGTTCAAAAGCGCCAATCGGGGACGCATGGGGCGCGCCTTGCGCGAAAGCCAAAGGCGGCAACATGCGATCCTGGAAACTGTCCAAGACGCCATCATCGCTTTCGACGCCGCCGGTTCGATCTACTCGATCAACCCCGCCGGCGCGGCCATGTTTGGCTATGGCGAGGACGAGCTGCTGGGCGAGGACATCTGCGCCGTCCTTCCGGAAAAATGGGCGACGGATTTCGACCTGCACAAAATCCGGGGCAGCAAGGAGACGCGAGGCCGACGCAAAAATGGCGAGCTGTTCCCGGCCGAAATCGCTTTGGCCGCGACGCGCCATGACAACGCGCCCCTTTTCGTCGGCAGCGTCCGCGACTTGTCCGAGAAACATCGGGCCGAGACCCGCCTCAAGCAAATTCAGATCGATCGTCTGGCTGCGATGGGCGGCATTGCGGCGGGGCTCGCCCACGAACTCAACCAGCCCCTCTCGGCGATGAAAACCTATCTCAAGGTGGCCGAGCGCCTGATCGAGATTCCGCCCGAGAAGCGTCAGCTCAAAATCGAGGAAGCGCTCGCGCGCGCCTCGGCGCAAGTGGA
This sequence comes from Methylocystis sp. Sn-Cys, assembly GCF_016745395.1. Taxonomy (GTDB): domain Bacteria; phylum Pseudomonadota; class Alphaproteobacteria; order Rhizobiales; family Beijerinckiaceae; genus Methylocystis; species Methylocystis iwaonis. The sequence goes on from NZ_JAERVJ010000007.1 coordinate 188,799, forward strand.
GCGCGCGGGACGCATCATCAGCAGCCTGCGCGGGCTCGCCTCGCATGGCGAACCCAACAAGCTCATTCTGAGCCTCCATGAGCTTATAGAGCGCACATGCGAGTGCTTCGCGACGTCGTTCAAGGACCGCAACGCCGAGATCATTCTCGACCTCGGGGCCAGCAAGGATACGGTTCTCGTCGACGGCGTCCAGATCCAGCAGGTTCTCACCAACCTGATCAAAAACGCCAAGGAAGCGATGAGCGACTCGCGGGCCCGCCGCCTCGTCATCTCGACCTCCCTGACGGCGGACGACAGAATCCGCGTCGACATCGCAGATAATGGCCCCGGCATTCCCGACCATATCAAGAGCCAATTGTTCGAACCATCGCCCTCGACGAAGGAAGGCGGCATGGGCGTCGGGCTGCCGATGTCGCGCGTGATCATCGAAGCGCACGACGGAAAAATATGGGCGCAGCCCAATCGCGACGCAGGCGCCGTGTTCAGCTTCACATTGCCGCTGATGGACGCGCTGGGCAGCTTCGAGGAAGCTGCGGAGTAACGCCGTCTCGTCGTGAGCAGCTCGCTTGGGGCCTTGTCATTCCCGGCAGGCCAAAGGCCTGACCGGGAATCCAGAGCGCCACAATAGCGCAGGTTTTATTCACAGCCCGTCATTGCGAGCGAAGCGAAGCAATCCAGGGCGGCGATGCGGCTCTCGATTGCTTCGTCGGCTTCGCCTCCTCGCAATGACGGCGGTGACGGCGCGAGCGTCGGGAATGACAAGGAGCCAACCTAGCCGACTTCTTTGATACGCGCCTAATCCTTTTCGCGAACGCGGTCTTTCCCGAGGAGACGCTCGCGCAGCGAGTGATAGATGGGCGGATCGTTCAGCAGCGTCGGCGCCAGCATGGCCAGGAAACAGGCGGCGAGCATCGGCAAGAGCAGGAACACGGCGCCCGTCATTTCGGTGACGAGCACAATGCCGGTGAGCGGCGCACGCACCACGGCCGTGAATAAGGCGGTCATGCCGACAATGGCGAAGGCTTGCGGCTGAATATCGAGCCCCGGCAGCAGCAGCCCACAGACGACGCCGAAAAAGAGTCCCGCGAGTGCGCCCAAGGCAAGGAGCGGCGCAAAAATGCCGCCCGGCGTTCCCGAGCCGTAGGAAACCGAGCCGAGCCCAAATCTCAGCGCCAGCACGAAGGGCAAAAAGAACAAATCCTGCGAGCCGGTGATTGCAGCTTGCGTGAAGGCGTCGCCGCCGCCGACGAGCCCCGGCGCGAACCAGGCGAGCGCGCCGACCATTGCGCCGATCATCGCCGCCTTGTTCTCGGGAGCGAGCCGAAACCGCTCGACCGCAGAGATCGTGGCGAGCAAAACCCTGTTGTAGACGACCCCGAACAACCCCATGACCGCGCCGAGGATAAAGAACAGCGGGCCGATCGAGGCCGCAGGATAGACGAGCGCGGGAATCGTGAAATCAGGCGCGTCGCCGAGCAGCAGATGGGCGACCGCGATGGCGGTCGACGACGCAGCCAGCGCCGCGATGGCGACGCGCTGATCGAATTTCTGGGTCAGCTCCTCCAGCACGAAGACGGCGCCCGCCATGGGCGCATTGAAGGCGGTGGCGAGCCCCGCCCCTGCCCCCGCGGCAAGCAGCGCACAATTATCCGCTTTGCTGCGCCGAAAGGCGTCGCCGGTAAGATGGCCGATGACGGCGCCCATCTGCACGCTCGGCCCTTCGCGCCCGAGCGCAAGGCCGGCGCCAATGGCGAGACAGCCGCCGAAGAATTTCACGGGCAGCAGGATGAAGGGCGCCGGCGCGGCCTCGCTATGCAGCACCGCCTCGACATGCGGAATGCCGCTCCCTGAAGCGTGCGGCGCAAAGCGGCGCACCATCCAGACGGAAATGAGCGCGGCCATGGCGCAGAGACCGACGACGACGAGAAATCCAACGATCGCCCCGCCCTGCGACCAGTGAACGATCGCGTCGCGCAAACGGTCCGCCGCCATCAGCGCCAGTCGAAACATCGCGCCCACGAGCCCCGCCAAGCCGCCGACGAGGAGCGCCAGGATCGCAAGAAAGAAAAGGCTCATTTCGCCGCTCTCGGCCGCGACCTCGCTCTCGACCTCTACGCACAGGTTCATCGCGCCTCGCTTACGGGTTTGATGTCGACGCTGACGGCGAGCGCCTGGCGCCCTGCCCCGACGATCACGCCGTCGATCGGCGAAACATCCGCATAGTCGCGGCCGATGGCGACGACGATATGATTATCGTCCGCATACATTGCGTTGGTCGGGTCGAGGTGAATCCAGCCGAAGGGCTCGCCGCACCACACGGCGACCCAGGCGTGGGAGGCGTCGGCGCCCTCCAAACGCGCCTGCCCCGGCGGCGCCTGCGTGCGGATATAGCCGCTGACATAGGCCGCCGGCAGCGCAAGGCCGCGCAGCCCCGCGATCATGATATGCGCGAAATCCTGGCACACGCCGCCGCGCGCCTCGAAAGCCTCTTCGAGCGGCGTCGCCACATGGGTGGCCTCGGGATCATAGGCGAAATCCGCCTTGATGCGGCGCATCAGCTCTTGCGCGCCTTCGAGCACAGGGCGGCCCGGCGCGAAGCTTTCGCGGGCATAACTGGTCGCCGGCGCGTAGAGCGGCGTCTGGCGGCTCGGGAACAGCCAATGCGCGGGCGACTCGCGGTCGAGGACGCGCACCGCCATCGCCGCGCGGGAAATCGTCTCCCAGGCGGGCGTCAGCGCGGCGGCGGGCGGCTCCTCGCGCGCCACCTCGACCCGCGCCGAGACGGAAATACGCAATGTCTCATGCGGCTCGCGAATCGTCGCCTCGACGACGCGATTGCCGAAGAAATCCACGCTGTCACGCGTCGTCTCGGGCGACGGCGCGGCGTCGACGCGCGCGCGCAGGACGCGCTGGCCCTTGCCGTCACGTGGCGTGAGCCGGATCGCGCAGCGCGTCGAAGCGACGGCGGCCTCATAGCTGTAGGTCGTAACGTGGCTGATGTCGTAGATCACGCGAGCTTGGATCGCTTGTCGGCCGGCGCCGGGTCGCTGGAATGCGAGAAATACCGTTCAGAAATGGCGTTGGCTAGCGCCAAGAGCTTCTGCTCGACGGCGCGCACGCGCTTGGCGTCCAGGCCGCGGGCGTCCTCGGCTTCGAGATCCGCGCGCAACGACACAGCGAGGCGGCGTTGCGGCTCCATCATGCCGTCGTCGACGAGCGCCGGGAGCGACGCGAGATGCTCGTCTATTCTGCGCATCTGAAAAGCAACGGAGCGCGGGTTGAACGGATCGAGCAGCGTAATGTCGAGCGTCGGGGCGAGCGCCGCGCCGGCGAGATAGCGCGAGCGATAGGTGATCTGCGAATCGACGAGTTCGAGCAGCGCGTCGAGCGCTTCGATCGTCGGATCGTTATCCGCGAATTGCCGCGCGAAGCGGCAGGTGTTGATGGCGCGCTCCATACGCTTGCCGAGATCGATGAAAGCCCAGCCGGAAACGCGGTTGAAATTCTCGTCCATGAGGCCCGAGAGCGCCGCGAGCGTATGCAAAGCGCGCTCGGAGAGCTCCAATATCTCCGGCTCCAGCGGCGGGCGAGCCGCCGCGCTGTCGAGTCGCGTCTCCAGTCGCACGAGCAATTGCCACATGTCTTGCGACAAGCGCTCGCGGATGATGGAGGCGGCGCGCTTCGCCTCACCGACGACGGCGCGCGCGGAGCCATAGAAATCGGCGTTGCTCGCGGCGGTGAGCGCGATGACTGCGCCGGGATGCGCGGCGGCGAAAGGCGCCGCGGCGCCCCACTCGAAGAGCAGACGCTCGCAACGCTCGATCGGCTGGCGCCCCTGAATCGTATTGCTCTGGATTTCCGTCATGCGGTTGCACAGGCAGCGCACGATGCGCAGCGTCGCTTCCGCGCGTTCCAGATAGCGGCCCATCCAGAAGAGATTGTCGGCGGCGCGGCTCGGCAGGTGGCCCGGAACCCGCACGACCGGAACGTCATTATTGGGCGGCAGCAGCGTCGTCGCATGCTCGGACGCTTTTTGGCCGATGACCCAGACATCCACCGTCTGCGCGCCGGCGCCCATGGTGATGGCGCGCGCGTCGCGGCGATCGGAGACACGGCAGAAGCCGCCGGGCATGACCTTCCACCCTTCGGGCGTCGCGGCGGCGAAGATGCGCAGCGAGAAAGGCCGCGGCGTCAGCGCGCCATTGTCCCAGGCAGGCGTGGTCGAGAGCTTCACGACCTCCTGCCCGACATAATCCATCCCGCGCGCCCGAATGGCGGCGACGAGCCGGTCCTTTTGCGCCGCGTCGAGCTCGGCGCCGACGGCGGCCGGCGCGCCCAAGAGCCCCTCCGCTTTGTCGCCGAAGGCGCCTGCGATGGCGCGGCTGTCGAAGGCGCGCAGGATTTCGGCCCGCTCCGCCTCCTGCCCGCACCACCAGGTGGCGACATTGGGAAGCCGCAGGCTTTCGCCCATGAGCCGTTGCGCCAGCGCCGGCAGGAAGCTCATCAGCGCGCGCGACTCGACGAGCCCCGCGCCCGGCATATTGGCCATGGCGACCGAGCCGCGCCTTATGGCGTCGAAAAAGCCCGGCGCCCCCAGCCGCGAGGCGGCGTTCGCCTCCAGTGGATCGAGCCAATCGGCGTCGACGCGCCGCCACACCACGTCGGCGCGCTTCAACCCCGCGACCGTGCGCACATGCAGCTTGCCCTCGCTCGTCGCGAGATCCTCGCCCTCGACGAGGAGGAAGCCGAGATAGCGCGCGAGATAGACCTGCTCGGCGTAGGTCTCGCTCCACGGCCCCGGCGTCATCAGGCAGATGCGCGGATCGTTGCGCGTCGCCGCCGCCGCGAGCCCCGCGCGGAAATCACGGAAGAAGCCCGCAAGGCGGCGCACCTTCATTTCCCGGTAGAGGCTCGGGAAGGCGCGCGCGAGGATGAGACGGTTCTCGATGGCGTAGCCCGCGCCCGAGGGCGCCTGGGCGCGGTCGCCGAGCACCCACCATTTGCCGTCAGGCCCGCGCCCGATGTCGACGGCATAGAAGCGCAGCCAACGCCCGCCGACGGGCGCGACCCCGCACATCGGGCGGATGAATTCCGGCGAGCCGGCAACCACGGCCGCTGGAAGCGCGCCCTCCGAGACGAGGCGGGCGTCGCCATAGACGTCGTGCAGAATGCGATCGAGCAGCTCGGCGCGCTGCGCGACGCCCGCCGCAATCTCCGACCACTCGTTTTCGGTGAGCAGCAGCGGCAGGCGGCCCAAAGGCCAGGGCCGCTCGCGCGCCTCGCCGCGCACGCGATAGGTCACGCCCATGTCGTTGATACGCCGCGCGGCGGCCGCAAAGCGGTTCTCGACGCCCCGCCGACCAAGGCCCGCCAGAGTCTCGAGCAACGTCATCCAATGCGCGCGCGGCCGCCCGTCCGGGCCGATCAGCTCGTCGGGAACGCCCGGCATCGGTTTGTAATCGGCGATCCACGCCGCAAGCCGCCCGGCTTCTTCGCCGAGAGCGGCTTCGGCGTCGTTCGCCGGCGCGTCGAGCTCAACGGCCAAATCGCCTCCGCAAATCCAGCGTCAGCGGGAAATCGCCCGCAGGCTCCTCGCGCGGCGGCTCGATGCGGCCGGGCGTATGGCCGTGGTCCTGGAAGCGCGCGAGGCGCCGCGACTCGGCCTCGTGAAAGTTGACCGGGAAGGTGTCGTAATTGCGCCCGCCCGGATGCGCGCTGTGATAGACGCAGCCGCCCAGCGACCGGTTGCTCCAACTGTCGACAATATCGAAGGTCAGCGGCGCATGGACGGGGATCGTCGGGTGCATGCCGGAAGCAGGCTGCCAGGCCTTGAAGCGCACGCCCGCCACGGCCTCGCCCGGCGTTCCGGTCGAGTGCAGCGGCACACGGCGGCCGTTGCAGGCGACGACATGGCGGTTGGGCACGATGTTCCTCGCCCGCACTTCGAGACGTTCGACAGAGGAATCTACATAGCGCACCGTGCCGCCGATCGCCCCCTCTTCGCCCATCACATGCCAGGGCTCGAGCGCGTGGCGGATTTCGAGCTCTACGCCGCCATGCTCGATGCGGCCGGCGAGCGGGAAGCGGAACTCATATTGCGCCCTGAACCACTCTGCATCGAAGGCGTAGCCGGCGCTCCTCAAATCATCGAGCACGCCGAGGAAGTCAGTCCAGACGAAATGCGGCAGCATGAATTTGTCGTGCAGCGCCGTTCCCCAGCGCACGCAATCGCCGTCCTGCGGCTCACGCCAGAACCAGGCGACGAGCGCGCGCAGCAATAGCTGCTGGGCGAGGCTCATGCGCGCGTCGGGCGGCATCTCGAAGGCGCGGAATTCGACAAGGCCGAGACGGCCCGTCGGCCCATCGGGCGAATAGAGTTTGTCGATGCAGATTTCCGAGCGATGCGTATTGCCGGAAACATCGACAAGCAGATTGCGATAGAGCCGGTCGACGAGCCAGATCGGATAGCCCCACTCATTCGGCCCCGGCGTATTGGCGAGCGCGGTTTCCAGCTCGTAAAGCGCGTCGTGGCGCGCTTCGTCGATGCGCGGGCTCTGGCTCGTCGGGCCGATGAAGAGGCCCGAGAAGAGATAGGAGAGCGACGGATGCCGCTGCCAATAGAGCACGAAGCTCTTCAAGAGATCGGGCCGGCGCAGGAAAGGCGAATCCGCCGGCGTGACGCCGCCGAGCACGACGTGATTGCCGCCGCCAGAGCCGACGCATCTCCCGTCTGTCATGAATTTGCTGGTCGTGAGCCGCGCGTCGCGGGCTTGCTCGTAAAGCGCGCTGGTGTTCTCCACCGCCTCGCGCCACGACGCGACAGGCTGGACATTCACTTCGATGACGCCTGGGTCCGGCGTCACCTTGATGACGTCGAGGCGCGGATCGACCGGCGGCGGATAGCCTTCGATATGCAGCGGCATGCCGAGATCTTCCGCCGTCGTCTCGACAGCCACCAGCAGCTCCAGATAATCCTCGAGCCGCTCCACGGGCGGCATGAAGACACACAGCACGCCGTCGCGCGGCTCGACCGCGAGCGCCGTGCGCACGATGCCTTCGACAGCCGACTGGCCGAGCTGCTCGTCCCGACTCGATCGCGTCTCGCTGTAAATCTGCTGGAGATGTGAGGGATCGGGCAAAGGTCCGCGATCCTCCAATGGGTCCTGGTTATGGACATAGGGATAGATGGAAGGCGGCACCCAGGGCAGCGCGTTCAATGGCAGGCGCAGACCAATGGGCGAATCGCCGGGCGCCAGGAATAATCGGCCGCGCCGCAACGGCCAGCGCTCCGACAGCCAGCGCTGCTCGGCGCGCGCGTTCCAGCGCTGAATCGGCAGCACGTAGCCGGTCGGCGTCGAGAGGCCGCGCTCGAAGACGCGCAGCATGCGGGCGCGCTCTTCCGCGTCTTCGATCTTGGGATCGAGCGGATCGACATTGACGGGGAGCTGCCCCTCTTTCACCATCCAATGCGCAGGGTCTTCATAGGCCGGGATGACATAGTCCTTGCCCACCCCGAGCGTTTCCGCCAACTCGAAACTGAAACGCCCGGCGTTGACGGGGTTGGCCACGCTCGAATTGGGCGACATGCCAGCGACCAGCGCCGGATTGTTCCAGATCGGCTTGCCGTCCTTGCGCCAATAGAGCGCGAAGGCCCAGCGCGGCAGGCTCTCGCCCGGATACCATTTACCCTGTCCGTAATGCAGAAAACCGCCGGGCCCGAAACGGTTTCGCAAACGGCGGATGAGATCGTCCGAGCGCGCGCGCTTGGTCGGGCCCACCGCCGCCGTGTTCCACTCGGGCGATTCGAAATCATCGATCGAGATGAAGGTGGGCTCGCCGCCCATGGTGAGGCGCACGTCCTGCGCCTGCAAATCCGCGTCGATGTTTTCGCCGAGACGATCGAGCCGCTCCCAGGCTTCATCCGAGAAAGGCGCAGTGATGCGCGGCGCCTCGCGAATGCGATCGACGCGCATCTCGAAGGCGAAGTCGCATTCGGCCGGCTCCACCAATCCAGAGACCGGCGCGCAGGAGCGGTAATGCGGCGCGCCGCACAGCGGCAAATGGCCCTCGCCGCAGAAAAGGCCCGATGTTGCGTCGAGGCCAATCCAGCCCGCGCCTGGCAGATAGACTTCCGCCCAGGCGTGAAGATCGGTGAAATCATGATCCGTGCCCTTGGGGCCCTCGATCGGATCGACGTCCTCTTTGAGCTGGATGAGATAGCCGGAGACGAAACGCGCTGCGAAGCCGAGGCGACGCAAGATCTGCATGAGCAGCCACGCGGAATCGCGGCAGGAGCCCGAACGCTGCGTCAGCGTCTCGTCCGGCGTCTGCACGCCGGGCTCCATACGGATGACATAACTGATGTCCTGCTGCAGCCGCATGTTGAGATCGACAAGAAAGTCGATCGTGCGTCGCCTCTCGCGCGGGATCGTCTGCATATAGTCGTCGAGCGCGGCGCCGGCGGGCTCGATTTCGAGATAAGCGGCAAGTTCGGTCGCAAGCGCCGCGTCATAGACGAAGGGAAATTCCTCGGCGTAGGGCTCGACGAAAAAATCGAACGGGTTGAACACCGCCATCTCGGCGATGACGTCGACCTCGATCTTGAACTCGCGCGTCTTCTCGGGAAAGACGAGCCGCGCCTGCCAATTGCCGTGCGGGTCCTGCTGCCAGTTGATGAAATGCTCGGCGGGGAAGATTTTCAGCGAATAGCCCGCGACCCGCGTCCGGCAATGCGGCGCCGGCCGCAGGCGCACGATCTGGGGGCCGAGGGCGATGGGACGGTCGTATTTGTAATGCGTGACGTGGTGAAGCGCGACCTGGATAGACAAAGGGATCACCGCCTTCGCGACAGCGGCCTATTGCGCCGCAGCAGCGGATTAGCGGGAGCGCAAGCAGGGAAGTCAATCCAATCCGCAGGCAATCTGCGGCTTTTGACGGCAATTCCCGCAGGATGACCGGGGGATGGGCAGGAGTTGCACAAGCGGCGGGCGACGGGTTGGAATTATACGAGATTCGCTTGATGGGCCGCGGTCATTCCCGACGCTCGCAAAGCGAGCGATCGGGAATCCCGTGCAAAACTGGCGCTATCTTGGTCCGCCGTCATTGCGAGGAGCGAAAGCGACGAAGCAATCCAGGGCAGCTATAGCGGCTCTGGATTGCTTCGCTTCGCTCGCAATGGCGGGAGGCTCTGGATTCCCGGTCCGGCTTTCAGCCCGCCGGGAAAGACACGTCCCCATGCGAGCTGTTCAACCGGATCGGATATTACTGGTAGTTCGCCCTTGCCTCACCTTATCGCCTCCAACGGCAGCCGCAGCCGATAGGTCGTCCCCCTTTCCCCGAAATCCAACTCCGCCTCGCCGCCGAATTGTCTGGGCGTCTCCAGCAGGATGAAAGAGCCGAACCCCTTGCGCGTCGTGGCCACGGCGGGCGGGCCGCCGCTTTCCGACCATTGGAAAACAAAAAACGACTGGCCGTCGATGGTCTCGATTTCTTTCTCGATTGCGACCGCGCCGCGCGGCGAGGATAGCGCGCCATGCTTCACCGCATTGGTGACGAGCTCGTGAACAATGAAGGAAATCGCCTGAGCGGCGCGCGCATTGACGGCGATGTCGACGCCCTTTGACGCGACCTGATCCTTGAAGCTGCCGACGCCGATGTCGATCAGCTTGTTCAACGGAATATTCTTGAACATGGATTCGGAGAGCACCGCATGCGCGTCCGCCAGGAGCTGGACGCGCTGCGTCAAAATCTGCGCCGCCTCGACGACATTTCGTCCCCTGGTCAAAGTGCGACGGATGGTGGCGAGAATGACCGCGAAGATATTGCCGACGCGATGCTCCAATTCGCGCGCCAGGATCGCCTGCCGCTCCTCGTGCTGCTTACGCTCGGTAATGTCCGTCACGGTCGCGAGCACCGCCCTTTGGCCGTCCCATTCGATGGGATTGAGCCCAATTTCCAGGGGAAACTCGCTGCCGTCCTTGCGCCGCCCGCTCAGGTCGCGCCCCGCTCCCATGGCGCGCGTTTCTGGCGCCTGCTGGAATTTCTCTCGCAAGCCGACATGGACGCGGGCGACTTGGGCGGGGACGAGAATTTCCACGCCTTTGCCCAACAGCTCGGCGCGCTCATAGCCGAAGAGCCCCTCCGCGCTGTGGTTCAGCCCGATGATTTTCCCGCCGGCGTCCACGATGACAATGCCATTGGGCGCCGACTCGATGAGGGAATGCTGGTTATGCGCCTGGGCGGCGATACGATCGATCGTCTGCTCGAAGAATGAGACGACGGCGGCGACGGCGACGCTGGCGAAGGCGAAAGCAAAGAGCGCCGCCGCCGTCGGCGGCTCGAACGCCCCGACGAATGGGCTGCTGCGGACGAGAAGCCCAATGGCGGCCATCGAGGCCGCCATCGCAAAAAGCCCGACCCAGAATCCGCCGACGACCGCGGCGATCAACACCGCCGGCAGAAACGTAATGAAGTGAACGCCTGCCCCAAGCGCGCCGGCAGCCGACCAGCGAATCCAGGCGGCAATCATGACCGCCGCCAGCGCGACGCCGTAAGCGGCCCAAGGGTTTCGCCGCCTTGCCATCGGCGACAGCCGCGCGCCCAGCGCCGTCTCGATGCTCATCTCTCTCGCCTCCGATGAGGCGAACAGATAGTGGCCAAGCCTGCCGAGGCGAGAGCGCGCGTCGAATTGTTACGCCTGCCGCCGCAGGCCCCGGCTCGCGGGCTTTTTCAGCCCGCCGATCGAAGCTGCGCGACGCGCACCGGCACGGGCGGATGCGAGAAGTAGAACGTCGCATAGAGCGGGTCGGGCGTCAGCGTCGACAGATTATCGCGCGTCAGACGCGTCAAGGCCGAGATCATCGGCTCCTTGCCAACGATCTGGCGCGCGAAATCATCGGCCTCGAACTCATTCTTACGCGAGCGCCAGGCGAGCAAGGGACGCAGCAGATGCGAGAGCGGCTCCTTGGCGAGCAGCAGCGCAATGAGCACGACCCCGGGATCATTGGGCAGGCCGAACCAGCCCGCGAAGGTCTGATTGCCGAATGCCCAATAGAGCGCGGCAAAGCCGATGAAGGCGATGATCGCCGCCTGCAGGATCATCCCGCGCACATGGCCGAATTTGAAATGGCCGAGCTCATGCGCAAGGATCGACTCGATCTCGTCGACGGAGTGTTTCTCCAACAGCGTGTCGAAGAAGACGATGCGCTTGGCTTTGCCGAAGCCCGTGAAATAAGCGTTGCCATGCGCCGAGCGCTTGGAGGCGTCCATCACATAAAGGCCGTTGGATTCGAAGCCGCATTTGGCGAGCAGCGCCTCCATGCGGGCCTTCAACGTCCCCTCCTCCATCGGCGTGAATTTGTTGAAGAGCGGCGCGATGAAGGTCGGATAGATCACGGTCATGGCGACGGTGAGCGACATGAAGGCGACATAGGCGACAAGCCACCAGGTGTCGGGCAAGGCGCCGAGCAGCCAGAACATGCCGTAAAGCAGCGGCGTCCCGATCGCGGCGCCGAGCAAGGCCGCCTTTGCTTCGTCGAGAATGAAGGTCTTCAGCGTCAGGCGATTGAAGCCGAACCGCTCCTCCAGCCAAAAGGCGTTGGTGAGCGAAAACGGCAGCTCCAGAAGATGCCCGAACGCCGCGACCGCGAGCACGAAGACGACGCTGCGCGTCAGGCCCGGCGCGAGAAACTGCGACACGAGCGCATAGAGCGGCGCCATCCAGAGAGCGAGCCACAGGATGGAGACCGCGGCGTCGTAGAGCGTCTCGCCCATCGCGAAACGGGTGCGGGCGATGGTGTAGTCGGCGGCGCGGCGATGTTCGTCGAGCGGGACGTCACGGGCGAAATCGGCAGGCACGGCCTCGCGGTTTGCCGCGACATTGTCGGTCTGCCGCTTACGCAGATAGACGCCCAACGCCGCCGATAGCGCGATGGCCAAACAAATTACAACGCCCATGGCGCTCATTCTGTCCACTCCGGGTTTTTGTGATTTACGTCAAAAATAAGCGTTTCGCGCCAGCTTTGCCAGAGCGGAGTTGCTTACGGCATAGCCGATGTCTGACCGCCTCAGCCTGAACAATGCTTTGCGTTTGTTCACTGAACGGTGATTCAGAAAAAATTGAAGCTTCTTCGCAACTATTGAGCTGGAAACGCCGATAAATGCGCCTGGACGTCGGCCCGACCTCCACGGCGTGGAACGGCTCCAAAGATAGTGTCGCGGGCGTTTTCTTCGTCTCGTCACGCACAAAGGAGGCCGATACTCATGCCGTCCAGAGCAACCGTTGTCGCCGCGGTCCTCGCCACAAGCCTGCTGACGTCGAGCGCTTTCGCCTGTTCCCGAATTTTATGGAACACGGATCAGGCCAATGTCGTCGCGCGGACAATGGACCTTTACATGAGCGACAAGGCGCGGATCGCCGTTTTCCCTCGCGGCGCATCGCATGGCGGACCGGCCGGCATGCCGAACATGCTGTCGTGGAAATCAAAATATGCCAGCGTAGGCGCCACGGCGCTCGATCTCGCCGTGAGTGATGGGCTGAATGAAAAGGGTTTGAGCGCGAATCTGTTGTATCTGCACGACACGAAATATGAAAAGCGCGACGGCCGTCCCGGGCTGACCAATGCCGCCTGGGCGCAATATATTCTCGACAACTTCGCTTCTGTCGAGGAGGCCGTCGAGGCGATGAAGCAGCTCCAGATCGTCTCGCTCGTCGCGGAAGGACGGGAGTGGCCCTTGCACCTGTCTATCGCCGACGCCAAGGGCGACTCCGCCATATTCGAGTTTGTGAATGGAAAACTGACCATCAATCGCGGGCCGGAAACTCTGGTTATGACCAACGAGCCCGCGTTCTCCATCCAGCGGAAAAACCTGCTGCGATACAAGTTGTTCGGCGGGAAGCTACCCATGCCGGGGGACATCGACCCGAAGAGCCGCTTTGTCCGCGCCTCGAGCTATCTCAAGACGCTCCCCAAGCCCGCGTCGCTGCGTGAAGCCGTGGCAGGCGCCTACAGCGTCATCCGAAATGTCGCGGTGCCCTTCGGCGCGCATGACACGTCGGGCGGCGACTCTTCGGATACATGGCCGACGCTTTGGGCCTCGCTCGCCGACCTCTCGAATAAGGTCTACTTCTTCCAGTCGACAAAGAGCGCGAACCTGTTCTGGGTCGATCTCAGCAAGTTGAACGTCGCTGACGGGGCGCCGATCTTGGATGTCGACGCCTATGACGTCAATTTGAGCGGGGAGATTTCCGACAAGCTGAAGCCGTCCCAGTTGAAGATGTAGGCGCGCAACCTCGCGCCGGGCGGATCGCGAGCCTTCAGGTTCGCATTTCCTTAAAGCGCGCCCGAAGGCGCGCGGTCCGTGGCCCCCGGCGCGCCGTCAACGCCCGAGCAGCACGTCCCTGGCGGCGTTGAGCGCCGAGGCGCGCTCCACCGAGCCGCCGTGATCCGGGTGGGCGCGTTTCATTTGCGCGCGATAGGCGCGCTCGATTTCGCGTTTGGAGGCGTTGGAGCCCACGCCGAGAATAAGGCGGGCCTTGGCCTCCGCATTCGAGGGGGCGCTCGGCGGCGGCGACGGCGCCTCGCGCGCGCCGAAGTTGGTCTCGGTCTCCGGCCCGCCCGCGCTGTCGCGGCGCCGGCTATGCGCCGACGGGTCCGGCTTGGACGACGGCGCGCGCCGAGCCGCCTCATGCGCCTCGACGAGGCCGAAGTCTTCCAGAGCCTCTCGCAGCCGGTAACCGAGGTCATGGCCAAGCAAAAGGAAGAACGCGACGAGCATGGCCACGCCGCCGCCGCGCTCGAGAAGCACGATGACGGGCGATAGCTGAGCGCTCCGCCCATTCGCTGCAAGAGATGTGAGCAGATAATCGAGCTTTTGCGCGGAGACTTCGGGAAAGATCCACGTCGCCAAGGCGAGACCGGCGACGGCCGAGGCCCAAAAGGCGTTGGACCAGCCGCGCGGCCGGGGATTGGCGTAACCGCGCCGGCAGCCATAGACGAAGGACATCAGCATGGCGAAAAACCCGCCGAAGGTTTGAAGCCCGGCGAGCGTCGCCAAAGCGCGCCGCTCCGCCGCATTCGCGGCCGCCATCAGCGGAAAATAGCCCTGCTCGGCATAACGCCGCAGCGCTTCCTCATTCGCCGGCAGCGTCGCCATCTCGCCCGGCTGGCTGGTATAGAGCGCAAGGACGCCGAGCAGCGTCAGGCAAACCACCGCCAGCGCCACAGTCAGCGCCGGCACCAGCATGCCGCGGCTCTCGCCCTTCTCGATCTCCCGCCAGGGCGCGTTGAACGGGTCGAAGCTGATGGCCCCCTCCCCCGCTATGCCGTGACGCGCCGGCCGCGGTTCATCACCGCGAAAGGCGCGCCGCTCAGCAATATGTCGAGCGCAGCGAGGCTTTGATGCTTGCCGTTGACCGAGAGACGCGGCAGCGCGTGCAAATAGTCGCGATGCTCGGGAAAGATCATTCCCGGCCGCGTGGTGACGGCGCTGTCGAAGCCAAGCTCCGCTGCAAGCGCGAATTCGCGCGCGCCGGCCGAAGTGGGATCGCCGACCGGGTAGCAGAAATGCTTGGGCGCAATGCCCGTATGGTGCGCGATGGCGTCACGGCTTTCCGCCATCTCGCGCCGCGCATCGGCGGCGTCGAGCTTGGCGAGACGCGCATGCGTGACCGAATGCGCCCCGATCGTCGCAAGCTCATGACGCGCCAGCGCGGCGATCTCGGGCCAATCGAGACAGGTTTCGGCGGTGAGGGCATGAGAGTCGAGGCCCGCCGCCGCCGCGAGCCGAGCAACGACGTCGAGGAGCTGCGCCTCGCCGCCGTCGCGGATCGCCCAATAAATGTCGCCGAAAGCGTCGCGCTTTTCCTGCGCCGTCGCGCAGTTGCGCGCGATCCGCCGACCCTCGACGACAATATCGACGCGCGACTGCCGGCGCAGGGCTTCTTCCATCTCGAGCCACCAGAGCCGCGCCGTTTGATCGGCGAAAGCCGACGTCACATAAGCGGTGAAGGGCGCGCGATGACGCTCCAGCACCGGCAGGGCGTGCTCGACGAGATCGCGATAGCCGTCGTCGAAAGTGAGAACGACAAAGGGACGCTTTGGAGCCGCGTGCGCGCGCAGCACGTCGAGAGCGGCGTCGAGCGAAAGAATATCATAGCCCCGCGCGGCGAGATGGGTCAGCGTGGCGTCGAGGAATTGCGGCGTGATCTCGAGGCCGGCGTTGGGCGCGAAAGCCTCTCCCCGCTCGGGCCGCACGCGATGAAACATCAGTATCGCGCCGAGGCCGCTGGTGAAGGGGGCGGCGAGCCGATGCGCGCCACTGGCCTTGAAAAGCTGCATCCCGGCTTCGATCGCAAGCTCGCGCCAGCTCGCCATGAATCCCTCAACCCACATAAGAAAGCCTTCATAGCTTTAGGGCCAAGGTTCTAACGATCTATTATGCGCCTTGCGGCGATTATCGCACTGGCGAACCTTTCGGCTGCGAGTTTCATGAGACGCATCGTTACGGGGTTGGAGACCATTCGATCAGCGCGCGAAAATCGGCGCGTAAGCGCCGCCGGCTCCATGAGCATCGACGTCTTCGTCACTTTCGAGGACGCACGCGGGGATTGGGCCGAGCTTGCCGAAAAAGCGGTCGTCAGCCCCTATCAATCCTATCGCTTCCTCTCCGCCTGGCACGAGACAATGGGCCGGGCGGATGGCGCGCGCCCGTTGCTCATCGTCGCGCGCAACGCGGCCGGGCGCCCGCTGGCGCTGCTGCCTTTGTGCATCGAGCGCCATGCGGGGCTCGACATTGCTCTTTTCCTCGGCGGGCGCGAATGCAATTTCAATCTGCCGCTGTTGGACCCAGCCGCCGGCTTCACCGAGGCGGACCTGCGCGGATTGCTTCTCGACTCCGCGCAGCGGGCGCCAATTCGGCCGGATCTGATCTATCTGCGCAATCAACCGCGACGCTTCGAGGGTCTGGATAATCCGCTCGCCTTTCAGACGGCCAGGGACAGCGCCAGCTTCGCCTATGGCGCCGCGCTTCCCGTGACAGTCGACGAACTGGCGGCGCGCCTTTCGAAAGATACGCGCAAGAAACTACGAAAGAAGGAAGCCCGTCTCGCGGAGCGCGGCGCGCTCTCCTACGAGCATTGTGCAACGGGACCACGCGCCGAGAAAATCATCGATGCGCTGATCGCGCAAAAATCCGCGCGCTTTTCCGACATTGGCGCAGAAGGCGCTCTCGATATGGCGCGCGTGCGCGCGTTGCTCGAACGCCTGTCCTCCGGCGACGGCGAAGGCGCCATCGAGCTGCATGCGTTGAGCGTCGGCGAGCGCATTGTCGCGACCTATGCCGGCCTCGTGCGCCGCGGCCGTTTCTCCGCCATGCTCAATTCATTCGACATGGACGACGACATCGCGCGCTCGTCGCCCGGAGAGCTGCTGTTGCATGCGCTGATGCGCAATCTCGTCGCGCGCGGCATGACGCATTTTGATCTCGGCGCGGGCGAGGCGCGCTACAAAAACGCCGTCTGCGACGAAACGATCGCGCTTTGCGACGAGGTCATTTCGCTGACGACGAAAGGCGCCCTCGCGGCGCCGCTGTTCTCGGCATTTCTCGGCCTCAAACGATACATCAAACAGAACCCCGAGCTGACGCGCCTCTACCGCAGAGCACGCAGCTTGCTGTCCTAAGCGCGAGCCCGCCATTGCGAGCGCAGCGAAGCAATCCAGAGCCGTGATGTGGCCCTGGATTGCTTCGTCGCTTGCGCTCCTCGCAATGACGGATGATACGAGATCCGCTTGATTTGTTCGGCGCCATTCAGACGCTCGCGCCGTTTGGACACACAGGAAATCGCCGTCATTGCGAGGAGGCGGAGCCGACGAAGCAAGCCAGGGCCGCGTCGCCGCCCTGGATTGCTTGGCTTCGCTCGCAATGACGGGCTCTGAGTAAACCAGCGCTGTTGTGACTCTGGATTCCCGGTCGGGTTTTCAGCCCGCCGGGAATGACACGCGCCCGATGCGAGCAGTTCAAACGGAAATGGTATGACTTACCTGACAGCGACACTGTATAGCACGTTCGTCGTGATTGCCTCGCATCGCTCCAGAAGCGCCAGATTTCTCTCACGCACCCGAGCCAATGTTGCGGCGTCGAGCTGGGCGAGGGTTCCGCGATAGCCGCTTCCCATGGCGATCAGCCACCAATCTTCGGGAGAGCGGATCGGATGGCTCCCCGCTTCCGCGACAATCTCCGCCTCGGCGATCCCGGCTTCAAAAAGCATCTCGCGCAGGCCTGCCGGCGTCGAAATCCGCTCCCACGGATTGAAGCCCCTCAGAAGATCGGGACGCTCGTCGCGGATCGCCTCCCAGAAGGCTGCGTTGGCGGGCTCGAATAGTTCCGGCCCCCAGGTGGTGATGGCCAGCCGTCCGTTTGGGCGCACCATGCGCCACAATTCTCTCGTGGCCGCGACCATGTCGGGAACGAAGAAAATCCCGAACACGCAGACGACGACGTCGAAGCTTGCATCCGGGTAGCCAAGCGACAGCATGTCCGCCGCCTCGAATTCGATATTGCCGAGGCCTTTCTCACGCGCCTTCGTTTTCCCCAAGGCGACGAGGCGCTCGGCAAGATCGACCGCGACGACCTTGCCATGCGGACCAACGGCTTCAGCGGCGGGCAGCGCAGAGCCGCCGCTCCCGCAGCAAACGTCGAGGACGGTTTCGCCCGCCTGCAAGCCGAGACGCTCGACTGTGCGTCGCCCGAAGCGATGCCAGAAAGAGCTGACGGGATGGTCGAAATAATCGGCCGCAGCATTATAGGCCGCAGCGGCCTTGGCTTTCGCCGCTTCCAACTCGGTCACGTCAATCGGTCCGCTCGCCCACCGATACGATCCGCACAGCGACCTGCTGGTGCGCAGGGACGTAGCCAATATATTCGTAGCGCACGCCCATTGCCTCGACGAACTCCATGAAGGCGAGATATTCATGTCGGCGCCAGCCGACATAGTTGAAGAACTCGTCGAAGACCAAAATGGTCCCGGCTACAATTCGCTCCTTGCAGCAATCGAAGACAGTCTTGCTCGACGAATAGAGATCGCAGTCGACGTGAATAAGCGACGCGGGCCCTTCATGCCGCTCGAGGAATTCCGGCAACGTCTCGTTGAACCAGCCGACGACCAATTCGACGTTGGGCGCGACGCTCGGAAGCCCCGCGCGAAAGGCTCCCTTGCCGACATCGGGCCGCCAGTCTTCCGGCAACCCTTCGAAACTGTCGAAACCGAATATCTGCTGCGATGTCTGAGCGGCAAGACGGTTGATGGTCCGGCCGGAGAAGACGCCAAATTCGAGGATCAGGCCATCGACTTCGCGGCGGCGCATCGCCTCGTCGAGCAAAGCGCCGGCATTGGGGAATTTCGCCGCCTCGGGAAGATGCTGGGAGACGAAGATGGCCGTGTCGACTCCCGCAGCGAGCGGCGCGACCGCGTCGAGATTGGCGCCGTCGCAAGGAAACAGGCCCATCCCGAATATGCGCTTGATCTCGGTTTCCACCAGCAGACGGAGCGTCTCGGCGACGTTGGGGGCAGTCGAATGATCGAGCGATTGAGCGTCTTGCACCAGCGTCCCCGCCAAAAATGATGCCGATGATCGCTCTTAGCCGCTCAGCCTGTCGGGAGACTGACCTGCCCGCCGCCACGCGCGCGCGTCGCCGCTCCAATAATATCAGGCGGCGAGTTCATCCACGCTCGCAGCGTCTTCGAGAAGATGCGCATCGGCGCCCTCTTCCGCGAGCGTGGCGCGCAGGGCTTCCGCAGTAGCGTCCCCGCCGAGCACGAAGGCGAGATCGACATGCCAGGCGAGGTCGAGCGCTTGCGTCGCCGACGCTGCGAACACCACAAAGTCGTAAGTATGCGCGACCGCCGCGACAACGAGCGAAAGGTCGTCCCGCTCCGCGCCCTCCGCGACGCCGCCCGGCATCACATGGAGACGCGAGCCGATGTCGCGGTGGATCGCCTCGGCGAAATCCGCCCCGCCCGTCAACAGATCCGACAGACCTTTCGGCGTGCGCCCCGGCGAATGCACGAGCGCGTCCAGGCTGCGGACGCCGGCGTCGGCCGCGACGAGCAGCGTACGTCCGCGCCGCGCGAGGCTGCGACCCAAAGCAATCGCCGTCTCGATCGGCTTGCCGCCTGTCTCGCAAGGCGTCACCAGCACCTTCACGCAGGAGCTGACGGCGCGCGCGCTCTCGATCCGGCGCAAGGCGTCGGCGTCGCTTCTCCGCCAGCCTGTGTCGATTGTCTTGGCGGGCGCAGGTCCGCCGGCAGGAGCCGGGCCGGCCGGCGCCGGCGACGCCGGAGGCGGCGTTTCCGGCGCGTCCTCTTCCGCCAAATCTCGCGACGACATGCGCGCGCGTCCGCTGAGCAATTCCCCGGCGACGACCGCGCCCGCGGAAAGAATGAAAGCGGCCAGCGTTGCAAAAGCCGTGATCGGAATTTTCTTCGGGAAGGAAGGAATCTGCGGCGCCAGCGCGCGCTGGATAATGCGGGCGTCGGCGGGCGTCGCCTTCACGCGCTCTCGCGCCACTGCCTCTTGATATTTCGCCGTCTCGGCTTCGAGCTGATCTTTGAGGAGCCGCGCGCCGCGCTCGAGATCGCGCAGCTTCACTTCCTCCGAGCCGGCGGCGCCGGCGACGCGCTTTTGATCTTCGAGGGCGCGGGTAAGATTTTCGACGCGCGCCGAGGCGATGCGGGCGTCGTTTTCGAGCGTGTGCGCCGTGCGCTCTGCGGCGGCGCGCCATTGCATATCGAGATCGGAGAGCTGCGCGTTCAGCTCCTTGATGCGCGGATGCTGTGGCAGCAGCGTGCGCGACTCCAGCGCAAGCTGTGCGCGCAAGGCGACCCGCTGCTCGAAGATACGGCGCATGACTTCATTATTGGCGACGTCCGGAATCTCGCCGATGCGGTTCTGCCGCAGCATGTCGCGCAGAAGATTGGCCTTCGCCTGCGCATCCGCCTGCGCGCCGCGCGCGATGGAAAGCTGATTGTTCAGCTCGCCGAGCTGCTGCGTCGGAATGACCGTATTGTTCGAGCCGACGAGAAGACCGGTTTTGGCGCGATAATCCTCGACTTTGGCCTCGGCCTCGGCGACGCGCGTATGAAGATCGGAGACGAGCGTGGCCAGCGACTGCGCGGCCGAGCGCGCCAGATCGCGCTTCGCTTCCTGCTGCATTTCTATATAGGCGTCGGCGACGGCGTTGGCGCCGCGCGCGGCGAGGTCGGGGTCGCGAGACGAGAATTCGATGGAAAGAACGCGCGTCTTGGTCGGCGAGAGCACGGCGAGCTTTTCGCCGAATTTTTCCAAAATGCGGTCCTCGGGCGACATGCGCGTGGGATCGCGCACGATGCCGAGCAAAACCATCACGCGCGTGAGCGCCCCCACGCCATTGGCGAGCGGATCGAACTCCTGATTTCCCTGCAGGCCGAGCTGCTTGATCACGCGGCGCGCAAGGTCGCGCGAGGTGAGGAGCTGAATCTGGCTCTGCACATCTTCGGCGTCGGGCTCGGAGGCGGCGACGCGCTCGCCCTTGTCGACGCGCGTAAAAAAACTGTCCTGATTTTCAAGAAGGAGCTTGGCGTCCGACGTGTAGCGCGGCTTCACGAGATTGACGAAGGCGAACGCGCCGACGAACGCCACGAGCGTCGGGCCGATCACCCACCACCTTTTTCTGGCGAGCGCGCGGCCGATTCCGGACAGATCGATCTCGCCTGTCGTGGCCTCTGTTTCTGATGGAACGCCCGAACGCATGGCTTACTCCGAAGATGAAGCGTTGAGGTCATACGAAATTATGGTTGAGGCGGGGTTAAGCCGCGCCCGGCCGGCCAGGTCAAAGTTTGTTAACCATGAAGCAATAAAAGGAAGCCGTCGCCCTGCGGCGGTCTTTTGATTTGTTTACAAGGCACGGAACCGAAATGGCGAAGATACTCGCCTCGAAGAGGGTCGCCCGCAAGACGCTTGCCTTGGCGATGGCAATGATGACGAGCGCTTTTCTGTCGTCCTGCGCGGCGCCTGGCACTTATCGGGGGGAGCTCCTCGTCGCCACCGCCGACGCCCCCTACACCCTCGCCGCCGGCGACAGGTTGCGGGTGATCGTTTTCGGCCAGGACTCGCTTTCAAACAGCTATTCGGTCGATGGCGCGGGGCGCATCGCCATGCCGCTCATCGGGTCCGTGCCCGTGCAGGGCCGCACCGTGCCCGACGTCGAGCGCGAAATCGCCGCCCGGCTGCGCAACGGCTTCATCCGCGAGCCGCGCGTTTCCGTCGAGGTCGAAGCTTTCCGGCCCTTCTTCGTGCTCGGGGAAGTGACTACCGCCGGCCAATATCCCTTCCTCGAGGGCATGACCGCACGCACGGCCGTCGCCATCGCTGGCGGCTTCAGCCCGCGCGGCTATCAAGGCGGCGTGGACATCACGCGCATGATCGACGGCTATCCCGTCACCGGCCGCGTGCCGCTCGATACGCCGGTCAGGCCCGGCGATACAATCACTGTCAAAGAACGAATTTTCTAACCGAAAGGGCGGTTGTGGCCCCTTGCGAAACAATATGGATGGACATGAGGCGCTGCGCGTTCTGCATGTAATGCGCGCGCCGGTCGGCGGCCTGTTCAGGCATGTCGCCGACCTCGCGCGCGCGCAGGCGCAGGACGGCCATAGCGTGGGCGTTGTCGCGGATTCTCTGACCGGCGGCGAGGCTGCGGCGCGCGCGCTCGCCGAGCTTTCGCCCCATCTTGCGCTTGGAATAAGCCGCTTTCCGATGCGGCGCCTGCCCCACCCCGGCGATCTCGTGGCGGGCTGGCGGATTGCCTGCCTGATCCAAAGCCTGTCGCCGGACATCGTTCACGGGCACGGCGCCAAAGGCGGGCTCTATGCGCGCCTTCCGGCCTTGGCGCCCCTGTTTCCCAAGCCGGCGCGACCGCTGGCGCGCGTTTACACGCCGCATGGCGGAAGCCTACATTTCCGCACGAGCACGCTTTCCGGACAAGTTTTCTTTACCGCCGAGCGCATAATGGGCCGCGTGACGGATCTGATGCCATTCGAGAGCGATTTTGCGCGGCGGCGCTTCCATGAAGCGGTCGAGCCGCCGCGCGCGCTGACGCCCGTCGTCCACAACGGTCTCGCGCCGAGCGAATTCGAGCCGGCGCTTCCCGCGCCTGACGCCGCGGATTTTCTGTTCGTCGGCGAAATTCGGGCGGCCAAGGGCGTGGAGGAATTGCTTCACGCCTTTCGCGCTCTGCCCGACCATCTCAGCCTCGCGCTCGTCGGCTCCGGACCGGACGAAGCCGCCTTTCGCGATTTGTCCGATCGCCTCGGCCTCACGCCCCGCGTCCGCTTCCTCCCGCGCATGCCCACGCGCGACGCGCTGCGTTGCGGCCGCATTCTTATTGTCCCCAGCCGCGCCGAGTCTCTGCCCTACATCGTCCTGGAGGCCATCGCGGCAAGAATCCCTGTCGTCGCGACCAATGTCGGGGGCGTGCCGGAAATCTATGGGGAAGAGGCGCATCGCCTCGTTCCGCCGCATGATGCGCCTGCGCTCGCAGCCGCCATGCGCGAGATGCTGGAGACGCCGCCCGAGGCGCGCGCGGCGCTCGCCCAACGCATGGCGGATGTCATTCGCGCGCGCTTCACTGTCGCCTCCATGAATGAAGGCGTGCTGCGCGGGTATCGCGACGCGCTCGCGTCTGCGCGCATGCGCGCCTCACCTGGCGGCGTTTTTTAAATTTGGAGAGAAAGAAATGGGCGCTTTTGCCGCCGGCGACATGAAGGGCGGGCCTCATGATAAAGACCGCGCCGACAAGGAGACGAGCGAGAAAGCCTCGTTGAGCCCGACGCTGGCGGAAATCGCCAGCAACAGCACGCCCGGAAAGGCCTATTCGCCGATTGTGCTCGCCGGGAGCGTGCGGCTCATCGAGCTCGTCGTGCTTCTTGCCGCCGGCGTTCTGGTCCACGAGCTGCATGTCGCGCCGAACTGGGGAAGGTCGCTCGACTATTATCTGGTGATGCCGGCGATGGCGCTGGTGGCGGTCGCGGCCATGCAGTCTTTGGGGCTTTACTCGACGGCGTCCTTCCGCGCGCCGATCCGCGACGGGATGAAGGCCGCCGCCGCCTGGTCGCTCGTCTTCATCTTCGCCCTTGTCGTCCTGTTCTTCTTCAAGCTCGACGATTCTTTCTCGCGCGTCTGGCTCCTCGGCTGGTATGCGCTCGGTCTCGCGCTGCTTGCCGGCGAGCGGCTGGCGCTTTCCGTCATTGTCCGCGTCCTCACCCGCCAGGGCAAGCTCGAGCGCCGCACCGTGATCGTTGGCGGCGGCGAACTGGCCGATCCGGTCCTGCGGGAGCTTGCGGCGCAGGAAAGCGGCGATCTGCGCATTCTCGGCCTTTTCGACGACCGCGCCGACGCGCGCTCGCCCGATGTCGTCGCCGGCTATCCCAAGCTCGGCGCCGTCGCTGATCTCGTTGACTTCGCGCGTCATACGCGCATCGACCTCATCATCTTCACTTTGCCGATCACGGCCGAGGAACGCATTCTGGAGATGCTGCGCAAGCTCTGGGTGCTGCCGATCGACATAAGGCTGGCGGCGCACACCAACAAGCTGCGCTTCCGTCCGCGTTCTTATTCCTATATCGGCAATGTTCCGGTGATCGATATTTTCGACAAGCCGATCGCGGATTGGGACGTCGTCCTCAAGAATATCTTCGACAGGGTCGTCGGCGCGATGTGCCTGATCCTCGCCGCGCCGATCATGGCGCTCATCGCCATCGCGGTAAAGCTCGACTCGCCCGGACCGATCCTATTCAGGCAACTGCGCCACGGCTTCAACAACGAGAATATCGAGGTCTACAAGTTTCGCTCGATGTATGTCGACAAGCTCGACCACTCTGCGGCGAAACAAGTGACCCGCAACGATCCGCGCGTTACGCGCGTTGGCCGCTTTATCCGCAAGACCTCGCTCGACGAACTGCCGCAGCTCTTCAATGTGGTGTTCAAGGGCAATCTATCGCTTGTCGGCCCGCGTCCGCATGCGATCATCGCGCGCGCCGCCGAGCACGTCTATGAAGAGGTCGTCGACGGCTATTTCGCCCGCCATCGCGTCAAGCCCGGCATCACCGGCTGGGCGCAGATCAACGGATGGCGCGGCGAAACGGACACGCCCGAAAAGATTCAAAAGCGGGTCGAATGCGACCTCTATTACATCGAAAACTGGTCCATTCTGCTCGACGTCTATATTCTGGCGATGACGCCATTCGCGCTCCTCAAGGCTGAAAACGCCTATTGAGCGCCGAGAGGAGAACCCGCGTGAATAAAGGCGCGATCATTGCAACCATCGCGGCGCTGCAGGGCGCGGCCGGCGTGTCTCTCGCCGCGGCGGCCGCGCATGTCGACGCCAATCCTTTGCTCGCGACGGCGAGCCAGTTCCTGATGATCCACGCCGGCGCCGGATTGGGGCTCTCGGCGCTGGCGCGCAACAAGCCGCTTTTTCCCGGCCTTTTGACGAGCGCCGCTTTTGCCCTGCAGGCCGGCGTGACGCTGTTTTCCGCAGACCTCGCCGCGCGCGTCTATCTCGGCGGGAAGCTTTTTCCTTTTGCCGCGCCGACCGGCGGTTCGCTGACCATCATCGCCTGGCTTGCGCTGGCGTTGTGGGGCGCGAGGAGAATCAGCCGCGCCGACTGCGACTGAATTGCAACAGTCGACAAGCTTTTGAGGCGAGCGCTGGACTCGTGCGATGAACGGCCGCACGATCCTTGCTTATGTCTGTCTCGGACGCGCCACACCCCAGACCCGGCGGCGCATCGAGCGATGCGCCGCAACGGCCGAGCGACCCCCTGCTCGGACGCCGGGTGCTGATTGTCGAAGATGATCCCTATATCTCGCTCGCTCTGGAAGAAACGCTGACGGATTTCGGCCTTGTCGTCGCCGGCTCGGCCCGCACTTTGTCCCAGGCATTGCTGCTCGCGCGAACCGCCGCCTTCGACATCGCGCTTCTCGACGTGAATATTGGATCGGACAGGATCGATCCGGTCGCCGACGCAATTTCCGCGCGCCAAATTCCTTTTGTCTTTACGACAGGTTGCGGGCGGGCCGGGCTTCCCGAAAGCTATCTGCTTCGGCCCATTATCGAGAAGCCTTTTTATGTCGAAGAGATCCTCCGGACGTTGCGCGAGCAGCTCGCTCTCGCGCGAAGCGGCTAACGACGCCTGCCGAACCCTCCCCCGCGTCGCGTGCCGGCGCATGCGTCATGGCCGGGCTTGTCCCGGCCATCCACGCCGCGCAACATCAGCCAATGCCGGAGAGCAATTGGAACATTCGCAACGACGAAAGGAACGGGGCCTTGAGCCTCCAAAGCCCTGCAGGATCTTCATCCGCAGTAATACGCGTCTTGTTAGCCTTGCCCCTCGGCGTGGGTGGCCGGGACAAGCCCGGCCATGACGGGCCCCAGGATGTGTGACACAGGGAGCCATATTTCGTTCCCGCCACTTTATCGCCGCGCTTGCCCGCGAGAACAAATGAAAGCCAAGGAGAGATGAGCTTGTCGTCGGATGCGGAAGGCGATCCCAAGCAGGCGCCCAGCGCGCGAGGCAGGTTTGCGTGGGTTACCGCGAACAAGCGCAACCTGCTGATCGGCGCGCTGACGGCGCTTCTCGGCGTCTGCGGCGCTGCGGTCGCCGTCGCTCCCTGGCTCTATTCCTCGACAGCCGCGCAATCCGCCATCGCCGCACAGCTCCAGGACGCGACGGGCCTCTACATCCAGGCGCATGGCAAGCCGCGCCTCCTGCTGGCGCCCCGCCCCAGCGTGTCGATCGAAGGGGTCGCCTTCGCCGATCACAACGGCGCCCTCGTCATCCAGGCGGAAGAGCTTTTCGGCGGGCTGAAGCTGTTGCCGCTTCTCTCCGGCCGGCTCGACGTCGATTCGATCACCCTGATACGCCCGCGCATCAAGGTCGATCTCGATCAAAAGCCGATCGACGCGCCCGGCGCCGCCGCGCGCGCCGCCGCCACCCAGCCGGCGAGCCCCGCCGCGCAGAAGGCCGATAATTTCCGGCTCGGCGTCCTCAACCTCGTCGACGGCTCGCTGAGGTTGAGACGAAACGGAAAAGACTACGCCGCGGATCGCGTGTCGGCGACGCTCGACTGGCGCAAGATCGGCGAGCCGGCGGCGCTGACCAGCGCCTTCGATTGGCGCGGCGAGCGTCTGCAGCTCATTCTCTGGGTCGCGCGGCCGGGCATGCTCCTGCGCGGCGATCCTTCGGTCGTCACCGCCCGGCTCGATGGCGAAAGCCTGAAGCTCGAGGCGCAAGGCGTGGCGGAAGCGAGCGCCAATGCGCGTTACGCGGGGCGCGTCGCCGGTTCGGCCGCCTCGGTGCGACAGGCGCTCACTCTCTTCGATCTCGATGCGCCCCTGCCCGGCCCCTTCGGCGATGCGCGGCTTTCCGCCCAGGCCGTGATCACGGCGCGAGAAGCCGCGCTCAAAGATCTGCAGGTCCAGGTCGACGGCAATGCGTTCGAGGGCGACCTCACCTTACGCGACGACGACGGCAAGCCCCGCCTGACGGCCGCCTTGAAAAGCGATTTCGTGGCGCTGAAGCCGATGCTCGCCGATGCCCCGCCTCTGCTCGGGCCCGATGGGCAATGGAGCCGCGAGCCGCTCGATCCGCCCAATCTTTCCGGGGTCGACGTCGACCTCGACGTCACCGCCCGCCACGCCCGGCTTGGTCGGCTCACGATCGACGAAGCCCGCATCTTCCTTGCGCTACGCGACGGCGTGCTCGACCTCTCGCTGGCGGAGGCCCAGGCCTATCGGGGCGCGCTGAAGGCGCACGCCACCTTCAAGCCGGCCGACGGCGCGCTGACCGTGCACGCCTCGGCGCAGACCGCCGGCGTCGACGCCCGCGCCCTGCTCTGGGACGCGCTCGGCACGCAGACGCTCGGCGGCGCGCTCGATTCCTCGCTCGCGCTCGACGCCTCGGGCGCCGCCGTCGCCGACATGATGCACAGTCTGAACGGCAGGTTTTCGGCCGCCTTGAGCGACGGCGAAATCACCGGCGTGGATTTCGAACGCGCGCTTCGCCGCTTCGAGAAGCGCCCGCTCTCCAGCGCTCAGGCCGCCCGCTCGGGCAGCTCGGCGCTTCAGAATGCGCGCCTGAGTCTCCTCATCGAAAACGGCGTCGGCGCGCTGAGCGAGGGCGAGGCCCATGGGCCCGGTTTCGCCTTGCGCTTCGAAGGGAGCGCCAATCTCGCGGAGCGCATTCTGGCGCTGAAAGCCGCCGCCCAGGAGGCCGACGCCGCCGGCAAGCCGCGCGATAAGGGCCTGCAGATCGCTTTCGATCTCGCCGGCGGGTGGGACGAGCTGCGCCTCGCGCCCGATCCCCAAGCCTTCATTCGCCGCTCGGGCGCCGCGGCCCCTTTGCTGCCCGAGGCTCCGCCGATCGAATAGTCTTTACACCGCCTCGGTTTCGCGCGGGGCGTGCTCGAGAAGCTCCGTCAGAGAGCTGGGAATGTCGAGATAACGGAACCGCCGCAGCTCGAAGCCGATCCCCACGAGTCCCCAGGGCGGCGTATAGGTCTGCCAGGGCGGGATTTCGCCCAGGACCACGACATAGCCGCCGTCGATCGCCGGCGCGATGCGCTCGACCGTGTAAATAGCGCCACGCCGCAGGCCGCCGTCGCCATAGCGTCCGGGCCGGGCTTCGACGCAGACGACCTCCGTTCCGGGAGGGGTGTCCGGGCTGATCATCTTGCTTCCTCACCTGAAAGCGGGCGGCGCACGCCGCGCCCTCATGCGCTGATATGGAGGGCGCGGCGGCTCCGGAAGCAAGACGCAAATCGTCAGCGCAGGCGGCTCACCAGAATTTGAACAAGCCGAGCAGACCTTTTTTCAACTTCTTACGATCGAGCGCCGCGAGCTCGTCATAGATTTTCCGGGCGTCGGCGCGCAGCGCCAGCAACTCGTCGTCGGGAACCTCGAAGTTGATGGCGGCGAGGCGTAGCTGGCGACGCGCTTCGTCGAGCCTCGTCTGTGCGTCGGCAATCAGAGCATGCAACATTGTTCTCCCCTCTTCAGGTGAGCGTGGCCAATTTTTCGGCGCTTTTTGCCCATCCGCAGGTATTTTAAGCGGAAATGACAGCGATGAAAATGGCGGGCGCCGCGCTGCAAAAACTGGCCCCGTCCTGGTCGAGATCGGCATTTCCTTGGGCGGCGCGGATTGAGGCGGTTTATACGAGATCCGCTTGATTAGTTTGGCGCCATTCCCGACGCTCGTGCTGCGAGCGATCGGGCATCCAGAGCCAAACCAGCGCTTTTGTTACTCTGGATTCCCGATCGGGCCTTCGGCCCGTCGGGAATGAGAAGCCAGTCCCAGCTATTCAAACGGAAACGATATTACCTCTCGGCGACCGCCTCCACCTCCATGCTCTCCAATATGTCCCCCGGCCTGCGCGCCATCGCGTCCAGCGCATTGACGCCCTTCTCGGAGACGAGGCGCACATGCAGCCGCTTGGGCTTCATGACATAGGCGGCCACGGCGTCGGCGATCTTGCGCGCCTTCTCGCCGCCGCCGAACACCACAGCAACGGCGGCGGCTGCCGTTTTGGCGTAGTCGGCGCGCAGCTTGTCGACCGGCTTCTTCTCGGTTTTCGATTCGAGCGCCAGCACCCGCTCGACCAGCGCGCCGCCGTCCAGCGTCAACTCCGCCGACTTCAGCGAGGACGCCAGCAATGCGGCCTTGGAGACGATCGCCATGGGCGAAAAAACGGCCGCCGATACGCCGCCGAAAGTCACATTGAGCGTCGCCGCGCCCATGTCCTTCCCCTCGACGCGCAAGGGCGCAAAAACCGCCTCCTGGGTCTTCTCGCGCCATTCGCCGGCGAGCGACGCCGAGAGATCGAGATTGCGATAGCCTAGCGCCAGAAACTGCCCCGTCGAGGGCGCTTCGCCGCGCGACGCGAGGTCGATGGCCAGCCGGTCCATGCGCCCGGAGAGTTTCGTCGGCGCAATTTCACGGAAGTCGGCGAAATCCGCCTCGGCGCCCGCGAGGCTGAATTTCATGCGCGCGCTCTCGCCCAGCCGCGCGTCCGGGAGATCGCCGTCGAGGCCCTTGGCTTCGATATGGCCGACTTGCGGAAACGGGCTTTCGACGAGAGAAGCGAGACGCGCGTCGCGCAGGCCGAAGCGCTTCAGCGCCAGCCGACCGCCGTCGGAGGCGACGAGCGAGAGATCCTCCAGCGCGAGGCTTCCGACCGCGCCATTGGCGACGCCGCTGGCGGCGATGCGGCCGATTTTCACCGTATAGGGGCTCTCTGCCGGCGCGCCCTTGCCCGTGGCGGCAATCTCACGAATGTCCAGCGACGCCACGTCGAAAGAAGCCGCCGCGTCGATCACATCCTTCAGCAGCGCCGGATCGGCCTCCGCCTTGTCGGCGTCGAATTTCGCCAGCCGGTCGCGAAGCTGCGGGAGAGGGAAAGGCAGCGCCCTCCCCCTCACGCCCGTGACGGCGAGACGGCCGATCGTCGTCGTCACCCGCCCGGCCTTGTCCTCGATAACGAGCTGCTCGACGCTTTCCTCATCGACGACAGGCTTTGTCGTCTCCTGCGAATCGAGGCGCGTCGCGAGCGCGAGATGCGCGAGTTGGCGCAGGTCGATCCCCTTGGCGACGCTCGCGCCCCAGAGATAATGCTGCGCGCCGCCATCCGGTTTTTCCACCGTCTGCTCGGCGCCCGCCGCCCGCAGGACCGCGATCCTGCCTGCGACGACGTCGGCGGCGTCGATGTCGCGATAGGCGCTTCGCTCGACGGCGCCCTCGGCCCTGGTCTCGCTGGTGAGCGCGGGAATGCGAAGACTTTTGGCGGTGAGGCGGGCAAGCCGTCCATCCACAGCTTTTGCGTCGCCCTTGAAGAGATCGGCGAGATCAATGGCCGAGAGGGAAGCGCCTTTGAGCTCCAGATGGGGAATGCGATAGGTCGTGGCGCCGACCGTAAAGGTGAGATTATCCAGGACGATGTCGCTTTCGCCCGCGCGCGGGGCAAGCGGCGCGAGGGCCGCCGCAGCGACGAGGCCGAGGAAAACGAGGCGCGCCAGAACCGCCTTCCTGTGTCTAAGCTCTTGCATGATAGTCACTCTAGGCCCTTGCCCGGGCGGGCGGCGAAGCAGGCAATCGGGTGATAGCTGTTTGGCGTCACGAGCTCCAATACCTCCCCTTTACGGGGAGGTCGGCGGCCAAAGGCCGCCGGGTGGGGTTCGCGCAGCAACGGCAGCCGGTGGGGCTTACCCCACCCGACCCCGCTTCGCGGGGCCACCCTCCCCGTAAAGGGGAGGGATTGGCTCACGCCCAGCTTTCACCCGATTGCCCTAAGGCGAATGGCGGGGCGGAGCTTGCACGGTGGGCCCTACCGGGTAAAGCCTGCGACGATTTCCCCGCATTCCAAGGGGCGTGAGCTGGGTAAATCGAGCGCGCGACAATAGCCGCCGCTTTCGAATGCGTGCTAGAGAGGCGCCATGCGACGACTGCTTCTTCTGCGCCACGGCAAAGCCGACCGACACTCAGCGGGTGGAGACCGCGAGCGCCCGCTCACGCGGCGCGGCGAGGACGACTCCCGCCGCATGGGGGCCTTTCTGCGCGAGGCTGGCATGACGCCCGATCTTGCCGTCGCCTCGAACGCGCGGCGCGCCAAGCAGACGATGGAGCTGGCGCTGCAAGCCTTTCCCGGCCATGTCACGCATGTCGTCGAAAACACGATCTATCTCGCCGAGGCCGACCATCTCCTCGATGTGCTGCGGCAGACGCCCGACAAGGCGCAAACCCTGCTGGCGGTGGGCCATAATCCAGGCTTCGCCGAGCTCGCCGTCTGGCTCGCGGGCAGCGGCGACGAGAAAGAACTCGGCCATATGCGCTCGAGCTTTCCGACGGCCGCGCTTGCCATTCTGGACTTCAATACGGAACATTGGGCCGAGGTCCGCAGAGGCGCTGCGCGGCTGCATCGCTTCGTCACGCCCTCGGCGCTCGGCGGCGACGCCGACGATCCGGACTGAGTTTTACCCAAAGGCGCGGGGGCGTGGCGCATGCTGATCGAAACGCTCGTGACGCTGATCGCCGCCGCCGCGCCCGCCAAGCCGCCGCCGCTCGTCATCGCGCCCGCCGCGCTCTTTTGGCGCACGCCGACGCCCGCCTATGCGCCCGAGAAACGCGCCGTCGATAATTGGCGCGTTGAAAGCGCCCTCTGGCTCGACATGAGCCCGCTCGCCGCGGCGAAACGCGCCCTCGACGCCGACGACAACGAACCGGCACGCTGCGTGAAGCTCAATAATTACTGGTGTGTGAAAAGCGCCGGCTGGAACGGCGAGATCGCCGCCGACGCCGACGGACACGTCGCCTTCGCCTCGGCCGAGGAAGGCGCCGCCGTCGCGGCTTTGCTGCTGCGGCGCTATTACGTCGACTACAAGCGCCACAGCGCCCGCGCCATTATCGAGCGCTGGGCGCCGGCGCAATGCGCGACTGTGGCGGCGCGCGCGACGCCTCCCGCGACAGCCCGGCCGGCTCCGAGCCCGGCGGCGAACGCCGCGCCGGCCTCGCGCGCCGGCATGATGCGCATGCTGCCGCAGCGCATCGTGCCGATGGGGATCGCGCCGCGCGGCTTGCAGAATACGCTGCGGGCCCGCTGGCTCGCCGCACATGGCCGCGGCGATGTCGGCTGGGGAAGGCGACGCGCCGCCCCCGCCGCGCCGGACCTCATCCCTGCGCCGTCGATCATGGCCGGCGTTTCCGAGGCGCGGGCCCAACGCGCCAAAGCGCTGCCGGCCCCGTCGCCCGCCCCCCGCCTCGAGGCGACGGCGTCGCTCGCCGCTTTGCCTGCGGCGCTCCCGCCCCTGCCCACCATCGACTGCTCCGGCGAGCTCGCGCGCATCGGCAATTACGCCGCGCATGTCTCGGAAGGCATCGCCGCGACGCCGAACGACGACCTCGCGCTGTTCGACGCAATGGGGCGCCCCACCGACAATCTCGCCCGGGCGCTTGCCAATATGGCGGCGGTCGAGATCGGCCCGGCCCGGCCGCGCGCGGGGCTGGTGAATGCGGCCGTCGCGCAGCTACGCCGGCTTTTGGAGAACCCGGCGGCGCCCGAAGCCACCTCGCAGCGCTGAACCGGCTGTTGAACCACTGGGTTTGACCCGCCTGCCCGCGCGACTTAGAACGCGCCAATGTCCCACAACAGCTTCGGCCACCTCTTCCGCGTCACCACTTTCGGCGAAAGCCATGGAATCGCCATCGGCGCGATCGTCGACGGCTGCCCGCCCGGTATCGCGCTGACCGAGGCCGACATCCAGGGCTTCCTCGACAAGCGCAAGCCCGGCCAATCGCGCTTCACCACGCAACGGCGCGAGGCGGACGACGTCAAAATCCTGTCCGGCGTCTTCACCGACGCCGAGGGTCGACAGGTGACGACCGGCACGCCCATCGCGCTCATGATCAAGAACACCGACCAGCGCTCGAAGGACTATGGCGAGATCGCCAATAAATACCGCCCCGGCCACGCCGATTACGTCTATGAGGCGAAATATGGCGTCCGCGACTATCGCGGCGGCGGGCGCTCCTCCGCGCGCGAGACGGCGGCGCGCGTCGCCGCCGGCGCGGTGGCGCGCAAGGTGCTCCCCGGCGTCACGATCCGCGGCGCGCTGGTGCAGATTGGGCCGCATAAGATCGACCGCGGCCGCTTCGACTGGGCGGAAGTCGAGCGCAATCCGCTCTTCTGCCCCGACGCCGTCATGGCCGCGCAATGGGCCGACTATCTCGACGGCGTGCGCAAGGCCGGCTCCTCCATCGGCGCTGTTGTGGAGGTCGTGGCCGAAGGCGCGCCGGCCGGCTGGGGCGCGCCGCTCTATGGCAAGCTCGACGCCGATCTCGCCGCGGCCATGATGTCGATCAACGCCGTGAAGGGCGTCGAGATCGGCGACGGCTTCGCGTCCGCGGAGCTGACGGGCGAGGAAAACGCCGACGAGATGCGCGCCGGGCCCACCTTCTTGTCGAACCACGCCGGTGGCGTGCTCGGCGGGATCTCGACGGGACAGCCGATTGTGGCGCGCTTCGCCGTGAAGCCCACCTCGTCGATCTTGACGCCCCGCCGCACGATCAACCGCGCGGGCAATGAGACCGAGATCGTCACCAAGGGCCGTCACGACCCCTGCGTCGGCATCCGCGCCGTTCCGGTGGGAGAGGCGATGATGGCCTGCGTGCTGGCGGACCACTTTTTGCGGCACAGGGGGCAGTGCGGGTGAGCGAAGCCCTCCCTTTAACGGGCAAAGGCGTCATTACACCTCGGGGACGTCATGGCCGGGCTTGTCCCGGCCACCCACGCCGAGGGGCACGGCCCAGCCACGGACAGGACCGGCTCTACGCCAAAGACCGATCCGGGCGACATGCGAGTGGATAATTTTTCGAGGGGGGCCTCCCGCCCCAACACGAGCCGTCACTGCGCGGCGTGGATGGCCGGGACGAGCCCGGCCATGACGGGGTAGTGCAACGGGGAGGTATGTGGCCATCGCCGTGATCTGTGACGAATAAGGCCGACGAGACATACGGAAAATTCGGAGGGAGCCCCAATCATGGCCTCGATCACCCGCCGCGCCGCCCTCGCCGGCGCCGCAAGCCTCGCCGCCGTCGGCGCGCAGGCGGGGGCCTCGTCTACGCTCTTCGTCTCCAACCCGGCCGAACTCGAACACGATCCCGGCCCCGGCTTCCCCGACAGTCCCGCGCGGCTGACAGCAATCTTCTCCCAACTCGGCGAACCCCGCTTCGCCGCGCTCTCGCGTCTCAAGGCGAGCGAAGCGTCGCGCGAGGCGCTGCTGCGCGTTCATTCGGCCGCGCATCTTGCGCATCTGGAACAAGCCGCGCCGAAGGAGGGCCAGGCGCGCCTCGGCAATGACGTCGTCATGAGCGC
Source organism: Methylocystis sp. Sn-Cys (assembly GCF_016745395.1). Taxonomy (GTDB): domain Bacteria; phylum Pseudomonadota; class Alphaproteobacteria; order Rhizobiales; family Beijerinckiaceae; genus Methylocystis; species Methylocystis iwaonis. The sequence goes on from NZ_JAERVJ010000007.1 coordinate 222,755, forward strand.
GGGCACGCTGCGCGCCGCCTATCTTGCGGCCGGCGGCGCCGTCGCAGCGGTCGACGCCGTCATGAAAAAGCAGGCGCGCAACGCTTTCGTCGCCGCGCGCCCGCCCGGCCATCATGCGCGCGCCGAAGCGCCGATGGGCTTCTGCTTCTTCAACAACGCCGCCATTGCCACGCGCCACGCGTTAGCGGCGCATGGCGCCGAGCGCGTCGGGATCGTCGATTTCGATTTGCACCACGGCAATGGCGTGCAGGAAATTTTCTGGGGTGAGAAGAACGTCCTTTATTGCTCGACGCATCAGATGCCGCTTTATCCCGGCACCGGCGCCGTTACGGAGACCGGCGCTTACGACAACATCGTCAATGCGCCGCTGCGCAAAGGCGATGGCGGCGAAGCCTTTCGCGCGGCGCTCGAGGCGCGCATCCTTCCGCGCCTCGACGCCTTCCGGCCGGATATTGTCATCATATGCGCCGGCTTCGACGCGCATCTTCACGATCCGCTCGGCGGGCTGCGTCTCGTGGAAGCGGATTTTCGCGAGGCGACGCTGCGCATCATGGAAATCGCGGCGCGACGCTGTGAGGGCCGCATCGTATCGCTGCTCGAAGGCGGCTATCGCCCGCCCGATTTGGCGGCGTCCGTCGCGGCGCATGTCGGCGCGCTCATGAGCGCTTAGATAAACCTCAACGCGCCGCCTTCTCCACAACGCCAATCAGCGGCCCCATCGGATGAAAGCGGTCATGGCGCGAGATCGAGGGCGCGTAGAGCGCCGAAGCAGAGCCGCCGTCGAGAAAAAGCGCGTCCGGGCACTTCAGCCGCTCGCGAAAGAGCGACGCGAATTGGTGGAAGGTGACCGGCTGGTTCGAGATGGCGAAGCGCACGACATGCCCGTCGAAGACCCCGACGCCGTTGCGGAACTTTTCCGACGTCCCACTCTCGTGAATATGCGGATTGATCCGCCCGCCGACCAGCAGCATCGGCCCGGATTGCGTGGCGTAGGCCGGGCGCACGCCCGATCTTAAGAACCGCCCTGTCTCCGTGACGCCGGCCCTTGCGCCATCGATCCAGAAGACCCCGTTCGGCTTCAGGTGAAAGTTGCCGTCGCCATTCGCCGTATTGGCGGCGTGCGACATTTTGCCCGCCTCGACATAGAGACCCACCGGAGAAAAATCCTCGCCATACATGCCCGCGTTCATCGCGAAGATGAGGCTTTGCCCTTTCGAGGAAAGATCATCGGCGAGACGTGAAAAAGCGCCATAGGTTTCCCCCCGCGCGTCACGCAGAAACAGCCTGATCGACGTTTTCCGCGCGTCATAGTCGCAGACCGTATAGGAGGCGCCCGCTTGCGACATCTCCGCACAGGCGGCGTTGGCGGCGCGCGGCGCGGCGCAGATCAGGCTCAGCGCAAGCGCTGTGGTTAACCGTCGGTGAGCGATGCGCATGAAGCCCTTTCGGAGCTCGAGGAAACGGGCAAGGCCCGCATTTCGATAAAATTGTTGCGAAAAACCGTTTCTAATTGTCAAGATATTGCGCGCATTCATTGCGGAGCGACAAGGGCAGGAGGCTAGATTGCTCGGCTTCGAAATCTGGAAGAACGGCGAGAAGCTCGCAACGGCTGGCGTCAACGAGAACGGCGTCATTTCCTTCATGCTCACCTGGGTCGGCAAGGGAGCCGGAACTCCCTCCCTCCTGGCCGGCGGCCCTGCCATCGAGGGCCTCGATCTGCGCGTGGGCGGCATCGACTCCTCCGATCCCTCCGGGGAGCAGAGCGTCGAATGGATCGAGGATACGGGCCTGCATATCGGCGACAATATCCAAATCAAGCTCGTCTCCACGGACGCCGTCGACGCCCCTGCCCGCCGCGAGCCGACGAACGGCCTTCCGGCGGGGCAGCTCCACTTCCTCCCCTGCGCAAACTGCGGCGCGCCGCGCATCGCAAGCGCCCAGCCGAGCGAATGAGCGCGATTTGAATCGGCGCGCCTGCGCCGCTACATATGCGGGAGCGGCGCCGTCCGGCGCCTTTTGGAGACCCGCTTGTCCCACTCCATCACTGAGGCCATCGAGGCCATTGCGCGCGGCGAGATTGTCGTCGTCACCGACGACGACGACCGCGAGAATGAGGGCGATCTCGTCATCGCGGCGTCGCTATGCACGCCTGAAAAAATGGCCTTCATCATCCGCAATTGCTGCGGCATCGTCTGCGCGCCCTTAACGCTCGAAGAGGCGCGGCGGCTCCATCTTGCGCCCATGGTGGCGCAGAATGACGCGCCGCTCGGCACGGCCTTCACCGTCTCGGTCGACGTGCGCCATGGGCTCACCACCGGCATCTCCGCCGAGCAGCGCTGCAATACGGTGCGGGCGCTGGCCAACGGCAATATGGGCGCGGGCGATTTCGTGCGGCCGGGCCATGTCTTCCCGCTCATCGCCAAGGACGGCGGCGTGCTGATGCGCTCCGGCCATACGGAAGCCGCCGTGGATCTGTGCCGGCTCGCGGGCCTGCCGCCGGTCGGCGTCATCTGCGAATTGGCCAATGACGACGGCACGGTGATGACCGGGTCGCAGATCGTCGAATTCGCGCAAAAGCACGGACTCAAGCTGGTCTCGGTGGCCGATCTCATCGCCTATCGCCAAGCGCGCGAGAAGCTCGTCGAGCGCGTCGCCACCTTCCCGGTGCATACGGAATATGGCGATCTCACCGGCCACGCCTATGTCACGCCCTTCGACAGCGTGCAGCATTTCGCCTTTGTGATGGGCGCGATCGGCGACGGCCGCGACGTGCCGGCGCGGCTGCATCGCGCCGATATTCTCGCCGACGTGATGGGCGGCGCGCCGACCATCAAGAAGACCCTCGCGCGCTTCGCCCGCGAGGGGCATGGCGTGCTCGTCTATTTGCGCGACGGCGCGGCCGGCGTGCCGACCAATGTGGTCGGCCTCCCGGACGAGAACGCCGAAGAGACGCGCAAGCGGCAATGGCTCGACGTCGGCCTCGGCGCGCAGATTTTGAAGGACATCGGCGTGTCGTCGATCCGCCTGCGGTCTTCATCCGCAAAGCCGCGGGCGTTTGTGGGACTGTCGGGATTCGGGATCGAGATTACGGCGGTGGAGCCGGTGGAGTAGCGCTCACCCACCGGCAAGGCATTCAATGCTTGCATAACATGCTCGGGCAGACTTCGGCCTGCCCGGCCAGGCTATAGATTTTATGACACTGCCGGATTTCGAGGGCCAAATATTGGGAGAATATTATGAAACGCTTTCTGATCGCGCTTGCCTTGTCGCTCCTTGCTTTCTCGTCGCCGACGCAGGCCGTCGTCATCGCATCGGTTTCGGATTATGGCGCGAATGGCGCTGACGCGAACGACGACACCGCCGCCTTCAATAACTGCCTCGCCGCCAATAAGACCTGCTGGGTCGACGCGGGCAGTTACATTGTCGGCAATGTGCATATGAACTCGGGAAACCGACTGCAAGGCTTGGCCGTCCAGCAATATGGCATGGACAACGCCACGAACACGGCGACCCGGCCGATCCTCAAAGGCAAGGCGGGCTCGGCCTATCTTCTCGACGTCACATCGGTCACCGACGGCGGCGCGATTGTCGGCCTCTTCCTCGACTGCGCGTCGTCCAACATGACCGGCATTTCACACGGCAGCTTTTCGCTCAGCATCGACAATCTGACTGTCGTTAATTGCGGCGTGGGTCTCGGCGGCGTCAATGCGCCCTATACGAGCTTCATGCGCATCACCAACAGCACCTTCGGCGCTAACAACACCGGAATTTTGAATATCGTCGACTCCTACCTCTCGAACGTCGACTTCGCCAATAATTGGGGGCCCGGACTCGACCTGCGCTCGGGGAGCAACGCCAACACCATCACGAACACACGCTTCGAATGGAACAATGGGCCGGGGATTTCCACCTGGGCCAGCGGCGCCGACGCGGCGTTTGGCAATAATGTTTCGAACTGCTTCTTCGATCGCAACGGCAAGGCCGCCATCGTGCTCGAACATGCGATCAATTGGAACATCTCGAACAATTTCTTCTATCGGAACGGACGCCTCGCAACAGTCGCCTCGGAAAACGCGCAGATCACCATGGCCAATTCGAGCAAGATCACCATCACAGGCGGATCGAGCGAGACGGGCAAGGACAACGATGGGGCTGGCGCGCGCACCCCGAGCTATGTCATCTCCTACGGCTCCGGGAACAGTTACTTCGCGCTGCGCGGATTGATCGCCGGCGGCAAATATTCGGCGACGAATATTCACGGCGGCTACACCGTCGCGCCCACTCTCGGCGCCGCGCCCACGACCGGCAGCCTGATCGACCCGATCTACTGAAATATTCTTGGGCGCGCCGATGCTAATCCGCCCGCGGATGCGCCGATTTATAAGCGTCGAGCAGGCGCTTCTTGTCGACGGCCGTATAAATCTGCGTCGTCGACAACGAGGCATGACCCAGCAGCTCCTGGATCGTGCGCAGGTCGCCGCCCCGACCCAGAAGATGCGTCGCGAAAGAATGGCGCAGCGCATGGGGCGTCGCGCTGTCGGGCAGGCCCAGCGCGCCGCGCAGGCGCTGCACGGCGAGCTGCACGATTCGCGGCGACAGCGGACCGCCCTTGGCGCCCACAAAAAGCGGACCGCCGGAGAGTTCATAGGGGCAGATCGCGAGATAGGATTCGATCGCGCGCCGCACGGGCTCGATCACGGGAAGCGTGCGCGTCTTGCCCCCTTTGCCGGTGATCGTCACCCGGTCGACCCCGCCGATCGGCGCATCTTTGTGCGCGATCGACAGCGCCTCGGAGATGCGCAGCCCCGCGCCATAGAGCAAAGCGAGCACGGCCGCGTCCCGCGCCAGCACCCAGGGTTCGCGCGCCTCGCCCGCCCGCTGCTCGGGGTCGATGAGATCGCGGGCGTCTTGGACGGCGAGCGCCTTGGGCAGGCTGTGCGGCTTCTTGGGCGCGCGCACGGCGCCGAAGAGATCGGTTTTGGCGAGCCCCTTCTTTTCTAAAAAGCGCAGGAAGTTGCGAATGGCGGCGAGCGCCCGCAGCAGCGAGCGGTTCTCGAGCCCCTCATTACGGCGCTTGGCCAGATAGGCGCGCAAATCCGCCGGCTGCAAGGCGAGGAGCGCAGCAGAATCGGGCCGGGCGCCGAGATGTTCCGTGAGAAAGGCCAGAAAGCCGGCGACGTCGCGCCCATAGCCGTCGATCGTGTGACGCGAGGCGCGTTTCTCGCCCGCGAGCGCCCGCAGCCAAAGGCCGGCCTCTCGGGCTATTTGCGGCGCGGCGGAAAACCGCGCGGCGTCGGGCAGAGGCTTCGGACGGGCGATTTGAGAAGAGGATTCGCGCATGGGCGGAGCTTCGCGCGCAAAGCTTAAAAGAACGCCTTTGGACCGCTCGTCATTGCGAGGAGCGAAGCGACGAAGCAATCCAGAGCAGCCATTGCGGCTCTGGATTGCTTCGCTCCGCTCGCAATGACGGGGAGCCTGAAGGCTCGCGGTCCAGCGGCACAGCGGCAATGGCCGGCCTCCCCATTAAGGGGAGGCATTGCCATTCGCGGGCGCCCGCTGCCTTACTCGCCCGCCTGGATTTCCGCCTTGGCCTTGGCGAGCATCTCGTCCATCGTGCGACGGATCTGATGTTCGGACTGGTCGACGCCGGCGGCCTCGAAGTCCTTTTTCACCGTCGCGATGACCTGCTCATCGGCATGCGCGGAGACTTCCGCCGCCACCAGGGCCTCGGCATAGGCCTGGGCGTCCGCGCCCGTCTTGCCGAGCTTCTCCGCCGCCCAGAGGCCGACGAGCTTGTTGCGGCGCGCCTCGGCGCGGAATCTCAGCTCTTCATCGTGGACGTAGCGTTTCTCGAACGAATCTTCGCGCTGGTCGAAAGTGCTCATGTCCATTCCTCGGCCGGTTTTGTCTTTATATTGGAATCCGGCGGCGAATCCGCCGCGCGCCGCATCTTGAATGCGCCGCACGCATATAGGCGAAAACTGCGTCCGGCGCCAATGCCAAGCCGCCTTTGCAAAATATTCGGGCGCCAATGGCAAAAAAAGGCGAAACGCAGCCAAAAATAGCGCGTTGTATCGGCTATCCGTTTCGGATAAAGTGAGGCGTCGCCTTTATAAGGCGGCCACTGGCTTGTCACTGGCCCCCAAAGACGTTACGACCGCGCATCGTTGCGGTCGGTCACCTTTAGCCCCCCGCTCCCTGGACGAATCCCGGTCGCGGGACCATATCGGAGGAGCCGCGGCCGACCCCATGGACTTTCTCAAGCCCCGGTTGATCCCAATGAACCGCCGTCGCCGTATCTACGAAGGCAAGGCCAAGGTCCTCTACGAGGGCCCGGAGCCTGGCACGTTGATTCAGCATTTCAAGGATGACGCCACCGCCTTCAACGCCAAAAAGCATGAAGTCATCGATGGCAAGGGCGTCCTCAACAACCGCATCTCGGAATATATCTTCCAGAACCTCAACAACATTGGGGTGCCGACGCATTTCATCCGCCGGTTGAACATGCGCGAGCAGCTCATCCGCGAGGTCGAGATCGTTCCGCTGGAAGTCGTCGTGCGCAACGTGGCCGCTGGCTCGCTGGCCAAGCGCCTCGGCATCGAGGAAGGCACGCAGTTGCCGCGCTCGATCATCGAGTTCTACTACAAGAACGACGCGCTCGACGATCCGATGGTGTCGGAAGAGCATATCACCGCCTTTGGCTGGGCGACGCCCCAGGAGATCGACGACATCATGGCGCTCGCCATTCGCGTCAACGATTTCCTCTCCGGCTTGTTCCTGGGCGTCGGCATCCGCCTCGTCGATTTCAAGATGGAGTGCGGCCGGCTGTGGGAAGGCGACATGATGCGGATCGTCGTCGCCGACGAAATCTCGCCCGATAGCTGCCGTCTGTGGGACATCAAGTCCAACGACAAGCTGGACAAGGACCGCTTCCGCCGTGATCTCGGCGGGCTGGTGGAGGCCTATACAGAGGTCGCCCGCCGGCTCGGCATCATGCAGGAAGGCGAAACTGTCCGCGTCGGCGCGCCCAAGCTGGTGCAATAGGAGACCGACCAGAAAGAGGAGGCCATGGGCGTCCCTTTTCTCGACCCTCGACCGATGAACGCGGAGGAATTCTTCGCGTTCACCGCCGCACGCCCCGACGACGAAAAATGGGAGCTGATCGAGGGGGAGCCGGTCTTGAACGCGTCGCCCAGTTTTCTGCATCAAATCATTGCGACTAACCTCATTGTTCTGCTTGCCCAGCTCGCACGAGAAACCGATGCGAAATGGGTGGCGGTGCCTGGGATTGGCGTGCGCCTCTCAGCGATCAACGTCCCTGTCCCCGATGTGCTGATTCGCCCGAATGATCGGCTAGCAGGCGTCGAATGCAACGACATGATCGTCGCTTTCGAAGTCCTTTCTCCATCGACGGCCAACAAGGACCTGCGCTGGAAGCGCAAAGCCTACGCCGCTTTGCCCTCGCTTTTTCAATATGTGGTCGTCGCTCAAGACGCCGTCGAAGTCGTCTCCTACGACCGCAAGGCCGGCTTCGCCGAGCGCCGTTTCGAAACGGCCGACGCCCAGCTCGACCTGCCGATCATCGGCACGCGACTGTCGCTCCGTGACATCTATCGCGACACGGGCCTCCTCTAGCGAGCGCGCCCCGCGCGGAACGCTTGCCCTTTTCGCGCAAGGCCGCTAACCGTGTCGCCAAAGAAACGGAAATCGAGCCCCATGAAAGCACGTGTCGTCGTCACCCTGAAAAACGGCGTCCTCGATCCGCAAGGCAAGGCGATCGAAGGCGCGTTAAACGCGCTCGGCGTCGAGGGCGTCGCCAGCGTCCGTCAGGGCAAGGTGTTCGACGTGGAGATGGCGGGCGCCGACCCCGCCGCCGCGAAGGCGCAGCTCACCGCCGCCTGCGAGAAGCTCCTCGCCAACACCGTCATCGAGAACTACCAGATCGACCTGTGACATTCGCGCCCGTCATTGCGAGCGCAGCGAAGCAATCCAGAGCCACACCGGGGCTCCGGATTGCTTCGTCGCTTCGCTCCTCGCAATAACGTGGTTGATAGGAAGTGAGTTAAAGACATGAAAGCCGCCGTCATCGTCTTCCCTGGCTCCAATCGCGAAGGCGACATGGCGCGCGCGCTCGAGCAGGCGACGGGGAAGAAGCCCGCCATGCTCTGGCACGCCGACCATGAGCTGCCGGCCGGCCTGGACTTGGTCGTTCTGCCCGGCGGCTTCTCCTATGGCGACTATCTGCGCTGCGGCGCCATCGCCGGCCGCGCCGCCATCATGGATGCGGTGCGGGCGCATGCGGCGCGCGGCGGGCTGGTGCTCGGCGTCTGCAACGGCTTCCAGATTCTCTGCGAGAGCGGCCTCCTGCCGGGCGTGCTGATGCGCAACGCCAATCTGCGCTTCGTCTGCAAGATGCAGCATCTGCGTGTCGAGCGAAACGACACGGCCTTCACGCGCCACTACGCCAAGGGTCAGGCAATCGAAGTTTGCATCGCCCATGGCGAAGGCAATTACGAAGCCGACGACGCGACCATCGAGCGGCTGGAGGGCGAAGGGTTAGTGGCTTTCCGCTACTGCGATTCGGCGGGCGTCATAGGCGGCGCCGCGAATCCGAATGGCTCGCGCAACGACATTGCGGGGATCTATTCGGCACAGCGCAACGTGCTCGGGCTAATGCCGCATCCCGAGAATCTCATCGACCCGCTGGTCGGCGGCGTCGATGGCCGCGCGCTGTTCGAGAGCCTCGCCAGCGCGGCTTGAGCGGAATAGGACCGCGAGCCTTCAGGCTCGCTTAAAAAATGCGAGCCTGAAGGCTCGCGGTCCGAGACTCGCAATCACCTTCGCCGCGCCGCCTTCGCGACCCGCCACAACGCCCGCTCGGCCTCCATTTGCGCGCTTGCCGCATTGGCGCGGGCGCGGGTTTGGGCCTCGCGCAGCGGCTCGATCAGCGCGGCGAGACGCAGCGAGGTCCAGGCCTTGAGCTGCTCCTCCATCAGGGCGCGATGCATGAAGCCGAAGCCGGCGCGAAACAGCGCCGTGACACCAGCGTCCGTGCGTCCACTCTCGCGCTCGATCGTGAGCCGCGCGCGATGCAGCGCCACGGCGTAACGCAGCGCGCCGAAGAGGACCGCGCCCGCGTCGCCCCCTTGCGCGAAATAAGCATCGAGCGTCTCGCCCGCGTCGCCGGCAAAAGCCGCCGCTAGAACTCGGTCAGAAGCGATGCTCGAGGCATGCGCGACGATCGCCTCGACATCCGCCGCTTCGACATGCTCGCGCCCATGCATGTAAAGGACGAGCTTGGCGAGTTCGGCGCGACTCATGAGCCGATCCTCGCCCAGCGCCGCGAGGAGAAGCGCGCGCGCTTCCGGCGTCGCGACAAGATTGGCCTCACGCAGCGTGCGGTCGACGAGGGCGTGAATATCCTGCTCGGTGTCGGGCAGGCATTCGATTCCCGCCCCCTGCTTCGCCCCCTCGACCAGCTTGCGCAGCGGCGCGTCCTTCTTCAGCGCACTGGCCGTCAAAACCACGGTGCAGGCGGCGGGCGGCGCCGAGACGAGCGAGGTGACCGCCGGAATAACGGATTTCGCGCCGGTCTCGACGAGAATGGCGCGCCGTCCGCCGAAAAGCGGCGTGGTGTTGGCTTCATCGAGGAGCGTCAGCGGATCGGAGGCAACGGCGTCGCCCGAGAGCTCCACGAACTGGAAGGGATCGTGGCGATCGTCCACGCGCTTGCCGACAATTGCGAGCGCCCGCTCGCGCACCATGCCGGCGTCGGCGCCATGGACGAGAAAGAGAAAGATATTCTCCGGCGGAGACGCAACGAAGCGCTCAGCCTCGCGGCCCGAGACGGCGACCAAGGTTCAGCCCCCTCCCTGTCCCTGCCCCGCTAACGGGGATGACCGTCATTGCGAGCGCAGCGAAGCAATCCAGAGCCGCGGGCGTTGCTCTGGGTTGCTTCGCTGCGCTCGCAATGACGGCGTAGTGGATAAACGCGCCACCCCTCTCCCGCGTCAGCGCGAGAGGGCCGGGGCCCGCGCCGCCATCTCTGTCGCAACGCGCGTGCGGATCGAATCCGCGATCACCTTGGCGTCGCGTATCTCGGCGTCGCGCGCGGCGCGGACATTGGCGAAGCGGTTCGAGAAGCGATCGTAGCTCGCAATGTTGAAGGCCGTCCCCTTGGTCACTTCCACATTCTGCGGCACAGTGACGAGGCGATAGTCGGCGTCGGCGATGACGGTGGCGGATGTCGCGCGGCCGGTGACCGTGTCGAGGATCGGCGTCTGCACGCGCTCGCGCAGCGTGATGGTGAGGCGATAGCGCGGCTGAACCGTCGAGCCTGTGCCGTTGAAGGCGTAGATCAGCTCATTGTGGAGATAATGGCCCATGCGGCCCTGAATCTCGTCGACTTGAATTGCCTGAAGCTCCGAGGCGAGCGGCGAGGAATCAAAAGCGCCATTCGCGCCGTAGAGCGGCTCGATGCAGCCGCCGAGCGGAAGGGCGGCGGCCAACATCAGGAAAAAGCCCCGCAACCGTTCGGACCGCGCGCCTTCGGGCGCGCATGGCGTCGGGCGAGCCTGAAGGCTCGCGGTCCAGAGTCGCTCAAACGACCACATTGACGATCCTCTTCGGCACGAGAATGAACTTCTTCAAAGGCTTGCCCTCGATGGCGCGGATGACGCCCTCCTGAGCCAGCGCCTCCTGGCGAATGGTTTCCTCATCGGCGTCATGCGCCACGAGAATTTCCGCACGCTTCTTGCCGTTCACCTGCACAGGCAAGCTTATCATATCCTGCGCCACGAGCGCCGGCTCGGCAATGGGCCACGGCGCCTCAGATACCAGGCCTTTGTGACCAAGATCCTTCCAGCATTCCTCGGCCACATGCGGCGTCATCGGCGCGACGAGGCGCGCCAGCGCATCCGCCGCCTCGCGGAAGGCGAAGGCGAGATCGGCGCCGACAGGGGTTTCCGTCACGGCGTCGAGCGCCGCCGTCAGCTCATTCACATATTCGCGGTTGCGGGCGATGGCGCTGTTGAAGCGCAACCGCTCGATATTCTCGCTCACCAGGGCGACGGTCTTATGCGTCGCCTTGCGAACTTTGAGCGCCTCTGGGCCTATCTCCGCCGGCGCCTCCGCCCCGAGAGGCGCGGCCACGCGGCCGAGCTCGCCGGTGATGCGCCACAGGCGCTGGACGAAGCGCCAGGCGCCTTGAGCGCCTTCGTCGGACCAGATCACGTCGCGGTCCGGCGGGCTGTCGGAGAGCACGAAGAGCCGCGCGGTGTCAGCGCCATAACTCGCCACGATGTCGTCGGGGTCGACCGTGTTCTTCTTCGACTTCGACATCTTTTCAATCGGCCCGATGTCGACCTCGGCGCCGCCGTCGAGCAGGAAGGCGCGGCGTCCGCCCTCCCCGCTTTCGATCCGGATCGCCGCGGGCGAAACCCACTGCCCGTCGGCGCGGTAGGTCTCGTGCACGACCATGCCCTGCGTGAAGAGGCCGGCGAAGGGCTCGGCGACGGCCGCATGGCCGCTGTCGCGCATGGCGCGGGCGAAGAAGCGGGAATAGAGCAGATGCAGGATCGCATGCTCGATCCCGCCAATATATTGGTCGACGGGCAGCCAGCGCTTCAGCGCTTCCGGGGCCGCGGGAGCCTCGGCGTTGTGCGGGTCGGTGAAGCGCGCGTAATACCAGGACGAATCGACGAAGGTGTCCATCGTGTCGGTCTCGCGGCGCGCCGGCTTGCCGCAGGAGGGACAGGGGACGTTCTTCCAGGTCGGATGGCGATCGAGCGGATTGCCCGGCTGGTCGAAGGTGACGTCCTCGGGCAGCCTCACCGGCAGGTCGGCGTCCGGCACCGGCACGGGACCACAGGTCTCGCAATGGACGATGGGGATCGGGCAGCCCCAATAGCGCTGGCGCGAGACGCCCCAGTCGCGCAGCTTGTAATTCACCTTGCGGACGCCCTGCGGCGCGTTGGACAGCGCCGTCGTCTCAAGGCGGTTGGCAACCTCCTCCTTTGCCTGCTCGACGGTGAAGCCGTCGAGGAAGGAGGAGTTCACGAGCTTGCCGTCGCCGTCGAAGGCCTCGCCGCTCTTGGCGATCTTCGCTTCGAGTTCAACGGGGTCAACGCCTTCCGGGCAGACCACCGCCTTGAAGCCAAGGCCGTATTTGATCGCGAAATCGAGGTCGCGCTGGTCATGCGCCGGACAGCCGAAGATGGCGCCCGTGCCGTAGTCCATGAGAATGAAATTCGCGACATAGACCGGCAGGGACCAGTTCGGATCGAACGGGTGGACAACGCGCAGCCCCGTATCGAAACCCTGCTTCTCGGCGGTCTCGATCGCCTCCGCCGAGGTGCCGCCGCGACGGCATTCATCGCAGAAGGCGGCAAGCGCGGGGTTCTTCGCGGCGGCGGCCTTGGCCAGCGGATGGTCGGCGGCGAGCGCGACAAACTTTGCGCCGAAGAGCGTGTCGGGCCGCGTGGTGAAGACCTCGACCTCGCGCGCCTCGTCGAGCGGCTGCGAGAGCGCAAAACGCACCAGCATGCCTTCCGAACGGCCGATCCAGTTGCGCTGCATGAGGCGCACCTTGTCGGGCCAGCGCTCCAGCGTATCGAGCGCTTCGAGCAGCTCGACGGAATAGCTGGTGATCTTCAAAAACCACTGGGTCAGCTCGCGCTGCTCGACAAGCGCGCCGGAGCGCCAGCCGCGGCCGTCGATCACCTGCTCATTGGCGAGCACGGTCATATCGACCGGGTCCCAATTCACCTTGGATTTCTTGCGGTCGACGATGCCCGCTTTCAGAAAATCCAGAAAGAGCTTCTGCTGGCGGCCGTAATATTCGGGGTCGCAAGTCGCGATCTCGCGCGACCAGTCGAGCGACAGGCCCAGCGTTTTGAGCTGGGCGCGCATGGCGGCGATATTGGCGTAGGTCCATTTGGCCGGATGCGCGCCGGTCTGCGCCGCGGCGTTTTCCGCCGGCAGGCCGAAGGCGTCCCAGCCCATCGGATGCAGAACGTCGAAACCTTTGGCGCGCATATAGCGGGCGATGACGTCGCCCATGGAATAGTTGCGCACATGGCCCATGTGGAGGCGCCCCGACGGATAGGGGAACATCTCCAGCACGTAATATTTGGGCGCCTCGGGCTTCGTCCCCGCCTTGAAGACTTGCGCCCCCTCCCAGACCTTCTGCCAGCGCGGCTCGGATTCGGCGAAATTATAGCGGTCGGGTCTCATCTGCGGCGGCTGTCCGGTGGGAGGCGTGAATGTGCGCCTCTAAATGCCGGGCGGGAGGGGGGATGTCAAAGGGGACGGCCACGCCCGATGGGGCCGACAGCGTTATATCTGGCGCCATGACAGCCCAGGTCCTTTTCAATCCCCTTGCTTATACGACCAGCTCACCCGCGGCGGGTTCTCGCCAGAGCAGGCGCGCGCCTCGGCCGAAGCGCTGGAGACCGCCTTTTCCGAAAGCGTGGCGACAAAGACGGACATCGCCGAACTCAAGCACGGAACAGAGCTGCTGCATCGCGACTTCGCCGAGGCCGAGGCGCGGCTTCGGCTGGAGATTTCCCAGTCCAAGAACGACATTTTACGCCGGGTTTTCGGGTTCAATCTCGCGCTGATCGGGGCGGTTTTCGCCATCATAAAATTCGCGCACTAAAAGCCTTGCATGGTCCCTGCAAGGCCTCACGTGCGGCCCCGTGGCTCCGATTCCACAAACCCTACGTAGCCGCGTCATGCCCGCGCTTGTCGCGGGCATCCACGCCGGGACATTACGAGAGAAGAAGCGGCGTTGTTCTGCTCATGTTCTCAGCTTTTCCGTGGCGGCGCGGCGTGGATGGCCGCGACAAGCGCGGCCATGACGCCGGAACACGTCTGCTCGTTAACCCAAATTCGGAGCCCTGGCTTACGCGGCCATTCTCTCCGCAGGCTTCGCCGCGAGCCCCATCGCCACCCAGCCGACGCCCTCGAAGATGAGATTCACGCCCAGGAAAAGCCCGAGGATATAAAGCCCCGACACGGGCCATTCGGCGAGAATCAGCACGCCGAGCAGCAAGCTGAGGCCGCCAGCCAGCGCGATGAGCTGCCAGCGGCTCAAATCGCGCAATTGATAGGCGAGGACGAGCTTCATGATCCCGCCCGCGATCAGCAGCGCGCCGACGAGCGCCGTCAGCGACATGGCCGCGACGAGCGGATAGCGCGCGGTCGCCAATCCCGCGAAGACCGTGATCGCGCCGACGACGCCCCACAGCACGGCGCGCCCCATGGGGCGGATATGAAACGCGGTGACGATCTCCCAGCCGCCCGCGACGACCATCGCCGCGGCGATATAGATCACAGTGACGATCGTCGCCGCAAAGACGTTGAACAGCGCAAAGACGCCGCCGGCGATAAAGAGCGCGCCCAAGGCGACGATCCAACCCCATTTGGCCCGGCAATGGGCGGTGTGGACGGCAAAAGGTTCGGTGGAAGAGGCTTCGATATGGGTCATTTTCAACCTCCCGGCCGCGCCGCTCCGTTGGCGGCGGCAAACATCGCAGACCTAACGGCTTCGAGAGGAAGGGGTTCCCTATGCGTAAGCTCCGCCGCCCTCGATCGCGGCAAAAGCGCTATCGGGGCGTCTCATTCTTCCCGCCCATGGATTTTCGACCTCGGCCGTAATATCCGTTCAGCGAGCCCCCGCGAGAGTGAGCCATTGTCCATCATCGACCGCCTGAACAACGCCAAAGACGCCATCGCGCGCGCCGCCTCGGATTGCGGCCGCGACCCCGCGACCGTCACGCTCGTCTGCGTGACCAAGACCTTCCCGGCCGAGGACGTGCTGCCGCTGCTCGACGCCGGCCAGCGCGTCTTCGGCGAGAACCGCGTGCAGGAGGCCATGGGCAAATGGCCGGCGCTGCGCGAGAAATTTCCGGGGATAGAGCTGCATCTCATCGGCCCGCTGCAGTCCAATAAGACCAAGGAAGCCGTCGAGACCTTCGACGTGATCCAGAGCGTCGATCGCGAGAAGATCGCGCAGGCGCTCGCCGAGGAGATGAAGAGACAAGGCAAGCGCCCGCGCCTCTTCATTCAGGTCAACACCGGCGCCGAGCCGCAGAAGGCGGGGGTTCTGCCGCAGGACGCCGACGCCTTCGTCGCCGCCTGCCGCGACAAATACGGGCTGGAGATTGCGGGGCTCATGTGCGTGCCGCCGGTGGACGAGCAGGCCTCGCCGCATTTCGCGCTGCTCGCGGATATCGCCAGGCGCAATGGCGTGCCGGAGCTCTCCATGGGCATGAGCTCGGATTTTGAGCTCGCGATCCAGCTCGGCGCCACTTATGTCCGCGTGGGGTCGGCGATCATGGGGACGCGGGAGTACCCGCAGGCCTGACCCCCTCCCTGTCCCTCCCCCGTTTCACGCTATCGGATTCACACATCGTAGAAGGTCAGCGCGGCTCCGAACTTTATTCGTC
>NZ_JAERVJ010000008.1 GCF_016745395.1 Methylocystis sp. Sn-Cys
GTCAGGCTCATAACCTGAAGGTCGCAGGTTCAAATCCTGCCCCCGCATCCAAGCTTACGTTTCCCCAGCAGATCCCTGTAATAAAAAGCCTTTTCGCCGCGCCGCGACAAAATGCGCGGGCTCTTGGGAGCGCTGCAGCAAAAATCGGCTTGACACTTGTGCAATGCAGCAATACAACAGTGAGACGACAGCGAGATGGTTCTCGCTCTCGTAGCCCTCCTTGGGCGTTTCCTCCCTTGACTTGGGCCGCTGGCTTTCCGGCGGCCCCTTTTTTTGTCTCGGGGGAAACTCAGCCGACGACGTGAAAAAAGGTCCCGGAGACCAAGCCCGCGCGTCGGCCGGAAGGCGATTGCGTGGGGGAATAGGCGTCCCGCACCAGCGCGAAAGCCTCGCCTTCCTCGCGCGTGACCGTAGCGTAGTGGAATTCATGCCCCCGTAAAATGCGTCCTTTCGGACCGAGGCAGTGATCCGCCGAAAGAACCGCGATTCTGTAGCCAAGATGAAGCTTGCGGCTGGCGAAGCTCGTCTCCAGCTCGAGCAATCCCGCCATCAGATGCGCGCGCCCGTCGGCGTCGGTGAGAAGACGCCCCAAAACCATATAGCCGCCGCACTCGCCATGGACCGGCTTGGATTGGGCGAAGCGGCGCAGGCCAGAGAGAAAACACTCGGCCGGCGCGAGCGCGCCGGCATGGAGCTCCGGATAGCCGCCGGGAAGCCAACAGAGGTCGGCGTCTTGCGGCGGCGGCTCGTCGGCAAGGGGGGAGAAAAAGACAAGCTCTGCGCCTTGCGAGCGCCAGCTTTGCGCGTGATGGGGATAGAAAAAGGAAAAGGCCGCATCGCGCGCGACGGCAATTCGTTGCGCCGGGGGCTTCGGCATAGCGGATGCGTCGTCGGCCTGCGGCGCGCTTGACGCGGCTTTGACGATTGCAGTCACATCGACATGGGCTTCGACAAAATCCGCCAGAGCGTTTAGCCGCGCGTCCAGCCCTTCCGTTTCTCGCGCTTGCACGAGCCCCAGATGCCGCTCCGGCAGCTTGACGGCGTCGTTTCGGGGCAGGGCGCCAAAAAGCGGAAGCCCAAGCGCCGCCACGCTCTCCGCCACCAGACGGCGATGCCGGTCGCTGCCGAGGCGATTAGCCACGACGCCGGTGATTTTCACACGCGGATCATGGGAGGCGAGACCTCGGATGACAGCGCCCGCGGTCTGTGCCTGGCCGGAAGCGTCATGCGCCAGCAGCACCGGCCAGCCGAGCAGCGCGGCAATATCCGCGCTGGCGCCTGTGCCGCCGGCGCCCTCGGGCGCCCCGTCGAAAAGCCCCATGGCGCCTTCGGCGATGATGATGTCGGCTTCCGCGCCCGCCCTCGCGGCAAGCGCCGCTATCAAGCCAGGCTCCATGGCCCAGGAATCGAGATTGATTCCCTCGCGTCCCGTCGCGGCGGCGTGAAAGGCCGGGTCGATATAGTCCGGTCCGCATTTCACCGCGGTGACGCGCATCCCGCGCCGCGTGAGCGCCCGCATCAGGCCGAGCGCGAGCGTTGTCTTGCCCGAGCCCGATCGCGCCGCCGCGATCAATATGCCCGGAGCGCTCATACGCCGCCTCGCGGCCGGAAGCGGCGATCGTAGCCGACGTCGTAAAGGGCGCTTTCTCGGAAGTCCTCGGTGTCGAGCGCGGGGCCGACGAGAATCAGCGCCGTGCGCTCCATCGGCGCCTCGGCGGCGCGGGCTTCAATGTTCGCAAGCGGGCCTCGGATAATCGTCTCCTCGGGCCAGGAGGCGCGATAGACTAGGGCGACGGGGCAGTCCGCGCCGTAGAACGGCGTGAGCTCTTCGACGACGCGGCCGAGAACGTGAATGGAGAGATGGATCGCGAGCGTCGCGCCGGACTGCGCGAAGGTGGCGAGCTTCTCGCGCTCCGGCATGGCCGAGGCGCGGCCCGAGGTGCGGGTGAGCACGACAGATTGCGCCACTTCCGGCAGCGTCAGCTCGCGCCCGAGTGCGCTTGCCGCGGCGGCGAAGGCGGGGACGCCCGGCGTCATCGTATAGGGAATGCCGAGCGCGCGCAGACGGCGCGTCTGTTCGCCGACGGCGCTCCAGATGGAGAGATCGCCGGAGTGCAGCCGCGCCACGTCGTGGCCGGCGTCATGCGCGGCCTTCATTTCCGCAATGATGTCGTCGAGCGAGAGGGGCGCGGTGTCGACGATGCGCGCGCCCTCCGGACAATGGGCGAGCACGCCCGCCGGCACGAGCGAGCCGGCGTAAAGACAGACAGGACAGCGCGCGATGAGATCGCGGCCGCGTAGCGTGAGAAGATCGGCGGCGCCGGGGCCGGCGCCAATGAAATGCACGGTCATTCTTTTTCCTCGGCGCTGATGGCGAGCGCGCAGGCGACGTAAGGCGTGGCGATGCGCGGCCCCAACAGGCGGCTTCCGGGGCCTGCTCCGACGAGCGCGGCGGCTTCGGCGACGCTGCCCACGCCGAACATCGCTTGCACGCGGGGCGAATGGGTGGGCGCGGCGCCCTTGCGCGCTTTCAAAGCATCGAGCGGTAGAAAAACAAGCGCGACGCCGAGCGTCTTTGCGGCCTCATGCAGACCCCGCTCATCCGCTTTGCTTTCCAGCGTGCAGAGCGTGATCTCGGAAAGCGGCGCGCCATATTGCGCGGCGACGGCGCGCACGAGATCAATGATCGCCTCGGCCGCGACGCCGCGGCGCGCGCCAATGCCGGCGGCGTATCTCATGGCTTCACCGCGCGCCATTGCAGCACCGCCATGGCGGGATCGAGCGCATGAAAGCGGCCGACCGGACGGGCGCGAGAAATCTGCAAATGTGTAAGATCTCCGCCTTTGGCTTCGAACGCCTGCGTGAGAAGCGCCTGCGTCTCCAATGTCACGCCGTTGACGACGATCCTGCCTTGCGAAGGAAGCGCGCGCCATGCGGCCTCCATCGTCGCTTCATTGGCGCCGCCGCCGATGAAGACCGCATCGGGCAAGCGAAGGTCTTCCAGCGCCTGTGGAGCGGCGCCTTTCACGATCTCCAAATCGGGAGCGCCCAAAGCGATTGCGTTGCGCGCGATACGCGCGGCGCGCGTTTCGTCTCGCTCCAGCGCAATGGCGCGGTTGGCGGGATCGCTCAGCATCCATTCGATCGAAATCGAGCCCGAGCCGGCGCCGATGTCCCACAGCGTCTCGCCCTTGCGCGGCGCGAGCGCGGAGAGTGTCACGGCGCGGATCTCACGTTTTGTGAGCTGGCCGTCGTTCTCGAACCAGTCGTCGGGTAAGCCAGGCGCGCGGGGAATGATGCGTGCGGCGGGCTCTGCGACGACATCGATCGCGACAGTGTTGAGCGCCGCAATGTCTTGCAGATCGAATGTGTCTGCGCGACTCTCCCGAACGCGTTCCTTCGAGCCGCTCAGATGTTCGAGCACGAAGAGTCGCGAAGCGCCCATGCCGAGCTTTGTCAAATGCTCGGCGAGACGCCCCGGCGTCGTTTCGTCCCATGACAGCGCGATGATGCGCGCGCGCGCCTGGAGATAGGGTGTGATGCGCTCGAAGGCGCGGCCATGCAGTGAGACAAGCGCGCAGTCCTGCTGGCTCCAATTGAGCCGCGCGGCGGCGAGAGAGAAGGCGGAAGGCGAGGGAATGCAGAAGATTTCGTCGCGCGCGACGTGGCGCGAGATGAGATCGCCGACGCCATAGAAGAAGGGATCGCCAGAGGCGACCACGACGACCGGTGCGCCGCGCCGCGCCAAAATAGGCGGAATGGCGTCAGTCAGCGGCGAGGGCCATTGCAGGCGCTCGGTCTTGCTTTCACCTATGAGCGAGAGATGGCGCGCGCCGCCGACAATAAGTGTCGCCTGCTCGATCAGCGTGCGCGCGGCTGGCGCCAGCGCCTCGACGCCATCTTCACCAATGCCGATGATGGAGAGCCATTTCTCCATTCACTCGGCCTTTCGCGACGTATAGACCCAGTCGCGCGCGCCGTCGCGCGCGATGCGCTTCGTGCCGCTCGCCCCGATGACGACGAGCGTCGACATGTCGATCAGCGATGTGTCCGCTTCATCGAGGCGCGTGAGAATGATCTCTTCCTTTTCGCGGCCGACCGCCTTCGCGAAGCTCACAAATGTTTCGCCGGGAAGCAAGCGGCGCAGCAGCGCAAAGGCGTCTATGATGCGCGTCGGCCGCGCGCGCGAGGCGGGGTTGTAAAGCGCGATGACGAAGTCGCCGCGCGCCGCATGTTCCAGCCGCTTTTCGATCACGCTCCATGGCTTGAGATTGTCCGAAAGCGAGATGGCGCAGAAATCATGGCCGAGCGGCGCGCCGAGACGCGCTGCCGCCGCCTGCATCGCCGAGACGCCGGGCAGCACGCGAATGTCGAGAGCGCGCCATTCCTTCGGGCCGTGATCGACAGCTTCGAACACCGCCGCCGCCATGGCGAAAACGCCCGGATCGCCGCCAGAGACGACCGCGACGACGCGGCCTTGCGCCGTTCGCGCGAGCGCCTCACGCGCGCGGTCGATCTCGACGCGATTGTCGCTCGCCAGTCGCATCTGTCCGGGCCGCATGAGCACGCGGGCGACATAGGGGTCGTAGCCGATGATGTCCTGCGCTTGTGCGAGCGCCTCTTGCGCCTCCAGCGTCAGCCATTTTTCATCGGCCGGCCCCAGGCCGACGATATAGAGTATCCCGCTCATGGACGGCGACCCTGGCCCGGCACGAGCGCCATGGCGAAATAGGGCGCATCGTCGTCGCGCTTTTCAGCGAAGGGCATAATCTTCTCGCCCGCCATGGTCCCGCGCTCGACGTAAATGGCGCGGGAGATGACGCCTGCGCGCGTCATGGCGCGGCGCAATTTCGGGAAGTTGCCGCCGAGTTTCATGACGACGGCGGCGTCTGTCGCAGCAAGACGCTCGGCAAGCGCGTCTTCATCGAGCGTCGCGGGCATGACGGTGAGAATATCGTCGCCCCATGTCATGGGTTGGCGGGCTGCGGCGAAACAGCCGGACATGCCGGAAACGCCTGCGCAAACCTCGACGCGAAAACGCTGCTGAAGCCGCGTGAACATATGCATGAAGGAGCCGTAGAGCAGCGGATCGCCTTCGCAGAGCAGGGCGACGTCTCGGCCCTGTTCGAGCACAGCAGCGAGACGCTTCGCGCTTTCTTCGTAGAAACCCGCAAGCGCAGAGACGTATTCGGGCGCGTCGAAGGCAATCTCCGTGGTCACCGGATAGAGGAGCGGCAGCTCCTCGCAGCCTTTCGAGACATAGCGCTCGGCAATTGTGCGCGCATGACTCACGCGGCCGCGCTTGGCGAAATAGGCGATCGTTTTCGCTTCGCCGATGAGGCGGGCGGCTTTCACCGTCACAAGCTCAGGATCGCCGGGGCCAAGCCCAATGCCGATCAGCGCGCCGAGTTTCGTGGCGCCTTGTTGCGAGGTTATGGGAAGCACGCTCATTCGGCGTCGCTCGCCAGCGCATTGATGGCGGCGGCGGCCATGGCGCTGCCGCCCTTGCGGCCTTTCACGATGGCGAAAGGAATGCGCTTATCGGCAGCAAGCGCCTCTTTCGATTCCGCCGCGCCGACAAAGCCCACTGGCATGCCGATGATCGCTGCAGGGCGCGCAACGCCTTCATTGAGCATTTCGAGCAGGCGGAAGAGGGAGGTCGGCGCATTGCCGATCGCAACGACGGCGCCATCGAGCCTATCGCGCCACAGCTCCATCGCGGCGGCGCTGCGGGTTGTGCCGAGTTCCGCGGCAAGCGCCGCAACAGCGGGGTCTGCGAGGGTGCACACCACGGGATTATTCGCCGGCAGGCGCGCGCGCGTGACGCCATGCGCGACCATATTGGCGTCGCAGAGAATGGGCGCGCCCTTGCGCAGCGCGGCTTTGGCGTCCGACACAAAACTTGGCGAGAAGTCGATATCGTCAGCGAGCTCCACCATGCCGCAGGCGTGGATCATGCGCACGGCGACCTTTTCCTGCTCCGGCGTGAAGCGCGCGAGATTCGCCTCCGCGCGAATGATCGCAAAGGAGCGCTTATAGATCGCCGCGCCGTCGCGGATGTAACTCAATGCGTCTGACATAGATGTTCCCTTGCGCGCGCGGCGAGCGCGCTTTCGACGGCGTCGATGTCGAGCCCCTTCGACTGTGGCGCGTCGCTCGCGCCGCCCGTGTCGACGAGGTTGAAGCGGCCGTCATCGGCGATAAGCGTCACCGGCGCGTTTCCGGGCCGCGCGCAGCCTTTCGCGCAGCCGGAGATATGAAGGCCGACGCCATCCTTGCCTGCAAGCTTTTGCGCCAGCGGCGCGAGCCGCGCAAGAGCGCCGCGCGTATCGCCGCGCGCCTGCGGGCATTCCGGCGCGCCGGGACACGCCACGACGGCAAGGCGCGGGTCTTCGTGGGAGACGATAAGGTCGAGCGCGCGGGCGGCGGCGACGATGCTTCGCGCTGCGTCGGCCGATGGCGCGGGAATGAGAATGGCGCGCCAGGGCGTGAGGCGTAATTCGTCGCCTGCTTGCGACGCGGCGAGCGACGCAAGCTCTTCAAGCGCGCTTGCGCGCCAACGGCCCGACGGCGCGGCGACGCCGGCGAAACAGAGGCCGCCGGCTTCTTGCGCGCCGAGGAATGGGCGCGGCGCAGACTCTGGACGCCGCGAACGCGCTGCGACGAGCCCGGCTTCGCTAAACAGGCGAGTGGCTCCAAACGCTTTGACGAGCCGCCCCATACGGCGCAGCTCGAAGGCGCCGTTGCGGAGCGCCACAAAGGCGCGCGCGAGCTTGAGCGCGGTGGCGACGGCTTCGGTTCGATCGACGATAATCGCGAGGTCGTCGGCTCCCGCTACGCTTATCGCAACGTTGTTCAGTTGGACGGCGGAAAGGCGAATATCCGCTTCGACGTTCGACAGCGGCAGTGCTCCGCCGTCTATAGCAAAAAGAAATTTGGCGGGGAGGGCGCGGAGCGCCTGATCCGCCTGGATGGCGTCGGCGAGTTCGTGCGCCATCGCATTGGCGTCGTCAGAGAGCGGCGCAGCGATGATGTTGGTGACGCGCTCGGCCGCGGCGTCGCGCGGAAGCAGATATGCGGCGTCGAGTCTGCGTAGAGCCCCGGGCAAAGTTGCCTCGCTGACGCCTCTGATCTGCAGCTGCGCGCGTTGCGAGAGATCCACAAGGCCATTGCCGTAATCGGCGGAAATCGCTGCGACGGCTGCAAGCTGCGCAGCGCCTATGCGTGAGCCCACGATCTTCGCGCGGATGAGCAGACCGTCATTGCTCGCCATGGGGGCGTAGGCCCCTGGGCACCAGCCTTTGATCTCAGGCGTCGGCTGCATGGGTCCCTCCGACACTCACCAAAATGCTGCGTACGCTGTTCCGGCCAGTGCGCCACAGTTGACGCGAGAGCGCCTCGTTGAAGACGTGTGCGATTGCCTCCAGGGCGCGCGGATTTTCGTGCGTGAGAAAATCGCGTACTTTGTCGTCGCCGAGCGTCGTTGAAAAGGCGAGGTCGAATTGCGCGTCGCTGACGAGCCCGCTTGTCGCCGCGAAGGCGTAAAGATTGTCGATGCCTTCCGCGATCTCCGCGCCGCCGCGATGGCCGTGGCGCATCTGGCCTTCGAGCCAGCGCGGATTGGCGAGGCGCATGCGCAGCACGCGGGCGATCTCGTCTTGCAACGGCCGCGCGGTCAGGCGCTCCGGCCGCGTCGCGTCGAGATGCACGAGAGCAGCGTCGCCTCCGAGCATCTTGTTGGCCGCCGCAAAGCCACCTTCGAAATCAGCGAAGGCGGGGCCGGTCAGCACGTCCACTTCCGCCATGTCCTGCGCATGGACATGAGCGTCGGCGCCGGCGACTTGCGCGCTGAACGCGTCATAAGCGGGCGCACTTTCGCCGGCGCGGTCGAGCGCATGGCCGCCGGCTTGAAGATAAGCGCGGGCAAGATCGTCCGGCGACGACCACTCTCCGCGCAAGATCGTCTCGCTGACGCCGAGCCCGTAGTTTCCATGCGCCGCGCCAAAGATGCGTGTGAGGTCTTGCGCTTCCTTGAGTGGATTGAAACCAGCGTCTTCATCGAGCGCCGCCACCGCGCGCACGGCGTCGTCGAAGAGGGCGATGAGTCCGGGAAACATGTCGCGGAATAGGCCCGAGACATGCAGCGTCACGTCGACACGCGGAAAATCGAGCTTTGCCTCCGGCAATATCTCGAAGCCGATGACGCGTGCGCTTTGGTGATCCCATGTCGGCCGGACGCCGAGAAGCGCGAGCGCCTGCGCGAAATCCTCGCCGCCGGTGCGGATCGTCGCGCTGCCCCAGAGATCGAGCATGATGCGGCGCGGGAATTCGCCATGCGTTTGCGCATGGCGCGTCATCACTTCATGCGCGGCGCGCCGGCCGATGTCGTAAGCCGTTTGCGTCGGCGCGTGGCGTGGGTCGATGCAGAAAAGATTGCGGCCGGTGGGGATGACGTCGGCGCGGCCGCGCGACGGCGCGCCGGCCGGGCCCGGCTCGACAAAGCGGCCCGAAAGCGCGGCGAGGAGCGCCTTGCGTTCGCTTAGCCCGCAGGCGTTGCGCGTTGCGTCGTCGTCGGCGTGGCCGAAGACATGCAGCCCGTCGCCGATGCGCATTTCCTTTAGATCGCACATCCAGGCGTCGAGTCGCGTCAGCGTTTCGGCGATGTCGGT
Organism: Methylocystis sp. Sn-Cys; assembly: GCF_016745395.1. GTDB lineage: Bacteria > Pseudomonadota > Alphaproteobacteria > Rhizobiales > Beijerinckiaceae > Methylocystis > Methylocystis iwaonis. The sequence goes on from NZ_JAERVJ010000008.1 coordinate 8,670, forward strand.
CTCGCGCGTTACGCCGCATTCCTGCGCGAGCCCGCTGCGTTCGGCTTCGTCGAGAATGGCGCCGGCGATAAGGCGCGCGCGGCGTGGATCGAGCGACGCCGCGGCCGCATATTCGTCGAGCAGCGTCTCGATCGTCGCGGCGGCGTCGAAAAGCTCGGCCTCGACGAGCGGCGGCGTGAGATGGCCGATGGTCACGGCGCTCGTGCGGCGCTTGGCTTGCGCGGCTTCGCCGGGATCGTTGACGATGAAAGGATAGATGAGCGGGGTAGGGCCCAGCACGGCTTCGGGCGCGCACTCCTGCGAAAGCATCACGGACTTGCCCGGCAGCCATTCGAGCGTGCCATGGGCGCCAAGATGTATGAGCGCGTCGATTTTGCGAATGTGACGCAGCCAGAGATAGAAGGCGACATAGGCGTGGCGCGGCGGCCGCTGCATGTCGTGATAGGTTTCGTAGCGCTCCGCGCGCGCGCCGCGATCTGGCTGCAGGGCGATGACGAGATTGCCGTTGATGAGGCAGGAGAAGCGGAAGGCGTCGTTGATGACCGCGGGGTCGTCTTGTGGCGCGCCCCATGCGTCGTTGAGAGTTGCGATGAAGATTGCGGGAAGCGTTTCGAGTAGGCGCGTGTAGTCGGTGAGCGCTAACTCGATGACATACGAGTTTTCTTCGAGCGCACGAATGATTGATCGTGATCCCTCCTTCTCCCGGGAGAAGGTGGTCTTTGCGTCAGCAAAGGTCGGATGAGGGCGGCCCTCACCCGACCCCTGCTTACGCAGGGGCCACCCTCTCCCGCAGGCGGGAGAGGGGATTTCCGCTGCGTTCGTGGCGTCGCTCAATGACGGAGGGTCTTCTACAACGTAGCCGGCGTCGCCCAGCGCTGCGGTGATCTCCACGACGCTCGCTTCGGCGTCCAGGCCGATCGCATATCCGCTGCGTCCGCGACGCGCGGGGTAATCGGAGAGAATCAGCGCAAGGCTTTTCTCGGCGTTCGATTTGCGGCGCAGGCGCGCCCAATTCGCGGCGAGCTCCGCAACGAAAGCGATGCGCGACTGCTCCGGCGCATGGCGGGGCTCGTCCAATTCGGCCGGGCCGCGCGGCGCCGTTTCCTTGAAGGAGATGGCGCGGGTGAAGATGCGGCCGTCGACCTCCGGCAGCACGACATTCATCGCGAGGTCGGCGGCGTTGGCGCCGCGTGCGGAGGCTTCCCATGCGTCTCGCGTGCAGGTGGCGAGCGCGACTTGCAAGACGGGCGCGTCGGCGCGGTCGAGCACACAGCCCGAGTCGCGGCGTGCGGAGAAGGCGGTGGCGTTGAGAATAATGTCCGGAGCGAATGCGTCGAGCGCCTGCGTTATAAAAGCTTCGCTCTCGGGCTCCTTGAGGCTTGCGACATAGATTGCGTCAATGGCGAAACCACGATCATTGAGCGCATCTGCGAGCGCGATGATCGGCGCAACGTCGTCGGCAAGATGAAGCGAGCGATAGAAGACGATCGTCGCGCGCGGCGCCTTGCCCTCGGCTGCGCGACAGGCCTGCGTGAAACGGCCGGCATTGGCGACCGGAACGCTCTCGCGCCAATCGGCCGGGCGCCCGGCGAGCGTCGAGGCATAGGCCAGGAACGAACGGAGATTATCGGGCCCGCCGTCCTGGAAGAGGCGCCAGATGCGATTGAGGGCCTGGGCGTCTAGCGTCGAAGCCTGAGAGAGTCGCAGATCCTCGACCGTATCGCCCGGCACGATCGCGAGCGCAATATTGCGCGAGCGTGCGAGGGCTTCGAGCTGCTCGACGCCATAGGCCCAATAATCCTTGCCGCCGAGAAGCCGCACCAAAATGACCTTGGCGTGGCGCGCGACTGTGTCGAGATAGAGATCGACGGAGTAGGGGTGTTTCAGTTGCGCGAGCGGCGCGCAGCGCAGGCTTGCAAGCTGCTCGCCGCGCGCATGCAGCCGCGCGAGCAGGCGCAGCTCTGAATCAGAAAAGGACAGAAAGACCACGTCGGCCGGAGTCTGGCCGAGATCCGTCGCCGCGCCGGCGTCGTCGAGACTATGGAGATCGCGCGGCAGGAGATGCATGGCGCCTCACGGCTGCGCGAGCATCGCGGCGATCGACTCGCGATCGAGTCCCTTTTCGCCGATCACGACGAGACGGCTCGCGCGTTCTTCGCCAGACTTCCAAGGGCGGTCGAAATGATGCTGAACGCGCGCGCCGACGCCCTGCACGAGAAGACGCATCGGCTTGCCGGCGACCTCGACGAAGCCTTTTACGCGCAGCACGTCGTGGGCGCGTGCGGCTTCAACGAGTTTCGTAACGAGCGCGGCGGGATCGGAGACTGTGGGAATGCTGACGACGAAACTGTCGAAGTCGTCGTGATCATGCTCGGTCTCGGCGTCGTGATGCGAGGGGCGGTTCGCGAGATCATCCTCCGCCGCCGCGGCGAGGCCGAGCAGCACGAGCGGATCGACGCGGCCGTCGCGCGCGCGCACGACTTTCACGCTCTCGCGCGCGCCTTGCGAAAGCTGCGCGGCGACCGTCGCTTCTTCAGATTCGTCGAGGAGGTCGGTCTTGTTAAGAATGACGAGATCGGCGCAGGCGAGCTGATCCTCGAAGACTTCTTCGAGCGGATTGTCGTGATCGATCGTCTCGGTTTCGGCGCGCTCCTGCGCGATGGCGTCGAGGTCATCGGCAAAACGGCCTTCTGCGACCGCCTTGCCGTCGATGACGGCGATCACGCCGTCGACCGTGAGCTTCGAGCGGATGGCGGGCCAGTCGAAGGCCTTTACCAAAGGCTTCGGCAGCGCGAGGCCGGAGGTTTCGATGATGATATGGTCGGGCCGCTTCTCATGCGCGAGCAGCGCCTCGATTGCCGGCACGAAGTCGTCGGCGACGGTGCAGCACAGGCACCCATTCGCGAGCTCGACGATATTTTCCTCGGGGCAGTTCTCCACGCCGCAGGCGCGCAAGATGTCGCCGTCGACGCCGACATCGCCGAATTCGTTGATGACAAGCGCCAGCCGGCGGTCGCGGGCGTTCTCCAGCACATGGCGGATGAGCGTCGTTTTGCCGGCGCCGAGAAAGCCGGTGACGATGGTCGCGGGGATTTTGGCGGCGCTCATGCGGCCTCCGTTTCGTCGCGCGAGATGAGACGCCAGGCCAGCCCCGCGAGCGTGCCGGCGAGCACCCAGCTTGCGGCCTGCACGGCGAGCGAGGCGGCGGCGAAGCGCGCGGCAAGCTCGGCGGGGACGGTGCTTTCCGGCGTGGCGAGCGTCGGCCAGAAGAAATGCGGCGCGACGATCAGCGCGGCGCCGAAGATTTTGGCGGCAGGCGCGTCGAGGCGCAGCAAAGCGAAAAGTCCGGCGCCGGTCGAGGCGGCGGTGGCCAGCCACCAGATTTGGCGGCCTGCAAGGTCGGTTTCGGCGGCGCCGGGGAGTTGCGGCGCAAGGCCGAGGCTCGTCGCAAGTCCGGTCGCGGCGAAGGCGCAGGCGCCCCAAAGCGCGGCGCGGCGCGGGCCGATCGACTCTCCCGAAAAAAGCATGAAGGCGAGCAGGATCAGCGCATAGCCGGCCGAGACGGCGATGGTCGCGAGGCTTGTCGCAGCCGTGCGGCGCAGGCCCTCCAAGGCCGGGGCCGCAGCCTCGGCCGTGTCATGAGCGTGCTGCGCCGCCTCATAAACCTCGGCGGCGAGGATGAGCGGCGTAGTCGTGATGTGCTGCAGACCCGCAACCGCAAGGCCCGCAACAATGCCGGCGATGAGGCCGGCCGCCAACAGGCGCGCGATCACGGGTCGCGTGAAAGGCGGTCAGTGGCAGGGAAAGGAGAGCGCGTGGCGCGAATCATGCGCCGCGTCGTGCACGGTCTCGGAGTTGGCGAAACCCGCGCCATAGACGAGGCCGAGGCCGACGACGAAAGCAACGAAAGCGGCCTTCAGCGTCTCCGCGCGAGAGCCGGAAATCGAACGAATAGCGGCGGTCTTGGTCGTCATAAGGGTCTCCCTGCCGCCCCACCGGCGGCGCATAATTCCGACAAGTGACGGCAGGTCTCCTGGCTTCCGGGTTCCATCCGCGCCGCCTTCCCAAGCTTTTGGCTCAGTGGCCGATGGCGCAGCCTTCCCGGTTACAGTTGCGGGGGCAGCCGCGGTTTTGGGGACTCCCGCACCGCGTTCCCTTTTCGCCTCCTTGCGAAGGACCGTCACGCTCAGTCATATGCGCGCGTCACCTTTACGTCAAACGCCAAGGAGCGCGTCTTGGAAGAAGAGCAGGAAAAGGACGCGGCGCGCCGCCATCGCGAGAAGATGGAAAAGCGCAAGGCCGTGCAGGACGCCGAGGTCGCCCGCAAGACGATCGCGCAAAAGGGCCTGCTGATGGTTCACACCGGCCCTGGGAAGGGCAAGTCAACGGCGGCCTTCGGCTTGGCGCTGCGGGCGCTCGGCCATGGCTGGAAGGTCGGCGTCGTGCAATTCGGCAAGGGCGGCTGGCGGTCGGGCGAGCGCGAGATGCTGGAGAAGCTCGGGCAGGTCTCCTGGCACACATTAGGGGAGGGCTTCACCTGGGAGACGCAGGACCGGGCGCGTGACGAGGCCGCGGCGCGGCGCGCCTGGGAGACGGCCTGCGCGCTGATGGATGATCCCGAGATTCGCCTGCTGGTGCTCGACGAGCTGAATATTTCGCTGCGCTACGAGCACCTGCCGCTGGGCGAGGTTGTGGAAAGACTGGCCGCTCGTCGAGAAGGTCTCCATATCGTCGTGACTGGACGCAACGCCAAGCCGGAAATGATCGCGGCCGCTGATCTCGTCACGGAAATGACCCTTGTGAAGCACCATTTCGCGGCGGGCGTGAAGGCGCAGGAAGGCATCGAATTTTAATATGAGTTCCGCTTTGATTGGTTCGGTGTCATTCCCGACGCTCGCGCAGCGAGCGATCGGGAATCCAGAGCAAAACCAGCGCTTTTGCGGCTCTGGATTCCCGATCGGGCCTTCGGCCGGTCGGGAATGACAAGCGCCAACGCAAGCTACTCAAACCGAAAAAGCTCAGCCTTGGCGTCGTAGCATCCGCTCCACCGCGGCGCCGCGGGCATTGAAGAAGAACTGCGGCGCCGAGACGAGCGCGCGCCAAAGCGCAGATGCTGATTTGACCACGGGCGTCAGCAGCATGCCGGCAACCGAATGCGGGTCGACGCCTTTTTCATCGACGCCATAGGTCAGGTGCGGGTTTTTCTCCGTGGGGATCTCGAGCGTTCCGAACATCCAGTCCCACACGGCGAGGACGCTGCCGAGGTTGCGATTGAAGTGCCTCGGGTCGTTCGAATGATGGATCTGGTGGTGGGCTGGGCTCAAAATCAGGCGGCCCCAGGCGCCGGAGAAGGGTATCCAGAACTGCGAGTGCTGGAGATGCCCGATGGTCCAGAGAAAGCAGAGAAAGAGGATGTTCTTGCCGTCGACGGCAAACATATCCGTCGGCCGGTTGAAGAGCCAATGCAATGTGCCGGACGCGGCGCCGATGAAGGTCGCAAGCATATAGCCGAAGATGACGTTGTCGATCGGGTGGTTTCTGAAGTTGGTCAGCGGCGTGAGGACATCGGCCGTGTGATGGAGCTTGTGAAGCTCCCACAAGAAAGCAACCCGATGTTTGAGATAATGGTCGAGAAAATAGCCAATCTCATAGGCCAGGAACAAAATAACGGTCGAGATCGCCTTGATCTGCAAATCGCTGAAGCTTGTGTTCCCCATGTGCCCGAATGCTTCGCCGAGGACTGAACTGACGCCCATCGCAATGACGTTCGACGAAATGACGAGGCCGCCGATCACCGCCGGCATGAAGATGACGCTGAGAACGAAGAGCTTCAGATCTGCGTGAACAGACTCGCGCATCGCGAAATTCTTGGAGAAAATCGCGCGCGCAACAGCCCGCAGATTGGCGCGCCCCCGGCGCCGCAAGCGTCGATAAGCCAATGCGGCGAAACCCAAAGCGAAGGACGACGCCAGCGAATAGACCGAGAAAATCGAACCTGCCGAAAACAGCTCCGACGAAACTTGCCTTACGGAAAAGCGGATCGCGCTGTTCAGGTCCATCGGAGCTATCTGGGCGGCTCGAAGTCGGCTCGCGGCGAAGCGTATTCGTAAGGCGCGATGGCGCCAAGGCGCTTTCCGAGGACGGACTTCCGCAAGTAGCTGCGCAGCTTGATATTTTTCGCGGCAGGACCGGCCTCGACCATAAGGACGCCGAGCAGGATGAGAAGGCAGCCCAGGATGGCGGGGCCCGTCAGGCGTTCCGAGAGCAGCGCGGCGCCCGACAAGGCCGCGAAGACGCACTCAAGCGACATGATCAGAGCGGCTTCGGCCGGGGGCGTATATTTTTGCGCGACGATCTGCAGCGTGAAGGCAATGCCACCGGAGCAGAGGCCGGCATAGAGGATGGCCGGAAGCGCCACGGCCAATCCCTCCTGTGAGACAGGCTCGACGCTGAGCCCGATCATCAGGCCGAGAAGAGTGGCGACGCCATATTGCGCGAAAGCCAGGAAGAATGGCCGGTCGGCGCGCGCCAGAAAGACCGGAACGAGGCTGATCCCGGCCGCCCAGGCGACGTCCGCGATCAGAACCAAAGCGTCGCCGCCGTTGAGCCCCTGAAAACGCCCATGTTCCGTCAGGAGCCAGGCCCCCGCGACGGACACGGCGATCGCGCCCAAGACCACGGGTCTCGGCTTGGCTCCCGTAATCATCCAGACGATGAAGGGGACGAAAATCACGTAGAGGGCGGTCAAAAAACCGCCGTTCGTCGCCGTGGTCGTGACGAGGCCGGTCTGCTGCAAAGTGGAGCCGACAAACAGGCAGAGGCCGATCAGGCCCGCAAGCGCCACATCCTGTCTTCTCAACCGCGCTCGAGCCTTGTTACTGCGCTCGTAGAAGGCGAACGGCGCCAGCGCCATCCAGGAAACCAAAAAACGCGCGCCGACGAAACTGATGGGCCCCATGGCCTCGTTGGCGTGTTTCTGCGCGATAAAAGCCGTTCCCCAAATGATCGAAACCGCCATAAGCAACAGATCGGCGCGCATTCGGGACATCAGCTTCCTTTGCCGTTTGAGGGCCGCGGCGGGCGTTCCATCTCGAGGAGACAGCGCCGGCCCGGCTGCTTGGTCGCGGCCAGCCCCGCAAAAGTGCGATCGGCGGCCAAAAATGCTGAAGCCGACGCCCGAACAAGTCGAGAGCGTCGGCTCCAAATCGATCTGCGCCGTTGCCGGGCCGATCGTGCTCCCAGACGACAAGACCGGGAGATCACCCCCCGGCAAGTCGTTCAGCAGGGGTATTACTGAATCATGCGCGCGGTAGAGCCGGTGCCGGCGGTGCCGAGAGCCTCGCGGTTGTTGCCCGTGCCGTTGGTGCCCTCGGGAGAGATCCAGTCCGGAACCCAGGTAAGAGCGACGACGACGAAGCCGACGAAGGCGGCGACCCAGATGAGCATCTTGCCGATGTCGCCGGAGCTGTGAACGTTGACAGCCATGCGTTTTCCCCCTGTTTGTTTTTTCTACCAGAATGCTTGCCGCATCGAGGTAACCCTAGCCCGATTCAAACCGCTTGGCAATCTGCGGGGAGAGCCTAATTTTGACGGCCAAAAATGCGATATTAAAGCGTATAATCAATAACTTAATGTGCGACAACTGGTCGCGGACAAAAAATTTTTTTAGGCCGTGGAACCCGAAGATTCGAGGCCTTTGAGAGGCCTCTCCGAAGCCCCGCCGCAGGTTGTTTCCACCCCGGGCAGGCGGCCTCGGGGCGGCCTTCTTGCAAATCCTCTTGCAAACCTTGCGGCGATCCCTATTGCTCCCTGCGGGCGCTTCGCATATAAGCGCGCGCATCCCACAGGCGAAGGTTATGCGGCGTCTGATCCAAGACGTCGTTTCCGGTGGCCGGTTTCCGGCCTCTTCACCTTGCTTTCGCCGAGGCTCAACCGGAGAAAAGTAAAATGGCGCTTCCTGATTTCACCATGCGCGGCCTTCTCGAGGCGGGCGCTCACTTCGGCCACCAGTCGCATCGCTGGAACCCGAAGATGGCCCCCTTCATTTTCGGCGTGCGCAACAACATCCACATCATCGATCTCGCCCAGACCGTTCCGCTGCTCCATCAGGCGCTGAAGACGGTCTCCGACACGGTGGCCAAGGGCGGCCGCGTGCTGTTCGTCGGCACCAAGCGTCAGGCGCAGGATCAGATCGCCGACTCGGCCCGCCGCAGCGCGCAGTATTACATCAACTCCCGCTGGCTCGGCGGCACGCTGACCAACTGGAAGACCATTTCGGGCTCGATCAATCGCCTGCGCAAGCTCGACGAGATGCTCTCGGCCGGCGCCCAGGGCGTGACGAAGAAGGAGCGCCTGCTCCTCACCCGCGAGCGCGACAAGCTGGAAAAGGCGCTCGGCGGCATCAAGGACATGGGCGGCACGCCCGACCTGATCTTTGTCATCGACACCAATAAGGAGCAGCTCGCGATCAAGGAGGCCAACCGCCTCAAGATCCCGGTGGTGGCGATCCTCGACACCAACTGCGATCCGGATGGCGTGACCTATCCCATCCCGGGCAATGACGACGCCGGCCGCGCCATCCAGCTCTACTGCGACTTGATCGCCCGCGCCGCGATCGACGGCATCTCCCGCAGCCAGGGCGCGCTGGGCGTCGATCTCGGCGAAGCCGAGACGCCGGCCGTCGAGCCGGCCGTGGCCGGCGCCGAAAGCGGCGAGGCTTACGAGTCGGCTGAGGTCTTCGAGCTGCTCGCCGCGCCGCGCGGCGCGCCCGACGATCTCGCCAAGCTGAATGGCGTCGGCCCGCAGGTCGTCAAGAAGCTCAACGACGCCGGCGTCTTCCATTACTGGCAGATCGCCGCGATGACGCCGGCCGACGTCGAAAAGGTCGACGCCGATCTCAAGCTCAGCGGCCGCATCGCCCGCGACGGCTGGGTGGATCAGGCGCGCGCGCTTCTGTCCGCCTAAAGACTGACTGTCATCTTTCGCCATTACCTCGGGCGCCGGCTCATCCAGAGCCGGCGCCCGTCGCCATAAAGCCCCCGAGAGCCGGGAAGCCGTCGCCGCGGGCTTCCAGCCGGCCCCAACAGAAGGATTTCGACCATGGCCACGATTACCGCCGCCCTCGTCAAGGAACTGCGTGAGAGCACCGGCGCCGGCATGATGGACTGCAAGGCCGCGCTCACCGCCACCGATGGCGAGTTCGAGGCGGCTGTCGACTGGCTGCGCAAGAAGGGCCTGTCCAAGGCCGCCAAGAAGGCCGACCGCGTGGCCGCCGAGGGCCTCGTCGCCGCGCTCACCGGCGACAAGAAGGGCGTCGTCGTCGAGGTGAACTCCGAGACCGACTTCGTTTCCCGCAACGCCGACTTCCAGACGCTCGTCAAGAACATCGCCGAAGTGGCGCTGGCGACCGGCAAGACCGACGCCGCTGAGCTCGGCGGAGAGGCCTATCCGGGCGGCGGCACGGTCGCCGAGAACATCACGACGTCTATCGCCACGATCGGCGAGAACCTCACGCTGCGCCGCGCCGCCGCGCTGACGGTGTCCGACGGCGTCGTCGGCCGCTATGTGCACGGCCAGGTCGTCGACGGCCAGGGCAAGATCGCGGTGATCGTCGCGCTGGAATCGACCGGCGACAAGGAAGTGCTGGCCAAGCTCGCGCGCGAGATCGCCATGCATGTCGCCTCGGCCAATCCGCAGGCGATGGACGCCTCTGGCCTCGACCCGGCGATTGTCGAGCGCGAGGCCAATCTGCTGCGCGAGAAGAACGCCGGCAAGCCCGAGAATGTGCTGGCGAAGATCGTCGAGTCCGGCGTCAAGACCTTCGCCAAGGAAGTCTGCCTGCTCGACCAGCCCTCGAACCACCCCGAGCACAATGGCAAGACCGTCGCCCAGGCGGTGAAGGAGCTCGAAGGCAAGGCCGGCGCGCCGATCGCCATCAAGGGCTTCGTCCGCTATGCGCTCGGCGAAGGCATCGAGAAGCAGACCAGCGATTTCGCCGCGGAAGTCGCGGCGGCTGCGAAGGGCTGAGCCAGAACGGGCTTCCACGCCATTTCCTCCCTTAAAGGGGAGGGCGCTTCGCAAGGCGTAATGAACAGAAACTAAAAGGCCGAGGCTCCAACCTCGGCCTTTTTTGTTGGTCTAACGCTTGGTTGCTTTTCAGCCCAAGCAGACATGCTCGCTGTGGCGCATAAGTCGGCGCCGCGCTGATGAGCCATTGCGGGCGCCTGAACGGGCGTTATCTCCGAACTGTTTAATCCGGCGACCACGCTCCCGCCTCGGCTGGGAGGCCGGATCACGGAGGGAGAAAAATGACGATCCGTCCGGACCCCACCTTCCACGCCACCCCCAAGCTGGCGATGGAAGCGCCCCCTGAGCGATATGCCTACGTCCTGATGCTCAGTCCCGATTTGTCGCGGCCCGACTGCCTGGGCGTGGTCGACGTCGACTCAAATTCTTCGTCCTATGGAAAAATCGTCCACACGGTGATGATGCCGAATAAGGGCGATGAATTTCATCATTTCGGCTGGAACGCCTGCTCATCCGCCTTGTCGCCCATGTCGGGCCACGCCTTTCTGGAACGCCGCTACCTCATCATCCCAGGTCTGCGGTCGTCGCGGATCTATGTGATCGACACCAAGCCGGACCCCACGCAGGCAAAGATCCACAAGATCATCGAGCCGGAGGAAGTCTTCCACAAGACCGGCTATTCGCGACCGCACACGGTCCATTGCGGGCCGGAGGGCATTTATGTCTCCACCCTCGGCGGCGGCGGACCGGATGGGACCGATAGCCCGCCCGGTATCTTCATCATGGATTGCGAAACATTCGACGTGCTGGGCCGCTGGGAGATCGACCGAGGGCCGCAGGACAAGCATTACGATTTCTGGTGGAACCTCCCGCGGGATTACATGGTGACGAGCGAATGGGGGCTGCCGCCGCAGTTCGAGAACGGCCTGGTTCCCGACGATCTGCTCGGCAACAAATATGGGCATAGACTCCATTTCTGGGATCTGCGCGCGCGACGCAACGTCCAAACAATTGACCTTGGCGCCAACCATCAGATGGCCCTTGAAGTCCGGCCGGCGCACGACCCGATAAAGGAATATGGCTTCGTCGGCGTCGTGGTGGACACGACCAACCTCGAGGGGTCGATCTGGACCTGGTGGCGCGAGGGCGGCACGTTCCGTTGCGAGAAGACAGCCGTCATTGCGCCCGAGCCGGCGGATAAAGATCAGCTCCCCCCATTGCTACAGGCCTTCGCCGCCGTTCCGCCATTGGTCACCGACATCGACCTCTCCCTCGATGATCGGTTCCTCTATGTGTCCTGCTGGGGCACGGGCGAGATGCGCCAGTATGACGTCAGCGACCCGAGGGCGCCCAAGCTGGTTGGCTCGGCGCATATCGGCGGCATTGTCAGACGGACGCCCCATCCGAATGGCGATGCATTTGCCGGCGGCCCGCAGATGATCGAGATCAGCCGCGACGGGAAGCGGGTCTACTGGACGAACTCGCTCTATTCGACCTGGGACGACCAGTTCTTTCCTGAGGGAGTGCCAGGCGCGATGGTCAAAGCCGACGTCGGGACCGATGGCGGCGTCACACTAGACAAGGAATTTTGGGTTGAATTTCCGGATGGATACAGGTCGCACCAAATACGCCTGGAAGGCGGCGACTGCTCGACCGACTCCTTCTGCTATCCGTCCGTCTGAAGGTGGGCCACGTTCAATGGAGCACGGCTGACCTTTGGCTGGCCGTGGTCGCCAGCGGCCTCTACCACGGCGTTAATCCGGGCATGGGATGGCCTCTGGCCGTTTCAGCCGGCCTGATGGGCAGGGGGCGCTGGGACCTCGCCTTGGCGCTTGCGTCGCTTGCGGCCGGGCACTTAGCCGCCATGCTGGTCATTCTGCTGCCCTTCGCGCTGATGACCGCGCTGGTGGAATGGGGACGCGTCATCAGGATCGGCGTCGGCGTCGGCGTGATGGCCTATGGCGCCTACCGCCTCGTCAACCGGCGACATCCGCGCGCGCTCGCCCGAATCAGGCCCACGCAGCTTGCGCTGTGGTCCTTCGCTATCGCGATCGCGCATGGGGCCGGTTTGATGCTGCTGCCCATCTATCTTGGCCTTTGCTCGGCGGGAGAGGTCGACGCGGCCCATCAGGGACTAGCGAGCCTGATGGGGCGCAACTTTGCAACCGCGGTCCTGGTTTCGCTCCTCCATGTGGTCTCGATGGTGACCGCTGGCGGCTTGATTGCGTTCCTTGTCCACGGCTGGCTCGGCCCAAGTTTTATCTCCAGGAGCTGGTTCAACCTCGACCTGGTTTGGGCGCTGAGCTTGATGCTCGTCGGCGCCGCCGGGCTCGTGACGGCCTTATGAAACATTCCCTTCATCCCCCGCGTTTCGCCCTGCTGGCGGGGCGCCGGGAGGGTTCAATGCCTGCGCAGGGACAATCGATTACGGAAGCGATCCGGGAGAATATCTCGGTAACCGGCATAGAGAGCGCCGCCCCCCTGCCGGATATGCAGACGCAGGGGGACGGGCTCAAAAATCCGCGCGAGCTTTATCCCAAGCCGCCTTTCGAGAAGCAGCCGCAGCCTTGGCCGGGCCTCGCCTGCAAGATGACTCCGCTGCCCGATCACGGCGAGAAGAGCTATCGCGGCTCGGGGCGGCTCAAGGGCCGCAAGGCGCTGCTCACGGGCGGCGATTCCGGCATCGGCCGCGCGGCGGCGATCGCCTTCGCGCGCGAGGGCGCCGATGTCGCGATCAATTATCTTCCGCAAGAGGAGGAGGACGCCCGGGAGGTTGTGGCGTTGATCGAAGACGCGGGCGGCAAGGCCGCGCCCATTCCTGGCGACATTCGCGACGAAATGTTCTGCAAGCGTCTCGTCGATGACGCCGTGAACGAGCTCGGCGGGCTCGATATTCTGGTCAACAACGCCGCCCGCCAGCATGTGCATGAATCGATCACGGAGATCACCACGGAAGATCTCGACTGGACCTTCCGCACCAATCTCTATGCGCTGTTCTGGATCACCAAGGCGGCCGTTCCCCATATGCGGCCCGGTTCGACCATCATCAATACGACCTCGATCAACGCCTATGAGCCGTCGCAGCATCTGCTCGATTATGCGGTGACGAAGGCCGGCATTCTGAATTTCACCTGGGGACTGGCCAAGCAGCTCGCCAAGCAGGGCATCCGCGTCAACGCCGTCGCGCCGGGCCCGTTCTGGACGCCGCTGCAACCTTCAGGCGGGCAGACGCAGGAGCATCTCACCCAGTTCGGCGGCGACACGCCGCTCGGCCGCCCCGGCCAGCCGGCGGAGATTGCGCCGCTTTACGTCCTGCTGGCCTCGGCGGAATCGAGCTATGCGACGGGGCAGGTGTTCGGGGCGACAGGCGGCGAGGTCGGACCGTAACCTTTCGCTTTGGAGATTCGAAAGGGTCACTTGCGGCGGGGGCGCGCCATTCGTATTTAAGTCGCGCCCCCGCCCAAGCCATCAGAGAGACCCGTCATGTCCGACCACGCCTCGAAGCGATATAAACGCGTGGTCGTGAAGCTTTCCGGCGAGGCGCTGCAAGGATCGCTGCCTTATGGCCTCGACGCGACGACGCTGGAGCGCATCGCCAAGGACCTGGCCACGGCCTCCGAGAACGGCCACGAGGTCGCGGTGGTCGTTGGCGGCGGCAATTTCTTCCGCGGCATCAAGGGCGCCGATACGGGCATCGAGCGGGCGCGCGCCGATTCGATCGGCATGCTCGCGACCGTCATGAACGGGCTGGCGCTCGAGCAAGCGATCGAAATGCAGGGGCGCCCGGCCCGCTGCCTCTCCTCCGTGCCGATGCCCTCGCTGTGCGAATCCTTCTCGCGCCGCGCGGCGCTGCATCATCTCGCCAAGGGGAGGGTGATGATCGCGGCCGGCGGCACCGGCAATCCCTTCTTCACGACCGACACGGGCGCCGTGCTGCGCGCGGCCGAGCTTTCGGCCGACGCAGTGCTGAAGGCGACCCAGGTCGACGGCGTCTACACCGCCGACCCCAAGCGCGATCCCGCGGCCAAGCGTTACGAGCGCTTGACCCATGACGAGGCCATCGCCCAAAATCTCGCCGTCATGGACACGGCCGCCTTCGCGCTGGCGCGGGAAAATCGAATTCCGATCATCGTCTTTTCGATCGGCGAACCCGGCGCGATCGCCTCGGTGCTGGCCGGGGGTGGGCGTTCGACCCTCGTCGCGCCATAAGCCCGCGCGTCTTTAACTTGCGCACGACGCCTAAAAACATGCCATAAGGGGCTTTGATCGCGGACCTGCGCGTCCGCGGGCCAGTTGAGAAACCACGCCGGCCGGGCGCGCGCCCTCGCGCTGCTGGCGACGAAAGCAGGTTGTAGAGGTCATGACGGATAAATTCGATCTGGCGGATTTGAAGCGCCGCATGCAGGGCGCGATCGCAACTCTGAAACATGAGTTCGGCGGCCTGCGGACCGGCCGCGCCGCCGCGAGCCTGCTCGACCCCGTGCATGTCGACGCCTATGGGCAGATCTCGCCGCTCAATCAGGTGGCGACCGTCAGCGTGCCGGAGCCGCGCATGCTCGCCGTCCAAGTCTGGGACAAGGCGCTGGTCATCGCCGTCGACAAGGCGATTCGCGAAGCCAATCTCGGTCTGCAGCCGACCGTCGAGGGCCAGATCCTGCGCATCCGCATGCCGGAGCTCAACGAACAGCGCCGTAAGGAGCTGGTGAAGGTCGCCCATAAATATGCGGAAGAGGCCCGCGTCGCGGTGCGCCATGTCCGGCGCGACGGCATCGACACGCTGAAGAGGTTGTTGAAGGATCACGCCATTCCCGAGGATGACGGCAAGCGGCACGAAACCGAGGTGCAGAAGGCGACCGACGACTCTGTGAAGGAAATCGACGCGGCCCTGGCCGCCAAGGAAAAGGAAATTATGCAGGTCTAAGGGCCGTGCTGGAGACGCGAGCGCGGCGGCGACCGTCTGCCTCCATTGCTGAGATCGGCCGGCGATTCGGAACGACATATGGCGGAAGGCGATTTTTTGGAGATGGCGACGACCACGCTCGGCATAACGATTGTCCCGCGCCACGTCGCGCTCATTATGGACGGCAATGGCCGCTGGGCGGCGGCCCGCGGCCTGCCGCGCTTCGAGGGCCATCGCCGCGGCGTCGAGGCGCTTCGTCGGGCCGTCCGGGCTGCGATCGAGCTCCGTATCTCCTATCTCACGGTCTATTCCTTTTCGGCGGAGAACTGGTCGCGCCCGCGTGAAGAGGTGCAGAGCCTGCTCGGATTGCTGCATCGGTTCATTCGCAACGACCTGTCCGAGCTGCACGACAACAACGTGCGGGTGCGCGTTATTGGCGCGCGCGAGGATCTCGCGCCGGAGATTCTGGCCCTGCTCAAGGAGGCGGAGCAGGTGACGGCGGCCAACACCGGGCTGACGCTCGTCGTGGCCTTCAATTACGGCGCGCGGCAGGAAATTGCGGCGGCGGCGCGCGCGCTCGCCGAGATGGTGGCGGAGGGGCGGCTTGCGCCGCATGAAATCGACGCCGACGCCATCTCCGCGCGCCTCGACACCGCCGACATACCGGACCCGGATCTGATCATCCGCACCTCCGGCGAACAGCGGCTCTCGAATTTCCTTTTGTGGCAGGCGGCCTACGCCGAATTCGTGTTCCTGCCGATCCTGTGGCCCGATTTCGATCAGGCCGCTTTGGTCTCCGCTTTGGAGGAATACGCTCATCGGGAGCGCCGGTTTGGCCGGGTCGAGTCGCCGCGCAGCGCCAAGACGGCGTCATGACGAGCCCGCTGTCCAAGGAAAAAAGCGGCGGCTTCGCCGATCTCGGGCCGCGCGTCGCTTCTGCGGTTGTCCTCGTCGCGGCGGCGGTGGCGACGCTCTATTTCGGGGGCGCTATTTTCGCCGCTTTCTGGCTCGTGGCGGCATTTGCCGTGAACTGGGAGTGGCAGGGGCTGATTGGCGGCGAGCGTCGCGTCGCAAGAGTCGCCGCCGGCGGCGTGGCGACGGCGACGGCGGCGGCTTTCGGGCGGAACGGGCTCGCTGGCTATGCGGCTCTGGATATCCTCTTTTTTGCAGCGACCGCCGCCGTTTTGGCCGGGCCGGCGCGGCGGGCCTGGGCGGCCGGGGGCGTCGTCTATGCCGGGGCGCTGGCCTTTTCGGTCTGCTGGCTGCGGGAATCATTCGACTTCGGAATTCTGGCGATCGCCTTCCTCTTCGCAATCGTGTGGGGAACCGACATTTTCGCCTATTTTGGCGGGCGGCTGATCGGCGGTCCCAAGCTTTGGCCCCGCGTCTCCGCCGGGAAAACCTGGTCGGGCACGATCACCGGCGTCGTCAGCGGCGCCTTGCTCGGCCTTGCGACCGCCTATCTCGGCGGCGGCCCGGCGCTTGCTAGCGTTCAGGTGTTTCTGGTCGGACTGGCGGCGGCCGGCATCTCACAAATGGGAGATCTGTTCGAATCCTCCGTGAAGCGCCGCTTCGGCGTCAAGGATTCGAGCCAGCTCATTCCCGGTCATGGCGGCGTGATGGACCGTCTGGATGGTTTCATTTTCGCCTGCGTTTTCGCGGCGGCGATCGGCTTGGTCCGGGGCGATCCCTCGGCGGCGGCCAACCTCTTTTTCTGGTGAAACGCTCATGGGTTTGAAGAACGGACATGCAAACGGGGGCGCCCGGGCGCCGCGCCGTATCGTCCTGCTCGGCGCAACGGGTTCGGTCGGCCGCTCGACGGTCGATCTCCTGGAACGCGATCCGGAGGGGTTTTCGGTCACCGCCGTCGCCGGCGGGCGCGACGCCAAGGCGCTTGCCGACGTCGCCCGCCGCACCAAGGCGGAATTTGCGGCGATTCGGGACGAAAACGCCTATGCGGAGCTGAAGGACGCGCTCGCGGGCACGAATACGCAAGTGGCGGCCGGCCGTGACGCCGTGATCGAGGCGGCCGTGCGCGACGCCGATCTCGTCGTATCGGCCATCGTCGGCGCCGCGGGCGTCGAGCCGACGCACGCCGCGCTGTCTCTCGGCCGGGACGTCGCCCTCGCCAACAAGGAATGCCTCGTCTGCGCCGGCGCGCCGTTCATGCGCACCGCCAAAAAGATGGAGGCGATGCTCCTTCCGGTCGACAGCGAGCACAACGCCATCTTCCAGGCGCTGGGCGGCGAGGATCCGTCGCGGATCGAGCGCATGATCGTCACGGCTTCGGGCGGCCCGTTCCGCACCTGGAGCAAGGAGCGCATCGCCAACGCGACGGTCGAGGAGGCCCTCAACCATCCGAACTGGGCGATGGGCCCCAAGATTACGGTCGACTCGGCAGGAATGATGAACAAGGGCCTCGAGCTGATCGAGGCGCACCATCTTTTCGGGGTGCCGGCGGAAAAGCTCGAGGTCGTCGTGCATCCTCAGTCGATCGTGCACGGGCTCGTGGCTTTCTCGGACGGCTCCGTCACCGCCGGCATGGCGCCGCCGGATATGCGCGTGCCGATCGCCCATTGTCTGGCCTATCCCGAGCGCCTCACCACGCCGGCGCATCGGCTCGACTTCGCGAAAATCGCGACGCTCACATTCGAAGCGCCCGATTTCGAGCGGTTCCCCGCGCTCAGGCTGGCGCTCGACGCTCTGGCGCATGGCGGCGGCTTGACCAATGTGCTCAACGCGGCGAATGAGATCGCGGTCGAGGCTTTCCTCGGCGGCCGCATTTCTTTTGCGGGAATCGTCCGCCACGTGGCGGAGGCCTGCGAGACGGCGCTGCGCGAAGGCTATGCTCGGGCTCCTGAAAATGTGGAGGAAGCGCTGGGCGTTGACCATATTGTCAGAGAAAGGTCGCGGGCGGTCTTGGCCGTCGATGCGCCTTCGGGCATTTTAACGCTTCAGTAACCAAACGCCCCGCGCCCCAGGTTGCGCGGGGAGCTTGGCCCGCGTGACGCGTTGGAGACGAGACCGTGCTGGACCTGTTGACGACTTTTGCGACCTACGTCATCCCCTTCGTGTTCATCTTGACCATCGTGGTCTTTGTCCACGAATTCGGCCACTTCATCGTCGGCCGCTGGTGCGGGGTCCAGGTAGACGCCTTTTCGATTGGCTTTGGTCCCGAGCTTTGGGCCAGGACGGACCGCTATGGCACGCGGTGGCGCATCGCCGCCATTCCGCTAGGCGGCTATGTGAAATTCCATGGCGACGCCAATGGCGCGAGCCTGCCGGACCCCGACGCCGTCGAGGCGATGCCGGCGGCCGAGCGCGACGTCACTTTCGCAGCGCAGACGGTCTGGAAGCGGGCCGCCATCGTCTTTGCCGGGCCGTTCGCCAATTTTGTCCTCGCCATCGCGATTTTTGCAGGCATCTTCAACTTTTACGGCCGCACGATCCTGGCGCCGCGCGTCGGCTCGGTCGTCGAGGGCGGGGCGGGGGCGGCCGCCGGCTTCCTGCCGGGGGATCTCGTCCTGTCGATCGACGGCGCGCCGATCGACGCCTTCTCGAAAATGCAGGAAATGGTTTCGGTTTCCGCCGACTCCAAGCTTGTCTTCGTGGTGCGCCGCGCCGGGCAGGACGTGACGATCCTGGCGACGCCCGCCTGGCGCGAGGTCGAGAGCCCCGCCGGAAAGATGCGAATCGGCATGCTCGGGCTCAAGGCGTCGACCCAGGCCAGCGACGTGCGGGAGGAGCGCTATGGGCCGCTCGAGTCGGTCAGGCTGGCGTTCAGCGAGACCTGGCAGGTGGTGTATCGCACCGGCTCCTATCTCGGCGGCCTCGTCAGCGGCCGCGAAAGCGCCGATCAGCTCTCGGGTCCAATCGGAATTGCGCAGATTTCGGGCAAAATGGCGCAGGCGGCGACCAAGGTCGGCCTCGCGCCCTTCCTCAATCTGATCGCCATCCTGTCCGTATCGATCGGTCTTCTGAATCTGATGCCGGTTCCGATGCTCGACGGCGGCCATTTGCTGTTCTTCTCCATCGAGGCCATCCGTGGCCAGGCGTTGAACGAGCGGGCGCAAGAGTTCGCTTTCCGGGTCGGGCTCGCCATGGTCGGGGTGTTGATGATCTTCTCGACCTACAATGACATCGCGCGGCTCATCCACCGCTTCGCTGGCGCGTCCTGACGCAAGCGGCGCAGTTACGAAGTTTATGGCGGAACCGCGACGCGCGTCGCGGTTTCTTCATTTTTATTCACCGCATTCGCGGTCCGTTAACCGTCTGCTAGCCATGAATAGTGGCTTTGACGCCACGCCTTCGACAAATTGCCCGAACAGAATTCATTCTGGATTTGCAGGGGTGGTTAAACCCTGTAGAAGATTTGGCGGGACCCCGGAAAGGCGTGTTTCGCCTTGCACAAATAGGTTGTCATTCGCCGCGCTCCGGGCGGCGGAAGTTGCGGACGAGGACCAGCATTACATGCAATCCACTGGCGGCATTTGGAAATCTTCGTCACTTCTTATGGCCGCGCTTGCGGCGCTTCTCCTCTTTTCCGCGCCGGCGTCGGCGGACATTGTGGTGCAGGGCAACGCCCGCACCGACGCCGAGACGATTCGCTCTTATTTCACGGGCTCGAGCCCCGAAGAGGTCGAAAAAGGGCTCGAGGCGCTTCGCCAGAGCGGGCGCTTCGCGACTGTTTCCGCAAGCCGCAAGGGCGGCACTGTCATCATCCGCGTGACCGAAGGCAATCAGGTCAACCGCGTGGTCATCGAGGGCAATAGCAAGGTCAAGACCGAGAACCTGCAGCCCGAACTGCGCACAAAGGCGCGCGGCGCCTTCAGCCCGCAGATCGCGGAGGCCGATGTCGCCCGTCTGACCGAGATCTATCGCCGCGCCGGCCGCGCCGCCGCCAAGGTTTCCTATCGCACGGTCGAGCTGCCGAATGGCCGTATCGACGTCGTGTTCACGGTCGTCGAGGGCGACAAGACCGGCGTCAAGGAGATCCGTTTCGTCGGCAATAACGTCTATTCGACGCGCCGCCTCGTCGGGATGATGGAAACGACGGAGATGAATTTCCTCTCCTTCCTGAAGACCAGCGACGTCTACGATCCCGACCGCATCGCTTCCGACCTCGAGCTCGTTCGCCGTTTCTACCTCAAGAACGGCTACGCCGATTTCCGCGTCATCAGCTCGGATGCCCAATACGACCCCGCGCTGCAGGGCTACGTCATCAACATCGTCGTCGAAGAAGGTCCGCAATATCGGGTTTCTTCCGTCGGCGTCGAATCGCATCTTCCCGATATCGACGGCGAAGCGCTGAACGGCGTGCTGCGGCTCTCGCCCGGCGATGTCTACAATGGCGACGCCGTCGAGAAGACGGTCGAGGCGCTGACCCGCGAAGTCGCCAAGAAGGGCTACGCCTTCACGCAGGCCCGTCCGCGCGGCGAACGCAATCCCGCCGCGCAGACCGTCGCGATTCGCTTCGTTCTCGATGAAGGCCCGCGCGTCTACATCGAGCGCATCAATATTCACGGCAACACCCGCACCCGCGACTATGTCATCCGCCGCGAGTTCGATATCGGCGAGGGCGACGCCTATAACCGCGTTCTGATCGATCGCGCCGAGCGCCGCCTGAACGGCCTCGGCTACTTCAAGAAGGTCAAGATCACCAATGAGCCGGGCTCGTCGCCTGACCGCGTGGTGCTGAACGTCGACGTCGAGGATCAACCGACGGGCAATTTCGGCGTCTCCGGCGGCTATTCGACGAACCAGGGCTTCCTGGCCGAGGTCTCGGTTTCCGAGAGCAACTTCATGGGCCGCGGTCAGGCCGTTCGTCTGTCGGTGCAGGCGGGCCAGATCGCGCGCGGCGTGAACTTCAGCTTCACGGAGCCCTATTTCCTCGATCAGCGCATCTCGGCGGGCTTCGACGTCTTCGCGCGCCGGCAGGACGCCTATAACTACTCGATCTACGCCTCGACCTCGATCGGCGGCACGCTGCGCCTCGGCGTGCCGATCACGGACGAGCTCAGCTTCTCGCCGCGTTACTCGATCTATCAGACGACGATCTCGATCCCGAATACGATCGCTCGGCCTTACAACGACTGTTCGGTGCCGACCGCGATCACGCCCGGCTATTCGGTCTTCTTCCCGAGCTGGCAGGGCTATCCGAATCTCTTCTACAACTGCCAATCGAATGGCGAGGCGTCGCTGGCGATCAAGGAATCGCAGGGCACGATCGTGACGTCGTCGATCGGCTATTCGCTGAACTACAATACGATCGACGACTTCCGGAACCCGCATAACGGCTGGATGGCGACTTTCAGCCAGGACGCGGCGGGACTGGGCGGCTATTCGCGCTACCTCCGCACGACCGGCGACGTCCGCTACTTCCACGAGATTCCCTATCTCGACGATGTGGTCGGCATCGCGCGTCTGCAAGGCGGCAATCTGTTGCCCTTCGGCGGCTATACGCCCCGCATTCAGGATAACTTCAACCTTGGTCCGAGCCTTGTCCGCGGCTTCGCGCCGGGTGGCATCGGTCCGCGCGACTCGAATATCTTCACTACCTACAATGCGCGTTACGGCAACTCGCTCGGCGGCTCCGACTATGTCGGTGGCTCGCTCGAAGTGCAGTTCCCGCTTTGGGGTCTGCCGAAGGATCTGGGCCTCAGAGGCGCGCTCTTCGCCGACGCGGGCAGCCTTTGGAACTTTGAGGGCCGCACCAACTACAGCAATAATCTCCCGACGATTCCCGGCGTGACCTGTCTGGCGGCCTATACGGCGGCGGCCGGGTTCGGCCAGGGAACCTGCGTGGTGCCGAATTCGAACGCCTTCCGCCTTCGCTCTTCGGTCGGCGCCTCTGTGCTGTGGAACTCGCCGATGGGTCCGATCCGCTTCGATTACGCGGTCATCACCTCGAAGGCGAACGCCGACATCACGCAGAACTTCCGCTTCTCGGGCGGCACCAACTTCTGATCTTCGCACAAGCGCGTCGGGCGGATTCCGTCCGGCGCGCTTTTTTGTATCTCGAGCGCCGAAAGTCTGGCAGGCTACGCATATGAGCGTTGCGGCCTTTTTCCATCTCTCACGCCCTTACACCGTCGCTGAAATTGCCGAGCTGACTGGGGCCCGCATCGCCGAGGGCCGCGGTTTCGAGACCCCGCCAGCGCTCATCACCGGGGTTGCGCCGCTTGCGGCGGGCCATGTCGGCGATCTGTGCTTCTTTGCCTCTGCGCGCTATGTCGACGCGCTCGAAACCTGCCGCGCGACGGCATGTTTCATTCGGCCGCGGGACGCGCATCTTCTGCCCGAACGCATCAGCGGACTGATTGTCCCAGACCCTCAGCGCGCCATGACGCTCGCCGCGTCGAAGCTCTTCCCGCACGCCTTGCGGCCCGAGTCGCTGTTCCGCGCGAGCGGCGTTTCCCCGAGCTCGATCATCCATCCGCAGGCGCGGCTGGAGCCCGGCGTGACGGTCGATCCCGGCGCCATCATCGGGCCGGGCGCCGAGATCGGCGCAGGCTCCATCATCGGCCCGCAGGCCGTCATCGGCCCCGACGTGCGCATCGGCCGCGATTGCGCCATCGGCGCGCATGTCAGCATCATCTGCTCGCTGATCGGCGATCGGGTCATCATTCACCAGGGCGCGCGTCTCGGCCAGGACGGCTTCGGCTTCGCGCGGGGCGAGAAGGGCTGGCTCAAGACTCCGCAACTCGGCCGCGTCATCATCCAGGATGACGTCGAGATCGGCGCCAATACGACGATCGACCGCGGCGCGACACGCGACACGATTGTCGGCGAGGGCGCCAAGATCGATAATCTCGTGCAGATCGCGCACAATGTTGTGATCGGCCGATTCTGCGCCATTGCCGCGCAGACGGGCATCGCTGGCTCCTGCGAGATCGGCGATTATGTCATGCTTGGCGGTCAGTCGGCGCTCGCCGGCCACATTACGATCGGGGAGGGCGCCGCCATTGCGGCAAAGTCTGGCGTCGCCCGCGACGTGCCGCCGGGCGCGCGCTTCGGCGGCGCCCCCGCGCGGCCCCTGCGGCGTTTTCTCCGAGCGGAGGCGCTGCTCGATAAGCAGGCGCGACGCGACAAGCCCGATAAGGCGATATAAAAGACCCCGAGGAGCGCGTTAGACGCTCAGCTATCAGGGGACGGAAACTATGTCAGGGACGGAAGCCGGCGCGACGCTCGAGAGCGCAGATATTCTCGACATCATGCGCAGCCTGCCCCATCGCTATCCATTTTTGCTCGTCGATCGCATCGTCGATATTCGCGGCGATGAGTCCTGCGTCGGCATCAAGAACGTCACGATCAACGAGCCGCAATTCACCGGGCACTTTCCCGAACGGCCGGTCATGCCAGGCGTTCTGCTCATCGAAGCCATGGCGCAAACGGCCGGCGTCATCGTCATGCGCGCGAATGCGCAGAGCGAGCGGCCCAAGCTCGTCTATTTCATGACGATCGACGCAGCCAAATTCCGCAAGCCGGTCACCCCCGGCGACCGCGTCGAATTCCACATGACCAAGACGGCGCAGAAGCGCAATATCTGGTGGTATCAGGGTAGAGCGCTGGTCGATGGCGCGCTTGTCTGCGAGGCGCAGATCAGCGCCATGATGGGCGTCTGACACAAAGGCTCGCAAGCCCGCCATGACGGCGATCATTCATCCGACGGCGATCGTCGAGCAGGGCGCGTATCTGCACGACGGCGTCGTCGTCGGGCCATTTTGCCACATTGGCGCGGGCGTTGAGATCGGCGCCGGCGCTGTGCTGCAATCCCACGTCGTCGTCGCCGGCCGCACGAAGATCGGCGCCCGCGCGCGGATCTTTCCCTTCGTCTCGCTCGGCGCGCCGTCTCAGGATCTCAAGGCCGCGCTTGCCGAAGGCGATCTTTCGATCGGCGACGACTGCGTCATTCGCGAGGGCGTCACCATCAACTCCGGCGTCGGCGAGGGCACGTGGGTCGGCGCGGGCTGCGCATTTCTCGCCTATTCGCATGTCGCGCATGACTGCCGCCTCGGCGACCGCGTCATTCTCGCCAATCAAGTCTTGCTTGGCGGCCATGTCATTATTGGCGATCACGCCTCCGTCGGCGGCGGAACGGCGGTGCACCAAAATGTGCGCATCGGCGCGCATGCATTTGTGGGCGGACTCGCGGGCGTCGAGGGTGACGTCATCCCCTTTGGTCTCGCAAGCGGCAATCGCGCGCATCTCTTCGGCGTAAATATCGTCGGATTGCGCCGGCGCGGCTATTCGACCGAACGAGTGGCTCGGTTACGGGACGCCTATCGGCGGCTTTTCACTGGCGACGACGCTCTGGAAACTTTGAGCGACCGGGTCGAAAAAGTCGCGACGACCTATGTCGGCGTTTCCGAGGTCGAAGAAATTGTCGCCTTCCTGCGCGCGCCGTCTCGACGCCCGCTCTGCGCGCCGCGTCAGCGCGGCGAGCGGGCATGAGCGGCCCCCGTATTTTCGTCATTGCCGGCGAAGCCTCCGGCGATGCGCTGGGCGCGGCCCTGATGCGCGGCTTGCGCGAAAGATCGCCCGACGTCGACTTCATCGGCGTCGGCGGCAAGGCGATGACGGGCGAAGGGCTCGCTTCGCTTTTCTCCATCACCGATATTGCCGTCATGGGGCTTCTGTCCCCCTTGGCGCGCCTGCCAAAAATCCTTGCGCGCATCGACGAGACGGCGCGCGCCGTCCTTGCCGCCGAGCCCGATTGCCTGGTGATCGTCGATGCGCCCGATTTCACCCACCGCGTCGCGCGCCGGGTGCGACGGGCGCGGCCCGATATTCCCATCGTCGATTATGTGAGCCCGACGGTCTGGGCCTGGCGTCCCGGCCGCGCGCGGAAGATGCGCGACTATGTCGATTGCGTGCTCGCTTTGCTGCCCTTCGAGCCGCGGGCGCATGAGAAGCTCGGCGGGCCGCGCTGCGTCTATGTCGGCCATCCGCTTGTCGAAGCGCTCGACGAGCTTGCGCCTCACGGCGAAAGCGGGCCGTCTCGCGCGCCGCTTCTCCTCGTTCTTCCGGGCTCGCGCCTCGCTGAGATCACGCGCATGACGCCGCTCTATGGGCGGACGTTGGAACGGCTCATGCGCGATTGCCCCCATCTCGATGTCGCGATCCCCGTCGCGCCGCATATGGAGGCGCCGTTGCGGGAGGCGCTGCGTGGCTGGCCGATCGTCCCGCGCCTCATCTTGCAGGCGGAGAAATTCGCCGCGTTCCGAACGGCCCGAGCGGCGCTCGTCACCTCCGGCGTCGCCACGCTGGAGCTTGCGTTGGCGCAAACGCCGATGGTTGTCGCCTATCGCGTTTCGCCGCTCGAATCCTGTTTGCGCTTTCTCGTGAAGGCGCATTCCATCGTGCTGCCCAATCTCGTGATCGGCGAGAACGCGGTTCCTGAATTTTTGCAGGAGGCCGCGACGCCGCGCGCCTTGGCGGAGGCGCTTACGCCGCTCCTTGCCGAAACGCCGCCTCGCGCGGCGCAATTGGCCGCCTTCGAGCGCGTGCGCGCGCGTCTTATGCAGGCAGGCGCGCGCCCGAGCGCGCGGGCGGCTGAGATTGTCCTCGAATATGCAGCTTTCCGGCGCCCTTGAGCGCCGTGCGGGGTCGCATAGGCGGGACGGGGCATTTCCACTTGTATCTTACGGCGCCGCAACCATAATCGGCGCAAACTCCCGAGCGGCCAAAGAGATGCGCCGCGCATTCGCGAAAGGGCGGCGCATTGTCCGAGGTCGAGCGGAAGATTTACCTCACGCGCAAATCCGTGGTCGCCATCCTCGCGGCGCATGACGCCGAGAAAGAAGGCGACGGGCTGAAGCGGGCGCTGGGCTGGGCGTCGCTGATGGCGCTCGGCATCGGCGGCATCATCGGCGCGGGCATTTTCGTGCTGACCGGCACAGCGGCGGCGAATTACGCCGGGCCGGGCGTCATGGTCTCCTTCGCGCTCTCAGGGATTGCGTGCGCCTTCGTCGCCTTCTGCTACGCCGAGCTTGCCGCGCTTCTGCCCGTCTGCGGCAGCGCCTACACCTATACTTATGTGACGCTCGGCGAGATTTTCGCCTGGATCATCGGCTGGAATCTCGTCCTGGAATATGCCGCCGGCGCCGCGACCGTCGCTGTCGGCTGGGCGGGCTATTTCAACCGCGTGCTGCATGGGTTGGGGATCAGCGTTCCGTCACAATACACGACCGCCTATTTTGCCGCCCCGGGCGATCCCGCCGTGCATGGGTTCTTCAATTTTCCCGCCGCGGGCATTGTCCTTTTGTTGACCATGCTGCTGGTGCGCGGCACGCATGAGTCGTCGCGGTTCAACAATGTGATCGTCGCTCTCAAGGTTGTTGTCGTGCTGATGGTGATCGCGGTTGGCGCGGCGCATGTCGACGTCGCCAATTGG
The DNA here is from genome assembly GCF_016745395.1 of Methylocystis sp. Sn-Cys. Classification (GTDB taxonomy): domain Bacteria; phylum Pseudomonadota; class Alphaproteobacteria; order Rhizobiales; family Beijerinckiaceae; genus Methylocystis; species Methylocystis iwaonis. The sequence goes on from NZ_JAERVJ010000008.1 coordinate 34,991, forward strand.
TCGCCGCTCATTCCCGAGAACAGCGGCGAATTCGGCGTCTATGGATGGAGCGGCGTGGCGCGCGGCGCCTCGGTCGTCTTCTTCGCCTATGTCGGCTTCGACTCCGTCTCGACGGCGGCGCAGGAGGCGCACACGCCGCAGCGCGACATTCCGATCGGCATCATCGGTTCTCTCGTCATCTGCTCCCTGCTTTATGTGGCGGTTGCGGCGGTGGCGACAGGCGTCGTGAATTACAAGGATCTCGGCGTGCCCGATCCGATGGCGCTGGTGATGGATCACACGGGCGTCGCCTGGCTCGCATGGGTCGTGAAATTCGGCGCGCTCGCCGGGCTGACTACCGCCATTCTTGCGCTGCTCTACGGCCAGACGCGCGTTTTCTTCACCATGGCGCACGACGGCCTGCTGCCGGCCTTTTTCGCCAAGCTTCATCGCCGCTATCGCACGCCGGCGGCGAGCCAGATCCTCGTCGGCGTCACGGTGGCCCTCGCGGCCGGCCTGTTTCCGATCGATATATTGGGAGAGATGGTGAGCATCGGCACGCTGGCCGCATTCGCGCTGGTTTGTTTCGCCGTCCTCCAACTGAGACGAACCCATCCGGAATTGCGCCGACCCTTCCGGGCGCCCGGCATTCCGGTGATGCCGATACTGGGCATTTTGTCCTGCATCGCGCTCATGGTCGCTCTGCCGCTCGATACCTGGCTGCGGCTCTTGGTCTGGACCGGCATCGGCCTCGCCATCTACGCCTTCTACGGGATCACGCACGCGAGGCGATAAAGGAGGCGCCATGGCGCCGGCGATCGTCTGGTTTCGCAACGATCTTCGCCTCGACGACAATCCTGCCTTGATGGCGGCGGCGCGCTCTGGCGCGCCGCTGGTTGCGCTTTATGTGCTCGACGACGACAGCGCCGGCCAGTGGCGCATGGGCGGCGCGAGCCGCTGGTGGCTTCACCATTCGCTCTCTTCGCTCGCCGCCGATCTCGCGCGGCTCGGCGTTCCGTTGATCCTGCGGCGCGGCCGCGCGGAATTCGCGCTGGAAGCCGTGATCGCCGAGACGGGCGCGGGCGCCGCCTATTGGAACAGGCTATACGAACCCTGGGCCGTGCGTCGCGACAACGAGATCAAGGCGGGTCTGGGCGGGCGCGGCCTTACGGTCGAGAGCTTCAACGGCTCGTTGCTCTTCGAGCCCGCTCATATGCGCAACAGGCAGGGCGAGACCTTCAAGGTCTTCTCGCCCTTCTGGCGCGCATGTCTTGCTGCGGGAGGGTCGCCAGCGTCCTTGCCGGCGCCGACTAAGCTCAGCGCGGCTCCGGCGCCGGCGAGCGACAGATTGGACGACTGGGGCCTTTTGCCCAAAGAGCCTGACTGGGCGCGGGGCCTGCGCGACGCTTGGAAGCCGGGTGAAGCGAGCGCTCGCGCACGTCTCTCCGACTTCGCGAAGATTCGCGTTCTGGATTACAAGAACGCGCGCGATTGCATTGCGGGGCAGGGCGCGTCGCGCCTCTCGCCGCATCTGCATTTTGGCGAAATCTCGCCGCGGCGTGTCTGGGCCGAGATCATTCAGTCAGCCGGCGAGGCCGGCCTGCCTTATCTACGCGAGCTCGGTTGGCGAGAGTTCTTTCATCATCTGCTCGTGACCAACCCGGAGATGCCCGAGCGCGCGCTCGACAGGCGTTTCGACGGTTTTCCCTGGCGCGACGATCCATCCGCGCTCGAGGCCTGGCGCAGGGGGCGCACAGGCTACCCGCTCGTCGACGCCGCCATGCGCGAGCTGTGGCTCACCGGCTTTATGCACAATCGCGCGCGCATGGTGGCCGCGAGCTTTCTGGTGAAGCATCTTCTGCTTCCCTGGCAGGAAGGCGCGCGCTGGTTTTGGGACACGCTTGTCGACGCCGACCTCGCCAACAATAGCGGTAACTGGCAATGGGTCGCTGGATGCGGCGCCGACGCCGCGCCTTATTTCCGCGTGTTCAATCCGGTTTTGCAGGGCGAGAAATTCGATGCCGACGGCGCTTATGTGCGCCGCTTTGTCCCGGAGCTGGCGGGGCTCGAATCGCGGTGGATACACCGGCCATGGGAGGCGCCGGCGCATGTGCTCGCGGCGGCGGGCGTGACGTTGGGAGAGACCTATCCGCTTCCCATCGTGGATCACGCCGCAGCGCGCGCACGTGCGCTCGCCGCCTTCGAGGAGATGCGGGCGAGCGGCGCCGATTTTAAAACCTAAGGGCAGGCGCTTCTATCAATCCGTCTCGGCGGTTCTTTCCGCCGATGTCTCCGCCAGAGCGCCTTCTCCGATCTGCTCCTGCTTGCGCCAGACCCACCAGGCGAGGATGGCGACCGGAAACCCCATCAGCGACGTTCCGACGAAGAACGTCTCGAAGCCGGTGTGCTTGATGATGAAGCCGGACGTTCCCGCCAGCAGGCTGCCGGGCAGGGCGCAAAGCGAGGTGAGCAGCGCAAACTGGCTCGTCGCAAATTCCGTTGAGACGAGCGACGACATGTAAATGATGAGCACCACCTGCGCGAAGGCGTAGGCGAAACCCTCGATTCCCACCGCGAGCGCAAAGTCTGTGAAGTCGTGGCCATGCGCCGCGAGCCAGGCCAGGGACAGATGCGAGGCCGAGCCGGCGATCGTGCCGATCACGAGGCTCTTCAACATGCCGAACTTGCGCACGACAAGGCCGGCGAGAATGGTGCCGCCGAGCGCGATCCAGAAGCCGAAAACCTTGGTGACCGTGGCGATGTCGGCTTCCGAGAAATGCAGGTTCTTGAACAGCGGCATGGCCATGGCGGTGGAGACATAGCCCGGCATGCGAAAGCCCGCGACAAGCAGAAGGATCGCCAGCGCCATCGGCCCGAGACGGCGCCAGAGTTCCTTGATCGGCTCGGTCACGGTGAAAGCGATGCTCGGCCGCGCGCGATGCGGCTCGAAATCAGAGGGCGGCTCGGGTGCGAGGAAGGTCGCGACGAGGCCCAGCGTCATCACGCCAGCCATGCCGAGATAGGCGGCCCGCCAGCCGTAGAAATTCGCAAGATACAGCGCGCCGGCGCCGGCGACCGCCGTGCCGACGCGATAGCCCATCTCTGCGACCGAGGTCATGAAGGCCAGCTTTTCCTTTGGCGCGACGGTGATGCGCCAGCCATCGACGGTGATGTCCTGTGTCGCGCCGGCGACGCCCAGCGCAAAGGAAAAGAAAATCGTCCAGGCAAGCCAGCTTCCCGGATCGCCATAAGCCACGCCGATCAGCGCGATGATGACGGCAATCTGCGAGACGAGGACCCAGTCGCGCCGGCGCCCGAGCAGCCTGGAAAAGATCGGCGCGTCATACTCATCCAGGAAAGGTGCCCAGAGCCATTTGAACTTATAGGCGAGCGTCATTTCGCTTAAGAGACCGATGGTCTCGATCGGCACTCTGGCGTCGTAGAGCCAGGCGGATTGCGTGCTGTAGACCAGGAGAAAGGGCAGGCCGGTCGAGAAGCCGAGCAGGATCGCCGCGCCGATGCGGCGGGGATCATTGTTGAAATGCGTGAGGAAGGACGTCTTGTCGCGGGGCGCTGCGATGTCGTGCACGGCGTAGCCTCTAGAAGGGTTGCGCGTCATTAGAGCGCATTCCGCAAAAGTTGATAGACTTTTGCGATAAGAATGCGCTCCAGCTTTTTGACTCTGCGCGCTTTCTCATCGCTCGCATGATTCCATGCGAGCGGAAAGCGCGCTAGGGACTGCGACGCTGCGGCGTCAACGCATCTGAAGAACGCTCTTTCTCAACTCGCCATTTCCCTCTCCAGGCGCTACACCCCGCGCATGGCTCACGACATCCGTCCCTTTGAAGAAATCCGCATGCTCTTCGCCAATCTTCCGGCGCCGAGCGAAGAGGCCGTCGCCGCCGTGCGGGCGCGCGACGCGCAGCTCACCAAGCCGCCGGGCGCGCTTGGCCGGCTCGAGGAGATCGTCGAATGGCTCGCGGCCTGGCAGGGCGTCGCCGAGCCGGCGATCGCGCGACCGCTCGTCGCCGTCTATGCGGGCAATCATGGCGTCGTGGCGCAGGGCGTCTCCGCCTTTCCGGCGAGCGTCACCGCGCAAATGGTGCAGAATTTCATGAGCGGCGGCGCCGCGATCAATCAAATCTGCAAGGCGCATGACATCGGCCTGAAGGTCTATGAGCTGGCGTTGGAGCGGCCGACCCAGGATTTCACGCTGGCGCCCGCCATGGACGAACGCGAGGCGGCGGCGACTTTCGCCTATGGTTTCGAAGCCGTAGAGGGCGGGATCGACCTGCTCGCGCCCGGTGAGATGGGCATCGGCAATACGACGAGCGCCGCCGCCATTTATGCGGCGCTCTATGGCGGGCCGGCCTCGCGCTGGACCGGGCGCGGCACGGGCGTGAATGAAGAGGGCCTCGCGCGCAAAAATGCGGCAATCGACGCGGCGCTCGCGCTGCACGGGCCGCATCTCTCCGATCCGCTGGAAATCCTGCGCCGCCTCGGCGGACGCGAGATCGCGGCGATGATGGGCGCGATCACGGCGGCGCGGCTCAATCATGTGCCCGTTGTGCTCGATGGTTATGTCGTTTGCGCCGCCGCCGCCTTGCTTCACGCCATGACGCCGGACGCTGTCGCCCATTGCGTCGCGGGCCATGTTTCGCCAGAGGGCGGGCATCGCGAGGTTTTGGCGCGGATGGGCAAAACACCATTGCTCGATCTGGGGATGCGGCTTGGGGAGGGGTCGGGGGCCGGCTTGGCGATCGCTATCGTCAAGACGGCGCTCGCCTGCCACCGCGACATGGCTACTTTCGAGAGCGCCGGGGTAAGCGGCAAGGACGCTTAGGCCGGCTTACAAACTGTTGTCACATCGGCGTGCACAGCTTGGCAGTGAAACAGGAGCCTGTCGCCAATGAACCCGGACCTTTTGTCCGCAAACCTCTCCCTTGCTTTTATGGCAATTATCGCGGCTGCGCTTCTTGCGCATCTGACCCAGCTCGCGACCAGGCGCCGCCTGTTGCATGGCGTTTATGCCGCGACGGCAGCGGGTCTGCTTTATCTTTTCGGGGAGAAAGCTCTCGGCTGGAGCTTCGTCCCGCGCGACGTCCTACTGGCGGTCTATGCGGCGCTGTTCGTCGCCGTCGCCGGCGCGGCGCTCCTGCGCCGCGGCAAGGGCGAAGACATCCCCTGGATCGGTCTGCTGATCGAGCAGGGCGCGATGGCCTATATTTTCGCGCCCGGGGCCTATTGGAAGCCGCCGCTCGCGGCGCTGCTGCTGCTCTACTTCCTGCTCGAGCTTTTCAGTTGGCTCAAGGGCCGCGAGGAGACGCGCGCAACGGCGGCCGCGTCCACGGACAACCGTCCGCCCCTTTATCCGCCGAAGCGGGTGCGTGGCGCTAGGGAAATGGCTCTCGCGGGCGCGGCGGCGGCGCTTGCCTATGTCTTTGCCATGGGCACGGGTAAAGTTCCGGCGCCCCCGGCTCCCGAAGAGCAGGCGAATGTCGAGCAGCAGACCGCAGAGTCGCCCGCCAGCGACCAAACTGCGCCCGCCGAGAACCAGACCGCAGAAGCGCCGGCGCCTTCCGAGGAGTTGAAACCGGCCGAGACCGCCCAGGCGCCCGAGGCGACGACGCCGCCCGACGCTGCGCCAGCGGAAAAGCCAGCCGCGTCTGAGGATACTTATACCGCGAAGGCGGGCGAGACGCTGAAGACGATCGCCAGGAAGCTCTATGGAAAGGCGGACAAGCTGCGCGCGCTTACCGCCGCCAACCCGGGGGTCAAACCGGGCGCGAAGCTCAAGGCGGGGCAGGTGATCAAGCTGCCTGAGCCGCCTGCGAAGTAGTGCAGATGGTTATTTGCGCCGGCGATCTTGGGCCACTGGATTGCCGGCGCGCCTCTCGAGGCGGCCGTCAATTGCCACCCTCGCCGCCTTCCACCAGCTTGGACGGACGCAGCACGTCGACTTCTCAGGGTAGTTTCGAATCTGTGAACAGGGCCTGATAGAGCGTCGAATCCTTACGATCCTCGTTCAACTTAATTCTTACCCTACGCATTGCTGTTTTACGATCGAACAGACGCAAACCAAACCGATTCAACGGCTCCGCAACCGGGCGGAAACATGCGCGCTATAAAAGATTTGCCACCCGCCTTTGATCGCTTCTGGGAAATCGGCGGCGTCCTTGGCTTCGCGACATTCGAGGACTCCGACGGAAGTGAACAGGAGTTTCTCGCGTCGATCTCAGCGATCGTGCCCGACATCGACGGAGCTGCTCTTAGCGCCCTCGGTTTTCGGCGCATCGACGATCGGACGTTTCTGGGAGATTGGTACGATCCTGAAAACAACGCTCTCGTTCGGCGCGGCGTATTCAGAAGCAAGGATGGGCTGGAGCTGGTCGACCCCAAGCTTCGGGATCTTTGCGAGACGGAAATCGTCTCGGGCGGCTGGTACATTCCCGACACGGGCGAAGGTGGCCAGTTCGCCTACGCTTTTTCATCGCCTCCTTACCCTCTTTCGGCTCGGCCGAGTGAAATCGAGCAACTCTTTCTTGCCGTCAAAAATTTTATCCTGCCTCCAAACTGCACCCATGAAATCTACGATTGGAGTTTTCCCCGGCTGCCTGAAACGTCGACCTACTTTGACGCCGGCGTCGAATGGTGGGGCGTGTTTCTGTTCACGATATACATCCCCGGGCTCCGACGGCTCACCGCTATAGCGGGCTCGGCGTCCGACTAAGTCGATAACCGTCATTGCGAGGAGCGAAAGCGACGAAGCAATCCAGAGCCGTGTTGCGGCCCTGGATTGCTTCGCTTCGCTCGCAATGACGGGCGAGGCTCGCAATGATGGGCGGCTTTACGCCGGAATTATCAGTTCTCGCTCGGTCATCAGATAATCGAGGCGCTCGTCATGCGGCTCGGTCGGCACATGGTCGGCCTCCTGGCAGGAATAGGCGAGGCCAACGACCGTTACCGGCTTCTTCGGGCGTAGCTGCGCGAGCGTCGCGTCGTAAATGCCGCCGCCATAGCCGAGGCGGAAGCCCTTGCGGTCGAAGGCCGCCAGCGGCGAGAAGATGACGTCGGGGTCGCGCGCCGGCTTGTCTTCGGCCGGCTCGGAAAGGCCGAAGGGCCCTTTCACGAGATCGTCGCCGGGCGCGAAATCCCGGAAGACCAGAGGATGCCGGACCTTGTGCATCACCGGCAGCACGACCCGGTATCCCTTTCGCGCGAGAGCCTCGATCAGCGGGCGGGTGTTGAGCTCGCTGCGAATCGGCCAGTAGACCGAGACGACCGGCGTTTCGAGCCCGGTTCTCGCTGACAGCTCGTCAACGAGCGCGAGGCCGCGGCGGGCCACCGCCAAAGCGGCGTCATGGGCTTCCGCATGAGTCACGAGGTCGCGGCGCGCCAGCGCGCGCCGGCGCAATTCTGTCTTCACATCGGTCATGGAGAAGGGGCCGGGAAAGCGAGAGTGAAAGCGCGGGCCACGTGAGCCGTGGGACATCGATCCCGGGAACCTACAACGTAGGTGGGCGCCGTGTGGCCAAGCCCACGGGCAAGGCCAGGGACAGCTCCCATAAGGATCGATAAGGCCCCGGGGAATAATAGTCCTGCACGCACCCCGCAGCGCCGCTTGTACAACTTAGCGCGCCCCGCGCCTCGGCGCCAGTGCTCAGGCGTATTCGAGTTCGGCTTGCGTCTCGGGCGTTTCTGCGATCTGGCTGACCGGCAGGCGCTTGATGCGCACGAAGGTGAAGAGGCCGAAAGGCGCCAGCCGCCGGCGCTCCACCAGCCGCATCTCGGGGCGCCGGTCGATCCAGTCGCCGATAATCGCCCAGGGAAATTGCGGGCGCCAGCCGAGCTTGGGCGCGACATGGCGGTCGAGCCAATGCTCGAATATCGCGAAGGGATCGTCCTTGCGGCTGACATGGTTGACGAGGATGATCTCGCCGCCCGGCCGCACCACGCGTCCCAATTCATCGAGCATGGCTTCCGGCTCCGGCGCCACTGTCAGCACGAAAGGCGCGCAGACGCAGGCGAAGGTCGAATCGGCGAAGCCCATGCGCGTCGCATCCATCTTGCAGAGGGCCACCACATGGCTCAGCCCCTGCCGGCGCACGCGTTCGCTGGCGCGGCGCAGCATCGGCTCGCATAGATCGACGCCATAGACCTGGTTATGCGGCTCGAACATGGGAAGCTCGAGCCCTGTGCCGACGCCGACGTCGAGAATTGGGCCGTCCGCCTTGGAGGCCGCAGTTGTGAGGGCGCGGCGGCCGGGACGGAACACGGCCGTGAAAGCGAGGTCATAGATCGGCGCCCAGCGCGCGTAAGCGGCCTCGACGTCGCCAGTGTCCAGCGATTCGATCTCGCGGCTCGAATCTGTCGCTTCGGTCATCTCGGCGCCCTTTGCGCGGTTGCGGCGCGCGGCGGCGACGCCATGACGGGAACGCTCTGTCTCGCCGGCTCGACCGCGGCGATGAAGCCGCCGCCCAGCACGCGCGCGCCATCGCCATCGTCGATAGGGTCGTAGAAGACGCAGGCCTGCCCCGGCGACACGCCGAATTCGCCCGTCGCGAAGACGACCGTCGCCTCCTGGCCTTCACGCGCGATGAGCCGCGCAGGGACGGGCGGGCGAGTGGAGCGGACGCGGGCCATAATGTCGATCCCTTGCGGCGGCAATTGAGACAACGCGCCAGGGCCGATCCAGTTCACACCCCGCAAGGCGACGGCGCGCGTTTCCAACGCCTCGCGCGGGCCGACGATGACTTGGGCTTTCGCCGCGTCGATGCGCACCACATAAAGCGGCTGCGCGTCACGGCCCGCGACCGCGGCGCCGAGACCAAGGCCTCGTCTCTGACCTATCGTATAATGCACGACGCCCGCATGACGGCCGAGCACCCGCCCGTCGATATGGACGATCTCGCCCGGCACCACGGCCTGAGGCGCGAGCCGCTGCACGACGTCGGTGTAACGTCCGCTCGGCACGAAGCAAATGTCCTGGCTGTCGGGCTTGTCCGCCACTTCGAGAGAGAAGCGGCGGGCCATGTCGCGCACCTCCGCCTTGGTGTAGTCGCCGAGCGGAAAGCGCAGCATCGCGAGCTGCTCCCGCGTCGTGGCGAAGAGGAAGTAGCTCTGGTCGCGCGAGGCGTCCTTGGCGCGGTAGAGCGCCCGCCCGCCGGCGCCGTCGTCGCGCGAGGAGATATAATGGCCGGTCGCCAGAATATCGGCGCCGAGGTCCTTGGCGGTTTCGAAAAGATCGGCGAATTTGATGAATTGGTTGCAGGCGATGCAGGGGACCGGCGTCTCGCCGCTGGCGTAGGAGGCGGCGAATTCCCCGATCACTCGCTCCTGGAAGCGCCGCTCGTAATCGAGCACGAAATGCGGAATGCCGAGGCGCGCCGCGACGGCGCGGGCGTCCTGAATGTCCTGGCCGGCGCAGCAGGCGCCCTTGCGGTGGGTGGCCTCGCCATGGTCGTAAAGCTGAAGCGTCACGCCGACGACGTCGTAGCCCTGCTCCTTGAGAAGGGCCGCGACAACGCTCGAATCCACGCCTCCCGACATGGCGACGACGGCGCGCGTTGCGCCCGGCGACGCCGGTAGGGTCGAAACGTCATCCGCAGCGCTGGTGCAAATCGTCATAGTCTGGAGGTTACGCCTTGGAGTGATGGGGAGCCGGCGCCTATGCCGCGTCGCGGCAAAAACCCCGGCAAGCTGCCATTTAGAGCATTACCGGGCCGTGAGGCAATCGTATCGGGGAAAGGCGCGCCCATATCAGCGTCATATTGTTCCTGGGCCGCATGGCTGCTAAGACGCCGCAAACTGTAGCGGTGTAAGGATAGGTCCATGGCGGCGATGAAACTTCTGGCGGGCAATTCGAACCGGGCGCTCGCCGAGGCCATAGCGGCGCATCTCTCGATTCCGCTCTGCCGCGCGCATGTGCGGCGTTTCGCCGATCAGGAGATCTGGGTCGAGGTTCTGGAGAATGTCCGTGGCCAGGACACTTTCGTGATCCAGTCCACGTCCTTCCCGGCGAACGACCATCTGATGGAGCTCTTGATCATGATCGACGCGCTCCGCCGCGCGTCGGCCCGCCGCATCACCGCGGTGATCCCGTATTTTGGTTACGCGCGCCAGGATCGCAAGCAGGGCGGGCGCACGCCGATCTCGGCCAAGCTTGTCAGCAATCTCATCACCCGCGCCGGCGCCGACCGCGTGCTGACGGTCGATCTCCACGCCGGGCAGGTGCAGGGCTTCTTCGATATCCCGACCGACAATCTTTTCGCCGCGCCGGTGATGGTCGCCGACATCAAGGCGCATCGGCAGTTGAAGAACGTGATGGTCGTCTCGCCCGACGTCGGCGGCGTGGTGCGCGCCCGCGCTCTGGCCAAGCGCATCGACGCGCCGCTGGCGATCGTCGACAAGCGCCGCGAGCGGGCAGGCGAGTCGGAAGTGATGAACATTATCGGCGACGTCGCGGGCCATAACTGCATTCTGGTCGACGACATCGTCGACTCGGGCGGCACGCTCTGCAACGCCGCCGACGCGCTGCTCGCGGCGGGGGCGGAATCGGTCCACGCCTATATCACCCATGGCGTGCTGTCGGGCGCGGCGGTCGAACGCATCACGGCCTCGAAGCTCAAGGAGCTCGTCATCACCGACACGATCCGCGAGACAGACGCCGTGAAGGCGGCGCATAATATCCGCGTGATCCCCATCGGCCCGCTGATCGGCGAAGCGATCGCCCGCACGGCGCGCGAGGAGAGCGTGTCGAGCCTGTTCGATTAGCGGCGACGCCTGCAGTGGGCGCATGTCATTCCCGGCGGGAGGAATAACAACCCCTACGCTGCCGCGTCATGCCCGCGCTTGTCGCGGGCATCCACGCCAGGACAGGATTCCCGATCGCTTGCTTTGCAAGCGTCGGGAATGACACCGACGTCGTATCAAGCTTCTTCGGCCTAGCCCCGCGCGTCGAAGGTCCGCACGCTGCCGTCGGCGAAGAACACTTTCTTCACCAGAAAGACCGCCTTCAGATTTTCCCTGTCCTCGCTCACGAGGCGCCGGCCCTTGTCGTCGAGCTTGCCCGCGTCGATTTGCTCGTCCCAGCGGATCGCGCCGCCTCCGGAGATCAGCGCGCTCACGGCGATTTTTGTGCTGTAGACGGCTCTGTCCTGCTGGTCGGTGAGCTTCATGACGCCCTCGAAGGCGCGGATCGCTTTGCCGGCGAGGTCGGGCTTCGCTGGCGGCGTGGGGACATTTTCGACGGCGCCTTTGGGTTCGGCTGGCTTCGCTGTCGCGCCCTTCAGCAGGCGCGACAGCTCCGACTTCTCGGCCGGTTTGATCGCGCCGGGCGCCTCCGCACGTTTTTGCTCGGGAGCCGTTTTGGCCGCCGGCGCAGCCGGTTTCTCGGCGCTCACCAAAGCCGAAAGGCTGTGTTCGACCGACGCGCTGTTTTTCCCGAGCAAATAGCCGGCGGCGCCGCAGGCGAGCCCGACCGCCACGATCAATCCGGCGGCGGATGTCTTCGAAGCTTGCGGTTTCTTCTTCGCCACGCGGCGGCTCCTGCATGAATCGCTTTTGACGAAAACTCGCGCCAAATGTCAGGCCGCGAAAGGTCCGCCTCTCGCCATGCTTGCCGTTGGGTTAACGAAGCCCAATCATTCGGCTGGCTGCAGGACGGCGCCCACTCGCGCCTCTGTCGCGCCCTCACGGATTTTCGATCGGAGAGGTTCGACGACGAGACCTTGCAGCCAGGACAGCGCGCCGGAGATCAGAAGAATCGGTGCGACCGAGGCGAAGAACAGCTCCCAGCCGCGCATCGCCGGGCTGGCGAAGAGCATGTAGCCGGCGAAGCCGCCCAGCCATTGCACGAGATAGATCGGGTAGCTCAAATCGCCGAGCAGGCGGTCGACACGGGCGAGGGCCGGCCCGGTTTTCAATTCCGAGAGCGCCACGACGACCGGGATGGTGAGGAAGATATTAAAATAGAAACCCGCTCTGACCGGGTAATTCGCCGGGGCCAGGGCGGCTTCCGCGAAGAAATTGGTCATCCATAGGCCAAGCGCAAGGACGGCGGCGATGGGCGGGATGCGCAGCGTGCTTTGGCGGCGCCAGAAATAGGCGAGGGCGCCGACCGAGAAACTCATGATCGGGCCGTTAACTGAAAAATAGATTCGGTCGAAGGGCACGTCGTTCAGCGTCGCGACGAGATGCAAATAAAAGCCGAGCGCAAAGCCGAAGAACGCAAAAGCGGGGCCTCGCGCGAGGAGGAGAAACAGAGCCCCGTACATCATGATCTCGATCGAGAGCGACCAGGCTGGCTCGATGAAGATGAACTGATCGGCCCTGAAAAATACGATCGGGATCACGAGAAGGTTTTGCACGATGTCGGCGAAGGTTGCCGGAAACCCCCACCGTGGCATGAAGCTCGCCGATTGGAGGGGAAAAATCTCGACGGCGAGGAAGGTTAACAGGCAGGCCGCCAGATATGTCGGCCCCAGCCTCAAAAACCGGTTGAGCCAGAAGCTCTTGGCGTCGAAGCGATAGTGCTCGTGAAGCGCCGCCGTCATGGCGTAGCTCGACAATATAAAAAAGCTGCGGACGGAGTAATATCCGATGTGCTCACAATAAGTTGAGCCAGAAAGGTGGGAAATGACGACACTGAGGGCGAGGAAAAACCGCAATGATCCAGTCATGGTTAAGATATGTCCTGAAGAAATGCATTAAGACGGGCGAAAGGCTGCCGTTGATCCAGTTTGAATTGGGCTTCGCTAAAAAAGAATTATTGAGCCAAGCAGCAATGGCGCGCCCGCGCGCGATCACAGCCGAAACGCGCAAGGCTTGCGAAGGCGGCTCGGCTGGTGCGAAAAGGCGCCGATGACGCAGACCTTCGTTCGAGAACCCGTTCCCGCCCGTTTCAATCTCGCCCGCTACTGCCTGGCGGAAAACGCCCGCCTCCGGCCGGACGCCACCGCGATCACGGTCGTCGGCGACGCAGGCGCGTTGCGCTGGACCCATGCGGAGCTCGATCTGAAAGTGCGCCGGCTCGCGGCGGGCTTTTGCGCGCTGGGGCTCGCGCCCGGCGCCCGCGTCATGATCCGCATGGGCAATGAAGCCAATGCGGCGCTCGCCTATTTCGCGGCGATCGCCGCAGGCTATGTGCCGTTGCTCGCGTCCTCGCAGCTCACCTTCGAGGAAGCGGATTTCCTGCTGAAGGATTGTGGCGCCGCCGTATTGGCGCTTGGCGCCGCCTTTGAAGGGGAGGCGCATGAGGGGAACGCCATCGTGCTGCGCGGCGCCGATCTCGCGCAGCTCGCCGAAAGCGCGCCGTTAGAGGATTACGCCGACACGGGCGCGGATGACCCCGCTTATCTCGTCTACACCTCCGGCACGACGAGCCGGCCGAAAGGCGTGCTCCACGCCCATCGCGCCGCCTGGGGCCGCCGCCCCATGCGGGCGCATTGGACGGGGCTCGGGCCCGGCGACGTCATGCTACACGCCGGCGCGATCAACTGGACCTATACGCTGGGCGTCGGGATCGTCGATCCCTTGTCGGCGGGGGGCTCCGCCGTCCTCTACAACGGCCACCCGGACCCCGCCGTTTGGCCGCGGCTCATCGCCGAGCACCGCGCCACAGTTTTCGCGGCCGTGCCGGGCGTTTACCGGCAGATGCTGAAATACGCTGCGCCGGAGATCGCCGATCTTGCCAGCCTGCGCCATTGTCTCTCGGCCGGCGCCGCGCTGCCGCCGAGCCTGTTGGCGGAATGGCGGGCGCGCACCGGCAAGGACATTTACGAAGCTTTCGGCATGAGCGAATGCTCGACCTTCATTTCGAGCGGCCCGACGACCCCGGTGCATCCGGGCTCGCCCGGCCGTCCGCAACCGGGCCGGGTGGTGGCGGCGCTGCCGCATGAGGGCGGCGAAACGCCGCTGCCGGCGGGCGAGACCGGCGTGCTCGCCGTGCGCCGCGACGAGCCGGGCCTGATGCTCGGTTATTGGAACCGCCCGGATGAAGAGGGCGAGGCGTTTCGCGGCGACTGGTTTGTCTCCGGCGACCTCGTCGAATTTGACGCGGAGGGCTACATGCACCATCACGGCCGCGCCGATGAGGTCATGAACGCCGGCGGCTATCGCGTTTCCCCGGCGGAAGTGGAGAAATGCCTTCTCGCCTTTCCCCATGTCGCGGAAGCCGCCGCGGCGGAGCGCCCCGGCCGCGACGCCGATACGTCGATCATCAAGGCCTATGTGGTGATGCGCGACAATGCGCCCTGCGACGAAGCGGCGATCCTGGCGCATTGCCACGAACATCTTGCTGCTTACAAGCGGCCGCGCGCCGTCGTCTTTCTGGAGGCCTTGCCGCGTAACGCCAACGGCAAGTTGAATCGGAAAGCCTTGCCCGTTTGAGGCGTTGGCCTGAATAGCCTCAGCAAAGAAAAATGGCCCGACCGCGCCGGGGGCAAGTCGGCGTGGTCGGGCGCTCATCCGTCGCGGGGCAATGCGATCGGATGGATCACTCTTTTTCCAGTGTCGGCGCGCAGGACGGCATGTCGCCGGCGCTATGCGCCAGCGGCTGCCGTCGCGACGGCTTCGCGCCTTGGCGCGGCGTCGAACCGCTGATCGCGGCTTTGATCGTCGGCGAGGCTTTGAAGATGACGACCCGGCGCGCGTCGATCGGCACAGGCGCGCCCGTGCGCGGATTGCGGCCCGAGCGCTTGTGCTTCTCGCGCACGACGAAAGAGCCAAAGTCGTGCAGCTTGAGGGTTTCGCCCGAAACCAGCGTCGAGACCATCTCGTCGATGACGCAATCCGTGAGGCGCTTTGCCTCGCGCCGCGAGATCCCCTTCACGCGCTCGAAGATCGCCAGGGCGATGTCTTGTCGCGTGAGCGCGCCGCGCTGGCTTTCTTCCTGCTCTTCGGAGGAGCTTGCCGCGGCTTTCAGCCGCGTTTTGATGGGTTCGTCTGCTGTCGACATCAGCATGGCGCCTTCTCCAGCGTCTTGCGCCACAGGTCCATAAACAAGCAGCGACATTGACTTGGAGCGCATTAGAGCGCTTTCGGCGCCTCCCAACAGTGCTGTTGGTCACCATGACTCCATGACTTTCGTCAGGGTATGTCGCATTTTACAAGTTGCGTGATACAAACATGGCTGTAGAGGGCTCTCATCCGGAGTCTCGAATTATTTGCGTTGCGTGCAGGGAGTCTCAAGAAATACAATGGATAACGGCATTAACGACGACAAACCGCAGCAGCTTCCCGATAATCTCCCCATCGGACTGATGTTCGATCCGATGGAGCAGATGCGCGAGCTGCTCTTCGGCGCCACGAAGCGAGAGACCGAGCGTCAATTCAACATTCTGGAAGCCAAGTTGGAAGAGACGCGTAGGGAATTCCTGACGCGCTTCGAAGAACTCGACTCCCGTATCCTGGAACTGTCTCAGGAGACCGAGAAAAACCGGCTGGAGACGATAGAGGCCATCGGCGGCGCGATCGTCGAATTGGGCTACATCATCAAGGCGATGAGCGAGAAGCGGAAGGCTTGACGCGATGTCTGCGCCAAGTGGGATCGAGGCCTTCGAGAAAGTAAAGTCGCTTTTACTTGGAGAGACCGTCCGTCGCCTCGACGAGACAGACGCACGTCTCGACAGGATCGACGCGCGCGTCGGAGACGAGGAGAAATTCGCCATTTCGTCAGGCGACGTCATGGTCGAGGCGTTCAAGCGCGCGGAACATAAACGCCCGCGTGACCTTACCGCCGCGCTGGCGCCTTCGGTCGTCTCGATCGTCCGCGCCGAGATTCGCAGCTCCAAGGATATGATGATCGAGGCCTTGTACCCGATCATGGGCCGTCTCGTGACGGTGACCGTCGCCAGCGCTTTCCGTGACCTCGTCGAGAGCCTCAACGCGCGCATCGAAGCGCTCATTTCCGCGAACTCGTGGCGTATGCGGCTGCGCGCTCTGCTGACCGGCCGCTCGATGGCCGAAGTCGCGCTCGCCGAAGCCGAGGCAGGCCGTTTGAAGCGCGCGCTGCTGCTCGAGCGGGGCAGCGGCCGCCTGCTCGCGATATGGCCGGCGGAAGAAAACGGAGAGGCCGGCAACGCCGATCTGCAAAGCGGGCTGATTGCCGCCATCACCGAATTCGCCGCGAATGTTTACGCCTATCGAGGCGGCGAATTGCGCATGCTCGACATCGGCTCGGGCATCGTGTTCTTGCGCGCCTCTCCGCGCGTGATCGTGGCGGGCGAATTCGGCGGCCAATTGTCGCGCCGGATGGAGCGCCGTCTCGACGACACCTTTCTCACGATTGTCGAGCGGCACGAGGCGGACGAAGCTTCCTGCACGTCCACCGCTTTGGGCGATATGTTGAATGAAGCGCTCGCCGCAGAGAAATCGAGGCGGAGCAAAGCGCCTTTGATGATTTTCAGCGCCGCGCTGGCGTTTCTCGGCGCCTGGCTCGCCTGGGACTCGATGCTGCACGGATGGCGCGAAAGGCGCATCCGCGAGGCCTATGTCGTGGCGATGGCCGGCCATCCCGCCTTGGGCAAATATCCGCTCCGTCTCGAGGTCGACCATCAAGCGGAAATCGTCGTTCTGCGCGGGCTCGCCGCTGACGAAACAGAACCTCGGACGCTCGCCGCGGAACTCATCGAAGCGGCCGAACCCTATCGCGTCGCCAGCGACGTCACCGCGGTTGCGCCTGTCGCGCAGATGGAGGCGCTGCGCGACGCGCTCGGCGAAGCGCACGCGGCCTTGCAGCGCCTCAAGGCCGAACAGGAAGAGCCGCGCGCCAAGCTCCGGCGTTTCACCGACAGTTTCGCGGTCTTCTTCACAGAGCTCGACACCTTTCTCGATCCCGCCGCCGCCGCGGCCGGCCTCGACGAGCTGGCGTCGCTTCTCAAAGCGAGCGGCGAGGGCGTGCGCGTCGTCGGCTATGCCGACGAGGTGGGTACGACGGGGCGAAATAGATTCGTTTCGCGCAAGCGCGCCGAGAGGGTCATCGCGATGCTCGTCGAGCGCGGCGTCGCGCGCAACCGTCTCGCGCTCGTTTGGCGCTCGACATATAATCCCATCGGCGATCCCAATGCGGAGCTGCACAGCCGCCGCGTGTCGTTCGAAATGCCCTTCGCCGGGGAGTTCGCGAAGTGATCTCGGCGAAAGTCATGCTGCTCGGGGACATCGGCGTCGGGAAATCGTCGCTGGCGCGCCGTTTCGTCTTCGATCGCTTCGAGAGCGATTACAAGACGACGATCGGCGTCGATGTGCTCACGCATGACGTCGCCCTCGGGCCCGACGCCAACCATGAAACCTTACGTTTTGTCTTATGGGATACGGACGGGGATTTCGGCCTGCGCATTTTCGAGACGGTCTATCTCGCGGGCGCTTCTGCTGCGATCATCGTCGCCGATGCGACGCGGCCGGCGACGCTCGTGAAAATGGCAGGCCTCGCCACGCATTTCGAAGAAAGATTTCCCGGCCGCCCGGTGGCGGCGATCGTCAATAAAATCGACCTCGCCCCCGAGCTCGCAAGCGACGCGTCGCCGTCGCGACACGACGTCGTTTATACGAGCGCCAAGACGGGGCAGGGGGTGGCGGAGATGTTTCTCTCGCTCGGCCGTGCGATCTGGCGGCGCGCGATGTAGCGCATGGGGCGCAAATGATCGCCCGAAGCTTTTCAGTGACCGTTCCATTTCCGTTTGAGCAGCTCGCGTCGGGCCTTGTCATTCTCGGCGGGCTGAAAGCCCGACCGGGAATCCAGAGCCACAATCGCTGGTGATCGAGCGCTGCGCGAGTGACGACCAAATCAACCGAGTGGATCGCGCATCAATTGCCGTTGGCTGGCTTGGAGCCCGCAGCCGCCTCCGGAACGTCCTTTTGTTGCTTTGCCGCTTCCTTCGCGAGATCGGCTCTGAGCGTCACGATATCGGCGACGAGCCGCTTCTTTCTTTCGTCGAGCGGCTCCTTGACGATTTTTTGGTAATCATCTTTCGACGCGCCATAGAAGGCGACGCCGAGGCTCGCGACTCTTTTTTCCAGCTCACCGCATTTTATCTCGATGACTTTCACCAGTGTTTCGGCTGGCTCATTCGATAACGGCACAAGGCTCTTCGACTCCGAGACGAGACAGCTATCGAAGGCGCTCGACGCTTCGCTCAAAAGCTTCGTGCGTTCGAACTCCACCGCTTTGATCCGATCTTGCGCAACGCTCGCCGCCTCGTCGCCGCGTGGCGCTTGAGCGGCTTGCTCTTTTTCGACTTGATGGCGTTGCCTTTCGGAGGAGGCGGCTTGGTCGAACAAAGAACGGAGCCCGGGCTGCATGGAAGCATAGGCGGATCGAATGATCGCGTTCGCTTCGCTACGACCAAAATCGCCACGGAAAAGCGCGTCGCGCGCCAGATCGATGTGATTGCCGCAAGCGGGGCGAAGCGAGCTCTCGATGTGGTCGAAGGTCGCCGCAGGGTCTTTTTTGGCGGCCTGTCTCAGATATTGCTTGGCGCAGTCGGCATAAGCCGCAAAATGCGGCTTCACCTGCGAGGCGATAAATTGATCCGGTCCTTGCGCAAAGACGGCGGAGGATGTCGTTACAGAGAAGCAGCAGACGATTCTGGAGAGAACCCGGACGATTTTGCTCATATCACACCTTCGGAAACGCCAGGGCGCTATGGCGGCTTTGCGCGCTCGTGGGAAACAAGCGCGAGACAGGATGGGCGGGGTTTGAAGCTTTCGAATCGACGTCGCAAGCGAACTATACCGGAGCGCTATTCAATTAAAAGCATGTAAATCAAGAACTTAGTTCACATAGGCGGCGATGGGCGCGCGCATGGCCGCCAGACCGGCTGCCCGTCCATGACGGAAGGGAATGTCTGCTTCTGATTTTCTGCGATCGTTGATGGCTTGCCGAAAGCATCCCTTCAGCGGCGGCCGTCAGTGATGCAGCTCTGTTGCATTCGCTGGGCGGCATGGTCGGCCTTGTTCCTTGTAGAAGGCAGCGCCCATCGCAGTGCATCTGGCAGCGTAAGGCTCCATGCTGTGAAATCGTGACCTCCATCGAATTCGACATAATGAGGTCTGTAGCCGTGTCGCAGCAATGCATCTCGAAATCTCCTCACGGCTTCAATCTGGGAGACTGCCTGCAAAACATCCTCTTTGTGCAGGACGCCTTCCTGCGTTTCTTGAAGACCCACATCCAGGTAAAATTCTGTTTTTGGCTTGGGATCCAGTTTCTCAAAATAATCGATAATCCAACAATCGTTCGACCAGAATGAGCCAGACTGGGCGATCACTTTTGTGAATCGGGATGGATTCACCATCGAGACATAAGCTGCGGCCAAACCGGTATAGCTAAGACCCGCGATCACGCGCTCCTGGGCCTCGAGTGCGCTAGGATAGGCGCTCTCCAGCCACGGGAATAACTCTTCTTCGATGAACCGAGCGAACGGAGAATAGCAGGGGCAC
The DNA here is from genome assembly GCF_016745395.1 of Methylocystis sp. Sn-Cys. Classification (GTDB taxonomy): domain Bacteria; phylum Pseudomonadota; class Alphaproteobacteria; order Rhizobiales; family Beijerinckiaceae; genus Methylocystis; species Methylocystis iwaonis. The sequence goes on from NZ_JAERVJ010000008.1 coordinate 54,404, forward strand.
TCCACCCATCTGGATGCGGCGCTTTCCATCGAGACAAAGACAAAAAGTGAATTAGCGATGTCGCCCTTGGAATCGAGGGCGTCGATGATCGACGTTGCGCCAACACGGTCTCGGTAAAGCTCCGCATCCAGAAACACAGTCACGTTCGTGGCCCTATGCTCCGGCTCACGCACCCATACCGTCCGCTCATTCGCAAGGTGGATGCTCTTTAAAGTATGCTCTGTTTCTTTCATTACACGACCCGACGGTTAAAATCCGGGATTGCCGCGAACTGAAACGGATATCGGATCTTCAAGCCAGGGAGTGAGGCCGCTGAATCTCGAAAAAGTGGCAAAGCTCGTAACGCTCACGGGCGGGTGCGTAGACCATGCCCTCCCCAGTTGGCTTCATTCCACAAGCTCTCAGAACGGCAATCGACGCTGCATTTCCCGGTTGAACCGCCGCCTCGATCACGTCGAGGTCGAGCAGGTCGAAACCGGTCGCCAATGCTACCGGGGCAAGCTCCCTCATGTAACCCTTGCCATGGTGCTTCTCGCCGAGCCAATAACCAAGAGAACCGCGCCGGCGGTTGTCTTCGTCGCGGAGGAGCATAACCCACCCGGTCAGCTCGCCGCTGGCTTTTTCGATCACGGCGAAAGGTAGTGCATCGCCCCGGTGCGCCCGTTCACAGGCGGCGTCGATACACGCGACAGCCATTTCATAGGTAAAAGGGACGGGCCAATAAGCCACCCGTCGGCTGACGTCCGGCGTCATCATCGTGGCGGTCGCTGCCGCATCTTCGGCGTCGACACAGCGTAGGAGGAGTCGGGTCGTCTCCAATGGTTGAAATGGGTCGCTTTCCATACTTTGACAGATACCACAGATCGACATCGCAGGCGCTGATCCTGCGCGCGTAGGCAGTCTGCCGCTTCGATTACCACGCCGCTTTCGCAGCGAGCGTCAGCAAGAAAATGCCCGCAATGATATTGAAAGCGGCCATCACATCGCTGCTTCTCGCGGTTTTCGCGGCCGTCGCGAAAGCCGCACCGCAAAGCGTCAGGAATAGCGCCATAATCGAGACGTGGATCGAAGCGGCGAGGAAATAGGAACTCAAATTCACGCCCGCAAAAAGAGGGACAACCGTCAAATAAAGAAGGAGCGGCTTTACGTTTAGCAGATTGGCGGTGATAGCGCTCGTCATCTTTACAGAGTCGAGGCGGGTCACTTCAACGCGCGTCACTCTAGACAGCCCCTCTCCGATCATGCGGAGCGCCAACCACACCAGATAGATTGTTCCGCCGATTTTGAGGGTCCACATCGCAGCTGATGATCGGGCCAAGAGATTCGAGACGCTCAAACCTGCCAATGTCGCGTGAATGTAGATGCCGGTCGCCGTCCCCGCTATTACTGGCGCTACACCGCGAATGCCAGAGCGCGCCGCGTTGCTCATGGCCATCGCAAAGCTGGCTCCGGGGGACAAAGCGATTGGTAAAATCGCAGCCATGAAACCGGTTATATCCATTTTGATTTGCATATTACCGTTGCGATAGCGCCTGTATCGCCCGCTCTGTCCGGGTGCGCAAATGCAAGCGCGCCGCAAGATAGTGGCTTTATGAGGCCGAGGGAAAGCACGATCCAAGGGAGCTTCCGATGCGCCTGAATGTCAGAAAACCGAACTGTATCGGAGCGCTACCCAATTAAAATCACTAGATCACGTAAGATTGGCAAGCTCCTGCACGGTAAGTCGCCGCGCTCGTGCATCCGATCCCCCACAGGACCCTAAGGGGAGTTTTGCGGAAGCCGCCATTCCATGACGAGAAACCAAGGAGCGCGGCGATATCTTGCCTCCCGTTCAGGGTCGTCTCCCGACTGCGGCTGCGGTTCATCGAAGAAAGTCAGCGTAAGGCCCTGCGCAAGCAGTTCTTTCATATACGAGGCCAATGGTCGATGCCAGTTTTTGACGCGAATGCCTGACCACTCGACCCACTCGGGGAACTCCTCCAGGTAGCGATCGACCGGGTAATAAAGACACTTTCCGTCCTGATCTGTTATCCAGCCGCTCGAACACGACGTGATGAAGCTATTTAAGTTTGCGATGAGGAGAGTCCCGCCGGGCTTTAGCACACGCGTCATTTCCGCCAGCGCCGCGCGGAAGTCATCTATGTCGAGTAGCGTCAAATAACTGACGACGAGGTCGAAGCTTTCGGCGGCGAATGGCAGGCTCTCCGCTCCGCCGATGCGGTAATCGCCATCAGGGTCGCGCTGATGCGCATGAGAAATCAATTCTTCGGTGGGGTCGATTCCCACGGCAGGGACGCCTTTTGATTTGAGCGCGCGGCAAAAGCGTCCTTCGCCGCAGCCCACGTCGAGTGCGCGCTCGAAACGCTTTCCGGATATCCGCTCCATGATCACAGGATCGAGCACATGCTCGCGTCCAAAATCGCCGCGTTCACCTTGCGCCGCGATCCATGCGCTCGCCGATTCTTCCCAGCCGTTGCTCATAAGGCGCTCCATCAGACGAATTTATGATTTAAAACTGTAAGGATAAGCAAAACCGCGAATGGCGCAGCCGGGCGACGATGTTTGCCACTGGCCCATCGCGCATCTTCTCTAGCATTCCCGCTCAGCGTAACGCATGCATACATTCATGTCGCCGCCCTCGTCATGGCCGGGCTTGTCCCGGCCACCCACGCCGCGCAACGGCGGCTAACGCTGGGCATAGGGCGATCATGGAACATTTGCGTCGGCGTAGCAGGACTGCGGAGCATCGCAAAGCCCGCGCTGAACTTCATCCCTAGCGATAACGCGTCCTGTTGGTCTGTGCCCGCCGGCGTGGGTGGCCGGGACAAGCCCGGCCATGACGGTCCCCGAAATGTGTGATTCCCTTAGACCCGCTTAGCGAGATATCAGCAGCTACCGCTCCGACAGCGCCCGTATCGCCAGCTCCGTGCGGCTTCGCAAATGCAGCTTGGCGAGAATGGTCGAGACGTGATTCTTCACCGTGCCTTCCGCGAGGCCCATTTCGCGCGCGATTTCGCGATTGCCCTTGCCGGCGGCGACGTGGTTGAGGACGTCCTTCTCGCGTTCGGTGAGCGGCTCCTCGTCTTCGAACGATAATTTGCTCGGCGTTCTGACGCGGCGAAACTCTGAGAGGATTTTTGTCGCGACGCTGGGCGACAGACGCGGTTCGCCGCGCGCCGCCGCGCGGATGGCGGAGAGGATTTCGGCCTCTTCGGCGTCCTTCAGCAGATAGCCTTGCGCGCCGGCCGAAACCGCCTCGAAGACAAGCTCGTCGGCGTCGAAGGTCGTGAGCATGATGACGCGGATCGACGGCGATTTCGCCAAAATGGCGCGCGTCGCGGCGATGCCGTCCATGCGCGGCATTTTGAGGTCCATCAGGACGACGTCGGGCGCATAGGCGAGGGCGGCGCTGACCGCCTGCGCGCCGTCCGCCGCCGTGGCGACGACCGCAATATCCTCCTCGAGCGCCAAGAGCGCCGCCAGCGCCTTGCGGATCACGCTCTGATCCTCGGCGATCATCAGGCGTATCTGCTTTCCGGCGGTCAATCGGCCTCTCCCCGCCTACCACGAGTTTGGCAATATAATAAGCGCAACCAGGGCTATGCGCAAAAAGCTGACTGGAAGCTGAACGGCGCGGACACTTTCGGTTCAGGCGCACGGCGCGATAGTCGCTTCATGAGGCCGAGGGAAAGCCTCGATTCAAGGGAGCCTCCGATGCGCCTGAATGTCAGAAAGACAATCGCTCTCACTGTTTTGGCCGGATTGCTCGGCGCGGGCGCCGCCTCGCCCGCCGCAGCCGATGGCTGGGGCTGGAATGGCGGCTACGGCTGGGGGCATCATGGCGGCTGGCGACATCATCATGGCGGTTGGAACAATGGCGGCGCGGCAGCCGCCGCGGCGATCGGCGGTCTGGCGCTCGGCGTCGCCGCCGGCGCGATGAGTCAGCCCCAATATGGGACCGGCTACGGCGGCTATTATGGCGGCGACTGTTACCCCGTCGATCGCCCGGTCATGGACGGCTGGGGCAATGTTGTTGGCTACCGCAGGGCCCAGGTCTGCGATTAGCGCTCTCTTAATCTCCTCCGACCCGTCCTCCCCGGGTTTTGTTGTGTCCCGCGTGCTTTCCGAGTTTCCGCCGCCCACCCCCGCACCCCTCTCGCGCGGCGGCGGACAAAGAGCCTCCCGGAGCGATCCGGGAGGCTTCCTTTTTTCAGATTGGCTTGAAGGCGAGCGAGGATTTGCCTTCGGCAGGATCGCGTCGCCAGATGCTGGCGCTGTCGCGTTCGAAATGGGCCTTGTGGCCCTTGCGCGCGACGAGCACGAGGCGGCCACGATCGATCGACCATCGCACCGGGTCGAAAACCACAATGCCGTTGTCGCGGCAGGCGGGGGCCAGTTGCGCTCTGCCGCCGCCCATCAAGGTCAGCATGCAGCCGGTGTCCTTATCGTCACGCAGAATGCCGTAGCGGCCTGCCGTGTCGCCGGCGGCGACGGCGTTGGCGAGCGGCAAAGCGGCGAACAGGGCCGCGGCCAAGCCGAGGCGCCGCAGCTTATCCGCGCGCGGGGAAGAGGTCGACATCGACGCATGCTCCAGAGTGGGTGAATCGCGTGCAGTCTGCCCTTTTCACGCGCCCGGGCCAAGGCGTCTGCAGCCGTTTTCGCAGCAATTCGGCTGAGCAATCATGCGCCAACGCACGTCCTGCTCAGATTCCGCCAACTTAGATGAGGCGCGGTAATCTGTAGCAGGCGGGGGCTTTTGCGCAGCGCGGTCGATCGGGATAAAATTACGAGAATTTCGTCCCCCAGGAGTTCCACGCCTCATGGACCCGGCCGCACTCGCGCTCGCCGAACGCTCCGCGCCTCGCTACACGAGCTATCCGACCGCGCCGCATTTCGTAAAAGAGATCGGCGACGTCGAGATGCGCGACTGGCTTGGCGCTCTCGATCCGCACGCGACGCTGTCGCTTTATTTCCATGTGCCGTTTTGCCGGGAAATCTGCGCCTATTGCGGTTGCCACACCAAGGCGGTTCGGCAGGAGGCGCCGCTCACCGCCTATAAGGAAACGCTGCTGCGCGAAGTCGAGATGACCGCGCGCGCGACAAAGGCGCGTAGCGTGGCGAGCATCCATTGGGGCGGCGGCACGCCGGGCATTTTGGGGCCCGCGCGCTTCGGAGAAATCGTCGAGCGCCTGCGCGACCTCTTCGACGTCACCCACGAGACGGAACATGCGATCGAGCTCGACCCGCGTCTCCTCGAGCCGGATATGGCGGAGGCGCTGGGGCGGGCGGGCGTCAACCGCGTTTCCTTTGGCGTGCAGGATCTCAACGCCCATGTTCAGGAAGCGGCGGGCCGGGTGCAGCCCTTCGAGATCGTGGAGCGCGCCGTCGCCATGATGCGCGGCGTCGGCGTCAGCGCGATCAATCTCGACCTGATGTATGGCCTGCCGCTGCAGAGCGTCGCCGACGTCGAGCGCACGGCTTCCATGGCGGCCTCGCTCGATCCGCAGCGGCTTGCGGTTTTCGGCTATGCGCATGTGCCCTGGTTCAAGGCGAATCAGAAACTCATCGACGCCGCCGCGCTGCCCGGCGCCGCCGAGCGCCTCGCCCAGGCCGCGGCGGTGCGCCGGGCGTTGGAGCGCGCCGGCTATGAGGCGATCGGCCTCGATCACTTCGCGCGGCCGAGCGATCCGCTGGCCGTGGCGGCGCGGCAGGGGCGCATGCGCCGCAACTTCCAGGGCTATACGATCGACAGCGCAGCCGCTCTGCTGCCCTTCGGCGTTTCCTCGATCGGCCGTCTGCCGCAGGGCTTCGTCGGCAACGCCACCGATCTTGCCGGCTGGCGGCGCGCCGTGGAGGCGGATCGATTTGCGGTCACGCGCGGCCTTGCCTTTTCCGTCGAGGATTTGGCGCGCAGCGAGATCATCGAGCGGCTGATGTGCGACTTTACCGTCGATTTCGGCGCCGTCGCGTTGGAGCATGGCTTTGCGGTCGACGCTTTCGATCAGGCGCGCCTCTCCTTGAGCGGGCTGCAGCGCGATGGCGTGGTGGCGCTGCGCGACCGGCGCGTGAGCGTCACCGAGCGTGGACGGCCGTTCGTGCGCCTTGCCGCCGCAGCCTTCGACGCCTATCTGGAGGCCGGCGCGGCGCGTCATTCCGCGGCCGTTTAATCGCCGAAAAGCAGAGCCGGGCAGGGGGCTGTCTGGAGAGGCGCATGACGCCGCTGACGGCCTTCTTCGCCAAGTTCATCGGCGCTTATGCGCTGTTTGCGGCCGCATGGCTCTACTTCCGCCGCGAAGCCGCAGTGGGGCTGATCGAGCGCATCTCGCACGATCCCGTCTTCGAATCGATGATCGGCGTGCTCCGCCTCGTCTTCGGCCTGGCTGTCATCTCGTCCCATAACCGCTGGGATGGATGGCTGGAGGCGTTGGTCTCGGCGCTTGGCTGGATCGGCCTCTTCAGTGGGCTCGCGACGATGTTCCTGCCCACAGGCTTTTTGCGCAGATCGGTGGACTGGATGCAGTTCAAGGAGAAGCTCCCCGTTTACGCGCTTGTTTCGGCGCTTCTCGGAGCCGTGTTGCTCCTCGGCGGCCTTGCTGCGTGATGCGCACGCCAGGCTCCAGGTTACGCACCAGCGTCATGCCCGCGCTTGTCGCGGGCATCCACGCCAAGACATTGCGACACGCGGGGAGGAGAAGCGGCGTTGTTCAGCTTATGCTCTCAGCTTTTCTGCGTCGGCGCGGCGTGGATGGCCGCGACAAGCGCGGCCATGACGCGGGAACACGTTTGCTCGTTAACCCGAATTCGGAGCCCTGATGCGTGCGCGGAGCGGCTTGTGAGTGGGAGCCGTCTCCGGCATCGTGCGCGTTCCCGATTCTAGCCGTAAGAACCCATGCCCGTCTGGACGCCCGAACAGGAGAATGCGCTGAACAGCGTCGCGAAATGGCTTGCGACGCCGCGCGGCCCGCAGGTGTTTCGCCTGTTCGGCTATGCGGGCACGGGCAAATCGACGCTCGCGCTTCACCTTGCCGAACATGTCGACGGCGACGTCGCCTTCGCCGCCTTCACCGGCAAGGCCGCGCTGGTCATGCGCTCCAAGGGCTGCAAGGACGCCCGCACGATTCACAGCCTCATCTATCGCGCGACCGATTCTGAAACCGAGGAGCCGTCCTTCGTTTTGAATGACGAGAGCGACGCAGCGCGCGCGAAGCTCATCGTCATCGACGAATGCTCGATGGTCGACGAGGAGCTGGGGCGCGATTTGCTGTCCTTCGGCAAGAAGGTGCTGGTTCTCGGCGATCCGGCGCAATTGCCGCCGGTGAAGGGCGGGGGCTTTTTCACCGAGGCAGAGCCCGATGTGATGCTGACGGAAGTGCATCGCCAAGCCTCCGACAATCCCATCATCCGCCTGTCGATGACGATTCGCGAAGGCGGCACGCTGACGCGCGGCGTCTATGGCGAGACGCGCGTCGTCTCGCGCGAAGGGCTCGATCCCGCGCTCGTCACCGGCGCCGATCAGGTGCTGGTGGGCATGAACAAGACACGGCGAGCCTATAACGGGCGGCTGCGCGAATTGCGCGGCTTCACCGGGCAGTTTCCGCAATCGGGCGAAAAGCTCGTCTGCCTGCGCAACAACCGCAAGAAGGGCCTGCTCAATGGCGCGCTGTTCACGGTGAAAAGCGCGGGCGCGTTGCGGCGCGGCAAGATACGGATGCTCGTCATGCCGGAGGAGGGCGAGACGGGCAAATTCCAGCGCGTCGCTGTTATTCCGCAGTTCTTCGACGGCGGCGAGGGCGAAATTCCTTACGCGATGCGCAAGGATTCGGACGAGTTCGATTTCGGCTATGCGCTGACCGTGCACAAGTCGCAGGGCTCGCAATGGGACAATGTGACCCTCTTCGACGAGTCTTTCGCCTTCCGCGAACATCGCGCCCGCTGGCTTTATACGGGCGTCACGCGCGCCGCGCACAGGCTGACTCTGGTGATGTGAAGCAGGAAGCCAGAGCGCCGGTATGTCATTCCAACGCTCGCGCAGCGAGCGATCGGGAATCCAGAGCAAAGCTGGCTATTTTTGCTCTGGGATTCCCGGTCGGGCCTTCGGCCCGTTGGGAATGACAAGCGCCAATGCGAGCTATTCAAACGGCAATGGTATAACGCCCGCGCCTTCGCTTTCGGCGCGATAAGAAAGGCAGACCCGTTGTCAAAACGCGCGGGCGAGCGTTAATCTTCCGTCTCATATTTCAGTGATGGAGGTTTTTATGACTACTGCGCGGATTCTAGCCATTGTCCCGAGTGTCGGCGCCTATATCCCAACCGTATGGAGCCTTGCGCCCGGCCAGAAGCTGGGACTCGCCTTGTCCGGCGGCGGTTTCCGCGCCTCGCTCTTCCATATCGGCGTGCTGGCGCGATTGGCCGAGCTCGACCTGCTGCGGCGCGTCGATGTGCTCTCCACCGTTTCGGGCGGCTCGATCATCGGCGCATTCTATTATCTCAAGCTCAAGAAGCTGCTGGAGGAAAGGCCGCTCGACCCGAATGGCGAACCCATTTTGCCGTCGTCGCAGGACTATGTGGACCTCGTCGGCGAGGTCGAAAGCGAATTTTTGGCGGCGGTTCAGACCAATGTCAGAATAAAGGCGCTGCTCGACCCCGTCGCCAACGCCAGGATGATTTTCTCGGATGATTATTCGAGAAGCGACCGCATCGCAGAAGTATATGAACAGTGCTTTTACAGCAGATTCGCGAAGAACCCTGGCGAGAAAATTCCACTGTCGGATTTGCTGATCACGCCAGCCTGGATGCAGCCCGGCTTCAATGTGCGGGAGTATAATTCGACATCGGATTTCAAGATTCCCATCCTCAACCTCAACGCGACGTCGCTGAATACCGGCGGCCGGTGGGTTTTCACCGCGACGGATCTGGGCGAGGTCCCCTCGGCAAATCCGATCGGCACGATCAAGCCCTTGCCAAGGATCAGTTATTCGGATCCCAGTTTGACGCCGGAGCAGCAAAAGAAGCTGGCGCAGATCGGCCTTTCCGAGGCTGTCGCCGCTTCGGCCTGCGTGCCGGCGATATTTACGCCGCTCGCAATCCACGATCTCTATCCGAAGGGAGCGAATGGCGAAGAGATTGTGGTCGAGCTGGTCGACGGCGGCGTTTACGACAATCAGGGCGTCGAGGCGCTGCTTTCTGAAAAATGCGACCTGATCATTTGCAGCGACGCCTCCGGGCAGTTGGACGGGAACCGTACGCCGGACATTCAACTACTGCCCGTCGCCACGCGCTCGAACGACATATTGGCGACGCGCGTGCGCGCCGAGTGCTACGACAATCTCCGCAATTGCCCCGGCGATGGGAGCTTCGTCTTTTTCCACCTGCGCGACGACTTCCCCGGAAATGCGGCCTATCCGTCGCTGCCCGGGCCGGTCGACCAGTGCAACGGTCTCAACGATGGGCATATCTACGCCCTTTCCAATATCAGAACCGATCTCGACGCCTTTTCGGACATCGAAGCCTATACGCTGATGTACGACGGCTACTGTCTCGCCGACTATTTTCTCCAGCATAACCAAGGTAACGCGGGGCTCGGCGCGCCGTCGCCCGGCGGCGCGCCTCGGCAACCGTGGCGTTTCCTGGCCATCCGGGGGATGGTCAAGACCGACAAGCAAAAGCTGCTTTCGCATCTGCTGATAGGGAAATACTTGTTCTTCAAACCCTTCTACGCCGATCCCGCGCGGACTTGGGGCGTCACGCTCCTTCTGGTTGCGCCCGTCCTTTTCTTCTTGTGGGCGCGCGTCGATCTCGTTGCCGAGCTCTACAAACTATTCGTCGAAAATATATTGTACTACCTATTGCCAGCGGCGCTTATCGGCGCCGCGGGCTACGCCATCGTCAAGGCTTTGGACAATGCGCCAAAATTGCTGAAACTGTTCGATTTCATTCGGAAATACCGGCGCGCCGACAACCCCTTGCTCACCGCCCTGTTTTACGCGCCCGGACTTTTCGGCGCGGCAGTGGCGTATTTGAACCTTTCTATCTACAACAAGATCTTCCTTCAGGCCGGGCGATTGCCGCCGTCGGACGGCGAGGCGGCGCCGGAGCCCGACCGCCGTCCGGCGCAAGTGGAGGCGGCCGTCCAAGAATAGAGGAGAACCATGGCCGAGCGCGCGATCGAAATGCGCCGTCTTTCCGACGGCGCCGTCTATCGCTTTCTCCCGGCGCCAGCAGCCGAGGACGGGCTGCCGCGCTTCAAGCGCGCCGACAAGGACATCTGGATTCTACGCGACCCGGATTTTGGCTGGATCGTTTGGGACGCAGAAGAGCAGGCGTTGATGGGGCGGCCCTGGGACATCGCGATAAATCGCCAGGGCGCGACGGCGCCGGAATGCGACTGGGTAAGCCGGAAGGGCGCGAATTCCTTCGTGTATCGGCTCGTCTTCGTCTGATGCGAACCCGCTTGAACTGCGGTTTTTTGCTATTCGCGGCGGGCTGAAAGCCCGACTGGGAACCCCGGAGCCATAAGAGCGCTGGTTTTGCTCAGAGCCCGTCATTGCGAGCGAAGCGAAGCAATCCAGGGCAGCGATGCGGCATTGGATTGCTTCCTCGGCTCCGCCTCCTCGCAATGACGGCGGTAATTCCGATCGTTCGCTTTGCGAGCGTCGGGAATGACAGGCAACCGAACGGGCGAGATTTCGTCTAAGACGCCTACTTCGTCCAGGAGTCGATCGCATCGGCGAAGATGCGGTCTCCCGAAGGGCCCTTTTCCATATTGATCGTCGCCGGCCGCCCGTCGGTGAACTGCAACGGCAGGTCGATCACAGCGAAGGAACGCAGGAGCTGGATGTTGCGTGCTTCATGGTCGCCGCGCATCAGGCCGATGAGGAAGTTGTTCTCGGTAATGGGCACCGGAATGCCGAAGACCTTTTCGCCGGCCTGCGCATCGGCGCGGCGCATCTGAATCGGGCCGATCGCCTTCACGCCGCCGAGCGGGCTCCCCGGCGCCGGCTTGAAAGAGACGTTGATCGTGTGGGAGGCCGAAAGCGCCGAGTCGTTGTTCTTTTGAATCAGCAGCGTCAGCTTCATCTTGCCGTCGGGAATATCCACATCGCCGCGGATCGCCGAACTCACCGGCTCTCCGGGGCCGCCGCCGACATTCTCCAAACGCCAGACCACCGTGGCGTTATAAATCCGGTCGACCTTATCGGGCGCCTGCAAGGTCGCGACCCACAATTCCGCCTTCTGCGCCACCGGCACAACGACCGTGCGCTTTCCAGATGACGGCGCCGGGGCGGATGCGCCGCCATCGACGCGACCGCCGAATTTACCGGCCTCCGCCGCGTCGGAAGGCGATGTTTCGGCCGGCTGCAGCTTCGCGAGATCTTCCGGCCGTTCGCGGAGATACCATGCGAGGCCGCCGACGACGGCGATCAGCGCGACCAGCACGCCTGCGAGCGCCCATATGCGCTGCGTCGGACGTTGCGCACGGGGCGGCAGAGGCAGCGGCGCGGCGGGACGCTGCGCTTCGCGCGGCGGGGCTTCCGTCTCGGCGGCGGGGAGCGCGTCGGACCAAGCCTCTTCGGCGCTGCGCTCGGCCGGCGGCGGCTCCGGCGGCGCTGCGGGCTTCGACGGTTCGGCGGCGCGCTGGCGCGTCGGCGCGGGCTGCGGCTTCGGCGGTTCCGGCTTCGCGGGGGCGGCGGTGGTCGGCGCTGGTTTCGTAGCGGATGGCTTCGCCGGCGCTGGCGGCGCATTCTTGGCGGCGATTTCCTGTTCGAGGCGCGCAACGGCTTCTTCGAGCGCGCGGCCCTCGGCGGAAATGTCCGCTTCCGCAACCGGCGGCTGAATGCTTCTCAATTGATTGAACAACGCCTTGCGCGCCCGATCATAGACAGCCTGTCGCGCGTCGGGCGTCTGCTGGGGTAGGGCGGCAATGGCGCGGGAGATCAACGAATAGTAATCAGCCATGGGCGGTTAAGAGCACTTCCTGCCGGGGGCGTCAATCCTGACCCCTTGCAAATGCGAGAAAAACAAGGGATTCCAGCGTGCTTGTCGGCGATCGCGACGCGGCCGGCCGAGCCTGATCGGAAGAGGAAGATATGTCATCGCTCATCTCATTGGCGCGTCTCTTTGGCGTCGCCTTCGTCGTCGCATTTTTCGCGCCGGTTTGCGCAAACGCGATCAGCATGGACAAGGCCTCGACCATTCGCGACCAGTGCGAAATCTCGATAGGCCCTGACCTTATCGGCGTCGTCTCCTATATGCCCGATCGTTCGCGTGATCGCTTCTGCGGCGATTTCCCCTCGACGGGCCGAATCATTCTCACAATCGACCTCATCGCCGAGCGCCTGCGCCAATTGCCGATCGAGGTGCGCATCGTGCGCGAGAAAAACGGACCGATTTCCCTGGAGGAAGATCCGACGCCTTTCACCGTGGCTTATCTTCCGCCGCGTCTTTATCCGGGCGGCGCCGTGCCGATGGAGCATGTGTTCGACGAGAGCGGCGCTTACGCCGCCTTGATCACCGTGACGGAAAGTTCCGGAGCGAAGCGCACGACGCGTTTCGCCATCAACGTGGGCGGCCCGCTGCAGTTCTATGCGACGGCGATGCTGTCGGCAGTGTTTATCTTTGGCGCAGCTTTTCTCTATTGGCGCTACACGGAAGAAAAGAAGCAACGCGATCGCGCTTCGCGCGCTTTCCGCCCGACCTGAATCGGTCAAAGTGAGGAGCTCGCTCTAAAGTCCGCGCCCGTCGCTTGCCGTCTGCGGCGCCGCCGCCTTGCGGGCGGGCACGGCGATCAGCCAATAGATCGCGCCGGTCAGCGCGCCGGTGAGGAAGAACAAAAGCGCGAGCCGCGCCTCCGCCTCGCTGACCTTATGGGCGCGCTCCAGCCCTTTCGACGCGCGCGCAATCCAGGGCGAGGCGCCCGCGAGGACGCCGCTGACGCCCGCATACCAGACGATGGAGCGCGCGCCGGCCGCTTCGCCGACAAGAGCCGCCACGGCGAGCGGCGCGGCGCAGACCGCGACGATGGCGGCCCATATCACAAAGCCCAGCGTCGCGACGGCCTCCTCCGGCTCGATCGCTTCGTCCAGGATCGCGAAAATCCCCGCGAGGACGGAGGAGAGGCCTGCATCCCGCGTCACGGGATCGAAGAAAGCCGAAACGAAGAGAAAGACCGCGCCGACGCCAACAGCGATGACGAAGCCGAAAACAATGACGATCAAGCGCATAGCAACTCTCTGGCGCCGGCCTTATACGAGATCCGCTTGATTGGGCCGGTGTCATTCCCGACGCTAGCTTGAGCGAGCGATCGGGAATCCAGAGCCAAACCAGCGATATTTTGGCTCTGGATTCCCGGTCGGGCTTTCAGCCCGCCGGGAATGACATTCCCCAACGCGAGCTGTTCAAACGGAAATAGCCTTACGGCTCGAGCACCGAATCCCAGTAGAGATAATCCATCCAACTGTCATGGAGATAGTTAGGCGGAAAGCGGCGGCCGTTGCGATGCAGGTCGACGACCGACGGCTGATAGGGCGTCTGCGCCGGCGTCATATGCGCGTCGAGCGGCAGCCGGTCGCCCTTGCGCAGATTGCAGGGCGAGCAGGCGGCGACGACATTCTCCCAAGTGGTCGCGCCGCCCTTGGAGCGCGGGATCACATGGTCGAATGTCAATTCGTCATGCGCCCCGCAATATTGGCAGGTGAAGCGGTCGCGCAGGAAGACGTTGAACCGCGTGAAGGCCGGCTGACGGGCCGGCCGCACATATTCCTTGAGCGAGACCACAGAGGGCAGGCGCATCTCGAAGCTCGGGCTTTTGACCGTCTTGTCATATTCCGAGACGATATTGACCCGATCGAGGACGACGGCCTTGATGGCGTCCTGCCAGCCCCATAGCGAAAGCGGATAGTAGCTCAGCGGGCGATAGTCCGCGTTGAGCACCAGCGCGGGACAAGCTTGCGGCGAGACATATTGGTGTCTGAAGTGAGCGGTCACCTTGCCAGCCTCTCGGTTTCGAGAAGGGCCCGAAGGACCGCGCCAAGGTCCACACCGGCCTTTTGCGACTCTCTATATGTTACAGGGAGGATGACGCGCTTGTGAAGGCGCCTTGTGCAGCCCATTTGCGCGGCTTGTCCGGCGGGTTCATGAAGTAGAAATCCAGCAAAAATATAGGTTTTTTGAATAGTTAATTCCAGCGTGAGGCGGTGTTTTGAAATGCCCGATTAGCTGGCGAGCAGAGGGTGGCGCCAGACAGGGCTCATTACTTGCTCCGATTCGGCAATAGCATCGCTCTTGTTCCGTTTTGGAGCAGGCGAGCCGATCCAGGGCCGATCAATTGTCTCAGCAGGCTGATTTTTCCAAAAGGCCGTCTCAGTTTGAAACGCGGCCCCCAAAGGCGAGGCCGCGGCTTCTCGCGGGGACGAATCGCGGCGCAGCTTATTGGGCGCCTCGCCAAAGCACGGCCTTCGTCCGGGCGTCGTTCTCGCTCCTCGCCGCATCTTTGGATTTTCTGGCGCTCGTCCTGACCTCGGTCGTGGTCCAATTCGCCTATGGGGCGCTCACGATCGGCAATCTCGAACTGGGCCTCGTCGCGACGATGATTTTCCTTCTCGGGAGCGTCGTCCGGGAGGAATATTCTTTCGCCAACTACCTCCAGCTTCGGGGCCATGCCTGGCGCTGTTTCAGCCTGTGGAGCGTCGTCAGCCTCCTCGCGCTCGCGATCGGGTTTCTGTCCAACGTCACTGGAGAGACGTCGCGGGCCGCCTTCGTGCTGACCTCGACCCTGGGGTTTGTGGCGCTTTTCGCCGAGCGGGCGACGCTCACCCGTTTCGTCCGCTCCAGCGCGGCCGCGGGCGGCGTATCGGCGCGGCGCCTCTTTCTCGTCGGTTTCGAGAAAGACATCGAGGCCTTCACCTATCGCTATAAACCCTGGACCTGCGGCATGACCGTCGTCGCTTCGGTGGTGCTGCGCGAGACCGAACATACGCTCGACGACGACCTCACGCTTGCGGCGGCCTCGGCGCGTATGCTGCGGCCCGACGACGTCTTCATCCTCTCGCCCTGGTCGCGCACCGATGTCATCGACAAATGCGTGACGGCCTTCCTGCGCGTGCCCGCCCGCATCCATCTCGGGCCGGAGCGCGTGCTCGACCGCTTCGCCAACGCCCATATCGACAAGGTCGGCGCAATCTCGAGCCTGAGCCTCTCCGGCGATCCGCTCAATCTCTTCGAGGTGGCGGCGAAGCGCGTCTTCGACATTGTGGTCTCGGCGCTTGCGCTCGTGGCGCTATCGCCGGCGCTGTTGCTCTGCGCGCTGGCGATCCGGCTCGACAGCCGCGGGCCGGCGCTCTTCTATCAGCGTCGTTACGGCTTCAATCGTCAGACGTTCCGCATCGTGAAACTGCGCACGATGACGACCATGGACGATGGGCGCCACGTCAAACAGGCGACGGCGAATGATCCGCGCGTGACCCGCGTGGGGCGCATTTTGCGCCGATACAACATCGACGAGCTGCCGCAGCTCTTCAATGTGCTGCGCGGCGAGATGTCGCTCGTCGGGCCGCGCCCGCACGCGCTAGCGCATGATCAGCTCTTCGAGCGGCGGATCGCGCTCTATGCGCGCCGTCACAACGTCAAACCGGGCATGACCGGCTGGGCGCAGGTCAACGGCCTGCGCGGCGAAATCGATTCGCCGGAGAAGATCCGACAGAGAATCGAGCACGACCTTTATTACATCGACAATTGGTCGCTGCCTCTCGATCTCTGGATCGTGTTCCTCACCGTCTTTTCGCGCAAGGCGTATCGCAACGCGGTTTGACGAGTTGGGGGGCCGGGCGGCGGGCCCGGGCAGGCAAGTTGCGTATCGCTTGCCTCGGGTCCGCCGCTTGCTGCTTACTGTCGCCGCTGTGATTCGACTCCTACATACCGCCGACTGGCACCTAGGCGCCGCGCTGCAAGGCTGGTCGCGAGAGCCCGAGCATCGCGCCGCGCTGGCGCAGCTCGTCGCGACGGCGCGCGCCCGCGCCGTCGATGCGGTGATCGTCGCGGGCGATATTTTCGACAGTCTCAACCCGTCCGCCGAGGCGCAGCGGCTGCTTTACGACACGCTGCGCGACCTGCGCGCCGCCTGTCCGCGCGCGACCATTGCGCTTCTTGCCGGCAATCACGACCCCGCCGGCAGGCTGGAGGCGCCCCGCGCCTTGTTCGAGATCGCGGGGGTGCATTCGGTGGGCGTCATCGCGCGGCGAGAGGGCGCGCTCGACCTTTCCACCCATCTCCTGCCGATCCGGGACTCATCCGGCGCGGTCGGCGCCCATCTTCTGGCGCTGCCCTATCCGCGCGCAGCCGACCTGCCGATCGCGGGGGCGGATGTGGCGGGCTCTGCTACCGTCTGGGGCGTGCGGGCGCTCTACCGCGAGGCGGTCGACGCCGCGCGGGCAAAAATTGGCGATGCGCCGCTGGTCCTCACCGGCCATCTCCATGTCGCCGGCGGGCTCGAATCCGAGGGCGAGCGGCGCATTCTGGTGGGCGGCGAGCATGCGGCGCCGCCCGACATCTTTCCTGCCGACGCCGCTTATGTGGCGCTTGGCCATCTCCATAAGCCGCAGAAGGTCGGCCGCGAGACGATCCGCTATTCCGGCGCGCTCATCCCGATGTCGAAATCGGAAATCGACTATGCGCATGGCGTCACAATCGTGGAGATCGACGCGGCCGGCGCCGCGACGCCCGAGCATGTGGCCTTCACCCGCAGCGTCCCGCATCTGCGCCTGCCGCGGCAGGGCGCGCTGGCGGTCTTGGAGATTGAGAGCGCGCTTTCCGCTCTCGCGTTCGCCCCAGAAACGCCCGACGACGCCCGGCCTTTCGTTTATCTCGCTGTGACGGTCGACGGCCCCGCCGTGGGATTGAAGGCCGAGATCGACGCGATCTGCGAGAAGTTTCCGGTGCGCCTCGTCTCGCTCGCCGTCGAGCGGCCGCAAATGAGCGAAGCGCCTCAGCCGGCGCCAATGCGGCTTGCCGAACGCCAGCCGCGCGATCTCTTTCGCGAGGCTTTCGAAGCGACGCATCACGTCGCGCCGACGGACGAACATTTGCGCTGCTTCGACCGGCTCGCGGAGGAAGCGTAATGCGCATCCTTGCGATCCGGGGCGAAAATCTTGCGAGCCTCGCCGAACCCTTCGCGATCGAGTTCGAGAGCGAGCCTTTGCGCTCGGCGGGACTTTTCGCGATCATTGGCGAAACGGGCGCAGGCAAGTCGACCATCCTCGATGCGCTGTGTCTAGCTCTTTACGACGAGTTTCCTCGTGTCGTAGCGCCCGGCGCACGAGACGAAATGCCGGACCCCTCTGGGGCGACTATCAAGGAAAATGATCCCCGCACGCTGTTGCGACGCGGGGCGGGGCGTGGTTTCGCAGAGGCCGATTTCGTCGCGCGCGACGGTAAACGCTACCGCGCCCGCTGCGATCTCATGCGTGCGCGCGGCAAGGTCGCCGGGAGGCTGCAAAACCGTGGCCGTAGTCTCTGGCGCATCGACGAGAATGGCGAAAAGATCGAGACGCTCGACTCCGGCGTCGAGCCGGTCAACCGTCGCATCGTTGAGTTGACTGACCTCACCTTCGATCAGTTCCGCCGCACGGCGCTTTTGGCGCAAGGCGATTTCGACGCCTTTCTACGCGCCGACGCCAAAGAGCGCGCCGATCTTCTCGAAAAGATCACCGGCGCGGAAGTCTACGGCCATCTGTCGAGACGCGCTTATGAGCGCTGGGACGAGGCCGCGCGCGCCGTGAAGGCGTTGGAGCAGCAGCGCGCGCTCATCGGCGCCATGCCGGAGGAGGAGCGCGCGGCGATCGTCGCCGAAAGCGAGGAGATCGGCGCGCGGCGCTCGACGCTCACCGCCGAGCAGAGTGAGACGCTCGACGCTTTGCGCCGGATAGACGCGCGCGCGCAGGCGCAGCAGAAGCTCGCCGAGGCAGAAGCCGCGCGCGTCGCTTCGAGCGAAGCGCTGGCGGCGCTCTCGCATCAACAACAAACGCTCGCGAATCTCACTCGCGCCGAACCCTTGCGCGCGCCGCGAGAGGAGCTTCGCAAAGCCGAAGAGTTACTGGCCGAAAAACAGGCTTCGGCGTTGCTCGCGCAACAACAGGCCGAGGCGGCGCAGGCCGCCGTGGAGGCGGCGAGGACGCAAGAACGCTCCGCGATGGCGGCGTTAGGCGCCGCGCAGCGCGAGATCGAGCAATTCGAGCCGCTGTGGCGCGAGGCGAGCGCGCTCGACGCGCGCATCGAGGCCCAGCAGCGCGAGGCCGCCAAGGCGCGCGATGCCGAAGCGGCCGCAGCTCTGCGCCTTGCCGGTAAGCAGGAGGCGCTCGCCAAGGCGCTAGCGGAAGAAGAAGCGTCGGCGGCTGAAAGCGCGACGGCGCAGGGCCGGCTGGAAACGCTCGAGGCAGCGCGGTCCTTGAGCGAGCGGTGGGAAGAGATCGACGACTGGCTCTCCAAGCGCATGCTTCTGTCAAAAGAAAAAAGCGAAACAGAGCGCGCGTTGCAAGACGCAGCAAAAGAGTTGGGCCGCGCCGGCGAGATGCGCGCGGCCTATGACGCCGCCGACAAAGCAGATCGCACGCAGCTTGACGCCGTGCTGGAGCAGACGCGCGAAAGAGAAACGGCGCTTCAGGCCCTCGACGCTCCGGCGGCGCAAAGGCGGGCGGAGGCTTTGTCCGCCGCGCAAGAGGCTTTGCTGTCCATGGCGCGTTGCGCGCGCGATTACGCCGACGCCGAGGCGACTGCTGAAAGCGCTGCGGCGGACGTCGCCCGGCTCGGCGCGGCGCATGGCGCGCTTGTCGAGCAATTGGGGAATTTGCAAGCGGCGCGTGATGTCGAGGCCATTCAAACCGCAGAGGCCGAGCGGCTCGGCGAATTGGCCGACGCGGCGGCCAACCCGCATGCTCTGAGGCTGCGCGCCGCCTTGGACGACGGCGCGCCTTGCCCGGTCTGCGGAGCCAAGGACCATCCTTTCGCACATGCCGAGAACGCCGCGCGCGCGCTCGTTGACGCTCTGCGCGCCAAGCGCGAGGCGGCCCGTCAGGCGCTGGCGCGAACCAACAAGGCCATTTCGGAAACGTCTGCTCAAGAGGCGGCGACGGGCGCCATGCATGAAGAGGCGGCGCGGCGTCTGCGCGCGGCGACAGCAGCGCTCGACGCCGCCACGCGCGACTATGCGGCGTTGTTCACGCAAAACCCCGATTGCGGCGCCCCGCAGGAGATAGCGGGGGCCGGAGCAAATATTGCCGCTTTGCTCGAAGAACTCCGCGCGCAGCGCGCGGCGCTGACGAAAATACACGACACGGCGCAGAAACTCTCTTTGGAGATCGAGCGGCTGCGCAAGGCGTCGGACGATAAGCGCCACGCGATCGAGGGGCGCAAGGAGACGCGCGACGAAGCTGAGGCGCTCGCGCGGCGGGCGGGCGAGGCGCAGGCAGGACTGAAGGAAAAGCTTGCGGGCGCCATTGAGCGCATCGGATCGCTCGACCGCTCGCTCTCGCCTTTTCTCACGTCTTGCAATCTCTCGACCGCCGATCTCGACCGCGACGCCGCCGGCGCGCGTAAAAGGCTCGAAGAGGCTGGCGCGCAATATCGGACGGCCAAGGAGGCGCATGGCCGAGCCGCCGCGCGGCTTATCGAGCTGAGGCCGCAAATCGCAGCCTTCGAGGCGGAGGCGCGTTCGCTCGCCGATCAGGCGAAGGCAGCGGCGGCGGAGCATCTGGCGCGCGCCGCAGACCTCGCCAAATCGCAGCAGGCGCGCAGCGTGCTGCTCGGCGGCGAAGCGACCGCAGCCCACCGCGCGCGTTTCGAGGAACAGCACAAGACCGCGCGCGGGACGCATGAGGCGATGCGCGAGGCGCTGTCGGCGGCCGATAAGGCGAAAGCCGCGAGCGATGAACGCAACGCCGGCGCCGCGCGCGACATCGCGGCGGCGCAAGCCGCTTTGGCGGCGGCGCGCGCGGCTTTTAGCGAAGCGCTCGCAGCGGCGGGGCTTGCCGAAGAGGACGCCACACGGCTTCTTGCGTTCTCGCGCGAGGAGACGGCGGCGATGCGGCTCGTCGTCGAAAACGCGCAATCGGCGCTCCACGCAGTGGAAGCGACTCTCACGCAACGGCGTCGCGATCTTGCCGAAGCCGAGGCCGTTGCGCCGATCGACATGGCCCGCGAGACTCTCTCCGCGCGCCAGGCAGAATTGGCGCAGGCGCTCGACGACCTTTCTGCGCGATCAGGCGCCTTGCAGGAGCGGCTTGCGCGCGACGACGAGGCCCGCAGCCGCGCGCGCAGCCTGTCGGAAGAGATCGCGGCGGCGCAGGCCAATCGCAGGATCTGGGAAGAGATCAACGCCGCGATCGGCTCCAAGGAAGGCGACAAATTTCGCCGCTTCGCGCAGAGCGTCACGCTCGAACAGCTCGTCGCGCTCGCTAATCGTCGCCTGTCGTTACTTTCGCCGCGCTATCGGCTGGAGCGCGCCGGCGAGATGGGGTCGCTCGGGCTTCAGATCGTCGATCGCGATCTTGGCGACGAGCGGCGCTCGACGCGCTCGCTGTCGGGCGGCGAACGCTTTCTTGCGTCGCTCGCGCTGGCGCTCGCTCTCGCGGGATTGGAGGGCAGAGACTCCTTCGTCGACACGCTGTTCATCGACGAAGGTTTCGGCGCGCTGGATTCGGCGACGCTCGACGTTGCAATCGACGCGCTCGAAAATCTGCAAGGGCAGGGGCGCAAGGTCGGCGTCATCAGCCACGTCGAATCGATGCAGGCGCGAATCGCGACGAAAATCTGCGTCGAGCGGCGCGGCGGCGGCGTCAGCGCGGTTCGGCTGCGCGCGCCGGGCTTTGGGTAAAGCTATTCGCGGACGGCCACGCCTGCTCATTTGGTCAATCTGGGGGCGCCGCTGTAATTATTGTTCGAGGCGCAGGTCGTTTGGATGCTGAAGAAAACGTCCTGGTTCGACCAACTCCCGCCGGTCAACGAGCCGGCATAGGGCGTATCCTCCCAGGCGTGGGTGTTGGTCGCCGTCGTCTCGCCTTTGGCGCAGGGCAAAAGCTGCATGATCGAGGGCGCGGTCGTGGTCGAATACATGTTGACGCCGTTGACGAAGAGATTGCGCGATTGGGCGGCGTCCGAGGTGCTGTAAACGACAGGCGACGCCGTCTTCGTGTAGGTCTTGCGGGAAGTTCTCGTTCCGGACGTCACGCAGGTGTAATTCCTGGTCGACGACGATTGGGAGGTGGTCGGCGCCATTCCCGGGCCGCAACCGTCCGTGTAAACCGTCATGGTCAGATAGGCGTTGTCGTAATTCGAGCCGAGCGAAATCGACGTATTCACAGGCCCGGAAACCATATCGCCGCCCGACAGGAATTCGGCGGTCGTCGTTCCGGTCCCGCGGCCGCTCTGGCCGCCCAGGTCGACCGGCTGATAGACGTATGACGCGAGAAGCGTGTCGTTGGATGCGCCGACCGTATGAACATAGAGGTCGACTTCTTTCCAGTACCAGCCATAGGCGCCGGTCAGCGTGAAGATAAGAGTCGACGGCGTGCGCGCGGTTTGATTTGTCGCCGTCGCAGTGGCTCGGATCGGAATCGAGTCGATATAGGCGAGCTGCAGAAAGGTCGTCGGCACTTTCGCGTCGGCCGTGCCGGTGATCGAGCCGTCGGCGTTCTTCGTCCAGGAGACGGTCGCGTTTTTCAGCAGCGAGGCGTCGGGTTGGTTCGTGAGATGTATCGTGGCGGCGGTCGATTGATTTGCCGTCGCCGCCAGGGTCGCCGTATCGAGCGCCTGTTGAAGCTCCGATTTCGCGCGATCGACTCGCATGAAGTCGACGCCGGCGCCAACAAACAACATAATCGGCAAGAGCGCCATGGCGAAAAGAACTGCCACAACGCCGTCGTCCTCGCGCTGCATGGCGTGGACGAGCAGTCGAATCCTGCCCGAGTAATGGGAGAAGCCCCGAGTCCGCATCATGCGTCTCTCGTTTAGTTATGTAGTGATGCGGTATTACTCCTCAGTCGTTGACAAACCCTTCAGAGAATATTCCGGCCTCGCATCAAAATTCGGATAATTGGCGCGGCTCGCCCCCGGCGCGCGATTGCGCCGTTTAGGGAATTTTCTGAATAAATACTTGTTAAATTAAAGCAATTTGTAATTGATGGCTTTCAGTCCCAACGTAAGACTGGAGACGAGGAGCGCCGCGGCGGCGAAATAGCTCGCGCCGGAGAAAAAATCGATCGACAGCGAGAAGGCGAAAATCTGCGAGAAGATCAGCGGGCCGGTCATGCCCGAGACCCCGCGCAGACTGCCGAGCGCGCCCTGCAGCCGGCCTTGCTCCGAAGAGCCGGCAAGCCGCGTCGCCAGGCCTTGGAAAGACGGATTGGCCATGCCCCAGAGCGCCACCAACGGCGCCCCCGCCATGAAGCCCAGGCCCGTCGGCGCGAAGGCGAAGGCGAGAAAGCCGAGCGCGCCGGAGACAAGCGCAATGGTCAGCGTCACTTTTTCGCCGAGCCGCGCCACCGCGGGCCGCACCAGGCCGCCGGAGACGATGGTTTGCGACACGCCGACAATTGCAAGCGCCCAACCCGTGTCGGCCACGTCCCAATGATAGCGCTGCTGCGTATAGAGCACGAAAAGCGCCGGCAGCGATTCATGCGCGAGATAGGACAGGAAGAGCGCGCCGGACAGCAGCGTCAGCGCGCGATCGCGCCGCAGGAAATCGAGCGAGCCGGCCACATTGGCGCTGCGCCAGACAATGCCGGTCGTGCGCTTTTCGGGCGGCAGAGATTCAGGGAGGATGAAATAGCCGTAAAGCGCATTGGCGAGGCTGAAAGCCGCCGCGGCCCAGAAGGGAAAGCGCAGATCATACGCGCCGAGCGCGCCGCCGATCGCCGGGCCGAGGACGAAGCCCAGGCCGAAGGCGGCCCCGATGAGGCCGAAACGGCCCGCGCGTTTCTCTGGCGGGGTGATGTCCGCGATATAGGCGTTGGCGGTCGAGACGCTCGCCGCCGTGGCTCCGGAGATCAGCCGCCCAATGAGGAGAAACGGCAGCGAGGGCGCGAGCGCCATGAAGATATAGTCGAGGCCGAGCCCTAGATTGGAGGCCAGCACGACCGGGCGGCGGCCGAAATGATCCGACAGGGCGCCGAGCACGGGCTGGAAGAAGAACTGCATCGCCGCCCAGGCCAAGCCGAAGAGGCCGACGACGCGCGCCGCCGAGCCCAGATCCCCGCCTTCGAACTGCACGATCAGCTTTGGCAGCACCGGGATGATGACGCCCAGAGCCAGCATGTCCAGCGCGACGGTGACGAGAATAAAGATGAACGCCGCCTCACGACGAGGCTGTTGCGCGGGGGTCATCTGTGGCCTTGCAGTTAGGAAAAGTCGGCCTTTCCGATAGCGGCAACGCGACCGCGCGGCAAGGCGGTGATTTGGGCGAGGCCAGGACAAGCTATGGTTAATATCATGGCGGAGTGTGGCCGTTATGCCACGCGAATCAGGCCTGTAAATGCTAAAACTGTGGCATTGGAGCCACAGTTGCGTTCGCGCCTCCTGTCACAGTTTGCGTTCTATGAAAATTGTCACGCCACTGTCATCGACGGGCGGCTTCACTCGCCCCCGGAAGTTAACGAAGGGGGTTCCTTATGAAACTTGGTGTTGGACGGGCCGCATTTGCCGCCGCGGCGTTCGGTCTTCTCGCGGGGGTGGCGGCCTCTCCGGCCGCGGCCGACACGGCTTCGGAAATCCGCGCGTTGAAAGCGCGCCTCAACAAGCTCGAATCCGAAGAGGCGGCCGCGAAACGCGCCGCCAAGGCGGAAGCGCAGCGCGCACATGCCGCGCCGGCCGTGGCGCATGCGCCGGAGGCGCCGAAGCACTGGTACGAGAAGCTCAGCATCCGCGGCTACACGCAGATGCGCTACAACGACACGATCAACGCGGACAATTGGAATAATGTCTACAGCCCGCATGATCGCTCGGTGGGCCCGCGCAGGAACTTCCTGCTCCGTCGCGCGCGCCTGATCGTCAGCGGCGACGTCTCCAGCCATCTGTATCTCTACGTTCAGTTCGACCTTGCCTCCGCGCCGTCGGGCACGTTCAGCAATAGCTTCACGGCGGGGACCAATCCCTCCTACGCCCTGTACAATCCCCAGATCGGCATCTACGGCAACTCGGCGGGTAATTTCGCCCAGATGCGCGACGCTTACGCCGATATCTCGATCGACGAGAAGAAAGAATTCCGTTTCCGCGTCGGTCAGTCGAAGATCCCCTACGGCTTCGAAAACATGCAGTCCTCGCAGAATCGCCTCGCGCTGGACCGCGCCGATGCGATCAATAGCTGCTGCAAGGACGAGCGCGATGTCGGCATCTTCTTCTACTATACGCCCGAGCATATGCGTCATCTCTTCCGCGACCTTGTGAGGAACAACCTCAAGGGCACGGGCGACTACGGCATGGTCGCTTTGGGCGTCTATAACGGCCAGGGCGCGAACCGCATCGAGCTGAACAACGGCGTCCACATCGTCGGCCGCTTCACCTATCCTTACGTCTTCGCGAACGGTCAGATCGTCGAAGCCTCGATCCAGGGCTACACCGGCCGCTACATGCCGACGACGTCCGCGATCACCCCGTCTCTCGGCATGGCCACCAACTGGGCGGGCTACCGTCCTGTCGGCTTCCCTGGCGCCGGCGTGCCTTTCGTCAATGCGCCCGGCTATTTCGACGGCACCCGGAATCTCGTGCTCGGCAATTATCCCGGCGCGAACGCCTGGGGCTGGAGCTGCGCCAATGGCTGCCAGGGCGTCAAGGACGATCGCGTCGCCGTCACCGGCGTGATCTATCCGCAGCCCTTCGGTCTGCGCGCCGAATGGAACTGGGGCCGCGGCCCCGCTCTCGATCCGACGCAGACCTATATCCGCTCGGCCGGCCTGAACGGCGGCTATGTCGAGGCGACCTATAAGTATGACGACAAGGAGTTCGGCCTCGGCACCTTCTTCCCCTTCTTCAAATGGCAGTATTTCAACGGCGGCTGGAAAACCGAAACCAACGCTCCGTCGGCCCGCACCTATGAATGGGACGTCGGCGTCGAGTGGCAGCCGCTGCCGGAGGTCGAGGTGACGGCGGTCTATTCGAATATGAACCGCACCAACACCGGCGCGGCGCCCTACCGCCAGTTCCATGCCGACTTGCTGCGCATGCAGCTTCAGTGGAACTACTGAGCGAAATTCGATACGCTCACAAACAAGAGGAACGTCCCCGGTTTTCCGGGGGCGTTCCTATCTCTTTATAGCGTGAAAAAGGGTTCGCATGCGAAAGCGCATTGGCTCATTCCTGATCCTGCTCGCCGCCACAATCGCGGCTAGTTCAGCTCGCGCCGACGCTTACGAGGACGTGACCGCCGCGACAAGCAAGGGCGACTACGCGGCTGCGGTAAAAATCCTCAAGCCGCTGGCCGAGAAAGGCGAAGCGCGGGCGATGTCCGAGCTCGGCCCGATCTACCTTATGGGCAAGGGCGTCCCGATCGATCACAAGGAAGCGATCAAGTGGATCAGGCAGGCTGCCGAAAAGGGTGACGCGGCGGCTCAGGCCAATCTGGGCACGATGTATCTCGATGGCCACATACTGAAGCAGGACTATGCGGAAGCGATGAAGTGGAGCCTGCTCGCGGCGGGCAAGGGCGTCGCGGCGGCGCAGGCAAATATCGCCAGCATGTATTATGACGGCTCCGGGGTCGGGCAGGATTATAAGGAAGCCGCGAAATGGATGCGCCTCGCCGCGAAGCAGGGAGACGCCGAATCGCAGGTCAATCTCGGAACCATGTATGTGGCGGGTCAAGGTTTGGATCGTGACCTGCTGCGCGGTTACATGTGGACCGCGATCGGCCTCGAACCTTTGTCCATGCCGCCCGACCAGAAAAAGGAAATGCAGGAGTTATCCGCGCAGCTCCTCTCTGAGCCGGATCTCGCCAAGGCCAAAGAGATGGTCAAGAAGTGCAAGGAATCGCAATTCAAGAATTGCGATTGACGATGAGCCTGAATGGCGCGTCGGCGAAGCCGCGCCGCGAAGGGCGGTGCGGCTTTTTTGTCGTGGTTTTTTTCTAGGGTTTTATTTTGGGCGCGGCGCGATTCTTTTCCGCCGCAAATTTTGAACGATTGAAGCGGCTGTTCGCGCGCCAGGCGCCCCCCTCTGAATCTCGACAACAGCGTCTTCGGTCCCGATCTCTCGCTATCGGGAGCGCTCGCAAGCTCTGGTTTCTTGCGAGAGGCTGATCGACGAGGATTGTTTCAGCCCCGTTCAGCCAAGTCCACCACCACGCCCCTACGGCGATAGGCTTTTTGCCCGTTCTTCGCGCCTTTGGACAGCGGGCTCGATCCAAGGCGGGCGGATCAGACCGTCGGCTCCTTTCGCCGCGACCCATCCACTGCGCAAAGCGCGAGGTTGAGAATGGGATGCTGATATTTCTGCCATATGTCTACCAGATTTCGAGTATTGCCACTCAGCAATTATATGTTTCTAATAGGCAGTAATATTTCGAAATTGCGACTGGTATGTTTCAGATTCATTGGAAGTATGTCGTGATATTATCAGTTGACACCATATGGAAATATTTAGAAATGCGTCTGAATTGTGTTGCATAATGGCAACGCTATTGGTGAATAACTATCTACAGCGCAGCTAATACTTTGCATGTCATGGATCTGTCACAGGATGTATCGACTATGCATCAGCCTAAAAAACAGGCACAATCAGAGTGCGGGCTGGAGAAATTCGGACATGATCAAGAAATATGCAGTTTGCGGCGCAGCGCTCGGCGCGCTTCTATCCTCGTCGGGAGCCTTCGGGGCCGCCGACCCGGGGTCGATCGAAAAGCGCATGAAAGCTCTGGAGGCGGAGATGGCCAAGCTGCGCAAGGAAGCGAAGGAGGCCAAGGCCGCGGCCGCCGCCAAATCCAACGTCGCCAATCTTTCGCACAAAGGCGATGTCCACGCGCCGCCGCCGGTGTTCGTAAGCTTCAAGAACGGTCTCTTCGTCGAGACCGAAGACAAGGCTTACAGCTTCAAGGTTGGCGGCCGCATCATGGTGGACGGCGGCGGCATCTCCCAGCCGTTGAACGGCTTCTCGAACCAGGTCGGCGTTCGCCAGATCCGTCTCGAGGTCGAAGGCAAGGCCGCCCAAGTCTGGTTCTACAAATTGCAGTACGACTTCTCCGGCACCGGTCAGGTCACCGGCAACAATCAAGTGCTCGGCGGCATGCGCGATGTGTATTTCGGCATCCAGCATCCGGCCCTGTCGGTTCCTTTCGCGAAGGACCCGCTCTTCGTGATGGTCGGCAATCACTTCGAGCCCTTCAGCCTCGAGTCGACCTCTTCTTCTAAGTTCCGCACGTTCATCGAGCGCGCGATGGCGGTGGAAGGCATCGCCCCGAACCGTCACCTCGGCATTTCGGTGGGCGGCTATGGCGACAACTGGACCGGCCGTATTGGCGTCTTCTCCACATCCATGGAGGACGCCTCCTACACGCCGGGCCAGAACACGCCGTCGAGATGGGGCATCCCGAAAGCCGCTGGCTGGGTCTCCACGGGCGGAGCCCAATATGTCGACGTCGCCGGCCGCTTCACCTATGCGCCGATCAAGGACGAGCACAATCTGCTGCACTTTGGCGTGTCGGGCCGCTACCACAGCCCGAACGACGCCACCGGCGCCAACGACGATCGTGTTCTGCGTCTCGGCAATCGCCTGCGCTCGGAGGCGACCGTACTCGGCCAGGGCCTTCTGGGCACGCCGGATATGTCCTGCGGCTCCTACGCCAACGGCGGCTTGTTCGGGGGCATCCCATTTAGCGCGGTGGCCGGGCACTGCACCAAGCATGTCACGAGCTACGGCTTCGAGCTCGCGGGCGCCTATGGGCCGTTCGACATGCAGGCCGAATATATCGCAACGGATTATACGCGCGACAACAACAAAATCCTGCAAGCTCGCGCCTCGGGCGTGTTCGCTCCGGGCGGGTCGAGCTCTCACTTTGGCGGCTACTATATCTACGGCCAGTATTGGGTGACGGGCGAAGAGCGTGCCCAAGCCTACAGCACCTCCGATAAGTCGGGCGCGAATTTCTTCGAGCCGAAAATCAAGAACCCCTTGAGCGCGGGCGGCTTTGGCGCGTTCAGCCTGGCCGGGCGCTACAGCTCGGTCAATCTGAACAGCGGGCCTTACTCCGGTTCGGGCCTCGCGAATATGCTCGCCTACACGACTTATGTGCAGCCGAGCGCCGCCACGACCGCCGCAATCGTCAACTCCGGCGTCTATGGCGGCCGTCAGGAGAACGTCACGACGGGCTTCAACTGGTATCCGGACAAGGGCGTGCATCTCCAGTTCAACTGGACGCATGTTCTCCACGTCTCGGCGCCGCTCAACGATTACAACATCGTCGGCGCCCCGATGCCGGGCCGTCAGGGCTTCTACTACAATGGCGCGCATCCCGACCTCTTCGAGGCGCGCGCGCAGGTCTACTGGTAAGAGCTGGCGCAAGAAGACCGTCCCGCGCCTCGCGCGGGGCGGTTTTTTCGGGGCGTGGAAAAGACGCCGTGGCTCTGCGCTATTCGCACCACATGCGCATGAGACTTGCCGCGTTCTTCAGCAGCAGATCGACCAATTCGTCACGTCCATGTCGCGCGACGTAAGAGCGGTGAACGACATTGAGCTCGCGGAGAACCGTGCGCCGCTGTTCGTCCCGCACCCGGCTTTCGATCCAGCCGACGCATGCGAGGCGGCTGCCCCGAGTGACTGGCGTCACGCGGTGAATCAACCCGGTCGAATAGAGGAACAGGCTGCCGATCGCGGGCTTGACTTTCAAGAGACCGTGCTCTTGCTCCAGCACCAATTCGCCGCCGTCGTAATTGGCGTGATCTTCGAGAAACAAGGTGAACGAGAGATCGCACCTGTAGTTGTTCATGATCGGCGCGTCGGTGTGGTTGCCGTATTCCATCCCTACGTCGTAGCGGTTGACGCTCATCGCGGCGATGCGTTTGGGAATGGCGTAAAGCTCTACCTCTTCGTGGGTCATCAACCTCGAAGCGATGTCGTCGAGAATCCTGCTACCTTTCTCGCGGTCCATTTGGAGATTGTTTTTGACGCGCGCGGCCAGGCCGGTGGCCGTCGACGAGCCGGCGTTGAAGGGCGTATCGACGATCTTCCTACGCAGACGTTCGGCGCTGTCCCGGTCCAAGAAATTGTCGATGAGCAGCACGGGAAAATCCTTTCCGTGGATCGAGCGAATTCAGTCGCGCTTCTTCCGGGTCGCTCGACGACGCAGGCCCGGCAATGACGACCGCGCCCGGAGGAGGCGATGACGCAGGCATTCTGAATGGCTGGCGGAGGCATGATCGGAAGGGAGCGCCCGGCACAAACTGGCGGAGCCGTGCCGGGCGCTGGGGGTCGGCCGCGGATGGAGACCGGCCGACGCGACGCAATTATACCCGGGGCGTCTTGGACTCTGTTTCTGAAGCATTGCTGCTCTGCGTCAGACGGCCCCATTGACCCGCGGCGCTTCTTCTTATACGAGACTGAAAGCTGCGCCGCAGCATGAGGCGCTCCAGCCGCGTATAGCCGACGTCACTTTCAGTTGCGTCGGGCCCGCTGTCGAGCCTCCCCACGCATCAATCGACGGCCCGATACGCGGGGCAAGTCTCCCTTTTTTCCGGATCGAAACCGCCCGCGCTCGCTCCCCGACCGCGGCCGCGAATCCCTTATGAAAGACGCTCAGTGACCCAATTTGCCGATCTCGGTCTTTCCGAGATTCTTCTTCGCGCCTTGAACCGCGAAGGCTATGAGACCCCGACGTCCATCCAGGCCCAGTCCATTCCCTATCTGCTTCAGGGGCGCGACCTTCTCGGCATCGCCCAGACCGGCACCGGCAAGACGGCGGCCTTCGCTTTGCCGATATTGGAGCGCTTCGCCGCCGACCGGCGCCGTCCCACGCCCTTTACGGCGCGTGCGCTGGTGCTTGCGCCGACGCGCGAACTCGCGGCCCAGATCGCCGATAGTTTCCGCGCCTATGGGCAATTCATGCGGCCGAGCGTCGGCGTGATCGTCGGCGGCGTGTCGCATCGCCCGCAGATCGAGATGCTGTCGCGCGGCCTCGACGTGCTCGTCGCGACGCCCGGCCGGCTTCTCGACCATATTGCGTCGGGGCGCTTCAAGCCGGCGACGACAGAGGTGCTCGTCCTCGACGAAGCGGATCACATGCTCGATCTCGGCTTCGTCGTCCCGATCCGCCAGATCGTGGCGAAGCTTTCCAAGAACCGCCAGACCTTGCTCTTCTCGGCCACCATGCCGAAGGAGATCGCCGGGCTCGCGCAGGATATGCTGAATAACCCCGCGCAAGTGTCGGTGACGCCGGTCGCCACCACCGCCGAGCGGGTCGAGCAGCATGTGTTTCTCGTCGACGGCGGCGCCAAGCGCGACGTGCTGCTCGAGCTGATGAAAGACACGGACATCTCCCGCGCCATCGTCTTCACCCGCACCAAGCGCGGCGCCGATCGCGTGGCGCAGCATCTCGAGGCGGCGGGCGTCGGCGCCGAGGCGATTCATGGCAACAAGAGCCAGAACCAGCGCATCCGCGCGCTCGACTCGTTCCGCAAGGGACGCACGCGCGTTCTGGTCGCGACGGATATTGCGGCGCGCGGCATCGACGTCGATGGCGTGACGCATGTCGTCAATTTCGAGCTGCCGGAAGTGCCGGAAGCTTACGTCCACCGCATCGGCCGCACGGCCCGCGGCGGCGCTTCTGGTCGGGCGATTTCCTTGTGCGACAACGGCGAGCGTCCGTTGCTGCGGCAGATCGAGAAGCTGACGCGCCAGTCGCTGCCCTTCACCGACCGCCGCAGCGAGGACCAGCGCCGCGACGACGCCCAACCGCGCCGCGCCCAACCGAGCAATGGCGCCGGGCGGAATGCGCATAAGCATCCGCGCCGCGAAGGCCAGCACGCCGAAGCGCGCCGGCCGGGGGGCGAACGCCAGAACGCGCAGCGTCCGGCGCGGCCAGCCAATGGCCAGAAGCGGCGGGCGCATGGCGGCGGCGGCAATCGCCCGCAATCGCGCGCGCCGCAGGCCTGATAAGAAAGACCATCGCTTTCGCAAAGCCGGCAGTCGCCGGCTTTGCCTTTTCTGAGAGGCTCGACGTCATTGCGAGGAGCGAAGCGACGAAGCAATCCAGGGCCGTGATGCGGCTCTGGATTGCTTCGCTGCGCTCGCAATGACGGTGGATGGCGTTGCGGTCCTTCCTTGCGCTCGCCCGCACGCGCCTTAGATTGAGCATGAGCCAACCGAGAGCGGCGCGCATGCTCTATGACCTTCTCATTATCGGCGGCGGGATCAACGGCTGCGCTATTGCGCGCGACGCGGCGGGGCGGGGGCTTTCGGTGCGCCTCGTCGAGCAGAACGATCTTGCGAGCGGCACGTCGTCGGCCTCGACCAAGCTCATTCACGGCGGCTTGCGTTATTTGGAGCTTTATGAGTTTCGTCTCGTGCATGAAGCGCTGGAGGAACGCGAGCGTCTGCTCGCCGCCGCGCCGCACATCATCTGGCCGCTGAAATTCGTGCTGCCCTATGAAAAGGGCCTGCGTCCTTTGTGGATGCTGCGGCTCGGCCTCTTTCTCTACGATCATCTCGCGCGCCGCAAACGCCTCGAAGGCTCGCATCTGGTTGCGCTAGGGGACAATGCGCTCGGCGCGCCGTTGCGCGAAACCTATAACGTCGGCTTCACTTATGCCGATTGCTGGGTGGAGGATTCGCGTCTCGTTGCGCTCAACGCGCTCGACGCCAAGGAGCGCGGCGCGACGATCAGCGTCGGCGCGCGGCCCGTTCAGGCGAAACGCAAGGGCGCGCATTGGACCGCTAAACTCGATGGCGGCATGGAGATCGAGGCGCGCGCTTTGGTGAATGCGGCGGGACCGTGGGTTTCGCAGGTCATCGAAGGCGCGCTGCATATGCATTCGCGCAAGCATGTGCGGCTGGTGAAGGGCTCGCATCTCGTTACACGCAGACTCTACGTGGGCGACCACGCTTATATTTTGCAAAACCCGGATGGCCGCATCGTCTTCGCCATTCCCTTCGAGCATGCGTTCACGTTGATCGGCACAACCGACGTCGCTTATGAGGGCGCGCCGGGTGAGGTTGCCATCAGCGACGCGGAGACAGACTACCTCCTCGACGCCATCAACCATTTCCTGAGAAAACCAGTCACGCGCGCAGACGTCGTGTGGAGCTATTCGGGGCTGCGGCCCCTTTACGACGATGGTTCTCTCAACGCCTCAGTGGTGACGCGCGACTATGCTTTTGATCTCGACGCGCCAGAGGACGGCGCGCCGGTTCTTTCGATTTTCGGCGGCAAGATCACAACGGCCCGCCGTCTCGCCGAACATGCGCTGGACGAGTTGCGCCGCTTCCTGCCGGCGCATGGCGAGGCATGGACGGCGGGCGCCGCGTTCCCCGGGGGCGATATGGAGTTCGACGCCCTTCTCGCGCGGTTGAAGAGCGAGAAGCCTTTTCTCGGCGACGTATTGGCGCGGCGGCTCGCGCGCGCCTATGGGACGCGCGTCGAGCGCATTGTGAAGCATGCGCATGCGATGGCGGATTTAGGCCGTGACTTTGGTTGCGGGCTCACCGAGGCGGAAGCGCGTTATCTCATCGAGAACGAATGGGCGCGGAAAGCTGACGATATTTTGTGGCGACGTTCTAAGCTGGGGCTGCATATGAGTGCGGAGCAGCAGTTGGGCTTAAGAGAATATATGGGCGCTTAGCCTCTCGATGCCGGGTGGATAGCAATCCAGCGTCATTAGCCGCCAATACCTCCCCTTTACGGGGAGGTCGGCGGCCGAAGGCCGCCGGGTGGGGCTCGCGCCGCAATGAGTGTGGCGGGGCTTTACCCCACCCGACCCGTAAAGGCTAAGAGAGTCACTCATCTCGGGGGGCGTCATGGCCGGGCTTGTCCCGGCCACCCACGCCGAGGGGCAGAGCCCAACAAGACACTTTATCACTACGGACAAAGTTCGTGCATCGTCCCTCTCGTTAACGCAAACGTTCCAATGACTGGCAAGCATCAGCCGCTTTTTGCGCGGCGTGGGTGGCCGGGACAAGCCCGGCCATGACGGGGGCCGCGGTTGACCAACGCACTCATCCTGCAAACGCGGCCTTTCCTTCCGTCACCGAGCGTGCGCCTTCCACTACCGTCTTCGCCAAGCCCGGCGCCGCCACCGCAATATTCGTGGCGAAGAAATGCGCCAGCGCTTCATAGCGCGCGGCGTTGTGATCGCTGTCGCGCCGCGCGGCTTTGGCGGCTTTTTCGAGAAGCGTCGCGCCGCGCGCCAGCGCGAACAGGCGCAGATAAGGCGTCGCGCCCGCAAGGGCCTCGGCCGGCGCTTGCTTCGTCGCGCGCAACAGATAGTCGCTGGCTTGCGCGAACGCTTCCACCGCCGCGTCGACCGCGGCGACAGTGCTCTCTCTTGCGATGGCGCGCATGTCGTCGATCTCGTGGTTCAGCGCCGCGCCGCCCGACATCGGCAATTTGCGCCCCACGAGGTCGATCGCCTGAATGCCGTTCGTGCCTTCATAGATCGCGCAAATGCGCGCGTCGCGCATAAGCTGGGCGACGCCCGTCTCTTCGATATAGCCCATGCCGCCGTGCACCTGCACGGCGAGCGAGGTCACTTCATTGCCGATGTCGGTGGAGAAGGCCTTGGCCACAGGCGTCAGCAGGCTCGCGCGCTCTTCCGCTTCCCTGGCGCGGGCGGGGTCCTGGTCGCGATGCGCGCGGTCGAGCGACGCGGCCGTCTCGAAAGAGATCAGACGCGCGGCCGCCGTCAGGCTGGCCATGGTGAGCAGCATGCGAGCGACGTCCGGGTGCTCGATGATCGCGCTCGTCTCCGGCGCGCCCGGCGCGCGGCCCTGCTTGCGTTCCTTGGCGTAAGCCAGCGCGGCCTGCGTGGCGCGTTCGGCAAGCGCAACGCCCTGCAGGCCTACCGAAAGCCGGGCGTTGTTCATCATAGTGAACATGCAGGCAAGGCCATTGTTTTCTTCGCCGATCAGAAAGCCGACGGCGTCCTCATAAACCATGGTGCAGGTCGGCGAGGCATGGATGCCGAGCTTGTGTTCGACGCCGGCGCAATGCAGCGTGTTGCGGCGGGTGAAGGCGCCCTTTTCATCGGGCAGGAATTTTGGCGCGAGGAAAAGCGAGATACCCTTCGTTCCGGGCGGCGCATCGGGGAGCCGCGCCAGCACCAGATGCACGACGTTGTCGGCGAGATCGTGCTCGCCATAAGTGATGAATATCTTCTGGCCGCTGAGGCGGTAGGAGCCGTCGGCGTTGCGCTCGGCGCGGGTGCGCAGAAGCGCGAGGTCCGAGCCCGCCTGCGGTTCGGTGAGATTCATCGTCCCGGTCCATTCGCCGCTGACGATCCTGGCGAGATAGGTCTCCTTCAGCGCCGCGCTCGCATGCGCCTCCAGCGCCTCGATCGCGCCATGGGAGAGAAGTGGGCACAGGGCGAAGGAGATATTCGCCCCGTTCCAGATTTCCGTGCAGGCTGCGTTGAGCAGCGCGGGGAGGCCCAGCCCGCCGTGATCCGGGCTCGCCGCGATGGCGTTCCAGCCGCCGGCCTGCCAGGCGGCATAGGCCTCGCGCCAGCCGGGGGCGGTGGTCACCGCGCCATCGGCAAATTTGACGCCGGCGCGGTCGCCGATCCTGTCGAGCGGCAGAAGCTGCCCTTCGGCGAATTTCGCCGCCTCGTTGAGCGTCTGCTCGGCGACGCCGTCGGCGATATCGGCGTAGAGGTCCTCGAGGTCCGCCCCCGCGGCGAGGCGTAGAGAGAAGAGAATATCAGTAAGCGGCGCGCGATAGGTCATCCGGGTCAGCCTCGGGAAAGCGAATCGTCAAACTGAATTTAGCGCCCTCGGGGAGAGCGTGGTCGATAATGACACCCTTACACACCGTCATGGCCGGGCTCGTCCCGGCCATCCACGCCGTGCAGGCGTCAGAACGTGCGGAGCGGATAAGTTTACTGGCATAAACCCCGCCTGTGGGACAGCGCGTCCCGTCATCGGCCGTATCCCTCGGCGTGGATGGCCGGGACAAGCCCGGCCATGACGAGATGCGAGGTCCGACCCGTGAGCGCGCCACCCTCTCCAGCCCTCGCTTTTTCGCCCGCTTTTCCGCGGCGCCGGCAACGCCTATTATGCAGCGAACTTTCCAACCCACGAGACCCCATGCCCCTCTACGCCTTTCGCTGCCAGGATTGCGCCCATGAATTCGAGACGCTCGCGCGTTTCGAGGAGACCCCCGAGTGCCCCGCTTGTGGCGGCGCGCATGTCGAGCGGCAATTGTCGCTGATCGCCAAGCCCGCGGCGGGCGGCGATGTGGACACAGGCCCGAGCTGCGGCGCCATGTCCGGCGGCGCGCCTTGTCCGAGCTGTCCCGCGCTCGCCGGTTGATGGACGCCGAGGCTCTTCTCGGCGCGCGGCGCATTTTCGTCCCGGCCAATGGGCTGACCTTCGAGGTCTTCGAGGCGGGGGAGGGGGAGCGGCTTGCGCTGCTGCTGCATGGCTTCCCCGAAACCGCCGTCATGTGGCGCCATCTGGTCGCGCCGCTTGTCGCCAAGGGCTATCGCGTCTGGGCCGTCAATCAGCGCGGCTATGGCGCCACGAGCCGTCCGAAGGGCAAGAAGCATTATTCGCTTGCGGCCCTCACCGGGGACATCGCGGGCCTTATCGACGCTTCCGGCGCCAAGTCGGTCACGCTGATTTCCCATGATTGGGGCGGCCTCGTCGCCTGGGTGGCGGCCATTCGCCGGCTGCGGCGGTTGGAGCGGCTCATCTTCATCAATATTCCGCACCCGCTCTGCTTCTGGCAGACCTTTTGGCGGAGCCCACGGCAAAGGCGGAAATCCTTCTATATCGCCTTGTTCCAGCTTCCGGCGCTGCCCGACTGGCTTCTGTCGCTCGGGCGCGGCTATCTGACGGCGGCGCTGATCCGAAATGCGGCGCCGCGCCCGGGCGCGATCTGCGACGACGCCATGGACATTTACCGCGACAACGCCGCTTCGCCCGGCGCGATGACGGCCATGCTCAACTGGTATCGCCGCGCTCTATGGGATGCGCTTGCGGCGCGTGACGAGTTCGCCGCGCGCGTCGAGACGCCGACGCTGATCGTCTGGGGCCTCCGCGACGTCGCTTTGGACCGGGACTGTCTCGAGGGCACAGAGCGTTACGTCGCCAACCTTCGCATCGAGCGCCTGCCGGGCGTCGGCCATTTCTCACCCGAAGACGCGCCCGAAAAGCTCGCGACTCTCATAGATGATTTCCTTTAACGCGCATTTCCGCGTGAATAATCCCTAAATAGCCATTTCGCCTGTTGACTTGCCGCGCAGTCGTGAGAATCTCCCCCGCTCCGGACATCCGTCCGAAAATCATCTATCCGCTCGCTGAGCGCAGTTTTCGATCACGGCCGAGGTTGTCGGCCCTCAAAGGAGTAAAGATCCATTCGCAGGCCAATGAAGAGCACCGCGGCGCCGCAAAAAGAAGGCCCGCGCACCAACCGAGAAATTCGCGCCCGTGAAGTGCAGTTGATCGATTCCGAAGGAAAGAATCACGGCGTCGTCCAATTGCTGGACGCGCTGGGCATGGCCGAGCAGGCCGGGCTCGATCTCGTCGAGATCGCGCCGAACTCGACGCCGCCGGTCTGTAAGATCCTCGATTACGGCCGTTTCCGCTTCGCCGAGCAGAAGAAGGCCGCCGAGGCCCGCAAGAAGCAGAAGGTGGTCGAGGTCAAGGAAATCAAGCTCCGCCCCGGCATCGACGAGCACGACTACGACGTCAAGATGAAGGCGGTTCAGCGCTTCTTCGAGGAGGGCGACAAGGTCAAGGTGACCCTTCGCTTCCGTGGGCGCGAGATTGCGCATCAGGACATCGGCTACCGATTGCTGACGCGCGTGAAGGCCGAGACCGCTCAGATCGCCAAGGTCGAGCTGGAGCCCTCGATGGAAGGGCGACAGATGGTGATGGTTCTGGCGCCGAAATAGGCGCTGCGCCTGCCGGCGACCCGGCGGGCAGGGGGAGGGGTTGGCAGGCCGATGTCGATTGCGCCGTCCAGGACATTTCTTTCTCGGGCGGCCGCTGGGCTTGTGTCCAGCGCGCTGATGTCGGGCGCTGCGCTAACGCCTGCTGGCGCCCAGCTTGCGCTTCCCGGGGCCGTGGCGCCGACTCCGGAAGGAACGGTGACGTCTCCTGGCGGAAAGTCCAAGAAAAAGCTCAGCAGCGGCGAAATGGGGCAGGCGCGGGGGCCTGTCGTCATGCCCAAGGCCCCTTCCGAGGAGACAATCGTCGGCAAGACGCTGCAGCTCGACGGCGCAGGCGGCGCCATAGAATTCTCTCGGATCGGACCGGATCTGGAAGTCGCGAAGCTGACGCTTTCCGGCGATCGCCTGTCGCGCTCGGGCGAGGAATGCCGCGTCGAGATCGCGGGCATGCCTTTGAAACTCACGCGCCGCGACAGCGGGTCCGGGCTGCGCCGCTATCAGCTTCTGTCTCTCCCGGCTTGTCCGTTCACGCTCGATGTGCTGGACGGGGCCATTCTCGTCACCAATGACGGCAAGGCCTGCGAGATCAAGGAAGCGGATTGCCGCGCCGATCCGAGCGGGCTTTGGGGCACGGCGGAGAGGGAGTTCGACCCCAAGAAGGCCGAGGACATGCTCGGCGCCCGCGCCAAGGTCGAAAAAGACGTCCGCGCCGATTTCCGCGAGCTCTACGAGCGCAACAAGAAAGAAAAGCTGGTCCGCAGTTTCGTGGTGAAGGAGCAGGCGGGCTTTTCCTCCTGGCGGGAGGAGGTTTGCCGCTCCTACGCCAAGGAATCCGACTTCGGCTATTGCGCCCTGCGGCTGACGGAGGCGCGCGCCATTGCGCTCGGCGCCCAGCTCGCGAGCGGCGTGAAGCTGCCGGAAGGCTACGCCGAGGCCGCGGCGGCGGAAGAGGCGGCGGCGAAGGCCAAGGGCAAAAAATAAATTAGTCGGTCGAAACAAGCGTTTACAGAGGCTGCGTTTAAGCTGCCGCTAAGGTCTTTCCCTGATCCTGTCGATGAAGACATGGTTTTGGGGGCCTGGAAATTGCGCCTATTACAGCTTTACGCCTCAACGAGCAGGCGCTCCGCCTTCGCAGCCTGTCAGCGCGGCACCGTCGCCATTCTCTTCGGCCTAGCGCTTTTTCCCGTGGCGCTCCTGGTGGGCGGCGCCGTCGACTATTCTGCGGCAGTAACGAAGAAGTCGCGATTGCAGGAAGCGCTCGATAAAGGCGTTTTGGCGGCTGCGGCTAAAGGTGCCGCCGATTCTGCGCTCCTCAACCGATATTTGAACGCCAATATGCCTGTCGGGATCAGCGCCATCAATGCGACGCTTGCCGTCAGTACGGCTGCAAATGGCGCCGTTATCTACGCGTCTGACGCGACCTTTGCTGTTCAGACGGCTTTTCTGAAGATCATCGGGATGAACTCGATCAACGTGGGCGCGCATTCCGAGGCGACGCTTCCGACGCAGATCGTCACCGCGACTTTCAACGCGGTCAGCGCCAAGGGCGCTTTCGCGAAGGACATGTTCCTCTGGACGAAAAACGCCTCCGGGGCCGTCACCTCGAAGCAAACGGTTCTTTCCTACCGTTACGGCGTCTCCGGCTCGGGAACCAACCCGCCGGTCGGGGCTTGGACAGTCACTTTTTCGGTCCCGAAATATTCGACCTATGGCGTCGGAATGGTCGCTTACCAGGACCTGAGTTATCAAGGTGGGCTGATCAATCCGGTCGAGTTCTATAGCGACGTCAACTCGGCCTCGTTTCGTAAAACCGGCAATTGTCAGGATAGCGGCGGCGCCCAGTACAACGTCGAAGACGGCGGCGATAACGACTACCTGGATTTCGTCTACACAATGAAATGCGCGCTCGGCGTGGCGTCCAATAGTGTGGCGCGCCTCTCGAAATAAAGAGGGAGATGCGGGGCGCCGCTTTTAGCCGCCCCTGCGCATCAGCATGCCCCGCGCGGGATCGTAGGCGATGATTGCGCTGATGAGAAAGATGCTCGTATAGGCTGCGACCACGAGCAGCGAGACCCAGTCGACCTGCTGATAAAAGGCGAAGCGGATCAGCTCGACCGCGTGGGTAAACGGATTTGCCTGGCAAGCGTAATAGAGCCAGGGGCTCGACTCCTTCACGCGCCAGAGCGGGTAGAGCGCGGAAGAGGCGAAGAACATTGGGAAGATGACGAAGTTCATCACGCCCGCGAAATTCTCGAGCTGCTTGATGAGCGATGACAGCAGCATGCCAAGAGCGCCGAGCATGAGTCCGCCGAGCGCAAGCGCCGGCAGGACGGTGAGATAGCCCCATTTGGTGGGCGGCTCGATCTCCCAGAAATAAGCGATGGCCAGGAAAGCGTAGACCTGCAGGATCGACACGGCGACGCCGGCGAAAAGCTTGGCGCCGAGCAGGAACCAGCGCGGGAAGGGCGAGACGAGCAGCGTGCGCATATTGCCCATCTCGCGGTCGTAGACCATGGAGAGCGACGACTGCATGCCGTTGAAAAGCTGGATCATCGCCATGAGGCCAGGCGCGATATAGACCTCGTAGAGCACATAGGTCTCATAGGGCGGGATGATCGAGACGCCAAGCACCTGCCGGAAGCCCGCTGCGAAGATGAAGAGCCACACAAGCGGCCGCACCAGCGCGGAGATGAAACGCTCGCGCTGATGCAGAAAGCGCAGCCCCTCGCGCCAGACGACGCCCCAAAGACAGACGAGATATTGGCGCGGGGTGAAAGAGGAGGCGAGCGTCATTGGCTCCCGACAGCTCATGCCGAAATCCTCTCCACGGCGGCGCCTGTGATCTTCGCGAAGGCCGCCCCGATTTCCGCCGCGCCGTTTTGCGCAACGATCTCTCGCGCCGTTCCGGTCGCCAGCGCCTTGCCCTTGTGCAGGATCACCACCTGATCCTCGTGATCGATCTCGTCGATGAGATGGGTCGTCCATAAGACGCCGAGCCCCTCGTCGCGCACGAGGCCGCGCACATGGGCGAGAATATCGGCGCGCGCCTTGATGTCGAGGCCGACGGTGGGTTCGTCGAGAAGCAGAAGGCGCGGCTTGTGCAGCAAAGCGCGAGCGAT
Organism: Methylocystis sp. Sn-Cys; assembly: GCF_016745395.1. Taxonomy (GTDB): domain Bacteria; phylum Pseudomonadota; class Alphaproteobacteria; order Rhizobiales; family Beijerinckiaceae; genus Methylocystis; species Methylocystis iwaonis. The sequence goes on from NZ_JAERVJ010000008.1 coordinate 94,590, forward strand.
CTCGACGCGGCGCATCTGCCCGCCCGAGAGCGCGCGGGCCTTGTCATTGGCGCGTTCGGCAAGGCCGGCGCGCGTCAACGCCTCTTGCCCGAGGCGGCGCGCCTCGATAGGGCCGATGCCGTGCAGCGCCGCGTGGTAGACGAGGTTCTGCATCAGGCTCAATTCGAGATCGAGCGTGCGCGCCTGAAACACGACGCCGAGCCGCCGCAGCGCCGCGCCGGGGCTCTGCATGACGTCTGCGCCAAAGATCTCAATCTGACCCTGCCGCGCCGCATAAAGCCGCGTAACGAGGGAGAAGAGCGTGCTTTTCCCCGCGCCGTTGAGACCGAGCAGCACGGTGAAACTGCCGGGCGCGACGGTGAAGCTCACATCGTCGAGCGCCTTGCGGGCGCCATAGGCGTGCGAAAGATGGCGGATGGAGAGGGCGTCGGTCATCGCGGCGCTGCGTTGCAAGCGAGCCTGAAGGCTCGCGGTCCGGACCGCGCGCCTTCAGGCGCGCAACTGTCATACCCGGCATTCGCGGAGTGAACGACCGGGAATCCACAGCCGTCCCACCCAATCTTAGGGGTTGCTGCTCTGGATTCCCGATCGCGCTTCGCGCGTCGGGAATGACAATCCAGCCCCGGCCCCATCATTGCGGCGCCACCACCACGCCCCAGGGGAAGGAGCCGACCGGGATAGACTTCACCACTTTGAGGCTCGCCACGTCGATCACCGACACGTCGTTCGACACGCCATTCGCGGTCAGCAGATATTTTTCGTCCGGCGTGAAGGCGAGGTGCCAGACGCGCTGGCCGACGAGCAGATATTTCTCGATCTTCTTCGTCTCGGCGTCGATCACCGCCACGCGGTTCGCGGGACCGAGCGCGACAAAGGCGCGCTTGCCATCCTTGGTGATCGAAATGCCGATCGGCTGGATCGCCTCCTTCGACATTCCGGGAATCTCGAAACTGATCTTCTGCTTCAATTCGCGCTTGTTGGGATCGATCACCGCCACCGTGCCGCCAACCTCCGACGACACCCAAAGCTCGGAGCCGTCCTTCTTGAATTCGGCGAAGCGCGGGCGGTTGTCGACGAGGATGTTGGCGACGATCTCCTTGGTCTGCGTATCGATCAGATGCGCCATATTGGTCGTCTCTGACGTATTGACCAGGAGCTTGCCGTCCGGACTGACCGCCATGCCTTCCGGCTCGACGCCAACGGGAATATCGCCCACCTGCTCCTTGCGCTTCACATCGATGAGCGTGACGAGATTATCGTTCTCGTTGGAGACGTAGATCGTGTCGCCCTTGGGGCTGAGCACGAGCAGCTCGGGGTCCGGGCCGGAAGGGAGCTTGCCCGTGAGCTTCAAGGTTTTGGTGTCGAGCACCTGAATGGCGTCGTCGTCGCCGGCGCAGATGAAGAGCTCGGAACCGTCCTTGTTCAGCTCGATGCCGCGCGGGCGGCGCCCGACCTTCACGGTCGCCGTCGCTTCCAGCTTCTCCGTGTCGATGACGGTGATGGAGTTGCCTTTTTCATTGCTGACGAACGCCGTGTAGGCGTGGGTTTGGGTGGGTAGAAGAACGCCGCAGAAGAGCGCTGCTCGCAGCAGCCCCCTCCCTGTCCCTCCCCCGCTGCGCGGGAGAGGGGACACTCGCGATCCGCGTTTCTGATGAAGGCTACAATCTGCTCCCTCTCCCGCGCAGCGGGGGAGGGCTGGGGAGGGGGCCATTCTCATTTCAACCTGCACTTCGTTTCGGGCTGATCGAGCCCCAGCGTATCGAGTTCGCTCACCTGATGCAGGAAGCCTTCCTGCGGCGAGACGGAGACGGTGATGCGGCCATCCGAAAGCAGGATCGGCTGGCGCAATTGCTGGTTCCAGGGACGCAGCGTCAAACGCACGCCCTTGAAGGCGGCGGTGGAGAAATCCTTGCCGAGCATAAATTCACGCAACTTGTCGGGCGCGCTGGAATTGGTGCGCGTCGCCGCTTCGCCGATCATGCGCATGGCGAGCCAGGCGGCGTTGTCGCGCGCGTTCATGAGACGGCGATAGGTCATCATGAAACGGTTCTGCAATTGCTGGGCGCCCCATTGTTCATGGGCGGGGTCCCAATTGGTGGGATAGAGGCCGGCCGAGCCCGCGACAGGGCGCGGGTCCCATGTGCGATAGGGGAGATAGCCCGCGAAAACCTCGCTCTCATCCACGGCGAGAAGCGCGTCATAGGCGGGCGCATTCTGGGTCAGGACGGGCATTTGCCGTTGCGTCTGAACCGAGCCCGAGTCGCTGCGCCGCCCGCCGCCGGTGTCTTCATAGAGGCGCTCTTCGACGATCTTGGCGCCGAACTTCTTGGCCGCGCGGCGATAGGCCTGCGCCAGCAATTCGTCATTGGCGTGCGAGCCCTTGATGAGCAGCCATTTCCGCCACTGTTTCCAGACGAGATATTGCGCGAGCCCATCGGCCAGCATGGCGCGCGTCGGCGTGACATGCACGACATTGGCGCGGCAGTCTTCCTCGCGAAGCCGATCGTCGGGCGCCGACACGTTGAAGAGCAACGCGCCCTTCGCCTTGGCGCGCTCGCTCGCCGCAAGAAGACGGTCGGGCGCGAGATCGGCGATGATGAGAAGCGCGCCCTTATCGACGAGCGTATCGATCGCCGCCGCGACATCGGCGCCGTCGTCGAGCTTCGCGTCGGCAACTTCAAAAGTTTGATGGGTGAATTTGCCGGTGGTGTTGTTGTCGACCGCGCCCATCAGCGCGCCGGCGAGCGTGTCGTCGGCGGCGGGAATGTCGAGGATGGAGAGGGTCTCGCGCGAATGCGGCTCGCGCAACACGCCGACCTTGACATCGAGCGTCTCGGCCCGCGCGGAGGCGGTCGCGAGCATGAGGCATAAAGCGGCGGCGAGGCGTTTCATGGCCTTCTACATGGCCGGATCGGCGGGAGGGATCAAGTTGTAAGAACGCGGTCCATCATTCGCGCCCTTGGAGTTCGCGCCCTTGGAGAATGCGAGGCAATCGGGAATCCGGAGCAAAGCCTGACACCTTTTCCGGTTGAACAGCTTGCATTAGGGGATGTCATTCCCGGCCGGGCTGAAAGCCCGACCGGGAATCCAGAGCCACAAAAGCGCTGGTTCGGCTCTGGATTCCCGATCGCTCGCTTAAGCGAGCGTCGGGAATGACAGCCGGAAAGCCGGGATCAGCGGACGACGCGCAGCAGCGCCTTGCCTTGCTTGGACGCGAATTCCTTGTCGTCCAGCGTCCCTTCATTGTCGCCGTCGGCTTCCTTGAAGAGCTTGCCGACGACGGCCAGATATTCGTCCTTGCTCAGCGTGCCGTCATTGTCGGGGTCAGCCGCTTTGAATTCCTTTTTGGAGAGGCGGCCCTGAAGCTCCTTGGGCTCGATGGTGCCGTCATTGTCCTTGTCGAGCTTGGTGAAAAGCGCCTCGGCGGATTTGTTCGCCTCGTTCACGTCGACCGTGCCGTCGTTGTCGGTATCGAGCGAGGCGACCGGCGGGGCCTTTTTGGCCAGGGCTGGCGCGACCGGGGCGGCGAGCAGCCCGGCAAGCGCCAGCGCGCCGTACACAAACGTCTTTTTCATATCGATCTCCAAAGTTTAGCGCCGAAGCAGCGCTAAAATAGGCGCCCGGGAGCCCGGGCGCCAGCTCCGCCGGTCAAAAGGAGATCTTCACGCCGCCAAAGAGGCCGAGCGGCGGTCCGAGCGAAACCATCTTCGGATTCGACAAGGGCAGGAAGGAAATCGCCGCCGTATCGTAGAAGACCCCGAAGCTGCGCGACCGCACATTGGCGACGTTTTCGATGAGCCCGTAGAATTGCAGGTTCGGCGTCGCCTGCCAGGACGTGCGTAAATTGATCAGCGCATAGGGCGAGAGCGTGCCGAAGGCGTTGATCTCGTCCTCGCGCAGCCAGCCCCCCGTCGAATAGACGATATCGCCGCCGATTCGCCATTGCGGCGTCACGGCGTAATCCGCGCCCGCCTTCAGGCGGTGGCGCGGGATCGAGGACATGTTTGCGCCGGGCGTGATCATCACGCTGCCGTTGCCGAAGGCCGCCGCCAGCGGATTGTTCGGCGCGCCGAGCAGGATCGTCGACTGGAAGGTTGCGTCGGTCAACGTATAGCTGAGCCAGGCGCTGAGCCTTTCGTCGGCGTAGCGCAGCGAGGCTTCGACGCCCTGACGCAATGTCGTCCCGGCGTTGGTGAAATAGCCGCGCCCACCGACCTGGGTCGGGACGCTCAGAATGTCGTTGAAGTTATAGGTGCGATAGAGCCCCGCGCTCCAGGTGAGCTCGCCGGGGAGATAATCCGCCGCCCACGGGACGATCGCAGGAAGCGCGACATTGCCGCGCAAGCCCGTCTCGATCGTATGCGACACCACTTGTTTCAGCGGCGGATCGGCGACAAGGAAATTGTCGATGAGACAGGGACGGTTCGGGTCGGCGCAGGCGAGCTCGAGCGGCGTCGGCGCGCGATTGGCCTCCGAATAGCTGGCGTAGGCCGAGACATTCGGCAGGATTTTATAGGTGAGGCCGGCAACCGGATTGATGCGCGTATAGACCCCCGAGCCGTTGATCTGCGTCCCGCGCATATCATAAAGCGAAATGCCGGCGCGATTGAAGCGCGCGCCCGCGGTCGCCGAGAGCTTGTCGGTGATGTCGAGCGTGTCGAGCGCATAGACGCCGAGATAGTCGTTCGAGGCGCGCACCGAAACGCTCGAAATGCTGCTCCCGGGTTCTTCCACGACCGGGCCGGTGATCCCGACGACGAGGTTCGGTTGAATGACGCCGAGCGTCTCATTCGCCGAAAAGGCCGTCCAGCCGTGATCATAGCTGACGCCGAAAGTGATCTTATTGTGGAAGCCGAAATAAATATCGTCGTTTGTGGCCTGGACGGTGCCACCGATGGTGCGTGAGCGAGTCCAGGTGTTGTCGATCACGCCGAGCGATGCGGCGCCGCCGAAATAGTCGGGAAGCCGCGTGTCCTCGCCCTCGCCGTTGCACAGCCTTGCTTCGCCGCAGGAATTGAACTCGGTGGTGTTGCCGTCGACGCGCGCTTGATCGAAGGCGCGGAAGTGAACGTCGCCGAAAAGCTTCCAATGCTCGTTGGGCGCGATGTTGCCGTTGATGTCGTACATCGCCAGCGTGTTCTTATAGGTTTGCGGCGTCGTATAGGCTGCGCCCGGATCGATGTTCGTCAGCTCGACGGGCGCCGGGCCGCTGGCGCCGAAGCGGTTCTGCGCCACCGTGACATTGGCGTGGATTTCGCCGCTCTCGCCGCGATAGCCGACGTCGCCGTAAAGCCGCTTGACGTGCGAGCCGGAGAAATGGCGATAGCCGTTGTCGCCCGCGGCCTCCATGGCGAGGTAGCTCGCAAAGGCTCCTTTTTGGACGCCATATTGCATCGAGGCCTGACGGCGCGCCCAGCTACCGGCGCGGGCGTCGAGTTCGAAGCCCTGATAGGTAAAGCCGTTCTTCATGTCGACCGTGACGGCGCCGCCGATGGCGTTGAGGCCGAAGAGCGGGTTGCCGGTGACCACCGTCAGGCGGTCGATGGCGATATTCGGGATCAAGTCCCAATTGACCGCGTCACCCCAGGCTTCGTTGACGCGAATGCCGTTCTGATAGACGGCGAGCCCTTGTGGCGTGCCGGAGATGGGCGAGGCGACGAAGCCGCGGAAGTCGATCTGCGGCTGGAAGGGATTGCCGGCGACGTCGCTGATGATCACGCCCGGCGCCTGGCGCTGAAGCGCGCCGGAGACGTCGAACTGGCGGGTCTGCGCCAGTTCCTTGGAGGAAAGCGTATAGGTCGCCGCCGGAACGGCGTATTTGATGACGACCGGGGAAGCCGCGGGCGTCGCCGAGATCGGGGCGGAAGAGACGCGTGTGGACTGGCCGGCGGCCGGGCGGCTCGGGGCGGTTTGCGCGGGCGCAGGACGCGCGGTCGAGCGCAGCGGTGCGCCGCCGACCTCGATCGTCGGCAAGGAGGTCTGCGCCAAGGCCCCGCCCGGCGCGAGCGCCACCGAGAGAGCGATGAAGGAAATCCGTCTATCCAAAACCATGGCCCCAGTCCGATTTTTGCGAGCATCTTTATTGGGCGGGTTTATATCTCTCAGCCTGCCGCGCCGTCCCGTCGCCAAGACAGTTTAGCGACAATATTCCCGACCTGTTGCGCCTTCGCTACAGGTTTGAAAAATAACGGTTTTACAGGGATACGGTCCTGCTCTTTTCGGGAGAAAATCCCGGGCCTCTCGGGCCGAGCGGCTCAGCTCCGCGTCTTGTCGGCGGACGCTGCGTCGAGGGGCAATTCGGCGACGAGCCGGGCGCCGCCGTTCGAGCCGTTGTCGAGCCTGAGCGTTCCGCCAAGCGCGCTCACCCGCTCGCTCATGCCGCGCAGCCCGAGTCCGGCAGGCGCGAAAGCGGCCGGAAGCCCCGTCCCGTCGTCGCGGACTTCGACGCGTAGCCGCTGGCCGGCGCGCGCGATCACAACGGCGATTCGGCTGGCGCCCGAATGTCTGAAGGCGTTGGTCAGCCCCTCCTGGACGACGCGATAGGCAGTCATTGCGGTCGTTTCGTCGAGCTTGGCCCGCGCGCCCTCGAGCGAGAGATCGATCGCGATTTCCGCCCGCGCCTCGCGCCAGCCGCGCGCCAGCGCTTCGATTGCGTCGGCGAGGCCCATCTCTTCCAGGGCCGCTGGCCGCAATCTCCCTAAAATGCGCCGGTTCACCTGCTGCAAGGCGGCGATCTGGGCGTCGATCTTGGCGCAGTCTTCCGCCAGTCGCGCCGGGTCGGCGCCAGAGCTTTGCGCCTTGCGCGCCAGGGCGCCGACGCCGGCGCGCACGGTGAAGAGGAAAGGTCCGATCTCGTCGTGCAAGTCGCGCGCGATGGCGCGCCGCTCCTCGTCCTGCACATGGATCATGCGGCGCAGAAGCTGCCGGTTTTCCGAGTCGAGTCGCTGCAAAGTGGCGGCGAGGCTGTCGATGCGCTCGGCGATCATCACGAATTCGCGGGAGCCATCGGTGGGAACGCGTATCGCATGATCGCCCTGTTCGAGCCGTTGCAACGCGTCCGAAAGTGCGCCGATCGGGGCGAGCGCGCGGGAAACAGCATAGGAGACGAGTGCGAAGGCGACCGCCGCGACGCCAGCCGCGCCGACCGCGAGCCAGACGATCTCCTCCCAGATCTCCGCGATTTCGTCTTGCGAGCTTGCCGTAATTTCGATTGTTCCGAGCGGCGTTGCGAGGCGCGTCGGCGCGGGCGCCCGAAACACCAGCGCGCTGAACCAGTCGGGCGCGCGTTTCTCATTTGTCCCGACCGATGGCGCTTCCTCTTCCACGATCACGCGCACGTGGCGAAGGCGGCCCGCGTCTTCCATCAACTCCGCAAGGACGGCGCGCGGATTCTGCGTCGTCGACAGCCGGGGCAGGGTGGCCTGGACGAGTTCGCGCGCAAGTCTTGTCGCGCCCTCGGCTTCCGCGCTGACGCGCGTCCCCGCATGGAGGATCAGAAGGCCCACGCCGAAGCCAAGGCCCGCGATGATGACGCCGCCGATCAGAAGCGAGAGCCGCGCGCGCAACGTCATTTTTCGCAACATGGCCGATTTCCTCCCGCTTTCTCGCCTGCGTCGGGACGAACGCAGGGAGCGGCGACTTTACGAAGGCGCCGCTTACGGTCAATCTTGACGCAGTTTCAAGGGAGGAAAGATGCGCGTTCTTATAGTCGACGACCATCCGATCATTGTCGCGGGCTGCTCAGCGATGCTCGCCGGGGAAGGCGACATAGAGGTCGTCGACGCCCGTGATGCGGAGAGCGGCCTTGCGGCCTTTATCGCCAACAAGCCCGATGTGACGGTTGTCGACATCGCCATGCCCGGCGTTTCGGGGCTCGAACTGACGCGGCGAATTTTGGAGATCGACGCGCAGGCGCGCATCGTCGTGTTCAGCATGAATGACGACCCGATCTTCGCCGCGCGGGCGATCGAGGCCGGCGCGAAGGGCTATGTCACGAAGAACGACGATCCCTTTCTGCTGCTGAAAGCCGTGCGCGAGGTGGCTGCTGGCGGGGTGTTTCTCATGCCGAAAATCGCCAATCAGCTCGCCTTTGCGAAAAACTCCGCCGCGGTCAGCCCGCTGTCGGCGCTCACGGCGCGAGAGCTGGAGATATTGCGCATGCTGGGCTCGGGCCTCGGCATGGCCGAAATCGCCGAGGCGACGCAGGTTTCCTACAAGACCGTCGCCAATAGCTGCTCGATCATGAAGCGCAAGCTCGGCGCCCGCACGCCGATGGAGCTGATGCGAATCGCGCTGGAGCAGAAGCTGGCGTGAGTTGCGTCTGCCGCATTACCCACTCTCACTTCGCTCCCGCGTCATGGCCGGGCTTGTCCCGGCCATCCACGCCGCGCAAGGGCGGCTCGGGTGGGCGGGTGCGCGCTACCTCGCAAAACCGTCTGGGAAGTCGCCCCGATCGGTCTTTGGCGCAGAGCTAGTCATGTCCGTGGGTAGGCCGTGCCCATTGGCGTGGATGGCCGGGACAAGCCCGGCCATGACGGCCTTGATGCCGACGCGCGCTCTGAAAGGTGCTTACTTCGCGTCCGGATAAGGCTCCGGCGCCGAATAATTCGCCGGGACGGGCCCCGTCAGGCTTCCGAGGAAGGCCACGATGTCGGCGGCGTCCTTATCCGAAAGCGTCTTGTCGAGCTGCGTCTTGCCCATGATCTTGACGGCCTTGGTCAGATCGTCGACCGAGCCGTCGTGGAAATAAGGCGCGGTCTTCGCGACATTGCGCAGGCTCGCGACCTTGAAGACGTAGAGATCGTCGTCGTTTTTGGTGACGTCCGCGCGGCCCTTGTCGGGGTTCGTCGCGCCCGTTTCCTTCCAGTAGTCTTCGGTCACGCCGAACTTCTGGAAGGAATTGCCGCCGAGACCCACGCCATTGTGGCATGTCGCGCAGCCGGTATCGATGAATTTGCGCAGGCCCGCCTGTTCCTGCGGCGACAGCGCCTTGGCGTCGCCCGACAGGAAGGCGTCGAATCTCGACGGCGTCAGCAGCGTCCATTCGAAGGCGGCGACGGCGATTCCCCAATTGCGGGAGTTGATCGGGTCTTTGTCGTCCGGAAAGGCTTTTGCGAAAGCGTCCGGATAGGCGGGGATCGCCTTCAGCTTGCCCATTGCGGTCGCTTGGTCGGGATTGCCGAAGCTCGCCGGGCCGAGCAGCGATTTTTCCGCCTGCTCTTCGAGCGATTCGCGGTCGCCCCGCCAATGCTGCTTGAAATTCATCGCGGCGTTGAAGATAGACGGCGCGTTGCGGGGATTTTCCTTGCCGAACACGCCGACGGCCTTCGGAAGGCCATCGGTCGCCTGCTTATCCGGCAAATGGCAGTGAGAGCAGCTCACATTGCCGTCCATCGAGACGCGATTCTCGAAGAACAGCCGCCGACCAAGCTCGGCGCGGACAGCCTGCAGCGAATCCTTGGCGACGGGGACCGACGGAAGCGGCTGGAAGGACGCATGCGCGTCGTTGAGAAGCTTTTTCGTGTCGAGCGTTTCGGCGATCGCCGCCGTGGACAGGATGGCTGCCGTTGAAGCGATAAATAGCGCCGATTTGCGCATGACGGCCCTCAGAGACTTTGCAGTTTCAACGAATTGGGCAAAAAAATCGAGCCGAGTAAGAAACGCCGTCAACAGCGGCGTATATCCTACCGGCTCGCTTTTTTGTCGAGCGCATCGTCGCCGAAGCGACGATTCTCGCGAATTCTTAGATTTCAGCCGAAGAGTAGCTGGTGACTTCCATGCCGACGCAAACTTCGACGATCACAGGGGTGGTCCAGGCCATGTCGATATCCTCCGAATTGGAACTCTGACGGCTGCTTCCCGCTCTTGTTGGCCGTTTGATCGGCTGGGGCAGGTTCGAGCTCGGCGAGAGCATTATCATGATCGATGGGGCCGTGCAATTGACCTTATGGCCCCGCTTGCGGCAAGGCTGGCGCGGCGGCAGACCTCGCTCCTTATGTGTTCTGCAGAGATGTGACGTCCAAGCGTCTCGACATGGCGCGTGACGGCTGCTAGGTACAGCGCGCTTTCGAAACGGGCGCGTGCAATCCGGCCGAAGGCCATCATTCATAAGCCTTAGAGCCTTCCTCACGCCACTGGCGGCGAGAGAATCGCTCGGGCCCGCGCGGCGCCGGCCGCGCGACAAGGACAACAACCGCGACCAGCGGAACGGGGCAGGGAATCGGATGAGCAAGGCGACGCTCGACGGCAAAGCGATTGCGCTCGAAGACGCCTATAAAGAGGCGGCGCGCATATTGAGCCGCGCGAATTTTCCCCTCGTCGCAGGTCTCGGGGCGGACGTTCCCGGCGCCCGCGCGGCAATCCTTCTCGCCGAGCGGCTGCGCGGCGCCTTCGACCATCTGGCCTCGGGGGATTTGCTGGCCGATCTCGATGTGAAGCGGTCTTTCGGCATGTTCACCACCACGGCCAATGAGGCGCGCGTGCGCGCCGATGTCGTCGTGCTCGTCGGACCCGGCCTCACGAAACAATGGCCTGGCATGCTGGAGCGTCTCGCGCTCGATCAGGCCCCGCGTCATGGCTCGCACGCCGGAACGCCGCGCAAGGTCATCTGGCTCGGGCCGGACGCGAGCGAGGTTAACGCAATCGCCGGCGCGACAGTCATTCCGGCGAATTTGCAGGAAATCTCCGGCGCCCTCGGCGTCTGGCGCGCCCGCGTCGGCGGCCGCCCGGTCAATGCCGATCGGATCGACGCCGCCAAGCTCGAGCGGATCGACGCCCTTGCGCAGACCTTGAAGAACGCCAAGTTCGGCTGCTTCGTCTGGGCCGCCTCCGCCGGCCTCGACGCCCCGACGATCGAGATGATGCAGGCGCTCGTCACCGACCTCAACGTCACGACGCGCTTCACCGGCGTGCATATCGGCGCCCGCGCCGGCGCGTCCGGCGTGACGCAAGCGGCGGGCTGGATGACGGGCTTCCCGCCGCGCACGGGCTTCGGCCGCGGCTATCCCGAGCACGATCCCTGGCGCTTCGAGGCCACGCGCCTCGTCGACAGCGGCGAGGCCGACGCCGCGCTGTGGATTTCCGCTTTCGACGGCGAGGCGCCGTCGTGGTCACGCCCGGATATTCCGCTCGTCACTCTGGCCCCCGCCGGCGCTGCGCCGGCGCGCGGGCTTTACATCGAAGTCGGCCAGCCCGGCGTCACCCATGACGCCGTGCTCATGGCCCAGGAGACCGGCGGCCTGACGCTGCGCACGGCCACGGCGCCGTCCGACGCGCCGACGGTTGCTCACGTCATCGACGCCCTCATGGCGAATGTTTCGGAGGTCGCGCCTTGCTGACAGTTTTGCGTGGCGGCCATGTCGTCGACCCGGCAACGGGCAAGGACGGCGTCGGCGACGTCTGGTTCGAAGACGGCCGCATCGTCGCGCCCCCGGCCGGGGGCAAGGCCGATCAGGAGATCGATTGCACGGGCCATATCGTCATGGCCGGCGCCATCGACATTCACTCGCACATTGCCGGCGGCAATGTGAACACCGCGCGCCTGCTGCTGCCTGAGCTGCATCGCGGCATTCGCGCGCGTCTCGCCAATACGCCGCTCTCGACCGCCAAATGGTCGACCTATGAGACCGGCCGGCTCTATGCACAGATGGGCTTCACGACGGTCGTTGAGCCGGCGATGGCGCCGCATCACTCGCTGCAGACGCATTTCGAGCTCAACGACGTCCCGATCCTCGATAAGGGCGCGTTGACGGTTCTCGGCAACGACGACTTCCTGCTGCGCCAGATTCGCGCGGGCGAGCCTGAGAGCGCGATCAACGACTATGTCGCGACGACGGTCGCCGGCACCAAGTCGCTCGGCCTCAAATGCATCAATCCGGGCGGCTGCGAGGCCTTCAAGGAGAATATGCGCGCCTATGGGCTCGACGACGAGGTGCCCTTCTACGGCCTCACCTCGCGCAAGATCTTCCAGTCGCTGCAGAAGGCGACGCAGGCGGTGGGCATCCACCACCCGCTGCATCTGCACATGAACAATCTGGGCATCGCCGGCAATATCCAGACCGCGCTCGACACGATCGACGCGGCGCAGGGCCTCCCGCTGCATCTCGCCCACATCCAGTTCTACGCCTATGGCAAGGAGGGCAATAACGCCTTCTCCTCCGCCGCCGCGACTTTCGCCGAGAAGATCAACGCCAATCCGAATGTCACGGTCGACGTCGGCCAGGTGATGTTCTCGCAGACGGTGACGATCTCCTCCGACGTGCTGAAGCAGTTCAACAGCATGCCGGGCGGGATCCCGAAGAAGGGCGCGATCTTCGACGGCGACGCCAACGGCGGCGGCATCGTGCCCTACAACTACAAGATCTCGAACTATTACAACGCCATCCAATGGGCGGCGGGTCTCGAGCTGTTCCTGCTCATCAAGAACCCCGAGCAGGTCTTCTTCACCACCGACCATCCGAACGGCGGCCCCTTCACTGCTTATCCGGAGCTGTTCGCGCTGCTGATGAGCGCCGAGCTGCGCGAGCAGGTGATGTCGCGGCTGCCGGCCGAGGCGCTGCAGTTCACGACGCTGCCCTCGCTCAAGCGCGAATACACTTATTATGAGCTCGCGCAGATGAGCCGCTCGGGCGCGGCCAAGCTCTTCGGCTTCACGGATCGCGGTACGCTTGCGGCCGGCGCCGTCGCCGACGTTGCGGTCTATAAGGAGAGCCGCGACAAGGCCGGCATGTTCCGCCGCGCGGCTTACGTCTTCAAGGACGGCGACCTCGTGGTGAAGGACGGCGAGGTGTCGCATTACAAGCGCGGCAAGACGCTGCACATCAGCCCGCGCTTCGACAACAACATCAACAAGCGGCTCGATAGCTACTACGAGGAGCTTTACGGCCTGCCGCGCGGCATCTTCGACGTGCCGGACGCCGCTCTGCCGCACAAGGACGCCTTTGCGGAGGTCGCATGCAAGGAATAGTTCGCAACGGCGTTCGCATCGACGAGAGTTTCGCCGAAGCCTTCCCGATGAGCGGGACGGGCATTCTCATCACCGGCCCGAACGCCAAATGGGCCATGATCGCCGCCAAGACCATGACGGGCTTCGCGACCTCGGTCATCGGCTGCGGCTGCGAGGCCGGCGTCGACTGCGAGGTTTCGCCCGAAGAGACGCCCGATGGGCGCCCCGGCGTGCGCGCGCTGCTGTTCGCCATGTCGTCGAAGGACGCTGAAAAGCAGCTCGTCAACCGCCTCGGCCAATGCGTGCTGACCTGCCCGGGCTCGGCGGTCTATTCGACCGTCAAGGGCGAGTTCGAGATCAAGGTCGGCGACGCCGTGCGCCAGTTCGGCGACAAATGGCAGATGTCCAAGGCCATCGACGGGCGCCGCTTCTGGCGCATCCCGGTGATGGACGGCGAGTTCTTCTGCGAGTCGAAGGTCGGGCTGACGAAGAAATCCGTTGGCGGCGGCAATCTGCTCGTCATGGGCGCGGATTGGGAATCGACCATGCGCGCGACGGAAGCCGCCGTGGCCGCGATCGACGCCGTGCCGGACGTGATCCAGCCCTTCCCGGGCGGCATTGTGCGGTCGGGCTCCAAGGTCGGCTCGCAATATAAGGGCATGGGCGCCTCCACCAATGACGCCTATTGCCCGACTCTGCGCGGCGTGACCAAGAGCGCGCTCGATCCCGACGTCGGCTGCGTGCTCGAGATCGTCATCGACGGCCTGACCGACGCGGCGGTTTCCAACGCCATGCGCGCCGGATTGAAAGCGATCATCGAGATGGGCCCGGAGAAGGGCGCCAAGCGCGTCGGCGCCGGCAACTATGGCGGCAAGCTCGGCCCGTTCCACTATCATTTGAAGGATTTGCTGCCGTGAAGCCCTTCACCTTCACGCTCCGCCAGGAGCCGCCGCAGCGCGTCGACCTTTCGGCGCTCACGCCCGACCGCCTCGCCGGCAAGTCGCTCGCCGACATCGAGAAGATCGAGATCGGCACGACCCGCGCCTCGACCAAGGTCGGCGATGTGTTCAAGCTCGCCGAGGGCGATCTCAAGAACATCCGCTACGAGGGCGGCTCGGCGCGTTTCGATCTGATCGGCGCCAAGCTCCTGCCGGACTTCGCCATTCACGTTGAGGGCGACGTCGGCCTGCAACTCGGCCGGCTGGCCAAGGGCGGCAAGATCACGGTTTCGGGCAGCGCCGGGGCCTATGCGGCCTCGGGTAATGAGGGCGCCCATATCGAGATCAAGGGGGACGCGGGCGAGCTGCTTGCGGCGCCGCTTGCCGGCGAACTCGCCGGCATGTCCGGCGGCCGCGTCGTGGTGCGCGGCAAGGCAGGCGCACGGGCGGGCGACCGCCTCCGCCGGGGCATTTTGATCATCGAAGGCGACGCTGGCGAGGATTTGGGCTCGCGCCTCATCGCCGGCACCATCGTGGCGCTGGGCAAGACCTCGGGCCGCGTCGGCTATCTCAACAAGCGCGGCTCGCTCGTTTTGGCCAACCGCCCGGAGATTGGCCCGACCTATATCGACTGCGGCCCGCATATCCTTACGTTTGCGCGGCTTTTCGCCCGCGGGCTGAAGACGGACAGCGAGGCGGCGGCGGCGGTTCTCTCGGCGAAGCTGCAGCGCTACGGCGGCGATACGGCCGTCTACGGCAAGGGCGAAATCTTGACCCCCGCCTGACCGGCATTACCCTTGCTTAGAGTTTGTGCGCCGCCGAATTCGGCGGCGCTCACGCAAGGGGTGTTGCCGATGAATTTCGTCGAACTCATCCTCACAGTCTGCACGCTCGCGCAGCCGAACGCCTGCGACGAGCGCCGGCTCATGCTCGAATCCGCCACGGGCTCGACGAGCAATTGCATGATGCAGGCTATGCCATACATCGCTCAATGGTCGGGCGATCATCCCAATGTGCAGGTCACCCGCTGGCGCTGCGTCACGCCCGGCGCCGAGGGGGACAAGATTTAGGAGACAGGCCGTCATTGCGAGCGAAGCGAAGCAATCCAGGGCCGCCCCCACTATCCTGGGTCGCTTCCGCCCCGCTTCTCGCAATGACGGCCGGAGACTCCCATATGCCCTGATAGAGGCATGAGGGAGCTGCCCATGGTCGAGCCGCCGCCTTTCGCCGCGCCCTATGCGCCGCCGGACGAAGCCTTCGCCGCCGCCTTTCTGGCAGACCGTCCGGACGCGTCTTTGCGCGCAGCAATCGACGCCAAGGCGCTTGCGCTCGTTCGCGGCATGCGCGCCGAGCATAGCGCGCTCGGCGGCGTCGAGGATTTCCTCCATGAATTCTCGCTCTCCTCCCGCGAGGGCCTCGCCGTCATGGCCCTTGCCGAGTCACTCCTGCGCGTGCCCGACGACGCCACCGCCGACCAACTCCTCGCCGACAAGCTCGCCGCAGGCGATTTCTCGCATCATGAATCCGCTTCCGATACGCTGCTCGTGCAGGCCTGCGCCTTTGCGTTGGGCTTTTCGGCGCGGCTTGTGGGGCCCGGAAAAGACGAGAGCGCCGAGCCGCGCGGACTCGTCGCCGATCTCGCGCGCCGCCTTGGCCTCCCCACTTTGCGCATCGCCGCGCGGCAGGCGATGCGGCTCATGGGCGCGCATTTCGTTTTCGGTGAGACGATCGACGATGCGCTGTCGCGCGCGAAGGGGCGGCGGGAGAGATTTTCCTTCGACATGCTCGGCGAAGGCGCGCGCAGCGCCAAGGACGCGGAGCGCTATTTCGACGCTTATGCCAGCGCGATAGAGGCGATCGGCGCGCGCGCGGGCGATCGGGTTTTGCCGGACCGCCCCGGAATATCCGTCAAGCTCTCAGCGCTGCATCCGCGTTACGAAACCATCTCACGCGATCGCGTCCTAAAGGAATTGCCGCAACGCGTGCTCTCCCTCGCGCGTCTCGCCAAAGCGCGCGACCTTGCTTTCACCATCGACGCAGAAGAAGCGGACCGCCTCGAGCTTTCGCTCGATGTGATCGCGCGCGTCGTCGCCGATCCGTCGCTCGCCGGCTGGAATGGTTTCGGCCTTGCCGTGCAGGCCTATCAAAAGCGCGCCGGCGCGGTGATCGATTACATAGCCGCGTTGGCGGAAAGCTATGGTCGCCGCTTCATGCTGCGCCTGGTGAAGGGCGCCTATTGGGACAGTGAGATCAAACGCGCGCAGGAACGGGGCCTCGCCGATTATCCGGTCTTTACCCGCAAGGCGATGACCGATCTCAATTACGACGCGCTCGCAGCGGGTCTGCTTTCCCAGCCACGGCTCTATCCGCAATTTGCCACGCATAACGCCCGCAGCGTCGCGGCGATCCTTGCGCGCGCCGGCGCGCGCAAGGATTATGAATTCCAACGCCTGCACGGCATGGGCGACGCGCTTTATGCGGCGCTGGCGCAAATGAGCGACGCGCCGGTGCGTATTTACGCGCCTGTCGGCCCGCATCGCGATCTGCTGGCCTATCTCGTGCGGCGATTGATCGAGAATGGCGCCAACTCGTCTTTCGTCGCGCGCGCGGCCGATCCGCAGACGCCGGAAGCCGCGCTCGTCGAAGATCCGCATGAAAGGATTGGCGACGCCGCGCAGGCGCGCCATCCGCGCTTGCCCTTGCCAGCGCAAATTTATGAGCCGCTGCGCGCCAATTCGAAGGGCGTTGAATTCGGCGACAAAGCGGCGCTCGCTGCTTTGCTCGATGAACGCGACGCCGCGCGCCTTTCACTGGAAGCGCGGCCGAGCGTCCCCGGGAAGAATGCGGCTCGGGATGTCTTATCTCCCATCGACGGCGCTGTGGTCGGGCAAGTGACCGAGACGGACCCCGACGGCGCGCGCGCAATGATGGCCAATGCCGCGAGCGCATTTCCGCACTGGAATGCGACACCCGTGGAGACGCGCGCGCAAAAACTGGAGCGCGCGGCGGATTTGATCGAGGCGCGGCGCGGCGCCTTCATCGCCCTCTTGCAAAGTGAAGCGGGCAAGACCCTCGACGACGCGCTCGCCGAAATTCGCGAAGCGGCGGATATGTGCCGCTACTATGCTTCCGAGGCGCGGCGCATCAGCAACGAGATCAGGCTTCCTGGTCCGACGGGCGAAGATAATCGCCTGCGTTACTCCGGGCGCGGCGTTTTCGTCTGCATTTCGCCGTGGAACTTTCCTTTGGCGATCTTCCTGGGGCAGGTTGTGGCGGCGCTCGTCACGGGCAACACTGTGGTCGCCAAGCCTGCCGAGCAAACGCCCGTTGTCGCGGCCTTGGCGGTCACCCTTCTTTACGAGGCGGGCATTCCGCGCGACGCCCTGCAATTGGCGCCGGGCGCGGGAGACGTCGGCGCGGCGCTGGTCGCCGACCCCCTCACGGCGGGCGTCGTCTTCACCGGCTCCCTGGAGGTCGCGCGCCATATCAACCAATCGCTCGCCGCCCGCGCGGGCGCCATTGCGCCGCTGATCGCCGAGACCGGCGGCGTCAATGCGATGATCGTCGACTCGACGGCGCTGATCGAGCAAGTGGTCGACGATGTGTTGGCCTCCGCTTTTCGTTCGGCAGGCCAACGCTGCTCGGCGCTTCGATTGCTGTGCCTTCAGGAGGAGATCGCGCCCACGGCAATCGAGACGCTCATTGGCGCGACAAAGGAATTGCGCATTGGCGATCCGCGCCGGCTCGGCGTGCATGTCGGCCCGGTGATCGACGCCGACGCGAAGGCAAAGCTCGATCGCTATCTCGCTGTTCAAAGGGAGGCCGGGCGCCTGTTTTATGCGGGCGAGGCGCCGACGCCAGGATACTATGTCACGCCGCATATTGTGCGGCTCGATCGCGTGGCGGATTTGCGCGAGGAAGTCTTCGGCCCGGTTCTGCATGTCGTCACTTGGTGCGCGCGCGATTTTGACGCCCTGCTGCGCGAGATCGAGGCGAGTGGCTATGGGCTGACCTTCGGCTTGGAGACGCGCATCGAGGAGCGCATTCGCGATGTGGCCACGCGGGCGCCAGCGGGAAACGTCTATGTGAACCGCAATATGATCGGCGCCGTCGTCGGCAGTCAGCCTTTTGGCGGGTTTGGCCTCTCCGGCACGGGGCCGAAGGCAGGCGGGCCGGACTATCTGCGGCGCTTCCTGCTGGAGACGACGGTGACGGTCAATACGGCGTCCTTCGGCGGCGATGCGGGTCTGCTGTCACTCGAAGAGTGAATGCGAGCCTGAAGGCTCTCGGTCCGGAGCGCGGGCCTTCAGGCCCGCATCCTCCGCGACAATTTGTTCCCACGGCTTCGCTTGAAGATGGCGCTGGCCCCGACGATTTTTTTGTCGTCGAGACGTGCGAACGTCGCTCAAAAAAGTTGGAATTGGTCATTCACCTTAGGGAGGCCGTGATGGCTCAAGAGCAGAATGCGCCCGTGAAGAAAGACAATGGATCTTCTCTCGTTTCTCCCGATTTTTGGGACTGGCGCCCCTTCGAGGCGCTGCGCCGCCAGCTCGACCGCTTCTTCGACGAGGCGCCCGTGGCGCGGCGGACCGGCGAGGTCGAGCCTTTCGACCGCTTCATGGGCTGGGGCGCGCCCCCCGTCGACTTCGTCGAGCATGACAATGAATATGAAATGACCGCCGAGCTTCCCGGCCTCGACGAGAAGGACGTCGAAGTGAAGCTCGTCAACGGCGCCCTCGTCATGAGCGGCGAAAAGAAGGTGGAGCGCGAGGAGAAAGGCGAGGGCCGGTTCTTCTCGGAACGCCGTTACGGCGCCTTCAAGCGCAGCTTCCGCCTGCCGGACAACGTCGATCCCGATAAGATCTCCGCCAACTTCGAGAAGGGCGTCCTGAAGGTCACGCTGCCGAAAAGCGCGCAGCCAAAGTCCGAAGAGAAGAAGATCGACATCGCCGCCCAGAAATAAGCGGTAGGCGCAACGAACCCGATCGCGACACCGGGGGGTTCTGGTTCTTGCGCCAGGCCCCGGTGATCTTGGTGTGATTGCGCCTGTGTTCGGCTGTTGGGCGCCGATCTCATAATCTCTGGGCTCTACCGCAAGCCTCGGTCCGAATGACGTTCAAGGTTGGCCGCGTTTGCCGCTGCCGCGCTTCTCCAGAACGCAGCGCCTGATCGCCTCCTCCTTCTCGCGCCCGCGAAGAGTGGCGATCTTAGGCTCGCGCTTGCACTCGCCCCAGAGACGTCGTGCGGCGATATGTAGCTCGAAACAATGGCGTAGCTCTTTGCTCGCATTCGAGTCGGCGACCTGATCCCGGCAACGGCGGTGGATGCGGCGCGCCTCGAATTTGGACAAGGAAGGCCCAGACTGCTGGCGGTCCGCCTGCACGTCCCCGGGGCGTTCCGCTCGAACCTGCTCGGCCTGAGGCGCCGCCAGGCTCGTTTGAGGCGCGCCAACAGCAAAGATGAAGGTCGCTAGAAGACAAGCTCGCGCCAGCCGATTCGCTTTTAAACGCTGTTCTGTTTCTGCATGCTCAAACGGTAGCTCTTGCATAGCGTCCCCGCTCGCCTTAGCAACGGATGATAGCGCGTCTGGGCCCCAAGGGCGCGCGAATGCTCCACGATAGGTTCCGCAAAGTATGAATGATAGGCCTTTCGTCTTGGGGACTGCCAGGACTGTTCAATCGGCCGCGCCAGGCTTTTCTGTCGCCCTGGGAACAAAAGCCGAATTCCTGCTTCGCGACGAGTTGCTCTGCGAGATTTTCGCGGAAACGGCGAAGCGCCACCCAAACGCCAATGCTCTGAAAAGCTTACGTCATTCCATCAGCTATCGGGAGCTTGACGTCCGATCGGACGCCCTCCGCAGAGGGCTGCTCGCCCTTGGCGTCGGTCCTGGCGGCGTCGTCGGTCTTTGGATGGCGCGCGGGACCGAGGCCCTCATCGCGCAGCTCGCCATCGCAAAGACCGGCGCCGCATGGCTGCCATTTGACGCCGAAGCGCCAGTCGACCGTATCGCCGCCTGCCTGGAGGACGCCGAAGCGCGTTTCTTGCTCACCAGCCCGGAATTCTCCGCCAAGGCTTCTGGCCATCTGCCTGCTCAGCTCGTCATCGCCTCGGAGGCGAGCGTCGAAGGAGACGATCGGCTTCCAACAGCAAGAGAATTAGGCGCGACGCCAGAGCATCCCGCCTATTTTATTTACACGTCAGGGTCCACCGGAAAGCCTAAAGGCACAATAATCACCGGCAGGAATATTTGCCATTATCTGCGCTCCGCGAATGAAATCTACGGATTTTCCTCTTCCGACGTGACCTTTCAAGGCGCGTCCCTCGCCTTCGATCTGTCGATGGAGGAGATTTGGGTCAGCTATCTTTCGGGGGCGACGTTGTTTGTCGCGACCGCCGAGATTCTCGCTGACCTCGAAACTTTGCCGGCCGTTTTAGAGCAGGCGGGCGTCACCGTGCTCGATACGGTTCCGACTTTGCTGAATGCGCTCCCGCGCGACGTTGCGACGCTACGGACGATCATCCTCGGCGGCGAGGCCTGCCCTCCGAGCGTCGCGGAGCGCTGGTCGCGCGACGGCCGGGTTATCTACAACAGCTATGGCCCCACGGAAGCGACCGTCGTGGCGACGATCGCCGAGGTCCGCCGTGGCGAAGCCGTGACCATCGGCAAGCCCATCCCGAACTATTCCTGCTATGTGGTCGACGAGACGCTCGCTCTGCTACCTCCCGGCGCAGAAGGCGAGCTTCTGATCGGCGGGCCGGGGGTCGCGAAGGGCTATCTGAAGCGAGATAGCCTCACGGCCGAGAAGTTCATCGACAATCCTCACTATGATGGCGGCCTCGATCCTATCCTGTATCGTTCCGGCGACGCCGTCATTCTGAATGAGTCCGGCGACCTCGTTTTTCGCGGGCGTGTCGACGATCAGGTCAAGATACGCGGTTTCCGCGTCGAGCTCGGGGAAATCGAAGCCGTCATTGCCTCGCACGTCGATGCGCGCCAGACGGCGGTCGTGTTGCGGAACGACACTGGCCTCGACGAGCTTGTCGCTTTCATTGTGACGGACGCGCCATTGCCGAGCGAACGCGAGTTGCGCGTCGCGCTACGCAAGGCGTTGCCGTCCTATATGGTCCCGTCGCGGTTTGAGGCGATTGCGTCTTTGCCGGTGCTGACGTCGGGCAAGGTCGATCGCAAGAGCCTCCAGGCCATGCCGCTGTCGCAGCAGTCGGCGCCGGACGACGAGCAGGACGAGCCGCGCAACGACATCGAGGCGCGTCTCCTGGACGCGGCAAAACGGGCGCTATCGACTCCGACGGTTCCGCTCGAAGCGGATTTTTTCATGGATTTGGGCGGGCATTCGCTCCTTGCCGCGCGCTTTGTCTCCATCGTTCGAGAAACGCCGAGTCTGGCGTCGATCACTTTGCACGACTTGTACGCGCATCGGACGTTGCGCAATCTCGCCGTCCATCTGAGGGAGAATGCAAAAGAGTCCGTTAAGGAGTTGGCCTTCGAGCCGCCGCCACTCAAACGGCGCGTTCTCTGCGCTTTGGCGCAGCTCGCGATCCTGCCGTTTCTCTTGTCCATCTCGGCGGCCCAGTGGCTCGCCATCTTCATTTCTTACACGCTGATTACCCCGGTCAATGCAAGCTTCGTGGACGAGGCGTTCAGCCTGTTCGGCATCATTCTCTCCATCACTGTATCCACCTTAGTCATCTCAATTGCAGGAAAATGGCTGGTCATCGGGCGCACCAAGCCGGGCCGGTATCCACTCTGGGGCTTCTATTTCTTTCGCTGGTGGCTTTCCCAGCGGCTGCTGGGGCTCAGCAACGCAAGGCTGCTGCAAAACTCGCCGCTGATGCCCTTGTACCTCGCCGCGATCGGCGCAAAGATCGGCCGGGACGCGCAGATCAGCGATCTCGAGGCTGGCGCCATCGACCTCATATCGATCGGCGCGGGCGCGTCGCTGGGCTCCAAGCTCAAGATCGCCAACGCAAGGGTCGAAGGAAACGAGCTTGTCATCGGACCGGTCGAGATTGGAGCGGATGCGTATATCGGCACGGGTTGCGTGATCGAGGAGGGCGTCTTCATCGGCGACGGCGCAGCGCTCGAAGATCTGACGTCCTTGCCCGCCGGATCGCGCGTCCAGGCGAATGAGATCTGGGACGGCTCGCCCGGCCGGCGCATCGGAGCCGTCGATCCTGAGGCGCTCGAAGCGCCAGCTCAGGCGACGATCGTCCGGCGCCTTGCGGTGACTCTGATTTCCGCGGCGTTGGCGCTTTTTCTGCCGATCATCGGTCTGCTGCCGATTTTTCCGGCCTTCTGGGCGTTCGATACGATCGAAGCCGCCATGAAGTTCTCGGAGTCGGAGTACCACTA
Source organism: Methylocystis sp. Sn-Cys (assembly GCF_016745395.1). GTDB lineage: Bacteria > Pseudomonadota > Alphaproteobacteria > Rhizobiales > Beijerinckiaceae > Methylocystis > Methylocystis iwaonis. The sequence continues at coordinate 116,842 of NZ_JAERVJ010000008.1, forward strand.
TTACCTGGCGGCCATTCCCCTGCTTGCATGGCCGACCGCCTTCGTCCTGGTGTTGGCGACGATCGCTCTGGTCGCCATTTTCCGCTGGACGGTGCTGCCGCGCGCGGCGGCGGGAAGATATTCGGTTTGGTCGGCGTTCTATCTGCGTCGCTGGGCCGTTTCCCTGGCGACGGAGGTTGCCCTTGAAACGCTGTCGTCGCTTTACGCGACGCTTTACATGCGCACTTGGTACCGGCTCATGGGCGCCCGTATCGGCAAGGGTTCCGAAATCGCCACCAACCTTGCCGGCCGTTACGATGTCGTCTCTCTTGGCGAAAACTGCTTCATCGCCGATGAGGTCGCGATCGGGGACGAAGACATCCGCAGAGGTTGGATGCATCTTGAGCCAGTCGCGGCGGGCGATCGCGTGTTCGTCGGCAACGATGCCGTCGTGCCGCCCGGCGCCACACTGCCGTCGGACGTCCTTATCGGCGTCAAATCCAAGCCGCCGGCGGGACAAAAGGTCGAAAGCGGCGACACTTGGTTCGGCTCGCCGCCGATACTGATGCCGGCGCGCCAGAAACTGGATTCCGCAGATGTGGCGCTCACCTTCAATCCGACGCGGTTGAGACGGTTTGGCAGGGCCGCTTATGAAGCGCTCAATATCTCCTTGCCGTCGATGCTTTACATCACGCTCGGCACCTGGGCCGTCGAAATCTTCGGCGATAAGCTGATCGCCAAGGACTACCTCGGCTTCGCCGGCCTCTTCATTCTGGCCTCGATGGTGATCCCCTTCGCCGTGATGCTCGTCGCCGCGGGTGTGAAGTGGACGACCATGGGACGCTACAGGCCTCAAGTGCGGCCAATGTGGTCCTTCTGGGCGATCCGCAATGAGACCAGCACGGTTTTATATTGGGGAATGACCGGCCGCATTTTGCTCGACTATCTGCGCGGAACGCCGTTCCTACCCTGGGTTTTGCGGGTGTTCGGCGCAAAATTCGGCAAGGGCGTCTATATGGACATGACCGACATCACCGAATTCGACTGCGTGAAAGTCGGCGATTACTGCGCGCTCAACATGGGCAGCGCGCTGCAAACGCATTTGTATGAAGATCGGCTGATGAAGATCGGGTCGATCGAGGTGGGTAAAGGCGTGACCTTGGGCTCAGGATCGACCGTCCTCTATGACACCCATGTCGGGGATTATGCGCGCCTCGGTCCGCTGACGGTCGTTATGAAAGGCGAGACGATTCCGCGCGCCTCGGAGTGGGTCGGTTCTCCCGCCGAGCCTGCGTGATCGTCATCGTCACAAGCCGCGCTCAATTTTCGACGATCCCCTTGGCCACGAGGAAGGCCGCCTGAAACGCGAGGACCGTATCGAGACAGTCGAGGAATATCTGAGGGCCGCTCGCTGTCGGCGCGTGAAAGACGAGCGAGACAGCGGCGCCGGCAAGCGCAACCGCCGCAGAGTTCCGGGCGGAAAGCCAAGTCGCCATCATCAAGCACTCCCTCGACTTTCGAAATTTGAACAGCAAAGCCGCTTCCAGGATTGCGCCGGTCGCAAAGACCAGGGCGGAAAACGGCGTATCGACGGAAACGTCGTGGCCTCTGCGGGCAATTTCGCTCCAAACGTCGTAGGAGCCCTGACAGCCGGCGGCCGTAAGGACCAGCGAGAGCATAAAGGCCGCCGCTCGTTCGTAAAAGACGCTCCTTCCAAAAGAGATCGCGACCAAGCCGTAAATCGCGCAGTCGTAAATCCAGGAAGCTCCATCCTCGAAATACTTCCCCGAGGCGGAAAGCCAATCGAAGGCGACGCTCGAAACGCTCATCGTAAGCGCCAGGATGGAGATCAGTCGAAGCGCCTTCAGAAAGCGCTTGCCACTGTCTGACTCTCGAACGCTCGCCGTCTTCAAGGTTTCCGCCATCGGCAGCTTCCTCGGCTCTGCGCTATGGAGCGCCTCCAATCAGAGACAACGCGGACTCGTTCGACTCGCGTAGAACGCGCCCTGGCTTTTGAAGCTGCGCGCTTTCTCATCGCTCGGATGACTCCATGCGAGCGGAAAGCACGCTACACATACGCCTGCTTTCGCCTCAAGCAAGCCTGAGGCCACTATCCTTGCGCCGGACGCCCGTCTGGCCATCCTGCCTCCGGTGACGGCCCCCATGGCCCTGAAACGATCATAGAATGACAGTTGGGAAGCTGCGACCTTTTTGATGACGACAAGATGCTTGGGACGTTTCGCAAAGTTCAAAGTCTGGCGATGCTGCGCATGCGTTGCACGCTCAAGTTGAAATTGGCCTGTGCCGTGTGCTTAATTGTTTCATCGTGGCTGTATCTAATTTGGAGACAGCGTAAATGTTACGCTTTATTACCCTATCTGGCTGGATTCTTCTCTTCTGCGCTTGGTTGAAAGCACGTTTTTAAGCCTCGATTAAGTCATTCTGAAAATGATGCGCGCGTGTTTCGTCGACCTGGGCCAGGGTCGAGGATGAAGCCGCCATATCAATACCCGCGCTCGATCGAGCTATCTCGATCCAGGCGCCGCCATATTCGATAAAACTTGAGGAAACTATAGACGATGTCCCAGACCCAGGTTTTTCTCGACGCCATCATAAACAACCTTCCCATGATGGTCACAGTGGTCGACGCGAACACGCAGAAGTTTGTGCTGGCGAATAAAGCGACGGAAAAGGTATTTGGAACGCCGAGCGCCATCATCGGAAAAACGCTGCATGATTTGCTCCCGCGCGAGAGGGCGGACGAGTTTGCCTTAAGGGACCAGGCCGTTATCAAGTCTGGAAAAGCTGTAACTTTCGAATGTGAGTATGAAACAGAAACAAAATTGAGCCTGTTTGCGACATTGATTCCGCTGTTCGACGAAAAGCAAAATCCTCAATATCTTCTCAGCATTTATGAGGATGTGACCGAAAAGCGCAAGGCTGAAAATGATATCATATACCTTGCGCATCATGACTGTCTTACCGGGATCGGCAATCGCGCGACCTTCTACGCCAATTTGAAGGAATCATTTTCTTACTATCAACATGGCGGCATATTCGCGCTCGTCTACCTCGATCTCGACGACTTCAAATCGATCAACGACACTCTTGGGCATCCGGTGGGAGACCTCGTGCTCGTTTCTGTCGCCGAGCGGCTGCGAAAAATTATTCGCGAGCCGCACCACATCGCGCGCCTTGGCGGCGATGAATTCGCGATCATCTTCAATGGCGTTCCAAGCGTCGACGCGCTTCATGCAGCAATCGATCGAATTGTCTCGGCGATTGCGGCCCCTATCGAGACCTGCGGCAGTCAAGTCATCACGACGGCGTCGATCGGCGTCGCGATCGGGCCCGACGATGCGAGCGATCCCGACGCATTGCTCAGAAACGCGGACATCGCACTTTATTGCGCAAAAAAGGAAGGCGGCAATACGCAGCGCTATTTCGATGTGCAGATGCTGAAGGACTTCAACGCCCGCCACGCTCTCGAGAACGATCTACGGCATGCGCTCGAGAACAACGAGCTGAAGCTTTATTACCAGCCGCTCGTCGGTCTCTCGGACGGCCGGGTCAATGGTTTCGAAGCGCTGATGCGCTGGGACTCGCCCACGCGCGGACTCGTCTCTCCGGCGGATTTTATCCCGCTGGCGGAAGAGACAGGTTTGATCCGCAGCATCGGCGCATGGGCGCTCAAGCGCGCATGCCTCGACGCGGCCGATTGGCCCGAAGACGTCGGCGTTTCCGTGAATATTTCAGCCTGCCAATTCCGCGATCAATCTATTCTGCTCGATGTCGCGGCGGCGCTGGGCGTTTCGAATTTGAGACCGAGCCGGCTCGAACTCGAAATCACCGAAAGCGTTATGCTCTATAATACAGAGGACACCATCGCTATTCTCGAAAAGCTGAGACATATCGGCGTGAAGATAGCCATGGATGATTTCGGGACCGGATATTCGTCTTTGGCCTACCTCACGAAATTCGCCTTCGACAAGGTGAAGATCGACCGCGCCTTCGTCAAGGGGGTTGCTGAAAATCCAGACTGCTTGGCGATTATACGCGCCATCACCGGCTTGTGCGAAAGCCTGAACATACCCACGACCGCCGAGGGCGTCGAAACCGAGGATCAGCTCCAATGGCTCCGCGCCGAGCGGTGTGACTCGGTGCAGGGCTATCTCCTGGGGCGTCCCAAGCCGCTAGAGGCGGTTGAAAAAATCCTGGCTTGCGACGGCAAGCGCGAGGCCGTCGCGTAAAGTAGGGCGCGACTTTTCATGGCCGGATCATACTATCTCCGGTTGAACAGCTCGCAGTAGCGCTTGTCATTCCCGGCGGACTGAAAGTCCGACCGGGAATCCAAAGCCACAAAAGCGCTGGTTTGCTCTGGATTCCGATCGCTCGCTCGAGCGAGCGTCGCCAATGACAGCGAACCAATCCCGCGGATTTTGCATCAGTTCGCAGGACCGACCCACCCGCATGTTGGCCACGGGGCGCCAACAAGGAATTTAGCGCGACCACGGCAAGGACCTTTCATGCGCGCTCCCGCGTTACGCAGGGAGGCAAGCGTCAAAAAAGGGAGCTGCAGCCATGGTCGCGGTGGAAAGTCTCTATCTCCTCGCGCTTCTCAGCGCATTCGTCGGTTTGATTGCGCTCCTTGTCTTAGCCGGGCCAGAGATTGCGCGGCCCGCCAGCTCGAAAAACTTCCTGGCTGGCGTGATCCTCACCGCGGCGATCGTGTCTGTCGGATCGTTCTTTCTTTACGCCTTGAGCCCCCACGCTGGCGCACGCTCCGTCTATAGCGCGACTTTGGCGCGGCCGGCGCAGATTTAACGGAAGGGTTAGAAGGCAGGCGCGCGGCGCGCAAGCTCATTGCCGCAGCGCCTGTCGAACCTAATTGTTGCGAGTAGGCTCTCGTGAAAGGTCACGGCGGATGCTGGTCGCTTTGATTATGGCCCTTGTTGTCGTCGGCTCGCTTGTCTTTCATTTTCTAAGCCCCTGGCGACCAACTCAGATAGCCTCCAACTGGGGCTTCATCGACGATACTCTGTCGCTGACCTTCATCGTGACGACCATTGGTTTTGTCGCTGTCATCCTGTTCATGTCCTACTGCCTGTACAGGTTTCGCCACCAATCGGGGCGGCGCTCCACTTACGAGCCCGAAAACCGAAGGCTCGAGCTTTTGCTTGGCGGAATAACCACCCTCGCCGTGATCCTCTTGCTTGCGCCAGGGCTTTCGGTGTGGGGGAGTTTTATCACGCCGCCAGAGGGCGCGATGGAGGTAGAGGCGGTCGGCGCGCAATGGAGCTGGAGCTTCCGCCTGCCCGGGGCCGATAATCAATTCGGCGCGACCGACGTCCGCTTTATCGACGCGGCCAATGCTTTGGGAGTCAATCCCGCTGATCCGAAAGGACGCGACGACCTCATTATCAGCAATGGCGAGTTGCACCTGCCGGAAGGCAAGCCGGTCAAGGTGCTGTTGCGCTCGATCGACGTCTTGCACGACTTTTACGTGCCGGAGCTTCGCGCCAAAATGGATCTCGTGCCGGGCATGGAAACCTATTTCTGGTTCACGCCAACCAAAACCGGGCAGTTCGAAATCCTTTGCGTCGCTTATTGCGGCATTGGCCACGCGCAAATGCGCGGCGCGCTTTTTATCGATTCCGAGAGTGACTATCGCAATTGGCTGGCGGCGCAAAAGAGCTTTGCGCAGTTGCGCAAGACAGAGGCTTTTTGAGGCGCGTCGGGGGAGGGGGATCGACCATGACCGATGTCTCGATAGAGGACGACGGCGTTCCAACCCAGGAGGTCGAGGACGTCGAGCTCTACCACGCGACGTCTTGGCTGACGAAATACGTCTTTTCACAAGACGCCAAGGTCATCGCCATTCAATATGCCTGCACGGCGATCGCGATCGGGCTTGTTGCGCTCGTGCTGTCGTGGCTGATCAGATTGCAGCTCGCCTTTCCCGGCGCCATCCCCTTCATCGACGCCAATGTCTATTACCAGGCCGTCACCATGCATGGCATGATCATGGTGGTTTATATGCTCACCGCGATCTTCCTCGGCGGTTTCGGCAATTACCTCATTCCCCTCATGGTCGGCGCGCGGGACATGGTGTTTCCCTTCGTCAATATGCTGAGCTATTGGGTGTATCTGCTGGCGACGCTCGTCCTCGCGGCAAGCTATTTCGTTCCCGGCGGGCCGACCGGCGCCGGCTGGACGCTCTATCCGCCGCAAGCAATTCTTACCGGAACCCCTGGCCATGAGTGGGGCATCATATTGATGCTCTCGTCGCTCATTCTCTTCATCGTCGGCTTCACGATGGGTGGCCTCAATTACGTCGTGACGGTGCTGCAGGGCCGCACGCGCGGCATGACGCTCATGCGCATGCCGCTCACTGTTTGGGGCATCTTCACTGCGGCGGTAATGGCGCTTCTTGCCTTCCCGGGTCTGTTCGTCGCCTGCGTCATGTTGTTGCTTGATCGCACGCTCGGCACCAGCTTTTTCGTTCCGGCGATTGTGGAGATGGGCGAACGGCGCGACTACAGCGGCGGCAGCCCGATCCTTTTCCAACATCTGTTCTGGTTCTTCGGGCACCCAGAGGTCTATATCGTCGCGCTGCCCGCTTTCGGCATGGTTTCCGATCTTATCAGCGTCCATGCGCGCAAGAATATTTTCGGCTATCGCATGATGGTCTGGGCGATTCTGGCGATCGGCGTTCTGAGCATGGTGGTCTGGGGCCACCATATGTATGTGAGCGGCATGGACCCGATCTTCGGCTTCTTCTTCGCCGTCACGACACTTGCCATCGCCGTGCCGACAGCAATGAAGGTCTATAATTGGGTGGTGACGCTCTGGCGCGCCGACATCCATTTTACGACGCCGATGCTCTTCGCGCTGGGTTTTCTCGTCACATTCGTCAATGGCGGAATCACGGGTCTTTATCTCGGCAATGTGATCGTCGATGTTCCGCTCTCGGCGACGCTGTTCGTCGTCGCGCATTTCCATATGGTGATGGGCGTCGCTCCCATCCTGGTGATCTTCGGCGCGATCTACCACTGGTATCCGAAGATCACAGGCAGATTGATGGACGAGCGCTTGGGCAAAGTCCATTTCTGGATCACCTTCCTCGGCGCCTATGCCGTGTTCTTCCCGATGCATTACCTCGGGCTTTCCGGCGTCCCGCGCCGGTTTTTCGAGATGGGGGACGCCGCCTTTCTCCCGCACTCGATCGTCGGGCTGAATATCTTCATGACAATCATGGCGCTGATCGTCGGCTTTGCGCAATCCATCTTCTTCTACAACGCTCTCAGCAGCCTCAAGCATGGCGTGCTCGCCGGGGGCAATCCCTGGCGCGCGGCGTCGCTGGAATGGCAGACGCCGGAAACCCCTCCGGGTCACGGCAATTGGGGCAAACAGCTCCCCATCGTTTATCGCTGGCCTTACGGCTACAGCATCCCCGGCGCTGCGGAAGATTTCGTGCCGCAGAATGCGCCGCCGCAGAGAGGAGAAGATGCGACATGAGCGTCATGGGGCTCTTTTTCATCTGCGTCTTTTCGGTGGCGCTCATCTATCTGTGGCGCGAGGGCGTGTTGGAGGCGTCTTGGCTGCAAGAAGGCGAGATAGCAGCCTATCGCGCCAATGGCGGCCGCCCGCCCAATGCGGCGAAGACCGGCCTCATCGTCTTTCTGGCGGTGGCTCTCTGCCTGTTCTCGTTGCTTTGCGCGGCCTTTTTCATGCGGATGGGCTCGTATGATTGGCTCTCGCCGCCTTTGCCCGGCATTCTTTGGTTCAACACAGCCGCTCTCATCGCCGCGAGCGGCGCCCTGCATGTCGCGAGCGCCGCGCGAAAGACAGCGGCTCGGGAGCGAATGAGATATGCGCTATCCGCCGGCGCCGTTGCGAGTCTGGTTTTCCTGTTCGGGCAGCTATGGGCCTGGCGCGACATGATCGCAGGCGGCTTCTACGCGTCGCAGAATCCCGCCAATGCTTTCTTCTTTCTGCTCACGGGCGCCCACGCGCTACATTTGCTGGGAGGGCTCGCGGTCCTGTTCTGGACGATCGCGCAAGCGTCGCGGAAGGAGGCGGAGAATGCTTTGGCGGGGACGGTCGAACTTTGCGCCATCTACTGGCATTTCCTGCTGGCCGTTTGGTTGCTCCTTTTCGCCCTGCTCGTGGGATGGGCGGACACGCTCGGCGTCGTGTGCCGCCGTCTTCTTTCGTGATCGAAGGATCGTCGCATGTCAGTCGAGTCTGTGGGACAAAAGACGGCGGTGGAGGCTCAACGGCCGAGCGGCGTGAGCGGCGTCGTCGCGGATTGGTCCTCGGATCAGCGCTCCTTCAAGAGCGCGTCCTGGGGAAAGACGATGATGTGGATTTTCCTCGTCAGCGACACATTTATTTTTAGCTGCTTTCTCGTTTCCTACATGACCGTCCGCATGTCGACGACGGTTCCCTGGCCGAATCCCAGCGAAATCTTCGCGCTCGACATCGGCGGAAAGAAAATCCCGCTCATCCTCATCGCCATCATGACCTTCGACCTGATCACAAGCTCGGGCACAATGGCGATTGCCGTCAATTACGCTTATGCGCGGGAGCGTCGGAAGGCGGCGCTGATGATGCTGGCGACAGCTTTCTTCGGCGCGACCTTCGTCGGCATGCAGGCGTTCGAATGGACCAAGCTTATCCAGGAAGGGGTGCGCCCTTGGGGCAATCCCTTCGGCGCCGCGCAGTTCGGCTCCTGCTTTTTCATGATCACCGGCTTTCACGGCTTCCATGTTTCGATGGGCGTGATCTTCCTTCTGATTATTGCGAGATCCGTCTGGCGCGGCGACTATGATCGGGCGAAGCCTGGATTTTTTACGGGCCGCCGGGGCCGGTACGAGATCGTCGAGATCATGGGGCTTTATTGGCACTTTGTGGATCTGGTCTGGGTGTTCATTTTCGCCTTCTTCTATCTCTGGTGAGCGGCGACGAATTTCCGGGAGGAGCAGGGAAATGGAAGCGGCTGGTGATAAAATGACAGCTCTCGCGCACGCCTCGTCCGCCAAATCGCGTAGCACGCCGGGCGCCGCCGTTCATGGCCAACAGCACCCGATCGCACTCTATCTACTGGTCTGGGTCTTGCTGTTCGTTTTGAGCGCCTGCTCCTATTTGGTCGATTATTTCAATTTCCACGGCGAGCTTCGTTGGGGATTGATCATTCTGTTCATGCTGCTCAAGGCCGGGCTGATCGTCGCGGTGTTCATGCATATGGCGTGGGAGCGCCTTGCGCTTGTCGCCGCAATTCTTGTTCCGCCGCTCGCCGTGCTCGTTTTTGTTGGAGCGATGGCGCTCGAAGGCGGTTACACGAATATTACGCGGCAGGTCTTTTTTGCGGCGGCAACGCAACCGCGCGCGGTCGAGCATTGACGCGCATTTCGCCCGCACGGTCCCGCGAGCAAAAAGAGCGCAAAAGCGCTCTAGCGCAGCACGAGAACCGGGCAGGCCGCATGCCGCACGATCGCGCTGGCGTTCGAGCCGATCAGAAAGCGGTCCATGTCGGGGCGATGCGAACACAGCAGGATAAGGTCGGCGCCCCAGCGCCCCGCCTCCGCCAGGACGGTTTGATACACCGGCCCGAATAGCAGCACTGTGGAAATGCGCTCAGCCGGGCGATCGATATTGGCCGCGACCTGCGCTAATTCGCTCTCGAAACCCCGCCTTATATTCTCGTCGAAATCGCGAGGGAGATAATCGATCAGCTTGATCGGCGTGAGCGATTGCACATTGATCAGACGAATTTCCGCGTCGAAAGCTTTGGCGAGCGTTTCGGCGTAATCCACCGCCAGCTTTGTCATCTGAGGCTCGGCAAGATCGAGCGGGACGAGGAGCCTTGTGAGCATCGCGAATGTTTCCCGATCAGAGCGCATTCCGCAAAAGGTAATAGACTTTTGCGATAAGAATGGGCTCCAGCTTTGTGACTCTGCGCGCTTTCTCATCGCTCGCATGATTCCATGCAAGCGAAAGGCGCGCTAGGCCGGATCGACTCTCATGACATATAGGGCCGAGCAGAGGCGCTGGCTCGTCGCCCTACCATCCCGGAAACAGCGAAAAGGCGCGCTTCGATTGGTCTTGCGGATCGACAAAGACGGTCGCGGTCCGGCCGGCCACGAGTCGGATGTCCGGTGGGGGCTGATCGAGAGCGATGCGCACTGGAATGCGCTGGGCCAGCCGCACCCAATTGAAGGTGGGGTTGACGTTCGCCAGAAGGTTGGCGCCGCTGCTGCGATCGCGATCCTCGATGCCGCTCGCAATCCCTTCAACATGGCCGAAGAGAGGCTGGCGCTCGCCCATCAGATGCACCGCGACACGGTCGCCGACATGGATCATGGGGAGCTTGGTCTCCTCGAAATAGCCGTCGACGTGAAGGCTATCCTCGTCGACGAGCGCCGCGACGCTTTTGCCCGCCGTCACATAGCTTCCCGGCCGCAGCTCGAAATTCGTCATCGCGCCATTGACGGAGGCGCGCACCTCGGAACGCTCGAGATTGAGGCGGGCGAGATCGCGGTCGGCGACCGCAAGGTCGTAAGCCGCGCGCGCCTGCTCGTGCTGCCCCGTCACATTCTCGAACTGTTGCTTGGAAACGGCGATGTTGTTTTTGGCGTCGAGCGTGCGGTAGCGCGTGAAGTCCTGCGCCGTGACCTCGAGCGCGGCGGCGCGGCCGGCGAGGGTCGCCTCCGCCTGGCGCAACGCCAGCTCGAAACGCTTCCGGTCGATGCGGAACAGGACATCGCCCTTCCGGACGCGTTGATTGTCGTGCACGAGGACTTCGCTCACGAGGCCCGAGACGTCGGGCGCGACAGCGACGACCTCTGCGCGAACGCGGCCGTCGCGCGTCCATGGCTCTTCCTCATAATAAGACCACAGACGCCATCCCACGAAGACCGCAGCCAGCGTTATCGCCACAGTGATCGCGACGCCGAGAGATTTCGCCAGTGCTTCCTTCATAGCGCGGTCCTCGAAAGCACGTGAAGGAGGGCGCCGAGGAAACACACGAAGACGGCGGCGTTGAACAGACCCCGGTGCCAGAGAAACCGATAAACGCCCAAGGCGCTCAGCGCCAATCGCAACAGGGAAGCGAGAATGTAGGCGAGCGGCGCACACACCAGAAGTCCGGGCGCATAGAGTCCAAAGAAACTCACCTCCGCATTCATGGATGTCCTCCGAAATCTGCGAGTTGAAGCGGCGCCGCTTGCGGAAAGAGGCAACGACGCAGACCCGCGAGCGCAAGAAGCGCCTCCCTCTCCGCCGCGTCGCCGCCACGCAGGGCCCGAATGGCGCGATCGAGCGCTGCGAGCGCGCGGCTGTCGAGCGGTGTATGCCGCCGATAGTTGCGTCGCAGGCGCAACAACGCGGCGTCGAGCCGTCGCCGCGCTCTTTGCGGAAGCTTCGCGCGCGCCTTGCGGGCCTCGACCATATTCAGCCCCGCCCGCAATTGCCGCATGGCGTCCGGCATGTCTTCATCGGCCGATTGCACGATGGGGGCGATCGTCGACAGCCTGTCGAACATGAGCCCCAGCAGATAGGCGTCATTGCGCCGGCTTCGAATATCGGCGACCTCCGCGAGGCTGCGGTTGTTCGCGCGAACAAATTGCGCCGCACGCCATTCCGCGCCAATGACGCGCACCACCGCGGTAGTTACCGCCGCGATCGCCATGCCGGAGATCATCGCCATGCCGGTATTCAAAAAGGCTTTGGCGTCTACCTCATAGGCGCTTTGGAGCGCCATGGTCGTCGGCATGAGAATGCCAAGAGCGACGCCGATCACAAAGGTCTTCGGCTCCGCAATGAGCAGGCCGAAGAGAAGCAAGGCCGGCGCAAGCGCAAGCGCGAGAGTCTCGAAACTATGGACCTTGGGGAGAATCACGAAAACATAGAGGCCGGAGGTTGCGACGGCGACGGCGCTCCATATCCCGAACTTCCGGATAGAAGGCACGGGATCGTCCTGTGTCGCAAAGAGACTGCCCGCGACGGCCGCCATCATCGCTGCGGCGGCGCCTTCCTGCCAGCTCGTGAGAATCCAGAAGGCGCAGCAGAAGATGAGGGCGAGTGAGAGCGTCGCGGCGGCAATGAGCGCCCGGGCATGCTCGTCATGGCGAACGCGCGGCGCATCTGCGTCGAGCGGAAAGGCGAGGGGCTTGTCGAGGCTCTGCGTGTTGGCGGCAAGGGCGCGCGCGAGGGCGTCATTGTCCGAAAAAAGAGCGACAAGGTCGCGTAGGCGAAGCGCGAGGGTGAGCTCGACGAACGCCCGCCAGCATGTGATGGGGCCGCGAGCGCGGGTAAAGGCGTCTAGCCCTTCCAACATAGTAGCGTCCGCGCGAGGGGCGTGGGCCGCGAAGGCGGGATCGACGCGCGCGAGCAAAGACGCCATCTCGGGCGAGGGACCGCCGAGCGCGCCGAGCTCGCGCATCAGGTCCCCGACAGCCGAAATCATTGGCAGCGTCATGAGCATGCGCGGAACAAGGCTGTGCGCCAAAGGCGACACAGCCGGGTCTGTGGCTGCTTCAAAAGGAAGATGCTCGGCAAGCGCTTCGATCTTTGTCGTGTCGGCGGCAAGCTGCAGCCAATGCGCTTCTCGGGCGCCAGGATCGATTTTACGCAACGCGTCGCGCCCGGCGGCCCGCGCGTCGTTCAGCCAAAGCGCAACGCGTTCCGCCACTGCCGGTCCGACGCTACGCGGGAAAAGCAGGCTCGACACCAAAGCGGCGCAAAAAATGCCGACGAGAATTTCTTCCGTGCGCGCCAAGGCGAGGTCGAAGATCTCGATGGGCGTATCGACCGCCGGGAATCCGATGATCGCCGTCGTATAGCCCGCGAGCATGAAGGCGTATCCACGCGGGCTCCGATCGAGAATCGACGCATAAAGGCACAGGCCCGACCAAATCGCGATGGCGAGGATGAGCACGGGCGGCGCATTCACGAGGTTGGGAACGAGCGCAATGGCCATGGCCGCTCCCGCCAATGTTCCAATCGCGCGATAGAAGGACTTCGAAAATGTTGCGCCCGTGAGCGGCTGTGCGGTGATGTAAACGGTTGCGAGCGCCCAATAGGGCCGCGGCAAGTCCAGCCAGAAGGCGACCGCCAGCGCGAGAACTCCGGCAAGGAACGCCTGAATGGAGAAAAGCCAATGCTCGGGGCGGGGCAGCACGTAGTTTCCTTCGTGAAACGAAGCCGCTCATTGGGTCGGCTTCGCCAACCCTCTTGATTTTGTAAAAATGACCGGTTAGTCATTTTGTGTCAAGAGAGGGAGCATTCAAGATGGCGGCTGGCGCTCAGCGGCGAGGCGACGCCCCGCAGAAAGAGCTGCGGCAGCGGGCGAGGAGCCCGAGCGTAGAGAAAACGACGCAGACGCGGCGCGCGATCGTTTCAGCGGCGCTCGCGGAGTTTCTGGAGCGAGGCTTTGCATGCGCGACCATGGATGCGGTCGCGAGGCGGGCGGGCGTCGCAAAGGGCACGCCTTATCGTTATTTTCCGACGAAGGAAGCCTTGTTCGAGGGCGTCGTTCGGCAGGAGATCGCTGGCGCGGTCGTCGATGTGAACGCCGCCAACCGGGCGCCGGGCGAGAAGGTGGGCGCGTTTCTCAGGCGCACCATGTCGCCTGCAATGCAGGTCGTCGAGCGTCAGGGACGCGCGGCCCTGGCGCGGCTCGTCCTGACAGAGGGCGTGCGATTTCCCGTGCTCATCGAAATCTACCGCCGCGAGATGTTCGATCCTTTGCTGAACCAGCTTCGCAACCTTGTGCGATCGGCGCGCGAGGAAGGCGAATTGAAATCCGATGCGCTGGTGGACAATCCGGAGCTGCTGATTGCGCCGATCTGGTACGGGATCGTTCACAATGGCTTGCTCGACAGGTCCCAGCCCCTCGACATCGGGGCGCTCTTCGACGCCAATCTCGATCTTCTCTTCGAGGAATAAGAAGAGCCGTGAAAAACAAGCGAGGAATCGCGCGCTCGGAGGGCTTGGCGAGGCGCCGTCTCCTTGTTGGCGCGGTTTTGAGCGGCTCGATATTCGCCGGCGGAATCGAGGCTCATGCCGAGAGCCTGCGATCGGCTTTGGCGCGCGCCTATGTCGAAAACCCCGATTTGAACCAGAGCCGGGCGAGCGTTCGCGCGCAGGATGAAGAAGCGCCGAAAGCGCTTGCGGGCAAGCGCCCGAAAGCCAGCATTCAAGCGACGGCGGGGTGGCAGGTTGGAGCGATCAAAATCCCGGCGGGCCGATCTGCGAACGGACAACGCCAGTTCGTCGATGACGCCTTCTCGAGCTTTCCCCGCGGCGCGACGCTCGCTGTTTCGCAGACCCTTTTCGATGGGGGGCGTACCGAAAGCGCTTTCAGGCAGGCCGAGTCGAGTGTTTTCGCCGCGCGTTCGACGCTGCGTCTCACCGAACAGGCCGTCCTCCAGAACGGCGCCGCCGCTTATATGAACGTCCTGCGCGATACGGCGATAATGCGCCTGCGGCGAAATAACATCTCGGTGCTGGAGCAGCAGCTCAAAGTCACCGCCGACCGTTTCAGCGTGGGCGCGGTGACGCAGACCGATGTCGCGCAAGCGCAGGCGTCATTGGCGCAGGCGCGTTCGCAGCTTTACGCGGCGCAGGCGCAACTCAAGACCAGCATCGCCGGCTACCGCCAGATTATCGGCAACGAGCCAAGGCGCCTGGAGCCGAGCCCCTCGGTCGAGCCCTTGCTGCCAAAATCCCTGAACCAAGCGATTACCGTCGCGCTGGCCGAACATCCGGGCGTGACCGCGGCCCTGCATCAGGTCGACGCAGCGGAACAAGCTGTGAAGGCGGCCGAAAGCGTGCTTTCGCCAACTCTATCGGTTGGCGCGCAGCTCACGAACGAACGCGACGCGGTTCTGGGCGTCCCAGGCACGCGCCAGTTTGCCGCCGCGGTCGTCGGGCAGCTCAATGTGCCGCTCTATCAGGGCGGCGGCGAATATGCGTCGATCCGCCAGGCCAAGGAGCGTCTCGGACAGGCGCGGCTGAATGCGGATCTGCAACGCGACAGCGTAAGGGCGAGCGTGGTGTCGAGCTACGGGCTTCTCGAAACGGCGAAGGCGTCTCTGACGTCCTGGCGCGCCGCCGAAAAAGCGGCGGAGACTGCGCTCATTGGCGTGCGGGACGAGGCGAAAGTTGGAAGGCGCACGACGCTCGATGTCTTGAATGCTCAGCAGGCGCTCCTGAACACGCGCGTCGCGATCGTTGTCGCGCAACGCGATCTTGTCGTCGCGTCCTACGCCGTTCTCGGCTCCATCGGGCGGCTTTCAGCGGATACTCTGAATCTCGATGTCGCGATTTACGATCCGAGCGCGCATTATGATCAGGTCAAAGTCAAATGGTTCGGCGTCGAAACGCTGGGCGGTCCGTAATCGACGAGCGCGCCGAGCCCGCAAGCTTTTTACTTCCGCTCGATTGGTTCGGCGCCATCCCCGACGCTCGCGCCGTTTGGACACATAGGAAAATCACCGCCGTCATGCGGCGAAGCGACGAAGCAATCCAGGGCCGCATCGCCGCCCTGGATTGCTTCGCTTCACTCGCAATGACGGGCTCTGGGCAAAACCAGCGTTCTTGTGGCTGCCCGCCGGGCAAAACACGCGCCCGGTGCGAGCTGTTCAAACGAAAATGGAATGGCGCCTGATCTTCAGTGTTGGCCCTCGACCAGCTTTCGCGCGGCATCGCGCATGCCCGCGCGCGACTCATCGTGCAGATAGGGCATGTGCCCGCCTTTCAGCACAATGAGGCGGACGCGGTCGGCGTCCCCATAGGCGGGCAGTTGATCGAGCATCAGCTTGGTGGCGAAATAGGGCGTCACGAGATCGGCGACGCCATGGACGACAAAAACCCGCAGTCTGGGATCGAGCGCCAAGGCGTCACGCAGATCGGAGACAACCTCGGCGTTCTCGCGTCCGCCATGACCGAAATCCCACCGGCGTGCGATCCGTTCGTTGAGGATGAAATAGCGTGCTTCGCCGATCGGCCAGGCGAGCTTTTCCTGGGTGAGGCGCATCATGGCTGCGCCGAGCGGCGTGCGCCATGTTTCGAGAACCGGATCGCTCCAGTCGCTCACCGGCGCAAAGGGCGTGGGATCGTAACCCTCCACGCCGCCGTCATAGGCGCTGGAGACGCGCTGCTTGTTGCGACCACGTTCGCGGCTGAAGCTCTTCGCGTCGATACGGGCGCCGAGGCGCGAGACGAAATGGCTGTCGAGCAAGGTGAAGCGTGCGACGGACTGGTTCATGCGGGCGAGCGCCGGTCCATCCTTGGCGCCTTTGAGCAGGTCGACAATATAGTCGCCCGCAGCGTAGGTTTCGGCGTCCGCCAGCTCGGTCCGCCCGTTGGAGCCGCGCGCGACGGCGGTCATGGAGGGCAGCAGCCCCGCGTAGGACAGAAGATTGCGCCCGCCCTGCAACCAAGCAAAATCCAATGCGGGCGACACCAGATAAAGACCCTCGACGCCAATATTCTCGCGCTCTCTCAAAGCCGCTAGCGCTTTGATCGCGCGAAAAGCGCCGTAGCTTTCGCCGACAATATATTTTGGCGACAGAAGACGGCCCCTGGCCGCGAGCCATTTGCGCATGACGACTGAGAGCGCCTCGGCGTCGCCGTCGACGGAGAAAAAGCGCTTCTCGATGTCGTCGCTGTCGGACAACAATTTGCTGTAGCCCGTCCCAGGCGGATCGATCAGGACGAGATCGGCGAAGGCGAGCCATGTCTCCGCATTGTCGGCAAGCACGGGCGCTCGGGAAGGGGAGGGGGCGTCCGCCGGGAAGCGCAGCCGCCAGGGCGAAAGGGCGCCCAGCCCCAACCATGCAGAGGCGGCGCCTGGCCCGCCGTTGAAGACAAAAATGACCGGGCGCGCGGCGGCGTCGGCGCCGTTGCGCTCATAGGAAACATAGGCGACGTCGGCCTGGGGCGCGTCGCTCTTGGCGTCGCGTAGCCGAATGGCTCCCGCACGCGCGGTGAACGCGACCTGCTCGCCTTGCAGAGAGATGATGTGAGATGTCACCGCCTCGGCCGGCAGCCCCCGCGCAACAACTTGTTCCTCCGCGTGTTTCTGGCTCTCGGCGCGGGCGGGCGGAGAAGCCCAGACAGCGAGCGCCGCCGCCAGCGCGATCGATGCAAATCTCATCATGCCGCCTCCTCTCGTGAGCTCGTCCAGAAAGCATATCGTCGTCGAGAAACGCCGCCGACCGCTTTTTTCGATCATTTTCCACGATCCGCGGCGCCTGCCGAATGTTCTATCTATCCGGCGGGCGGGCGATCCGGAGGCACCATGCGACCGATTCAAATCTTTTTCGTGCTCCTCGCGGCAACCCAATACGTTGGGGCGCTGGCCGCAGAGGAGGCACAGCCAAAAAGAGAGCCGTCTGGCGACGAAACCCTCAGCCAGCGCCTCGATAGGCAGAAAGGCGTCCTGAAACCGAAGCAGGACGTCGATCCCTCCTTTGTAAAACCAGCGCCAAAGATGGACCCTCGCTCGACGCCGGAGATCAAACCGCCGAGCCCCGAGGCGAAGTAGTTTGTAGAAGGGCCAATCAAACGGATCTCGCATCACTTTGTCGAGGGCGGGTATTTGATTGCGACCCGCCGAGGGGCGGAGCGGCGGTTGCCTCCCGGACATCGACGCGCCGCTCTCGGGCTCTTCAAGTGCGGCACGTTGCCTCGCAGCGGCAAAATTCCCCGGCTTCAAAACGGCCGGAGTTGGAGAAGTCGCCAAAACGCGTCCAAAAAACATATTAAAAAACAATATGTTCTGACGAGCGCTGTCTATCTGCCAACTGTTCGAATGGTTAAGAGAAAAATTTACCTAAAATTGTCCGTATTCTATTCAAATTCGGGCAAACGATCTATAGCTTAAATGTTTGCGGATTTCATTTGGCTTGTGAGTTTCCCGAATGCCCAACGAGCTCATCCTGGGGCCGATCAGAGTAGAGCACCTGACCGTCGATGCAGCGCTGAAACAACTCGACGAGGCGCTGGAGAAGGACTCTCCGAAGCGCGTCGCATTTTGTAATGCGCACTGCGTCAGCCAAGCCCTTTTCGACCCAACCTATCGGGCGGCCCTATCACGCATGCTTCTTTTCAATGATGGGGTGGCGCTCGACATTGCGTCCAGGCTGATCACAGGCAAGCCTTTTCCAGCAAATTTGAACGGCACGGATTTCATTCCGGCCTTTCTCGCAAAATCGAAACACTCCCTGCGCATTGCTCTCCTTGGCGGAAAACCGGGAGTCGCGCATCGGGCGGCGAAGAGCCTGGCGGCGCGCTATCCGCGGCATCAGGTCGTCTTCGTGCGCAACGGCTATTTTTCGGCAGAGCAGGAACGGGAGATCGTGGCGTTGATCGCCAAAGAGGCGCCGGACGTGCTCCTCGTGGCCATGGGCAATCCGCTTCAGGAACTATTCATGCACAGAAATGCGCAGGCGCTGAATTGCAAGCTCGTCTTCGGCGTTGGCGCGCTGCTGGATTTCCTGTCCGAGAGCATGCCTCGCGCGCCTTTCTGGATGCGAAAAGCGCGTCTCGAATGGCTGTTTCGGCTGAAGAACGAGCCGCGTCGGCTGATGGCGCGTTACACCGTGGGGGCAGTCACTTTTGCCTGGGCGGTGTTGGTGTTCCGGATCAAAGCGACGCTCGATAGCCCTTGATCGTTCCGCGCATCCATTCGAGCTTGTCTCGCGCTGTCGTAAAGTCGAGCGCAACGAGCGAGAGTGCGGCGCGCGCGAACATCCGCGCCAAACGCCAAAGAAAATAGCCCGCGCCGTAATGGAGCCGCAACACGCGGCCAAATCCGGGCGCATAGGCGCGCGCGCGCTCGAGGGAGGCGCCGGCTCCTCCGGCGCCAACCTGATCGTGATGAACGATCAGATCGCTTTGGAACCAGGCGACGGCGCCGAGGCTCAGTCCCCGAAGCACATAATCCGTCTCTTCGCCCGATTTGAAAGCCGTCGACGCGCCCACGCCGAGTTCTTCGTTGAAGGGGCCGATTTTGCGAGCCAGTTCGGCGCGCAAGAAGATCGTGTTGGAGTTGCCGCAGAACCACACGTTGTGGCGATCAATCGCAACGGTCTCCGTCAGAAAATTCCCGAGGGAGTCTTTGCCCGAGGCGTCGACGGTCCTGCCCATGATCAGCTCGATGTCAGGATTTCGCGCGAAGCGTGTTGCGATGTCGGCGATGAGCCCATCCGGATACCAGCAATCGTCGTCGGGAAAGCAAATCAGCGCTCCTCTCGCTTCCGCAAGGCCGACATTTCGAGCTCGGGAGAGACCGCGCGGCGAGGTCAAATGTGAGATTTTGAGCTTGCCCGCATAGGCGGCGAGGAGGGGATCGAGTGCGCCCGGCGGATTTTGGTCGACCAAAATCACCTCGAAGTCGTCGCTCGTTTGCCGGGCAAGAGATTCCAGCAGCCGGCTGAGCGGCGCGGTGCGGCCGACCGTGCAAAGGATGAGTGATAGGCTCGGGCTCCCGGATGCGAGACTCTCTGCCGGCCCATTAGCGCTGCGCATGAATTCTGCCTTCTAGAAAGTAGTTAGGTCGATCTTTATCATTTTCCCCGTAAATCCTTCGCTAAATTCGGCGGAATGCCATGGGGAGACGGCGGGCGCTAATGAAGATCGTTCATGTCGTTCGTCAATTCTGGCCTTCGAATGGCGGGTTGGAAGAATTCGTGCGCAGGCTCGCGCTCGAGCAGATCGCCAAAGGCGACGATGTCCGCATCGTTACGCTGGACGAATTGTTCACGCGTCGGGGCGTGAAGCTCCCTGAGCGCGAGACGCGGGAAGGGATCGACATCCAGCGCATCCCTTTTCGCGGGTCGTCACGTTACCCCTTGGCGCCGAGCGTGCTCCGCCACATTGGCGATGCGGAGATCGTTCATGTGCATGCGATAGACTTTTTCTTCGATTTTCTTGCCCTGACTCTTGGTGTGCGTCACCGGGCCCTTGTCGCGACCACGCATGGCGGCTTCTTCCATACGTCCAAAAACTCTTTGCTCAAGCAAATCTGGTTCAATACCGTGACGCGGCTGTCCTCTCGCTTTTATGGCGCGATCGTCGCTTGCAGCGAGAGTGATTATCAGATGTTTGCGGGTATATCGCCTGCTAATCTGCGTCTCGTCGAGAACGGGGTCGATATTGCAAAATTCGCGAATCTGGCCAGCGCCGAACCGGTCAAAGCGATGATAACGATCGGGCGGCTCTCCGATAACAAAAGGATCGACCGTCTTCTCGATATGATGTCGGCCTTGGCGGCCAAGGATGATGAGTGGCGGCTGCATATTGTCGGAACTCAGTCCGATTGGTCGGGCGAACGCTTACGCAACGAGATTTCCGCGCGCGGCCTCGATGCCAAAGTGGAATGCTATCTGGGGCTCGACGACGCCGGCGTCGCAGAGGTGATCCGGCAATCCAGCATCTTCGTCAGCGCCTCCGAGCATGAAGGGTTTGGCATAGCGCTCGTCGAAGCGCTGAGCGCAGGTCTCCTTCCGGTCGTCCATAGCAACGCGGCCTACCGCGGGTTTGCTTCGAAGCACGGCGCCGTTCGCATCGTCGATTTTGAAGACTCCCGATCAAGCGCGGCCGCCGTTCGAGGCGCATTCGCGGATCTTGCCGCATCTCCGAACTTGCGCGACGACGGGATCAAGGTTGCGGAAAAATTCACGTGGCCGCAGGTCGGGCAGAAATACCAAACGGTTTATAGAGACGTCCTCGGGCGGCGCGCCAGTGGATGAGGCGGCTCGACGAGCGCGCCGCTGAGCGAATGTCGTTCTTGGGCAGTTCGCGCTTGCGCCTCAGCGACGGCGCGCGCGTCCATAGGCGCTTAGAACGCTCATCTGCGGCCGATCGTGGCCGTCTTTTGGTTCAACCGAGAACATATAGTCGCCCCACCAGGCGCCCGCCGCCCAATAAGCCCAACCGATCCATACGTCGCGGTTCTGCGCCATAAAGTCGAGCATCGCACGACCTTCGGCCAACGCTTCCGGCGTCGCCGCGAATCCAAATTCCCCGAGAAACGCCTTGGCGTGGCGGGCGCGCGCCCATTCAGTAAACTCTTTCAAACGCGCCTTGCCGGCGCCCAAACTCGCCTGAGGCGATGTGCCGGAGCTATCGGCGTCGAGATATTGGTGCAGCTCATAGGCGAAGTTGTCTCCTGGGTCTACGACGCCCGTCATGACGGCGCCATTGTCGGTATTGGTCCAGGAATGCGCGCCGCTCCAATAGGAGCCAGGAACGAGGATAAGCTGACGGGCGCCGCTCTTCCGAATGGCGGCGATTGCAGCGTTGGCGCCGGTCAACCATTCGGCGGCCGATTGTTCGTGCGGCTCGTTCATCAAACCGAAAACGACGTTGGTACGGCCGCGTAACCGCGCGGCGATCTCACCCCAGACGGCAGCGAACTCTTGTGTCGCTGAAGCGTCTCGGCCAATGAGCCGTGAGTCGATCGCGCCATACTGATGGAGATCGATGATGACGTCGGCGCCCTTGCGCGCCGCATAATCGATCAAACTGACAAGGGCGCGCCAATCCTCGGTCACGATCGATTTATCGCTGACGAACAGTCGGCTGCTCAGCACGGGGATCCGGAACGTGAGCAATCCTCGCTCGGTGAAATAGTCGATCTGTTGCGTCGTCGGCAGGACGTAATCGATGTTTGGGCGGTTGCGCCCTGGATTCAACTCCGCGCCAGACAGATTTACGCCCGTCTTCCACGCATCCGCGCAGAGAGCGACGTTTGGCGCGAAGACGAGGCTTGCCGCGAGGGCGATGGCGGACAGTCTCGAGAAGAGCGCCAAAGCGCGCTTTCGCGTGGCGGACTCGAGACGAGACGGATTGGAAAAGTGGAGCTTTGATCGCAAGATTCTGTCGCTTTCCGGCAGGCGCGCGCCGCAATGATTTTACCTTTTACGGCGTCAATTCGCGCTGCAACATGAACATTCTCTCGAAATTGCACGGTTTCGTTAATGGCGGATTTGATCGCGCTCCATTTGTTACCTTGGTAAACAACCAAGTTTATTGTGCGTTTCCTCAGCCGTCCGCCAACAAGATTCCGGAGTTTAGATTAAATATGTAACATAGCGTTCACGACTGCGCTGCAGGAAGAGAGGGGTGAGTGAATGGCGTGGCCCTTGATCTCTGATGACGGGTTCGATCATCGACGGGCGACCGCTCGATGAAATTTTTGCCCGTGCTCGCAGTAAAGAGGTTACGCGTAGCGTGGGACGACTTGTTCGCCGAGTTTTCGGGCTATCTCGAGCTCGAGCATGAGCGCGGCGTTCTAAGCGGATTCGAAACGAAAAGGTAAACGAAACTTTATGTCCTTCGACCGTTTCGCGCGAAATTCGATCTTCGGCACGATTGCCGGCCTCAGCTCGGCTCTGGGCAGCTTCCTTGGGATGGTCATCGTGGCGCGGACGCTTGGTCCCGTCGGTTCTGGCGTTGTCAGCATGGGAATCTGGCTTGCCGGGACGGCCGTGACTTTCGCCGATCTGGGACTGCCTCTCACAGTATCCCGTTTTGTTCCCGAGTTGAACGCGCGCGAACAAAACCTGGAGGCGCGCGCGTTTGCTCCTTATTTTTTGAAAATGGTGTTGCTGACGACGGCGATCGTCGTCGGCCTATGCGTCGCTCTGGGCGTCGGCGGCGCCGAATGGCTGCGCGACCATGTGCGATTCAGCATTCTGTCCAGCTCTCCGGATTCGATCTGGCTCGTTGTGGGATTTGTCTTCGCGTGTCAGGCCATCGGCAATTTTGGCCTATCCACGCTCCGGGGAGAGCAGCGCTTCGACCGAGCTGCGAAGCTGACGACTCTTGGGGCCCCGATCCAACTGATCGCGATGGCGACGGGGGCTATTATGGGAGGCGCCGAAGGCGCGCTGCTCGGTTATGCGGTGGGCGGCATGGCGACGGCGAGCGTCGCTTTGCGGTTAATCGGCGCCAAAGTCGATTTGCCCGACGAGCTGAAACGCCGATCATGGCGCTTCGCCGTCAATAGCTGGATCGTCGGCGTCATTTCGACCATCGTCTGGTCGCGGGTGGAGCTTGCCTTTCTGGATTATTGGCGGGGCGCGCGGGAGGCGGGACTCTACTCGGCCGCCTATACGCTATGCGCCCTGGCCGTGCAGGGTCCGATGCTCATGACCGGCGGCCTCCTCGCCTATTTCTCCGAACGCCACGCTGTTTCGGATCAGTCGGGCCTCAAAGAGGCCTATGCGCAGGCCGTGCGATTTATGAGTCTTCTTCTGCTTCCCGCCTGTTTCGGTATGGCGGCGATCACGCCCGTTATCTTGCCTCTGCTCTTCGGCGACGCATTTTCCGACGCTGCTCCGGCTGCGGCGATCCTTGTTGGCGCGCAGGCCCTCGGCGCTATTTCGACGGTCAGCTCGACGTTTCTCATGTCGGTCGAGCGCGGCGCTTTTCTGGTGCGTGTCGGCCTGCTCGGCGTCCTGTTCTCGCTCCTGGCCGGAATGACGGTCATTCCGTTTTTCGGTCTCGAGGGCGCGGTGATCTCGCGGGCCTTTGTGCAAGGATTGTTAACCATCCTGGCGTTCATCTTCATCGAGAAAGGGCTGCAGTGCCCATTTCCCCTCGGCGCCGTCCTTCGAATTACCGCCGCGGCGCTGGGCTGCGCGATCGCCGCGCGCGCCATCATTGTTCTGTGGCCGCAGCCTGTTGCACTCTTTCTTGCTATTCCCGCGGGCGCGATTCTTTACGTCGTGGCGATCCTCGCTTTCCGCGCCCTGACGCCGAGCGACATCCAGGCGGTGAGCAAGGTCGCGAACAGGCTGGCTGCACGAGCGGCCCCATTGCTCGGCGCCTTTCAGGCGAGGCGACGCGGGTGAGGTTCCCCGAATATGGTTAGCGGAATTTTAAGCCGCTGGTTCTTAAAATTGCGGCCAGCGACCGACGCCTGGTTTTATGGCGTCGCGTGGAAAGCGGGTTTATGAATCGCGTGTCGGCCAGAAGCGTCAAGCAGCTCGGGAGGTTCGGCGCTCGGCCGGAACTCGAGGCCAGGACGCGGGCGCTTCCGCAGGATCGCCTCGATTTGGCGCGATTGATTCAGTTTCTTCGGCGCCGTGCGCGATGGATCGGGGGGACGACGGCCCTCGCTTTGGCGCTCGGACTCGTCTTTTACCTCGTCGCGCCGGCGAAATACCGTTCGGCTGCGGAATTGCTGATCGATCCACGTGGAATTGCGGTCTCCAAGACGGACTCGGCGTCGCAAACCCAGGGCGCCGACAGTAATCTGCTCGATCTCGAAACGTACCGCTATCTCATCCTGTCCAAGGCTGTCCTCGGCTCCGTCGTCGATAGCGAGCATCTGGCTGACGACCCGCGTTTTGCCGGGCCCGGCTTTTTCGGCAGGCTTTTCAAATTCGGCGCCAAGAGCGGCGACGCGCGCGAAGCGGCGTTAGCCAAGTTGATCGACAGCGTCGAGGTTGTGCGCGGCGAACGCGCGCTTATTCTCGACGTCGTCGTCACGACGTCGGACCCTCAGCTTTCGGCGCGCCTCGCGAACGCCATCAGCCGGGCGTTTTTCACGCAACAGGCCAATGCGCGCACCGAGGCGGCCAAGCGCGCCGGGCTGGCGTTACAGACACGCGCCGAACAATTGGCTCGGCAGGTCCAGGAAGCGGAAGTCAAGGTCGAACGCTACAAATCCGAACATGATCTCTCCGGTCAGGCGGGCAAGCTCACCGAGGAGCAGCAGCTCAACGATGTGAACTATCAACTCGGGCTGGCGCGCTCGCAGACGGCGACGCAGCATGCGCGCTACGAGGAGGCGTTGCGGCTGAGCCGCTCGCGCGCCGAGACGGACCAATTGAGCGAGGCCGAATCCTCGCAGGTGTTGATTGGATTGCGCGCGCAATACGCCGCTCTCATGCAACAGAAATCGGCGCTAGAAACTCAGTTCGGAGCTCAGTATCCCGCCGTCGTCGACGTAAACCGCCAGTTGCGCACGGTGAGCGGATTGATCAAGGACGAGCTGACGCGGCTCGTCGGCGCCGCGCTCAGTGATTACCGCCGTGCGCAGGCGAAGGAAGCGGCGCTGGAGAAAACCCTCACGGAGCTCAAGCAGAAGTCATACCGCCAGAATGAATCGGTAATCGGCTTGCGCGCCTTGGAGCGCGGCCTCGAGGCGACGCGGGCGCTATACCAATCCTCCTTGACGCGCGCCAAAGACCTCGAGGAAACGCAGGACGTCGACAGCTCGACGTCGCGCATCATTACAGAAGCCACGCCCGCGTCGAAACGCAGCGGCGCGCCCTTGCCGCTGATACTTGGAGGCGTGCTGATCTGCGGCCTGGGTCTGGGATCGGCGCTCGGCTATCTGCGCGATCTTTCCAGCAACAACGTGGATGCTGGCGCCGGCGCTTCGCTGGGAGACCGTCTTGGCCTGCCCGTCGTTGCGCAGGCGGTGTTTGCGCGCCGGGACGCGATGGGTAACGCTGCGGCTTCCCGGCGCGGCGATCCTCCTGCGATAGAGGTCCAATCGGAGCAGTTGCTCGATTGGATTCTCTCCATACCGCCACGATATGGCGCGCGCATCATATGTGTCGCCGGGCTAGACGGTGATTTACGGAAATCGAGGATATTGTTCGAGTTGGGCGTCGCTTGTCTTTTGGACAAGCGACGCGCCCTTGTCGTCGATACCGACCTCGACGGGGGCGCGGCGAGCACCTTTTGGCGCAAAGCTGGCGAAGGCTTGGTGAGCGCGGAACGCCGTGTGCAGCCGTTCGAATTGGCCGCATTCGAATTGGCGCCGTTCGAAGAATTCGAAGCTTCTTTTGCAATCTACGGCCCTGGCCCCGGGGCGCTCGAATTCTTGTGGCTGGGCGACGTAACGGGCCGGAACAGGAATTCTTTGACGGCGGGGCGCCTCGAACGAGCGCTTCAGCCTTGGACAGAGGACGCTGACATTGTCTTGATAGACGCAGGCATCGACGAGAACCTGGACCGCGCCTGCAGGGAGATTTCCGACGGCCTGGTCGTGCTCGTCGACAGCGACCATATGCGTGCTTCCGACATGGCGAGCCTATCGGATCGGCTCGGGCCGAAATATCCGGATTCAACTTGCGTCATGCTCGTCAGCGAAAGGGCGGCGGCGTGAGCGCCGGCCACTCTGACGCGTTCGACTGGCTACGCACCGCCGAGACTCGTTATGGGGCGAGCTTCGCGGGATGGATTGTTTTCGGCGCGCTGACGTTCAATTTCATCCTGTGCTTCGTCAACACGAAGATTTTCGGGGTCAGCGCCGCAATTGTGATGGCGTCGGAGATGGCGCTTCTTGGCCTCGCCTTACTCCTGGTCCTCAGAGACAATCCGCCCTTATACGCCGTCCTCGCGGGCTATGTGTCCTTCGCGCTCTATTTGAGCAGCCTGCAAGGCGCGTTGGACATGAAGGCGATACGGGATATTCTTATCCCGATCGTTTTTTTGTTTCTTGGCCGCCGTCTCGGTTCGCCGGAAGCAGGCGACCGGCTTGTCGATATATGCGTCTGGACAGTGCTCGTCGTCGGCATCTGCGAATATTTGTTCCTGCCGTATTATCTGAAGTTCTTCGACATATTGGCCTATTACGTCGCGCGCGGGACGGTCGACGCCGCCGCGGCGGACACCACTGGAACAGGACTTTTCGCTAGCGGAATTCGGCCGGAGGGGCGCACGCTCCTGCCGTTCCTTGGCCCGCACCGTGTTTCGTCGATTTTCCTCGAGCCTGTTTCGGTCGGCAATTTTGGAGCGGTTGTCTTCTCGTGGATCATATTGCGCAATGTCGAGCGTCCGCTCGTCATGGCGATGAAGCTTCTACCCGCCACCGCCGTTTTCGTGCTCGCCGACGCGCGTTTCGGCCTGATGGTGTCGCTGACGAGCTTCGTCTTGTATCCGCTGGCGCGGTATATCGGACGGTTGCCGATCCTGTTGGCGCCCTTCTGCGTCCTTCTGCTTCTTGCCGTAAACGGCTTCCTCAACCCCGACAAGCCGTGGGACAATGGTTTCGCCGGTCGCCTTCTTCTGACCGGTCAGATGCTTTCGCATCTCGATTTTTGGGAGGCCATGGGCTTCGTGCAGGTGACGCGTTTTGTCGCCGATTCAGGATATACCTACACGCTCACCAAATTCGGGCTGCTCGGCTGCATCGGCCTCTGGAGCTTATTCGTGCTGCGCCCCGTCTCGGATGAAGTGGCCTGGCGCTATCGGCTGTTTACCGCAATTTACATCATCGCATTGCTGATGATCAGCAATTCAATGTATTCGATTAAAACCGGGGCTCTGCTCTGGTATCTTCTCGGCTGTTTGGAGGCGCCCGCAGCGCTCGATGAATATTACGAAGGGGTTGAAAGTTGACCGCCACGATCCCCACTGCCTTCAGCGCCGCAACCGAGGGGGGAATTCCTGTCACCTTCTCCGGTTGCGCGGGCTTTTACCATCCGGGCGGGGGCGATGTCGCCGTGCTGATGTGCAGCGCCTGGGGCTATGAAGAATTATGCGTTCGCGCAAGCTGGCGGCGAATGGCCGCCGAATTGGCCGCGGCCGGCTTTCCAACGCTCCGCTTCGATTATCCGGGCGTCTGTGATTCACTCGGCGCCTCGACAGAGCCATGGCGCCTCGACGATTGGATCGACGCCGCCAAAGCGGCCGCCGCCTTGCTGCTGGATATCTCGCAAGCGCGCCGGATCATCGTGCTTGGTCAAGGCCTCGGCGCGGGCGTCGCGATCCTTGTGGCGCAACAGCTCTCGCGTGTCGAAGGCCTCGTTCTCCTTGCGTCATTTTCCAAGGGGCGCGCTTATGTTCGCGAGCTGAGTGTCTCCGCCACTATGCTCGCAGATGCGGCTGGCGTTTCCATCGCCGCCCGCGCCGACGGGTCTTTGACCATGCTGGGCTTCGAGCTTCCGGCCTCGTTCGTCGGCGATCTCAAGAAACTCAATTTCCTCGAGTTGGAAAGCTTGCCGGCGCCTCGCGTTCTTTTGGTCGATCGCGTTCAAAGCCAGCAGGAACTCGCAAACCATTTCAACTTTCTTGGCGCGGCCGTCGAGCAGGTTCCCTACACTGGCTACGAGGAGCTCGTTTCCAATCCGACGATCACCGAGCATCCCCGCGAGGTCTTTTCCGGCATTGTCGACCACATGCTCGCTTGGAGCGGCGATCGAACGCGCCCCTTTAATTCCACGCCGCGTGCGCCGCAACCCGCCAAGCCGCTCGCGGGCCCTTCGTGGCGGGAAACGCCGCTACACCTGGCGAACGGTCATGTGTTCGGCGTGTTCTGCGAACCGCTGACTCCGCGCGTCGAGAGTGTTGCGCTGTTTCTCAACTGCGGCGCCAATCCGCACACGGGTTGGCGGCGCATGACCGTCGACCATGCCCGCGTTCTGGCGGCGCATGGGATTGCGTCTCTTCGCATCGATACGACCGGGATTGGCGATTGCCCGGCGCCGATTGACTTTGGCGAAAGAATATACACGCAGGCGCAAACTGCGGATGTTCTCGCCGCCGTCGATTGGCTGGCGGGGCAAGGCAGGGGGAAAGTCTCCGTGATTGGCGTATGTTCCGGCGCCTATCAAGCCTTCCACGCCGCCATCCGCGACCCGCGGATCGAACAAGCGATTATCATCAATCTCGTGGTCTTCGCCCGCGACCCCGCGCGCTCGGTCAGCGAATTGATAAAATATCACTCTCGCAGCAATACGGAATATTTCTCTCGCGTGCTCGATCGCGACGGGCTGATCAAGCTGCTCAAAGGCCAAGCGCCTATCCGCAAGCTGCTTTCGGTTGTTTTGGGGCGGATCGCAGATTCCGCCAAATACAAATTGATGTGGCTGATTCACTCGTTGGTCGGCAAAAAGCTCTTGAACGAACCGCAGAAGCGATTGGCGGAATTGGCTGCGCGCGGAACGCGGATCTCCTTCGTGACGAGCGCGGGAGATTTGGGAGAGGATGAGCTGACCAAATATTTCGGCAAGAATTGCGTCGGTCTGCGGGCATATGACAATGTCACTTGGTCGCGTATCCAAAACGCCGACCATAATCTGACGACGCAGGAAAGCGTCGATTGGCTGCGAGATCATCTTCTCGCCCGACTCGACGATCCGATAAAGAGTTCATTCAGACAAGCGTCGTAACATCCTCGCCGGAAACGACGAGCAATTCATTGCGACGCGGACTTGTGTGTCCGTATCGGCGGAGAAATGGAAATGAACGAGGCCATTCGGCAGGCTCTTGAGGAACATGGCCGCCTTGCTGTGTCAGTCGATACGCTCACCGGAGCGTCCGACCTCTACGCGGCCGGCCTGACCTCCTTCGCAGCGGTTCAACTTATGCTTGCTCTCGAAGAGAAATTCGACATCGAGTTTCCGGATAGAATGCTCAACCGAAAAAGCTGGGCGTCGATCGACATGATCGCGAGCTGCATCTCCGAGCTCAAAGGTAAAGGCGTCGCTGCATGAGCGCCCCGCTCGACCGTATTTCGAGCGTCGTCGCTGTCGCTGCGCGCCATGCGGAGGAGGTCGACAGAGTAGCGCGTTTTCCCTTTGAAGCCTTTGCGGCTCTCAAAGACGCGCGGCTGCTGTCTCTCCTCATCCCGGTAGAATTTGGCGGCGACGGCGCGCGGCTTGCCGAAGTCGCGGAGGTTTGCTCCGCGCTGGGACAGCATTGCGCGTCGACGGCCATGATCTTCGCCATGCATCAGATCAAGGTTTCCAGCCTCGTCTCTTATGGGGCCGAAACCGATTGGGGGAAGCGCTTCCTGCGCCGCATCAGCGACGAGCAACTGCTTCTTGCTTCGGCCACCACTGAAGGCGGCGTCGGCGGCAATATGCGCGCGAGCGTTTGCGCCTTCGAGCGCGAGGGAAGCGATTTTCGCGTCGAAAAGCGCGGCGCTTTGATCTCCTATGGCGCTCAAGCCGACGCCATCTTGGTCACGGCGCGGCGTGCGCCCGATGCGGCCGCCTCCGACCAGCTCATGGCCGCCATCACCAAAGATCAATACACGCTGTCGCGCACGGGCGTATGGGATACGCTCGGCATGCGCGGGACTTGTAGTGACAGCTTCATTCTGACAGCCAAGGCCCCGACCGAGCAGATTCTCGGCGCCGATTTCGCCGAAATCGCCGCGCAATCGATGCTGGCGACAGCCCATCTTCTGTGGGGTTCGGTGTGGTATGGCGTCGCCGTCGACGCGCTCGTGCGCGCTCAAAATTTCGTTCGCGCAGAAGCGCGCAAGGGTGGCGGCGGGCTGCCGCCCGGGGCATTGCGCTTGGCGGAGGCGTCGACGAAAGCCGAAGCGATGCGCGCAGCGCTCAAGGAAGGTCTCGCCCGCTTCGAATGTGCGCAGGAGAATCACGAAGACCTCAATTCGATGAGCTTCGGCGTCCGATTCAACAATCTAAAGACTTTTGCCTCTGAAACGGCGATCGACATCATCAATCACGCGCTGTTGATCACCGGGATCTCGGGCTATCGGAACGACAGTCCGCACAGCGTGGGCCGCCATATGCGGGACGCGCTCTCGGCGCGGATCATGATCTCGAACGACCGGATCTATCAGAACCTGTCGAATATGCTGCTTGCCCATCGACTCGATCCGAGGCTTTCTTAAATGTGTGGCGCTTGCTCCAGTTTTCTCGAGAACTTATTCGCCAAAGGCATTCTTCATGCGACTGGCGTCGATGGGTTATATGCGCGTGGCGGACGCTTCGAGGCTGTCATCGAGGGGATCGACGCGCTTATCTCGAATTTCGGCGCTAAGGACGGCGCCGAGGTCATCCGCTTTCCGCCTGGGATGAATCTGTCGCTCTTTCAAAAGAGCGGCTACATGAAATCATTTCCCCAGCTCGCAGGGACCGTGCATAGTTTTGCCGGATCCGAGCGCGAGCACTTGTTGCTGCTCGATCGGATTCACAATGGCGAGAAATGGACCGACGGGCAACAGGCGACAGAGATCGCGCTGACGCCCGCGGCTTGCTACCCGCTTTATCCGATCGTCGCCCAGCGCGGTAAACTACCCGAAGGCGGCCTGCTTTTCGACGTGCAGTCCTATTGCTTCCGTCACGAGCCGTCGAAAGACCCGGCGCGGATGCAGATGTTTCGAATGCGGGAGTTTGTGCGTATCGGCCCGCCGGAGACTGTCACGAGCTTCCGGCAGGATTGGCTGGATCGCGGCCGGGAATTCGCAGGCGCGCTCGGCCTGCCATTCGACATCGACGTCGCGAACGATCCGTTCTTTGGTCGCAGCGGGCGCATGATGGCCTCCAGCCAGCGTGAACTCGGACTGAAGTTCGAACTCCTTGTTCCGATCGAAGACGCCGACAAGCCGACGGCCTGCCAGAGCTTCAATTACCATCAGGACCACTTTGGTTCGCTCTGGGGCATCCAGACGGCTGCCGATGAAGTCGCGCATACGGCGTGCGTGGGTTTCGGAATGGAGCGCTTGGCGCTCGCCTTGTTCAAACACCATGGGCTCGACACCGATGGCTGGCCTTCTTCAGTTCGCGCCGCGCTCCAATTCTGAGGAAGCGCCGCGCGTCTCGCCTGCGAGCTATGTGTCGCACGCGTTGCATCGCCCGGAACGCGACTGGCCTCAGACCAATTGCTATGTCGATCTCTGGATCGAGGTGATTGCAACGCATGGCTTCGCGCCCGAGGCTATGCTCGGCTTCACGGTTCGTCAGGATTTCGAGGGCGATCAGTTCACTTTCTTCAAGCCGTCGCATGCAGATCTCGACTTTCTGTACGGTTTGCGGGTGGATGAGCTCGCTCTCTACGACAGCCTCGAAAATCATATCGAGACGCAGTTGCATCGCGGGCGCATTGTCGTCATCGAGGTGGATAGTTTTTACCTGCCGGACACGCGCGGAATTTCCTACCACAGCGAACATTCGAAGACGACGATCGGCATCGTCGGCTTTGATGTCGCGCAATCGCAAATGCTCTATTTCCACAATGACGGCCTCTTCGCGCTCGAGAACGACGACTTCCTCGGCGTGCTCGGCCGCGCGCCCGAGCAGAAGCGCGAAGATGCGCTTTTTCCTTATGCGGAGTTTGCGCGTTTCGAGGCGATACCCGAGCGGGGGGTGGATGTTCGCAAAAAAGCAGAGCAGCTTCTTCGCGCGCATCTGGCGCGTCGGCCGGAGCGCAATCCTGTGAGCGCGTTTGCGGTTGCGTTTCCGCAGCTCTGGCAAAACCTCGAACAGCGACCGCCTGCTTTTTTCAACGTCTTCGCCTTCAACACGCTTCGGCAATTTGGCGCGAATTTCGAGCTGCTCGGCAGTCATCTCAACTGGCTGAGGCCCGATGGCGCATTCGCGCGAGAAAGCGCCGAGTGCCGCGCGCTTTCCTCGGCGGCAAAGGCGCTGCAATTCAATGTGGCGCGGGCGGCAACCCGGCGACGGGCGATCGATCCCACGCAAGCCTTGAATGAAATGGCGGCTGCTTATGATCGCCTTTTCGCCGGTCTCCTCGCCACGCTCGACGGCGCGAGATAACAGGTGGCGCGCGTTCTTTCGGTGCAAGGAGAACGCCGGCGCCGGCTCGAAGACGGTTGGTCATTTCTTATCGACGAAGGCGGCGACTGGTCGCATCCTGACGTAATTCCATCGGATGCTGTATGGCGCGCCGCCAAGGTCCCCGGCGTCCTCGCGCAAGCTTTGATCGAGCAAGGCTGTCGTTACGAGCATCTGCCGCCGCTCGACGGGATCGACTGCTGGTACCGCCTGTCCTTCGAGAATGAGGTTGAAGCCGATCTCGTGTTTCACGGGCTCGCGACGCTCGCGGAGATTTTCCTGGACGGAGCGCTGGTGCTGTCGAGTGACAATATGTTCGTTCGGGAGGCAATTCGTTCTATCCAGCCCGGACAGCACGATCTGCACATCCGGTTTCGCTCGGTCCTGCGCGAGATAGACACGAAGAAGGGGCGCGCGCGTTGGCGCCCGCGCATGATCGTTCCCAGCGGGCTGAGGCACATTCGGACAACGGCGTTGGGACGGCTACCTGGATTTGCGCCGCCGACGCCGCCGGTCGGGCCTTATCGGGCTGTCGAGTTGATCGAGCACGGTCCGTTGCGTTTGCGTGACGCGGCGGTTCGCGCCGAGGTCGATAGGAGGGGCGCGACACTTGCGGTCAAGGTGGATGTCGCCACGCCCGAAGTGGATTCGGGCACGCTATTCTGTGGCGAGCGTCATGTAGCTTTTGAAAAGCAAGGGGAGGGACGTCTCGTCGCCGAACTCCGGCTGGTTGCTTACGAGCCTTGGTTTCCTCACAGCATCGGCGCGCCGAAATTATACGATGTTCACGCCGAGATCGGCGGCGTTAGCGTCGATCTCGGGCGCACGGGCTTTCGCCGCGTCGACCTTTCGCGTGGCGAAGACGGCGCCGATTTCGCCCTCTCGGTGAATGGCGCGCCGCTCGTCTGTCTCGGCGCCGTCTGGACGGGAGCGGATCCACACAGTCTCGACGGCTCACGCCAGACGCTTGCGCCGCTCCTTGAAGCGGTGCGAGACGCGGGCATGAATATGCTGCGTGTTCCTGGAATACTCTACTACGAGAGCGACGACTTTTACGAGCTGTGCGACGAACTCGGGATCATGGTGTGGCAGGATTTCGCCTTCGCCAACTTCGATTACCCAATCGACGCGCCTGAATTTCGTGCGAGCGTTGCGCGTGAGGCCGCAGAGTTTCTTTCCCGCGTCGAGGCGTCGCCGTCTTTGGCGGTGACTTGTGGGGGCAGCGAGGTCTATCAGCAGGCCGCGATGATGGGGATTGCCGAGGCGAAATGGCGTTCGCCATTGTATGAGGAGCTTTTGCCGGAAGCGGTGCGGCAGCAAAGGCCCGACGTGATTTACGTTGAGAACTCGCCTTCCGGCGGCGCCTTGCCCTTCCAATCCGATTATGGCGTTTCTCACTACTATGGCGTCGGCGCCTATCGCCGCCCGCTCGATGACGCCCGACGCGCCAATGTGCGTTTTGCCACCGAGTGCCTCGGTTTTTCCTGTCCGCCGGAGACGGCGTCGATCCTGCGCAATTTCGGGTCGGCGCAAATTGCGTCGCCGCTCTGGGAGCCTCGTATCCCGCGCGACATGGGCGCGCTGCAGGATTTCAGGGACGTCACCGAGCACTATATGCGGCTTCTCTATGGCTGCGAGCCAGAGCGGCTGCGGGCGTCCGACCCTGACCGCTATCTCGACCTCGCACGCGCTTGCGTCGCCGAAACGATGACGTCGACCATCTCGGAGTGGCGGCGTTGCGGTTCGGAGGTGCGTGGCGCGCTTGTTTGGTTCTTGAAGGATCTTTGGCCGGGGCCGGGGTGGGGCGTTCTCGATTCAGACCGATTGCCGAAATCCTCCTATTACGCGTTGAAGCGCGCCTTTGCGCCGGCGCAGACGTTCCTGATAGACGAAGGGGTGAATGGTCTTCATCTGCACCTCGTCAATGCCGGGCCCGAGACGCTCGAAGGCGACGCGTCGCTGACCTGCTACCGCGACGGAAGAACCATTGTCATGCACGCGACACGCTCGATCAGAGTGGCGCCGGGACAGGTGAGCGTCACTCGAGACATTGCGTTCTGGGGCGGGTTCTTCGACACGGCGCTCGCCTATAATTTCGGACCGCCGTCGCATGACGTCACTGTCGCGGCGTTCCGGCCGAAAGACAATCCAGACCATGTGTTGGAAGCATTTCACTTCCCGCTTGGGTTCGGCATAGCGCGCGCCGAATGTGGCTTACGAGCGGGGGTTGTTTTCGACGGCGCGGGCTTTGCCCTGATGTTGACCGTGGATTCTTTCGCGCAGTCGGTCTGCATAGAGTGTGAAGAATTTCTCCCGGAGGATAATTGGTTTCATCTGGCGCCGGGGAAGCAAAAGCGCATTGCGCTGCGGCCGCTCCGGCCATCGGCTACTCACCCGCGCGGTAGCGTGAGGGCGTTGAACGGTAAGCGAGTAGCTTACGAATGGCGGCCCGCTTAGCGGGGACGCCTGCGGCAAGAGACCAGATCAACGATAGCGCTCTTGTGGCTCTGGTTCCCCGGTCGGGCTTCCAGCCCGCGGGGAATGACAAGGTCCCGTGCGAGCTGTTCATAGGGAAAGGCGCCAGTCGCCCTTTGCGTGTCGTGCATTAATTGGCTAATTTAACGCAGGAGGCGCGCCATGACCGAGAGCGTCATCAAGGAAGAGGTCATCGTCGGTCGCCAAGGTCTCGAAGGCGTTCTGCGTAAGCCGCGTGAACCGCAGGGTCTCGTCATTTTCGCCCATGGCAGCGGTTCGTCGAGGTTGAGCCCACGCAACAACTTTGTCGCGGGGGAGCTGTCCAAGCGCGGATTCGCAAGCTTGCTGTTCGATCTTCTTACCGAGGAAGAAGCGCAAGATCGCCGTAACGTCTTCGATGTCGCTTTACTGGGCGAGCGTGTCGTCGAAGCGCTCGAATGGGCGACGCGCGAGCGGGCTTTGCACGGATTGCCGATCGGCCTCTTTGGAGCAAGCACCGGCGGCGCGGCGGCCTTGGTTGCTGCAGCAGCAAGACCCGCCCTGGTTGGCGCGGTGGTCTCGCGTGGCGGTCGCCCTGATCTCGCCGAAAGAGCGCTACCGTTGGTGAAGGCGCCGACTCTGTTGATCGTTGGCGGCCTGGACGATCTGGTTATACAACTGAATCAATCGGCGCTGCTCATGCTGCAATGCGCGAAGCGCCTCGATATCGTCCCGGGCGCTACGCATCTTTTTGAGGAGCCCGGAACGCTGGAGACGGTCGTCAGCCTGGCGATAGATTGGTTCGATCGCCATCTCCCGAATGCTGGCTGATACCATTTCGGTTTGAACAGCTCGATCGCGCGCGTGTCATTCCCCCGACCGGGAATCCAGAGCCAGGAGAGCGCTAGTTTTGCCCAGCGCCCGTCATTGCGAGCGAAGCGAAGCAATCCAGGACAGCGATGCGGCCCTGGGTTGCTTCGTCGGCTCCGCCTCCTCGCAATGACGGCAGTGTTTTCCTGTGTGTTCAAACGGCGCGAGCGTCGGAAATGGCGCCGAACCAAATCGATGAGATGCCATATCACGAGAGGTCGGCTTCGTAGAGCGCCTTGGTTATGTGGTCGTGCAGATCGGCGTCCTCCATCATCGAGGCGCTGATCGTCTCATTGCCGAGTCTCTCGGCCTCCGCTGCACCCTCGCGCAAATCCTTGGCGGCAAGATGCCCCTGGCCAATGCGCATCAGGGCGTAAAGCTCGAAGCGCGCTGCTGGAGAGAGAGCCGCCATCGCGTCGCGCAGCGCAGCAATCTGCGGGGCGCCGGGAGGCAGGGGCTCGAAGCCGAGAGCCCCCGTTGGGTTATGTTCGCCGCGCGCTGGCGGCGCTTCGCCGAGATCCTCCTCGGCGACATTGCCGAGCAATTCATCGCGGCGCGCACGCGCCGCCTTTGCAAGGGTTGCGATGGATTGCGCCTGGCGGACGTCGATATCTTCGAGCGTGATCATATCTGCCTCTCCCGCCGCAGATGCGCGATCGAGCGTCAACGGTGATGCGCCGATACGGCTTTCATTACTTCCGCCGCGAGATCGCGCGAGCCGCCGTGGGAGATGTCGCCCAAAGCGACGATTCCGACCATGCGTTTGTTTTCGTCGATCACTGGAAGCCGTCGGATTTGCTTGCTTTCCATGATCCTTATCGCGTCGCCGACATCCTCCGTATCGCGGCAATAGATGATGCCGCTCGTCATGACCTCGCGTACGGAGAGCTTGGAAATATCCTTGTCTTCGGCGACGGCTCTGATGGTGATGTCGCGGTCGGTGACCATGCCGACAAGGCGATCGTTTTCGCCAACCGGGATTGCGCCGACGTCGTGCTCGCGCATCTTTTTCGCCACTTCTGCGACCGGCGTGTCGGGCGAAACCCATTCGACGCCCTGGTGCATCACGTCCTTCACCTTCATGGCAAGCTCCAATGCAAAGGCGGAGTTTCGCGCAGGGACTTCACGCATTCGTCCCTACGCTCGCTCGATGCTATCTGGTTCGCCGGTTCGAGAGCGCAATCCCGCTGCCGGAGCTGGAGATTGCGAGCCCGACGCCGCGAGCTGCGCTTGACAACGGCGCCTCTTCGCCGTGACTTGCGGCCGGTTTTCATGCGCCGGAGTCGTCATGCGCCTCGCCCAACTCTACCGCTATCCAGTCAAGGGCCTCTCGCCGGAGCCGCTGCGCGCCGCCGATCTCCCGACGGATGGTTATTTCCCCTGCGACCGGCTCTTCGCGTTGGAGAACGGGCCTTCGGGTTTCGACCCGGCCGCGCCGGAGCATCAGCCCAAGATCAAGTTTCTCATGCTCATGAAGAATGGCGCCCTCGCTGGGCTTGCCACCCGCTACGACGAAGAGAGCGGAACGCTCGCGATCTCGGAGGGTGGCCGTGAGGCGGTGCGCGCCAATCTGCGCACGTCAGAGGGGCGCGCCGCAATCGAGGCGTTTCTGAGCGCATATGTCGATGACGCGCAAATTCGCGGGCCGGTGAAGCTGCTAGAGGCGCCCGAAGGTTTTCGGTTCACCGATTCCAAATCGGGCTTCGTCTCGCTCATCAATCTCGCAAGCGTTGCAGAGATCGAGAAGGCGCAAGGGACCCGCGTCGATCCGCTGCGCTTTCGCGGCAATCTCTATATCGAGGGCGCAGACGCTTGGGCGGAAGCCGCTTGGCCGGGGCGCACGCTGAAGATCGGCGACGCGACGCTTTCAGTACTGAAGATGACCGACCGTTGCGCGGCGACGGGCGTCGAGCCCGGCACGGGGCGGCGCGATATGGATGTCGTGCAGACGCTGAGAAAGAATTTTGGCCACGTCGACTGCGGCGTCTACGCCCGCGTCGAAAAGGGCGGACGCGTGGCGGTCGGCGATGCTCTGACGCTCCTCTGATACCGTTTCCGTTTGAATAGATCGCATTGGCGCTTGTCATTCCCGACGGGGCAAAGGCCCGATCGGGAATCCAGAGCCACAAAAGCGCAGGTTTTGCTCTGGATTCCCGATCACTCGCTGCGCGAGCGTCGGGAATGACACCGAACTGGTCTCACGGATTTCGTAGAGCTGATGCGCCTTTGAAAAAGAAAAGAGCCGCCTCGGTCTGAGGCGGCTCTTTTGGTTTCGATGAAGCTCAGAGACGGTCCGGCTCGAGCGGGAGCTCGGTTGGCTGCGTCGCTTCCTCGCGAGCTTCGCTGGCGGCTTCGTCGAGCTGCGCGCGCGGACGGCGGCGGCGGCGCGGATTGAGGTGGAAATTCACCCCCTCGTGCTCGCGCGCCTGCGGGCGCTCGGCAGGCGCGAAACCGGCTTCGGGGGCGTCGCCCTCGGCGGCGACAGGCGCGCGCGCGGGCGGCGCGGTGATGAAGGAGGGCAGGCCGGGCGGCGGTTCGTCACTGGCCTCGGGTCGCTGGAAGCGGCGGTCGCGGCCGCGTTCGAAGCGACGCGGCTCACCCTCGGCGCTGCGCTCGCGGAAGGGCGGGCGCTCCGGCCGCGGCGGTCGCTCGCCGCGCTCTGGCCGCTCCATCCGCTCTGGCCGCTCCATGCGTTCTTGCCGATCCGCACGCTCGGGCCGTTCGGGCCGCTCCGGGCGTTCCGGCCGCTCTGCGCGCATTTCTCCGATCGGCCGCTCCTCATAGGGCTGCGGCTGGGGTTGCTGCTGCGCGTAATGGGGTTGCGGCTGTGGCTGCTGCGGCGCGAAAGGCTGCTGCTGCGGCTGCCCTTGATAAACCGGCTGCGGCAAGCGCTCGGAGAGCGGCGCGAAGCGATCGGGCAGGGCGGCGAAATCGTCGTCGTCCTCCAGCTCGACTTCCGCCTCCATTGGCGGGCGGCCGTAGCCGCTTGCCTGCTGCTGCGCGAGCTGCGCGGCGGCGATGAGGCGGAAATAATGCTCGGCGTGCTGCAGCAGGCTCTCGGCCATGATCGTGTCGCCAGACGACTGCGCGTCGCGCGCGAGCTGCAAATATTTCTCGGCGATATGCTGGGCGGTGCCGCGGATTTTGACGTCTGGACCGTTCGACTCGTAAGAGCGCGTCAGTGGGTTCGGCCCTTTCCGGCCGCTGCGCCCCCGCATTCTCTTGTTTTGTCCTGGTCTCATAATTCCCCCGAAAGCTTCGCGCAATTCATGCGCAAATGATGCAAATGGCAGGTCGCGCCATGCCGTTCCTTCCGCCGAAGGAAGTTCGTTTGGATCGCTCCGCAGGCGCTGCGTATCGACGGATCGGAGGCCGGCCATTGACCGCGCCGTCATCGATCCTGTTGCTGCCGCTTGGCCCTGCGCGATTCCCTGTATCGCTCGGCGACTCGCCTGGCCTCTCGGCGCGGTCGCCTAACATGTCAACCAAGCGGACATCGATGGCCGCGCATCTTCAAAGGAGGCGCGCCGTGACGATCAGCGTGGTTTTACTCCGCCGGGATCATGCAGCTTACACGCCAGCCTTTGCCGGCCTGTCCTGAGGCGTCGCTCGCGAGGCGGGCCCGGAATTGTCGAGATCCCCATCTCGATTTCGTTTAGCTGATATAGTTCAGACTATAGAGACTGCATCCCCCCGAGCCAAGTGCGGCGTCGCGTTCTACGGTTAAAATCGAGTGCACTGTAGCGAATATGTCACGTCTACGGCTGAGCCGGACGCGCGGCCACGACGCGCTCGTGGCCGCCCGCGTCTCTGCCCACCCGCGCAATGGCGAAACCCTTCGCGCCAAGGAGGGAAGCAACGCTCACCGCCTGATCCGAGCCGACCTCGAATGCGACAAGTCCGTCGGATTTCAGCAATCGCGCAACATCTGCGACAATCTCGCGGTAGCAATCGAGTCCGTCCCGCCCGCCGTCGAGCGCGAGCGCAGGATCATAGAGCCTGACTTCCGGATCGAGGGTGGAAATATCGCCGGCGCGCACATAGGGCGGGTTGGAGACGATGACGTCGAAGGGACCGGCGAGCGATTCGGCCCATCTTCCCCGCACCACGATGGCGCGGTCCGTGAAGCCGCAACGCGCGAGATTTTCAGCCGTCGCCGCGCAAGCATGAGGCGAGAGATCGACCGCGATAGCGCGCGCCGCCGGCAATTCGCTCAACAAAGCGCAGGTGATCGCCCCCGACCCTGCGCCGAGATCGAGAATAGAAAGCGGCGCGTCGCGCTTGTCGAGGAGCGCAAGAACGGTTTCGACGAGCGTCTCCGTGTCGGGGCGCGGGTCGAGAACTTGAGGAGAGACGACGAGGTCGAGCGTCCAGAAGCCGCGCTCCCCGAGAATGCGCGAGACCGGCTCGCGCGCCGCGCGGCGCGCCGCCAGTCGCGAAAGCCGGTCGGCTTCGTCGTCGGTAATTGGCGCCTGGGGAGACATCGCCAGCTCCAGGCGCGAAAGCCCCGCCGCCGCGCGCAGCAAGGCCCGCGCGTCGTCCTGGGCTTGCGCGGCCTCCACGCCGCTATCGCTCAGATAGGCCGCGACCTGCGCAATGGCCTCCGCGCGCGAGGGTTGCCTCTCGATGGCGGAGAATGGCGCTGGGTCGCGGCGCATGTCCATGTCTATGCGACCTTGGCGATCAGCGCCGACAGACGCTTGGCGAAGGCCGCCGGATCGACAGGCGCCTCGCCGTCGGCGACGCGCGCGAGATCGAGCAGGAGATGCAGCCCATCGGCCGCGCCCTCTCGACCCTTCTCACGCAGGCTCGCCGCCAGCGCCGCGACGGCGGGATGCTTGGCGTTGATCTCCAGCACCGGCTTGCCGAAAAGCCCCTTCTGTCCGGTTTCGGCGAGAATGCGCGCAAGCTGCCGGTCGAGGCCCTTTTCGGACGCAACGAGACAGGCGGCGCTTTCGGTCAGCCGCGTCGAGACGCGCACGTCCTCGACGGCGTCCGACAAGGTCTCCTTGAGCGCGGCGACGAGATCGCCCACATCGGCGGCCGGCGGGGTTTCCTCCTTGCTCTCGTCGAGCAGGGCAATGGCGTCGATGTCCGCCGCGCCCTGAGTCACGGATTTGAACGGCTTGCCGTCGAACCCGAGCGCGTTCGTCACCCAGAAGGCGTCCACGGCGTCGTCGAGCAGCAGAACCTCGACGCCTCTCGCGCGGAAGCCTTCGAGCTGGGGACTCGTCGCCAGACGCTTCGCGTCGTCGCCGGTGATGTAATAGATGGCTGTCTGATTCTCGCGCAGGTCGGCGACGTAATCTTTCAGCGTGCGCGTCTCGCCGTCGGATTTGTTCGAGGTGAACCGTGCAATCGCGAAGAGATCGTCGCGGCGGCTCGGGTCTTCGTGCAGGCCTTCTTTCAGCACAGAGCCGAAGTTTTCCCACACTGTCGCGAATTTCTCGGGCTCGTTCTCGGCAAGCTTTTTGAGCTCCTGGAGGAGACGCGTCGCGACCGCCTTGCCGATCGAGGCGATGACGGGGCTCTTTTGCACCATCTCGCGCGAGACATTGAGGGGAATGTCCGCGCTATCGACCACGAGCCGCACGAAGCGTAGCCAGGCCGGCAGAAGCTCGACGTCGCGCGAGATGAGCACGCGGCGCACGTAAAGCTTCGACTTGCTCTTGCGGGAGGGCTCGAAGAGGTCGAACGGACGCGAGCCAGGCACGAAGGCGAGCACCGTATATTCGGTGCGGCCCTCCGCGCGCCAATGCACCGTCAGCGCCGGCTCGTCGAAGGAGCCCGAGAGCTGTCGGTAGAAGTCCGTGTACTGCTCCTCGGTGATCTCCGACTTCGGCTTGGTCCAGAGCGCTTGACCGTCGGCGATTCGGCGCGGCTCCTTGCCAGGCTCCTCGATGAGGTCGATCGGCGTCGAGACAGCGCCGGAATGTTCGCGCACGATGTTCTCGATGCGCCAGGGCTCGAGAAATTCGTCGGATTCAGCGTTGAGATGCAGCGTCACGCGCGCGCCGACCTTGGGCGCGTCGTCGAGCGCGAGCGGCGCAATCGAATAGGTTCCCTTGCCTTGCGACGACCAGAGCCAGGCTTGGTCATCGCCCGCGCGCCGCGTGGCGACCTCGACCAGATCGGCGACCATGAAGACGGAATAAAAGCCGACGCCGAACCGACCGATCAGCGACGCGCCTTCCCCGGCGCCCTCCTGGCCGAGCTTATCCAAAAAGGCGCGCGTGCCGGAATTGGCGATGGCGCCGAGCGCGCTGATAAGCTCGTCATGCGACATGCCGACGCCATTGTCGGCGACGGTGAGCTGGCGCTTTTCCTTATCGAGCGCGATGGTGACCAGCGGCGCGCCGGCCTCGGCCGCGAGCCTCTCGTCGGAGAGTGATTCGTAGCGCAGCTTCTCGCAGGCGTCGGCGGCGTTCGAAATAAGCTCGCGAAGGAAAACCTCGCGTTCCGAATAGACGGAATGCGTCATTAGCTCGAGAAGCTGCGCGACATCCGCTTCGAAGCCGAACTGAGCGGCTTGCGGCGCTTCGGCAGTAACAGCGTCTTTGGTCATGAGTGCTCCAAATCGGTCAGGCTCCGGCGCGGGAGTCCTGATTAAAAAGGCAAAAAGGGCGGCCTTGCGGCGCGCTGCTTGAGTTTGGCATTTGTCCAAAAATTGCAAGGGGACAGCGGTCAAAAGACAGGGCCGGCGCGGGATTTCTCCCGGCCGGCCCGTCATCACCGGACCTGTTGCGACTTGAGAACGCGCGATCCCGGGGGGCTGGGGGGCTGACGAAAACCGGAAAAGCGCGCCGAAGCCGGTCGCGGCAATGAGAAGAAATATTGGGCTAGCCGTTTGACGCGCAAGGGGCCCAATGCAGGCTAAATTGTGATTAATGACTGTAGGTGCCGAGGTTAAGGCGCGGAAGCCCTTTAATATGTCGCGTCGATGACAAACAACGCTTGCCCCGCAGCCCGCATCGCGCGAACATAATGGCAAGCTTGGAGAACATGCATGGCGGAGTCGGAGACGACGGAGCCCAGCCGTTCCCGCCCAGCCTTTGTGGTGGTGGGCGGCTCCGGACGCTCGGGGCAGGGGGACCACGCGAAGGGGGCGGAGAACCGGGCGGCGGCGCAGGTCTCGTTCGACCGGCGCGAGCTCAACGCCCTGTTCAATCTCTACGGCGCCAAGGTCGCCGCCGGCGAGTGGCGCGATTACGCGCTGGACTTCACGCCCGCCAAGGCGGTTTTCTCGATTTTCCGGCGGACCAGCGAAGCGCCGCTATATCGAATCGAAAAAAATCCTGAGCTGGCGCGCAAGCAGGGGGCCTATGCGGTGATCGCCGCCGGCGGGCTCGTTATGCGGCGTGGGCACGACCTCGCGCGCGTTTTGCGCGTGCTCGACAAGGGGCTGCGCATCGTCGGCGCGGAATAGGCCAATAAAAAAGCCCCGCTCGCGCGGGGCTTCTCCGGATCGGGCTTAGGCCGCCTCAAAGCGTCAGTCGTTGCGCTGACCGAAGAGATACAGCAGCGACTGGAACATGTTGATGAAGTCGAGGTAGAGCGACAGCGCGCCGAAGACGCTCTTTTTCTGCGCTACTTCGTAACCATCGCCCTCGTAATACATGTCCTTGATGTTCTGCGTGTCCCAGGCGGTGAGGCCCGAGAAGATCAGCACCGACAGGATCGACAGCGCGAACTGAAGGCCGCTGGAGTGCAGGAACAAATTGACGAGGCCGGCGATAACGAGCCCCCACACGCCCATGACCAGGAAGGAGCCGAAGGCCGAGAGGTCGCGCTTCGTTATATAGCCGTAGATGCTGAGGCCGCCGAAGGCCGCCGCCGTGATGAAGAAGACGCGGGCGACCGAAACGCCGGTGTAGACCAGCAGGATCGACGACATCGACAGGCCCATCAACGCCGAGAAGGCGAGGA
The DNA here is from genome assembly GCF_016745395.1 of Methylocystis sp. Sn-Cys. Classification (GTDB taxonomy): domain Bacteria; phylum Pseudomonadota; class Alphaproteobacteria; order Rhizobiales; family Beijerinckiaceae; genus Methylocystis; species Methylocystis iwaonis. The sequence goes on from NZ_JAERVJ010000008.1 coordinate 160,596, forward strand.
ACAGGTTACGCGCCGTCGCCGCCGACATGGTCTGGGCGCGCGCGCCGATCAGGAAGACGAAAGCGAGCGGCGATAGCATCACCACCCAGCGCAGCGGCGAGAGATAGAGCGCCTGGCCGAAGGACGACAGAGCCACCAGCTTGCCGCCGACGAATTGCGGCTCCGCGAGCATATAGGTGCCCAGCGCCACGAGGCCGGTCACGGCGAGGCCCAGCGTCATGTAATTGTAGACGCCCAGCATATAGCCGCGCAGGCCTTCGTCGATCTCGGCCGTGGTCGACCGGGCGACCCCGCGGCCGTAGCCGAAGTTCGAGTTGCGGTCGTAATATGACATAGCGATCCTCTCGATCTCCCAAGGCCGGCGCGGACGGATTTCCGACCATCGCTCGTAGCCTCAACCATTATGGCTGAGTGCAATATGGCTTGGCCCGATTTGGGTGGCAAGGCGCGCCTGGATGAACTCTTGTTAAGGTGGCGCGAGGATTAATGGAAAGTAGAGAACAGGCTTGGCGTCCCGCCGCTCGCCAGGAAACGCCCCGGATCCGTCATTGCGAGCGATCAGGGCCGCGTCGCAACTCCCGATCGCTTCGTCGCTTTGCCCCGCAATGACGGCTGCGCCGCCGGTTCGGGCTTTTTTTTGTGCGGTTGCGAAAGGCGCAAGCGCCGTGCCAGGAGCCCTCGACTTCCCCTGCGCCCCCGGGCGTCCAGGCGGTTTCGAGGGGAAAAACGCGCGGCCAGCCATGGTGCGAAGCCGCATAGATGACTGATTGTCGCACCCTTGCCGTTCAAACGGATTACGCTAACATCGAGGGAAGGGCGTCGCCCGGCTTCCCGCCGGAGCGGCGGGATTGCGCGGCGCAATGCGGATGTCCCGGGAGTCGCGTGTCTTTGCCGCACGAGGACCAGGAGGAGAAGATGAGTGATGACGCGCCGACGTCGTTTCATAGCTACATGAGGCTGCTCAGAACTTTTGCGGCCGCCGGCGCTCTGGCTTTCACAGGGCTCTTCGCCGCGCCGGCAGAGGCGCATGGGCGCCTGGGCGCCGCCGAAGGCCGCTGCCGGCTGTACATCGGCCCCGACGTCATGAACTTCACGGGCTATTTGCCCGAGGCCTCGAAAAACGAGTTCTGCGAGGACATCCCCGCGACCGGCCCGATCATCATGGTGCTCGACGCGGAGCAGCAAGAGCTCCGCGACATGAAGATCGAGATACGTATCGTCAAGGACGTGGGCGGCCCGGAAAAAGAGAACGAGAATCTCGAGGCGGCGACCGTCGCCTACCAGCCGCCCAAGCTCTATCCAACCGGTACGGTGAATTTCGAGCACACCTTCAAGGAGGGCGGCTATTTCGTCGGCATCGTGACCGTGACCGGCGACCACGGCGAGCAATGGGTGTCGCGCTTTCCTTTCTCGGTCGATCGCACTTTTATGCGCGATCTGCCGATCTATCTGACGCTTGGCCTTGGCGTCGTCGCCGCTTTCCTCATTTATCTCGTGCATCGCGGCCGCAAGCCGCCGCCGCAGATCGCCACCGCCGCCGCGGCTTTCAAGACGCCGCCGCTGCCGCCGATCGACGGCCCCGACCCGGACGCGGACCCGTCCCGAGAGACGGTTGAAGAAGAGGCGGCCGAGACCGACGGAGAAAAAGCCGAGGAACGGGACGAGACCGACAGATACAGCACCGCCGCAGAATAGGCCGTCATCATGTAAGTCCGCCGTTTTCCAAACGGCGGACTTAGCAAATCGAGCTATTCGCCGCCGCCGTCGATTTGGCGGCCGATGATGGCGATGGCTCTTTCATAAACCGAGGCGGCGTTCCATGCCTGGATCGCCTCGAAATTGGGCTCTCCCGGCTGATAGCCCGCCCCCGCGCGCCAGCCATGCGCGTGCAGGAAATTCGCCGTGGACATCAGCGCCGCCGAGGCGTTGTCCAGATTGCCGACGCCATATTGCAGAATGTTCTTGGGCAGAAACTGCGTCTGGCCAATCTCGCCATGCATGGAGCCGCGGGCGCTGGCGGACAGTCTCCCATTGTCGATCAGCTCGAGGGCGGCGTAGAGCTGATCTGTGAAATAGTCCGACCGCCGGCAGTCATAGGCGAGCGTCGCCACGGCGGAGAGCGCGTGCTGATTGCCATGCACCGCGCCGAAACCCGTCTCCATGCCCCAAATCGCCAAAAGCGGGCCCGGCGGCACGCCATAGCGGCTCTGGATCGAGGAGAAGAGCGCGGCCTGCGAATGTTTGAGCTGGCGTCCGCGCGCGACAATGGCCGAGGCGCCGCGCTTCGTCATGAAGGCTTCCAGCGAGAGATGAAAGCTCTTCTGGCCGCGATCCGCGCCGATCGTCGGGGAGTTGTAATGGGTGTCCATGAGGGCGTCGATGCCCGCGGCGCCGACGCGCCCGCGCGCTTCCTCGGCGAACGCCTGTTTCCACGCCTCGAAGCCGCCCGCGCCATTGCCGCATCGCGCCGCCTGAGCCGGCGCCGCCGCGCCGAGCGCTCCGATAACAAGCGTCGCCGCCAAAAACTTAGCGGCGGCGCGGCTTGTCGATAATCTCTTCATCGGCCTCCTCCTCGGGCTCTCCGAAACGCCAGGGAGCCTAAACATATTTGACAATGCGGCAAGCTTACGAGCGAGCGCTCGAATGTTCGTATATTGTTCTTGCGCGATCAAGCCCCGAAAGTTAATTTAGCTCTGTTTCAGGCGGCCGGTGGTTTTCTGGGAGCATTGCTATGGCGGTCAGGGTGGCGACGGTCGCTTTCGAAGGCGTCGAAGCGCGCCCGGTGGACGTCCAGGTCCAGATTGCGCCCGGCTCGGTCGTCTTCAATGTCGTGGGCCTCGGCGACAAGGCTGTCGCCGAATCGCGTGAGCGGGTGCGGGCGGCGCTCATCGCCTCCGGCCTCGCCCTGCCCGCCAGGCGCATCACCGTAAATCTCGCTCCCGCCGACATGCCCAAGGAGGGCAGCCATTATGATCTGCCTATCGCGCTGGGGGTGATGGCGGCCATTGGCGCGATCCCGGCCGATGCGCTGGAAGGCTTTGTCGTCCTCGGCGAGCTCGCGCTCGACGGGACGCTGACGCCTGTCGCCGGCGTGCTCCCGGCCGCGGTGGCGGCCAATGCGCGGGGGCAGGGGCTGATTTGCCCCAAGGAATGCGGGCCGGAAGCCGCCTGGGCCTCCGGAGAGATGGAGGTGCTCGCGCCGCGCTCGCTCATTCAGCTCGTCAATCATGTCAAAGGAACGCAGGTCTTGGCCCGGCCCGAGCCGGCGGTGCGCGCACGGGCCGCCGATCTTCCCGATCTTGCCGACATCAAAGGGCAGGAGAGCGCCAAGCGGGCGTTGGAAATCGCCGCGGCTGGAGGCCACAATCTGCTGATGAGCGGGCCGCCGGGGGCGGGCAAATCCATGCTCGCCGCAAGGCTCCCGTCGATCCTGCCGCCGCTGACGCCGCGCGAGCTGCTCGAAGTCTCCATGATCCATTCGGTGGCGGGGCAGATCGCCGGCGGCGAGCTGACCGACCGGCGGCCGTTTCGCGCGCCGCATCATTCCGCTTCCATGGCCGCTCTCGTCGGCGGCGGAACCCACGCGAAGCCCGGCGAAATTTCGCTCGCCCACAATGGCGTGCTCTTCCTCGACGAATTGCCGGAGTTCCAGCCGCAGGTTCTCGACAGTCTGCGCCAGCCGCTCGAAACTGGCGAGGTCGCCATCGCGCGCGCCAATCATCGGGCGGTTTATCCCGCGCGTTTCCAGCTTGTCGCGGCGATGAACCCCTGCCGTTGCGGCCACGCGCTCGATCCCGGCTTCGCCTGCCGCCGGCAGCCCAATGAACGGTGCGTGGCGCAATATCAGGCGCGTCTGTCCGGGCCGCTGCTCGACCGTTTCGATCTCCAAATCGAGGCGCCCGCTGTCAGCGCCGCCGATCTTGTCCTGCCGCCGCCGGCCGAAGGCTCGCGCGAGGTCGCGGCGCGCGTCGCTCGCGCCCGCGCCTTGCAGCGGGAGCGTTACGAGGCGTTGGGACTGCCGGGCGTCCTCGCCAACGCCGCTGCGCCTGCGTCGGTCATCGAGCGGGTGGCGCAGCTCGACGGCCCGGGGACTGCGCTGATCCGGGACGCGTCGGATCGTTTCGCCCTGAGCGCGCGCGGCTTCCATCGCGTATTGAAACTCGCCCGCACCATCGCCGATCTCGATGGCGCCGAACGGATTGCGCGCGCGCATCTTGCCGAGGCGCTCTCCTATCGTGCGGGTCTGGCGGCGCGGCGGGTCGCGGCATGAGCGCTGTGGAGATTGTGGCTCTCATCGCCGCTGTGGCGCTGCTCGGGGGCGCGGTTTTCGGCGCCTTGCGCAGGAGCCAGCGCGGCGTGCGCGAGGCGGAGCTCGAAAAGCTGCGGGATGAAATCTGGGAGCTGCGCGCCGCGGCGGCCGAGCGCGATAAGGCCGAGGCCGCGAGTCTGGCCAAATCCCGCTTTCTTGCGACCGTCAGCCACGAAATTCGCACGCCCCTCAATGGGGTGATGGGGCTCGCGCAGCTTCTTGCGATGACGCGGCTCGACGCGGAGCAGGCGAGCTACGTCGAGGCTATCGGCGATTCCAGCCGGTCGCTTGCTCAGCTCATCGACGACATCCTCGACTTCTCCAAGATCGAAGCCGGCAAATTGGACTTGCGCCGCGAGACCTTTGCATTGGCGCCGCTCGTCGAGGGCGTCGTCGAGCTGCTGGCGCCGCGCGCTTTCGCCAAAGGGTTGGAGATCGCAAGCGTTGTCGAGCAGGATGCGCCGCGAATGATCGAGGGCGATCCCTCGCGGCTGCGACAGGTGCTGGTCAATCTTATCGGCAACGCCATCAACTTCACCGTGCGCGGCGGCGTCGGCGTGCGGGTTGCGCGTGACGGCGCCTTATTGCGAATCGACGTGCGCGATACGGGGCCGGGCGTTCCCGAGTCCGCGCGCGAGGCGATCTTCGAGGAATTCGAGCAGGGCGACGCCTCCGCGACGCGCCGCCAGGGCGGGACGGGATTGGGGCTCGCCATTTCCCGCCGTCTCGTAAGCCTGATGGGCGGCGCGCTGTCGCTCGCGCAGACGTCGAGCAATGGGTCGACCTTCGCCTTCACGTTGCCGATCTCAATAAGCGCTCCGGAAACGCCGTCGAGGCCGCTTGCCGGTCTGCGGGTTCTGCTCGTCGACGACAGCTCGTTCGAAGCGCCGTTTCTCGCTGAGAGCCTGAGGTCGGCGGGCGGCATTGCCGAGGTTGCCGCAAATCTGCAGGCGGGGCTGACGCTTATCTCAGCGGCTGCGCCATATGAGGCGATCATCGTCGATTGCGCGCTGGGATCGGAGGATGTCGCGCAACTTGCGGCGGCGGCGCGCGCGGCAGGCGTGCGGCGCCGGTTTCTCCTCTTCTCGCCCTTGGAGCGGCGGGCCTTCGGCGAAGCGGCGCTACGCGATTTCGACGGCTGGCTCGTCAAGCCCGTGCGCAGCGCCTCGCTCGTCGCGCGGCTGTCCAAAGAGCGGGCCGATGCGCCAGCGCCTGCCGCAGCGCAGCCGATCCGCGCGCTCGAGGGCGCGAGGGCGCTCATTGCCGAGGACAATGACGTCAACGCCCTGATTCTCTCGCGGCATCTCGCGAAGCTCGGCGCGGCGGCGACCCGCGCCCATACTGGCGCCGAGGCGGTCGCGCTTGTGACGGCGGCGATCGAAGCAGGTTCGGCCGGCCGCTATGACGTCGTCATTATGGATCTCTTCATGCCCGAACTCGACGGGCGCGAAGCGACGCGGCGAATCCGTGAGGCCGAAGCGCGCGCCCGGGCGCCGCGCACGCCGATCCTTGCCTTGACGGCGAGCGCGCAGGCGGAGGACGAGCGCGCGGCCCGCGCCGCCGGCGTCGACGGCTTTCTCACCAAACCGGTCGATTTCGCCGTGCTCGCCGCAACGATCGAGGAGCTCCGGCTTACGCCATGCGGCGTCGAACGCCGCGGCGGGTAGACCGGTGGAGACGCGCCCCGCTCACGCGCCTTACGGCGCCGCCGCTCCAAAACGCCCCGCGCGATAATCCGCGATCGCTTGCTCGATCTCCGCCCGCGTGTTCATCACGAAAGGCCCCTCCTGCACGACCGGCTCGTGGATCGGTTCGCCGCTGAGCAGCAGGAGTTTCGTATCCGCTTGCGCGGAGAAGATGACGTCGCCGCCCGCGCGCTCGAAGATGATCGTCTCTCCAGCGCGCACATGCGCTTGGCCATCGACGACAACCGGCCCGTCGAGCGCGACGACGACAAGATTATGCCCCTCGGGCAAGGAAAAGGCGGCGGTCCCGCCTTCCTTGATGCGGACGTCCCAAATGTTCATCGGCGTCGCCGTGCGCGCGGGCCCGGTCGCGCCCTGAAGCTCCCCGGCGATGACGCGCGCGACGCCGGCGCCCTTGTGCAGCGCCACATTCGGAATATCGCCGGCGGATAGCGCCTGGTAACGCGGGGCCGTCATCTTCAGGTGCGCCGGCAGATTGACCCATAGCTGAACGATTTCGAAGCGCCCGCCTGTTCGGGCGAAATCATCGGCATGATATTCCTCATGCAGGACGCCCGCGCCGGCTGTCATCCACTGCACGTCGCCAGGCCCGATAAGCCCGCCCGCGCCGGTCGAGTCGCGATGCGCGACTGCGCCGTCATAGACGATCGTCACCGTCTCGAAGCCGCGATGCGGATGCAGCCCGACGCCGAGACGCCGCTCGGTTGGCTCGAAATGCACAGGACCGGCGTAATCCAGCAGGAGGAAAGGGCTCATCAGCGCCTCGCGCCGTTGATGCGAGAAAAGCGTGCGCACCGGAAAGCCGTCGCCGACCCAATGCATGGTCTCGGGCGCGGCAAGGACCCCGATGATCTTGCGCATAACGGACCTCCCTGCCGACTCGTCCGGCAAATTCCTTTCCAACTTATGTTGGGGCTCGCGCGCGTAATTCAAACAAGCGGGCTGGGCGCGCGCCGCCCGCTTGACGCCGCTGGCTGGAGCGCCAACAAGGCAATCGCATTCTGTGTTGGAAGGAATTGTAGATGGCCTGGATCATCCTCTTGATCGGAAGCCTTTGCGAGGTGGGCTGGCTCGTCGGCATGAAATACGCCGACGGCTTCACGCGCCTGTGGCCGACGGTGATCATGCTGTTTTTCATGGTCGCGAGCGTTGGCTGTTTGGGCGTCGCGATAAAGACGATACCGGCGGGGACAGCCTATGCCGTGTGGACCGGCGGCAGCATCGCGGCCGTGGCGGTCGTCGGCGTGTTTTTCTTAGGCGAGCCCGCCACCCCGATGCGGCTGGCGTCCTTCGCCTTGATCGTCATCGGCATGGTCGGGCTCAGATTGAGCGGCGTGAACTAAAAATAGCTCTCCAGCGTTCCACGCCGGCGCACGTCGAGCGTCGCGCAATGGTAGGCCCCGCCGAACGCCGCATAATGCAGGAAGGGAACGGGAATCGGCTCGAAGCCCCATTTCTCGACCTGCCGCAGCATATTGACGTGATGCGGATCGACGATCATGCGCTTCTCGTCAATCATCAGAATATTCATGCTCAGCCATTTGCCGCACATGGAGGTGATGGCGAGAATGCGGTCGTCGATCGGCGTCGGGTCCGGCGCGACGAGTATGTCCCATTTCTTGAGAATGTCCGGCAGCTCGTCGGGGTGAATATATTCCGGATTGATGAGGAGCTTGCCGGGGCCGAGTGGCAAGATGGTCGTGTCGATATGCATCGGGTTGGGGCAGCGGCTTTTGATCTCGTGAATGCGATAGCCTTCGCCCAAATGCCGGCGCAGCCAGTCGACGCCCATCTTGTTCGTCACATTTGAGCGGGTGACGAAAATATCCCGCCCGCAGCGGAAGAAGTCGGCCGCGTCGAACACCGGTTCGAATTCGGTGAGAATATAGCGGATCGGCTCGCCCTTTTTCGGCAATTCGAAATTCGGATCGAACAGCGCGTCGGTGAGTTGCGGCTTCGGCGCCGAGGTCCAACGCGCGCCGCGGCGGAAATAGTCCTTGAGGATGGGGCGGTAAGAGTGCGTTTCGAAATAGCGGCAGGGCCAGGCCATGGGCGTTTCGAGAATCTCGTCGCCAATGACCAGCATCGAATCGCGCGGGCAGGAATTGCAGAAGCCGCGCGAGGACCAATAGGGTGTCGCGAATTTCGCGTGGTGATCGAAGGGCTCGGGGCGCGTGACGGTGACGCCGAGCGATTCGAGCACCTCGATGAAATGATCGAGCTCCTCCTGGGCGGGCTCGACCATGAATTTGGGAAAGCGGAAGCCCGCCGCCAGGGACTGGGCGCGCGCCGCCATGCCGGGGATGTTGCAAGTGACGACCGGGTGGTTGGAGGGGATGGTCGACCCTTCGAGGCGTCCGACGATGATTTCCTCCAGCGGGTCCCATTCATTGTGGGAACTCACAGGGCAGGCGGCGGCGGACGATTCGGACGAAGGCGCGTGAAAGTTCATGCTGAAAATCCCGGTGTTTCCTCGCTATTATTTTTGGCCGACGCGGGAGAGAGGGCCATCGCTCAATATGTCGCAGGAACGGCTCCGGTCCAACGCTCTTGCAAGTCCGGCTGGTTTCGCTTTATAAGCCGCGCTTCCGAACCGCCCGGCCAGTGATGGGCTGCCGTGGCGGTTCTTTCGCTCGCGCGAAGCGCGTTGGCTCAGCCGGCGCGAAAAACAACAGGGCCAAGGCCCAGGAGAGCAAAATGCCCAAGCTGAAGACGAAATCCGGCGCAAAGAAGCGCTTCAAGGTCACCGGGACCGGCAAGGTGGTCTATGCCCAGCAGGGCAAGCGCCACGGCATGATCAAGCGCACGAACAAGCAGATCAGAAATCTGCGCGGGACGAATGTTCTGTTCAAGACCGACGGCGACAACGTCAAGAAATACTTCCTGCCGAACGCCTAATCGTCCCCTATACACGCAGAATTCTGAAGGAGTTTCGTCATGGCTCGCGTCAAACGGGGCGTTACGTCCCACGCCAAGCACAAGAAAACGCTGAAGGCCGCCAAGGGCTTCTACGGCCGCCGCAAGAATACGATCCGCACCGCCAAGGCGGCCGTCGATCGCTCGATGCAATACGCCACGCGCGACCGCAAGGCCAAGAAGCGCACCTTCCGCGCGCTGTGGATTCAGCGCCTCAACGCCGCCGTGCGTGAGCATGGCCTGACCTATTCGCGCTTCATCGACGGCCTCGCCAAGGCTGGCGTGATCGTCGACCGCAAGGTTCTGTCGCAGCTCGCCATCGAGAAGCCCGAGGCTTTCGCGGCCATCGTGGCGCAGGCCAAGGCGGCGCTGCCGCAGGCTGCCTAACCTTCTGATCATACAAGATTTATTGAAGCGCTCGCCGTTCGACGGCGGGCGCTTTTTTGATTTATTCCAAATTTACCTGGATCAATCCGGCTTCTTCGGGTGTTGCTCCTCCCTGGAAAGGAGAACAGGAGTCACACTCATGAAAGGCAAGCAGAAAGACGGAGTCGCGGCGACTTTGGCCAAATTGGTGGACGCCGTGCGCGGCGCCTTCGCCGGCCCGGCGACGCCCGTATTGCGGCCGATCCCCGTTCGGCGGCCAGTTGCTCCCCAACGCCATGACTAGCGCGTTGGACAAGACACTCCCGCCTGCGTCGGCGAGTCCTATCTTTTGCTACAGCGGCGAAAGACTCAGATAGAGGCCAAATGCCGGCGCAGGCGCTTTTGAGATCGACGAAATTCCTCGGAGAGGCGGTGAGGGAGACGCCGAGACTGGCGGTCGATCTCGCCGCGCGGTTGCAGGATCATCGGCGGATCGCCGATATGCCTTATGGCGAGGGGCCGCGCCGTCGGCTCGACGTCTATCTTCCGGCGAGCCTCGCGGCGCCCCGCGCCATCATCCTTTATCTCTACGGCGGGAGCTGGTCCTCCGGCGCCAAGGAGATTTACCGCTTTCTCGGCGCGTCGCTGGCCGCGCGGGGCTATCTCGCCGTCGTCCCCGACTATAGCATCTATCCGGCCGCCCGTTTTCCGGCGTTTGTCGAGGACGCCGCCGAGGCGCTTTGCTGGACCCATAACCATGCGGCGCGCTTCGGCGCCGATCGAAGGCGGCTCTTTGTCATGGGCCATTCGGCGGGGGCTCATATCGCCTCCATGCTCGCATTCGAAAAACGCTGGCTTGCGGCCGTGGGCCTCGATAGCCGCGCCGACCTTGCCGGCGTGATCGGCCTTGCCGGCCCCTATCACTTCGAGATCGACACGGATTTGCTCCGCGGCGTCTTCGGCCCGCCGGAAAACAAGGGGCGGACCCAGCCCATGGCCTATGTGACGCGCGACGCGCCGCCGCTGCTGCTGGCGACGGGAGAGGTCGATAAAACCGTTACGCCGCGCAACACGCATGATCTCGCGGCCGCCGTGCGGGCGGCGGGCGGCGAGGTCGAGACGAGATTCTATCCGCGGCTGGGGCATCGCGAGATCATCGGCGCCTTTTCACCGATCTTTTCCTTCCTGGCGCCCGTCGCCGCCGACGTAACGGCCTTCATCTCGACTAAAACCGCGCGCGCCGCTAACACTGGGCGAAGCGGCGGAAGCGAGCGGGGCCCGCATGAGCCAGTCATATGATGTCATCGTCATCGGCGGCGGACCGGGCGGCTATGTCGCCGCCATACGCGCGGCGCAGCTCGGGCTGAAGACGGCGGTCGTCGAGCGCGAGCATCTCGGCGGCATTTGCCTCAACTGGGGTTGCATCCCGACCAAGGCGCTGCTGCGTTCGGCCGAGGTCTACCGGCTGGCGCAGGAGGGCGCGCGCTATGGTGTGACGGTCACGGAACCGGGCTTCGATGCGGCCCGTATCGTGGCGCATTCGCGCGAGGCGGCGGGGCGGCTCAACGCTGGCGTCGGCTTTCTGCTGAAGAAAAACAAGGTCGACGTCATTTGGGGTGAGGCGCGGCTCGGGTCCAAGGGCGAAGTGCAGGTCGGCGCGCCGACGAAACCGGCCGTGACGCCGCAGCTCCCGGCGCCGAAGACGCCTCTGGGGGAGGGCGCCTATCAGGCCAAGCATATCATCGTCGCGACCGGAGCGCGTCCGCGCGTCCTTCCGGGGCTGGAGCCCGACGGGCGGCTGGTATGGACTTACTTCGACGCGCTGAAGCCCGAACGGTTCCCGAAGTCGTTGCTCGTCGTCGGCGCTGGCGCCATCGGCGTTGAATTTGCCTCCTTCTATCGGACCTTCGGTGTCGAGGTGACGCTGGTCGAGGCGTTGCCGCAAATTCTCGCCGCGGAAGACGCCGAGATCGCCGCTTTCGCGCGCAAGAGCTTCGAGAAGCAAGGGATTGTCATAGAGACGGCGACAACTGTCGTTGGTCTGGAGAAGAAGGCGGACGGCGTCGTCGTTACGCTCAAGGGCGCCGACGGCGGGACACGCACGTTGGAGGTCGAGCGCGTGCTGTCGGCCGCGGGCGTCGTCGCCAATGTCGAGAACATCGGGCTCGAGGCGCTGGGCGTCGCGCTGGAGCGCGGCGTCATCAAGACGGACGGGCTCGGGCGCACCAATGTTCCGGGCGTCTACGCCATCGGCGACGTGGCGGGCGGGCCGATGCTCGCGCATAAGGCGGAGCACGAGGGCGTCGCCTGTGTTGAGGCGATCGCAGGGCTGCCGGCGCATCCGCTGGACAAATCCCTCGTTCCCGGCTGCACTTATTGCCATCCGCAGGTGGCGTCGGTCGGCCTCACCGAGGAGAAGGCGAAGGCCGCGGGCGATGAGGTCCGGGTCGGACGCTTCCCCTATCTCGGCAATGGCAAGGCCATTGCGCTTGGCGAGCCCGAGGGGCTCGTGAAGACGATCTTCGACGCCAAGACCGGCCGCTTGCTCGGCGCGCATCTCGTCGGCGCCGAGGCGACGGAGCTGATTCAGGGCTTCGTCATCGCCATGAATCTGGAGACGACGGAGGAGGAGCTGATGCAGACGATCTTCCCGCATCCGACGCTCTCCGAGACGATGCATGAGAGCGTGCTGAACGCCTTCGGGCGGGCGATTCATATTTGACCCCCTCCCATCACTCCCAAGGGAGTCACGCATCTTGGGGGCGTCATGGCCCGGCTTGTCCCCGCCACCCAAGCTCAGGTGCACGGCTCACAAGACGCCTTATCATTGGATAAGTTCATGCAAGGCTTTGGAGGCTAGTCCCGCGCCTCTGGCGGGTGCATAGTGCGATTACTGCCCAGCACTAGCTACGGTTGCTCGGCGTGGATGGCCGGGACAAGCCCGGCCATGACGAGGGCCGCGACATGAAGATTTGTGCACACGCCAGCCAACCCTCCCGCGCTGCCGCGGGAGAGGCGGTAGAGCGTGGCTTTTATCGAGTTGGTCGTCCACTCTTCCGCTAAGCGGGGGAGGGACGGGGTGCGGCCTTTCACCCCGGGGGCCGAGCGATAAACTCTCTTGCAAGCAGGCGCGCGCGACCGTTTCTATTGTGAAGGCGAAGCGGGGAAGGGAAGACATATGGCCAGCGATCGCGCTCCGGAGTCCAGCGAAGCGATGCGGCGCATGCGCGGCTTCGCGCATCCCCTCGGGCATTTTCTGTCGGAGAGCTTTCACTTCCTAGGGCTCTTCGCCATCGGCGGTGCGACCGTCTGGGCGGCGGCGAAGGCCTTTATCGAGATGACCGGGAAGGGCCACGCATCGATCGAGGATCTCCTACTGCTCTTTATCTACCTCGAGATCGGCTCGATGGTTGGGATTTATTTCAAGACAAATCACATGCCGGTGCGTTTTCTGCTTTACGTCGGCATCACCGCGCTGACGCGCCATATGATCGGCTATGTCCAGAAGGACGCGCCGCCGGACTTCGGAATTTTGATCCTCGCCGGCGGCACGTTGATCCTGGCGCTTGCGGTTTTCATCATCCGCTATGCGTCGTTCCACTACCCCTCTTCGGAGGCGAGCGACCCCGGACGCGAGACGGCGTAGACGGGGCCTTACGCCCCCTTCTCCGCCGGCAGGTTCAGCCTGATGTGCAGCTCGCGGAGCTGCTTCATCGTCGCTTCGCTCGGCGCGCCCATCAGCAAATCCTCGGCGCGCTGGTTCAACGGGAAGAGCGTCACCTCGCGCAGATTTTCTTCCTCGGCGAGCAGCATCACGATGCGGTCGACGCCCGGCGCGATGCCGCCGTGCGGCGGGGCGCCATATTGGAAGGCGCGATACATGCCGCCGAATTTCTCGATCAGCACATCCTCGCCATAGCCGGCGATCTCGAAGGCCTTCTTCATGATCTCGGGGCGATGGTTACGAATGGCGCCCGAGGAGAGCTCCACGCCGTTGCAGACGATGTCATATTGATAGGCGAGGATGTCGAGCGGGTCCTTCGTCTCCAGCGCCTCCATGCCGCCCTGCGGCATGGAGAAGGGATTGTGCGAGAAGTCGATCTTCTTGTCCTCGTCGTTCCACTCGTACATCGGGAAGTCGACGATCCAGCAGAATTCGAAGACGTCGGTCTTCGACAGGCCCAGCTCATTGCCGATGCGCAGACGCGCGGCGCCCGCGAGCTTCGCCGCGGGAGTCTCTTCGCCCGCCGAGAAGAAGACGGCGTCGCCCGCCTTCACGCCGGCCTTGGCGGCGATAACCGCCTGCACGTCGGCGGGGATGAACTTGGCGATCGGCCCCTTGCCGGTCAGCGCGCCGTTTTCTTCCTCGAAGATGATATAGCCCAGGCCCGGCGCGCCTTCGCCGCGGGCCCAGTCGTTGAGCTTGTCGAAGAAGCTGCGCGGCTGCGACGCCGCGCCCGGCGCCGGAATGGCGCGCACGGTCTTGCCGCGGAAGGCCTTGAAGCTGACGTTCTCGCCCTCGAACTCGGCGGAGAGATCGACGATGACGAGCGGATTGCGCAGGTCCGGCTTGTCCGAGCCATATTTGAGCATGGCTTCGCGGAAGGGGATGCGCGGGAATTTCTGCGTGACCGGCTTGCCCTTCGAGAATTCCTCGAAGACGCCGCGCAGCACCGGCTCCATCGCCTCGAACACGTCTTCCTGCGTGACGAAGCTCATCTCGACGTCGAGCTGGTAGAATTCGCCGGGCGAGCGGTCGGCGCGGGCGTCCTCGTCGCGGAAGCAGGGCGCGATCTGGAAATAGCGGTCGAAGCCCGCGACCATCAGCAACTGCTTGAACTGCTGCGGCGCCTGCGGCAGCGCGTAGAACTTGCCGGGATGCAGGCGCGAGGGCACCAGAAAGTCGCGCGCGCCCTCGGGCGAGGAGGCGGTCAGGATCGGCGTCTGGAACTCGAAGAAGTTGCCGGCCTTCATGCGCGAGCGGATCGAGTCGATGATGCGCCCACGCAGCATGATGTTGGCGTGCAGCTTCTCGCGGCGCAGGTCGAGGAAGCGATATTTGAGGCGGATGTCTTCCGGGTAATTCTGGTCGCCGAAGACAGGAAGCGGCAGCTCGCCCGCGGGGCCGAGCACCTCGATCTCATTCACATAGATTTCGACGTGGCCCGTCGGCATGTCGGGGTTCTCGGTGCCGGCCGGGCGCTTGCGCACCTCGCCGTCGAGCCTCACGACCCATTCCGAGCGCAGCTTTTCAGCCTGAGCGAAGGCGGGCGAATCGGGGTCGACCACGCATTGGGTGAGGCCGTAATGGTCGCGCAGGTCGATGAACAGCACGCCGCCATGGTCGCGGATGCGATGGCACCAGCCGGAGAGGCGGATTTTCTGACCCGCGAGCGCTTCGGTGGGCTCTCCGCAGGTATGCGAACGGTAGCGATGCATGGGCCGCTTTCGGTTGGAAATGTAAAGGATGCCGGAAAGGCCCGGCGATTGCGCGCCAAGAAGCGCAATGGGATTGTCCCTGTCAAGCCGGGGAGGGAGGGGTTCTGGCTCGGATGTCGGGCGCCGAACTGCCCCTCCCCATCCCTCCCCGGTTTTGCGTCGCAAAGCGGGAGAAGGAGGAACCATGATGCCCAGCCGCTACACCGAAGACGAACTCATCGCCCGCGTCTTCGCCCCCATCGCTGGGCCGGCGGCCTTGGGGTTGAAGGACGACGCCGCGCTCATTGAGCCTTCGCCCGAGGCCACCGTCGCCACCGTCGATATGCTCGTTGCGGGGGTGCATTTCTTTCCCGACGATCCGCCGGGCGCCGTCGCCCGCAAGGCGCTGCGGGTCAATCTTTCCGACCTTGCCGCCAAGGGCGCCGCCCCGATCGGTTTTCTCCTCTCGCTTGCCCTGCCGACCGACTGGACGAATGATTGGCTCTCGGCCTTCGCGGCGGGCCTTGCGGAAGACGCCGCAACCTATGCCGCGCCGCTCATCGGCGGCGACACGACGGCGACCCCGGGCCCGTTGACGATTTCGATCACCGCGCTCGGCCGCACGTCGCGTTTCGCGCCGCGCACCGGCGCCAGGGCCGGCGACGCCATCTATGTGTCCGGGACGATCGGCGACGCCGCGCTCGGCCTCGCGCTACGCCGCGATGCAAAACTGGCGGCGCGACTTTCGCCTCTCGCCCGCGCGTCTCTCCTCGACCGCTATCTGCTTCCGCGTCCGCGTCTCGATCTCGTTTCGCTGCTGCGCGAGCACGCCAGCGCTGCAATGGACGTCTCGGACGGGCTCGCCGGCGATCTCGCCAAGCTTTGCGCGGCCTCGGGCGTGGGCGCGGTGGTGGAGGCGCCGATGGTCCCGCTGTCGGACGCCGCGCGCGAGGCGATTGCGCTTGCGCCAAGCCTTTTCGAGACCGCGCTGACGGGCGGCGACGACTATGAGATTCTCTTCACGGCCGGCCCCGGTTTCGCTCCGCCAGACGCGGTGACGCGAATTGGAGAAATCCTCGCCGGCCCGGCCGCGCCACAGTTCCGCAGCGCAGCAAAAAAGCCGCTGATTTTCAAGAAATTATCCTTCAGCCACTTTTGAGGGCGCCCGGTGGCGCCATTGCCGGGAGCCCCGGAGTCTGGCACAAATCGCCCCCGGAAAACTTTCGCGCGCCCGGACGATTCCAGCGGCCGGGACGCGTTTCCTTTTTCCATTTGCGCGACAGCCCTTTGTGGCGCGAACCGCTCGACCGCTGGTCGAAGAAAGAAAAGGCGAACCCAAATGGTCCTTTTTCTCACCATCGTCTTCGGACTTATGTCCATCGCATATGGCGTAAAAACTTCCCAAGAGTTGATCGCGGCCGATCCCGGCTCGCAGCGCATGCAGGAAATTTCCGGCGCCGTGGCGGAGGGCGCGCAGGCCTATCTCAATCGCCAATATAAGACCATCGGTTATGTCGGCGCGGCGATCTTCGTTCTGCTGGTCATTCTTCTGGGCTGGTCCGTGGGCTTTGGTTTCGCCATTGGCGCGGCCTTGTCGGGCGCAGCCGGCTATATCGGCATGAATGTCTCGGTGCGCGCCAATGTCCGCACCGCGCAGGCGGCGACGCAGTCGCTCGCGGGCGGCCTCGACATCGCCTTCAAGGCGGGCGCCGTTACGGGCCTGCTGGTTGCGGGCCTCGCGCTGCTCGGCGTCGCGATCTATTTCGCCATCCTCACCTGGTTCGTCGGCTATTCGGTGTCCGACCGCGCGGTTGTCGACGCGCTTGTTGCGCTGGGCTTTGGCGCCTCGCTCATCTCGATCTTCGCGCGCCTTGGCGGCGGCATCTTCACCAAGGGCGCCGATGTGGGCGCCGATCTCGTCGGCAAGGTCGAGGCGGGCATTCCGGAGGATGACCCACGCAACCCGGCCACCATCGCCGACAATGTCGGTGACAATGTCGGCGACTGCGCGGGCATGGCCGCCGATCTCTTCGAGACCTATGCGGTCACCGTCGTCGCCACCATGGTTCTGGCCTCGATCTTCTTTGCGGGCCAGGAAGGCCTGTATGGCGCGGTGATCTACCCGCTCGCCATCGGCGGCCTCTCCATCCTCACCTCCATTGCCGGCACTTATT
Source organism: Methylocystis sp. Sn-Cys (assembly GCF_016745395.1). Taxonomy (GTDB): domain Bacteria; phylum Pseudomonadota; class Alphaproteobacteria; order Rhizobiales; family Beijerinckiaceae; genus Methylocystis; species Methylocystis iwaonis. The sequence goes on from NZ_JAERVJ010000008.1 coordinate 177,485, forward strand.
TCGTGAAGCTCGGCCAGGACGACACGGAATGGGGCAAGTTCGCCGCCCCTTACTTCGCGAAGATCGGCCTCAAAGACGACTCGATCATGGACGCCCTCTACAAGGGCCTCATCGCGACGGGCGTTCTTTCCATCATCGGCCTGTTCATCGCGACGCTCTTCACCGTGGGCCTCGGCGAGGTCGGCAAGGTCAACGGCCAGTCGGTCTATGGCGTGGGCCTGTTCTTCTGCGGCATTGTCGGCCTGATCGTGACGGGCGCGATCGTCTATATCACCGAATATTACACCGGCACGGGCAAACGCCCCGTCGTGTCGATCGCGCAAGCCTCGGTGACGGGCCATGGCACCAATGTCATCCAGGGTCTCGCCGTGTCGCTCGAGGCGACCGCCGGGCCGGCGCTGGTGATCGTGCTCGGCATCATCCTCACCTATAATTTCGGCGGCCTCTATGGCACGGCGATCGCGGTGACCACCATGCTCGGCCTCGCCGGCATGATCGTCGCGCTCGACGCCTTCGGTCCCGTGACCGACAACGCTGGCGGCATCGCCGAAATGTCGGGCCTGCCGAAGGAGGTGCGTCAATCCACCGACGCACTCGACGCCGTTGGCAACACCACCAAGGCCGTGACCAAGGGCTACGCCATCGGCTCGGCCGGCCTCGGCGCACTGGTGCTGTTCGCGGCCTATACGAACGACATCAAGCATTTCGCCGCCACCGGCGTGTCCTTCTTCAAGGGGATGGAGAATATCGACTTCAGCCTCTCCAACCCCTTCGTGGTCGCGGGCCTGATCTTCGGCGGCTTGATCCCTTACCTCTTCGGCGGCATCGCCATGACGGCGGTGGGCCGCGCGGCGGGCTCGGTCGTGGAGGAAGTGCGCCGTCAGTTCAAGGAGAAGCCCGGCATCATGGACGGCTCGGCGCGTCCCGATTACGGCCGCGCGGTCGACATGCTGACGCAGGCGGCGATCCAGGAGATGATCGTGCCTTCGCTCCTGCCGGTTGCGGCGCCGGTGGTGATGTTCATCCTCGTGCTGATCCTCGGCGGCGGCAAGGCCAATGCGCTGGCGGCGGTCGGCGCGCTGCTTCTGGGCGTCATCGTCAACGGCGTCTTCGTCGCGATCTCGATGACCTCGGGCGGCGGCGCCTGGGACAACGCCAAGAAGTCCTTCGAGGATGGCTTCATTGACAAGGACGGCGTGAAGCACCTCAAGGGCTCCGAGGCGCATAAGGCCTCGGTCACGGGCGACACCGTCGGCGACCCCTATAAGGATACCGCGGGCCCGGCCGTGAACCCGGCGATCAAGATCACCAATATCGTCGCGCTGTTGCTGCTCGCCATTCTGGCGCACTGGGGCTGAGCGGTCGCGATCAGATGTGATAGGAAGGGCGGGGGAGACCCCGCCCTCAGTTTGTTGACAAACCTCGGAGGCGGCCTCGTCCTTCGAGACGCGAGCGTCGCTCGCTCCTCAGGATGAGGCCTAAGTGTTTGACGAAGTTGCAGAAGCTCCTCATGCTGAGGAGCCTGCGCAGCAGGCGTCTCGAAGCACGAGGGGCGTCATTGCCACTTTGTCAGCACTCTGAGGGCGGGGGAGACCCCGCCCTTTTCTTTTTGAGACTATGAAGGATCACTCCGTGCTGACGCTCGTCATCGGCAATAAGCGCTATTCGACCTGGTCGCTGCGGCCGTGGATTTTGCTCAAGGAATTCGGCGTCCCCTTCGAGGAGATCGTCATCCCGCTTTATCGGGAGGACTCCAAAGGCGCTCTGCTGACGCATTCTCCCGCCGGCAAGGTTCCGATCCTTCACGACGGCGAGACGAGCGTTTGGGATTCGCTGGCGATTATCGAATATGTCGCCGACCTCTACCCCGATCTTGTGATCTGGCCGCGCAAACGAGAAACGCGCGCTCATGCGCGCTCGCTCGCCTGCGAAATGCACGCGGGTTTTGCCGCATTGCGCAGCGAATGCAGCATGAATTTCGGCCGCGCGCCGCGCCCGATGTCGCTGACGGAGACGGCCCGCGCCGACGCCGCCCGCATCGATGCGGCGTGGCGCGACGCATTAGGGCGACATGGCGGGCCGTTTCTGTTCGGGCAATTCAGCGCCGCCGACGCCATGTTTGCGCCGGTCGTCCAGCGGTTCGACGCCTACATGGTCCCCGTGTCGGAGGAATCGCAGCGTTATATGGACGCGATCAAATCCCTGGCGTCCTGGAGGGAGTGGAGCGTGTCGGCGAAGAGCGAGGAATGGCGGCTGCCTCAATATGAGCGCGACTGACGGCCTCGCCGCCGCCAGTTTGTTGACAGATCTCCGAGGCGGCCTCGTCCTTCGAGACGCGAGCTTCGCTCGCTCCTCAGGATGAGGCCTAAGTGTTTGACAAAGTTGCAGAAGCTCCTCACGCTGAGGAGCCTGCCTAGCAGGCGTCTCGAAGCGCGAGGGGCGTTATCGGCCACTTTGTCAGCAATCTGACGGCCTCGCGGCTGCCTTGCTTTCAGGGCTCTGACCCACTCCAAAAAGGATAGGTTTCCAGTTCCAGTGCACGAGGAGATTTCACATCAGGTGGCGTTGAAGCGGCAAAGGAGCCTGCGCGCGGTCCTCTCCGGCGCGCTCCTTGCCGCCGCCGTTGCGCTCTCCGCCTGCCTCCCGACCAATATTTCCGCCCTGGGGCCGAATATGGTCCGGCTCGATTTCCAGGGCGCCGATAAGCTCTCGGATGAGACGGCGCTCAAGGAAGCATTGGCGCGCGCCGCCAAGGAGACGCTCGCGCGCGGCTACACGCTGTTCCGCTTCACGGACTGGGCCGCCGGACCGCCGCAAACCATCACGCCGGGCCAGCCCGCCACGGCGAATTTCGCGGTGACGGTCGTCATGTTTCACGACGGCGAGCAGGGCGCGAACCCGTTTTTCGACGCGCGCCAGATCGTGAAGGTTCAGTAGCATTATCGGGGACTGCCAATCCACGCGGCTTTGAGGCATTATCCCGCCGTCTCTCCACTGCGCTTCGGTCGCTGACGCGGGCTGATATGAACCATCCCTTCTTCTCGCTGCATACGCATGGCTTCATCCGCGCCGCCGCCGCCTGTCCCTCCGTCCGCGTCGCCGATCCCGCCTTCAATGTGGCCCGCACGATCGAGATGGCGCGCGACGCAGATGAACGCGGGGCCTCGCTCGTGCTTTTCCCCGAGCTGGGGCTCTCCGCCTATGCGATCGACGATCTTTTGCAGCAGGAGGCGCTGCTTGCCGCCGTCGAGACTGCGCTTGGCGTGCTGATCGACGCCTCCCGCGCGCTGCAGCCCATCATTGTGGTCGGCGCGCCGCTGCGTCATCGCGGTCGCCTCTATAATTGCGCGGTGGCGATCTTGCGCGGGCGCGTGCTGGCGGTGACGCCCAAGATCTATCTGCCGAACTACCGCGAGTTTTACGAGAAGCGTCACTTCGCCTCGGGGGCCTTCATCGCCGGCGAGGAGATAACGCTTGCCGGGCAGGTCGCGCCTTTTGGCTCCGACGTGCTGCTCGAAGCCTCCGATGTCGACGGCCTCGTGATCCATCTGGAAGTCTGCGAAGATGTCTGGGTTCCGATCCCGCCGTCGTCGCGCGCGGCGCTTGCCGGGGCGACGGTGCTGCTCAATCTCTCCGCCTCCAACGCCATCGTCGGCAAGTCGGACTATCGGCAGACGCTGTGCGCCGCGCATTCGGCGCGCTGCCTCGCCGCCTATCTTTATTCCGCGGCGGGGCAGGGCGAATCCACGACCGATCTTGCCTGGGACGGCGAGGCATTGATCTTTGAGAAAGGCGATCTCCTCGCCAAGGCGCCGCGCTTTTCCGACGAACAGCAAATGGTCTTCGCCGACATCGACCTCGGACGGCTTCTCGCCGAGCGGGCGCGGCAGGGAACTTTCGGCGATTGCGCCGATGTGGAGGCGGGCGCGACGCAATATCGCCGCGTCGAATTCGAGCTGGCGGCGCCGCGCGACGTGGACCTTGGCCTCCTACGCGACGTTCCGCGTTTCCCCTTCGTGCCGAATGACGAGGCGAGGCTGGCCGAGCTTTGCTTCGAGGCCTTCAACATTCAATCGCACGGGCTCGAGCAACGCCTGCGCGCCGCGCGCATCGAGAAGGTCGTCATCGGCGTCTCTGGCGGTCTCGACTCGACGCAGGCTCTCTTGGTCGCAGTGACGGCGATGGAGCGTCTCGGACTGCCACGCGCGAATATCCTCGCCTATACGCTGCCCGCCTTTGCGACGACGGATCGCACAAAAAACAACGCTTGGCGGCTGATGCGCGCCTTGGGAGTCACGGCGCAGGAGATCGACGTCTCAGCGGCCTGCAAGCAGATGTTGGAAGACATCGGCCATCCGGCGGCGCGCGGCGCGCCCGTTTACGACGCGACCTATGAGAATGTGCAAGCGGGGGCGCGAACGTCGCTCCTCTTCCGGCTCGCCAATCTTCACGACGCCATCGTCATCGGCACGGGCGATCTATCCGAGCTGGCGCTCGGCTGGTGCACCTATGGCGTGGGCGATCAGATGTCGCATTACAACGTCAACGCATCCGTGCCCAAGACGCTGATCCAGCATCTCATCCGCTGGTGCGCGCGCGATGCGCGTTTCGGGGCCGAGACGGTGTCGGTGCTGACCGACGTCCTCGCAACCGAGATTTCACCCGAGCTGATCCCAGGCGAGGAAGCGCAGCGCACCGAGGCCTTCGTCGGGCCCTATGCGCTGCAGGATTTCAACCTCTATTACACGACGCGCTATGGCTTCGATCCGGCGAAGACGGCCTTTCTCTCCTGGCACGCATGGCGAGACGCGCGCGCCGGCCAATGGCCGTCGGTGATCGCGGATGAGGACCGCGTCGCCTACGACCTCCCAGAGATCAAGCATTGGCTCGCGGTCTTTTTGCGCCGCTTCTTCGCGACGAGCCAGTTCAAGCGCACGGCCGTGCCTAATGGGCCAAAGGTCAGCTCCGGCGGATCGCTCTCGCCGCGCGGCGACTGGCGGGCGCCGAGCGATTCCTCGCCGGACGCCTGGCTCGCCGCGCTTTCGTCGATTCCTTAAAAAAGGGCCGGCTAACGCCGGTCCAGTTGGGAGCACCGAAGAGAATAACGGGCGCGTCAGGCTCGTCGGACGAAGCTGATGACGGCGGAGATGACGAAGAGAACCAGCGCCACCCAGAACAGAATCCTTGCGCCTTCCATCGCCGTGCCCGCGACGCCGCCGAAACCGAAGAAGGCGGCGATGATGGCGACGACGAGAAACAAGATCGCATAGTGCAGCAGGCTGCCCATGTTGGCCTCCGTAGGAAATTTCACTCGGAGGCAGAACGCACGCTTGCGAGCGCTGTTCCAGCGCAAGCGCGGCAGGAGGCGTTTGGAGAACGTCGTACAGGCTAAAATTTATGAAGTGAGCTTGGGCGGTGAGGCGCTAGGACATTGGGTAACGCGCGGCGTGATCCCATCCCTCCCCTTTACGGGGAGGGTGGCCCCGCGCAAGCGGGGTCGGGTGGGGTAAAGCCCCACCACAATCGTTGCGGCGCGAACCCCACCCGGCGGCCTTCGGCCGCCGACCTCCCCGTAAAGGGGAGGTATGGGGGATCATCACGCCGAGTCGCTATACAACTATTGCCCGTCGCCCCGCGCCCCATCGTCGCTTTTCCCATCGCCGCGTCTACGTAATAGAGGGAGTGACGGAGGCGGCGTCGTGGGTCAGGAAATCAAGGCGGCGGGCTTTACGCAGGCGGACAAGGCGCGCTTCGCCGCCCGGGTCGCGGAAGAGACCGCTATCGCCCGCGCGCTTTATGACTCGGGCCGTTTTTCGGCGGCCGGTCATATGCTCGGCTTCGAGATCGAGATTTGGATACTCGATCACAATTACTTCCCCGCCTCGATCAACCAGCAGCTCCTCGAAGCGCTCGACAATCCGCTCGTCGTGCCGGAGCTGTCGCGCTTCAATCTCGAGCTCAACTGCGATCCGCTTTCCCTCGAAGGCGACGCGCTGGGGCGCGCCTTTGATGCGCTGACCAGCGTCTGGGCGCAGTGCAACAGTGTGGCCCATCGGCTCGACGCCAATCTCGTCACCATTGGCACGCTTCCCACGATCCGCGACGAGGATTTGACGCTCGTTAATATGTCGCCGCTCAACCGCTTTTACGCCTTGAACAGCGAAGTGCTGCGATCACGCGGCGGCCGGCCCTTGCGCGTCGATATATTGGGGCGTGAGCATCTGGTGTCGGAGCACAGCGACGTGATGCTGGAGGCGGCGACGACCTCTTTCCAGGTGCATCTCAAGGCGCCGGCCGATCTCGCGCATCTCTATTACAATGCCTCCATCGCCGCCTCGGGGCCGATCCTCGCCGCTTGCGGCAATGCGCCTTTCCTCTTCGGCAAGACGCTCTGGGAGGAGACGCGCATTCCGCTCTTCGAGCAGTCGGTGGTTGCGCCGGGACCGGCCCGCGTCTGCATGGGGTCGGGCTTCGCCGCGCGCTCGCTGATGGAGGTTTTCGAAGAGAATGCGCGTGACTATGACGCGCTGCTCCCCGTCGCCTTCGAGGAAGCCCCGGAGGCGCTGCGTCACCTTCGCCTGCACAATGGCGTGATCTGGCGCTGGAACCGGCCGCTCATCGGCTTCGACGAAGACGGCGCGCCGCATTTGCGCGTCGAGAATCGCATTCTGCCGGCGGGGCCGAGCTTCGTCGACATGATGGCGAACGCCGCGCTCTATCTCGGCCTTGCGCGCGCGCTTGCGCTCGCCGGCGAGACCGGAACAGGCGGGCTGTCCTTCGAGGAAGCGAAGCAGAATTTTTACACGGCCGCGCGCCTGGGGCTCGACGCCGTGCTTTACTGGCCAGGGCAGGGGGAGATCGGCGCGGACCGCCTGCTGCTCGAACGGCTTATTCCTGCGGCGCGCGCGGGTCTTGCCGATCTTGGCGTCGATGATCCGCGCGGCTTCCTCGATGTGATAGAAGCCCGTGTGCGCTCACGCCAAACCGGCGCGGCCTGGCAGCGTCAGGCGCTCGAGGCCCGCGGCGGCGATCTCTTCGCGCTCATGGCCGCCTATTGCGAAGGGCAGCGCAGCGGCGCGCCCGTACATGAATGGGACTTGTGAGAATGGATGCAATCGACGCGCCCTGCGCCGTGATGGACAGACTGCCGGCGGGATTTCTCGACTGCCCGCCAGAAAAGCTCATCGACATATTGCCCGGGCCGACGCTCTTCGACTTCCAGGGCCATGACCCGCATCCCTTGTTCGTCTCGACGCTGCTGCACGGCAATGAATATAGCGGCCTTGCCGCCATGCAGTCCGTGCTGCGCCGCCACATTGAACGGGGCCTGCCGCGGTCGCTTTTGTTTTTCGTCGGCAATATTCGCGCCGCCGCGGCCGATTTGCGGACGCTTCCCGACCAGCTCGACTATAATCGCGTCTGGCCCGGCACGCTTTATCCGGACGACCCGCAGGCGATTCAGGCGCGCTGGATTTACCACTATGCGGCAAAACGTGGCGTTTTCGCCAGCATCGACATCCACAACAACACGGGCTTCAATCCGCATTACGCCTGCATCAAAAAGCTCGACCCGAAATTCATCTCTTTGGCGGGTCTCTTCTCGCGCATCGTCGTTCACTCGCAGCGGCCTGTCGGGACGCATGCGGCTGCCTTCGCGGATCTCTGTCCGGCGATGACGGTCGAATGCGGCAAGGCCGGCGCGGGCTCGGCCACGCAACATGCGATCGAGCTTGTCGAGGCGGCGCTGTCGATCTCGCATTTCCCCGACCACCCGCCGGCGCCGCATGACGTCGATCTGCTGCGCACCTATGCGATCGTTAAGCCCCCGAAGGGAACGAGCTTCTCCTTCGACGGGACGCAGGCGGACTTCATGTTCTGCGCGGACATCGACCACTTAAATTTCAGCGAGCTGGCGCCCGGCGTTTCTTTCGGCAAGGCGCGCGCGGGGGTGAAGCTGGACATATTGCCGGGCGAAGGCGAGGAGACGGCGCCGGGTGAATATTTCGATTATGCGGATGGCGAGATCAGGCTGTCGCGTCCGGCGATCCCGGCGATGCTGACGGTCGATCCGCGCGCGGTGGAGTTGGATTGTCTGTGTTATTTGATGCATCGGATCGGGTTGGATGGGGAGCGGGCGTGAGCGCGCCCTCATCCGACCCCTGCTGACGCAGGGGCCACCTTCTCCCGCAGGCGGGAGAAGGGAGAGCCGTCCCGGTTTTGGATCACAAATCTTTCAGCGCGATTCCTTCTCCCGTTTACGGGAGAAGGTGGCCCTCGCGACAGCGAGGGTCGGATGAGGGCCTACCCAACCGCAAACGCCGCAACAATCGGCGCATGCAACGATCCCAGGACCGGCTCCGGCGCAAACACTTCGTCCTGCAGCCCCTCATTGAGAATGCGCGTCTCCCGCCACGCGGCCGCTAACACCGGCGACGCAAGAATATGGTCGATCAGCTTCGGCCTTCCCGCGTGCAAAACCGTGTAACGCCGCCCAGCCTCGACACGCTCCTCCAACGGCGCAAGCGCCCGCGCGCCTTGCTGCAGCTCATTGTCGCCGCCGCGCAATAACCGGGTCGGCGCGTCATATTCATCGGCGTTGAAATCGCCGCAAATGGCGATGCGGGCCTCGGGCTCGGCGTCGAAGAGCGTCTCGACGAAGAGCCGGGCCTCCAGCGCCTGGCCCTCGCGCTTCTGCGCCGCAATAAATTGCCCTTCGATTTGCGATTTGCTCGAACCTTCGCCGCGCGCGGTCGCGACCGGCGCGGGCCGCGGCGCGCGCAAATGCAAATCGATCACATGCAGAACGGCGCCGGTCGGCAAATCAATCGCGGCGTAAAGCAGCGGCCGGTCCCATTCGATGACGATCGGCGCCGGCTCCACATCGCCCTCGCGCGGCGGCGGCCATGACCAGCGCGCGACGATGTTGTGGTGAATCTGGCGTGTCGCCCGGATGGGCCAGCGGCTGAGAATCGCAAGATTATGCACATCCGCCGGCGCGCTTGTTCCCGGCCGCACGCTCGTTGCGCGGAAATAGTCCCGGTAAGACGTGTCCGCCAGCAGCCGGTCCAGCGCAAGATATTCGCGGGCGCTATGCTTATGCGGCTTTTGCGCGCCGACTTCCTGAAGGCAAAGAACATCGGCGTCGAGCGCCGCCAGCACGGGCAGCAGCGCCGCGCGGCGCTGCGCGAAAGCGGCCTCGTGGGCCGCCGACCAGTCGAGATTCTCCAGATTGAAGGTCGCGAGCCGCAAATCCATTATCGAATTCTCGCTTGTCTCGCCGTTTCATGACCGCCCGGTTCGGCCAAGTTGACGCTCGCCCGAATTCTCTCCCGCGCAAGCCAAGATAGCGCGCGTTGCCCCTCGACGGCGGGCTATTTCGGCGTCTACTATTCAAACATTCCTTGTCACAACGGAGCTTAAATCCTTGTCGGTTTTTGATGGAATCCCTTTTTTCGCCGGTCTCGATCCCTCACGCGGCGAGACCTTCGGGCGGCAATGCATACGTAAGCGCTTTTCCGAGGGTGAGCTGGTTCTCGACTTCGACGACCCCTCGACGGACGTCTACTTCATCGTGAGCGGCGACGTGCGCGTTCTCATCCGCACGGCCGCGGGCAAGGAGATGATCCTCGGCGACTTCGGCCCCGGCAACTTCTTCGGCGAGATGGCGGCCATTGACGGCGCCAAGCGCTCCGCCAATGTCACGGCGCTGACCAACGCCGAGCTTTTACTCGTGCCGCCGACGGCCTTTCGCGAGATCGTCCTGCATTCGCCCGAGATCGCGGAGCGGCTTATGCGGCTTCTCACCTCCCGCGTGCGCGAGCTCAATGTGCGCCTCTTCGAGCGCTCGGTGCTCGATCTGCGCCATCGCCTCTATGCGGAGCTGCTGCGCATGGCGTCGCCGCGCAAGGGGCACGACGGCCAGTCCATCGTCTCGCCGCCGCCCTTCCAGCACGATCTCGCCGCCCGCATCGGCTGCCGCCGCGAGCAGGTCAGCCGCGAGCTCGGCGCCATGACGGAGGAGGGGCTCGCCGAGAAAGTCCGCGGCGGCCTCGTCCTGCTGCGTCCGAACGTGCTCGAAAAGCGCGTGCGCGACGCAATGAACGCCGCCGAATGAGCCATGTGCGGCGGCGCACAGCGTTAAATCCGGGTCTCTCTCACATTCGGGGAGCGGTAGAGAGGACGAGGAAACGCCGATGACTCCCCGGTTGACGCCGATCGAACGCTGCGTGGACGTCGCGGGCTTGGCGCCGCATGAGATTGTGCTCGGCGTCAGCCCCAGCAAAAAGCATGAGCGGATGCTCGCGCATTATCGCCGCTCCAGGCGTTCGAGCGCCGTCGCGCGGGTGAAGATCGTCGCCGACCTGCGCGCCGCGGTCAGCCGGGGCGCGGCGGCGGATGCAGCGGATTTGCTGCTCGTGCTGCGACGGCTCCTCGCCGTGAAACCCGCGCGCCGGGCCGTTCGGCGCCCGGCGCCGGCCACGCGGCGTCGAGGCAACCCGCCCAGGAATCGAGCGAGCTGGGCCGCGCCGAGCGCGAGTATGGTCAGCGGCGCGCCCGAGATGGCAGCGCTACCTGCTGTGCTTCATCTGCAACACTGCCAGACAGTTTCTCTTCTCCTTTCGGAGAAAACGCGGGGCGAAACGAGCCGATCGAGCTGAAAATAACCTTTTAACAAAATGTTACTTCGAGTCGGGGCGGATAATCTCAATGTTTTCGGGCGCTTGCCGCAAGGCGGCGTTTGAGTCAGCTTCGACGCCGCTGGAAAAGGCTCGTCCATCCGGGGGGTAGGCGTTTGTTTTTTAAAAGTAGATACGTATCCGAGAAGCTTTTGGGCGGCCTTTGCGCCCTCGTCGCGCTTTGCGCATCCGCTTCGGCGCAGGACGTTCGAGCCGAGCGCGACCGTCTCGCAAGCCACATCCAGGCGCGTCCCGAGGATTACGAAGCGACCTATCGCTTCGTGATTTTGGCGACGGAGCTGCGCGATTACGAGGCCGCCATCGGCGCGCTCGAGCGGGTTCTCATGTTCAATCCGAACCTGACGCGCGCCCGCAAGGAGCTGGGTTTCCTCTATGCGCGCCTCGGCGCGTGGGAGGTGGCGGCCGGGCATTTGCGCGCCGCCAAGGCCGCCGGGGACCTCGATGCGGTTCAGAGCGCGCAGATCGACGCGCAGCTTCCCGACATCGAGAAGCGTATGCAGTCGAGCCGCCTGTCGGTGCGCATCCATACGGGTTTGCGCGCCCAGTCGAACGCCAATTATTTCCCGGCGGGCAATCTCTTCCAGATCGGCGGAATCGGGCTGGCGTCGGCGGGGCCGCGCAAGGGCGACATGAACGCCTTCCAGCTCGTGCTCGCCGCGCATGATTGGGAATTCGGCGGCCAGCGCGGCGACCAGCTCGAGACGCGCGTCACGGCCTATGCGACCGAGCAGTTCAGCCTGCCGCAATATAGCGTGGCGCTTTTCGCCGCCACGATCGGGCCGCGCTTCTTCGTGCCGCAGACGCTGGTCAGCAATTTGTCGGTGCGGCCCTATTTGACCGGCGCCGTCTCCATGCTCGGCTCCAACAATTACCTCAACGCCGGCGGAGCGGGCGCGAGCGTCCGGGCGGACCTCGGCCCGGATTTTTGGTTGGAGCCCGGCGCCGAATGGCGCGGCCTATGGGTCGATCCCGTCCGAGGCGTCTTCGGACCGTCGCCCTATCGGACGCTGTCGACGCTGGCCACGGGCGACGTGGTTACGGGTTATCTGAGCGGCTCCTATCGCCTGCTCGATAGCGTCCGGCTCGACGGCCGCGTCGCTTATTCGCGCGCCACGGCGGGCTATGCCGCGCAAAGCTCGGATCAGGTTGACGTGCAAGCGATGTTGCGGCTCGAAGTGGAGCCGCCCCATCCGATGATCGCGCGCCGTTGGACGATCGCCCCCTATGCGCGTTTCACCAGTCTGGCCTTCGACACAGCGAATCTCCTCGTGAACCCTTTCGTCGCGCGCCACGACTCCGCCTGGAACTATGGGCTGATGCTGGACGCGCCGATCACCGAGACCTTCGGTTTTGCCGGCAATCTCGAATTCATGCGCAATGATTCCAACCTGCCGAATTTCAAGACGCAGAATGTCTCCGTCTCCTTCGGTCCGACGGCGAAATTCTAAGGGAGCCGCGCTATGAGGAATGTTTCTGTTCTTGCGCTTGCGACCATCGGCCTCTTCGCCTGCTTCCCCGCCAACGCGGAAAAAGTGGGCAATATCGGCGCCGTCAATGTCGCCGCGCATGGCACGCCGCCCGGCGCGGCGAAACATCCGCTCTCCGTCGGCCTCGGCGTCGAGAAGCGCGAGCGGATAGAGACTGCCAGCGAGGGCAGCGCGCTGATCGTTTTCAACGACGCCTCGACGATGACGGTCGGCCGCAGCAGCTCGGTCGTCATCGATGATTTCGTTTACAACGGCGCGAGTGGCAGCCAGGGCGTCAGTCTCGCCAAGGGCGTGATGCGTTTTGTGGGCGGAGGCGTCAGTCATGAATCCGGCGCCACATTCAAAACGCCGACAGCGTCGATCGGCCTTCGCGGCGGGTCGATCATGGTGCGCCTCGGCGGCGAATGCGAGGCGCTCATCTACCACCAGAACGGCGTGACCGAGGTTGTGGGGGTTCAGGGGAATTCTCAAATACTGAACCGCCCGGGCTTCGGCGTATGCGCCCGGAGCGGCGGCGTCTCCGAGCCTTTCCGCGTGCCGCCGGAAATCGTCGCCGCCATGAACGCGCAGCTCGCGAGCCTGAAGGGCCAGTCCGGCGGCGCCAGGAAGAAGCCGCGCGAGGAGGAGGCCGAGCTTCTGCTCGGGCACGATCGCGCGCCTTCCGTCGAACCGCCGCCCGGCCTCGATGCATTGGGGCCTGTTTGGGCCGGAAACGCCCTGGTTCAGAGCAGCGCCAACGTCGAAAACCAGCCGTTCCCGCCGCCGGCCCCGCCGCCGCCTGAGCACTGCCGAGGCGAGCTCTGCGGCCGCCCGCGCCTTTGATGGTTGTGACGGCTGGGCCAGGCGTCGATCGATCTGGCCCGGCCGTTTAAAGAGATGCTCACACGCAAGCAGGCATTTCTCGTCGCATCGTTCGTCGCCGCCGCGCTTTTCCTGCCATGGGGCGCGCTGCAGCCGCGGGCGCTCGACGACATGCGTAATGTCGTCTTCGACAATTTTCAGCGCGCCGCGCCGCGCGTCTATGATCCCGAGACGCCCGTGCGGGTGGTGGGCGTCGACGAGGAGAGCCTGAAAGCTTACGGCCAGTGGCCCTGGCCGCGAACGCGGCTCGCCGAATTGGTCGAGCGGCTGCGCGCGCTGGGGGCCGGCGCCATCGCCTTCGACTTCATCTTTTCCGAGCCCGACCGCGCCAGCCCGCATATGCTCGTCGATGCGCTCGAGGACGCCAGGCTGCGGGCGGACGTCTCGAAGCTCCTCGCCAAGGCGCCCGACGGCGACATCGCCTTCGCAAATGCGTTAAAGGGCGCGCCAGTCGTGCTCGGCGCGACGCTCGCACCGACGGGAGCGAACGATTTTTCCGCCAAAGGCGGTTTCGTGACGGCGGGCGACGATCCGGCGCCTTTCCTTTACGCCTTCCCGGCGGTCGTTGCGCCGCTGCCGGCGCTCGCCGCCAATGCCCAGGGCCTCGGCGCAACGAACTGGCTGCCGGACCGCGATCTGGTCGTGCGCCGGGTGCCCTTGCTCTCTCGCCTCGGCGCGGCGCTCGCGCCGTCTCTCGCGCTCGAAGCCTTGCGCGTTGCGCAGGGCGAGCCGAGCATCGTCATCCGATCCTCCAACGCCAGCGGCCAGACGGCTTTTGGCGCGCAGACGGGCGTCAATGCGGTGAAGGTCGGCGCCTTTCAGATTGCGACCGGCCCCAACGCCGAGGTGCGTCCGCGTTACAGCCACAGCGCGCGGGCCCGCGACATCTCGGCCAAGGCGGTGTTGGAAAACCAAGTTTTGCGCAGCGAGATCGAGGGGCGCATCATTTTCGTCGGAGCCCTCGCCGTGGGGCTCGGCGACGTGCGGGCGACGCCGCTGGACCCCGTGACGCCCGGAGTCGACGTGCATGCGCAGATCGTCGAGTCGCTCGCGAGCGGCGCGCTTCTGTCGCGACCGGACTGGGCGCCGGGGCTGGAGTATGTCGTCGCCATCGTCGCCTTTGCGCTGACCATGCCGCTGCTCTTCGCCGCGCCCCAGCTTTTGTCGGCGGCTTTCGCTTTTGCTGCGATCGGCGCGTTCTTCGGCGGCTCTTTCTATCTTTTCGAAAAGCAGGGCCTTCTGCTTGATCCAGCCTATCCGAGCCTCGTTGTCATCGGCGCTTATATCGTCGGCGCGCTGACGCTGTGGCGCACAGAAATCCTCGCGCGGCGTCAGGTTCGGCGCGCCTTCGGCAAATTCGTCGCGCCCGCAGTCGTCGACCGCATCGCCGAACATCCGGAGCGTCTCGTTCTCGGCGGCGAGACGCGCGAATTGACCGTGCTTTTCTCGGACCTGCGCAACTTTTCCGGAATTTCGGAAGGCATGAGCGCGCGCGAGCTCACGCAATTCATGAACGACTATCTGACGCCCATGACCGACGCCATTCTCGAATGCGAAGGCACGGTCGATAAATATATGGGCGACGCCATCCTCGCCTTCTGGAATGCGCCGCTCGACGTCACGGATCATCCGCGCAAAGCCGTCGAGGCGGCGCTACGCATGCGGGCCGAAATGGCGCGGTTCAACGCGCAACGGGCGCAAGCGGCGCAGGCCGCCGGGCGTTTGCATGTCGAGGCGGCGATGGGCCTGGGGCTCAACATCGGCCCTTGCAGCGTCGGGAATATGGGCTCGATACGGCGCTTCGATTATTCGATCCTGGGCGACAATGTGAATCTCGCCTCGCGGTTAGAGGGCGCGAGCAAGGCTTTCTCGACCGACATCATCGCCTCTGGCGCCGTCCGGGAGGCGGTTCCCGATATGGCCTGGCTCGATCTCGGGCGCATCGTCGTCGCCGGGCGGAGCGAGCCGACGCAGGTCTTCGCGCTGGCGGGGGACGCTGATGTCGCGAAAACGGATGCGTATGTGCGCTGGCGCACAACGCATGACGCCATGCGCGCCCATTATGAAGCGGGCCGATTCGACGCCGCCGCCGAGTGCGCGGCCGAGCTGGCCCTGAAGGCTCCCGGCGCCTGGCCTGCGCTCTATCTGGCGATGGGAAAACGATATTCAGCGCTCGCTCAGCAGGGCTTGCATGAAGGTTGGTCTTCGGTATGGAATCTCCTGAGCAAGTGATCGCCGCCTCTCCTGCGCCACGCGCATCTCAACCCTCCGCACCGAAAGATCGCCGCCAGCGCATGACAGAAACAATCGTCGGAAAATACTGGTCGCTTATCGCGGCGCGGCATGATGCGCAGGCTTTCTCGACGATCGACCTCGCCTATAACGAGCCGCAGCGCGCCTATCACGCATGGGGACATATCGTCGATCTGCTCACCAAGCTCGATGCGCTGGCGCATCTGGCGACGCGCGTCGACCTCGTGGCGGCGGCGATCTTCTGGCACGATTCCGTCTATCTCACGCGCGACGGCGACGGACGCCCGCGCACGGACCCGGAGAATGTGCGCGCCAGCGCGGTGCTGTTCGAATTTCATTCTCGCTTCGACGAGGTCGAAGGGCAGGCGATCCACGACCTCATCATGGCGACGGCGCAGCATATGAAGGCGAAGGCCGCGACTGAACATTACCCGGGATTTTCGCGCGATCTCGAGTTTTTCCTTGATCTCGACCTCTCGTCGCTCGCCGCGCCCTGGCCGTTGTTCGAGAGCAATCTCGACGATATTCACTTCGAATATGGCTGGGTGCCCGAACGCGCCTTTTATCTCGGCCGCATGCAGATGCTCGAAAGCTTTCTTGCTTCTGGCGAGGGGCTGTACCGCCTGCCGGAGACGCGCGCTTTGTGGCTCGCGCAGGCGCGCGCAAATCTGCTGCGCGCGGAAGTGGCGCTACGAGACAGGCTGGCGGGGCCCGCCTCTGCGTGAGGGGCTGGGACGACGAGTATTAGTCCCTTTCGAGGCTGTAACGATCTGACGTTGTGAGCCCTAATACCTCCCCTTTACGGGGAAGTCGGCGGCCAAAGGCCGCCGGGTGGGGTTCACGCAGCGCCGTCATTGCGAGGAGGCGGAGCCGACGAAGCAATCCAGGGCCGCATCGCTGCCCTGGATTGCTTCGCTTCGCTCGCAATGACGGGCTGTGAGCAAAACCAGCGCCTTTGCTGCTCTGTTCCGAGACCGAGAAGGGAGAGGGCAGCAAGCACCAACGCCATGGCGTCGTCGACGGTGAGCTGGCCCGAGAAGCCTTGCGTGAATTGCGCGAAGAGCGTCGAGCCGATGCCGATGATGACCGCGAGCACCAGAACCTTTACGCCCGACGAGACGACATTGCCAAGGACGCGTTCTGCGAGAAAGGCGGTCTTGCCGAAGAGGCCGAAGGGAAGGAGGACGAAACCGGCAAGCGTCGTCAGTTTGAATTCGACGAGCGTGACGAAGAGCTGGATCGCCAGAATGAAGAAGCTCAGGAGAACGATGAGCCAGGCGATGAGGAGAATGGCAATCTGGATGACGTTCTCGAAGAAGGAGACATAGCCGAGAAGCTGCGAGAGGGAGTCGAGTAGCGGTCGACCGGCGTCGATCCCGACTTGCGCGATGCGGCCGGGCCGCAGGACGTCCTCAATGCAGAGGGCGGCCGCAAGATCCGGACGACATGGGGAGAGCTGGCTTGGCAGCTCGGGGGCGCCGAAGCCTTCGACATGATCGCCGAGAATGACGCCAACGGCATCGCGCCGGGCTCGCACCTGCTCGAAACGATCTTCAAGAAATACGCCCCATGCTTGATCCTGATCGACGAGTGGGTGGCTTATCTGCGGCAGATCTATCGGGTCGAAGGGCTACCGTCGGGTTCGTTTGATGCGAACTTGTCGTTCGTCCAATCGCTAACCGAAGCGGTGAAGTCGAGCCCCGGCACCTTGCTGGTCGCGTCATTGCCAGCCTCGCAGATCGAGGTTGGCGGCGAAGGCGGACAGGAGGCGCTCGCGCGACTGAAGCAGACCTTCAGCCGTGTTGAATCGTCGTGGCGGCCTGCGAGCCAGGAGGAGAGCTACGAGATCGTCCGGCGGCGGTTGTTCAAAGAGATTTCCGATGACAAATTCCACCACCGGGACAACACGCTGAAGCAGTTCGCCAAGCTCTATCGCGAGAACGCTAACGACTTCCCGCAGGGCTGCGCCGACGAGGATTACCGGCGCAAGCTGGAAAAGGCCTATCCGATCCATCCCGAGCTGTTCGACCAACTCTATACGAGTTGGGGGTCTCTGGAGAAGTTCCAGCGCACGCGCGGCGTGCTTCGCCTGATGGCGCAAGCGATCCATGAGCTTTGGATGAATGGCGACCCCTCTGTGATGATCATGCCCGGCAGTGTGGCCGTGAGTTCGCCGCGCGTCGAGCCGGAATTGCTCCACTACCTCGACTTGAGCTGGCAATCGATCATCGCCGGCGATGTCGATGGCACGGCGTCCACGCCTTATAAGATCGACCAGTCGGCGCCGAATCTGAACCGCTATTCGGCGACGAGACGCGTCGCGCGCGCAATTTTCATCGGGACGGCGCCGACGCACCAGCAACCGAACACCGGCCTTGACGACAAGCAGGAGGTTCTGATCAAGGCGGTGCAGGCCTCCGTGAGTGGGATGATCCCGGGGCCATTCGCCTATGCCGAGCGATGGGACGAGAAGTCTGACACCTATCTGGGCCTTGCCATCGAGCGGGCCGCTAACGCGGCAGTCGTGATCGACAGCGACAGCGTCATCGTGAAACCTGCCGTGGCCGAGGCCCATCGACCGGCTCCGGTACTGGCTGGAGGCGGCGGGGGCACACAAGGCCCGGGCGAGAAAGCGTCAGACACGGGGGCACAGCCGGAGGGTAGCGCGCCCCAGACCGCGCCTGCTGAGAGGAAGCCAACCCGCTTCACAGGTAGCGTGATGATCTCGCCGGAGCGCCCAGCCCGCGACATCCATCAGATTGTCGAAGCGATCGTCGAGCAGCTCACAACGCTGCCGGGGAGTTCGGTGAAGCTGAGGCTCGAGATCGACGCCGAAGTTCCATCAGGGCTCGACCGGGCGAAGGTGCGGACGCTGGTGGAGAACGCCAACACGCTCGGGTTCATCGACAAGTCGGTGGAGTAGGTCCTCGCACAAGAGGAGGAACTTTGTTATGCCGATGACGGTACTTTTGTAGGGCGTGCGGCGACGTCGCTGTTCGCTTGAGAGGGTACTCGGAGAGGCAATCGAGGCCGATAGATGCCGCCATGCAAAAAAAATTTCTTGGGTAAATTCCATTTGAAATCAAAAGCGTAGCATTTTGACGGCCTTTGGTGTAGGCGATCATGAGCAGAACCGACGAAGAAAGCCAATTAAGTCAATATGTTAGGCATGATTTGAACAATCGAGTGGGAGTAGGGGAATAGGACACCGTGGAGGGCATTGGAGCGAGATAGCGTAGAAAAGATGACGGGGCCAACCTACTTCAGGCGGACGCCAGCGCTGACAAGCTAAATGCAAATCACACCGCTGTGAGGCCGCCATCCAGGATCAGATTGCTCCCCGTCGCGAATTTGGCCTCGTCGCTCAGCATGAAGAGCGCCGCCTGGGCGATTTCCTCCGCCGTCGCATATCGACCCATGGGATACCTTGCCAAACGGCGTGACCGCGCTTCGGGGGAAGCGTCGCCGCCAAGCAGGCGCAGGCCCATCTCGGTCGAAGCTATAGTCCCGGGCGAAATCGAGTTGATCCGAATCCCGAAGGACGCATAGTCGGCGGCCATCTGGCGCGTCAGGCTGAGGACGGCGCCCTTCGATGCGCAATAGGCGGCCATGTTCTGGATGCCGACCAGGCCTGCGATCGACGCGATGTTGAGGATCACGCCGCGGCGCCGTTCCATCATGCCGGGCAACACCGCCTTGGAAGTCATGACGACGCCGCAGACATTGACGCTCATGATCCTTCGCCAGGACTCTTCGTCGGCTTCGTGCACAGAGCCGAGCGCGGCGACGCCGGCATTATTGACCAATCCGTCGATGTCTCCCAGCGCCTCTCCGACCTGCCGCGCCGCACTCGATATTGCGCGCCAGTCCGAAACGTCGGCTCCCAAGCCAATCGATCTCGCGCCGTCCTCCGTCAACGACCGCGCGACGTCCTCGGCGCCCGCGCCATTGACGTCGATGATACCCACCGCGGCGCCTTCGCTCGCCAGCAATTGCGAGATCGCGCGGCCGAGGCCGCCGGCGCCGCCCGTCACGATGATCGTCTTTCCTGAAACGCGTCCGGTCATCTGCGCGTCGCTACATGCTCGTGAGTTTTCTCTGGCCCGCTCGGAGCCGCGCCAGTTGAATGAAATAGGTCGGGTTCAGGAACAGCTCGTCCAGATCGCCGAGTTCATCGATCGTCAGGCCGCGCTTGACGAGCGCATTCAGATATTGAAACGCATCCTTCGCGCCGTAGCCGACATGATGAGCGCCGATCACCCGGCGGGTGTCGCCGTCCAGGATCAGTTTCTGGAAACCGGACATGTGCGGGCGCGCCATTGCGTAGAGCATCGTACGGTCGCCCGCCGGCAGCCCCACATTCAGCCCGTCGGGCGTGTCCGGCGGCAATTTGAGAATGACGACATTGCTGTAACGCGCCCGCGCGGCCTCCTCGCCCAGACCAAGCCAACTGACTTCATAATGCGTATGCAGAAAGTCGGGCCAGTCGGCCGCGCGATACTTCACCGCCTCGCCCATGATAGAACGGGCGGCGAAGGCGCCGCTCTTGCGCGCCTTGAACATTTCCATGGGCGCCCCGATGAGGTCGCCGACCGCATAGACGCCGGGGATCGACGTCCTCAACGCGTCGTCCACGATAATCGCGCCTTTTGCGTCGACCTCGACGCCCAGTGTTTCAACCGCCATGTCCGAGCGCGGCCGCTCCCCGAGCGCGTGGAAGACGAAGTCCGTTTCGATTTCGAGACGCCCTGTCGACGTCTCCGCGATCACACGGGCGGCGCGGCCCTCGGCGTCTCCGATGATCTCGACGACATGCGCCCCCTCGACGATTTCGACGCCCTGTTCCCGCATGCGATCGAGGGCATAGCCGCGCGTCTCTCCGTCGGCGATCATGTCGAGCGGGCGATGGCGCACGAGCATCACGACACGGCGGCCGGTTGCATTGAAGAAGCAGCCATATTCCACAGCCGTTTTGCCGCCGCCGATGACGACGATCGTCGGCCCGGGCTCCTTGTCGAGCGTCTCGACAATGCTCGCATAGGTGTGCACGCCAAGAAGATGCGCGCCCGGCGTATCCAATGGGGCCGCCGCGGCGCCGCAGGCGAGCACGAGGGCGCGCGCGCGGAAAATTTCGCCCGCGGCTTCCACCGCCTCCGCATCGAGAATGCGCGCCGGCGCATTCAGCACGAATTCGAGATCGAGTTGCTCCTTGCTTTGATAATTCATCACGGCGTGTGGGCCCGTGCGTCCTTTGCGGAAGAGGTCGACCACCTCCTTGATGCTCACGATCTTCCCCCTGAGATCCGGGAACCACAGCTCCCCAGCAAAGCTGCGCGTGAGCATGAGCTCAGCGGCGCAATCCGAAAACAGATGATGCGGCACGCAGGCGTTATGGGGGCACGAGCCGCCCAGGAAGGGCCAGCGATCGATGATCAGCGGCCTTCCGCCCATTGCGCGCATATAAGCCGCGCCGAACCTGCCCGCGGCGCCGCCGCCAATGAAAATGGCGTCGAAGGGACGTTCGTCACCCGCGTCGATGTTGCGGATCGGACCGACGTCCTGCGGATGCGCAAGCGCGTTGTCGATTTTCTCCGCCCATTGCGAGATGGTTAGAAAGCCCCGACGCAGCGTCATCGCATTCTCCAATTACGCTACTCGCCGACAGATTTGATCAGGCGTTCGATGGCGTGCCGGGTGAGCTGGAATTACACTCCAGAAAATTGGAGCCGTCAAAACCAGGCGCCTTCAAATCTCGATGGCGCTACGGATCAGAAACTTTGCCCTGGCGATGATGACGAACCAAAGGTCATCCATGCCCTTTCATTTGCCTGATGACGATCCCCAAGGCGAGACCCGCATAGCCGAAAAGCGTGATCGCGTTTTTTCGAACAAGGCGCGCCCAGCGAAAAGTCGAACTCCGCTTCATTCATTTGGGTGATCGAGGCGCGCGGCGGACCGACATAATCGGCAATGGGACTACACGGTCGAGGCCCGTCGCTGTGACGCTGCTTTGCCTCCCGTCGGGTGCGTGCAAGGAACCTAACGCGGCGTCCCTGCGTTGACTTTCATCAGTTTCGGTTTTTGAATGGATGAGATGCGGTCCAATCGAAGCTCGAAGAAAAAGTCGACGGAGGGGACCCATGAAGATCAGTGGCCGAGATATATTGATTCCGACCAGCATGGTCGGCAATTATCCCAATCCGCGCTGGTGGGACGCTTCTTTCGCCAGGCAGTTCGAGGGCAATCGGGAGCCGCCGGATTCGCTTAGCCGCGAAGCTTTAGAGGATGCTATCGGCGCGATCGCCAACGATCAGGAACGCGCGGGGTTGGATATTATCTCGGACGGCCGTGTGCATGGCGATAATTATGCGGACACGGCCGTGTATCACTATTTCCGGAGGCTCGGATATAATCTGCGCGGCGGTCATCTCGGCTTCCCGATCTACAGCCGCCTCCACACGGGCACGGTCGAGCAGGAGATCAAGCGCCGTGGCGCCATCATGGTTGAGCAAGCGCGCGCCTTGAAGCGCGCCACGAGCAAACCGACGAAAGTTCAGTATACCGGCGTTCAAGTTCTTGCGCAGTGCACAAACGACCTCTTCTATAAGAGCTCGCGCGATCGCGCCCTCGCTATCGCCGCCGCAATGAACGAGGACATTCGCGAAGTCGACGCGCTCGGCGTCGACTTCATTCAGCTCGACGAGTTCACCTGGCCCTATTTCTTCGAGGACTGGGCCATTGAGGCGTTCAACACGGCCGTCGAGGGCGTGAAAAACGCGCGCATCGTCGTGCATGTGTGCTGGGGCAATTGGGGCGGCACGCCTGCCTATTATCCTGATGAGACTGGTAAGCCCGGCGAGATTTATGACCTGACCAAGCGTAAGGATAGCGCGAAGGCGCCGGCGGCGACTCGCGCAATCGTGCCGAAGGCTTACGAGGCTAACATAAACGTCTTGAACCTGGAGAACTGCGGTCGCCGCATCGACGACATGTCGGGCCTCGACGCCTTCAAGGAATTCCCGCTTCCCGACAATGTCGATTTTTGGGCCGGCGTCATCGACGTCAAAAGCACCATCACCGAGACCGCGACGCAGGTGGCGGAGCGCATCAATAATCTGTTGAAGGTCATTCCGGCAGACCGTCTCGGCGTGACGACCGACTGCGGCCTCATCTTGCTGCAACGCTACATTGCACAGGACAAGCTGCACGCTCTCGTGGAAGGCGTGAAGCTCGTGCGTGAACAAATAAGGCAACCAATCGCGGCCGAGTGATCCTCTCGCGGCGCGGCGGTAGGTACCCGCCGCGCCCCTTTGATCGCGCTGGAGCCGCGCCCATGCCCGTATTTGTCATTGCATGTCCCGATTGCGGGAACGTCACGAGGACGCTCGTCCTCGACGGCTGCCGCATGCCCGCGGAATGGGTTTGCGGCAACTGCAAAGTCCGACGCGCAACGCCCGAGCTGACGATGGCGGAGAGACACCCGTGGGAAGAGGGCCACGGGTCTGGCTGCCTGTGTTGCGGGCCTGCGGCGGCGTCCGCGCCGACGTGTGCTCCAATAGACGGCTAGACAATGGGCGAAGCTGTTTACGATTACATCATCGTTGGCGCTGGATCGGCCGGCTGCGTGCTCGCGAACAGGCTGACCGAGGACCCGAATTGCCGCGTCCTGCTACTTGAAGCGGGCGGCGAGAGCGACTTGCCGCTCGTTCGGACGCCGGCGCTGTATGGAAGCTTGCAAGACAGCGCTTTCGACTGGGGCGACCGCACGCCGCCCCAAGCAAATTTGAATGGAAGGCGGGTTTTCCTGCCGCAAGGCCGCGCGCTCGGCGGGTCGAGCGCCATCAACTACATGATCTACATCCGCGGCAATCGCAGCGATTACGATGGTTGGGCGGCGGCGGGCGCGAAGGGCTGGTCGTACGAGGACGTGCTGCCCTATTTCCGCAAATCGGAAGGAAATCGTGATTTTTCGGACCGCTTCCACGGCGTCGACGGGCCGCTTGCAGTCTCGAGTCACAAGCCCGGTCCGCTGCTCGAGCGATATTTCGCGGGAGGAAACGAGATCGGCCTTCCGTTCAACCCGGACTTCAATGGAGAAACGCAGGAAGGCTGCGGTCCTTTGCAAGCGACGATCGCCGATGGCGCGCGATGCAGCGCCGCAGACGCATTTCTTGCGCCAGCACGCCATCGCAAGAATTTGACTACGTTAACGCACGCGCGCGCGACGCGGTTGCGCTTCGACGGACGCCGCGCGGTCGGCGTCCACTATGTGCGACTCGGCTCGGCCGAGACCGCGCGCGCCGAAAGCGAAGTCATTCTCTCAGCGGGCGCGTTGCGGTCGCCGCTTTTGCTCATGCTTTCGGGCATTGGGCCAAAGGCGGAGCTCGACAGGCAGGGCATCGACGTCCGCGTCCATCTGCCTGGCGTCGGGAAGAACCTGCAGGACCATCTGCATACGCGGGTCAGATGCGCGATCACGCAGCCGCGCACCTTTGGCGGCCTCGATGAAACGCAGAAGGCGGCGGCGCGGCGGCAATATGAAAAGGACCGAAGCGGGCCGCTGGCGTCCAATTTTCTGGAGGCCGGCGCTTTCGTGAGACTTCGGGAAGCAAGCCCCGAGTTGCAGCTTTTCTTCCTCGCCCAGCTCGCGCCCGACTATCCGGAAGCAGGGCCGACCAATCGACACGGTCTGACGTTCACCGCCTATGTCAATCGCCCGCGCAGCCGCGGCTCCGTCTCGCTCTTATCGTCGGATCCGCTCGATCGGCCGTCCGTCGACTTCAACTACCTTGCGGATCCCGACGATTTGAGACTCGCCATCGAGGGCGTGCAATGCAGCTTGCAGCTTCTCCACGCCAAAGCGTTCGACGATATTCGCGGCGAGGAGATTGCGCCGGGCGTTGCGGCGAGAAGCCTGGCGGAAATCGAAGCGTTTGTGCGCCGCACAGCGTCCACGACCTGGCATCCGGCGGGAACTTGTAAGATGGGCTGCGACGACATGGCCGTCGTCGACGCCCAACTTTGCGTGCAGGGCGTCACGGGACTGAGGATCGTCGACGCCTCGGTGATGCCGACGATCGTCAGCGGGAACACCAACGCGCCGGTTATCATGATCGCCGAAAAGGCCGCCGACATGATCCGCAGCCAGTCCGCGGGGGCCCCATGACGTCGCCGCGCGAAATTCGAACCGAGCCGGACAAGCGGCGCACTCTGGACGAACTTGCGTCCATGGTCCCCGACGGCACCATCGTCGCGGTTGGCGGCGGCCTGTCGTCTCGCGAACCCATGGCGCTCTTGCGCGCGCTGCTGCGCAGAGGGGCGACGGGTCTGACGGTCGTCGGTTCGGCGCATGGCATCGACGTCGACCTTCTCTGCGCGGGCGGCGCCCTGGCGCGTTCCGCCGAGAGTTATGTCGGTTTCGAGCAGGATTTTGGCCTTGCGCCAAACTACCGTCGCGCGCTCGAATCTGGCGCCGTCGAAGTGGCGGACAGCTGCTGCTATACGCTGGTGCAGCAGTTGCGCGCGGCGATCCAGGGATTGCCGTTCATGCCGATACGCTCCGTGCGCGGCACGGGCTTTATGACGCTGCACCCTGAATACAGGCTTATGACCTGCCCCTTTACCGGGGAGGAACTGCTGCTCGTGCCAGCGTTGGAGCCAGACGTCGCGTTGATCCATGCCCAATATGGGGACGAGAGGGGAAATCTCGTCATTCAAGGGCCGCCGGTGGCCGATCTGCTTTTCGCACGCGCGTCGAAACTCGTTCTGGCGACAGTGGAGAAGATCGTTACAACGCAGGACCTGCAGGGCATGACCGGCGCTGTTCTTCCCTATTTCTACGTCGCAGCAATCTGCGAAGCGCCGATGGGCGCCCATCCGACAGCATGCTATCCATTCTACGGATACGACCGGCCGCATACGGCGCTCTACCACGCGGCGGCGCGTGCAGGCGCTGAAAGCTTCAAGAGCAACTACCTCGACGTCTTCGTGCACGGCGCCGCGTCCCATGACGCCTATCTTGCACGCATCGGCGGAGAGGCCACGCGCGCGCGGCTTGCGTCCTGGGCGAATGGCGACGACGCCTGGATGAACCTCTATCGCGACGAGGCGCCGGCATGATTGCAAGCTGCACTCTCGGCGAAATGATGATCACGGCGTTGACGCGCACCATACAGGACGGCGAGCTCGTCTTTCACGGTTTTGGCTCACCCCTCGTGCAACTCGCGATGCATGTCGCCAAGCGCACGCATGCGCCGCGCATGGGGCTCGTCGCCGGGGCCACTTACGGGGTCGACCCCGCGCCGCGTTTCCTGACGCCCACTTCCAATGACTGGGCCATGGATCAGGGCGCGGCCGCTTCGCTCGGCATCGAAGAATTGTTCGATCTCGCAGCGGCCGGGCGGCTTGGGCGGATGTTCCTTTCCGGTCTGCAGATCGATCGGTGGGGCAATTGCAATGTGACGGCGCTCGGCGCGCCGCGCATGGCGATGAAGCTTCCGGGCGGCGGCGGCGGCGGCAATCTCTCATGCGATGCGCAACGCGTCACCCTCTGGACGCCCGCGCATCGCGCCGAGATCGACGCGAAGGGACGACGCCGCTTTCGGCTGGTCGAGGCTTGCGACTTCATCACCAATCTCGGCCATCGCGACGCTGCGGGACGGCCCAGAAAGGCATATGGCCATCGCGGCCGCGGCCCGCAGTTTCTGGTTACAGAGCTCGGCCTTTTCGATTACGAGGCGGATGGCCATATGCGCCTCGTCGCGCTCTATCCCGACACGACGATCGAGGACGCGCAGGAAAACACCGGCTTTGCGCTTCCGATGGCGGATCGCGTCGGCGTCATCGCGCCGCCGACGCGGTCCGTCGTCGATCTGATCCGCAAGCTCGATCCGCTGCGCGTGCACGAGAAGGAAATCCGGCCGGTGGATTTGAAGCGGCGCTTCGACCTCGTCGAGCAGCGTGAGGAGCGCGCGTAATGAGAGAGCGGCTTGCCCGCGCGCCGGCCTATCGGGACAGGCTCAATGTCGTTCCCCTGCCTTACCGTGGCGTCAGCGTGCAGCCCTACGCCGGCGACATGACCGAAGCGGCAATCGTCGGGCATCTGCTGGGCCGCGAAACTTATCGACGCACGGAATTCATTGTTCTTTGCGGACCCGATGCCCGGCGCGCCGTCGTGGCGGTGAATGCGCAGGACCGCGCGCCGCTGTTTTCGCCGATTATGGGCGTCGAAGTGCTGGGTCTCCCCGAGACGTGCGTCTATGTCCGTGATCCTGAGACCGATTGCGGCAACCGTTCGGCGCTGGCGCGGCTGGCGCTCGAACATAATGTCGGCGCCGATCGCACACTGATCTGCGAGGGCAAGTTCGACCACGTGAATTTCATCCACCATCCGCGGCCTCTCATGCTGCGTGTGGTCGAGGTTACGCCGCCGGAGCCTCCCAAGCTGTTCGATCTGGTGCGCCACGTGCTCAGCTATGCCGATCTGCCGCCCATCGTCCCGATCCTCGAGCGCGTCGAACTGACCTCGCTCGTACGAGGCGAAACGCCCGCGGCCTTTCTCGTACCCTGCCGATCTGGCGGCCTCGACGATCTCGGCGCGCCGATCCACTATCTCGACGAGCGGCCGCCGGCGCGCGAAGCGTGGACCTTGATCGGCTGCGAACGAAGCCTTCAGTTTCACCGACACTATTACGGCGACGAGCCGCCACGTATCGAAATGTGTCCGCGCGTCATCGCCGGAGGACGAAGCGAGCCGACTATTCTGAAATGCTGTTTGCTCGAGTTCGACATCGAGCGCGACGGGGAGACGCTCATCGTGCCGTGGGGAGCGGACCTGCCGATGGTCGAACGCGCCCTCCGGGCGCTGTCCCAGCATTTGGAGGCGCAGTCGTGAATAGCCTCGACTCCGCCTGGAAAGGCGTCTGGTCGCTCGATGCGATCGTCAATCGACGCCTGCGCCGGCCGCGCGTCGCCGGCGTGACCATGGTGATCGACACCGGCCTCGGCCTGTCGGCCATGCGCGATATACTCGACCTCGCGGCCCACCATATCGACCACTGGAAATTCGGCTTCGGGACGACGGCCCTGATGCCGCGCGCTGCGCTCGAAGCAAAGCTTTCATTGCTGCGCAGCCACAATATTGTGTCCTATCCGGGCGGGACCCTTCTCGAGGCGGCCGTCGTGCAGGAGCATTGCCGCGTCTTCATGACGCGCGCCGCCGAGCTCGGATTTGAAGCCGTTGAAATTTCCGAGGGCACGATCGACCTCCCCGGGGAACGCCGCCGCCGGATGATCGATTGCGCCAGAAACGCCGGATTGCAGCCGATCACAGAGGTGGGACGAAAGGATCCGGCCCGACAACCCGTCGCCGACGAACTTGCCGCGCAGGTCCTGCGCGACCTCGAATGGGGCGCGAGATGGGTGATCATCGAAGGAAGGGAGAGCGGCCAAGGCGTCGGAATTTACGATCGTGCGGGCGACATTCGTTCTTCCTATCTGGATGAGGTGACGCGGCTCGTCGGGGACGCTGCGTCCCGCATGATCTGGGAGGCGCCGCTACGCGCGCAGCAGGCCTATCTCGTCTGTCGCTTCGGCGCCAATGTGAGCCTCGGCAATATTCCGCCTCACCAGTGTCTGGCGCTCGAGGCGCTACGCTGCGGCCTGCGGTTCGAGAGCTTCGCAGCCGTCGCCAAGCATTCGAGGGACGCCGGGGTTTGGGACCCCGCACGCATCGAAGATAAAACTCTTTCATCAACTGCGAGCGACGAATGAGCGACGATCCGCGCGCTGGGGCGCTGGAGATCGGCGAGCGCCTTTCACAATCGCCGTCGGCGCGCCTCGTCGCCCTGGCGTTCAGCGAGGAACTCGACGCACAGATGGGCCTTGCCGAGATGGTCGGCTGGGTCGATCTCGCCCACACGCTTTGCCTCGCCGACGCCGGGGTCATTCCGCAGGCGCCGGCGCGCGAGCTGATCGGCGCGCTGCTCGACTTGCAACGGGCCGGAGATTTCGAACCCGGTCCCGAATTTGGGGATCTCTACACGAATCGGGAGGCCTGGCTCACGCGCAAGACGGCGGCCGCAGGCTGGCTAGGGGTAGCGCGCGCAAGGCGCGAAGCCTTGACGACGGCATATCATCTGAAGGTCTGCGACGCGCTCTGCAATCTGTGCGACGCGCTCGCTACGGCAGTCGAGGCCTCGAGCGCTGTCTCCCGACGCCACAAGGACAGCGTGATGCCCGACTACACCTATCTGCAGGCGGCGCAACCAACGACATTCGGGCACTATCTTCAAAGCTTCGCCTGGCCGTTGCTGCGCGACTGGGACCGGGCGACCGAGCTTCATGCGCGCATGAACCAATGTCCGGCCGGCATCGGAAGCGCTAATGGTTCGGTGATTGCACAAGATCGGTGGGCGATTGCAAGGCGCCTGGGCTTCACCGAGCCGGTGCGGCACGCGCGCGACGCCATGTGGATGCACGATCTCGCCATCGAGGCCTGCGCAATCGCCGTCTCAGTGTGCGTTAATCTCAGTCGCCTCGCGGAAGATTTGATGATCTTCGCGAGCGCCGAGTTCGGCTTCGTTCGGCTGGCCGACGGCCATTCTCGCGCCAGCAAGATCATGCCGCAGAAGCGCAACCCCTTCGCTCTCGCTTTTGCGCGCGCCACGGCCAATCGACTCCTTGGCGTGCAGGCCGGGGTTGCCGCGGCGGGGCGCACGCCGTCCGGGCAGATGGATAATCGCCTGTATGCTTACGGCGCAATCCCTGAGGCTTTGCGCGCCGCGGGAGAGGCGGCTCTGCTCGTGGCCGAATGCGTCGACGATCTCGAATTCAACCAGAAGCGCGCCTTGCAGGCGCTCGAAGATCGCGGGGTCTGCGCCGCCGACCTTGCTGAACGACTTACCGCGGAAGCCAAGATCGACTATCGGCGTGCGCATGGCGCGGTTGGTCGGCTCGTTGCAAATCTGGAGGCGCAAGGGCGGACGCTCGCGGATGCGACGCCGGAAGACCTGGGCGCCGCGCTGCGAAGCGCCGGGGCTGGAGAGGAAGTCATAAACACAGCAGACATACTCGCCTTAGCGCTCGATTTGACGCGTTGCGTGGGTGCGCGAAAAGACGTCGGATGCGCCTCGCCGAAGGAAATGGCCGCGATGGCGGAAGAGTTGAGCAGAGCGGCGCGCGAGCGCCGGGGACAGATTGCGCAGAGGCGGGCCGACCGGAAGGCCGCAATCGATGCGCTTTTCGCCGAGGCGCGCAGCTTTGCGGGGGATGCCCGATGACAGGCTGGTCCTTTGCCTCCGCGATTTATGGCGGCGCCTGGTCCACGCCCGAGATGCGCGAGCTTTTCGACGACATTCCGCGCACCCGCAGATGGATCGAGCTTCTTGCCATCCTTGCTGAAGTTCAGGCCGAGCACGGCGTGATTCCATCCGACGCGGCGCAGGACATAAAGACAACGTGCGCCTCGCTGTGCGTCGACGACGACTTTCTGGCTGAGTGCCGCGATGGATATGAAGCCACCGCGCATTCGACGGCTGGTCTCATCGCCGCGGTTGCGCGTCGTTGCGCTTCGTCTGGCTCCGAATGGTTTTACTTTGGCGCCACCGTGCAGGATGTCACGGACACATGGCTCGTGCTTGCCCTGCGCGCCGCTCGTCGTCTGCTCACTGACGATCTTGAACGCGCGATGACAGCTTGCGAAGCCCTATGCCGGCGTCACCGACAGACGATCATGCCCGGGCGGACGCATGGCCAGCAGGGCCTCCCGATCACCTTCGGCTTCAAGGTCGCCGGTTGGCTTGCGGAGTTACGCCGCCATCGAATGCGCTTCGACGAAGCCGCCGCCCGCACTGATGTCGGTCAACTTTGCGGCGGCGTCGGCAGCCTTTCGGCGCTCGGGACGGATGCGCTTGCGCTGCAACAGCGCTTCCTGGAGCGCGTCGGCCTGGCTGTCCCCGATATGTCCTGGACCGCAAGCCGGGATCGATATGCCGAGTGGGGGCAACTCCTCGCGCTCGTGTCGGCGACCGCCGACCGCATTGGCCACGAGATATACAATCTGCAACGCGACGAGATCGGTGAGCTGCGAGAGGCGGCGCTCGCCAAAGGGGTCGGCAGCATCACCATGCCGCACAAGCGCAACCCCGAGACGGCGGAGCATCTCGGAACATTGGCCCGCGTCGTGCGCGCCAATTCGAACCTGCTGCTCGAGAGTCTGGTGCATGATCACGAGCGCGACGGACGGTCCTGGAAAGTAGAGTGGAACGCGATTCCGGAGCTGACCATGGCCGCCGGCAAAGCCCTTTCGCTCCTAGCCGCCCTGCTCGAGACTGTCGAAGTCGATACAGAACGCATGCGCGTCAATCTCGCGGCGAATGGCGGTTTCGCTCTTTCGGAAGGCGTGATGATTGCGCTCGCCCGGCGCATCGGCAAACCCGAGGCGCATCGAGTCGTGATGTCCCTTTCGGCTGTCGCGCGGGCGGAGGGACGCTCCTTCCCGGACGTCGTCGCGCGTGACGAGACCATACGGTCGCATCTTGGCGACGACGAAATCGCGCGGCTGCTCGATCCATCCGCGCAGACGGGTCAATGCGTCGCGCTCGTCGATCGTCTGCTCGCACAGAAGGCGCCGACATGACGGGATGGGCTACGCGACTGGACGCTCTGCCACGGCTGTCGCTTATCCCCGAGCCGACGCCCTTACACGCGGCGCCGCGATTGTCCGCTGCGCTCGGCGGTCCGAGACTTTGGTTCAAGCGCGACGATCTGATCCCCGTCGCCTTTGGCGGCAACAAGGTGCGCGCGCTCGACCTCGTCGTAGCGGACGCCCTTGCAAAAGGCGCGGATACGCTGGTGACTGGCGCGGGCGTTTTGTCCAATCACGTGCGCGCAACCGCCGCGATCGCATCACTTGAGGGGCTGGCCAGCCGCATAGTTTATTGGGGTGCGCCTTCGCCGCGCGCCGAAGGCAATCACCGCCTCACGGTCATGCTCGGCGCGGTCATTCGATTCACTGGCGACGCGGATCGCGCCTCGGTTGACGCCGGCCTGGAACAGGCCGCCTCCGATATCCGCTCGCGTGGCGGGCGCCCCTATGTGATCCCGCGCGGCGGCGCCTGTCCGCTTGCAGCGCTCGCCCACGCGCTCGCCGTGCGCGAGACCATGGCGCAATGCGCGGCGCTTGGCGTGTCGCCCGGATGCGTCGTCATGCCTGTCGGCGGCGCGGCGACGCTCGCCGGTTGGCTGCTCGGCGCCGCGCTGTTCGGCGCCCCATGGCGGATCGAAGCCTTTACGGTGAGCAGGCCTGCATCGGAAGCGACGGCGCAGGCGCGCCGTCTCGCGGCGGCGAGCGCGGCGCTGATCGGCAGTGACGTCAACGTAGACTCCGTGGCGTTTCGCGTTCACGACGGCTTCATTGGCGCGGGCTGTGGCGTTCCGTCGCGCGAGGGGCAAGAGGCGATCGGAGCGACAGCCCGCGCGCAGGCGATCTTTCTCGATCCCGTCTACACCGGCAAGGCAATGGCGGGCTATTGCGCCCTGTGCGCGCGTGGCGCTTATGCAAGCGCGCACGACGTTTTGTTCCTCCACACCGGCGGGTCGCCGGCGCTTTTCACAACCGGCATGGAGGCGTCATGAGCGATTGGCGCACAGCTTTGTTCAACCCGCGCCGCGTGGCGGTTGTCGGCGCGTCGGCTACGCCGGGCAAAGCCGGCGCGCTGTTCCTGAGCAACCTCGCTTCCGCCGAGTCGGGCTTTGCCGGAGACGTTATCGGCATCCACCCGAGCGCAACCGAACTGCTCGGCCGTCCGACCTTTCCGCGTCTCGACGCGGCGCCGTCGCCTGTCGATCTCGCCATCATCGTGACTCCGGCCGCGACGCTCCCATCGGTCATTGAGGATTGCGGCCGCGCAAGCATACCCGTCGCCGTCGTCATTTCCGGCGGCTTTGCCGAAACAGGCGCGGAAGGCGCCCTCTTGCAGCGAAAGGCGATCGAGGCCGCGCGAACACATCGCGTTCGGGTCGTCGGGCCCAACTGCTTTGGCGTCATCAATGCGCATTGCGGGCTCAACGCCTCGCTTTCCATCGGACTTCCGAGAACAGGCGGCATTTCGCTCGTCACGCAGAGCGGCGCCTATGGGATGGCCGCTTATTCCCGCTCGATCGACGAGGGCATGGGATTCTCGAAAATCGTGGCGCTCGGGAACAAGGCAGACGTCGATGAAGCGGATATCATCGCCTATCTCGGCAGCGATCCCGAGACGCGCGTCATTGCGCTGCTGCTCGAGTCGTTTCGTGATGGCCGTCGCCTTTTCGAGACGATTGCAGCGATAACGTCGTCCAAGCCGGTCGTCGCGCTGAAGACAGGCAGGCATCCTTCGGCGCAACGCGCGGCCGCGAGTCATACGGCGGCGCTTTCGAGCGACGCCGTGGTCACCGAGGCAGCGCTGCGTCAAGCTGGCGCGCATGTCGTCGACGACGGATTTTCGCTGCTCGAGGTCGCAGCGTCTCTCGCTCGTCAGCCGCCCTTGCGGGGGCGACGGATCGCCATCATCACCAATTCGGGCGGCGTCGGCGTCGAACTGACCGACCTACTGGAATCGCAAGGCCTCGCCGTTCCGGAACTCTCGCCGGAGTTGCAGCAAAAAATTGCACAGACGCTGCCGCCGCATGGATCGCCCGCCAACCCGATCGACGTGACGACCGACTGGGCGCGATTTCCGCAAATGTATGGGGCTGCGGTCGAAGCGCTCATGAGGAGCGACGAAGTCGACGCGGTTGTTCCCGTGTTGCTGCAACGCTCCGCGCTCATGCCGGAAGTGGGCGACGCGGTTGCGGTCGCGCTTCGCAAGTCTCGGGATGCAGGGTCGCAAAAGCCGCTTCACATTTGCTGGGTCGCGCCAAGGTCGGCCGACGCCAATCGCGCGCGCCTGCTCGAGGCCGGAATACCCTGTCATCTGTGGCCGGCGGGGACCGCCTCGGCGCTCGCCGCGACCACCGCTCGAGCCGCAGATGCTCGACAAAATACGGTTGCCGCTTCGAGCGCGGCGCCGGCGCTGTGCGACGCGGATGGCTGGGCGCCAACGCCTCAGGCATTTTCACTGCTCGCGCAGGCGGGCTTCCCCATCGAGCCGTTGGTCGTCGTCTCATCCGCAGAGGAAGCCGCCGCCGCTGCGGAACAGATGGGCTTCCCGGTCGTCCTCAAAGCGGAGCGCCCTGGATTGATCCACAAAAGTGACCAGGGCGCCGTGCGCCTCGGTCTTGCTGACCGTGATTCAGTCGTCGGCGCTTTCATGGATTTCAGCCAAAGGCTCGGACCGGGACCGGCGCTCCTGCAGCGGCAGGCGAAGCCGGGCCTCGAACTCGTCATCGGCGGCCGACGCGATCCCTCCTTCGGTCCGATCGTGCTCGCCGGTCTGGGGGGCGTTTGGATCGAAGCCTTCAACGACATCGGCGTCCGCTTGGCGCCGATCGACATAGACGAAGCCGTGCGCATGGTGGAGAAGCTGAAGGGGCGGAGGCTTTTCGCAGGGTTCAGAGGCGCGCCGCCGATCGATATTCTAATGTTTGCGCGCCTTCTGGCCGACGTCTCTCAATGGTTCGCCGCCGCGAGCTGGCTCGACGAACTCGACATTAATCCGCTAATCGCATCCGGTGACGGATTCAAGATCGTCGACGTACGTATGCGAATCCGCAACGCGGAGGGGGACCCTCATGCGTGAAAGGCTGAAAAATAAGAAGCGCGGTTTTGCAACGCGCGCGATTCACGAAGGTCAGGAGGCGAGCAATTTCTTGGGCGCTCTGACCCCTCCGGTGTTCATAACGTCCACCTACGCCTTTCCGAGCGTCGAAGAAGGAGAGCGATTTTCCGCGGCGAAGCGCATGGCTATGTCTACGGTCGCACCCGCAATCCGATTTCTTGGGCTACGGGCGATAAATAACCAAGCTAGATCAATAGGGTATCTTTTTTTTTAAACAATCGAGCGGGAGTGACGTCTTCGCGACGTTTCGCGACTCATCCGCTGTTAGCCGCTCGGCAGAGCGTTACCGAGACACGCTAGAACGAAATCAGCGCGCGCCGATACCGTGGACCTCGGCAAGCTGATTACATCGTACCCGAGGGCGGGAAACGCCCTCATCAAGCGATCATATTCTGCTTTTGCAGCGTCCAATCCGTGCCGGCGATCCGCGTCCGTCACGTAAATTTCGGGCCAGGGCGGAGCCATGAAAGCGCGGTGATGGTAGCGATTGGTCATGCAAAGTGATCGCGAGATCGGCTCTCCCGTCAGAGCCTCCAAGGCGGATTCCGCGTCCACGAGACCGCGATCGAAGAACACCCATCCTTCATGAGCTGCTGCAGAGGCGCGGTCAGCTAAAGCCGTATCTATGGCGCGGCGAAGAAACGCCGCCAGATCGACCCAAGGGAGAGCCGTGCCCCCGGCTGCCAATTCTTCATTCACAATGCGCCGCCCTGGTTCGTCCACCACGGCATATCCACGACTGCTAAGCTCAGCCAGCAGGGTCGACTTTCCGCCGCCAGAACAGCCAGAGATCATCACGAAACGATCACCCAAGGAAGCGCGTTCCTTTATCTTTTTAATTCAAACGGGTTGAGTGCTCGGACCCCAAACGCCTCAAAATCCCGCACATTCCGCGTGACTACCGTCAGCCCGTGCACCATCGCGGTCGCCGCGATCATTGCATCTTCTACCAAATCGTCCGAGCGGCGGTGCATCAGGCGCGCCCAGCAGCGGAAGGCGGCGGCGTCCATGGGCAGCACATTGTAGGACTGCGCTACAAGCTCCAGCCAGTTTTCGATTTCGCGCGCCTTCGCCTCGTCGCGCTCGCGGGTGATCTCTAAGCCCGCCTGAATTTCGCCGATGGTCACGACGCTGAGGCGCAGGTCGGCGTC
Organism: Methylocystis sp. Sn-Cys; assembly: GCF_016745395.1. GTDB lineage: Bacteria > Pseudomonadota > Alphaproteobacteria > Rhizobiales > Beijerinckiaceae > Methylocystis > Methylocystis iwaonis. Next base: position 212,692 of record NZ_JAERVJ010000008.1, read on the forward strand.
GTCGACGCTTTCGAGCCACGCCAGCACCGCGCCATGAGGCTTCGGGCGACGAAGCTCCGAGACGACATTGGTGTCGAGCAGATACATGCGCTCAGTCGATCTCGACCGGCGAGCGGCGGCGCCGGGCCCCGCGCTTGGGTATAAGCAATTCGCCCCGTGGCGCTGGCGCGAGAAGGAGTTCCTTGAGGCTCGGCCGCGCCGCCTGTTGCAGGCGCCGCCACTCCCCGATCGGGGCGAGCACGGCGGTTTCCGCGCCCCGCTTCGTGACGATCTGCGGGCCTTCCTTCAGGCAGGTCTCAAGCAATTCACTGAACCGCGCCTTGGCGTCCTGCACTGGCCAGCTACTCATCGGCTGCTTTCTCTCGAACTAGTCAGATAACTAGTTAGCACATGCTCGTCCGATGTCGAGAGCCGTCGCCGCTCCAGCGTTCAACCCCAAGTCGACTTTCCCGCCTCGCTTCTGTAAGGAAGCCTGGCAGAGATCGCCGACAAGAATCTGTAATACTGGGTCGCTAACCCGCCTGTGCGGAACTCTTTCCGCTGCGAGAGCCTGTCGGCCGAACGCCCCCACGAACCGAGGGAGAGTGGATTTTGCGCATTGCGATGATTGGCAGTGGTTACGTGGGTCTCGTGTCCGGGGCGTGTTTTTCGGATTTCGGCCATACGGTCGTTTGCGTCGATCTCGACGAGGCGAAAATCAAAGCGCTCGAAGCGGGCGTGATGCCGATCTACGAGCCGGGGCTCGAGCAGCTCGTCGAACGCAACGTCCGCGACGGGCGTCTGAGCTTCTCGACTGATCTCAAAGCCTCTGTGGCGGGCGTTGACGCGGTCTTCATCGCGGTCGGCACGCCCTCGCGTCGCGGCGACGGCCATGCGGACCTTTCTTACGTTTTCGCGGCTGCGGCCGAAGTCGCGCGCGCTGCGACCGGGCCGCTCGTGGTCGTGGATAAATCGACCGTGCCGGTCGGAACCGGCGACGAGGTGGAGCGCATCGTGCGCGAGGCGCGCCCGGACCTGCAGATCGACGTGGTCTCCAACCCGGAATTCCTGCGCGAAGGCGCCGCGATCGAGGACTTCAAGCGGCCCGACCGCGTCGTGCTCGGCGTCGAGAGCGAGCGCGCCCAAGAGGTCATGGCGGCGATCTATCGCCCGCTGTCGCTGAACGGCCTGCCGATGGTCTTTGTCGCGCGCCGCACGGCGGAGTTGATCAAATACGCCGCCAACGCCTTTCTGGCGGTCAAGATCACTTTCATCAACGAGATCGCCGATCTGTGCGAGGCGACGGGCGCCAATGTGCAGGATGTCGCGCGCGGCATCGGCCTCGATAAGCGCATCGGCTCGAAGTTCCTGCACGCCGGGCCGGGCTATGGCGGCTCCTGCTTCCCAAAGGATACGCTGGCGCTGGTCAAGACCGGCCACGACTTCGAGGCGCCCGTTCGCATCGTCGAAACCGTGGTCAGCATCAACGATCAGCGCAAGCGCGCCATGGGCCGCAAGATCATCGCGGCCTGCGGCGGCTCGGTGCGCGGCAAGACGATCGCGCTGCTGGGCCTGACCTTCAAGCCCAATACCGACGACATGCGCGACGCGCCGTCGCTCGCGATCGTGCAGGCGCTGCTCGACGCCGGGGCCTCGGTGCGCGGCTATGATCCCGAAGGCATGTCGCAGGCGAAGGCGCTCATGCCGACGATCGACTATGCCGGCAACGCCTATGATTGCGTGAAGGGCGCCCATGCGGTCGCGCTGGTGACGGAATGGGACGAATTCCGCGCCCTCGATCTGGGCCGGGTGAAGGAGCTGCTCGCCGAGCCGATCCTCGTCGATCTGCGCAACGTCTATCCGGTGGCCGAGGCCGAGCGTTACGGCCTGCGCTATGTCAGCATCGGCCGGCCGGTTTGAGTTGAGGGCAAGCGGACGGGCGCCGCTGGGGCGTTAGATTCCCGCGGCCCCCTCCCCAACCCTCCCCCGCTTCGCGGGAGAGGGGGCAGATTGAGGCCTTCATCGACAAGGCCGATCATGAGCGTCCCCTCTCCCGCGAAGCGGGGGAGGGACAGGGAGGGGGCCCCATTTTTTGGGTAAACTGGTCGTCCGCCGGCTTATCTGTGTTATGCCCGCGGGTGTTCCGGAGAAAACTGAAAAAATGTCCTTCTCGCTCGCCATCATCGGCCGGCCCAATGTCGGCAAGTCGACGCTCTTCAACCGGCTAACCGGCAAGAAGCTGGCGCTGGTCGACGACCGCCCCGGCGTCACCCGCGACCGCCGCGAGGGCGAGGCCAAGCTCGCCGATCTGCGCTTCACAATCATCGACACGGCCGGGTTGGAGGAAGGCGCCGCGGCGACGCTGGAAGGGCGCATGCGCGCCCAGACCGAAAGCGCGATCCTCTCCGCCGACGCCATTCTCTTCGTCATCGACGCGCGCGTCGGCGTCACGCCGGACGACAAATATTTCGCCGATCTCGTGCGCCGCGCCGCCAAGCCGGTGATCCTCATCGCCAATAAGGCGGAGGGCAAGGCGGGCGAGGCGGGGGCTTTCGAGGCCTATTCGCTGGGCCTGGGCGATCCCGTACCGCTTTCCGCCGAGCATGGCGAGGGCATGAGCGAGCTCTACGCGGCGCTGCGCGAGGCGCTGCCCGAAGAGACCGCCGAGCCCGCCGAGGAGGAGGAAGATCAGGACGAGAATCTCTACGACGACGAGGAGGACGGCAGCGATCTCGACGTCACCAAGCCGCTGCGCATCACCGTCGTCGGGCGGCCCAATGCCGGCAAATCGACGCTGATCAATCGTATTCTCGGCGAGGAGCGGCTGCTGACCGGCCCCGAGGCGGGCATTACGCGCGACTCGATCGGCGTCAACTTTCTGTGGCGCGACCGCAAGATCAAGCTCTTCGACACGGCGGGCCTGCGCAAGCGCGCCAAGGTGATCGACAAGCTGGAAAAGCTCTCCGCCGCCGATGCGCTGCGCGCCGTGCGTTTCTCGGAAGTGGTGGTCCTGCTCATCGACTCCACAATCCCCTTTGAAAAGCAGGATTTGACCATCGCCGATCTCACCGCGCGCGAGGGCCGCGCTTTCGTGATCGGCCTCGGCAAATGGGATTTGATCGAGGACAAAAACGCGACGCTGATAAAGCTGCGCGAGGACGCCGAGCGGCTGCTGCCGCAGGTGCGCGGCTGCCCGGTCGTGCCGGTTTCCGGCGCGACGGGACAGGGGCTCGACAGGCTCATGGAGGGGATCGTCGCGACCCACGAGGTCTGGAACAAGCGCATCGCTACGTCGCGCTTGAATCGTTGGCTGCTGCAAACGGTGGAAGAGACGCCGCCGCCCGCCGTCTCGGGCCGGCGCATCAAAATCCGCTATATGACCCAGGCGAAATCGCGCCCGCCGCACTTCGTGCTGTTCGGCAATCAGCTCGAGGAATTGCCGTCGAGCTACGAGCGGTTCTTGATCAACGGGCTACGCAAGGCTTTCGATCTGCCGGGCGTGCCGATCCGCATTTCGAGGCGGGCGGGGGATAATCCCTTCGCAGGCAAGAAGCGGAAAGGCTGAGCGCCAGTCCTTCAGCCGCAGAGCTGGCCCCTAAACGAAAACGGGGTCGCCATGGCGACCCCGGAAGCGCTTCCAGCTCGCGCCCGAAGCACTCGATCTAACTCAGGCGGACAGCGCCCGGACGATCGACGGCGCCTGGGTGATAAGCGCGACAATGAGAGCAATGACGCCCAGAGCGATGAAAAGGGGCTTCATTTTGGAAGGCTGGTTGGGAAGCGACATCGTTTTTTCCTTTGGGCCGCATTTTTGGACCGTGCGTTTTTCAGCACGCAGCACGGCTAGGCTAAAGGGTGCTGGAAGTAAATCTGAGACCGAGCCAAAATAAGCGGCATGCTGCGCGATCCCCGGGGTATTTTTCAAAAATCCCTCAGCTTCGCAGAGTTCTCCGCACTGCTTCGGCGAAGGCGCGGCTAATTGCCGCGTCCTTCGCGAAGGCGATCCTGAGCGCTCTCGGCAGCTCCAGTTGCACGCCGGCGCCGAGGCGCCCCTTGTTGCAAATATTCGCCGGATCGCGACCCGCGAGCGGATGCCCTTCTCCGACAGCTTTGGCCTGGAATCCGCTGACTGTCAGCGCGGCGCAGATGGCGTCGCGCAATTCCTCGTGCAGACCGCCGACCCAGACCGTCGCCGGGTCCGCGCCGTTCTTGCGCCCATGCACGCCGACCACAATCTCCGAACGCGCCGCCAGCAGCAGGGCTTGCGGCTCGTCGAAGCGCGTCGAGGCGATGTGCAGCCCGTCGCCTTTGGCGCGCAGCGTCAGGCTCTCGAAACAGTAGAGCGAATGCGTCCTCCCGGCGATGGCCGTTGCAAGCTCCGATGTGCCGGGCTCGATGAAGCCGCCATGCGGCGCGAGGATGGCGATGGGGGAACGCCGCGCCGTGAGCCGGATGCGGTAGTGCATGTCCTTGATCTCGCGCGCGGCGAGCGCCGTGAAGCTGTGATATTGGTCGGCCATCAAAAGAAATTAGCGTCGCGAGAAGAGGTTTGTCATGACTGTAAGGCCCTCGCCCGAAAAGCTTCTCGCCCTCGGCATGTCTTTCTGGAACGCCAAAGCGCTGCTTTCGGCTGTCGAGCTCGGCGTCTTCGACGCGCTGGCCGAAGGCCCCGCCGATCTCGAATCGCTCCGCACGCGGCTCGGCCTCCATGAGCGCTCGGCGCGGGATTTCTTCGACGCGCTGGTCGCTTTGAAGCTGCTGGAGCGTCAGGATGGCGACTATCGCAATGCGCCCGACGCCGATTTCTTCCTCGTGCGCGCCAGGCCCAGCTATGTCGGCGGGCTTTTGGAGATGGCCAACGCCCGGCTTTACGAAAGCTGGGGCCATCTCACCGAGGCGCTGAGGACCGGCCGACGCCAGAGCGAGAACAAGGAAGAGAGCGACTTCTTCGCGGCGCTCTATGCCGATCCCGCAAGGCTGCGCGGCTTCCTCGCGGCGATGAGCGGGGTGAGCGCCGGCGCCGCCAACGCCATCGCCGGGAAGTTTCCGTGGAGAAACTATAAGAGCTTCGTCGATGTCGGCGTGGCGCAGGGCATGGTTCCTGTCACCATCGCGCGCGCCCATCCGCATTTGAGCGGCGGCGGCTTCGACCTGCCGCCCGTCGGGCCGATCTTCGAGGAATTCGTCGCCGCGAACGGACTGTCGGAGCGGTTGCAGTTCCACGCGGGCGATTTTTTCAAAGACGCGCTGCCGCAAACGGATGTGATCATCATGGGGCACATCCTTCACGACTGGGATCTCGAGCAGAAACGCCTCCTCGTGAAGAAGGCTTATGACGCCTTACCCGCTGGCGGGGCGCTCATCGTCTACGAGGCGCTCATCGACGACGATCGCCGCCAAAACGCTTTCGGCCTGCTGATGAGCCTCAATATGCTCATCGAAACCCTTGGCGGCTTCGATTACACCGGCGCCGACTGTCAGGGCTGGATGAAGGAGGCGGGCTTCAGCGAGACCCGCGTCGAGCATCTGGTGGGCCCAGACTCAATGGTCGTGGGGATCAAACAGGCGGAGTGAAAAAGGGCTGGCGAAAAGGGCGGGAAAGACACCGCGCGTCGCCAGATTTCAGTTGGACGACGGCTCAGTTTTGAATTATTCTAAGATTGCGTCGCGGGGCCCTATGGGCTCCGTTACGAAATTTCTCCTTGGAGGCAATAATGGCAACGCTCAAGGGCAGCAAGACCGAAGAGAACCTGAAGGCCGCCTTCGCCGGCGAATCGCAGGCGAACCGCCGCTATCTCTATTTCGCTCAAAAGGCCGACGTCGAAGGCTACAATGACGTCGCCACCGTTTTCCGCTCCACCGCGGAAGGCGAGACCGGCCACGCCCACGGCCATCTGGAATTCCTCGAGGTCGTCGGCGATCCGGCCACGGGCCTGCCGATCGGCAAGACCGCCGATAACCTCAAGGCCGCCGTCGCCGGCGAGACCCACGAATACACCGACATGTATCCGGGCATGGCCCGCTCGGCCCGCGAAGAGGGCTTCGAGGAAATCGCCGATTGGTTCGAGACGCTCGCCAAGGCCGAGCGCTCCCACGCCGGCCGCTTCCAGAAGGCGCTCGACGAGCTGAAATAAGCTTTTCGAAGAATTCCCTCGTCGCGCATGGGGCGTCGAGAGACGCCTAAGTGCGGCGAGGGTGAGGGGCCGGGCTAGCCCCAGTTCCTCTCGCTGGCCCCTGACGACCAGCCTCTCCCCGTTTTTATGGGGAGAGGCCAAAACGCGGCTTCAAGCAGGACGATCATGAGAGAAGGCAGTCTCGAGGCGCCAACCAGACTTCCTCTGGATTGGGAAAATCCCGATTTCTACGACGAGGCGAAGCTCGACGCGGAAATGCGCCGCATCTTCGACATTTGCCATGGTTGCCGCCGCTGCTTCAATCTCTGCGACAGCTTTCCGAGGCTCTTCGATCTTGTCGACGAATCTGCGAACGGCGAGCTCGATACGGTCGACAGCAAAGACTTCAAGAAGGTCGTGGACGCCTGCACGCTCTGCGACATGTGCTTCCTCACCAAGTGCCCCTATGTCCCGCCGCATGAGTTCAATCTCGATTTCCCGCATCTGCTGCTGCGGTACCGCGCGGTCGAGGCGAAGAAGAATGGCGTCGGCGCGGCCGATCGCGCGCTGACGGAGACCGACCGCAACGGCAAATGGGCGACGCTGATTTCGGGGGCCGTGAATTGGGCGACGCGCCGCGGCAGCCCCGTGCGCGGGTTAGAGGAAAAATTCGCGGGCATCGATCCGAACGCCGAGCTGCCGAAATACGCCAGCCAGACGCTGGAAGCGCGCGCCAAGGCCAATCCGCCAGCCCGCGACGAGGCGGCGCCCGCCAAGGCCCGCAAGGTCGCGCTCTACGCAACCTGCTATGGCGATTACAACGACACCTCGATCGGCGTGGCGGCGCTGGCGGTGCTTGCTAAAAATGGCGTCGAGACCAAGGTTGTCTATCCGGGCTGCTGCGGCATGCCGAAGCTGGAGCAGGGGCTGCTCGACGAGGTCGCCGATGGCGCGCGCAAGGTCGCGGCGGCGCTGGCGCCCTATATCGACGAAGGCTACGACATTGTCGCGCCGGTGCCGTCCTGCGCGCTGATGCTGAAATTCGAATGGCCGCTTATTCTGCCCAATGACGCGAGCGTGAAGCGCCTCGCGGACGCCACCTTCGACCTCTCAGAATATATCGTCGACATCGCCAAGAAAGAGGGGCTCGCCGAAGGCATGGCTCCTGTCGAGGGCGGGGTCGCCTTCCATATGTCCTGCCATTCACGTGCGCAGAACTTCGGCCAAAAGGGCGCGGAGCTGCTGCGGCTCATTCCTCAGGCCGACGTTGCGGTGGTCGAGCGCTGCTCGGGCCATGGCGGCGCCTGGGGCTATAAGAAGGGCAATTTCGAAACCGCGATGAAGGTCGGCAAGCCGGCCATGCGCCAGCTCGATACCGCCGGCAAGAAGCATGTGGTGTCGGAATGTCCGCTGGCGGGCATCCACATCGAGCAGGGGATCGAGACGCTTGCCGGCGACAACCCAAAGCCCGAGCGGGTGAGCCACCCGATCGTGCTGATGGCGCGCGCTTACGGCGTCGCGAGCGAGTAGGGCGGTTGGGCGTGGGGCGACTCATCCCTCCCCTTTACGGGGAGGGTGGCCCGGCCAAAGGGCGTCTTTTAAGACGCCCGTCGTTCAGACGGGCTATGGCCGGGTCGGGTGGGGTAAGCCCCACCACTACCGTTGCGGCGTGAACCCCACCCGGCCGCCTTCGGCGACCGACCTCCCCGTAAAGGGGAGGTATTGGGGCCAACGACGGCAGATTAGCTATTCACACTCAGGCTGGGGGGTCGAGAGAGTCTCATGTCAATCAAAACCGAAATCACCCGAGCCGACATTCTCCCCTGGGCGGAATACGCCAAGACGCGCGCGGAGCATCGCAAGCGCATCACGGCGATCAAGCGCAACCGCCGCGTCGAGGTCGGGCCCTTCGTGACCTTCTATTTCGAGAGCTTCGACACGATGTGGCTGCAAGTGCAGGAGATGCTGCACATCGAGCGCGGCGGCGACGCGCAGATTCCCGAAGAGCTCGCCGCCTATAATCCGCTCATCCCCAAGGGGCGCGAGCTTGTCGCGACCTTTATGATCGAGATCGACGATCCGCTGCGCCGCGCCCGCGTGCTGGCGGGGCTGGGCGGCGTCGAGGACGCCGCCTTCATCGAGATCGGCGCCGAGCGCGTCATCGGCAAGGCGGAGACCGACCAGGACCGCACCACCGCCGACGGCAAGGCGAGCAGCGTGCAATTCGTGCATTTTCTCTTCACCGACGCGCAGGTCGAGGCCTTCCGGCAGCCGAATGCACGGGCGATCCTGGGGCTGTCGCATCCGAACTATAGCCATATGGCGGTGATGTCGGAGGCGACGCGCGACGCGCTCGCGCAGGATTTCGCTTAGCGCGCTTTGCGCTCGCATGGAATCATGCGTGCGATGAGAAAGCGCACAGAGTCAAAAGTCTCACATCCGGCGCATGTCTTTCGGCTGGCATCGCCAGCTTGTGCAGACGTGGATGGTCTTTCCAGTATCGAGGGCGCACACGCGCCTCGACAAGCAGATCGCCACTGCGGATGAGCCGCAGTCGGGCGCATGGGCGTGTCTAAAGCAAGCGCGCTTGCTCGGCAGATGCCATGCGGCGGCGTCCGGGATGTGTAGGGGGACGAAGGCGAGCGATAATGCGGCGAGCGCGGATATAGTCTTGATCATGGGGGGCTCCTGATCAGATTTGCTCGCGCCCCGGCGCTTCGTCAAGGAGCGGAGCCGCAGGGCGAGTTGCGCAGGACGATCGGGCAACCACCTCCTTGCGCCGAGGAGCCGACGAAGGCGGCGTCCCGCAGGGGAAGTTGCGAAGGGAGCGGCTTGCCGTTAATCCCATCGCCAAACCAGTTCCTCTAGAAACGAGCCACTCTTGACCACCGCCACCACCCGCGACCCCGTCTCGCGGCGACGCACTTTCGCGATCATCTCGCACCCGGACGCCGGTAAAACCACGCTTACCGAAAAGCTCCTGCTCTTCGGCGGCGCCATTCAGCTTGCCGGCGCGGTGAAGGCCAAGCGCAACGCTCAGCAGACGCGCTCGGATTGGATGAGCATCGAGCGCGAGCGCGGCATTTCGGTCGTCACCTCGGTGATGACCTTCGAATATGCCGATTGCGTCTTCAACCTGCTCGACACGCCCGGCCACGAGGACTTCTCCGAAGACACCTATCGCACGCTCTCGGCCGTCGACGCGGCGGTGATGGTGATCGACGCAGCCAAGGGCATCGAGGCGCGCACGCGCAAGCTGTTCGAAGTCTGCCGCCTGCGCGACATTCCGATCGTCACCTTCGTCAACAAGCTCGACCGCGAGGGCCGCGATCCTTTCGAGCTGCTCGACGAGATCGAGAAGACGCTCGCCCTCGACACCACGCCGATCACCTGGCCCATCGGCGGCGGCAAGAATTTCGCCGGCACCTATCGCTTCGCGACCAAGACGGTGCGCCAGATCGACAAGGACGCGGACCTGCTGCAAACGAGCGGCCTCGACGATCCGCTGTTCGATACGCTCCTGCCCAACGCCGCCGACGCCTGGCGCGAGGAGGCGATGCTGGCCGAGGAGGGCTCAAAGCCTTTCGACCTCGCGGCCTTTCGCGAGGGGCATCTCACGCCCGTCTTCTTCGGCAGCGCGTTGCGCAATTTCGGCGTGCGCGATCTGATCGACGCCATGGCCGAATATGCGCCGAGCCCGCGCGCGCAGGAAGCCGACAAGCGCGTGGTGCAGGCGAATGAGCCGAAGATGAGCGGCTTCGTCTTCAAGATCCAGGCGAATATGGACCCCAACCACCGCGACCGCATCGCCTTCATGCGCGTGTGCTCCGGCAAGCTCACGCGCGGCATGAAGGCGAAGCTCATTCGCACCGGCAAGAATATCCCGATCAACGCGCCGCAATTCTTCTTCGCGCGCGACCGCTCGATTGCCGACGAGGCTTATGCGGGCGACGTCGTCGGCCTGCCGAACCATGGTCAATTGCGCATCGGCGATACGCTGACCGAAGGCGAGGACATCGTCTTTCGCGGCGTGCCGAGTTTCGCGCCGGAAATCCTGCGCCGCATTCTCATCTCCGACGCGATGAAAGCCAAGAAGCTGCGCGAAGCCTTGCAGCAATTAGCGGAGGAGGGTGTCGTGCAGGTCTTCACCCCGCATGACGGTTCCGGCTCCATCGTCGGCGTCGTCGGCGCGCTGCAGCTCGACGTGCTGGCGACGCGGCTCGGCGCCGAATATGGATTGACGACGCGCTACGAAACGTCGCGCTTCACCATCTGCCGCTGGATCACTTCCGACGAGCCCGCGAAGCTCAAAAGCTTCGTCGACTCTAACGGCTCCAGCATTGCCGACGATCTTGATGGCGCGCCGGTGTTCATGAGCACCTCGGCCTTCCAGCTCAATTATGACGCGGAGCGCAATCCGGCGATCAAGTTCTCGGATGTGAAGGACTATCAAAAGAGCGCAGCGTAACACTCTTTTCGTTTGAACAGCTCGCGTTGGGACTTGTCATACGAGATCCGCTTGATTGGGTCGGCGTCTCTGGAAATCACCGCCGTCATTGCGAGGAGGCGAAGCCGACGAAGCAATCCAGTGCCGCATCGCTGCCCTGGATTGCTTCGCTTCGCTCGCAATGACGGGCTCTGGGCAAAACCAGCGCTATTTTGCTCGTGTCATTCCCAATCGTTCGCTCGAGCGAGCGTGGGGATCGACAGCGAACCAATCGAGCGGATCGCGTATTATCGCTCGCCCGCAAGCTTCGTGGCGAAAAGGGCGAGCGTCCGCGCATAGACGCGCGACTGGTTCCATTCGAGAAAAACGGGGAAGTTGGGTTCGCCTTCCGCCCAGCCGGCGCCCGCCTGCCAGCCTTTGCCGCGCAGGAAATTCGCGGTCGAGGCAAGCGCGTCGGGCGTCGAGCGGATGAGATCGCGCCGCCCGTCGCCGTCGAAATCGACCGCGTATGTGAGATAGGAAGACGGCATGAACTGCGTCTGCCCGATCTCGCCGGCCCAATCGCCGCGCATGCGGGCGGGCGACATGTCGCCGGATTGGACGATTGTGAGCGCGTCATTCAATTCCTGCGTGAATTGCGGCGAGCGTCGGCAGTCATAAGCGAGCGTCGCCAGCGCCTGCAGTGTTTTGAAATTGCCGTTATCAGCGCCAAAGCCCGTCTCCAGGCCCCAGATCGAGATCAGCACAGGACCAGGCACGCCGTAGCGGGCTTCGATCCGGCGCAAGAGATCAGCATGGCGCTGAAGCAGATCGCGACCCCGCGCCAGCCGGGAGGGCGTGATCAGCCGGGCGGCGAATTTGTCGAAGCTGAGCTTGAAGACCTTCTGCGCGCCGCGGTCGCGCGAGATGATGGCGCGATCATAGGCGACGTCGGCGAGCGCCGCATCGAGCGTCTTTTGTGAAATCCCCTTGGCGGCGGCTTCCTGCCTGAAGTCATCGAGCCAGGCGCCGAAGCCCGTCGCCGAGCCGCCGCAAGAGGCGGCGCGCGTTGGAAGCGGCGAGATCAGCATAAGGAGGCAAACAAGACGAAATAACTTGAGCATTCTTCGTGTTCCCACGGTTTTCAGCAAGTCTAGGCTAATGTCCCGTTCGACTCTCGGGCAAGCCGCAATGCTCCAATCCGCTCGATTTGCACCCGCGCGTTTAAAGCAGTGCTTTCGCTTGCACAAAGCCCTCAATGGCTGCGTTTCAGCTTATCAATGCTGGTTTCACGTGGATATTTCGAAATAAATCCTTTCGAATAATGCATTTATTAGGACTTTGCCGCCACTTTCGAGCCCTGCGCTGTGGTGGGAAATTCAGGAATAACTTCAATGGCTAAACGGCTGAATCGGCGATTCCTTGACAATCGCTTGGGAGTCGTCGCGGTAGAATTCGCCTTTATCGGGCCGGCCCTATTCTTGGTCTTGTTCGGGATCATATGCTTCGGCCTCGTATTCGGCGTCTATAATTCGGTGCAACAACTCGCCGCGGAATCGGCGCGCGCTTCGGTCAGCGGGCTGAGCGCCACGGAACGCGACCAATTGGCCAAAAGCTATGTGACGAAGAACGTCGGCGTCTACGGGATGCTCGACCCGCAAAAGCTCTCTGTTGCGACCAATTCGCAGGGCGGGACATTCCGGGTGACGCTCACCTACGACATGTCGGCCTCCCTCGCATTCAAGCTTTACAATGTTCTCGCCTCGGCGTCGCCGACCATCACACGCTCCGCGGCCGTCCAGAATGGCGGATATTGAGATGGAAAGACGACGCATGGGGAACGCGCCCAGCCGCAGGCGCTTTTGTTCCGACGCCAAGGGCTCGGTCGCGATCCTTTCGGCTCTCGCCATGTTGGTCGTCGTCGGCGTCGCCGCATTGGCGGTCGATCTCGGCAGCTTCTTCTATCAAAAAAGGCGGCTCCAGGCGGCTACGGATCTCGCCGCGGTCGCGGCGGCGGGCAATCTCGCCAAGGCGCAGGACGCCGCCGTTGCAACGCTGGCGCTGAATGGATTTGCGGCAAACGCTTTGCAGACGGTGGAAACCGGAGCCTATGTCGCCGATCCCTCCGTGCCCGCCGACAAGCGCTTTACCGTGCAGCCGCTCGCGACGTCGAATGGCGTGCGGCTCAGGACGCAGATCACCACGCCGCGCATTTTCAGCGCCATCTTTGCGATGATGGCGCCGGCCGCGGCCGCCGCTGTCTCCGACTCATGCGCCAGCTCATCGCCTTGCGGGGCGGCCGGCGGAAGCGCGTCCCAGCAGGGCGTGACGATTTCCGCTCAGGCAACTGCGGCGCAAAACGCGCTGGCCTCCTTCGCCATCGGATCGCGGCTCGCCAGTCTCAACGGCGGCGTCCTGAACTCTGTGCTCGGGGCGCTGCTCGGGGCCAATCTGAGCCTCTCCCTTATGGATTATCAGGCGCTCGCGAGCGCCAATATCGACCTCTTCACTTTTTCCAATGCGCTTGCGACGCGCGCGAGCCTGACCGCCGTAACCTATGATCAGCTCGCCGCGGGCAGCTTCAAGACGGGCGACCTTCTGGGCGCGGCGCTCGACGCCGCCAAAGCCAATGCCACGATCGGATCGACTGCGATCGGCGCGCTGTCGCAGATCGCCGCCGCCGCGCCGAATGTGACGGCGCCGATCAATCAGTTGCTTTCCTATGGCCCCTATGGGTCGATGACAGTCGGCTCCGCCGCGCCAATGTCTGTCAGCGTCTCTGCGCTCGACCTCGTTTCCGCCATCGCGCAAATCGCGAATGGCAAGCATCAGATAGAGGCGGCCCTCAATCTCGGTCTCCCCGGCGTCGCTTCGGCGTCCCTGCAGCTCGCGATCGGCGAGCGGCCGGTCGGAACGAGCTGGGTCGCGGTCGGCGCGGCCGGGGCGTCTGTCCACACCGCGCAAACGCGGCTCTTGCTGACGCTTGAACTCACGGTTCCGGGCCTCTCGACGACGGTCCATGCGCCTCTCTATGTCGAGCTCGCTTCGGGAACAGCGCAGTTGTCGAGCGTCCAATGCGCGTCGGGCGACCCGACCAGCTCTTCGGTCACGCTCGGCGTTACGCCGGCTGTCGTCGACGCCTGGATCGGCAATGTGTCGGGCACAGAGTTCACCAACTTTACCAGCGCGCCCAATCCCGGCCCCGCGACACTGCTCAATCTGGCCAATGTCGCCACTGTAAGCGGCCTTGCCCACGCGACGATCACAAATCTGCAGCCGACGCCGGTCTCCTTCTCCTATTCCGAAATTTTGCTGGCGACGAAGAAGACGACCTCGACCACGGATTTCGTTTCGTCGCTCCTCTACAATCTGTTCGGCGGCTTACAGTTGAAGGTGACGGCCTTGGGTCTCAGCCTGCTGGTTCCCGCCGGCCTGGATCAGACCGTGGCGACGACGCTGGCGGCCGCCACGACGCCCATCGATCAGACGCTGTCGCAATTGCTCCAGACCCTCGGCGTCGGGCTCGGCCAGGCGGATAGTTGGGTCGGCGGCGTGAAATGCGGCGCGGGCGTGTTGGTGAATTAAAAAGGCCAATTCTCACCACTGATACGAGATCCGCTTAATTGCTTCGGCGCCATCCCCGACGCTCGCGTCGTTTGGACACACAGGAAAATCACCGCCGTCATTGCGAGGAGGCGGAGCCGACGAAGCAATCCAGGGCCGCATCGCTGTCCTGGATTGCTTCGCTTCGCTCGCAATGACGGGAGCTGGGTAAAACCTGCGTTTCTGTGGCTCTAAATTCCCGTTGGGCTTTCAGCCCGCCGAGAATGACACGCCCCAATGCGCGCTATTCACCAAAATGGTATAACTCCAGCCCGCGTCAGGTAATCACGCTCGGCGTCCTGCGTTGCGTGAAGCGTTCGATCTCGGCGATCTCGTGCGAGAGCGCGATGAGGTCGGACAGCGCTTGCTGCGTCTCGACGAACTGTTTCGCCGGATCGGCCTCATAGCGCTCGATATAGACGCGCAGAGTCGCGCCCGCCGTGCCTGTGCCCGAGAGGCGATACACGATGCGCGCGCCATCCGCGAACATCACGCGCAATCCCTGGTTCTTCGAATCCGAGCCATCGACGGGATCGTGATAGGCGAAGTCATCGGCGTCTGACACTTCGAGCGCGCCGAAGGTTTTTCCTTTGAGCGAAGGCAGGCGGTCGCGCAGCGTCTTGATGAGCGCATTGGCGCCGTCGCTGTCGACTTCCTCATAGTCGTGGCGCGAATAATAATTGCGGCCATAGGTCGCCCAATGTTCGCGCACGATCGTATCGACGCTCTGCTTGCGCGCCGCGAGCACGTCGAGCCACAGCAGCACCGCCCAAAGCCCGTCCTTCTCGCGCACATGGTTCGAGCCCGTGCCGGCGCTCTCCTCGCCGCAAATGGTGACCAGGCTGGCGTCGAGGAGATTGCCGAAGAATTTCCAGCCCGTCGGCGTTTCATACATGTGGACGCCGAGTTTCGCCGCGACGCGGTCCGCGGCGCCGCTCGTCGGCATGGAGCGCGCAATGCCGGCAATGCCGTTCTTGTAACCCGGCGCAAGATGCGCGTTGGCGGCGAGGATGGCGAGGCTGTCGGAAGGCGTGACGAAACGCCCGCGGCCGATGATGAGATTGCGATCGCCATCGCCGTCCGAGGCTGCGCAGAGGTCCGGCGCTTTGTCCGACATGGCGAGATCGTAGAGATGCTTGGCGTAGACGAGATTGGGGTCGGGATGATGGCCGCCGAAGTCGGGCAGGGGTTCGCCGTTGAGCACGCTGCCCGGCGCGGCGCCGAGCATGCCTTCGAGAATGGCGTGCGCGTAAGGGCCGGTGACCGCCGACATGGCGTCGAATTTGATGGAGAAGCCCGAACGGAAAGAATCGCGGATGCGGTCGAAATCGAAGAGCGTCTGCATCAGCGCCGCGTAATTTTCGACGCTGTCGACAATTTCGACGCGCATGGCGCCGAGCTGCGTCGCGCCGATCGTGTCGATGTCGACGTCCGGCGTCTCTTCGATCTTGAAGGAGGTTATTTCCTTGGTGCGGGCGTAGATGGCCTCGGTCACTTTTTCCGGCGCGGGACCGCCATTGGCGACGTTATATTTGATGCCGAAGTCGCCCTCCGGGCCGCCGGGATTATGGCTCGCCGAAAGCACGATGCCGCCGAACGCCTCGAGCGAGCGGATGAGCGCCGAGACGGCGGGCGTCGATAAAATGCCGCCCTGGCCGACCACCGCGCGGCCAAAGCCATTGGCGGCGGCGATCTTGAGAATTTTCTGGATCGCTTCACGATTATAGTAACGACCGTCGCCGCCCACGACGAGCGTCTGCCCCTCGAAGCCCTCCAGGCTGTCGAAGATCGACTGCACGAAGTTTTCGACATAATGGCGCTGTTGAAAGACCGGAACCTTCTTGCGCAGCCCCGAGGTGCCGGGACGCTGATCCTGATAAGGGGTAGTCGCGATTTCTTTCGCCATTTCTGCCTCTGCGTGCGGCCGGGATCTTCCCAAAAAAAAACGCCGACGGGGCGGAATCTATAGTCGGAACGGCGTTAAAAAAACGGCGGCGCACTTGCGCGCCGCCGCCGTTTGCCGACAAACTTCCGAAGCGGCCTCGTCCTTCAAGACGCGAGCGTCGCTCGCGCCTCAGGATGAGGCCTAAGTGATGGAGAAGCCCGTCACGCTGAGGAGCCGGCGTAGCAGGCGTCTCGAAGCGCGATGGGCGTCATCGCCACTTTGTCAGAGGTGAACTTACCAGCCCCAATAATTGTAGGCAGGATAGGCGTAGCCATATCCGTAGGAGGGATAATAATAGCCGCCGCCGTAATAGGGATAGTAGCCGCCGTAATAGCCGCTGCTCGAGGCGGCGAGGCCCGCGCCGAGGAGGCCGAGGCCCACGCCCGCCGCAACCGCCGCGCCGGGGTTGTAGCCGCGGCGATAATAGCCCCCGTAATAGGGCCGGCGATAGCCATAGCCATAGCCGCGGCGGTACCAGACCTGATCGACCGGGGCCGAGAGACCCACAGTCGACGGCGGGGCGACGCCCATCGGACCGGCGAGAGCTTCGGTGGGGATCGCCGTCATCGCCGTGGCGCCGATCAGGGCGCCGGAAAGCGCTAAATTCAGGCTCTTACGCATATGCACCTCCCAATTTGCGGGCGACGCGGCGAAGACGCGACGCAGCCGGCCCGCGAAGCTCGAGCGTCAATACACTCGAATCTAAACCTGAATCGCGGCCCGTCGAGGGGCGCGCGCGTTTCTTTTCGCAAGTGGTGAAAATACGGATTACTCGCTGGCCGAAAGTCCCGTCATCGCCTGGCGGGTGAAGTTAACCAGACGGTCGCGGAAAAAGTCCCGCGTCCGCGCCGCAGTTGCCGGATATTGTTCGAGAATCTGGTGGAACATGCCGCGCCCGATCTTGAGCGCCGTCGTCGGCTCCATCGCGCGCGCGGTCACGGGCCGCCGCGAGGGCGCCACCAAAGCGGTTTCGCCAATCAGCGCCCAGGGACGCAGGATGTGGCTCGGCGGGCGCGCGTCGTCGTAAGGTAGAAGACCGACCGAGCCCATGGCG
This sequence comes from Methylocystis sp. Sn-Cys, assembly GCF_016745395.1. Classification (GTDB taxonomy): domain Bacteria; phylum Pseudomonadota; class Alphaproteobacteria; order Rhizobiales; family Beijerinckiaceae; genus Methylocystis; species Methylocystis iwaonis. The sequence continues at coordinate 229,812 of NZ_JAERVJ010000008.1, forward strand.
AGAATATAGCCGCCGTCGGATTCCTCGCCGCGCCGGAAAAGCGTGTCTCCCGAACGAAAGAGTCGCGTCTCCGAGGAGAGCGCGAGTTTGCGCAGCGCGCTTCCTTCGAAAATCGCGAAGAGCGGAATGCGCGTCAGATTGTCGATGTCGTCGTCCCGAGCCATTTGATTTTCAGCAAGCGCGACTTATGCCGCTTTTTTATGGCGGGAGGTTCGCCGCTCTCCATTTTTCGATCCGGTAGCCGCCGTCCTCGGTCAGCAGTTTCTGCGGGCGCCGCGGGTCGGTTTCTACTTTCTTCCGCAGCCGATGAATATGGGTTTCGAGGGTTCGCGTCGAGACGCTCGGACCATAGCCCCAGACATCGGCCAGGAGTTCGGCCTTTGTGACGATCGCGCCTCTTGCCCGGATGAGGCGATCGAGAATGGCCGCCTCCTTTTCGGTAAGCCTCGCGCCGAGCTGAGGCGTTTTCGGAGGGGCTGGCTCCAGGGCGGCGAGAAGATCGGCGAAGCGGAAAGGGCGCGCCAGGACCGTGTCGGCGTCGGGGGCGTCGGCGCCGATGATGACGATCGCGCTGGCAAAGCCCGCTTCGCGCAGCCCTCGCGCCAGCGACGGCGCGTCGCAAAAGGCGCCGTCGAGCACGGCTGCATCCGCCCTGTCACTCCCCGTGCCCTCATCAAGCGCGCTTAACGCATATCCGCCTAGCGCCGAGAATTGCTGCGCGAGGCTTGCATAGAGCCCTGGACTGGCGGCGATGAGCAGACGTCGGACCATGAAAAGCGCGCGATCTTTGCTATAGAGCGGGAAACGGAAAGGCGATCTTGGTCCATGCCTCGATTTCGCGCAACGAAGCTCTCGATCCTCCGCGTCGCCCGGCGCATCGGCGGCAAGCCGCATGAAGGCCGGCTGATCGCCGGCTCCCTGATGATCCTTTGCGCCATCGGCCGCGCGGGCGTCACGCATCACAAGCGCGAGGGCGACGGCGCGACTCCGGCCGGGCGCTGGCGGATTTTGCGTTTCTATTCGAGGAAGCCTGCGCCCTTGCGCGCGCCCTGGCGGCTGACTCGGCGCGACGATATCTGGTGCGATGATCCGGGAAGCTTTCTCTACAACCGCCCGCTCAAGACGCCGTCGCGGCTAAGCCATGAGGAGATGTGGCGTAACGATCGGCTCTATGATCTCGTTGGGGTGATGGATTACAATATTCGCCCACGCGTGCTGGGCAGAGGCAGCGCGATTTTCTTTCACATTGCGACGGAGGATTTGGGCCCGACGGCCGGCTGCGTGGCGCTGCGGGCGCGGGATGTGGCGCGGCTCGCGCCGAGGCTGGGGCGGAAGGCGGCAATCGTGGTCGGCTGACGGTAGCGCCCCCTCCCCAACCCTCCCCCGCTTCGCGGGAGAGGGAGTAGATTGGCGCCTCCGTATAGAATGCTGATCGTGAGCGTCCCCTCTCCCGCTTTAGCGCTATCGAATGCACACA
>NZ_JAERVJ010000009.1:0-37917 GCF_016745395.1 Methylocystis sp. Sn-Cys
TTCGTCGGCTCCGCCTCCTCGCAATGACGGCGGTGAGTCCCTGTGTGTCCAAACGACGCGAGCGTCGGGGATGATGTCCCCTACGCTTCCTCTGCTTCTACGGGAAGCGCATGAATCTCTCCCCAGTTCTTCAACTCGATCAGCAGCGGCGCAAGCGTGCGGCCTTTCTCCGTAAGGCTGTATTCCACGCGCGGCGGCACTTGCGGGAAAATCTCGCGCGACACCATGCCGTCGCGTTCGAGATCGCGTAGCTGCTGCGTCAGCGTGCGCTGGGTGATCTTGGTCAGGCGCTTTTGGAAATCGCTGAAGCGCTTCTTGTCGTCGAGCAGGAGGAAGAGGATCGAGCCCTTCCATTTGCCGCCGATGATGTCCATCGCCGCCTCGATGGGGCATTGGTCGTATTGCGGGTGACGTTGCTTGCGCATGGTATCCTATTTTGCCCTATGGGCGGCATTCCTGCCTATTGGCAATATTACTGCGTTCTTCACAGCGATCTATACTGTCGTTAGCGTCGCGGCGCCCTGACGTCTCGAAGGAGAAGACGATGACCGACGCGATGACTCCGGAATTTTACTACGCCATTCTAACGGCCGCTTTTACTTCCCTGCTCTGGGCGCCGCATGTGGCGCAGCGCCTGCTCGAAATGGGCCTCGTCGGCGGCTTCCGCGATCCGCTGCACGACGCGCCGACACAGGCGCCCTGGGCGCAGCGCTCGATCCGCGCTCACGCCAACGCCGTCGAGAATCTCGCCGTCTTCGGCCTGCTCGCGACCGCCATTCAAATAACCGGCCATACGACATCCGCCTCGGCGCTGGCGGCGGCGGTCTATTTCGCCGTCCGCATCGCCCATTACCTTATCTACGTCATCGGCCTGCCTTGGGCGCGCGCGCCGATGTTTCTGATCGGCTGGGCCTGCCAATGGGTTCTCATCGCCGCCCTCTTCGGCTGGGTCAAATGAGTGCGGTCGGGCCGTCGCGGCTCTGGATTCCCGGTTGCGCTTCGCGCCCCGGGAATGACAGCCCCCAGAGCATCCATCAACAGATCAAGCAGAGCGACGCTGACTCAGCCTGTCATCCCCGACAGGCCGAAGGCCTGATCGGGGATCCAGAGCAACGCCGACAATCGTTGCAGCGGGAACAACAACCAAACCCTAAGCCCCCGTCGGCCCCCGCCCGAGCAGCGTCTTAATCCGCGCCGTCAGCCGGTCGCGCACGTCGCGGTAGGCCGACAGAATCGCCTCCCGCGACCCCTGCGCCGCCGTGGCGTCCGGCGTCGGCCAATAGACGACGTCGACCGCCATGGCGCGGGTGAACTCCAGCGCCCGGTGATGCGCCTCGGGAGAAAGCGTGACGATGAGGTCGAAGTTCGAGTCTTCCAGATCCTCGAAAGTATGCGGCTTGTGACGGCTCATGTCGACGCCGATCTCCTCCATCGCCGCCACGGCGAAGGGATCGGGCTCGCCGCGCTTGATCCCGGCGGAGGCGAAATAGATCTCGCGGCCGAAATAATGCCGCGCGATTGCTTCCGCCATGGGCGAGCGAACCGTATTCAGCGTGCAGGCGAAGAGGACGGATTGCGGGCGCGCCATGTCGCTACCCGATTTTCATCGCCGAACCGGCCTGTGCTTCGGCGGAAAATGCTGCCATCCGCCTCAGCCCTTCCAGTGCAGGGCCGTAATCAGCGTGAAGAGGCGGCGCGACGTGTCGGCGTCGGTTTCGATTTTTCCCTTCAAACGCTCGGCAAGCAGTTGCGCGCCTTCGTTGTGCAGGCCGCGCCGGCCCATGTCGATCGCTTCGATCCGGCTCGGCGTCGCCGTGCGAATGGCGGCGTAATAGCTTTCACAAATGAAGAAATAATCTTTGAGGATGCGCCGGAAGGGCGTCAGCGACAGAATATGCGTGACCACGACGTTACCGTTTTGGTCCCGAATATCGAAGACGAGCTTGGCGTCCATCAAGGAGATATTGAGCGCATAGGGCCCGCCGGCATAGCCGACGAGCGCGAAGCTGTTGTCCTCGATCAGATCGTAAACCGCGATGGCGCGCTCATGCTCCTGATCGGCGGAGCCGCGCCCGATCGAATTCTCATCGAGCGTGACTGAGATCAGCCGGTTCTGCGCGCTCGCGTCCACCCGTTTAAGCCCCTAGAGAATTCAAACGGATCGAGACCGAACGGGCATGGGCCGTGAGCCCTTCGGCGTCGCCCAGCGTCACCGCCGCGCCGCCGATGGCGCGCAGCGACTCGGCGTCGCATTTCAGGATCGAGGTGCGCTTCACGAAATCGAGCACGCTGAGGCCCGACGAGAATCGCGCCGAGCGCGCCGTCGGCAGAACGTGATTGCTGCCGCCGACATAATCGCCCACGGCCTCCGGCGTATAGGCGCCGATAAAAATGGCGCCGGCGTTGGAGACGCGCGCGGCGAGTTCCTCGGCGTCCTCGGAGATGATCTCCAGATGCTCCGCGGCGATGCGGTCGGCGAGCGGCAGCGAATCGGAGAGCTTCTTCACCAGAATCACCGCGCCATAGTCGCGCCAGGACTTAGCTGCGATCTCGACGCGCGACAGCGTCGAAAGATGGCGCTCGACCGCTGCGACGGTCGCGTCGGCGATCTCGACGCTGTCGGTGACGAGGATGGATTGGGCGGATTCGTCATGCTCGGCCTGCGCCAGCAGATCGGCGGCGATCCAATCGGGATTGGCGGTCTTGTCCGCGAGCACAAGCACTTCCGAGGGGCCGGCGATCATATCGATGCCGACCTGGCCGAAGACGCGGCGCTTGGCGGCGGCCACCCAGGCGTTGCCGGGGCCAACGATCTTGGCGACCGGCGCAATGGTCTTGGTGCCATAGGCGAGCGCCGCGACGGCCTGCGCGCCGCCGACGCGGTAAATTTCATTGATCCCCGAGCGCTTGGCGGCGGCGAGCACCAGCGGCTCGACATGGCCGCCCGGGGTCGGGACGACCATCACGATGCGTTTCACGCCGGCGACCTTGGCGGGCACGACATTCATCAGCACGGACGACGGATAGGCCGCCGTGCCGCCCGGCACATAGAGGCCGACCGAATCGAGCGGCGACCAGCGCCAGCCGAGCTCGACGCCCGCCGCGTCGCGATAGCGCGTGTCCTCGGGCTTCTGCTTCTCGTGATAGGCGGTGATGCGCTCGAGAGCGAGATCGAGCGCGGCGAGCTGCTCTTTCGAGCATTTCCCTTCCGCCGCGGCGACCTCGGCGGCCGAGACGGCGATGCCGGTCTGCGCAAGATCAATGCGGTCGAAACGCTTGGAATAGTCGATCAACGCCTCGTCGCCGCGGGCGACGACATCCTCGATGATGGCGCGGACAGTGGCGTCGACGTCCTGGGAGGACTCCCGCTTCATGGCGAGCAGCGAGACGAAACGCTGTTCGAAATCGGGGGCGGCGGCGTCCAGGCGCAGGGTCATTTCCATCTCCAACCGGGGGTTTCCGGCTGTCATGACCTTGTGGGGGCGCTTTCGTCAAGTTTGATGCGTGTCGGGAGGCGGCGCCAATGGGGAAGCGGCCGGGCTTCAAGCTCTTGAAAACGCCCATTTCCACTTGTGCGACGCGTCGGGCGAGAAGATGTGATTGCTGATTGATTTTCCTGCGCGCCGGGGGCATATTCCCCTTCGGGAAGGATGGCGGGGCCTCCCCCGCCATCCCCCCTCCGGGTTAGCAGGAGATGGAAACTGCTATTTTCCATCTCCGCCACCGGAGTTCGATTTTGAGCGTTATGCTCATCTTCGGACTCCAGTCGTCGCGCGGAATTGCACGACCCGATGTTTATACTTCAAAAGGTCGAGCACGAGCCAGTACATTGCAGCTCGATAGGGTTGAGCGCGTCTTGGCTGCCCTGAGAGCGCCTGCGCGCCGCCACAGCAATTGGCGTGAGCGCACGACAACGCCTGAATATCTCAACGGAAACGCCTGAAGAGCGCCGCGCCCTCAACGGGACGAGGCCGCCGCCGCCTCCTGATGCATCGGCCGCGCCGCCGTTTTCCACCGCGGTCCAATGTCGCAAAGCTGCGCCTCGACGCACTCCACGTCGAGGCAAATCACCGCGCCTCCGGCGAAAGTCAGGCGGATGGTTCCTCCCGGCGGCTCGGGGCCGGGCTCGAAAGTGACGGCCAGGAGATCGAGGATCGCATCCGGCTGGTCGCGCGAAACATGCTGGCAGCGCACCCGCTCGACGCCCTCGAAATGCAAGCCCGAGCGACAGCGCTCGAGCCGCCCCTCCATCTCCGCCGACCAATCGAAGCGCGAGCCGACGAGCGCGAAGCGGCGCTTGGCGGGGAGGTAGACAATGTCGCCGACGCGCACCAGCGCGTCCTGCAGATGCGCCGAAAGAAGCGCCAGATCTTCGCTGTCCAACGCATGCAGCCGCAGCGCGGGCGCATTCTCGAGCAGATTCACGGCCATGCAATTCCTCCCTCGCCGGGATATGGCGAGACAGGCGAAGACGCGCAAGCCCAAGCGAACGTCGTAAAAGTCCTTATCGAGCTGGCGCAAATCGGAGGGAACCCCACGGCCGCCGCAGCCCGGCCCCAGTGGCGGGTTGTTTACGAGTTTGCGCCATGATCGACGCCACGAAATTTGGCTCGAAGGAACAAGACGATGGGCGAGGCAACGGCGCATTCCTTGGCCGGATTGGCAAACGGGCGGCGCGAACTCTCCTGCGGACGGGCTCCGGTCGTCCCTCCCGATCAGCTTATCAGACAACCTGCTGTAATTGCGGGCGTTATACTCTTTGATCTGTTCAGCGTCGCGGCGATCGGCGCTCTGACCCATTTCGCTGTCTTCGACGGCGATCCCTATGGCTCCAGCGCGCTTCTTCTGGCGCTGGCCGGGGTGGCCATTGGCGCCGCGGCCATTTTGAAGATGCGGTGGGCCTATACGGTCGCATCCCTTTCCCATGGATTGGCGCAGGTCGCGAATGTGGGATTGGCGCTCTCACTCGCGCTCGGCGGACTGATCGTCGCCGAGGCGCTGTTCGGAACGCATCTCGAGCAAATGCGTCGCTGGGTTCCCTATTGGCTCGCCTTTGGTTGGGCCGCCGGTTCTGCGGCGCGTCTTTTCACGGCGCGCGCCCTCGGGCGCTGGTCGCGAGAGGGGCGTCTGGCGCGCCGCGCCGTGATCGTCGGCGGCGGAGACGCCGCCGCGGAGCTCATCGATCGGCTCGATCGCTCTGGAGGAACAGCCATCCAGATTCTCGGCCTTTTCGACGATCGCGATAAAATGCGCTCGCCCGAAACCGTGGGCCGCTATCGCAAGCTCGGCCGCTTCGACGACCTCGAGGCCTTCTGCCGCGAGCAGCGCGTCGATCTTCTCATCATCGCTTTGCCCCCGACCGCCGAGGAGCGCATCCTCTACATCCTCAAGAAATTGTGGGTTCTGCCGATCGACGTGCGCATCGCAGCGTTCAACAGCAAGCTGAAATTGCGCTCGCGCGCCTATAATTACATCGGCGACACGCCTTTCCTGCCCGTCTTCGACAAGCCGATGTCGGATTCGAGCGTCGCTCTCAAGGCGATCGAGGACCGCGTGCTCGCGGCCATTGGCATTATCCTGCTCGCGCCGCTGCTCGCGCTCATCGCCCTCGCCGTGAAGCTCGATTCGCGCGGGCCGGTGTTTTTCAAGCAAACGCGCCACGGCTTCAACAATGAGCCGATCGGCGTGCTCAAATTCAGATCGATGTACGTCGATAAATGCGACGTCTCGGGCCAGAAGCAGGTCACGCGCGGCGATCCGCGCGTCACCCGCGTGGGCGCGATCCTGCGCCGCACCTCGCTCGACGAGCTGCCGCAGCTTTTCAACGTGCTGAGGGGCGAGCTTTCGCTCGTCGGCCCGCGGCCGCATGTCATGCAGGCGAAGGTTGGCGAGCACATCTACGACGAAGTCGTCGACGGTTATTTCGCCCGCCACAAGGTGAAGCCCGGCATCACGGGCTGGGCGCAGGTCAATGGCTGGCGCGGCGAAACCGACACGGTCGAAAAGATCGAGCAGCGCGTCGCGCATGATCTCTATTACATCGAAAACTGGTCCATGCTGCTCGATCTGCGCATCCTCGCGTCGACGCCTTGGGCCCTGATCACGACCAAGAACGCCTATTGATCGCTCGAGGGCCGAGCGCCCCCGCAGCGCGCTTTCCTGGCCCGTATCGTGCTTCCCGCGCCCCTGATCGGCAAATCATGTCGGGAAAGGAACGCAGCATGTCCGAAGCGGCCGATGCGCCCAAAGGTTATTTCATTGATTGGGATGGGAAAATGCGGCCGGTCAGCGAGCCGGGAAAAGGGCTGCGCTGCGAAGTGGACCTGAACGCCAAATATGTGATGGTTTTCAACAAATATGGCGGGCTTGACCATGAGTCGACCTGGTATCCCGACGAAGCGGCTGTCACGAAGGCGGGCATCAAAGTGGCCTACGCGGACGTAACGGCGCCGATCCGGATTTCCTCCATCGACTGATAATATTTCCGCGTGAGGAACTCGCGTTTGGATTTGTAGCCCGTCATTGCGAGCCAAGCGAAGCAATCCAGGGTGGCGACGCGGTCCTGGATTGCTTCGTCGGCTTCGCCTCCTCGCAATGACGGCGGTGCTGCGGCCGCCAGCTCTCTAATTCTGCAACAAGGAGCGGAGCGCCTCGAGCGACGCTGGCTTCGTCAAATGCGCGTCGAAGCCGGCCTCGCGCGTTTTTGCGCGATCCTCCGCCTGTCCCCAGCCGGTGAGCGCGACGAGCGTCAGCCTGCGGCCAATCTCGCTCTGCCGTATCAACCGCGCGGTTTCGAAGCCGTCCTGCAAAGGCATGCCGAGATCGAGAAAGACGATGTCCGGCTGGAAGACCGTCACTTCGCGCAGCCCGTCTCGCCCGCCATAGGTCACGCGCACCGAAGCCCCGAGCAGATCGAGCACCATCGCCAGAGTGTCCGCGACGTCGCGCTCGTCGTCGATCACCAGCGCGCGCCGGCCGGCCGGCGCCGCCCTGGCCTCGACGCCCTTGGCAGGCTCCGCCGCATCCGCCGCCGAAACGCTCACAGGGAGGCGCACCATAAAGACGCTCCCTCTGCCGAGCCCTTCGCTTGCCGCTTCGATCGAGCCGCCGTGCAGCTCCACCAGCTTGCGGACGAGGGTGAGGCCAATGCCGAGGCCGCTGTCGTTGGACGGATTCCCCGTCTGGGCGAAAGGCTCGAAAACATGCGACAACGCCTCGGGCCCCATGCCGCGGCCGTTGTCTCTGACGATCACGACCGCTTCCCGCCCCCTGCGTTCGGCAAGGATTTCGATGCGTCCGCCCTCCGGGGTGTATTTTGCCGCATTGTTCAGAATATTGGCGAAAACCTGCGTGAGCCGCACAGGATCGCCGTAAACGAGCAATGTCTCCGGCGGCGTGGAAAGCGCGGCGCCGTGACGCCCTTTCTCGATCGACGGCCGGCTCGTCTCCAAAGCGTTGCGCAAAACTGTTGCGATGTCCGTCGGCTCGCGGCGTAACTCGATTCTCCCCCTGGCGATGCGCGAAATTTCGAGGAGATCGTCGACGAGGCGCACAAGATGCGTCACCTGACGCTCCATCATATCGAGCAACTGCGGGTCGGATTCGACGCCTCTCTGCGCGCGCGCTCTCAACAGATGAACGCCATTGTGGATGGGGACGAGCGGATTGCGCAGCTCATGCGCCAGCATGGCGATGAGCTCATCCTTCCGCCGGTCGGCGTCTCGCAACGCCTCTTCCGCATTTTTGCGGTCCGTAATATCCGCTTCCACGCCCGTCATGCGCACGGGCTTGCGCTCGCCTCCGGGACCGTCCTCGAAATAGGCCTGCCCGCTGACGCCGTGCCAATTCACCGACCCGTCCGGCAGGATGACGCGGAACTCGGCCTGAAAGCCGCACGCGCATTCCGGACTCAAGCAAGCTTCGACCGCTTGGCGAACGCGCGCGCGGTCGGCGGGATGAATGCGCTCGAACGCCTCTTCAAAGCGGATGTCCTCGTCTGGCTCGAGGCCCCAAATCCTTTTCATCTGGGCGTCCCAGACGACCTTGCCGCTTTGCGGATAATAAGCGAAGGAGCCGAATTTTGCGGCGTCCAAAGCGATGCGCAGCCGCTCTTCGCGTTCGCGCAAAATTTGCTCCGAGAGTTTTCGGTCGGAGATGTCCCGGACAATCCCCCACATCGCGTCCGGCGCGCCATTTCCATCTTTGGAGAGAACGGTGCGCAATTCGACGGGAAAAACGCCTCCGTCCTTGCGGCGATATTCCTTCTCGTAGACGTCCGAATAGCCGCGCGGCAGGATCTGCTCCCGGACGATCGCCGCCTCCATCGCATGCCATTTTTCGGGCGTGAGCTCTTGATACGTCAGACCGCGCAGCTCTTCGTCCGAATAACCGAGCATGTCGCGATACAGGTCGTTGACCTCCAGAATGCGGCCGTCCATGGCGACGCGCACGAAAGGATCGCGCTGCGATTCATACAACAGGCGGTAACGACGCTCGCTGGCGCGCAGCGCCTCTTCGGCGTTCTTGAGTTCGGACACGTCGAGGACGACGCCATAGTAACGCTCCGGCGCGCCGTCCGGCCCCATAACGGGCCGGCCCCTCGACAGCAACCATCTGGGCGCCTGATCGCTTGGAAGATTGACGCGCCACTGAAGCTCGAATTCCTCGCCCGCGCGCCCCGCCGCCAACACCGCCGCGGTCACGCGCTCGCGGTCGTCTTCATGAATAGATTTCGCCCAATTTTCGAAAGACGCTTCGCAGGCGCCGATATCGAGACCGTAAAGCGCCCAGAGATTCTTCGACCAGACCGCGCGGTTATTTTCCGTGCTCCATTCCCAGGAGCCGGCATGCGCCGCGTCCTGCGCGAGACGCATCAAACTTTCACTCTCGCGCAGCGCTTCCTGCGCCAATTTGCGCGCATGGATGTCAAAATTGACGCCCACCCATTTGCGCACCGATCCGTCGCGATCGAACAGAGGCGCGCCGCGGACATTGGTCCAGCGCCAACCGCCGCCGTTCCATTTGAGCCGGTATTCCGCGTCGTATGGCGCGCGCATTGCGACGGCTTCCCGCCACCGCTCCTCCGCATGCGCGCGATCGTCGGGATGAACGGCGTCGAGCCATCCATAGCCGAGAAAATTTTCGAGCGTCTGGCCCGTATAAGCGCGCCAGCTCGGGCTGTCGGACACGATTGCGCCATGGGCGTCGGCTTCCCAAACGGCCTGAGCGTAAGACTCGGTCAAGGCGCGAAATCGCTCCTCGCTTTCGCGCAGCGCATCTTCCGCCGCGCAGCGCGCCTCGATGTCGACGACAGAACCGATGTAACCTTGGAAAACGCCGCTTTCGTCGAAGCGTGGCGCCGCCGCGGAGAAGGTTCGGTGGTAGACGCCATCGAAACGCCTGACCCGATATTCGGCGCGATAGGGCGCGCGGGCGTTGAATGCACGCGTCCAAGCCGCGCCGACTCGCTCACGGTCCTCCGGGTGAACCGCTTCGATCCAGCCCGCGCGCGCCTGCTCCAGGCTTTGACCGGTGAATTCGGACCAGGCTGGATCGACGTAGCTGGCGCGTCCTTCAGGATCGCTTGCCCAACTGGTCAGCCAAAAGTGATCGCCTGTCAGATTCTCCATGCAATCTGCGCTCACGCCTAATTAAAACCACGAAATACATGAGATGGAGATGCCGATCAAATGAGACGGCTTTATGTTTTCTTGAACTGTACAATGCGCGAACGCCGCCCCGCATTCAGTTCCGAGCTGTGGCTTCGTAACGCTTTTTGTCCGCTTCCATCACATGGGCCAGAGCGTCGCATTTTTGCGGGTCGCTTGCGTTCTGCGCCGCGCACATCCGGTAGGCCGCCGAAGATTGCTCGTAGGAATCGGCGGCATATTGAGCGTTCGCAACGTCTCTGGACCCAGGGCTGTTACATCCCGCAAGAACCGCCGCAGCCACAAAAAGGAACAGCCAACGCATCATCGTCCTCGTAAGAGCCCGTTTTCGACAAAAGTCTGAGAGACACTTTTCTCGAATCAAAACGCGCGCGTGACTCCATGCGTGCGGAAATCGCGCTGGCGCAAACGCTGCTTGGTTATCACGCCATTCGCTTCGATGGCCAGCGTAACCGGACTCATGCAGGCGTAAGGGATGTAGATCGGCTGGCCTGCGACGAAGCGGCGACCGGCGTAGCCGTAATCAAAGGCGTCGCATTTGCCGTTGTTGATAACGACGCCGTCGACATCGACGGTCTCCTCGGCGCGACACTCGATCCAACGATAGCCGCTGAATGTCGAAAGCTCGGGAAGGAACGCTTCTGTTTCGAGCAGCGTGCAGGAGAAGGGAGACGACTGCGCCGCCGCATGGCTCCAGCCCCATAAAGTCATTGCGAGGAGAACGCGCGCAAGCGTCGACTTCATCATATCGCGAACCTCCAAATCTCGCTGCATCGAAGCGCAAAAGCCGGGGCGGCGCAACTTCGCCCGGTCCCGCGCGAACAGACTTCCTCATCCTGATGAGGAGCCGCCGCAGGCGGCGTCTCGTCGGCGCGACTGCCCTTGATTGGCGCGAGCCGAGCCGTCACGATGCCTCCCATAAATCCGTCATTGCGAGGAGGCGGAGCCGACGAAGCAATCCAGGGCCGCATCGCCGCCCTGGATTGCTCCGCTTCGCTCGCAATGACGGGCGAAAGTTTGAAAGGATGCATAAGTGGCCGCAATTGATCGCCAGGAAATGATTGTCATGGGCGCCTCTGCTGCGCTCGTCGGCGTCGCTGGCGCCACGCATGTCTTACATGCCGGCGCGATCGTCAGCTTCCTGGCCTGCGCGCTCGCGCTCGCCGGCGTCGCTCATGTCATTGGCGAGGCGACCGATCAGGTCGGCAATCATTTGAGCCCCTCGACGACAGGGCTCATCCAGTCGGCAGTGGGAAGTCTTCCCGAACTCTTCGTCTGCATCTTCTCGCTGCAAGCGGGACTAGTCACCGTGGTGCAGGCCTCGCTGATCGGCTCGATCCTCGCCAATGTCCTGCTGGTGCTGGGCCTCGCCTTTGTCGTGGGCGGGTGGCGACATGGCGTGCTGGAATTCAACGCCCGCACGCCCCGCATGATCGCTTCGCTCCTGCTGCTCGCCGTCTCGGCGCTGGTCCTGCCGACGCTCGCAAACGAGCTGCATCTGGCGGCCGCGTCGCATGAGCAGGAGCTTGCCGTCGTCTGCGCTGTCGTGTTGCTGCTGGTCTTCGCGATCATGACGAAATCGATGCTCGAGCAAGGCCAGCGCGCCGTGCCGGCCGAGGCCCATGCACGCGCCCACGCCTGGCCGCTCTCGACGGCGATCGCGGTGCTGCTCGTCTGCGCCGGCGGCGCGGCGCTGGTCTCCGATTGGTTCGTCGAGGCGCTGGAGCCTGCGATCGATACGCTGGGACTGAGCCAGACTTTCGCGGGCCTCGTCGTCGTCGCCATCGCTGGCAATGCGATCGAGAATGTCGTCGGCGTGCGCCTCGCTGCGGCGGGCAAATCGGAGCTTGCGGTCAGCGTCGTGCTGACGAGCGCGCTTCAGGTCGCGGTGGTCATTGTGCCGGTCCTGGTGCTGGCGAGCTTTACCGTGGGCGGCGCGGCCTTCACGCTCGCCGTCCCGCCGATCCTGGCGGTCGCGCTGTTTTTTTCCGTCCTGGTCGTGACGGTGGTGACCGTCGACGGCCAGGCCGACATGGTCGACGGCGCGGCGCTCATCGGCCTCTACGCGATCATCGCCGCAATTTTCTGGTGGGGTTAAGTCGGGCGGGTCGCCATCGCTTCACACACGGCCAGACCGTCATTGCGAGCGAAGCGAAGCAATCCAGGGCCGCGATGGGGCTCTGGATTGCTTCGTCGCTCTGCTCCTCGCAATGACGGCGGCTACGACTTCGGTTGGCCAATCGTATCCGCCATCACGGCGCCGCGCTCGCCCAAGGGTTGTGGCGCGCCCGTTGTCGTGTCTTTCGCCGTCTGATGCTCCATCTCGGCGTCGAGTTCGGCGCCGACCAGCAGCACGATCGCCGACACCCACAGCCACAGCATGAAGCCGATGGCCGCGCCGAGCGAGCCATAGGTTTCGTTGAACTTGCCGAGATTGGCCGCATACCAGGAGAAAAGCAGCGAGGCGATCAACCAGAAGATCGCCGCGAAAGCGGCGCCCCAGCTCACCCAGCGCCATTGCGCCCGGTCGCGGCTCGGCCCGTAGCGATAGACGACCGAGGTCGCGATTGCGATGACGAGCAGCAAAATCGGCCAGCGCAGCGCCGAAGCCCAGGTTTCGATCTGCGCGGGCATCCCGACCGCTTCGAGCGCGCGCGGCAGGATCACCATGGCGCCCAGGGAAAGGGCAAGCAGCGCCATGCCGGCGAGCGTGAAGCCCAGCGATATGGCGTTGAGCTTCAAGAAGCCGCGCTTCTCCTCTTCCTGATAAACGACGTTAAGCGCGTCGAAGATCGCCTTCATGCCGGCATTTGCGCTCCACAGCGAAAACAGCAGGCCGATGATCGACGTGAATCCGAGCTTTGTCGCGCCCTGCGCGGCGATGCGCTGGATTTGATCGCCGATGATGAACAGGCCCTCGGCCGGCAGGAATCCCGAAAGCGCCTGAAGATGTCCGCTGATCGTCGACGGGTCGGCGACGAGTCCGTAGATCGCCACAAAGGCCGCGATGGCGGGAAAAATCGCCAGCAGCGCATAGAAAGTGACGCCCGCGGCGATGGCGAGAATGCGATGCTGGTTGATGTCGTCATAGACGCGCGCCAGCACATCCTTCCAGCCGCGCGCCGGGATTTCGGAAGGCGTGGTCGCCGCCCTGCCCCGTTCGATCGCCGCCGGGTCCGCTGAAAGAGCCTCTTTCCCAGCCATAACGCATCCTCCGGCGCACGCATTCGCGCTTCCCGGAAGAACCGCCTTTATTGCAGGACGTTCCTGAAGAGATGGCGTTTAAAACTCGACCTCGAGCTCCTCGATTTCGTCCTTTTCGAGCTTCGCCGCCTCGATCCACTCCTGCATCGCGGGCCACTCGAGAATACGGTCGCAATAGGCCTCGCAGAGCGGGTCGAGCGCGACGTCATAGGTGCGCAGCCGCGTCACGACCGGCGCATACATGGCGTCCGCCATCGAGAGCGCGTCGCCGAAAAGATAGGGCCCGCCATGCAGCTCGAGGCTCTCGCGCCAGATCTCCGCGATGCGCGCAATGTCGCCCTGCGCCTTCGACCAGACTTTGAACCTGGGGAAACGCCCCTTGAGATTCATCGGCAGCGCCGCGCGCAGCGAATTGAAGCCCGAATGCAGCTCGCCGCAGATCGAGCGGCAACGCGCCCGGCTCAGGCGGTCGGCCGGCAGCAGCCTGGCGTCCGGCGCGATCTCATTGAGGAACTCGCCGATCGCCAAAGTGTCCCAAATCCGGAAATCGCCGTAGGTGAGACAGGGCACGCGGATCGAGGGCGAGAGCAGCAGAATCTCCTCGCGCGCCGTCGCGTCGTCAGGGTCGACCGTGATCTCCTCGAAGGGAACGCCGGAAAGCTTCATCAACAGCCAGCCGCGAAGCGACCAGGACGAATAGTTCTTGCTGCTGATGGTAAGCGTCGCGGTCGGCATCGATTTTCCTCATTGACTCAATGGCCCAGAGCAAGCCATGTGCCAATTTTTCGAGCAATGGCACAGCCCTTGCTCGCCACATGCTACCGAAACCCAGGGGTCTCATTCCAGCGCATGTATAACGCCTATAAGGCCTATGCCGACCTCTCCGACCAGATTCGCCTGGCGGCGGCAAGCAGCGAACGCATCCTGAGCCTCTGGGGGACGATGCAATTCGCCGCGCCCCTGCGCTGCTTTCAGGCCTATCACGAGCTCGTGGCGCTTGGCGGCTTCACGCATCGCCGGCCGGACTACGGCATTGCCGAGGTGACGACCGACGCGGGGGAGACCGTTCCCGTGGTCGAGGAGGTTGTCGCGACAACCCCTTTCTGCGACCTGCTGCGCTTTTCCCGGCAGGGCGCGAGCGGCGAGCCGCGCGTGCTGCTGCTCGCGCCCATGTCGGGCCATTTCGCGACGCTCCTGCGCGGCACGATCCGCACCATGCTGCGCGACCACGAGGTCTATGTCAGCGACTGGCGCAACCCGCGCGACGTTCCGCTCGCTGAGGGAACCTTCGGCTTCGAGGATTTCGTCCAGCACATAATCGACTTCCTGAAATTCATGGGGCCGCAGTCGCATCTCGTGGCCGTCTGCCAGCCCACCGTCCCGGCGCTCGCCGCCGTGGCGCTGATGGCGCAGGACCAAGACCCAGATACGCCCGCCAGCCTGACGCTGATGGCCGGGCCCATCGACACCCGCATCTCGCCCACCAAGGTGAACGAGTTCGCCACCTCCAAGCCGATCGAATGGTTTCGCGAGAAGATGATCAGCAAGGTGCCTTACGGCCTGCCGGGCGCGGGACGGCGCGTCTATCCCGGCTTCATGCAGCTTTCGGCCTTCATGAGCATGAATATGGACCGGCACAGGAACGCCTTCGCCGATCTCTTCAAGCACCGCGTCGACGGCGATCACGCCAGGGCCGACCAAATCCGCACCTTCTATGAAGAATATTTCGCGATCATGGACCTCGACGCGGATTTTTATCTGCACACGATCGAAACGGTCTTTCAGAAATACGCCCTGCCCGAAGGCAATCTGACCTTCAAAGGCCGCAAGGTCGAACCCCGCGCCATCAAGAAAACCTTCCTGCTCACGGTCGAAGGCGAGAAGGACGACATCTGCGCCATCGGCCAGACGCTCGCCGCACAGGACCTGTGCAGCGGCCTGCGGCCTTATATGAAGTCACATCATATGCAGGCCGGCGTCGGCCATTATGGCGTGTTCAACGGCAGGCGCTGGGACAACCACATCTATCCCGTGCTGCGCGAACACATCCGCGGCAGCATGTGACGCTGTCATTCCCGTCATTGCGAGGAGCGAAAGCGACGAAGCAATCCAGAGCCGCAATCGCTGCCCTGGATTGCTTCGCACTTCTGCGAAGTCGGGTATACCCGACTTCGAAAAAATGCTCGCAATGACGGGTAAAACGAGCGCCTCACCAATAACGCCAATAGGGGCCGCCGAACCCGCCGTAGAAACGCGGATAGGTCGAGAGCTCCATCCGCCGTTCCCGGCGGTCGGCGGAGCGGTCGAGGTCGACGTCCAGAAGACATTTGGAGAAACCATCCGTCCCGCGCTTGAAACCGTAGGATTTGCAGCGGGCGTCATCCATCGCCCGCTGCTCGGCCGGCGTCGTCGACTCGCAGGCGCCGAGCGCCGCGCCCAAAGCCAGGACGGTAAATAAACTGGAAATCCGCATCTCTAGACCCTCGTTGGCCCGTTTGAGATTCGCTCAAAAGTCCAGCCGAAAAATGGCTGCTTTGCGGCGCCCTCGCCTGACCTCGCCGTCACCACGGGCGTTTGGCGAGCGGCGTCTCGCTATCGACGATATTGGCCTCCAACGCGCCCACCCGCTTGGCGAGGACGTTGACGGCGTTCTGCAGCGCGGCGATCTGCCGTGCAAGATCGTCGATACGGGCGGCCGTCGCCCTGTCGGAGACGGTCGCGTCATTGCGCAGCCTCGCCAATTGCTGACCGAGGCAATTGACCGCGCTAATCACATCCTTCTGATCGGCAATGACGCCGGAAACGCCGGAGGCCTGCACGAGGCAGGAGACATCGGCGCGCGCCGGCGCGGCGGCGGCCAGCAAGAGCAAAATCAGGCCGAGCGATCTTCGCATGTGATCCTCCCCGAACCACGACCCAAATCGCGCTTGCCGGCGCGCGGGCAATGCGCCTTTATGCCCGAGAGTTCCTGAAATATCCTTGCCGCCGGCCCACATGACTCTCGCTCCCGCTCATCCTCTCGTTTTGATCGGGCCAATCGCGCCGCTCGGCAAAGCCGGGCAGACGAGCGCGATCGTCAAAGCGTCCACCCCCGGCCCATGGCGAATTGGCAAGACGGGGTTAGAGGGCGACGCCCAGGCCGATCTGAAACACCATGGCGGGCCGGAAAAGGCGCTGCATCACTACGCTTTCGACCATTACGCGACCTGGCGCGCGGAGATCGGCGACGCAGCGCCCCTCGCCGCGCCCGGCGCCTTCGGCGAGAACCTGTCGACGTCCGGCTGGACGGAGGAGACCGTCCGCCTCGGCGACGTGATCCGCTTCGGCTCGGCGCTCTTGCAGGTGAGCCAGGGACGCCAGCCCTGCTTCAAGCTCAGTCTGCGTTTCGGCCTGCGCGACATGGCGGCGCGCGTCCAGCGCAGCGGCCGCACGGGCTGGTATTATCGCGTGCTGCAAGAAGGCGTCGCGCAATTGGGCGACGCCCTCGCGCTGATCGAGCGCCCCTGCCCCGATTGGCCGCTCGCGCGCCTCTCCACCCTGCTTTACCGCGACACGCGCGACCGCGCGGGACTCGCAGCCATGGCCGCGCTCCCGCAACTGGCGGAGGGTTGGCGCGCGCTGGCGCAGCGGCGTCTCGACACCGGCAAGACCGAAAACTGGAGCGCCCGGCTCTACGGCCGGCAGCGCCAGAGCTGATTGCCTCGCTCGCGCAACCGCCTTAAGGTGCGCGCCTGAATGCGGAGAAGGCCATGTCGTCACGCTCACAAGACTTGCTGCAGGACAATCTTTTCACCGGAAAGATCGGCGCGGAATACGACATCCTGCGGCTGATGTGCCCCAGCCACGTCCTGCTCGCCAAACGCCTCAGCGCGACGGTCGCCGCCTGGAAGCCCGACGAGACGCTGAAAGGTTTCGAAATCGGCTGCGGCACCGGCATCAGCACCACTTTGATGCTCGCCGCGCGCGACGCCCTCACGCTGACCGCCGTCGACAGCGCGGCGGCGATGCTCGATCAGGCGCGCGAAAATCTGGCGGATGACGTGAAGGCGGGCCGCGTGACCTTCCAGGAAGCCGACGCGCTCGACGCGCTGAAGGCGCTGCCCGACAATAGCCTCGATCTCGTCGCCTCCAATTACGCCATTCACAATTTCCTCGACGATTACCGTTCCAAGGTTCTCGCCGAAGTGCATCGCGTGCTGAAACCCGGCGGCCTCTTCGTCAATGGCGACCGCTATGCGATGGACGACCGCGCCGCGCATCTGCAGGACACGCAGGTGACCGTGCGCCGCTGGTTCAAGCTCTTCCGGGAAATCAACCGGCTCGACCTCCTGGAGGATTGGGTGGTGCATTTCTACAGCGATGAATCGCCCGACCATCTCATGTATTTCACGCCGTCGATGCGGCTGCTCGAAACGCTCGGCTTTGCGGTGACGGTCGATTATCGCGAGGGCGTCGATACGCTGGTGCGGGCGGTGAAAGCGTGATCGATACGTTTGGACAAGCGCGCCTGAAGGCGCGCGGTCCGGACCGGCGCTGGACCGCGCGCCTTCAGGCGCGCCGCAAGCCTTCAGCCTCAGCGGCGCGAAACCCGGCGGTCGCGTCCTAGCGGCATGGACCTCGCCCT
The DNA here is from genome assembly GCF_016745395.1 of Methylocystis sp. Sn-Cys. GTDB lineage: Bacteria > Pseudomonadota > Alphaproteobacteria > Rhizobiales > Beijerinckiaceae > Methylocystis > Methylocystis iwaonis. Next base: position 17,497 of record NZ_JAERVJ010000009.1, read on the forward strand.
TCTTGCCCTCTTCGCGGCGCTCGTCACCGCGCTCTGCCAATCCGCCACCGATCTCGGCACCAAAGCCGCGACGCGCTATGCCGACGACCGCGCGATCCTCGCCGCCCAATGGAACGCCGGCGCGCTGCTGCTCGTCATCGCCTGCCTCATCGTCTATCCGGGGCTCGCCGCCGCGCCGATCGCGACGCTCGACGCGCTGACGCAGCCGGGCTTTACGAAGCTCCTCGCCTGGTCCGGCGTTCTCAACGTCGTCGCTTATTTCCTGTACATAAGGGGTTTCCGCCTCTCCGACGCCTCGCTCGTCGCGCCGCTGGTGCTGCTGACGCCGGTGCTGATGCTCATCACCTCGCCGATCATGACCGGCGAGCAGGCGCCGCCGATGGGGATGTTCGGCGTGCTGCTCACCGTGCTCGGCGTCGGCCTTCTCGACGCCAACCGGGCGAACGGCAAAAGGTTCAATTTCGCCGTCTTCGTCCGGGACGCCGGCGCGCGCTACATGCTCGTCACCGCCACGATCTGGAGCGTCACCGCCAATATCGACAAGCTCGGCGTGAAGGCCTCGACGCCGCTCATCTGGATCGCGGCGGTGACCATCGTCATCGCGCTTTGCGCGAATGTCTATTGGGCGCTCGGACCACGCAAGACGCCGCGCCTCTCCTCGCTACGCTACGCGCTGCTCGCGGGCTCGGCCATGGCCTTCGGCAATACGGTGCAGATGTGGGCGCTGACGATCCTGTTCACGCCCTATGTCATCGCCATCAAGCGCCTCTCGGCGCTCTTCACCGTGCTCGCAAGCTCCCATGTGCTGAAGGAGGAGACCGGCGGTCGCCTCCTCGGCGCGGCGGTGATGCTGGCGGGAGCCGTAATGATCGCGCTGGCGAGGACTTAAGCCCCTCTCCCCGCTTGCGGGGAGAGGTTGGGTGAGGGGCCCGGGTGATTAGCCCTGGTCTCGCGAGAGAGCCGCCAATATCGCCTCAGCAACAGCGTCGGCATTCTCATAAACCTGCTGGTTTCTGAAGCGGATCACCTGATAGCCCTGTGCATTCAAATAGTCTGAGCGTCGCACATCCGCCGCGATCTCTTCTTGGTTGGAATGCGTTTCACCGTCGATCTCGACTACCAACTTACATTCCCTGCAAACAAAATCAGCGATGAAAGGCCCAATCGGCTCCTGGCGCACGAATTTGAAGCCGCCAAGATTTCTATTCCTCAGCCGCCCCCACATGATCTTTTCCGCTGACGTGGCGTCGCGTCTCAGCTCACGAGACCGGCGGGTTTCGATGAAACGCAGACCACGCATGACAAATCTCTCAATTAATCCCCCGGCCCCTCACCCAACCTCTCCCCGCAAGCGGGGAGAGGAGCCGGCGCGCTCTTACAAAGTCATCTGATGGCCCGAAGGCGCATAGGAAAGCATAAAATCTAGCGCCCCACCGTCATGGCCGGGCTTGTCCCGGCCATCCACGCTGAGCCGCAGGCACGACGGACAACAGCCGGCAAAAGCCCCCTAGTCCTCCATCTTCAGCGCCGCAATAAACGCCTCCTGCGGGATCTCCACCCGCCCGAACTGGCGCATCTTCTTCTTGCCTTCCTTCTGCTTCTCCAAGAGCTTGCGCTTGCGGGTCACGTCGCCGCCATAGCATTTGGCGGTCACGTCCTTGCGGAAGGCGCGCACGGTTTCGCGGGCGATGATCTTGCCCCCGAGCGCGGCCTGGATCGGCACCTGGAACATATGCGGCGGAATGAGCTCCTTGAGCTTCTCGCACATCTGCCGGCCGCGCCCCTCGGCGCGCGTGCGATGCACCAGCATGGACAAAGCGTCCACCGGCTCGGCGTTCACGAGAATGCTCATCTTCACGAGATCGCCGGCGCGATAGTCGGTGAGCTGATAGTCGAATGAGGCGTAGCCCTTCGAGATCGACTTCAGGCGATCGTAGAAATCGAACACCACCTCGTTGAGCGGCAGATCATAGACCGCCATGGCGCGCTTACCGACGTAGTTCAAATCCACCTGTATGCCGCGCCGGTCCTGACAGAGCTTCAGCACCGAGCCCAAATAATCATCGGGCGTCAGAATCGTGGCGCGAATCCAGGGCTCCTTGATCTCCTCGATCTTCACGACGTCCGGCATGTCGGCCGGATTGTGCAGCTCGATCTCGTCGCCATTGGTGAGCAGGATTTTATAGACGACCGAAGGCGCCGTCGCGATGAGGTCGAGATTGAACTCGCGCGAGAGGCGCTCCTGAATGATTTCGAGATGCAGCAGGCCCAAAAAGCCACAGCGGAAGCCGAAGCCGAGCGCCGCCGAGGTCTCCATCTCATAGGAGAAGCTGGCGTCGTTCAGACGCAGCTTGCCGATCGCGGCGCGCAAATCCTCGAAATCGGCGGCGTCGACAGGGAAGAGGCCGCAGAACACCACCGGCTGCGCCGGCTTGAAGCCCGGCAGCGCCTCGTCGCAGGGCTTGCGGTCATCGGTGATCGTGTCGCCAACGCGCGTATCCGCGACCTGCTTGATCTGCGCGGTGATGAAGCCGACCTCGCCCGGCCCGAGCTGGGCGACGTCCTGCATCTTGGGGCGGAAGACGCCGATCTTGTCGACCTCGTAATGGGCGCCTGTGCCCATCATCTGGATCTTCTGGCCCTTTTTCAGCGTGCCGTCGAAAATGCGGACCAGCACCACGACGCCGAGATAGGCGTCGTACCAGCTGTCGACCAGCAGCGCCTTCAGGGGCGCCTTCTCGTCGCCCTGGGGCGGCGGCAGGCGGGTGACGATCGCTTCCAGCACGTCAGGAATGCCAATGCCGGTCTTGGCCGAGATGAGCACGGCGTCCTTGGCGTCGAGGCCGATCACCTCCTCGATCTGCTCCTTGATGCGGTCGGGTTCGGCGGCCGGCAGGTCGATCTTGTTGAGCACGGGCACGATCTCGTGCCCCGCGTCGATGGCCTGATAGACATTGGCGAGCGTCTGCGCCTCGACGCCCTGGGAGGCGTCCACCACCAAGAGCGAGCCCTCGCAGGCCTTGAGCGAGCGCGAGACCTCATAGGCGAAGTCGACGTGGCCGGGGGTGTCCATCAGGTTCAGGACGTAATCCTTGCCGTCCGCGGCCCGGTAATGCAGGCGCACGGTCTGCGCCTTGATGGTGATGCCGCGCTCGCGCTCGATATCCATGGAATCGAGCACCTGCTCGACCATCTCGCGCGCCGCGAGCGTCCCGGTCTCCTGGATCAGCCGGTCGGCGAGCGTCGATTTGCCGTGGTCGATATGCGCCACGATCGAGAAATTGCGGATGTTATCGAATTTGCGGGGGGTGCTCATGGCGCTTCGGATAGCAGCGCCCGGCCCCAAAAGAAAGGGCGCGGTTAACCCAACCGCGCCATCGTGGAGGCGGCCAAAGCCGCAAGCCGTCGTTCGAGCCATCGCCCCTATTCCCGGCCGGGCCTGCGGCCCGCCGGGAATGAGAACGGCTCCAGCTGGCCTTTACTTCTTGCCCTGCTCGGCGACCAGTTCCTGGACCTTCGCTTTGCCGAGCTTGTAGAGCTCGATCACCCGGGGCTTCGCCCAGACGTAGAACTCCTTGGTCAGCTTCACCGCCATGCAGCCGAGCTTGGTCGCGGTTTCGACGGTCTTGTCGAAATAGGGCAGCGCCGGGCTATCGGCCGGGATCTTAGAGCGCACCCAGGCGACGGCGGCCTTGGTCTTTTCCGCGAGGATGGCCAGGAGCACGCCGGTGAGGTCCGTCGGCGGCTTGGCGTCGAGCGCGCGGCGCAGCCGGGCGATCTCGGCCGAAGCGTCATCGGCGCGGCGAATCGCGTCCTTCAGCGAGGTCTCGACGGCGGCCTTTTCATGGGCGAGCTGATCGCGCTGGGACGTAACGTCGGCCACCACCTTGTCGTGATCGGCGACGACATCTCCGATAATCTGATCGCGCTCGGAGAGAACCGAAGCGAGCTGCTCCTTCAGATCGTCGCGCTCCTTGGCGTAGGCGTTGGCCTTGGCGACGATTTCGGTCTTCTCGAAGATCTGACGGTCGCGCTCGGCGCGGGCCGCCTTGAGCAGCTCCTGCAAATTGTCGACTGGGGACTGGTTATCGTCGTGCTGCGAAACGGATTCGTCGGTCATACCGCCTCCTGGAGAAGCTGAAAAAGGGATGGCGCGCGCAACGGATGTTGCAAACACGCGCGGTCAGTGGAGCGCTTGGCCTCCGGATCGCTCGCCGACGAAGTCCATCATTACGGTTAATTTTTCAATTACGCAAAAGCCGTGCGCTTTTGACGCAGCTTGGCGATTGCGCCCGGGCTTTATCGCTCATGCCCGCCGCCCTGCAGGCGCTGCAGCGTAGCAGCGCAATCGCGAGGCGCAGCAAGACATTTCTCGCGCGCCGCCGACACCAGCGCATCGGCGCCGGCCTGGGCCCATTCCCTGGCGCTGTCCTCGATCGACGGACGACGCGGCGGCTTGGGAGCCGCGGCATGCGCATGCGATTCGCGAGTCGGCGCCTCTGGTTCGCGCCATTGAACGGCGAAGATCACGATCGCGATGCAAGCCAGGCATTTGAGGAGAAAAATCACCGGGCGCTCCCCGACATCGCACGCGGCTTTTTCGGGCGCGCCCGATTGCGCTTGCGCTGCCGCCGACGCGCTCCAGTTTGTCGCGTTCGGAGATTAAGCAACGGTAAACAAGAAGGATCAAATCCGGCCGCCGATCGCAAGGAAATACAAACCATGCTGAGGTCTAAGAATGGGAATTAATAGGCGGCTGCAGTCGTTTAGCAGTCACTTAAGATAGATCTGCGAGGTTCCGGCGCAGTAGGAGCGCGTGATTTGAGTAAAATGGACTCATTCGAGCGGTCGGTCCCCTGGATCGACCATCTCATCCATGAAAGCGTTGGCGAGCGTCCAATCGAAATGGCGCGCCAACGCTGTTTCATCATGCCGCGCTTGCTGATCGCCGCTTGCGCGCTTCTCAGCGCGCCGATCTGGCTGTTTCTCCACGAAGCCCCCACGACGTCCGAGGCCGGCATCTTCGCTCTGGCGCAAATCCCGTTGATTTCGGTGGGCGTTCTCGCGCGCACAGGCAATCTGCGTCTCGCGCAGACTCTCTCGATCTTCGGCTGGCTCGCGATGGCGGCGGCCGTCGCAGCGTCGACCCAGGGATATGAGGCCATCAGCGTTACTTTGCTGATTATCGCGCTGATCGAGAGCGCGATGACCGCGCGCATCGTCTCGACGGCGATCGTCGTCGCTTCGGGCGTTGCGCTCATCGGCTATGCGGGCTTTGCGAATCTGATCGATTTCGAACGCGCCGTCAACTCCGCGGTCGTCGCTGCGCCGCTCATGCTCTACATCGCCTTCGTGGCGGCTTGCGCGATTCGCGCCGAACGCGCGCGGGCGCGCGCCGATTCGATCAGCGCGCGCGACCTGCGGTTGCTGACGGACGCCATCGGCGACATTGTTCTGCAATTCGATCGCAGCGGCGCCGTCGAGAACATCGTCGGCGACGCCCATAAGGCCTATCACCTCGAACGCCGCGATCTCATCGGACGCGGTTTCTTCCAGCGCGTGCATATCGCCGACCGGCCAGCCTTTCTGAAGCTCGTCTCCGACGTCTTCGAACGGCGCGCGACGATGACGGCCTTGCTGCGCGTGCAGGTGGGCCTCGCGCCCTCGGCGTCGGGCAAATATGTCGAGCCGGTGTTCAATTATTTCGACGCGCGCATGGGTCTCGCGCAGCCTGTCGACGGCGATTTTCCCAAGCTCGGCCAGGCGAACGCCGCGCCGCCGGTCGTTTGCATTCTGCGCGACGTCACGGTCGAAAAGCGCGCGGAAGACGCGATCGCCGCCGCGCGGGCCGAAAGCGAGCGCGCAACCGCCGGCAAGACGCGCTTCCTCGCCAATGTCAGCCACGAGCTGCGCACGCCGCTCAACGCCATCATCGGATTCTCCGAAATGCTCGCTAATGCGGAGCTCGCGCCCAACGATCCGGCGAAGCAGCGCGAATATGCGCAGATCATCGCCAATTCGGGAAATCACCTGCTCGAAGTCGTGAATACGATCCTCGACATGTCGAAGATCGAATCGGGCTCGATGCAGATTTTCCCCGAGCCTTTCGACCTCCCTTCGCTCATCGACCAATGCTGCGACATGGTGCAATTGAAAGCCGATCAGGGCGGCGTGACGCTCGATCGCGACTATCGCGGCAAAATGGACGAGTTCGTCGCCGACAAGCGGGCTTGCAAGCAGATTCTTCTCAATCTTCTCTCGAACGCCGTGAAATTCACCCCGGCGGGCGGGAAAGTCTGCGTGCGCGTCGCCCCGGAGGGCAATCTCCTGGCCGTGACCGTCGCCGACACGGGCATCGGCATTGCGCCGGGCGATCTCTCGCGTCTCGGCGATCCCTTCTTCCAGGCCAGCGCCGCGCATGACCGCGCCTATGAAGGCACCGGCCTCGGCCTTTCCGTGGTGCGCGGCCTCGTCGGCCTTCACGGCGGCGGCATCACTGTGGAAAGCGCGCCCAAGAAAGGCACCTCCGTCACGATCCGCCTGCCGCTCGATTGCCGCGAGCCGGCGCGCAGCACGAATCCTTCCGCCAAGATCGAAACCATTCCGCGGCACGGCGCCGACGCCGGCCACGAAAAAGGAACGGTGAAGAAAATTGCGTGACCTCTCGCTCAGCGCCTCCAGATACGACGAATTCCCCGAGGAACGCGCGCCCAGGCGGCGCGGCCCCGCTCCCGACCCGGAGTTCCACGACGAGCCGTTTCGCTTGCCGAAGAAGAAGCGTTCGGTGCTCGCGCGCGTTTTCGCGCCCCATCGCGTGGGCGTGATGTTGCTTTTGGGCATCGGCGGGCTGGCGTTTGTGGGCGTGCCGATGAACGCCCTCTTCCTGCAGGACGGCCATCACCCCGCCCCGCTCTTCTCCTCGCGCAAGCTTGCGCCGCGCTATGTCGAAGAGTCCGACGCGCCGACTCCGCGCGCGCGCCCGGCTCAGATGGAAACCGCCGTCGAGACGGATTTGGCGGCGAAGCCGGAGCCGGCGCCCGCGCTTCCCGCTGCCAAGCCGACAAAGGCGGACGCAGCGGCGCTGAAGGCCGTGATCCTGAAAACCGAGGCGTCGCCGGCCGCCAAGATCGAAAAGAAGCGCGAGCCCGTCTCTCACGATCAGATCGCGGCCATGCTGGGCGGCCCGGAGGCGGCGAAGTCCACGACCTCCAAGCCTGCTCGGACGCTCAATCAGACGAAGCCTCAGGCGCAGCCCCTGCCCAAGCCGGAGGCGCAGACGCAGCCCAAGGCCGAGGCGCAGACGCTGGCCCCGAGCGAGGGCGTGGCCTTCGCGCAGCGCGCGCTACAGCGGCTCGGCTATGTGGTGAAAGCTGACGGCGTGATGAGCGACGGCACCCGCCGCGCGATCGAAAAATTCGAGCGCGACAATGGCCTGCCCCCCAAGGGCGAGCTTACCGCCAAGGTCGCCAAGCTGCTGGCCAGCCGCGCCGCAACGCCGCACTGAGAGAGACAGGCTTAGACCGCGGACGCATTTCGCTCTAAGTTAGCGGCATGCGTCTGCGATCCGATATTTTTGTAGCTGCCCTCATCCGCCGCGCCGAGGTGGAGGGAGCGGTCGCCATGTTGCGGCGGCGCGGCGCCGCGGAAGCGGGCGCCGTCTTCATCAAGCTCGATCGCCTCGACGGCCGCGCCGCCGTCTACGGGCCCGCCCCGCAAAGCGAAGCGATGCCCGAGGGCGTCGATCGGCTGTTCTCCAAAGTCCACAAGGGCGACTGGGTCGAACCGGCCGAGGCGGAGGCCCGCCTCAAGCGCGAGATCATGTTCGACCCCGACCTTTGGTTCATCGAGATCGAAGACCGCGACGGCCGCGTCTTCGTCGAGCTGGCGGCGTGACGGACCTCACGCCGCGTCATGGCGGTGACGCGTTCGTGTCTTGATTTAGAAGTTTTTCGCTCTCGCCGCCGCTGTGGCGTGTCTTGCCGTCCAATAGGCAGCTCACCGTCACGTCGCCCATGACATTGATCGCGGTGCGACAGCGGTCCAGGAGCCAATCCACTGTCAGCAGCATGGCGATGTAATCGGTCGGCAGCGCCACGGCCTTGAACACCATGGTCATGGTGACGAGCCCGGCCTCCGGAATGCCGGCGGCGCCGACGGAGGCGATGACCGAGGTCAGAACGACCGTGAACTGCTGGCCGAGCGTCAGATGCATGCCGAGCAATTGCGCCACGAAAAGCGCCGACATGGCCTCATAAAGCGCCGTGCCGTCATTATTGAAATTCGAGCCGACGAGCGCGCCCATGCTCGCTGATTGCTCGCGCAGCCCCACATTCTGCCGCAGGCATTCATATGTGACCGGCATGGTGGCGGTCGAGCTGCCGGTGGAAAAGGCCATCACCAGCGCGTCACGCACGCCGCGGAGGAGGTCGAGCGGCCGCACCCAGCTCTGAAGCCGCACCCGCGTCATGTAATAGCCGGCCTGCAGCGCGAGCCCGATAAGGACAGCGAGCACGAAGCCGCCGAGCGCCACGAAATCATGGAAGCCTTTCACGCCGACGATGCTCGCGACAATGCCGAAGACGGCGAGCGGCACGAAGTCGATGATCCAGTGCAGGATCGCCACGAGGCTCGTGAGCGCGACATGCACGAGGTCTTCGACCGTGCGCACCTCATGATGCCTGACGCCGCGCAAGGCGACGCCGAAGGCCAGCGCGATGAAGATGACGCCCATGACCGCGCCGTCGTCGGAAAAGGGCCCGGCGATGCTCTTGGGCACGGCGTCGAAGAACTGCGCGAGCGGATCGACGGCGCCGGAGGCCTTGGCGGCGGGCGCCGGGGGCGGGCCGGCCGTCGTCCAGGCGCCGGGCTGTACGATATTGGCGACAAGCAGGCCGACGCCGATGGCGACGAGCGTATTGGTCAAAAGCAGGGCGACGAGCCGCCGGGCCTCGCCGCCGCCCAAATGGGCGCGCATGAGCGCCTGAACGATGGCGAGCAGAATGAGCGGCGGCGCCAGCGCGCCGAGCACGCGCAAAACGAGCTTGGCGGGCATGGCGAGCGGCGCGGCGTCCGCGCCGAGCGCGACGCCCGCGAAGAGGCCGAGCGCGACGCCGGCGATGATGCGCAGATAAAGCGGAATGGCGCGCCAGCGCGCGAGGACGCCAGCGGGTTTGGCCTGGGCGGATTGCAAGGGACGGGTTTCCTAAAAAGGTTGCGCTCTCGCCGAGTATGCCAGCTTTTTGCGGCTGACATGGGTTCCGCGTGATCGGTTCGGCTGTCATTCCCGACGCTCGCGCAGCGAGCGATCGGGAATGACAAACGCCAATGCGAGCTATTCAAACGGAAATGGTATGAGACGTGCGCAGCGGCATTTTGCGGCCTTTCAAGGCCACAACGTCTCCGGGGGGCGCCGCGCGCCCTTCCGCCCCACTCCCGACCTCACGCCGATTGATCGAATTTGCGCACCGTCTCCGCGCGCGGCAGAGCGCGTCGCCAAGCGGATGCAGCCGCCCCCTCGTCGCGCGCGCTGAGGCGGCGCGGCGCGTCTCTTTCGCCTTTGGCCGCCCCCGTCATTGCGGCGACGAGCTGCATGGCGGCGCGCTGGGGCGTCGAGCGCACCAAAGCGACAAGCGCGCGCACGCGCTCCACATCGTGGGCAATCGCCGGATCGGCGCAGAGAAACAAACGGGTCGCGGCGTCGGGGTCCACGCCCAGCGCCGCCAGCGCCAAGGCCAGCGCCTCCCCCTGACTATCCGAAACCACGGCGCGGGCGCGCTCTTTCCGGCAGTCCAGAGCGTCGGCGAGGAGCGCCGCCATCGCATCGCGATCCCGGCGCAGCGCGGCGCTTTCGAGTCGCGAGACGAACCCCGGCTCGGCCTGGCGCATCTCCATATGTCCGCTGGAGAGCGCGCGCCGGCAGGCGTTGAGGATGATCCCTGTGCGTTCGAGCCGCGTCGCCGCGAGAAAGAGCGCCTCGGGCTCGATGGCGCGATCGCCGCGATCGAGAAGGATGCGCGCCAGAGTAATGTCGTCGCGCGCCGCCAATACGAGCGCGCGCCGCGCCGCCGTATCGAGATGCGCGGACCAGTTGGCGGCAAGCGCGCGAAGCGTTTCCCTCTCGCCGCGCAGGGCCAGCGCGTCCACCATCTCGCGATCGAGATCGGTGCGCTGCGCCAGCGCGCGCACGAGCGCCGGCTCCCCCTGCCGCGCCGTTGCGAGCAGATGCTCGCGCGGCAGGCTTGGCGCGAAGGCCAAAGCCAGCTCCGCGCAAGCGCCGCCTTTCTCGAACAGGCGGGCGAAGATCGTTCGCGGGGTTTCCGCATAAAAGCACAGCGGCCGCACGACGCGGGCGACCGACCCCGCGTCGAGAAGATCGATGAGGCCGAGCGCGAGCTGTTCGAATTGCTTTATGTCGCCGATCGGATGCGCGGGTCGTTCAACGAATTGATCGACAACCACCCGCAAAAGCGAGGCGTCGGCAATTCGCCCGCGACTCTTGTCTGACTGCATGACGCGTCCACTACTCAAACACTTACGCAGATTTTGCTTTTCAAATTAACGTCCCGACGTTGACGGAACATTAACCGTCGCGGCTCCCTAATCGCAGTAACGCTTGATTCACCTTTTCTGCAGCGGTTGCGGAGAGTGATATGGGGGACGTCGTCGAGTTCCGAAAGCGCGAAAAAAGGTCGCGCCAAAGCAGCGAGCCGCCTATGGGCGACGCGCAAATCCTGTTCTTCCTCGGCGTGCGCTATCTCCACATGGAAGAGCCGCAGGGCGTCGAAGGCGGCGCCTCTCCCACCCATGGCCGCGGCCCGAGCGGCGGCAAAAGACGCAAGGGCCGCGCGAGCGCGTGAGCGCAGTTTAGCCTGCCGATAAACTGGCGTTGGCGCCCCTCGCGCTTCGAGACGCCTGCTGCGCAGGCTCCTCAGCAGGAGGGGCTTCTGCATCGGCGCCAAATACTTAGGCCTCTTCCTGAGGAGCGAGCAAAGCTCGCGTCTCGAAGGACGAGGCCGCTCGGAGCTTTGCCGACAAACCGACATGGTTCTTCCTATAACCAGGGCGTGGCGCGCCGGCGGAATCCGCATTAACCTTGCTCTGAGGCATCTGAACCCAGGGCGTTGGCGTGAGCGAGGCGACGCGCGCGGCCGAGAGAGACGAGCGCGAGGGCGCCCTCGCCCTCCGGCTCGCGCCGCACGCGCGAAGGCTCGCGAGCGCCCTGCGCGACGCCTATGCGCAGGAAACCGAGCTGCGGCGCCCTTTCCTGTGGCGCGCCGTCGCGACCGGCGCGGGCGTCGTTCTTTATTTCGCCGCCGAGCGTGAGCCGTCGCTCTTTTTATGCCTTGGCGCGCTGACGGGTTTTGCCGCGCTCGCCGTCGCCACGCGCCGCCATGCCCGCGCATATGCGCTCTTTCTCGCGCTCGCATTGGTGGCCGCGGGCTTTACCTCCGGCGCCTGGCGCGCCGCGCGAGTCGCCGCCCCGATCGTGCCGCGCGTGGGCGTCGGCGAGCTCACCGGCTTCGTCGAAGAAATCGACCCGCGTCGCGCCGGCGCGCGCTTCGTGCTGCGGGTTGCGAGCGCCGAAGGGCTGCCGGGCGGCGTGGCTCCCTCCCGCGTGAGGCTCACCATGCGCGGCGAGCCAACTTTCGCCGCGGGCGATTTCATCGCCTTGAAGGCCCGGCTGATGCCGCCGGCCCGCGCGGCGCTGCCGGGCGGCTACGACTTTTCTCGCGACGCCTTTTTCGCGGGGCTGGGCGGCGTGGGCAATGCGCTGGGGCGGATCGAAACCATGCCGCCGCCCGATCCTGCGCCGCTGTCGCTGCGCTTTTTCGCCTCGGTCGATCGCATCCGCAACGCCTTGGCCCTGCGCGTCTACAAGACAATCGGCGGCGACGCGGGCGCCATCGCCGCCGCCATGGTGACCGGCAAGCGCGATTTTCTGTCCGAGAGCGCGAAGGACCTCATCCGCCGGGCCGGCATTTTCCACATCGTCACCATCTCCGGCATGCAGATGACGCTTGTCGCCGGCATTTTCTTCGTCGGCCTGCGGCGCTTGCTGGCCATGTCGCAGGCGCTCGCGCTCAACTATCCCATCAAAAAATGGGCGGCGGCGCTCGCGATGATCGGCGCTATTCTCTACGACATCGGCACGGGGTCGCGTGTCGGCACGGAACGCGCGCTGGTCATGACGCTGATCATGCTCGGGGCTGTGTTGTTCGACCGCCCCTCGCTCTCCATGCGCAATCTCGCGCTCGCGGCCTTCGCCGTCATGGCCGTCGAGCCCGAGGCGATCATGGGCGCGAGCTTCCAGCTTTCCTTCGCCGCCGTCGCGGCGCTCATCGCCATCTACGAATGGCGCGGCGAGCAGCTCACCGAGAGAAGCGCGCGCACGGCTGGGGTTGGCCTGCGCAGCCGCCTCGCCGAGTGGCGAGAGACGATCGCCGAGCGTCTGCTGCATGGGCCCGGCGCGGCGCTTGTCGCAACGCTTTGCGCGACCTCCGCCACCGCCTCCTTCATGGCCTATGATTTCCACGAGTTGAGCCCTTATGTGCTCATCGGCAATCCCATGACGCTCATGGCGATCGAGTTTTTCGCCGTGCCCTGCGCTTTGGTCGGCGCGGCGCTCTACCCCTTCGGCCTCGACGGCTTCATCTGGCGCTACCTCGAGATGGGGATCAACCTCGTGATCTGGCTCGCGGGCCTCATCGCCAACGCGCCCGGCGCGAGCCTGCATGTGAAGGCCTTCGCGCCCTGGGCGATGGTTTTTCTGGCTCTCGCCGTTCTATCGGCGGTTCTCTGGCGCACATGGCCGTGGCGGGCGACGGCGATCCCCCTCGCTTTGATCGGCCTCATGGGGGCGACGAACGCCGAGCGCTTCGACATCGCCATTCCCGCGACGGGTGAGGCGGCGGCTTTGCGCAGGCCGTCGGGCGAGCTCGCGCTGCTCGGCAAGAAACCCGGCGCCTTCGCCGCGGAACAATGGCTGCGCGCCGACGCGGACACGCGCGCCGTCGACGAGGCGAAAGCGGCGTCCTGCGACGACTATGGCTGTATCGGAAAGGCCGCCGATGGGAGGATCGTCGCATTGGCGACGTCCCGCGCGGCGCTTCTCGAAGACTGCGCCCGCGCCGCAATCATCGTCACGCCGCTGCGGGCGCCGGAAGGCTGCGAAGCGCCGATCGTGATCGACCGGCGCAAGCTGGCGGAAACCGGAGCGGTCTCGCTGCGCATTCTGGAAGGCGGCGCGCTCGCGTGGACAACCGCGCGAGGCGTCGACGAAGACCGGCCCTGGTCGCCGAAACCCGCGCAGCAGGTAAAACGCGCGGTGACGCCGGAGGATGAAAGCGCTGAGGAAGCAGAGCTTGCAGAGCCGCTGGAGTAATCGCGTGAGAGGCGGATTGGGAATCCATGCGAAAACTACCGACCGTCATTGCGAGCGAAGCGAAGCAATCCAGGGCCGCGATGGCTGCCCCTGGGTTGCTTCGTCGCTTCGCTCCTCGCAATGACGGCGGTGCTGACTATGGAGGTCAATACTTCCGCAGCAAGCTCACCAGCTTGCCCTGGATGCGCACCTTGTCCGGCCCGAAAATGCGCGTCTCATAAGCGGGGTTCGCCGCCTCCAGCGCGATCGACGCGCCGCGCTTGCGTAGCCGCTTCAACGTCGCTTCCTCGTCCTCGATCAGCGCGACGACAATGTCGCCGGTGTCGGCATAGTCCTGTTTCTTGATGACGACCGTGTCGCCGTCCAGAATACCAGCCTCGATCATGGAGTCGCCGCGCACTTCCAGCGCGAAATGCTCGCCGCTCGACAGCATCTCGGGCGGCAGGCTGATGGTATGGCTGCGGCTTTGGATGGCGGAGATCGGCGTGCCGGCGGCGATGCGGCCCATCACCGGAATGGCCACCTGCTGATTCGCCTCGTCCTCACCGCGCTCGTGCAGCGGCCGAACGCGGCCCAGATTGCCTTGAATGACCGAAGGCGAGAACTTCCCGCCGCGCGCGGCCCCGCCGCCCCTGGGCGTCGCCGATTCGGGCAGCCGTAAAACCTCGAGCGCGCGCGCGCGATTGGGCAGGCGCCGGATGAAGCCGCGCTCCTCGAGAGCGAGAATAAGCCGGTGAATGCCGGATTTCGAGCGAAGGTCGAGCGCGTCCTTCATCTCGTCGAAAGACGGCGGAACGCCGGTTTCCTTCAGCCGCTCGTGGATGAAACGCAGCAGATCGCTCTGTTTCTTTGTCAGCATAATCCGCCCCTCGCGACACGAACCGCCGCGCGCCTCGCCCTCAGGCCGCGAGCCTCAAAACAAATCATGAACGATTTATAGGCGTTCCCTGTGCGTTCCGCAACAACTATTGCCGAGGCCGGGTTAACAAAGGCTTTTCAAAAGGAAAGCCGCGCCCGAGCGGGTAGCGCTCAATTATTCGCAAAGCGGCGTCGACGCCCCTCGCGCTTCGAGACGCCTGCTGCGCAGGCTCCTCAGCATGAGGGGCTTCTGCTTCTGCACCAAACACTTAGGCCTCATCCTGAGGAGCGAGCGACGCTCGCGTCTCGAAGGACGAGGCCGCCTAGGAGGTTTACCGACAGATTGAGTCGCGCCGGGACGGGGGGCGGCGCCCTACTTCTTCGGGTTGAGCGCCTTCTTGATCGACGCCGTCGGCCCGTTTTCGTCAGCCAGCGCCGACATCTCGCGGTGAGGCTCCGGCGAAAGCGCGCGGACGACGGTCGAGGCTTCGTGGCTTTGCGCCGCGGCCTTGGCGGCGGCCATGGTCACCACCGGGGATTTCGTCGCGAGCTGCTGGGCGGATTTGTCGACGGCGCGCGCCGGCTTCTCTTCGAGCGCGATTTCCGTCGGCCCCGTCAGCGCCTCGGGCCGGCTGGCCTCGCCCGCCTTCGAGGCGAAGCTCGGATGCTGGCCGCCGTCCTCATAGACGACGCGCACCGGCTTCACGCTCTGGGAAAGCTCGGCGATTTTCTCGTCGTCCTTCGCGGCCTTTGCGGAGACGCTGGCGACGAGATCAGGGTCGCGTTTGAGGGGCGGACAGGCCGAGACCGGGTCCATGGCGCCGCTCGCCGTCGCATTGAAGACATAGCGGCGACCGCAGAAAGCCACCTGCGGCTCCTGCTTCGTCACCTCGAAAACGTCGTTGCCTTCCTTGAGATTCTTCCAGAAGCCGATATTCGCGTCCAGCCGGTGCTTGGCGAGGTTTTCCGCGGTCATGCGGAACGGATAGGACTGCATCTGGATCGCGCGCTGGCCGCCGTCGAAGCTGGAGCGGGCGATGGCGTAGATTTCGGCGATCTGCGCGTCGGTCATGGAGAAACAGCCGGCCGACGAGCAGGCGCCATGCACCATGATCGTGCCGCCCGTATGGCCCAGGGCGCGGTCGAGCTGGTTCGGATAGCCGACGTTGAACGAGAGATAATAGGACGAGTTCGGGTTCATCTGGGCCGGGGTGATCGAATAGAAGCCCTCCGGCACCTGACGGTCGCCTTCCTGCGTCTTGGGGCCGAGCTGCCCCGACCAGCGGCACATGGGGAAGGTCTTGAGGTGGATGTAATTACCGTCCGCGCCCTGTTTCCAGATCTCGAGCTCCGCCTCTTTCTTATAGGCGCGGATCAGCATCGGCGCTTCTTTGGTGGTGCCGAGCTGCGCCATCTTGGCGAGCGTCTCCGGCGGCACGGGCGCGAGCGAGCGATGCGACAGACCGCTGTCCTGGCAGGCGGAAAGCGACAGGCCGGCGAAAGCGACGGCGACCGCGGCCGGCTTCAAGATCCGATGTTCCATGCGCTCAGCTCCCCTCAGCGCCCCGGCGCCCGCGCATTTTGTCGGCCGCGAGCCGTCGGGCCCGCCAGATGAATGCGAGCCTGACGGCTCGCGGCTCCAGATATGCAACCGCAGGATGTTTACGCTGCGTTGCGTAACTCGATTCTTACCGGGCGCGGACTCTTTGCCGCCCGTCCGGCAAGCTAACGAGCAGAATGGGACGAGAAAGTGTCGAAACCCCTTCGCCGGCCCAGGCAAACGCTGCAATTCGAGTTGTTTACCTTAACTCTTCGCTTCTATCTTGCGGCCCATGTTAAGGAATTTGTCCGCCCGCGCGGCGCGTAGCTGCTCGCGCGAGAAATTGGCCAGACGCGACAGCTCCGACCAGATGGCCTCGCCCACGGCGGCGATGGCGGCGGCGGGATCGCGATGCGCGCCGCCGGCCGGCTCGGAGACGATCACGTCGATGATCCCGAACTTGAGCAGATCCTGCGCGGTGATTTTCATGCTGGTCGCAGCTTCCTGCGCCTTGCCGGAATCGCGCCACAGGATGGAGGCCGACGCCTCGGGCGAGGCGACCGTATAGACCGCGTGCTCCAGCATCAAAACCTTATTGGCGGCGGCGATGGCGATGGCGCCGCCGGAGCCCCCTTCGCCCACGACGACGGCCACATTCGGCACGCCGAGGGACAGCGACACATCGGTCGAGCGCGCGATCGCCTCGGCCTGGCCGCGCTCCTCGGCGTCGATGCCCGGAAACGCGCCCGCCGTGTCGACCAGCGAAATCACCGGCAATCCGAAACGATCGGCAAGCTCCATGAGCCGCACGGCTTTGCGATAGCCCTCCGGCCGCGCCATGCCGAAATTATGCGCGAGCCGGCTCGCCGTGTCGGAGCCCTTCTCCTGGCCGATCACGCAGACGGATTCGCCCTTGAAACGGCCGAAGCCGCCGACAATGGCCGAGTCCTCGCCAAACAGCCTGTCGCCCGCGAGCGGCGTGAACTCGGTGACGAGCTGCTTGACGTAATCCGAGAAATGCGGCCGCTGCGGATGGCGGGCGACCTGAATCTTCTGCCAGGGCGTCAACACTGCATAAAGATCGCCAAGCGCCTTCGCCGCCTTGGCCTCGAGCTTGCTCAGCTCCTCCGCGATCGAGACGCCGTCGCCCTTGTCGGCCAGCGCCCGCAGCTCCTCCACTTTGGTTTCGAGTTCGGCGACGGGCTTTTCGAAGTCGAGATAGGAGCGCATGAGCGGTTGGATTTCCTGCCGGTTATGGGTGGCGCCCGGCGGCCTCTCGGGCGCGCGCAAACTCGCTGCATCGGCGCGGGAAGTCAAGAAAGGTCGGCGTTGCGGCGTTCTTCCTGCAATAGCAGCGTTTGGCGCAATCCGCCCGGCGCGGTAAAAGTCTGCGAGACATTGGAGCAATTGCGTGAGCTCGACCTTCGCCCCCGAAAGCCATTTCATCACCGCCCGCGATGGCCTGCGCCTGCATTATCGCGACTACCCCTGCCCGGCCGCGACGCGCCTGCCGCTCGTGTGCCTGCCGGGCCTCGCGCGCACGGCGGACGATTTTTGCCTCGTGGCCGAAGCGGCGCAGCAATCGGGCCGGCGCGTGCTGGCGCTGGATTATCGCGGACGCGGACGCTCCGAATGGGACAAGGACTGGCGCCATTACGATCCGGATGTGGAAGAAGACGACATCTTTGCCGTTCTCTCCGACGCCGGCGTCGCCAAGGCCGCCTTCTTCGGCACCTCGCGCGGCGGGCTTCACACAATGCGCCTCGCGCGCGCCCGGCCGGGATTGATAAGCGCCGCAATCTTGAACGACATCGGCCCCGTGATCGAAAAGAAGGGCTTACTGCTGATCAAGGGCTATGTCGGCAAAATGCCGCCGCTCCAGAAAATGAGCGACGCCGCCGCGCTGATGCGCCTGACCGCAAGCGTGGCCTTCCCCGCGATCACGCCCGAGCAGTGGGAAGTTTTTGCGCGCCAGACCTTCGAAGAAAGAGACGGCAAGATCGCGCTGCGCTACGATCCCGAGCTTGCGCATACGCTCGACGACATCACGCCGGAGTGCGAGGTCGAGGATTTATGGGAAGCCTTCGCGGCTCTCGCCCAGCACCCCATACTCGCGCTGCGCGGCGAGACCTCGAACATCCTCTCCATCGAAACCTTCGCTGAAATGGCACGACGCGCGCCGAGGCTCGAACGTCATACCGTCCCCGGCCAAGGCCACGCGCCGCTGCTGCTCGACCAGCCGACGATCGAGCGCGTGATGCAATTTTTGAATAAGCAGGACTGATACGCTCGCGCGTCGCGCGGGATGTGAAACATCGGTTGCGCGGCGTTGGCCCTTGCCTGTCGCGGCGCAATCGCATTAGCTTGCAACTGCGGCGTTTCAAGAAAAACCTTATGCGGGGCGAGAGATGGCTTCAAATTATTTTCGTAACGGCTTTCGTGCGCGCTTAGCGTTCTCAGTGTTCGCACTGGCGACAGCAGCCTCAACATCCGCTCATGCCGCCAAGCTGCGCCACGCACAAGCGGCGATAACGGCTCCAACCGCATCGGCAGGCGCGCCGCTGTCGGCGGATGACGTCTCCTGGCTCTTCCCGCCGCCCAAAAACGCCGATGACCTCGCCGACACGATCGCGATCGCCGATCTTACCGCGCCAGACCCGAAGGACGCTTCGAAACGCGAAGCCCTATGGCCTGCAGCCGCCTTTGCGCAGTTCCTCGCCAACGCCGAGGGCCCTGCGACGCAGATCGGAAGCCATCATGTGCAATTGCCCAAGGAGGCGCATGACATCAAGGCATGGCGAGTCGCTGGTTTGCGCATCGACCCCGGCGCGCCGGGGCTCACGCACGGCGTCACCGAGCAATTCGGACAGTCTCCGCAAGTGCGGTTCATCCTGCAGCCGGTGACGAGGCAAGCCAATGGCGCCGTGCAGGTTCACGACGTCGCCGCCCATCTTGTCTACACTTTCGCCGCCGGGTTCGACGCGCCCGCCGAACAAGGCTGCCAGGCGCGCGTCAAGCCGGACATGGACGCGTTCAAGAAAGTCGCGCGCGACTTCGCCGGTCTGCGCGACGATCTCGCGAACGGCCGCTTCGGCGCCGTGAAAATCTCGACGCAAGGCAAGCTGCTCGGCGTGCATCCGGGCCTCGCCGATCGCCGCTCGGCCAAGCCGCTGCGCGACGCGCTTGTGAATGTTCTCGAGCGCCATCTCACGGGCGGGAAGCTCAGCGCCATGGCGGTGATGGGCCTCGCCGACAATGGGCCCGAGCCCTGGATTTTCCTGGCCATGGCGCCTGTGGGGCCGGGCGTCGTTCCCTCATTGCCCAATGGCGGCTTCATTCCGGTGCGCGGACCGGCGCTCGACGGCAAGCAATTCGCCGAGGGCCTTGCGGTGCTGGAGACTCCGCATCAGGTCATCCCGACGCCGGCGCCCAATAATCTCAATCCCATCACCTGCAAGAACGCGGCGCTGCCGGCGGGCGAGGCGGCGCTGCCGGTGGCGCAACGCAAGGGGCTCGCGACCGCCGAACTCTTCGACCTCGGCGACGCTAAAATCTCCAACCCCGCCACCATCGCGAAAATTCAAGAAACCGTCGATCTCATCGCCGATCCGGCCCGCAGCCATTTCTTCAACACCGACTGCGTGAGTTGCCACACCGATACGCGCCGCGCGATGGATCTCTTGAAAAACGCCAGGATTCCCGGCGTCGATCCGGCGGCGCTGCCCCAGGAAAAATGGAACGTGCGCAATCTCGGCTGGTTCCCGTCCTTCCTGCGCCCCGGCAAGCTCGAGGCGACGGCGACGCGGCGCGCGGCGTCGGAAACGGCGGAGGTGGTTGATTTCATCAACAGCAATGGATTGGCCAAGCCGTAGAGAACCGTCATTGCGAGGAGCGAAGCGACGAAGCAATCCAGAGCAGCGGTGTGACCCTGGATTGCTTCGCTCCGCTCGCAATGACGGATTTGGTTCAGTCGACGAGAGTCACGCGACCCCATTAAAATCTTGATTGGCAGCGGTCATTGCGAGGAGCGCAGCGACGAAGCAATCCAGGGCAGTCACCGCGGCTCTGGATTGCTTCGCTTCGCTCGCAATGACGGATGGAGGTCGAGCGATGAGGGCTCCCGCTGTGTATATCGTCGCAAGCAAGCGAAACGGCACGCTCTACACGGGCGTGACATCTAATCTGGCCCGTCGCGTTTGGGAGCATCGCGAGGGCCTCTTCGACGGTTTCACCAAGCGCTATAGTTGCAAGCTGCTCGTTTGGTACGAATTCTACGAGACGATGCCCGATGCGATTGCTCGGGAGAAACAAATCAAGGGAGGGTCACGAGCCAGGAAGCTCACACTGATAGAAATCATGAATCCGACCTGGCGCGACCTCTACGAACATCTTCATTGAGCACCGTCATTGCGAGGAGGCGAAGCCGACGAAGCAATCCAGGGCAGCCACCACGGCCCTGGATTGCTTCGCTTCGCTCGCAATGACGGGATTTTGCTCAGCCGAGTGTTCCCAGCGATCTACATCGTCGCAAACAAGCGTCCCGCTTGATCTGGCGCGACGCACTCCACCTCGCGCACCCTCCACCAACATCCCCATGGATAACCGTCATTGCGAGGAGCGAAGCGACGAAGCAATCCAGGGC
>NZ_JAERVJ010000009.1:37927-215371 GCF_016745395.1 Methylocystis sp. Sn-Cys
CATCCCCATGGATAACCGTCATTGCGAGGAGCGAAGCGACGAAGCAATCCAGGGCAGCGACGCAGCTCTGGATTGCTTCGCTTCGCTCGCAATGACGGATTTTGCTCAGCCGAGTGTTCCCAGCGATCTACATCGTCGCAAACAAGCGTCCCGCTTGATCTGGCGCGACGCACTCCACCTCGCGCACCCTCCACCAACATCCCCATGGATAACCGTCATTGCGAGGAGCGAAGCGACGAAGCAATCCAGGGCGGCCACCGCGGCTCTGGATTGCTTCGCTTCGCTCGCAATGACGGGCATGGCTCAGCCGCGAGTCCCTGCGGCCTACATCAGCGCAATCAAGCGACCGGCGTGTTTCGCTCACAATGACGGATCACGGCGCGTAACCCTGCGCCTGATTTACCCGCGACGCCGCCGCGCCCACATTCACCGAGGCGCTGGCCTGCGCGCGCTGCGCATCTAACTGCAATTGCCGCACGCGGTAGAGATCGAAGGCGCTGATCTCGCCGAGCGCGAAGGATTTGCGCGAGAGCTCGAACTGCTCATTGGCGACCGAGAGTCGCTTGTTGGCGAGGCCCGCGGCCTTCTGCGCGGCGGCGAGATTGGCGCGCGCCGCCTTTATGTCGGCGAGAACGACGCGCTCGGCCTTCTCATATTCCGCCCGCGCCCGCGTCATTTCGGCGAGCGCCTCGGCCTGGCGCGGCGCCTGCCGGCCTTCGGTCGGGAGCGGTATGCGAATGCGCACGCCGACGGTCGTTGCATCCGTGCGCTGATCCGTCACCGACTGCGACGGGTCGGTCGAATATTGCCGATTATGCTCCTGACGGCCGAAAACGCCGACATCCGGATTGTCGATCGGCGTCGCCTCGACGAGCTGCAATTGGGTCTCGGCGCGGCGCAGCGCGGCGAGCGGCGCGCGTAGCGCCGGATGATCTTCGATGTCGCCGGCGGGTTTGATCGATTCAAGGGCGCCGTCCGGCGTCGCGCCGCCGGTAAGCGCCGCATAGTTTACGCGCGCGACTTTTTCGGCGCCTTCCGCCTGCGCGAGCTCCGTCTCGGCGGCGAGCAATTCATTCTTCGCCAGCAGCGCGTCGGCCTGCGCCGCTTCGCCGAGCTCCACGCGCCGGGTCATGTCGGAGCCGATCTCGCGCGCCGTTGCGACGCGGTTGCGCGCCACGGTCGTCTCTCGCGCCGTGCGCTGCGCCGTCCACCAGGCGTCGCGCAAAAGCCCCGCGACGTCGAGCCGGCGCAGGCCGATCTTTTCCTCGATCTCGATGACGCCGCTCGAGACGGTCGCCTCCAGCGCGTCGCGCTGGCCGGGCAGCCAGAGCGGCAGGCCCGCCTCGATCTCCGTCTCATTGTAATTACGCAGATTGCCGGCGACGGCGTTGCGCTGCGTTCCGCCGATATAAGGCGAGCCGGGCGAGATCGAGCGCGTCGTGGCGTAGCGCGCCGAGACCGCGCCGAATTGCGCCGCCAGCGCCCTGCTCTGCGCGTCGATCGCCACCGCCATGTCGAGATGGCGCACCAGCGCATGGCCGAGCGGCTTCTTGCTCTTCTTTTGGCTGGCGCCGTCGATGTTTCTCGCCGTCACTTCGCCGCGCGGCTGCGGCGCGGCGAAGGCGGGGCCCGCGAGCCCGAGTATCAAAGCGGCGAGAAGCGGCGCGCCGGTCATAGCGAAGCCGTTCTCTGCACGGCGATGCTGTTGCGCTTCCTGCGCAAGCGCCAGCTCATGGCCCGATCGTAGAGGATCGGCAGCAGCACGAGCGTCAGCGTGGTCGCCGTGATGAGGCCGCCGATAACGACGATCGCCAGCGGGCGCTGGATCTCGGCGCCCGGCCCCGTCGCGAAGAGGAAGGGGATGAGGCCGAAAGCGGCGATCGTCGCCGTGAGAGTCACCGGACGCATGCGGCGGCGCGCGCCCTCGACCACGGCGTCGCGCGTCGTCCCCACGCCCTCGGCCATCAGCTTGTTGATGTAGGAGATGAGCACAACGCCGTTCAGCACCGCAATGCCGATGAGCGCGATGAAGCCGACCGAGGCCGGCACGGAGAGAAACTCTCCGGAGAGCCAGAGCGCGAGAATGCCGCCGATCGCCGCGAAAGGCACGTTGCAAAAGACGAGCGTCGCCTGCAGCGCGGAATTGAAGGTGAAGTAGAGCAGCAGGAAGATCAAAGCGAGCGCGATGGGCACGACGATCGCAAGGCGCGCCGACGCGCGCTGCTGGTTCTCGAACTGGCCGCCCCATTGATAGGCGTAGCCCCTTGGCGTCGTCACATGATGCGCCACCGCGGCTTTGGCGTCGTCGACGAAGCCGACGAGATCGCGGCCCTCGACATTGGCGAGCACCGTCGCGAAGCGTCGGCCTTCCTCGCGAATGACCTGAATGGGGCCGTTCTCGATCTTTACGTCGGCAAGCTGAGACAGCTCGACGACCTTCCCGTCGTTCGACACCATCGGCAAGCGCGCGAAATCGACGGAGGAGCGCCGCGAGGTTTCGGAGCCGCGCACGACCAGCGGCGTGCGAATGGGCCCTTCGAGCACGATGCCGACCTGTTGCCCGTCGACCCAGACGCGCAAGGCGTCCTGAATATCGCTGGCGTCGAGGCCGAAACGCCCCGCCGCCAGCCTGTCGACGCGCGCCGTCAGATAACGCATCCCGTCGTTCTGCAGCGCGAACACGTCGCGCGCGCCGGGGATCGTCTTCAACTGCGCCGCGACGTCGCGCGCGAGGCGGTTCAATTCGTTGATGTCGTCGCCGAAGATCTTCACCACCACGTCGCCGCGCGCGCCGATGATCATCTCCTGCACGCGCATGTCGATGGGTTGCGAGAAAGCGTAGGAAATGCCCGGGATGCCGTCGAGCACGGCTCTGATCTCGTCCAGGAGCCAGTCCATGCCGCGCCCGCGCCATTCCTTCTGCGGCGCAAGGGTGAGGAAATTATCGGTCTCGTTGAGGCCGACCGGATCGATGCCGAGCTCATCGGCGCCGGCGCGCGCCATCATGCCTTTCACCTCCGGCACTTTCGTCATGATCTCGCGCTGAATGCGGCGGTCGGTTTCCGCCGCGACGGCGACGCTGATCGTCGGATGTTTGCGGATGGTAATGACAGGCGTGCCCTCGTTCATCACCGGCATGAAGGTCTGGCCGATTCTCGACCCCGCCACGCCGGCGATCGCAAGCCCGCCCAGAGCGATGGCCGCGACGACGAGCGGCCGCGCCAGCGCGCGCTGCAAAAGCGGCTCGTAGATCGCGGCGATTTTGCGGACGAGCCACGGCTCCCCGCCGTGGCCGGGCCGCAGCAGGGTGGCGCTGAGCGCCGGAACGACGGTGAGAGAAAGCAGCAAGGCCGAGCCCAGGGCAAAGGCGATGGTGAGCGCGACCGGCGCAAAAAGCCGTCCCTCCAGCCCTTCGAGCGACAGCAGCGGCAGGAAGACCGTGACGATGATGACGACGCCCGAGACAAGCGGCGGCGCCACTTCGCGCGTCGCCTCGAAGGTCATGAACACGCGGTCGGCGAAGCTTGCGTCATGCGCGTCCGCGAGCCGATGCTCGACATTCTCCACGACAACCACCGCGCAGTCGACGAGAAGGCCGATGGCGATCGCGAGACCGCCGAGCGACATGATATTGGCCGAAAGCCCCCACCACCTCATGACGCCGAAGGTGGCGAGCGCCGCAAGCGGCAGGATCACCGAAACCACGAGCGCCGCGCGGAGATTGCCGAGAAACAGAACCAGCAGGATCACCACCAGCACAATGGCCTCGATCAGCACCTTCTGAACGGTCCAGACGGCTTTGCCGATCAGCTCGCTGCGATCGTAGAAAATCTCGATCGTCACGCCCTTGGGCAGCGTCGGCGCAAGCTCGGCGAGCCGCGTCTTCACCCCGGAAACGACCGTGCGCGCGTCGGCGCCGCGCAGGCCCAGAACCAGCCCCCAGACCGCCTCTTCCTGGCCGTTGCGGCTGACGACGCCGTTGCGCGGCAGGGCGCCGTTGCGCACTTCCGCCACGTCGCCGACGCGAACGACGCCGGTGGGGCGCGCCGCGATCACGACCGAGCGAATATCCTCCAGCGAGCGCAGCCTTCCCTCGGCGCGCACCAGCAGCGCTTCCTCGCCGTCCTGCACGCGGCCGGCGCCGTCGTTTCTATTATTGTCCTTGAGAGCCGATTCCAGCATCTCGACCGTGACGCCGCGCGCCGCCATGGCCGAGGGCGACGGCGCCACCTCGAAGGTGCGCACATAGCCGCCGAGAACATTGAGATCGGCGACGCCGGGCAGGCCGCGTATCGCCGGGCGGATGGTGAAGTCGAAGAGGCTTCTCTGCTCCTTCGGCGTGAGATCGCCGCCGACGATGGTGAACATCACCATCTCGCCCAGCGGCGTGACGATGGGCGCCAGCCCGCCGGATGCGCCCGCGGGCAATTGATCCTGGACTTGCGAGAGGCGCTCGTTGACCTGCGCGCGCGCCCAGTAAATATCCGTCCCCTCCGCGAATTCGAAGGTGATCAGCGCGATCGAATAGCGCGTCGTCGAGCGCATATGCGTCAGCGAGGGAATGCCCTTGGCGGCGATTTCGATCGGCGCGGTGACGCGCGCCTCCAGCTCTTCGGGCGTCAGGCCCGGGGCGCGCATGGCGACAAGAACCTGCACGGGCGCGACGTCGGGAAAAGCGTCGATCGGGAGCCTCAGATAGCTCACGGCGCCCCAGGCGGCGACAAAGAGCGCGCAGAGGAAGGTAATCAGCCGCTGACGCAGCGAGAAGTGGATCAACTGCTCTAGCATGTCGTCATGGGCTCTCGGTCTTCGCGAGTTCGGCGAGGAGCGTCAGAAGACCATGCACGGCCACACGCTGGCCGACCGCGAGCTCTCCCTGCACCGAGGCGAACTGCGGCGTCTCGGAGACGAGCGTCACCGGTACGGCGCGGAAGCCCTGAGGAGAACGCACGAAGACCCAGCTATGGTTGAGATAGCTCGCCACGGCGTCGGCGGACACGCGCCACTGCGAGGCGTCGGCGCCTTTCACGCGCAGGATCGCCTGCAGCGCCTGCCCCGGCCGCAAGGAGCTTTTCCCGGGGTGGAACTCCGCCACCGCCGTCACCGATTGCGTGGCCTGGTCGACGGTGTGGCCGACGCGAATGAGACGTCCCGCGAGATCGATCGACGGCAGAAGCACGCGATCGACGCTCCCGAGCGCCGCGACGCGGCCGAGCGGCGCCTGCAGATTGACCCAGATGGGGTCGAGGCGCGCAATGGTGACGAGCGGCGCCGAGGCCTGCACGCGCTCGCCCGTCGTGCCGTGCCGCTGCAGGATGGTTCCGCTGATCGGCGCGCGCACCAGAAGCGCGCTCGCGAGCTTGCGGTCCTTGCGCAATTGCGCGACATCGGCCTCGCTCATGCCGGAAAGGGTGAGGATCTGGCCCCGCTCCTCCAATGTCGCGCGCGCCTGAACGGCTTCGGCGCGGGTGATGATGAGCCGCCGCTCGGCGATGATGTGCTCCTTGAAGAGCTGCTCGTCGCGGCGCAGCTTCTCGGTGGCGAGATCGGCGTCGGAGACGGCGTGCAGAAAGGCGCGCTGCGCCTCGACCAGCTCCGAGGAGCGCAGCGTCGCGATCGGATCGCCCTCCTTCACATCCTCGTCGGGCGCGACGAGCAGGGTCTCGACAAGGCCCGCGGCCGGCGCGGCGACCACGCGGAGCTGCTGCGGCGGCACGGTCACAACGCCCGGCACGACGATCTCTCCGGCCCCGGTTTCCGCTTCGACCGGCTGCGTCTCGACGCCAGCGGCGCGTATCTGCTCCTCGCTGAGCGGCACGAGAATCTCCTGAGGCGCCGCGGCTGGCGGCGCGCCGAAAGCGTCCGGCGCGCCGCCAGCCGCGAGAACGAGAGTCAGGAAAAGCTTTCGCCACATGGGGAGAGACGCACCGGCTTAGAGCGAAAACGGCGCCAAGCGAGCGAAGGCGTCGGTCGGCGGATCGGAGGAAGCTCGGGGCGACTTTGCCCGCCAATGGCCGCCGGCTCAAGGCCTACCAAATCTTTGCCGTGAGTTTCCAATTAAAAATTCGTCACCCCGCCGCCCTGGCGCGGGCGCGGCCGGTCGCAAATCTTGCATAGCCGCCTATATTCGTCCGAAGCTCCGATTCCCTGCCTAGAGGTTTTCATGCGCCACCCCTCCAATGTCGCCGTCCGCCTTGCAGACTATCGCCCCGCCGACTTTCTGATCGACACTGTGGCGCTCGATATTTCCCTTCACCGGACGCAGACCAAGGTGGTTTCGCGGCTCGCGCTGCGCCGCAATCCCAAGGGCGCGCCCGGCGCGCCGCTCGTCCTCGACGGCGACGAGCTGAGCCTCGTGAGCGTCAAGCTCGACGGGCGCCCGCTCGGCGCGCAGGACTATACGGCGACGCCCGATCAGCTCACCCTCACGGCGGTTCCCGAGGCGCCCTTCACGCTCGAGATCGAGACGCGGGTGGACCCGACCGCCAATACCCAGCTCTCGGGCCTTTATCGCTCGGGCTCGGCCTATTGCACGCAATGCGAAGCGGAAGGCTTCCGCCGCATCACTTATTTCCTCGACCGCCCCGACGTGCTCAGCGTCTATACGACCCGCATCGACGCCGATAAGAGCGAGGCGCCGATCCTGCTTTCCAACGGCAATCCCGGCGAGACGGGAGATCTTGCCGGCGGCCGCCATTACGCCGTCTGGCATGACCCCTTCCCCAAGCCCTCTTATCTCTTCGCGCTCGTCGGCGGCGACCTCGGCGTGGTGCGCGATCATTTCCAGACCATGTCCGGCCGCGAGGTGGCGCTCGCCATTCACGTCGAGCACGGCAAGGAGGCGCGCGCCGAATACGCCATGGATGCCCTGAAGCGCTCGATGCATTGGGACGAGGAGAAATTCGGCCGCGAATATGATCTCGACGTCTTCAACATCGTCGCCGTCTCCGATTTCAATATGGGCGCGATGGAGAACAAGGGCCTCAACATCTTCAACGACAAATATGTGCTCGCCTCGCCCGAGACGGCGACCGACGTCGATTACGCCGGCATCGAGGCGGTGATCGCGCACGAATACTTCCACAACTGGACCGGCAACCGCATCACCTGCCGCGACTGGTTCCAGCTCTGCCTCAAGGAAGGGCTGACCGTCTTCCGCGATCAGGAATTTTCCGCCGACATGCGCTCGCGCGCGGTCGAGCGCATCGGCGACGTGCGAGGCCTGCGGCTGGCGCAATTCCCGGAAGACGCGGGGCCGCTCGCGCATCCGGTGCGGCCGGAGGTCTATCACGAGATCAACAACTTCTACACGGCGACCGTCTATGAGAAAGGCGCCGAGATCGTCCGCATGCTGCGCACGCTGATCGGAGACGAGTCTTTCCGCCGCGGCATGGATATTTACTTCGAACGCTTCGACGGCACGGCGGCGACGGTCGAGGATTTCCTGTCCTGCTTCGCCGAGGCTTCCGGTCGCGACCTCTCGCATTTCGCGCTCTGGTACAGCCAGGCCGGCACGCCCGTGCTCTCGACAGAAGGCGCCTATGACCAAAACGCGAAGACCTTTGCTTTGACGCTGCGTCAGGAGATCGCGCCGACGCCCGGCCAGCAGGAGAAAAAGCCGGCCGTCATTCCCGTCGCCCTCGCGCTCTTCGGCCAGAACGGCGAAAAGCTCGACCTCGAAAGCGCGGATGCGCGTCCCGACGAATTGGCGCGCGGATTGTTCGAACTCTCCAACTCCGCCAGAACCGTCACCTTCAAGAACATTCCCTCGCAGCCGGTCGTCTCGGCGCTGCGGGGCTTCTCCGCGCCCGTGCGGCTCGAGCCGGCGCCGGAGAGCGCCGCTCTCGAAAAGCTGCTCGCCTGCGACGACGATCCCTTCAACCGTTGGCAGGCGGCGCAGAGCCTGGCGCTGCGGGCGATCTTCGCGCGCGTCGACGCCGCCCGCGCCGGCGCGCCGCTCCCCGCTGCGCCGGGCTACGTCGCGGCGCTGCGCACGATCCTGAGCGGCGCCGACGCCGATCCCGCCTTCGCCGCCCAAGCGCTGTCGCTCCCCTCGGAAACCGATCTCGCGCGCGAAGCGGGCTCGAACGTCGACCCCGACGAACTCTTCGCCGCACGCTTCGGACTGCGCGAGGAGATCGGCCGCGCGCTGGCCTCTGAGGCGGAAGCGATCTATGCGCGCCTCTCTGAGGCCGGCCCCTATAGCCCCGACGCCGCCAGCGCCGGCCGCCGCTCGCTGAAAACGGTCGCGCTCGATCTCGTCGCCGCCGGCGATCCCGCAAAGGGCTCGGCGCTGGCGGAGAGTCAATTTGCCGCGGCCGGCAATATGACCGACCGTCTCGCCGCGCTCGCGCTCCTTGCGCTTCTCGGCGGCGACGCGCGCGAAAAAGCTTTCGCGGCCTTTTACGCGCAGTTCGAGGGCGACGCGCTCGTCATCGACAAATGGTTCGCGCTGCAGGCGACGATCCCCGAACCCGCAACGACGCAGCGCGTCATCGACCTCATGTCGCATCCCGACTTCTCGCTGAGCAATCCCAATCGCGTGCGCTCGCTGATCGGCGTGTTCGCCAACGCCAATCTCACCCGCTTCCATGCGCTCGACGGCTCCGGCTACGATCTTCTCACGAAGATCATTCTGGAGCTCGATCCAAAGAACCCGCAGGTCGCCGCGCGGCTTCTGTCGTCGCTGCGCTCCTGGCGAACAATGGAGCCGCGGCGGCGCGCTTTGATCGAGGCGCGTTTGCGCCGGATCGTTGCGCAGGAAGGGCTTTCCGCCGACACGAAAGACATTGCGACGCGCGCGCTCGCTTGAAACTTACCAAAGGCGTTAACCGCTCATTAAGCATCTGGACAATTTGCGCCCAAAGGATTCGAATGAAGGTGATTCGAGCGCGCAATCGCTCGGTTTCAGGATCGCCAGATTTCGGAGAATTGGATGGCGCGCGTCACCGCAGCTCGTGCGATGAGTCACGCGGAAACGGTGTGGGGCGCTTATCGTTTCGACGGCAATGGCGAGAAGGAGACGAGAGAAAGCCCCTGGCTGAAGCGGGCGGCTTTCATTGTCTCCGTCATCTGCCTCGCGTCGCTTGCCGCCTTCGCCGTGACGCTGGTCCACTCCATGCAGGATCAGCTTGTCCAGGATGCGATCGCCGATCTCGAGGTCTTTGCGCGCGTCGTGCGCCACGACCTTTATGAACAGATCCAGGCCGACGCGAAGTTGCTCGCGCAGCCCTTGAACAAGATCCTGCCCGGCCGCGCCATGGCGCGCGGGCGGCGCGTTCTCGTCACTGACGATAGCGGCCATGTCGCGGCGGCCTTTCCGCCGATCGACGGCAAGAGCGTCACGCTCACCGACGTGCTCGGCGCCGAGCAGGCGCTGACCGCATTCGCCGACAAGGCGGGCGTCATGCGCGTTACTTTGCCCGACGGCGCGCCCGCCCTCGCCACGGTGCAAAAGCTCCCGGCCCCCTATGGCCAGGTGGCGATGATCTATCCGCTGGAGAATGTGCTCGGCGAATGGCGCACCGTCGCGGCGCATTACGCCATTGTCTTCGCCCTGACGACCGCGATGCTGCTCGCCGTCCTCTACGCCTATGTGCGCCAGTCGCGGCGCCGCCACGCGGCCGAGCAAGTCAACGCCTGCCTGCGCCGCCGACTCGACGCGGCGCTGTCGCGCGGGCGCTGCGGCCTGTGGGACTGGGACATTGCGCGCGGGCGCATCTATTGGTCGGACTCGATGTACGAGATGCTCGGCCTGCCGGCCGAGCGGCGTTGTCTCTCCTTCGGCGAGCTCAACGCTTTGCTGCATCCCGACGACGGCGATCTCTCGGTGATCGCCCAAATGGTTTCCGCCTCGCGCAGCAACAGCGTCGACCACGAGTTCCGCGCGCGGCACGCCGATGGCCATTGGGTCTGGCTGCGGGCGCGCGCTCAGCTCATCAATGACGCCGCGGATGCGGGCCACCATCTCGTCGGCATCGCCGTGGACGTGTCGGAGCAGAAGGCCCTCGCCGAACATACGGCGACCGCCGACATGCGTCTGCGCGACGCCATCGACGCCATCTCCGAGGCTTTCGTTCTCTGGGACGCGCAGAACCGGCTGGTGGTCTGCAACTCCAAATTTCTCGATCTCCATGGCCTGGCGCCCGAAGCAGCGACGCCTGGCGTGACCTACGCAAAGATGATGTCGCGCGCGACGGCGCCGATCACCCATACGGAGAGCGCAGCGGCGGAAGCGCGTTCGCCCGATGCGCGGACATATGAAGCCCGGCTCGCCGATGGCCGCTGGCTGCAGATCAACGAGCGGCGCACCAGAGACGGCGGCTATGTTTCGGTGGGCGCCGACATCACCGCGCTCAAGCGCAATCAGGAAAAGCTCATCGAGTCCGAGCGCCGCCTCACGGCGAGCGTGACCGATCTCACGCGCTCGCGCCAGACGCTCGAAATGCAGGCGCAACAACTCGCGACGCTCGCCGAGAAATATCACCACCAGAAAGCCGAAGCCGAAGCCGCCTATCTCGCCAAATCCGAGTTCCTCGCCAATATGAGCCATGAGCTGCGCACGCCGCTCAACGCCATCATCGGCTTTTCGGAAATGATGCTGGCCGAGCCCTTCGGCGCGCTCGGCTCGCCGAAATACGCCGAATATTGCGGCAGCATCCGGCAGGGCGGCGCTTATCTCAACGAGGTGCTGTCCGATATTCTGGACATGTCGCGGCTGGAGGCCGGCCTCGTGCGCCTCGCCGAGCGCGAAGTCGACGTCGCCGACGCCGCGCGCCGCGCCGTGAACGATTGGCGCGCCCGCGCCGAGGAAAAGCAGCTTTCCCTCATCGTCGAGGTCGATGAACGGCTCCGCTGCGTCGGAGACGAGGCGGCGATCATCAAGACGCTCAATGTTCTGCTCTCCAACAGCGTCAAATTCACCGAGCCGGGCGGCGTCGTGCGCCTGCGCGCGCGCCATCACGGCGCGTCGATCGCTCTTTTCGTCGAGGACAACGGACGTGGCGTCGATCCCGCCGTCATGCCGAGATTGGGGCGCCCCTTCGAGCAGAGCGCCGGGGTCATGGAAAATGGCATGAAAGGCTCGGGGCTCGGCATCGCCATCGCGCGCGCGTTGATCGACCTCCACGGCGGCGGGCTGCGTTTCCGTTCGCGGCTCGGCAGGGGCACGGTGGCGATGGTGCGGCTCTCCTGCGCCTATTGCGCCGGCAAGAACGTCACGTCGATCAAGACGCGGCCGGCCGAGAAGCCGGCGGCCAGAAGCGCGATTTATGCGCGCTCGCGCGAGACGATCGCGCGCACCGCCGGCAGCGACAGCACGACGCGCAACCCCGGGGCGTTGTCCTCGATCCGCAGGGCGCCGTGATGCAGCCGGGCGACGGCCGCGGCCATCGACAGGCCAAGCCCCGAGCCCGGCCGCGAGCGTGAATTCTCCAGCCGGACGAAGCGCCCCACGACCCTTTCGCGGTCTTCCGGCGCAATGCCGGGCCCATGATCTGCGACAGTGATCTCCACGCGTTCGCAGACGCGCCTGGCGCGCACGTCGATGCGCTGGTTTTCTCCCGTCGCACCATATTTCAGCGCATTGTCGACGAGATTCACCAGCGCCTGCCCCAGAAGCTCGCGGCTGCCGGTGACGGCGAGGCCCGGCTCTGTCGAAAACTGCAGATGCGCGCCCTGCTCTTCCGCCACGGGCTCGTACATTTCGACGATGTCGCTCACGACGGCGTCGGCGTCATAGGTCGTCAAATTGTCGGTCGAACAGCCGGCCTCGGCGCGCGCGATCATCAGCAGCGCGTTGAAGACGCGAATGAGCGCATCCGACTCCTCGATCACCTTGGTGAGCGCCTCGCGGTGCTCGCCATTGCCGGAGGCGCCGCGCAGCGCCGCCTCGGCGCGGTTGCGCAGCCGCGTCAGCGGCGTCTTGAGATCATGCGCAATGTTGTCGGAGACTTCGCGCAGGCCCGTCATCAGCTCCGATATGCGCTCCAGCATGGCGTTGAAATTCTCGGCCAGACGGTCGAGCTCGTCGCCGGCGCCCGAGACGGCGAGACGTTCGTTCAGATCGCCCGCCATGATGCGCCGCGCCGAAGCCGACATCATATCGACGCGCTCCAGCATGCGATGCGAGACGAACATGCCGCCGAGCGCGCCGACGAGCGCGAGCCAGAACAACGAGACGCCGAGCGCCTGGCGCAAAATGTCGCGCAGCACCTCTTGATCCTCGATGTCGTGGCCGATCAGCAGCCGGAAGCCGCCGGGGATGAGAAAGAGCCGCATCAGGGCCGGATGCTCGACCCCCGGCTCGCCGCGACGCTGGTAGCGGGTCTCGACGAGTTCCCGGCCGCCCGTGGGCGCGGTGGCCGGCGACTCGATATTGCCGACGATGACCTCATCTGAATGCGTCGTCAGCAAATAGAGCGAACCGCCGGGCGCGCGGACGCGGCGCTCCAGCGCGGTGGTGAGCTGGCGCAGCCCGCCTTGCGCATATTGCTCCGACAGCGCGCGGATCTCGGCTTCGACGGTCTGCTCGATCTGCTCGTTGAGCACCTCCTTCACGCGCGCGCCGACGCGCGTCAGCACGAGGCCGGCGCCGATGGAGAACAGGATGAGATAGGCGAGCGACAGCTTGAAGGCCGTCGTGCGAAAGAGCTTCCCGAGTTTTCCAGTAAACAAGCGATCTTCCTATCAGCCAGCGCCGCGCCCCCCGGGGGCTCTGCGAAGATATAGGCGTTCCGGCGCAATATGTCGCACGATCGCCCGATTGCCTTTTGGGGAACCAACCACACGGATTCGACGTTCATTGGCCAAGGGGCCAGCCAAGGTTCACGAAGATGCGAAAGAGCGTAAGAAACGCAATCCTTGCGTCGCTGAGCGGCGCAACCGCCATCGGCGCCATCCCGCCAGAAGCGTTTGCAGGGCCAATGACCATCGCGCCGCCAGGCGTGGTCAGCCTCGCCGCGCCGACGGTGGAAGCGCATTACTACCGCCGTTGGGGTCATCGCCACTGGGGATATTATCGCCCGCACTATTACCGGCATTGGGGATACTATCGCCCACACTACTATCGGCACTCGGGCTATTACCGGCCGCATTACTACCGCAGGGCCTATTACGGTTACCCGCGCTACTATGGCGGCTACTACGATCCCGCTGGCGCCGTCTTCGCGAGCGCCGCGCTGGGCCTGATGGGCGCCGGCATCGCCGCGGCGACCGCCCCGTCCTGGGGCTATGGTTGGGGCGGCGGCTGGGGGCCCGGGTGGGGCTGGGGCGGCGGCCCTGGCTGGGGCTGGGGCGGCTGGTGGTGAGAGCCGGCTGAGAGGGATTCCCTCAAACCCTGCCGAGCGCGCTTTCCGCTCGCGACGGAAAGCGCGTCAGCGCATGCCATCTCTAATCATATAGCCCGCCCCGCGGATCGTGTGCAGCAAGGGGGTTTCGCGTCCCTTGTCGATCTTGGCGCGCAGCCGCGAAATATGCACGTCGATCACATTGGTCTGCGGATCGAAGTGATAGTCCCAGACATTTTCCAGCAGCATGGTGCGCGTCACCACCTGCCCGGCGTGCTTCATCAGATATTCCAGCAGCCGGAATTCGCGAGGCTGAAGCACGATCTCCTGCCCGCCGACCATCACCTTATGTGAGAGCCGATCCAGCTCCAGATCGCCGACGCGGTAATGCGTCTCCTCGCCGCGCGGCCCGACGCGGCGGCGCGCCAGCGCCTCGATGCGCGCCAGAAGCTCCGAGAAGGCATAGGGTTTGGGAAGATAGTCGTCGCCGCCGGCGCGCAGGCCCTTGACGCGATCGTCCACCTGTCCGAGGGCCGAGAGGATCAGCGCCGGCGTCTCGACCTTCTGCTCGCGCAGGCTGGAGATGAGCGACAGGCCGTCCATCTTGGGCAACATGCGATCGACGATCAGCACGTCATAGTCGCCTTCGCGGGCGGCGGCGTATCCTGCGAGCCCGTCCGCGGCATGGTCGGCGACATGCCCCTGCTCGCGGAACGCTTTGACGAGATAATCGCTCGCCTCTTTGTCGTCTTCGATGATCAATATGCGCATTGCGCCCATGATACTCGACCTTGCCAAAAAAGGCAGGCCGGCGCGAAAAATTGCGCCGGCCCGCCACGACGGGAGCCAGGAGGGGGCTGGCGACTACCCGTCGCTCTTCGTTGCGGGGGACCACCTGCGGGCGGGTGCAGTGGTGTGGTCCACGTCGCAAGAAGCTCGTTTCATATGTGCGTTCTCACCGTAACTCCCGCCGAGCCCGCTGGTTCAGCCGGCGCTCTGTTTCAGCGGAACGGCGATGAATTTCGCGCCGTCGGCCGATTTCACCCGCAGCAGCACCGACCGGCGGCCTTCCTTGCGGGCGCCGTCGATGGCGCCGGTCAGATCGGCCCGCGAATTCACCGTCTGGCCGCCAGCCTCGACGATCACGTCGCCCCGGCGCAAGCCCTTCTGGGCCGCGGCGCCGCTCGGATCGATGTCGACCACGACGAGACCCTCGCCGCCGGCGCCGGGAACCTGCGCGGCCGGCGCTACCCCTATGCCGAGGCTCGAGAGCTGCGCCCCGCCGCCGGCGCCGCCGCCGAGGTCTTCCTCCTCGGCGCGCGCCTCCTTCTCCTCGGGCAGCTTGCCGAGAGTGAGCTTGGCGTTCTTCTCCGCGCCGCTGCGGACATAGGTGATGTCGACGATCTTGTTCGGCCCCATGGCGGCGATGCGGCGCGCGAGTTCACGCGGGTTGTCGATCTTCTCGCCATTGACGGCGGTGATCACGTCGCCAGCCTTCAAGCCGGCGGCTTCGGCCGGCGCGCCCTTCTGCGGCTGGGCGATCAGCGCGCCCTTGGGCGTCTTCAGCCCGAGACTGTCGGCGATCTCCGGCGTCACCTGCTGGATCTTCACGCCGATCCAGCCACGCGAGACGGAACCCTTTTCCTTCAGCGCCGCGATCACATCCTTGGCGACCTCCGTCGGGATCGCGAAGCCGATGCCGACGGAGCCGCCGGACGGCGAATAGATGGCCGTATTCACGCCCACGATTTGGCCGTGCGTATCGAAAGCCGGGCCGCCCGAGTTGCCGCGGTTCACCGGCGCGTCGATTTGCAGGAAATCGTCATAGGGGCCGGCGCCGATGTCGCGGCCGCGCGCCGAAACAATGCCCGCCGTCACCGAGCCGCCGAGGCCGAAGGGATTGCCGACGGCGATTACCCAATCGCCGACGCGCGGCTGGGTGTTCGACCATTCGACATAGGGCAGCTTGTTCCCGTCGCTGACCTTCAGCAAGGCGAGATCGGTGCGCTTGTCCGTGCCGATGACCTTGGCCGGCAAGTTACGGCCGTCTTCGAGCGAAATCTCGACGTCGGTGGCGTGTTCGACCACATGGTTGTTGGTCACGACATAGCCGTCGGCGCTGATGATGAAGCCAGAGCCCTGCGACTGCGTCATGCGTTTTTGCGGGGTCTCGCCGAAGCGCTTGAAGAAGCGATACATCGGATCGTCCGGCGAGAGCTCCTGGCCCTCGAACGGGCTGCGGGACTCCTCATAGGCCTTCACCTTGATGGCGACGACGGCGCCCTTCACCCGATCGACGATGTCGGCGAAGGAGGCGGGGCCGCTTGCCGGCGCGACAGTGACGGAAGGCGCCTCGGCGAAAGCAGTCCCGACGGGCGCGCCGAAAGCTGCGCCGAGCGCGATTGCGGCGCTCGCCGCCGTCAGCGCAAGGCGCGAGGCGCGGCGACGATCGGTCGTCAGGCGAGGGCTGCGCGCGAAAATCGGTTGATGCATTTCAAATACACTCCATTCCGCAGCGGCGTCTTGGGGAGAGGCTCCAACGCCGCCTGCGACATCAACATGGAGACCTGCCTCTTGCCGTCCAATGGCCGGCGGATGAAACTTTCGTAAGGGGAGGCGCGGCAGGAAAGTTCGCGAGCGGCGGCCGTCGAAACGAAACCGATGCGCTCATGCTGGAAAATTGGACCGCGAGCCTTCAGGCTCGCTGGCAAGGGGCGAGCCTGAAGGCTCGCGGCCCGCACGCCGGAATCACACAGTCTTCACAGCCACCCTGCCCTGCGAAAGCGCCAGTAAAGCGTCGCGCAAATCGTGAAGGTGACGCCGAGCACCGCATAGTAGCCATACCGCCATTGCAGCTCGGGCATGTGCTCGAAGTTCATGCCGTAAATGCCGGCGATCGCCGTGGGCACGGCGAGAATGGCGGCCCAGGCGGCGAGGCGGCGCGAGATATTGGTCTGCTGCATCTGCGCGTTCATCAGCCCCGCCTCGAAGGCGAAGGCGAGCGTCTCGCGCAGCGTGTCGATGCGCTCTTCGGCGCGGCGCAGATGGTCGCGCACGTCGCGGAAATGCGGACGCATCATCGGGTCGATCAGCACGATGTCGGTGCGCTCCAGACGCCGGCAGACGTCCTGCAGCGGCGCCACGGCGTTGCGCAGCCGCAAAAGGTCGCGCCGCAGAGAATAGAGCTGCTCGATCTCGCTTTGGCCGATCGCGTTCGTCAGGATGCGATCTTCGATGTCGTCCACCCGCTCATGAATGCGGTCGAGGACCGGAAAATAATTATCCACGATGAAATCGAGCAGCGTGTAGACGATGAAATCCTCGCCCTCGGAGAGCTGCCGCGCCCGCGCCTCGCAGCGCTGGCGCACGGCGGCGTAGCTCTGCGAGGGGCCATGGCGCACGCTCACCACATAGCCAGGCCCGACGAAGAGATGCGTCTCGCCGAAAGCGATGTGGTCGTTCTCCATCTGCGCGGTGCGCGCCACGATGAAGATGCTGTCGTCGAATTCCTCGAGCTTGGGGAATTGATGGGCCTTGGCGGCGTCCTCGATGGCGAGCGGATGCAGCGAGAACTGCGCCCGCACGCGCTCCAAGAGCTCAACGCCAGGCTCATAGAGCCCGATCCAGACGATGTGCCCCTCGCGTCTGGCCCAGTCGCCGGCCTCTTCTATGTCGATGTCGGCGACCTTGACGCCCTCGTGATAGGCGACGGCGTTGACGACGCCGGGGCGGACGCCCGCCGGCCCGATCTGCGCGCGCGCGGGGGCGTCCATGGGGCGGGTCAGGCCTTGGGGCCGCCGCGGGTCACGCCGACCTTGGCCGGGCGCAGCACGCGTTCGCCGATCGTATAGCCCTGCTCCATCACCTGCGCGACCGTGCCGGCGGGCTTGGTCTCATCGGGCATCTCGTAGAGCGCCTCGTGCAGATTGGGGTCAAATTTGGCGCCCAGCGCCTCGATCGGCTTCACCCCGTAGCGGGCGAGGCGCGACAGAAAGTCGCGCTCGATGACTCCGATGCCGTCGAGCAGCGTCGCCGCAACGGGATCGAGAGCGGCGCGCGCCTCGGCCGGGACGCTTTCCGCCGCGCGGCGCAGATTATCGACGAAGGCCAGCATCTCGCGAGCGAGGCTGGTCACGCCGTAAAGCTTGGCGTCGGCCACCTCTTTCTCGGCGCGGCGGCGGACATTCTCGGCCTCCGCCATGGCGCGCAGGAGCTTGTCCTTGAGGCTGGCGTTCTCCTGATAGAGATTCTCCAGCTCGGTGAAGGGCTCCGGCTCGCCGATGGGCGCTTCCGCCGAAGGCTGCGACAGGGAGGACGGATGCGCCGCATTCTCCTCCGCGCCCTTGCGCGGGGTCTCGGCGTTGTTTCCGGCGTTGCTCTGGTCGCTCATGCTCTTGTCCGTCTTTTTAAGGATAAGGGGCGTTCTTCAAAGGCCTCGATATCAGCGCTTGGGGCGCCAAAATCAAGTCGGCGCCGGTGACGGAACGGCGCAGGCCGCGTCATTGCGAGCGAAGCGAAGCAATCCAGGGCAGCGGTCGCGGCTCTGGATTGCTTCGTCGCTCCGCTCCTCGCAATGACGGCGGATGATTGCCTGATAGCGCGCGCGCCCTACCCCACGCTCTGCGCTTTCTCGGCCCGCTTCTCCGCCGGCGGCTCGAAAACCTCGAGCAGCGCCCGCTTGATGGCGGCGTGGCGTTGCGGCGAGACGATTTTCGCGCCGGTGAGGTCGGTCACATAGAAAGCGTCCACCGCCCGCTCGCCGAAGGTCACGATATGCGCCGAGGCGATGTTGAGATTGAGCCGGGAGATAGCGTTGGTCAGCTCGAACAGCAGCCCTTCGCGATCGAGGCCGGAGACCTCGATGACCGTATAGACATTCGACAGGCTGTTATCGACCACCACCTCCGGCGCGACATTGAAGGCGGCGAGCGGCTGCTGCTGCTTGGCGCGCGCTTGCACGGCGTCGGAGACGATCACCTCGCCGCTCAGCGCCTTGGCGATGAAGTCGGCGATGCGGCGCGCGCGGCGCAGCTCGTCTTCGTCGAAATCGAAGGCGCGCGAGAAGAAGATCGTGTCGAGCGCCAGCCCGTCGGCGGTGGTGAAGATATGCGCGTCGACGATATTGGCGCCGCTCGCCGCGCAGCCGCCTGCGATGATCGACAACAGCCGCCGATGATCCGGCGCGATGACCGTTAGCTCCACCGCGCCGCGCGTGCGATCGAGCTCCACGGCGGTCGCGAGCGGCGTCGTCGCGCCGGCGAGCTTTTCGAGCATATGGGCGTGGCGCAGTTTGCGGGCGACGTCGACCTTGAGCCAATAAGCGGGATAATGCCGCTTGGCGTAGGTCTCGAATTTCTCGTCGCTCCAGTCGGGCAGCGCGGCGCGCAGCTCGGCGACGGCGGCGGCCACGCGGCTCTTGCGGTCGGCGGAGGAATGGCCGCCGCCGAGCACGACCTCCGTCTCCCAGTAGAGAACGCGCAGAAGCTGTGATTTCCAGGTGTCGAGCACGCCGGGGCCGACAGCGTTGATGTCGCACACGGTCAGCACGAAAAGCATTTTGAGCCGCTCGACGGTCTGCACGATCGCCGCAAAACTCTCGATCGTCACACGGTCGGAGAGATCGCGGCTCTGCGCATAGGTTGACATTGTAAGATGGTGCTCGACGAGCCAGGCCACGGTCTCCGTCTCGCCCGGCGTGAAGCCCAGACGCGGGCACAGCGTGCGCGCCACCTCCTTGCCGGCGATGGAGTGATCCTCCTTGCGGCCCTTGGCGATGTCGTGAAGGAAGAGCCCAAGATAGAGCACCTTGCGATTGACGATCGTGGGCAGAATTTCGCCCACGAGCTGCTGATGCTCGGGCAGGCGCCCGGCCTCGAGATCGGAGAGCGCGCCGACCGCGCGCAGCAGATGCTCGTCGACCGTATAGTGGTGATACATGTTGAATTGCATCATCGCGACGATGCGGCCGAAATCGGGAATGAAGCGCCCGAGCACGCCCGTCTCGTTCATCCGGCGCAGAATGATCTCGGTCATGTTGCGCGACAGCAGGATTTCGAGGAAGAGCCTGTTGGCCTCCTTATCGGCGCGCAGATCGGCGTCGATCTCGCGTAGTGAGAGCGTCACCGCGCGCAGCGCATCCGGGTGCAGCGGCAGGCCATGATGATCGGCCATCCAGAAAAGCCGGATGATGTTCACCGGGTCACGATGAAAGACATTCTCATCGGCGACGCTGATGCGGTCATGCGCGATGATGAAATCGCCATGCGGCGCCCGGGCGCGCCGGCGCCGGAACGGCTGCATAAAGCGCTCAAAGATCGCGCGCGGCTTCGCCTGTTTTTCTTCGAGCGCGGCGCACACGATGGCGGTGAGATCGCCGACGTCCTTCGCGACCAGAAAATAATGCTTCATGAAGCGCTCGACGCGCGAGAGGCCGGCGCGGTCGTGGTAGCCGAGACGCTGCGCCATCAGCGGCTGAATATCGAAGGAAATCCGCTCCTCCGCGCGCCCGGTGGCGAAATGCAGGTGGCAGCGCACGCGCCATAAAAACTCCTCGCAACGCTCGAAGAGGGAAAGCTCGGCCGAGGTGAAGAGCCCCGCCGCGACCAGCTCCTCCACGTCGCGCACGCGATAGACATATTTGGAAATCCAGAAGAGCGTGTTGAGGTCGCGCAGGCCCCCCTTGCCCTCTTTCACATTGGGCTCGACCAGATAGCGCGAGGCGCCGGCGCGGCGCACACGCGTGTCGCGCTCTGCAAGCTTCGCCGCCACGAATTCACGCGCGTCGGAGCGCGCCACCTCGCGGTCGAAGGCGTCCTGCAATTCAGTGAACAGCTCGGCGCTGCCGAGGATGAAGCGCGCCTCCAGCAGCGTGGTGCGGATCGTCATATCGGCCCGCGCCTGACGCATGCATTCCGCAACGGATCTCGTGGCGTGGCCGACCTTCTGACGCAGATCCCACAGAACGTAGAGGATCGCTTCGACGACGCTCTCGCCCCATGGCGTCTGCTTATAGGGCAGCAGAAACAAAAGATCGATGTCGGAGCCGGGCGCCAGCATGCCGCGTCCATAGCCGCCGACGGCGACGATGGTCAGCCGCTCGGCGAAGGTCGGATTATCGGCGGGATAGACATAGGCGACGACGTAATCATAGATCGCGCCGATCAGCTCGTCCTCGAGCTGCGAGATCAGCCGCGCGCACGCCAGTCCCGAGCCCCTGGCTTCCAGCCCGGCGCGGGCGCGGGCGCGCCCCTCGGCGAGGATCGAACGGAAGAGATCGACGACCGCGGTCCGGCGCGCATGGCCCTTCTCGACCTTGCAGATTTGCGCGATCGGGGCCGCGAGCGCGGCGCGCAGCCCGAGAAAGCCCGAAGCCGGTTCGAATCTGTCGAAAATGCTTGGCGTCAATGCCTGGTCCATCACGCTCATCCTGCGCGCAGCGCCTTCAGCCGCCGCTCGATCGCGTCGAAGAGCGGCGGGGCAAGATCCGGGCCGCCGACTCTTTTGAGCGCGCGCAGCCCCGTCGGCGAGGTCACGTTGATTTCGGTCAGTCGGCCGTCGATCACGTCGATGCCCACAAAAACCAGCCCGCGCGCCTTGAGCGCCGGCCCGAGCCTTGCGCAAATCTCCTGCTCGCGCGGATCGAGCTCGGTCGCCGCCGCCGCGCCGCCGCGCACCATATTGGAGCGAATGTCGTCCTGCGCCGGCACGCGGTTGATCGCGCCCATCGCCTCGCCGTCGACGAAGATGATGCGCTTGTCGCCTTTGGCGACCTCCGGCAGGAACTGCTGAACCACCCAGGGCTCGCGGAAGCTCGCGCTGAACATGTCGAAGAGCGAGCCGAAATTGGGATCGCGCGGCGTGACTTTGAAGACCGCCGCGCCGCCGTGGCCGTAAAGCGGCTTCATGACGATGTCGCCATGCGTCGCCCGGAACCGCTCGATCGCCGCGCGGTCGCGCGTGATGAGCGTCGGCGGCATGAGGTCGGCGAACTCCATCACGAAGACCTTTTCCGGGGCGTTGCGCACATGGCCGGGGTCGTTCACCACCAGCACGCGCGACTGGATGCGCTCGAGGAAATGCGTCGAGGTGATATAGGCGAGATCGAAGGGCGGGTCCTGGCGCAGCAGGACGACGTCCATCCTGGCGAGGTCGAGCTCGGTCGCCTCGCCCAGCGCATAGTAGCGGGAAGGGTCGTCGAAGACCTCGATCGGGTGGGCCCGCGCGGTGAGCGTCCCGCCTTCGAGGGACAGCTTGTCCGGCGTGTAAAACCAGAGCCGATGCCCGCGCCGCTTGGCCTCCAGCATGAGAGCGAAGGTCGAGTCCCCGGCGAAATTGATCCGCTCGAGGGGGTCCATCTGCACTGCGATTTCCAGCATTTCTCGCTCCCGCCAAGGCTTTATACGCGCCTATGCCGCCACCGTTAACCGACTGTGAAAGTCTGCGGATTAAACTGATCCCGATCAATTTGCACGGCTGTCGGGGACCATTAGCAGGACTATCGAGCACATGCGCAATCTTTCCATTGGCGCCGGCCTCGTCCTTCGCCAGTTCCTTTTCCTCGCTCTGCTGCTCATCATGGGCGCGGCCGCCTATTTCGGCGCGGCGAATGTGCGCGATCTGACGGCGGCGGCGGCAAGCACGGCGGACCACGCCCAGATGGCGGCCCTCGCCAAAGCCGCGCATGATTCGGCAAACGCCCTTTCGATCGAGCTGTTCATCGGCACGCTCTTCGCGGGCGTTCTGATCGTCGGCGTCTCGGTGCCCACCATGCATAAAACAGTCGCCGTGCCCATCAAGAACATCGCCCGGCAAATGACTGACCTCGCCGCCGGCGACACGAGCCTCGACGTCGACGACACGGCCCGCGCCGACGAAATCGGCGACATTTCCCGGGCGCTCGTCGTGCTGCGCGACGCCGTCCGCGCCAACAACGAGATGGCGGCCGAAATCAAGGCGAGAGACGACCGCGAGGAGCGCCTGCGCCGCGAGGCCGCGATCCGCGACAAGGTCGAGCATTATTCCGTCGAACTCTCCGCCACCACCGCAATGCTCGGCGACATGACCAAGCGCATGGCCGCCGCATCCGAGGAAATGATCGTGCACGAACGCCGCGCCCGCGCCGACAGCGATTTCGCCCGCACCGCCTCCACCCAGGCCGCCGCCGACGTGGGCTCGGTCGCGACCGCCTCCGACCAGCTTCTCGCGGCCATCGGCGAGATCAGCAAGCAGGCGGTGGAGTCGACGGCCGTCGTGCGTCAGGCGGTGGTCGAGACCAACGGCTCCTCCGCCGAGATGCTGCGTCTCTGCGCGGCAGCCAATCGCGTCGGCGACGTCGTCAATCTCATTTCGAAAATCGCTGCGCAGACCAATCTCCTCGCGCTGAACGCCACGATCGAGGCGGCCCGCGCGGGCGAAGCGGGGCGCGGTTTCGCCGTGGTGGCGCAGGAGGTCAAAAGCCTCGCCACCCAGACCGGCAAGGCGACGCAAGACATCGCCGACCAGATCGCCGAAATCCAGGCGGCCACCAATATGTCGGTGGCGTCGATGGACAAGATCAAGGCGAAGATCGCGGAAGTGGAGCATATTTCCGCGATCATCACCCAGGCTGTGCACGAGCAGGATACGGCGACCAAGGAAATCGCCCGCAGCGTCCGCTCGGCGGCGACCAGCGCGGAGGCCATGTCCGCCCACGCCGATCAGATGGCGAGCGCCATGACGCAGACCGGCGCGGGC
This sequence comes from Methylocystis sp. Sn-Cys, assembly GCF_016745395.1. GTDB lineage: Bacteria > Pseudomonadota > Alphaproteobacteria > Rhizobiales > Beijerinckiaceae > Methylocystis > Methylocystis iwaonis. The sequence goes on from NZ_JAERVJ010000009.1 coordinate 60,946, forward strand.
GTCGAATCCATGGTGTCGATGGCGCGCGAAATCGATCAAATGGCGCGCGCCATGCACGCGCATACGGACGAGCTGGCGAAAAGCCTCGCGAGCTGAGGCGCTACGCATTCCCGCGTCCAAGCCCCTCTCCCCGCTTGCGGGGAGAGGCTGGGTGAGGGGCCGGGGCCGGAGCCCGGACGTGCATTATGGGCCCGAGCGCCTTGCGGCATTTTTCGTTTCCACTCATCCCCCAAGCCCCTCATACGTTTCCGTTTGAATAGCTCGGATTGGGGCTTGTCATTCCCGACGGGCCGAAGGCCCGATCGGGAATCCAGAGCCACAAAAGCGCTGGTTTGGCTCTGGATTCCCGATCGCCCGCTGCGCGAGCGTCGGGAATGACACCGAACCAATCAAGCGGATCTCGTATTACCCGACCTCTCCCCGCGCGCGGGAAGAGGAGTAGAGCGTGGCCGTCATCGGGAATTTACTCCCTAATTTATCCCCACCCCCAAAAACCGCCTTATCCTTCCCCCGCCTCGTCAACTTGCAGGGGCGCCGTCAGGGTCGGCGGCGCCGGCGGGGTCGGTTAAGCGCGGGACGCGACCCTCGTTCCGTGCGGGACTCCGGCGCCGCCCGCCGGGTCTCTCCTTCGTGGGGAGATTGCGTGGAGAAATCCACGCAAAGGCTGGGCATAGTTTTCGCGCCCGCGACACGCGGCCCGAGTACCGAAAGGGAAAGCGCCGGCGGGCCGGAGGCGGCGCATGTCGAGGCCCTTGCGACGCGCTCGGGAGGTTCAAACCTCCCGGGAAAGAAGCAGGCGCCGTCTGGCGGCTGCGCCGGACGGAGGAACCGCCACGAGATGGCGCTACTTCGGCCCGGAAAGGTGCGCGCGAATAAAGACCGCAGCCGGGACGCTCTGGTTCCGATGCGCTTATTTTTCACGCTACCGGCCGAACGGGGCCGGGGCGTCCCGGCTTCCTGTATCGCCTCGCGTCGGAAACGGCGGCGGGAGTCGTGGCGCTGCGCAGCTTTGTGGAGGCATGAATAATACGAGATCCGCTTGATTGGTTCGGTATCATTCCCGACGCTCGCGCAGCGAGCGATCGGGAATCCAGAGCCAAACCAGCGCTTTTGTGGCTCTGGATTCCCGATCGGGCCTTCGGCCCGTCGGGAATGACAAGCCCCAATCCGAGCTATTCAAACGGAAACAGTAATTGCTTGATTTTGCGGGCATTTGGAGGCCTCGGAGGGAATCGAACCCCCGTACAAGGATTTGCAGTCCTCTGCGTAGCCACTCCGCCACGAGGCCATCCGGCAAAGCGCTCAGCGCTTCGAGTGAGCCGCTCTTACAGGAGGGCGGCGCCGCGAGCAAGGGGATGTGACGTAAAAGCGAAGGATCAGTCTGAGGCGCGCGAGGACCAGGCGGCGTGGGCGACATTGGTCAGCCGGCCGAGCTCCTCGGCGATGGCGTCGAGCTCCTCGGCCTCGACGCTGGTCGCCGCGAGCGTGGCGACGATTTCCACGCCATCCTCCCGCTCCATTTCCCGAATTTCGCGGGCCGGATATTTCGCCGCCTCCAGCCGCTCGTCGAGCAACTCCCGCAGCGCGTCGCGGCTTCCCTCGTCGGTCGTCACGCGCATCTCGAAGATCGACTCGGTCCGGCTCTCATCAATCGGCGCGCGCTCGATGAGATTGACGAGCGGCCGCAGGAAGGTGTTCCCGGCCAGCACGAATCCGCACATCAGCGCCGCCTCGGCCGGATGGTCGGCGCCGGCGAAGGCGCCTGTCACCGCCGAGCACCAGACCGTCGCCGCCGTATTGAGGCCGCGGATGTTCATCCCCTCTTTCAGGATCACGCCCGCGCCCAAAAAGCCTACGCCCGAGGCCACATAGGCCAGCACCTGGGTCGCGCCCTGATTGCCCATGAGCCGCATGCCGAGATCGACAAAGGCCGAGGCGCCCAAGGCCACGAGCGCGTTGGTGCGGAGCCCCGCGTTGCGCTGGCGATATTGCCGCTCCGCGCCGATCAGCGTGCCTAAAAGCAGCGCGACGAAGAGAGAGACGAAGGTGTTGACGAATTCGACGCCGTTGAAGTCGATGATCCCGGCCATAGGCTCACATTTCTATCTAATAGGGACGGCCGTCCTTGTGGAAGAATTGCCAGCGCCCGTCGAGGCCAAGGCGCGCTTCGAGGTCGTCCTCGGGATAGTCCGCGCCGTCCCCTGCGGTCCGGTCGCCGATTTCGAGATAGACCGCGTCTGTGTCGGTTCGATTGACGAGATGATGGGCGAGGCCGCCGGCCGGGAATCCGGCGCACATGCCGGGAGAAAGCGCTGTCTCGCCTGATTCGGTCACCAGCGTCGGCGCACCTTCCAGAATATAAATGAATTCATCCTGCCGGCTGTGCCGGTGCATGAGCGCCGACTGCGCGCCGGGCGCAAGCCGGGTGAGATTGACGCCGAAATTGCCCAATCCGAAGAGGTCGCCGAGCGCGCGCTTCTCGCGCCCGGCCATTCGCGCGGCGAAAGGCTCCGGATAGGCGGAGGGGCGGCTGCGCGGGGCGACCGCCGCCGCCTCGACCGCGGCCGGAAGCTTTTCTTCGTCGCGCCTCACCCTCTCTCCCTTTTCCCGCTTTTCGCCAAGGCAATGGGATGAATAGCGATCTGGCGTCGTTAGCCCCATACCTCCCCTTTACGGGGAGGTCGGCGGCCAGAGGCCGCCGGGTGGGGTCCGCGCCGCAACGGCAGTGATGGGGCTTTCCCCCACCCGACCCCGCTTACGCGGGGCCACCCTCCCCGTAAAGGGGAGGGATCGGCTCACGCCCCGCTTTCACCTGGTTGCCCCGCTCTATCCGCCCCCAATTTGACAGGCGCCGCTCATTCTGCCCATCTTCGCGCCCCGTGCGCCAGAGCGGCGCCTTGTGGGATCGCGCTGAAATGAACGTCGTCATCGTCGAGTCGCCGGCCAAAGCCAAGACCATCAATAAATATCTGGGCCGCGATTTCCACGTCATCGCCAGCATGGGCCACGTCCGCGACTTGCCCGCCAAGGACGGCTCGGTCGACCCCGAGGCCGATTTCGCCATGGTCTGGGAGATGGACGCCAAGGGCTCGAAGCGCGTCACCGAGATCGCCCAGGCGGTGAAAGACGCCGACAAAGTCATTCTCGCAACCGACCCGGATCGCGAAGGCGAGGCCATCTCCTGGCATCTGATCGAGATTCTGAACAAGAAGAAGGCGCTCAAGGACAAGAAGATCGAGCGCGTCGTCTTCAACGCCATCACCAAGGATGCGGTGCGCGACGCCATGGCGCATCCGCGCCAGATCGACCAGGCGCTGGTCGACGCCTATCTCGCCCGCCGCGCGCTCGACTATCTCGTCGGCTTCACCCTCTCGCCGGTGCTGTGGCGCAAGCTCCCTGGCGCGCGTTCCGCCGGCCGCGTGCAATCGGTGGCGCTGCGCCTCGTCTGCGACCGCGAGCTGGAGATCGAGAAATTCGTCTCGCAGGAATATTGGTCGCTCGTCGCGCATCTGAAAACCAAGGCGGGCGAGCCCTTCACCGCGCGGCTCGTGGGCGCGGACGGCAAGAAGATCACCCGCCTCGACATCGGCAAGGGCGAGGAGGCCGAAGACTTCAAAAAGGCCCTGCTCGCGGCGACTTATACGGTGCGCTCGGTCGAGGCGAAGCCGGTCAAGCGCCATCCTTACGCGCCCTTCACCACCTCGACGCTGCAGCAGGAGGCCTCGCGCAAGCTCGGCCTCGCCCCGGCGATCACCATGCGCATCGCGCAGCGGCTCTATGAGGGCGTCGACGTCGGCGGCGAGACCGTCGGCCTCATTACCTATATGCGAACCGACGGCGTCGACATGGCGCCCGAGGCCGTGGCGAGCGTGCGCAAGGTCATCGCCAAGGAATATGGCGACCGCTTCGTGCCCAACGCCCCGCGCAAATATACGGCGAAGGCCAAGAACGCGCAGGAAGCCCATGAAGCGATCCGCCCGACCGACGCTTCGCGCCTGCCCAAACACGTCGCCAAACATCTCGAGCCAGATCAGGCCAAGCTCTATGAGCTGATCTGGACCCGCACCATCGCCAGCCAGATGGAGTCCGCCGAGCTGGAGCGCACGACGGTCGACATCGACGCCAAAGCCGGCGCCCGCACGCTGGACTTGCGCGCCACCGGGCAAGTCGTGCGCTTCCCCGGTTTTCTGGAGCTGTATCAGGAAGGCCGCGACGACGACGGCGATGAAGAAGGCGGCCGCCTGCCGGCGATGAAGCAAGGCGAGCCGGTGACGCGCGAGAAGATCGACGCCACCCAGCATTTCACCGAGCCGCCGCCGCGCTACACGGAAGCGACGCTCGTCAAGCGCATGGAGGAGCTCGGCATCGGGCGCCCCTCGACCTATGCCTCGACGCTGGCGACGTTGCGCGACCGCGACTATGTGCGGCTCGACAAGAAGCGTCTCGTGCCCGAGGACAAGGGCCGGCTCGTCGTCGCCTTTCTGGAAAGCTTCTTCTCGCGTTACGTGGAGTTCGACTTCACGGCCTCGCTCGAAGAGAAGCTCGATCTCGTCTCCAATAATGAGATCGACTGGAAACAGGTGCTGCGCGATTTCTGGCGCGATTTCTCGGCGGCGGTGAACGAAACGAAGGATCTGCGCACGACGCAGGTGCTCGACAGCCTCAACGAGCTGCTGGGCCCGCATATCTTCCCGGCCAAGGAAGACGGCTCCGATCCACGCCTCTGCCCTGCTTGCAGCGCTGGGCAATTGTCGCTCAAGGTCGGCAAATTCGGCGCCTTCATCGGCTGCTCGAATTATCCGGAATGCCGCTACACGCGCACGCTCTCGCCGCCCACCGGCGACGCCGCCGCGGACGCCCGCCCCGGCGTGAAGGTGCTGGGCCAGGACCCGGAGACCGGCGCCGAGATCACGCTGCGCGACGGCCGCTTCGGCGCCTATGTGCAGGAGGGCGAGCAGGAGGACGGCGGCGAGAAGCCCAAGCGCGCTTCCGTGCCGAAGAATATAAAGCCCGACGAGCTCACCTTGCAGCAGGCGCTCGCTTTGCTCTCGCTGCCGCGCGAGGTCGCCAAGCACCCGACGACGGGCGAGCCGATCGTCGCCAATATCGGCCGCTTCGGGCCCTATGTTCAGCACGGCAAGACCTACGCCAATGTCGGCCGGGACGACGACGTGCTGACCATCGGCGCCAATCGCGCCATTGACCTCATTGTGCAGAAGGAATCCGGCGGCGGCGGCTCGCGCTTCTCGCGCGCCTCGGAGCCCGGCCGCACGCTCGGCGACCACCCGGAAGGCGGCGCCGTGACGGTGAAATCCGGCCGCTTCGGGCCTTATGTGAATTGGAAGAAGGTCAACGCCACCATCCCCAAGGGCGTCGATCCGGCGAGCGTGACGCTGGCGCAGGCGCTGGAAATGATCGCCGCAAAATCGGCGGGCGGCGGGGGCGGATCGGCCGGCGGACGCGCGCTCGGCGAACATCCGGACGGCGGAGCCATCACCGTGCGCGCCGGGCGCTTCGGACCTTACGTCAATCTCGGCAAGGTGAACGCCACTCTGCCCAAGAGCATGTCCGCCGAGGATGTGACGCTCGACGACGCGATCAAGCTCATCGAGGAAAAGGGCGGCGCGCCGAAGAAGAAAGCCCCGGCCAAGAAGGCGCCCGCCAAGGCGAAAAAGGTCATCGAGGACAGCGACGAGACGCCCTTCGACGACGCCAAGCCGGTGAAGAAAGCGGCGACGAAAAAGGCGCCGGTCAAGAAGACCGCGACGACGAAACGCAAGACGGCTTAGGGCGCCGGCGGAGCGGCTGTCATTCCCGACGGGCCGAAGGCCCGATCGGGAATCCAGAGCCACGATAGCCGCCTTTGCTCCGATCGCTCGCTCACGCGAGCGTCGGGAATGACAGACCTGTCGCGATGATCGCGTTCAGTATCCGCCGCTACCGACCAAAGGATGGATTCCACTCGATGCGCCGCTCTTTTGGCGGCGCGGCTGCGCGCGGGTCTTCTTCGCAACCTGCGCGATCGTCTCCGTCTTAGACATCTCGAGAGCTTTGGAGCCGGTCGTCGGCAGGGCCTGCGCCGCAGGGGCGCCGATGGCGCAAGCAAGAACAAGGGCAAGAATAGAACGCATTTAAATCACTCCTTCGAGCGAGCAGCGCCTCCGATGCTACCATAATTTGCCGCGGGCGGGCGCGATCACGCGTTCGGCGCATGGGCTGTGATTGTTCCGTCGGACAGCGGCAGGCGAAGGGAAAATTCGCTCCCGCAACCGAGCCCTTCGCTCCTCGCCTGCAACGTCCCGCCATGCATTTCGATGATGCGCCGCGACAGGTTCAAGCCGATGCCGAGGCCGCCGCTATAGCCCTCGATCTGCTCGAACATGCTGAAAATCGACTCCAGCCTGTCCGCCGGAATCCCAACCCCATTGTCGCGCACGATCACCAGAGCTTCCAAGCCCTCCACCATCGCCTCGACATCGATCTCGCCGTCCGCCGACGTGTATTTCGCCGCATTGTCGATCAAATTGGCGATGGCCTGCACCAACCGCACGGGATCGCCGTTCACCAGGAGAGCTTCTGACGGAAGGAACAAAGCCAGCTTGTGATTACGCGACGCCAGGGCGAACTCGCAGGCCTCGATCGATCGGTTGACGACCGCGACGAGATCGACGGCTTCCATCTTCACTTCGATCTTGCCGGTGGCGATCCGCCCGATGTCCAGCAGATCATCGACGAGGCGGACCATATGCGCGAGCTGGCGTTCGATGATCGGCTGCAGGATCGGAATGGCATTGTCGCCGATCCTGGCCATCGCGTGAAAGCCGTGGTGGATGGCCGCCAGCGGATTGCGCAGCTCATGCGCAAGCGTCGCGATGAACTCGTCCTTGCGCCGGTCGCATTCGCGCAGCGCATGTTCCATATGCGACCGGGCGACCGCGATCGATACGTAATGGCTCAAGGTTTCCATCAGCATCGTCGCGGAATCGTCGAACCCCGGACGCGTCCGCGAGCCGAAGGAGAGCGTGCCGATGATCCGGCCGTAACTTGTGAGGGGGAAGCAATAATAGGCGGTCAGGCCATAGGCATTAGCCAACTCGTCACGCAGATCGCGCGCCGTGCAGGCGTTGTCACATTCGCAGTCGCGGGTTGCGCAACCGAGCAGGAGCGTCTTGTAGTCGAGGTCCAGAAACTTGTGCGCCTCCTCCTCGGGCAGCCCGGCGAAGGCGTTCAGCCGCAGTCCCTTCGTTTGCTCGTCGAAAAGGAAATTGAAGAAAAACTGACAATCCAGATCGTGCATTGCATTTCTGCAAATCTCGTCGATCGCGTCTTTGGGATTGTCTACCTGCAGAAGCAGTCCTGCCGCTTGCGACAGAAATGCGTTGCGGCGCGCGCCCGCTCCAAGCGTCTCCTCGGACTCGCAATGATTGCCGATCAAGGCGTCGAACACTTGCTGCCTCATCTACACTACCTTCAACGCACGCGCTTTGGTGATAGGCAGCCTATCGTTCGCTCCTTGATTCCGCCTTTTTTCAAGAAAGTTAATCGAGGCGGCGCCCGCCTTTTAGCTTGGTGGGATGACTTATGACATTGCGCCCATATCGGGCAATACGTAAAATTACCTAAACTTTTACGTTGTTTAGCGTGCAAGATACAACCCAGTTGCACGATTCTCTCGCGCCAGAAAGTCGCGACGGCGCCCGTCTGACAAATCTCGACCATGGATGGCGCAAGGACGTATTTGCAAATATTGTGGGCAGGGATTGCATTGCCGCGCGATGTCCCCATCTGAGCCATATCTTGACAACTAAGAAGACACCCCAGCAGCCCTCCCGCGAAGACCTTCTCGCCTTCCTTCAGCGCGAACGCGAAGCCACAGGCGCCCGTAAGATCGGCGTGCGCGAGATCGCCCGCGCCTTCGGCCTCAAGGGCGAAGACCGCGTCGCCTTGAAACGCATGATTGCGACGCTCGCCGACGAAGGCGCGATCGAGAAGCGCGGCCGCCGCGTCAACAAAAAGGGCGCGCTGCCGCCCGTCGTGCTGGTCGACATTACCGGGCGCGACCGAGACGGCGAGCTGATCGCAACGCCTGTCGAGTGGGACGAAGACGAACTCGGCCCCGCCCCGCGCATCCTCATCCACTCCGGACGCGGCGCCGGCTTCGGCAAAAAGCTTTCCGGCGCGCCGGTGGCGGGTGTCGGTGACCGCGCGCTGGTGCGCGCCGAGCCCGACCACGACGCCGAAGCCGGCGAGCCGCCCTACACGGGGCGCGTCGTGAAGCTCCTCTCCCGCGCGCGCAACCGCGTGATCGGCGTGTTGAAGATCGAGCCCAACGGCAATGGCCGCATCCTGCCGATCGACAAGAAACAGGCGGGCCGCGGCGAGCTTTCGGTCGCCTCGGCCGACATCGGCGAGGGCAAGGACGGCGATCTCGTTGCGGTCGATGTCGCCGGCAAGACGCGCTTCGGCGCGCCGCGCGCCCGCGTGCGTGAGACGCTCGGCTCGGTGACGAGCGAAAAGGCCGTGAGCCTCATCGCGCTGCGCGCCCATGACATTCCCGACGTCTTCCGCACTGAAGCGATCGCGGAAGCTGAACGCGCGCGACCTGCGACCATGCACGGCCGCGAGGATTGGCGCGATTTGGCGCTCGTCACCATTGATCCGCCCGACGCGAAAGATCATGACGACGCCGTGCACGCCGCGCCGGATGTATCGCCCGACAATGAGGGCGGCTTCGTCCTCACCGTCGCCATCGCGGACGTCGCCTATTACGTGAAGCCGCATTCGCCGCTCGACAAAGACGCCGTGGAGCGCGGCAACTCGGTCTATTTCCCCGACCGCGTCGTGCCCATGCTGCCGGAGCGCATCTCCAACGATCTCTGCTCGCTGCGCGAGAACGAGGACCGGCCCGCCATGGCCGTGCGCATGCGCGTGACGAGCAAAGGGCGCAAGATCGGCCATAGTTTCCATCGCGTGATGATGCGTTCGCGCGCAAAGCTCTCCTACCAACAGGCGCAGGCGGCCATCGACGGCAGGCCCGACGAGAAGACGCAGCCGCTGCTCGACGGCGTGCTACGGTCGCTCTACGCCGCGCATGAAGCGTTGCAACATGCGCGCAATTTGCGCGCGCCGCTCGATCTCGATCTGCCCGAGCGCAAAATCCTCTTGAAGCCCGACGGCGCTTTCGATCGCGTCATCATTCCGCCGCGTCTCGACGCGCATCGGCTGATCGAGGAATTCATGATCCTCGCCAATGTCGCCGCCGCGGAGACATTGGAGGAGCATCGCCAGCAGCTCATCTATCGCGCCCATGACGAGCCCTCGAAAGAGAAAGTCACGGCGCTCTCCGAGTTCCTCGCCACCATCGGCGTCAAGCTCGCCAAGGGCCAGGTGCTCAAGCCCGAGCATTTCAACGTGATCCTGGCGCGCGTGAAAGGGCTCGAGCACGAGAACATCGTCAATGAGATCATTCTGCGCACGCAGGCGCAGGCCGAATATACGCATGAGAACTACGGCCACTTCGGCCTGAACTTGCGCCGCTATGCGCATTTCACCTCGCCCATCCGCCGCTACGCCGATCTGATCGTGCATCGCGCGCTCATCCGCGCCTTGAAGCTCGGCGACGGCGCCCTGCCGGAAATGCCGGTCGGGGAACTCGCGGAAATCGCCGCGCGCATTTCGGCGGCCGAGCGGCGCGCCATGGCGGCCGAGCGCGAAACAGTGGATCGGCTAATTGCGCATTATCTCGTAGACCAGATCGGCGCGCGTTTCGGCGCGCGCATCTCGGGCGTCACCAAGTCCGGGCTCTTCGTGCGGTTGATCGAAACCGGCGCCGACGGCTTCGTGCCGGCCGCGACGCTGGGGCGCGAATATTATTCCTATGACGAAGCGAGCCATTCGCTCACATCGCGCTCAGGAATGAGCTTTCGGCTCGCCGACATCATCGAAGTGCGGCTCGTCGAGGCCGCGCCCATCGCGGGCGCATTGCGCTTCGAGGTGGTGGGTGGCGGCGAGCGGCGAACGCCGCCGCGCAACCCGAAATCTTTCAAGCCGGGGCCGCGCGGCGGACGCTCAAAACGGTGAGTGGCGCCGCGCCGCGTCATTGCGAGGAGCGCAATCGACGAAGCAATCACGGGGCGCAGAGACGAGAATAATGCAATTTCCGTTTGAATAGCGCGCATGGGGACGTGTCATTCCCAGCGGGCTGAAAGCCCGACCGGGAATCCAGAGCCACAGATGAGCTGGTTTTGCTCTGGATTTCCGATCGCTCGCTGCGCGAGCGTCGGGAATGACAGTGAACCAATCAACCGGATCTCGTATAATTACCGGGCGGCCTCGCTCAGCCGCGCCGCATAACGCGCCATCAAATCGACTTCGATATTGAGCGCATCCCCTGCCCCGCGTCCGCCAAAAGCCGTGACGGCGAGCGTATGCGGAATGAGCAGGATCGAAAACCGGTCGCCCTCGACCTCATTCACTGTCAGCGACACGCCGTCGAGCGCGACGGAGCCCTTTTGCGCGACAAAGCGCGACAGCGCATGCGGCGTCTCGATCCAGAAGCGCGCCATGCCGTCGAAATCATCGCGAGAGACAATCCGCGCCACGCCGTCGACATGGCCGGTGACGATATGGCCGCCGAGCTCGTCGCCGATCTTCAGCGCGCGTTCGAGATTGACGCGCGTTCCCGCCTTCCAGTTCCCGACCGTCGTTTTCGCCAGCGTCTCGGCGGCGGCGTCGACGTCGAACACCGTGCGCCCGCCTTCCCGCGCCACGGCCACGACGGTGAGGCAGACGCCGGAATTGGCGATGGAGGCGCCGAGCGCGATCGTCTCGGCGTCATAGGCGCAGGCGATGCGCAGGCGCCTGAGATCGCCGCGCGGCTCGACCGAGACGACTTCGCCAACGTCCGTGACAATGCCTGTAAACATCAGTCCATCCTCGCATAGCGCGTCATCTGGTCCGCGCCGAGCATACGGCTCTCGATCATGCGGTAGCGGCTCTCCAGCGCCGCGCCTGCGGCGGGCGTGAGCGCCGGGCGGCCGGGACGTCCCAGCGGCTTGAAGCCCGTGTGGATGATGACCTCGTCGGCGAAGCCCGCCGACAGCAGGCTTTCAGCGACAAGCGGGCCGCCTTCGCTGAAAACGCGCGTGATCCCGCGATCGGCCAGCAGGCGCAAGGCGGCGAGCAGATCGAGCCGACCGTCGAGCGTCGGAATGCGCGCGACATCGGCGCCAGTGGCTTCCATGAAGGCGCGCGCTGCGTCTTCGCTCACATCCTCGCCGGCAATCACGAGCACGGGCGTCTCTCGCGCCGTCGCGGCGAGCCGGGAACGCGGCGAGAGGGTCAATCTGCGATCCAGCACCACGCGCAGCCGCTTGGCGCCGTCGAGGCCAGGCAGGCGTACGGTCATCAGCGGATCGTCCTCACGCGCCGTGCCGGAGCCGACCATGATCGCGTCATGGAGCGAGCGCTGCACATGGGTGAAGGCGTCGGCGATGGGACCGGTGATATGCAGGCGCGGGTCATGCGCCGCGCCGGCGGCGTAGCCGTCCGCCGTCTGCGCGAGCTTCAGCGTCACCATCGGCCGATGTTTGGTGACGCGCAGAATATGGCCGAGATGGTCGCAGCGCGCGGCCGCCTTCTCGGGGCCGACAACGACCTCGATCCCCGCCTCGCGCAGCAGCGCATGGCCCCTGCCCGCGACGCGCGGGTCCGGGTCTTCGATCGCCGTCACCACTCGCGCAATCCCCGCCGCGATAATGGCGTCGACGCAGGGCGGCGTACGGCCGTGATGCGAACAGGGCTCCAGCGTGACATACAGCGTCGCCCCGCGCGCTTCGGCGCCGGCGGCGGCGAGCGCGATGGTCTCGGCATGGGGACGGCCGCCCTCGGCCGTATAGCCCCGCGCGACGATCACGCCGTCCTTCACTACCAGGGCGCCGACAGCCGGATTGGGGGCGGTGCGGCCCATGTTGCGGCGTCCGAGCGCCAGCGCCGCCGCCATATAGGCGCCGTCTGTCGGGGCGAGCAGGATCTTTTCGTGGAGGCTCATTCGTCTTCGGCCGCGTCGGCCGTTTCGGCCCCGCTTTCCAATTCGTCGATCAGCGCGTTGAAATCGCGCGCCTCGCGGAAGTCGCGGTAGACGGAGGCGAAGCGCACATAAGCGACGGCGTCGAGCAAGCGCAAGCCCTCGATGACCAGCTCGCCGATGCGCTGGCTCTCGATCTCCGCCTCGCCGAGGCTCTCGAGCTGGCGGACAATGCCGGAAATCATCTGCTCGACGCGATCGGGCTCCACCGGACGCTTGCGCAGGGCGATCTCGACCGAGCGGGTGAGCTTGTCGCGATCGAATGGCGCGCGCTTGCCGGATTTCTTGACGACGATGATCTCGCGCAACTGCACGCGCTCGAAAGTCGTGAAACGGCCGCCACAGGTCGGGCAGACGCGCCGGCGCCGGATGCAGGACGAATCCTCGGCAGGCCGCGAGTCCTTCACCTGCGTGTCGAAGGAGCCGCAATAGGGACAGCGCATCTTATGCCCTCGACAAGGCGGGGACGGGTGGTCATCACCCGGCTTTTTTACCGTCATTGCGAGGAGCGAAGCGACGAAGCAATCCAGAGCCGCGACCGCCGCCCTGGATTGCTTCGCTACGCTCGCAACGACGAAAAAGCGCGGGGACTCACTCAATCCCGCGCCTTTGGCGCGCCCCTCCCCCTAAAGGGAGGGGTGCAAGCATCATCAAATCAGGCGTAAATCGGGAACTTGGCGGTCAGCGCGTGAACCTTTTCCTTCACCGCCGCTTCCGTCGCCGCATTGGCCTCTTCGCCCTTCGACGACAGTCCGTCCAGGACCTCGACGATCAGGCCGCCGACTTCCTTGAACTCCGCGACGCCGAAGCCGCGTGAGGTCGCCGCCGGCGAGCCGAGACGAATGCCGGAGGTGACGAAGGGCTTCTCCGGGTCGAAGGGGATGCCGTTCTTGTTGCAGGTGATGTGGGCGCGGCCGAGCGCGGCTTCCGCCGCTTTGCCGGTGATCTTCTTCGGGCGTAGGTCGACCAGCATCAGATGGTTGTCGGTGCCGCCCGAGACGATGGCGAGGCCGGCGTCGACGAGCGTCTTGGCCAGAACCTGGGCGTTGTCCTTCACCTGCTGCTGATAGGCCTTGAACTCCGGCTTCAGCGCTTCGCCGAAGGCCGCCGCCTTGCCGGCGATGACATGCATCAGCGGGCCGCCCTGCAGGCCGGGGAACACGGCCGAGTTGATCTTCTTGGCGATATCTTCGTCGTTCGTCAGCACCATGCCGCCGCGCGGGCCGCGCAGCGTCTTATGCGTCGTGGTGGTGACGACATGGGCGTGCGGGAACGGCGAGGGATGCAGGCCCGCAGCGACGAGGCCGGCGAAATGGGCCATATCGACCATGAAGTAAGCGCCGACTTCGTCAGCGATCTTGCGGAACGCTTCGAAGTCCCAGATGCGCGAATAGCCCGAGCCGCCGGCGATGATGAGCTTCGGCTTATGCTCGCGGGCGAGCGCGGCGACCTGCTCCATGTCGATGCGCTGGTCGTCCTTGCGGACGGTGTAGGGGACCGGCTTGAACCACTTGCCCGAGAGGTTCACGGGCGAACCATGGGTGAGATGGCCGCCGGCCGCGAGGTCGAGGCCCATGAAGACGTCGCCCGGCTGCGCCAGTGCGAGGAAGACCGACTGGTTGGCCTGCGAGCCGGAGTTCGGCTGCACATTGGCGAAGCCGCAGCCGAAGAGCTGCTTGGCGCGCTCGATCGCCAGATTCTCGGCGATGTCGACATACTGGCAGCCGCCGTAATAGCGCTTGCCCGGATAGCCCTCGGCATATTTGTTGGTGAGAACCGAGCCCTGGGCCTCCATCACCGCCTTGGAGACGATGTTCTCCGACGCGATGAGCTCGATCTCGTGGCGCTGACGGCCGAGCTCGAGCTCGATCGCCTTGGCGAGCTCCGGATCGGACTGCGCAAGGGAGGTGGTGAAGAAACCGGACTGGCTCATTGAATGTCCTCTAGCCTAAGGGGCGCGAGAGATAGCGAAAAAACCGGCCTCCCCGTCTCGAGCGGCGAACCCGGGCCCTCCATGTCGCGCATTGTTGAGGCGTTCGCTCTATCACGGCCCGCGCGAGACGGGAAGAGCGGGGATGGAGGGCTGGGGACAGGTTGGGCGCGGGGGAATTCCTGCCCTGGGCCGAGATTTTCACCCTTTTACGCGGTTTCGCGACTGGGCGAAGGCGGATGCCTGGAAGCGATTGTTCGACGCCGTCTCGGACGGGCCAGCCATCGAATGTGCCATGAGTGACGACACGCTCGTCGCGACGCCGCCGATACGCAACGGCGCCCCGAAGAACGGGCCCGAGTTTCACGGGACTCCGATGGCGAGGAGCGATCTTTCTAATTCTAGGCATACAGCAGGCGCGACGCGCGATATGCACTATCGCTCTCGAACCAATTCCTCATTCGACGAGTCATCGTCCACGACACACATGAGGACGCCCGCCTGTGTCGTCAGTATTCCTCCTTCGACCGCCTCGTCGATCTGTTTTTGGATGACGTCCCGCACGTTGGCGCCGGTCGATCTGATGCCGAACATCCTGGAAACCGCTTGCACGATTTGATCGGAAGTCGCACCTAAACTGCGGCGCACGACATCGACCACGGCTGAGCGGATTTCCGAAGGCGGCAGCATGTCCGCTCGTCGCAGTGTCTGCGAGGCCGCGGCGCTTCGGTCTCGAACGCGGACGGGCGAATTGGGAATTGACAGGAAATCGCCCACGTTTTCGACCCGACCCGTCGTAACGGCGACGCCAATCGCGGCTTCGACTGCTTGCTGAATACGATTTCCCGCTCTCTTGAGACCGAAAGCGTCCCGAATACGGCTGACGACTTCGTCGGAATGGACAGGATCTTCGATCCGCACCGCCTCCTCGACGAGCGTGACTAGAATGCCGATCGGCGCTTCGTGCAATTCACCGGCCCAATTCGAGGGCCGGCTCAACACCGCTTCGATATAAGCGTCGCTCGAACTCTGGGACTCTTCGCCAACGGGAACAAGGCCGATCTCCGTGACGTCCTCCCGCTCGATGGTGACGATGTCGACCGGCGCCGCGCGAGCCGTTCTCACCGCCGCAGCGTCATGCTCCTCTTTGGCCGATTGTATTTTGGCGATGATGAGATCGAGCTGCTCGGCCGGACGTTGAAACCAATCGGCGCTCCACACGCGATGAATGGTCCAGCCGTGATTTTCGAGCACCGACTGCCGTAGCCGGTCGCGGTCGCGCGCCGAGCGGGAGTCGTGGTAGGCGGCGCCGTCGCACTCGATTCCGAGCAGATAGCGGCCCGGCCGCGCCTCGTCGGCGACGGCGAGATCGATGAAGAAACCTGCGAGACCGACCTGACGATGAACCTGATAGCCGCGCGCCTGAAGAGCCTTGGCGACCTGCTCCTCGAACACGCTGTCATGGTCGCGGCCGGTGCTCTCCGCCAAGGTCAGCCGTCCTGTCCGCGCGTAATGCAGGAACAGACGAAAGGCGAAAACGCCCTTCCGGGTCGACGCGAAATCCGGTTCGATATCCTCGTCGGTCATCGAGGCGAAAACTTCGCAGCGCTGCTTGGCGCGAGAAATCAGCACATTCAGGCGACGCTCGCCGCCTTCGGCGCCAAGCGGTCCGAAACGCATCGGAACGCGGCCCCCTGCGGTCGTCGGCCCGTATCCGACGGAGATGAAGATCACGTCGCGCTCGTCGCCTTGCACGTTTTCGAGGTTTTTGACGAAAAACGGCTCCGCATGATGAGTCTGAAAGAACGCCTCCGTCTCCGCCGGCAATGTACGGCGTATGAGCTCCAACTGATCGAGGATCGCGCGTCGCTGCGCGACCGAGAAAGCGACGACGCCGAGCGATAGAGTCGAATGCTCGCGCGCGTGAGCTGCGATCGCCTGCGCGACGATCTTGGCTTCGACCTGATTGGTGCGGGAGGCGCCAGCTTCGAACAGGCCTTGCTCTATGTGATGGAAGCGCAGTCCCATGCCGGCTTCGGATGTATAGGGGCTCGGAACGATGAAGAGCTTGCCCTCGTAGAATTGGCGGTTGCTGACTGCGATCAGCGACTGGTGCCGGCTGCGATAGTGCCATCGGAGCATCCGCGTCGGCAGGCCACGCGCCGTGAATAGACCGAGGATGCTCTCTATGTCTGCGACCCGGCCGCCGTCATCCTCGTCCTCATCGTCGGCGGCGCCGGTCATTTTCGAGAAAAAGGCCGTCGGCGGCAGTTGTTTCGGATCGCCGACCACCACGACTTGCTTTGCGCGCGCGATGGCGCCGAGCGCGTCGACCGGCTGGATCTGGCTCGCCTCGTCCATCACCAATAGGTCGAAATCGACCACGCCCGGAACGAGAAACTGCGCCACTGAGAGCGGGCTCATCATGAAGACCGGCTTGAGCGCCTGCACCGCCGGCCCGGCCTTCTCCATGAGCTTGCGGATCGGCATATGGCCGCGCTTCTTCTGAATTTCGGCGCGCAGCGCGCCCACTGGACCGACGGAGCCGCCGTCCCGAGGAGGAATCTGCTTGTGATGCGCACGCACGACCTCGAGGCCGGCCATCGCCATCCGCTGACGGTCGAGATCGGCGAACTCGCGCACCTTGCGGCCATGCAGCGTTCCATCGAACCGACCGAGCTCCGGCTCCAGACGCACTTGGTCCGCGTGGACGGCTTCGTAATAGGCCATCTCGAACGCCGAGATGACCTCGCCTGCATTCAACCTGCCATCCTCCAGTCGCCCGACGACCTCTGCGCAGCCGAGCGCCCGGCCTCGGTCCGCGCGATCTCGATAGGCGACCCATTTGGACAATTGTTCGCCGCCGGCAGCCCAGTCGCCGAGCCGCTGTCGCAAACTTTCGAGCGACACGGAGCCGATGGTCGTCGTCCCGAGACCTCTTTGGAGGTCGAAGGACATCGCAGCGAGCGCGGCGTCGAGATCGGCGACGAGCGACGACCGATCCCCTTGGATCGCATCGGCGCGATCGGCGAGCGCGCGCCGATCCTCGATCCGACTCGCCAACAGCCGGATGTCGCCGTTGCCGTCGATCCACTTGGCGGCGCTCGCCAGCGTAGTCCACTCGGATGCATTGCCGCGCCACGCTATGCCGAAGGCCGAGCGGCCGAGCGTCTCGCCCGAGGTCAGCGCCTCGGCGCATGTGCGCCCTTCTGCGAGGCGAGCCAACATATCCAGCCGAACAGCCAGAATGGTGAGCGAGGCTTTCTCGATCGCCGCCACGGCGCGGTCGGCGGCGTGGAAGCGTCTCGCAGCGTCAAGCACGGGAGCGATCTCGGCCCTGTCAGCCGTCGGCGCCACGCCGAACAATAGGTCGCGCTCCTCCAAGTCGTTCCAGAGCGCTCTGAGGACCGGCGCCGCCTCGACGAGAAGCTTTGCGGTCCGCTCCATGCAGGACGCAATCATTTCGCGGTCGGGACTATTCGCCGCGACGCGTCTCGGCTCGTCGCCGAGCCCCTTCAGCGACCGCATCCATTCGACAAGCGCTGACAATGGCGCCGAAGCGGAACGGTCGCTCCTCCAGTCGGAGGCGAAAACCTTCCGTCCGAAGTCGTCGTCGCTCTCGATGAGCCGCTTGGCGCCTTGGCCCCGCGTGAGCGCATCGAGCTGCGCGAGCGTATCCGCCAAGGGCTGATCCGGATTGCGAAGGACCGAGCGAGCCAAGGCGTTGGCGCGTCGCCACTCGCCGCTCAGAATTTTGAAGAGTCCGTCGCCATGATAAGCGAGCGTCGTCCGCGCGTCCGACAAATCCATCGTCCAAGCCGCATCCGACAGGCCGGAGCCGATCTCCGCCCGCGCCTGCTCGAGCGCGCGAATGGCGTCGGCGAGATCGGCCGCGCGCTCGACGTTATCGCTCCATAGATCATTCGCAAAAGCTTCGGCGCTCGCCGCGGGCGCCGCTACGACACGCTCGCCGATCTGCATGAGACGCCGGACGTCGGCGAGCGTGAGCGGCGTCGCGAGGGCCATCGTGTCCGCCAACGCCTTCGCCTCGACGGCGAGGCGCGGGAGAACGGCGACCAGCGTTCCGAGGCGCTCGAAAGCCGCCGAAGAAAAGGCGGGCGGCAGCAGCGCCAGAGTCTCGCGAAGAGGCGCAACCTCCATTTCCCACGCCTCGTCGTGGAAGACGCTCGCCAAGTCGGCCCTGAGGCTCGCATAACGCGCGCCGCTCATCAGCAAACTCCGAATAGAGTCGCGACCGTTGCCCCAGACGCTCGCGCCGAGCGCGTCGCCGGAGAGGTCCGGCGCGGCGGCGATGCGTCGAGCGAGTTCGATCGCAGGAGAAATCTCGTCGAGCGTCGTCGCAGGCGCGCACTCGAGAATAGACGCGAGGCCGACCTGCGACGCTTCGAGCGCATCCAGCCTTTCGCTGAGCGCGGCGAAACGCGTGGTCAGGCGCTCAACTTCCAAGGGCGTGACGGCGGCGAGCCCGACGCCGCGCCAGATGTGATCGTCGGGCTTGCCGATCGCCTCGACGCGCTCGACCAGCTCGGAAAGCACCGCGTGGCGTTCCAAAAATTCGTCGGCCGTCCATTCCGCAGGAGCTTGCAGCGCAATGTCGTTCGGCTTTTCGCCTGCGAGCCGCAGGCGGACGAGTTGTCCGATCGCCTGATAGGGCGTCAACCCGGCCGCGGCATGTGGCTGGTGCATTCTCGCGGCATGCGCATTCAGCCCGTCTCGCGTCTCGGTCAAACGTGCGCACAATGAGCCTGCGTCCGGCCCCCTCGGCGCCCCGAGCTCCCAGGTGCGGCGCAATTCTTCGAGGACGGCGCGCTTGTTGGCCTTGTTGCTATGCAGCTCCAGACAGGCGTCTCCGACCCCATTTGCGTCGAGCCGGCGCTTCACCACGTCCAGCGCCGCCATTTTCTCCGCGACGAAGAGCACCGTTTTTCCGTCCGCCACGGCGGAAGCGATGATATTGGCGATCGTCTGGCTCTTGCCGGTTCCGGGCGGCCCTTGGATCACCATGTCGCGCCCGTGACGCACCTCGTGAATGGCGAGCGCCTGGCTGCTGTCGCTGTCGACGATGTGCAGCATTTCGGCGGGCGGAATGAACGGATCGATCTTGGCGTCCTCGTGGATCATGCCCTCCGAGCCGTCGAAGCCGTCGATGAGCAGACTGCGGATCAGCGGCCGATCGCTGATCCGCGCATGATCCGGCCAAGTCTCGGGATCGAGATCGCGATACATGAGGAACTTGGCGAAGGAGAAGAAGCCGAGCGCCATGTCGTCATGTTGAACCGCCCAGCCCGGCTTTTCGGCGACGGCTTCCGCCACGCCGTCCATATAGGCGATCGGGTCGAAACTCTCGGACGCTTCGAAGTCGGGCAATCGTATGCCGTGGATGCGTTCGAGATAGGCTTCGAGCGACAGATTAGACGCGAATTCCTCCGGCCGCGCGCGGAGCTTGAACTTCTCGCCCGCATTGCCGCGTTCGAGAGCGACGGGCGCAAGCAGCAGCGGCGCGAAACGAATATTGGCAGCATTCGCCGGGTCGATCCACTTCAGCGCGCCGAGCGTGAGATAGAGGATGTTGACGCCCTGCTCCTCCTCGAGCGTGCGCGCGTCGTAATAGAGCTCGAGCAGCCGCTTCTGAAGCCCCTTCGGCGTCAGCCGGGTTTGAAGCCGCGTGTCCGAATGTCGGCTGAACACGCCGCGCTCGTCCGCGACATCGTCTTCTGGCTGGGCGAGGTCGGAGATTTCCTCGCTTTCGCTCTCCGGCTCGCCATCGCCCACGCGCGCCGCCTTCCCGGCGACGAAGGTGAAGGCCTTGCCCTCGCGTATCAGCAGGCGAAAGACTTCGGCGCTCTTCTCATCCACGATTTCGAGCGACCGCCCCGCCTTGGCGGAACGCGGCATGTTGAGCAGCCGATTTCGCGCCGAGAGGTCCAGCAATTCCATACGCGCGCGATCGAGCTTTTCGGCGATCGGCAGATTACTTTGAAATACCGAGACATTTTCGTCTTCGGGATGAACAATGGCGTCCATCTAAATACGCGTCCCTCATTCAGGATGAAACAAATTCTATTCAGAGCAACGACCACGCCAGCCGCTACGCGCTGGCCGGCGACGATATTCGGCAAAACGCGATCAGCCAAGCCAAAGTCCGCGCGCCGACGTCTTATGATGATTTTTTCGCAGCCGGCCGGCGCGTCGAAGGCGTCTTTGAAAAGCAAGCGAACAACGGCGGCATCGCTTCCGAGGCGGCGCCCTCGACGATCTCCTGATAATGTGAATCGCTCACCTTCTAAAGACGACTGATCGCTCATGCCAGCTACACTCATGCCCGTTCTGACGCCGCATGGCGCGCTGCGCCTCGAGAGGCGGGAGGGCGAGTCGCAAGTCGACGACGAGGTTGCGGCTCGCCTCGAAGCACATTTTGCTCGCGGCGACGGCCATGGTCTGCTGCATCTGGGCCTCGCCGGGCCGGGGGCCGATCTGCCTCCGAGCCTGGCTTATTGGCGCGCCTACGCGATGCACTTCGGGCGACTGCTCTGCGCGTCGTCCGAGGCCGCCGAGGAGCCGCCGTCGGCGCAGGCGCTCGCCGAGCTGGTCGTCGCCGCGCCGCCCATGCCAGGGGGCGAATATCTGAGCGTCGAAAACCTCAGAACGCTTTGGGGCAGGATGGCGGAGGCGCTCCGCGCCGAGCTCGCCGCAAGCGGCGCGTCGCTGCGGGATTTCATGACAGCCGAGGATCGGCGCTGGCGACTGGTCGGGCGCGTGCATCTCAACCTCGCGGAGAACCGGCGCGATCCCGATTTTCCCTTCGCCTTCATGGCGACCTATGCGGCCTCGCTCGCCGAGCACGGGGCCTTGCGTCATGCGCCGCTCGCGCAGGCCCTGCGCGACTTCGCCGACGACAAGCGCAAGCTGCTCGAGCTGCTGGAGCCCGTCAGCCATGCGGCCGAGCGGCTGGACTGGCTGAAGGAGATCGTCGACGGCGGCGAAATTTTCCACCCGCTACGCTGGACGCCGAAAGACGCCCTGCGCTTTCTCGAGAGCGTCGAGACGATGGAGGCCTCGGGGCTGGTGGTGCGCATGCCGGCGAGCTGGCGCATGAATCGTCCGAGCCGTCCCGAGGTCGAAGCGACGATTGGCTCCAACGCGCCGTCGCGGGTGGGCGTCGAGCAAATGCTCGACTTCGACTTGCGCGTCACGCTCGACGGCGAGACGCTGACGGCGGAGGAGATCGGGAGTCTGCTCGCGGCGACCGACGGTCTCGCGCTGCTGCGCGGCAAATGGATCGAGATCGACAGCGAGCGTCTGAAGACGACGCTCGAGCGTTTCGAAGCGGTGGAAAAGCTCGCCGATGCGGAAGGCCTGAATTTCGCACAGGCGATGCGCCTCGTCGCCGGCGCCGATATCGGCGCAAAGGCCGGTGCGCCGGCGGATACGAAATGGGGCCATATCGACGCGGGGCCCTGGCTCGCCGAGACGCTGCGCGCCTGTCGCGATCCGCAGGCCGCCGCCGAGGCCGATCCAGGCGCCGCCCTGAAGGCCGAGCTGCGCCCCTATCAAAAGGCCGGCGTGCAATGGCTGGCCTTTCTCACGCGCCTCCAGCTCGGCGCCTGTCTCGCCGACGACATGGGCCTCGGCAAGACCATTCAGCTCCTCGCGCTGCTTCTCACGGCGAAGCAGCGCGCGCCCGGGGGCGGTCCGAGCATTCTCGTCGCGCCGGCGTCGCTGCTCGCCAATTGGGCGTCAGAGGCCGCCCGCTTCGCGCCGAGCCTGCGAGTCGTCGTCGTCCACCCGGCTTTCATGCCAGCCGCGGAGCTGAAGCGCGCGACCGCGGAGAGCTTCTCGGCCGCCGATCTCATCGTGACGAGCTACGCCACGCTGCTGCGCATAAACGCCTTCGCGGAAACCAAATGGCGCCTGGTCGTGCTCGACGAAGCCCAGGCGATCAAGAACCCCAACGCCAAGCAGACGCGCGCGGTAAAGGTGCTGCGCGGGCAGGCGCGCATCGCGCTCACCGGCACGCCGATCGAGAATAATCTTCGCGATCTGTGGTCGATCTTCGATTTCATCAATCCCGGACTGCTCGGAACGTCCAAGGCCTTCGCCGATTTCGTCAAGCGCCTCGCCTCGAGCGATCCCCCCTCCTATGCGCCGCTGAAGAAACTCGCGGCGCCCTATATTCTGCGCCGCCTCAAGACCGACAGAAGCGTCATCGCCGATCTTCCCGACAAGACCGAAGTCGCGGCCTATTGCGCGCTGAGCAAGACCCAGGCGATTCTCTACGAGGCGGCGGTCGCCGAGCTCGAGAAGCGCCTCGAACAGGCGGATGACGACATCGCCCGGCGCGGCCTCGTTCTATCCATGTTGATGCGGCTCAAGCAGATTTGCAATCACCCCTCGCAATGGCTCGCCGACGGCGCCTACGACCCGGCGCAGAGCGGCAAGTTCGCGCGGCTCGCGGAGATCGCCGAGACTATCGCCGGTCGTCAGGAAAAGCTGCTGGTCTTCACACAGTTCAAGGAGATCATCCCACCCCTGGAACATTTGCTCGCCTCCGTCTTCGGCCGATCCGGCCTCGCGCTCCATGGCGGGACGGCGGTAGGAAAGCGCAAGGAGCTCGTGAAAAAATTCCAAGAGGACGAGACTGTCCCTTTCTTCATCCTGTCGTTGAAAGCGGGCGGCTCGGGCCTCACTCTGACCGCAGCCTCGCATGTCGCGCATTTCGACCGCTGGTGGAATCCGTCCGTGGAAAACCAGGCGACCGACCGTGCTTTTCGTATCGGCCAGAAGCGCAACGTCCTCGTGCATAAATTCGTCTGTCGTGGCACGATCGAAGAACGAATCGACGCGCTGATCGAGTCGAAGCGGCAATTGGCGCAGGACGTCCTCGGGGGCGGACAGGAGATCGACCTCGCGGGAATGAATGATCGCGATATTCTGGCGCTGGTCAGGCTCGATCTCGACGCCGCGATGAAGGAAACGTGAAGCCATGTCCTTCTGGAGCTACCCTCCCTATGTCCCCGTCGCCCAGCGCCGGGCGCAGGCGGCGAAGGAGGTCGCAAAGCTGAAGAAGAAGGGGCGGGTCATCACGCCCGTCGTTCTCGACGGCCGGAAGATCGCGCAGAGCTTTTGGGGCAAAGCCTGGTGCGACAATCTCGAGCGCTATTCCGATTTCGAAACCCGCCTGCCGCGCGGGCGAACCTATGTGCGCAACGGCTCCGTCGTCGATCTTCAAATCGCAAAGGGAAAAGTCACCGCGCTGGTCAGCGGCTCGGAGATTTATGAAATCGATATCGCCGTGACATCGGCGACGCCTGGGCGCTGGAAAGCGATCTGCCGCGACTGCGCCGGCTCGATCGCCTCGCTGATCGAATTGCTGAAAGGCAAGATTTCGAAAAATGTCATGGAGCGGGTCTGCCGCGAGAGCGACGGCCTATTCCCAGCCCCGCGCGAGATCAAAATGTCGTGCTCCTGCCCAGATGGGGCAGATATGTGCAAGCATGTCGCGGCGACGCTCTATGGCGTCGGAGCGCGCCTGGACGCGCAGCCCGAGCTGCTGTTCCTTCTGCGCGGCGTCGACAGCGCCGATCTGGTCTCGAACGCCGACGCCGGGGCGACCTCCTCTCGCCCGGATGCGAGCCAACGCATCCTCGCGCAGGACGATGTCGCCGCGCTGTTCGGCATCGACATGTCGCCCATGCCGATCGAGGCCGCGCCCTCGCCCCGAGAGGCGGCGACGATAGCCGCGCCCGGCGCGACGCGGAAGGCGGCTGGTCCGACAATGGCGGCTTCGAAAGCGCCGGAGTCGAAAAGTCGCAAGGCCAAATCGCCGAGCGCGGCGAACACAAGCCCGGCGACGACCGCAACTCTCCCGGCAAAGCAAGCGTCCCCGGCTTCTACAAAGCGCGCATCCACGAAGTCCGCAGCAAATGCCTCGACGTCTCGGACGCCTATCGCTACGGCCGATGCAAAGTCGCGATTGCAGACCAATAAGGGCAAGACAGGGCAAAAGCGGAGCGAGAAGTCGCCCTCCATGCCCTCCGACGCCGTCGCCGCGGCTCAGGAAATCTCGGGAACGAAAAGGACGCGCGTCACCGACCTGAAGCCGGTCGCGTCGCCCGGGAAAAGAAACACGCCCAAGGCAAATTCAACGGCGCGGAAGACCGAGTCGACAAAGCCAGCAGGGGCCGAGGGAGATTCGAGAAGGCGACGCGCATCCGGTAAAGAGCGGTAGACCAGCGAATTTGATCGCTCCTCAGGGGCGAAGACATCGCGATCCACCAGCTCGCGATCGTCCTTTCAGAAGAAATTCGAAGCGGTATGGCGGCTCGTGCAAAGCTTGCTTTCGATAGAGAGCATGCCCCGCGTCGCTGTCCGCCTTTGCCCGAGGAGGAAAGGCGCAGGCGCCGGTTCGGTGGCGGCCGCCTCCGCGACGGCCAAATCAGCAGTCGAGGCTCGGTCTCGCTACTCAGACGCAAGCATTTGATTTCAGGACAGATCGGCGGAGAGTGGTAGCGGAGGAGGGATTCGAACCCCCGACACAGGGATTATGATTCCCCTGCTCTGGCCAACTGAGCTACTCCGCCCCAGACTGTTTCGGAGCAGTCTTGAGATGCCAGCGATATAGGTCGCGCCAGCAGTCCAAGTCAAGACCGCTAATAGCCGAATTGCTCCCGCAAAATGCGCTCTTCGAGGGAATGGCCCGGGTCGTGGAGCAGCACGAGATCGGCGTCGTGATCCATCTCTATGGTCACGAACGCCAGGTCGCGGAACTCGTCGTGGTCGGCCACCACGGAAACGGGACGCTTTTCCGGCTCGAGCACTTCGATCCGGACCTTGGCCGCGTCCGGCAGCAGCGCCCCGCGCCAACGGCGTGGGCGAAAGGGGGAGATCGGCGTGAGCGCCAATAAGGGCGAGTCGAGGGGCAGGATCGGCCCGTTGGCGGAGAGATTATAGGCCGACGAGCCCGCCGGCGTCGACAGCAGCACGCCGTCGGTGATCAGCTCCGGCATGCGCTCCTGGTCGTTGATGAGGATGCGCAGCTTCGCGACCTGCGAGGTCTGCCTCAGCAACGAGACTTCATTAATCGCATGGGCGGAGAACTCATCGCCCCGCACATTGGTGGCGTTCATCAGCAGCGGGTGGATGATCGACGCCTTGGACTCCGCGAGGCGCTTGCGCAGGTTGGTTTCGCGGTATTGGTTCATGAGAAATCCGACCGAGCCGCGGTTCATGCCATAGATCGGCTTGCCGGAATCCATGTAGTTGTGCAGCGTTCGCAGCATCAGGCCGTCGCCGCCGAGCGCTACGATGCAGTCGGCCTCCTCCGGCGGAATGTCGCCATATTTCTCGACGAGCCGCACGCGCGCCTCCTCGGCCTGCGGCGTGCCGGACGAGAGAAAAGCCAGTTTCTTAAAGGGGTTGGGGGTATCGCCGCCGGCGCCCATGTCTGCTGACTTTCCTGATTGCTCGAAAGCGTGACGACTGCGCCTATCCGCGCCCAGCGGCGCGACGTCCGAGGCAATAGGTTTTTTGTCGCTCAGTGGCAATGCCCCAGCGTCTCCTCACGCCTCCCGCCACAACCAGGCCGCGCCGCGCACGCCGCCGGAGTCGCCATGAACATTGCGCAGAATCTTCGTATCCAGCGCGTCGGTGAAGGCATGGCCCGCGACGCGCGCAGTGAGCCCGTCATAGATGCGCGCAATATTCGAAACGCCGCCGCCGAGCGCGATCACATCCGGGTCCAGAATATCGATCACCATGGCGAGGGCGCGGGCAAGACGGTCTTGATAGGCGTCGAGCGCGGCGATGGCCGCCGCCTGCCCGCGCTCGGCGCGCGCGACGATCTCCTGGCCTGTCGCCGAGGCGCCGGCGCGGCGCTCATAGTCGCGCGCGAGGCCCGGCCCGGACAGAAAAGTCTCGATGCAGCCGTCATGTCCGCAGAAACAATGGGCGCCGGGATATTCGTCGGGCTGCATCCAGGGGAGCGGCGTGTGGCCCCATTCTCCGCCGATGTGATTACGGCCGGCGATGATCTTGCCGTCCACGACGACGCCGCCGCCAACGCCTGTGCCGATGATGACGCCGAAGACCACGCGCGCGCCCTGCCCCGCGCCGTCGATCGCCTCCGAGAGCGCAAAGCAATTGGCGTCATTCTCGACGCGCACAGGCCGGTCGAGCGCCCGCGACAGATCGACGTCGAGCGGCTTGCCGTTGACGCATTGCGTGTTGGAGCCTTTCGCGAGCCCCGTATGCGTCGAGATCGAACCGGGGGCCCCGACCCCCACCAGGCCGCGCCGGCCGGTCTCAGTTTCGATGTCGAGAACGAGCGTCGCGACGGCGCGGATGATCGCGTCATAATCATGCGCCGGCGTCGCCACGCGGCGGCGGGCGAGAATGGCGCCGGCCGCATCGAGCGCGATTGCTTCGATCTTGGTTCCGCCAAGATCGACGCCGATGCGGATGGGGCCATCGGTCATTGGCGGCGCGCGCGGTCGAGATGCTGCGCCTTTTGAAGCGCGCCTTCCGTCGCCGCGTCGATTTGCGCGGAGTCGAGATCGAGGTCCTTGGTATTGGCGCCGGCGAAAATCGCCCCGGTGAAATCGGCCCCCGAGGCGTCGGCGTTCGCGAGATTTGCGTCGCTGAAGTCGGCGCCGGCGGCATGGGCGAAACGCAAATCGGCGCTCATCAGATTGGCTTTCCGCAGCAAGGCGTTTTCGAGATGCGCCGAACGCAAGACCGCGCGCATCAGCCCCATGGACTGGTTCTTCATATCCGCGGAGAGATCTGCGTGATCGAACCTCGCGCCGCGCAGCGAGGCGCCGGTTAGATCGCCAGCGAGGCGCGCGCCGGAGAAATCGGCGCCATCGGCGTTCATCCGCTGCATCTGCGCTGCGAAGGCCTGCGCGCCCTTCAGCGAGGCCCCGGTAAGATCGGCCTCGATCAGCCAGGCCTGGTCGAGAACGGCGCCATCGAGCTTCGCGCTGGACAGCCGAACCTTGTTGAGGCGCGCCGCGCGGAAATTGGCGCCCGAAAGATCGAGACGGGAGAGGTCGAGGCCGTTGAGGCTCTTTCCCGAGAAATCCATGTTCCGAGCGTCGAGCGCCGCTTCGACCTCGGCGCGCGTCATCTCGGATTGCGAATAGGCCGGCTGCGAAAGATCGACGCCTTGAAGCATATCCTGCGCATGAAGCGGCGTTGCGATGAGGAGCGCCGCAAGGGCGGCGCGCGCGAGAAAATGCCTGTTCATCTTCGCTCCCCGGCGCAGCGACGCGCCTCCGGCGATAAATTTACAGCAGGATGGCCCGCAGCGAAATCTGGCGGCGCGGACCGCGAGCCTTCAGGCTCGCTATTCTCAAAGCGAGCCTGAAGGCTCGCGGTCCGAAGGCCCGAAAAAAAGGGGCGCGGCCACGGCCATGCCCCTAGGGTCCGGAGAAGAGAAAACCCGGGATTAATCAAGAGATAGGCTTGCGCGGGCGCCGTGCAAGCCCGGCTCACCCGGGCGCGCGCCTCTGGCGCAGGAAAGGCGCCATGCCGGCGCGCGCGAGGGCGTCGGCGCGCTCGTTCATCTCGTCCCCCGCATGGCCGCGCACCCAATGCCAGGCGACGTCGTGACGCTCCTCGGCGGCTTCGAGCCGCTGCCAGAGCTCGACATTCTTCACCGGCTTGCGGTCCGCGGTCTTCCAGCCGCGCGTTTTCCAGTTCTTGATCCAGGAGGTGACGCCGCCACGCACATATTGAGAGTCGGTGTAGAGATCGATTGCGCAGGGTCGCGTCAGCGCCTCCAGCGCCATGATCGCGGCCATCAGCTCCATGCGGTTGTTCGTCGTTTGCGGCTCGCCGCCACAGATTTCCTTTTCGACCTCGCCAAAGCGCAAGATCGCGCCCCAGCCGCCGGGGCCGGGATTGCCGGAGCAAGCCCCGTCCGTCCAGATCGCCACGCGGCGCGTCATAGAAAGGCGCCGGCCGTCTGATGGAAACGAAGCTTGGCCAGATACTCGCGCGGGTCCTTGGGACGCACGAGCGCGCCCTTCGGCACGTCCAGCCAATCGACATAGCGCGTGAGAAGGAAACGCATCGCCGCCCCGCGCGCGAGAGTGGGAAAAGCGTCGAGCTCCGCGCCATCCAGGGGCCGAACGCGGCGGTAGGCAGAGAGAAGCGCGGCGCCCTTCTCGATGTCGAAGCGATGCGCCTCGTCGAAGCACCAGGCGTTCAGGCAGATCGCAAGATCGTAGGCGTAGGCGTCGTTGCAGGCGAAATAGAAGTCGATCACCCCGGAGATCTTACCGCCCAAGAAGAAGGCGTTGTCCGGGAAAAGATCGGCGTGGATCACGCCGCTCGGTAGATCGCGCGGCCAGTTCTGCTCCAGATAATCGAGCTCGGCTTCGACCGTCTCCCGCAGCCCCGGCTCAACTTCGTCGGCGCGCGCGGCGGCGGGCGCGAAAAGCGGGCGCCAGGCCTCGACCGAGAGCGCATTCGGGCGGCGCAGCGGAAAATCCGCGCTGGCGAGATGCAACTGCGCCAGCGCCGCGCCGAGCGCCGCGCAATGCGCGACCTCGGGGTGATGCACCGAATAGCCGTCCAGGAAAGTGACAATGACCGCCGGCCGCCCCGCGAGGCGCCCGAGCGGCTTGCCGGCCCGGTTGGGCACCGGCAGCGGGCAGGTGACGCCGCGCCGCGCGAGATGCTCCATCAGCCCGAGAAAAAACGGCAGGTCCGCCTCCGCCACGCGCCTCTCATAGAGGGTGAGGATGAAGCTTCCGGCGCTGGTGTGCAGATAATAGTTGGAGTTCTCGACCCCCTCGGCGATGCCCTTGCAGGAGAGGAGGTCGCCGATGTCATAGGTCGCGAGGAAAGCGAGCAGCTCCGCGTCGTCAACCTGCGTGTAAACGGCCATTGGGTTCTTTCCGGAGCGCCGCCTGTCAGGCGAGCGCCCGCAGCTCCTTCGGCAACGGGAAGGAGACGCTCTCGTCGGCCGTCGAGACGGTTTCCACGGTAATGTCATAGCGCTCGGCGAAAGCGTCCATGATTTCCTCGACGAGAACTTCCGGCGCAGAGGCGCCGGCGGTGATGCCCAGTGAGGCGATATTGCTGAAGATCGACCAGTCGATCTCGCGCCTGCCCTGCACGAGCTGGGCGGGGGCGCCGGCCCGCTCCGCCACTTCGCGCAGGCGCTGCGAATTCGAGGAATTCGGCGAGCCGACGACGATCACCGCATCGACAGTGGGCGCGACCTGCTTGACCGCCGCCTGACGGTTGGTCGTCGCGTAGCAGATGTCTTCCTTGTGCGGACCGACGATCTTGGGAAAGCGCTTCGTCAGCGCATTGACGATTTCCTGAGAGTCGTCGAGCGACAGGGTGGTCTGGGTCACATAGGCCAGATTATTCTCGTCCGGAAGGCTCAAAGCGTCGATATCCTCGACGGATTCGACGAGCACCACCGCGCCCTCGGGGAGCTGCCCCATCGTGCCGACGACCTCCGGATGGCCCGAGTGGCCGACGAGCAGCACGCGCCGCCCGCGCTTCCAGTGGATTTCCGCCTCGCGATGCACCTTGGTGACGAGCGGACAGGTGGCGTCGATGGCCAAAAACTTGCGCTCCTGCGCTTCGGCGGAGACGGATTTGGCCACGCCATGGGCGGAGAAAATCACGGGCGCGTCGGTCTGCGGGATTTCGTCGAGCTCCTCGACGAACACCGCGCCCTTGGATTTCAGCGACTCCACCACGTAACGATTATGTACGATCTCGTGACGCACATAGACCGGCGGGCCATATTTGGCGAGGGCGCGCTCGACGGCGTCGATAGCGCGCACGACGCCCGCGCAGAAGCCGCGGGGCGAGCACAGGAAAATCTTGAGCGGCGGTTTCATTCCGCGTGGCTGAGCATTCATTTGGGCGCCTTCGGCAATGGGCGCCGCGCGGCTGCGCCGGCGGCTCGAGTGGCGTCTCGCCCGTCTGGACGTCCGCCCATATTTGGCGTCGATTGGGGCGAAGCAATGTGGCGCCGGTCCGAGTCTGTCAAGCCGGCCGCCAAGGCGCTGGGCGGGAGGCTGCTCGCGCGCTTTCCGCGCGCATGGAGTCGTGCGAGCGATCAGAAAGCGCGCAGAGTCAAAAAGCTGCGGCCGGGACGCGAGCGCCCGCCGGGCCGGCGAATCCCCCGTTTGGGAAGTCTGCCTGCAGGATTTTGGGAAACGGCGACGCCGACAATAGGCGCCCGCTGCGTTTTGTCCCGGCGCGGCGCGCCAGGCGTCATCCGAGCTATTTGAGTCCGGCGGCGGCCTTGTCGTAGTACAAGGTCGACATTTTCGTGCCGATGGCCGTCGCCCCGCCGATAATGATGATGGAAACAAGAGAAGCAATCACCGCATATTCAATAGCGGTAGCCCCGCCCTCGCCTGCAATAAATCGATGAAACAAGCTGCGCATCGGGCCTCCTTTGGCAAAAGATTAAGCAGGAAAACTCTCCAAACGCTTAATTGCGACGCTCCCAATCTAGGAGCCCCGCCGCCGCCCGGCCCGATCAGCAATCCTGGCGCCAGCGGCGCCGCGGCCCGCTCTTGCATCCAATCGGCTTTTACGGCATCCATCTGCGCCGACCGCTTGGCGCCACGCCAGCCTCTCGCGTATCCTGAAACTTGGCGCGGCCCTGCCTTCCTTCACCGCGCGCTCTTTTGGTCGCCACGACCTCTATCAGACGGAAAATTAAGTCAAAAATGGCTCGCGACGTAACTGACTCGACGCCGATTGCGTCCCGGGACGCGCTCGTTGAATGGCTCGCGGCCGGTTGCAAAAGCGCCGGCGCGCCGCTGCTCGTCGGCACGGAACACGAAAAAATCGCCTTCTACTCCGATCTGCTTGCGCCGGTTCCCTATGGCTGTGACGGCGGACGCTGCGGCGTCGGCCGCCTGCTCGAAGGCGTCCAGGAAGCGACCGGCTGGGAGCCGATCATGGACCGAGACGCGCTCATCGGGCTCGCCCAGACGGACGGCGGCGGCGCGATCTCGATAGAACCGGGCGGGCAATTCGAGCTTTCGGGCGCTCCCCTGCTCGACATCCACGCGACGGACGCCGAGCTCGGCGCGCATCTTTCGGCGCTGGCCGGCGTCGCGCATTCCTTGGGCGTCCAATTTCTCGATCTCGGCGCCAGCCCGAAATGGTCGCGCGCCGAGACGCCGGTCATGCCCAAGCAGCGCTACAAGATCATGGCCGCCTATATGCCGAAGGTCGGCGCGCGCGGCCTCGACATGATGTTTCGCACCGCGACGATCCAGGCCAATCTCGACTTCGTCAGCGAAAAGGACATGGTCGAGAAAGTGAGGGTGGGGCTCGCGCTGCAACCGCTCGTCACCGCGCTTTTCGCCAATTCGCCGTTCCTGGACGGCAAGCCGACCGGGCGGCTATCCGAGCGCTCGAATATCTGGCTCGACACCGACGCGGATCGAACCGGCATGCTGCCTTTCGCCTTCGAGGAGGGGTTCGGCTTCGAGCGCTACGTCGATTACGCGCTGGACGTGCCGATGTATTTCGTCAAGCGGGGCGACGTCTATCACGATGTCGCGGGCGCGAGCTTCCGCGACCTGCTCGATGGCCGTCTGCCGCAACTGCCCGGCGAACGCGCCGTCATGTCCGATTGGGCGAATCATCTTTCGACGATCTTCCCCGAGGTCCGGATCAAGACCTATCTCGAAATGCGCGGCGCCGACGGCGGCCCGCGCGCCCATATGACCGCCCTGCCCGCGCTCTTCGCCGGACTTTTCTACGACAGCGCCGCGCTCGACCAGGCGCGCCAGCTCACCAAGGAATGGAGCGCCGCGGCCCGGCAGCAACTACGCGAGGATGTTCCCAGTCTCGCGCTCGACGCGACGATCGACGGCCGCAGCTTGCGGGAGATCGGACGCGACGTGCTCGCCCTAGCGGAGGCGGGCCTCAAGCGACGCGCGCGCGTGAATGCGGAAGGCGCTGACGAAACGATCTATCTGGCGCCGCTCCAGAAGATCGTGTCGGAAGGCCGCACCTTGGCGCAACTGCGCCTCGAGGCCTTTCATGGCGCTTGGGGCGGCTCCGTCGACGGCGCCTTCAGGGACTGCGTTATCCCACTGTGAGCTAAAAAATCCCGCGGCCAAGCGCGGGATGATCTTCCCGTCAGCGCGGGAAGAGGTCGTTGAGACCGAACGGCGCCATTGGCTGAAGATGAGACGCGCGCTGCACGCCGTCGCCCAAAGCCGCATAACCCATCGGGGCGGCTGCGGCGGCGGGGGCGCGTGGAATGTCGACGCGCACATGCCCGCCGATCTTCACGCACCCGCTCGAACCCGAGACCGCGACATAGTTCGCGCCATAGCGCGCACAATTATTCGACGACTCGGCATTGGCCGGAACCGCGTCGAGCGACGCGCCAATTGCGAGACCCACGATAAGGCCGAGCGGCGCAAGGGGGCGGACATTGGCGAACATCATCAGGCGATCAGCCTCTCTTCAGATTGGACGACAAAGCGTCGTCTCAATCGCGAGCCCAGAAATCTCGAGCAGAAAAGAATCTACGCGCAGTTGCGCGCGGCTCGTTTCCGCGATTCCGGCACTAGACCCAAACATCG
The DNA here is from genome assembly GCF_016745395.1 of Methylocystis sp. Sn-Cys. Lineage (GTDB taxonomy): Bacteria > Pseudomonadota > Alphaproteobacteria > Rhizobiales > Beijerinckiaceae > Methylocystis > Methylocystis iwaonis. The sequence continues at coordinate 93,569 of NZ_JAERVJ010000009.1, forward strand.
TGGCGGGATCGTGTCCCGGCCTTCTGCGTGCTTTCACTGTTGTGGAAAAACAACACGACGAAATTTATTTTTCGTATACGGCACGCGATCGATTAATGATTCGTTACAGAGCTTTACCATCCCAATCGCCGATTGCGGCCTGAACGATCGCCAGCGCCGCAACCGCCGCCGTGTCGGCGCGCAGCACCCTCGGCCCAAGAGAGAGTCGCGCGACATTCGAGAGGCGCGCGATGGCGGCGCGCTCCTGTTCGTCGAACCCGCCTTCAGGACCGATGAGGACGCTGACGCCCTCCCCCGACCGCCCCGAAAGCGCTGTGACGGGATTGGCGATCGGCGCGTCCTCGTCACAGAACACGAGCAGTCTTTTCTCCGGAAAGCTGACCAAAAAATCAGCGAGATCGACCGCCTCCGAAGCTTCCGGGACGGCAAGCACGCCGCATTGCTCCGCGGCCTCTACCGCATTCGCCCGCAGCCGCGCCGAATTGACGCGGCGAACCTGCGTGCGATTGGTGATGACGGGAACAAGACGCCCCGCGCCCATTTCCGTGGCCTTCTGCGCCATGTAATCGAGGCGCGCCTGCTTCAGGGGCGCAAAGCAATAGTCGAGATCGGCGAGCGGCGTCTGCGGCCGTAAAAGCTTCTCCACCCGCAATGTCGCAGCGCGCCGCGTCACCGCAGAAAGATGCGCGAGGAACTCGCCGTCCCGCCCGTTGAACAGAAGAATGGCGTCGCCCTCGCGAAGCCGCAGCACGTTCAAGAGGTAATTGAGCGCCTCCGGCGGCGGAACGACGTCCGCGCCCGGCGCCAGATCCGCCTCCACGAAGAGCCGTTGCGCTGAAAAATCGTAATGTGACAAGATGGTGTCCCGACTAGGCGCGCGGTGTCCGCCGCAATGCCGCCGCCATGAAGGCGCCGCTTTGTTCGCGGACAGGTTGACCAAAACTTGCGCGAACGGCAAGCCTGCTGTTAACAGAATGAAGCTATTGAAAGCGGATCCAAACAAATGAAGATCAGCGCCTCCTCTTTCTTGCGCTCGGTCGCGAGCCTATCCGTCCTGGCGCTGCTCGCCAGCGCGGGCGCCGCCGATGCGCAGTCCTGCCAGGAGGATTTCCAGAAGCTGACGGAGCGCCGCATGGCGCAAATCCAGGTGCTCAACAATCTCGGCAAGGCCGGCAAGGGCAAGATGGACCCTAACGCCGCCTGCCCGGCCGCCAAAAAGCTCGCCGCCGTCGAGAGCGAGATGCTCGGCTACATGACCAAGAACAAGGAATGGTGCAACATTCCGGATAATGTCGTCGAGGGATTCAAGCAGGCCGGCGCGAAAACGAAGAATTTCGCCTCCCAGGCCTGCTCCGCAGCCGCGAAAATGAAGCAGATGATGCAACAGCAGCGCGAGCAAGCGGCTAACGGCGGCATGGGCGCGCCGCCCAAGCTGCCTTCTGGTCCGCTGTGAGCCTCGCGCAGCAAGACGGCGGCGCGGGAGCCGCCCTCCCCGACGCACAGACCAACCACCCGCTCTGGCGCTTCGCGCCGGAATGGCTGCGGCCCTTTGTCCAGCTCGCGCGGCTCGACCGGCCCATCGGCTGGTGGCTGCTGCTGCTCCCCTGCTGGGAAGGCAGCGCGCTCGCCTCGGCGGCGCTGCATCGCGCGCCCAATCTCTGGCATCTGACGCTGTTCTTTATCGGCGCCGTGGTCATGCGCGGCGCCGGCTCGACCTATAACGACTATGTCGACCGCAAGATCGACGCCCAGGTCGAGCGCACGCGCAATCGCCCCCTCGCCAGCGGGCGCGTCTCGCCGCGCGCGGCGCTGTGGTTCATCGTCGCGCAATGTCTCATCGGCCTTGCCGTGCTGCTTTCCTTCAATGGCTACACCATCGCGCTCGGGTTTCTGTCGGTGCTGATCGTGGCGGTCTATCCCTTCGCCAAGCGCTTCACCTCCTGGCCCCAGGCGATCCTCGGCTTCGCCTTTGCCTATGGAGCCATGCTCGGCTGGACGGCGCAGACGGCCGCTATCGGCCTGCCGGCGCTGCTCCTTTACGCGAGCTGCATTCTCTGGACGATCGGCTTCGACACGATTTACGCGCTGCAGGACGTGCGCGACGACGCCATCGCCGGCATCCGCTCGACGGCGCGGCTTTTCGGCGCGCAGGTTAAGCTGGCGGTCGGGGGGCTCTATGCCGGCTCCGCGCTTTGCGCGGCGCTCGCGGCCTATGGAAGCGGCGGCGGGATTTTCTCTTATCTGGGCGTCGCGGCCTATGTCGCGCATCTTGCGTGGCAGACGTCGCTCACGCGCGAGGACGCGCCGCCGGGGCTCGCGCTGAAGCTCTTCCGCTCGAACCGCGACGCCGGCCTTCTGCTATTCGGCGGCTTTCTGCTGCAGAGCCTCTCGAGCATTGGCTGAGGCCCAAACTTCGGGAGAGCCGAGGCGCAGGACGCCTCGCGCTCCAGACGTGAAACGATTGGTTGCCAGACGCCTCTTATCTCCCTGGCCGCATAAACGCCCCCACCGCAATCCCGGCGATCGCCGCAATCAGCAGAGCCGTTATCGGCTGGGCGCGGACCGAGGTCTCCACCGTCGAGCGCAGGTCCGAGAAGGCTTCGCTCGCGTCTTCCACCGCTTGCTGGCTCTGATCGCGGACATTGGCGAGGGCGGCCGAGGCCTGTTCGACTCCTTCCTCCGCCATACGTCCCAACTGATCGGAAGCGGAGATCGCCTGTCGGGCAGCGGAGTTGAGGCTGCTCGCGTAGTCCTTGTTTCGTCTAAAGAGCGGCATCTATCGACCCTCGCTTGGAGCCCCTCCAATTCCCACGGATCAACCGGAGGCCTCCAACGGTTGTTCCGCATCTGCTGACAAAAAGGGGCCGGCGGCGCGAGGTGAGCGCCGTGCAGGCGCTTGTCGCCGGAGCGCCGCAAGTTCCCGGAATTGGCCCGCGCGCGCGGGCTGCCGGCCCCTGCGGGAGCGCCCGGCGCAAGCTTTCGACAGTAGCAATAGATCAAGCCCCGGCGCCGCTCGGCCCGGCGGCGTCTGCGCCAAACGGCAAGCGCCCCCGGTTCGTCCCCTTTTCGCCGCGATTTCAGAGATAAATGCAGTCTGCCTCGCGCTTCCGCGCGTCGCTGCTTGCTCCCAAAAGACGGATAAGGATGTTGAGACGCCGCAACTCCCTCATGCTGGTTCTCGCCGGTCTTTCGCTCTACCTCGGTCAGACGCCCGAGGCGCTGGCGCAATATTACACGCGCGAGCCGAGCGATCCCTATCTTTATGACCGCGGCCGCCAGGGCGACTATTACGCCGAGCCCGACCTTTACAGCGGCGAATTCGACCGCCCGACGCGCACGCTCCCGAGGCGCGGCCTGGCGCCGGAGGAGCGCGATTACGGGGCTTACGGGCCCGAAAGGGACTTAGAGCCGCCGCCGCCCTCGCGCGCCCAACGACGCCCCGGGGCGCGCATGGCCGCATTGCCGCCGGACGCCGACCCAGCCTATTCGACGCCGCTCGATTTCGACGCACAGGTCGACCCCGGCGTCTCGACGAAAAACCTTGTCGACGACCCAACAGGCCAGACGCCCAATACGATCACGATCGATACGAAGGCGCGCAAGCTCTATCTGTCGGTCGGCCGGGGCCAGGCCATTGAATATGGGGTCGGCGTCGGACGTGAAGGATTCGCCTGGAAAGGCGCCGCGCAAATCGGCCGAAAGGCCTATTGGCCGGGATGGACGCCGCCGAAGGAAATGCTGCTGCGCCGGCCTGATCTTCCAGATCACATGGAAGGCGGCATGGACAATCCGCTCGGCGCGCGGGCGCTGTATCTCTTCAAGGGAGCCAAAGACACGCTTTTCCGAATCCACGGCACCAATGAGCCGGACACGATCGGCAAGGCTGTGTCCTCGGGCTGCATCCGCATGCTGAACGCGGATGTAATCGACCTCTACGGCCGTGTGTCCAAGGGAACGCGCGTCGTCGTCTTATAGGCGCGCGCTCAACGGCCCTTCGACTCGAGGCCCTCGACAAGGGTAATGAGTCTTTCGGGAACCGGTTCGCGCAAAAGCGTCTGGTAGAAATTGCGCAATTGCGCGCCGACGCGGTCCTCAGGCTCGCTCTTGCGACGGGACGTGAGAAGCGTCGTACCCTGATCGCCCAGACGCGCAGGCGCAATGCTCGCCTTTCCGGCGCGGCGCAGCAAAGCGGAGCCTGCGAGATCGTCGTAGACTTTTCGGGCCCCGCCCCTTTTGGCGTTGGGGGCCGCAGGGCCGGCCGCGGTTCTGAGCTCCAAGCGATTCATGGGCGCCTCAAATCGTCTGCGCGGGCCTTCTCCGATGAAGCCGAATCGAATGCTCCCGCGCATTCGAGCAAAATTGAAAAGAATTAATTAACCGTAAACATTCCGATCGCCCGGGATTTTTGCGATTTGACAAGCTGTGGCGCTTCAGCCTGAATCGCGCTTGACGCCAACGCTAGATTTTTGCGGAGTGATAACTTGCTGCTTTTCCTTTGCTCGCTTCCCGTGTGGCTCGGGGCGTTTTTTATTGTGTTGTTGCCGACGGCGCTCGCCATGGTCGGCCCGATCGTCGTGCGCAAGCGCTATCCGCTTTCGCTGCTCGTCAAAAATAATGAAGTCGCCGGCTTCAACTTCGCGACCGTCGGCGTGATCTACGCCGTGATTCTTGCCTTCGCGATTATCTCGGTCTGGGAGAAATTCAGCGAAACGGAGCTTCTCGTGCTGCAAGAGGCCGGAGCCTCGGCGACGCTGTACCGCCTCTCGAAGGGTCCGGACGCCGACGCCGCTGCGACCCGCGCGGCAGTGGACGCCTATTTGAGGGTCGTCGTCGAAGACGAATGGCCGCGCATGGCCCAAGGCGCGGAAAGCCGCGAAGCGGCCAAGGCGCTCGATGAGGTTTACGCCGCCGCCACGCGGCTGGGCGAAAACAAGCCAGTTGCAGTCGGCGCCGAGATCATGAGAGAGCTGGGCAATATCACCCAGGCGCGGCGGGGGCGGCTGCATCTTGCAATGGGCGTCGTTTCGCCGGCGCTGTGGACGATGCTGATTTTCGGCGCGCTGCTCACAGTCGGCTTCACCTATTTCTTCGGACTCGAAAATTTTCGCGCGCAAGTGACAATGACAGGAGGTCTCGCCGCCATCGTCTTTCTCGGCCTTTTTGTCATTGTCTCCTACGATCACCCTTTCACGGGCGAGGTTTCCATCGAAACCCATCCGCTGGTTTCGGTCTTCGAAAACTTCCATCGCGAGTGATACGATTTCGTTTGAACAACGCGCATGCATGTCACATTCCCGGCGGGCTGAGAGCCTGGCCAAGAATCCAGAGCCACGATAAGCCGCCTTGGCTCTGGATTCCCGATCACTCGCTGCGCGAGCGTCGGGAATGACGCCGAACCAAATCAGCCGGATCTCGCACAAGTCGTGCTCTCAGCGCGGCGCGAAAGCGATGACCCGCGCCGGAGCGCCCGACCCCTTCGCGATCTTCATCGGCATCGCCATGATAATCGCGCCCGTCGCCGGTAGCTGATCGAGATTGGCCAAGTTTTCGAGGCCGGGAACATTCGCTGCGCCGATGGCGCGATGCACGAGGAAGTCCTTGGACGCGCCGACGTCGACGCTCGCCGTATCGACGCCTATGAGCGACACATGCCGCTCAGCGACCAACATGGCGGCGGCCTCGACGCCGAAAGACGGGAAATGGAGATGATCGACCGCGCCCGGCGTATCGTCGCCGAGATAGGCCTTGCGATCCGGCCAGCGCGCGCTCCATCCCGTGCGCAAGAGCACGATGGCGCCGTCGGGAATGCGGCCGTTCGCCTGCTCCCACGCTGAGACGTCTGCGGGCGTGAGCGCGTAATCCGCGTTTTTCGCCGCGCTCTCAGAAATATCGATGACCACCGCCGGGCGAATTAAGCGATCGAGCGGGATGTCCGAATTGGTCCAGCGGCTCTCTGCGAAATGCATCGGCGCGTCGATATGGGTGCCGCCATGTTCGGGAGAGCAGAAGGCGTTCGAGTAATAAAAGAAACCGCCCTTGGTTAAGCCCTTGTGCTCTTGCTTGAGCTGGAAGCCTGTCGGCTCGGTCGGCCAGTAGATCGTGTCGGCGTCGAAAGGGTGGCTCAAATCCACCACCTTGGACGCCGAGAGGTCGATCGTCTGAGCGCTTGCGGCGCTGAGCGCCGCTACACAAAGCGCCAGCCCGTACATCGTTCCCCGAAGAAACTCCGGCATCGCGTTTCTCCATCACCCGCGTGCTGCGAGAAGCGATGAGATTGCCTGCTCGAAACGCATTTGCCAATGCGGTTGCGGGGCGAACAACCGCTTAAAGGTTGCGCCCCGCGCTCCAAACAGAGCTTCGCCGCGTTTCATTGTTTTTCTGGCGCGCCGACGCCCTGGATGAAACCGCTACTGTAGGGCACCGACGAAAGGCTGGCCCGGTGCGATCTGCATGACCGTCGCGCGGTTTACATAGCCCATCTGGGTTACGTCGGCATAGGAGACGGGAGCGATCTGATTGGCTCGGAAAATATTGACCGCGCTCCCTTGGCGAGCGGCGATGCCCACGCCCGGCCCGATCTGGACGGCGGCAATGACGCTGATCTGCGGGGAGTCGAACCAGTAAATTTCATTGAACTGGAGAGGCTCGGCGTTGGCTGCGAGCGTTCCGCCGCAAAGAACGGCGGCAATGGCGATAGAGCGCATGCTTTGCTCCAGCTTGGACGGCCGGTTGGCCGCGGCTGATGAAACGGCCGCGACCTGGTTCGCGTCGGAAGCCCTAATTCCTCAGAAGCCGTTCGAGAATGGAGACAGGGGGGCGACCGTGATCTGATTGATGGTCGCGTTTTGGATGACGACAGAGCCTGCCGACGCGCCGAAAATATATTGGCCGATGTGCGCCAAGTTATCCGTGCCCTTCCCTGTGTTTTGCCCGATTTGAGCTTGCTGGAGCGCAAGGGCGCCGTCGACGCCCCCGACGAACTGTGTGATCGAGCCGTATGAGCTTGCCAGGGCGGCGCCGGAGAAACAGCAAAAAGCCACGGATAACGCCAGCAGTTTTCTCATGAGTAGCTCCCTTGTTTACTCGATGTTTTTTAGATTTTACTTCGTCAATGCAAAAACGAGCCTATTCCCGGAAGCGCCAACCTCATAGGCGCCCTTTTGGATTGGATGAAACTTAGTAATTTCCAGACTTCTCGACCCGAGCGCCTGCTTCCGACCCATAAGGGCGCGGCCATTGGGTCAACGCCGCGGCTCGGCTCTTCTAAGTATAAATACATAGAAATACGTATAACTACGTATTTTCCTGTTGCAAAAACAGCGCAGCGCACGAAAACGACCATCATTATCCATTCTAATACTGGCGCGGTCGTCGTGACGGCGCTTAGAGTTACGCGATGGTCTCCCCCGCCCCAGGCAATCCTTCCCGAAAACAGGCAAAGAAACCTTTGGCTAAGAACCAGAAGTGCTCGAAGCGTCGCCGCCTCGGTCCTGGCGCTTATTGTCTGGCCGCCTGCGCCGCAGGCGTCGCATGGCCGGCGTCCATGGCTCGCGCGCAAGTATTGAACCCGACGGTTCTCGCGCCTGCGGCAAAGCTGCCGCAGGAGCGCGAGCTGCAAACGGTGGCCTCGCATGGGCGCGCCGGCCTCCAAATGCCCAAGGCGGCGGACAAGAAATTCGTCACCGTGCGCGTCGTGACGATTGCAGGCGCGTTCCCCGAGCTTGCCGAGCAGAACGCCGCGCTCGTTCAGAAGCTCCAGGGCAAACGGCTGAGCCTCGCCGAAATTTATCAGGCGGCCGCCGAACTTCAGGCCGCCTATTCGAAGTCCTTTCCGCTTGCGACGCTTTCGGCGCCGCGCCCCGACTTCGCCGATGGCGTGGTAAAGCTCGACGTCACCGACGGCGTCATCGAGAAGCTCGAACTCTCCGCCGTTCCCGAACGCGCGCGCGAGCTTGTGCGCGCCCGGCTGCAACCGCTCGTCGGCCAGCGCCATCTGGCGGCCGCCGAGTATCAGCGACGCACCCTGCTCGTCGGCGCCATCGCCGGCGTCAGCGGCCAAGCCTCGACGACGCCGCTCGATTCCCGTGACGGCTATTCTCTGAATGTCGCGGTGGTAGAAAGCCGCGTCGCGGGCGCGAGCGCGATTACCAATCGGCTGCCGAAGGAATATGGGACGTGGGAGTTTGCGCAGACCTTCGCGCTGAACAACGCCCTGGGGTTGGGCGAACAAATCGCTGGCGCGGTTTCGTCGACGCCGGATTTCGAGCGCTATTTCAGCGGAACCTCAAAAAGCGAAGCTTATAGCACCGATGTTTTTGTGCCCATCGGGGCCGACGGCCTGGTTTTCGGCGCCGGCTATCTCATGGCGCGATCCCGCCCGTCTCCCTATTTCTCCACGCTTCCAGACGAGCTTCTCTTTGCGGGGGAGCGCGTCACGGGAAGATTCGACCGCGTCTATGCCCGCGTCGCCTATCCGCTTTTCCTCACAACCGACCTCACCCTGCGCATTCAGGCGGACGCCGAGCACATCAACAACCGCTACCGTTACCGCCCCCTGCCGCTCGGCTTCATTCAACCGGCCTGGGCGCCTTTCCCGTCTCCGATCCAGGATGTTTTCCGAGACCGCTACAATGTCCTGAGGCTGTCCGCGGACGTCAAATACCGCATCCCCTGGCTGGAGAACGCGACCTTTGCGGGTCTTATCGCTTATGGGCGGGGCCTTGGCGGCCGTTTGGACAGCACGGACTTCGCCTTTGGCCCGCCGCTGTCGCGCCTTGGCGCGAGCCCCAGTTTCGACCGGCTCAATCTGAAAGGCCGCCTCGACGTCGGCCTGCCGGAAAACTTCATCTTCTCCGCGATCGGCCGCCTGCAAACGAGCTTCGGCAAGCCGCTCATGATCCCGGAAAACTTTTTGCTCGACGGCCCGGAAGCGGTGTCGGGCTATGCGTCGGGCACGCTCAACGTCGACCGCGGCGTCACAGCCCGCGCCGAGCTGTCACGGCCGGTCAATCTCGCGCTGCTCGGCTATAATCATTTGGTGTCGCCTTACGTGTTCGGCGCCTGGGGCAGCGGCGTGCGCGAAGAGCGCTCGCCGGGATTTTTCCGGCATATATGGGCCGAGACCTTCGGCGGCGGCGTGCGGACCGATACGAATTTCACGGGCACGCCCTTCGGCGAGTCGCTCTCGATCGAGGTCGGTCGCGATTTGTCGAACATTCCGTTTCGCAACAGCGGCTATCGCACCAATGTGACTTACAATATGCGCTTCGCGGGCGACCCCTTCGCGCCCGAGGCGACGCCGGCCGCGCCAAGCGGCATTTTCAAAAAGGGCCCGCCGGATGAAAAGCCCGCCTCCCCTTTATGGGAGGGCTTCTACGCAGGTTTGAACGCCGGCTACACTTGGGATCCGAGGCCCGAGATCGCGACGGCCGGCGTGCCGCTCTGGACGGGCATCGACACGTTTTTTACGGGGCTCGTTCCCCATTGGCTCGCGTCGGCGAATGGTCTGAGAGGCCGAGCGATCGAAGCCGGCGGCGGTTTCGCCGGCGGCGCCCAGACCGGCTACAATTTGCAATTCGGCAAGGTCGTCGCCGGCCTGGAGACCGACATTCAGGGGTCAAACGCACGAACCCGGCATGCGCTCACAAATGGCGGGGCTTCGTTTTTCGAGGTCGACGTCCAAAACCGGCTGTTCGCGGTCGAGCCTTTAGCGACAAGCATCGACCACACGAAGAACGTCGACTGGCTCGGAACGACGCGCGCGCGGCTCGGCTATCTCGTTACGCCGAGGTTTCTGGCCTATGCAACGGGCGGCGTGGCTTACGGCGAGGCGCGCGCGAGCACCTTCGTTCGTCAGAATTGGGCGCCCTTCGCGCCACTCGGCCCGTTTCTGCAATCCGCCGGCGCGACCGGCGGCTACTCCGGCTTCAGAGTCGGATGGACGATCGGCGCCGGTCTCGAATGGATGTTTGCGCCCAATCTCAGCGTGAAGGCGGAGTACCTTCATTATGATCTTGGAAGCGTCAACTACGCGCTCTCTCCTCTTGTCACCACCCTTACCCTGACCGGCGACACAAACGTCATCCTGCCTGGCGCGCACACGCAATTCCGTGGCGACGTCGTGCGCGTGGGTCTCAATTATTTCTTCGGACGGCCGGCAGGCGAATCTCCGGCGCAGGCGCCGGCGGCCTTCGCGCAAGGCTTCTATGCCGGCCTCAACGCCGGTTACGGCTGGGACGCGTCCCCGTCGGTCGCGCTGGCCGCGGGACCAATCCAGGCCGACATCGACCGAGCCGTTGCCGGCAATCTCGCCGGCTCCATGGCCGCAAGCGCGACAGGCGTCTCGAGCGCTTCCGCCAATGGCGCGCTGGGCGGCGGCCAAGCTGGCTATAATTGGTTGATCGGCAATTATGTCCTCGGCGTCGAAGCGGATTTGCAGGGGGCGAGCCAAAAAGGCCGCGGCGGCTTCATTGGTTTCGCGCCAAACTCTGTCGCCGGCGTCCCCTCCGGGGCCTCCAGCACGGCGGTTCACAGCGAGAAAACGCTCGACTGGTTCGGCACGCTACGGATGCGCGGCGGTTTCCTGGTCACGCCGTCCCTGCTCGCCTATGGAACCGGCGGCTTCGCCTATGGCGGCGCCACGGTTCAGAACTTGACGGCGCATCAAACCGACTCGACGCTTCTTTTCCTTCAGTCGACGGGTTCCGTTGGCAGTTATTCGGCCGGCCGGATTGGATGGACTCTCGGCGGCGGCATCGAATGGAAATTCGCTCCCGACATAAGCCTGAAGGCGGAGTATCTGCACTATGATCTTGGCCGCGCGCAATATGGCGCCGGCGTGATCGCAACCGAGTTCCTCGGCCGCACCAATAAAGCCGCCCTAACAGCCAGCACGCGGTTCAGCGGAGACATTGCGCGCCTGGGACTGAATTACCACTTCGATCCCATTGCGGTCCTACCGGCCCTCACCCGGTAGCGCCGCGACCACGCACGAAAAAGCCGCGCGCTTTTCGCGTCGCGGCCTTTGTTACGTGGACGAGTGTTACGCGCAGTAGGACGTCGGCGTTTCCTCCTGCTGCCCCGTCTGGCCGCGAACAATCTCCGCGATCCGGATCACCGCCTCGGTGCGGTTGCGCACTTGCAGCTTGCGCATGACGTTGCGGATGTGAACCTTCACGCTGCTCTCGCTCATGCTCAGCTCATAGGCGATGACCTTGTTGGATTTGCCTTTGAGCAAGGCTTTGACCACATCGTTTTCGCGGACCGTAAAATCGAACTTTGCATCACAGCGGATGCTCTCGTTCGACTCCTCCGGCCGCGTTTCCATCACCGCATTCGCCGGGACGAACACGCCTCCCACGAGAACGAGCTTGATCGCCCTGGCGACGACTTCGAGCGGCGTGTCGCTCGGAATATAGCCCTTCGCGCCGCTGCGCAGGCTATTGGCGATGTGGCTGCGGCTTTCATTGTCCGAGAAGAGAACGACGGGGACTTCTTTCTCCCACTGCGACAATTCCCGGATCAGCTCGGATTGCTCGGCCTCGATCTGCTTGTCGACGCCGCTGAGGATAATGACGCAGGCGGAGGCGCCGGTCGGGTCCTGGCTCCAGGACGCCACGTCCGGATAGGTCAGGATTGGCAATCCGAGCTTTTTTTGCAGGCACATGGCCAAGCATTCTCGGATAAGCGCTCTCGTTTCGATGATGATGACGGACGGCGAGAAGGCGTCGGATAAGTTCTGGCTCGCGAAAATCTCCTCGCGCGAAAAGATCTCGTCTTGAGCTTCTCCAATCATGGCAACCCCCTACGCAAACCACAACACAACGTGGAATTAAACTTTAGCCGGATTAGTTTTCGTTGCAAGATAAATTTAATCACCTCCGTCAAGACTGAGAACCCGCGATTAACAGCAAAATTATAAGGCCAAGCTGCTTGCAGCATATACAGTATTATACGTATGTAAAACTACTTACCCAGGAAGGAGTGCGGAAAAACCACAAGACATTACACAACCCCGGTATGTCGCCCGTTACAACTCACGCATCTTCGACAACAGTGAACAAGTCCGCCGCATACCGATCGTCCAGGACTGTCCCTGCTCTTGCTTCTCCCGCTATTTTGCCGACTCCGAAACCCCGCAGTCTGTCACATCGAAATCCATCCCTCGCCAATTCACGCGGGTTCCGCAAAAGCTCAGGAAGAAACGAGGAAAGAAAGACGCTCTCGGGAGAGGCGAAAGAATATTAGGTTCCGAATGTCCGCGCCGCTCGAAAGGCTGAGGCCGGATGCGCCGGGAGATAACGGCCTTGCATGTCGCGCCCGAGCGGATACATCCTGCCCAACACGCTCGCTTTCGGGATTCAAACGTGACACGACGTTCAGGCAGCGCCGATCTGCCGCTTCATTACGGGCGCGTTCCGGCGTGGCTCAGCCAGCGCATGGCGCGCCTCGGCGCGGTGATCGCCGAAGCGATCGTGCATCATTACGGCCGCGACGAGTTCCTGCGCCGTCTCGCCCATCCGTTCTGGTTCCAATCCTTCGGCGCCGTCATGGGCATGGATTGGCACTCCTCCGGCGTCACCACCAGCGTGATCGGCGCGCTCAGACGCGGCCTGACGCCGCTCGCGGGAGAGCTTGGCCTACATGTCTGCGGCGGACGCGGCGCGCGCTCTCGCCAAACCCCGCTCGAGCTGAAGACCATCGGCGCGCGCGTGGGCTTCGATGGAGCGGCGCTTGCGCGGGCGAGCCGGCTTGTCGCCAAGGTGGACAGCGCCGCCGTGCAAGACGGGTTCGATATTTATCTGCACGGATTCATCGTAGCCGACGACGGCAAATGGGTGGTTGTTCAGCAGGGGATGAACGGCGAGACGCGCTATGCCCGCCGCTATCATTGGCTCTCGGAAGGGCTGAAAGATTTCGTCGAGGCGCCTCACGCAGCCATCGATGGGGAGAACCAGGGCGAAATCGTCAATCTCACCGATTACAGGGCCAGCGCCTCGCGCGCGCGCCAGCTCGATCTTCTGCGCGACCTCGGGCCGGACGGCCTGCTGCGTGAGGTCGCCGCCGCCGAAGGCAAATCCGAGCCGGCGCCTGCGCAAACCACGCTCCCGCACCTCTTCATGCCGGCCCATCACGACGTCCGCCCCAAGGATGTGATGCTTCGCAGGCTGCACGGGGCCCTCGCCGCCGCCGCGGATCAGGGCCCACAAGACTTCGCCGATCTGCTGCTCGTGCCAGGCGTTGGCGCCCGCACGGTTCGCTCGCTCGCGATGGTGGCGGAAGTTGTCCACGGCGCCCCCTGCCGCTTCGCAGATCCGGCGCGCTTCTCGCTCGCTCATGGCGGCAAGGATCGCCATCCCTATCCGGTTCCCATCGACGTCTACGACAAGACGATCGACGTGTTGAGAAGCGCGGTCAGCAGGGCGAAGCTCGGAAACGCCGACAGGCTCGACGCCCTTCGCCGGCTCGACGAGCGCGCGCGGCGTCTGGAGCGCAACGCTACTGGCCCGTCTCGGCCGCAATTTATTGAAGAGGAGCGGCGCCGCTCGCATGAATATGGCGGGCGAAGCGTCTTCGGCTGGGAGCCCGCTCCCGAGGGCGCCACGGAACCGCCCGCGGAAAGCCGGCGTAACAAAGCGACGCGCGCCTGAACGGAAGAAAATGGGCGTTTCGGCTGGCGCCGCAGTTGCGTTAAACTCTGGCCGCCTCTCCTATCCCAGCCGCTTGCACATGACGACTTTCCCTATTCGCTACGTCGAACCTGTCTACCGCCCGCCGAGCGAAGCTGACTCGCTTATCCTGCCCGTAACCAATGGCTGCTCGTGGAATCGCTGCACATTCTGCGAAATGTATAGCGCGCCACAAAAGCGCTTCCGCCCCAGAGATGCGCAGGAAGTGCTCGAAAGCATAAAGCGCTGCGGCGAACAATTGGGTCCAGACGTCAAACGCGTTTTCCTGGCGGATGGAGACGCGATGACGCTCTCGACCCGCCGGCTCGTCGCCGTGCTCGAGGCGATCCGACGCGATTTGCCGGGCGTGCGCCGGGTATCGAGCTATTGCCTGCCGCGTAATGTCCGAAAAAAGTCAGCGGCGGAGCTTAAAGAACTCAAGGAGCTCGGGCTCTCGCTCGTCTATGTCGGCGCGGAATCCGGCGACGACGATGTGCTGGCGCGGGTCGACAAGGGCGAGACTTTCGCAACCACGCGCGAGGCGCTGGAAAAATTGCAGGAGGCGGGCGTCAAACGCTCCGTGATGATCCTAAACGGCCTCGGCGGAACCAAGCTGTCGCGCCAACATGCGCTGAATTCGGCGGCGTTGATGAATGCCACGCAACCGGAGTTCCTCGCCACGCTGGTGGTGAGCTTTCCCTACGGCGACGCGCGGCTGCGGGGAAATTTCCCAGACTGGGAGCCGCTCGACATATTGGGCCTCATGCGGGAGATGGAGCTGTTCATTTCCGCGCTGGAGCTGAATAGGACGGTCTTTCGCAGTGACCACGCCTCGAATTGGCTCGTCCTCAGAGGAACGCTGGGCGCCGACAAGTCCCGGCTGCTTCAAGACCTGCGCAGGGCGATCGCCGAGCCGGATTCTGCGCCGCTGCGGCCCGCCTGGGCGCGCGGGCTCTAGCGGCGTCGCCCCTCACGGCTCGACAAAGAACGACGGCGGCGCCTCTCCGCGCGCGATCAGCTCCAGCAGCCTGTCGCTGGCGGCCAGAGCTTCCTCGATCGTCACATCCATATCCAAATATCGATAGGTGCCGAGCCGCCCGACGAAACTCACCTTTTCGCTCGCGCGGGCGAGCTCGATGTAGCTGCGCAGCAGCTTCTGCTCATTGGCGAGCCGGATCGGATAATAAGGTATGTCATCCGCGCCGGCGGCCCGGCTATATTCCCGGTAGCAAAGGGTCAAATCGAATGTGTCTTTTTCCCAGGGCGCAAAATATTTGTGTTCGGTTATTCGCGTGAACGGCACGTCGGCGTCGCAGTAGTTAATAACCGCAGCGCCCTGGAAGTCGCCCTTGTCGATCATTCGTTCGAAGTCGAGCGTGCGGTAGCCGAGCCGGCCGAGCCGGAAACCGAAAAAGCGGTCGAGCGGCCCGCTATAGAAGACATGAGCGAAATTCTCGCTCAGCTCCTCGAAGCGGCAGTTCAACCGGACGTCGACATTCGGCGCGCGGAGAATGTTCTCGGCCATCGCCGTGTAGCCGTTGCTGGGAATGGCCTGATAATGATGCGCAAAGTAACTGTCGTTGTAATCGAATCTCGCGGGCAGGCGCTTCAGCACGGACGCCGGGAGGTCCGTCGGGCTTATGCCCCATTGTTTCGACGTGTATCCTTTGAAAAAGGCCTCGTAGAGCTCCTCGCCCATCAAGGCGAGCGCCTGCTCCTCGAAATTTTGCGGCTCTTCGATCTTACGCGCTTTCGAGGCGATGAAAGCGCGCGCCTCGGCCGGCCCCATGCATCGTTTGAAGAACTGATTGATCGTCATCAAGTTCAAAGGCAGCGAATAGACGCCCGACTTGGCGACGGCGACGACGCGATGGTTATAGGGCCTCATCTCCGCGAAGCGCGTGACGTAAGACCAGACCCGTTCGTTCGAGGTGTGAAAGATGTGAGGGCCATAAATATGAGTCATCACGCCCGTTTCAGGGTCACGGGCGCTGTGACAGTTGCCGCCAAGATGCGATCGCTCGTCGACGACCAGAACCTTGTGCCCCGCCTCGCCCAGGCTCCTGGCGATCACGGCGCCGCTCAAGCCCGCGCCAACCACGCAATATCTCATCTGGCCCCTCGCAAGTTCATCGAGGGAAACTACTGGGTCAGGCTGGCGCGACGCTGCCGGGCCCCGGCCAGAAAATCGACCTATGACGCGCCTTTAAGCGTCGCTGGAAACTTCTTGTTAGAAAGATGCCGTTACTGTGGTCAAGCCGGCCGTTCGCCCGGCTAGTTCGCGCGTAGGACAGATGATCTGTCCACCATTGTCCGAAGACTCCTTGGCGACGTTTTCCTGATCCGCCGATCTCGAGCCTCGGTCCACGCGACGTGTCCTGCCCCTTTTCGTAGCTTTTGTGCCCCGGCCGCATTTGCGCGCGGGGATCGCCGCCACTCGCGCGGCGGCGATGGCGCGCGCAGCAGCGTCTGCGGAGAGGGCTTTCAAAGTGAACTCTTTGGGACGCACACCAACAGCTCAAGGGCCGGCATATGACCTCCATCATTTCTTCGCTCACCCCCAGCCAAGTCGCCTCGCTCTCGACGAGCACGATCTCAAAGCTCACGACCGACGATATAGCGGCTATGACGACCGCTCAGGCGGCGGCACTGACGTCGAGTCAGATCCGCGCCCTGAATACGGATGACGTCGCGGCGTTTTCGGCGACGCAGATGAGCGCCCTTAGCTGGAGCGCCATCCTCGGCTTCACGAGCACGCAGATCACCGCGATTACCAGCACCGACCTCACGTCGCTGTCCACAGGTCAGGTCGCCGCTTTCACCACGAGCCAGCTACACGCGCTCTCGACCGACCAGATCGCGTCTCTCTCGACAGCGCAAATCGCGGTTTTCGTTTCCGCCCAAGCCAATGCGCTGACCACTGACAGCGTCGCTGCGCTCGCCACCGACCAAATCGCGGCGATGAAGACCAATGCGGTCGCAGGATTGAGCTCCGCACAGATACAGGCGCTCTCCTCGGTGCAGATCGGCGCTCTCACAACCGCCCAGATCTCGGCGATGACCTCCTCCCAGGCGGCCGCCTTGTCGTCGGATGACGTCGCCGCTCTTTCCGCAAGCCAATTCAGCGCCTTCGGCGCCCGCGACCTCGCCGCGCTGACCACCAGCGCCCTCGCCGGCGTCTCGACCTTGGACATCGCCGCGCTGAACACGTCGCAGGCGGCCGCGCTCACGAGCGCGCAGATGCACGCGCTTTCGACGGACCAGGCCGCCGCCTTGACCACGGCGCAAATCGCCGTCCTCGGCTCCAGCCAGATTGCGGCGCTGACCACCGACGCCGTCGCCGCTCTGTCCACGGATCAGATCGCGGCGTTGAAAACGAGTTCTTTTGCAGCGCTGGGTTCCGCGCAAATTCAGGCCCTCTCGACCAACCAGGCCGCCGCCCTGACCACGGCGCAGGTCGCGGCGCTGACGACCGCCCAAACGGCCGCGCTCACCTCCGACGACGTCGCGGCCTTCTCCACCGCGCAGTTCGGCGCCCTCTCGGCCCGCGACATCGCCGCTTTGTCCACGAGCGCCCTCGCCGCGGCCTCCACTGCCGATATTGCGGCGCTGAGCACCGCTCAGGCCGCCGCCCTGACCACCGCTGAAATCAGCGCCCTCTCCACCGATCAGGCGGCCGCTCTCACCACCGCCGCCGTCGCCGCGCTAGGCTCCGGCCAGGCCGCCGCGCTGACGACGGACGCGGTCGCCGCGCTCTCCACCGATCAGGTTGCGGCGCTCAAGACCCTCGCCGTCGCGGCGCTGACCACCGCGCAGATCGGCGTCCTCTCGGCCGGTCAGACAATCTCGCTGACCACCGCGCAGGTTGCCGCGCTGAAGACCACGCAGATCCAAGCGCTTTCGGCGATCCGGGTCGCCACCCTGACCACCGAGCAGGTGGCCGCGCTCGGCTCCACCCAGGCCGCCGCGCTGACCACCGACGAAATTGCCGCGCTCTCGACAGACCAGGTCGCGGCGCTCAAGACCAGCGCCATCGCCGCGCTGAGCACGGCGCAAATCGACACATTGTCGACCAGCCAGGCCGCCGCCCTCGGCACTGCCCAGATTGTCGCGCTCACCACCGCGCAGGCGGCGCGCCTGAGTTCGGACGACATCGCGGCGCTCTCGACGGCGCAGCTTGCGGCTTTCGAAACGCGCGACCTCGCGGCTTTGTCCTCGAGCGCCTTCGCCGGCGTCTCGACGGCGGACATCGCCGCTCTCAGCACGGCGCAGGTCGCCGCTTTGACGACCGCCGAGATGCGCGCGCTGTCGACCGATCAGGCCGCGGCGCTCACCACGGCGCAAGTGGCGGTCCTCGGCTCCCGTCAGGCGGCCGCGCTCACCACGGATAGCGTCGCAGCGCTCTCCACGGATCAGGTCGCGGCGTTGAAATCCAGCTCTGTCGCCGCCTTGAGCACGGCGCAAATCGTTACGCTGACGACCGCTCAGGCGGCGGCGCTGACCACCGCTCAAGTGGCGTCGCTGACCACCGCGCAAGCGGCGGCCCTTTCCTCCGACGATCTGGCCGCCTTCTCGACCGACCAATTCGCGGCGCTGAGCTCTCGCGATCTGGCGGCGCTCACCTCCACCGCCCTTACCGGCGTGTCGACGGCTGAGATCGCCGCGCTGAGCACCGGGCAGATCGCGGCGTTCACGGCCGTGCAGATGCGCAGCTTGTCGACCGATCAGACCGCCGCTCTGACGACCGCCCAAGTGGCCGTCCTCAGCTCCGGCCAGGCCGCCGCCTTGACGACCGATAGCATCGCAGCCCTCACCACCGACCAGATCGCCAGCCTGAGGACGTCCACTGTCGCGGCGCTCGGCAGCGCGCAGGTCCACGTCCTGACGACGGCTCAGGCGAGCGCGCTGACCACCGCCCAGATTGGCGCCCTGACAACGGCGCAGACGGCCGCGCTGACGACCGACGACATCGCCGCCTTCACCTCGACGCAGTTCGACGCCCTCAGCTCCCGCGACCTCGCGGCGCTGCAAACGAGCCAGTTGGCGGCGGTCGCGACCGAGGATCTCGCGGGGCTGTCCACCTCGCAGGTCGCCGCCCTGACGACCAGGCAGCTCCATGCGCTCTCGTCCGATCAGTCCTCCGCTCTGACGACCGCTCAGATCGCCACGCTGTCGTCCGGGCAGGTGGCCGCGCTCACGACCGACAGCCTCGCCGCTCTCTCCACGGATCAGATCGCGGCGCTCCGGTCGGCCGCCATCGCGGCGCTGAGCACGGCGCAGATCGACGTGCTCTCGACCGCCCAGGTTGGCGCGCTGACGACCAGCCAGATCGCCGCCCTGACGACGACGCAAAGCGCGACGCTCTCCTCGGACGACGTGGCCGCCTTCACCACGGCGCAGTTTGGCGCGCTCGAGGCGCGTGACCTTGCCGCGATGTCGACGAGCGCGCTCGCCGGAGTGTCGACGGACGACGTCGCCATCCTGAGCGCCGCGCAGGCCGGCGCGCTGACGAGCGCGCAAGTTCGCGCGCTGTCGACGGACCAGGCGGCCGCGTTGACGACCGGTTCGGTCGCGGTCCTGGGCTCGGCTCAAGCCGCCGCGCTCACCACCGACAGCGTCGCGGCGCTGTCGACGAATCAGCTCTCCGCCTTCAAGACGAGCGCGGTCGCCGCTTTGACCACCGCGCAGGTCCAGTCCTTGTCGACGGCTCAGGCCGCGGCGCTGACCACGGCCCAGGTCGTCGCCCTGACCACCACGCAGACGCGCGCTCTGTCGACGGATCAGGCGGCGGCGCTGACAACCGATCAGGTGGCCGCTTTGAGCTCCCGGCAGTCGGCCGCTCTCACGACGGACAGCGTTGCGGCGCTTTCCACCGATCAGGTTGCGGCGCTCAAGACCAGCGCAGTCGCCGCGCTGAGCACAGCGCAGATCCACGCGCTCTCCACGGCGCAGATCGCGGCGCTCACGACCGCGCAGATCGGCGCCCTGACGACGTCTGGGGCCTCGGCGCTGTCGTCCGACGACATCGCCGCCCTCTCGACGGCGCAGTTCGCGACGCTGAGCACCCGCGACATCGCCGCCTTGACGACCGCCGCTCTCCTCGGCGCCTCGACCGACGACCTCGCCGCGCTCAGCACGGGCCAGTCCTCGGCCCTGACGTCGAACCAGGTGCACGCGCTGTCGACCGACCAGGCCGCGGCGCTGACGACGGCGCAGGTCGCCGTCCTCAGCTCGGGCCAGGCGGCCGCGCTCACCACGGACAGCGTCGCGGCGCTCTCCACGGATCAGATCGCGGCGCTTTCGACCAGGGCTGTCGCGGCCCTCGGCACAGCGCAGATCAGCGCTCTGTCGACGGCTCAGGTGGCGGCCTTCGCCACCGCCCAGATCGCCGCTTTGACCTCGGCGCAAGCCGGCGCTCTCTCCTCCGATGATGTGGCGGCCTTCTCGACCGCCCAATTCGCGGCCTTGAGCACGCGCGATATCGCAGCCCTGTCGACGAGCGCCATCGCCGGCGCCTCGACGGACGACATCGCAGCTCTGAGCACGGCCCAGGCGGCCGCCCTCACCACCGGCCAGGCGCATGCTTTGTCCAGCGCTCAGACAGCCGCGCTGACGACGGCGCAGGCCGCCGTTCTCAGCTCGGCCCAGGCGGCGGCGCTGACGACCGATAGCGTCGCGGCTCTGACGACGGACCAGGTGGCGGCTTTGAGATCGGCCGCCATCGCAGCCCTGAGCACCGCTCAAATCGGCATCCTGTCGACCGATCAGACGGCCGCTCTCACCACGGCGCAGATCGTGGCGCTGACCAGCTCGCAGACGCATGCGCTCTCGACCGACCAGGCCAAGGCGCTGACGACGGAGCAAGTCGGCGCGCTTTCCTCGCGCCAGGCGGCGGCGCTGACCACCGACAGCGTGGCCGCGCTTTCCACCAGCCAGGTTGCGGCGCTCAAGACCGGGTCGCTCGCGACCCTGAGCGCGGCGCAGATACGCGCCCTGTCGACCGATCAGGCGGCGGCGCTGACCACGGACCAGATTGTCGCTTTGACCACGGCGCAGACCGCCGCGCTCTCCTCGGACGACGTGGCCGCGCTCTCCACCGCGCAGTTCGGCGCGCTGGAAACCCGGGATATCGCCGCCCTGTCGACGGCGGCGATCGCCGGCGCCTCGACGACCGATATTGCGGCCTTGAGCACCGCCCAGGCGGCGGCGCTGACGGCGGCTCAGGTCCATGTCTTGTCGACCGATCAGGTGGCCGCCTTGACGACGGCGCAGGTCGCGACGCTCGGCTCGGCTCAGGCGCACGGGCTGACGACGGACAATGTGGCGGCGCTCTCCACGGATCAGGTCGCTGCGCTCTCGACCGGCGCCTTGGCCGCGTTGAGCAGCGCCCAGATCGCCGCCCTCTCCTCGGCTCAGGCGGGGGCGCTGACCACGGCGCAGATCGCGGTTCTGTCCACCACGCAGGCGGCGGCTCTGTCGTCCGACGACGTGGCGGCCTTCACCACTGATCAGTTCGCGGCGCTCAGCCCCCGGGACATCGCCGCGCTGTCCACCGCCGCCATCGCGGCCGCTTCGACCGCCGATATCGTGGCGCTCAGCACGGCTCAGGTCGCGGCTCTGACAGCGAACCAGCTCCCAGCGTTGTCGACCGATCAGGTGGCGGCGATGACCACGGCGCAGGCCGCGGTGCTCCAGGCGTCGGCCTTGACCACCGCCGGCGTGGCGGCCATGTCGACCGACCAGGTGGCGGCGCTCAGGACCAACGTGGTCGCCGCCTTCAGCACCGCGCAGATCAGCGTCCTGACCACGGCCCAGGCCGCCGCGCTCACCACCGCGCAGGTGACGGCCCTGACGTCGAGCCAGGTCGCCGCTCTCACGACGGACGATATCGCAGCTTTCAGCGCCACGCAGTTCGACGCGTTGGACGCCCGCGACATCGCCTCGCTGCTCACGACCCAGATTGCCGTCGTCTCGACTGCAGACATTGCGGGCCTGTCGACGGCGCAGCTCTCGGCAATGACCACCGCGCAGTTGCAGGCGTTGTCGACGGATCAGACTGTGTCGATCACCACCGCCCAGATCGGCGCGCTCAGTTCCACGCAGATCGGGGCGCTCGAGAGCGCGGACTTCACGGCCTTCTCGACCGATCAACTGGTCGCGATCTCCACGCAGTCCATCGCCGGCTTGTCGACCGACGACATCGGGGCCCTGAGCACCACGCAAGCCAGCGCGCTGACCACCACGCAGATCAATGCGATGTCGTCTGCGCAGGTCAACCGGCTGATGCAACTGTTCCAGTAAGCGCGACACACTGGAACAGCCACAATTGCCGCCGAGGGTGCGTAAGCCTCCTCGGCGGCTGCTTTTGAAGCTCGAGCAAATTCGGCCGCAATCGCCCTCCCGAGCGGCTGCACATGCCTGGCGCAAGCTCTCTTTGCCAAGGTCCGTTGGGATTGCCCTCAATGTTCCCAACTGGACTGCCAACGCATGCTGACGCCGGCCTCCCCCTTGGCGAGCGGGATCGAAATTTTCAACCTCGCCGTTCATCGCGCCAAGCGCCGAAACCTGCCGCTCGTCGAACTTTTCGACAGCGCCGATAAATTGCGACGCGCGGGCCAGCCGGCGTTGGCCAGCGAGCTTTACAAGACATGGATCGCCTTCAACGGCGAACATGAGCTGCTCCACATGGCCTATTTCAACTATGCGGTCGGCCTGCGGGAACAGGGCGACATTTCCGGCGCCGCCATCGCTTTGCGGGAGTGCCTTCGGGTCAAGCCGGATTTCGCCCAGGCGCATATCAATCTCGGCCGCGCATTCGAAGATGCGGGAGACATCGGCGCGGCGGTTCAGCAATGGCGCGCTCTGAGCGAAAAGCTCGCCGAGGTGAACGGCGAGACGATGGCGCATAAAGTTCTCGCCTTGCACCAAATCGGCCGCGTCCTCGAAGGCGTCGAGGATTTACAGGGCGCCGAGGAGGCCCTGAAGCAGGCGCTCGAACTGCGGCCCGACAAAACCGAAGCCGCGCAACATTGGATTTCGCTGCGCCAGCGCCAGTGCAAATGGCCGGCCGTCGCCGCCGCCGAGCGCCTGCCGCGCCGCAACCTCATCGACGGCATGTCGTCGATGTCGCTCGCCGCCTATGCCGACGATCCCATGTTCCAGCTCGCCAAGGCGTATCGCTACAATAAGTCCGTCGTCGGTCGTCCGGCGAGCGCGCCGCTCGCGCCGCGCGAGAGAAAGCCACGCGCGCCGAACGCGCGCCTGCGGATCGGCTATGTCTCCTCCGATCTGCGCGAACATGCCGTCGGCTTTGCGCTCGTCGAAGTCCTGGAAGGGCACGATAAAGCCCGTTTCGAGATCTTTGCTTATTACTGCGGCGAGGATCGCCCCACCGACGAAACGCAATCGCGCATAAAGGCCGCCGTCGATCACTGGATCGACATCAAACCGATGGACGACGCCCAGGCGGCGATGCGGATCGCCGATGACGAGATCGACATTCTCGTCGATCTCAACGGCTACACCAAACATGCGCGCACGCGGATTTTCGCCTATCGCCCCGCGCCGGTCATCGTGAACTGGTGCGGCTACCCCGGAACGATGGGCAGCCCCTATCATCATTACATGATCGCCGATCCGGTGATCGTGCCGGAAGAAAACAAGATCTTCTACTCCGAGAAGGTCCTGTGGATCGGCTGCAATCAGCCGCTCGACCGCAAGCGCCGCATCGCCGAGCGCCGTCCGACGCGCGAAGAGGCCGGACTCCCCAATGACGCCTTCGTCTTCGCCTGCCTCAATGGCATGCAGAAGATCACGGCGAATACTTTCGCCTTGTGGATGTCGATCCTGAAGGCGACGCCTAACAGCGTCCTGTGGCTTTTGACGGGCGGAGCCGACGTCAATGAGCGTTTACGCAAAGCCGCCGCGGAACATGGCGTGGCGTCGGAACGCATTCTCTTTGCCGAGAAAGCGCCGAACCCGCTTCATCTGGCGCGCATCCCGCTCGCAGATCTTTTCCTCGATACTCTGCCCTATGGCGCCCATTCGACCGCCGCCGACGCGCTCACGATGGGCCTGCCGGTCCTGACGTTGCGTGGCCGCAGCTTCGCGGCCCGCTTCTGCGCAAGCGTTGTCACGGCCGCCGGGCTGGACGATTTCATCTGCGCCACGCCCGAGGAATTTTTCGCGCGCGCGACGGAGTTCGCGCGCAACCCCGCCGGGCTGGCGGCGCGTCGCAAGGCGCTTGTCGAAAACCGGGATCGCAGCGCCTTGCGGGACATTGAAGGAACCGTGCGGCGGCTCGAATCGGTCTTCGCCGAAATGCACGAGGATTTTGTCGAGGGACGCACGCCGACGCCCGATTTGACCAATCTCGACGTCTATTACGAGATCGGCTGCGAACTCGATCTCGAATCCATCGAAACGCTGGGCGAAGACGCCTATCGCGCGCTGTATCGAGATAAGCTGAAGGAATGGAGCGAGCATATGCCCATTCCGCAAGACCGCCGGCTGGCGGATTTTTAAGAGCGCGTTTCAGGAGAAACTCGACATGGAAAAGCAGAAGACGATTCTGGTCACTTTCGCGGGAAGAAAGGATCGGATGAGCCTGCTGACGCGTTACGTCGACGCCGCGATCGAGCGCGGGCTGATCGACGAGTGGCATGTCTGGGACTTCACCCGCAACGCCGCCGACGCGCGCTGGCTCCGCGAGCGCTTCCCCATCGCGCAAGTCACGCCGAGCCATACGGACGAATATTTCCTTCTGCCCGGAACGCTCTCGGTGCGGGGAAACAATCGCAGCGTCAAATTCAGCGTTCGCGCCACAAATGACGTGCACATCGGATTGCGCCGTCGCGGCGCTTCGGGAACGAGCTATGAGATTGTCATCGGCGGATGGAACAATCGCGCAAGCGCCATTCGGCGCTTTGCGAATCCACTCGCGCTGACAGCCACACAATTGAGAAATCACGAGGAGCCGCCCGCCGTTTACGCCTCCACGCCCCAGATTCTCCCCGAGTTCGATTTTGTGGATGTCGAAATCCGTTTCGGCGCCGATGGCCTGAGAATATCCGTCGCCGGCGACGACATCCTCCGTGACGACCTGCCTGTCGCCGACGGCGAGTTCGAAGCCCTGTACCGAACCGGATTTGGCGCCAATGGCGACTGGCGTTTCGAGTGTTTCAATTTGCACGCGGCGCGTCTGTTCGTCGGCGGAAGGGCGCCTTTTTATTCGAAGGACGTGATGTTCTACACGACGGCCTATCAATATTACGCCGCCAATCGCGACCTCCATGCGCGAGACGTCTTTCTCAAATGCGACGACGACATCGTCTATGTCGATCTCGACCGGCTCGGCGATTTCATCGATTTCCGCCGCGCCAATGACGATTATTTCCTGATCAGCGCGAATGTCGTGAACAATGGCGTCTGCGCCCATTTCCAGCAGCAGTTCGGCGCGATCCCGCACAACGAGATGGCGCTCGAGCTTCCGCCCGGCGGGATGTGCGGATCGCTCTGGAGCAGCGGCGCCAAGGCGGAAGCGCTTCACCGGCTCTTTCTGCGCGCGCCGTCGCGCTTCACGCTCGAAGAGCCGACCGCTCTCGCGTGGAACGAAAGGGTCAGCATCAATTTCGTCGCTTTCCTCGGCCGCGATCTCGTGCATATCCCCGACATCATGTCCGACGACGAGCATGACCTCTGCTATGGCGTGCGCAAGCGCGCCCGCAAGGAGAACAGCGTCTATTTTCCCTTCGTCGTCTCTCACTTGTCATTCTGGCGCCAGGACGCGGAAATGAATGTCGCTGGCCTGGTGTCGGCTTACGAAAGACTCGCCGATCAAAGCCTGAGGCGCACGATCGCGGCGCCACGATCTCAGGCGGCGAAGAGCGCGGCGTAACACCCCTTAGGAGCGCCGGCGCGTCTCACAGACGCGCGGCGTTTCGCCGCACATCGGCGCCATTTGCGCTTGCTTGACCGCCTTCCTGTCCGTCTCTAGCCTTCAGTCCTGAAACCAAAGGCGGCGGCGGTGGATCCTCTGAAGCGACAGAGCGGCTTTGCGCGCATGTTGGCGACTCTTGTCGCTGGCCTGCTGCTCTTGCAGCTTGCTTTCGCGGGCGCGCCTGCGTTCGCGGCCTCAGGTTCCAGCGTTATCTGCTCGACGCAAGACGCCGCAAGCGGGAACGGACAGCCCGCCGTTCCTCATGGCGGTCATCACCACGGCCTGTGTTGCATCCTGCATTGCGGGTCGCTGGACGCGCCGCCGCCGAAGCCATACGCTTCGATCAGGGTTCCAATTTCTCCCGCGACGTCAGTTGACTCTCCGCCAACGAGATCAGCGCCGGAGCGTCGCCTGGAGCCAAAGAGAGCGCCGCAGTCTCCGCGCGCGCCGCCGGCCCAAGCGCATGCGGTTTCCGCCTGAGATCGTCTCGTAGCGGCTTCTCCCGGCCGCTTGGGAGAGATGATCCGGATCGGCGAGAACAACCGCGCCGCGCCACGCCAATTAACGCTCCTCCTCTTTTTCAGAACGCTCAGCGAAGCGGCTTTTTCCCGGGCCGCTTCGCCCCGATAGCACGCGCGCGGAGACCCCCTTCGCGCGCCCCATAGACATTTTCGGAGAAAAAAATGAGCACCATCAACACGCACGCCGCAGGCGCCGCAGAGCGCGCCGAGCGGATCGTCGATACGAAGCCGCTTCTTTTCGGCGTTCTGGCTCTGACCCTTTTCGTCGCCGCGTTGCGCCTCTTCGAACAGGCTTTCGGCTGGACCGTCGGACTGGATTCATTCGCTCCAGAATTCGAGCTTTACTGGATCAATCTCCTCAAGGCCGCCGTCGTCCTCTCTATCGCCAGCGTCGCGCTCCTCGCGGGCTTGCTATGGCGCACGCGCGATCGCGAGCTCGAGAAGCTCTCGCCCGCGCGCGAAACGCGGCGGCTTCTTTATCTCGTGCAATGGCTGGTCGTCTTTGCGCTAGCTCTGTTTTGGGGCCTGAGCTTCTTCTCCGAGCAGACTGCCGTCTGGCACATGACAGCGGTCCGCGACACGGATTTCACCCCGAGCAATATCATCACCTTCTATATTTCATATCCGCTGTTCTCGATCATCGGGGTCGGCGCGTTCTTTTACGCGAAGACGCGCCTACCCTTTTTTGCCCAGGGCTACTCGCTCGCCTTCCTCGTGCTGGTTGGCGGGGTCTTCATGACGATCCCGAACGTCGGGTTCAATGAATGGGGCCACACCTCCTGGGCGATGGACGAGGGATTCGCGGGCCCTCTGCATTGGGGCTTCGTCTTTTTCGGGTGGATGTCGCTCGCCGTCTTCGGCGTGACTCTGCAGATCCTCGGACGGCTCCGTCAGCTCCTCGGAAATGAGGGTGTCGACGCTCTGCTCCGGCGCTGATCGACAATGCGCGCTTGAACCCGGCGCGCATTGTCCCGGCCGGTGCCCCGTCCCCTCCCTCGACGGGCGCCGGCCGCCAAAGCGCGCTCAGCTTTGGCGACAATCCTTCCCCGGCGGATGACGATCACGCCGGCGCACGCGCCGCCTTGACGGGGCCGACGTCGACCTGAATCTCGTCGCCTTCCACGCGCAGCTCGTAGGGATGCAGCGTGTTGCGCACGAGATGCGTCACGCATTTGCCGCTGGCGCCGTCGAATCCCCACTGGTGGTGCGGGCAGGACACCGTCTGCCCGTTGAAGGTCGCCTCGCTCAGCGGCATGTCCGCATGCGGGCAGCGCCCGCGATACGCCTTGAGCTCGCCACCCATTGGCCAAACCAGGAGCACGCTTTTGCGGCCGGCCTGGAAGAGGCCCATGCCCCCCTCGCTTACGGCGCTTGTCTGACAGATGAAGGTGAAGGCCATCGGGGTCGCCTCCCAAAAAAGGAACGTCTGGCCGCCGACTCGCAAGTTGCGGACCAAGCGCTAGCGGCAGCTCCTTAAAAGACTTGCGTTCGTGGAAGCGCGCCAACTCATAACGAGATCCGCCTGATTGGTTCGGTGTCATTCCCGACGCTCGCAAAGCGAGCGATCGGGAATCCAGAGCAAAACAAACGCTTTGCGGCTCTGGATTCCCGGTCGGGCTTTCAGCCCGCCGGGAATGACACGCCCCAAAGCGAGCTATTCAAACGGAAATGGTATCCCCCTCAAGCCAGTTCCGTCTGCGCATGACTGACGCTTGCGCCATCGGACTTGCGCAATCGCCAGAAAGAGAGAGACGAGAGGACGGTGAGCGCGCCGAGAGTCAGATAGGCGCCGTGGAGGGCGGCAATGACGGCGTGTGGATTCGACTGTGGCGCCGCGCCCAGAAATGCGGCCGCCACCAGAGACCCGATCGCAAGACCGAAGCTCATCGATATTTGCTGGAAAGAGCTCGCAATGGTGGCGGCCATGCTCGACTCCGCCGGCTCGACATCCGCATAGGCGAGGCTGTTCATGCTCGTGAACTGAAGCGAGTTGAAGAAGCCGAGAAGGAAACCGATGGCGACGACGGCCGCGATCGGCGTGCGTTCGGTCACCAGAGAATACAGGCAGATCGCGACGCCGATCATCACAGTGTTGCTGACGAGGACAGTGCGGTAGCCAAAACGCGCGAGTATGGGCGCGGAGATGAATTTCATGCCCATGGCGGCGGCCGCCGTCGGCATCATCAGCATGCCCGACTCCCACGCCGGAAGCCCAAGGCCCACCTGAAACAGCAAGGGAGTCAAAAAGGGCAAGCCGCCCACGCCGAGCCTTGTGAGGAAGCCGCCGCCGACCGAAACCCGGAAGGTCCGCTTTTTGAACAAGGCAAGATCGAGCAGCGGAAAAGCAGCTCGGCGCGCATGCGCCCAATAGGCGAGAAGCAGCGCCATCGCGACGGCGAAAAGCGCGACGCCCAGCTCGGGGCGGATTTGATGTTCTCCGAATATTTCGAGAAGCCAGGAAAGAAGCGCCATGCCTGATCCAAAGAAGACAAGGCCCAGCCAGTCGAAAGGACGCTCACTCTCTCCCCGGTAATCGGGCATGTAGCGATGGACCAGCCACTGCGCGACGATGCCAATCGGGACATTCACGAAGAAGATTTCGCGCCAGGAAAGCCAATGCACGATGAGGCCGCCGACCGTCGGGCCGAGAAGCGGCCCGATAAGCGCCGGTATGATGACGAAATTCATCGCCGTCAGCAGTTCCGCCTTTTCGAAGGTCCTGATGACGGTCAATCTTCCGACCGGCGTCATCAAAGCCGCGCCGGCGCCCTGGAGTATTCGGGCGACAACCATTTGCCCCGCGTTTTGGGATAATCCGCACAGGATCGACGAGAGCGTGAAAACGGCGATCGCGGCGGCGAAAACCTTTCTGGTTCCGTAGCGATCAGCGATCCATCCGCTTACGGGGATGCCCACGGCCAGGCTCAAAACATAGCTCGCCGCGATCGCTTTCAAGCTCAGCGGCGTGACCTGTAAGCTTTCGGCCATCGCCGGGACGGCTGTATTGACGATCGTCGCGTCGAGCTGCTCCATAAAAAGGGCGGTCGCCACCACCCAGGGCAGGAAGCGCTTGATTGTAAGCTCGTCCATCAAGCCTCCCGATCGCAAATCACGCAGAACTTCGCCTTCGCCGCTTCTAGACGGGCGCCCTGCGCCAACGCAACGCGGGTCCGCTCAGCGCGCCCTCGCAAATTTTTTGTCGTCTCAGGCGAACTTCTCAGCGTTCAAAAGATTGATTCCATGCAACGCCTTCGGGGGTTGCGATCGAGCGCACGGAAAGCTCCGAGGCCTCCCTCGAGGGGGAGACCCAACGACGACCAGCTCGACCTGGCGGCTGACTTGTGAGCTTCAGGCAGCCGCCACATTCTTGTCTGCTAGCAGTTGCTGCGGCTCGGCGAAGAATAATCGCCGGGCCGTCGCCGTTTTCGTCCTCTCTCGCCTCCCACTCCAGCGCCAGATACAGCAGCACGGCCGCCGTGTGCGTGCGAGAATATTCCCTCAGCCGCGGCAATCTCTCGGCCGATAATACGAAATCCGCTTGATTGGTTCGGTGTATTCCCGACGCTCGCGCAGCGAGTGATCGGGAATCCAGAGCAAAACCTGCGCTTTTGTGGCTCCGGATTCCAGATGGCCCTCGGTCCGTCGGGAATGAAGCGTCAATGCGAGCTATTCAAACGGAAACGGTATAAGAATGCGCTCCTGCTTTTTGACTCTGCGCGCTTTCTCATCGCTCGCGCGATTCCATCCGGGCGGAAAGCGCGCTAGGGAACAATCAAAAAGCCGGCAGGTTGATGAGGTCTCATTTACTCCCTCCCAACTCGAGCGCCTGGCCTAAAACCGGGCGCTTCTTTGTGCCTGTCAAAAAAGAGCGCGCCTCGTTGATAAGGAGCGCGATAGACATGCCTTTTACCCCGTTCGGTTTCATGACGAAGCGGCTCGATGACCGCCCTTCATGCCTTGGGCGCCTCGCTGTCGCTGCGACTCTGCTCGTGGCGCCGCCGTCGACGGCAGCCTCACAAAAGCGCAGTCGCGGCGCCGGCGATCACGTGACGATGTGCGCCTATGAGGCGCAAAAATCGGTGGCTCGACGGCACGGTCTTTCGGGCCAACGCAGCGATTCTTTGGCGCTGCGGATTTATGCGAATCCGGACATGGCCCGGGAAGCAGATAACGCCTTCGACGCCTGCGTGAGACATCAGAGCCGATAGGCTCGCGGCGCCATTTTGCGGGTCGGAGACCGTCTCCGTCGAGCGACCGCCTCGACCGGCGCCTCGATCCTTGCCTTATTTTTGCTTCAGCCGATTGGTTGAATTTAATACATTCGTTTGAAATGGACGTTCGCCATGTCTGAAAGCCTTGTCCCTAAAATGGCCGCCCTGTTCCGCGCCGCTTTTGCCAATGCTGCTCCCGGCCTGATTGCAGCGCTTCTGTTTTACTGGACGCCGAGCGTGCAAACGCCCGACCCCCGGCAGGCGGCCCGAGCCGAAAGAAGCGAGGCGATCAGCGTCGGCGGCGCCTCCAAGGCCGGCCCAGTCGGTCACGCGGGAGTCGCCTCGGAGGTCCCGCCTCGTTGAGTTACCTGGTCAGCATCCGATTTTGGCGGGCCGCTCGACGCACCGATTTCACCCGATGATCGCGTGTGGCGTAAAGCGCGCGCGATTGGAGGTGATGAGCGCCTTATCCTCGCGGATGCCAAGACCCGCCGGCGCATCGCCGACGAGCCAGCAGCCAAGGACGGGACGCCGGCCGTCGAATGCCGGCAGGGGACAAAACGCCTGGCGGACATATCCTTCCCGGCCATAGCCGTCCGTCTCGCCCCGGGCGATGCAGACGCCGTCTACGAGTTCGATGTCGGCCCCCTCGCGCGAATAGATCGGCTTGCGCGCATATTTCACGCCGAGCTTTTCCGCTTGCGGGTCGTCCTCGAAATAACAGGGCAAGAGATTCTTGTGTCCCGGCGCCATATCCCAGAGCAGCGCCAGCGCGCCCTTGTTCGATAGGATCATCCTCCAGGGCGGCTCGACGAGGCGCGTCAGCCCGACGGCTGAGGATTTGCCAAAAGAGTCGGCAAACATCCATTCCCAGGGATAGAGCTTGAAGAGAAACTCGATCCTGCGCCAGTCTGGATCGATGAACTCATCGTGTTTCAACCCTATTCCACTCATGTCGAGAAGCTTCGTCACGAGCCCCGCCTCGCGCGCGCATTCGGCGAGATAGGCTGTCGTTCCTGCATCTTCGGCGTTTTTTGACATACAGCAGAGATGCAGCAAGCGGCTCGGCGCGATCTCTCCGATACGCGCGACGAGCTTCTCGTGCAGCGAGTTGAACTGGTCGGCGTCTTGCGGCAGCTCGCCCCGCGCGATTTGGGATTGAAGCCAATGCCATTGCACGACCGAGGATTCATAGAGGTTCGTCGGCGTGTCGGCGTTGAATTCGAGGAGCTTGGGTTCGCTTTTGCCATCGTAGACGAAATCGAAGCGGCCGTAGAGCGAGGGGTCGCGCCGCCTCCAGCTTGCGCGTATTACGTCGAAGGCGCATTCTGGAATCCTCAATCGTCGCATCAGATGGTCATGTTCGACGACGTTTTGGACGAGCGAAAGGCAAAGCGCATTCAGCTCGGCCGTCGCCGCCTCGAGCCTGTCCTCTATCTCCGCCAGTGAGAAGACGTAGCGCGCGCTTTCCTCCCAATAGGGCTCGCCATCCGCATAGGCGTAGTCGAAGCCTATCTTTTTCGCCTCGGCCTCGAAGTTTGGACGCGGCGAAGAAGCCTCGCGCTTCATCAACCGCCTCCGCCGCCATGGCCGGCGCCCACCGCCCCGAAGCCGCCGAATCTCGCAGCGCCCCCGCCGCCGCCACCACTACCACCGCCACCTCCGGAACCCGATGAGTCGGAGGAGCAGGCGGTCTCCGTGGCTGAGTCCGTTGCGTTCCCCGGAGAGCATCTGGCTTGTTCGATCCACTGAACGAAAAGAAGCACCGCGAATCCCACCGCGAGAGGCACATAGATGGCGAGGTTGGCGAGGAAGAGCGCGCGCCGCTGCTCTTCCTCGGTCGGCACCGGCGCTCCGGCAAAGCCTTCTCGCGCGTGGAAGATGATGGGCGGCGGATTGTGGCCGCGCTTGCCGGGGGTTTCGCCCGCATTGGTCATCTTATACGAGATCCGCTCGATTGGTTCGGCGCCATTTCCGCCGCTCGCGCCGCTTGGACACGGGCAATCACCGCCGACGATGCAATCCAGGCCCGCATCGCTGTTCTGGATTGCTTCGCTTCGCTCGCAATGACGGGCTCTGTGCAAAACCGCGCTCTTGTGGCTCTGGATTCCCTGCCGGGCTTTCAGCGCGCCGGGAATGCACTCGGACGCTTACAGCGACGAAGCCCCAGGCCACGAATTCGATGACGCAAAAGACCGCGCAAAAGGCGATGGCGGCGGCAAAGTGGGCTGCAAAACCAAGGAGTCCTGAAAAAATGTCATTCAGAGCGTCGTCCGTGAAAATCTCCGTCGACCTGGCGCGCCCGAGAGGATTCGAACCTCTGACCTCTGCCTTCGGAGGGCAGCGCTCTATCCAGCTGAGCTACGGGCGCCTGTCGCGAGTCGACGCGTCTCCCTTCTACATTAAGGCGGGCGCGCCCGCAACGGCGGCGCCTCTTCGCGCGCCTCGGGGCGCATGCTATCGGGACGCGGTCAAAAGCGGGGGCGGAATATGGCGGGTCTTTTCGAGCGCTGGCTGGATGATCTGCGGGCCCGTCGCGACAGGCTGATCGCCGATCCCAAATTCCAGCGCTGGTCGCTCGCCAACCCTTTCACCCGGCCGATCGCCCGGCGGCGCGCGCGGGCGGCGCTCGATCTCACAGCCGGCTTCGTCTATTCGCAGGTGCTGTTCGCTTGCGCCCGGCTGAAGCTCTTCGAAGCGCTCGCGGGCGGGCCGCAGACGGTTTCCGATCTTGCCGCGCCCCTTGCGCTCTCAGAAGCGGCGACGCGGCGGCTGCTCGACGCCGCCGCCTCGCTCGACCTCACCGAGCGACGCGCGGGCGGGCGCTATGGTTTGGGCCAGCTCGGCGCGGCTTTTCTCGGCAATGCAGCGGCGCGCGCGCTCGTTGAGCACCAGCCCCTGCTTTACGCCGACATCGCCGACCCGGTGGCGCTGCTGCGCGGCGAGAAGCGCGCGGCGCTCGCCGATTACTGGCCCTATTCGGACCTCGAGCAACCCAAGGCGCTGAGCCCGGGAGACGTCGCGCCCTATAGCGCGCTGATGGCCGCCTCGCAGCCCATGGTCGCCGAGCAGGCGCTCGACGCCTATGACATGAGGCAGCACAAGCGTCTCATGGACATCGGCGGCGGCGAGGGCGTTTTCCTTTGCGCCGCCGCGGCGCGCGCCCCCGATTTGCAGCTCGCGCTCGTCGATCTCCCTGCCGTTGCGGACCGCGCGCGCACGCGGTTGGAGGCTGCGGGCCTCATGGCGCGCGCGCAAATTCACGGCGGCGATTTCTTGCGCGACGATTTGCCGAAAGGCGCCGACGCGGTCACGCTGATCCGCATCGTGCACGATCAGGATGACGAACGAGCGCTGATGCTTCTGCGCAACATCCGCCGCGCGATGGAGCCGGGCGCGACGCTGCTGATTATCGAGGCGATGTCCGGCGTGACGGGCGCCGAGCCGCTCGACGCCTATTACGGCTTCTACACGCTCGCCATGGGCCGCGGCGAGCCGCGCCGGGTGGAGGAGATCGAAGCTCTACTACGGCAGGCGGGGTTCGGCGGGTTCAGACTGCTCGACAACGCCTTGCCGACGCTGACGAGCATTCTTGCGGCGAAGGCCATTTAGCGTTCCCGTCATTGCGAGCGAAGCCAAGCAATCCAGGGCAGCCGTCGCGAGCCTGGGTTTGCTTCGTCGCTGCGCTCCTCGCAATGACGACTATTGCTTCGATCTCCGCCAGGCGATCAATCCCGCCGTCGAGCCATCCAGCCCCACGGTCGACGCGCTGGCGCTCTCCACGATCGGCCCCAGCTTGTTCGCGAGTTCCTTGCCGAGCTCGACGCCCCATTGGTCGAAGGGATTGATGTCCCAGATCACCGACTGCACGAAGACCTTATGCTCATAGAGCGCGACGAGGCGCCCCAAGGTGCGCGGATCGAGCCGGCGATAGAGCAGCACGCTCGTCGGACGATCGCCGGAGAAGACCTTATGCGGCGCAAGCCTTTCGACCTCGTCTGCGCCAAGCCCCTGCCCGCGCAATTGCGCCTTTGCCTCTTCCAACGTGCGACCGCGCATAAAGGCTTCGGACTGAGCGAGGCAGTTCGAGAACAGAAGCGCGTGATGATGCGCGTCGGCGGCAGTAGGCTCGGCGGCGACGAGGAAGTCGATCGGCGTGACGTCCGTGCCCTGATGCAGCAACTGAAAGAAAGCGTGCTGCCCATTGGTGCCCGGCTCGCCGAAAACGATCGGCCCGGTGCGATGCGTATCGAAACGGCCGTCGCGCGTCACCGACTTGCCATTCGACTCCATATCGAGCTGCTGCAGATAAGCGGGAAAGCGCGCGAGGCGCTGATCATAGGGAATCACCGCATGGGCGCGGCGATCGAGCGTGTTGCGGTGCCAGACGCCGAGCAGGCCCATGAGCACGGGGATATTCTCGTCGAGCGGCGCCGAGCGGAAATGCTCGTCGATATCGAAGCCGCCCTGCAGGAACTGCGTGAAGTTCTCCGGGCCGATGGCGATCACGAGCGCAAGACCAATCGACGACCAGATCGAATAACGCCCGCCGACCCAATCCCAGAAACCGAAGACGCGCGAAGCGTCGATGCCAAAGGCCGCCACCTTGTCGAGCTTGGTGGAGACAGCGGCGAAATGCTTGTTCACCGCCGCCTCGCCGAGCGCCGCGACGACGCGCGCGCGGGCGCTCGCGGCGTTCGCCATTGTTTCCTGCGTGGTGAAGGTCTTCGACGACACGATGAAAAGCGTGCGCGCCAGATCGAGCCCCGCAAGCGTGTCCGCGAGATCGGCGCCATCGACATTGGAGACGAAATGCGCGCGCGGGCCATTCTCCCCATAGGGCGAAAGCGCGCGCGCGGCCATGACCGGCCCGAGATCGGAGCCGCCGATGCCGATGTTCACAATGTCCGTAAAAGGAAGCCCCGTCGCGCCCTTGGCCTCGCCGCTGCGAATGGCGCGCGCGAAGGCGAAGACCTTCTCGCGCTCGGATTCGATTGCCGGGCGCATATCGGCGCCGCCGATGACCAGCGCTCGCGACGAGAGATCGCGCAGCGCCATATGCATGGCCGGGCGCTTCTCGGTGTTGTTGACGGGCTCGCCGGCGAAGAGCGCGTCGCGCCGGCCTTCGAGCTGGCGCGCCTTGGCGAGCGCCACGAGCAGATCGATCGTTTCGCGCGTCACCTTGTGCTTCGAGAAATCGAAGAGGAAATCATCGTCGAGCGAGACGCTGAAATTGTCGAAACGCGCGCCATCCTTTTCGAACAAGTCGAGCGTGCGGACGTCGTCGAGCGAGGGCGCGTGGGTCTCCAGGGCGAGGAATGCAGCGGCGACAGCGTGAGTCATTTTCGTCTCGGTGCGTTGCGCGGGCCGAATCGGCGGCCCTCAGGCGGAGGAAACTTACCTGAACGCCGGGCCGATTGCAGCGCGGCGCAGCTCAAGGGATTTTTCGCTGTATTATGACATCCAGATGTGGGAACGATCTCCGTTCAGTGAATGTTTTTTGACAAAAGGACGACGATGAACCCGATTCCGCTCCTCGACGTGCGCGACGGCGGTCCCGTGGCCCATGCTCAGGCGCGGATCGACGCCGCTGCGGCCCTACGCGACGCCTGCCTTGGCGCGGTCGCGCCGCTGGCGCGCTATTGTCTGTCGCCGATCGACCAATTGGCGACAAACTGGCTGCGCAAATCGGCGTCCGCCTATCGCGCCGAGCTCGAGCACGTCGCCGCGATTTTGGGTTTCCCGGGCGCGATGACGCTCAACATGTCCTATCTCTTCGCCTGCACGACCCAGGCCTATGAGGGGCCGGACGGCCTGCCCCGCATCCGCCGCACGCTGGACTGGCCGTTTCGCGGCTTGGGCGAGGCGGTGGAAATGGCATGGCAGTCGGGGCCGGCCGGCGATTTCTACAACGCCACCTGGCCGGGCGCCGTCGGCGTGCTCAGCGCCATGGCGCCGGGCCGTTTCTGCGCGGTCATCAATCAGGCGCCCATGCTACGGCGAACGACTGGGAGCCTGGGCTTCGCCCTGGACGCAGCGCTCAATCTTCGCAACGCCCTGGCGAGCGAAGGCGGCTGGCCGCCCGACCATTTGCTGCGCTACGCTTTCGAAACCTGCGAGACTTTCGAGGACGCCGTCCAGCTCATCGCCCGCGAGCCGCTGGCGCGGCCGACGCTCTTCACGCTGGCCGGCGTCAAGCCGGGCGAAATGGCGCTGATCGAGCGCACGGAGCGCGAGGCGCGCATCTATCGCGGGCCGGTGATCGTCGCCAACAACTGGCAGGAGCCGCAGCCGGGCTGGCAGGCGCGCATGAGCCAGGCGAACAACGACGCCCGCGTGGCGCTGATGCAGGGTATCGCGCCCGACGCGCCGCGCTTCTCCTGGGTGGTGGAGCCGGTGCTGAACCGACTCACGCGGCTGGCGGTGGAAATGTGCTCCGCCGGTGCGGGCGATCTGGTCGCGCGCGGCTATGAAAGCCCATCACTGCTGAAAGGTTGCCCGCATCCAGTGACGCAAGATTTCCATTTGCGCGCCGCGAGCCCGGTGGCGCTGGCGGCGTAACTGGACCGCGCGCCTTCAGGCGCGCATTTCTGCGAGCCTGAAGGCGCGCGGTCCATTAGACCCGCGGCGCAGCCGCCCGTCTCAAACGGTCATTGATCGCCTCGCCCAGCCCCCTTTCGGGAATATGCGCGACGGCGACCTTCTCGACGCCGCGCGCGTCGAGCTCCCGCAGATAGGCGAAGAGATTGGCCGCCGCTTCGACGAGATCGCCCTGCGGCGAGAGATCGAGAACCAGCGCCCCCGGCGCCGCAAGCGCGGTCAGCCGGGCGCCGAAATCGAGCGCGCCCTCTTCCGCCTTCACCTCATGCGCCTCCAGCCGCAGCCGCGCATTCGGCGCATAGTGGGAGGCCGTCATGCCCGGCGCCATCACTTCGGCGCGGGTGGGCGCGCAGAGCTTGGCGCCCAGAACCTTCTCGATCTTCTCACGCGCAATGGCGCCCGGCCGCAGCAGGACCGGCGATGCGTCGCAGAAGGAGACGATCGTCGACTCGAGCCCGGCGGTCGCGCGGCCGCCGTCGAGGATCATATCCACCCGCCCGGACAAATCCTCCGCCACATGCGCCGCCGTCACCGGGCTCACATGGCCCGAGCGGTTTGCCGAGGGCGCGGCGACGGGCTTGCCCAGCGCCGAGATCAACTCCCGCGCTACCGGATGGTCTGGGATGCGCAAAGCGACGCTCGGCAGGCCGGCGCGAGCCAGCTCGCAGACGGATCCGCCGGGCGCGACCGGCGCGACGATCGTCAGCGGCCCCGGCCAAAAGGCTTCCGCCAGCCCGATCGCCGCCTCCGGCAGCAGCGCCTCGCGCCGCGCCGCCTCCAAATCTGCGACATGAGCGATCAGCGGATTGAAGGAGGGCCGCCCCTTGGCGTCATAGATGCGCGCCACGGCCCAGGCGCTGGTGGCGTCGGCGCCCAGCCCATAGACCGTCTCGGTTGGAAAGGCGACGAGCCCGCCGCCGCGCAAAATCTCCGCGGCGCGCGCAATCTCTACGGCGTCGGCGGGCGCGAGAATGGTCACGGCTCGCGGCCGCGATAGGGCGGCGCGGGGATCGCCATATGCGCCGCGCGCAGCGCTTTCGACCAGCTTTCGCGAAGATCGCGGAAATATTCGTCATTCGCGTCGATGCGCGTCGAGACTTCGAGCTTCATATCGCCCCTGCGCAGAAGCGCAATGTCGATCGGCAAGCCCACCGAAAGATTGGAGCGGATAGTTGAATCCATCGAGATCAGCCCAATTTTGAGCGCGTCATAGAGGTCGCTCTCATAGTTCACGGCGCGGTCGAGAATGGGCTTGCCGTATTTGTGCTCGCCGATCTGCAGATAATTGGTGTCCGGCGTGCATTCGATGGCGTTGCCAGCCGTATAGATCATAAAGAGGCGCGGCGCGCCGCCGCCGATCTGCCCGCCGAGCAGCAGCGAAACATCGAAGCTGACGCCGCTCGCTTGCTCGCCCGACGGCGACGCCTCCTGCAACGAGCGGCGCACGGCGCGGCCGACGAGATGCGCCGCCTGCAACATGGTTTGCGGGGTCATGGCGCTTTCGATCTCGCCCGTCTCCGGGTTCTCGAACCCCTCATTGAGGAAATTCACCACGCCCTGCGTCACGGAGAGATTGCCCGCCGTAGCAAGCATCAGCACGCGCTCGCCGGGCTTCTCGAAGACATGGAGCTTGCGGAAGGTCGCGATATTATCCAGGCCGGCGTTGGTGCGCGTATCCGCGATGAGCACCAGCCCGTCGCGCACCAGAATGCCGCAGCAATAGGTCATGGAAGCTCTCCAGCGACGCCGCGACGCTCGCGGTCGCCCCGGTTTACAAGTTCCTCACCTGAAGGCACAAGGGCCGAAAGCAAGAGGCATCGTGTGCGGGGGCGGAGGATGCGGATCGACGGCCGCGACTATCGGACGATATGGCTCGACGCAGATGGGCGGCGTGTCCATGTGATCGACCAGACCCGCCTGCCCCACCGCTTCGAGACGCTGGCGCTCGACAGTCTCGACGACGCGGCGCGCGCCATTCGCGACATGGTCGTGCGCGGCGCCCCGTTGATTGGCGTGACCGGCGCCTATGGCCTCGCGCTCGCCGCAGCGAGAGACGCGAGCAACGCCGCCATCGAGGCCGCCTACGCCCAATTGCTCGCTACGCGCCCCACCGCGGTGAATCTGCGCTGGGCGCTGGACCGCGTGAAAGCGCTGCTGCTTGCGGCGCCCCCTGAGACGCGCGCAGCGCGCGCCTATGCCGAGGCCGGGCGCATCGCCGAGGAGGACGTCGCCTGCTGCGAGTCGATCGGCGATCATGGCGCGGCGCTCATCCGCGCTGTGGCGGAACAGAACCCCGGCCGCCCGGTGAATATCCTGACCCATTGCAACGCCGGCTGGCTCGCGACCGTCGATTGGGGCACGGCGCTGGCGCCCATCTACAAGGCGGCGCGGACGGGCGTTCCGCTTCATGTCTGGGTCGACGAGACGCGCCCGCGCAATCAGGGCGCGAGCCTCACCGCCTTCGAGCTGTTGAGCGAAGGCGTTCCCCATACGGTGATCGCCGACAACGCCGGCGGCCATCTGATGCAGCATGGGCGCGTCGATCTCATGATCGTCGGCACGGACCGCACGACGCGCGCGGGCGACGTCTGCAACAAGATCGGCACCTATCTCAAGGCGCTCGCGGCGCATGACAATGGCGTGCCCTTCTATGTCGCTTTGCCCAGCTCGACGATCGACTGGCGCATCGCCGACGGCGTCGCCGACATTCCGATCGAGGAACGCGACGCGCGCGAGGTGACGCATATCGCTGGCCTGGGCTCCGACGGCGCTGTCTCGGAGGTTCGGCTGACGCCGGCGGGCTCCCCCGCGCGCAACTGGGCCTTCGACGTGACGCCCGCGCGCTATGTCACCGGGCTCATCACAGAGCGCGGCGTCTGCGCGGCGTCTAAGGAAGGGCTAGCGGGGTTGTTCCCGGAGCTTGCGGCCTAAGCTCTGGGTCTTGCGACGACGGCTCGCCTACTGGCGCGGCCCGTAAGTCTTGAACCGCTCCACCGTCCGCATAATCTCGTCATCCGGCAATATGACCGGCGCGCCCGCCAGCGCGCCGAGATAATAGACCCGCGCCAGCGCCTCCAGCTCCACCGCGCGCCACAGCGCCTTGCGCATGTCGGGCCCCGTGACGATCGCGCCGTGGTTCGCCAACAACACGCCGTCGCGATTTCTCAGCCCCTCGACGACGAGCCGGGAAAGCTCCGCCGTGCCATAGGCGGCGTAGCCGACGCAGGGGACGGTCGGCCCGCCGAAGGCCGCGATCATGTAATGAACGGCGGGTATCTCGCGCCGCAGCGTCGCGAGCGTCGTCGCATAGGTGGAATGCATATGGACGACGGCGCCGACGTCCGGCCGGGCGCGATAAACATCGAGATGGAAACGCCACTCGCTCGACGGCGGCAGCGGCCCTTCATAGGCGCCGCTACCGTCGGCGAGCGTCATGCGCGCGATCGCCTCGGGCGCAAGCTCCCGCGCCGGCACGCCGCTCGGCGTCACGAGCGCCGCCGCGCCGTCGCGCAACGACAGATTGCCAGCGGAGCCATGATTGAGCCCGAGGCGCTCGAGCTCGAGCGCCCCGTCCACGATGGCCCTTCGTTTCGCGGCTTCCGTCATCCCCGCCCCATTTCGCGCGACGATATTGCCCGCCCGGCAGATTGCTGTATAGGACGTAACGTCCCCGGGACGACAGGGGCCGGTAGCTCAATGGTTAGAGCCGACCGCTCATAACGGTCTGGTTGGGGGTTCGAGTCCCTCCCGGCCTACCAATGTTTTCAAATACTTATGGATAGCCTAAACGCACGGTGAACCTGCGGGAAATCGTCAACGCTTTGCTTTACGTGCGGAGCACCGGCTGCGAATGATTTGCAGCCGCGATCGACCGTCTACGATTATTTTGACTTGTGGGATTGGGGCGGCACGCTCTTGCGCATGGCCTGTTTCATCCAACACTGCCAGAGGGGCGTTGGTTTCCTCGATGCCTTGCTGCCGTTTTCTTCATCTGCAGAGCGTCTCGATGGGGGACCTGCAGGAGGGCGCTGAAGCCCCTTCTTGGCCCAGACGCCCCGAATCTATCGCCCAGCATCATTGCGCGTCTGATTGAGTCCTGGCAGGAGGAGTATGATCGTTGGCAGCGTCGCAATCGATCTACCCGCCGTTTAACTGACCACGGTGGAGGCTCAATGGGCGGCGTAGCAACAGCCGTCGAATTGGTCTGCAAGGGGCCAACTGAACGGCGCATTGAGCTTGCGCTTACCTATTACCGTAACCCCGGGGGCGACTATTGGCTCGACCTCGGGATCAATGCTGCAGCTGAGTTAACAGCTTCTGTTTCCACGCTAGGCGTAACTGCAATGGAAAGTTAAGACTGCGTTCTCAAAAAGCGTTTACTTCGGGACGTCCGATGATGAGCACGTCCTGGTGGTTGTGCCAGCCGCGCTCGATGTAGCCCAGAATACGAGTGCTTTTTTCGTCTTCCGCCAGGCTCATTGTCCAATGGGGGGCGGCTGAAGCTCACGCCGTAGGTTTGCTGCTTCGGAAATAGGGCAGTCGTCACGCTGCTGTCGTATTCGACATAAGCGAAACCTTCTTTAGCAATAAGGGTTTCGGCGTCTTTTGCGGCATAGGCGACATCAGGAAGGTAATTCCAGCCGTCGGGTTTGTTCTTTTGTATGTATTCCGAGCGCCGTCCGTGAACTGTCACAATGGCGATGCCGGTTGGGCTTAGACTCCGCGCCAATAGCCTTAAAGCAGCACGGAATTGCGGTTCAGGGAGGTGCGTGAGGAGCGACCCGCAGAAGATCAGATCGAATTCACGCTGAAAATCGATCTCGTCGAAATTCTCACGTGAAACGATCGTTTCGACTTTCAATATTTCAGCACAGAATTGCAGATGTCTGTCGTAGAGGTCTGAGGCGACAACGACGGCGTCTGGAAAGAATGCTTGCAGATGTCGGGTCACGCGGCCAGACCCGCTAGGGAAATCCAGTATCGTTTTGGGCGGTTGGCGGCCCGTGTTTACGAGGGCTCCAATGATGACGCGAAGCGCGTCGATCCCCACGTCAAGGTACGCCTGCATGGGGGTCCCTGCCGCAAATTCATTATCTACAGGATTTAGTTCCAAATTGACGCCGCTGTCGCAGTAGTTTTGATACAGTGATTTGTATATTTCGGACATTCGGAAGTAAGTATTTATGCCGTTCGTAAAATCCTGAAAATCCTGCATCCATTGCAGTTGGCTTTTGGTTTCCAGCTCGTGCTCACGCTCTTCAGTTCCCGCGACTGCATCTGCGATGAAAAGCGGTCGCGTTTCTCCGGGGCGTAAGACTGCGCGAATGCGTTTGAACGTGTCGCCGACAAAGCGCGCGGTCGTATTGTCGTGCCAGATTTTCGGTTGCGGCATCGTGCGTCTCCGTGAAAAAGGGCTGAAAGGAAGGGGTTGCATCAAATGGTCAACGGTCAAAACATAGACGATCTCAACGCGTGACCTCGAAAGTCAGGGCCGCGATCTATGCCTGGGATGGACAAAGCGGATTTCGAACCGGCGAGCGAGTTGCGCGTCAGCTAGGGTGTGCTTGTCGTTGGCGGCATCTCCTCGATCTCGACGAGGCGCTTGTTGTTCTGCTTTTCTATGAAAAAAGCGGGGACATTCCCCGGATTTGCTGTCACTTCGAACGCTGAAAATAGCTGAAAGGGCATTGGCCTCAGCTCCTCAAAAACAATCTACAGAAAGGAAATCTCTATTTGATCCAATTTAAGCCCATCAATCGTAATTGGTCAAGCCGGCCAAGACACGTGCTGACGCTTTTGAAAGCTGTGCTGTCACAGCGCCTCGACAAACGGCGCGAGGGCTTGGGCGGTCGCCTGCAGTCTCTGCCGCGCGCCATTTCCGCAAGCAGAGCGGTCGCCGACATTCGCGGGCGTCTCATTGAGCGGGAGAGCGGGACGGAGAAGCTTAATCGTCGTCGCCTTTCAATCACAACCCTTTCAGGTGCCTCAAGGTGTTTTCGGACAAGCTCTTAGGAATCAGGCGTGAATCCGGGGCCATTCAGAGTTAAAAAAGCCGGTGGCTCAGGGGCGGGCGGAGCTTCCGGAACCAAGTAAATGCCATCGCTTCCTTGTTTTGTTGAAAATAATGCGACCTTGTAGTATATTATATTAATAACTTGCCATCTGTGTTTTACCGTAATTTTCAGCTGCGGGCCATTCGTGGCAATGATTTTTGTGAATCAATCTCTTGCTATAGGCGAAAAGAGTGAGAGCGAGGTAATGGGCGTAAGCGTACTCCCACTCCAGAAAGAGCATCGACGGCGGCATGATTCTTGTAGATTTTCAAATATACCTTCTATTAGCCAGCACATTCTCCTCCGCATAGTTTCTTCGTATAAAGAGGTCTCGGAGCCGCGCGTTTGGTGTTTCATAGGATGACAGCAGCAACGGTCGTCACTACTAATCCGATTGCGGCACGCCTTGAGAAGGTGACACGTCTTTTACTGTTGCTATCTAGCGCATATAAAGTTATATTTCTTATATGTGTCAAAAATAGGGAACCTATGATGTCTATGCAATCACGCGATTTATTTAACGATCAAGTTTCAGACGGCATTTCTATTGGAAGAGCAACTTATTGGGATCCGTCAGTCGCATTTCACACATTTGGCGTTGAAGAGATTATTATCGGGAGATATTGTTCGATCGCTGCCAATGCAGTGCTCATGGCTGGCGGCGAACACTATTACAACACAGTTTCTACGTGGCCGTTTGATAATTTC
The DNA here is from genome assembly GCF_016745395.1 of Methylocystis sp. Sn-Cys. Taxonomy (GTDB): domain Bacteria; phylum Pseudomonadota; class Alphaproteobacteria; order Rhizobiales; family Beijerinckiaceae; genus Methylocystis; species Methylocystis iwaonis. Next base: position 137,267 of record NZ_JAERVJ010000009.1, read on the forward strand.
CTCCAGGGTCAGGCAAATCCGACCCGAACTTATTGTGTGAAGGGACCGCTCGTAATCGGCTCGGATGTTTGGATTGGCCGTAACGCATTGATCGGCGCCGGAGTTCAGATAGGGCATGGCGCAGTGATCGGCGCGGGCGCGGTGGTGAAAAAAGATGTGCCACCATATGCGATTGTCGTAGGGAACCCTGCCCGCGTTCTAAAATTTCGCTTCAGCGACCCGGAAATCGAAGCCTTACTGGAAATCGCGTGGTGGGAGTGGGCTGCAGAGGATGTAATCGCTCGCTCGGAGTGGTTCTATCGTCCGATTAACGATTTCATTCGTGAATTTGGATTGAGGAGCATGGATGCCTAAATCAATGCCTTTTTGCGTCCGGCGCAACCATCGGCGCGTGGAAATAAAAAAGCGGGCGCCGGAACAATCCAGCGCCCTTTGTGTTGCCCAAACGGCGGAGCCTGGACGGGCTCACTTGCGCGGTTGGGTCTCACGCTCATTGCGGCTCTTGCTCGAGATTTCCTCCGGCGGCTGCCACACGATCTTTGAACCGGACGTCATCGCCGCGCCCTGCCCGTTTCTGGCCGAGCGGAGCTTCTCGACGGCGCTGGCGGCGACTTGCCACTCGTCCGCGCTCCAATAGGTCGAGTCCGGCTTCGCGGGTGAAGCGGGCTGCGTGGGCGCGGCGTAGCCGTAGAGCTCGCGCGGCGCGTTTTGAACAGCAGAAAGCAAGCTCGACGCATCGACCGTATCGTTCAGGCTTTCTGCTATACGACTAGACCTTGTCCCGCCAATAAGGCCGAGTCCGACGATCAGCGCGAGCAGCGCCGCAGGGCCGGCCACGTGTCGATTGAGTCTTGGCATGGTCATGACCACGGTCTCCAGTTGGAAGATAGGTCATAACGCTCCGATCCAGCGTGTGTTTCAGTGATTTTTTTCTCGCGGCTCTCTCGCTGCTCTCTTGGCCGAGCCGACGTCCGCCGCCAAGGCGCGGCGCGCTTAAGCCGAATCGCCAAATTGCGGTCCTTGTCTGCGCGGCCTTACAAACAGTGCCCCGCGCCCCCGGCAAACAGACGGGCGCGCAGCGCTTGGCAGGGACAGAAAGCGGCGTTCGCAAGGGAGAAAGGCGACGCCGGGTTTGGCTCGCTGTGCAGGAGGTCGCAAATGCGTCGTCACGCGGATTCCGGCGTCATTGGATATGCGCCTCCCCTGCAGGAGGCGCGCGAGCGGGAGCTTCCGCCGCCATCCGACGCAACGGCCGGCGCCGCGAGGCCAATCCTTCGGGCCGTCGTGATGGCGGGAGGGAAGGGGACGCGCCTCTATCCCTATTCGGCGCATTTTCCCAAACCGCTCATCCCTTTGGATGATATGCCGATCCTCGAGCTGCTGCTGCGGCGGTTGAAAATGGCCGGCGTCACCGAGGTGATTTTGGCCGTCGGCCATCTGCGCCATCTGATCGAAGCTTATTTCGGGGACGGCGCGTCTCTCGGCCTCGATATTCGCTACAAGGGCGAAGACCGTCCGCTCGGCACGGCTGGCGGGCTCGGCGCCGTGCTGGGCGACCTCGACGGCGATTTCTTCGTGACGAACGGCGATCTCCTCACGACGCTCGACCTCGACGGCATGATGCGCCAGCATCGGGAGAAGGGCGCGCATGCTTCCGTCGGCGTCTTCCAACGCAATGTGAAGCTCGAATTCGGCCTGGTGGAGATCGACGCCGAGCGCCGATTGACTGCCTATTACGAGAAGCCGCAGAACAGCTATCTCGTCAGCATGGGAATCTACATTCTGAACGCGGACGCTGTCCGGCCGCATATCGAAACGAATGCGTATCTCGATATGCCTGAGCTTCTTTTGCGGATGAAAATGGCGGGAAAAGACATTCGCTGCTTCCAGGACGATTGCGTCTGGCTCGACATCGGCCGGCCGGACGATTTCGCGCTGGCTCAGAAAATGTTCGCCGAGGATCGGCAGCTCTTCCTAGGGTCGGAATGACGCCATTTCCTTTGTATAGCGCGCATGGGGACGTGTCATTCCCGGCGGGCTGAAAGCCCGACCGGGAACCCAGAGCCATAAGAGCGGTGCTTTCGCTCAGAGCCGTCATTGCGAGCGAAGCGAAGCAATCCAGGGCTGCGATGCGGCGCTGGATTGCTTCGTCGGCTCCGCCTCCTCGCAATGACGGCGGTAATTCCGATCGCTCGTTTTGCGAGCGCCGGGATCAACACCGAACCAATCAAGCGGATATCTGTGATTGGTTCTTATTATAAAACAGGCCCGCGGGAACCCCGCGGGCCTCAACTTGTTGCCGAACTTCCGAGGCGGCTTCGTCCTTCGAGACGCGAGCGTCGGGAACGACAGGAGCGCCGGGGTTCAGTCCTTGCTCAGCATATCAAAATGCCGGCTGATCCCCGCCTGGATGAGATTCCCGTCGAATGTCGTGCGCGTATTCGTTGCGACGGCATAGAAGCCGTTGGGCTGAACGGCGACGCCGCGGGCGTAGACTGATCCGAGGTCGTAACGAAGATACTCTGCCTTCGCCGACCAATTCGGCATGAACATCCATTCGACGCCGCCGCCCGCCGTCCAGCCGATGCGCGAATCGTCGAACGTCGCCGTGGCGTTGGTGATATTCGCGCCCGCCGCGCGCCGCGTGAACAGCGCCGTATTCGAGGTCACGCCGCCATAGGCCATGCCGCCCGTGCCGTAGAGCTGAACGGTGGGAGTCACCAGATAGCCGAGCCGGCCGCGGATCGTGCCGAGATAATTGAGCGTCGCGGTACGTTGGTCGTAATTGATGAAGGCGTTCGCCCCGACGGGAACCAGGTTCGCCTGCCACTTCGTCGCCGTATTGCCGGAGACACCGTGAAGATCGGCCTCCAGGCCCGCCACGACATTATTGTCGAATCTCCAGTTCGTGCCGAGATGGAGGCCGCCGATGAAACCGGCAAGATTGCTGGAGCCGGCGGGCATCGTCGACGCAAGCGCCACGGGCGTGCTCGCGGCCGCATTGCTGATGGGATAGACGGCGCCGTTCCAGAACGGGCTCGACCAAGCCCCGCCCCCGTTCAGACCGACATAGACGTCGCGCCAGCTCGGCGCTTTCGCTTCCGTAGCATTCAGCTTGACGCCGTCCCAGAACTGCGACACCGGATCCTTCGTAATCGGCTGGCCGTCGCCAAAGGCGTTCACGCTCGCTTCGAGATAGAAGAAGTCGGTCGGCTTGGCCGTCAGCCCGTTCGTCGTTCCCGTCTGACCGGGGAAGGACTGCGGATAATAAGGCTGCAGCGCCACCGCCTGCGCGAAGCTCGACGTAAAGGAGCCCGGCCAGAATCGGGCGTAGCTCGCCGTCAGATTGATAAATTGGGAAAGCTTGTAGCGGGCGCGGATGTCGAACTCCGTGCCGACGAAAGTCCCTCTATTGCCAAGCGGGGCAGAGAGATTGGCGCGGTCCCACGCCCCGGCGGCGCTTGCCAGCCAATAGGCGCTGAAGGCCGTGTCGATCTGCAGGTTTTTCGCTGGCGTGAACTCGAGGCGCGCCTTCGGCGCCTTCATATTGTTCCACGCCATATAGTCGTTTCGAGAGAAGGGCTGATTGAAGCCGTAGAAGATGTCGAAATTCTGGCTGGCGCTGTCGTAAGGGCTCTTGTCGCCGGAGCCATATGTGTAAACCAGGCTGACGCGCGGCTTCCAGGGGTGATCGGCGAAAGTATAGCCCGCCTCGATGCCATAAGCGATGGAGTCGAGCTGCACGGTCCTTTGCACGGCAGTCGTATTCGCGCCGATCGCCGCGAACTCGCCGGTGTAGCCGAGCTGCTTGTTGATGTCGAAGTCATAGTCGAAATTGCCGAGCACGCCATAAATGCGCACGCCCGGCGCATAGGTCTCGCGCGCGACCTTGAGCGAATTCGATGTGTTGAAGGGGTCGGCGAATTGCTTTCGGCCAATGAAGTAAGGCTGCACCGTCGCATATTCGGACCAACGGCGGATGCTGAGCACGCTGCCGTAAATCCAGTTCTGCCAGTCGGGCCGGTCGAACTGATAGGGGTAACGCACCACCGGCCGCATCAGGAAGCTGTCGAGATCCCAGTCGTTGTCCTTCTTGCCAATCTTGACGCGAAACCCTTCAAAATTATTCGTCGTGTTGCGGAATTCATTTTCCGCGATCAGACGACGGTCGAGCAGCTCGAAATGGAAGCGGCCGGCGCGCGCCATCAAGGGTCGATCGTTGCCGCGATCGTCCTTACCAAAGGCGTCTTTGAAGTAGAGTTCGCCATAGGCGGAGATCAGATCGGTCTCGTTTATCTCCTGGCCCTGGTACTGATAGATGCTGTTGAATGCGCGCGAATCCTGGAACTCGACCACAGCGCGGAACGGGTCGAGAATGTTCTGGATGCCGAGATAGACGCGCGTGCGCGACAGCCAGAGCGAATTCGGGAACATTTTGCGCTGCGACGACGGCGGGTTCTGCGACGTGTTGGTCCACGGCCGGTAGTCGTTCTGGCGATATTCGAATCGCGCGCGTGAATCGAGGCCGACGTTCAGCCAGTCGATTCCCTCGAACTCCTTATAGGTCTTGCCGAGGTTGCGCACATAGGGCGGGATGTCCGGCTGCGGCTCCAGACGATAGGCGCGCGTAGGCACATAATAGCTTTTCGGTCCTTGGGGCTTGGCTTCGGCCGGCTGACCAGCAACGGGCTTCAACGGCTTGTTCGACCCGGAAGCCTTCTTTTTTGTCTCTTGCGCTTTCGTCTCGACCGCATTGGCGGCGGCCTTTTCTTCGGCAAGAGCCCAAGCGGGCGCGATCGCCACAAGCGCCGCGACCGCGACCCCGAGCTTCAACTGCCGCTGCAAATTTAGCATCCCCACCCCTCGTCCTTTAATTGTCCCCTGCCCGCGCCGCATCGTCGCTAGCATTTCCGATTCCAATTCAAACCCAGCCAGCCCTACCTGTCTATGGAATTAATAGACTATATAATCTTTTACGCTAAACCGTTGCCGTAATGCCACACTGCGCCCGCGCCCGTGGCGACCAAATGCTCGCATGAAAGCGCTCCAGCTTTCTGAATCTGCGCGCTTTCTCATCGCTCGCATGATTCCATGCGAGCGGAAAGCGCGCTAGGCTAGCGGTCGTTCCGCGACAAGGCAAAATACGGGTAGATTGGGCTTTTGGCTCGCGCTCGCCCGGCGAGAGCGCCGCTATTGCTATTTCTGCAACACAAAGAAGAGTCGCGGGTAACGCAGAAGCACTTTGCCGTTGGGTTGCCTCGGATAGGCTTGCGCGAGACGATCGCGATAGCGCGAGAGAAAGTCCGCGCACTCTTCCGCATTCAATAAATCGAGGAACGGACGCAACCCGGAACCTTCAAACCAATCGACGACGCCCTGGTGACCATCGAGCGGATGGATATAGACCGTTTGCCAAATGTCGATATGCTGGCAAAAAGGCGCGAAAAGATCGTAATATTCGTCGGCCTGTCCGATGACCGTGAATGATTTCGCGACAGGCACCAGCCGATTGGCCCAAGGACCGTCCGCCGCCACCATGCGCATGGCGGCGTGAGAGAACTCATGGGTGTTGTCTGGCATTTGCACTGCGAGGCGCCCACCCGGCCGCAGCGAATCGAGCAACGCCTGCATCAGCTTTCGATGATCGGGAAGAAAATGCAGCGCGGCGTTGGCGAATATGACGTCGGCATGTTCGGGCGGCGCCCAATCGGCAATGTCTTCCTTGATGAAGCGCGCGCCTGGCACGCGCTCGCGGGCGACAGCGAGCATATTGTCGGACTTGTCGACGCCCACGACCTCCGCGCCCATAAAGCTGCGCGTCAGCAATTCCGTGCTGTTGCCCGGGCCGCAGCCGAGATCATAAACGAGCCGCGTTTCGCAAAATGGGATGCGCGCCAGCAAATCGCGCGCGGCGCGCGTGCGCTCTTGCTCGAACTTCAGATAGAGATCCGAGTTCCAGTCGCCCGTCGCGGCGCGCGTCAAAGGGGAATCGTCGACCGAGACGGCGGTCAAATGCCCTCCCCCGCCTGCACGTAATCGACTTCTTTCTGGCTCGCTGGGAAAATCCGGGCTTTGGCGAGAGACAGCGGCACACGATCGCCGAGCGCCGCCGCCCGATCGAGCGGCGAGTCGATTTCGAGCGTCTGGTCGTAGCCGTCGATCGCAATGGTCGCGCGCACGCCGGCCGGCGTGCGGCGCAGGCTTTCCACGCGCCCTTCCAGCTCGCCCGCGCCATCCGCCGCGACAGCAATATCCGCCGGACGGAAGAACACGCGCGCGGGGCCGCTGCGCAGACCATGCGTGTCGATGTGAAGCTTGCGATCGCCGAAGACCACATGGCCTGCGTCGACGTTGACAGGAAGCGCCACCGCCTCGCCGACGAAGGAGATCACGAAAGGCGACGCCGGTTGGTCGTAAAGCTCCGCAGGCGTGCCGATCTGTTCAATGCGCCCCTCGTTCAACACGACGACGCGATCGGCAAGCTCCATGGCTTCGTCCTGATCGTGCGTAACGAAAACGGTGGTGAGGCCCGTCTCCTTGTGCACCTCACGCAGCCAGCGACGCAGATCCTTGCGCACACGCGCGTCGAGCGCGCCGAAGGGTTCGTCGAGCAGCAGCACGCGCGGCTCGATGGCGAGCGCGCGGGCGAGCGCGACGCGCTGGCGCTGGCCGCCCGAGAGCTGCGCCGGATAACGATCGCCGAGCCCCTCGAGCTGCACGAATTTCAAAAGTTCCGCGGCGCGCGCCGCAATATCGCCGCGCGACGGCCGCGCGCGTCGCGGACGCACCTTGAGGCCATAGGCGATGTTATCGGCCACGGTCATGTGCTTGAAGAGCGCATAATTTTGAAACACGAAACCGACGCGCCGATCCTGCACGGGAAGATTGGTAGCGTCCTCGCCGTCGAAATAGACATGGCCGCGATCGGGCGCGTTCAGCCCCGCGATCACGCGAAGAAGCGTCGTCTTGCCCGAACCCGAGGGACCAAGCAGCGCGACAAGCTCTCCCGGTTGAATGTCGAGGCTCACGTCGCGTAGCGCGGCGAAAGCGCCGAAGTCTTGCGCGACATTTTCGACGCGGATCGAAAAACCCTGCTTCCGCATGTCAGTGCCGCCTTCCGCGCGCTGCGAGAGCGTCGGCGTGCCGCCATTCGAGGAAGGTTTTGATGCCGAGCGTGACGAGCGCCAGGCCTGCAAGGAGAACCGCGAGCGCGAAAGCGGCGACGTTGTTGTACTCATTGTAGAGAATCTCCACCTGAAGCGGAATTGTGTTGGTCGAGCCGCGAATGTGGCCCGAGACGACGGAGACGGCGCCGAATTCGCCCATTGCGCGGGCGTTGCACAGAAGCACGCCGTAGAGCAGGCCCCATTTGATATTGGGCAGCGTCACAGTGAGGAAGGTGGTGAAGCCCGAAGCGCCGAGGGTGAGCGCCGCTTCTTCTTCCACAGTTCCCTGTTCCTGCATCAACGGAATGAGCTCGCGCGCGACGAAGGGGAAGGTGACGAAGATCGTCGCGAGCACAATGCCCGGCACAGCAAAGACCACTTGCCACCCATGCGCCGAAAGCCAATGGCCGAAGAGACCCTGCGCGCCGAACACCAGCACATAGACGAGACCTGAAACGACCGGCGACACGGAGAAGGGCAAATCGATCAGCGTGACCAAAAGGCTCTTACCGGGGAAAGAGAATTTCGCGATCGACCAGGCCGCCGCAAGACCGAAGATGAGATTGGCGGGCACGGCGATGGCTGCGACGATCAAAGTGAGCTTCACCGCCGCGATGGCGTCCGGCTCGCTGAACGTCTCCAGAAAGGTCGGCAAACCCTTGGCCATGGCCTCGGAAAAAACCACGGCCAGCGGCGCGAAGAGAAAGATCAGCAGAAAGACGAAGGTCGTCGCGATCAGCAGATGGCGCGTGGCGGGCGCATCCTGCGTGACGGGACGCACTTTCGCGCCCGTGCGGGTGCGTGGGAGAGATGCGACGGCGGTCTCAGACATGACCGAACCTCTTGCGGCTCCAGGCCTGGATCAAATTGATGACGAGCAGCGCGATGAAGGAAATGGCGAGCATGATGGTCGCAATGCCCGTGGCGCCGGCGTAGTCATATTGCTCCAGCTTCACGACGATCAGCAGCGGCGCAATCTCCGACACATAAGCAATGTTGCCAGAGATGAAGATCACCGAGCCATATTCGCCGACGCCGCGTGCGAAGGCGAGCGCGAAGCCGGTCAGCAGCGCGGGCACGAGCGGCGGCAAAAGCACGCGCACGACCGTTTGCAGGCGTGAGGCGCCAAGCGTGCCGGAGGCTTCTTCGAGCTCGACTTCGAGCTCCGAAATGATCGGCTGCACGGTGCGCACGACAAAAGGCAGGCCGATGAAGACGAGCGCGACGAGAATGCCCCAGCGCGTGAAGGCGATCTTCACGTCAATATCCGCGAGCGGCGCGCCGAACCAGCCGTTGGGCGCGTAAAGCGCGGCGAGCGAAATGCCCGCGACGGCCGTGGGCAAAGCGAAAGGCAAGTCGACGAAGGCGTCGAGCAGGCGCCGGCCGGGGAAATCGTAGCGCGTCAGCGTCCAGGCGACGATCAGGCCGAAGATGAGATCGATGATCGCCGCCAAAAAGGCGATCGAAAAGGTTGTCTGCAGAGACGCCGCCACGCGCGGCTCGATGGCAATATGATAAAGGCCGGAAAATCCGAGCCCCGACGAACGCCACACCAGCGTCGCCAGGGGAAACAGCACGACAAGCCCCAGATAGAGCAGCGTGTAGCCAAAGGTGAGGCCGAAGCCGGGGATGACGCTCGGCGCTTTGAAGCGCCGAGCGTTGCGTCCTGCGAAGGTCGGGGAGGTCACTTCGCAGGCTCTTGTTTCTGGATGTCGTCGAACACGCCGCCGTCGGCGAAGAACTTCTTCTGCGCAGCGGCCCAGCCGCCGAAGGTCTTATCGACCGTGAAGAATTCGATCTTGGGCAGTCTTTTCAGATCTTCCTTCGCCGCGGCTTCCGGATGCGCGGGGCGATAGAAATTCTTCGCGATGATCGCCTGCGCTTGCGGCGTGTAGAGGAAATTGACATAGGCCTCGGCGACTTTCTTGTTGCCCTTGGCCTCCGCATTGCCGTCGACCACCGCGACGGGCGGCTCGGCCAGCACCGAGAGCTTCGGCGCAATAATCTCGAATTTATCGGCGCCGAATTCCTGCAGCGCCAGGAAAGCCTCGTTCTCCCAAGCGATCAGCACGTCGCCCAATCCGCGCTGGGCAAAGGTGATGGTGGAGCCGCGTGCGCCCGTATCGAGCACAGGGGCGTTCTTGTAGATGGCCTTGACCAAGTCCTTGGTCTTGGCCTCGTCGCCCTTGAATTTATCCAATCCATAGCCCCAGGCGCCGAGGAAGTTCCAGCGCGCCCCGCCGGAGGTCTTGGGATTGGGCGTGATGACCGCGACGCCGGGCTTGGCGAGATCGCTCCAATCCTTGATCCCCTTCGGATTGCCCTTGCGGACCAGGAAAACGATCGTCGAGGTGTAGGGCGAGGCGTTGTTCGGAAGGCGCTTTTGCCAATCGGCGGGGATCTTCCCCGTCTTCGTCGCAATGGCGTCGATGTCGGCGGCGAGCGCCAATGTCACGACGTCGGCGTTGAGGCCGTCGATCACCGCGCGGGCCTGCGCGCCGGAGCCGGCATGCGAGGCTTGCAGCTCGATCGTCTCGCCGGTCTTGGCCTTCCAGTCCGCGGCGAAGGCCGGGTTGATCTGCTTATAGAGCTCGCGCGTCGGATCGTAGGAGACGTTCAGCAGCGCCTGCCCCGCCTGGGCGGACATGCCGCCGAATACGCCAAAAGCCCCAGCCAACGCCAACATGCGAAGAAGCGCGTCGACCTTCCCCCACCCCTTATGCATCTTTCTACTCCATCTATTAGACCTAGAAAGTCTATAGTCGGAATAGACTATTTGGCAAGGGGGTTTTTCGCCCCGTTGAGGTTTCAGAATTATCCACAGTCTAATCGATGAATTTGACCACATCCGAAAGGGTGATCGCGACGACGCCGTCGGCGGCCACCTGGCCGCGGGCGTATTTCTCGCTGGCCACGGCCTCCAGCGCCGCACGGTCGGCGTCGAGCTGGCCTCTCAGCTCGTCGTCGTCGGGAAGCGCGGAATCGCCCTCCAGAGCGTCGTCCGAAATGAACACCCGCACAGTCTGCTGGGCGCCCCGAATGCGCATCGAAAAGGAGAAGCCATTGTCCTCCCGCACGATTTCTGAATCGATATGCTCAAGCGGCATCAGCCCGCGCCTCTCGCTCCGTTTCGAAAGAAATGCGCAAGACGCCGTTCGGTTCCCGTTTATCAGGCGTCCATCGCGCAGCGATCCGAGACGCCCTCGGCATCGGGCTTGAGCCCGATCCACCGGTTCACGGCGGCGGGATCGAAGCCCGACTCGCAGTGGTCGCCGACCCGCATGAGCGGCCGGCGGATGAGGCCGGGGTCGAGGATCAACATCACCAGCGCCTCCTGCGGATTCACGGCGTCGGGATTCACCTCTCCCGATTTCACGCGCGGGGAAGCGGCGTTGAACCACTCGCGCACAGGCTTGGCCCCGAAATAGGGACGCAGGCTCGACGCGCTCCAGGGCTCGTGGAGAAGGTCGCGGACGTCCACCTGATGGCCCGAGGCGAGCAGCAGCGCTTTTTGTTTCGCATTGCTGGCGCAGCCGGGCTTTTCATAGAAAATGACATTCGCCATTGGCAGCCTCTCTACGAGACGGCGATATACATTTTGCCTATCGCACCACATATTATAGCGCGTAATGCCGCGATGCGGCGCCCGAATGACATGCAAGCGCCCAGGCGCCACGCTCTAATTTCGCGCAGTCTGCCCAACTCTTGAGAAATCAACGCGCGAGCGCCCAGGTGACGGAGACGCGCTCGGTGACGCGCTGCAAACCCGGCCGCAGGGGCGCCGAAAAGGCGTCGCGCGCCATCGCGACGCGGGCCTCCGACATCGGCCTCGGCGCGGCTTCGTCGAACGGGCGAATCTCCACGACGCGCCCGAGCCGCAGGCCCGCGGCTTCGGCGTAAACCCGCGCGCGCCGCTCGGCGTCCTTCACCGCTGCGGCCCGTAAAGCGTCGCGTTTCGCGGTCAGATCCGAATTGTCGTAATCGACGCCGTCGACGCTGTTGGCGCCCTTGTCGATCACCGCGCCGATGACGTCTCCGGCTTTCTCGGCGGGCTTCACGAAGACCGCCAGACTATTGCTCGCCCGATAGGCTTGAACGGTTTTCGCCTTGCCCTTGGCGTCCCGATCCTCGGTGGAAATCGGGGACAAAAACACGCCCTGCGTCTGCACGTCGGCCTTGGCGACGCCCATCGTCTCGAGCTGCGAAAGGATGGCCTCGATCGCTTTGGCGTTGTCGGAAGACGCCGCCGCCGCTGTCGGACGCTCGGTTATGACGCCGAAATGCAAGACGGCCCGGTCCGGGGCGATCTCCTCCGACGCCTCGCCGACGACAGAGACATTGGGCGTCGTGTCCTTGAGGGATTCTGCCCGGGCGAAGCCGCAAAAGATCATTGTCGCTGCGAGGATGAAACGAATCATGGCATATCCCTGCGCCAAAGTGCAGCCGCAAAAGCGCCCGCTTGCGGCTTTAGCCGAGTTCAACCATACAGGAACCGAGCGTGGTCGTCCCGCGCGCCGCGAACAGGCCTCATGCCCCTTCTTTACCATTACCCGCTTTGCCCGCATTCACGCTTCGTCCGGCTCACCCTCGCGGAATATGGCGTCGCCGTTGAGTTGATCGAGGAACGCGCCACAGACCGCCGCCCGGAATTCCTCTCGCTCGATCCCGCCGGTCGGACGCCCGTCTTCATCGACGACGACGGGACAATCGTGCCAAGCGCCGTGATCGCCGAATATCTGGACGAGACCTACGGCGCCCAGCAGGGACCGCAACGCCTTCTGCCGCCGGAAAAGCTCGCGCGGATCGAGACGCGCCGGCTCGTCGACTGGTTCAATGTGAAGTTCTTCGAGGAAGTGACGAGCTGGCTGGTCACTGAGAAGGTCTACAAGCGCTTTTCGCCGCAGGGCGGCGCGCCGGACATGGACCTCGTGCGCATCGCGCGCGCCAATGTCCGTCATCACATGCGCTATATCGGCTATCTGACCGGCGCGCGGAATTGGATCGCGGGCGATCGCCTCACTTACGCAGATTTCGCCGCCGCCGCGCATCTCTCTTGCGTCGACTATCTCGGCGACGCCCCCTGGGAGGAGGACGAGGCGGCCAAACATTGGTATCAGCGCATCAAGTCGCGGCCGGCCTTCCGCCCGCTGCTCGCCGATCGCGCGCCGGGCATGACGCCGGGCCCCTATTACGCCGAGCTGGATTTTTAAGCCTGCCCGGACCGCGCGCCTTCCGGCGCGCATTTTTCTGAAGCGAGCCTGAAGGCTCGCGGTCCGATGCTATATGTGCGGCCGTATGACAACCGAGAGCGCGATCCGCGCCCACGCCCTCAGCCTCGGATTCGACGCCTGCCGCTTCACCACTGCAGAGGCTGATCCCCTATTGGCCGAACGCCTGTGTGCATGGATTGAATCCGGCGCGCATGGCGACATGGGTTGGATGGCGGAGACCGCCGACCGCCGCGTCTCCCCAAAGGCATTGTGGCCCGAGGCGAAGAGCGTCGTCATGCTGGGCCTCAATTACGGACCCTCGATCGATCCCCTCGCCGCGCTCGCCAACCGCGAGGCCGGCGCGATCTCGGTTTATGCGCGCCATCGCGATTATCACGACATCGTCAAAGGGCGTCTGAAACAGCTCGCCGCCTTCATGCTCAAGCGCGCCGGCGGCGGCGATGTGAAGGTTTTCGTCGACACCGCCCCGGTCATGGAGAAGCCGCTCGCGCAACAGGCGGGGCTCGGCTGGCAGGGCAAGCACACCAACCTCGTCGCCCGCGATTTCGGCTCCTGGCTCTTTCTCGGGGCAATCTTCACCGATCTGGCGCTTACGCCCGACGCGCCCGAGCGCGACCATTGCGGCTCCTGCCGCAACTGCCTCGACGCCTGCCCGACAGGCGCCTTCACCGGGCCCTATCAGCTCGACGCGCGCCGCTGCGTCTCCTACCTCACGATCGAACATAAGGGTCCGATCCCGCACGCGCTCCGGGACGCCATCGGCAATCGGATTTATGGCTGCGACGATTGCCTCGCCGTCTGCCCCTGGAACAAATTCGCCCGGGACGCGCGCGAGGCGAAGCTCGCCGCCCGGCCGGAGTTGGAAAGCCCCGCCCTCGCCGAGCTCGCGCAGCTCGACGACGCCGGTTTTCGCGCCCTCTTTTCCGGCTCGCCGATCAAGCGGATCGGCCGGGCGCGCTTCATCCGCAATGTTCTCATCGCCATCGGCAACAGCGGCGCGGCCTCGCTCGCGAATCAAGCCGAGCGGCTCCTCACAGACCCCGATTCGCTCGTGCGCGGCGCCGCGGTCTGGGCTCTCGCCAAGCTCGCGCCACAACGTCTCGTTGCATTGCGGCAGCTTTACGCCTCCGAGCGCGATGAGAGCGTTCGCAACGAATGGGCAAAAGTGACACACTTTAGAAAAAAATAGTCTCAAGGATCAATTTCGTGCGCTGCAGCACACTTGCCGATCAGCATTTCGATCTAATCTGAAGAAGATAAAGACCCGATCGAGCCAGCCGGCGCGCCAATGACCAGTTTCTCACGCGGACCTGCAGACGACCCATCCGAGGAGGCCGCGCGCCTTCTGCTCAGGATCGGCGTGTTCATGCTCTTCGTGATCTCGCTGCTCGCGCCGATCCTCGCACGGCAGACGGTCTATATCCTGCTGCCGGTCGGCGCGGCGCTGCTCCTCGCCTCCGCCCTGCTCTCCAGCAACAATTATTCTGGAAGCTCGCTGAAGGCGCTTCTGGCCTCGCCGCCGGTCTGGGCGGCGCTGCTTCTCGCCTTTTGGGCCGGCGTGTCGCTTGTCTGGACGCCCTTCGAGGGACCGGCCGAACGCTTTGGCAAGGCGGCGGCGACCATGGCGCTCGTTGCGGCCGCGGCGAGCTTCATGCCGCTGCGCACCAAGACCTCCAACCTCAATCTGCTGCCGATAGGCGTCGCCGCCTCCGCCGTCGCGCTCGTCGCCATCACTTTGCTGACCGCGCCGAAATACTCGGTGGAGGACATTCTCGACGTGAGCCCGCTCGGGCGCGCCGGTCTCGGCCTCGCTCTGCTTGTCTGGCCGGCGATGGGCGCCCTGGCGGTGCGCGGTCGCTGGGTCATGGCCGGCGGCTTGGGGCTCGCCACCCTCCTCGCCTGCTTCCTCGCAGGCGCGCCGAACGCGCTGCCGGCCCTCATCGGCGGCGGGATCGTCTTCGGATTCGCTTTCGGGCGAGCGCGGGCCGGATCGCGCGTGCTGGCTGGCTTCATGGCGGCGGTCGTGCTGGTCGCGCCTTTGGCGGCGCTTGCGACGCAAGTTATTTGGCCGGAACATTCGCCCGAATTCTTCAAGCACCTCGCCTTCTGGGGCCGGATGATCGCCAGCGACGGGCTGCGCACGCTGCTCGGCCATGGCTTCGGCGCGGCGACCTGGGGCGTGCTTGGCGGCTATCTGCCGCCGACCACCCCGCGCAGCCTGATCTTCCAAATCTGGTTCGATCTCGGGGCTCTGGGCGCGGCCGCGCTTGCGCTGGCCCTTGCCCGGGCGAGCCTCGTCGTCGGCCAGGCGCGCACGGCCCTCGCGCCCTTTCTGCTCGGGGGTGTAGCGGCCGGCTTCGTCATCTGCCTGCTGGGTCCGGCCGCCGAGCAGCTCTGGTGGCTGACGCTCGCGGGGCTCGACGCCATCGCCTTCGCTCTGGTAATGCGCGGTCAATTCCGCAAGCGCCGCCCGGTCCTGCCGATCGGCCTTGGCGCGCGCCCGGCTGACGACGCCGTCTGACGAAAGAGTTTTTCCTTGGCTGAATATCCGTCGCTGACCTCCGCGGTCGAGCCGCTCGCGCTCGGCGAATCCGTCGTCGCAGGGGCCTGGCTCGGCGATACGCCCGCCTTCGCGCTGGCCGACGGCAATGTTTTTCTCGGCGACGCCGAGGACAGCCGCCGGGTCGCCGCGCATCCCGACGCCGCCATACTCGTGGCGTCGAGCGACGGCCGGCGCCTCGTCACCGGCGGCGACGACGGCCGCGTGGTCGCGATCGACGCCACTGGCGCGCTCGAAACCATCGCCGACGAGAACGGCAAATGGATCGACGCGCTCGCCCTGCATGAAGGCGCAATCGCATGGTCGGCCGGCCGCAACGCCCGCGCCCGCTCGGCCAAGGGAGAAGTGAAGTCGATTGATCTGCCCTCGACCTGCCGTGGCCTCGCCTTCTTCCCCAAGGGCTACCGCCTCGCCGCCGCCCATTACAATGGCGCGACGTTGTGGTTCCCCAACGCCGGCAAGCCCGAGGTTCTCTCCTGGAGCGGCTCGCATCTCGATACGACGATCTCGCCCGACGGGCGCTTCCTCGTCACCTCCATGCAGGAGAACACGCTGCACGGCTGGCGCATCGCCGACGCCAAACATATGCGCATGGCGGGCTATCCCGGCAAAACCCGCAGCTTCTCCTGGTCCTTCGACGGAAAATGGCTCGCGACCTCGGGCGCCGACGCCTGCATCCTCTGGCCCTTCTCGGGCAAGGACGGACCGATGGGCCAAAGCCCGCGCGAGTGCGGCGTGCGCACGAATGTGCCTGTGACCCGCGTCGCCTTCCATCCCGGCGCGCTGGTCGTCGCGATCGGCTACGAGGACGGGATGGCGCTGCTGGCGCGCGTGACCGACGGTTCGGAGATCCTCGTGCGGCGCCCAGCGCAAGAGGCCAAGAACGCCCGCATCAGCGCGCTGGCCTGGGACGCCAAAGGCGCGCGCCTGCTGTTCGGGGCGGAAAACGGCGACGCGGGCCTGCTGACGCTGCCGAAGCAGTAACGGCGCCGCTTCCTTTATCGGATAGCAGGCCGCCAGATCACCAAACCTGCCGTTTCTGAGGGCCAGGCCACAACGGCCGCCTTCTTGCGCAAGGCGCGCGCGCTTTCGGTTTGCGGGTCGCTGAAATAGGCCGCGACCGCTTCCATGACGCCCGTCTCGCAGGGAATGTCGCGCCACAGAACGTCGACGCGCCGGCCAGTGTATTTGGGCGGGTCCAGCGGGCTGCGCCCGAATCTCGACGGACCGAAATCCGCCGTGAAGGGCTTGCGATTCCACAGCCGCGCGCCGGGGCGCGGGCGGAAGAACGCCCACATGTCGAAGTCTTGCACCCCGTCGCTCGCCGCGGGGGCGAGGAAGTGATCGGCGGCGCCCTGGCAGAGGCAGATCGCGAGAAGATGGCCGTCGTAGAGCGCGCGTTTGGCGGGATGCGCGATGAACGCCCTTTCGATCCGCTCGCGCGCAATATCCGCCAGCCGGCGCAGGTCCGCGATGTCGATCGTCTCGAAAGAGCGGGCGTTGCGCGGCGCCTTGCTCATGCGGTTTGCCCCTCTCAGCCCTCCATCGCGGAACGCCCCCGCTCCCTTCGGGTTTAAGTGTTACCCCGATGAACCGGCGCCAAAGAGCCACCCCGCCAAAGAGCCACGTCCATGACCAACAAAGCCGAAAGCGATCCTCACCAGCATATCCGCCAGATGGCCGCCTATCTCCAGGAGACGATCAACCGCCTGCACGAGGACATCGAGAAGGTCGATGAGCCGCAGCTCAAGGCCATGTTCGAAACCTCCGCCGAAGTGTTGAGCGGGCTCAAAAAGGCCTATAGCGACTACGAAGAGAAGAAGGAGCCCGCCTGGCCCGGCGGGCGCGAATTACATAGCTGAGACGCGAAAGGAGCAAGCGGGATTTGAACAAAACGCGCAAGCTCCTCTCGATCGCCGGCTCGGACCCCTCGGGCGGCGCCGGCATACAGGCGGATTTGAAAACCTTTTCCGCCTTCGGCTGCTACGGCATGGCGGCGATCACCGCGCTCACCGCGCAAAATACGCGGGGCGTGGTCGCCGCCTTCCCGGTCGCGCCCGATATCGTCGCGGCGCAGATCGCCGCGGTGATGGCCGACATCCGGCCAGACGCCATCAAGATCGGCATGGTCGCGACGCCTGAGATCGCAGCGGCGATCGCCGGGGCGCTTGGAGACGCGCCGCCGAATGTCGTGCTCGACCCCGTGCTGATCCCGACGCAAGGCGCGAGCCTCGCCGCCGCGGGGCTGGAGCGCGCGCTGATGACGACGCTGCTGCCGCTCGCGCGGCTTGTGACGCCCAACATCTTCGAGGCCTCGGCTCTTTCCGAGACGCCGCTTGCCCGCACGACCGACCAAATGGTCGCGCAAGGCCGCATGCTGGTCGAAGCCGGCGCCAAGGCCGTGCTGGTGAAGGGCGGCGATCTCTCGGGCGAGCCGGTCGATGTGCTTGTCGCGGATGGGGAGGCCCGGCTCTTCCATGGCCGCCGCATCGCGACCCGGCACACCCATGGCACCGGCTGCGCGCTCTCCTCCGCCATCGCCGCCGGCCTCGCCAAGGGCGAACCGCTCATCGACGCCATTGCGGCGGCGAAGGTGTGGCTCGAGGGGGCGCTGGAAGCGGCGGACGGGCTGGAACTGGGCGAGGGGCGTGGGCCGCCGAACCATTTCTATGGGATGTGGCGCTGATACGCCCCCTCCCCGACCCTCCCCCGCTGGCGCGGGAGAGGGGGAAGAATTGTGGCCTTCATCAGCAAAGCTGATCGTGAGCGTCCCCTCTCCCGCTTGCGGGGGAGGGACAGGGAGGGGGTCTCAGCCCCCCAGCGCCGCCTTCACCGCAGCGCTCGCCTTCGCGAAATCCATACGGCCGGTGTATTTCGCCTTTAGCGCAGCGACAACCTTGCCCATATCCTTGATAGACGTCGCCCCCGCCTCGGCGATCGCCGCCTTCACCGCCTCGGCGACTTCCTCTTGCGAGAGCTGCTGCGGGAGATAGCTGGAGATCACCGCGATCTCGCTTTTCTCCTTGTCGGCGAGATCGGCGCGGCCGGCCTTTTCGTAGATGTCGAGCGACTCCTGCCGGCTCTTGATCATCTTCTGAAGGAGCGCGAGCACATCGTCCTCGGACAGGGTCTTGCCCGCGCCGCGCGCCTCGATGTCCTTGTCCTTCAGCGCCGCATTGATGAGCCGCAGCGCGTCGACCTTGGCGCTGTCGCGGGCCTTCATGGCGTCCTTGAGGTCCTGGTTGATCTTCTCGCGCATGGGAGACTTTCTTGGGGGTTTCCATTTCGGGGGCGGATGGATTACATCCACCTCAAGTGAATTTCTCGCGTCATGGCCGGGCTCGTCCCGGCCATCCACGCCCCGGGCTGCAAAGCCCGCGGGGCAAAGCGATGCACATGAGCAAGCATCCAGACGGATGCCCGCGTCAAGCGCGGGCATGACGCGCGGTGAAGCGGCTGTCATAACGGCTCGCCCCACCCGAGCGCAACGGACGGAAGATGACCCTCGATCAAGACAATGGCTGGACGAAGCCGGTGCATACCGGCGTGCTGGTGCTCGCGAGCGGCGAAGTGATCGAGGGCTTTGGCCTCGGCGCCGTCGGCGAGGCCGTGGGCGAAGTCTGCTTCAACACGGCGATGACCGGCTATGAGGAAATCCTCACTGACCCCTCCTACGCCGCGCAGATCGTCACCTTCACCTTCCCGCATATTGGCAATGTCGGCGCCAATGGTGAGGACATCGAGACGGTCGACCTCGCCCGCAGCGCCGGCGCCGTCGGCGCGATCTTCGGCCAGCCGGTGACCGACCCTTCCAATTTCCGCTCCGAGACGTCGCTGACCGACTGGCTGGCGAAGCGCGGCATTGTGGCGCTCTATGGCGTCGACACGCGCGCGCTCACGGCGCTCATTCGCGAGCGCGGCATGCCCAACGCCGTCATCGCTTATGCGCCGGACGGCAAGTTCGACATTGAAGCGCTCAAGGCCAAGGCCGCCGCCTGGCCCGGCATCGACGGGATGGATCTCGTGCCCAGCGTCGGCGCCAAGGAGCGCTACGACTGGAAGGAAACCCCCTGGCGCCTCGGCGCCGGCTATGGCGCGCGCGACGGCGCGGCGAAGTTTCGCGTCGTCGCCATCGACTATGGCGTGAAGCGCAACATCCTGCGCCTGCTGGCCGAGGAAGGCTGCGAGGTGATCGTCGCGCCGGCGACGGCGACGAGCGTTGAAATCCTGGCGCTGAAGCCCGATGGCGTCTTCCTCTCCAACGGCCCGGGCGACCCGGCCGAGACGGGCAAATACGCGACGCCCGTGATCCGCGATCTGCTCGCCAAGAGAGTGCCGGTCTTCGGCATTTGCCTGGGCCATCAGATGATGGCGCTGGCCGTCGGCGCGAAAACGCAAAAGATGCCGCAGGGCCATCATGGGGCGAACCATCCGGTGAAGGACTTCACCACCGGCAAGGTTGAGATCGTCTCGATGAACCACGGCTTCGCCGTCGACCGCGACAGCCTGCCAGCGAACGCCGTCGAGACGCATCGCTCGCTGTTCGACGGCTCAAACTGCGGCATTGCGCTCACCGACCGCCCGGCCTTTTCGGTGCAGCACCACCCAGAGGCCTCGCCCGGCCCGCAGGACAGCCATTATCTCTTCAAGCGCTTCGTCGAGATGATGGAAAAGGCGAAGGCGGCCTAAGGCCGCCTTCGTTTATTGACGAACCTCCGAGGCGGCCTCGTCCTTCGAGACGCGAGCTTCGCTCGCTCCTCAGGATGAGGCCTAAGTGTTTGGCGCAGATGCTAAAGCCCCTCATGCTGAGGAGCTTGCGCAGCAGGCGTCTCGAAGCACGAGGGGCGTCGCCGCCACTTTTCAGGCGCCTTTCTGGACCGCGAGCCTTCAGGCTCGCTGAATGGACAGCGCGCCCGAAGGCGCGCGGTCCAGCTTGCGTCAGTTGCCGAAGCGATAGCTGACGCCCGCGGTGATGGCGCCCGAGCCGGCCTGATGCGCCGTCTTCAACCCCCAAGCGACAGGCGTCGTCTCGCGCGGCGTTCCAAGGCCGGTGACGCGATATTCGATCCGCCCGCTCCAGCGGTCGGAAAGCGCATATTCAACGCCGACTCCGACCGTGGGCGACCCCAGCAGAGAATTCTTATTTGCCCTCAGGCCGAAAACCGATCTGTACTCGTGGCGCACGTCGGCGACATTGAGGCCGCCCGTCGCATAGACCAGCAGCCGATCGAAGGCGACGACGCCGACGCGCCCGCGGAGCGAGCCGGAAACGCCGAGCACATTGCGCACCGAGTATTGCCCGAGCGGATCGTAGACATCATTGACCGCCCGCGCGCCCGTCACATCGGCGACGAGACCGCCGACAAAGGAGCCGAAGCGCCAATCGTAACCGACATGCGCGCCGCCCTGGAAGCTCCCGCCATGCCCGGTCTTGCTCGTGAACAGCAAAGCGTTGTTTACGGCCAAATAATCGCGCGAACGATCGGCAAAGCCGAGGAAGCCCCCCTGCACGCCGGCGTAAAGCCCCTGGAACAAGAGCGCCGGGGGCGGCGGAGGCGGAACGAGCGGCGGGGCCGCTTTGCGATATGGCAGATCGGCGGCGGCGGCCGCACTGGCGGCGCCGAGCGCCAGAATAGCGGGAATCAAGCGTTTCATTGAGAGATCTCCAGTTTGAAGACAAAGAGGCTGTGTCCGCCGGAGCGAGGGCTCCGGCGTTGGGGAAGGCGATTGTCCTTTCGGTTGGCTCAGCGCGTCGTCATCGCGGGGGCGCGCGGATTGGCTTTCGCGTCGTCATCGGGAAGCGCGTTGGGCGTGCTTGTCGCAGAGCGGCGCGCCTTCTTCGAATTTGCGCAGATCCTCGGGCGTCTTGAGCAGAGCGCGCACATCGTAATTTTCGAGAAGCGGCAGCCAGCCGATCTCGTCGTCGGGGTGAATAAAGACGTCGATGGGAATGGCGCCGTCGGGCACATTTGCCTTGCGACAGGCGAGCCCGCGGTCGACTTTGACGCCGTTATGACCGTGGCGCCCCTCGGCCTTCAACTTGCGCGCTTCCGCCTGCAACGCCTGCGCCGCCGCGAGGTCGCGCGGCGCGATCTCATACACGTCGAGCGGGCCGGTCTTCTGCGAGAGATTGGCGATCTCTTCCGCGTCTTTGGCATAGGCGGCGCGATGCAGGTGAATCTCGACATTGCGCTCGCCGTCCTTTTCGCCCTCGGACGCGAGCGTCGTCACGAGAACCGTCTTGTCCGGCGTCGGAGCCGCCCATTCCGGCGTTCGCAAAGCGAAGCGCAACTTCGTCAGATCGGCCGTCCCCATATCGAAAGCGCGGAGCTTCCATTGGGTGGCGATGGGGACGTCCCAGCTACACCCCGAGAGCAAAGCGGCGGAAAAGGCGATGAAAATCAAACCTGTGAGTCGCATGATAACAATCATCCTCCACGATCATTTTTTAATGTATTGCATTAAATTTTTTATGCGTCAATATTGGCGCGCAGAGAAAGCTTGCCCGCGTGGCGGCGGGCATGCTCTTTCGCCGCGTCGCGAGTTTTCGGCGCGTCACTTTGTCCGATGCGAGATCCGCTTTATCGGCTCGGCGTCATTCGCCACGCGTCATGGATTTCAAAAATCGGCCCGCCGCGCCGCGGCCATGGAGAAAAAACAATGACCGATACGATCGCCCTTATTTCGCCGGCCAATCCGCGGCTCTCGACCTTGCGCGCCAAGATCGGCTGGCTTTGCCAGACCATCCGGCTGCTCGCCATGAGCTACGCGCTGCTCCTGCTATGGGTTTTTTGCGACGCATGGGCGACGCGCGCGCCCTATGAAACAAGAGCGATGGAACTCTTCAAACTCGACGTTTCCGCTGCGTCTGCAACGCAATGGAACGCCGTGCTGGCGATGAGCCTTGCATTGTGGCTATGCGTCGCCGCCCTCACCTTCTCCATCTGGCGGCTTTTTTCGATCTATCTTGCGGGGGAAGTGTTCTCTCTTGAAGCCGCCGTTTGGCTGCGACGGATCGGGATTGCGGGACTGGTGGCGATCGTCGCCGATTTCGTCGAGCGCTCGGCCGTCATCTATACGCTGGCGATGCATCTGCCGGCGTCGGCGAAGACCAAACATATCTTCATCGGATCGGAGGACATCGTCCACATCATCCTGGTCCTGATGCTTCTCGCCCTCGCCCATATCCAGAAAACCGCGGCCGACATCGCCGACGAAAATGCGCAGATCGTCTGATGGCCATCATCGTCAATCTCGACGTCATGCTCGCCAAGCGTAAGATGCGCTCGCGCGATCTCGCGCAGTTGATCGGCATCGCCGAGCAGAATGTGAGCCTGCTGAAATCGGGCAAGGTGAAGGGCGTGCGCTTCGATACGCTGGAGAAAATCTGCGAGGCGCTTGCGTGCCAACCGGGAGACATACTCGAATATCGCCCGGACGAGCCTCCGAAGGATTGACGCCGCCTCCGTCATTGCGAGGAGCGCAGCGACGAAGCAATCCAGAGCCACATCACGGCCCTGGATTGCTTCGCTGCGCTCGCAATGACGGCGAGGTTTGCCCTGGATTTTTCTCGTCAGCCTTTTCAAAAAAGGCGCGGACTACCCGCCCGGACGAAGCCCCAAAAGGATTGATGCCGCTTTCCGCTCCCGCCGTCATTGCGAGGAGCAAAGCGACGAAGCAATCCAGAGCCACACGGCGGCCCTGGATTGCTTCGCTTCGCTCGCAATGACGGCAGTATGCAAGGCCGCGGCCTCCCCCGCCGCCGCTTAGGCCTCCCGATAAAACACCAGCATCAGCCCGGCGAGAATAAAGCCGATCGGCCACACAAAGCCCGCCATCCGCTTCGCTCCGCCGTCGAGCCGTAACTCCAGCCAGCGCGACCATCCGGCCGCGACGCCGACGAGCGCCAGCGGCGTATGGGTAATCTCGATCAGCGTCTCTTCCTTGAGATTGGCGAGCGCGTGGGAATGGGTGAGGAGAAAAGCCGCCGCCGTCGCCGTGCTGACCGGGAAGACATAAGGAGCCCACCAGGCCTTGATACGGCCTTGCCGCACCTGCCATTCGAACAGGCCGAAGATCACAATCAGCAGCGTCAGCAGGCGGTGCTGGGCGATTTCGGGATCGCGCAGGCTCTCGATGAGCCCGAGGCGCCCCAGCGGCCAGACCATCTCGTCCGCGCGCAGGAACAAAAAGCAAGCGAGGCCCAGGAAAACGAGCGGCCAATGCCGCATGACCGGCGCGAGACGGCGGCTCACGCGCTCCAGAAGCGCCATCACGCCCATGGCGATAACGAAAAGCCCCGCCCAATGGTGATTATATTCCGACCAGGCGATATCGGCCGGCGAGCGCGGCGGCTGGGCGCCGGGCGGCAGGTTTTTCAAGGCTTCTGGCGGCAGAGCGGCCGACAGCGCTTCGAAGTCTGGACTGTCCAGCCGCACCGGCAGGCGCGGCTCCAAGCGATCGACGACTTCGGCGAAACTCGCCCGATCGTTCGGCAAATCGCGCGCCGGCGGCAGCGAGGCGAGCGAAGCGGCGCAGAACAGCACGGTGAGGCCGACGCCGATCTCCGTCTCGGCGAATCGCCGCGTGCGCAGCAGCGGGCCGGCCGGCTCCTGTTTCAGCTTGCGCACGGCCAGGAAGTTCAATCCGCCGAGGAGAAGCAGACCCAAAAGCAGCACGATCTTGGCGCTGAGCATGACTCCGTAGGACGTGCCATACATGGCGGGCGCCGCGCCCACATAAAACACCGCCATCAGCGCGCCGCCCGCGAGCAGCGCCGCCACCGCGCCGACGGACATGGCCGAAAAGCGCGCCGCGACGCGCGCGCGGGCCGTCGGGTCGGCGACACCGGTCAGCGCCATCAGAAAATAGGGAATGCCGCCGATCCAGACCGCCGCGCCGGCCATGTGCAGGAATTCGGCGCAAGCGAGGACCGCCGCCCCCTCGAACTGGCTCGCGGCGTGTGTCGACCCCGCCTGGACCCCGATCAGCAGCGCCGCGAGCACGGGCGCCGACTGACGAAGCGCGACGCCGCCGCGCTGCGCGCGCCGGGCGGAGACGGCGACGACAGCGGCGATGACGCCCGCAACGAGATCGACAGCGACGGCGCGCGCGCCGGCGGCCTCTTGCGCGGGAATCTCGAGCGTGCCGACCAACATGACAGTGAGCGAGGCGGCGGCGAGCCATTCGGCGGCGGCGAGCCCGCTGGCTGAGACGAAGATCAGCCGCAACGCCCGCCGCTCCAGCGCCGCGCCCGCGCCCGCGAGCCTCGGGGCCAGCGGCCAGACGAGCAGCATCAGAAAGGCAAGCCCGCCGACCGCGACCGACTGCGCGGCCAGAATGACGCCGCGCAGCACGACGCTCAGAAAGCCATAGATCTCGATGAAGAGCTGCATGTCAGCGGCTCACGGCGAAGGGAATGTCGCCTTGCGTGATGTGCCCGTCGAGGCTCAACGCCTGCCAATGCAGGCGATAGGCGCCCGGCTCGAGTCCCGTCGCCTTGGCGTTCAGCGTGTCGGCGGACGCCGCATCGAGAATGGGGAGCGCGACAGCCTCGCCGCCGATCTTGAAAAGCTTCATATGCGAGCGCGCGGCGTCGATCCGGCTATTGAAGCGGATCTCGATCGCAAGCTCCTCGCTTCGGACCGTCTCGTCGGCGCGCGGCGTCGAGGCGAGCACAATGGCGTGGGCCAGGGCCGTCTCGCTCGCGCCGAGCATGAAAGCCAGGGCGCATATTAATCCAAGACATCTCATGAGAATCGACCCGTGCGAAACCGCGCCCGGATGGGCTCAAGCCTTGCCGATTATCCTATTCCGCGAGACCTTAGCAATGGCTGATGGATGGGGTCAGGGCTCCGAATTCGGGTTAACGCGCAGACGTGTTCCAACGTCATGGCCGCGCTTGTCGCGGCCATCCACGCCGCGCCGACGCGGAAAGCTGAGAATATAAGCGGAATCGACTCCGCTTGTTCTCCCAGCGTGTCGTCATGTCCCGGCGTGGACGCCCGCGACAAGCGCGGGCATGACGCGCTGCAGAGGGTTTTTAACCGGGATTCCATGCCCTGTGGATGGGGTTCTCCTGCCGCGCCTCATTTGAGAAAGACGTAAATGTCGACGTCGACGCTGGCGTCGTCGCTTTTAAAATCGGTCAGATATTCCTCGATGATGAGGTCTTTGGTGTCGAGGCCCTTCTCGTCGAGATAGGCGGCGATCGCCTCATAAGTGGCGTCGATTTCATCATAGGCGCCGCGATGCTGGAATTTGAGCGCTTTGCCGGCGGGAGACGCGCCGATCTCCACGCCCTCGGGGAGCTTCGCCTTGCCTTCCGGCGCGGCGGCGAGCGGCGCCATGGCCTCGAAGGAAAACCCCGCATCGTCGGTCTTGGTGAAAACGGCGATCGGCCGGCCGTTGGCCGTCAGCCCCGCCTTGGCGACGGCGCCGCTGAGCTTTCTCAGCGCCTCGGAGAGCGTCTTGGCGGCGTCCTCCCATTTGCCCTGCCCTTTCATCACGACGGCCGGACGCGCATCCACGTCGATGGTCTCGCTGATGACGGCGGGCGCGAGGTCCGGGGTCGCGGGCTTGGCCGCTTCGGCCTTGTCGTCGGGCTTGGTGGCCTCAGGGGTCGCGGGCGCCGTCGCGGCGCGCGAGGCGGGCGCCTCATCTTCCTCGGAGCCCGCCGGCAAGAAGCGCCTTTCGGCGAGAATAGCGGCGGACACGACGAGCAGCGTGAAAATCGCCAGCGCCCGCCAATGGGTGCGCAGGCTGTCGATCAGACCGGGTTCCTCGTCCATCCTCGAAGCGTCCTTTTGGAGATGCGGTCTCTCATGACCGCTTCTTGCGCGAAATTGCGACGGGCGTCGGGCGGCGCAACTGTGGCGCTAGAGCGGCGCAGTCTCTATATACCGGGCGCGTCCCGATGGAAAAACCAATGCGCCATCCGCTCGAAAATCTTCCGATCCTGCGCATGAACGGCGCCGGCAATGAAATCCTCGTGCTCGACCTGCGCGGGCGCGCGCATGTGCTGGCGCCGCGGGAAGCCCGCGCCATCGCCGCCGCGCCTGGCTTGCGCTTCGACCAGCTCATGGCGCTGCACGACCCGCTCGAGCCAGGCGACGACGCCTATATGCGCATCTACAATATCGACGGCTCGCTGTCGGGGGCCTGCGGCAATGGCACGCGCTGCGTGGCCTATGCGCTGGCGCGCGAGGGCAAGGAGCGGCTCTCGCTCGCAACCCAGGCCGGCCGCTTAGAGACGCGGCGCGAGGCCGAGACCGTCTTCACCGTCGACATGGGGCGCCCGCGGCTCGACTGGCGTGAGATTCCACTCGCCCGCGCGGCCGACACAAGCGCTGTTGCGCTCGATCCACCGGTCGCGGGCGCGCCGGCGCAATTTTCGGCCGTCAGCATGGGCAATCCCCATGCGATTTTTTTCGTCGCGGACGCCGCGGCGATTGCGCTCGAAGATCTCGGCGCGCGGCTCGAACATCACCCGCTCTTTCCCGAGCGCGCCAATATCTCCTTCGCCCAGATCGTCGCGCGCGACGATATTCTCCTGCGCGTCTGGGAGCGCGGCACGGGCGCCACCAAGGCCTGCGGCTCGGCTGCTTGCGCGACTCTGGTGGCGGCGGCGCGCGCCGGTCTCACGGATAGACGCGCGCGCGTGCGGCTGCCGGGCGGCGACCTCTATATCGAATGGCGCGCCGACGACCATGTCATGATGACGGGGCCCGTCGAATTCGAATTCGAGACGCGCCTGACGTCAGCGCTATTCGAAGGCGCGGCGTGAGCGCGCGGGCGCCGAATGTCGAGGTTCTCACCTTCGGTTGTCGGCTGAACATGGTCGACTCCGAAGAACTCGCGCGCCAGAGCGCGAGCGATACGGTGATCGTCAATACCTGCGCGGTCACCAATGAAGCGACGCGCCAGGCGCGGCAGGCGATCCGCCGGCTGCATCGCGAGCGTCCGGAGGCGCGCATTGTCGTCGCGGGCTGCGCGGCGCGCATCGATCCACAGAGCTTCGAAACGATGGAAGGCGTTTCGCGCGTCATCGCCGAACAGCCGGAAAATCGCGCACGCGCCGCGGAAGAAGGCACGCGCGGCTTTCTCGCCGTGCAGAATGGCTGCGATCACAGTTGCACTTTCTGCATCATCCCCCTCGGGCGCGGCGCGGCGCGCTCTGCGCCGCCGGATGAAATCATCCGGCAGGCGCGCGCGCTCGTGGAGAGCGGCAAGCAGGAGATCGTGCTCACCGGGGTCGATCTCACGAGCTACGACGCAGATGGGTTGAAGCTCGGCGCACTCGTGCGAAGGCTGCTGCGCGAATTGCCGGAGCTTGCGCGCCTACGCCTCTCGTCGATCGACTGTATCGAAGCGGATGACGATCTCCTGATCGCCATGCGCGAGGAAGAGCGCCTCTGTCCGCATCTGCATCTTTCCTTGCAGGCGGGCGATGACCTGATCCTCAAACGCATGAAGCGCCGCCACGCGCGCGCGGACGCGATTCGTTTCTGCGACGCGCTGCGCAAGGCCCGCCCCGATATCATCTTCGGCGCGGATTTCATCGCGGGCTTTCCGACGGAGACCGACGAGATGTTCGCGCAGACGCTCGCGCTCGCCGAAGAATGTGGGCTGACGCATCTGCACGTCTTTCCCTTCTCGCCGCGCCCCGGCACGCCGGCGGCGCGCATGCCGCAGGTGGCGCGCGAGATCGCGAAGGAACGGGCGGCGCGCTTGCGCGAAATTGGAGAACGCGCGCTCGTGCGTCATCTCGATGCACAACGAGGAAAGACGCTGCGTTTCTTGACCGAGCGCGGCGGCGTGGCGCGGGCGGCGGATTTCACGCTGGCGCGCACGCCCGGCATAGAAGCGGGGCGAATGATCGATGCGCGCGTTACCGGGCATGACGGGAAAGCGCTGAACGCAATAACCAATTTTTCAGCAGCGAATTTGGAGCACAACCATGAGCGAGTGGCTGGACAATCTCATCCCGTTGAAGGTCCCGCCCCTCGAGCATGAGCAACTCGCTGGCTGGCGCCCAACGCGAAAGGCGGCCGAGGGCCTCGGGTGCCGCCTGCTCGCCGACCAGCGCATCGAGGTGGAGCCGGGCGTCTCGCTCTCGGCGGACGTCTATATCCCACGCACACCCGGCCGCTATCCGGCGATTGTCCAATGCGCCGCCTATACGCGCGAGCTGCACACGGCCGGCGTTCCCACCGGCAGCAATGAGATCGGCTGCCCACCCGTTTTCACCGGTCGCGGATATGCGCAAGTGGTCGCCACGCGTCGCGGCATGGGGCGCTCCAATGGCGAGGCGGGCGTCTTCCTCAACCCTCAAGATGTGGACGACATTGAACGCTGCATCGCCTGGGCCGCTGCGCAGCCCTGGTGCGACGGGCGCGTCGTTATGTTCGGCACGTCTTATTATGGCATGACGCAGCCTCTGGTGGCGGTGCGCCGGCCGGAGGCGCTGAAGGCCTTCTTCTGCAACGAAATCTGCACGGATTACTTCCGCCATCTCCTCAACTTCGGCGGCGTGTTCAATCTGTTTTTCTGCAATCTCTGGATGGGCGCCAATTTCACGCCGGCCCTATTTTCCCTGCGCGTTCCGCCGATCGTTCGCGCGCTTCTGAGCCACGTCACGAATTCGCCCTTGAAGCGATTCTGGCAGCCGTTCCTGATGAAACGGGCGGACGCCCTGTTCTGCAGCTTCATGGCGAAGACGCCGGCAAAACCCGTCCGCGAATGGTACGCCAACTGGATGCTCGACGCGAAGTCGCGCGAGACGAGCACGCTTGCGCCCGGCCCCTCGAAGGAGTTAGGCCGGATCGATATTCCCTTCGTCGTGGTGCAAAACCTCGGCTACTTCAATTTGCACCAATATGGCGCCTACGACCTCTTCCAGAACGCCGCGACGCCCTCCGACCGCAAATGGATGATCCTTGCGCCGCCGCGCTACGAACTGCCGGTCTACGCCTGGCAATATGAAGCGCTCGCCTTCTTCGACCATGTGCTCCATGGCGCCGACAACGGCTATCCCGGCCAGCCCCCTGTGCGCTACTGGCTGGAAGGGGCGGAGCGTTTCGAGGGCGCTGCGAATTTCCCCGTGCCGGGCGCAGTGGCGCGGCGCTTTTTTCTCGCCCCCAATGGGCCCGATACAGCCACCCATCTGCTGACGGAAACCGCGCCGGAAAACGGCGGTGAAAGCCGTTGGGCCGCCGTGCCCCTGGGCCTACCGTTGCTCGGCGGCTTCGACGAGGTCGCGAACCAGATCCTCACCTTCGAATTGCCGATCGAGCGCGCGACGCGGCTTGCTGGCCCCGTGTCTCTGCATCTCTCCTTCAGCTCGAATGAAATCGATTCTTACGTCGTCGCCCGAGTGGGGCGCGTCGCGGCGGACGGCGGCTATCACTTGCTTTCGCTGGGCGCCATGAGCCCCGCGCGGCGCCTGCGGGATTCCGCGCGCGACACTGCCTGCGAGATCGTGCACGACACTTCGGCGCCCATGCCTCTCGAGCCGGGCGTCCCCGTCGACCTCGCCTTCAGCCTCACCCCCGGACCTACCGAGCTTCGACCGGGCGATCGGCTGCGGCTGGATCTCGCGAGCCGGCTGGACCTGCTGCGCAGCAATGTCAGTAACGGCTATGTGCATTTCGACTTGCCGGGGCCGCCCTATCTGGCGCGCAATACCTTGCACTATGGCGCGGGCAGCTACCTCACCTTGCAAGAAACCCCGGCGATCTAGGGAAGGACCCCCAAAACGAAAAAACGGGGCCGCGATTGCGGCCCCGCTTCGAGCTTGTGTTTGGGGTTGTTTCTTAGAAGCCGGCCGTCTGGTCCGTCCCGCGCGTCGTCGAGCCGACGCTCGAGCCCGCGCCCGCCTCTTCCCAATAGGGTTTCGAGCCGAAATGCTGATGCAGGCGCGACTCCCAGTCGCGATCCTTCCAGCTTTCCTCGGTGTATTCGGGCGCGCTCTGCAACTGGTCGGCCGTGACGTTGGTCACATAGCCGCCGAGATTGGTGTCGTATTTGAACGCCTTCCACGGCAGAGGATGCTCGCCTTCGCCAATCCCGAGAAATCCGCCAAAGGTCATGATCGCGTAGCGGATCACGCCGGAAACCTTGTCGATCATCAGATGGTCGATCTGGCCAATCTTGTTGCCGGAGGGATCATAGACGGCCGTGCCTTCGACATTTTCGCTCGAAATGAGATTATTGCCCTGTGTCGCCATTCCCATCGTCGCCTCCTGGAAGCCGTCGAACCCTTTGGTTCGTTGAGCCTTGAGAACAAATTGACGCCGCCAATGTTCCGCTCGTTGTTCAAGAATGCGTCGTCGCGCGCGGGCTCATCGCGAGCGCCGCGCTATCGCGGGACGGCAAAACAGTTTAAGGCAAGCCGAGCCTGTAACGCGGCGTTAATCAGGACAAGGAAATGAATTCGGAAATCACCGTCGGCTGGGAAGTCCTGGGGATCATCTGGATCAACATCCTGCTCTCCGGCGACAATGCGATCCTCATCGCCCTCGCCTGCCGCCAATTGCCGGTGACGCAAAGGCGCTGGGGCGTGTTTCTTGGCGCGCTCGGCGGCGTTCTCCTCCGCGTGATCTTCACGCTGCTCGTCGTGCAGATCATGAGCGTTCCGTTTCTGAAAGCCTTCGGCTCGCTACTGTTGCTCTTTGTCGCCGTAAAGCTACTGATCGACGAAACAGAACATAGCGACGTCAAGGCGAAGCCCAATCTCATGGGCGCGGTGACCTCCATCATCATGGCCGACGCCGTAATGTCGCTCGACAATGTGCTGGCCATCGCCGCCGCCGCGCATGGGTCGACCTATCTCGTCGTTTTTGGCCTGGCGCTTTCGGTGCCGATCGTGATGTTCGGCGCGGGATTCTTGCTGCAAGTGCTGGAGCGCTTTCCTGTTCTCGTCTGGGCGGGCGCAGGTTTGCTCGGTTGGGTCTCCGGCGAAATGGCGGCGTCCGATGCGGCCGTAATCGAGCGCCTGCACGGCGCCGATCACGCAACGATCGAACAGGCTTTGGCGATCGGCGGCGCCGCTTTCGTGCTGCTCGTCGCCTTTGGCGTGAAGGCCTATCGGCAATGGCGCGAGGACAAGCGCGATCAGGAAAAGCAAAAGGGCTGAAGTCGCTCCTCAGACTGCTGACTTAGCGGTTCGGTGTCATTCCCGACGCTCGCGTAGCGAGCGATCGGGAATCCAGAGCAAAGGCGGCTTATGATGGCTCTGGATTCCCGATCGGGCCTTTGGCCCGTCGGGAATGACACGCCCCAACGCGAGCTGTTCAAACGGAAATGGTATAAGGCTCTTCCCGCGGAGCGAGCAAAGCTCGCGTCTCGAAGGACGAGGCCGCCTTGGTGTTTGGCGCCGAAGCGAGGGCTCGCCCTCGGTTCAGCCCCTCAGGCCTTGCTTGGCGACCGGCTGCTGCGGATCGATTTGCAGGGCGCGCTGATAGGCTTCCTGCGCCTTGCCGCGATTGCCGCTCTTGTCATAGGCGACGCCGAGCCAGGCCCAGGCAAGCGCGCTCTTGTTGTCGACGTTCAGCGCGGCGTTGAAGTCCTCGATCGCCTTGTCATATTTGCCCAGTGCGACAAGGCTCTCGCCACGCGCCTGATAGGGAGCGGCGGCGAAAGGATCGCGGTCGATGGCGTTGTCGAAATCGGTGACGGCGCGCGCATTGTCGCCGTTCTTCTGGTGGATCAGCCCGCGCGCGTGGAAGGCCTGCGCATTTTCGGGGTTGAGGCGGATCGCCGTGTCGAGATCGGAGCGCGCCAGATCGAGATTGCCCTGCGCGCGCAACAGATTGGCGCGGCCGATATAGGCCGGGGCGTGATTCGGGCTGACCTGGATGGCGTGGTCGAAATCGGCGCGGGCGAGATCGCTCTGTCCCATTTGCCGGTTGGCCAAGGCGCGATTGGTGAAGGCGGCGGCGTTGTTCGGGTCGAGCTTGATCGCCTGTGAGAAATCCGCGATCGCCTCCTGAAAACGGCCGACGCGGGCATAGGCGACGCCGCGCGTATTATAGGCCTCGGCGCTCGATGGGTTGCGCCGGATGACCTCGGAAAGCGAATCGATATTCACCGACGCGGCTTTGGGATCGGTGTCGGCGATCTCGGCGATGCCGCGCCCCGGCGGACGAATGCCCGTCGCCGTCTCGCATCCGGCGAGCGCCAGAGCAGCGAACGCCGCGCCGCTCAGCAGCAAACCACGGAAGAGAGGACACAAGCGAACCGACGTCGCCGTGAGGCGGAAGCTCATGCCTGAAAATCCTCTCGACCGTCTCTTATCTGGAACTTGGCCAATTCTTGCCGGACGCAGCTAAAAAAGCGTCTCGATAGGGCAGGAATTCGACAGGCTCAGCGGCCGGTGGCCTTGGCCTTCACCGGCAGCAGGCCTTCGCGCTGCAGCTTCTTGCGGGCGAGCTTACGGGCGCGGCGAACGGCCTCGGCCTTCTCGCGGGCGCGCTTCTCGGAGGGCTTCTCATAGTGGCCGCGCAGCTTCATCTCGCGGAAGATGCCTTCGCGCTGCATCTTCTTCTTCAGCGCCTTCAGAGCCTGATCGACATTGTTGTCGCGAACGAGAACTTGCACGAAACCATCCTGCTGGTTGGGGCCGCCCGCGGGATTGCCGTGAGCCTGTCCGAAATGGGAATAGGTCTCCGGGCGCTGACGGAGCGCCTGACCCGTAAGCAGGGGACATAGCAGAGTTGGCGGGCGCTGTCCATGCCCGAGAAAAAGCAAAATGGCGGTTAGAGCGCCTCGGGCAGCTCGCGCCACGAACGCTGCGGAACTCCCCTCTCCCGCATGCGGGAGAGGGTGGCCCCTGCGTGAGCAGGGGTCGGGTGAGGGCCGCCCTCATCCGACCCTCGCTGACGCGAGGGCCACCTTCTCCCGTAAACGGGAGAAGGAGAGCGCATCCTCTGCTCGAAAAGCAGCCCTTGTTCTTATCAGGCGTTATATTATAACATCAAGCATGACCGACGCGACCCAAGGCCACCGCCACGCCCATGACCACGCGGTCCTGCGCGCGCAAGGGCTTGCCCAATCGGCGGACCGCGCGCCCCCCGCGCGCGCGTCGCTGCTCGAAGCTTCAGCCCTCGCGCGTCTTTCCGGCGTTTCGCTCGTCATCGCCGCCCTTTGGGCCGGCGTTTATTGGGCGCTCCATTGAGGCGCATGGCGTCGCCGGGGCCGATTCGCCTCGTCAATCTCACGCTCGGCTATGACCGCCGCCCCGCCGTCCATCACCTCGAAGGCGAGATCGCGCCCGGCGCCGCGCTCGCCGTCTGCGGCCCGAACGGCGCCGGCAAATCCACCTTGCTGAAAGCCCTCGCGGGCCTCCTCCCGCCGCTTGGCGGGCGCATCGAGCGCGGCGGCGCGACGGCGCGGGAGATCGCCTATCTGCCGCAGCTCGTCGACATCGACCGCTCCTTCCCGATCAATGTGCGCGATTTCGTCGCCATGGGCGCCATGCGCCGCGTCGGGCTGTTCGGACGTCTCCACGCCGGAGAGCGGGAGCGCGCCGCGCAGGCGATCGACCGCGTCGGCCTCGCCGGCATGGAGGATCGCCCGATCGACACGCTTTCCGGCGGCCAGATGCAGCGCGTGCTGTTTGCCCGGCTCATCGTCCAGGACCAGCGCGTGATTCTGCTCGACGAGCCCTTCGGCGCCATCGACGAAGCGACGACCGACGATCTCCTCGGCCTCATCGCGCAATGGCGCGGCGAGGGACGCACCATCGTCGCCGTGCTGCATGAGCTCGATCTCGCCCGCCGCGCCTTCCCTGAGACCCTGCTGCTCGCCCGCGAGCGCATCGCCTGGGGCGAAACCGGCGCGGCGCTCTGCGCCGAAAACCTCGCCCGCGCGCGGGCCATGTCGGAAGCCTATGACCGGCAGGCGCGCGAATGTCTGAGAGACGAAGAAGCGGCTCATGCTCACTGAGATCCTTGTCGCGCCCTTCCTCGACTATGAATTCATGCGCCGCGCGCTCGTTGGCTCGCTGGCGCTTGCCGTTTCCGGGGCGCCGCTCGGCGTGTTTCTCATTTTGCGCCGCATGTCCCTTGCCGGCGACGCGCTCTCGCACGCCGTGCTTCCGGGCGCGGCGGTCGGCTATCTCGTCGCGGGCCTCTCACTGCCGGCCATGACCTTCGGCGGGCTTGTCGCGGGGCTCGTCGTCGCCATCGCCACAGGCGCCGCCTCACGCTTCACCACATTGCGCGAAGACGCCTCGCTCGCCGCCTTCTACCTCGTCTCGCTCGCGCTGGGCGTCGTCCTGGTGTCGCTGAAGGGCTCGAGCGTCGATCTTCTGCATGTGCTGTTTGGCTCGGTCTTCGGCCTCGACGATTCGGCGCTCGTCATGCTCGCCGGCGTCTCGACGCTGACGCTCGTCGCTCTCGCCGTCTTCTATCGCGCACTCGCCATGGACACGCTCGACCCGCTCTTTTTGCGCCAGACGAGCCGGCTCGGCGAATTCATCCCTTTCCTGTTCCTCGGCCTTGTGGTGCTCAATCTCGTCGCAGGCTTTCAGGCGCTCGGCACGCTGATGGCCGTCGGCCTCATCATGCTGCCCGCCGCCGCGGCGCGGCTCTGGACCCATGAGCTTGCCGTCGCTCTGCCGCTCGCCGCCGGCGTCGCGGCGGTCTGCGTCTATGCGGGCCTCGTCTTTTCCAACGAGACGGGCGCGCCCACCGGCCCGGCGATCATTCTCGCAGCCGGCCTCGTTTATTTCGCTTCGCTTATTTTTGGCTCCGCCGGCGGCGCGCTGCGGCTCAAGCGGCCGCGCCGGCATCTCGAAGGATGACATTCATGCTGACACGCCGCGCCTTTGTCGCCGCCTTCGCCGCTGCGCTCGCGGTCCCGGCTTACGCGGGACCGGAGAGCCTCCCCGTTGTCGCAAGCTTCTCGATCATCGGCGATTTCGTCCGGCAGGTCGGCGGCGATCGCGTCACGGTGACGACGCTCGTAGGTCCGGACGGCGACGCCCATGTCTATCAGCCCACGCCAGCCGACGGCCGCAAGATCGCGCAGGCCAAGCTCATTTTCGTCAATGGCCTGGGGTTCGAAGGCTGGCTCGAACGCCTCGTCGCCGCGGCCAAGAGCAAGGGAACTATCGTCACGCTCGGCAAGGGCGTCGCCGCCCGGCCCGGCGAGGAGGGAACCGACCCGCACGCCTGGCAGGATGTCGCCAACGCCAAGGTCTATGTCGCCGAAATGCGCGACGCGCTGGCGGCCGCCGATCCGGCAGGCGCCGAGGCCTATCAGACGAACGCCGCCGCCTATCTCGCCAAGCTCGACACGCTCGACGCCGAGATCGTCAAGGCGCTCGACGCCATCCCCAAGGAGCGCCGCCGCGTCGTCTCAACGCATGACGCCTTCGGCTATTTCTCGGCGCGCTATGGCGTCGAATTCATCGCCCCCCAGGGCGTCTCGACCGAGGCCGAGGCCAGCGCCCGCGACATCGCCCGCATCATCGATTCCGTGAGGCAACATAAGGTCGGGGCGGTGTTTTTGGAGAATATCGCCGACCCCCGCCTCGCCAGGCGCATCTCGGCCGAGACCGGCGCGAAGATCGGCGGCACGCTCTATTCCGACGCCCTCTCCGGGCCCAAGGGGGACGGCGCGAATTATATCGACATGATGCGCCACAATGTTAGAGAATTGACCAAAGCCCTGGCGCCGTAGGCTTCCCCCTCCCCACCCCTCCCCCACTTCGTGGGAGAGGGAGCAGACGGCGGCCTTCATGACGTTCCGCCCACCCCGATCGTGAGCGTCCCCTCTCCCGCCTAGCGGGGGAGGGACAGGGAGGGGGCGACAGCATTTGGAGCACGCGGCGTTGACCGACAAAATTCCCGTTACCGTCATCACCGGCTATCTCGGCGCTGGCAAGACGACTCTCCTCAACCGCATCCTCACCGAGCAGCACGGCCGCCGCTACGCCGTCATCGTCAATGAATTCGGCGAAATCGGCATCGACAACGACCTTATCGTCGGCGCCGACGAAGAAGTCTTCGAGATGAACAACGGCTGCATCTGCTGCACCGTGCGCGGCGATCTCATCCGCATCATCGAAGGGCTCATGCGCCGGCGCGGCAAATTCGACGCCATCATCGTCGAGACCACCGGCCTCGCCGACCCCGCCCCCGTCGCCCAGACCTTCTTCGTCGACGCCGATGTGAAGGACGCGGCGCAGCTCGACGCCGTTGTCACGGTGGCCGACGCCAAATGGCTGAGCGAGCGCCTGAAGGACGCGCCGGAAGCCAAGATGCAGATCGCCTTCGCCGACGTCGTCATCCTCAACAAGACCGATCTCGCGACGCCGGAGGAGCTCGAAGAGACCGAGGCGCGCATCCGCGGCATCAATCCCTATGCGAGCCTGCATCGCGCCGTGAAGGCCAATGTGCCGCTAAAGGCCGTGCTGGAGCGCAACGCTTTCGATCTCGACCGCATCCTGCAGATCGAGCCGAATTTCCTCGTGGCCGAGGAACATGATCACGACCATCATCATCACAATGATCACGATCACGAATGCGGTCCCGAGTGCGATCACGACCATGAGCATCATGCGCATGCCCACCACGATCACGATCATGAGTGCGGGCCGGAGTGCGAACACGAGCATCACCATCATGACCACGACGGCCACGGCCATCTGAAGGCGATCCACGACAGCGAGATGCAGTCGATCTCGCTACGCCATGCCGGCGAGGTCGATCCCGAGCGTTTCGTGCCCTGGCTCAACGAGCTGGTCCAGAAAGAGGGGGCGGACATTCTGCGCTGCAAGGGCATCGTGGCCTTCAAGAACGAGCCGCGCCGCTTCGTCTTCCAGGGTGTTCACATGATCCTCGACGGCGATCTCCAGCGCGAATGGAAGGACGGTGAAAAGCGCGAGTCGCGCCTCGTCTTCATCGGCCGCAAGCTCAAGGAAGACGCGATCCGCAAGGGTTTCGAGGTGGCCGTCTCCTGAACCACCCGTGACTGAATCCAGAGCAAACACGACCGTCTCCGCCTTCTGATACGAGATCCGCTTGATTGGTTCGCTGTCATTCCCGACGCTCGCGAAGCGAGCGATCGGGAATGACACGCTCCCGATGCGAGCTGTTCAAATTGCAATGGTTTGATAGCTTGGGTGGCGTTGCCGCCTTGCCCTCGGCCCCTAAATCCATCCGGAAGCGGCGCGCCAGCCGCGCCCGGAGCCGCCATGCTGAAGCGCCTGTTGGAGCATTATCTGTTCCTGTCGCGCTGGCTGCTCGCGCCCTTCTTCATCATGCTGACGCTCGGGCTCTTCGCCCTAATGGTGAACGCCGGGCGCCATCTCGTTTCGATCGTCACGTCTCTGGGCTCGACCAGCGAGGACAGGGTCATTCTCGAGCTGCTCGGCCTCATCGACCTCACGCTCACCGGCGCGCTGGTCATGATCGTGACGATCTCACTCTATGAAAATTTTGTTTCGGGCGTTCCGGCGACGTCGCGCGAAGGCTGGCCGAGCTGGATGGGCGGCATCGACTTCACGCAGTTGAAGCTGAAGCTGCTCACAACGATTGTCGCCATCTCGGCGATCAAGCTCCTCGAAGTTTTTATGGACGTGCCGAAGCTGGACGAACGCGACCTGAATTACTACATCGCCATTCACATCACCTTCGTGGTCTCGACCTTCCTCTTCGCGTTCTCCGACAGGGTGACGATCTCGGGGCAGGCGGAAAAGAAGACGTCCGACGAGACCGGGCCGAAGAACGGGGCTTGAAAGTCGTCATTGCGAGCGAAGCGAAGCAATCCAGAGCCACGCCTCGGCTCTGGATTGCTTCGTCGCTACGCTCCTCGCAAAGACGACGCGCGTTCCCCGTTGACGCCCCAGGAAAAACCCGCCTAGTACCGCCATGGCATCTACGACCCCACCCCTGCAAAGCGCCAAGCCGCTTTTTTCCTACCGGAAATATTGGGCGCATCGCTTCGGCGTCGCGCCCTTCCTGCCCATGTCGCGGGCGGAGATGGAGGCGCTCGGCTGGGATTCCTGCGACATCGTCCTCGTCACTGGCGACGCCTATATCGACCACCCGAGCTTCGGCATGGCGATCGTCGGACGCCTTCTGGAGGCACAAGGCTTTCGCGTCGGGATCATTTCGCAGCCCGATTGGCGCGACGCCTCGGACTTCAAAAAGCTCGGCAAGCCGAACCTCTTCTTCGGCGTCACCAGCGGCAATATGGATTCGATGGTCAACCGCTATACGTCGGACCGCCGCATCCGCAGGAACGACTCCTACACGGCGGGCGGCGAGGGCGGCAAACGGCCGGACCGCTCGGTTATCGTCTACGCCCAACGCGCCCGCGAAGCCTTCCCCGAGACGCCCATTGTGCTCGGCGGCATCGAGGCCTCGCTGCGCCGCATCGCCCATTACGACTATTGGTCCGATAAGGTGCGCCGCTCCATCCTGCTCGACGCCAAGGCAGACCTGCTGCTCTACGGCAACGCCGAGCGGGCGCTGGTCGAGGTCGCGCATCGCATCGCCAAGCGCGGGCTGGCGCAGGATTTCTCCGACATTCGCGGCCTTGCTTTGCTGCGCGACGCCACGCCCGAAGGCTGGGTCGAAGCCTCGGCCGAAGATATCGACAGCGCCGACGAAGGGCGTCTGCGCAAGGACGATGCGCGCAGCGGCGCCGATGTCGTCATCCGCCTGCCCGCCTACGAACAAGTATCGAGCGACCCGGAAGCCTATGCGCGCGCTTCGCGCGTGCTGCATAAGGAGAGCAATCCCGGCAACGCCCGCCCGCTGACGCAGCGGCACGGCAACAAGGACGTCTGGCTCACCGCGCCGCCCATTCCGCTCACCACAGCGGAGATGGACGCCGTCTACGACCTGCCCTTCGCGCGCGCGCCGCACCCCTCTTACGACGGCGCCAAAATCCCCGCCTGGGAGATGATCCGCCATTCGGTGACGATCATGCGCGGCTGCTTTGGCGGCTGTTCCTTCTGCTCGATCACCGAGCACGAAGGCCGCGTCATCCAATCGCGTTCGGAAGCCTCGATCCTCAAAGAGATCGAGATCATTCGCGACAAGACGGAAGGCTTCACCGGCATTATCTCCGACATCGGCGGACCTACGGCCAATATGTATCGCATGGCCTGCCGTGACAAAGAGACAGAGGCGCTGTGCCGGCGCCCGTCCTGCGTCTATCCCGACATTTGCAAGAACCTGAACACCAGCCACGACGCGCTGATCGAACTCTATCGCAAGGCGCGCGCGCTTCCGGGCGTGAAGAAGGTGATGGTGGCTTCCGGCGTGCGCTACGACCTCGCGGTGAAAAGCCCGGCCTATATTCGCGAGCTCGTCGAGCATCACGTCGGCGGCTATTTGAAGATTGCGCCCGAACATACGGAAAGCGGCCCGCTCTCCAAGATGATGAAGCCGGGCATCGGCTCTTACGACCGCTTCAAGCAATTATTCGACGCGGCGGCGCGCGCGGCGAAGAAGGAATATTACCTCATCCCCTATTTCATCGCGGCGCATCCGGGCACGACGGATGAGGACATGATGAATCTGGCGCTATGGCTGAAGCGCAATAAATATCGCGCCGATCAGGTGCAGACCTATCTGCCCTCGCCCATGGCGCTGTCGACAGCCATGTATCACTCGGGCTTCAATCCGCTGAAACCCGTGCGGCGCGGGGCGTCCGAGCAAGTCGACGCGGTGAAGGGGATAAGGCAGCGGCGCCTGCACAAGGCTTTCCTGCGCTATCACGATCCCGAGAACTGGCCGATGCTGCGCGAGGCGCTGAAAGTCATGGGCCGCGCCGACCTCATCGGGCCCGGCAAGCATCAGCTCGTGCCGAATTGGCAGCCCAAAGGAACCGGCGAGGGCGGCCCCTCTATTAGGCGCGGAGCGTCAGGCGAGCGTAAGTTCCTCACGAAGGGCGTCGCCTATCGAAAGCCGGCCGTCAAATAAATAATCACCGCCGTCATTGCGAGGAGGCGGAGCCGACGAAGCAATCCAGGGCCGCATCGCCGCCCTGGATTCACAAATAGCTGTCGTCATTTTGTCAAAGCCCCGTCACCGGTGTGTCGTTGCCCCTTGTTAGTGAGCCCCGCAAGCACAGCCTTGGGGGCCGACACAATGACCGCGAGTAACCGCCGCGATTTTATGCGCCTTGCTGGCAGCGCAGCGCTCGCCACGTGTTTTCCGCAGAGCATCGAACGCGCGCTGGCGCTGCCGGCGAATAGACGGACGGGCACGATCCAGGACGTCGAACATATCGTCGTCCTGACCCAGGAGAACCGCTCCTTCGATCACTATTTCGGCAGCCTGCGCGGCGTGCGCGGGTTTGGCGATCCGCGTCCGGCCTTTCTGCCATCCAAGAAATCAGTGTTTCATCAGCCCTATGGCGCCGGCGAACTCTTGCCGTACCGTCCGGACGCGCGCCCGGTCGGAGCGCAGTTCCTGGCCGGCACGCCGCATAATTGGCCGGACGCCCACAAGGCCTGGAATAATGGTCAATACGACCAGTGGGTCGCGGCCAAGGGCCCGCTGACCATGGCCTATATGACCCGGGAAGACATTCCGTTCCATTACGCCTTGGCCGACGCCTTCACCATTTGCGACGCTTATCACTGCTCCTTCATGGGAGCGACCGACCCCAACCGCTATTACATGTGGACCGGCTGGGTCGGCAATGACGGCGCCAATGGCGGCCCCGCCCTCGACAATTCCGAGGCCGGCTACGACTGGCGCACCTATCCGGAGCTTCTGGAAAAAGCCGGCGTGTCCTGGAAGGTCTATCAGGACATCGGGACGGGACTGAACGACGCCGGATCGTGGGGCTGGACGACCGATCCCTATATCGGCAATTACGGCGACAATTCGCTGCTCTATTTCCACCAATATCAAAACGCCCAGCCGGGCGCGCCGCTCGCCGACAAGGCGAAGACCGGCACGAACATCGCCGTTGGCGGCGCGTTGTTCGACATTCTTCGCGACGACGTGCGTCGCAATGCGCTGCCGCAAGTCTCCTGGATCACCGCTCCCGAGGCCTATACCGAACATTCGAACTGGCCGGTCAATTACGGCGCCTGGTACATCTCGCAAGTTCTCGACGCGCTGACCTCCAATCCGGAAGTCTGGAGCAAGACCGTCCTGATCATCAATTACGATGAGAACGACGGCTTCTTCGATCACGTCGTTGCGCCTTATGCGCCGCAATCGCCGTCGCAAGGTCTCTCGACGGTCGCCACGACGCACGAGATTTATGCGGGCGGCGCGAAATACGCCGCGGGCCCCTACGGCCTCGGCGCGCGCGTGCCGCTGTTCGCCATCTCGCCCTGGAGCAAAGGCGGCTACGTCTGCTCCGAATTGTTCGATCACACCTCGGTCATTCGCTTCATCGAGCGTCGCTTCGGCGTTGTCGAAACGCAAATCTCGCCGTGGCGCCGCGCGATCTGCGGCGATCTGACCTCGGCCTTCGATTTCACGCGGCCCGACAAACGCTTCGTCGCCCTGCCGAGCACGGCGTCTTACGCGCCGCCGGACCGGCAGCGACATCCCAGCTACGTCCCCACCCTGCCGACCCAGCAGGCGATGCCGAAACAGGAAACCGGCGCGCGCTACGCCCGCCCACTGCCCTATGCGCTCGATGTGAAAGGCGCCCTCGACCTCGCGAAGACGTTCCACCTCGAAATTGCCAACAAAGGCAAGGCGGGGGCCTGGCTACAGGTGCGTTCGGGCGACGCTTCCTCTGGCCCATGGAGCTATACGGTCGAGGCCGGCAAGTCGCTTTCCGACAGCTTGAAGGTCCCGGTCAGCGGTCTGTACGACTTCTCGGTTTATGGCCCGAACGGCTTCCTTCGCACCTTCAAGGGCGGCGTCGCGGCTGGCTCGGCCGACCTCTATGTCGGCACCCATTACAAGAACGAGGAGGAGGAGGAGGCGTATCGCGACTTCGAGATCGTTGTCGCAAATCGCGGAGCGAGCGCCCGCACCGTCACGATCTTCAACGCCTATACTGGCCACACGGCAAAGCGGCGTCTTTCCCCGGGCGAGCGTTTCGAGAAGTCCTGGCCGCTGGAAGCCAGCTTCGGCTGGTACGATCTGCTGATCACCATCGATGAGGACAAGAGCTTCGAGCGCCGTCTCGCGGGTCATATCGAAAACGGCAAGGACAGCGTCAGCGACCCGGCCTTCGGCTCGAACGGCGGCAAGCGTGTCAAATCCGCCGAGGTCGAACACGAGAACGAATAGCCGTCCGGCGTAAGATTTCGCGGGGCCGCCGCTCTGGCAATTGAGCGGCGGCCTTGTCGCATACGTCCCAAGGCAAGCGGCGCGTGATTTCGACGATCGAGATGAGCTTGCGCCTCAGCGCCAACCACTGACGGCCGCGCGTCAAACTTGCCGCGCGCCCCTTATACCGTTTCCGTTTGAATAGCTCGGATTGGGGCTTGTCATTCCCGACGGGCCGAAGGCCCGATCGGGAATCCAGAGCCACAAAAGCGCTGGTTTGGCTCTGGATTCCCGATCGCTCGCTGCGCGAGCGTCGGGAATGACACCGAACCAATCAAGCTGATCTCGTATTACTCGATGCCCTCCCGACGGCTTCGAGTGTTGTAAGCCTCGCGAAAGCGCCTGTCGATTTCGCTCGGCTCGACGGGCGCCGGCTGCGCGGCTGCGAGGGCGCCGCGGACCGCCGAGGCTTCTTCCGCGGTCAAAACGAGCGGTCCCGCCATATGCGTCGCATTGGGCACACTCGCCAGGATCGCTTTGCGATTGGGATGGGTCGCGATCTCGACGATCCCGTCGGCGACCGGCTCGCGCGCCACGCAGACATAGGGACCGATGACTTCGATTGCGCGGCCATCTGACGTATTCCGGATGAATGTGACTTGCATCTTCTCGACTGCCCCACGCTCGAGGGATCGTCGGCTTCTTCGTCACCAAGACGAAGGAAGCCTCTCTCATGTGATTTCCGCCCGAGCGGCTCGCGTAACGAGCCAATCAAGCGGATTTGATGTCGCACGCCGGACGTGTGGGAAGTCGCTCGACAACCCGTTTCGCCTGGCAGCACCGCCAAGCAATTTTGATGCCCTGCTTGGGGATGTGACGGCGCGACGCCGCATCGCAAATCCGGCGCAGGCGTTTTCCGTCCTCTTTTCCGGCGAAGCATTTGCCGTGTTTTCCGTGCAGTAAAAAAAGCAGAATTCCCGCATATTGCGAGGTAATTCTCGAAGCTGTATCGAGACAGTGGAATAAATATTTGTAGATATCACGAAAGGTTGCCCTCATGGCCAATACGACGGCCGCGCTCGACGCCCTCCTCATGCAACGGTCGCTGACCGACGCGCAGCTTCTGGCGGCGGCCGAGTCCGCCGCCGATTTCCGCATTCTGCCGGACGCGACGGTCATCAAGATCGGCGGGCAAAGCGTCATCGACCGTGGCCGCGCGGCGGTCTATCCGCTGGTGGACGAGATCGTCGCCGCCCGCAAATCCCATAAGCTGCTGATCGGCACCGGCGCGGGCACGCGCGCCCGGCATCTCTATTCGATTGCGGCGGGGCTCGGCCTGCCGGCGGGCGTGCTCTCGCAGCTCGGCGCCTCGGTCGCCGACCAGAACGCCGCAATGCTTGGACAGTTGCTCGCCAAATACGGCGTCTCCGCCGTCAACGGCGCCGCGCTCTCGGCGGTGCCGCTTTACCTCGCCGAGGTGAACGCCGTCATCTTCAGCGGCATGCCGCCCTACAACGTCTGGATGCGCCCCGCGCCCGAGGGCGTCATCCCGCCTTATCGCACCGACGCCGGATGTTTCCTCGTCGCCGAGCAGTTCGGCTGCAAGGCGATGATCTTCGTGAAGGACGAAAACGGCCTCTACACCGCCAACCCCAAAACCGCGAAAGGCGCGAAGTTCATCCCGAAGATTTCGGTCGATGAGATGAAGGCGCAGGGGCTGCACGACTCGATCCTCGAGTTCCCCATGCTCGATCTGCTGAAAGCCGCGCGCCACGTCCGCGAAGTGCAGGTCGTCAACGGCCTTGTCCCCGGCAATCTGACACGCGCGCTGGCCGGCGAGCATGTCGGCACGATCATCACCGCGAGCTAAAAGAGTTTTTTCCCATGACCGACGCCAATAGCATCAAGCACGTCGCCTCGCCGCTCGCGCGCCAGACCCTTCTCGACGGCGATCTCACCCGCCCGGTCGCCGGCCGCCGCCCGATCCGGCTCCTCCCCTGGCTGCAGGTCGTGAAGATCGGCGGCCGCTCGATCATGGATCGCGGCGCGGACGCCATCCT
This sequence comes from Methylocystis sp. Sn-Cys, assembly GCF_016745395.1. Lineage (GTDB taxonomy): Bacteria > Pseudomonadota > Alphaproteobacteria > Rhizobiales > Beijerinckiaceae > Methylocystis > Methylocystis iwaonis. The sequence continues at coordinate 181,490 of NZ_JAERVJ010000009.1, forward strand.
CCCGATCGTCGACGAAATCCGTAAGCTCCTGCCCGAGCACCGTCTGCTGATCCTGACCGGCGCGGGCGTGCGCGCTCGCCACCTCTATGGCGTGGGGCTCGATCTCGGCCTGCCGGTGGGCTCGCTGGCCCCGCTCGCGGCGAGCGAAGCCGGCCAGAACGGTCATATCCTCGCCTCGCTGCTCGCGCCGGAGGGCGTCTCCTATGTCGAGCACCCGACCATCGCCAACCAGCTCGCCATCCATCTCTCCGCGGCCCGCGCGGTGGTCGGAAGCGCCTTTCCGCCCTACCACCACCACGAATTCCCGAACTCGCGCATCCCCATGCACCGCGCGGACACCGGCGCGTTTCTGCTCGCCGACGCGCTCGGCGCGGCTGGTCTGACGATCGTGGAGGACGTGGACGGGGTCTATACGACCGACCCCAAAGGCCCCGGCGGCGAGCGGGCCGAGCTGATCCGCGAGGCGAGCGGCGCCGAGCTTTCGAAGCTCGATGCGCTGCCTTTCGACCGCGCGCTCCTCGAGGTCATGGCGAATGCGCGGCATCTCGAGCGGGTGCAGGTGGTCAACGGACTCGTTCCGGGCCGGCTGACCGCCGCGCTGCGCGGCGAGCATGTCGGGACAATTGTCCGCACCGGCGCGCAGGCGGCCTGAGCGCTGCGGATTTTAGCGCTCACCGTCATTGCGAGGAGCGTAAGCGACGAAGCAATCCAGGGCCACATCACGGCCCTGGATTGCTTCGCTTCGCTCGCAATGACGGCAGGCGATTTGGCAAGCGGGCCGCAGGTTTCTGACCCTCCAGGGCAGCGCGCGAGCGCCGGGCGTGAGCCCATCCCTCCCCTTTACGGGGAGGGTGGCCCCGCCATAGCCCGTCTTTTAAGACGCCCGTCTTAAAAGACGGGCTATGGCGGGGTCGGGTGGGGTAAAGCCCACCACTGTCGTTGCGGCTCGAACCCCACCCGGCGGCCTTCGGTCGCCGACCTCCCCGTAAAGGGGAGGTACGGGATCATGACGCCAGATCGCTATCACTAATTACGCGGCCGGCGACTCACTCGTAGCAGATGATCTCGCGCTCGCCGGCGAAGACCTCGGCCATGCGCGCGGCGACGCCCGTCTTGCGGCGCGTGAGAAAGCGCGGGCGACGGCTACGCAGGCTGGAGGCGCCCCGGCGCGGGAAGACCGTAAGCGACGAACCCGCCGCATCGACCTTGGCGAGCTTGCCGTTCTCGGCCGCGAGCCGCGGCAAGGCGAGCCAGCTCGCCCAATATTTCCAGTCCGCCGCGGCGTCGCCGCTGTCCTGGGTTTCCGCCAGCACGACATCGAGGTCGCGGTCGCGATGCGCGAGCGAGAGGCGGTAGCAGGGCGCCCCATCCTGCCCCTCGACGACGTCCAGCACGACGCCGCAATAGGCCGGCGCCGGCACGGCGATCATCATATCGACGCCGTTGAAGCGCCGCGAGATGAGGATGTCGCTGCGCGTGACGCGCACGCGCCGCACGCCGCCATCCGCACGCCAGTCGCGTTGAACGAGAAAGGCTTCATCGATCTTGCGCGCATTGCCGGCTTCGAACATGGCTTCACTCCTCGGGCTCGGGCTGTTCCTTTTGTCCCCACGATCCTGCCGCGCGAGCCCCGGCAAAGTTGCTAAAAACCCTGGTGAATGCAGCGTAAACCATTGCATTTGAGCCGTTATCCCGACTCCAAGGTAAATGCGGGGAAACACATTTGATCAAATTGTCGGCAATTCGCATCCGCGAATGTCTTGCGGGCAAGCCGCGGCTCCCCTACTGCTTCTCGTGATGCCGCTCGTCGAATCCGACCGTCCCGCCTTCCTGTCGCGCCTCGAAGCGATTACGCGCGAGGCCGGCGACATCGCCATGGCCTATTTCCGCCCAGGCGCCCGCACGGCGGCGGCGATCTCTTACAAAGGCGGCGGCTCGCCGGTGACCGAGGCCGATTTCGCGGTGGACCGTTTCCTCTTCGAGGAAATGCGCCGGCTCGCGCCCGAGGCCGGCTGGCTCTCCGAGGAAACCGCCGACACTGACGCGCGCCTGTCGCGCGAGGCGATCTTCGTCGTCGACCCCATCGACGGCACACAGGCCTTCACCCGCGGCGACGAGCGCTGGGCGGTCTCCCTCGCCTTCGTCGAGCGCGGGCGGCCGACGATCGGCGTCGTCCATGCGCCGGCGCGCGGGGAAACATTTACCGCCGCGCGCGGGCTCGGCTCCTTTCTCAACGGCGAGCGTCTCTCGCCGCTCAGCCGCGCCACGCTCGCCGGCGCCATGGTCATCGCGCCGCGGCCGCTGCATGAGCGTATCGCCGCTCTGCCGCACAATATTGCGATCGCGCCGCGCACGCCCTCTCTGGCGCTGCGGCTCGTGGATATTGCCGCCGGGCGTCACGATCTCGTCATCTCTTCGCCCAATGCACGCGATTGGGATATCGCCGCGGCCGACGTCATTCTGGAGGAGGCCGGGATCGCCCTCGAAGAGGTCGAGGGGGGCGAGATCACCTATAATCGCAGCTCCTCGAAGCGCGGCATGCTCGTCGCCGCGCCCAAGCCTCTCATCGAGGACACGAGAACGATAGCTCTGGACGTTTCGAAAGGAATAAAGTGGTCATGACAAAGAAGGCGACGCCCGCGAAACAGGACAAGCAGCTTCTGCATCTCGTCTTCGGCGGCGAGCTGGAGGCGCTCGACGGCGTGACCTTCCGCGATCCCGCCAAGCTCGACATCGTCGGCGTCTATCCCGACAATGACAGCGCCGTCGCCGCCTGGAAGGCGAAGGCGCAGGCGACCGTCGACAACGCGCATATGCGTTATTTCGTCGTCCATCTCTACAAGCTTCTCGACCCCGAGCACGACAAGCTCTGAAGCGAGCTTGGCGCTTTCCAAAATCCGCCGGTTTTGGGAGCATTATTCTTGTCGGGGAAGCGCGACGCCGCTTAGGCCAATCGGCGCGGCCTCGGGCCGAAGCGTTTGCGTAGCACGGTAAACATGCCGCTCCTGAAGCTTTATCGATTGGCGACCATCGCCGCGACGCCCTTTGCCGGAGCCGGCCTCAACTGGCGCGCCTCCCGTGGCAAGGAAGACCGAGACCGGCTCGACGAACGTCTGGGCGTCGCCTCGCGCGAGCGGCCGGAAGGGCGCCTGATCTGGCTGCATGGCGCAAGCCTTGGCGAGACGGTCTCGCTGCTGCCGCTGGTCGAGCGCTTCATCCAGCGCGGCGCGGAAGTGCTGGTGACGAGCGGAACGGTCTCCTCGGCGCGCATTCTCACGCAGCGGCTGCCGGCCGGCGCCTTCCACCAATATGTCCCGCTCGACGCCCCACGTTTCGTCAATCGCTTCCTGGATTATTGGCGCCCGGACATCGCCGTCTTCGCCGAGTCGGAGCTGTGGCCGAATATGGTCGCCTCGCTGCGCACGCGGGGGGTGGCGTTGCTGCTCGCCAACGCCCGCATCTCGCGCAAATCCGCGGAGCGCTGGAGCGGCTTGCCGAGCGCCGCCCGCCGTGTGTTCGGCGCGATCGATCTATGCCTGGCGCAGGACTCGGAGAATGCGGCGCGCTTTCTGGCGCTGGGCGCGCCCTGCGTGCGCATCGCCGGCAATCTGAAATTCGACGTGGCGCCGCCGCCTGTGGACGCCGCGCGTCTCGCCGAATTCAACGGCGCGGTCGGCGCCCGTCCGGTCTGGGCGGCGGTGTCGACGCATGCGGGCGAAGAGGAATTGATCCTCGCCGCCCATGCCGAGATCAGCAAGCAGATCCCCAATCTGCTGACCGTCATTGCGCCGCGGCATCGCGAGCGCGGCGCGGAAATCGCAGAGCTGGCGCAAGCGCAAGGCTTTGCGACCGCCCTGCGCACGCGCGACGGCGAGCCGCGCCGCGAAACGCAGATCTATGTCGCCGACACGATCGGCGAACTCGGCCTCTTCTTTCGCAGCGTCGGCGTTGTCTTCATGGGCAAATCGCTTGTTCCCGGCGGCGGGCAGAACCCCATCGAGCCGGCGAAGCTCGGCTGTGCGGTGCTCTACGGGCCGCATATCGACAATTTCAACGAAATCTACACGGAGCTGGCCGCCGCCAAGGCGGCGGCGCGCGTCGCCGACGCCGCCGCGCTGGCGCGCGCCGCGCAATATCTCCTCTCCGAACCCGCCCGCATGCGCCGCATGGGCCGCGCCGGCGCCGAAGCGGTCGACAAGCTCGGCGGCGCCTCGCGCGCGATCATGACGGCGGTCGAGCCCTTTCTCGCGCAAGTCGCCGCCTCCGGGCGCTGAGCGCTCATGCGCGCGCCCCAGTTCTGGCGAACGGAAGGAGTCGCTTCTCGTCTGCTGTCTCCCTTCGGCCATCTCTATGGCGCGGTCGCCCGCGGGCGCTTGGCCCGCAAGGCGCCGCGCGCCGCTCTGCCAACGATCGTCGTCGGGGGCTTGACCATTGGCGGCGACGGTAAAACGCCGCTCGTCATCGCGCTTGCGAAGCTGCTTTCCGCGCAAGGCGAAAGTCCCGCGCTGCTCTCACGGGGCTACGGCAGGCGTAGCGGGCGCTCCGAGCCCTTCGCTGTTTCACCGCCGGACGACGCGGCAACCGTGGGCGACGAGGCGGCGCTGCTCTCGCGCCACGCGCTCGCCATTGTCGGCGCGGATCGCGCAGCAAGCGCGGCGCTCGCGCGCGGCCTGGGGGCAACCCTTCTCATTTTGGACGACGGCTTCCACAGCCAGAGGCTCTCGCCAGACCTCTCGCTGCTCGTGATCGACTCGGACTATGGCGCGGGCAATGGCCGCTGCCTACCCGCCGGCCCGCTGCGCGCGCCGCTCGAGGCGCAGATGGCGGTCGCCGACGCTCTGATCGTCATCGGCGAGGGCGCTGCCGGGCGGGTGCTTAGCAGGTCTTGCAAAAAGCCGGTTTTCGAGGCGCAAATCGTTCCCGACCCGCAAGCGGCAAAGGCATTAGCAGGCAGGCGAGTCATCGGCTTCGCCGGAATCGGACGCCCTGAAAAGTTCTTCCACACCCTGGCGGAGACAGGCGCCGACGTCGTTGCGACCCGGGCCTTTCCCGACCACCATCGCTACGGCGAAAGCGACCTCGCCGAGTTGATTGCGCTTGCGCGCCGGCAGGGCGCCACGCTCGTCACAACCGAGAAGGACGCCGTCCGCCTCCCGCCCGCGTTCGCCGCAGAGGCTCTGCCCATCAGCCTCACCTTTACCGAGCCGGAAGCCGTCCTGGAGACGCTCGACGCCGCGCTTTCCCGCGCGCGTCTCAGTCGGGCTTCTTGACCCCGAGCTTCATGAGCTTGGCGTGCGGGCCGGCGTAAGGCTCCTGCAGATCGACGTTCCAGTAGCGCAGATCCTCGAGCGGGATGGGCTCGCCGGTCACGGCGCAGCGCACATAGGCGCCGGGCTTGCGGATGCGATATTCGCCGTCGAGATACTCGATCTCGGCTTCCCCGGCCGGCTGCGGCGTGCGTTCGTAGCGGTTCATTCGATATCTTCTGTTGAAGCGCCGCGTCAGCGGCTGACCTGTCAGTCGTCGGATCGACGAGATGATCGACCTCATGGGCGTCGCCCTCTCCGGCCGGCCGATTTGACGGAAAGTCTACAACCCCGCGGGCGCCAAAGGAAGCGCGAACAATCGCTGGAACCCTCGACCGACATCGCCAGAGTTTCCAGCCTTTTCGCGCCAAACTGCGTCGTTAGCCACCCATACCTCCCCTTTTACGGGGAGGTCGGCGGCCAAAGGCCGCCGGGTGGGGCTCACGCCGCAACGGCAGTGGTGGGGCTTTACCCCACCCGACCCCGCCATAGCCCGTCTTAAGACGGGCGCCTTACAAGACGCCCTATGGCGGGGCCACCCTCCGTAAAGCGGAGGGATGGGCTCACGCCCGACGTCAACACGATTGCCCGAATAAGAAACACAGCGGTCTTGTTCCCGTCGCCATTCGCGCCTAGCCTTTCGCGCAAGTGCCGATTTTTGATTCGTCGAGTCAGCCTTTCGCGAACGCTGTCAAGTTCGCGCTTCGATGGGATCACGATAATGGATCGGGACACCATAGGCGATCTGGCCGATTCCCACCCCCTGCCCCACGACGCCGAGTTCTCCGCCGCCAGCCCGCGCGACGCCGCCAAGGTCAAAACGATCTCGGAGCGCGCGTTGATCGTCACCCAGGGCAAGCATCGTTTCTATTCCCTCGTGCTCCCGAGCGATCTTCTCGCCCAGACCTGCACGGTCGAGGCTCGGGCTGAAAATCCGACCGACGGTTTCCAACGCCTGCTCGACGAGCGGCGCGCAAGATCGATTGCGCGTTACATCGACGCGGGTTTGGGCACAGTCCCCGGAGCCGTGGTGCTCTCGGCGCAGACCCGCGCGCATCTCTCCTATGACAAGGACGAGGGCGCCCTCACTTTCCGCAAGGACCCGAAAGCCTTTCTCATCATCGACGGGCAGCATCGCGTCTTCGGCTTCAAGCTCGCCAAATCCTCGGTGAACGTGCCGGTTGTGATCTACAACAGGCTGACGCGCGCGCAGGAATGCCGGCTGTTCATGGATATCAACACCAAGCAGCGTCCGGTGCCTAACGAGCTTTTGCTGGATATCCGTCGACTCTCGGAATTGGAGACGGAAACCGAGGCGCTGCTGCACAATGTTTTCGACGCCTTCCATACGCGCGAGGATTCCGCGCTGGCCGGCTTCCTCAGCCCCGCCGAACGCAAGAAGGGCATGATTTCCCGCGTGACCTTCAATGCGGCGCTGCGGTCGATCAAAGGCGCCTTCGATGGCGCGCCGGCCGAGGAAGTCTATGTCGTTCTCAACGCCTATATTCTCGCCTGCCGTCATGGCCTGGGGCTTCACGCCATCGATCAGAACATCGCCAACCCAGTTCTGTTCAAGGCGCTAATGCTGCTCTTCACCAATGTCGCGGGGCGCGTCGCCGACCGGCATGGCGGCCAATATACGGTGCGCAATTTCGAGGAAGTGCTCGTTCCCTTCTTCCGGCGATTGAAGAAAAGCGATCTGCCGCGGGCCGGCATGACGCATATCATGCTGCACGAGCATTACAGCAAGGCGCTAAGCGCCGGCTTCCTGCTCAAACAATGGCTGTTCGCCTGAGCCCTCCGGATGGCCGCGCATGGTGAGCCCATGCTCGGTCTTCTCCCAATGGAAGGGCCGCAGCCAGAGCTCGAAAAAGGCGCGCCAACAGGCGATGCTGAGCATGAAAAGCCAGATCGGCAGATGGGGCAGCGCATTTCGAAGTGCGGTAAGGCGCCGTCGCCGCATCCCGGCGAGGATGGGCCAAAGCAGCGCCGCCGCTCCTGACAGCGCGAGAAAGCACCATAGCCCGCAGCACGCCGTCTCGAAGAATGTCGTCGGCCGCAGCAATGCGCCGAAAAGGGCGTGATAGGCCAGGCGGCACATCAGGAGCGGGCCGAGCAGCGGCCCCAAAACGCCGCCGGCCAACATCGCGAGCACGGCGAAAGCCCGCCGCGCCCCGAGATCGGCGAAGAAGCCCGCGGGATGGCGGCAATGAACGATCGCCGTCTGCATCCAGCCCTTGAACCAGCGCGTGCGCTGTTTGACGAGCGCCCGAAAGACGGCCGGCGCCTCCTCGAATGTGTGGGAATCGAAAGTGCGCACCGCGAAGCCCGCGCGCGCGAGACGCAGCCCGAGGTCCGCATCCTCGGTTACATTATAGGCGTCCCAGAAGCCGATCTCGCGCAGGGCGGCGAGCCGGAAATGATTGGAGGTGCCGCCGAGAAAGAGCGGCAGGTCGAGCCGGGACAGCCCCTTGTTATAGACATCGAAAAGCGCCGCATATTCCAGCGCGAACATGCCCGTCATCCAATTGAGCGCGCCATTGTCGATGACAAGACTCGCCTGCAGGCAAGCGACATCCGGCGGCGCCGCGGCGAAAAGCGCGGCGGCGCGGCGGAGCTGGCGCGCATCGGGAATATCCTCCGCGTCGAACACCGCGACGAGCGCGCCGCGCGCCAGCGGCATGGCGATGTTGAGCGCGCGCGGCTTGGTGCGCGGCGCTCCGTCGGGCGCGATGATGATCTCATGCGGCGCGCGCGGCGGATGCGCGCGCAAGGCCGCAGCCGTCTCCGCGTCATCGGCCTCGATAACGAATTTGATGTCGAGCTTGGCGCGCGGATAATCGAAACGGTCGATGGCGCGCGCGAGTTGCGGCGCGACGGCCGCTTCCTTGTAGAGCGCGAGCACCACCGTATAGACGGGAAGCCGCGCATCGTCGATCCATCGCGCGTCCTTCTGCCCCGAAGCGCTGGAGGCGCAGGCGCTCAGGCGCAGAACGACGCTCGCCAGAAAAGCCGCGGCGAGGGCGAAGGCGACGGCGAGATTGACGGTTTCGAAAGGCGCGAACAGGCTGACGACGATGCAGATCAGCGCCGCCGTGGCGCAGGCGAGCGGCGCGCGCGTCGTCGAGCCGCGCACGCAAAGATCCCGGTCGATCTGTTCCGCCGAATGGCTCGCGGCATACACGGCGTCTCGCGGATAGGCGTCGCGAAGCGCCTCCAGAAAACGCGTGCGCGTCGTGATCGCGAAAAGCGGTCGCCCTTTCGCTGCGCGCGCGACGCTCGTCAAACGAAAGATTTGCGTTCCCGACGGCGCGAAGAGCCAACGAACGCCGTCGCGGCGATCCCGCAATCGCACATAGCCGAGCCCCGCCGCGGCAAGCGCGCCGGGCGCGAGCTCGATCGTGTCGTCGATGAAGGCGACCCCGAGATGCTGAGCGAGGGCGCGGTAGAAAAACGCTTCCTCGACGACGCCCTCGGCAAGGAGCGCCGCGTCGGCCGAGACGCCCTGACGCCGCGCCAATCCGGCGGCTTCGTTCAATGCGTCGAGCGAGACGCCGTGATCGAGCAGAAAAGCGATTTCGACGGGCGGCGTTTCCACCCTGCGGGAGGCCCTGCGCCCCTCCCGCGCGGATTCATCCGCGAGGCTTTTGCGGCGCAAAGGCAACGGGGGAAAGCCCGTATCGTCGCGCTTGCGTGGGCCAGAATCGGTGGAAAAATAGTCGACCGACGCCTTGCTCATGAACTAAACTCAATGAATGAAAAAATATACAAGCTTGACTATCGGCCAGAAAAATCGGGTGCGCAATAAATTTGATTCGAATTTTTCCCATCCTCCAGTGGCGCTCTCGCTTGGTGTCGTCGCAGCGCTCGCCTTTGCTCTCGCGAGCGTCGCCGCCGTCGCCGATCCGGCGCCCGCGGCGCCGTCGCTCGTCGATCCGCATCGCGCGCTGCAGAAGCCCGATCTCTCGCACATAAAACAGATCCGCTTCCTGACCGAAGACGACTATCCGCCTTTCAATTTTCTCCTCGCGGATGGACAGCTCGCCGGCTTCAACGTCGATCTCGCCCGCGCGATCTGCGCCGAGCTGGAGCTGCCCTGCACGATCCAGAGACGAAGCTGGAATCTTCTTATTCCGTCGCTGGACGACAATAGCGGCGACGCCGTCATCGCCTCTCTCTCGATCAACGACGAGACCCGCAAGCAGGTCGAGTTCACGGGCCCTTATTTCCTGACCCCCGGCCGTTTCGCGACGCTCGCGGATACGACGCTCGCCGCTGCTTCCCCAGAGGCGATAGACGACCGCAAGGTCGCCGTCGTCGCCGGCTCCCGCTACGAAGCCTTTCTCGAGACGTTCTATCCGCGCGCCGAACGCGTGACCTTCGAGACGACCGCTCTCGCGCGCAACGCGCTCAAGAATGGCAAGGTGGCGGCCTATTTCGGCGATGCGATCGGCATGTCCTTCTGGCTCAACGGCGCGGAGGCGGGCGGATGCTGCACCTTCAAGGACGGCCCCTTCACCGATCCGCGCTATTTCGGCGAGGGCGTCGGCGTCGCCGTCAAAAAGGGCAACGCGCCGCTGCGCCGGGCGCTCGATTACGCGCTGGCGCGGCTCGATCGACGGGGCGTTTTGGGCGAACTCTTTTTGAAGTATTTTCCGATAGGGCCGTTCTGAGCTAATCTCCCCTCCGAACGCCCGGTCCAGCCTATGGATTTCGAATCGACCGTCACGCGCATCTATGAAGCGGCCGCCGACCCGGATTTATGGCCGCTCATCCTGCACGACCTCGGCGAATTGGTCGATGCGGCGGGCGGCATCATCCTCACCCGCCGCGCCGACGCCTGGACGGGCTGGCGCTGCTCCGACCTTATGAATTCGCGGACCACCGACGCCTGGATGGCTCCGGGAGGCGGCGCGGCGCGAACCCAGGCGACCGCCCGGCTCATCGCCTTCGACCGTGCGGGATTCGTTGCGGATAATGAAGGGTTCAGCGAGCAGGAATGGCTCGAGGACTCCGTCATGAGCGAATGGTGCGGCCCCCTGGGTCTGCACCATTGCGCGGCGACGGTGATTCCCGTGCCCACGGGCGATCTGGTTTTGGTCCAGCTCAACCGCCGCGCTGGCAAGCCCCCCTTCGATCGCGCCGACATCGCCCGCCTCGACGCCTTTCGCCCGCATCTCGCGCGCGCCGGATTGCTTGCGGCGCGCTGGCGGCTGGAGCGGCTGCGCGCCGCGGCGCAAGCGCTGGCCATCATCGGCCTACCTGCGGCGGTTCTCGACGCAGGCGGCAGGGTTCTCGCGGCCAATGAGCTGATCGAGGCGATGCGCCCCCATATCGCCTGGCTGCCCAAGGATCGTATCGCTTTGATCGACCCCGCGGCCGACGGAATGTTGCGTCGCGCCTTCGCCGGGGTGACGTACCCAGCCGCCGCCTCGGCGCGGTCTTTCCCATCAAAGGGCGCCACGGGCGATCCGGCGGTCGTTCATCTTATCCCTATCAGCGGCGCTGCCCGCGAGCTTTTCGGCGGCGGGCTCAGCCTGCTGACGGTGACGCCCGTCGCGACGCCCGCTGCGCCCGACGCCGCGCTCATTCAGGGTCTCTTTGACCTCACGCCCGCCGAAGCGCGCGTCGCGCGCGCCGTCACGCAGCGAAAGACCGTCGAGGATATCGCCTCGGAGTTCGACGTCTCGAAAGAGACGGTGCGGACGCAGATCAAATCCCTCCTCGCCAAAACCGGATGCGCCCGCCAGCTCGATCTGGCGATGCTGCTGGCGCAGACTACTCAGGGACAGCCGCGCCAGACGCGGCTTTCAGAGAGTTCGCGGGCAGATTTGAACGTCGGGCGATGAGCATTAGGCTCCACCGTCATTGCGAGGAGCGAAGCGACGAAGCAATCCAGGGGCCGCGATGAGGCTCTGGATTGCTTCGCTTCGCTCGCAATGACGGGGGCGGCCACTTCACCCAAACCCGTTATTCTTCGGAAACCTGCGCACGCCCCTGCCGCGCGCGTGGCGGCGCCTCGAAGCCTCGCCGCTTGCCGGGCGCGCGTTTCCCCGACATAATCGAACAAGATTTCATCGGACCATTGTTAGCAAAAGCAAGCGACGCTGATTGTAATCCTACCGGGCGGTCGCTCGCCGGCTCAGGAGGCAAATTCATGGATCAACGGATAGCGGCGTTGTCGCCGGGACAAGCGCAACAGGCGGTGAAGGAATTATTCGATCTGTTGCCGGTCGATCTGTTCGACGGGGGCAAGCCAACCATCGCCGATCTCGATGATTTGGCCAAAGAGGCTCGCGACGGCGCGCCGCCCGACGTCGCGCCTTTCCTCGACGCAATGCTCGCGGAAAGGGAAACCGAGGCGCGCGGCGAGGTGGCCCGCCTCGTTCTCGACCAAGCGGCGCAGACCCCTGGCCTTCGTGATTATCTCGATGAGGCGCTACGGCGTGCGGCGCAGCCTCATATGGACCTGACGCTTCTGGCCGGGGTCGTCATTCTTGCGATGATCGCCGTGCCGAAGAAAATCAAGTTCAAGGACGGCAAGCTCGAAACGATCGAATGGGGCCAACTCCAGGACGGCGCCAAGCTTGCGCACGAAGTGACCGGCTTCGTCAAAGCCTTGCCTAACACGGTGAAGTCCTCCCTTTTCGGCGCCTGATGAGCGATCTGGGCGAAACGCGCTTCCGGGCCTTGGCGGAGCGCCTCGCCATGCTCGAACGTCAGGGGCGAAGCCTCCATTCATTGGTTGCGACGCAGCCCAAAGAGGTCCTCGGCCCCCTGCGAGCGCTTGCCGGGGAGGCGGAGAGTATCGCCCGCGACATCGGGGCATGGGCGGCGGAGCCAAGTCCGCTCGCGAGTGCGTTGGGGCGCCACCTGGCGGAGCGCGCCCGCAAAGCGGGTATTGTCCTGTGGCTCGGAGTAGCCGGCGCCCTCGCGATGACCGGCGATTACGCGGGCGCTCGAGCGGCGTGCCGGCGTGGTCTCGACTTGACCGCCCCCGACGACCCCGAACGCGCGCTTCTCCTGGAGACCCTCGGCAAGATCGAGTTCGAGGCAGGCGATCTCGAAGCGGCGCAAGCGGCGATGACCGAGGCGGTCGAGATCGCCGAATCTTTTGCCGATCCCGAGCGCTGGGCCGACCGGATCGGCGCGCCGAAGAGGGAGATGCAGGCTCGACGCTCGATGGAGGGCGTATCGCGAAGCCTCGGTCTCCTTGCGCATATCGCCCTCGCGCGCGGCGACCGCGAGAAATATGCGCGAACGCTCGATCTCGCCTACAAAGCCGCGATCAAGAGCCGCCAACCCGTGCTCATTCGCAGCATCTGGCGCCAGCGCTACGAGTATGCGTTGCGCTGGGACGCGTCGGGCGCGGTGCTCGACGCGATGAACGCCGAACTCGATCGCGGCGGAGCGCCAGAGCTCGCCGACGACGAGGCCTATAAGATCGACATGCAGCTCTTGCGTGGGCAGGCGCTCATCGAGCGGGAAGGCTATGCGCGCGCCGACCGCCGGCTAAAGGCTGCGCTCTTGGCCGCCAAGAGCCCGCGCGAGCGCTGGACGACGCGCATGACCTATGGCCGGTTTTGCGAGGATCGCCCTGGCCGTCGCCAGGAGGCGATCAAGCTGTTCGATGAGGCGCTGGCGATCGGCAATGAGACCGGCATCGCCGGGTTTATCGACGGCGCACGGCGCGATTTGATCCGCCTGTTGATCGCGGGCGGCGAAGCGGCGGAGCGAAGGCGCGCCATTGCCGAGCTCGACGTCGTGTTGCGCGCCTGCCGCGACGCTCGGGACGGCGAGGGTTCCGCCCAGGCGTGGTTGCAGCGCGCGATGGCCCGCTTTCTCGATCGTGATTACGCCGCCGCGCTGACGGACATCGACGGCGCGCTGGACGCCGCCGCCAACGCCCAGACCCGCGGCGCGGCGTTGGCCGCCCGCAGCGCGGCGCTGCAGCGCCTCGGGCGTGATGAGGAGGCGCTCGCCGACGCCATTGAAGCTGTGAGCCTGTTTCCAGAGCGACGGCGTGATCCGCTCGGCGACGGGCCGGGCGCGGGCCGGGACGAATTGCAGCATATCGAGGCCGCCTACGCGGCGGCCGCGCGCATCTGCGCCCGGCTCGGACGCGCCGCCGAGGGGTTCGAGTGGGCCGAACGCGGTCGCGGTCGGCTGCTGCGCGCGCACGGTCAACTGATCTCGCCCGCTGGCCCAGCATCCTCGCGCGACATCCTGCCGCTTCTCATCGACGCTCTTGCACGACACCCAGATGGACCCGCAGCGCTGGCCCTGTTCTCTGTCGGCCCGATCGACACGGTCGTCTTCATCGTCGCCCCGGGCCGCCCCGTGCGCGAAGTCTCCGCCGATTTCGGCGAGGCTCAACTGCAGAAGTTGCTACCGACCGCCGATGATGGGCCGCAGCAATGGAACGCGGGTCTCGCCGATGCGCTGCCTGGCATTTCGGAAGCGCTGCAACGGCCCCTGGCGGCGCTTCTTGAAACGGCCGAGACCTGCAAAACCCTCTATATCGTCCCCGACTCGCACCTCCATTCGATCCCATTCGCGGCCTTGACCGGAAAGGGCGGCGTTTCGCTGGTTGAGCGTTGCGCGACCGTTATCGCGCCGTCGGTGGCGAGCTTACTCGAATGCCTCGGGCGGCGCCCGCAAGAGACGAAATCCTGCCTGACGCTCGGCGCCGGCGGCGTCGGAGAGATCAGCTTCGCCGCCCACGCGAAGGCGGTCGCCGGACTTTTCGACGGCAAGCCCGACTGGAGGAAGCAAAGCCTGTATTTGTCGGAGCCGGAAGCCACTCCCGAACGATTTCTCGCAGAAGCCGCGCGCTTTCGAGTGATCCATTTGGCCTGCCACGGCAACGTGCTCGCCGGCGTCATGGACACGCTCAGCGCCTCGGCCTTGCAGTTAACCGGCGGCCATCTAACCGCCCGCGCCCTGATCAAGGCGGAGGGGCCGTGGCTCCAAGCTGACCTCGTGTTTCTCAACGCGTGTCGCTCGGGCGGCTTCCGGGCCCGGCTTGCTGGCGAAGTTGGGGGATTCCGCCAAGCCTTTCTCGAAGCCGGCGCGCCGTCTCTCGTTGCAACCCTGTTCTATGTCGATCCGGATCACGCGCAGAAATTGGCCGAGGAGTTCTACCGCCATTGGCTCGACGGCCAGACGAAGGCGGAAGCGCTACGCCGCGCGCAATGCTCGCTGCGCGAGAGCGGCCTTCGCGTCGGAGACTGGGCCGCGCACACGTTGATTGGTCGCGCCTTTTGACGGCCGTCAGAAGTCCCCTTACGCCGTCATTGCGAGCGAAGCGAAGCAATCCAGGGCCGTGATGAGGCTCTGGATTGCTTCGTCGCTTACGCTCCTCGCAATGACGGGGACGGTCGCCTCACCCAAACCGGTTATTCTTCGGGAACCCTCTCGGCGGCAGCCTTCCCGCCTCCGCTCTATGCCCCATCCATTCCGTCAGCTCCGCCGCCGCCACGTTGAACACGCGGCCAGCCGCATCCGTCCAGCTCAACCCGTCGGCGAGCGAGAATACTTTCGCATCCGCCACGCCGCCGTCCTTGTAGCGCTGCATGCGTACGCCCTTGCCGCGCGCCATGCGCGGCGCCTCTTCCAGCGGGAAGACGAGGAGCTTCCTGTTCTCGCCGATGATCGCAGCGTGATCGCCTGCGGCTTCCGTCGCCACTTTCAGCTTCGCGGGCGGCTCGACGGAGAGCACGGCGCGGCCCTTTTTGGTGGATGACAACAGATCATCCTGCGCCACCACGAAGCCGCGCCCATCATCCGCGATCAGCAGCAACGACGCCCCCGACGTATGCGGCAGCACGCGCGCGACATCCGCGCCTTCGTCGATATCGGCGTAAAGACGGATCGGCTCGCCATGACCGCGCCCGCCCGGCAGTTTCGAGGCGTCGAGCGTGAAGGCCTTGCCGTTTGTCGCGAGCACGAGAATTTTCGTCGTCGTCTGCGCGAAGAAGCTCGTGTCCAGCGCGTCGTCGCCTTTGAATTGCAGGGTCGACAAATCCTGCACATGGCCTTTCAGCGCGCGAATCCAGCCTTTCTTCGACACGACGACCGTGATCGGCTCGCGCTCGATCATCGCTTCCGCGAGGTCGAGATCGACCGCCGCCGGCGCGTCCTCGAAAGTGGTGCGGCGCTTGCCGACCGGCGTCTGTGGGCCATAGAGCTTTTTGAGGTCGCGCACCTGCCCCGCAATGGTCTTCCACTGCTTGCCTTCGTCCTCGAGCAGGCTTTCGAGCTCGGCGCGTTCCTTGGTGAGATCATCGAGCTCGCGGCGCAGCTCCATCTCTTCGAGCTTGCGCAAGGAGCGCAACCGCGTGTCGAGAATATAATCGACCTGCAGATCGGTGAGCTTGAAGACTCTCTTCAACTCGCCCTTGGCGTCGTCTTCCTCGCGGATGATGCGGATCACCTCGTCGAGATTGAGGAAGACGACAATCATGCCTTCCAATTGCTCGATGCGGCGCAGGATCGCCGCCAAGCGATGACGCGAGCGGCGTTGCAGCACCGTGCGGCGATGATCGAGCCACTGGCGCAGCGCTTCGTCGAGCGAAACCACGCGCGGCGTCACGCCGTCGACCAGCACGTTCATATTCATGCTGAAACGCGTCTCCAGCTCCGAGAGCTTGAAGAGCGTCTCCATCATCAGCGCCGGATCGACATTGCGCGCGCGCGGCTCGAAGACGATGCGCACATCCTCCGCCGATTCGTCGCGCACGTCAGCGACGAGCGGCAGCTTGCGCTCGGAAATCAGCTCGGCGAGCTTCTCAATCAGCCGCGATTTTTGCACGCCGTAAGGAATCTCGGTGACAACCGTCACCCAGCCGCCGCGCGGCAGCTCTTCCTTCACCCAGCGCGCGCGCACGCGGAAGGAGCCGCGTCCGGTGCGATAGGCTTCGATAATCTCCTCGCGCTTGTCGACGATGATGCCGCCCGTGGGGAAATCCGGCCCCTGCACGAAGGTGAGCAATTGCTCGCTCGTCGCGGCGCGATGCGAGATCAAATAGAGCGCGGCGTCGCAAAGCTCGGCGAGATTATGCGGCGGAATGGATGTCGCCATGCCCACCGCAATGCCCTGCGCGCCATTGGCCAGCATATTGGGCAGCGCCGAGGGGAGCACGACGGGCTCCTTCTCCTCGCCCGAGTAATTGGGCTTGAAGTCGATCGCGTCCTCGTCGATGCCCTCGAGCAGAGAGCGCGCGACGGCGGTCATGCGCGCTTCGGTGTAGCGATAGGCGGCGGCCGAATCGCCGTCGATATTGCCGAAATTGCCCTGTCCGTCGACGAGCGGATAGCGAGAGGAGAAATCCTGCGCGAGGCGCACCAGCGCGTCATAGATCGCCTGATCGCCATGCGGATGATAGGAGCCCATCACATCGCCGACGATCTTCGCGCATTTCTTGAACGGCGCGCCGGGATCGAGTCGCAGCACATGCATGCCGTAAAGAATGCGACGATGCACGGGCTTCAAGCCGTCGCGCACGTCGGGCAAGGCGCGGTCGGTGATCGTCGAGAGGGCGTAACGGAGGTAGCGTTCTTCCAGCGCCTCGCGCAGATCGACGGGCGTCACCACGCTTTCGCCGCCGCCGTCCTTGCCCTTTCCCGCGCCGCCTTTCTGCGCCATTCGACCCTTCGCCTCTGTTGGATTTTCGCCCGTACTAGGCGCAGCGACGCGCCGGCGCAAGCGCCAAGCGAGCTACGTGACGGCAAATCAAGCCCTCGATGCGATTCTCACCGCTTATCGGGCTCAGTGGAAAATTAACGCTTGCGGGGCGCCGTCCCGCTCCCTAGAAAAGGCAACACCGCCGGCTCAGCTTCCCCGAGCCAAGTTTCCTCATAAATTTCTGTGGCTTCCGAATGGCATCGATCCTCAGAGCATTCGTGATTCTTGGCCTGGCGCAATTGGCGGGCGCGGCGCTCGCCCTCGAATCCCCGCGGGTCGCCGCCAATGATTCGGCGCGCGCGCCGCGCCATCATCAGCAGGCCGGCACGGAAGAAGCGCGCAACGATAGCGGCATGCAGGCGGTCTGCCGCGAGGTCGTGGTCGACACGGACGAGGGTTACGGCGTGACGAATCACGAGTCGCGCGTCATCTGCGACAACGCGCGCTGATCTATCCCTAAGGCTCCGAATTCGGGTTAACGAGCAGAAGCGTTCCAGCGTCATGGCCGCGCTTGTCGCGGCCATCCACGCCGCGCCGACGCGGAAAGCTCAAGAACATGAGCGGGAACGACGCCGCTCCTTCTTCCCGCGTGTCATAATGTCCTGGCGTGGATGCCCGCGACAAGCGCGGGCATGACGCGGCTGCGTTGTTAACCTGTATTCGCAGCCCTGGATCTACCCCAAGGCAGCGATATAAAGCGCGCGCGAGGCCGGCAGAGCCGCGCCGCGCGGCGCGAGCACGTCGCAGGTCAGGAAATAGCCCGTCAAACGAAAGGCGTCGGCGATCTCCTCGGGAGCCGCGTTTTCGGTTTCTTCCTGTAAGAAGCGCGGATAGGGCAGCAGCCGATCGCGCCATGGCGCGCCGGCCTCCCGGTTCACCGCGCGGCCAGTTTTCGGCGACACATAGGCGAGATCGTCGCGCGTTCCGGTGACGGCGCAGCGTTCCAGATCGAGGCCAAATCCCAAGGCGCCGAGCAGCGCGAGCTCGAATTGCGCCATCAGCGGCGCGGCGGCGTTGGGCGAATCGAGCCGCACGGCGATGGCTTCGGCCATGTCGAACAAGGCCTCATGCGGATCACGCTCCGGCAGAAGGCGCAGCAACGCCGCAAGCATCGTCACGCCATGCAGGGCCGCAGCGCGGTCGAGATAGCGCGCGGCGCGCAAGGCGAGCGGCTCCACGGCATAGGCGCCCATATGGTCCTCGAGCCGCGCCCGCCAGGTGGAGGCGACGAGATTCCCCGGCTGTAGAACAGGCCGCATGGCCTTGGAGCGGCCGCCACGCACGACGCCGAGATGGCGGCCATGAGCGCGCGTCATCAGCTCCAGGATGACCGAGGTCTCGCCATGCTTCCTGGCGCCGATGACGAGGCCTTCGTCCTGCCATTCCATGACCGGGTTTCTCGACTGTTCCCCGCAGTCTCAGTGATGACAATCTAATCCCCCTCCCCCTTGCGGGGAGGGGCTAGGGGTGGGGGTCGACAATCTCGATCGCGATCGCGGCTACCCCCACCCTGCCCTCCCCGCAAGGGGGAGGGATGGGATCGCGACGATGGCGTAGGGCTATTGCTCGGAGAGCTTCATCTCGGGGCTGTATTCCACGCCCTCGACGTCCTTGATCACCGCCTGCCCGCAGATCACGCGGTTTTGCGCACTATCGAAGGTCAACGTCGGCCCGCCGTGCAGTTGCCAGCCCTTGCTCAGCGCTTCGGTCACGCGGTGGCAGAAGGCCGCGTCGTCGGGGCCGGTGAGATAGCGGTAGACGGTCAGCGTTTTCGATTTCTTGGCCATGGCGCCCTCGCGAATCAACTCGCCCGATATTATTCGCCTTTCGGATAATCGAGCCGCATTTCGCGATAGCGTTCGGGGTCCTCCGCCCAGTTCTCGCGCACCTTCACGAAGAGGAAGAGATGCACGGGCTGCTCGGCGGCTTCCGCGATCTCGCGACGCGCCGCAGCGCCAATCGCCTTGATCGTCTTGCCGCCCTCGCCGATGACGATGCGTTTCTGGCCTTCGCGCGCGACATAGATGGTCTGCTCGATGCGCGCCGAGCCATCCTTCTGGTTCGTCCAAATATCGGTCTCGACCGTGGACTGGTACGGCAATTCGTCGTGCAGCCGCTCGTAAATCTGCTCGCGGGTGATCTCGGCCGCAAGCAGCCGCAGCGGCGCGTCGGAGAGCTGGTCTTCCGGATAGAGCCAGGGCCCCGGCTTCATGCGCTTCGCCAAAGCATGCAGCAAATCCTGGACGCCGTCGCCGGTGAGCGCCGAGACCATGAAGGTCTCGTCGAATTTCGCGCGCTCGTTGAGCTTCGCGGTGAGCGCCAGCAGCTTTTCGCGCGGAACGACGTCGACCTTGTTGAGGACGAGCACCTTGGGCGCCTTCGCTTGCGCGAGCTGCGTCAGGATCGCCTCGACCTCTTCGTCGAGGCCTCTGCGGGCGTCGACTAGCAGCGCCACCACATCGGCGTCCGCGACGCCAGAAAGCGCGCTCGCCACCATGGCGCGATCCAGTTTACGCTTGGGCTTGAAAATGCCGGGCGTGTCGACGAGCACGATCTGCGCCGGCCCGTCGATGGCGATGCCGCGCACCAGCGCCCGCGTCGTCTGCGCCTTGCGCGAGACGATGGAGACTTTGGCGCCCACGAGCTGATTGAGCAGCGTCGACTTGCCGGCGTTGGGCGCGCCGACCAGCGCCGCAAAGCCGCAGCGCGTTTCCTGTTCCGTGGCGTTGGTGTCGGTCAATTCGTCTTCCATCTTCCCATCGGTTGGGATGTATCGGCGCCGGCGCCGGCGCCGCGTCCCCCTCCCCCTTGCGGGGAGGGGTAGGGGTGGGGGTCGACAATCTAGATTGTCATCGCGGCTTCCCCCACCCTAACCCTCCCCGCAAGGGGGAGGGAAGAGGATCACGCCTCGGACTCGTGAAATTGGAAAGGGAAGAAACCCTACTCCTGCACGCCCTCGCGCGCCATGAAGGCCGCCGCGGCCGCCTGCTCGGCGGCGCGCTTGGAGCTTCCCGCCCCGAGTGCGGAGTCGAACCCTTCGATTTCCACCGCCAGCTCGAAGGAGGGCGCGTGGTCGGGCCCGCTGCGCGTCACCACCCGGTAGCGCGGCGGCGCGAGCCGGCGGGCCTGGGCCCATTCCTGCAACGCCGTCTTGGCGTCGCGCAGGCTGCGTCCGACATCGTGCATTTTCGGGCCGAAGGCCGCGCGCACCACGGCTTCCGCGGCCAGCGCCCCGCCGTCGAGAAAGACCGCGCCGATGATCGCCTCGCAGACGTCGCCGAGGATTGCGCGCTTCTTGCGTCCGCCCGTCTGCGCCTCGCCCTCGCCGAGCCGCATATGGGGGCCGACGCCCCAGCTTTCCGAGACTTCCGCGCAAGTCTCCTTGCGCACCAGCGCAGCGAGCCGGCGGGACAGCTCGCCCTCGCTGTCGCCCGGAAAGCTCTCATAGATCATATGCGCAACGGCGAGGCCCAGGACTCGGTCGCCCAGGAATTCCAGCCGCTCGTAGGAATCCGGGCGCTGCGTCGCGGCGCTGACATGCGTCAGCGCCCAGCGCAGCAGGGCCTTATCCTTGAAGGCGTGCCCGATGCGCTCCTCCAGCGCCGAGAGATCGGGCTTGCTCCGCGCCATCTATGTCCGCTCAATGCGCCGGCTTGAAGAGCCGATCCCAGCGCACCGACCAGGGCCAGCGCCAGAAGGCGAGCGCGGATTCGTCCTTCTTCACGGAGAAGAAAATGACTTCCGCGCGGCCGACGAGATTGACGAAGGGCACATAGCCGACGCCGCCAAGCTCCGGCGCGATGCGCGAGTCCGTCGAGTTGTCGCGGTTGTCGCCCATCATGAAGTAATGGTCCGGCGGCACGACGAAAAGCTCGGTGTTGTCGTTGATGCCGTGGTCGCCCTCGATCTCGATGATCGTGTGCTCGACCCCGGCATGTTCGGCGTCGCCCGGCAGCGTCTCGCGATAGGTCGCGACCGGAACCTCCTGCCCTTCGCGATTTTCGGTCCGCGCCTTGTCGATTTTCTCGCGCGGCACGACGACGCCGTTGATGTAGAGGCGGCCTTCGATCATCTGGATGCGGTCGCCGGGCATGCCGATCACGCGCTTGATATAGTCCGTCTCATTGTCGCGCGGCAGCTTGAAGACCGCGACGTCGCCGCGCTTGGGCGGCGAGGCGAGAATGCGGCCGGAGAACACATTCGGCCCGAAAGGCATGGAATAGTTCGAATAGCCGTAGGCGTATTTGGAGACGAAGACGTAATCGCCGATGAGCAGCGTCGGGATCATCGACCCGGAGGGGATGTTGAACGGCTGGAACAGCAGCGTGCGAATGACGAGCGCAATGGCCAGAGCCTGGACGATGACCTTGACGGTCTCCAGAAGTCCGCCCTCTTCCTGTTTCTGGGCCATCGGGACGTTCCTGCTCAAGCCGTGCTCCTTGGTCTGATGGGCGGCAAAGCCCGCCCTGCGCCCCTTAGCACGCCAAGGGCAGGATGAGAACCTGCGCCGTTCCGGGGGCGCGCGCCTCTTTGCTTTGGGCCCAATCCTCGAAAGCCTTTCCTTTACCGGACAGGCATGCGACAAGCCCAGCGCGGCAGGCCTTGCAGCAGATCGCCGTAAGCTCGAAAAGGAACTCACTGGGTCGCGCGCCGATGTCGGTCAAACACCCTATCATCTCGATCACCGGCTCGTCCGGGGCGGGCACGAGTTCGGTCAAGGCGACCTTCGAGCAGATTTTCCGCCGTGAGCGCATCGAGGTCGCCTATGTCGAAGGCGACAGCTTCCATCGCTACCCCCGCGACGTAATGAAAGCCAGGATGGCCGAGGCGCAGGCCAAGGGCAATCCGCATTTCAGCCATTTCGGCTCCGACGCCAATCTCCTCCCGGAGCTGGAGAACCTCTTCCGCGAATATGGCGAGACAGGCTCTGGCCGCTACCGCCACTACGCCCATGACGAGAACGAGGCTGCCCAGCTCGCCGTGCCGCCCGGGCAGTTCACCGATTGGCAGGAGCTGCCCCCCAATACGGACATCCTCTTCTATGAGGGGCTGCATGGCGCGGTGGTGACCGACGAGGTCAATGTCGCCCGCTACGCCGATCTCAAGATCGGCGTCGTGCCGGTCATTAACCTCGAATGGACCCAGAAGCTCCACCGCGACCGCAACTCGCGCGGCTACACCACCGAGGCCGTGACCGAGACCATTCTGCGCCGCATGCACGACTATGTGCATTACATCTGCCCGCAGTTCTCGGAGACCGACATCAACTTCCAGCGGGCGCCGACCGTCGATACGTCAAACCCCTTCGTCGCGCGCTCCATCCCGACGCCTGACGAATCCATCGTCGTCATCCGCTTCCGCGAGCCGCGCGGGGTGGACTTTCCCTATCTCGTGACGATGATCGCCGGGAGCTGGATGTCGCGCGCCAATTCGATCGTCATTCCCGGCAATAAGCTCGATCTCGCGATGCAGCTCATCCTCACGCCGAGGATCCTCGAACTCGTGAAGCGCCGTAAGAGCGCGACCTGAAAGAACGGAATATGTCCAGAGCACTCGAACTCGACGCGCGTAGCTGCGCCAACGCCATCCGCGCCCTCGCCATGGACGCGGTGGAAAAGGCCAAATCCGGCCATCCGGGCATGCCCATGGGCATGGCCGACGTCGCCACCGTGCTGTTCCAGCGCTTCATGAAGTTCGACGCCAGCCAGCCGGATTGGCCCGATCGCGACCGCTTTGTGCTCTCGGCCGGCCACGGCTCCATGCTGCTCTACGCCCTGCACTATCTGCTCGGCTATCCGGGCATGACCAAGGCCGATCTCGAAAACTTCCGCCAGTTCGGCGCGCCGACGGCGGGGCACCCGGAATATGGCCATGCGCCGGGCGTCGAGACGACCACGGGCCCGCTGGGCCAGGGCCTCGCCACCGCCGTCGGCATGGCGATCGCCGAGCGCCTGACCGCCGCGCGCTTCGGCGACGATCTCGTCGACCACAACACTTACGTCATCGCGGGCGACGGCTGCCTGATGGAGGGCCTGAGCCATGAGGCGATCGACCTCGCGGGGCATTTGAAGCTCTCGCGCATGATCGTGTTCTGGGACGATAATTCGATTTCCATCGACGGCCCGACCGATCTCTCGACCTCGACGGACCAATGCGCGCGCTTCGCCGCCGCCGGCTGGCACACGCAGCGCGTCGACGGACACGATATGGAGGCTGTGGCCAAGGCGATCGAGATCGCCAAGGCCGACCCGCGCCCCTCGATGATCGCCTGCCGCACCGTGATCGGCTATGGCGCGCCCGGCAAGCAGGGCAAGGAGTCCGTCCATGGCGCGCCGCTCGGCGCGACGGAAGTCGCCGCCGCCCGCGAGACGCTGCTCTGGCCGCATACGCCTTTCGACGTGCCGGAGCCGATCCTCTCCGCCTGGCGCGCCGCCGGCCAACGCGGCGCGGGCGCGCGCGCAGCGTGGGAGAAGCGCCTCGCCGCCTCGCCGAAGGGCCGCGCCCTCGAGACCTTCCTGTCGAACGATGTCGCAGCGGAAATCGCCGGCCCGCTCGCGGCCTTCCGCGCGACGCTCGCCGCCGAGAAGCCCAAGGTCGCGACCCGAAAATCCTCTGAAATGACGCTCGGCGTCATCAATGAGGCCACGGCGGCGACGATCGGCGGCTCGGCCGACCTCACCCACTCCAATTTCACGCTGACCAAGGGCATGGGCTCGGTCCGGCCGGGCGATTTTTCCGGCCGCTACCTCCACTATGGCGTGCGCGAATTCGGCATGTCGGCGGCCATGAACGGCATCGCGCTGCATGGCGGCTTCGTGCCCTATGGCGGCACCTTCCTGGTTTTCTCGGACTATGCGCGCGGCGGCATCCGCCTCTCGGCGCTCATGGGCCTGCGCGTGATCTATGTGCTGACCCACGACTCGATTGGCCTCGGCGAGGACGGCCCGACGCATCAGCCGATCGAGCATCTGGCGTCGCTGCGCGCCATGCCCAATCTCCTCGTCTTCCGCCCGGCCGACGCCATCGAGACGGCGGAATGCTGGGAGCTGGCCATCGCGCAGAAGGCGACCCCTTCCTTGCTCAGCCTCTCGCGCCAAAACCTGCCCACGCTGGATCGCCCGGTGAGCGAAAATCTCTCCGCCAAGGGCGCCTATGTCGTGCGCGAGCCCGAGGGCGGCCGCGACGTGACGATCCTCGCCACGGGCTCGGAGGTCGAGATCGCGCTCGCCGGCGCCGATGCGCTCGCCGCGAAGGGAATAAAGGCGGCGGTTGTCTCCATGCCCTGCTGGGAGCTGTTCGAGACGCAATCCGCCGACTATCGCGCTCAGGTGCTGGGCAAGGGCCCGCGCATCGGCGTCGAGGCGGCGGCGCGGCTCGGCTGGGACCGCTGGCTCGGCGAGCATAGCGTCTTCATCGGCATGACGGGCTTTGGCGCCAGCGCCCCGGCGCCGGAGCTTTACAAGCATTTCGGCATCACGGCCGAAGCGGTGGCGGAAGCGGGCGTCGCGCTGGTCGGGGCGGCCCGCGCCTGAGCGGGTTCGGAGCTTCGCCGGACGGGCAGCTCCGCAAGAGATGTGTTAGAGTGCCTCGGCCGGCGTACGGCCGAGGCATTTTGCATAATGGACCCAGCTTTGAGCGACGAACCCGAAAACCTCACATTAGCGCTGCTGCGCAAGATCGATAAGAAAGTTGACGCCGTCGATGCGAAAGTGGACGCGCTGCGAGTCCAGCTTCGCGCCGAGATCGGCGACGCCAAAACTGAGCTTCGTTCCGAAATGCATTCGCTCCGCGCCGATGTCGCGTCCGACATGCTGACCCTCGAAAAGCGTCTCTCCGACCAGATCGTGGGGCTGCGCCGCGCTGTGGTGGAATATCACTCCTCGGCGGTGGGACACGGCGTCCTGCTGAGCGAGTTCGAGGAGCGCCTGCTCCGCCTCGAGCGCCACGTGGGCCTGCGCGAGAGTCACTGAATGTCCTAGAGGCGGATTCTCTCTCCGCCTCCCTGCCTCCGGGTCGCCGTCATGGCCGGGACCGAGCCCGGCCATGACGGGCGGGGAACGATTGTCAAGCTCTCCTCGCCGCGGCTGGCCCTTGTTTCCCGTACGATGTAGATAACCGCGCAAGTTCCCGCTATTTCACTCGGCATCCGCCTCTAATAAGGGAGAATCTTCCCAATGGCCCTCGTCACCCTGCGA
This sequence comes from Methylocystis sp. Sn-Cys, assembly GCF_016745395.1. GTDB lineage: Bacteria > Pseudomonadota > Alphaproteobacteria > Rhizobiales > Beijerinckiaceae > Methylocystis > Methylocystis iwaonis. Next base: position 206,677 of record NZ_JAERVJ010000009.1, read on the forward strand.
CAGCTTCTCGATCACGCCGCCGAGCACGACTATGGCGTGCCCGCCTTCAACATCAACAATATGGAGCAGGGCCTCGCGGTGCTGGAGGCGGCCGCCGCCGTCGATGCGCCGGTCATCATCCAGGCCTCGCGCGGCGCGCGCAATTACGCCAACGACATCATGCTCGCCAAGATGATCGAGGCGCTCATCGCCATGTATCCCGACATCCCGATCGTGATGCACCAGGACCATGGCAATAGCGAAGCCACCTGCGCCAGCGCCATCCGCTTCGGCTTCTCCTCGGTGATGATGGACGGCTCGCTCAAGGCCGACGGCAAGACGCCCGCCGACTATCAATACAATGTCGACGTCACCCGCCGCGTCGTCGATCTCGCGCATTGGGTCGGCGCCTCGGTCGAGGGCGAGCTCGGCGTGCTCGGCTCGCTGGAGACCGGCGAAGGCGAGAAGGAAGACGGCCACGGCGCCGAAGGCAAGCTCAGCCACGACCAGTTGCTGACCGACCCGGCGCAAGCCGAGGATTTCGTCGCCCGCACCAAAGTCGACGCGCTCGCCATCGCCATGGGCACCTCGCACGGCGCCTACAAATTCACGCGCAAGCCCGACGGCGCGATCCTCGCGATGAAGGTGGTCGAGGAAATCCACCGCCGCCTGCCCAACACCCATCTCGTGATGCACGGCTCGTCCTCGGTGCCGCAGGAGCTGCAGGACGCCTTCAACGCCGCCGGCGGCGAAATGCCCCAGACCTGGGGCGTGCCGGTTGAGGAAATCCAGCGCGGCATCAAATTCGGCGTGCGCAAGATCAACATCGACACCGACTGCCGCATCGCCATGACCGCCGCCATCCGCGCGACGCTGAACAAGAACAAGGGCGAGTTCGACCCGCGCAAATATCTAAAGCCCGCGCAGGACGCCATGGTGAAGGTCTGCAAGCAGCGCTACGAGGAATTCGGCACGGCCGGCCAGGCGAGCAAGATCAAGCCCGTGCCGATGGCGGAGATGGCCAAGCGCTACGCCAGCGGCGCGCTCGATCCGCAGTTCGCGACGAAGAAGGCGGCGGAGTGAGGGTTTGACGACGTACCTCGGCCGGGGCTCCCGGCCGAGGATGGAATGGAGTTCGCTCGATTCCGTTCGAGCGCGCAGCCGCCTTTTCGACAAAGTCATTATTGCAATCGACTACAATCGAGCGGTGAACTATACTATGGACTTTTTAGCTCATTTCAAGGATATAGCATCAATCGCCACACCGTTTATCATTGCAGCGTTTGGATTTATCATCAATTCGACAATTCAGAAACAGAATAAGCTCGCCGAACGAAGCTCTGCTCTTGCAAAGCAATGGGCCGACGAGTTCGCAAAATCGTCAAGTGAGATAGATGAGAAGGCGACATCTGTAGTAGCCACATACTTCAAACTAAAAAACAAAGACTCCTTCGTAACGGGGGACATCGACGAAGAGCTTAAGAAATTTGATCAGTATATAAGAGACACCGCTTATTTTCTTGCCATTGAACGGCTTAGGCTGGAGAAGTTCGTCCCCCTTGCGCCGCGAAATGGAGACGACCTGCTTGCGGCATTCGATGAGTTGCACAAGGAAATACTGACGTGGTTCAGCAACAAGGGTGGAGACGTGGAAAAGCTCCGCGCAAAACAGGCTAAATTCAATAGCTTATCTCGCAGACTTCACCGTGAAATACTTGAACTGGACTAGCTGACTGCTTCTTCTGCGCCCGTTTTTCAACGCGACCGCCGCGCCTCGAGCCGCCGCGTTCATGCCGCGTCCTTTCGATTGGCGCCCCAGCTCCTCTCAAGGTGCTTTCAGGCTTGAATGGGCCCTCCTCGAGATTAATATCCTCAGCAGACGATTGGGAGCCCTCACATGTCCTCGGATGAAATCGTCCAGGCCCGGATCGACTCGGAGACGAAGAGACGCGCCGCGGCCGTCCTGGAGGGGATGGGCCTGTCGATCTCGGACGCCATCCGCCTGCTGATGCTGCGCATTGTCGATCAGCAGCGCCTGCCTTTCGAAACCGGCGCGCCAAACGCCGAAACCGTCGAGGCGATGAACGAATTGGCTTCGGGCAAGGGGGAGCGGTTCAGCAACGCGACCGAGCTTTTCAAAGACCTGGATCTTTGAATGCTGACGCCGGTCCGGTCCGGGCGCTTCAAAAAGGATGTGAAGCTCGCCGAGAGGCGCGGCAAAGACCTCGATAAGCTCAAAGCCGTCCTCCTGCTCTTGCTCGAAGGCGCTTCGCTCCCGCCCGATTATCGCGACCATCCGTTGAAAGGCGAATGGAAAGGTTTTCGCGATCTGCATATTGAGCCCGACTGGCTGCTGATTTACCGCATCGAAGGCGAGGAACTGCAGCTCGCCCGCACTGGATCGCATGCGGACCTCTTCGACGAGTAGGATAAATCGCCCGTGCCGCCCAACGCCATCATCGCCCCTTCCATCCTCTCCGCCGACTTCGCCAGGCTCGGCGAGGAAACCCGCGCCATGGAGGCTGCTGGCGCCGATTGGATTCACCTCGACGTGATGGACGGGCATTTTGTGCCCAACATCACCTTCGGCCCCGCCGTGGTCGCGGCGCTGCGGCCGCACACCAAGCTGCCGCTCGACGTGCATCTGATGATCTCGCCCATCGACCCCTATATCGGCGCCTTTGCCGACGCCGGGGCGGACATCATCACGGTCCATGCGGAAGGCGGTCCGCATCTGCATCGCTCGCTGCAGACCATTCGCGCGCGCGGCAAGAAGGCGGGCGTCTCGCTCAATCCGGCGACGCATGAGAGCGCGCTGCAATATGTGCTCGACGACATCGACCTCATCCTCGTCATGAGCGTCAACCCGGGCTTCGGCGGCCAGAGTTTTATTCCCGCCCAGCTCGCCAAAATCCGCGCCATCCGAGAGATGATCGGCCCCCGCCCCATCCGCCTCGAAGTCGACGGCGGCGTGACGCCCGAGACCGCCCCCGCCATCGTCGAAGCCGGCGCCGACGCGCTGGTCGCGGGCTCGGCGGCCTTCCGCGGCGGGCCCTCCCAATATGCCGGCAACATCGCGGCGCTGCACGCCGCGGCGGCGAGCGCCGGGGCCGTATCGGTCTAGCGCTATTTCCGCTTGAACCGCTCACACCGGGCCGCTGTCATTCCCGGCGGGCCGAACGCCCGATCGGGAATCCAGAGCCACAAGAGCGCTAGTTTTGCTCTGGATTCCGGATCGCTCGCGTCGCGAGCGTCGGGAATGATACGAGATCCGCTTGATTGGTTCGGCGCCATTCCCGACGCTCGCGCCGTTTGGACACACAGGAAATCACTGCCGTCATTGCGAGGAGGCGGAGCCGACGAAGCAATCCAGGGCCGCATCGCTGCCCTGGATTGCTTCGCTTCGCTCGCAATGACGGGCTCTGAGCAGAGCCAGCGCTTTTGTGGCTCTGGATTCCCGGTCGGGCTTCAAGGCCCAATGCGAGCTGTTCAAACGGAAATGGTATGACACGAGCCAATCGAACCAATTTCCAACAACGCCCGCCTTTCAATCGGCGCCGCTCATGCTCTAGGCTGGGAGCGATATGACCCACGCCCCTTTCACGATCCTTCTCGCGCTGCTCATTGCCGCGCTGCTTTTGTCGCTTGTCGCCAAGCATCTGAGGATGCCGCCCGCCGCCGCCTATGTCATCGGCGGCATGGCGCTGGCGCTCACCCCCGCCAAGCCGCCCTTCACGATCGACCCGGAATTCATCCTGACGCTCTTTCTGCCGCCGCTGCTGCAGGCGAGCGCCTATTTCACCGTCTGGCGCGATTTCAAAGCCAATCTGCGGCCGATCCTCATGCTCGCCATCGGCGCGGTGATCTTCACCACGCTCGTCGTCGGCCTCGTCGTGCATGCGTTGCTGCCAGAGCTGCCGCTCGCGGCCGGCTTTTGCCTGGGCGCCATCGTCTCGCCGCCCGACGCCGTCGCCGCCAAAGCTGTTTTGCAGCGCGTCCCGGTCCCGCCGCGGCTCGTGACGATCCTCGAAGGCGAGAGTCTCGTCAACGACGCCTCCGGGCTGATGCTCTACCGCCTGGCGGCGGCCGCTGCGCTCACCGGCGTCTTCGACTGGTCGGACGCCGCGATCATGTTCGGCCGCCTGTCGGCGGGGGGCGTCGCCGTCGGCCTCGTCGCGGGCCTCTTCGCCAACGGCGCCATGTCGCGCCTGCGCGACACGCAGCTCCTCATTCTCGCAAGCTTCCTCATCTCCTGGGCGACCTATGTCGGCGCCGAGGCGCTGCATGTCTCCGGCGTATTGGCCGTGGTGACGGCCGGACTCCTGATGGGCTGGGCCCAGCACGCCATTCTCGATGCGCAAAGCCGCATCGAGATGCAGACGGTCTGGCGCGCCGCCGTCTTCGTCATGGAGGCGATGGTTTTCATCCTGATCGGACTGGCGCTGCGCAAGGTCGTCGAAGGACTCGGCGGCGTCAATGCGGCCGCCGCCTCGGCCGTTGTCAACGCGTTGATCGTCACCGCCGCCGTCATCGGCGCGCGCTTTGTCTGGGTGTTCCCCGCCACTTATCTGCCGCGCCTCGCGCCCGCCGTGCGCAATTATGACCCCTGCCCGTCCGTCTCCGTCCCCATCGTCGTCGGCTGGGCGGGCATGCGCGGCGTCGTGAGCCTTGCCGCGGCGCTCGCTTTGCCGGCCGATTTTCCCGGCCGTGATTTCATCGTGCTGGCGACCTTCGTCGTCATCGCCGTCACCGTGCTTTTGCAAGGCGCAACGCTCGGCCCACTCGTCGATTGGCTGAAGCCGACCGCCCGTCCCCCCGGCGCGGTTGCGCATCTCGACGACCACGCGGCGCGCGAGAAGGTCTATCAGGCGGCGATTCTCGTGGTTGCCGCCGAAGTCGATGGGGACGGCAAGGAGCGGCATCCCATGCTACTCGAGGATTACCGGCGCCGCGTGGCGATCCACCGACGCGCCCAGCGCGAGGGCGACGCGCTGATTGAAACCAAGCGCGCCCATTTCGCCATGGCGCTCGCCGCCGTTGGCGGCGCGCGCGCGGAGCTTTTGCGCCTGCATCGCGCCGGAGACATCCACGACGCGACGCTGCACGCGATCGAAGCGGAGCTCGATCTGGAAGAGTCGCGATTGCAGCGCCTCTCCGGCGAGGCCGCGCCGGCGCATTGATGCGCCTTTAGAGCCGCCGTCATTGCGAGCGAAGCGAAGCAACCCAGGGCCGCGTTGCTGCCCTGGGTTGCTTCGTCGGCTTCGCCTCCTCGCAATGACGGCGGAGCGGAACGACGCCGTGTAACAGTCCTGTCGCTTCGCTCATGCTTAAATCACGCGAGGAGGCGGTGAGCTGATGGACACGACCGAGCGCGATCTCAGGACGCTGCGCGACGACGTCGCGGCCCTGCGCGAGGCAGTCCAAACGGAAGGCGACGCGCGCCTCGCCGATTGGGGCGCCGCAGCAGCGGCGATGCCCGGCGCCCGCAACCTTGCTTATTACCTCGCCCTGCGCGGGCGCAACCTGATCGCGCTGCAATTGCGCCTCGCTTCTTACGGCCTCTCCTCGCTCGGGCGGAGCGAAGCGGATGTGCTCGGCGCGCTCGATGCGCTTCTTTCGACTCTGCGCCGGCTCTGCGGAGAGACCGCGGCTTATCCCGCGCGCCGAAGCGACGACGCCCTCGCCGCCGCTTGCGACCAGATATTCGGCGACGGCGACACGCGCACCCGCATCATGGCGACTCTGCCGAGCGAAGCCGCCGACGATCCCGGCCTCGTCGCCGCGCTGATCGACGCGGGTATGGATTGCGCCCGGATCAATTGCGCGCACGATGACGCCGCCGCCTGGGCGCGCATGGCGGGCCATGTCCGCTCGGCCGCCGAGCGGCTCGGGCGGCCCTGCCGCGTGCTGATGGACGTCGCCGGCCCCAAGCTGCGCTTGGAAGAGGTGCGCGGGCCCGAGAAATGCCGCCTCTTCGCCGGCGACCGCCTGCGCCTCGTCGATCAACTCGATAAGCGCGGCAAGGGGATCGCCGCGGCGTTGAATTTCCCACGCATCGTCGGCCAACTCCAGGCGGGCGCCGAGATTTCCTTCGACGACGGCAAGGCCTCTGGCCGTGTCCTTGCCCGCGAAAGCGACGGCGTCGAAATCGAGATCACTGCAGCCCGCGCCAAGGGGCTGCGGCTCAAGCCTGGCAAGGGCGTCAATCTTCCCGCCGTCGACCTCGAGCTTTCGCCGTTGACGCCCAAGGATCTGGCCGATCTCGACGCCGTCGCAAAGCTCGCCGACCTTGTCGGCTTCTCCTTCGTGCAGCGGGTCGAGGACATCGCTTTGCTCGATCGTGAGCTTGCCGCCCGGCGCCCGGATGCGCCCCGGCAGGGCCTCGTGCTCAAGATCGAGACGCCGCGCGCGATCCGCAACCTTCCGAGGCTGATCGTGGCCGCGGCGGCGCGTGGTCCGGCTGCTGTCATGATCGCGCGCGGCGATCTCGCCGTGGAAGTCGGCTTCGTGCGTCTTTCGGAGATGCAGGAGGAGATTCTCTGGCTCTGCGAGGCCGCGCATGTCCCCGTGATCTGGGCGACCCAGGTGCTCGATCAATTCGTCCACGAAGGCGTCGCCAGCCGCCCCGAAACGACCGACGCCGCCATGGCGCAGCGCGCCGATTGCGTCATGCTCAACAAGGGCAGCTATCTGCCGCAGGGCGTGCGCTTCTTGCGCGAAGTGCTCGGGCGCATGGAGCGCCACCAATCCAAGAAATTCCCCAGGCTGGCGCGGCTCGAGGCGTGGTCTTGAGCCAAATGCCATACTCCCGGGTTGCAGAGCGGCGCCGGCCGCATTATGGAGAGCGAGCGCTTTGGGGCGTCGCCAAGTGGTAAGGCAGCGGATTTTGATTCCGCCATACGGAGGTTCGAATCCTCCCGCCCCAGCCACAACCGGACAACATGTTGTCGACGAAAAGCGCGTCTGAGCCCGGGCAGGTTTTTCACGTCCCGTAAGCTCGCAAGGGCCGCCGCCCCATTCATGCCTGCTTGATGGATACTATCCAGCTCATGGTGCGGAATCTGTCGCGAAGGCGACCGTCACAACTCGAATTGAACAAGGCTAAAGTAAAATGAGCGCGCGGAGTTCGACCCCCTTGGCAGTCGCCATCCTTGGCTTGTTGCTGGCGATCGTGAGCTACGGAATCAAAGATCCGAAACTTGCGACCCTCGTCTATGGATCAGGGCTCATTTCCGCCGGCTTCGCCGTGCTGCATTGGTTCATGATTCCCATCCAGGGACGCAAGGTTCCGCCGAGCCTTTGACGGCCCTTCGTCGTCGCGACCAACAGGCGCAGCGCCCCTGCGCCTCACCATCCCGCGACGAAAATCTCGACGAAGGCGGCAAAGTAAAGCAGAGCCACGACGCCGACGACCACTTTGTCTTCCGCCATTGTTGCGTCCTCCCCGCGCAGGCCTCCCAAGGGCCAAACCTAAAGTCCGCGGCCTTGGAGAAAAGGGCGCCAGCGGGATTTTTGCGGAGGGACGCACCGATACAAGACGCAGCGATATTCCTTCGGGGGCGTCTTCTTCCCTTTCGCGTTCTGCGCCATTCCATAAACGCAGCACGAACCTGCTCGAACAGGCGCGGCTGGAGGAAGCCGTAATCGTAGCGATCCGAGCGTGGGAGTTTGGCGCACCGCCACTTTCGGAGCGGCCCATGCCTTCGAAGTCTTGGCGATCTGAAATTCTGATTTTCGTAGGTCAATTACTGGAAAGTTGCAATTTGGAGGCGGCAACGGCCTCACGATCAGCCGCCTAATATCCGACTGCGGGACGCGCCTGCGCCGGTTCCGTTTCGGCCACGGATAGAGTAGGAGAAGCTACTTCCCTCTCGCGCGCTTTCCGCTCGCATAGAAATCATGCGAGTGATAGGAACGCTTGCAGATTCAAAAAGCTGGAGCGCATCCCTATCGCAAAGGTCTTTCAACTTTTGCGGAATGCGCTCTAAGACACAGGAAATGGATAGACATGAAGTGTCCAAAATGCGGTTCGGAATATGCTTACCAGGATGGCGCTTTGTGGACTTGCCCGGAATGCGCGCATGAGTGGAACGAAGCGGAGGCTGCGCCTGAAGCTCCAGCGCAAGGCGAAGGTGTGCGCGACGCCAATGGCAATCCGCTGGCGACGGGCGATACGGTGAGCCTGATCAAGGATTTGAAGGTCAAGGGATCATCCTCGACCGTTAAAAGCGGCGCCAAGGTCAAAAACATCCGCTTGGTCGACGATGCTGTCGACGGTCATAATATCGCGTGTAAAATCGATGGGATTGGCGCGATCTATCTCAAATCGGAGTTTGTCAGGAAGGCTTGATTGCTTGGCGCCGCGGCGCGGCCTTGAGGCCGCATGGCGTCCTTCCCCTCAGAATTGCGGAGCCAAAGGCAGCGACAGCCCCGCAATTGCTTGCCGGCAAGTGAGCAGCGATTGTCCTGCAACCATTCCTTTCCAGCAATCTGTTCGCAATAGAAGGCGGCGCGCACTTGCGCCTCGATCGCGTGCGCGCTCGCCGAGAACGGATCGCCGGCGGCGTGGGGCCGCGCCGGCGCACGATGCCGGGTCGAGTTCTGCAGACGCCTTTCGGCGCGGCGAGAAGGCTTTTTTCAGGGCTCTTTTGGGGAAACGTGAGCTTGGATGCGGGGGCAGGATTTGAACCTGCGACCTTCAGGTTATGAGCCTGAC